>NZ_CP065997.1:0-2400000 GCF_016127315.1 Achromobacter deleyi
GCTTCAACCTGCTGACCAAGTTTCTCGCTCCCACCTCGGGAAGCATCAAGTTCAACGGCATCGACATCACCGGCGAGCGCCCGGCGCAGATCGCGCGGCGCGGGGTGATCCGTTCGTTCCAGATCTCGGCGGTGTTCCCTCACCTGACCGTGCTTGAGAACGTGCGCATCGGCCTGCAGCGCAAGACCGGACTGTCGTTCCATTTCTGGCAGAGCACCAAGCGCCTGGCCGCGCTCGACGAGCCGGCCCGCGCGCTGCTGGAACAGGTCGACCTGGGCGCGTTCGCCAACGAGACCACCGTGAATCTGCCGTACGGCCGCAAGCGCGCGCTCGAGATCGCCACCACGCTGGCGATGGAGCCCGAGCTGATGCTGCTGGACGAGCCGACGCAAGGCATGGGCCACGAAGACGTGGACCGCGTCACGCAGCTCATCAAGCGCGTCAGCGCCGGCCGCACCATCCTGATGGTCGAGCACAACATGAACGTCGTGTCCTCCATCGCCAACACCATCACCGTGCTCGCGCGCGGCGCCGTGCTGGCGGAGGGTTCCTACGCCGAAGTGTCCCGCCATCCCGCCGTGATGCAAGCCTACATGGGCACCACCGACGGCGAACTGCAAGGAGCACACGCATGAGCACCCCGGCACTGGAAATCTCGGGCCTGCAGGCCTGGTACGGGGAATCGCATATCCTGCATGGCGTGGATATGCGCGTGGGGCAAGGCGAGGTCGTCACGCTGCTGGGCCGCAACGGCGCCGGCCGCACCACCACGCTGCGCGCCATCCTCGGCCTGACCGGCTCGCGCAAGGGCTCGGTGCGCATCCATGGCACCGAAGCCATCGATCTGCCGACCTACAAGATCGCCCATCTGGGCGTAGGCTACTGCCCCGAGGAACGCGGCATCTTCGCCAGCCTGTCGTGCGAAGAGAACCTGCTGCTGCCCCCGGTGGTCGGCTCGCTCGGCGGCGGCATGTCGCTGGCCGAGATCTACGACATGTTCCCCAACCTGCTGGAACGCCGCCATTCGCCCGGCACGCGCCTGTCGGGCGGCGAGCAGCAGATGCTGGCGGTGGCGCGCATCCTGCGCACCGGCGCCAACCTGCTGCTGCTCGACGAAATCTCGGAGGGCCTGGCGCCCGTCATCGTGCAGGCCCTGGCCCGCATGATCACCGCGCTCAAGCAGCGCGGCTACACCATCGTCATGGTGGAACAGAATTTCCGCTTCGCCGCGCCGCTGGCCGATCGCTTCTACGTCATGGAGCACGGCCAGATCGTCGAGCATTTCGAAGCGTCGGAACTTTCAGAAAAACAGGACACGCTCAACGAATTGCTGGGCGTCTAAAACAACCTGTCACCCGCCGGTTTCCCGGCATCCCATATACCAAAGGGAAGAGGAGTCATCCCATGAAGCTGCACACCATCACTGCTGCACTGGCCATGGCGGGCCTGGGATTTGCCGGGGCACCCGCCCAGGCACAAGGCATCTCCGACGATGTCATCCGCATCGGCTTCATCACCGACATGTCGGGCGTGTATTCCGACATCGACGGCAAGGCCGGCCTGGAAGCGATCCGCATGGCGATCGAGGACTTCGGCGGCAACGTCAACGGCAAGAAGATCGAAGTGCTGTCGGCCGACCACCAGAACAAGGCGGACGTGGCCTCGGCCCGCGCCCGCGAGTGGTTCGACCAGCAGAAGGTCGACGTGATCATCGGCGGCACCAACTCCGCCACCAGCCTGGCGATGGCCGCCGTCGCGGCGGAAAAGAAGAAGCCCTTCATCGCCATCGGCGCGGGCGCTTCCGACCTGACCAACGCCCAGTGTTCGCCCTATACCGTGCACTACGCCTACGACACCGTGGCGCTGGCGCGCGGCACCGGTTCGGCGGTGGTGAAGGACGGCGGCAAGAGCTGGTTCTTCCTGACGGCCGACTACGCCTTCGGCCACGCGCTCGAGCGCGACACGATGGCGGTGGTCAAGGCCGCCGGCGGCGAGGTCAAGGGCCAGGTGCGCGCACCGCTGGGCGCCTCCGACTTCTCGTCGTTCCTGCTGCAGGCGCAATCGTCCAAGGCGCAGATCCTGGGCCTGGCGAACGCGGGCGGCGACACCATCAACTCGATCAAGGCCGCCAACGAATTCGGCGTCACCAAGACGATGAAGATGGCCGGCCTGCTGGTGTTCATCAACGACGTGCACTCGCTCGGCCTGGAAGCCACCCAGGGCATGTACCTGACCGACGGCTGGTACTGGGATCAATCCGACGCCTCGCGCGCCTGGGCCAAGAAATTCGAAGCCAAGGTCGGCCGCAAGCCCTCCATGCTGCAGGCCGGCGACTACTCGTCGGTCACGTTCTACCTGAACGGCGTGAAGGCCACCGGCACCGATGACGCCGACGCGCTCATGAAGTGGATGAAGTCGAACAAGATCAACGACTTCTTCACCCAGGGCGGCTACGTGCGCGAAGACGGCCGCATGATCCATGACATGTACCTGATGCAGGTGAAGACGCCGGCCGAATCGAAGGCCCCGTGGGACTACTACAAGGTCGTCGCCACGCTGCCGGGCGACGAGGTCTACACCAAGCTGTCCGAGTCGACCTGCAAGCTGGTCAAGAAGTAATTTCCGTCGATGCGACCCCTTGATGCGATCTGGCCCGCGCGGCCAGGTCGCATCTTGAATTTGCCCGCTTCCCTTCGTACGCGCAGGATTTTCACAAGATGACTGATATTTTCGGCATCCCCATACAGGCCTTGTTCGGCCAGTTGCTGCTGGGACTGGTCAACGGTTCGTTCTACGCCATGCTGTCGCTCGGCCTGGCGGTTATCTTCGGACTGCTGAACGTCATCAACTTCGCGCACGGCGCGCTTTACATGCTGGGCGCCTTCGTCGCCTGGATGGGGCTGTCGTACCTGGGGTTGAATTACTGGGTCATGCTGATCCTGGCGCCGCTGGTCGTCGGGCTGTTCGGCATCCTCATCGAGAAGCTGCTGCTCAAGCACCTGTACAAGCTCGACCACCTCTATGGGCTGCTGCTGACCTTCGGCCTGACGCTGCTCATCGAAGGCCTGTTCCGCAGCTTCTACGGCGTGTCGGGCCAGCCCTACCCCACGCCCGAGGCGCTGCGCGGCGCCACCAACCTGGGCTTCATGGTGCTGCCGAACTACCGCGGCTGGGTGGTGGCGGCGTCGGTGGTGGTGTGCCTGGCGACCTGGTTCGTGATCGAGCGCACCCGCCTGGGCGCGCTGCTGCGCGCCGGCACCGAGAACCCGCGACTGGTCGAGGCCTTCGGCGTCAACGTGCCGCGCATGATCACGCTGACCTACGGCTTCGGCGTGGCGCTGGCCGGCTTCGCCGGCGTGCTGGCGGCGCCGGTGCTGCAGATCTCGCCGTTGATGGGCTCCAACCTCATCATCGTGGTGTTCGCGGTGGTCGTGATCGGCGGCATGGGGTCCATCATGGGCGCCATCGTCACCGGGCTGGGCCTGGGCGTGGTCGAAGGCCTGACGAAGGTGTTCTGGCCCGAGGCGTCCAGCACGGTCGTCTTCATCATCATGGCCATTGTCCTGTTGCTGCGCCCGGCCGGGCTGTTCGGAAAAGAGAAATGAATCGTCAATTCCTGGGCTATGCCGTCCTGGCCGTCGTGGTGGCCATTCTTCCTTTCGTCGGGGTGTATCCGATCTTCGCCATGAAGATCATGTGCTATGCCCTGTTCGCCTGCGCCTTCAACCTGCTGCTGGGCTTCACCGGCCTGCTGTCGTTCGGCCACGCCGCCTTCCTCGGCAGCGCCGCCTACGCGGCCGGCCACGCGCTCAAGGTGTGGGGCGTGCCGACCGAGATCGGCCTGCTGTTCGGCGTCGCGGTGGCCGCGCTGCTGGGCCTGGCGATGGGCGCGCTGGCGATCCGCCGCAGCGGCATCTACTTCGCCATGATCACGCTGGCGCTGGCGCAGATGGTGTTCTTCTTCTTCCTGCAGGCCAAGTTCACCGGCGGCGAGGACGGCCTGCAGAGCGTGCCGCGCGGCACGCTGCTGGGGATCATCGACCTGTCCAAGGACCTGAACCTGTACTACCTGGTGATGGGCGTGTTCATCATCGGCTACTTCATCATCTGGCGCACGGTGCACTCGCCGTTCGGCCAGGTGCTGCAGGCGCTGCGCGAGAACGAGCCGCGCGCGATCTCGCTGGGCTACGACGTCGACCGCTTCAAGCTGCTGGCCTTCGTGCTGTCGGCCGCCATCGCCGGCCTGGCGGGCGCCACCAAAACGCTGGTGTTCGTGTCCGCCACGCTGTCGGACGCGACCTGGCAGATGTCGGGCCTGGTGATCCTGATGACGCTGATCGGCGGGCTCGGCACGTTGACCGGGCCGATCCTCGGCGCGTTCATCGTGGTGCTGCTGGAGAACAAGGTCGGCGACTTCGGCCAGATGATGGCCAACCTGACCGGCGTCGACTGGTTCCTGCGCCTGGGCGAATCGGTCACCATCGTGATCGGCCTGATCTTCGTGATCTGCGTGCTGGCGTTCCGCCGCGGCATCGTCGGCGAGATCGGCGCATTGATCGAGAGGCGGCGCGCGGCGCGCGCCTGATGCGCGCGGCCACCGGCCGCATCGCTTGCCTGACCCTCGGGGCCGCTGAACGCGGCCCCGATTGCATGGCGCCTTTACAATGACCGGCACGCAATCAGAAAGGTGCTCCATCATGCGCATGAAGCCTTTGCTCGCCGGCGCCCTGGCGCTGACCGCAGCCCTGCTCGCGCCCGCCGCGGCCCACGCCGCCAAGCCGGTCTGCGAAGTCGACCGCCCGGTCCGTTTCAGCGGCCTGAACTGGGAATCCAACCTGGTGCTGGCCGGCATCGAGCGCTACGTGATGGAACACGGCTACGGCTGCAAGACCAGCGTCGAGATCGGCGAGACGCTGCCCATGCTGGCCGCCCTGCAGCGCGGCGACGTCGACGTCACGCCCGAGGTGTGGCCGGGACAGATCGAGGTGGCCTGGAAGAAGGCCCTGGCCAGCGGCCGCGTGCAAGGCCTGGGCCACGTCTACGACGCCGGCGAAGGCTGGTACGTGCCGCGCTATACCGTGCAACGCCATCCCGACCTGAAGTCGGCGGCGGACCTGGCGCGCTTCAAACAGGTCTTCGCCGACCCGGAAGACCCGGGCCGCGGCCGCATCTACGGCTGCCCCGCGGGCTGGGCCTGCGGCACGCTGAACGACAACCTGCTGCGCGCGCTCGACCTGGACCGCGACTACAGCCTGTTCGCGCCGGGTTCCGGCGCGGCGCAGAAGGCCGCCATCCTGTCGGCCTACAAGCGCAAGCGCGACATCGTCTTCTACTACTGGACGCCCACCGCGCTGGTCGGCGCGCTCGACCTGGTCAAGCTGGAACTGCCGGCCTTCGACCAGACCGCCTATACCTGCCTGACCGATCCCAAGTGCGCCAAGCCCGTCGCCACCGAATTCAAGCCCAACCCTGTGGTCACCGGCGTCAACAGCGCGTTCGCCAAGGACGCGCCACAACTGGCCGCATTCCTGGCCAAGCTCACCATTCCCGGCGACGCCATCGACGCCACGCTGGGCTGGCTGGAGACCGAAGGCAAGGAACCCGAGGAGGCGGCGCGCTACTTCCTCAAGCAATACGGCCAGGTCTGGCGGCAATGGATGCCGGCCAATGCGGCCGAACGGGTGCAGGCGGCGCTCGACAAGGAGTGAGGCGGTCCGCGCCTCATGTATCCTGACGTTTCGGCGCCGCTGACGCGCCCACCCGATACCCCCGAAGGAAACCCATCATGGACGCCTTGTTCTGGCACAACGGTCACTGGACCCCTGAAAACCCCAAACTGCTCGGCCCCGCCGACCACGCCTTCTGGATGGCCAGCATGGTCTTCGACGGCGCGCGCGCGTTCCGCGGCCTGACGCCCGACCTCGACCTGCACTGCCAGCGCGTGGTGCGCTCGGCCGAAAAGATGCTGATGAAGCCGCAGATCTCGTGGCAGGAAATCCAGTCGCTGTGCCTGCAGGCCGTGGCCAAGTTCCCCGAAGGCAGCGAGCTCTACATCAAGCCGATGTTCTTCTGCGCCGACGGCTTCCTGCTGCCCGACGCCGACAAGACCCAGTTCGTGCTGCATGTCTTCAAGGTGCCGATGCCGGGCGAACAGGGCTTTGCCGCCTGCTTCTCCAGCTTCGCGCGCTCGTGGCCCAACATGGCGCCGACCGACGCCAAGGCTTCGTGTCTCTACCCCAACGGCCAGCGCGCCATCCGCGAGGCGATGGACAAGGGCTTCGACAACGCCATCATGCTGGACGGCGCCGGCAACGTCGCCGAGTTCGCCTCCAGCAATCTGTGGATCGCCAAGGACGGCGTGGTCTCGACCCCGGTGGACAACGGCACCTTCCTGAACGGCATCACGCGCCGCCGCGTGCTGGCGCTGCTCGAGGCCGACGGCGTCGAGGTGCAGGAGCGCAGCCTGACGCGCGCCGACATCGAGGCCGCCGACGAAGTGTTCTCGTCCGGCAACTATGGCAAGGTGGTGCACGTGAACCGCGTCGAAGACCGCAAGCTGGAATACGGTCCGCTGGCGCGCCGCGCCCACAAGCTGTACATGGACTACGCCGAAAGCACCCGCAAGCAATAACCCCACCGGCCGCGGCGCGGCGGACCGCGCCGCCCGCCCCGGGCGGCGCCGCATGACAAGGAAGATCCCGCATGCATTCCCGACGCGAGTTCCTGCGTGGCGGCGCCGCGATCGCCGGCGCCGGCAGCGCCCTGGCGCTGCTGCCCGCCTCCATCCGCCGCGCGCTGGCGATTCCCGCCAACCGCCGCAAGGGCACCCTCGAAGACGTCGAGCACATCGTCATCTTCATGCAGGAAAACCGTTCGTTCGACCATTACTTCGGCGGCCTCGCCGGGGTGCGCGGCTTCGGCGACCGCTTTCCGATCCCGGTGCCCGCCAGCCCCGACTTCGAGCGCCGCACGGTCTGGGCGCAGTACAACGGCCGCCCCGACGAAGGCGTGCCGCGCAGCGTGCTGCCATTCCGGCTCGACACCCGCGAGGCCTATGAAGCCATGCGCGTGGCCAGCACCCCGCACACCTGGTCCAACGCCCAGGACGCCTGGGACGCCGGCCGCATGGGCCAATGGCCGGCCGCCAAGAAGAACCATTCGATGGCGTACTACACCGAGGCGGACATGCCTTTCCAGTACGCCATGGCGCGCGCCTTCACCGTGTGCGACGCCTACCACTGCTCGTTCACCGGCGGCACCAACACCAACCGGCTGTTCGTCTGGAGCGGCACCAACGACGGCCTGGGCCGCGGCCACGGCCCGGCGCTGGGCAACACCTACAACAAACTGAGCGGCGGCGATCCGGCCGGCGCCTACACCTGGACCACCTATCCCGAACGCCTGGAGCGCGCCGGCATCAGCTGGCGCATCTACCAGGACATGGCGGACAACTACTCGCTCAACCCGACCGCCGGCTTCAAGGCCTACCGCGACGCGTTCCACGGCCTGCCCGGCTCGCTGGCCGCGCTCAAGGACAAGGCGCTGACCACCCGCGGCCTGGACCTGCTGCGCCAGGACGTGCTCGACGGCGCCCTGCCGCAGGTGTCGTGGATCTGCGCCACCAAGGCCGGCTCCGAGCACCCCAGCCCCTCCAGCCCGGCGCAGGGCGCGGACTACACCGCCCGCGTGCTGGACGCGCTGACCGCCAATCCCGAGGTCTGGAGCAAGACCGTCCTGCTGCTGATGTTCGACGAGAACGACGGCTTCTTCGACCACATGCCACCGCCCGCCCCGCCCTCGCGCGGCCGCGATGGCCGGCTGGCGGGCGCGTCGACCGTGGACACCGCGGGCGAATACCACGAGATCGTCACCGGCGCCGAGAAGGACGACACGGCCGCGCACCTGCACGGCGTCTACGGCCTGGGACCGCGCGTGCCGATGTACGTGCTGTCGCCCTGGACGAAGGGCGGCTGGGTCAACTCGGAAGTGTTCGACCACACCTCGGTGCTGCGCTTCGTCGAGCGCCGCTTCGGCGTCGCCGAGCCCAACATTTCGCCCTGGCGCCGCGCGGTCTGCGGCGACCTGACCTCGATCTTCGATTTCGCCACGCCCGACGAGGCCGACCTGACGCGCGGCCTGCCGGCCACCGCCGCGCGCGCGGCCCAGGCCGCCGCGCTGCCCGGCACCATCACGCCGCCCGCGCCCGAGCGGCCCGCGCTGGCGCGCCAGCAGCCCGGCACTCGGCCATCGCGCGCGCTGCCCTACGCGCTGTCGGTGCAGGCCCGCGCCGGCAACGACAGCATCGCGCTGCGCATGGACAACACCGGCGCGGCCGGCGCCGTGCTGCACGTGTACGACCGCCTGCGCCTGGAGGACGGCCCGCGCCGCTATACCCTCGAGTCGGGCAAGCATCTGGAAGACAGCTGGCCAGTGGCAGGCAATGACGGCCGCTACGATCTGTGGGTGCTCGGCCCCAACGGCTTCCATCGCCACGTGGCCGGCCGGCTGCACGCGGACGCCGCGCCCCTGTCGGTCGAGGCCGTCTGCGATCCCGCCGGGCCGACCTTGCGCCTGAAGCTGCACAACCCGGGCGCGCTGGCGCGCGGCTTCCAGGTCGAGGCCAACGCCTATGGCCACGCCGGCCATCACGAACCGGCGCTGGAAGCGGGCGTCAGCGCCACCCTGGCCTGGGACCTGGCCGCCAGCGGCGGCTGGTACGACTTCAGCGTGCGCGCCGACGACGCACCCGGCTTCATCCGCCGCGTGGCCGGACGCATCGAGACCGGCGCCCCCGCCACCTCCGACCCCGCGATGGGCCAGGAATTGATTCTGCATTGGACGCTACCGGCATGAAACCGCCCGCCCCTTACGAGAACGCCGTGACCTTCCAGTTCGGCGATTCGCCCGAGCTGGCCGATGAACTGCTGGCATTGGTGTTGGCGGGCGCCAAGACCGCGACCTGCGGCGCGCTGCGCGACTTCGACGAGAAGGAACCGGTGCCCGAGCCGGGCCGGCGCGACGTGGTGCTGGACGGCCGCGGCCGCCCGGCCTGCGCCATCGAGACGCTCAGCATCGTGATCCAGCGTTTCGACGAAGTGGACGAGGCCTTTGCCGTGGCCGAGGGCGAAGGCCCCTACGACGTCTGGCGCTCGGAGCACATCGCCTATTTCGAGCGCAATGGCGGCTACGCGCCGGACCTGCTGCTGGTGTGCGAGCGCTTCCGCGTGGTCGAGGTGTTTGAACGCGAGGCGGGCTGACGCGCCCGCCTCGCGGCGTGGATCAGGCCTCGGCCTGCTCCGCGGCCTTGCCCAGGCCGAGATAGCTCTCGATCACCTTGGGGTCGCCGGCCAGCTCGCGCGCCGGGCCGTGCAGGATGACTTCGCCGGTTTCGAGCACGTAGCCGTAGTCGGCCACCTGCAGCGCCGCGCGCGCGTTCTGTTCCACCAGCAGGATCGCCACGCCGGTCTCGCGCAGGCGCGCGATGATGTGGAAGATCTCGCGCACGATGCGCGGCGCCAGGCCCAGGCTGGGCTCGTCCAGCATCAGCAGCGCCGGCTTGGCCATCAGCGCGCGGCCGACCGCCAGCATCTGGCGCTCGCCGCCCGACAGCGTGCCGGCCTGCTGGGCGCGGCGTTCACGCAGGCGCGGGAACAGGTCGAAGACTTCGTTGAGCGTGTCGCGCCAGCCGCTTTCGCGGGCGCGGTAGCGGCGGAAACCGCCCAGCAGCAGGTTGTCTTCCACCGACATGCTGCCGAACAGCTCGCGCCGTTCGGGCACCAGCGACATGCCGGCGGCGACGCGGCGCTCGACCGGCCAGCTCGACACATCGGTGCCGGCGTACTGCACGGAGCCGGCCGCGTGGCCGGTCTGGGGCAATGCGCCCATCATGGCGTTCAGCATGGTCGACTTGCCGGCGCCGTTGGCGCCGATCACGGTGACGATGCTGCCGGCCGGAACCGTCAGCGTGGCGCCGGCCAGCGCGCCGACCTTGCCGTAGCGGGCCGACAGGTTGGTGACTTCGAGAACGGGCTTGGACGTCGTCATTGCACGCCTCCCGCGGACACCGGCTTGGCCTGGTCGGCTTCGGGCAGGTCGTCGTCGATGCCGCCCAGGTAGGCTTCCAGCACCGCCGGGTTCTGTTGCACTTCGGCCGGCACGCCTTCGGCCAGCTTGGTGCCGAAATCCATCACCACCAGGTGGTTGGTCAGGCGCATCACAAAATCCATGTCGTGTTCAACCAGCAGAATGCTCATGCCCTCGGCGCGCAGTTGTTCCAGCACGCGGGCCAGGTCTTGCTTTTCCTTGTAGCGCAGGCCGGCAGCCGGCTCGTCCAGCAGCAGCAGCACCGGATCGCTGGCCAGGGCCCGCGCGATTTCCAGGATGCGTTGCTGGCCCAGCGCCAGGTTGCCCGCCTGTTCGTAGAGGTATTCGCCCAGGCCGACGCGCTTGATCTGCTCGGCGGCCTCGTGCAGCAGCTGCGCTTCGCGCGCCCGGTCGGTGTGCAAGGCGCCCGCCCACACGCCCACGTCGGAACGCAGGTGCGCGCCCAACGCGACGTTTTCCAGCACCGTCATGCCCGGCAGCAGCTGCACGTGCTGGAAGGTGCGGCCCACGCCCAGCTTGGCGATCTCGCGCGCCGAGCGGCTGTCGATGCGCTCGCCCATGAACGTGACCTGGCCGCGCGTCACCGGCAGCACGCCGCTGATCAGGTTGAAGGTGGTGCTCTTGCCGGCGCCGTTGGGGCCGATCAGGCCCATGATCTCGCCGGAGCGGACCTTGAAGCTGATGTCGTTGACGGCGACCAGGCCGCCGAATTCCTTGCGGATGGCGTCCACTTCCAGCACCACCTGCCCGGCCTGCGGCCGCGCGCGCAGCGGCAGCGCCGGCGCCGGCTTGGGCGGGGCCAGGTTGCGGCGCGAGCCGTCGGCGCCGGTGAGGCTGCCCCACCAGCCCGCCAGGATCGGCCAGAGGCCGTTGCGGGCGTATTGCAGCATCAGGATCAGCAGCACGCCGAAGACGATCATCTCGAAGTTGGCGTTGGTGTCCAGCAGCTTGGGCAGCAGGTTCTGCAGCTGGTCCTTCAGCACCAGGATGACGCTGGAGCCGAGCAGCGCGCCCCAGACGTAGCCGGCGCCGCCGACCACGGCCATGAACAGGTACTCGATGCCATAGTTGATGCCGAACGGGCTGGGGCTGACGGCGCGCTGCATGTGCGCGTAGAGCCAGCCCGAGACGCAGGCCAGCAGCGCGGCCCAGACGAAGATCACGACCTTGTAGGCGGCCGTGTTCACGCCCATCGACTCGGCCATGCCGGCGCCGCTCTTGAGCGCGCGGATGGCGCGGCCGGGACGCGAGTTCAGCAGGTTGCGGGTCGCCCACAGCGCCAGCAGCACGAACACCCAGATCAGGTAGTAGATGTGGCGGCCGCTGGCCAGCGACATGCCGAAGATGCTGATGGGCTCGATGCCGGCGATGCCGTCATGCTTGCCCAGCCAGTCCAGGTTGCCGAACAGGAAGTACAGCGACAGGCCCCAGGCGATGGTGCCCAGCGGCAGGTAGTGGCCCGACAGGCGCAGCGTGATCGCGCCCAGCAGGTAGGCCACCACGGCGGTCAGGATCAGGCCGGCGGGCAGCGCCAGCCACGGCGACACGTCGTATTGCGTGGTCAGGTAGGCGGTGGTGTACGCGCCCAGGCCGACGAACGCGGCCTGGCCGAACGAGGTCAGGCCGCCGACGCCGGTCAGCAGCACCAGCCCCAGCACCACCAGGCTGGCCAGCCCGATGTAGTTCAGTTGCGTCACCCAGAACTCGGGCGTGACCGGCAGCAGCGGCAGCCCCGCCAGGACGACGATGAAGAGCACAAGCAGAATGCGGTTCATGGCGTTTATTCCTCTTCGTCCACGTGATGGGTGCTGAACGAACGCCAGACCAGAACCGGGATAATCAAGGTGAAGACGATCACTTCCTTGTAGGCGCTGGCCCAGAAGGACGAGAACGATTCCAGCACGCCCACCAGCAGCGAGCCGGCGGCCGCCACGGGGTAGCTGGCCAGGCCGCCGATGATGGCGCCGACGAAGCCCTTCAGGCCGATCAGGAAGCCGGTGTCGTAATAGACCGTGGTGATCGGCGCGATCAGCATGCCGGACATGGCGCCGATGGCGGTGGCCAGCGTGAAGGTCAGGCTGCCCGACATAGTGGTGCTGATGCCGACCAGGCGCGCCCCGCGGCGGTTGACGGCGGTGGCGCGCAGCGCGCGGCCGTACAGCGTCTTGCCGAAGAACAGCCACAGCGCGATGATCAGCAGCGCGCAGGTCGCGACCACGAACAGGCTCTGCGCCGACCAGGTGGTGAAGCCCAGGTCGACCTGGCCGCTCACGAACGCGGGCGTGCGCCAGCCTTCGGCGCCGAAGAACACCAGGGCCAGGCCGGTCAGCGCGAAGTGCACCGCCACCGACACGATCAGCAGCACCAGCACGGTGGCCTCGGCCAGCGGCTGGTAGACGATGCGATAGACCATCGGGCCCATCGGGATCACCAGCAGCAGCGTCAACAGCATGTTGAGCCACAGGGAATTGCCGGCCGCGGTGTAGGTGATCGTCAGCCACAGCAGCGCGAGCGGCAGGACGACACAGGTCAGCACGGCCTTGGGCAGGCCTGCCGCGCTGCGGGTCCGCAGCGCGCGCAGCAGTTCAAGCGCCAGGCAGACGACGCCCAGCAGCGGCAGGAGATAGGCGGTGCCGGGCACCTTGCCGTCCACCAGCATCGCGAGCGTCAGGGCACCGAACGCCACGAACTCGCCCTGGGGAATGAAAATGACGCGCGTAACGGCGAATACCAGCACCAGCGCCATGCCCAGCAGGGCATAGATGGCGCCGTTGACGATACCGTCTTGCAGCAGAATCAGCGCAATTGAGGAATCCATCTAACAACCTTATTGATTCTTGGTGTTCCGACCCCGCCCGGAACACTGATACGACACACCGGCCGGAGAGGCCGGTGCGAAGCATTGCTCGGGCGCCCCGAAGAGCGCCCGTGGATCGGGCAATCCAGGGGAATTACAGGCCGGGCTGGTAGACCCACTTGCCGCCTTCCACCTTGACGATGACGCGCGAACGCTCGTCGAAACCGGCGTGGTCGGTCGGCGACATGTTGAACACGCCTTGCGACGCGGGCAGGTCCTTGATGCTTTCCAGGGCGTCGCGCATGGCGGCGCGGAATTCCGGCGTGCCGGGCTTGGCGCCGGTCTTCAGGGCCACGGGCAGCGCGGCCACGACCAGCTGGCCGGCATCCCACATGTGGCCGCCGAAGGTGTTGGTCGAACCGGCGCCGTTGGCTTTTTCGTAGGTCTCGACATAGGCCAGGGCCGACTTCTTGACCGGGTTGCTGTCGGGCAGTTGGGCCGCGACCAGCAGCGGGCCGGCCGGCAGGTACATGCCGTCGCAGTCCTTGCCGCAGACGCGCAGCACGTCGTTGTTGGCGGCGCCGTGGGTCTGGTAGATGGTGCCGCCGTAGTTGCGGGCCTTCAGTTCCTTTTGCGGCAGCGCGGACGGGGTGCCAGCGCCGGCGATCAGGATGGCGTCGGGCTTGGCGCCGATCAGCTTGAGCACCTGGCCCGTCACGCTGGTGTCGGTGCGGCTGTACTTTTCGATGGAGACGATCTCGATGCCCTTGGCCTTGGCGGCCTTCTGCATCACATCCAGCCAGCCGTCACCGTAGGCGTCGGCAAAGCCGATGAAGCCCAGCGTCTTGACCTTGGACTTGGCCATGGCGTCAGCGAGCGCGCCGGCCATCAGGGCGTCGTTCTGCGGGGTCTTGAAGACCCAGCGGCGCTTGTCGTCCACGGGTTCGACGATCTTGGCGCTGGCGGCCACGCTGATCATCGGCACCTTGGCTTCGGCGGCCACGTCCACCATGGCCAGCGAGCCCGGCGTGACCGACGTGCCGATCAGCACGTCGACCTTGTCGTCGGACGCCAGCTTGCGCGAGTTCTTGACGGCTTGGGTCGTGTCGGTGGCGTCGTCCAGGACGATCCACTCGATCTTCTGGCCGGCCACTTCCTTGGGCAGCAGCGCCACGGTGTTGCGCTCGGGGATACCCAGCGACGCGGCGGGGCCGGTGCTGGACACCGTCACACCCACCTTGACCTGGGCGCTGGCCAGCAGCGGCAGGGTCAGGGCAACGGCGGCGGCGGCCGCGGACAAGCCGAAGTGCTTGCGCATGTTTTGTCTCCTGTGGTGGCTCTTTTTTTGCCCCGGACGAGGCGGAAGCGAGCCTAGTTAAAGTTATACAGAAAAAAATATTATAGGGTTAAAACAGTATCAGATGACTTCGCGCAACTACGGTAAATCCCTGACGTGCTACAGAAACCACAATTCAGCAAACGCATTCGTTAATGGCGAACTTGTACTTGAAAGGCTGGCGGGCGTCAGTTGGGGGATTCCCTTGGACCCCGGCCGCCCGCGCGGCGTTCAGCGCCCGCGCATCGGCCACACCCGTTCGACCCGCGTCGCCACCCACGCCGCCAGCGCGGCCTTGATCAGGTCGCCCGGCACGAACACCGCCACCGCCATGGTGGCCTTGGCCAGCCCCATCTTGGTGACCGTCGCCAGCCACGGCACGCCGAACGCATAGACCACCACGATGCCGCCCAGGACGCAGGCGATGGCGCAGCCGGCCAGCTGGCCGCCGAATCCCGCCGCCCTGCCCGCCAGGCGCCGCGCCAGCCAGCCGGTCACGAACGCACCCGCCACCAGCCCCACCAGGAAACCGCCGGTCGGCCCGAAGAACGCCCCCAGGCCGCCACGCCCGCCCGGCAACACCGGCAGGCCGATGGCCGCCAGCGCCAGGTACAGCAGGCAGGCCAGCGCGCCGCGCCCCGGCCCCAATATGGCGCCGGCCAGCATCGCGCCCAGCGTCTGCAGCGTGATCGGCACCGGAATGCCCGGCAGCGGAATCGGCGGAATCAGGCTCAGCACCACGATCAGCGCGGCGAACAGCGCCACCAGCACAGTGTTATTGGATTTCATTGCAATGCCCTTTCTATCTAGCGGGACGGAAGAATCGGGGATGGGATCGACATGTCACAGGCTGCGGGCGTCGATGGCCTCGGCCACTTCCTGCGCCCGCTTCAGCGTCAGCACCACCAGCGGCACGATCAGCGCCACCGGGTTGGCGCCCAGCCCGCGGGCCGCCTGGGCCTCGCGGATCTCGTGGAAATTGCGCCAGATCTCGGGCACGAAGCGCAGCGCCAGCGCCAATGCCAGCGAGACCTTGCCGGCGTCCAGCAGGCCGATGCGCTGCAGCGGCATCAGCACCCGTTCGCACACGGCGATCAGGTCGGAACTGCGGGTCGACAGCGTCACCGCCAGCGCCAGCCCGACCATCGCGGCGATGCGCAAGAGGACCGCCAGCGCCTCGCGCCAGCCCTGGAACCAGGCCGTGAATGCGCCAACCGCCAGCAGCACCCAGACCAGGCCGCGCACCTGGCGCCAGACGCCGCCGGGCGTGGCGCCGGCGCACCACAGCAGCAGGCCGGCCACCGCGCAGGCGCCCGCCAGGATGGCGGGATCGCGCACCAGGAACAGCCCGGCGCCGGCCGCGGCCAGCGCCAGCAGCTTCAGGCCGGCGGGCAGCCGGTGCAGCGGCGAGTCGCCGGGAATATATAGGGGCTCGATCACGCGCAGTGATTCCGGTACCAGCGCAACGCGGCGGCCGGCTGGTCGTCGGCGGCGATGGCGCCGTCCTGGATCACCAGCACCCGCTCGAAGTCTTCCAGCAGCGTCAGGTCGTGGCTGACCACGATGGCGTCCTGCGGCATGGCGGCGATGGCGTCGCGCACCCGGTTGCGGTTGCGCAGGTCCAGCTGGGTGGTGGGTTCGTCGAACACCACCAGCCCCGGCCGCATCACCAGCACCGCCGCCAGCGCCACCAGCTGGCGCTCGCCGCCGGACAGGGTGTGGCTGGTGCGGTCCGCCAGGTGGGCCACGCCCAGGTCGGCCAGCGCGGCCTCGATGCGGGCCTCGCGCTGCGCGCGGTCGGGCTCCAGGTGCTTCAGGCCGAACGCCAGGTCCTCGCGCACGATCGGGAAGACGATCTGGTTCTCGGGGTTCTGGAACACGAAGCCGACCTGGCGGCGCACCGCCTTCAGTTCATGCCGGGTGTCCAGGCCGCCGACGCGCACGCAGCCGGAAGTCGGCAGCACCAGGCCATTGACCAGCCGCGCCAGCGTGCTCTTGCCGGCGCCGTTGGGGCCGACGATGCCGACCCGGCGCCCGGCCAGCGCCACGCTCACCCCGCGCAACACTGTGGTCTGGGGCGTCGCTACAATCGCCTGGTCAAACTCGATTAACATGGGGCGGGATTATGCCCGAACCATTTCGGGCATCGGGACTCCAAGAGCTGATATGGACAAAGTACGCAAAACCGACGCCGAATGGCAGGCCCAGCTGTCCCCGGAAGAATACGTCGTCACCCGCCAAAAGGGTACCGAACGCGCGTTCACCGGGCGCTACTGGAATACCTTCACCCCGGGCATCTACCGCTGCGTGGGCTGTGGCACGGCGCTGTTCGCGTCGGACACCAAGTTCGACGCCGGCTGTGGCTGGCCCAGCTATTTCCAGGCGCTCGATCCGGAACTGGTGCGCGAAGAACGCGACACCACCCACGGCATGGTGCGCACCGAGGTGCTGTGCAATGTCTGTGACGCGCACCTGGGCCACGTCTTCCCCGACGGCCCGGAACCCACCGGCCTGCGCTATTGCATCAACTCCCTGTCGATGACGTTCGAACCCATAGAAGAATGAAGAAGTTCCTGTTCGACCTCTTTCCGCTGTTCCTTTTCTTCCTGGCCTACCGGTTCACGGACATCTTCGTGGCCACCGGCGTGGCCATGGCGGCGGCGGTGCTGCAGATCGTCTGGCTCAAGGCCACCGGCCGCGCCACCGAAGCCATGCACTGGATCAACCTGACCGTGATCCTGGTGTTCGGCGGCGCCACCATCTGGCTGCACAGCGACGTCTTCATCAAATGGAAGCCGACGGTGCTGTACTGGCTGTTCGGCGGCGCCCTGGTGTTCGCCCGCCTGCTGTTCGGCCGCAACCTGATCCGCCGCCTGATGGAAAAGCAGATCCAGCTGCCGGACGCGGCCTGGGACAAGCTCAACCTGATCTGGGCCGGCTTCTTCCTGTTCGCCGGCGCCATCAATCTCTACGTGGCGTTTTCGGGGCATTTCACCGAATCCCAGTGGGTCAGCTTCAAGGCCTTCGGCCTGATGGGCCTGATGATCGTCTTCGTCATCGGCCAGTCCCTCTGGCTGGGCAAGCACATCCAGGCCGACGACAACACCCCGCCCAAGGCCTGAGGCCGCGGCGCCGGGCCCCCTTCTTTCCCCCACGGCGCGCCTGCCGGCGCGCCGGAACTTTACGATCGACCCCATGTCAGAGACCACCGACCGCATCACCCTGATCCGGGAGCGCCTGGCCGTCCTGGAACCGGTTTCCCTGGACATCCAGGACGACTCGCATTTGCATGCTGGTCATGAAGGCAGTAAAAACGGCGCCGGCCATTATCGCGTCCATATCGTGGCGTCCTGTTTCGCAGGGCTGTCCGCCGTGGCGCGCCATAGGCTGGTGTATCATCATCTGCAAGATTTGATCCCCTATCCGATTCATGCGCTTGCGCTAGACGCCCAGGCTCCCAAATAGAAAGTAAAAGGATATTCATGAAACGCATCGTCATGCTGGCCGCCGCCTGCGTCATCGCCGTGCCCGCTTTCGCCCAGAACGTTGCCACCGTCAACGGCAAGGCCATTCCGCAGAAGAGCCTGGATCAATTCGTCAAGCTGCTGGTCAGCCAGGGCGCCACCGATTCGCCCCAGC
The DNA here is from genome assembly GCF_016127315.1 of Achromobacter deleyi. Taxonomy (NCBI): domain Bacteria; kingdom Pseudomonadati; phylum Pseudomonadota; class Betaproteobacteria; order Burkholderiales; family Alcaligenaceae; genus Achromobacter; species Achromobacter deleyi. The sequence goes on from NZ_CP065997.1 coordinate 17,877, forward strand.
TGCGCGAACAGGTCAAGCAGGAAATGATCAACCGCCAGGTCTTCGTGCAAGCCGCCGAATCCGGCGGCATCGCCAAGCAGGCCGACGTCCAGACCGAAATCGAACTGGCCCGCCAAGGCATCCTGGTCCGCGCCCTGATGGCCGACTACCTGGCCAAGCACCCGGTGTCGGACGCCAAGGTCACCGCCGAGTACGACAAGATCAAGAAAGAACAGGCCGGCAAGATGGAATACAAGGTCCGTCACATCCTGGTCGAAGACGAAAAGACCGCCAACGACCTGCTGGCCCAGCTCAAGAGCAACAAGGGCAAGTTCGACGACCTGGCCAAGAAGAACTCGAAGGACCCCGGCAGCGCCGAAAAGGGTGGCGACCTGGGTTGGGCGCCTCCCACCAACTACGTCCAGCCGTTCGCTCAGGCCGTGACCCAGCTCAAGAAGGGCCAACTGGTCGACAAGCCGGTGCAGACCCAGTTCGGCTGGCACATCATCATGGTCGACGACACGCGCCCGGTGGAATTCCCGCCGCTGGACCAAGTCCGTCCGCAACTGGAAGAAATGCTGCGCCAGCAAACCCTGGCCGACTACCAGAAGGAACTGCGCGAAAAGGCCAAGATCCAGTAAATCTGGCGTCTTCCCGCGAAAAACTGCCCGCCCTGCGCGGGCAGTTTTTTTTTCGTCCGCGGCAGGCGCCGGCATGACACCGGGGCGATCGGGCCACAAATGAAAACAGGCCGCGCGCCAGGGGCGGGCGGCCTGTTCGACAGGACCGGGCAACGGGCCGGCGTGCGGCCCCGGCGCGATCAGGACGCGCCCAGCAACGCCTTCAACGCGTCTTCGTCCAGCACCGTGACGCCCAGTTCCTGCGCCTTGGTGAGCTTGCTGCCGGCGTCTTCGCCCGCCACCAGATAGGCGGTCTTCCTGGACACCGAGCCGCTGACCTTGCCGCCCGCGGCCTGGATACGCATGGAGGCTTCCTCGCGCGTCCAGTTGGGCAACGTGCCCGTCAGCACGAACGTCTTGCCGGCCAGCGTGGTGTCCTGCGGCACGGCTTCGGCCACCGGATGCACGCCCTGCGCCTTGAGCTGGTCGATCACGTCGCGGTTGTGCTGCTCGGCGAAGAAGCGGCGGATCGAGCCCGCCACCACCGGCCCCACGTCGGGCACCGAGGACAGCGCGTCCTCGTCGGCGTCCATGATGGCCTCGATGCTGCCGAAATGCCGCGCGACGTCGCGCGCGGTGGTCTCGCCCACGTGGCGGATGCCGAGCGCGAACAGCAGGCGCCCCAGCGCCGGGGCCCGCGCCTTGTCGATGGCCTCGACCAGGTTGTCGGCCGACTTCTGGCCCATGCGATCCAGGCCCACCAGCTCGAGCGGACGCAGGCTGAACAGGTCGGCCAGCGACTTGACGCGGCCGCTGTCGACCAACTGCTCCACCAGCTTCTCGCCCAGGCCCTCGATGTCGAGCGCCTTGCGGCTGGCGGCATGCCACAGCGTCTGCTTGCGCTGCGCGGCGCAGAACAGGCCACCGGTGCAGCGGGCGATGGTTTCGTCTTCCAGGCGCTCGATCGCCGAGCCGCAGACCGGACAGGCCTTGGGCATGACGAACTCGCGCGCGTCGGCGGGGCGCTGATCCAGCACCGCGCCCACCACTTCCGGGATCACGTCGCCGGCGCGGCGCACGATGACCGTGTCGCCGATGCGCACGTCCTTGCGGCGGATCTCGTCCTCGTTGTGCAGGGTGGCGTTGGTGACCGTCACGCCGCCCACGAACACCGGCTTGAGCCGGGCCACCGGGGTGATCGCGCCGGTGCGGCCGACCTGCACCTCGATGTCCAGCAACGTGGTGGTGGCCTCTTCGGCCGGGAATTTGTGCGCCAGGGCGAAGCGCGGCGCGCGCGCCACGAAGCCCAGCAGCTTCTGCGCCGGCAGCGAATCCACCTTGTAGACCACGCCGTCGATGTCGTAGGGCAGTTCGGGGCGCAAGGCGCCGACCTTGGCGTAGAAGGCCATCAGGCCCTCGGCGCCGGTGGCGCGGTGGTTGTGCTTGACGTTGACCGGCAGGCCCAGCGCGGCCAGCCAGTCGAGCATGGCGCCGTGCGATTTCTCGGGGAGGGTCGCGGCGGCGGCGTCGGCCGCGCCGGCCGGGGCCTCGTCGAACAGCCCGCTCTGGGCGCCCGGCAGGCCCTGCACCTCGCCCCAGCCATAGGCGAAAAAGCGCAGCGGCCGCTTGGCGGTGATGCGCGGATCGAGCTGGCGCAGGCTGCCGGCGGCGGCGTTGCGCGGATTGACGAAGACCTTCTCGTCGCGCTTGGCCTGGGCCGCGTTGAGCTTCTCGAAATCGGCGCGGTTCATCAGCACCTCGCCTCGCACCTCCAGCACCTTGGGCGCCGGGCCGGTCAGCTGCAGCGGGATTGCCTTGATCGTGCGGATGTTGGAGGTGACGTCCTCGCCCGTCTGGCCGTCGCCGCGGGTGGCGGCCTGAACCAGCCGCCCGTCCTCGTAGCGCAGGCTGATCGCCAGGCCGTCGAGCTTGAGTTCACAGAAATATTCGGCTTGCTGCGCCGGGCCCAGCAGGCCGGCGCCGCGCAGCGTGTCGGTGACGCGGCGGTCGAACGCCACCACGTCTTCTTCGTCGAAGGCGTTGCCCAGCGACAGCATCGGCACCGCATGGCGCACGCTGCCGAAGGCCGACACCGGCGCCGCCCCCACCCGCTGGGTCGGGGACTCGGGCGTCACCAGTTCGGGATGGGCGGCTTCCAGGTCCTGCAGCTCGCGCATCATCCGGTCGTACTCGGCATCCGAGATCGACGGGTCGTCGTAGACGTAATAGCGAACGTTGTGCTGCTCGATTTCCGCGCGCAAGCGCGCCGCGGTTTCCGCCGCGGGGGTCCCTCCGGCCTTGCTCATTATGCAAACACCCGCTGGGCGCGCTCGCTGCCGGCCGGCAGGCCGGCCTGCTCGAGCTGGCCGAACAGCACCTGCAGGCGTTCGTCGATGACGCTCTCCGAGCCGTCGGCCAGGGGCTTGCCCTGGTCATCGACCAGGTCGGCGCGCAGGCGGGCGGCGAGCTCGCGGCCCACGTCGACCATGCGGCCGAAGGCGCGGCTGTCGGCCGGGCTGCAGGGCACGTCGAGCAACAGGTACAGGCGTTCGATGCCGCCCATGCCGGCGTCGAAGGCGGCGCCATCGGCGCGCGCCAGGGTGAAGCGGGCCACGCCGTTCTCGGCCGGCCAGGCCAGGCGGTTGCCGTCGGCGACGAAGCCGGCGTCGCGCGCGACGCTCAGGACCTCGGCGGCCGGCTGGGCGGCGCCCAGCAGCAGCGTCAGGCCGACCTGGGTATCCAGCGCGGCGCAGGTATCGTCCAGGCGCGCGGCCTGTTCCAGCACGGCCTGCTGGTCGGGGCCTTCGATGGTGGCGTCGAAGCGCTCGGCCATGTCCTGGGCGCGGGCCCAGGCCTGCGACCATTCGATGGCGGTCAGCGGGCCGCTGCGGTTGGCCAGCAGCACGGCCAGCTGCATCGAGGCATACGACTCGCCGGTGTGCACGCGCGCGCGATGGCGGCGCTGGTCGGTCTCGGCGAACACGCGCATGGGCTTGCGGCCCACCTGGCGCACGCTCTGCATGTAGGGCAGCAGGTCGGCGCCGCGCACCGGCTCGGCGAAGTTGATCTCGATGACCACCTCGCAGGCGGGATCGGGTTCCTCGGCGTCATCGGCATCGCTGCCCGGATCGACCGGCTTGGGCTGCTCGGGGTGCGCCTTGGGCGCGTCGCCCATGCCCGGCTCACGGCGTACGGGCGCGCCGCCCGCGGCGGCTGTCGCGCCCGTCGCGGCTCCCGCGCCCAGCAGCGGATCCTGCTCGGACGTGGGGAAATGGCTTTGCATCTTGCGGCGGACGCGGCGGTCCTGCCACCAGTTGAAGCCCAGCACCAGCAGTATCAGCAAGACGCCCAGGGCAATCAGCCCGATCTGCAAATCACTCATGTGTAAATCCCGCGCCATGAAGCCGGCGCCATTCTGAATATTGGTTTATGCCGCTTCGGAGGCCATCATCTGGACGGCCGAATCTATGTCTACCGCAACGATACGCGAAACCCCCTGCTCTTGCATGGTGACGCCGATCAGCTGCTTGGCCATCTGCATCGCGATCTTGTTGTGCGAGATGAACAGGAACTGGGTCTGCTCGCTCATGTTGGCGACCAGGTTGGCGTAGCGCTCGGTATTGGCGTCGTCCAGCGGCGCGTCCACCTCGTCCAGCAGGCAGAACGGTGCGGGGTTCAGCTTGAACAGCGCGAACACCAGCGCGGTGGCGGTCAGCGCCTTTTCGCCGCCCGACAGCAGGTGGATGGTGCTGTTGCGCTTGCCCGGCGGCTGCGCCATGACCTGCACGCCGGCGTCGAGGATTTCCTCGCCGGTCATCGTCAGCTTGGCCTCGCCGCCGCCGAACAGCTTCGGGAACAGCTCGCCAAAGTGGCCGTTGACGACGTTGAAGGTCTCTTGCAGCAGGTCGCGGGTTTCGCGGTCGATCTTGCGGATCGCGTCTTCCAGGGTCTCGATGGCGGTCATCAGATCCTGGTGCTGGTCGTCCAGGAAGCCCTTGCGCTCGCGCGAGGTGTTCAGTTCGTCCAGCGCGGCCAGGTTGACCGAGCCGAGCGACTCGATCTGGCGCGAGATGCGCGTGACTTCCGATTGCAGCCAGTTGGCGCGGCGCCATTCGTCGGGCTGGTTGGCCAGATCCTGGGCCAGGGCCTCGCGGTCGACCTCGCGGGCATTGAGCTGCTCGGTGAATTGTTCTTCGGCCAGGCGCGCGGCCTGTTCCTGCAACTGCAACTCGGTGATGCGGGCGCGGCGCGGCTCGAGCGTGCGCTCCTGTTGCATGCGGTCTTCATCGGCGCCGCGCAGCAGGGCCGCCAGGTTTTCCATCTCCTGGCGGGCGCGCGACAGCGCTTCCTCGCGCTCGGCGCGCAATTCCAGGGCGTCCTGCAGGCCGGCCTGGGAGGCCGAGGCGTCCAGGTCGACCAGGTCGGCCAGCAATTGCTCGAGCTCGACCTCGCCGCGCTGGCTCTGGTCGGCCGCCAGTTGCCGGTTGCGCTGCAGATCGGTGATGCGGACCTGGATACCGCGCTCGGCGAACTCGGCTTCCTGGGCGGCGCGTTCGAGTTCGCGCAGGCGGGTGCGGGCGGCCTCGGCCTGGGCGGCCAGGGTCTCGCCATCCATTTCGGCGTCGGCGAAGCGCGACTGATGCTCGGCCAGTTCCTCGTCGAGCGCCTCGAAGCGGGCTTCGGCCTCTTCGCGGGTGGCGCGCAGGTCTTCCTCGTGCGCCGAGATCTCTTCGAGGTCCTGGCGCAGGCGCGAGGCATGCTGGCCGGACTGCTCGGCCTGCTGCTGCAAGCGCGAATGCTCCAGCTGGATGTCGTGCACCCGGCGGGTGACTTCGGCGACCCGCTGGCGGGCCGGCGCGATGGCCTGGCTGACCTGCTGCCAGGCGACCTCGGCGCGGGCGACGGCGGCGCGGGCCTGGTCGGTGATGAGCTGCTGGGCCTTGATCTCGCGCTGCAGGTTCTCGATTTCCTGCTGGCGCGCCAGCAGGCCGGCCTGCTCGGAATCCGGGGCGTAGAAGCGCACGCTGTGCGCATCCACCAGGTGGCCCGCCTTGACCACGCAGGCGGCGCCGGCCGGCAGCGTGGCGCGGGTAGCCAGCGCCTGGGCCAGGTCGGTGGCGGTGTAGATGCCGCCCAGCCAGTCGTTGAGCAGCGTGCGCAGGTCCGGATCGGTGATGCGCAGCAGGCTGGCCAGCGGCGTCAGCCCGGCCGGGGCCGCCGGCGCGGGGGCCGCGGCCGGCAATTGGTAGAAGGCCAGGCGCGCGGGCGGCGCGTCCTCGGAGAAGGCGCGGGCCCAATCCAGGCTGCGCACCTCGAGGGACGCCATGCGCTCGCGCAGGGCGGCTTCCAGGGCGGTTTCCCAGCCCGGTTCGATATGCAGCTTCTGCCACAGGCGCGACAACCCGGCCAGCTCGTGCTTGGCCAGCCACGGCTCCAGCGCGCCCTGCTTCTGCACGTCTTCCTGCAGCTTCACCAGCGCCGACAGGCGGGCCTCCAGGCGCGCCAGGTTCTGCGCGTCGGTCTGGGCGGCGGCCTGGGCGCGGCTGCGCTCGGCGTCGGCGTCCGGGATCTGGCCTTCGAGGGTGGCCAGCGCTTCCTGGGCCTCCTCGAGCTGGTCTTCGCCGGCGACGCGGTCGCCGGCCAGTTGTTCCAGGCGCACCGGATCGGGGCTATGCAATTCGCGCAGTTCCTGCTGCAGGCGCTCGCGGCGCTGCTCCAGGGTCTGCATCTGGCGGTCGGCGTCGCGCTGGGTCTGCGCCACCAGGGCCAGGTTCTGCTCCACCCGCGCCAGGGACGCGCGCATCTCGTCGCGGCCGGAAGCGGCCTCGCGCACGCGCTGCTCGACCGCCGGCAACGCCGCCTGGGCGTCCTCGGCGGCGGCGCGCGCCTCTTCGGTGCGAGCGGCGCCGGCGGCCAGGTCTTCCTCGGCCTGCGCGATCTGCTCGGTGCAGTGCTCGCGCTGGCTGGCCCATTCGGCGATCTGCTGCTGCAGCTGGTCGCGACGGGCCTGCAGGCGGTTGCGGGAATCCACCACGTGGCGGATTTCGGCCTCCAGACGGCTGACCTGGGCGTTGGCCTCGTACAGGGCGCCCTGGGAGGTGTGGACCGCGTCGCTGGCGGCGTAATGGGCCTGGCGGCGGGATTCCAGCGCGGCCTCGCCGGCCCGCAGGCCGGCGATGGCGGCTTCCAGCTCGTTCTGGGCCTGGGCCATCTCCTGGGTTTTCCTGGCGCGCTCTTCGCGCGCGCCGGTTTCCTTCAGGAACCACAGCGCATGCTGCTTCTTTTCGCCGTCGGCCTGCAGCTCGCGGTAGCGGGTGGCGACCTCGGCCTGGGCCTCGAGCTTTTCCAGCTGGCTGTTCAGTTCGCGCAGGATGTCTTCGACGCGGGTCAGGTTCTCGCGCGTGTCGGACAGGCGGTTTTCGGTCTCGCGGCGGCGCTCTTTGTAGCGCGACACGCCGGCGGCCTCTTCCAGGAACACCCGCAGTTCCTCGGGGCGCGCCTCGATCAGGCGGTTGATCATGCCCTGGCCGATGATGGCGTAGCCACGCGCGCCCAGGCCGGTGCCCAGGAAGATGTCGTGGATGTCGCGGCGGCGGACCTGCTGGTTATTGACGAAGTAGCTGCTGGTGCCGTCGCGGGTCAGCACGCGGCGCACCGCGATCTCGGCGTAGGTGCTCCACTGCCCGGCGGCGCGGCCTTCGCTGTTGTCGAACACCATTTCGACCGACGCGCGGGCGGCCGGCTTGCGGTTGCCCGAGCCGTTGAAGATGACGTCCTGCATGGACTCGCCGCGCAGCTCCGAGGCCTTGGCCTCGCCGAGCACCCAACGCACCGCGTCGATGATGTTCGATTTGCCACAGCCATTGGGACCCACCACGCCCACCAGCTGGCTGGGCACGGGAATCACGGTGGGATCGACGAAGGACTTGAAGCCGGCGAGTTTGAGCTGAGTAAGACGCACAGTACGATGACGACGGGGTGGGTTGAACGAAAGGCGTTAACGGACCTGCCGCACAGATTGCAAACCGGCCCGTGTAGGGCCGGCTTGCGTATGGGTCGTATGATACCGCAGGCAGTCTGTCCCCAAACGTGAGCAAAGGTCAAGCCGGGGACTGCCCGCCCCCTCGGCCGCCAAGAGACTGACCCACCGCAACCCGCGGGCAAACGCTGAATAGCCCTCCCCCTGGCACGGGCTATACTCGCTGACACTTTTTCGCAAGACGCATGATTTTCACGCAGACAGACCGGGCTCAGGTCAAAGTACGGGGACATTCTTGAAACGAGGTTTCTATCTGGTCATGGCCGCGCAGGCCTTCTCGTCATTGGCGGACAACGCGCTATTCATTGCCGCGATCGCCCTGATACAGGAACTGCACGGCCCCGACTGGCTGGCCCCGATCATGAAATGGTCCTTCGCGCTGGCCTACGTGGTGCTGGCGGCCTTCGTCGGCGCCATCGCCGACTCCTACCCCAAGGGCCGCGTGATGTTCTCCACCAACGCCCTGAAGGTGGCCGGCTGTCTGCTGATGTTCTCGTACGCCAGCATCGGCGTGGCGCCTGAATACCAGACCTATCTGGTCTGCGCCGCCTACGCCGTGGTCGGCATCGGCGCCGCCGCCTACTCCCCCGCCAAGTACGGCATCGTCACCGAAATGCTGCCCCCCAGCATGCTGGTCAAGGGCAACAGCTGGATCGAGGGCCTGACCGTCTTCTCCATCATCCTGGGCACGGTGCTCGGCGGCCTGCTGATCTCGACCACCGTCTCCACGGCGCTGCTGCAACATTCCTTCATCGGCAAGCTGGTGCACACCCCGGCCGAGGCGGCCATCCTGGTGATCGCCTTCGTCTACCTGCTGGCGGCGCTGTGCAACCTGCTGATCCCGCACACCCACGTGCGCTATCCGCCGCAGCAGAAGAACCCGATCAAGCTGATGCGTACCTTCCGGGGCTACGTCCGCGTCCTCTGGAAGGACAAGCTGGGCCAGATCTCGCTGGCCGTCACCACCCTGTTCTGGGGCGCCGGCGCCACGTTGCAGCTGATCGTCATCGAATGGGGCCGCAGCCACCTGGGCTACCAGCTCGACAAGGCCTCCATGCTGATGGGCGTGGCCGCCCTGGGCACGGTGGTGGGCTCGATCCTGGCCGGCCGCATTCCGCTGCGCCGCGCGCTGTCGGTGCTGCCGGTGGGCGCGGCCATGGGCCTGGTGGTGCTGCTGATGCCGCTGGTCTATTCGCCCTGGAGCGTCTACCTGCTGCTGTTGCTGACCGGCGGGCTGGCGGGCTTTTTCGTGGTGCCGATGAACGCCCTGCTGCAGCATCGCGGCCACGTGCTGCTGTCGGCGGGCCACTCGATCGCGGTGCAGAACTTCAACGAGCAGCTCAACATCCTGCTGATGGTGGCCGTGTACACGCTGCTGCTGTGGCTGCAGCTGCCCATCAACATCATCATCGTGATCTTCGGCACCGTGGTCGCCGTGCTGATGGTCGTGTTCATGCGCTGGAGCAAGCGCAACCTGGCGGACAATCCCGAGTTGCATGACCAGATCGGCCAGGAAGGCCACGGTCACGCGCTGGACTCGCACACCCCCCGCTGAGTCCGGCGGCCGGGCCGCCCGCGCGGCGGCCCTCGCCCTTTCCCCCGCCCCGGGGGAGCAACGCCCGGCCTATGGCTGCCGGGCCGCCAATTGCAGATCCTGCCAGGCCCGCGCCTTTTCTGCCGGGCTGCGCAGCAGGTAGGCCGGGTGGTAGCTCACCACCACCGGAATCTCGCGCCCCTCGTCCGTTTTCATCTGGTGCACGCGGCCGCGCAGGCTGCCGATGGTGGCATCCGTGCCCAGCAGCGTCTGGGCGGCGAAGCGGCCCAGCACCAGGATGCGCTCGGGCTTGAGCAGCGCGATCTGGCGCATCAGGTAGGGACTGCAGGCGGCGATTTCCTCGGGCTTGGGATTGCGGTTGCCCGGCGGACGGCACTTGATCACATTGGCGATGAAGACGTCGCGCTCGCGGCTCATGCCGACGGCCGACAGCATGGCGTCCAGCAATTGCCCGGAGCGGCCGACGAAAGGCTGGCCCTGCCGGTCTTCCTGCTCGCCCGGGGCCTCGCCCACCACCAGCCAGCGCGTGGGCTGGCCGCCGTGGCCGAACACCGCGTGGCGCCGGCCGTTGCACAGGCCGCAGGCGGTGCAGGCCAGCACCTGCTCGCGCAGTTCATCCAGATTGGCGTTCCTGACCCTTTCGGCGACCGGAATGACCGCCGGGGCGGCCTCCTCGGCCTCGACCTTGGGCGCCGGCTTGGGCGGCGGACCATTGCGCAGGCCCGGCGCCGGGCTTGCCGCACGGGTGGCGGACGCCTGTGCCGGGCTCTGCGCCGCCGCAGGCGGCGGCGCGGCGATCGCATCGCGCGCCGGCGCGGGCGCCACGGCCACGCCGGCCTGTTCGGCCGCCGGGGAATCCGTTTTGGAAACAACGACTTGCGGCGCGGGCGCAGCCACCGGCTGCGGCGCCGGCCGCAGCCACAGGCGTTCCATGCCGAGCTCGCGCAGCCACAGGCGCTGCAGCGGATTGACGCGGGGCGCGGACGAGGCCGGCACGGTATTGGGCGCCGTCATGCCGACGCTCCCGCAGGGGCCGTGGCGACAGCCGCGTCCAGGCGCTTCTGCATCACCAGCGCATCCTCGCGCCCGCCCTTCTCGGCCGGGTAATAGCCGCGCCGCAGACCGATCTGCAGGTAGCCGCGGGCCTTGTAGAACTCGACGGCCGACACATTGGACGGACGCACTTCCAGCAGCACGCCCTCGAGGCCACGCTCGCGCGCCTGCTGCTCGCACCAGTCGAGCAGCACGCTGCCCAGCCCCTGCCGATGCAGGTCGCGGGCCACGGCGATCACCAGCAGGTGGGCCACGTCGGGCGCGAACATCAGGATGCAGAAGCCCGCCACCCGGCCCTCGCGCCGCAGCGTCCAGGCGCCATAGCCGGCCGCCAGCGCGTCGGTGAAATTGCCGCGGGTCCAGGGGAAGGCCTGGACGTTGGCCTCCAGGGCCACGACCTCGTCCAGGTCCGCGTCGGTCAGCGGTTGCGGGCAGACCGGCGCCAGCGTCGACTGCGCCTTGGGGTTGCCGCCCTCGCCGCGCAGGCGTTCGGCGGTGGTGAAGGCGACCTTGTCGCGCACGTACAGCGGCGCGGCCAGCTCCGGCGGCACGGTTTCGCCGCGCTGCCAGGCCTGGCTCGCCAGGCGCGCCACGCTGGCGGCCTCGGGCCGCCGCGCCTCGGCGGCGCGGCGCCAGCCGGCGGGAATCGTCATTTCGGCGGCATAGGCGTCCCAGGCGTCACCCGCCAGCAGCGCCTGCAGCGGCCTCCCGGCGGCGCGCGACCAGGCCGGCAGGTGGTGCGCCGTCCAGGGGGCCACCTCGGCGGCCGCGATCAGCAGCGGCGCCTGCAGCGTGTCCCAGGCGGGCTCGCCCGTCGGGCCGGCGCCCTGGCGGTAGACCGCCAGATAGACTTCGTTCATGCGGGCGTCCAGCGCCACCACGATGGCATCGTCCGGCCCGCCGCCCGCCTGGGCGGCCACGGCCTGGTGCGAGACCACCGGCAACACCGGGATGCCCAGGCCCATGGCCATGCCCTGGGCCACGCCGCAGGCCACGCGCAGCCCGGTGAAGCCGCCCGGCCCCTGGCCGAACGCCACCGCCTGCAGGGCGGCGGGCGCCAGGCCGGCCTCGGCCAGCAGTTCGTTGGCCATCGGCAAGAGGCGTTCCGCGTGCTCCTGGGCGCCCTCGTGTTCGCGGACGGCGACCTCCAGCCGCCCCTCGGAGACGCGCAAAAGGGCCACGCCGCAACGCGACGAAGAGGTTTCCAGAGCCAGCAGGTTTAGTTCCATAGATGCAGATTGTACGAAATACCGGGGGATTCCCCCCGTATGTAAGGGGGATTTCAACCATGGTTCGCAATGTGTAATATCTTGTGAACGCCCACTAGCCGCTGGTTCTTGTCACTGTTACATTTCCGGCCATGAACACGCAAAACACCACCCCCACCCGAAAAATCCTCGTCGTTGACGATGATCCGCGCTTGCGCGATTTGCTGCGTCGGTATCTGTCCGAGCAGGGATTCAACGTTTTCGTTGCCGAAGACGCCAAAGAGATGGGCAAACTCTGGCAACGCGAGCACTTCGACCTGCTCGTGCTGGATCTGATGCTGCCCGGCGAAGATGGCCTGTCCATCTGCCGCCGGCTGCGCGGTGGCCACGACAATACCCCCATCATCATGCTGACGGCCAAGGCGGAAGAAATCGACCGCATCGTCGGCCTCGAGATGGGCGCGGACGACTACCTGTCCAAACCGTTCAATCCCCGTGAGCTGCTGGCCCGGATCAACGCGATCCTGCGCCGCCGCGGCACCGAGGAACATCCCGGCGCCCCCAGCCAGGAAAACGAATCCATCGCCTTCGGCCCCTACGTGCTGAACCTGTCGACCCGCACGCTCACGCGCAACGGCGAACAGGTGCCCATCACGACCGGCGAATTCTCGGTGCTCAAGGTGTTTGCCCGCCACCCGAAGATTCCGCTGTCGCGCGACAAGCTCATGGAGCTGGCCCGCGGCCGCGAATACGAAGCCTTCGACCGCAGCCTCGACGTGCAGATCTCGCGCCTGCGCAAGCTGATCGAGCCGAATCCGTCCAAGCCCGTATTCATCCAGACCGTCTGGGGTCTCGGATACGTGTTTGTGCCGGACGGTGGTAGTTGATCGACACGCCCGCCCCGGGCAGGAGCGCAGCCTCGTGCCCCGCTTGCGCAAAACCTTCAGGAACCTGACTTCACGTCTGCGGCTCGGCTTGTTCGGCCGCACGTTCCTGCTGCTGGCCGCTCTGATGCTGGTCAGTCTTGGGGCGTGGCTACAAGTCTTCTTCAGCATGGAGCTGGGACCGCGCGCCAATCAGATGGCGCAGCGGGTGATCACGGCCGTCAATATCACGCGCACCGCGCTGATCTATTCCCATAACGGCGAACGCAGCAAGCTCCTGCTCGACCTGGCCACCAATGAAGGCATCCAGGTCTACCCGCGCGAGGTCACCGACTTCGCCGAGGCCCTTCCCGACGACGATTACTGGCAGCGCGTGGCGCAGCATATCCGCACGCGCTTCGGCCCGGAAACCCAGATCGCCTGGGGCGTGAACCAGGTGCCCGGGTTCTGGGTCAGCTTCCAGATCGAAAAGGATCTTTACTGGCTGGTGTTCGAGCGCGAGCAGATCGGGTTGACCGGCGGCATCGAATGGCTGGGATGGGGCGCCACGGCGCTACTGCTGTCCCTTGTGGGCGCGGCGGTCAGCGTCGGCTTCGTCAACCGGCCGCTGTCGCGGCTGGCGCGCGCGGCCCAGGTGCTGTCGCGCGGCGAGACTCCCGCGCCCCTGCCCGAGCAGGGCCCGCTGGAAATCCGCGACCTGAATGCATCCTTCAACCGCATGGCCAAGGATCTGCGGCAGGCCGAGGCCGACCGCGAGCTGATGCTGGCGGGCATTTCCCACGACCTGCGAACGCCGCTGGCGCGCATGCGCCTGGAAATCGAGCTGAGCGGCGTATCGGAAGACGCGCGCCAGGCCATCGACGAGGACCTCGGCCAGATCGACCACAGCATCGGCCAGCTGATGGAGTACGCCCGCCCCGCCGGCACCCTGCCGCAACTGGCCACCGACATTTCCGCCGTGCTGGCCGAACTGTACGAACGCGAGCGCAGCCACACCTCGTCGCTGGGCGGCGAGCTGGACGCCACGCTCGAACCCGGCCTGCGCGCCCGCATCACCGCGCTGGACCTCAAACGCATCGTCAGCAACCTGATCGAGAACGCGCGCCGCTACGGCCGCTCGACCGACGGCATGGCCCATCTGGTCATGACACTGCAAGCTGAGGGCGGCATGATCGTGATCGAGGTGTCCGACCGCGGTCCCGGCATCGCCCCCGAGGACGTCGACCGCCTGTTGCGTCCCTTCTCGCGCGGCGAGGCCGCCCGCACCGGCGTCAGCGGCGCCGGCCTGGGCCTGGCGATCGTCGAGCGCCTGCTCAAGCACGTCGGCGGCGCCCTGCGCATGCTGCCGCGCGAGGGCGGCGGACTGACCGCCCGCATAGAGTTGCCCAAAGCGAAGTTTAGGAATTATCAATTAGACAACGATAATCCATAGCGTAGAATTTATGGTTTGAGGCACCGCCTTAATTCCACCAACAACTACTGGGAGTAAACATGAAAACTGTTGGCGACAAACTCGAGCCCTTCAAGGTTACCGGCGTCAAGCCCGGCTTCAACCAGCACGAAGAAAACGGCGTCTCGGCGTTCGAAGACATCACCGAGAGCTCGTTCCCCGGCAAGTGGAAGGTGATCTACTTCTACCCGAAGGACTTCACGTTCGTGTGCCCGACCGAAATCGTCGGCTTCAACAAGCTGGCCAAGGATTTCGAAGACCGCGACGCCGTCCTGCTGGGTGGCTCGAGCGACAACGAATTCGTCAAGCTGGCCTGGCGCCGTGAGCACCCGGACCTGAACAAGCTGGGTCACTACCAGTTCGGCGACACCACCGGCGCCCTGATCGACCAGCTGGGCGTGCGTGAAAAGGGTGCTGGCGTTGCCCTGCGCGCCACCTTCATCGTCGATCCGGACAACACGATCCAGCACGTTTCGGTGAACAACCTGAACGTCGGCCGTAACCCGGAAGAAGTCCTGCGTCTGCTCGACGGTCTGCAGACCGACGAGCTGTGCCCGTGCAACCGTACGGTTGGCGGCGCCACGCTGTAATTTCCAGCCCGGCCGGGGACCTGTCCGCAGGTTCTTCGCCGGGCTTTAACTGCGCTAGATTATAGGTAAAAACTATGGAATTTCTGACGACCATTAAGGAACAGCTGCCGGATTGGGCCAAGGACATCCGCCTGAATCTGGACGCCGTGATCGCCCGCTCGACCCTCGCCCCGGAAGACGCCATCGGCGCCGCCCTGTCGGCCGCCTACGCCGCGCGCAGCCCGGTGCTGGTCGAAGCCTTCAAGAGCGGCCTGTCGGAAGCCGACGCCAATGCCGCGCTGACCGCCTCGGCGCTCATGGGCATGAACAACACCTGGTATCCGTACGTCGAGATGACCGGCGACGCCCAGCTCAAGAGCCTGCCGGCCCAGCTGCGCATGAACGCCTACGCCACCCACGGCGGCGTCGACAAGAAGCGCTTCGAGCTGTTCGCGCTGGTGGCCTCCATCATCGGCAAGTGCCACTTCTGCGTCGCCTCGCACTACGAGAACCTGAAGAAGGACGGCCTGTCGACGGAACAGCTGCGCGACGCCGGCCGCATCGCCTCGGTCGTCAACGCCGCCGCCCTGGCGCTGACCGCGCAGGGCAAGTAAGCCCCGGCTGACGGCGCCAGAAAAAAAACCGCCTGTGCGAACAGGCGGGTTTTTTGTTGGGCGCGTCGCGGCGGGCTTGCGGCGCCTACTTGTCCTGGGCGGACTTGACCTTCACCATCGGCAGGCCATTGGCGACCCAGGCCTCGATGCCGCCGCGGTACCAGTAGGCCGGCCAGCCCAGCGTGCCGGCGCGCAGCGCGGCGTTGTAGGACGAGCGGTCGTTCATGCTGGCGCCCACGAACACCAGGGGAACGTTGTGTTCCTCTGCGGTGCCCGTCTTCTTGTGCAGCCAGCCGTCGAAGGCGTTCTGCATCTGGTCCGCGACACTGCCGTCCGAGCCCGCGTCGGCCAGCGGGAAGGCATCGGGCAGCGTCTCGTTCGAGCCGCTGGTGTCGATCACCAGCAGGTTCTTCTCGTTCTTGTACAGGGCCACCAGGTCGCGCGTCGTGACGATCTTGGCGCGCGGATGGTTGTTCGGCGTCGGCCCCTTGTAGGGCGACGAGAACAGCAAGGTGGTCGGCGGCACGCCGAGGTCGCGCAGTTCGTCGAAGCCACCGCTGGGCGCGGCGCCGCCGGCAGGTTGCTGGCGCGGCTGTTGCTGCGGTTGCTGCGGTTGCTGCTGCTGTTGCGGCGCGGCCCCGCCACCCTGCTTGGGTTCGCCGCCGACCGTGCCCATCTCGATGTCCGACACCATCACCGCGATGTTCTCGATCAGCTCGTAGCACATGGTGATCGTGCCTTCGCGCGGGCTGTACCAGGCGTTGAGCTTGCCGCAGTCCTTGAACACCACGTTGACCGGCCGCGGCAGGACGTAGGTCTTGCCCAGTTCCTTGATGTTGTTGCCGATCGGCTGGGACAGGTTGTTGGCGAACATGTTGCCGATACGGCGCGACGAGGGCTCGAACACCACGTTGACCGGCGCGCCGGGCGCGTTGGCCGGCTGCTCGCCATCCGGCGTCCAGGCGCCGACGCGGGTGTGGGGCGCCAGGATCCTGCGCCAGGCGCGGTTCTGCTTGGCGTATTCATCCGCGCAACGCGCCTTGGTACGGTCCTCGAAGCCAACCTGTTGCACCAGGGATTCGAACACGCCCGGGTTGCCGCCGTACATGATGCACAGCATGTTGCGAAAGCGCTTCAGGTCGCCGGTGTGCTCGTCCTGCCAGGGCGAGTTGCCCGCGCCCTTGGCCTCGGCCAGCTTGCCGCTGTAGTACCACTGCAGCGCGGCGTAGGTCGCGCCGCCATTGACCATGGCGTTGGCTTCCTTGTCCTTGGACGGGTACATGGTCGGTTCGACGATCTGCAGCGCCGAATAGATGTCGACCGCGTCTTCCTCGGCGCCGGTCGACGGCAGTTCCAGCTCGCCGATCAAGGCGTGGCCGAACTCATGCAGGAAGATGCTGCGCATGATGCCGACGTAGACCGACACCATCCGCACCGTATCCCCGCCGAACCGCGGCAGCGGCCCGGAACCCTGCACGCCGCTATTCTCGCCGGATTGGGGCGCCTGCTGGGGCGCGCGCGGTGGCTGCTGGGGCGCGCCGCCTTGTTGCGGCGCGGCGCCGCCGGCCGGCTTGTTGGAATTCAGGTTCGAATTGATGGTGAAGTCGGCGATCCCGAAGGTGCCGACGTCATAAGCCATGATGCCGAGTTCGGAACCCAGCGCCGGTTCGTCCTCGATGTCGCCGATCTTCTGGCCATTGACGATGAAACGGGCCGCGCCCGGCACTTCGACGACCTTGATGCGGTCCGAGCCGTCCAGCTTGGCCACGTTCGGCACGCTGGCGATATCGCGGCGCTTGTCGCCGTTCAGACAGAACAGGATGGTCTGCTTGGCGGCCGTGAGTTCGAGCAGGCACAGGGCCTTGCGGGCGCGGTTGTTCAGCACCAGGCCGATCGAGGCCTTCGGGTTGGTCGAGTTCAGGACCACGTTGACGTCGGTGATGCGGCCATTTTCCGGCGCCTGACCCACGTTGAGATAGAGCGTCTGTTCGCTGCCGGACGTCGCCCGGTTGCGCAGGGTGAACCAGCCATCCTCGACACCCGCGGTCCAGCCCTGCAGCATCTGGGATCGGACAGCCCCGGAAAGCGGGCCGAGCTGCTGCTCGAATTCTGCATGTGCAGGCGAACCAAAGGCGACCAGGGCCAAAAACAAGGCAGCGCCACGTACATGCATTTCCAGTGTCCCTATTATTCAGACGTTAAGTAGCGGCAGAGTATTCCAGTTCAAATGCACCCGCAAGACGAAAGCACGGCGTGTTCCGGGCGCGGGCGGCCGAAATCGCGGGCAATCCCCGTCAAACCGCAGCAGCGACGCGGCTCGCGCCTTTTCTTGCGTTTTGTTAATTTATTATGGACATGTATCCGCACGGATATCCGTGCGAATAAAACAACGCATGCACGCAAAAAAATGGCGCGAGGACTCCCGCGCCACGCAGGCAAAACGCCGGTCGGCCCGGCGGCCGTCAGGCCCGCGCCAGCAGCGCCACCACGGTTGCCGCGATGCCTTCCTTGCGGCCCAGGTAACCCAGGCCTTCGTTGGTCTTGGCCTTGATGTTGACCTCGGTTTCGGCCAGCCCGGTGTCGGCCGCGATGTTCCTGACCATGGCCGGCGCGTGCGGGCCGATCTTGGGCGCCTGCGCATGCAGGGTCGCGTCGATGTTCACCGGCGTCCAGCCGGCCTGGCGCACCCGCGCCATGGCCTCCCGCAATAGCACGCGGCTGTCCGCGCCCTTGAAGGCCGGGTCGGTATCGGGGAAATGGCGGCCGATGTCGCCCAGGCCGGCGGCGCCCAGCAAGGCGTCGGTGATCGCGTGCAGCAGCACGTCGGCATCGGAATGGCCGAGCAGGCCGTGGCTGTGGGGAATGGTCACGCCGCCGATGATCAGCGGCCGGCCCTCGACCAGCGCATGCACGTCAAAACCCTGTCCGACGCGGAAAGGAATACTCATAGCCATTTTTCCATCAGTTCGAAATCGTCCGGCCAGGTCACTTTGAAATTGCGCATCGCGCCGGGCACCAGCAGCGGCGCGTAGCCCGCGGCCTCGATCGCCGAGGCCTCGTCGGTCACCGCCACGCCGTTTACCGCGGCGGCCGTCAGCGCGTCGCGCAGGGCGCCGGCGCGAAACATCTGCGGCGTCTGCGCCAGCCACAGGCCGTTGCGGTCGAGCGTGCGCTCGACCCGCTCGTCGCCGCCCTTGACGGTGTCGGCCACCGGCAGCGCCAGCAGGCCGCCGACCGGGTCCGCCAGGCAGGCGTCGATCAGGCGCGCCAGCGCCGCGGCCGGCAGGCCGGGGCGGGCCGCGTCGTGCACCAGCACCCAGGTATCGTCCGGCACGCCGCTATCGGCCAGCGCGCCCGCCACGGTATCGGCGCGGGTGGCGCCGCCGCAGGCGCGCCAGACGGTGCGCGGCAGGCCGGCCACGGCCTGGTCGACCCAGCCGTCGCCCGGCGTCACCGCCACCCGCACCTGCGACACGCGGTCGTCGGCGAGCAAGGCGGCCACCGCGTGGCGCAGCATGGGCTGTCCGGCCAACGGACGGTATTGTTTCGGCACGCTCTCGGCGCCGGGGCGGCTGGCACGGGCGCCGACGCCGGCGGCGGGAACGATTGCGATGATTGAGTCAGACATGGTTCGGTGATTTTATAATCTTCCGCTTGATGCCTGCTCCCAGCCTGATGCCCGCCCTCACCTCCTCCTCCACGGCAGCGCCGCCCGTCCCCGCGACCGCCCCCACTCTTGCCGCGCTCAAAGCCGGCGCGCGCTATGCGCAGCCTCGCCCGCCGGGCTCCGGCGACGCCTGGCTGCTGGCCGACCTGGCCCGGCAGGCCGCGGCCCCCCTGGTGGTGCTGACCGCCGAGACGCTGGAAGCCCAGCGCCTGGCCGAGGAAATCGCGCTGTTCGCGCCCGGCCTGCGCGTGCGCCAGCTGCCCGACTGGGAAACGCTGCCGTACGACGCCTTCTCGCCGCACCAGGACCTGATCTCCGAGCGCCTGCACACCCTGCATTCGCTGATGATGAAGACGGTGGACGTGCTGACGGTGCCGGTCACCACGGCGCTGTACCGGCTGGCGCCGCCCTCCTTCCTGGCGGCCTATACCTTCTCATTCAAGCAGAAGGACAAGCTCAACGAGGCGGCGCTGCGCGCGCAGCTGACGCTGGCCAACTACAACCACGTCACCCAGGTCACCGCGCCCGGCGAGTTCTGTCTGCGCGGCGGCCTGATCGATCTGTTCCCGATGGGATCGGCGCTGCCCTACCGGCTGGACCTGTTCGACGACGAGATCGAGACCATCCGCAGCTTCGATGTCGACACCCAGCGCAGCCTGTATCCGGTGCGCGAGGTGCAGTTACTGCCGGGCCGCGAATTCCCCATGGACGAGGACTCGCGCAACCGCTTCCGCGCGCGCTTCCGCGAGATCTTCGAAGGCGACCCGTCGCGCGCCCTGCCCTACAAGGACATCGGCAACGGCATCCCCTTCGCCGGGGTCGAATACTACCTGCCGCTGTTCTTCGACGAGACCGCGACGCTGTTCGACTACCTGACCGAGGGCACCATCACCGTCACCGTCGGCGACATCGACGACGCCATGATGCGCTTCAGCCAGGACACCGGCAGCCGCTACGGCTTCCTCAAGAGCGACCGCGAGCGCCCGGTGCTGCCGCCGTCCGCGCTGTTCCTGGACGAACAGGCGCTGTACGCCCGCCTGAAGGATTTTCGCCGCCTGGCGCTGGCCGCCGGCCAGCCGCACCCCGACTTCCGCGCCGCGCCCGACGTCAGCGTGGCGCGCCGCGCCGAGGACCCGATCGCCAAGCTGCGCACGCATGTCGGCAAGCCGCAAGGCCGCGTGCTGCTGTGCGCCGACTCGGCCGGCCGCCGCGAGACGCTGGTGCAGATGCTCAACGAGTTCGGCGTCACCCCCGACGCGCAGCCGGACAGCATCGAGGCCTTCCTGGCCTCCGACGCCCACTTCGGCATCGTCGCCGCGCCGCTGGCCACCGGCTTCGAGCTGCCGCAGGCCAACCTGGCGTTCCTGACCGAGAACGACCTCTATCCGGGGCTGACCAGCACCGGCCGGCGCGGCAAGCGCGACCAGGAACGCGCCAGCAACGTCGAAGCGATGGTGCGCGACCTGTCCGAACTGCGCGCCGGCGACCCGGTGGTCCATGCGCAGCACGGCATCGGCCGCTATCACGGCCTGGTCAACATGGACATGGGCGAAGGCGAGATGGAGTTCCTGCATCTCGAATACGCCAACGGCAGCACGCTGTATGTGCCGGTGTCGCAGCTGCACGTGATCGCCCGCTACAGCGGCGCCGATCCGGAAGCCGCGCCGCTGCACCAGCTCGGTTCGGGCCAGTGGGACAAGGCGCGCCGCAAGGCCGCCAGGCAGGTGCGCGACACCGCCGCCGAGCTGCTGGCGCTGTACGCCCAGCGCGCCGCGCGCGAGGGCTTCGCCTTCAACCTGCCGCTCAACGACTACCAGGCCTTCGCCGAAGGCTTCGGCTTCGAGGAAACCGCCGACCAGGCGGCCGCCATCGAGGCCGTGCTGGCCGACATGACCTCGGGTCGGCCGATGGACCGCCTGGTGTGCGGCGACGTCGGCTTCGGCAAGACCGAGGTGGCGCTGCGCGCCGCGTTCCTGGCGGTGGCCAACGGCAAGCAGGTCGCCCTGCTCTGCCCCACCACGCTGCTGGCCGAACAGCATGCGCAGACCTTCTCCGACCGCTTCGCCGACTGGCCGGTGCGGGTGGTGGAGCTGTCGCGCTTCCGCTCGGCCAAGGAAGTGTCCGCCGCCATCGAGGGCATCAACGACGGCCGCGTCGACATCGTCATCGGCACCCACAAGATCCTGTCCAAGGACGTGAAGTTCAAGCGCCTGGGGCTGGTCATCATCGACGAGGAACACCGCTTCGGCGTGCGCCAGAAGGAAGCGCTCAAGGCGCTGCGCGCCGAGGTCGACGTGCTGACCCTGACGGCCACGCCGATCCCGCGCACGCTAGGCATGTCGCTGGAAGGCATCCGCGATTTCTCGGTCATCGCCACCGCGCCGCAGAAGCGCCTGGCGATCAAGACCTTCGTGCGGCGCGAGGACGGCAGCACGCTGCGCGAGGCGCTGCTGCGCGAGCTCAAGCGCGGCGGCCAGTGCTACTTCCTGCACAACGAGGTCGAGACCATCCACAACCGCCGCGCCCGCCTCGAAGAGCTGGTGCCCGAGGCCCGCATCGCGGTGGCCCACGGCCAGATGCCCGAGCGCGAGCTGGAACAGGTGATGAAGGGCTTCTACCAGCAGCGCTACAACGTGCTGCTGTGCACCACCATCATCGAGACCGGTATCGACGTGCCCAGCGCCAACACCATCGTGATCCACCGCGCCGACCGCTTCGGCCTGGCGCAGCTGCACCAGCTGCGCGGCCGCGTCGGCCGTTCGCACCACCAGGCCTACGCCTACCTGCTGACGCCGGGCGAAGACGCCATCACCAGCAACGCCAAGAAGCGGCTGGAGGCGATCCAGGCCATGGAGGAACTGGGCTCGGGCTTCTACCTGGCCATGCACGACCTGGAAATCCGCGGCACCGGCGAGGTGCTGGGCGACTCGCAGTCCGGCAACATCCAGGAAGTGGGCTTCTCGATGTACAACGAGATGCTGAACGAAGCGGTGCGCGCCCTGCGCGCCGGCGAAGAGCCGGACCTGGACGCGCCCTTCAACCTGGCCTGCGAGGTCAACCTGCATGCGCCCGCGCTGCTGCCGTCCGACTACTGCGCCGACGTGCACGCGCGCCTGAGCGTCTACAAGCGCCTGGCCCACGCCGCCGATGAAGACGACCTGATCCAGATCCAGGAAGAGCTGATCGACCGCTTCGGCAAGCTGCCCGAAGCCGCGCAGACGCTGCTGACCACGCACCGCCTGCGCCTGGCCGCGCAACCGCTGGGCATCGTCAAGATCGACGCCAGCGAAACCCAGGCACTGCTGCAGTTCGGCCCCAAGACCAGCGTCGATCCGGCGAAAATCATCGAGCTGGTGCAGCGACAACGCCACATCAAACTCGCCGGACAGGATAAATTGCGGGTTGAGATCAAGGCCGCGCAGATCCCGGCCCGCGCCGATGCCGTGCGCGCCGTGCTGCGCGCCTTGAAGTAACCCGCCCCGACCTTCGCATTTTTATGACTATCCATCACCTCGTCGTCCAATCCCCCGGCCTGACGGTCGAACACGCCGAACAGATCGCCGCCCTGGCGCAAGCGCAAGGCGTGGCCCGCATCAGCGCCACGGCCGCCCGCCTGCTCGACGTGCAGCACGACGACGCCACCCGCGCCGACGTGGTGGCGTGGGCCGAGCGCCATGGCATCGACACCGCCTTCGTGCCGGCCGGCCTGAAGCTGGCGCAATGCAAGGTGCTGGCGATGGACATGGACTCGACGCTCATCAACATCGAGTGCATCGACGAGATCGCCGGCGTGGCGGGCGTCAAGGACAAGGTCTCGGAGATCACCGAGGCCGCCATGCGCGGCGAGATCAAGGACTTCTCCGAAAGCCTGCGCCGCCGCGTGGCGCTGCTCAAGGACGTACCGGCCGAAGCGCTGGAGCAGGTCTACACAGAGAAGCTGCGCCTGAACCCGGGCGCCGAGCGCCTCATCACCACCGCCCAGGCGGCCGGCATCAAGGTGCTGCTGGTGTCGGGTGGCTTCACCTTCTTCACCGACCGCCTGCGCGAGCGCCTGCGGCTGGACAGCGCCCACGCCAATACGCTGGAGATCGACAACGGCGTGCTGACGGGCCGCGTGCTCGGCGACATCCTGGACGCCGACGCCAAGGCCGTCTACCTGCGCGAGTTCGCTCGCACCCACGGCGCCACCAAGGAACAGATCATCGCCATGGGCGACGGCGCCAACGACCTGAAGATGCTGGGCGCCGCGGGCTTCCCGGTGGCCTACCACGCCAAGCCGCTGGTGCGGCAGCAGACCCGCTACGCGCTGAACGTGTCGGGCCTGGACGGCGTGCTGAACTGGTTCGAGAGCTGATCGCGCCGCACTCGCCCCAAAAAAAAGCCACCGTCGAGGTGGCTTTTGAAAGCGCCCGCCGACCCGGCGCATGGCGGGTTGGCGGACCGTAGTCAGTCCGTCGGTTGACGCTATTCGGAAGGCCTCGAGGCGTCCAGCTTCAACGACCCGCACTCTTCGCCGGCGCACACGCTGACATTCACCTCCTGAGTGGCCACTTGATAGTGGCTGGCGGGTGCCGCCGGTTCGCCATTGACATGGAAGCCACTCTGCGGCGCCTGGGCCTGGGCCGACGTCTGCGCATTCGCGCTGCTCTGCCCCTTCGTGACCACGAGCGCGCTTCTGACCTCCTGCACCTCCGCGGCCGTCAACTGCGGGAAGGGGCCGGGCAATTCACCGACGGCTGGAACCTCGGGATTCTTGCCGTCGCCCTCGTCCGGGGCCGGGTCCACACCAGGCTCCCCGTCGACGGCACCCGAGTCGGCGCCGGCGTCCGGGTTCTTACCGGCTTCGCCAGTCCCCTTGTCGCTGTCGGCGCCGGGGTCCTTGTCCGTGTCGACGGCACCCGAGTCGCCGCCGGTCTCGGGGACCTTGTCAGCTTCGCCCGTGCCCTTGTCACCCTCGGAGCCTGAGTCCTGGTCGGTGTCGCCGGGAACCGTGCCACCGTCAACGCCCGGATTCTTGTCGGCTTCGCCAGCGCCCTTGTCGCTGTCGGTGCCGGGGTCCTTGTCCGTGTCGACGGCACCCGAGTCGCCGCCGGCCTCGGGGGCCTTGTCAGCTTCGCCCGTGCCCTTGTCACCCTCGGAGCCTGAGTCCTGGTCGGTGTCGCCGGGAACCGTGCCACCGTCAACGCCCGGATTCTTGTCGGCTTCGCCAGTCCCCTTGTCGCTGTCGGCGCCGGGGTCCTTGTCCGTGTCGACGGCACCCGAGTCGCCGCCGGTCTCGGGGACCTTGTCAGCTTCGCCCGTGCCCTTGTCACCCTCGGAGCCTGAGTCCTGGTCGGTGTCGCCGGGAACCGTGCCACCGTCAACGCCCGGATTCTTGTCGGCTTCGCCAGCGCCCTTGTCGCTGTCGGTGCCGGGGTCCTTGTCCGTGTCGACGGCACCCGAGTCGCCGCCGGCCTCGGGGGCCTTGTCAGCTTCGCCCGTGCCCTTGTCACCTTCGGAGCCTGAGTCCTGGTCGGTGTCGCCGGGAACCGTGCCACCGTCAACGCCCGGATTCTTGTCGGCTTCGCCAATGCCCTTGTCTCCCTCGGTGACCGGGCCCTTGCCGGTTTCGTCAGTACCCGAGCCATCTACAACGCCCGGCTTCTCGACCGTGCCGCCGGTACCCGTTTGCGCCTCCGCGGGCGGCGTATTGCTGGCATCGACGTTGTCCTTGCCACCCTCGGTGACCGAACCCTTGCCGGTTTCGTCAGTACCCGAGCCATCTACAACGCCCGGTTTCTCGACCGTTTCGCCAGTATCCGTTTGCGCCTCCGCGGGCGGCGTATTGCTGACATCGACGTTGTCCTTGCCACCCTCGGTGACCGAACCCTTGCCGGTTTCGTCAGTACCCGAGCCATCTACAACGCCCGGTTTCTCGACCGTTTCGCCAGTATCCGTTTGCGTTTCCGCGGGCGGCGTATTGCTGGCATCGACGTTGTCCTTGCCACCCTCGGTGACCGAACCCTTGCCGGTTTCGTCAGTACCCGAGCCATCTACAACGCCCGGCTTCTCGACCGTGCCGCCAGTACCCGTTTGCGCCTCCGCGGGCGGCGTATTGCTGACATCGACGTTGTCCTTGCCACCCTCGGTGACCGAACCCTTGCCGGTTTCGTCAGTACCCGAGCCGTCTACAACGCCCGGTTTCTCGACCGTGCCGCCAGTACCCGTTTGCGCCTCCGCGGGCGGCGTATTGCTGGCATCGACGTTGTCCTTACCTGCCTCGGTGACCGAGTCATTGCTGGGTGCCGGGTCCTTCGCCGGTTCCGGCTGCGTGCCCGACGCCAACACGACGTTGCTCGATTCGCCCAGGCTTCCCTGGAGCGTGTTGCCCGCCAGCGCCCCCTCCCCCGTCGCAACGAGACCGGTCACTTCAAGCTTCGCGGCAGAAAGCGTGTTGCCGGACAACGTCACCCCATCGCCTTTCAGCGTCATAACGTCGCTATCCGAGGAAACACTCGCCTTGGTGAGCTGGAGTCCGTCGCCATTGCCCAAGGCGCCTTTACTCAGCCCTGCAAGCGTCACGCCACTAGCGCTCTCGACTCGAATGACGTTTGGATTCTCCGGCGTTCCCTCTTTCACGTTCATCACCAACTGGCCCTTGTTGGCCTGGATGACGACCCCTTTCTTGCCATTGATGACGATGGTTCCACCACCGCTGGTGGAGTCGACGTCAACGGCGGAAAATCGGATATTCCCCGAATCGGCCGTGATGTTCACCGCCCCCCCAGCCTTGATCTCCGAAACGATGCCGAATCCCGCAGTGAGCGCCATGGGCCCTTTCACCGTCAGGTCGCCAGCGGCGGTCAGGCCATAGTAATTTCCACTGATACCGCCCAAGGTGTCCAGGGTGATATTGCCGGCGGTGATCGTGCCATTGTTGGTGAACGCCAGGGACGTCTTGCCGCTGTCGGTATTGGCCGGGCCGACATGGAAATCACCGCCATTCAGGGCGAAGCGAACATACCGCCCGATGGTCACGTTTCCGTCCTGCCCACCATTGCCCGTCAACAGGCTGAGATTGAGCGCACCTGCTGTTGCCTGGATTGCAAACTCGCCTACCGAGTCGGGATCCACCCAGTCCTGCCGATTCTCGAACGCGATATCCTTGTCCGCCTTCAGCGTCAGGGTCGCCGCGCCATCTGCAGTTTTCTTTACCTGCGCGTCGCCCTTGAAGGTGATGGTCCCCGATTGATCGCCATTGGCATGCGTGTCCACGGTCACGCTGGTCCCGGCATTCAATTGCTCGGTGATTTTCGTCGCGCTGACTTGTGCCCCCGAGGCGGCCGGGCTGAATACCTGGCCCGATGTGTCGTCTTGCATGACGGCCGTATCGGTGCCGACATCGCCCTTGACGATCTCGACGTCCAGCGGATCCAGCAGCCAGCCGCCCCCCAGGCCGGCGGATGCGGATGCGTCCACATCGCCAAACGCCTGGAGATTGCCGCGCGAGGACGTCTCCACCTGCCCGCCGTTGCCCGAGCCGGCGCCACCACGCGCCGCGATCGCGCCCTGGAAGTTGGTGTAGTCCTCCGACCACAGCACGGCGGTGCCGCCATTGCCGCTTTGCGTCGCGGAAACATCGATGGTGGAGGCCTTGTCCATCACCACCTTCGAGGCGTTGCGGATCTTGCCGTCCTTGCCTTGCCAGCCCCCGCCGACATACACCTGGCCGCCCCCGGTCTTGCCGGTGGCGGAGGTCTTGCCGGCTGCCGCGAGGTGGATGTTGCGGCCTTCCAGCGTGACCTTGCCGCCCTGCCCCGCCGCGCTGTCGGCCAGCAAGCGGCCCGACTGGCTCACCACGCCACTGTCGCCGCCGTCCAGCACGATCTCGCCGCCGCGGCTTTCCAGTCCTGTCGCCTCGACCGTGCCGCTGTTGTTCACCACCGTGTTCAGCAACATGTCGCGGCCACGCGCGGTCAGGTACACCGAGCCATTGGTGGCTGCGATCAGGCCGGTGTTTTCCACCAGCGCGTTCACGACGCTACCACTGACCGACACCGATACCAGCCCGGCGTTGTCCAGCTGCAGGGAGACCTTGTCCGCCGCCGCCAGCACGGTCTTGCCCGCCGGCGTGGTGATGGTGCCGCTGTTCTTGACCTGGCCGCCGGCCAGCACGATGTAGCCGCCCGGCGCGGCCACCAGGTTGCCCTGGTTGACGACCTGGGCGTCGGCGCTGCCGCCGCTCAGGTCGTAGCGGCCCGCCATGAAGTCGGCGGTGCTGAGATTCTTGGTGGAGGCCAGCAGGCCCGCCACGTTCACCTGTGCGTCCTTGCCGAACAGGACGCCGTTCGGGTTCAGGATAATCACCTTGCCGTTGGCCTGCAGGCTTCCCAGGATCTGCGAGCCGCTGGCCCCCATCACCCGGTTCAACGCCACCGCGTTGCTGTCAGGCTGGACGAAGCGCACGGTGTTTTGCGCGCCAACGTCGAAACTCTGCCATTGGGTGACCAGCTTCTGCGTCTGCTGCTGGATGGTCATCTGGTTGCCGGACGTGCTGATGCCGCCCTGGCCGGCAACGATCTGGCCACCGACCGGCAGGTCCGGGTTGGCCAGCGCCAGTCCGGGCAGTGTGACCAGGGTGAGTGCGGCCAACAGCGGACGCAGCGACAGCACGCTCGCGCCGCCGGAGCCCGCGCGCGAAGCCGAGCGGCCGGTGCTTTTCTGCTTGCCGGCCCCGGTGGTCAGCTCGCTCACCGCGACCAACTGGTTGCGGCGCCGGTCAAATTTCAGTCGATAGATCTTGTTCATGATTCATGCTCTTTGGAGATGCGGACACGCAAGCACGGCAGCCCGGATGGGCGCCATGCGCCTGGCGTCGTGCTCAGGTATCCGCATGGACGAAATGGGTCAGTGCCGGGGAGTCAGAAGGTCTTCACCGCCGACAGCCAGAAGCGGTCATGGTCGTTGTGCACGGCGTTCGGTTCCGCCACGCCCGTGCGATGCGCCCAGGTCATGGTCAGCGCGTAGTCGCCCGGCGACGACAGCGTCAGGTACATCCCCGCCCCCGCCAGGTTCAGGTGGTTGTCGCCGGCCAGACGGCTGCCCTGGCTGGACGTGTTGTTGCGGTACTGCTCGCCCCAGCCCTGGTCATAGAAAGCCGCCACCGTGACCTGCGGCGCATTGCCCGCCCAGGCCGGCGCGGTGATGCCCTGGCGCAGGCGCAGTTCTGCCGTGGCCACGGCCCCCTGGTCCACGGTGCCGTCACCGATGTCGTACGCGCGCACGGCGGACGGGCCGCCCATCAGGAATTTCTGCGATGCATCCAGGTTGTGGTTCGCCACCTGGCCATTCAGGCCGACGTAGAGGGAGAACGGCCCCCACATCTGTTGATCGTGGCTCACCTGGAAATTGAAGCGGGAGAACTGGCCGCCGGAGTTGGCCGCGGCCCCGAGTTCGCGCGACATGTCGCTGCGCAGGCTCACATTGCCCAGGGTGCCGGTGACGCCGAACGCTGTCAGGCCGCCGGGCAGGTCCAGCACGGAGCCGGTCACGGACAGCGCGCCCAGGCTGACCTGCTTGCGGCCGAGAGTGACGCCGGAAGGCGTCAACCCGGCGAACAGATCGGGGTACTCGTCCTTCAGGAATTGCTGCCCGGCATCCAGCCGCACATCGACGCGCGCGCGGGCCGTGCGTATCCAGGGCTGCGTCACGTACAGGCCGACGCTGTCCGAATGCCCCTTGAACGCCAGGCCGCTCAGGTTGTAGCGGTAGTTCAGATGGCTGTAGTTCAGGCCAAGCCGCGTGCCGCGACCGCCGCCGGGCAGCAGGCTGTAGTCGATGGCGCCATTGAACAGATTGCTTTTTTCATACGCGTCCAGCACATCCACGCGCAACTGGTCGCCCAGGCCGAGCAGGTTGTTGGCGTAGCCGCCCATCATCACCCGGCCGCGGCCGGTGGTGCGGTCACCTTGATTGTCCAGACCGACGTAGCCCCCATACCGCTTGCCCGGAGTCACGGTGATTTCCGGCGTGGTGGTGCCGGGCTTGGTGCCGGAGGCCATGGAAACCTGCGCAGTCACCCCCGGGATTTCGTTGAGCAGCAGCGCTTCGCGGTCGAGCGTCGCGCGCGTCACCAGTTCGCCTTCCGGGGTGGTGGCGCGGATCAGTTGCTCCACGATGGAGGAACGCAGCGAAGAGGTGTTCTTCACTTGCGCGCGATCGTAATGGCCGGGAATCACCTGAATGGTCAGCTCGCCGTCCTTGACGGTCTGCGCGGGCAACACCGCGCGCGCCAGCAACAGGCCGTGCTGCCGATAGAGGTCCGTCACTTTCTGCGTCATGGCCGACAGGCCCGCGAAAGTCTGCGGGTGGTCGAGATCGGCCGCCACGACGCGCTGCAGCGCGGCTTCGTCAACGCCCTTGAGGACCGGCAAGCCGGTGAAGACCACTCGCTTGACGATCACCGTGGCACTCGAGTTCGGCGCGACACGACCACGGGCCTGTTCCGGCGGCAGCACCAGCGCCGGCGCAGCCGGCGCTGGCGGCTGCGTTGTTTCCTGCTGACGGATCTGGTTGCCGAGCGCGCCCGCGCCGGGCGGCATGCTTTGCGCCGCGGCGCCCGCGCTGGCGAGCAAGAGCATCATCGGCGCCAGCGTGAACATCGCGCGACATGGACGTGTCTTGTGTTTTTTGAGGCGAGCGAAGCCCACCCGCGCATGCAGATTGTGCATAGAAAATACCACCGGGTTAACTATTTAAAAAAAGGACGGCTACCGCATCCGGGTAACTGAACACAAAGAACAAAGCGCTTTGAACGGCAGCACGATCATTGCCGCGACCGGTGCCTTGCGCGGGCTGAGCGTCTTATTTCCTTTGCGGCGATGAACGCTGCGGGATGGCGTCAACGTTTCATTGCGTGATTGCGCAGGGGTTGATGATAAGTACGGGCACCACGGCCCAGACGCCCCACAAACGGACTAGCTTATGTGTGCACCACAAATCTCCGGTTTCCAAAATCGACCGCTTCCACACGGGATTGCGTTACCTGGAAGCAGCATTAATTCTGAAGCGGAATACCGACAAAGTTCGGCGCGAACCCGGCATACAGGACCAACTAACACGCAGGGAATTGGCTTTGAGGGAATTACGCGACAACACCCGTTTTAGGTCCGCTGCGCCTGCGCGCAGGATCGCGCGATGCCGCCGCGGGTAGCGGCGGTCATCGCCAGAGACGACGGGATCAGTAGCGCACTTTCACCGACAGCAGCGCCGCCCTGCCCGTGCCGAGCGCGGCGTGGTTCTTCGGTCGGGCGCGGGTGTAGTAGGTCGTGTCGAAGACGTTCAGCACGTTCAGCTGCAGCGACAGGTTCGAGCTGAACTTGTACTTGGCCATCGCATCGAAGCGCCAATACGACGGCACCCAGCGCGCCTTCGGCGCGCCGCTGGCATCGACGCCTGCATCCGCGTTGCCGAAGACCTTGTCGACATAGTAGGCGCCGCCGCCCAGCGTCAACTCGGGCAGCACCTTGTAGGTGGACCACAGGCTAAATGCGTTGCGCGGCGTGTTCGGCAGGTCCTGGCCCTCGGCCCCGATGTCCTTGCGGCCGCCGCGGATCAGCTTGCTGTCCAGGAAGGTATAGCCGCCATAGACGTTCCAGGCGGGCGTGACGGCGCCCGAGAAGCCCAGCTCGAATCCGCGCACGCGGGTCTGGCCCGCCTGCTCGTATTCGTTCGGCAGCACCTCGATATTGGTGTTCTTGCGCGTGTCCTGGAACACCGCGCCCGTCAGCGTCAGGCGTTCATCGAGGACCTGCCACTTGACGCCCGCCTCGACCGTGCGGCTCTTCTCCGGCCCGGCCGCTTCGTCCTGGCTCTTTCTCAGGATGTCGGACGCCGTGGCGCCCGATACCGCCGACGGCGTGGACGAGGTGCCAAAGGAAGCGTAGATCGTGCCTTGAGGCACCGGCTTGTAGGCCAGGCCCAGTTGATAGTTCAGCAGATTGTCGGTGCGGCTGTAGCTTTTCTGTTTCTTGTCGTGGCCTCTGGTGCGGTAGTCGTCCCAGCGCAGGCCGACGCTGGCCTGCCATTGCTCGCTGAACTTGAGGGTGTCAAAGCCGTACAGCGCCAGAGTGTCGGTGGCGTAGGGCGCCGACCAATCGGGGGCGGTGCGGCAGGGGTAAGCCACGTTCGGATCGGGATCGAACAGCGAGGTCTGCTCCAGACCGGCCGGGCATTTGGTGATGCCATCCGAAGCCAGCACCTGGGTGTTGGTGTAGGACATGGTTTGCCGGGCGCTGCTGTATTCGAAACCCAGGTCGAACCCGTGCCTGACCTCGCCTGTCAGAAATTCGCCGCTCAGGTCGGTCTGGTTGGCGAATGTCTTGGTGGTGTAGTACCTGCCGTAGCCCGGCCGTCTCACGACCCCCGCGAGCAGGTCCGCGCGCTCGAGCTGGGGCTGAGTGGCGATGTAATCGGCAATTTCGTGGCCATACCGCACCACGCTGCGCAGCTTGAGCTTGTCGGAGAAATCATGCTGGAAATCAACGGTGCCCACGTTATCACTCGTGTCCATGTGATCGCGCCCAGCCAGACCGTAGAAGTTCTTGCGGCTGATGCCGAGAGTCTCCGTGACCGGCAGACCCACTGTCGGGTCGTAGGGGATGGAGTAGTCCGGCATGCTGTCGTTCTGGTAGTGGTAGTAGCTCAGCGTGATGCGGGTCGGCGTGCCCATGCCCAGCGTCAGCGACGGCGCCACGCCCCAACGCGAGAAGTCCACCGCCTTGTCGCGCCCCGGCACGTCGCCCTTGGTGCCCATGACATTCAGGCGGAAGGCCGACTTCTCGCCCAGCCGCCAGTTGCTGTCCAGGGTGCCGCGATAGTTGCTGTCGGTGCCGATCTGGCCCGTGGCCTCGATGGCATCCTTGGCCTTGGGCGCCTTGCTGACCAGGTTGATGCTGCCACCCGCGCCGCCACGGCCGGCATAGACCGAATCGGGGCCCTTGATGATCTCGACCTGCTCCAGGTTGAAGGTGTCGCGCGCCTGCATGCTGACGTCGCGCACGCCGTCCAGGAACAGGCTGCTGGCGGCGTTCTGGCCGCGGATGACGGGCAGGTCGCCGCCCGCGCGGCCGCCCTCGCCCGCCGCAAAGGTGATGCCCGGCGAGTTCTGCAACACATCCTGCAGCGAGGTCGCCGACTGGTCGGAGATGACCTGCTTGGGCACCACCTGCACCGAGCGCGGCGTGTCCAGCAGCGGCGCGGTCATCTTGGACGATTGAACGCTGTCCGGTTGATAGGGCGAGGCCTCGCCTTCCACCTGCACCGGCGCCAACTCGGGCACGCGGCTGGCGCCCGACTGCGCCATCGCATAGGGGCTGACGAACAATGCGGGCACCGCCACCGCGGCGGCCAGCGACCCGGCCAATGAATTCAGCGCGTACGAATCTTCTCGTTTCACGATCAAGCTCTCCAGAATGTGAATGACAACCATTCCTGTTTATGGAAGGTTGCGATTCTGGACGCGAAACCTGATCGCCTTCAGCCAGGCGGGGGAAATCGGACGCGGTAACGCGCGGATGCCGCGGTTTGATGACAATTCGCCACGAAAACGGCAATCGACGACAACGCGGGCGCCAAAGCAAAACGCCCCTTGCGGGGCGTTTCACGGGTACTGCGGGGCGTGGCCGGATCAGGTCCGCAGCCGCGGGTGCCGCTTGAACAGATAGCGGTACACGAAGCCGGGATAGGCCAGCACCAGGTACAGGCTCAGCGTGATGGCGTAGAACTCCCAGGTCTGCGCGAAGCGGTTGCCCAGCACGGACTCGAACGTGAAGCCCAGGGCGCCCACGATCAGGTAGAACACCAGCACTTCGACCAGGCGCATCCAGAACGGCTTGACGGCGTCCGCGCCGCCCCGCTTCCACGGCAGCACCGCGAACACGCGCTCCGTCAGGAAGGGCAGGTTTGCGCTGACCAGGGCCAGCGCGATCAGGAGCCATACCGCCAGGGTCTGGTTCATGGCCCGTTCCGCTTACAGGCTGAGCGAGCTGCGGATGGCCTGCACGCACAGGGCCATCAGGCCGCCCGGCAGCAGGCCCAGCACCAGGATCAGCAGGCCGTTGACCGACAGCACGCCGCGTTGGCCGCAAGTGGCCGACATCGGGGCGGCATCGGCCGCCGGCTCGTCGAAGTACACGACCTTGACGACGCGCAGGTAGTAGAACGCGCCGATCAGCGAGAACAGCACGGCGATCACGGCCAGCGTGACGTGGCCGGCGCTGACCAGCGCCTGCAGCACGGCCAGCTTGGCGTAGAAGCCCACCAGCGGCGGAATGCCGGCCAGCGAGAACATCAGCAGCAGCACGATGGCGGCGTGCCACGGGCTGCGGCGGTTCAGGCCCTTCAGGTCGTCGATGTGCTCGCACTCGAAACCCTGGCGCGACAGCAGCAGCACGATGCCGAAGCTGGCCAGCGTGGTCAGCACGTAGGTCAGCATGTAGAACAGCGACGCGCCGTAGGCGGACGAGGCCAGTTCCGGCTTGCCGACCACCGAGCCCGACATCAGGCCCAGCAGCACGAAGCCCATGTGCGAGATGGTCGAGTAGGCCAGCATGCGCTTGAAGTTGGTCTGCGCGATGGCGGTCAGGTTGCCGATGGCCAGCGACAGCACCGCCAGGATCATCAGCATCGGCTGCCAGTCGGCCGCCAGGCCGTGCAGGCCGTCGACCAGCAGGCGCAGCGTGATGGCGAAGGCCGCCAGCTTGGGCGCGCCGCCCAGGATCAGCGTGACCGCGGTCGGCGAACCCTGGTAGACGTCCGGCACCCACATGTGGAACGGCACGGCGCCGAGCTTGAACGCCAGGCCCGAGACCAGGAACACGATACCGAACACCAGGGCCAGCTTCTCGGCCTTGCCGGCGGCGATGACCTTGGAGACTTCAGCCAGGTCGAGGTGACCGGTGGCGCCGTAGACCATCGACATGCCGTACAGCAGGAAGCCCGAGGCCAGCGCGCCCAGCACGAAGTACTTCATGGCGGCTTCGGTGGCGACGACGTTGTCGCGGCGCAGCGCGATCAGCGCGTACAGCGCCAGCGACATCAGCTCCAGGCCCAGGTAGATCGAGATCAGGTTGCCCGACGAGATCATCACCATCTGCCCCAGCAGGGCGAACAGCGTCAGCACGTACAGTTCGCCGCCGCGCATCATGTCGCGCAGCTGGGCGTAGACGCGGCCATAGACCAGCGTCACCGCCACCGCGATATACGAGGCGATCTTGAGCAGGTGCGACAGCTCGTCGGTGACGTACAGGCCGTTGAAGGTCGAACCCGTGACGCCGTTCTTCCACTGCAGCACCGACACCACGGTCAGCACGCCCAGCGCAAGCATGGTCAGCAGGAACGTCGGCTTGCGCTCGGGGTGATTGCTGACCGCGTCGACGAGCAGGATAGCCAGGCCGAAAACCAGCAGGAGGATTTCCGGTGTCGCCAGGGCGAAATCGATTTGGGATTGCATCATTGTCTTGTCTTACAGTTTCGAGACGGCAACGTGTTGCAGCAGGGCCTCGACCGACACGTGCATCACGTCGGTGAAGGGCTTGGGATAGATCCCCATGTACAACACGGCGATCGCCATCACGCCAAGAATCACGAATTCGCGGCGGTTGATATCGGTCAGTTCACGGACGTGGTCGTTGGCGATGTCGCCCAGGACCACGCGCTTGACCATCCACAGCGAATACGAAGCGCCCAGGATCAGCGCGGTGGCCGCCAGCAGGCCGATCCAGAAGTTGTGCTCGACCGCGCCCATGATCACCATGAACTCGCCGACGAAACCGCTGGTGGCCGGCAGGCCGCTGTTGGCCATCGAGAACAGGATGAAGAACGTGGCGAAGCGCGGCATCACGTTGACCACGCCGCCGTAGTCGGCGATGCGGCGCGAGTGCATGCGGTCATAGAGCACGCCGATACACATGAACATGGCGCCCGAGACGAAGCCGTGGGAGATCATCTGCACGATGGCGCCTTCGACGCCGGCCGTGTTGAAGATGAAGAAACCCAGGGTGACGAAGCCCATGTGGGCGACCGACGAATAGGCCACCAGCTTCTTCATGTCGTCCTGCACGATCGCGACCAGGCCGATGTAGATCACGGCGATCAGCGACAGCGTGATCATCATGCCGGCCAGGCTGTGCGAGGCATCGGGCGCGATCGGCAGCGAGAAGCGCAGGAAACCATAGGCGCCCAGCTTCAGCATGATCGCGGCCAGCACGATGGAGCCGCCCGTGGGCGCCTCGACGTGGGCGTCCGGCAGCCAGGTGTGCACCGGCCACATCGGCACCTTGACGGCGAAGGCCGCCAGCAGCGCCACGAAGATCAGGATCTGCGGGGTGTAGCCCAGCTTGGTCTGCTGCCAGGTCAGGATGTCGAACGAACCACCCGAGGCGTGCCACAGGTAGACGAACGCGACCAGCGTCAGCAGCGAGCCCATCAGGGTGTAGAGGAAGAACTTGAAGGCCGCGTACACCCGGTTCGGTCCGCCCCAGACGCCGATGATGATGTACATCGGGATCAGCGTGGCTTCGAAGAACACGTAGAACAGCATGCCGTCCAGCGCGCAGAACACGCCGACCATCAGACCCGACAGGATCAGGAAGGCGGCCATGTACTGGGACACGCGGCTGGTGATGACTTCCCAGCCGGCCAGCACCACGATGATGGTGATGAACGCGGTCAGGAGCACGAACCACAGCGAAATGCCGTCGATGCCCAGGTGGTAGTTGACGTTGAAGGCTTCGATCCAGGAGGTCTTCTCGACGAACTGCATGGCAGCCGTCTTGGAGTCGAACCCGGTGTACAGCGGGATCGTGACGAGGAAGCCGGCGATCGAGCCGACCAGCGACAGGCCGCGCGTCAGACCGGGACGGTCGTCACGGCCCACCGCCAGCACCAGCAGGCCGAATACGATCGGGACAAAGATCGCAAGCGTGAGCCAGGGGAAAGTGTTGGATGCCATCTCGCTTGCCATCATTGGGGAATCAGCACAAAGAAAGTCACCAGCGCCATGATGCCGATGATCATCGCGAACGCGTAGTGATAGATGAAGCCGGACTGCAGGTGGCGGCTGATCGCCGACACCCAGCCCACCACGCGGGCGCTGCCGTTGATCAGGAAGCCGTCGATGATGCCGCGGTCGCCGGTCTGCCACAGGCCACGGCCCAGGCAGCGCAGGCCGCGGGCGATGATCTGCTCGTTGACCCAGTCGACGTAGTACTTGTTCTCAAGCACCTTGTTGACGCCCGACAGGCTCGACTTGATCGCGGCCGGGACCTTCGGGTTGATCAGGTAGCAGTACCAGGCGATGACCGCGCCGGCCACGACCAGCCAGAACGGCAGGGTCTGGAAGGCGTGCAGGCCGAAGGCGACCCAGCCGTGCCACTCTTCGTGCAGCTCGTGCATGGCGGGATGCTGCGGCAGCACCGTGATCACGCCGTTGAAGAACTTGCCGAACAGCATCGGATCCACCGCCCAGGCGCCGATCAGCACCGACGGGATCGCCAGCAGGATCAGCGGCAGGGTCACGACCCAGGGCGACTCGTGCGGCTTGCCGCCGTGGTGGCCATGGCCATGGTCGTCGTGACCGTGGTCGTCATGGCCATGCGCGTCGTGGCCGTGGCCATGACCGTGGTCGCTGGTGTCGAAGCGTTCCTTGCCGTGGAAGACCAGGAAGTACACGCGGAACGAGTACAGCGAGGTCACGAACACGCCGATCAGCGTGGCGTAGTAGGCGAA
Source organism: Achromobacter deleyi (assembly GCF_016127315.1). Classification (NCBI taxonomy): domain Bacteria; kingdom Pseudomonadati; phylum Pseudomonadota; class Betaproteobacteria; order Burkholderiales; family Alcaligenaceae; genus Achromobacter; species Achromobacter deleyi. The sequence goes on from NZ_CP065997.1 coordinate 54,281, forward strand.
GCTGGCGCCCCAGACGTGGGCGGCGCCGGCGGCCTCGATGATGTGTTCCTTCGAGTAGAAGCCCGAGAAGAACGGCGTGCCGACCAGGGCCAGCGTACCCAGCAGGAAGGTGATCCAGGTGATGGGCATGTACTTGCGCAGGCCGCCCATGTTGCGGATGTCCTGGTCGTGGTGCATGCCGATGATGACCGAGCCCGCGCCCAGGAACAGCAGCGCCTTGAAGAACGCGTGCGTCATCAGGTGGAAGATCGCCACCGAGTAGGCCGAGGCGCCCAGCGCGACGGTCATGTAGCCCAGCTGCGACAGCGTCGAATACGCCACCACGCGCTTGATGTCGTTCTGGATGATGCCCAGGATGCCCAGGAACAGCGCGCCGATGGCGCCGATCACGATGATGAACGACAGCGCGGTGTCCGACAGTTCGAACAGCGGCGAGAAGCGCGCGACCATGAAGATGCCGGCCGTCACCATGGTGGCGGCGTGGATCAGCGCGGAGATCGGGGTCGGGCCTTCCATCGAGTCGGGCAGCCAGGCGTGCAGGGGGACCTGCGCCGACTTGCCCATGGCGCCGATGAACAGGCAGATGCAGGCCACGGTCAGCAGCATCCAGTCCGAACCGGGCAGCGTCAGCTTGGCCAGCTTGTCGGCCTGGGCGAACACTTCACCGTAGTGCATGGTGCCGGCGTAGGCGAACAAGAGGCCGATGCCCAGCACGAAGCCGAAGTCGCCGACGCGGTTGATCAGGAACGCCTTCATGTTGGCGAAGATCGCGGTCGGGCGGGTGTACCAGAAACCGATCAGCAGGTACGACACCAGGCCCACCGCTTCCCAGCCGAAGAACAACTGCACCATGTTGTTCGACATCACCAGCATCAGCATGGAGAACGTGAACAGCGAGATGTACGAGAAGAAGCGCTGGTAGCCGGGATCGTCGGCCATGTAGCCGATGGTGTAGATGTGCACCATCAGCGACACCGAGGTCACCACGACCATCATCATGGCCGACAGCGGATCGATCAGGAAGCCGATTTCCAGCTTGGTCTGGCCGATCAGGCTCCAGGTGTAGACCGCGCCGTCGAAGCGCAGGCCATTGAGCACGTCGCCCAGCACCACCACCGAACCGATGGCGGAGATGAGCACGCCCAGGATGGTGATGACGTGCGAGGCGCGGCGGCCGATGGGACGGCCCAGGAAGCCGGTGCCGAAAAGGCCCGCGAGAATTGCTCCGGCCAGCGGCGCCAGCGCGATGAGCAGGTAGAGATTGGGTGAGCTAGACATTTTCTTCCAATACCCCGTCAGCCCTTCAGGCGATCGAGTTCGTCAACGTTGATCGTGTTCAGGTTGCGGAACAGCAGCACCAGGATGGCCAGGCCGATCGCCGCTTCGGCGGCGGCCACGGTCAGGATGAAGAACACGAACACCTGGCCGGCGGTGTCGCCGAACCAGCTGGAGAACGCCACGAAGTTCATGTTGACGGCCAGGAGCACCAGCTCGATGGACATCAGCAGAATGATCAGGTTGCGGCGATTCAGGAAGATGCCAAAGATCCCGATGGCGAACAGGATCGCCCCCAGAATCAGGTAATGGGCCAGCGTCAGCGTCATTGTTTTTCTCCTTGGGGCGCGGCGGCAGCCGACGCATCGGCGCCGTTCCGGGCCTGGGCGCGCTCGCTCTGGGCGGGCATGCTCACCATGCGGAAGCGGTCCTTCGAGCGCACGCGGACGGCGGCGACCGGGTCGTTGTACTTGACGTCGCGGCGACGGCGCAGGGTCAGCGCGATGGCGGCAACCATGCCGACCAGCAGCAGCGCGGCGCCGACCTCGATGGCGTAGATGTAGTGCGTGTACATCACTTCACCGAGTGCGCGGGCGTTGTTGTAGTCGCCGGCGACCGGGGCTTGCGGGCCCGAGCCGTACCAGGTCGAACCCAGCACGAATGCCATTTCCAGCACCATCACCAGGCCGATCACCAGGCCCAGCGGCAGGTAGGTCTTCATGCCTTGGCGCAGCGCATCCATGCGGATGTCCAGCATCATGACGACGAACAGGAAGAGCACCATCACGGCGCCCACGTACACCAGCACCAGCAGCAGCGCGAGGAACTCGGCGCCCAGCAGCATCCACAGCATGGCCGCGTTGACGAACGCCAGGATCAGGTGCAGGACGGCGGTGACCGGGCTGCGCGCGGTGATCACGCGGAACGCCGCGATCACCAGCACGGCGGCCAGTATGTAAAACAGGACAGTGGTAAAAGTCATGGATCAGGACCCTGGGCTCAACGGTAGGGAGCGTCTTCGGCCCGGCGGCGGGCGATTTCGGCTTCGTAGCGGTCGCCCACGGCGAGCAGCATGTCTTTGGTGAAATACAGGTCGCCGCGCTTTTCACCGTGGTATTCGTGGATGTGCGTTTCCACGATCGAGTCCACGGGGCAGCTTTCCTCACAGAAGCCGCAGAAAATGCACTTGGTCAGGTCGATGTCGTAGCGCGTGGTGCGGCGGGTGCCGTCGTCACGCTGGTCCGACTCGATGGTGATGGCCAGTGCGGGGCACACGGCTTCACACAGTTTGCACGCGATGCAGCGCTCTTCCCCGTTGGGGTAGCGGCGCAGCGCGTGCAGGCCGCGGAAACGCGCCGAGGTCGGCGTCTTTTCCTGCGGGTAGCGCAAGGTGACCTTGCGCTTGAAGAAATACTTGCCCGTCAGGCGCATGCCCTTGAGCAGTTCGGCCAGCATCAAGCTGCCGAAGAAATCTTTGATCGCTTCCATATCCTGCCTCTGCCTGGCGGCTTAGCGCCAAATGTTCCAGGGCGTCTGCATCCAGATCGCCACAACGACCAGCCAAACACCGGTCAGCGGGATGAAGATCTTCCAACCCAAACGCATGATCTGGTCGTAGCGGTAACGCGGGAACGACGCACGGAACCACACGAACAACGAAACCACGAAGAACGTCTTGAGACCGAGCCAGATCCAGCCCGGGATCCAGGTCAGCGGCGCGATGTCGATCGGCGATGCCCAGCCACCCAGGAACATGATCGACGCCATGCACGACAGCAGGATCATGTTGGCGTATTCGCCCAGGAAGAACAGCGCGAAGGCCATGCCGGAGTATTCGACCATGTGGCCGGCCACGATTTCCGATTCGCCTTCCACCACGTCGAACGGGTGGCGGTTGGTTTCGGCCACGGCCGAGATCACGTAGATCACGAACAGCGGCAAGAGCGGCAGCCAGTTCCAGGACAGGAACGTCAGGCCCTTGTCGGCGAACCAGCCGCGATTCTGCACATGCACGATCTCGGACATGTTCAGGCTGCCGGACACCAGCAGCACCGTCACCAGCACGAAGCCGATGGCCAGTTCATACGACAGCATCTGGGCCGAGGCGCGCAGCGCGCCCAGGAACGCGTACTTCGAGTTCGAGGCCCAGCCGGCGACGATCACGCCGTACACGCCGACCGACGTGATGGCCATGATGTACAGCAGGCCGGCGTTGACGTTGGCCAGGACCACGTCCGGGCCGAACGGCACCACCGCCCAGGCGGCCAGGGCCGGCATCAGCGTGACCACGGGGGCCACGATGAACAGCACCTTGTTGGCCTGGCTGGGAACCACGACTTCCTTGGTCAGCAGCTTGAACACGTCGGCGAACGGCTGCAACAGCCCCTTGAAACCGACGCGGTTCGGGCCCATGCGCACGTGCATGGCGCCGATCATCTTGCGCTCCCAGTACGTCAGGTAGGCGACGCACAGGATGATGGGCACGGCGATGACCACGATCTTGATGAGGGTCCACAGGACCATCCAGACCGTCGGGCCCAGCAATGCCGTGCCGTGGCTTTCAAGAACATTGAGCCATTCCATCAGGCACGCTCCACGCTGAGTTGACCAAATGCGCCACCCAGGGCTGCGGTATTTTCAAAGGCTGCGGCGATGCGCACGGCGCGATCGGCCACGGCGTCGTCCTGCACGGTTTCAAGCTCGACAGCGCCCTGCCCGCCCGTCACGCGCACCTTGACGCCGGCGGTCAGGCCGAGGCTGGTCAGCGTGTTGCCGTTCATGCGCGCGGCGGGCTGCTTCGAAGCCGGCGCGGCCTGCAGCGGCTCCGAGCGGCGCACCATGGCGTCGGTACGGTAGATCGGCACGTCGGCGACGCGTTCCAGGCCGGTCAGGGCCTGGCCCAGGCCCAGCGGCGCCTTGATGTCGTTGGACAGGCGGCCTTCGATGCCACCGGCCAGCGCGGTGTCGCGCACGGACTCGGAGGTTTCGTCATCGAAGCCGGCCAGGTGCAGGACGTTGCCCAGCACGCGCAGGACCTTCCAGGCCGGACGGGTCTGGCCGAACGGCGCGACCGTGCCCTTGAAGCTCTGGGCCAGGCCCTGGGCGTTGACGAACGTGCCCGAGGTTTCGGTGAACGGCGCGACCGGCAGCATGACGTCGGCCCATTCGGCCGCGGCCGAACGGTAAGGCGTCAGGGCCACGGCGAATTGCGCGCCGCGCAGCGCGGCGATCGCCTGCTGGCCGTTGTCGGCATCCAGCAGCGGCTCGGCGTGCAGCACCACGTAGGCCTTGAGCGGCTCGGCCAGCATGGCGGCGGCGTTCTTGCCGCCCTTGCCCGGGGTGGCGCCGGCCAGGTAACCGCCGACGGTGTTGCCGCCGGAGGTCAGGAAGCCGAACTTGCCACCGGCCAGGTCGGCCACGGCGCGACCGTTGGCGGCCAGGGTCGAGGCCTGGGCACTGGCCACGGCCAGGTTGCCCATCAGCACGGCGGTGTTGGAACCCGACGCCAGGCTGGCGGCGATGATCTTGGCGTTCTCGCCCGGGGTAACCGAGGCGAATTCGGCCGGCACCGCGGCGTCCTTGGCTTGCGCCAGGGCCACGGCCACTTCGGCCAGGGCGCGCGGCAGCTCGGACGGGGCCACGGTCAGGCGGCCGGCGACCGGCATCAGGGGATCATCGGCGGCGCTGTCGACCATCAGGATCTGCGTGCCGCGCTTGGCGGCCTGGCGCAGGCGCTGGGCCATCAGCGGGTGATCCTTGCGCAGGAACGAGCCGACCACCAGGACGCGGTCCAGGTTGTCGAGTTCGGCGATGGGCATGCCCAGCCACGGCGCGCCGGTCAGCGCGGCGTCGAACGCCGGGTCGGTCTGGCGCAGGCGGAAGTCGATGTTCTCGGAACCCAGCGAACGGACCAGGCGGCCCAGCAGCGCGTATTCCTCGGTGGTGGCGTATTCGGACGCCAGGGCGCCGATCTGGCCGGCGCCGAAGCTGTCACGCACGCGCGACAGGCCTTGGGCCACGGCGGCCAGGGCGTCGGCCCAGGAGGCTTCCTGCCACTTGCCGTCGGCGCCCTTGATCATCGGGGCGGACAGGCGGTCTTCGCTGTTCAGGCCTTCGTACGAGAAGCGGTCGCGGTCGCTGATCCAGCATTCGTTGACGGCTTCGTCTTCGAACGGAACCACGCGCATGACGCGGTCGCCCTTGACCTGGACGACCAGGTTGGCGCCCAGGCTGTCGTGCGGGCTGACCGAACGGCGACGGGCCAGTTCCCAGGTGCGGGCGCTGTAGCGGAAGGGCTTGGAGGTCAGCGCGCCCACCGGACAGATGTCGATCATGTTGCCCGAGAGCTCGGACTCGATCGAGCGGCCCACGAACGACGTGATTTCGGAGTGCTCGCCACGGCCCAGCATGCCCAGTTCCATGACGCCGGCGATTTCCTGGCCGAAGCGCACGCAGCGGGTGCAGTGGATGCAGCGGCTCATTTCCTCGGCGGAAACCAGCGGGCCCAGGTCCTTGTGGAACACCACGCGCTTTTCTTCCTGGTAACGCGAGGAAGAACCGCCGTAGCCCACGGCCAGGTCCTGCAGCTGGCATTCGCCGCCCTGATCGCAGATCGGGCAGTCGAGCGGGTGATTGATGAGCAAGAATTCCATCACCGACTTCTGAGCGGCGCGAGCCTTCTCGGAGCAGGTGTGCACGACCATGCCGTTCGTCACGGGGGTGGCGCAGGCGGGCAGCGCCTTGGGCGCCTTTTCCACTTCGACCAGGCACATGCGGCAGTTGGCCGCGATGGACAGTTTCTTGTGGTAGCAGAAATGCGGCACGTAAAGCCCGACTTTCTGGGCCGCATGCATCACCATGCTGCCCTCGGGCACTTCTACCGTATTGCCGTCGACGGTTAGTTCAACCATTGCTGTTCCTGAGACCTACAGATATTGCGGAACCACACACGACTTGTGCTCGATGTGGTGCGCGAATTCGTCGCGAAAATGCTTGAGGAAGCCACGCACGGGCATGGCGGCGGCGTCACCCAGGGCGCAGATGGTGCGGCCCATGATGTTGCCGGCCACGTTGTCCAGCATGTCCAGATCTTCCGGACGGCCGTGGCCGTTTTCGATGCGGTGCACCATGCGGTACAGCCAGCCGGTGCCTTCGCGGCACGGCGTGCACTGACCGCAGCTTTCCTCGAAATAGAAATACGACAGGCGCAGCAGCGACTTGACCATGCAGCGCGTCTCGTCCATCACGATCACGGCGCCCGAACCCAGCATGGAACCCGCCTTGGCGATGGCGTCGTAGTCCATCGTGGTTTCCATCATGATGTCGGCCGGCAGCACCGGGGCGCTCGAGCCGCCGGGGATCACGGCCTTGAGCTTCTTGCCGCCGCGCATGCCGCCCGCCAGTTCCAGCAGGGTCGAGAACGGGGTGCCCAGCGGGATCTCGTAGTTGCCGGGACGCTCGACGTCGCCGGTGATCGAGAACAGCTTGGTGCCGCCGTTGTTGGGCTTGCCGACTTCGAGGTAGGCCTGGCCGCTGTTGCGGATGATCCAGGGCACCGCCGCGAAGGTTTCGGTGTTGTTGATGGTGGTGGGCTTGCCGTACAGGCCGAAGCTGGCCGGGAACGGCGGCTTGAAGCGCGGCTGGCCCTTCTTGCCTTCCAGCGATTCCAGCAGCGCGGTTTCCTCGCCACAGATGTAGGCGCCGTAGCCGTGGAACGCGTGCAACTGGAAGTTGTATTCCGAACCCAGGATCTTGTCGCCCAGGAAGCCGGCGGCGCGCGCCTCTTCCAGGGCTTCTTCGAAGCGCTCGTAGACTTCGAAGATTTCACCGTGGATGTAGTTGTAGCCGACGCTGATGCCCATCGCGTAGGCGGCGATGGCCATGCCTTCGATCACGATGTGCGGATTGAAGCGCAGGATGTCGCGATCCTTGAACGTACCCGGTTCGCCTTCGTCCGAGTTGCAGACGAGGTACTTCTGGCCGGGGAAGGCGCGCGGCATGAAGCTCCACTTCAGGCCGGTCGGGAAGCCCGCGCCGCCACGGCCGCGCAGGCCCGACGCCTTGACTTCGGCGATCACGTCTTCCGGCTTCATGCCGGTGGTCAGAATCTTGCGCAGGGCTTCGTAGCCGCCGCGCTTGACGTAGTCGGCCAGGCGCCAGTTGGCGCCGTCGACGTCGGCCATGATCTGCGGCTTGATGTGGCGGCCGTGCAGGCACATCGAATTGGACAGGTCGTTCAGCGGGTTGGGCTCCAGGCCCTGCGCGAACTGCTTGTAGATGTCCGGCGCGTTCATGCCGACTCTCCTTGCGCCTTGAGGGTCGCGACCAGCGCGTCCAGCTTCTCTTCGGTCATGCGCACGCACATATGCTTGTTGTTCACGATCAGCACGGGGGAATCGCCGCAGGCGCCCATGCACTCGCCCTCGACCAGGGTGAACTGGCCGTCAGCGGTGGTCTCGCGATAGTCCACGCCCAGCTTGCGCTTGAGGTAGTCGCCGGCACGTTCGCCGTCGCGCAAGGCACAGGGCAGGTTGGTGCAGACCGCGATCTTGGTCTTGCCGACGGGCTTGACGTCGAACATGTTGTAGAAGGTGGCGACTTCCTGCACCGCGATGGGCGGGACGCCGATGTAGTTGGCCACATCTTCGATGATGTCGGTAGCCAACCAGCCCTTCTCTTCTTGCGCGATCGCAAGAGAGGCCATGATGGCGGACTGCCGCTGGTCGGCCGGGAACTTGGCGAGTTCTCGGTCGATTTTCTGGTAGGCCTGTTCGGAAAGCAGCATAGTTTGAATCCGGGTTAAGCGGGCGTGCTCGTGACTGTCTCTGGGCGGATCAGCGATCGATCTCGCCGAAAACGATGTCCTGCGTACCAATGATGGTGACGGCGTCGGCGATCATGTGACCGCGCGACATTTCGTCCAGCGATTGCAGGTGGACGAAGCCGGGCGCCCGAATCTTCAGGCGGTACGGCTTGTTGGCGCCGTCCGACACCAGATAGATGCCGAACTCGCCCTTCGGGTGTTCCACCGAGGCGAACGCTTCGCCCGGAGGCACGTGGAAACCTTCGGTGAAGAGCTTGAAGTGGTGGATCAGCTCTTCCATGTTGGTCTTCATGGCGGTGCGCTTGGGCGGGGCGATCTTGTGGTTCTCGATCATGACCGGGCCCGGGTTGTTGCGCAGCCATTCCACGCACTGGCGGATGATGCGGTTGCTCTCGCGCATCTCGGCGATACGGACCAGATAGCGGTCGTAGCAGTCGCCGTTGACGCCGACGGGGATGTCGAAATCGAGCAGGTCGTAGACTTCGTAGGGCTGCATCTTGCGCAGGTCCCAGGCCACGCCCGAGCCACGCAGCATCGGGCCGGTGAAGCCCAGCGCCTTGGCACGGTCGGGATCGACCACGCCGATGCCGACCAGACGCTGCTTCCAGATGCGGTTGTCGGTGAGCAGGGTTTCGTACTCGTCGACGCAGGCGGGGAAGCGGTTGGTGAAGTCTTCGATGAAGTCCAGCAGCGAGCCCGAACGCGCGTCGTTCATGACGCGCATTTCCTTCTCGCCGCGGTATTTGCTGGTGTCGCCGTACTGCGGCATGGTGTCCGGCAGGTCGCGGTAGACGCCGCCCGGACGGTAGTAGGCCGCGTGCATGCGCGCGCCCGAGACCGCTTCGTAGCAGTCCATCAGGTCTTCGCGTTCACGGAAGGCGTACAGGAACACCGCCATGGCGCCCACGTCCAGCGCGTGCGAACCCAGCGACATCAGGTGGTTCAAGAGGCGCGTGATTTCATCGAACATCACGCGGATGTACTGCGCGCGCAGCGGGGCTTCGACGCCCAGCAGCTTCTCGATGGCCATGACGTAGGCGTGCTCGTTGCACATCATGGACACGTAGTCCAGGCGATCCATGTAGGGCAGCGCCTGGATGTAGGTCTTGTGCTCGGCCAGCTTTTCAGTGGCGCGGTGCAGCAGGCCGATGTGCGGGTCGGCGCGCTGGATGACTTCGCCGTCCAGCTCGAGCACCAGGCGCAGCACGCCGTGGGCGGCCGGGTGCTGCGGGCCGAAGTTGAGCGTGTAGTTCTTGATTTCTGCCATGATTCAACGTCCCAAGCCGTAGGTGTCTTCGCGCACCACGCGCGGCGTGATCTCGCGCGGGTCGATCGTGACGGGCTGGTAAATGACGCGCTTCTGTTCCGGGTCGTAGCGCATTTCGACGGTGCCCGACAGCGGGAAATCCTTGCGGAACGGGTGGCCGATGAAGCCGTAGTCGGTCAGGATGCGGCGCAGGTCGGGGTGGCCTTCGAAGACGATGCCGTACAGGTCGAAGGCCTCGCGCTCGAACCAGCCCACCGTGGGCCAGCACTCCATCAGCGACGCGACGATCGGGAACTCGTCGTCGGCGGCCCAGGTACGCACGCGCAGGCGGCAGTTGTTCTCGACCGACAGCAGGTGCGCGACCACGGCGAAGCGCGCGCGGTGCACCTTGGCGCTGGTTTCCTCGGGCAGCTGGCGCGTGCCGTTGCCCCAGGTCAGGTAATCGACGCCACAGAGGTCGATACAGATTTCAAAGCGCAGGCCGGCTTCGGTGCGCAGCTTGTTGCAGACGGAGAACCACTGCTCCGGGGGCACTTCGAGCGTCAGCTCGCCCAGCGCCTCGGTCAGCGCGATTTCCGCGCCGAGGGTGGTCTGCAAATTGTTTTTCAGGGTTTCGAGCCTGGTCATCATCTTGTACGCTTAGGTGAACCGATACGCTGTTTCGCGGGGTCCTGCGGCGGCATTTGCGGCGGCCGCGGACCGGAGCGCAAACTCAGCGCGCAATCGTGTTGGTCAGGCGGATCTTGTTCTGCATCTGCAGCAAGCCGTAGACCAGCGCCTCGGCCGTGGGCGGGCAGCCCGGCACGTAGACGTCTACCGGTACGATGCGATCGCAGCCGCGCACCACGGAATACGAGTAGTGGTAGTAACCGCCACCATTGGCACAGGAGCCCATGGAGACCACCCAACGCGGCTCGGGCATCTGGTCATAGACCTTGCGCAGCGCCGGCGCCATCTTGTTGCACAGCGTGCCGGCCACGATCATCAGATCGGACTGACGCGGGCTGGGGCGGAAGATGATGCCGAACTGGTCCAGGTCGTAGCGGGCCGCGCCCGCGTGCATCATCTCGACCGCGCAACAGGCCAGGCCGAAGGTCATGGGCCACATGGAGCCGGTTTTCGCCCAGTTAAGGAACTTGTCGGCGCTGGTTGTGATGAACCCTTGCTTGAGAATGCCGTCTATAGCCATATTCGTCTCTGATAGCGTGCGGTGATGAAATAACCCGGCGGGTTATTCCCAGTCCAGCGCGCCCTTTTTCCATTCGTAGATGAAGCCGACGGTCAACACGGCGAGGAAAACCATGACCGTCCAGAAGCCGACGAGCCCGACCGTACCTTGGGCGATCGCCCACGGGAACAGGAACGCGATTTCCAGGTCGAAAAGAATGAACAGGATCGCCACCAGGTAGTAGCGCACGTCAAACTTCATGCGCGCGTCTTCGAACGCTTCGAAGCCGCACTCATAGGGGGATAGCTTCTCGGCGTAGGGACGCCGCGGGCCAAGGAGGGAGCCGGCCGTCAGAAGCGCGAACCCGATAAGGGTGGCCACTACGATAAACAGCAGGACGGGGAAATACTGTTGCAGGTTCATTCAGGCGTCCGTCAAATGCGCAAACCTTAGGATTGTAGCATTCGCGCGGTTACTTCCGGCTGAACTCTGTAGCGTGAACAGCGGGTGAAAGACTGCATTTCTCCAGTGGAACAATCGCAGTTTTCAAGAGGGCGGCGCAAGCTTACCGCCACATGCGCCGATATGCCGCGCCGGCACGGCAAAACGCCCGCACAGCGGTCGCGGATACGTCAAAAAACGCGCGCCATCACATGCCACCGCGCGACCCATCACGACACAGGAAAACGCGACCCACTCAAATCAAAAAGCAGACACTTCCGAAATAAAAAAAAGCCACCCCGAAAGGTGGCTTCATATGAGCGGGCCGAAGCCCGCTCATGCACTGCGAATCCAGGCAGGACTTGCGCCCTGCTTTGGATTAGAAGCGGTGACGCAGGCCGACGCCGACGGCGGTCGACTTGACACCGTCCAGGAACGCGTAGTTCTTGGCGTACGAACCGTAGGCGTACAGGTTGGTACGCTTGGACAGGTCGTAGGTGTAGCCCAGGTTGAACACGTTCATCGTGGCGTCGTCGCCGGTCAGCTGCGTGCCGCTGGCCGAAACGCGCTGCCACGAACCGAACAGGCTCGAAGCGCCGCCGATCGGGGCCGACAGACCCAGCAGGTACGAGTTGGCCTTGAAGCCATCAGCGAAGGCGTTGGTGCCGAAGCCGATCGTGCTGGCAGCGGTCTTGACGTCTTGGCTACCGAACCAGCCGTCGGTCGTGCGAGCATAGGCCAGAGCCAGCTTCACGACTTCGAAGTCGTACGAACCGCCGATGGTGTACTGACGCGGGGTGGCGTCGATGGTGGCTTGCGACAGCTTGTTCGAGGCGTTCAGTTGGTCGAACGACAGCGCGACGTTCAGCGGGCCGTTGACGTAACGCAGGCCGGTCGTGATGGCGCGGGTGTTGTCAGCGGTGCGGAAGCCGGTTTGGCTGGTGGTCGGCACGCCGGTCGTTTGGTTGATACGACCATCCTTGGTGTCATCAGCGCTGAACGAGTAGCCGATGCCGAACTGGAAGCCGCTGAACGACGGGGTTTGGTACAGGACCATGTTGTCGTAGCGGACGGTGTTCGTGGCGCTCAGGCCAACACCGATGTTAGCTTGGCCGAAACCAGCGCCGAACGGATCGATCGAACCGAAGTACTTCGAAGCGATGTTGGTTTGGCGACCGAAGTCCAGTTGACCCCAGCTGTCGCTGGCCAGACCGACGGTGGCTTGACGACCGAACAGACGGCCACCTTGAGCCGACGAACCGTTGCCCGAATCAAAGCCCGATTCCAGTTGGAAAACAGCGCGCAGACCGTCACCCAGATCTTCCGAACCACGCAGACCCCAGCGCGAACCGTTCTGGACGCCGTTGATCATGCCGATCTTGCTACCGTTCTGAGCATCGGTACCACCGCTGATCTTGTTGTAGCCGAGGCCCGTGTCGATGATGCCGTACAGGGTGACAGACGTTTCTGCCTGGGCGACACCGGCAAAACCGGCGAGCAGGGCGGCAGCGAGCAGAGTCTTTTTCATTTAAGAAATCTCCGTTGATTTGAGTGACAAGAGCAGCAATCCAGCAAACCAGCCTGCCGCCCCCCTAACTCCGCGAAGGGAAGTTGACGCTATTGCATCAAAAATCGGGGGGACTGGCTATGGTCGACACCAGAAAAGTGCAGGTTTGCGACAGCCTTGTTGGGATATTGCAACATCAGACCAATCTCACTAGGGCTAACCCTGCATTTTTCAAATGACCACGTATTCATGCGACTTGCAGCCCTGGCCCCAATAAACAACGAAACGCTCCGGCCTTTCTTTCAGACTCCTTCCGCATTCCCGGCGGGCCGATTGCGGGCAATTCCACGGTCATTCCAGGGGAGCTTCGCAAGCCGCTGTCCGTCAGCTTCAATAACGTTGTTATTTAAATAAACCGTCGATATTATTTCGGAACAACGCAACATTCCTGCCCCCCCCCTCGCCCATGCCCACCCCTACCCAGCGCGCCGACCGCAACGAACGCCTGAGCGCCCTGCGCCGCCAGTTGATCCTGGACGCGGCCCAGCGGGTGTTCGAGCGCGATGGCCTGGAAAAAACCACGCTGCGCGCCATCGCCAAGGAAGCAGGCTGCACCACCGGCGCGATCTACCCCTGGTTCGCGGGCAAGGAAGTCCTGTACGGCGCCCTGCTGGACGAATCGCTGCAGCGCCTGCATGCCCACCTGTTGAGCGCCACCTCGGGCGGCAACCCCGAGGCGGCGGCCCGCCAGGCGATCCAGGCGTTCTTTGGCTATTACGCCGAGCGCCCGACCGATTTCTCGCTGGGGCTATATCTGTTCCAGGGGCTGGGGCCGCGCGGCCTGGGCCGCGACATGGACGAGCAACTGAACCAGCGCCTGCGGCGGTGCGTCGACGTGCTGGGCCAGGCCCTGGCCCGCACCAAGGCCTGGAACCCCGACACGGTGCGGGTCGAGCAGATGAACGTCTTCACCTACCTGATCGGGCTGTTGCTGCTGCTGCACACCCGCCGCCTGAAATCCCTGGGCCAGCAGGCCGATGTCCTGCTGGATCACTATTGCCTCGCGCTGGAACAACGATGACGCCCTCCCCCCTGCCCCGCGACGACGCCGATGCGTCGCTGATCAGCCTGGCCGACTTCCGGCTGCTGCTGGCCGAACAGCATCCGTTTTCCCTGTTGCTGGGAATCGAAGTGGAACGGATCGGCCGCGGCACCGCCCTGGCCGTCCTGCCCGCGCGCGACAGCCACCAGCGGCTCGGCGGCATCGTCGCCGGGCCGATGCTGATGGGGCTGGCCGACCTGGCGATGTACGCCGCGGTGGTCGGCGCGACCGGCCAGGCCCACGCGGTGACCGCCAGCCTGACCATCAATTTCCTGCGCAAGAGCCCGGCCGGCGCGATCCACGCCGACGCCCGGCTGCTGAAGGTGGGCCGCCTGTCCGCCGGCGAGGTCATCCTGACCGCCGCCGGCGCCGCTGAACCGCTGGCGCACATCGTCAGCACCTGGTCGGTGCCCAGATCATGAGCCTGCGCATCAGCATCGTCGGGATGGGCCACACCGGCACCCAGGCGGCCCGGCGGCTGCTGGCGGCCGAACCCGACATCGCCCTGACCGTCTACGACATCGATCCGGACCGCTGCGAGGATTTCCGCGGCAGCGCCACGCTGGCGACCTCGGCGCGCGAGGCGCTGGCGGAGTCCGACACCATCGTGCTGGCCCTGCCGCGCGAGCGCGAGATCGACCGCACGCTGGAACGGTTCAGCGACGGCGAGGTCAGCGCTCCGGTGGCCGGCAAGCTGATCGTGGACCTGGAACCGCCGCCGCCGGAGCGCGCGCGGCGCCTGGACCAGGCCATCGCCAGCGCCGGCGGCCGCTATGCCTGCGCGCCACTGCGGCTGGCGAGCGCCGGCGAGCCGGGCGCGCGGCTATTGAACGCCTTGATCGCGCCGCGCTGAAGCCGCCAGCCCTTCCGTGGCCGCCACGCACAGCGCCAGCCAGACGAAGGTGATGGCGAAGCCGGCCGCGACATCGCTGGCGAAGTGCACCTGCAGCAGCACGCGGCTCAGGCCGATCGCCATCACCAGCCCCGCCGCCAGCGCCACGCCGGGCAGCCGCCAGGCAACCGGCGCCAGGCGCCAGGCCAGATAGCAGGCGCCGCCGTACACCGCCATGGCGGCCGAGGCATGGCCGCTCGGGAAACTCCAGCCCAGCGCGGTGGCGAAACCATGGTCATGCTCGGGCCGCACGCGCTCGAAGCCCAGCTTGAGCAGCCGGTTGAGCAGGCCGCCACCGGCGGTGGCCACCGCGTAGAACGCCGCCAGCCGCCAATGCCGCCGCCACAACAGCGCGGCGGTCACCAGGACGGCGAGGACCGTGAGGAACATCCGGTCGCCGAGCGTGGTGAACCACGACAGCAGCCACAGCACGGAATCCCCCAGCGACATGCTGAGGGCGCCCGCCAGGGCGCTGTCGAACTCGACCACCACGCCGGCCCGGCTCACGGCCGCGGCCAGCGCCAGGAACGCCGCGGCCGACAACGCCACCGCCCCGGTCCAGCCGGCCATGCGCAGGGCCGGCGCGGCCCGGACATGGGCGCGTGCCAGCGCCACCGCCATGGCGGCGGCGGCGAGCGGCAAGAGCGTGAACAGGAGCAACGCATGGGAGGCCACCCAGGCCGCATCGGCATCGATCATTGCGCCCCCCTTCATGATGGCCCCGCCACCGCTAGCCGGCGACCAGGGTCTTGTCGACCGGCGCGAAGGCGTGGGTGGCGGCGGCATAGTCCCAGCGCTCGACATGGCAGACCTGCGCGTCGCCGTCCGCTTCGCAGGTGATCACGTTGACCGAATTGGGGATGTTGCCGCGCACCCGCCGCGAGCAGGTGGTGCCGGCCTGCACCACCCAGCCCGCCGCCACGGCCGGATTGGCGCTGGCGGGCAGGACATAGGGCAGGTGGATGTGGCCGCCCAGGATCAGGTCGACGCCGGCCTGGCCCCAGGCCGACAGCGCCCGTTCGCGGCCGATCAGCAGGTTGAAGCGGTCGGATTCGACCTTGGCGCGCACCGGATGGTGCGCCACCACCACCCGCAGCTGGCCCGGCCTGGCCTGGCGCAGGCGCTGCGCCACCCGCGCGATCTGGGCGTCGGAGATCTCGCCGTCCTTGCGCCGCCGGGGCCGCGTGGTGTTGACGCCGATGGCCAGCAGGCCCGGCGTCTCGTAGATCGGTTCCAGCACGGCGCCGAGCGCGCGCTTGTAGTTGCCGTAGGGATTGAGCGCGCGCGCGAAGAGGTTGAACAGGGGGATGTCATGGTTGCCCGGCACCGCCAGCACCGGCAGCGACAGGCGTTCGATGAACTTGCGGGCGGCGGCGAACTGGCCGCGCCGGGCGCGCTGGGTGATGTCGCCGCTGATCACCACCAGGTCGGGCGCCAGCGCGCGGGCCAGGTCCAGGGCGGCCTCGACCACCGGCTTGCGCTCGGTGCCGAAATGGGTGTCCGAGAATTGCAGGATACGCGTCATGGGCGCTCCCCTGCCTGAGCGTCGACCGGCACGACCAGCGGCAGCGGCGTTTCGGACACCTTGAATTCCAGCGGGGCATCCATCCAGGAAATCTCTCCATCCATGGCGACCTTGACCCGGCGGCGTCCGCGGATGGACACCGCCAGGCGGTCGAAAGCGAAATTGACGACGTGTTCGGCGTCGCCCAGGCGGCTGAACAGCCCGCGCAGCAGCAGGCCGTACAGCGCCAGCGTGCCGACCGGCCGGGTCGCCATGGCCACCAGGCGGTTGCGGTCCAGTTCGGTGGGGTCGATGCCGATGTGTTCCAGCTGCAGGCGGTTGTTGCCCACCACCAGCGTCGGCGCGCGCAGGTCGCGCACGCGGCCTTCGTATTCCAGGCGCAGGCTGAGCTGGCGCGGCGCGCGCAGCAGGGTCACCAGTCCGGACCAGAGCGCCACCAGGCGGCTGCGGCCGAAGCGCTGCTTGTAGGCTTCGCGGTCTTCCAGCAATTGGGGATACAGGCCGAGGCTGGCGTTCACCAGGAACAGGCGGCCATTGAGCAGGCCGACCTGCACCGGCCGCAGCTCGCCGCCGAGCAGGCCGCGCAGGGCCGGCTCGGTGTCCTGCGAGATGCCATAGCGGCGGCCGAAGTAATTGAAGGTGCCTTGCGGCAGGATGCCGAACGGCACGCCCTGCCCCAGCACCTGGCTGGCGACGGCGTTGAGCGTACCGTCGCCGCCCGCGGCGACCACGATGCCCTCGGCCTGGCGCGCCTGCGCGACGGCGTCGCGCGCGGTCGCCACCAGGCGCGACGGGTCGTCGACCGGCATCAGCTGGTAGCGGCGGCCGGCCTCGTCGAGCACGCGGCGGATGGTGTCCTGCAGCGCTTGCGCGTCGCCGCGCCCGGAGCCGGTGTTCAGGACGATGAAGAGCGGTTCGTGTCCCGTCAGGGGACGAGCCCCTGTCGCCGGGCTCTGCTGGATAGGCGTCATGGGCAAAAGATAGCCCATGCCGGCAAATCGTCGCAACCGTGCCGGCGCGCGCGTCGCGTGCGCGCCGGCAGGCGGCTCAACGGCCGACCGCGTAGGCCTGCATCAGGCGCGGCGTGGCGGCCGCGTGCAGCAGGCCGTCGGCGTCGCGCGAGGCGGCGGTCAGGCGGCCGACCGACCACTGCGGCACTTCCTCGATCTGGTGGCCGCGGGCGCGCAGGGCGGCGATGGTCTCGGCGCCGAAGCCGCTTTCCACCGCCAGGTGGCCCGGCTTGCGGTCGCGCGGATAGAACGACGAGGGGAAGTGCATGGTGTGCGACATCGGCAGGTCGATGGCTTCCTGCAGGTTCAGGCCGTGGTGCACGTGGCGCAGGAAGAACAGCAGTTGCCATTGTTCCTGCTGGTCGCCGCCCGGCGTGCCGAACGCCAGGTACGGCCGGCCTTCGCGCAGCGCCAGCGACGGCGTCAGCGTGGTGCGCGGACGCTTGCCCGGCGCCAGCGTGCCCGGCAGGCCCTCTTCCAGCCAGAACATCTGGGCGCGGGTGTTCAGGCCGAAGCCCAGTTCCGGGATCACCGGCGAGGACTGGAACCAGCCGCCCGACGGCGTGGCCGAGATCATGTTGCCCCAGCGGTCGATGACGTCGACGTGGGTGGTGTCGCCGCGCTTGACCGAGGCGCGCATGTCGGCCATGGTCGGCTCGTTGGTCGCGCTGCCGGGGGCCGAGACCTTGGACAGGCGCTGCAGGGTGTCCATCACCCGCGCCACCTGCGCCTCGAAACCGGGGATCTGGCCGGGCCGCAGGTCCTGCGAGGCCTGTTCGCCGATGAGGGCGCGGCGCGCGTCGTTGTACTCGTCGGACAGCAGCTGGGCCAGCGGCACGTCGACGAAGGCGGGATCGCCGTAGTAGGCCTCGCGGTCGGCGAAGGCCAGCTTCATGGCCTCGGTGACGCGGTGCACGAACTCGGCGCTGGTCGCGCTGACGCCGGCCAGGTCCATGTCCTTGAGCAGCGCCAGGGTCTGCAGGAACACCGGCCCCTGGCTCCAGGCGCCCGCCTTGGCCACGGTGTAGCCGTGGTAGTCATAGGTGGCCGGCTGGTCGTAGCTGGCCGACCAGCCCGCCAGGTCGTCGGCGGTGATCACGCCGCGATGGCGTTCGCCGCTTTCGTCCATGACCTCGTTGCCGCGCGCGAACTTGTCGATGGCCTCGGCCACGAAGCCGCGGTAGAAGGCGTCGCGGGCCGCCTCGATCTGGCGCTCGCGGTCGCCGCCGGCCTGCTCGGCGGCCTGCAGCACGCGGGTCCAGGTGGCGGCCAGCGCCGGGTTGCGGAACAGCTTGCGGGCCTCGGGCACGTTGCCGCCGGGCAGGTAGACCTGCGCCGTGGTGGGCCAGTGGGCCTGGAAGAAGTCCTTCAGGCCGGCGATGGTGTTGGAGATGCGCGGCATCAGCGCGTGGCCGTGCTCGGCGTAATAGATGGCCGGTTCCAGCACATCGCGCACGCGCATCGTGCCGTGGTCGCGCAGCAATTGCATCCAGGCGTCGAAGGCGCCGGGAATGACGGTGGCCAGCAGGCCGTTGCCGGGGATCAGCTTGAGGCCTTCGGCGCGGTAGCGCTCGAGCGTGGCGGCGGCCGGGGTGGTGCCCTGGCCGCACAGCACTTCGACGCGGCCGGTGCGGGCCGAGTAGAACACCGCCGGCACTTCGCCGGCCGGGCCGACCAGGTGGGGCTCGACCACCTGCAGCACGAAGGCCGAGGCGACACAGGCGTCGAATGCGTTGCCGCCGCGCTCCAGCAGCGACATGCCGGCCGAGCTGGCCAGCCAATGGGTGGAGGTCACGACACCGAAGGTGCCGAGGATTTCCGGGCGAGTCGTAAACATGGTGCGATCCTGTCGCGGACGGCGCGGGGCCGGTGGCCGCAAGAACATGTAAAACGGGACCCGCAACCGGGTCCCGCGTCTGGCTTGATGCCTACTTCCTGGCGAGGCTGACGCCCTTCAGGCGGATCAGGCCATCGGGATACGGCACGAAGCCTTCCAGCTTCTTCTGCGTGCCGAAGGTCCACGGCAGGTAGAACAGGTAGACGATGGGACGCTGGTCCTGCATCACCGACAGCACCTTGTCGTACATGGCGCGGCGCTTGGCGGTGTCCGGCTCGGCGCGGGCGTCGTTGAGCAGCTTGTCGGCCTCGGGGTCGCAGAACTTGCCGTCGTTCAGGTTGCCCTTGCAGCTGAGGTACTGGTGGATGTTGCCGCTGGGATCGACCCGGCCCGACCAGCCGCTCTGGCCCACTTCGAAGTCACCGCGCGCCAGCGACGATTGCAGCGAGGCGAACTCGACGGGACGCAGGGTGATGTCGAAACCGGCCTCGGCGCCCATGGCCTGCACCAGCTCGAAGACCTGCTGCATGGTGGTGTTGTTGCCGAAGGTGATCTCGAACTTGACGCGGTCGAAGCCCGCTTCCTTCAACAGGGCCTGGGCCTTCTTGGGATCGCGGCCGGCGTGCTCGAACGACTTGTTGTAGGCGAAGCTGGCCGGCGGGAACGGCTGGTAGGCCGGCTGGTACTGGCCTTCGCCGATGACCTGGTTGAGCACGTCGCGGTCGATGGCGAGGTCGAGCGCCTGGCGCACGCGCTTGTCCTTGGCCAGCGGGTTGTTGGCGCGCGCGCCGTTGCCCAGGTTGACCGAGATCGACTGGAAGCCCAGGCCGGTGACCGGGGCCAGGCGCAGGTTGGCGTCGTCCTTGACCGCCTTGACGTCGCTGGGCGCCACGCGCTCGATGATGTCGAGGTCGCCGGCGCGCAGGTTGTTCAGGCGCACGGTGTTGTCGGGGATCGGCGTGAAGACCACGCGGTCGAAGTGATAGTTGGCGGCGTCCCAATACTTGGGAAATTTCTCGAGCACGATGCGGTCGTTCTGCACCCGCTCCTTGAACTGGTACGGGCCCGAGCACACCGGCTTGCCGCCGGGGTCCTTGTCGAACGAGGCGGGCGAGATCATCATGCCGGCCCGGTCGGACAGCTGCGACAGCAGCGAGGCGTCGGGTTCGGCCAGGTGCAGCACCACGGTGCTGGCGTCCGGCGCTTCGACGCTGGCCACGGTGGCCAGTTCGCTCTTGCGGTTGCTGTCGGGCAGCGTGCGGGCGCGGTCCAGGTTGGCCTTGACCGCGGCGGCGTCGATCGGCGTGCCGTCATGGAACACGGCGTCGGTGCGCAGCTTGAAGGTCAGCGTCTTGTTGTCCGGGCTGGTGCTCCAGGACTGGGCCAGCTGCGGCACGAACTTCAGGTCCGGGGTGATGTCGACCAGCTTGTCGCACAGCGAGGCGAACACGATGCGGCCGACGAAGGTCCGGGCGCGGGTCGGATCGAGCACGTCCGGGTCGTCCTGCAGGCCGACCCGCAGGGTCGATTGGGCCTGGGCCAGCCCGCTGGCCAGCATTCCCGCCATGGCCATGGCGAGGCAAAGTTTACGCATGAATGATCTCCGTCGATTCAGGGGGTCGGCTTCCCCGCGCGCCAGGCGGCGCGCCGCCTGGCAGTGAGGGAACAGACCCCGAGCCGTGCTGCATCGCCGGGCCCATCCCCCCGTTGCGCACGTTCTTGTTTGGATTCTGCGCCAGGCGCGGCACGATTGTATAGAGCGGCGGCTGTCAGCCAGCCAAACGCGCCCGCGGCGACCGCCTTGCGGACAGGTCGCCCGCGCGCCGCTGCCCGCCGGGCCCGAGGCGCGGTCTCAAGGCAGGCGGCAAGGCGCCGAGAAATCGACCGCCGCCAGCACGGATTCCCGCAGCTTGCCGACCAGCGGCCGGGTGTCGTCGCGGCGGTGCTGGAAGGAATAGGGCAACGCCGCCGGCGCCGGATCGCAATCGAGCACCCGCAGGCTGCCCTCGTCCTGCAGCGCCCGCGCCCAGTGGCTGGGCAGCAGCCCCACCCCGGTGCCTTCGATCAGCAGCCCGGCGATGGCGCCCCAGTTGTTGCAGCAGAGCCGCTCGCCGGCCACGTCGCGCCCGGCCAGCCAGTCGTCGACGATGCGGGTGGTGCCCGCGCCCGCAGGCAGGGTCACCAGCGGCAACCGCGCCAGCAGGTCGGGCGACATGCGGGTCGCGCCCGCCAGCGCGGTGGGCGCCGCGGCCCAGGCGAACGCGGCTTCGCCGATCGGCGCGGAAGCGATATTGGGACGCGAGGAACGCCCGGCGATGACGGCGAAATCCAGTTCGCCGTCGGCCACCCGCTGCTCCAGCACCTGGCCGATATCCACATACGGCTCCAGCACCAGGTCGGGATAGGCGGCGCGCACCACGCCGATCAGGCGCGGCAGCCAGGTCAGCGCGGTCAGTTCGCCCACGCCGAAACGGCAGCGGCCGCGCAGGCCCGGGGTTTCAGCCAGCGAGGCGCGGATCGCGTCGGCCGCGGCCAGCAGTTCGCGCGCCTGCGGCAGCAGCCGCTGGCCGGCGTCGGTCAGAACCGCCTTGTGGCCGCCGCGGTCGAACAGCGGCCGGCCCAGCGCGTCCTCGAGTTCGACGATGCGCTTGGACAGCGACGACACCGACAGGTGCAGCCGCTCGGCCGCCACGGCGAAACTGGCGCAGGTGGCGGCCCAATAGAAGGCTTCGAGTTGCTTGAGGGTCATGCCCGGATTGTAGGATCAGGCGGCCTGCGGGCAGGCGGCCTGCGGCAACCGCAGTTGCGGCGACAGGCGCAGCGTGTCGATGGCGGCGCGGAGCATGCGCTCGACGCGCGGCCAGATATCGCCCTTGAGGCGATCCGACCAGCAGATGGTGCCGAACACGCCCTCGACCAGGGAGTGCAGGTAGACATTGGACAGGCGCACGTCGAGCGCGGGCGGCAGGTCCTCGCGGCTGACGGCGGCGCGCAGCAGTTTTTCGGAAGTGCGCAGGGCGTGCCGCTCCCACAGGTCGCGGCGGCGCAGGAGCGGCGCGTTCTCGTCGCTGCGCTCACATTTCAGGTAGAGGATTTCCAGCACGCGCTGCACCGAGCCTTCCTCGGCGTAGATCTGCACGTACTGGCGCATCGACGCATAGAGCGCTTCCAGCGCCTCGCCGTCGGTCGACACGCGGGTCAGCGACACCGCCTCCCCCAGGGCCCGGTCGCACATGGCGATGCAGACATCGATCTTGTTCTTGTAATGGCCGTAGACGGCGCCCCGGGACACGCCCGCGAAATCAGCGATATCGCTCATGGTGGTGCTGGCCACGCCCTTGGACAGGAACACGTGTTCGGCGGCATCCAGGATGCGATCGCGGGTGCGTTGGGATTCTTCTTTCGTCTTGCGGGCCATACGGAAATCTCCTTGAGAAAAAGGGGTTGAAGAAACGGGAACAGGCGACATGAAAACGGCGGCCCGTCTTGCGGGGGCCGCCGGCTGCGCACTGTAAAGAAGTATGCAGACGCCAGCATACTTTTGAACAAAACAATTAATCAAGCATGACGGATTAAATGATAGACTGCCGACCCCACAGGGAAAACCCGCGACTTTCCCTCTCTCGCCCGCAACGGGCGCCTCACAATAATTTTTAAAAATGACCCACCGAGTTCCCTTCAGAACGCTCGCATTCGCATCCGTACTGGTTCTCGTTTCCGCATGCTCGAAGCAGGAAGCCCCCGAAGCCGCCAAGGCCCCCGCCGAGGTCGGCGTCATCGTGGCCAAGGCCACGCCCACCGCCGTCGCCAGCGAGCTGCCCGGCAGGCTGGAGCCCTATCGCGAGGCCGAGGTCCGCGCCCGCGTGGCCGGTATCGTCACCCGCCGCCTGTATGAAGAAGGCCAGGAAGTGACGCGCGGCACGCCGCTGTTCCAGATCGACCCTGCGCCGCTGCAGGCTGCGTACGATTCCGAGGCCGCCGCGCTGGCGCGCGCCCAGGCCAACCTGTCGGCCGCCGCCGACAAGCTGCGCCGCTATGCCGACCTGGTGTCGGACCGCGCCATCAGCGAACGCGACCACGCCGAGAGCGTGGCCCAGGAACGCCAGGCCCGCGCCGAGGTGGCGCTGGCCAAGGCCAACCTGCAAAGCGCCAGGCTGCGGCTGGAATACGCCCGCGTCACCTCGCCGATCGACGGCCGCGCGCGCCGCGCGCTGGTCACCGAGGGCGCGCTGGTGGGCGAAGGCCAGGCCACGCCGCTGACGGTGGTGCAGCAGCTCGACCCGATCTACGTCAACTTCTCGCAACCCGCGGCCGAGGTCATGCAGTTGCAGAAGCAGATCCGCGCCGGCGCCCTGCAAGGCGTCGCGCCCGACAAGATGCGGGTGCGCCTGCTGCTGCCGGACGGCTCCGAGTATGGCCAGGGCGGCACGCTGTCGTTCGCCGACCTGGCGGTCGATCCCGGCACCGACAACGTGACCATGCGCGCGCTGTTCGACAACCCGGGCCGCGAACTGCTGCCGGGCATGTACGTGCGGGTGCGGCTGGAGCAGGCGGTCAACCGCGACACCTTCCTGGTGCCGCGCAACGCCCTGCTGCGCAACGCCGACGGCGCGCACGTGCTGGTCGCCGGCGACGACGGCGAACTGCGCAGCGCGCCGGTGGTCGCCTACCGGCTGCTGGGCCCGAACTGGGTCGTCACCGAGGGCCTGGCGGGCGGCGAACGCGTGGTGGTGGAAAACGCCGCGCAGCTGGCCCCCGGCCAGAAAATCAAACCGGTCGAGCGGGCCGCGCCGAGCGCGCCCGGGGCGACCGCGGGAAATAACGAAAAAAGGTAAACCGCCATGGCGCGTTTCTTTATCGATCGCCCCGTTTTCGCGTGGGTGATCTCGCTGCTCATCGCGCTGGTCGGCCTGTTGTCGATCCGCGCGCTGCCGGTGGCGCAATATCCGGACATCGCTCCGCCGGTCGTCAACATCGGCGCCAGCTATCCCGGCGCCTCGGCCAAGGTGGTCGAGGAAGCCGTCACCGCCATCATCGAACGCGAGATGAACGGCGCCCCGGGCCTGATGTACACCTCGTCCAGCAGCGATTCGACCGGCTGGGCCAGCATCAACCTGACCTTCAAGCAGGGCACCAACCCCGACATCGCGGCGGTGGAAGTGCAGAACCGCCTGAAGGCGGTCGAGCCGCGCCTGCCCGAATCGGTGCGGCGCGACGGCGTGCGCGTGGAAAAGGCGGCCGACAACATCCAGCTGGTGGTGTCGCTGAAGTCGGACGGCAGCCTGGACGACATGCAGCTGGGCGAACTGGCCGCCTCCAACGTGCTACAGGCGCTGCGGCGGGTCGAAGGCGTGGGCAAGGTGCAGTCGTTCGGCGCGGAAGCGGCGATGCGCATCTGGCCGGACCCGGCCAAGCTGACCGCCCTGTCGCTGACGCCGGGCGACATCGTCTCGGCCCTGCGCAGCCACAACGCGCGCGTCACCATCGGCGAACTGGGCAACCAGGCCGTGCCGAAGGACGCGCCGCTGAACGCCAGCATCGTGGCGGGCGAATCGCTGCACACGCCGGAGCAGTTCGCCAACATTCCGCTGCGGGCGCTGCCGGGCGGCGCCACGCTGCGCCTGAAGGACGTGGCGCGGGTGGAGCTGGGCGGCACCGACTACATGTACCTGTCGCGCGTCAACGGCCTGACCGGCACCGGCCTGGGCATCAAGCTGGCGCCGGGCTCGAACGCGGTCGAGACCACCCGCCGCATCCGCGAGACCATGCGCGAGCTGGCGCAGTACTTCCCGCCGGGCGTGACCTGGGACATTCCGTACGAAACCTCCACCTTCGTCGAGATCTCGATCAAGAAGGTCCTGATGACGCTGCTGGAGGCGGTCGCGCTGGTGTTCTGCGTGATGTACCTGTTCATGCAGAACCTGCGCGCCACGCTGATCCCGACACTGGTGGTGCCCGTGGCGCTGCTGGGCACGCTGGGGGTGATGCTGGGGCTGGGCTATTCGATCAACGTGCTGACGATGTTCGGCATGGTGCTGGCCATCGGCATCCTGGTGGACGACGCCATCGTGGTGGTCGAGAACGTCGAGCGCATCATGGCCGAGGAAGGCCTGTCGCCGCATGACGCCACGGTCAAGGCCATGGGCCAGATCAGCGGCGCCATCGTCGGCATCACGGTGGTGCTGGTGTCGGTGTTCGTGCCGATGGCGTTCTTCGATGGCGCGGTCGGCAACATCTACCGCCAGTTCGCCGTGACGCTGGCGGTGTCGATCGCCTTCTCGGCCTTCCTGGCGCTGTCGCTGACGCCGGCGCTGTGCGCCAGCCTGCTCAAGCCGATCCCGGCGGGCCACCACGAGAAGCGCGGCTTCTTCGGCTGGTTCAACCGCGCCTTCGCGCGCCTGACCACGCGCTATACGGCGCGGGTGGCCGGCGTGCTGGCGCGGCCGGTGCGCTTCGGACTGGCCTACGCGCTGGTGATCGGCGTGGCGGCGCTGCTGTTCGCGCGGCTGCCATCGTCGTTCCTGCCGGACGAGGACCAGGGCAGCTTCATGGCCATGGTGATCCTGCCGCAGGGCTCGCCGCAGGCCGAGACCATGGCGGTGGTCAAGGACGTCGAGCGCTACATGATGGAGCACGAGCCGGTGCAGTACGTGTACTCGGTCAACGGCTTCAGCCAGTACGGCAGCGGCCCGAACTCCGCCATGTTCTTCGTCACGCTGAAGGACTGGAAGGAACGCCGCGACGCCTCGCAACACGTGGACGCGGTGGTCAAGCGCATCAACAAGGCGTTCGCGGATCGCAAGAACCTGATGGTGTTCGCGCTCAACTCGCCGCCGCTGCCGGACCTGGGCTCGACCTCGGGCTTCGACTTCCGGCTGCAGGATCGCGGCGGCCTCGGCTATGAAGCGCTGACGCAGGCGCGCCAGAAGCTGCTGGCCAAGGCGGCCGAGCATCCCGCGCTGACGGACGTGGTGTTCGCCGGCCAGGAAGAGGCGCCGCAGCTGCAACTGCGCGTCGACCGCGACAAGGCGCAGGCCATGGGCGTGCCGATCGACGAGATCAACACCGCGCTGGCGGTGATGTACGGCTCGGACTACATCGGCGACTTCATGCTGAACGGCCAGGTGCGGCGCGTGATGGTGCAGGCCGACGGCAAACGCCGCGTGGACGTGGACGACATCTCGCGCCTGCACGTGCGCAACCTGCAGGGCCAGATGGTGCCGCTGTCGGCGTTCGCCACGCTGACGTGGTCGATGGGGCCGCCGCAGCTGAACCGCTACAACGGCTTCCCGTCGTTCACCATCAACGGCTCGGCGGCGCGCGGCCACAGCAGCGGCGAGGCCATGCGCGCCATGGAGGCGCTGGCGGCCGAGCTGCCGCGCGGCATCGGCTTCGACTGGTCGGGCCAGTCGTACGAAGAGCGGCTGTCCGGCAACCAGGCGCCGGTGCTGTTCGCGCTGTCGGTGCTGATCGTGTTCCTGGCGCTGGCGGCGCTGTACGAAAGCTGGTCGATTCCGCTGGCGGTGATCCTGGTGGTGCCGCTGGGCGTGATCGGCGCGCTGCTGGGCGTGACCGTGCGCGGCATGCCTAACGACATCTACTTCAAGGTCGGCCTGATCGCCACCATCGGCCTGTCCGCCAAGAACGCGATCCTGATCGTGGAAGTGGCCAAGGACCTGGTGCGCGACGGCCAGGGCGTCCTGTCGGCCACGCTGGAAGCGGCGCGGCTGCGGCTGCGGCCGATCGTGATGACCTCGCTGGCCTTCGGCGTGGGCGTGCTGCCGCTGGCGCTGGCCACTGGCGCCGCCTCGGGCGCGCAGGCCGCCATCGGCACCGGCGTGCTGGGCGGGATCATCACGGCGACCGTGCTGGCGGTGTTCCTGGTGCCGCTGTTCTTTCTCATCGTGGGGCGCATGGTCGGCATGCGCGCCCGCCCCGCGCGCCCCGAGGGCCGCGAATCGCTGGAGACGACGCCATGAAGCCCGTGGCAATGACCCTGCTGGCGCTGGCGCTGTCCGGCTGCTCGCTGGCGCCCACCCATGAGCGCCCCGCGGCGCCGGTGCCGGCGCAGTACGACACGCCGGCGCAGCCCGGCCAGGCCGCCGCGCCGCAGGACTGGCGCGCCTATTTCAACGATCCGGCGCTGCAGGCCTGGATCGCGGCCGCGCTGGCCAACAACCGCGACCTGCGCGTGGCGGCGCTGCGCATCGAGGAAGCGCGCGCGCTGTACGGCGTGCAGCAATCCGAACGCCTGCCGGCCATCGACGCCAGCGGCGAATTCAGCCGCGGCCGCGCGACCGAGCCGGGCCAGCCGCGCACGCCGGTGTCCAACCGCTACCGCGCGGCCGTCGGCATCACCGCCTTCGAGCTGGACTTCTTCGGCCGGGTGCGGAGCCTGTCGGACGCCGCGCTGGCGCGCTACCTGGCCAGCGAGGAAGCGCACCGCGCCGCCACGCTGGCGCTGGTGGCGGAAACGGCCACCGCCTACTTCAACCAGCGTTCGCTGGCCGAGCAACTGCGCCTGACCGACGACACGCTGGCGCTGCGCGAGACCACGCTCAAGCTGACCCAGCGCCGCTACGACGCCGGGCTGGAAACCGCCATCGGGCTGCGCACCGCGCAGATGCTGGTGGAAAGCTCGCGCGCCACGCGCGCCGAGCTGACCCGCGAGGCCAGCCTGGCGCGGCACGCGCTGGGCCTGCTGGCCGGCGATTTCGCGCTGCCGCTCGGCGTCGACCCGACGCCGCTGGAAAGCCAGGGCCTGACGCCGCTGGCGGCGGGGCTGCCGTCCGAGCTGCTGACGCGCCGCCCCGACCTGCGCCAGGCGGAGCAGGCGCTGCGCGCGGCCAACGCCGACATCGGCGCGGCGCGCGCGGCGTTCTTTCCGTCGGTGCAGCTGACCACGGACATCGGCACCACCGCCGACCGCTTCTCGGATCTGTTCAGCGGCGGCACCGGCGGCTGGAGCTTCGCGCCGCGCCTGACGCTGCCGATCTTCAACGCCGGCCGCAACCGCGCCAACCTGTCGCTGGCCGAGACCCGCAAGCACATCGCGGTGGCCCAGTACGAAGGCAGCATCCAGGCGGCGTTCCGCGACGTGGCCGACGCGCTGTCGGCGCGCGACGCGCTGCGCGACCAGATCGAGGCCCAGCGCAAGGTGCGCGACGCCGACCGCGAACGCCAGCGGCTGGCCGAGCGGCGTTATGCGCGCGGCGTGGCGAACTACCTGGAGATGCTGGAGGCCCAGCGCAGCCTGTTCGAGTCGGAACAGGAATTCATCCGGCTGCAGCAGCGCCGGCTGGTCAATGCGGTGGATCTGTACAAGGCGCTGGGCGGCTGGGACGACGACGCATCGCCGGCGTCCTGACGCAAGGCCTGTGCGGGGCGATGCGGGACGCGCCGCCCCGGCAGCTCAGGCGCGCGCGCTGACGCGGTAGGCGCAGCGGCGCGCGCCCAGCAGGATGTGCTCTTCGCGCTCGACCCGCACCTGCGGACCCAGCACCTGCCGGAACAGTTCCAGCTCGCTGCGGCAAAAGCCCATACAGGCCTGGGCCGCCGCGCAGATGGGACAGTGGTTCTCGACGAACAGGAAGTCGTCGCCGTCGCGGCGCATCTCGGCCATGTAGCCTTCGGCCGAACGCACCCGCGCCAGGCTTTCGAGCCGTTGCGGCAGATCGCCGGCGTCCGCCAGCGCCTGCTGGTAGGTGGCCAGCATGGCGGCCTCGCGCACCGCAATCAGCTTGTCCACCCCGTCGTCGCCGAACACCTGGCGCACGGCGTTGATCATCTGCACCGTCATGTCGGCATGCGTGTCGGGGAAACGACGCTGCCCGGCGGCGGTCAGGAACCAGATCTGCGTGGGCCGGCCGCGCCCGGCGCTGCGGCTTTCCGAATCGACCAGGCCGTCCGCGTGCAGGCGCGCCATCTGCTGGCGCACCGCCTCGGCCGTGACGTCGAGCGCCTTGGCGATGACCGCGACCGACTGCGGGCCGCGCGTCTTGAGCGTCATGAGCACGCGGTCCGCCGGCTGGTGCGGTTGCCAGGAAATGGGATGGGACAGGCTGTCGTCGGACATGGAAGGTCGGAAAGGCGCTAAGCCCTTATGGTGCCACGAACCGCGTGCATTGGTCAGCCGGCCGGCGCGGACGCGGGCGACTCCGCTCGCGGGGTATCCGTTGCCGAAGGCGCCTCCCAGCCGCCGCCCAGCGCCTTGTAGAGCGCGACCAGGCTGGTGTAGGAAGCCGTTTCGGCCTGCGCCACCGCGTCCTGCGCCCGCAGCTGCGTGCGCTGCGCGTCCAGCACCGTCAGGTACGGCGCGCTGCCTTCGCGGTAGCGCAGGCGCGCCAGTTCCGCCGCGCGGCCGCTGTGGGCGGCCGCCTGCGCCAGGTTGCCGAGCCGTTGCTGGGTCTGGCCATACTGCGTCAGCGCGCCTTCCAGTTCCTCGACCGCCTGCAGCACGGTCTGCTCGTAGCGCGCCACCTCGCCCTGCGAACGCGCCTGCGCCGCGCGCTTGCGCGCCAGCGCGGTCGGCAGGTGGAAAGCCGGCCAGTTGACGCCGGGCGCCACGCTGAAGGCGCGGCTCGACGCGCTGCCGAAATCGGCGCCGCGCAGGGCCACGAAGCCGAGGAAGCCGCCCAGGTCGATGCGCGGATACAGTTCGGCGGTGGCCACGCCCACGTCGGCATTGGCCGCCGCCATGTTGCGCTCGGCCGCCCGGATATCGGGACGGCGCGACAGCAAGGCGCCAACGTCGCCGATCGGCAGGCGCGCCGCCAGCGGCGGCTGCGGCGTGGCCGCGTCCAGTTCGCCCAGTTCCACCGGCCGCAGGCCGGCCAGCACCGCCAGGCGGTACAGCGCCAGGCGCCGCGCGGTTTCCTGCAAGGGCACGCTGGCCTGCACGGTTTCGAGCTCGGCGCGGGCGCTGGCGAGGTCGCCCTCGTCGCCACGGCCCGCCGACACCATGGCCTGGATCACGCGCAGGCTGTCGCGTTGGCTGTCCAGGTTGGCGCGCGCCACCGCCAGGCGTTGCTCGGCGCCGCGCAACTCGAAGTAGTTGCGCGCCACTTCGGCCACCACCACGATGCGGGCCTGCGCCAGGTCGGCCTCCTGGGCCTCGCTGCGCGCCGCCGCGCCCTCGGCCGCGCGGCGCAGGCGGCCGAACAGGTCGATCTCCCAGGTGGCGTCAAAACCGGCGCGATAGCTCTTGGCCAGGTTGCGCTCGCCCGTCACGCCGGGATTGGCCTGCGACAGGCTGCGCTCGAAGCGCCCGCCCAGCGTCATGGTGGGGAACTGGTCGAGTTCCTTCTCATCCAGTACCGCGCGCGATTCGGCCAGGCGGGCCTGCGCGATGCGGATGTCGTGGTTGCGTTGCAGCGCCAGGGTCACCAGGCGGTCCAGCTGCGCGTCCTGCAACTGCTTCCACCAGTCCTGCTGCAGCCGGTCGGTGGAGAACAGGGTCTGTTCAGGGCTGGCCAGCGCCACCGGCGCGGCCAGGGGTTTCTGGTAGTCGGGGCCCACGGCGCAGCCGGCGGTGGCCAGCGCGGCCAGCAGCACCGTGGCGCCGCGGCGCAGGCGTTTGGACAGGTCGGGATGTTTCATGATGGGTTCCTCAATGCGATGCGGCGGGGCGCGGCGCGGCTGGCGGCGGCGCGTCCTCGGCCTGCGCCTGCGCCAGTTCGCGGGCACGCGGCGTGTCGTTGGCGGCGCGGTGGTCGCGCGCCAGCACGGTGTAGACGGTGGGCAGCACGAACAGCGTGAAGAGCGTGCCGACCAGCATGCCGACCACGATCACCAGGCCCAGGCTGTAGCGGCTGTGGGCGCCGGCGCCGCTGGCGAACAGCAGCGGGATCAGGCCCACCACCATGGCCGCGGTGGTCATCAGGATCGGGCGCAGGCGGATGCGGGCGGCGTGTTCCATCGCGCTGCGCCGGTCCAGGCCGTGGCTGACCTGCATCTCGTTGGCGAACTCCACCATCAGGATGCCGTGCTTGCTGATCAGCCCGATCAGCGTCACCAGCCCGATCTGCGTGTAGATGTTGATGGTCGCCATGCCCAGCGCCAGCGGGATCAGCGCGCCACAGATCGACAGCGGCACGCTCACCAGGATGATGAACGGGTCGCGCAGGCTTTCGTACTGCGCCGCCAGCACCAGGTAGATGACGATGATGGCGAAGATGAAGGTGATCATCAGCGCCGAGCCTTCCTGGCTGAACTGGCGCGCGTCCGACTGCCAGTCATAGCTGAAGCCGGCCGGCAGCTGCTGCGCCTGGCGCGTCAGGAACTGCACGGCGTCGCCCATGGTCACGCCCGGCATCGGGATGGCCTGGAAAGTGGCGGCGTTGAGCTGGTTGAACTGGGTCAGCTTGTTGGGCTCGACGCCCATCGACACCGACACGATGTTCGACAGCGGCACCTGCGCGCCGCTGGCGCTCTTGACGTAGTACCGCGCCAGCGATTCGGGCGAGATGCGCTGCTCGCGCAGGCTCTGCGGGATCACGTCGTACGAGCGGCCGTCCATGCCGAAGCGGTTGATGTAGTTCTCGCCCACCAGCACCGCCAGCGTGTCGCCCACCGCCTTCATGGTGACGCCCAGGCTGTTGGCCTTGGCGCGGTCCACCTTCAGCTGCACCACCGGGTTGTTGTAGTCCAGGTCGCTGTCGACCACCATGAAGAGGCCGCTGGTTCTGGCCGCCTTTTTCAGGTTCTCCATGGCCTCGTACACCACCGGATAGTCGGCCGCGCTCATGATGACCATCTGCACCGGCAGGCCGCCGGTCGAGCCGGGCAACGGCGGCAGCTGGAAGGCGAAGATGTTGCTGCCCTCGATCTGGTTGACCATCGACTGCATGTCGGCCTGGATCTGGTTGGCCGAGCGCTTGCGCTCGTGCCAGTCGACGAAGTCGACGCCGCCGATGCTGTTGGACACGCCGTCCGAGCCGTTGATGAGCCAGCGGCCTCTTTGCTCGGGCAGCGTCGCCATGACGTCGTCCCACTTCTTGCCGAACTTCTCGACGTAGTCGATGTTGGCGTGCTGCGGCGACTTGATCGCGGTCAGCACGGTGGATTGGTCCTCGACCGGCGCCAGCTCGCGCTGGGCGGCGTTGTACAGGAACGGCAGGCTGGCCATCACCGCCACCGCCACCAGGCCGGTGACCCAGCGATGGTGCAGCGACACATCCAGCAGCCGGCCATAGGCCTCGCCCAGGCGGCTGAAGAAATGCTCGGCGCGGCGCGCCATGCGGCCTTCGGACACCTGGCTATTGAGCAGGAACGAGCTCATCACCGGCGACAGCGTCAGCGCGATCACGCCCGACACCACCACCGCCCCCGCCAGCGTGAAGGCGAACTCCTTGAACAGCGAACCGGTCAGGCCGCCCATCAGGCCGATCGGCGCGTACACCGCCGCCAGCGTGATGGTCATGGCGATGACCGGGCCGGCCACCTCGCGCGCGCCGATCAGGGCCGCGCGCACCGGCGACTTGCCTTCCTCGATATGGCGGTGCACGTTCTCGACCACCACGATGGCGTCGTCCACCACCAGGCCGATGGCCAGCACCATGGCCAACAGCGTCAGCAGGTTCACGCTGAAGCCGAACAGCGCCATGATGGCCGCGCCGCCCAGCATCGACAGCGGGATGGTGACCACCGGGATCAGCACCGCGCGCAGCGAGCCCAGGCACAGGAAGATCACCGCCACCACGATGACGATGGCTTCCATCAGCGTATGCACCACGCCGTCGATCGAGGCGCTGATGAAGCGCGCCAGCTCGAACGGCACCTGCACGCTGGTGCCGGGCGGCAGGTTCTGCTTGATGTTGGGCAGCAGTTCGTTCAGGCGCTTGACGATCACCAGCGGGTTGCCCACCGGCGTGGCGTTCAGGCCGAAGTACACCGCCGGCTCGCCATCCATCAGGCCGCTGGAGTCGGTCGAGGCCGCGCCCAGTTCCACCGTGGCCACGTCGCCCAGGCGCACGATGGCGTCGCCCTCGCGCTTGACCACCATGTCGCGGAACTCGGCCACATTGACCAGGTCGGTGTTGACCTTGATGTTGGAGACCACGTACAGGCCCTTGGCCTGGCCGGGCGCCGCCTGCACGTTGTTCTGGCGCAGGGCCTCGGCCAGTTCGCCGGCCGAGATGCCGCGCGCGGCCAGCCGGTCGGGGTCGAGCCAGACGCGCATCGCCAGCTTCTGGCCGCCATACAGTTCCACGCTGGCCACGCCGTCGATCGACGAGAGCTGCGGCTGCACCACGCGCGACAGGTAGTCGGTCAGCGCCGGCAGCGACATGGTCGAGCTGGAGAACCCCACGTAGGCCACGGCCGTCGCCTCGCCGGCGGACTTGACCAGCACCGGGTCGTAGGCGTCCTGCGGCAGGCGGTATTTGACTTCGTTGACCTTGGCCATGACCTCGGTCATGGCCTTGTTGGAATCGGCGTTGAGCTTCATGCGCACGGTGATCACGCTGCGGCCCTGGGTCGAGGACGACGACAGGTAGTCGATGCCCTCGACGGTGGCGACGGATTGCGCGATCGGCTGGGTGACGAAGCCCTGCATCAGGTCGGGCGAGGCGCCCGGGTACTGCGTGGTGATGGTGATGGTGGTGCTTTCGGTCAGCGGGTATTGGCGGATCGGCAGGCCGCTCAGGGCGCGCAGCCCGAGCAGCAGCAACAGCGTGCTGACCACCAGCGCCAGCACTGGCCGGCGCACGAACAGATCGGTGAACTTCATGATCGACTCCGCGGGCTCAGCGGGCTTGCGCCACGGATTGCGGCGCGGCGTCCAGCGCCACGGTGTCCTGGGCGCTGATCTCGACGGCCGCGCCGTTGTGCAGGCGCAGCTGGCCCGAGGTCACCACGCGGTCACCGGGTTTCAAGCCCTTGGTCACTACCACCCGGCCGCGCACGCGCTCGGCGGTCTGCACGTAGGCCTGGGTCACGGTCGGCGGGGCCGACGCGTCGCCGGCCTTGGGCGGCGTCACCACGTAGACCGAGTCGCCGTAGGCGCTGTAGCTGATGGCCGTCTCCGGCACGGTCAGCACGCCGGGCCGCGGCGGCAGCAACACCTGGCCGTGGGCGAACATGCCCGCCGCCAGCGCGCCGTCGGCGTTGGCCAGCGTGGCCTGCACCCGCACGGTGCGCGAACCCGGGTCGACCTGCGGCTCGATGGTGGTGACCGCGCCGTCAAAGACCCGGCCGGCATGGGCATCGACCGTCACGGTCACGGGCTGGCCAGCGCGCAACGCGCCCAGCGCCTGTTCCGGCAAGGTGATGTTGGCGTAGACGCTGGCCGCGTCGGTCAGCGACACCAGCGGATCGCCGGCGCGGGCGAACTGGCCCAGGTTGACCCGACGCACGCCCAGCACGCCGTCGAACGGGGCCTTGATGCGCTTCTGCTCGATCAGGGCCTGGATGCGCCTGATCTCGCCGGCGGCCTGATCGTAGTCGGCCTGGGCCTGGTCCAGCTGTTCGCGGGTCGCGGCCTGCTGCGGCAACAGGCGGCGGGTGCGCTCCAGCAGCGTGCGGGCGTTCCTGGCCTGGGCCTGCAGGCGCGCCAGCTCGCCCTGCTCGGGCGCGTCGTTCAGTTGCACCAGCAGTTGCCCGGCGCGCACCCGCTCGCCAGGGGTGAACAGGATCTGCGCCACCCGGCCGTCGACTTCGGCCGGCACCAGCACCTGCCGCGTCGCCTCGAGCGAGGCGATGCCCGACAGCGCAGCCGGGAAATCCGCCTGCAGCACCGGCGCCACCGCCACCTTGGCTGGCGCCATGGCCCAGCCCCCTTTGTGCTGCGCCCCGCCGAATTTCCAGTACAGCCCGCCCCCCGCCACTACCGCCAGGACCAGCACCCCGGCGGCCCATGCACCCGATTTCGCCTTCATGATTCTCTCGCTATTTATCAAAGGAATGGCTTGGATAATCCTCGAAAAATCAGACGAAGTCAAAAAACCTAAAGTAATGTTGAGGATTGAGAAAACCTATCGGCGGGAAATGGGCAAAAAAAGCCGCCGGCGAAGGCCGGCGGTTTGCGGGGAAAGCTCGCGGGGAAAGGGACGTGCGCCCAGGGTGCGTGGCGTCGGGCGCCTCCCGGCGCCAGGAACGAGCGCCGCGAGACAAGCGGGCGCTATGGCTAGGTACGCACCATGTGCAGGTAGTGGCGGTGGCGTTCGTACTGGTCGAGGATGTCGCCGATGACGGCGTCGCGGCTCCAGCCCATGATGTCGTAGTCCTGCCCGCCTTCGCGCAGGTGGACCTCGGCGCGGAAGTACTTGCGTTCCTCTTCGTCGGCGGCCTCTTCGGGCGTCAGGCTGGGCCGCACGAAGGCCTGCGGCTGCACCGAATAGAAGAAGTCCAGGTGCTCGCCGTGGTTCACCTCCAGCACCACCCCGCCCTCGCCGTCGCCTTCCTTGACGGCAACCGCGTAGCCCTGCTTGCGCAGTTCATCGGCCACGTCTTCCAGCGCCGGGGTCACCACGTCCGCAATGAAGCGCAGCACGTGGGCGCGGCGCGGCATCATGACCATGTTGCGCAGCCGCCGCTCCCAGGACTGGCCGCCGCGCGTCGGGCGCGACAGCGTCAGCGACTGGTAGCGGATGCCGCGCTTGGTGGCGTCGAGCCTGAGCGCCTTGAACAGGCCCCACAGTGACAGCAGCAGGATGACCGAGAACGGCAGCGCGCTGGCGATGGTGGCCGTCTGCAGCGCTGTCAGGCCGTCGGCCAGTAGCAGTGCAATGGCCACCGCCCCCATGGACAACGACCAGAAGATGCGCTGCCACACCGGCGTGCGGTCGGCGCCGCCCGAGGCCAGCAGGTCGACCACCAGCGCGCCGGAGTCGGCCGAGGTGACGAAGAACACCGCCACCATCGCGATCGCGAAGATCGATATCACGCCGCTCCAGGGCAATAGTTCGAAGAACGCGAACAGCGCCAGGGAGTTGTCGCCCTTGACGGTGTCGGCGAAACCCGTGATGCCGTCGACCAGGATGAAGTGGATGGCGGTGTCGCCGAACACCGTCATCCAGAACAGCGTGAACCCGGCCGGCACCAGCAGCACGCCGCTGACGAATTCGCGGATGGTGCGGCCGCGCGAGATGCGGGCGATGAACAGGCCCACGAACGGCGACCAGGCGATCCACCAGCCCCAGTAGAACAGGGTCCAGCCGCCGATCCAGTCGGTCGGCTCGTAGGCGTACAGGTTGAAGGTCTTGTTGACGATGTCCGACAGGTAGGCGCCGGTGTTCTGCACGAAGGTCTGCAGCAGGAACACCGTGGGGCCGGCCACCAGCACGAACAGCAGCAGGATCACCGCCAGCACCATGTTGGCCTCGGACAGGATGCGGATGCCCTTGTCCAGGCCGCTGGCCACCGACAGCGTGGCCAGGCCGCAGGTGATCACGATCAGGATGATCTGCGGCATCACGCCGACCGGAATGCCGAACAGGTGGTTCAGGCCGCTGTTCATCTGCGCCACGCCCAGCCCCAGCGAGGTGGCCACGCCCAACACGGTGCCGATGATGGCGAAGATGTCGACGGCATGGCCGATGGGGCCGTGGATGCGGTTGCCGATCAGCGGATACAGCGCCGACCGCAGCGTCAGCGGCAGGCCGTGTCGGAAGCTGAAGAACGCCAGCGTCAGCGCCACCACCGCGTAGATGGCCCAGGCGTGCAGGCCCCAATGGAAGAAGGTGATCTTCATGGACTCGCGCGCGGCGGCCGCCGTGGCGCCCTCGCCCACCGGCGGCGACATGAAGTGCATGACCGGCTCGGCCACGCCGAAGAACATCAGGCCGATGCCCATGCCCGCCGAGAACAGCATGGCGAACCAGGTGAAGTTGCGGTAATCCGGCTCGCTGTGGTCCGGGCCCAGCTTGATATCGCCGTAGCGGCTGATGGCCAGGAATGCCACCGACAGCAGGATGATGGCGACCACCAGGATGTAGAACCAGCTGGCGTTGCCCAGGATCCAGCCCTGGATCGATTCGAACAGATTCTGCGCGGTCCTGGGCGCCGCGATGGCGAAGCCCACCAGCAGCAGCGTGAATAATGCCGCCGTGTAGAAGACCGGGCGATTGATAGTGGATGGTCGGGTTTCTGAAGACATGCTGCCGCTCCTTTCGCCCGAGGGATGCCTGAGGCTGCGGCGCTGGCCCCCTCAGTCCAGCCGGCGCGCCGCCGTTATTACTATCATGCCGCCGCAGCCCGTGACAATGCCCGCGTGCCCATGGCGCGCCCGGCGGCCCGGCAACGGCCGCCCGCGCCGGTCGTCTTCAGGACAGGGCCTAGCCGGGGTCGCGTTCGCCGAACACCACGCGGCGGAAGAATCCGGCCAGCACCGATTCGGTGGTCTCGGCGCTGACGTTCTGCGGATCGAAGGCGAAACTGAACTGCATGCCGTCGGATAGCGCCAGCAGGCCGATGGCCAATTCGCGCGCGGGCAGCGGCAGGGGCGTGCCGACGCGCTCGGAGAACTGGCGGATGTACTCGGTGGTGGCTTCGCGCAGCTCGCCCATGCAGGCGATGAAGCCGACCCGGAATTCCGGGTCGCGGGCGGCCTGCAGCTTGGCTTCCATCCACAGCAGGAAGCACTCGTTGTCGCGGAAATGCGTGCTGTAGTAGTGCAGCACGCTGTCTTCCATCTGCTGGCGGGTCTCGCCGGCCTCGAAGATGGCGCGCATGTCGCCCATGACGTTTTCATGGTCGCGCTTGAGCAACTGCAGGAACAACTCGGACTTGCTGGCGAAATTGGAATAGAAGGCGCCGCGGGAGTAGCCGGCCAGCTCGGCGATGTCCTCGACGCTGGCGGCCACGAAACCCTTGGTCAGGAAGATCGATTGCGCGGCATCGAGCAGACGCTGGCGCGTCTGGTCACGGCTTTGCTCTCGGGTAAGGCGGACTTTTGACATGCGGCGATTCTATCATCTGGAACGATTTCAGATTCACACTTGTATTTGAATACACACCCGCATTAGAATCCATCCCGTATCGGATTGCCAGGGTGTCGCGCCGGCCTGCAAGGGCCTGCCGCCTCGCGTCCCGTTCCCCCCTCTTGCCCGCGTCGCGAGGTGTTTCGTGAATTCTTCAGGTTCTTGCGCGTCCGTCGCCGCGCGCAATCCCGCCGCCACCGCGGCGTTTTTCCGCTCACCGCTGCGCCGCCCCTGGCCCGCGCTCGCCCTGGCGCTGACGCTGGCGCTGGCCGGCTGCGGCAGCAAGGAAGCCGAGCCGCCGCCGCCGCGGCCGGTGGTGGCCATGCCCGCCAAGGCCGACGCGGCCCTGCCGGCCTGGACCCTGCCGGGTGAAGTGCAGGCGCGCTACAGCACGCCGCTGTCGTTCCGGGTGGGCGGCAAGATCATCGAGCGCAAGGTGCGCCTGGGCGACACGGTCAAGCCCGGCCAGGTGGTGGCCAAGCTCGACCCCGCCGACGCCACCAAGAACGCCGCCGCCGCCCGCGCCCAGCTTTCGGCCGCCCAGCACCAGCTGGACTACGCCAAGCAGCAACTGGACCGCGACCGCGCCCAGGCCAAGGAAAACCTGATCGCCGCCAACCAGCTCGAGCAGACCCGCAACGCCTACGCCTCGGCGCTGGCGCAGCGCGACCAGGCGGCGCAGCAGGCCGCCCTGTCGGCCGACCAGCTCAACTACACCACCCTGGCCGCCGACCACGCCGGCGTCATCACCGCCGAGCAGGCCGACACCGGCCAGAACGTGGCGGCGGGCCAGGCGGTCTACAACCTGGCCTGGGCCGGCGACGTCGACGCCCTGTGCGACGTGCCTGAAAGCGTGCTGGCGGGCCTGGCCATCGGCCAGCGCGCCACCGTCACGCTGGCGCCGCTGCCCGGCAAGACCTTCACCGCCGTGCTGCGCGAGATCGCGCCGGCGGCCGATCCGCAGAGCCGCACCTACCGCGCCAAGCTGACGCTGGAAGCGCCCTCGCCCGAGGTGCGGCTGGGCATGACGGCCAACATCAGTTTCGACAACCGCCAGGCCAACGGCGCCACCACCTTCACGGTGCCGGCGACCGCGCTGTTCCATGACGGCACCGAACCCGCCGTCTGGATCGTCAAGCCGCAGGAAGACACGCTGGAACTGCGCCGCGTGCAGGTGCTGCGCTACGACGCCCGCAGCGTCACCCTGACGCAAGGCGTGCAGGCCGGCGAGCGCGTGGTCTGGCAGGGCGTGCACGCCGTGTCGGCCGGCGAGAAGGTCCGCGCGGTGCCGCCGCTGCACCCCGAGGACTTCGCATCATGAGCGCGCCGGTTCCCGAAAACCCGAACGCCGCGCACCGCCACGAGGAAGGCAAGTTCAACCTGTCGGCCTGGGCCCTGCGGCACCAGCCCCTGGTGATCTTCCTGATCACGCTGGTGACGCTGTTCGGCGTGCTGTCGTATTCGCGCCTGGCGCAGTCGGAAGACCCGCCCTTCACCTTCCGCGTGATGGTCATCAAGACCCTGTGGCCCGGCGCCACCTCGCAGCAGGTGCAGGAACAGGTCACCGACCGCATCGCCAAGAAGCTGCAGGAAACGCCGTCCACGGACTTCCTGCGCAGCTACTCGCGCCCCGGCGAATCGCTGATCTTCTTCACCATGAAGGACTCGGCGCCGGCCAGCGAGGTCGCCAACGAGTGGTACCAGGTGCGCAAGAAGGTCGGCGACATCGGCGCGACCTTGCCGCAGGGCGTGCAGGGGCCGTTCTTCAATGACGAGTTCGGCGACGTCTACACCAACATCTACACGCTGGCGGGCGACGGCTTCTCGCCGGCGCAGCTGCGCGACTACGCCGACAACCTGCGCACCGTGCTGCTGCGCGTGCCGGGCGTGGCCAAGGTCGACTACTTCGGCGAGCAGCCCGAGCACGTCTACATCGAGATCAGCAACACCCAGCTGACGCGCCTGGGCGTGTCGCCGCAGCAGATCGCCGAGGCCATCAACAGCCAGAACGCGGTGGCCAGCGCCGGCACCCTGACCACGGCCGACGACCGCGTCTTCGTGCGTCCCAGCGGCCAGTTCCAGGACACCCGGGCGCTGGCCGAGACGCTGATCCGCGTCAACGGCAAGTCGATCCGGCTGGGCGACATCGCCACCATCCACCGCGGCTACGACGATCCCCCGGCCGAGCAGATGCGCACGCGCGGCGAGCCGGTGCTGGGCATCGGCATCACCATGCAGCCAGGCCAGGACGTGGTGCACCTTGGGAAGGCGCTGGACGCCAAGTTCGGCGAACTCAAGGCGCGCCTGCCGGCCGGCCTGACGCTGACCGAAGTGTCGAGCATGCCCAAGGCGGTGTCGTTCTCGGTGGACGAGTTCCTGCGATCGGTGGCCGAGGCCGTGGCCATCGTGCTGATCGTGAGCCTGGTGTCGCTGGGCCTGCGCACCGGCATGGTGGTGGTGATCTCGATTCCGGTGGTGCTGGCCGTGACCGCGCTGTTCATGGACATGTTCGGCATCGGCCTGCACAAGGTCTCGCTGGGCACGCTGGTGCTGGCGCTGGGCCTGCTGGTGGACGACGCCATCATCGCGGTCGAGATGATGGCGGTGAAGCTGGAACAGGGCTGGAGCCGCGCGCGCGCCGCCGCCTTCGCCTACACCAGCACCGCCTTCCCGATGCTGACCGGCACGCTGGTGACGGTGGCCGGCTTCCTGCCGATCGCGCTGGCCAAGTCCAGCACCGGCGAATACACCCGCTCGATCTTCCAGGTGTCGGCGATCGCGCTGATCACCTCGTGGTTCGCCGCGGTGGTGCTGATCCCGCTGCTGGGCTACCGCATGCTGCCCGAGCGCAAGCGCGAGGCGCACCTGCCCGACGACCACGAGCACGACATCTACAACACCCGCTTCTACCAGCGCCTGCGCGGCTGGGTGGCGTGGTGCGTGGACCGCCGCTGGCGCGTGCTGCTGGCGACCGTGACGCTGTTCGTGGTGTCGATGGTCGGCTTCGGCCTGGTGCCGCAGCAGTTCTTCCCCAGCTCGGACCGCACCGAACTGCTGGTGGACGTGCGGCTGCAGGAAGGCGCCTCGTTCGCCGCCACGCTGCGCCAGGTCGAACGGCTGGAGAAGGTGCTGGACGGCCGGCCCGAGATCGCCCATTCGGTGAGCTTCGTCGGCACCGGCGCGCCGCGCTTCTACCTGCCGCTGGACCAGCAGCTGGCCACGCCCAACTTCGCCCAGATCGTCATCACCGCCCACTCGGTGGAAGACCGCGAGAAGCTGGCGCACTGGCTCGAACCGGTGTTGCACGAGCAGTTTCCGGCGATCCGCAGCCGCCTGTCGCGGCTGGAGAACGGCCCGCCGGTGGGCTTCCAGGTGCAGTTCCGCGTCAGCGGCGACAAGATCCCCGAGGTGCGCCAGGTGGCCGAGAAGGTGGCCGCCGAAGTGCGCGCCGACAGCCGCTCGGTCAACGTGCAGTTCGACTGGGACGAGCCGTCCGAGCGCTCGGTGCGCTTCGACATCGACCAGCAGAAGGCGCGCGAAGTGGGCGTAAGCTCCAACGACATCTCCAGCTTCCTGGCGATGACGCTGTCGGGCTACACCGTGACGCAGTACCGCGAGCGCGACAAGCTGATCAACGTCAGCCTGCGCGCCCCCGACAGCGAACGGGTCGATCCGGGCCGCCTGGCCACGCTCGCCATGCCCACGCCCAACGGCCCGGTGCCGCTGGGCAGCCTGGGCCACGTGCGCTATGGCCTGGAATACGGCGTCATCTGGGAACGCGATCGCCAGCCCACCATCACCGTGCAGGCCGACGTCAAGGCCGGCGCGCAGGGCATCGACGTCACCCATGCGATCGACCGGAAGCTGGACGCGCTGCGCGCCGAACTGCCGGTGGGCTACCGCATCGAGGTCGGCGGCCCGGTCGAGGAAAGCGCCAAGGGCCAATCATCCATCAACGCGCAGATGCCCATCATGGTCGTGGCGGTGCTGACGCTGCTGATGGTGCAGCTGCAGAGCTTCGCCCGCGTGCTGATGGTGGTGCTGACGGCGCCGCTCGGCCTGATCGGCGTGGTGGCCGCGCTGCTGCTGTTCGGCAAGCCGTTCGGCTTCGTCGCCATGCTGGGCGTGATCGCGATGTTCGGCATCATCATGCGCAACTCGGTGATCCTGGTCGACCAGATCGAGCAGGACATCAGCGCCGGGCACAAGCGCGTCGACGCCATCGTCGGCGCCACCGTGCGGCGCTTCCGTCCCATCACCCTGACGGCCGCGGCCGCGGTGCTGGCGCTGATCCCGCTGCTGCGCAGCAACTTCTTCGGCCCCATGGCCACCGCGCTGATGGGCGGCATCACCAGCGCCACGGTGCTGACGCTGTTCTTCCTGCCCGCGCTGTACGCGGCCTGGTTCCGCGTGCGCCACGACGAGCGCGAGGAACCCGAAGGCGTGCCGCCCGGCGCCCACGCCGGCGACAACGTAGAACGAGGAGCCTGACGATGCCTATCCGTCTCCCGACCCCGGCCTGGCGCCTGGCCACCCTGCCGCTGCTGCTGGCGCTGGGCGCCTGCGCCTTCGCCCCCGACAGCAAGCCGCCGGCCATGGCGCAGCCCGCGCAATACGGCGTCGAGGCGCTGCCCGCCGCCGGCGCGCCGGCGCAGGGCGTGGCGCAGCGTTATGCGCGCGACGCCGGCCCCGTGCCCGAATGGTGGAAACGCTTCGGCTCCGAGGCGCTCAATGCCATGGTGGAGGAAGGCCTGGCCAACAGCCCCGACCTGGCCGCGGCCGAACGCAACCTGGCCGGCGCCCGCGAGCAATTGCGCGGGCAGGTCAATTCGTCGCTGCTGCCGTCTATCGATGCCGGCGCCGACGTCACGCGCAAGCGCGCGCTGACCATGCCCAACCTGCCGGAACCGACCGCGCTCTACAACGTGTTCACCGGCCAGGTGCAGGCCAAGTACGACCTGGACCTGTTCGGCGCGGCGCGCTTCGAGAACGTGTCGCGCGCGGCCCATGTGGAACAGCAGGCGTTCCAGCTGGAATCGGCGCGCCGTTCGCTGGCCGGCAACATCGTCACCGGCGCCATCACCTCGGCCTCGCTGGCCGAGCGCGTGGCGCTGACCGAAAAGCAGGTGGTGCTGGCGCGCCAGGTGGCGCGCGACACGCAGCGCCGCTATGAGCTGGGCTCGGCCTCGCAGAACGACGCGCTGCAGGCCGACCAGGACGCCGCCACGCTGGAGGCCTCGCTGCCGGGCCTGCGCGCGCAGTGGCAGACCACCCGCCACGCGCTGGCGGTGCTGATGGGCCGCAGCCCCGACCAGGCGCCGCCGGACCTGGCCTTCGCCATGCTGGCCGTGCCCGCGGAAGTGCCGGTGCTGGTGCCGTCCGAACTGCTGGCGGCGCGGCCCGACATCCATATCGCCGAGGCCGTGCTGCGCGCGGCGGCGGCCGACGTCGGCGTGGCCACGGCGCAACTGTTCCCCAGCCTGTCTCTGTCCGCCTCGATGGGCAAGGGC
Source organism: Achromobacter deleyi (assembly GCF_016127315.1). Classification (NCBI taxonomy): domain Bacteria; kingdom Pseudomonadati; phylum Pseudomonadota; class Betaproteobacteria; order Burkholderiales; family Alcaligenaceae; genus Achromobacter; species Achromobacter deleyi. The sequence goes on from NZ_CP065997.1 coordinate 97,555, forward strand.
GGCTTCAGCTGGCCGACGGCGCTGTCGGGCGCGGGTTCGATCTGGGCGGTGGGCGCGTCGCTGACGCAGCCGATCTTCCATGGCGGCGCGCTGCTGGCCGAGCGCAGCGCCGCCAAGGAGCGCTATGAAGCGGCGGTGCTGCAATACAAGCAGACCGTGCTGACCGCGTTCCGCGACGTGGCCGACACGCTGGCGCAGCTGGATGCGGATGGGCAGGCGCTGGCGTCGGCCGAGGCCTCGCGCCGGTCCGCCGAGCAGTCACACCGCAACACCGCCAACCGCGTGCGCCTGGGCGCGCTGGCGCCGTACACCGCGTATGCCAGCGAACAGCATTACGTCGCGGCGCGGGTGCGGGAAGTGGAATACGCCAATGCCCGCCTGACCGAAACGGCGGCGCTGTTCCAGGCGATGGGTTCGCCGGTGCGCGCGCCGCAGCCGGCCGCGGGTGGCGACGCGGCCGAATCGCAAGCGCCTCGGCAGCAGCAGCAGCAGCAGCAGCAGTAACCCGCGCCGCTCGATCCGAGCGGCCCACAGGCCCCCGACGCCTACGGCGCGGGGGCCTGTTCCTTGATACGGGAAGCGAGCGCCATGGACTCGATGCGCCGCGCCGCCGCCTGCAGCAGCGCCGTGGTCTTGTCCTGCGCGATGGTGTTGAGCCGGGTCGCCAGGAAGGTCACGGTCAGCGCGCCGAAGATGCGCCGGTCTTCCTGGAACACCGGCACCGCGATGCCGGCGCGTTCCGGCGAGATCTCCCCCACCCCCAGATAGGCGCCGCGCACCCGGATCTCGTCCAGGCGGCGGATGAAGTCGGCCTGCGTCGGCCCCAGGCCCGCGGCCTCGATCTCGGCGGCGTGTCCGTCGTACAGCTTGCGCTGGTCCTTGCGCGGCAGGAACGCGATGATGGTCTTGGCGGTGGCGCCGCGAAACAACGGGTGGGCGCGGCCGCGGCCGTGCGGGATGCCGAGCGCGTCGGGCCCGCGTTCGTGGTGGATGTTGAGGATCCGCAGGCCGTGGATGACGCTGAGCAGCACGTCGCCGCCGACCTGGTCCACCACCTCGCGCATGATCGGCCGGGCCACGCCCAGCACCGGATCGCCGTCGATGATGAGATGGTCCAGCTCGATGATGCGCGGCCCCAGCTTGTAGCCGCCGCCCGTCATGCGCAGCAGGTAACCCAGGTCCGACAGGTCGCGGATGTAGCGGTAGCCGGTCGGCGCCGAATAGGACAGCTTGGAGATGATCTCTTCCGCCGTCAGCACCGGCGTGGCCAGGCTGAAGAGGTCGAGGATCGCGAGGGCGCGCTTCAGGGTGGACATGGAATCGGCGGGCAGTGGGCGAGGCGGAACCGGCGCAGCGTATCACAGCGATCCCGGCGCGCCCCGGCGCCATAACCCGCCGCTATCGCTTCTCACCCAACGCCCTGTTTCTTGCTATCGTCTTCGCTGTTTTTATCATTTATAGAGAAAAACCAATTGGTAAAGATTGTTTTTTATCGAATAATGATACTGAAGCAGTAGACCAGCGGACAGCGAAAAGTCCGCGTCCCGCCTTGCCCGGCATGCACATCCAAGGGGAAATCGCATGAAGCAGTCCAGCAGCAGGCCCGGCGGCATCAGCCGCCGGCAATTCATGGCGGCGTCGGCCGCCTCGTTGGCGGGCGCCGCGCTCGCCCGTCCCGGCCTGGCCCGCGCGGCCGGCTATCCGTCGGAACGCCCGATCCAGTTCATCGTGCCGTTCCCGGCGGGCGGCGGCACCGACCTGGTGGCGCGGCCGCTGGCCCAGGGCATCGGCGAAGCGCTCAAGCAGAGCGTGGTGGTGATCAACAAGGGCGGCGCGGCCGGCATCATCGGCACCCAGCAGGCGGCGCGTTCGGCGCCCGACGGCTACACCGTCGCGCTCGGCTCCACCGGCACCCACACCGTGAACCAGAGCCTGTACGAGAACATCGCGTACGACCCCATCAAGGACTTCGAGCCGGTCTCGATGGTCTGCTACTACAACAACGTGCTGGTGGTGCACCCGTCGTTTCCGGCCAGGACCCTGCAGGAGTTCGTCGCCCTCATCAAGGCCAACCCCGGCAAGTACTTCTACGGCATCACGCAGAACGGCAGCTCGGCGCACCTGGCGATGGAGCTGCTGAAAGCCACCGCCGGCCTCGACCTGCCCGGCGTGCCCTACAAGGGCGCGGCGGCGGCGGTCAACGACTTCCTGGGCGGCCAGTTCCCGGTGCTGATGGACGTGGTGATCAACCAGCAGCAATTCATCCAGGGCGGCAAGTCGCGGCCGCTGGCGGTGACGTCCAGCGCGCGCTCGCCCGCCCTGCCCGACGTGCCGACGGTGGCCGAGTCCGGCTATCCGGGCTATCAGGCGATCGGCTGGAACGGCGTGTTCGTGCCCGCCGGCACGCCGCCCGCCATCGTCCAGACGCTCAACGGCGCGGTGCAAAGCGCGCTCAAGCAGCCCGCCCTGGCGCAACTGACCCAGAACGGGCTGGAACTGCACGGCGGCACGCCCGACGAGCTGCGCCGTTTCGTCGCCACCGAAAGCGAGAAATGGCGCGCCCTGATCAAGAACGCCAACATCAAGGCCACCTGATGCAAGCCATTCCTTATGGCGTCCCGCTGGACGCCGCCGCCAACCCCTGGCTGGCGCTCGACCATGAACTGCGCGCCCAGGGCCGGCGCGCGCCCTCGGCCCCGCCGGTGCGGGCCGTGGTGTGCGTGACCGTGCACGTCGACGGCCCCGCCGTCGAGGTCGGCCGCAAGCAATTCCCCGGCGCCGGCATCCATACCGCCGGCCGCTACGCCATCCGCCGCGGCGTGCCGCGCCACCTGGAGATCCTGGCGCGCCACGCCCTGCCGGCGACCTTCTTCGCCTGCGGCTACGACGTCGAGCACTACCCCGAGACCTTCCGCGCCATCCTGGCCGCCGGCCACGAGATCGCCGCCCACGGCTACCTGCATGAGGCCTGGGACCTGGGCGAGGACGAACCCGCGCTGCTGGAAAAGACCCACACCCTGATCCAACGGCAACTGGGCGTGACGCCGGCGGGCTGGTGTTCGCCGTCGGGCCGCAAGAGCCACCGCACCCTGCCCACGCTGCGCCGGCTCGGCTACTGCTATGACGCCAGCGAAAAGGACCGCGACCGCCCCTATCTGCCGGCCGGCGGCGACGATGGCTTCGTCATGCTGCCGAACAACACGGTGTCGCTGGACGACTATCCGTTCTATTTCACCGGCCACAGCCTGGCCGCCGAGGCCTGCGACAACTGGATCGAGGAATTCGAGGCGCTGCGCCAGGCCGAGGGCTACATCCATTTCACCGTGCACCCCAAGGCCGCCGGCGGTTCCGGCACGCCGGCGCGCGCCGCCGCCATGGACCGCTTCCTGGCCCACGTCGCCGCCCAGCCGGACGTGCACTGCATGACGCTGGAAGCCCTGGCCCGCCATTGCCTGGCCCACCCCGCCGCCTGGAGAATCGCATGACGGGCCCCAAGACCGTACTGGTCACCCTCAACGTACAGGGCATCGGCCCCGAAGCCGCCACCCGCCCGGAACACGAACTGCACGGCCGCGACGGCCATGGCCGCTATACCTATGGCGGCGGCCTGGCGCGGGTGCTGGACATGCTGCGGCGCCAGGAGATCCGCGCCACGCTGTTCTGGCCGGCCTTCGAGGCCGAGCGCTGCCGCGACCTGCTGGAACAGAGCCTGCGCGACGGCCACGAAGCCGCCTCGCAGGGCAACGCCTTCGAGGACCTGGCCGCGCTCGGCGAGCGCGAGGCCGAAGTCCTGCAACGCGGCCGCGACCGTCTGGCGGCGCTGACCGGCCAGGCGCCGCGGGGCTTTCGCTGGACCGGCGGCGGCTTCAGCCCGCGCACCCTGCCGCTGCTGCGCGAGCTGGGCTACCGCTACGACAGCAGCGCCATCGACGACGACGCGCCCTACGCGCTGGACGCGGACGGCGCCCCCGGCATGGTCGAACTGCCCTGGAGCGAAGGCCTGTGCGACGCCAGCCATTTTGGCCGCCGCGTCACCCAGGACCGCGCCTATGCGCACCTGGCCGAACAGGGCGACGCCCTGCTGGCGGCCGAGGGCTACGCCTGCCTGACGCTGCACCCGCGCGCCGACAACGGCGTCGGACGCGCCGCCCGGTTGCAGATGATCGAACGGCTGCTCGACCGGCTGCGCGCCGCCGGCGCCGGCTTTGCCCGCTGCGACGACCTGGCGCGCGAACACGCGGCCGGCGCCTGACCGATGCGCCGCCGCCCTGCCGGCGCGGCCTGTCCCCGGCCTGGCGGCGGCATCCGGCGGACGCAGCGGCGGTCTCCCCGGGCAACTGCCGCGGGTCCTGGCGGACCGTTATCCCCGGGCAAACCCTGGGTAATATTGGCGCCAAAATAAGCTAATATTTTTGCAACATTCCCTCCTCTCCCCCGACCTCACGGCGCCTGGCGCCGCTATCCGTCCATGACCCAGATCACCCAATTCCCGTTCGTATCGGTCTCCGGTACTCCCGACGCCCGCGGCCGCGCCTATGGCCAGCAAGCCGCCGATCGCGTGCGCAAGAGCGCCGCCATGTACGGCCAGACGCTGGTCGACCTGGGTTACGACGCCATGGCGCGCACCCGCCTGATCGAGAGCTTCGCCCGCGAAATCGAGAACTTCGCGCCGCACTACCTCGAGGAAATGCGCGGCATCGCCGCCGGCGCCAACGTGCCGTTCGAAGACATCGTGATGGTCAACGCCCGCACCGAAGTCATCGCCAAGGCCCGCGCCGAAAAGAAGAAGGCCGCCGAGCTCGAACCCGGCGACGGCTGCACCGGCGCCCTGATCCTGCCGACCCGCTCGGCCAATGGCCGCCTGATCCACGGCCAGAACTGGGACTGGCGCGCCGAGTGCGCCGAGACCGCCATCGTGCTGCGCGTGCGCAACGACAACGGCCCGGACATCCTGACCTTCGTCGAGGCCGGCGGCCTGGCCCGCAGCGGCCTGAACAGCGCCGGCGTGTCGATCACCGCCAACTACCTGGAATCCGACCGCGACTTCCGCCAGCTCGGCGTGCCGCTGTCGCTGATCCGCCGCAAGGTGCTGGAACAGGAACACTTCGCGCTGGCGATCAAGGCGGTCAGCACCACCCAGAAGTCCTGCTCCAACAACATCATGATCGGCATGGCCGCGGGCTTCGGCGTCGATTACGAATGCACCACCGATGAAGCCTTCCCGATCTACCCGGGCGCCGACGACCTGATCGTGCACGCCAACCACTGGGTCAGCGAAGTCGCCCTGGGCAAACTGCGCGACACCGGCCGCGCCAGCACCCCGGAAAGCGCCTACCGCGACTGGCGCGTGCGCCGCCTGCTGAACGAAAAGGACAAGCTGACCCGCGAAGACCTCAAGCGCGCGCTGTTCGACGACTTCGGCACGCCCTACTCGGTCTGCCGCCCGCCGCGTCCCGGCAGCCACGACAACCTGTCGGCCACCGTCGCCATGGTCGTCATGGAACCGGCCGCAGGCCTGATGGAAGTGGCGCCGCTGCCGGCGCTGAACCGCACCTTCACCCGTTACAGCCTGGACGCCGAGCCCGAGCTGCTGGCCGCGGCCTGAGCTTTCCCGGTCCCTTGACCGCCGGCGGCGGCCGGATCCCCCGGCCGCCCGCGCAACCCCTGGAAACGCATCCATGAAAACAAAACTCCTGACTACCGCGGTTGCCCTGGCGCTGGGCGCGCTGGCCGGCTCCGCCCTGGCCCAGGCGCCGGCGCCGCTGCGCATCTCGTTCACCGCCGACATCCGCTCGACCGAGCCCGGCGTCAACCGCGACAGCAACAGCGACGCGGTCGTGCTGCACATCGTCGAAGGCCTGGTGGCCTACGGCGAGGACGCCGAAGTCCGCCCGCTGCTGGCCGAATCCATCGACATCAGCCCCGACGGCAAGACCTACACCTTCAAGCTGCGCCAGGGCGTCAAGTTCCACAACGGCGCGCCGCTGACCTCGGCCGACGTGCTCTGGACCTGGCAGCATTACACCGCCGCCAACTCCGGCTGGCGCTGCGCCAGCGAATTCGATGGCCGCGGCACCGTCAAGGTCACCAGCGTCGAGGCGCCCGACGCCCAGACCGTGGTCTATCACCTGGAAAAACCCAGCAGCCTGTTCCTGGCCTCGCTGGCGCGCGCCGACTGTGGCGGCACGGGCATCCTGCAGAAGGCCTCGGTCAAGGCCGACGGCAGCTGGGACAAGCCCATCGGCACCGGCCCCTTCGCCTTCGCCGAATGGAAGCGCGGCGAGTACGTGCGCCTGACCAAGTTCGCCGACTACGCCAACCGCGACGGCAAGCGCGACGGCTACGCCGGCTCCAAGCGCCCCTTGGTGGACGAAGTGCGCTTCGTCATCGTGCCCGACGACTCCACCGCCAAGGCCGCCCTGCAACGCGGCAACATCGACATCATCGAGGACGTCTCCAACAACGACGTGCCGGTGCTGCAAGGCACCCCCAACGTCAAGGTCGCCTACGCGCCCGTCATGAGCATGACCGCGCTGCTGCTGCAGACCAAGGACCCGCTGCTGTCCAATCCCAAGATCCGCCAGGCCCTGGCCCACGCCATCGACTACGACCAGCTCGCCGCCGCCGTCACCGAAGGCCTGGCCAAGCCCAACAACTCCATCGTCCCGCTGGTCTCGCCGTACAACGACGCCGCCCAGAAGGAAGGCTGGAAATACGACCCCGCGCTGTCCCAGAAGCTGCTCAAGGAAGCCGGCTACAAGGGCCAGGAACTGGAACTGATCACGACCAAGCGCTACCCGCAGTCGTACAACTCCGCCGTCATCATCCAGGCCATGCTGCAGGCCGTCGGCATCAACGCCAAGCTGTCCGTGTCCGAATGGGCCACCCAGCTCGACCGCTACAACGCCGGCACCTACCAGATGATGACCTTCCCGTACTCCGCCCGCCTGGACGCGGCGCTGAACTACGAAATGGTCACCGGCGACAAGGCCAAGCAGCCGCGCAAGGTCTGGGACAACCCCGAAGCCCAGAAACTCCTGGACGCCGCCTCGGTCGACACCGACCACGCCAAGCGCCAGGCCTCCTTCGACCAGCTGCACAAGCTGTTCCTGGCCGACGTCCCCAGCATCCCGCTCTACAACGGCCTGGACATCGGCGCCTTCCGCACCGACATCAAGGGCTACACCCCCTGGGCCGTGAAAAAGCCGCGCGCCTGGGAAGTGGAACGCGTGGCGAAGTAAATCCAGCGCACCGCACCAAACGAAGAGGCCGCGAAAGCGGCCTCTTTGCATTGCGACACCCGAAAAAATAAAACCGCCCCGGCAACCGTCAAGCTTCAACGGTCGAGTCCGGGGCGGCGTTGGCCTGGCGTGCGCGGGGCGTGTAGATGCGCCCGAGGGAATCCGTAGGTAGCCGAAGGCGGACGAGGATGACAAAGGGGAAGTCCGGAGCGAACGCTCCGGACCGCAATCGTAGCCCCGCGCACGGCAGGCCAACGCCGCCCCGGACGGCCCCCAAAAAAACAACCGTCCGCCAAAAACCTACTAACTACTTACTTGCCAACGATCTTAGTCTCCCAAGCCCGCGGCTTCCCCTCCCAAACCGAAAACCCCTCGACCCGCTTATTCGTCGCCCAAGCATCCGCCCCGTTATAAAGCACCAGCAACGGCGTCTGCTCCAACATCAACGCATGCAGCTGGTCAAACAGCTTCTGCCGCTTGGCCGGATCCGACTCCAGGAAGCTCTCGTCGATCAGCTTCTGCGCCTCGGGATCATCCCAGACCTTGCGCGGCTGCTTGGTCTTGTCGCCCGCGAACTGCTCGAAGCTCAGCGCCGGATCGATCCGCGACGAGAACGTGAACGAACTGATCTGGTACTTGCCCGTGTTGTAGCGGTCCAGCTGCGTGGCCCATTCCAGCACCTCGATCTTGGCATTGATGCCCACCGCCTGCATCATCGCCTGCGCGATCACCGCCACCTGGTAGCTCGGCACGTGCGCGCGCTTGTTGGCGTAGATCACGATCGGCTCGCCCTTGTAGCCCGCTTCCTTGAGCAGCTGCTGCGCGCGCGCCGGATCGTACTTGTAGGTGCGCTTCTCGGTCTCCTGGTAATAGGCCGACCCGGCGTACACCGCCGAGTTGTTCAACTGGCCCAGGCCTTCGGAGGCCGCCGCCACCACCTGAGGGATGTCCAGCGCCGCCGCGATCGCCTGGCGCAGCTTGACGTTCTTGAGCACCGGATCCTGCGTCTGGAACAGCAGCGTGTGCTTGGTGGCGTCGTGCGGGCTCATCACCGACACGGTCGCGCTCTTCTTCAGTTCGGCCACATCCGTGATGGTGATCTGGCTGGCGTCGATCGCGCCCGACACCAGGCCGGCCTTGGCGGTCGAGGGGTCCGGCACCACCAGGAACTTGACCTCGTCGGCCAGCGGGCGCTTGGCGCCGACGTAGCCGTCCGGCTTGTCGCCAGCGCTGGGCGAGACATAGTCCTTGAACGCGGTCAGCAGCACGTATTCGCCGCGCTTCCATTCCTTGAACTGGTACGGACCGGTGCCGACCGGCGCCTTCCAGGAGCCATCGGCGTTGACCGAGTCCTTGCTCAGGATCGCGGTCATGCCGCAGTCGGTGCGGGCCAGCGAGTCGAGGAACACGGCCGACTTGCGGTCGATCTTCATGATGACGGTCTGCGCGTCGGGCGCGGACACGTCCGTGACCTTCAGGCCGTTGCGGCCGTCGAAGTCGCTGCGGCAGCGCCAGTCCGTCTTCGCGTCCATGTAGCGCTGCCAGCTCCAGATCACGTCGGCCGACGTCAGCGTGGCGCCGTTGTGGAACTTGACGCCGTCGCGCAGCTTGAAGGTATAGGTCAGGCCGTCTTCCGACAGGTCGACCGATTTGGCCAGCAGCGGCGCCACCGTGCCGTTCTCCCGGTAGCCGACCAGGCCTTCCACCATATTCAGCACCACGCCGTCGGTGGTGTTGTCGCGGTTGACGCCCGGATTGGTCGAGCGGATGTCGGCCGGCTGGGCGATGGTCAGGGTGGCGGCCTGGGCCGCGCCTGCGCCGGCCAGGGCCAGGCTGAGCGCGAGCGCTCGGGAAACAGGAAGGTGGTGCATTGTAAAAACTCCCCCGGGGGCATGCGACGCCGGATTCATAACTATATTGGCGCCAAAAATAGCTGCCCATTATGAAGACTAATGGCCGATGCGGTATCCGGGGTATCCCTGAAAGCGGCCCCAAAATGACCGCGGCGGCCTCCTTTTTCAGGAAGGCCGCCGCGAATGAGGCAGCGATCAGGCGGCGCGGATCAGGAAATGTCCTGGCCGACGTGCTGGGCGATGATCTTCTGCAGGCGCTTGACGTCGCGCGCCTCGAGCGCCTCGACCATGTCGAAGTGTTCGCGCGCCGAGATCTCGATGCGCGAGCGCGTGACCCATTCCTTGGCGGGGGCCGCCGGCCCGCGCGCGCGGGTTTCCTGGATCAGGGCCGCCAGCTCGCGGTTGGCGCACATGTCGTACATCCCGGCGTGGAACGCCAGGTTGACCTCGTACTGCTCCAGCAGCGTGCCATCCTGCAGCAGCTTGGAGAAACGCTCGGCCAGCGTGCGCAGGGCGCGCACCTTGGCCGCCGTGACGTTGGGCATCAGGTCGGCCGCGGCGCCGGTTTCCAGCAGCACGCGGATATCGCGGATCTGCACGTGCTGGTCCGGATCCATCGTGTAGACGTGGTACCCGCGGTTGGGGATATGCGCGATCAACCGCTTGGCGGTCAATTGGTCGAGCGCCCGCCGCACGTCCAGGCGCTTGGCGCCGTAACGTTCCTGCAGGTCGATCTGTTTCAGCCACGCGCCGGGGCCGTATACCCCCGACTGAATATCCAGGGCAATACGGTCAACCAGGCCCGGCTGTGTCGCCGCCGCTTTCGGCATGGACCACTCCCGTGAATCAAATCCAAACCGCGTATTTTATGCATAAGTCCGCGCCGGGACGGCAAGCCCGGCCGGCGCGGCCCCGTCCCCTCAGGCCGTGGCCCGCGACGGCTCCTGCTGGTCCAGGCGCCAGCGCAGGCGCACGCCGCCGGTTTCGGTCGATTCCAGGGCCGGAATTGCCGACAGCAGGCTGCGGGTGTATTCCTCGCGCGGCTGGTCGAACACCGCGTCGCGCGAACCCTGTTCGACGATGCCGCCGTCGCGCATCACCACCACCCGGTCGGCCACCTGCTCCACCACGCCCAGGTCGTGGCTGATGAACAGGCAGGAGAAGCCGTGGCGTTCCTGCAGGTCGGCGAACAGGTCCAGCACCTGCGCCCGCACCGTCACGTCCAGCGCCGACACCGGTTCATCGGCGATGACGAAGGACGGCCGGCGCACCACCGCGCGGGCGATGGCCACGCGCTGGCGCTGGCCGCCCGACAGTTCGTGCGGAAAGCGCTTGGCGTATTCCGAGCCCAGGCCGACTTCGGCCAGCACTTCGTCGACGCGGCGACGCTTGTCGGCGGCGGGCATGTCGACCAGCATGCGCAAGCCTTCGCCCACCAGCTCGCCGATCGTCATGCGCGGGTCGAGCGACGAATACGGGTCCTGGAACACCATCTGGCAGTTCAGGCGGTAGTCGCGCCAGGCCGGCGAACGGCGGTTGACCTGCTGGTTGCGGAACAGGATCTGGCCGGATGTCGGCGACAGCAGGCCGGCGATGGCGCGGCCCAGCGTGGTCTTGCCCGACCCCGAGCCGCCCACCACCGCCACCACTTCGCGCGGCTTGACGTGCAGGTCGATGCCGTTGAGCGCGCGCTTGGCGCTGGTGCGCGAGAACAGGCGCTGGTGGCCGGCGTAATCGACCACCAGGTTCCTGACCTCGACGATCGGCGCTTCCTGGATCGGCGCGCGCGCCGGCAGGCGGCGCGGCATGGCGTCCAGCAGCTTGCGGGTGTAGGGATGCTGCGGGCGTTCCAGAATGCCGGCGGTGGTGCCGGTTTCCAGCACCTTGCCATGCTGCATCACCACCATGCGCTCGGTATAGCGCGCGACCATCGGCAGGTCGTGGCTGATCATCAGCACGGCCGTGTTGTGCTCGCGCGTCAGGTCGACCATCAATTCCAGCACGTCGCGCTGCACCACCGCGTCGAGCGCGGTGGTGGGCTCGTCGGCGATCAGCAGCGCCGGCTCCAGCAGCATCACCGAGGCCAGCATCATGCGCTGGCGCATGCCGCCCGAGAACTCGTGCGGCCAGGCCTCGATCGCAGCCTTGGGGTCGCGGATGCCGACCCGGCGCAGCATCTCCAGGATGCGTTCGCGGCGCCGTGCCGTCGACAGGTCGCGGCGATGCAGCTTGAGCCCTTCGTCCAGCTGGCGTCCGATGGACATGGACGGGTTGAGCGAGGTCATGGGTTCCTGGAACACCATGCCGATGCGCGCGCCGCGCAGCTTGCGCAGCGCGGCCGGGCTGGCCTGCGTGACTTCCACGCCCTCGAAGCGGATCGAGCCGCCGGCCACCACCAGCGGCGGCGGCGTCAGGCCCATGATGGCGCGCGCCGCCTGGGTCTTGCCGCTGCCGGACTCGCCGACGATGCCGACCATTTCGCCCGGCGCCACCTCGAAGGACACGCCGCCGACGATTTCGCGGCCGCCGCGGCCGACGGTCAGGGACAGATTCGATACGGTTACCAGTGCGCTCATTGCACGCCCCTCATGCGGGGATCGAAGCGGTCTCGCACCGCGTCGCCCAGCAGGTTGATCCCGAGCAGCGCGAGCGCGATGGCCAGGCCGGGAAGAATGGAAAGATAGGACGCCTGCGCCATGAACGGACGCGCGGCGGCCAGCATGTTGCCCCAGGTCGGCGCGGGCGGCGGCACGCCCAGGCCCAGGAAGGACAGCGCGCTTTCCGCCAGGATGACCCAGCCGAACATCGAGGTCGCCAGCACCGTCAACGGCGCGACGCAGTTGGGCAGCACGTGGCGCACCATGGTGTAGAGCTCGGAGTTGCCCAGCACGCGCGAGGATTCGATGAACTCCTTCTCGCGCAGCGACAGCACCGTGCCGCGCACGATGCGGGTCACCGACGGCGTGTAGGCCAGGCCCAGCGCCAGGATGATGCCGTACTTGTTGGCGCCGACCACGGCCAGCAGGCCCAGCGCCAGCAGCAGGCCGGGAAAGGCCAGCAGGGCGTTGTTGAAGGCCATGATGATGCGGTCGGTCCAGCCGCGCACGAAGCCGGTCAGGGTGCCGATGATGGTGCCCGCCACGATGGAGAAGCCCACCGTCAGCAGGCTGATCCAGACGCTGCTGGAGGCGCCGGCCAGCAGGCGCGACAGCTCGTCGCGGCCAAACTCGTCGGTGCCCAGCAGGAATTCGCCGCCGGGCGGCTTCAGGCGCGCCACGAAGTTGATCTTGAGCGGGTCGTGCGGCGTCCAGAAGGCGCCCATGATCGCCGCGACGATCATCGCCGCCACGATCACGCCGCCTATCAGCGCGTTAGCTGCAATTCGCTTTTTCATTCGGCGGTCACTCTCGGGTCAAAGATGGGATAGCAGAGGTCGATCAGCAGGTTCACGATCACGTAGATCACGCCGACGAACAGCAGGCAGCCCTGGATCACGGGATAGTCGCGGGCGAAGATCGAATCCACCAGCAGCCGGCCCAGGCCGGGAATGGTGAACACGGTTTCGACCACGGCGATGCCGCCGAGCAAATTGCCCAGCACCAGGCCGATCAGGGTCCAGGTGGGACCGAAGGCGTTGCGGAAGGCGTGGCGCATCAGCACCGCGGATTCCGACAGGCCCTTGGCGCGGGCGTGGGTGATGTAGTCCAGCCGCAGCACTTCCAGGGTGCTGGCGCGCGCCATGCGCATCAGCACGCCGATCTCGTGCAGGAACAGCGTCAGGATCGGCATGGCCAGGTACAGCAGGCCGGCCTTCCAGTCTTCGCCGATGGACACGTAACCCACCACCGGCAGCCATTGCAGCTTCAGGCCGAAGAAGATCAGCAGCAGCAGGCCGAGCCAGAACGTGGGGATGGACACCAGCAGCGTGGCGGTGCCAACCAGGATCAGGTCGGGCGCCTTGTTCTGCTTCCAGGCGGCGATCATGCCGGCGGGCACGGCCACCAGCGCGGCGAACAGCACGGCCACCAGCACCACGCGGCCGCTGATCAGGAAGCGGTCCCACACCAGCGGCAGCACGGGCTGGCCGGTGTTGATGGATGAGCCCAGGTCGCCATGCAGCATGTTGCCGAACCAGATGCCGAACTGGGCGGGCCAGGTCTGGTCCAGCCCCAGTCGCGCGCGCAGGTCGGCCAGCGCCGCCGGCGTGGCCAGGTCGCCCAGCAGCAACTGCGCGGGATCGCCCGGAATCAGGCGGATCATGACGAACACCGCCACTGCCACGATCAGCAGTGTCGGAATGGCCATGACGATACGGGATAGCGCGAAACGCAGCATGGCCCTCTCCTATCGCGGCAGACAGGCGCTCGCGCGCCCGCTGCCGATCTTGTTTTTGATGTTATTCATTTCGCAGTTTGTGCAGTTCGGCGGCCAGGAAGTCCTGCACCTGGCCGACGCACTTCAGGCCGTCGTGCGGCACGTTCTCGACCACGTCCAGCACGGCCTTGACGCCGGCCGCCTCGAACGAGCGGCGCAGCGATTGCAGGCGCTCCGGACGGGTGGCGCCGGCGGCGTTGGCGCCGGGCATGAAGAACTTGCCGCCTTCGCGGTGGGTGATTTCCCAGGTTTCCAGGTCGGCCTTGCCGACGATCATGTGCACCGCGACCTGGCGCAGGGCCTCGATGTCGACGGCCTTGCCGAAGCGGGCTTCGGCGCCGCGCACGCCGACCCACCAGTCCTGGCTGGGGTCGAGCAGCGTGACCGAGCCGGGCGCGCCGATCGAGGCGGCCCACAGGGTTTCGGGGTGCAGCAGGGTGTAGCGGTTGACGAACTGGCCGCCGCCCGAATAGCCGAACAGGGCGAAGCGGCTGAAGTCGCGGCCGAATTTCTCGCCGACTTCGGCGACCATGCCTTGCAGGATGTGGTCGTAGCGGATGTCGCCTTCGATCAGCTGCTTGAAGCCGTCGCGGTTGCCGTCGCCCAGCGGGCTGACGGGGAACAGCGGGCACAGCACGATGCAGTCGTTCCAGCGGGCGAATTCGGCGAAGGCGTCGCGGTATTCGACGAAGGCGCGGCCGGTGCCGTGCATGATCACGACCAGCTCCATGGGGTGCCTGGCCTGGTCGATGTGCGGGGGGACGTACATGCAGTACGAGAAGCGGGGGTCGATGCGCGAGGCGAAGACGGTGCTGTGGCCAAGGTCGTACATGGCGCGGGCGCGGGCGGCGTCGGGGGCCAGGGCGGGTGCTGCGGTGGACTGCATGATTTCCTCGATTCCCGGGGAGTGTGGAAGGCCGGGGGGTGTTGCTGGCGGGGGATGTTTGACTAAATTGGCGCCAATTTTAGGAACACGAGGGTTGGGGGGCAACCGGGGGGAATCCCTAACCGGTGATTGTGGCGGGGGGATGACTTGCGAGCTTTTTGGCGACTGTTGGGGTTCTTTTGACGCGTGGCGGACGGGCCGGGCGGGAGGGCGGGGCTACGATTGCGGTCCGGAGCGTTCGCTCCGGACTACCCCGTTGTCATCCTCGTACGCCTTCGGCTCCCTACGGATTCCCTCGGGCGCATCTACACGCCCCGCCCTCCCGCCCGGCCCGTCCGCCACGCTGCGTCAGCGTGAATTTGGGCGCCGCTGGGGAGTACCGGGTGCTTGGGCTTCGTGGTGGGCGGGGTCGTTGGATGGAAGGTCTTGCGGGGTTGCCCAAAGGCGGCCGCGCGGGCGGCCTGTTTGGGCGTTTGGGCGTGACAGGGGGAGCGTTGAGGGGGGGCCTTCAACGGGACTGGGGTGGCGATTGGGCGCTTTCGACGGAAAGGTGGGCTTGGCGGCTCAGGCGCGGGGGCCGGGGTCGGAACGTGTGGCGTGGGCGACATGTTCCGGGGCGGACAAGCTGACTGGTTTGGTCGCGCGGTCGGTCAATCGAGTTTGTAGCTTTTCAGGTGGATGCTGGTTTCCGTCGCGGAGATGGCCTTGATGAGGCGGACGCGGTCCAGGACGCGGGACATTTCCTCGATGTTGGAGACGCGCAGTTCGGCCAGCAGGTCCCAGCGGCCGTTGGTGTCGTGCAGGGCGACGACGGCGGGGTCGCCCAGGAGGATGCTGACGACGCGGCGGGTTTCGTTGCCGTCGACGGCGATGTTCATCCAGGCGCCGATCTGGTCGGGTTCGGATTCGGGGCGCAGCCTGACGGTATAGCCGACGATGACGCCGTCGTCTTCCATCCGCGCGATGCGGTTGTTGATGGTGCCCCGTGAGACGTCGAGCTTTTTGGCCAGGGTTGCCACGGTTGCGCGTGCGTCGGCGCGCAACAGCCCCAGCAATTGCTGATCTAGTGTGTCCATGATTGTTCCCGCGTAAAAATTGGCGCCAATTTCGCATCTTATACGGATTCGGCACGATACAGGCGCGGGATGACCGGCAGGCCGGCGTGCCCGCGCCTGGGGCGCTGTTACCACGACCCCAATTTACCGCGTTTCGCAGGGTATTGATTTTGGGCGGATTTTTGGCTGGACAGGGCCGACCGGCGCGGCCCTGCCGCCGGCGCGTGGCCGTTTCCGGCCGCGAATTGTCCGACCATGTCCTCGATCCGCCGGCGAGTGCCGGGTACGCTGGCTGACCATCCTTTTCAGGAATCCGCCATGCTTGAATTGCGCCCCAGCTGTGAGCACTGCGACGCCGACCTGCCGCCGGCCAGCGCCGACGCGCGGATCTGCAGTTTCGAATGCACCTTCTGCGTGCGTTGCGCCGACGAGGTGCTGGGCAATGTCTGCCCCAACTGCGGCGGCGGCTTCGCGCCGCGGCCGGTCAGGCCGGCCGCTGACCGGCGCAACGGCAACTTCCTGGGCAACTATCCGGCCACGACGGCGCGCAAGCACCGCCCGGCCGATCTGGCCGCGCACGCCGCCTTGCTGCGCCAGTTGCGCGACGTTCCCGCGCGGGAGCGCTAGCCGCGCGGCCGGACCGCCTCGGCCTCGGCGTTCTCGAACAGGATGTTGTTCTCCAGGTGGATGTGGGCCATCAGGTCCTGCTTGAACGTGCCAATCCCCAGGTACAGCGCGCGCCAGGTGTTGCAGGCGGCGCGCGGCAGCGTCAGGTCGTGCGTCAGCGCCATCAGGCGCTCGAGCGCCACGCCGTGGTCGTCGTGTTCCATGCGCATCATGGTGATCGGCATGACCGCCATGGCGCCATGGCCGCGCGCCAGCATCGGGAACAGCACCTGTTCCTCTTTCTGCATATGGCTTTCCAGTTCCTGGCGCATGTCGCGCAGGTGGTCGGCCAGGCCAGTCGGGCAATCGGGACTGTCCGCATGCACCTGCTCGACCTTCATCGCCAGCCGGATCAGTTCGGGCAGCTGTTGGCGATGGACCTCGTGGTAGCGCGCCAGGATGTGGTCGATCAGGTCGCCCGGGCTGGCCTGGCCCCAGTCGCGCTCGTCCGGCGCCGCGCCCGCCAGGGCCTGCAGGCGCGCCTCGATCTGGGCCGCGTCCAGCGAGCGCTGCGCCGCCGCCTCGGCCAGGCTTTTCTTGCCGCCACAGCAGAAGTCCAGCTGGTACTCGTGGAACACCTGGGTGGCGCCGGGAATGCTGCGGGCCAACTGGCCCAGGGATTGCTCAACCATGCTCATTGCGTTTCTCCATGCTTCATGAGGGTGCTATGGCAGTAGCGAGATCCGTGCCAGGAAAAGCTTGCGCCAAATCAAGGGTTTGCAAATTAAAGGGTAAAAACCACCCGGCGCCGGTACGGTATTAATGACCCGCAAGGGTACGATCAACCCATGCAAAACCTGTTGCTTACCGACCTCGTCGTGGACCTGCCCGCCGCCGTGCGATTGCAACGGCTGGCGGCCGGGCTGCGCGCCCATTTCCGCTGCGGCGCCGTCGCCCTGCTGCAGCTGGAGGCCGACCACCTGCGTCCGATCGCCGTGGATGGCCTGACCCAGGACGCGCTCGGCCGCCGTTTCGCGGTCCAGCAGCACCCGCGGCTGGCGGCCATCCTGGCGCGCCGTGGCGTCACCTGTTTCCACCATGACAGCACCCTGCCCGATCCGTACGACGGCCTGATCAACGGCATGGCGGGCGAGCCGCTGCCGGTGCACGACTGCATGGGCACCAGCCTGCACATCGAGGGCCAGCCCTGGGGCGTGCTGACGCTGGACGCGCTGGAGGTCGGCACCTTCGATGCCGAGGCGCAGTCGGACCTGCGCGAGATGATCGTGCTGGTCGAAGCCGCCTTGCGCGTGACGCGCCTGGAGGCCGAAACGCGCGCCCTGCGGCTGGCGCGCGGCGCGGCGCCGACGGACAGCGCGGTGGCCGACGACAGCGACATCCTCGGCCAGAGCGAGGCCATCGGCCGGCTGCTGCACGAGATCGAGGTGGTGGCGGATTCCGAGCTGCCGATCCTGCTGCTGGGCGAGACCGGCGTCGGCAAGGAATTGTTCGCGCATCGCGTGCATCGCCAATCGCGCCGCCGCGGCAAGCCGCTGGTGCACGTGAACTGCGCGGCGCTGCCGGAATCGCTGGCGGAAAGCGAACTGTTCGGCCATGCCAAGGGCGCGTTCTCGGGCGCGATAACCGAGCGGCCCGGGCGTTTCGAGGCCGCCAACGGCGGCACGCTGTTCCTGGACGAGGTGGGCGAGTTGCCGCTGGCGGTGCAGGCCAAGCTGCTGCGCACGCTGCAGAACGGCGAAATCCAGCGGCTCGGCGACGACCGCCCGCGCACCGTGGACGTGCGCATCGTCGCCGCCAGCAATCGCGACCTGCGTGCTCTGGTGCGCCAGGGCGACTTCCGCGCCGACCTGTATCACCGGCTGTCGGTCTATCCGGTGCCGATCCCGCCGCTGCGCGAACGCGGCCGCGACGTGCTGCTGCTGGCCGGCCGCTACCTGGAACTGAACCGCGCCCGCCTGGGGCTGCGCAGCCTGCGGCTGTCGCCCGAGGCCGAGGACATGCTGAGCCGCTACCGCTGGCCCGGCAACGTGCGCGAGCTGGAACACGTCATCAGCCGCGCCGCCATCAAGGCCGTCAGCCACGGCGCCCCGCGCAACGAGATCGTCACCCTGGGCGCCGGCCTGCTGGACCTGGAGGACGGCGCCCTGCCCGCCGCCCCGCCCGAGGAGCCGGCGCTGCCAGCGGGCGCCACGCAGACGCTGCGCGGCGCGGTCGACGCCTGCCAGCGCCAGGCGATCCGCCGCGCGCTGGACGCGCACCAGGGCAGCTGGGCCGGCGCCGCGCGCGCGCTCGAGATCGACGCCAGCAACCTGCACAAGCTGGCCCGACGGCTGGGTTTGAAGGGCTGAGGCGCGGGCCCGTTCAGGCCTTGACGTACACCCAGGCCTGCGCGCCGGACTTGAGCCGCACCGAGACCCGTTTGTAGTCGGACACTTCGTAGCGGTCGGCGGCCTCGAGTTCCTGCGCCGTGATCTCGAACACCATGCCCGGCACCTCGTCTTGCGGGTCGTCGCTGGCGCTGACGATGGGATGGCGCGCCAGGCCGCTGGTCTTGATGACCTCGGGATCGGTGATCTCGACCCAGCGCTGCACGTAGCCGGTCATGGCATCCGCCCTGCCGTTGAGTTCGCGGCCGAAATTGGCGCGCTGCACGGCCTTGTCCTGCAGGGTTCCGTAGGAGAAAAGCAGAACCCCGGTTTCGTTCGAGTCAGGCACCTTTGTGTCCTTTAGGAAAATTTGTACACCTGACTGTACACCGGCGCGGTCATGGCAGTGCAACCAAAAGGTCACAATCAGGCCATACGATGTCGGCTTCCGGCCGCCTCGCGGCGGTAAGCGTTCGACTCCCCGCGCGTATGCCCTCCTTCGCCGCTCCCCTCAACCCGCCTTGCCAGCCGCCGATGTGCGCCCTGGCCTGAAGCGCTTGCAGGCGATGCTGACCTCGATGGCCGCCGGCGCCACCCTGGCCGCATCGGCCGCCGCGGCCGATGGCGCGGCGGCCGAATACCGTTTCGACTGGCCGCGCCAGCCACTGCACAACGCGCTGCAGCAGTACAGCCAGTTGACGGGCGACTCGCTGCTGTACGACAGCACGCAGACCGCCAACCGCAGCGCCCCGGCCATCGCCGGCCGCTATTCCGCGCGCGATGCGCTGGCGCGGCTGCTGGCCGAGACCGATCTGCAAGCGCACTACACCGCGCCGCACGCGTTGATGCTGATGCCGCGCGTGCGCACGCCGCCGGCGCCGGTGCCGCGGGCCTCGCAGGCCGAACGCCAGCAGTATTACGGCCGCCTGCAGACCCGTGTGCTGGACGCCCTGTGCGCCCGCCCCGAACTGCACATCGGCGACTACCGCGTCGCCTTGCGCCTGCCGCTGGACGCGGCCCACGCCATCCACGACGCGCAGGTCCACGCCACCGGCCGCCCCGACTTGGCGCCGCGCCTGCGGGAGGCCCTGGAGGGCCTGCCCATCGGCGCGCCGCCGGCCGGCTTCGGCCTGCCGGCCACGCTGCTGATCACGCCCGAGGCGGCGCAACGCTATGGCGGTTGCCGGCGATGAGCGGCCAGGGACTGGCCACCCTGCGCCGCCTGGTGGCCGAGCGCTACGACGCGCTGCGGCGGCAGGTCGCGCGGCGCCTGGGCGGCGCCTCGGACCTGGCCGGCGACGCGCTGCACGACGCCTACCTGCGCCTGTCGGCGCGCGACGACCTGGACGCCGTGCGCCATCCGCAGACCTATCTGGTCAACACCGCCGTGCACGTGGCCATCGACCGCATCCGCCAGGACGTGCGCCTGCTGAGCGAGAGCGAGGTCGGCGAGTTCTTCGACATCGAGGACAGCGTGCCCGGACCGGAAAACGTGGCCGAATCGCGCTCGGACATGGACCACATGCTCAAGGCCCTGGACACGCTGACGCCGCGTCAGCGCGACATCCTGATCGCGGCGCGGGTCGAGGGCCTGTCGCGGCCCGACCTGGCCAAGCGCTGGGGTATTTCGGTGCGGCTGGTCGGCCGCGAATTGCAGACGGCGCACGAGCATTGCGTCCAGGCGATGCGGCGCGGGCGGGATTGAAAGTGAAAGAAAGTGTATTTTTTGCGCGATTCCGGTTCCGTTTTGGCCGTCCTGAATCGTCTAAGTGTGAGAGCGGCGAATGACTACCGCCCAGCCAGCGATTCCCATGAGCCCGCAACCGTCCTCCGGCCCCCCTTCCGACTCCGCCATCGAGCGCGAGGCGCATGCCTGGGCGCGCGCCCTGGCGACGGGGGCTCCCACCACCGAGGACGGCGCCGCCTTCAAGGCCTGGCGCGCGCAAAGCCCGGCGCATGAGCGCGCCTGGGTCGACGCGGTACGGGCCTGGCGCGAACTCGGGCGGGCCGCCCAGGCCTATGCCAGCACCCGCCCCGCCGCCGCGCGGCGCGGGGCCGCCGAACCCGACCGCCGGCGCCGCTGGCTGCTGGCGGGCGGCGCCGGCGCCTTCGCCAGCCTGGCGGTCGCCGGCATGCTGCGGCCGCCGCTGGGCCTGTGGCCCTCGTGGTCGGAATTCAATTCCGACTACCGCACCGCCACCGGCGAACAGCGCCGCGTCGCGCTGGACGGCCAGCAGCTGACGCTGGCCCTGAACACGCAGACCAGCATCAACGTCTCGACCCGGGACGGCGCGCCCGAGATCGAACTGGTGTCGGGCGAAGCCGCCATCCTCGCCACCCGCAGCCAGCCCTGCGCGATCCTGGCGGGCGCGGCCCGCATTGCGCTGGCCAACGGCGACATCGAACTGCGCCGGCTCGACCGCGGCGAGGTGCGCCTGCGCTGCAACGCCGGCCAGGTCGAGCTGCAACACCCCGGCGGCAAGCTGGCGCTGCGGACCGGCCAGCAGGTGCGCTACACGGCCGACACCCTGCAGGCGCCGTCCGCCCTGGCGCAGGACGCGTCGGACTGGCGCGCCGGCATCGTCAGCTTCCACGACCTGCCGCTGGCCCAGGCAATCGAGGAAATCAACCGCTACCGCCCGGGACGGGTGGTGCTGATGAACGACGCGCTGGCCCGCCACCGGCTGAGCGCGCGCTACGAGGTCAAGGACCTGGACCAGGCGATCGTCCAGATCCAGCAGTTGTACGGCGCCAGCGTGCGCCGCGTGGGCGACGTGGTCTTCCTGAGCTGACCCCGCCCGCCGGCGCCGCCGTGGCGCGTTTGTCATAAAAAATTCATGCGGTTCGCTATGCCGACTGGACGAGCGTCATTCGACTAGATGAGTAAGCGGGCACGGTGGCCATGCCACTGGCGCCCTTCATCGACATTCCTGAATCACGCCATGTCCTCGTCCACGTCCGTCCCGCCTGCCGTCCGCGCCACGTCCTCGCTCGTCCCGCCGTCCTCCCGTCCGTTACGCGCCGCCAGGCGCCGCGCCCTCGGCGCGCGCAGCGGCTGGCGCCTGCGGCCGCTGTCGCAGGCGCTGGCCGTGCTGGCCCTGGCTGGCGGCTGGAGCGGCGCGGCGCACGCCCAGGCGCGCGCCTTCAGCTCAAGCTGGTTCGCTGACAAGAACGCAGTGCAGTCCACCGCGCAACGCACCGGCCGCATGCCCGACGGCAGCCTCGCCGGCATCGGCACCAGCGCGCGCCAGCAGGCCGAAGCGCGCCAGCAATTGCGGCATTCGCTCGACAACCTGAACCGCACCGCGGCCGCGGTGGCCGCGCAGCAGGCGGCGCAGGCCGCCGCCCGCGCCGCCGCGGCCAATGGCGGCGGCGTGCCCGACGGCCTGGTCGAAGGCGGGCTGTGGGAGGCCCGCGGCGCCCTGGCCAAATGGGAAGGCGCCAAGGCCGCCAAGCCCGGCACCGAGGACGGACGCCAGATCGTCACCATCGAGCAGACGCAATCGCGCGCGATTCTGAACTGGGACACCTTCAACGTCGGCCGCAACACCACCCTGCGGTTCCAGCAGAACAGCGGCGACGCCGTGCTCAACCGCGTGGTCGGCGCGTCCGCCCGGCCCAGCGAGATCCATGGCGCCATCAAGGCCGACGGCACCGTGCTGGTAGTGAACCAGAACGGCGTGATCTTCACCGGCACCAGCCAGGTGAACGTGCGCAACCTGGTGGCGGCCGCCGCCACCATCACCGACACGCAGTTCCGCGACAAGGGCCTGTACGCCGACGCCGACGGCACCCAGCCGACCTTCAAGGACGCGCTGGGCCAGGTGCGGGTGCTGGCCGGCGCCCGCATCGAGACCGCCGCGCCCGCCTCGGCCACGCAGGGCGGCGGCTACGTGCTGCTGCTGGGCAGCGAGGTGCACAACGCCGGCGCGATCCACACGCCGCGCGGCCAGGCCGCGCTGGCCGCCGGCGACGACTTCTATATCCGCAAGGGCTACGGCACCGACGTCAACCTGCGCTCGACCACCCAGGGCAACGAAATCTCCACCGCGATCAAGGCCGGCAGCAGCGCCGGCCTGGTCAGCAACACCGGCCTGATCACCGCGCCGACCGGCGACATCACCCTCACCGGCCGCACCGTGCGCCAGGACGGCGTGCTGCTGACCACCACCGACATCGGCGCGCGCGGCGCCATCCACCTGCTGAACCGCGCCGGCGACGCCAATGGCAGCATCACGCTGGGCGCGAGCGGCGTGACCGCCGTGCTGCTGGAGGCATCCGCCGTCACCGGCCTGGACGGCCAGCGCGACGCGGCCATCAAGGCGCTGGACGGCGGCATCGTCAACAAGACCGGCGGCGTGTTCGACAACCTCAGCACCGTGCGCGACCGCAGCGACCTGTCGCGCATCGAGATCGTGACGGGCAACCTGGCCACCTTCGCGGGCGGCTCCACCACGGTCGCCACCGGCGGCCAGATCGCCGTGTCGGCCAAGACCCGCAGCGTGCTGGAAAGCGGCGCGGAGCTGGACGTGGCCGGCGCCATCGGCGTGCGCGTGGCGATGGAAGCCAACAACCTGGCCATCAACATCCAGGGCAACGAACAGCGCGACGCCCCGGCCAACCGCGACAGCAAGCTGCTCAACAGCAACGACGTCTGGGTCGACCGCCGCACCCTGGTGCGCGTGGCCGCGGGCAACGGCTACACCTCCGACCGCTGGTACACCGCCGGCGGCCTGCTGGAGGTGAGCGGCTACCTGGCCACCAGCGGCCGCAGCGCCGCGGAATGGCTGGCGCAGGGCGGCACCGCCACTTTCACCGGCGGCGAACTGACGACGCTGGCCGGCTCCAACATCAACCTGTCGGGCGGCACGCTCGACGTGCAGGACGGCTTCATCCGCCAGATCTGGCTGCGCGGCGCCGACGGCCGACTTTACGACGTCTCGCGCGCGCCCGGCGACCTGCTCTACACCGGCCTGTACAAGGGCTTCGAGCAAACGCATGCGCGCTGGGGCGAGAAGGCCACGCGCACGTTCTACAACCCGTTGATCGCGCCGCGCGAGCGGTTTGAAAACGGCTATACCGTGGGCCGCGACGCCGGCCAGCTGATCGTCTCGACCAACCGCGCCAACCTGGCCGGCGCGCTGACAGGCGAGGTCTACCAGGGCTCGCGCCAGACCGAGGCGCCGCAGGCCGACATGGACGGCTACTACCAGTCGCAGGCCGCCGTGGCGCGCCGGGGCCGGCTGGTGGTGGGTTCCTACCTGCCGCAGTTCGACACCGCGTCGAACATGCTGGCCTGGCGCCTGACCGGGCAGGCCGCGCGGGTCACGGTCGGCACGGGCGCGGCGGGCGCCGACGAGATCCGGCTGGACGACGCCTGGCTCAACGCCGCCGACCTGGGCGGCCTCAGGCTGGCCGGCAAGGAGGCGGTGACGATCGACGCGGCGCTGCAGTTCGCCATGGGCGGCAACGTGCAGTTCTACGCGCCGCAAGTGGCCATCAATGCCGGCATCACGGCGGCCGGCGGCCGCATCGAGGCGGGCAACATCACCCGACAGATCAGCGGCAACAACCGCGTCGAGGACGACGCCGTCAATCCGCCCGCCGGCCAGCGCGCCGGCGTGTCGCTGGCGCCAGGCGCGGTGCTGGATGTGTCGGGCCGGTGGACCAACCTGTCGATCGACCCGTCCGACTCGGCCGCCCTGGCCTACCGCAACGGCGGCACGGTGGTGCTGCGCAGCACCGGCGACGTCGCGCTGGCCGCCGGCAGCCGCATCGACGTGTCCGGCGGCGCCGGGCTGCTGGCCAATGGCAAGACCCGCAATGGCCGCGGCGGCGATCTCACGCTGGTGGCGTCGGCCGCCTCCAGCGGCGGCCGGCTGCTGCTCGACGGCGAGCTCGCCGGCTACGGCGTGGAGGGCGGCGGCAAGCTGACGCTGCAGGCCGAGCGCGTGCGCATCGTCACGCGCAAGCAGCCCGGCAACGCCGGCGCGGCCACCGAGACGGTCCTGGCTGGCGCCGATTTTTCGCAGGGTTTCTCGCAATACGAAGTCATCGGCGCGCTCGGCGTGGAAGTGGAACCGGGCGCGGAACTGGCCGTGTCAATGCCGGTGCTGCGCTACGACGGCAATGCCCGCGCCACCCTCGACAAGGCGGTGGCCCTGCCGGTCTGGACGCCGGCGCTGTACCAGGAAGACCCCGTCAAGAGCGTGTTGACCCAGCGCAAGGGCGCCAGCCTGACGCTGCAGGCCGGCACCCCGCAGATCGCGCTGGCCGACGTGCCGCGCGCCGCGCTGCGGATCGGCGAAGGCGCGCGGGTCCAGGTCGACCCGGGCCAGAAGATCGACCTGCTGGGCGCGGGCCAGATCACGGTGAACGGCGTGCTGTCCGCCTGGGGCGGCCGCATCAGCGCCAACCAGCTCACCTTCGGCGTCTCGGAGCCGCTGGCCGGCGGTGGCCACGATCTGTCGATCTGGATCGGTGAACAGGGCGTGCTCGATGTGGCGGCGCGCGCCGCCACCGCCATCAACCGGCGCGGCGAAACCTACGGCAGGCTGCAGGACGGCGGCGCCATCGTGCTGGGCGGCCCGGTGGACCTGGCCAAGGGCCTGGTGACCGCGCCCGACCTGTTCGTGGTGTTGCGCCCCGGCAGCCGCCTCGACGCCTCGGGCGCCGCCGCCAATCTGCTGGTCAACGGCACGCCCACCGAACTGGCCAGCGCCGGCGGCGCCATCTCCATCTCGTCGGGCAACGGCTTGTACCTGGACGGCCAGCTCAGCGCCCGCGCCGGCGGCGCGGGCGCCGCGGCGGGCGCGTTGACGATCGGCCTGGATTCCCCCAACTACCTGAACCGCGTCACCCGGCCGCGCGTGCTGGCGCCGCGCGACTTCGTCCTGTCGGCGCAACAGGCGGCCGATGCCCTCGACGGCGCCACCGATCCGGCGACGCTGGCGAACAAGCTCGCCTATGGCCGCGGCGCGTTCAGCGTGGCGCAGCTCCAGCAGGGCGGCTTCGGAGACCTGACCCTGCTCAGCAACGGCCTGCTGACGTTCGACGGCGACGTGAACCTGCGCATGAACCAGAGCCTGCGCCTCATCGGCACCGAAATGGCGCTGTCGGAGCGCAGCGCGGCGCAGGCCAGGGTCAGCCTCGCCGCCCCCTACGTATTGCTGGCGGGCAGCGGCGTGCGCGGCGCGCCGGACGGTTACGTGCGCGCCCCGCTCAGCGCCTTGCCGAGCACCCGCGCCAGCGCCTCGGTGTTCCGCGTGGACGCCGGCTTCATCGATCTGCGCGACGGCGTCGTGCTCGGCGGCCTGCGCTCGCAACGCGCCAGCCCCGGCGCCGCGGCCACGTTCACCGGGCGCGGCTTCAGCCGCGCC
The DNA here is from genome assembly GCF_016127315.1 of Achromobacter deleyi. Taxonomy (NCBI): domain Bacteria; kingdom Pseudomonadati; phylum Pseudomonadota; class Betaproteobacteria; order Burkholderiales; family Alcaligenaceae; genus Achromobacter; species Achromobacter deleyi. Next base: position 123,336 of record NZ_CP065997.1, read on the forward strand.
GAACTGGTCAGCCAGGGCGACATCCGCCTGCTGGCCGGGGCCGGCAGCGTGCTGGTCGATCCGCGCAGCCCCTATACGACGCAGCTCTCCGTGCCGGGCGATCTGTTCCTGAGCGCCGCGCAGATCTACCCCGCCACCGGCGCCGCCGCCCAGATCGTCGCCGGCCAGGCGAGCGACGGCAGCGGCCGCAGCCTGTTCGACCCCGGCAGCCGCATCACCATCGCGCGCAGCACCGCCGTCGCGCCGGATGCCCCCTACAGCGTTTTTGGCCGCCTGCGCCTGGGCGCCGACATCATCGAGCAGGGCGGCGTGCTGCGCGCCCCGCTGGGCCTGATCGAACTGGGCATCGACGGCAACGAGAAAGGCGCCACGTCGCTGCTCAAGCTGCTGCCCGGCAGCATCACCTCGTCCAGCGCGCGCGGCCTCGTCATGCCCTACGGCGGCACCATCGACGGCATCAACTACAAGTACGTGGGCAACGACGTCACGCTGGTCGGCGTCGGCGCCAGCCGGGACAGCGGTGAACTGGGCATGGGCGTCGCGCTGGCGGGCAAGTCGGTATCGGTGCAGGCATCCGCGCTCATCGACCTGTCCGGTGGCGGCGACTTGCGGGGCGCGGGCTTCGTATCCGGCCGCGGCGGCTCCACCGACGCGCGCTTCAACCCGCTGGTGCAGATCAACGCGCAGGGCGGCGGCTTCACGCTGCCGGGCCTGGCCACCAACCCGGTCTACGCGCTGGTGCCCGGCAACCAGGCCGCCGTGGCGCCCTATGCGCCCGACGCCGGCGCCAGCCAGCCGCTGGCCGGCCAGCGCGTCACCATCGGCGCGGGCGTGCCGGGCCTGCCGGCCGGCACCTATACGCTGATGCCGTCCACCTATGCCCTGCTGCCCGGCGCCTTCCGGGTGGAAATCAACGGCGCGGCGGCCGGCAATCCCGCCGCCGGCGCCCAGGCGCTGCGCAACGGCTCCTGGGCCATCGCAGGCAGCCTCGGCATCAATGGCACCGACGTGGCCAGCGCCATTGCCAGGCAGCTCATCGTCACGTCGGGCCAGACCCTGCGGCAGTATTCGCAGTACAACGAGATGGACTACGCCGCTTTCGTGCGCGCCGACGCCGCGCGCCGCGGCCTGCCGCGCGCGCTGTTGCCGGCCGACGCGTCCACCCTGAAGCTGCTGCTGGCGAGGGACGCGCCCGGGCAGCCCTTCAGTTTCAATGGCCGGGCCGACTTCAGCCCCGCCACCGGCGGCTATGGCGGTACCTTCGCGGTGGTGCCCAGCACCTCCAGCAACGCCCCGCTCGAGATCACCGCGCCGGGCGCCGGCCGCACGCCGGGCTTCACCGGCCTGTCGATCGACGGCGCGCAGCTGAACGCCGTGAACGCGCCGCGCCTGTCGGTGGGCGCGACGCCGTTCGTGGACTACAAGAGTTCAGGCACCAGCGTCGGCTTCGGTTATGCCTACACCCGCTTCGGCAGCATCACGGTGCGCAGCGGCGCCGCCCTGTCGGCGGCGGAAATCTTCCTGACCACGAACACCCTCACCGGCGGGATCGACATCGAGCGCGGCGCCACGCTGAACACCATCGGCCGCGGCCGCGCGCCCTACGACTCCCGCGATGGCTATAGCTACGGCGCCGGCACGGCCAGCCTGCTGGCCGTCTCGAACGGCTGGCTCGACGTGCTGCCGCCCGCGGCCGACCAGGGCGCCAACGCCGGCGCGGGCCCGATCCGCATCGGCACCTGCGGCCCCGCTGCCTGCGCCGGGGAGGCCCTGATCTATACGGAAGGCACCCTGGCCGCGGCCACCAACAAGGCGTTCGACCTGGGCGTCGACGTCGGCTACGGCGCCCGCTACCTGACGCTGGCGGTGGGCGCCATCAACGCCGGCACGCAGGCCTCGCTGGCCGCCGCGGCCGCGCGCGGCGTCCTGGGCAGCGGCCTGAGCCTGGACCAGTCGCTGCTGAACCGCCTGCTGGCCGGCGATGCCCGCTTCGGCGCGCCCGCCCTGGAAATGCTGACGCTGTCGGTGGCCGACGCCTTCAATTTCTATGGCACCGTGACCCTGGACGCGCTCGATCCGGCCACCGGCAAGCCGCGCCTGAAGACGCTGGCGCTGACCGCCCCCGCCCTTTACGGCGACGGCCAGGCGGGCGACGTCGCCACCCTGCGCGCCGGCGAACTGGTGTGGAACGGCTCGACCCGGGCCGCGCCCGGCCTGAGCGCCAACGGTGCGGGCACCGGCCGCGGCACGCTGAACCTGGAGGCCTCCCGCATCGAGTTCGGCTACGGCGCCTACACCCAGCCGCAGAACGCGCTCGACAACGCGCGCCTGGCGCTGGGCTTCGGCACCGTCAACCTGGTCGCCAGCGACCGCATCAGCGCCAACAACCAGGGCAGCCTGGGCGTCTACGAATCCCGCGGCGCCTATGACGCCAAGACCGGCTGGCAGTACCTGGGCGGCAACCTCAACCTGGTGACGCCGCTGCTGACCGGCGAGTCGGGCTCGGTCAACCGCCTGCGCGCCGGCGGCCGCCTCACGCTGAGCCAGCCCGCGGCCATGCCCACGGCCGCGCCAACGACGCGCGGCCTGGGCGCGGAGCTGTCGCTGGAAGCCGGCGACCTGCGCATCGACGGCCGCATCGCCCTGCCGACCGGCAAGCTGACGCTGCGCGCCGACGGCAACGTCGCGCTCGGCGCCAACGCGGTGCTGGACCTGGCCGGCCGTCCGGTGCCGTTCGACGACGTCACCAAGTACAGCTGGGGCGGCGACGCCATCATCGAAAGCCGCCACGGCAACGTCACGCAGGCCGCCGGCGGCGTCATCGACCTGTCGGCGCGCTACAACCGCGCCGGCCGGCTGACGGTCACCGCGCTCGACGCCAACGCCGGCGTGGTGGACCTGCAGGGCCGCATCCTGGGCTCGGCCTCGGGCGACTATGACGCCGGCGGCACCTATGTGCCCTACGCCTATGGCGCGGCCGACATCCGCGCCCGCGTGATGGACTTCGCCGGACTGAACCGGCGCCTGAATGAAGGCGAAGTGTTCGGCGGCCGCAGTTTCCGCCTGGCCCAGGGCGACCTGGTGATCGGCGACGAACTGCGCGCCCGCGAGATCAACGTCTCGGTCGACAACGGCAGCCTCACGGTCACCGGCCGCATCGACGCCAGCGGCGCCGCGGCCGGCAGCATTCGCCTGGCGGCCGCCAATGGCCTGCGGCTGGCCTCCAACGCCGTGCTCGACACGCATGGCACGCTGCTGCGCGTGGACAGCTACGGCAAGATCATCGACGCGCCCAACCGCGCCGTCATCGAGCTCAATGCCGGCAACGGCACGCTGCGGCTGGACGCCGGCGCGCGCATGGACCTGCGCGCCGGCACGGACTCGGCCGCCAACGACGGCCGGCCGCGCGGCACGGTGGAACTGAACGCGCCGCGCCTGGGCGGCGCCACCGGCGGCGACATCGACATCGACGCGCGCGGCCCGCTCGACATCCACGGCGCGCGCAGCATCGCGGTCAACGGCGTCTGGGTCTACAAGGACGCCCCCGCCGGCACCGAAGTGAATGCCGGCGACAAACCCTACCAGGTCATCGACCAGGCCTATCTGGAACGCCTGCACGGCGACAGCCGCGACTTCATCACCCACGCGCTGGCCAACGGCAACCTGCTGGACGTCAAGCTGGCCGGCCTGCGCGCCTACGCCGACGCGCTGCATCTGCGGCCCGGCGTGGAAATCCGCAGCACCACGGCGGACGGCGACCTGGTGGTGCAGGGCGATATCGACCTGTCCCGCTACCGCTATGCCAGCATCAACCCGCACACCCCGTTCACTGCCGTGTACGGCTCGGGCGAAGTGGCCAACCTGGTGATCCGCGCTGGTGGCGATCTGCAGATCCACGGCAGCATCAACGATGGCTTCGCGCCACCACCGTCGGTGGTGGCGGACGCCAATGGCTGGCGCCTGCTACCGGGCGTCGATTTCACCGGCGGCAACCTGATCACGCCGCATGCCGGCGTCAAGCTGGAGGCCGGCACCAAGCTGCCAGGCGGCGTCACCCTGAACTACGATGTGCCGCTGGCCGGCCTGTTCATCGGCCAGGGCACCGTGGTGCCGGTGGAAGTCGCGCTGGCGCAACCCCTGACGATTCCCGCGGGCACGGTGCTGTCGGCGGCGATCCTCAACCCGGACGGCAGTGTCGCCCATGCCGCCGGCACCATCCTGCGGCAGGACCTGACGCTGGCCGCCAACATGAAACTCGCGCCTGGTGCGCTGTTGCCGGTCGCCATCAGAACCGCGGCCCTGATCTGGCCGGCGGGTGTCCCCCTGCCCGGCTCGCTCGACCCGGCGACCAGCGCGCTGGCCAACATGGTGACGTTGAGCGGCGCCGTCACGCTGCCGCGCGGCGCGCTGATTCCGTCGGGCTCCAACGTGGTGTTGGCCGCCGGCGTGGAATACGTGGATCTGCGGCCGCGGGACAACGGCATGCAGGGCCTGCCCTGGGCGCTGGCGCCGATGCTGGCGGAAGGATCGCAGTCGTGGTCGCTGCGCCTGGTCGGTGGCGCCGACCTGGGCGCCGCCGACACGCGCACGACCCAGCTGGGCGAGGCGCGCGGCAACCTGGTGCTGGCCGACAGCCACTACGGCATGTTCGGCTACGACAAGCCGGGCAACTATCGCTGGACGCAGCAGGCGGCGGACGATTTCGGCATGCCCGAACTGGTCGACACCGTCATCGACGAGGATTTCGTGCGCGATATGGTCGGCTATCCGGATTCCGGCAGCCTGTGCCTGGAAATCCCTTCCTACTGCCAGCCCAACGACGTCAGGACCTACGACTACCGCCCCGCCACCGCCCGCTTCAGCGTGCTGCGCACCGGCACCGGCGACCTCGATCTGCTGGCCGGCGGCAACCTCGACATGCGTTCGCTCTACGGCGTCTACACGGCTGGCGCGTCCTCCGTCGCCACCCAGGCCGGCGATCCCTACAACCGGCCGCGCGTGGTCGGCGTGAAGGGCAAGGTCACGCTGGACGGCTCCGAGTCCTTCGAACCCTACGTCGACGGCGGTTCGCAAAGCGTGTACCGCGCCTGGTATCCGGACGGGGGTGGCAACCTGACCCTGCGGGTCGGCGGCAACCTGACCGGCGATGTGATGCGCACCTCCGAGGCGACCTACGGCCGCCCGCTACAGCTCTCGCAAGGCTACAACAGCGAAGAGGCCGCCAACTGGCTGTGGCGCCAGGGCACCGGCGCCGCCCCGGTCGGCGAGGCCGTGCCCACCGCCTGGTGGATCAACTTCGGCACCTATGCGACGCGCGGCAGCGGTGGCGCCGACGAGTTGCTGGGCTTCACCGGCTTCGGCACGCTCGGCGGCGGCAACCTGAGCGTCGGCGTCGATGGCGACGCGGGCATCCTGCAATCCCAGACCATGGCGTTCAGCCTGCGTCATCTCAACGCGCGCAGCCAGGCGCTTACGCTGGCCATCGGCAGCACCGGCCGCGTGCTCGCCGACGGCACCCTGGCGCTGACCGGCGGCGGCGACCTGGACTTGCGGGTGGGAGGGCGCCTCAATCCCATCGAAGCCCGCTATGGGGTCGAATCCGGCGGCGCGATCACCAACCTGCGCGGCCAGACCCAATTGCAGGCGCTGTCCATCGGCCATCTGGAGATGCTCTACAACCTGAACGCCGAGCGCGATACCCGCGCCGTGGACCGCTACAAACCCGCCCTCGCCGTCGGTTCGGGCGGCCTGACGCTGGCGCCGGGCGACAGCGCCATGCAGATCCTGTCACTGGGCGACCTGTCGATCGAGCGGATCTCGGATCCGGGCCGCGGGGAGGCCGTGAGATCGGCCTTTCGCCAGGCCGACGGCACGCTCAGTCCGTTCGGCGGCTCGTCCTGGTTCTCGCTGTGGACGGCGGCCAGCGCGATCGACCTGTTCAGCGCGGGCGGCAATCTGCTTCCGTTCAGGAACCAGCGCGTCGATAACGACGGCCTGATGGTGTTGCCGTCGCAACTGGGCGCGGTGGCCGCCGGCGGCAACATCTACTACCAGGGCGACGCAGTCCTGGCGCCGGGCGCGCGTGGCAGGCTGGACCTGCTGGCCGTCGACTCGATCTACGGCGGCGGCAAGCAGATCAGCCGCAGCGGCGCCGCGCCCTCCGCGATCGCGTCCCTCTACCAGCCGGGCTTCCTGGGCTGGATTCCGAACGAATACGACCTGCCGAAGGAAGGCCCCACCTCGCTGTCGCCGGACGGCTCGCAGGGTGAAGGCGTGCTGTTCGCGTTCGGCCCCGGCAGCACCGCGATTGCGGGCACGACCTCGCCGTCACGCTTCTACGCCATGGAAGGCGACCTGGTCGGCCTGAGCAGCGGCCGGCAGATCCGTTTCGGCACCGACATTTCCCCCACCGGCCGCCAATGGCAGATCGGCCATGGCCCGGTGCGCATGCTGGCCGGGCGCGACATCGTCGGCAGCGGCAGCCTGCTCGGCTCCGTCAACAGCTTCAGCGGCGCGGTCCCTTACACCTACACCGATAACCTGTTCCTGCACGGCGATGCGCACGACGTCTCCACCGTCAGGGCCGGGCGCGACATCCTCTACGGCAATTTCACCGTCGGCGGCCCCGGCACGCTGGAGATCTCCGCCGGCCGCAACATCCTGATGGAAGGCCAGGCCGCCGTCATCAGCCTGGGACCCATCCTGGCCGGCGACGCCCGGCCCGGCGCCAGCATCGTCATGCAGGCGGGCCTGGGCGCGGCCGGCGCGGACTACGCCGGCTTCCTCAAGCGCTACCTGGACGGCAGCCGCGTCGCCGATCCGGCCCGCCCGCTGACCGACCAGGGCATGCCGTTCAAGACCTATGAAGCCGAATTGCTGTTGTGGCTGACGCAGGCCTACGGCTTCGCCGGCAGCACCGCCGACGCGCGCGCCTATTTCGACGCCCTGCCGCCGGAGCAGCAGCGCATCTTCGCGCGCCAGGTCTATTTCGCCGAGCTGCGCGCCGGCGGCCGCGAGTATGGCGACAAGGCCAGCCCGCGCGTCGGCAGCTACCTGCGCGGCCGCCAGGCCATCGCCGCGCTGTTCCCGGGACAGGACGCGCCGTACCAGGGCGCCATCACTCTCTACGGCGCCGGCGGCATCCAGAGCCGCAATGGCGGCGACATCCAGGTGCTGACGCCGGGCGGCGCGCAGGTCTACGGCGTCGAAGGCGTGGCGCCCCCGGCCTCGGCCGGCGTCGTCACCCAGGGCAGCGGCAACATCCAGCTGTACGCGCAGGACAGCATCCTGCTGGGCCAGAGCCGCATCATGACGACCTTTGGCGGCGACATCCTGGCCTGGTCGGCGCAGGGCGACATCAACGCCGGCCGCGGCGCCAAGACCACCGTGGTCTACACACCGCCGCGGCGCGTGTACGACGCGGTCGGCAACATCAGCCTGTCGCCCGCCGCCCCCGGCACCGGCGCCGGCATCGCCACCCTGGCGACCCTGGCCGAAGTGCCGGCCGGCGACGTCGACCTGTACGCGCCGCTGGGCACCATCGACGCGGGCGAAGCCGGTATCCGCGTCTCCGGCAACGTCAACATCGCCGCCCAGAACGTGCTCAACGCCGCCAACATCAAGGCCAAGGGCGACAGCGTCGGCATCCCGGTCACCGCCACCGTCAACACCGGCGCGCTGACCTCGGCCAGCGCCGCCGCCAGCTCGGCCGTCAGCGCGGCGCAGGACTCGGCGCAGCGCAGCCAGAACCAGGCGCGGCAGAACCAGCCGTCCATCATCAACGTGCAGATCCTCGGGTACGGCGCGGAACCGGTGGCGGGCGCGACCGCGCCCGCCACGCCGCAGGAGGTGTCGTCCTACCGCCCCAACAACATGGTGCAGGTGGTGGGCGACGGCGCGCTGACGCCAGCGCAGCTGGCGCGGCTCAGCCAGGAGGAAAAGCAGGCGTTCGGCCTGTAGGCGGCCTACCGGCACGCACAGACGGCGAAACCGCCCCGGACCCCAGGGTCCGGAGCGGCGGCATTCAGAAGCCCGGGATCTTCTTCAGGCAGACATCGACCACGGCCATCACCTGCGCGCCCAGCCGTTCGCGCTCGGCGTTGTTGGCATTGGTCGCCAGCAGTTCGTCGTAGCGCAGGAAGTCCTTCACCGGCACCTTGGACTGCAGGCCGTCCATCACGCACTGGCAATAGCCCTTGGCCTTGGCGTCCACGTCGCTGGCGGCGATGGCGGGCGGCGCCTTGGCCTTGAAGCCTTCCAGGCAGGAACCGTAGGTGGCGCGTTGCACCTCGGGCGGATATTCCGTCTTCTTGCCGCAAGCGGCCAACAGCAGCAAAGCCATTGCGCCCGCGCCCAGGGCGGCGCGGCGGGACCGGACTGTCATGGCGTTCCTCGGTATTCGATCGACCAGCGCTGATTGTGGCATGGCCGTGGCGGCGCCGCATCCCGGCTCGGGAGCCGGACCCGGCCAGCCTGGCGTGGTCCTTACGGGCGCGCGCCCCGCCGGACCGTCCCGCCCAGGGAAAGGGGCGCAAGAAGCGGATAGACCGGCCGGCCCGGCATGCCTATCGTCGGGGATCACTCCCCCAACGGAAAGAAACGATCATGCAGCAACTGACCGGCAAAGTCGCGATCATCACCGGCGCCAGCTCGGGCATCGGCTACGAGGCGGCAAGACTGTTCGCCCGCGAAGGCGCCCGCCTCGTGGTGGTGGCGCGGCGCCAGGCCGAACTGGAACACCTGGTCGCGGCCATCGAGGCCGATGGCGGCCAGGCCGTGCCACTGGCCGGCGACGTGCGCGACGAGGCCGTGGCCGAGGCCGCCGTCACCCTCGCCGAACGCCGCTTCGGTGGACTGGACATCGCCTTCAACAACGCCGGCATGACCGGCGACGCCCTGCCCCTGCACCAGATTCCACCCGACGCGTGGCGCCAGATCCTGGACACCAACCTGAGCAGCGCCTTCCTCGGCGCGCGCCACCAGATCCCGGCGATGCTGCGGCGCGGCGGCGGTTCGCTGGTCTTCACGTCCACCTTCGTCGGCCACACGGCGGGCTTTCCCGGCATGGGCGCCTATGCCGCCAGCAAGGCCGGCCTGATCGGCCTGACCCAGGCGATCGCCGCCGAATATGGCGCCCAGGGCATCCGCGCCAACGCCCTGCTGCCGGGCGGCACCGACACGCCGATGGGCCGCGCCTCGATGGACTCGCCCGAGGCGCGCCGCTACGTCGAGAGCCTGCATGCGCTCAAGCGCCTGGCCAGCCCCGCCGAGATCGCGCGCTCGGCCCTGTACCTGGCGTCGGACGCGTCCAGCTTCACCACCGGCACGGCATTGCTGGTGGATGGCGGGGTGTCGATCAATCGGGGGTAATGGCGCCCCGCTCAACTCATATACACGCCGCCATTGATCGCATAGTTCGCGCCGGTCACGAACGCCGCCTCGTCAGAAGCCAGCCAGGCGCACAGCCCGGCCAGGTCCTTGGCGGTGCCCAGGCGGCCCACCGGCACGCTTTCGATGATGCGGTCCAGCAGCGCCGGCGGGAACGCCTTGACAGTGTCGTCGGCGATGAAGCCCGGCGACACCAGGTTGACGGTGACGCCGCGCGCGGCCACTTCCTGCGCCAGCGAGCGCGTGAAGCCGATGACCGCGCCCTTGGCGGTGGCGTAGTTGATCTGGCCGATCTGGCCTTTCTCGGCGGCGACCGAGCCGATGTTGATGATGCGGCCCCAGCCGCGCTCGGCCATGCCCTCGACCACCTGCTTGGTGCTGTTGAACAGCGTGTCCAGGTTGCTGCGCAGCACCGCCGACCAGTCGGCGTGGCTCATCTGGCGAAAGCGCATGTCGAGCATGGCGCCGGCGTTGTTGACCAGCACGTCGATCTCGCCGACCTCGCGCCGCACCTTGGCGAAGGCGGCCTCGGTCGAGGCCCAGTCGGTGGCGTCGCCTTCCGAGGCGCTGAAGTCGTAGCCCAGCGACTTCTGTTCCTTCAGCCAGTGGTCCTTGCGCGACGAGCGCGGCCCGCAGCCGGCGATGACGCGGTGGCCCGCGTGGTGCAGCGCCTGGCAGATCGCGGTGCCCGTGTGGCCCATCCCGCTGGTGACGTAAGCAATGCGCAAAGCCATGAACGTTGTCCTTTCAAGAAACGTGGGAAGGCGCCGCCGTCAGGCGACGGAACCGACCAGGGGGAACAGGCCGAACGCCAGCGCGGCCGCCAGCATCACCAGGCACACCATCGTGGCCCACTTGAGCGAATAGCGCTGGTGGTCGCCGAACTCGACGCCCGCCAGGCCCACCAGCAGGTAGGTCGACGGCACCAGCGGACTGAGCAGGTGCACCGGCTGGCCGATCAGCGAGGCGCGCGCCATTTCCACCGGCGAGATGCCGTAGCCCTGCGCGGCCTCGCTCAGGATCGGCAGCACGCCGAAGTAGAAGGCGTCGTTCGACATGAAGAAGGTGAACGGCAGGCTGACCAGCGCGGTGATGCCGGCCAGGTACGGCCCGAGCGCGTCGGGGATCACTGCCAGCAGGCTGCGCGACATGGCTTCCACCATGCCGGTGCCCGACAGGATGCCGGTGAAGATGCCCGCCGCGAAGATCAGCGACACCACCGACAGCACGTTGCCGGCGTGTTGCGCCACGCGGCGGCGCTGCTCGGCCAGGTTCGGGTAGTTGATGATCAGCGCGATCGCGAAGGCGATCATGAACAGCACCGGCAGCGGCAGCACGCCCATCACCAGGCTCACCATCAGCGCCAGCGTCAGGCCGGCGTTGACCCACAGCAGCCTGGGGCGGCGCAGGTCGTGGTCGACCTCGATCTCGGGCAGGTTCTTGGGGCCGTCCTCGTCATAGCCGGCGTGCAGCGAGGCGCCGTCGGGCAGCGACAGCACGCCCAGGCGGCGGCGTTCGCGCAGGCCCAGGAAGAAGGCCAGCATCAGGATCGCGACGATGGCCACGCCCATCACGGGAACCAGCGGCACGAAGATGTCGCCGGCGTCCACGTGCAGGGCGCTGGCGGCGCGCGCGGTCGGCCCGCCCCACGGCGTCAGGTTCATGACGCCGCTGGCCAGCATTGCCAGACAGGTCATGGACAGCGCGTTCATCTTCAGGCGGCGGTACAGCGGCAGCATCGACGCGACCACGATCATGTAGGTGGTGGAGCCATCGCCGTCCAGCGAGATCACCAGTGCCAGCACGGTGGTGCCGACCACGATCTTGAGCGGGTCGCCCTTCACGGCGCGCAGGATGCGGCCGACGATGGGGTCGAACAGGCCGGCGTCGATCATGACGCCGAAATAGAGGATGGCGAACATCAGCATGACGCCGGTGGGCGCGATCTTGCGGATGCCGTCGAGCATCATCTTGTCGATGCCGGCGCCGAAGCCGCCGAGCAGGGCGAAGATGATGGGGACGAGGATCAGCGCCACCAGGGGCGACAGGCGCTTGGTCATGATCAGCGTCATGAACGTGATCACCATGCCGAAGCCAAGCAGGGTCAAAAGCATGAGGGGTATCTCCGGACTCGTTGTTATTTGCACGCCGGGGGGGCGCTGGGGGGGAAGACTAGGAAGAAAAGCTGTCTGGAACCTGTCGTTTTTTTTGAGGGGCGGGGTCGGGTGGGGAGTCAGCGACAAGAGAGATGTAGGCCGTCCGGGGTGGGGCGGGTGTCGCGGAGCGCGCCTGCGATTGCGGTCCGGAGCGTCCGCTCCGGACTGCCCCTTCCTCATCCTCGTCCTCGCCTGCGGCGACTCCTTCGGATTCCGTCGGGCGCATCTGACGGCGCGCTCCGCGACACCCGCCCCACCCCGGACTACCGGTGTCTTGGTTTGGTGCGTTGCTGGACCTCGGCGGCATGGGAGCGGTTTGTGGGGCCCGCCTTTTTGGGCCGCGCGGGCGGCCCAAACGGCTTACGCGGTGGGGGATGGCGTGAGGGTGTTCGCTGCGCGTTGATGGGGAATCTGGGAGCTATGACAGGGCGTTACAGGGGGACGGATGTCGTCGCTGGGTGCGCGGGTGGCGTGGGGTGCTATGCGACAATCTCGCGCATGCGGATTCTGGTGATTGAAGATGATGAGGACCTGGCCGACGCGCTCGTACGGCGACTGCGTCGTCTTGGGCATGCCGTCGATTGCCAGAGGGATGGGTTGAACGCGGACGGGGTGTTGCAGTACGAGACCTTTGACCTGGTGATATTGGATATCGGGCTGCCACGCATGTCGGGGTTCGAGATCCTGCATCGGTTGCGGGATCGGGGCAGCAAGACGCCGGTGCTGGCGTTGACGGCGCGGATCGATATCGAGGATCGGGTGCATGCGCTGGATACGGGGGCCGATGATTACCTGGCCAAGCCGTTCGACTTTCGCGAGCTGGAGGCGCGTTGCCGGGCGTTGTTGCGCAGGCCCAGCGTGCAGGCGGCGGGGGTGTTGCGGTTTGGCGAGCTGGTGATCGACAGCGCGGCGCGGCAGGTCAGCCTGGCGGGGCAGCGCATCGACCTGCCCAAGCGCGAGTACAGCCTGCTCGAGATCCTGCTGGCCGGCATGAACCGCGCGGTCAGCAAGGCCGAGATCGCCAACAAGCTGTTCGCGTTCGACGACGACGCCGCGCCCAACGCCATCGAGGTCTACATCGCGCGGTTGCGCAAGAAACTGGAAGGCTCGCCGCTGCGCATCGAGACGCAGCGCGGCACGGGTTATCTGCTGAGCGTCGTCGATGACGCCGGCGCCGACCCGGCGCCGCGGGACTGACGCGGTGGCGCCCCGCCGCATTTCCGTGCGCCGGCGCCTGCTGGCGATGCTGCTGGCGCTGTTCGTGGCGGGGCTGGGCGCGCTGTACCTGCTGGTGCGCGGCTATGCGCAGCAGACCGCCGACACCACCTATGATCAACTGCTGCGCGCCTCGGTGCTGTCGATGGCCGACAGCCTGCAGCTGGTGCAGGGCGAATGGCAGATGGACATGCCCTACGCCGCCCTGGCGCTGCTGGAACAGGCGCCGCGCGACCGCGTGTTCTACCGCGTGGCGGCCGCCGACGGCGCGCTGATCTCCGGCTACGCCGACCTGGCCGCCCCGCCCGGCCACGGCGCCGACGCCGGCGCCGCGCCGCAACTGTTCACCACCGACTACCAGGGCCAGCCCGTGCGCGTGGCCTGGATGGAACGCAAGATCGCCGGCCCGCGCGCCACCGAGACCGCGCGGATCCAGGTGGCGCAGACGCGCGAGGCGCGCAACGCGCTGGCCGAGAGCATCCTGTGGCAGGGCACGCTGACGCTGATCGGCTTCACCGCCGCGGCGCTGGCGCTGGCCTACTGGGGCCTGCAGCGCTCGCTCTCGCCGATCCAGCGCATCGAGCGCGAACTGGCCGCGCGCAGCGCCGCCGACCTGCATCCGATCGCCGCGCCCGTGCCCGAGGAACTGGACACGCTGGTGCATTCGCTCGACGGCTTCATGGCGCGGCTGTCCGAGAACCTCGATACCCTGCGCCTGTTCATCGCCGAGGCCGCGCACCAGCTGCGCACGCCGCTGGCCGCGCTGCACGCGCAGATGGAAGTGGCGCTGGACGAGGAAGACCCGGCCGAACAGCGCCGCAGCCTGCTGGCGGTGCTGCGCAATGCCGAGAAGCTGTCGCGGCTGGTGAACCAGCTGCTCAGCGACGCCAGCGTCATCCACCGCAGCAACGTGCGCAAGTTCGGCCCGGTGGACCTGGCCGAACTGCTGTCGCAGGCCGTCTACGACACCGTGCCGCAGGCCGACCCGCAGCCCGACGTGCGGCTGCGCCTGCCCGACGCGGAAGATGGCGCGCCGCCCCGCATCGCGGGCGACAGCCTGATGCTGCGCGAGGCCTTCAAGAACCTGATCGACAACGCCCTGCGCCATGGCGCCTCGGCCGATGGCCACATCGACGTCCGGCTCGAGCGCCAGGACGCCGGCTGGCGCATCACCGTGGCCGACCAGGGGCCGGGCATCCCGCCCGCGCTGGCGCAAAGCGCCTTCGAGCGCTTCTCGCGCGGCCCCAATCCGCGCACGCCCGGCGCCGGTCTTGGGCTGTCCATCATCAAGCGCGTGGTCGACATCCACCAGGGCCGCCTCAGTCTCCGCAACCGCCCCGGCGGCGGCCTCGAAGCCTCCGTCCTCCTGCCCGCCAACGCCCATGACGCCTAGACTTGCGCTGCTCTCACGCCTGGCCGCGGCCGGCGCCGCCCTGCTGCTCGCCAGCGCCGACCTCGCCGCCGAGACCAGCGCCGACGGCCTGTCGCTGGGTCCGGCGGACAGCAGGAACGTGCTGGTGCTGCACGCGTCCAACAGCGTGCAGGTGTTTCGCGGCGTGCTCGAAGACTTCAGCCAGCTCAATCCCGGCGTGCGCCTCGAATACACCGAGCTGTCGACCCAGGCGCTATATGCCGAAGTGGCGGCCCGCGCCGCGCAGGCGCCGGGCGAGAAGGCCGGGCCCGACCTGGTCATCAGTAGCGCCATGGACCTGCAGACCAAGCTGGTCAACGACGGCCACGCGCAACCGCATGTGTCGCCGGACACCCGCGCCCTGCCCGCCTGGGCCAATTGGCGCGACGAGGTCTTCAGCATCGGCACCGACCCCATCGTGATGGTCTACGACACCCGCAAGCTCGACGCCGCGCGCGCGCCGCGCACCCGCCGCGAGCTGCTGGCGTTGCTGCAGGCGCCCGACCAGCCGCTGGCCGGCCGGATCTCGACCTACGACGTCGAAGGCAGCGGCATCGGCTACCTGGCCGCCACCCAGGACGCGCGCCTGGACAGCCTGGCCGGCGCGCTGCTGGCCGCCTTCGGCCGCAACGGCGTCAGCGTGCACGAATCGACCGAGCACGCGCTCGACAAGCTGCAGCGCGGCGACACCACGCTGGCCTACAACCTGCTGGAATCCTATACCCGCCACCGCATCGACCAGGGCGCGCCGCTGGCCATTATCTACCCGCAGGACTACACCCTGATGCTGTCGCGCTCGGCCATCATTCCACGGCAGGCGCCGCGCGCCGACCTGGGCGCGCGCTTTCTCGACTACCTGCTGTCGCCGCGCGGCCAGGACATGCTCGCGCGCCAATCCGGCATGCGGCCGGTCGGCGCCTCGGTGGTGCCGGCGGCGGGGGTGCGGCCGGTGGCGCTGGGCGTGGGCTTGCTGGTGTACCTGGATCCGCTGAAGAAGCGCCACTTCCTCGACCTGTGGCGCGCGGCGGCGCAACCGCCCGGCAAGGCGGACTGACAAGGTCGACTGACAAGACGGGCCCGCGCCGCGACGTCAGCGGTCCGTCAAGGCGGATTGAGGCCGCCTGTACACGGCGGCGACGGCCTGCCAGCCGCGACCGGAGGCTGGCCGTTCCATGGCCAGGGACGCTAGCCGCCCAACTGCCCGCCCGCGCGCACCAGGTCCGCCAGCGTGCGCACCTGCATCTTGCGCATGACGCGCCCGCGCCGCACCTTGACCGTGATCTCGCTGACATTGAGCTCGGCCGCGATCTGCTTGTTCAGCATGCCGCGCACCACCCGCTCCATCACCGCCTTCTCGCCGTCGGTCAAGGTGTCCCAGCGGGCCTGGACCTCGTCCGAGCCCGACGCGTTGACCAGTTGCGCTCGATCCTTTTCCACCGCGGCATGGATCGTGTCCAGCAGGTCCTGGTCGCGAAACGGCTTGGTCAGGAAATCCACCGCGCCCAGCTTCATCGCCGCGACCGACATGGGGATGTCGCCGTGGCCGGTGATCATCACCACCGGCATGCGCCGCCGCGCCTGCTGCAGGCGGCGCAGCAGGTCCATGCCGCTCTGCCCCGGCAGGCGCACATCCAGCACCAGGCAGGCGGGGCCGGCGCCCGGGTCGGCGTCCAGGAATTCCTGCGCCGAGCCGTAGCCGCGCACCGGCAGGCCGACCGAATGCATCAGGTCTTCCAGCGACTCGCGCAGCGAGGCGTCGTCATCGACGATGTGGATGGTGGCCGGCTCGGGCCGCGTGCTTGCGATCATGAAGACTCATCCTCGGCCGCCGCCGGCAGCATGAAACAGAACACCGCGCCCTCGCGCGCGGCGGGCTCGGCCCACAACCTGCCGCCGTGGCTCTCGATGATGCCGCGGCTGATGGTCAGGCCCAGGCCGGTGCCCTCCGGCTTGGTGCTCCAGAAAGTATCGAACAGGCGTTCGCGCGCCTGCGGCGTCAGGCCCGGACCGGTGTCGGTCAACGAACACTGCACCTGCCCCGGCTCCTGGCACGACAGGCGCAGCGTCAGCTGGCGCGCGCCGGCCGGCGTCTGCTGCATCGCCTCGATGGCGTTGAGCACCAGGTTGACGAGCACCTGCCCCAGCTGCACGCGGTCGCCCAGCACCGCCGGCACGCGCTCCTGGATGCGGGTCGACACCACCACTTCGTTGCTCGCCAGCTCGCCGCCGGCCAGTTCCAGCACCTCGCCGATGACCTCGGCCAGGTCCAGCCGCTCGCGTTGCGGCGCGGCATTGCGCGCATCGCGGCGGATGCGCGCCACCACCTCGCTGGCGCGGTGCACGTCGCCGGTCATGCGCTGCAGGGCGCGCAAGGCCCGTTCGATGTTGGGCGGATCGTGCTCCAGCCAGCGCTGGCAGGCGCTGCCGCTGGTGGCGATGGCCGCCAGCGGCTGGTTGATCTCGTGGGCGATCGAGGCGGTCAGCTCGCCCAGGCTGTGGATGCGCGCCATGCGCGCCAGCTGCGTGCGCGCCTCGAACGCCGCGTCCTCGGCCGCCGCCCGCTTGAGCGCCAGGTAGGTGGTCACGCCGATGGCGGCGATGCTGATGAGCGCATTGATCAGCCCCAGCTCGCGCAGCACGCCGCCGTTGGGCGTGAGGTACAGGCTGAGCAGCGTCAATGCCGCGCACGCCACCGCGACGATAGTGACGCCGCGTCGCGGCAGGAAGCTCAACGCCGCCAGGATCACGGCCACGTAGAACACCGCCACGGCGATTTCCAGGCGGGTGAAGGTATCCGCCAGGAATATCACGGCCATCAGCGCCACCAGCAGCGCGACGCCCGCGCCGGGACGCTGCTTCAGATACCTGGCCGGCTTTAGGAACATGGCGCTGCGACCCCGCTGAATGGACACCGGCGCCGGGCCCCGATGGCCGCGCGCCGCGAGATGCCATTGTAGAGACAGGCGCGGGCCGCGGCGCACCTTGGGAGAGCCGGCATATACCAAGGTATATGCCCGCCATCCCAACGGCGTCTCGCCCGCGCGGGGGCCGATTCCTATAATTTTCGGGTCCCCCCAAGGCGCGTCCCCAGGCCGCGCCGCCCCGCCAACGCCTACCGGCAACCTCCCCATGAAACCGTCCATCAAGACCCTCTGGATCGTCCGCGGCGCCGTGCTCGTCGGCATCTGGATCGCGCTCGGCGTGATCCAGGCGCTGCACGGCATCGCCTGACGCAATCGGGCGGCGCCCGGCCGCCCGATTCTCCGTTGCGTCGTCAGGGCAGGAAACACAGGATCCCGCCCACGCCCAGCGTCCACGCCAACAGCATCGGCAGCAGCAGCCGCAGCGGGATCAGCGGGCCATCCGGCAGGTCCGGCGCCTGCCCCGACTGGCGGAAGGCGGCCCGTTCGATCTCGTAGGCGTGCATGTCACGCGAGAACTTGCGCATTTCCTCGAAAGCCTTTTCCATGTCGTCTCTCCCGGCATGTCAGTACCACCGGCCGTAGCGGCGGATGTAGAGGGTCTTGACCTGCTGCGTCAGCGCGATATAGGCCAGGATGGTCAGCGCCAGCCAGCCGAAGTAGATGGGCGGCAAGGCCACGAACCCGATGGACTCGGCGATCGGCGAGAACGGCAGCCAGCACGCCAGCGCGATCGCGGCGGTGGTCGACAACAGCACCGGCAGCGACGCCGTGCTCTGCAGGAACGGGATCTTGCGGGTACGCAGCATGTGCACCACGAACGTCTGCGACACCAGCCCCTCGATGAACCAGCCCGAATTCATGATGGTCTGGCCGCCGTCGCCGCCATGCAGGGCATAGGCCGCGCCCGCGCCGAACACCGTCCACATCAGGAAATACGTGGTGATGTCGAACACCGACGAGGTTGGCCCCAGCCACAGCATGAAGCGCTGGATGTTGCCCGCTTCCCACTTGCGCGGCTTCTTCAGGAACTCGTCGTCCATGCGGTCCCACGGCAGCGTCAGCTGGGAGATGTCGTACACCAGGTTCTGGATCAGCAATTGCAGCGACAGCATCGGCTCCCACGGCAGCCAGGCCGACGCCACCAGCACCGAGAACACGTTGCCGAAGTTCGAGCTGGCGGTCATGTTCAGGTACTTGAGGATGTTGCCGAAGGTCTCGCGGCCCTTGATGACGCCCTGCTCCAGCACCATCAGGTCCTTTTCCAGCAGCACGATGTCGGCGGTTTCCTTGGCGATGTCGGCGCCGCTGTCCACCGAGATGCCGACGTCGGCGTCGCGCAGCGCGGGGGCATCGTTGATGCCGTCGCCCAGGAAGCCCACGGTGTGGCCGTTGGCCTGCAGCGCCTTGACCACCCGCGACTTCTGCAGCGGCGTCAACTTGGCGAACAGCACCGCGGTCTCGGCGCGGCGGCACAGCGTCACGTCGTCCATCTGCTCGATGTCGGCGCCCAGCAGCACCCGCGCATCGTCGTCGCCCAAATCCAGGCCCACCTCGCGGCAGACCTTGGCCGCCACGATGGGGTTGTCGCCGGTCAGCACCTTCACCGCCACGCCGTAGTCATTGAGCGCGCGGATCGCGGCCCGCGCCGAATCCTTGGGCGGATCCAGGAACGTCAGGAAGCCGCGCACCACCAGCCCGCTTTCATCGCTGGCCTGGAACTGCGTGCGGCCGGTGTCCTCGAGGCGACGCGACGCCACTACCAGCACCCGGAAGCCGTCGCGGTTGTAGGCCTCGGCGCTGCGCAGCAGGCGCTTGCGCATGGCGGCGTCCAGCGGGCGCTCCTGCCCGTCGATCATCACGCCCGAGCTCACCGCCAGCATTTCCTCGACCGCGCCCTTGGTGATCATCCCCAGGCCGCCGTCGACGCTGCGCACCACCACCGACAGACGCCGGCGCACGAAGTCGAACGGGATCTCGTCGACCTTCTCGTGATGCGCGCTGCGGTCCCAGCCGCGCAGCTCGCGCGCCCGGGCCAGGATGGCGCGGTCCATCAGGTTGCGCTGGCCGCTCTGGTTGGCGCTGTTCAGCCAACCCAGGCGCAGCACCTGGTCGTCGATGTCGCCGTCGACGTTGAAGTGGTGCTCCAGGATGATGCGGTCCTGCGTCAGCGTGCCGGTCTTGTCGGTGCACAGCACATCCATCGCGCCGAAGTTCTGCACCGAGTTGAGCCGCTTGACCACCACCTTGCGCCGCGCCATCGCCACCGCGCCCTTGGCCAGGTTGGCCGAGACGATCATCGGCAGCATCTCCGGCGTCAGCCCCACCGCCACCGCCAGCGCGAAGGTCAGCGCGGTGACCCAGTCGCCCTTGGTGACGCCGTTGATGACGAACACGATCGGCACCATCACCAGCATGAACTTGATGAGCAGCCACGACACGCTGTTGACGCCGCGGTCGAAGCTGGTCTCGACCCGCTTGGTCGACACCACGTTCTTGGCCAGCGAGCCAAAGTACGTATTCGGCCCGATGCCCACCACCACCGCGGTGGCGGTGCCGCTGACCACGTTGGTGCCCATGAAGCAGATATTGGCCAGGTCCAGCAGGTCGGCATTCTCGCCCGCCAGCGCCTCGGCGCGCTTGGCGCTGACGCTGCCGAGCGTGTCGTACTTCTCGACCGGCAGCGCTTCGCCCGTCAGGATGGCCTGGCTGATGAACAGGTCGCGCGATTGCAGCAGGCGGATGTCGGCCGGGATCATGTCGCCGGCCTGCAGTTCGACGATGTCGCCCGGCACCAGTTCGTTCATCGGCAGTTCGCGCCGCACCGGCTCGCTGGAGTGGCTGTCGCGGCGGACCACCGTGGCGGTGCTGCGCACCATCGACTTGAGTTTCTCGGCGGCGCGGCCCGAGCGGTATTCCTGGATGAAGCGCAGCAGGCCGCTGATCGTCACCATCGTCAGCATGATGGTGATGCCGGTCCAGTCGCGGTCGGCGGGCGCGGCGAACTGGATGTCGGTGAAGTACGACACCGCGGCCAGGCCCAGCAGCACCAGGATGAAGGGATTGCGGAAGGCGCGCAGCAACTGCAGCCAGGCCGGCGCGGGCTTGTCGTGCGCGACCTCGTTAAAACCGTCGACGGCGCGGCGCGCGGCGACCTCGGCGTCGCTCAGGCCGGCGCGCTGCGTCTGCAGCGTCTGCAGGCTTTCGTGCACCGACAGGCCGGCATGGCGCGCCACCGGCATCGCGCGGTTCTTGCCCGGCGCGGCGCCGGCCGCGGCGGTCTTCTCGCTGCGTGGCCCGCGCGGGGCCGGCAACGAGGCTTCTTGGACTTGCTTCATGTTCGCTGCTCCCACCCGCGCACCGCCGGCGGAAGCCCGCCGTTTTCAAGGCGCGAGCGTCCCCCGTCCACGGCCCGCGCGGGCTTGGTGGATATTGAGAATCGGGTAAGGCGGGATCAATGCGGGACGGGAACGGCCGGCGCCTGCGCGCGCGGCGCCGGCGCCACGCCGACACGCAGCGTATGCACACCGAGCTCGCGGCAAAGGTCGCTGAGCCAGGTGATCACGGGCCAGGGGTTGCCGGTGTCGCTGCGCAGGCTGATGGCGGTGCAGGCCTGTTCGCCGTCGGTCGAATAACGCACGTCGGCCACGGTTTCCGACCGCTGCCGCAGTTCCTCGTAGAGGCGCTTGCGGATCAGGGCCAGCACCGCGGGGCTGCCGTAGAACGTCAGGTTGATGAAGGCCGGCGCGGGGGCCGCGCGGCGCACGGGGTTGGGGGACAGGATATGGGACAGCATGCGCGTCTCCTGGAAACAGGCGATTTCGCCCGCTAGGGGTTCAGGTGGCGCATGCAAGCCGTCGCGGCTCCGGGTCGATCCCGGTGGGCGTAGCGGCTGGCAGAAAAAAGACGTGCAGACCCGCTATGCCCGGCATGCGCCGTAGGTTCTGGTACTTCCGTCGTCTTCCACGGCGGGCTCCTTAGGGTTGCAACAGGCGGCAGTGTAGGTCCGGGGCGGCGTTCCGAACAGGTCATCGGGCGTATACCTTGGTATAGATGTCGGCCCGGGCAGGCATCGCATGCCAGCTGCCCGCCCACGGACGCCGCGCAAGCTCAGAAGCGCGTCTGCATGCCGATCCGCACCGTCCGGGCCGGCGCCGGCATGAAACTCTGCGCCAGCGGATCCAGGTAGTAACGGTTCGTCAGGTTCTGCACCGAGATGCTCACCACCATCTGTTCGCGCAGCCGGTAGGTCATGAACAGGTCAAACAGCGTCACGGGGTGGTACACGAGCTGCTTCGTCGTGGGCGTTTCCTGCCACGGCAGGTCGGTCTTGACCGTGGGGCCCGAGGTGTAGGTCATACGGCCACCCAGCGTCAGCGTTTCGTTGAAGAAGCGCAGGCCGGCGGTCAGGCTCAAGGCCAGCCTGGGCGGATTCTGGGTGTTGGTATACGAACCCATGAAACTGCCCGGCGTGCACGTCGGCGTGTTTTCCGTATGCCGGGAAGCGCTGGGGTTGTCACGCAAGTGCTGCGCGAAGGCCGCGTCGCAAGTCTCGGTCTTCAGGTAATACGTGGCCGCCAGATCCGCGAACACCCTCCCGGCGTCATAGTGCGACTGGAATTCCAATCCGCTGGTCTTGTAGCGATCGGTGTTCCTCATCTGCAACGCCTTTTCGGTCAGCGCCTCCACGCCGTCATAGTCGTAGTAGCGCACGATGTAATTCTCGATGTTGTTGTTGAAATAGACCACCTTGGCGGCGACCGTGTCGCCATCGGTCAACAGGTTGCCACGCACCGTGCTGGCGCCGAATTCCCAACTGTTGGAGCGTTCGGGCTTGAGGCCCCTGCCCGGTGAGAGGCTCATCGTGCCAAGGCTGGTCTCGAACAGCGATGGCAACCGCAGCCCCTGGGTGTACGAGGCATAGACGAAGGTGTCCGGCACCAGTTCCAGGTTCAGGCCCAACGACGGGGCAAAGCCGCCGCCGCGGCTGCGCAGCCTGGGGGCATGCGCATAGCCGGCGACGACCTCTTTCACATCTTCGTCATAGACGCGGGTCGAGCCCGCGCCGAAGTCGTCGTACGGCACGCCGACCTCGGGGCGGTTACTGTCCTGGAACACGATGCCGTTATGCAGGCGCGGATCGGTGGCGTCGGTGTACTGGCCTTTCTCGTCCGGCCACCACGTCTGGTAGCCGAAGTTGCCCGGCCACCACCACTCGCCCGGCTTTTTCACCATGATGGCGCGATAGGGGCGCAGTTCGCGGATGGCGGTGGAATACACGCCGCGGTCCCTGACGTCGTAATGGCTGTAGCGGCCACCTCCCCACAGCGTCAGCGACGCCACCGGCCGGTATTCCAGCTTGCCGTTCAAGCTGAATTCCCGGCGCGAGGCATCGCGCAGCACGCGGTTGCCGTCGATGTCCTGCTGCGTCGTCACCACGCCGCGCTGCGGCCGGATATCCTCGACCTGGAATGAGCCGCCCAGGTTGAGGCTGACATCGCCGTGCGCCGTGCGCCACCGCGAGGTGTTGGCCAGATCGCCGCCGATGCGGCGGTCGGCCTGCCGAGTCCATCTGCGGTCCGTCACGTAGGCCTGCGACGCGGGCGCCCACACCGAGGTCAACTGGCTGGTCCTGGCATCCGTCATCCACAGGTTCGCCCCCAGGTCCACCAGCGGATTGTCCGCCGGCTGGAACTGGTAGCGCGCCGTGTAGGTGTCGATGCCGGTTTCGCCCAGCGGATACTGCGTGATGCCCGCCGTGCCGGAACGGATGATGTCCGACGGCAGGATTTCGCCGATTTTCCCGTCGTAGCGGCGGTAGCCAAGTTCCAGCGTATGGCCTGCGGCGGGTCGCAGCGTCAGTTTCAACAGCGTCGACTCGGTTTCGGCCGACGAATTCAACACTTCTTCGCCTGGGTTGTAGGCCTTGGCCACGCTGTTCATCTCGTAGCGACCACCCGGGTAATACATGCGATAGCGCTCCCGCCCCTTCTTGCCCGAGAAGTAGTTGCCCTGGTTGCGGTGCGCGTAGGCCGCCACGAAGTCGAGGCGGTCGTTGGTATAGGCAAACGCCAGGCTGCCCGACTTGGCGCGCGAGCCGAACAGGCTGCCATGGCTATCATGCGGAACGGCTCTCAGATCATTCGCCGAGGGCTCTCCTGTGGACGACGACGGCGGATTGACGCCGCGATGCGGCGGCGCCATGCCGTTGTTCCATATGTCCCCCTTCAGGCGCAGGCCGATCTGCCTGCCTTCCGTCAGGATGTCCCGCACGCCCAGCGTGCGCATTTCCACCGAACCACCGATGGCGCCGGACGTCACGGAGGGACCTTTGTTGACGGTCACGTCGCTGATCAGGTCCGGGTCGATGTAGCTGCGCTGGGCCGTGCCCGCGTAGCCCCGGTACACGTCCAGCGCCTGCTCGGAGCCATCGACCCGCACCGCCACCCGGCTCTGCCCCTGGATGCCACGGATGTTGACGTCCAGCGCGCCGCCATTGCGGCTGTCGCCGACCTGCACGCCCGGTATGCCGGCCAGCAGGTCGCCGACCGACACCCGGCCGAACCGGTCGAGATCCTGGCTGGACAGATGCACGGATGAACGTGGCGCGGCATAGACTTCTTTCCCGGCAACCGCGTCACCCTCGATCTCGACCGGCGCCAGGGTCACGGCTCCCGGCGACGCCACCAGCACATAGCCCGACGCGCCGCGCCGGGCCTGCAGGCCGGTACCGCGCAACAGCGCCGCGAAGCCTTCTTCCACGGCGTAGCGGCCATGCAGCCCGGGACTCTGGCGACCGGCCACCTGCCCGGCGAGCAGGGACAACGCGATGTCGGACTGCTGCGCATAACGGCTCAAGACATCCGCCAGCGAGCCAGCGGGAATGTCGTACTGCCTGTCGACGCGCTGCGCCTGGGCAACCAGCGCGACCGAGGCGCCCAACCCGGCCAGCACCAGGCGGACAGCGGGGGACAGGCCGCGGGGCGCCCGCAGCGGCGAGAATCGGAAACGGCGGCGTGGGCCTGCCGGGTGGAGCTTGTGCATGATCGTGGTCCTCAGCTCGGGCGCCGGGACCTATCGATACGCCCCGGATCATCGCCATTCAGAAGACATGACGCGCCAAGCTCCAAGACACGAACCCGCCATCGCAGGGATTTTTCCGGACTAGCGGGCCGCGTCGCCTCCGGTCCGGCCCACCCACACGAAATAGGGCGAGGCGAACCGCAACGTCAGGCCGGGTACGCTTTCGGCCAGCAATCGCAACGCCCGGCCGGTATCGTCCAGTGGCAACACCACCGTCATGCGAATCCCCGCCAATGCGGCCTCGTCATAGAAGATCCGGCCGGACCGATGCCGATTCAGCTCGTCCAGCACGTCGGCCAGCGGCTGGTCCCGCACCGCCAACTGGTGGAATTTCCAGGCATCCTCCACCTGGCCGGGATCGACCGCCGCAATCGGCCCGACGCCCCGTGCAGAAACCGCCACGCGCTGCCCGGCCCGCACCACCAGCGCTTGCGTCGGTGCCGGGCCGGCTGCCTCTACCCGCACGCGCGATTCGATCATTGCCAGCTTCGTCACGCCGTCATGCCGTTCCACCGCGAAGCGGGTACCCAGCGCGGTCAGCCGCGCCTCGCGCGTACGCAGCACGAAGGGACGCAGCGCGTCCTTCGCCACCTCGATCAGCACCTGTCCCTGCACCAATTCCAATTCCCGACGCTGGCGGTCGAATCGCAGGTTTACGGCACTGCCGCCGGCCAGCGTGACGCGCGAGCCGTCCTCCAGCAACTGGACGCGCCACTCGCCGGTCAGACTGCGCACATCCGCCATCAGATAGGCCGCGGGATAGACCTGCAATGTCATCCAGCCCGCCGCGGCCACGAGCAACGCCGCGCCGATCGCGAACAGCATCCGGCTCGCGCGCCGCTTGCCCACATGGGCAAACGCCGCTTCGAATCCTGCCCGCGCCGGTGCCGCCGCTTGCGCCGCTGAGCCACGCAGATCTTGCATCCGGTCCACCACCCGTCGCATGCCCCACACCGCAGCCTCGTGCGCGGGACTCTGCCGCATCCAGGCCTCCAGTTCGCGCTGCACGACCTCGCGCTCGGCCGCGTCGTCAGAACTCAGACGAACGACCCAACGGGCGGCCTGTTCGGCAATGGCTTCGGGGATCGGCATGCGCTTCATGTAGCGGCTTCCGGCTGGCAACCGGATTGCCCGGCGATCATCAGGTCAGCACCTGGTGACAACGCAGGAGCCCCTGCGCCAGATACTTCTGTACCATCCGCACGGAGATTCCGAGACGTTCAGCCACCACCGGCTGGCTGTGGTCTTCCAGGTAATGCAACAGGAACGCCTCGCGCCCTTTCGGCGCGAGCGCCGCCAGCGCGGCTGCCAGTTGCTCCACCATCTGTACCGCGCTCATCAGCGCCTCGGGCGATGGCGCCCCTTGTGGCAATACATCCGCCGCCAGCGCCATGGCTTCGAGATAGGCCTTTTCGACGCGCTGGCGCCGCAGGCGGTCGAGCATCAGCCGACGCGCTGCCGTGGTCAGCCAGGCCCGCGGCTCGGCCAGCTCGGCGGGCGGAACCTTGGCCGTCAGCAGCCGCAGGAAAGTGTCATGGGCCAGATCCGCCGCCTGCTCCGGACATCCCAACCGGCGGCGCAGCCAGGAAGTGAGCCAACCGTGATGGTCGACGTAGAGCGCCTTGACGGCCGATACCAGGGGATGGGCTGCAGTCACGATCCATTTCAGTCAGACGCGTCTTGCGGAACAGCGTCTTGATGAACCCAGATAAAAAATGAGTCCCGATACTAGGTCGGCTGAAATGGCCAGGCAATACAAGAGAAACATTCGAGGCTCATCTGTTGCATCGCATGCCCGGCTCACCGCCGTTCGCGCGGTTCGGCCTCGCTGGCGTCACGCCAGGAACGCCGCCACCTCGTCCGCCGTCAGGTAGCGCGTGAACGTCATCGACGGCTGCTGCGCATCATGGATCGCGCCGTTGAAGCCCGACCAGTTGCGCTTCATGCCCTCGTCGCCTTCCAGCGCGATCAGCACCCGCTTGCCGCCCTTGGCGTGGTTGTCGCGCAGCGCCGCCTCGCCCCACGACAGGCGCATGCCGTTCAGCAGCTTGCCGCCAGCGTACGCGTCGGCCTGCAGCCACTGGAAATCCGCGCTGTCGCGCTCGGCGTCGGGTTCGCGCGCGGCGATCTCGCGCCGCACGCCCAGGGCCTGCGCGTGCTCGCGCATCAGGTTCTGCAGCAGCGTGAAGGCATGGAAGTTGTTGTTGATGCCATGCGCCCGCGCCACGAACCCCGTGCCCGACGTCGGCAGCACCACCACCAGCTCGTCCTCGTAGCTGATGCGCGACGCCAGCCACAGGTAGTGCAGTTGCTCGAACGGCACGCTGTCATTGAGCGTCGTCATGGCGTAGAGCAGGTCCATCAGTTCGGCATCGGCGACGAACGCCTGATGATTGCGCGGGTCGCGCATCAGCATCGCCATCATCGGCAGCACCAGCGTGTCGATGGCCGCGACCTGCGCATCGAACGCCCAGCGCTGGTCCGCGGGAATGGCTTCGAGCCGCGCCACCGCATCGTTCCAGGCCTGGCGGTCGGCCTGCTCCACCTCGGCGTCGTCTTCCTCGACCTCCAGCGCGCAGCAGGGCCGCAGCGCTTGCAGCCAGGGGCGCAGCAGCGCCTGCAGCGTGGGGAAAAGGATGACGGGATCGGCGCCGTCTTCCACCAGCGAACCGCACATCAGCGCCAGCGCCGATGCGCGGCTGGGATGCAGGGACGGCAACAGCTCGGCGCAAAACCGCAGGCTGGCTTCGGTATGCGCCGGGTCCTCGGCATCCTGGTAGAACGCGCGCACCTCGGGGCGCTGGAAGAACGCCTCGAGGGTTTCCACGTCCTCGGCGGAGGTGACCGGGGAGCGGAGCGCGGCGGCAAGCGTGGCGTGGGAGGTCGGCATCGGCAGGCAGAAAAGGAGTCCGGGGTTGACACTATGGCACAGGCGAAGCCTGCTCCGAAATTACATTACCCCGAGCACCTGGGCTGGAACCGCTGGTTCCACGGCGGCGATGACTTCCCTTGCGTGCAGCTGTTCTGGCCGGACAAGTCCGGCCGCTTTCCGGGCCAGGCCGGCGCGCAGGCGGCGTTCCAGGCGCTGCAACCGGATCTGTCGGCCAGCGACTGGAACTGGCCGGCCGCCTCACTCAATAGCGGTAATTCACCCCCAGCATCGCACTGAACGGCGCCCCGTAGTAGTTGCTGTAGACGTTGGTGCTGGCGTAGTACTTCTTGTCCAGCACGTTGTTCAGGTTCAGCGTGGCCGACCACTGGCGGTTGAACTGGTAGCGCGCCATCAGGTCCAGCAGGGCATAGCTGCCCTGCGACGACTCGAACTGCTGGCCGCCCGGGCCGCGGCTGGTGAAGCCGCTGGCGCTTTCCCAGCGCACCCCGCCGCCCACCGTCAGGGCGCTCCAGTCGCCGGGCAGGCGATAGGTGGTGTAGAGCTTGGCGATGTGGCGCGGCAAGCCGACCTGGGTCGTGAAGCCCGTCGGCAGGCGGCGATCCACGTACACATACGACAGCTGCATCTGCCAGCCGGGCATGAGTTCGCCGCTGAGCTCGGCTTCCACCCCGCGCAGCACCGCGCCGTTGGCGGCGACGTAGGCGCTGTCGCCATTGGGCGCGAGATTGTCGCCGTCCAGCATGGCGTAGTTGTCCTGGCGGGTGCGGAACAGCGCCAGCGCGCCGTTCAGGCGCCCATCCAGCCAGGCGGATTTCAGGCCGATCTCGTAGGTATTGCCCTTGATCGGCGCGATGCCGCTGCCCGACACGGTCTGCGCCTGCTGCGGCAGGAAGATGCTGGTGTAGCTGGCGTAGGCGGACAGCGTCGGCGTCAGGTCATAGACCACGCCGGCATACGGGGTGTACACGCCCTGCTCGCGCATGTTGTCCGGATAGGCCGAACCGTCGGTGTAGGTATAGGACGCCTGCTGGTCCCACCAGGTGACGCGCGAGCCCAGCACCACCGACAGCGCATCGGTCGGGCGCAGGCGCAGCGCGCCATAGATCGCGCTCTGCTTCTCGGTGTAGTAGCGCTTGCCGTTGACCTGCCACTGCGGTTCCGGCATGTCGCCATCCCAGGCGCGGATGTCCGGAATGACCGGGTCGTAGCCCGGCGCGGTCCACAGCCGGTAGGTGTCGTAGTCGGCCTTGGTGCGGGAAAGGCTCACGCCCAGCACCACGTCATGGCGGCGGCCCAGCGCGTCGAAGGCGCCGCTCAGGCTGGCGTCGAGCGCATTCTGGGTCTTCGGGATCGGCCACTTGGCGACCCACACGGACGCCCCCTGCCCGGTCTGCGGATTGGCCCAGCCGTTGCTGCTGAACCAGCCATAGGTGCGGTCGTTGTCGTCGCCGGTGCGTGATAGCGTCAGCGACCCTTTCCATGATGACGAGAATTCATGGTCGAGCGTGGCGAAGACGTTGTAGCGCGTGCGCTCCTGGCGGCTCCAGTTGGTGGCGGAATTGAAGCGCTGGCGGAAATCGGTCTGGGAGCCGTCGGCGTAGTAGGCGGGAAAACCGAAGTACGAGCACGCCGTGCATTTCTTGCGCTGGTATTCCGCGCCCAGCGTCAGCAGGGTGCGTTCGGTCAGGTCCGCCTCGACGACGCCATAGAGCAATTGCGAATCCTGCTTGACGCGGTCGATGAAGGATCCGCCCTCCTGCCAGGCGCCCACCAGCCGCCCGCGCAGTTTGCCCGCTTCGTCCAGCGGACTGCCCAGGTCGAACTCGGTGCGCCGGTAGTCCCACGATCCCACGCTGGCGCCGACGCCGGCTTCGAATTCGCGGGTCGGCCGCTTGCGCACCAGGTTGATGGAGGCGGCGGGATTGCCCGCCCCGCTGAGCAGGCCGGTGGAGCCGCGCACCACCTCGATGCGGTCATACAGCGCGGTATCCAGCCCCAGGGCGTTGAAATCCTTGTGGGTCGGCACGCCGTCGACCTGCATGTTGGTGATTTCCATGCCGCGGGCATACAGGCCCTTTTCGTTGTCGTCGGCCGAGCCCTTCTTCTTGAAGATCAGGCCCGGTGTATTGACGATGGCATCCTCCAGGGTGTTCAGGCCCTGGTCGGTGAGGCGCTGGCGCGTCATCACCGAGACCGACTGCGGCGTCTCGCGCAGCGTCATCGGCAACCGCGTGGCGCTGGTCGAAACGCCCACCGTGTAGGAATCCGTGCCCTCGCTGGGCGCCGGTTCGCGCGCGCCCAGCACCTCCACCGGCGCCAGTGTCTGGGTATTGGCGCTGCGCAGGCCGTAGCGGTTGCCGCCCTGGCTGACGGCCTCCAAGCCGGTGCCGGCCAGCATCGCCGCCAGGCCCGGCGCCACGCCGTAATCGCCTTGCAGGCCGGCGCTCTGCCTGCCCTGGGTAAGCTTGGCGTCGAACGACAACACCACCCCCGCCTGGGCGGCGAAGCGGCCCAGGGCCAGTCCCAGCGGGCCGGGCGGCACATCGTAGCGGCGAGTGGATTGGGTGGCCGCGGCGTCCTGGGCCAGTGCGGGCGGGACGGCGCTGATGGCCGTCAATGCGATGAAGACGGCGCGCGCCAGGGGCGCGACCAGGGGAAGATGGCGGTGAGGCAAAGAAGAAGAAGGCATGGACTCAGGTTTCCGTGAAGCAGATCCGACGTAATCCCTGCTAAGTCGGATGAGCGCGGAAAAAGGACAATGCCGGGAAAAAAAAATCAGTCGCGGGCGACGACTCGGACGTAATAACGGGTAAAGCGCGAGACACGCACCGGCAAGGCGCGTGCCACCGCGGCCAGGGCTTCGTCGGTCTCGTCGAGGGGAAACGCGCCCGACAGACGCAATGCGGCCACGGCGTCATCACATCGCAACAGCCCGGGCCGGTAGCGGTCGAGCCGGGCAATGAAATCGTCCAGCCGCCAGTTGTCCACCACCAGCAGTCCGCGGGTCCAGGCGTCCGGCTCGCCGGTAAAGGCGCCCGCCACATGCGCCCCCGAAGGCGCCAGCGTGCCCTCCTCGCCCGCGTTCAGGATTACCGTGGGGCCGCCCGCTGCCGGCTCCAGCGCCACGGCATGGCGCAGCACCACCACGCGCGTCAGGTCGTCCTGGCGGGTCACGGTGAAGCGCGTGCCCAGCGGCCGCACCGTGCCATGCGAGGTGACTACGCGCAGCGGCGGCAAGCCAGGCCTGGCGCCCGCGGTGTCGACCAGGATTTCACCGGTGTGCACGAAGATGCGCCGTTCCCCCGCGCTGACGTTGACGTCCACCGCGCTGGCGCTGTCGAGCCAGAGCAGCGTGCCATCCGCCAGCCGCAGTTCGCGGCGGTCGCCCGCGCCGGTGCGATAGTCCGCCAGCATCCGGTCCAGCGGCATGCCGCGCCAGGCGACCAACCCGCCGGCGCCCAGCAGCGCCACCGCGCCCAGCCCGTTGCGCAGCGCGGCGCGGCGGCGCGCGAAATGCTGGTCGGCGCGGCTGAGGGTGTCGGCGGCCAGGCGCGCCGGCGCCGCTCCCAACGTGCCGCGCAGATTCTCGACCTGGCGCCAGATGCGCGCGTGTTCCGGATCGGCCGCCAGCCAGCGGCCATGCGCCGCCACGTCGGCCGCGCTGACGTCGTCCGCACAGAGCCGCGCGTACCACTGCGCCGCCGCGGAGATGGTCTTGTCCGCCATGGCCGCCTACTGCCTGGCCAGCGCGTACACCAGGCAATGCTCGGTGGCGCGCGCCATGTACTTCTTGACGGAACTGACCGTCACGCCCAGGCGGGCGGCGATCTCGGCGTAGCTGGCCCCTTCCAGCTGGGACATCAGGAAAGCGCGCCGCACCTTGTCGCCCAGGCCATGCAGCATGGCGTCGATCTCGCGGATGGTCTCGAGCAGGATGGCCTGCGTCTCGGGCGAAATGGCGCTGGCCTCGGGCTGCTGCGCCAGGGTCTCGAGCCAGGCGCGTTCCAGCACCTGGCGGCGGATGTGGTCGACCAGCGTGCGCTGCGCCACCGTCGCCAGGAAGCTGCGCGGCTGCCGCACGCCCTGAAGTTGCGCCATGGAAGCGGGCGACGCCAGCAGCCGCAGGAACGTGTCCTGGGCCAGGTCGGCCGCCTCGGCCGGCACGTTCAGGCGCCGCAGCAGCCAGCCTCGCAGCCAGCCGTGGTGGTCGCGATACAGCCTGCCGAGCTCGCGGTGCTCCAGGGATTCCGTGGACGACATGGCCGTGACGAATGCGTTTTGAGGATTTCGGGAATGGGAATTGTAATCATTATTGATGGAGGCGTTAAATCCCCTCTTTCCCGTCCTCACTGCGCGGGGCCGGCCACACCCTTGCGGCCGGCCCCTGGCCGAGCCACCTAGAACTTGTAGCTGACCTTCATCCAGACGTTGCGCGGCGTCCCATAGTTGTAGCCGTTGTAGCCCCCCAGCCCGCTGTAGTAGCGTTTGTCGGTCAGGTTGTCGATATTGATCGACGCCGTCACCTGCTTGCTGAACTCATACCGCGCCATCAAGCCCAGCAGCGTCACGCCGCCTTGCGACGCACGGCCCAGGCCGCTGGACTCGTCGTAGTAGATGCCGCTCTGGTAATTGACGCTGCCGCCGACCGTCAGCTTGTTCCACGCCCCCGGCAGCCGATAGCTGGCCGCCAGCCGGAACAGGCGCTCCGGATAATTGGGCAACAGCAAGGCGCCCTCGTTGTCGCGCTTGGCGAAGTAGGTATAGCCGCCCATCACCTGCAGGCCGCGCGCCACCTCGCCCGCCACCGTCACCTCGAAGCCCTTGCTGCGCGCGCCGGCCACCGACCGGTACGGCGTGCTGCCATCGGGCAGCGGCGGCGCGCTGGGGTCCTCGACCGGCACGTTCGCTTCCTGCGTGCGAAAGAGGGCGAAGCTGGTGTTGAGCTTGCCGTCCAGGTGTTCGCCCTTCAGGCCCAGCTCGTAGTTCTTGCCGGTCTGCGGCGCCAACAGCGCGTTCGACGAATCGCGTTCCGATCGCGGAATGAAGATGCGGGTGTAGCTCGCATAGGCCGAGAAATTGTCGTTCAGGTCCACCACCGTGCCGGCATACGGCGTGAATTCGCCGTTGACCTTGGCGGTGGGGTTGGTGGTCCAGAGATTGGCGGGGCCGTTGTAGGACGAGGACTTTTCCTCGTACCAGGTGGCGCGCCCGCCCAGCACCAGCGACACCGGCTCGGCCAGTTTCAGGCGGGTGGAACCGTAGACGGCGGTTTCCTTGGCGTCCAGGAAAGTATTGAAGTACGTGTAGTAGCGGCTTGGCTTCGGGAAATTCTGCAGCTGGTAGAAATTCAGCGGACGCCGGTCCCAGCCGTTCGGATTGGCCGAATTCAGGTTCAGCTCGCTGGTGTAGTCATTGACGCTGACGCCCAGCGCCGCCTGGTGCTCCATGCCAAAGGCCTGGAACGGGCCGGTGGCGTACAGGTCGAACGACTTGTTGGTGGAGGTGGCCGGGTTCTGGCGGATCTCGATGGTCGAATCGCCATTCTGCTCGACCGGGAAATACTCGAACAGGTAGCCCCAGAGGGCCTTGCGTTCGTTCTTGAGCCGGCTGGCATCCATCTTGACGCGCCAGCCGTTGGCGAAACGGTGGTCCAGCGTGACGAAGATCTTGTCGCTGTACATGTCCCACTGGCTCCACGGCGTGCCAGGGTTGAACGAGCGCGAGAAATGGGTGCGGCTGCCGTCGCTGTAGAACAGCGGCGCCTGGCCGAAGTTGGCGCCGTCGATGGCGGTCTTCTGGTGTTCGAAGCCCAGGCTCAGCGTGGTGTTGGACGTGATATCCGCTTCCAGGATGCCGTAGAAGACATCGTCGGAACGCTTCTTGTCGTCGATGAAACTGTCGCCCGCGGTGCGCGAGCCGATGACGCGCCCGCGCAGGCTGCCGCTGGTGTTCAACGGACCGCCGACGTCCAGTTCCAGGTTGTAGTTGTTCCAGCGCCCCACGCCCGCGGTGGCATGGCCGGCGAAGTCGGCGGTGGGCCGCTTGCGCACCAGGTTGACCGAGCCGCCCGGCTCGCCCACGCCGTTGAGCAGCCCGGCCGCGCCGCGCACCACCTCGATGCGATCGTAGATCACGGTGTTGATCATGCCGATCTCGGCCGCCGGGGTCTTGAACGCGAACGTCGGCACGCCGTCGATCATCGTGCTCAACGCAAAGCCACGCGAAGTGAAGGTGACGCGCTCGTCGAGCTTGTCGGCGACCACGCCGGGCGTCTGCCGCAGCACGTCGTCAAGCGTCACGAGATTCTGGTCGTCCATCTGCTGGCGCGTGACGACGCTGACCGATTGCGGGGTTTCGCGCAGGGACAGGTCCATGCGCGTGGCGGAGGTGGCCACGCGGGTGGTGTACGAGCCCGTGCCTTCGCTCGGCGCGTCGCCATCGCGGCTGCCGGTCACTGTGACGGCCGGCAGCGCGGTCACGTCCGCCGCCGGCATGCGCCGCAGCGTGTAGCCGCCATCCGCGCGCCGCACGGGTTCCAGGCCGCTGCCCTGGAGCAGCTGGCGCAAGCCCTCTTCAAACCCGTAGCTGCCGCTCAGGCCCTGGGTGGTCAGGTCCCGCGTCAGCGCCGGATCGAACGACAGCAACACGCCGGCGCGCGCGGCATAGGCCGACAACGCGGCGCTGAGCGGGCCGGGCGCGATGGCCACGGCGGAGGTCTGCGCCTGCAGGGGCGCGGCCAGGGCGGCCACCGGCAACGCGAACAGGCGGGCGCCGCGCAGGACGCGGCGGGATGCGCTTGCGCGCAGGCGGGGGAAACGCGGGGGCATGACGGGGTAACTCCTCACGGTGGGTCTTACCCTCGTAGCCAGTCGAGACGCGAAAAGTGCTAATCGCGTTACAAATTCGTTCCACTGGCGCCGCGCGGCAGCACCGATACCCAGTAGCGCGTGCGGTAACGCAGGCGCAGCGGCAGCGTGTCGGCCACCGTGGCCAGGACACGGTCGGGGTCGTCCAGCGGAAAGGCGCCGGAGATCGGCAGGTGCGCCACTTCCGGCGCGCAGTCGATCCAGCCGCTACGATAGCGCTGCAATTCCGCCAGGAAAGTCCGCAGCGGCATGCCGTCCACCTGCAGCATGCCGCGCTGCCAGGCCGACGGGTCGCCGGACACCGGTTCGAGGCCGGCGCCGATGCCGGCGCCGAAACTCAGGCGCATCCCGGCCGGCACCTGACGCGCGCCATCGGCCGCCGCCCCGCTCGGCAGCACCCGGACCGCGCCTTCCAGCACCTGCACGGTCGACACGCCATCGTCGCGCCGCACCACGAAACGCGTGCCCAGCGCAGTGATGCTGCCTTCGCGGGTGCGCACGATGAAGGGCCGCACGATCCGCTCGGGATCGGGCGCGGTCTCGACCAGGATCTCGCCGGCATGCAGCGCGATCAGGCGCTGATGGGCGTCGAACAACACGTCCATCGCGGTGGCGGCATTGAGCACCACGCGGCTGTGATCGGCCAGCACCACTTCGCGGCGCGCGCCGGACGGCGTGCGGTATTGCGCCACCCAGCCGCGCCAGGCCTCGTCGCGGCAGGCCAGCCAGCCCGCGCCCCCGGCGCTGGCCAGCAGCGCCAGCTTGCCCAGCGCGCGCCGGCGGCTCGCCGAGCGCGGCCGCTCCAGCACCGGCAACACCCCCTTGGGCAGCGCCTCGAAGCGTCGGGTCAGGGCTTCAGTGCGCAGCCAGGCGCGTTCGTGTTCGGGATCGGCCCGCCGCCAGGCCTGCCAGGCCTCGTGGTCGGCCGCGCTGGCGGTGCCCGAGGTCAGCCGCAGGAACCACTCCACCGCGCCGTCCAGCGCGCGCGGATCGATGCCCCCCGCCCCGCCGGCGCTCACGGCGCCAGTTCCAGGCACTGGCGCAACGCGCGCGCGATATACAGCCGCACCGACCCCACGGAGACCCGCAGCGTGCTGGCGATCTCGGCATGCGTCATGCCCTCGAGCTGGCACAGCAGGAACGCGCGCCGCGCCGCCACCGGCAAGCCATCGAGCATGGTGTCGATCTCGACCAGGGCCTCCAGCGCCAGCGCGCGCGCCTCGGGAGACGGCGCCAAGGGTTCAGGCAATTGCGCCAGCGTTTCCAGGTAGGCGCGCTCCAGGTCCTTGCGCCGCAGGTGATTCACCATCAGCCCATGGGCGATGGTGGCCAGATAGGGACGGGGCTCGCGGATCTCGCCGGGCTCGCGCTGGCTCAGTACCCGCAGGTAGGTGTCGTGCACCAGATCGGCGGCATCCAGCGCGCACCCCAGTTTCTTGCGCAGCCAGCCTTGCAGCCACCCCTGGTGATCCTGGTAAAGCGCATGCAAGGGATGCTGCGGAGAGGGGTCGGAGGCAGCCATGGGGGTCGCGCGGGCAGAGATGAGAATGACTACAATTTACAATACTGCGCCCTTGCGTGGGGAAATCCGGCCACCACCGTGGTATCCGCGCCGCACCCGCCAGGCCTCTTCCTGGGCGTCGACGGCGTCGCCCTCCCCTCACCACGTCACATAGAACATCGCCTTGGCCAGCACCACGATGCCGACCATGTGACAGAAGACACTGATATGTATGCGCCGCTGCAACGCCGGCGCCAGCCGCCGCTTGCGGGCCAGCACCAGCGCCGAGACGACATGGAGCGCCACGCTCACGGCCAGCGCGATCTTGACCGACAGCAGGATGCCCAGCGGCGAGCCGGCCGGATGCGCCAGCACGCCGCGGTATTGCCACGCCAGGCCCAGGCCGGCCAGATACAGCACCAGCACCGCCCACGGCACCGTCCCGCGCACGCGCGGGCCGAGCTGCGCGCCAAGCGCCTTGCGCACCTCGGGCGGCAGGCGCCGGTGCACCGGCTCCAGGAACAGCACCTCGAAGGTCACCGTGCCGACGAAGACGAAGGCGGCCAGCAGGTGCAGGATCAACAGCAGGGGATAGGTGTTCATGGCGGTGCCCGGATAAGTCATCAGAACCGGTAGGTCACGCCCGCGCTGAACGCCCGGCCGTTGCCCGGCAGGAAAATCGGCATGGCCGCCGTCGCGCTGTTGCGGATGGCGTAGCTGCTGGCGTAGGTCTTGTCGGTCAGGTTGTCGGCCTGTGCGTAGGCGCTCCAATGCGCATCGTGTTCGTAGGCGATCTTGAAACCCAGCAGCGCGTAGGCATTTTGCTGCGTGCCCGGCGCGTTGGCGTGGTTGGTCTCAGTGTCGCTCATCAGCCAGCGCAGGTTGGGCCCCACTCGCCAACCGCCTTTGCGGTACATCAACTCGGCGCTCAGCAGATGGCGCGGCACGCCGGCGATGCGATTGCCCTGGAACTCGCCCTCGCGGAAGCGGAAATCGCTGAAGGTGTAGGCAACGCGGTAGTCCAGCAGGCCGTCGCCCGGCGCCGGCAGGCTGCCTGACAAGCCGGCCTCGATGCCCTGGTGGCGGGTGCGGCCGCGGTAGTTGTAGGTGCCGGCCGGCGTGCCGTTGGCATTGGTGACGGACATGAGTTCATCCTCCACCCGGCTGCGATAGATCGACACGGCCCAGCGCAGGTCGCGGCCGGCCACATCGAAAGTGCCGTCGCCGCCGATCTCATAGGTCAATGCGCGTTGCAGGTCGAGCTTGCTCATCGAGGTTACGGCGGTGGCCGGGTTCATGGGCGCGGGCACCTCGCCGTTGACAATCTCCCAGAAGGTCGGCGCCTCGTTGCTGCGGCTGACGTTGGCGTACCAGCGCTGCGTCTGCGCCGGCTGCCAGACGATGCCCAGGCGCGGGGTGGCGTAGTTCCAGTCCTGGTCCAGGGTCTTGCCGCTGCCGCGCTCGCGCGCATCGCGCACGGCCTGGGTGTACTTCAGGTCGCCGACCAGGCTGAGCTGCCCGGTGAGATGCCAATCCAGGCCGACCAGCGCGCTGCGGTTCTCGGCCGTCAAGGCATAGTTGCCGAAGCGTTGCAGGCGGCGGCCATCGGCTGGACGGATGGCGTAGAGGTCGCGGTCCATGTTGCTGCGTTGCCAGTCCAGCGCCACGCGGTAGTCGACGCTGCCGGCCTTGCCGGCCAGTTGCCACGCCAGGCCGTAGGTATCGCCGTCGGTGACATTGGCGACCTGCGGGTTGGTGAAGTCGTCGTTGGTGCGCTGCCAATAGAGGCCGGCGGTCTGGTTCAGGTCATCGCTGCCCCAATAACTGCGGTTGGCGATGCGGAACTGGCTGGTGTCGCGGTGCGGATCACGGTTGTAGACGTTGTTGGCCAGGTCCTGCGGCGAATTGCCGTCGCCCAGCACGCCGCGCGGATCCGCGTACATGCGGGCCTTGGGCACCGGCTGGGGAATGTCGAACTTGAGGTCGGTGTATGACAGATAGGTGCGGTTCTCGAAGGTCCCGCGACGAAAGCCCAGGTTGCCCTGGAAGCTGGAGCGCTCGGACGCCGAGTGATGGCGGTAGCCATCCGACTTGTCGTAGCCAAAGCTGAAGCGGCCATCCAGGCGCTCGTCCTCGAAGCCCTTGGACAGCGTGACCGAACGCGTGCCGAAGCTGCCCGTGCCGAGCCGGACCAGGTCGCTCTGGGTGCCCGTGAGCGACTGGAAGTCGACCTCGCCGCCCAGCGTCGTGGCCCCGGGAGACAGCGCGTTGGCGCCGCGCCGCACGGCGACCAGGCCTGCATTGCGGGGTTCGAGCAGGCTGATGACGAAGGAGCCGTCGGCATCGTTCAGCGGCAGGCCGTCCTGCATCAACAGGATGCCGCGGCTGAGCGGATTGCTCTGGATGCCGGAACCGCGGATATTCAGCCGCGGCTGGTCCAGTCCGCCAAAGAATTCCTGCACCACCACGCCCGGCTGGTAGTCGAGCGCGTCGCGCAGCGTGACCAGGCGCACCTCCTGTTGCGGCAGGATCAGGTTGGTGCCGCCCGGCACGGCCTGCTGTTCGGCCTGGACCCGCTGGGGACCGGGATCGAGCCCGCGCGTGGCGGACTCGCCGGACACGACCACCGGCGACAGCGAGGGCACGGCCCGGTCGGCCGTGGCGGGAGGCAGCGATTGGGCATGGGCCGCGGACAGGCCGAGCACACCCAGGGTAAGGCTGGACGCCAACTGGCGCAGGAGGGGGGACGTCATGCGAATACTTCCACGTGGCAAGGAAAGAAAACGTTCATGGCAAGGCCGGCGAACGGGGGAAAAGGCGGGAAACCTTGGGAACATCCGTGTCAGGGTGCGGCGCCGGCCTCCAGCAGCAGCGCGCGCAGGCGAGCGGCGGACAAGGCGCCGCTGGCATCCGGTTCGATCGGGATGACCTGTCCCTGCCGCACCAGCACGCAGCGGTCGACCAGGCCCAGCAGTTCCTCGGGATCGTGGCTGATGCACAGCAGCGCCGCACCGCTGCGCGCCAATTCCTCGCGGCAGCAAGCGGCCAGTTGCCGGCGCAGCGCCGGATCGAGCGCGCTGAAGGGTTCGTCCAGCATCAACAGGTCGGGTCCCGGCGCCAGGGCGCGGGCCAGGGCCACGCGCTGCGCCATGCCGCCCGACAGCTCGCCGGGCCACGACTGCATCGCCGCATCCAGGCCCACCCGGCCCAGCCATTGCGCCGCCCGCGCCCGCGCCCTGGCAGGCGCGTGGCCGGCCGCGCGCAGCGGCAACGCCACGTTGTCCAGCGCATGGCGCCAAGGCAGCAGCCGCGGCTCCTGGAACATCAGCACGGCGTGACGGAAATCGTTGCGCAAGAGGCCGGCGCTGGGCCGCGCCAGGCCGGCGGCCAGGCGCAACAGGCTGCTCTTGCCGGCGCCGCTGGGGCCGATCAGCCCCAGCCGCTCGCCCGGCCGCAGGCGCAGGTCGACATCGCGCAGCACGGATTGCGCGCCGTAGCGCAGGGACAGGCCGCGCAACTCAAGCATGGCTCGGCTCCATCCAGCGCCCCAGGCGCCGCTGCAGGGGTTGCAGGAACACGAATTCCAGCAAGGCCACCAGGCCCAGGATCAACAGCACCCAGGCGTACAGCTCGGCCGTGTCGAAGGTGCTGCGGGCATTGGCCAGCGCATAGCCCACGCCGTTCTCGGCGCCCAGCACTTCGGCCATGACCACCAGCCGCACGCCGCCGCAGGCGGCGATCAGCAGGGCCGCCAGCAACGGCGCGCTGAGCGCGGGCAGGTACAGGTGCCGCAGGCGCAGCCACGGGCCATAGCGGTAGACCTGCGTCATCTCGATCAGCTTGCGGTCCACGTGCAGCATGCCCTTGACGGTGTTGACGTACATGCCGGGCGCCATCATCAGCGTGGTGATGAAGATCACCATCGACGAGCCCAGGCCGAACCACAGCATCGCCAGCACCACCACGACCACCGGCGGCATCGCCATCAGCAGCCAGCGCAACGGCTCGATCAGGCCACGCAAGCGGGCGCTGTGGCCGGCCAGCATGCCCAGCGCGAAGCCCAGCGACGCGCCGGCCAGCACGCCCACGCCGATGCGCATCAGGCTGACGCCGGCATTGGCGAAGAACTGCGGACTGCTCACCAGCGGACCGATGGCGCGCAGCGCGTCCCAAGGCGTCGCCATGAGCAGCGGCCCAAGCTGGCGGGCGGCCAGGTGCCAAGCCAGCAACAGCAGCAGCACGCCGGCCACGCTCCAGGCGCGCGAGGTGCGCAGGACAGGCGCGCCCAGGCGCGCAGAGGATGGGCCGCTCATGGTCCGTAGAAGCCGGCGGGCGGCAGGCCGCCGCCGATGGCTTGGGGATAGCGGTTGGCCAGCAACTGGTACAGGGCTTCGAGGTCGGGCCGCGCTTCACGCGCGCTGCGGCTCTGCAGGCGCGTCTGGCGGATGGCGGCTTCGAGCGCGGCCTGCGGCATGTGCGGCAGATGCTCCCGCACCAGCGCCGCGCATTCGGCGGGGTGATCCATGCACCAGCGCGCCGAGGCGGCGTAGGCGCTGTCCACCGCCTGGCACAGCGCCGCGTCGTCGGCCACGCCGACAGCGGCCATGATGCCCGCCTGCGGCAGGGAGGGCTGGGCGGGAAACGCGGCGCGCCAGGCCTGCTCCAGGCTGGGGCCGCGATGCAGCGCGGGCGCGCCGGCCTGCTGCCGTGCCCGCCACAGCAGCAGCGACGCCATGGGTTCCACCAGCAGCGCGTGTTCCGCCTGGCCGTCGAGCATCAGCGCGATCGCGTCCTGGCCGTCGCGTGTGCGGCGCAGCTTGACGGGCGCCAGGCCGCGCGCGGCCTGGGCCTCGAGCAGCGTGTCCAGCAGCACCGCCGGCAGGTCGCGCTGGAACGGCACCGCCAGCTCGCGGCCGGCCAGGTCCTCGAACGACTGGATGGCCGGATCGCGGCTGACCAGCCAGAGGATGCCCCAGACCGAGATATTCAACAGCCGCACCGGCAAGCCGCGGTTGCGCAGCAACGCCGGCAGCGTGCTGGGCGTGGCGCTGAAGTCGACATCGCCGTTCACCAGCAGCGCGCGCAACTGGTCGGCGCTTTGCCACAGGCGGAAGCGCACGCTGTCCGCCTGCCCGGCCAGGGCGCCGGTCGCGGCCATGTGCATCAATGGGTAGCTGACCACGGCGCCAGGCCCGGCCAGTGTCAGCGTGGCGCGAGGGCGGGCACGGGCCACGCCCCAGCCTGGCAGCAGCGCCGCCGCGGTCATCGCGGCGCAGAATCGGCGGCGCGTCGGGGGATTCTTCATGGAATTTCAAATGGGAATTGTTATCGTTTAAAATTTTCCCATTCACGCGGAAAGACCCAGAATGACAAATATCAATCTGCCCGATCCGGTCGCGGCGGACCTGCTCGCCCGCCATGCGCTGCTACGCGGCCTGCCGCCGCTGGCCGCCGCCGAAGTCGCGGCGTACCTGGTGGGCGACGCCGTGCCGCTGCGCGCCGAGGCCGGGCAGACCCTGTTCGGCGAAGGCGACGTCGCGCGCCACTACCTGCTGGTCGGCCAGGGCCAGGCCGAGGTCATGCGCTATGGCTTCAACGGCGACGAACGTGTCTTTCGCGTGTTCGAGCCGGGCACGCTGATCGCCCATGCCGCCATGTTCATGCCGCACGGCCGTTATCCGATGCAGGCGCGGGCGCGCACCGCCTTCCAGGGGTGGCGGCTGTGCCGGCGCCGGCTGCATGAGGCCTGCCGCCAATGGCCCGACCTGGCGCTGGCGTTGCTGGCGGGACTGAGCAAGAACCTGTATGACCAGGTCAACAAGGTCGACTGGATGACGTCCAGCTCGGCGCCGGAACGACTGGCCAACTACCTGATGGGGCTGCGCGAACGCCAGGGCGACGTGGTGACGCTGCCGCTGAACCAGCGCCAGCTGGCCGCGCATCTGGGCATCCGCGCCGAAACCCTGAGCCGGTTGTTGAACGATTGGCAGACGCAGGGCCACGTCAGCGGCAAGCGCCGCGAATGGGTACTGCACACGCCGGCCTACCTGGAAAAACTGGCGACGACGGCAAAACGGCCGTTCTGACGGGCCGGCCCATCACGCCCATAACGGCGCTCGGGCCACGATGCGGCGGCCGCCAATGACATTCGTCATCGGCGCGGCCCTCCGTCGCGGGGACAATGGGATGGATCCTTTTCCTCCCCTCCGTCATGCCCCCCACCCCCCCGACCTGCCCGACGCCCCGATCAGCGAGCACGACATCCATCGCCTGGTGCACCGGTTCTACGCCCGCGTGCGCCAGGACGCCACGCTCGGCCCGATCTTCGAGGCGCGCGTGACCGACTGGGATGCCCACCTGGCCATGCTGTGCGACTTCTGGTCCGCGCTGCTGCTTGGCACGCGCCGCTTCAAGGGCGCGCCGATTCCGGCGCACGCGCGTATCCCTGATCTGTCATGGCCGTTGTTCCAGCACTGGCTGGCGCTGTTCCATCAGGTCACCGCGGAACTCGGGCCGCCGGCATTGCAGGCGCAGGCCGACGCCATGGCCGAACGCATCGCCGCCAAGCTGTGGCATGTCTGGCAGCACCGGCAGACCGCGCCCAGCCTGCCGGACACCCTGCCCGCGGGCGTGCGGCCCTACCGGGACAGCCCGATGTTCACGCCCGACAACCTGCCGGCCGCGCTGCGCGCCGCACATACGACCAAGGCGGGAACCTGGGGATTGTTGACCGTGCACAGCGGCGTGCTGCGCTACGCACTGGACGATCCACCGCACACCGAGGTGGTGCTGGCCGCCGGACAGCGCGTGTTGATCGCGCCGCAAGTGCGGCACCACGTCGCCTTCGAACTGCCGGGGAGTTTCCAGATCACGTTCTGCCGGGCGGAGCCGGGGGACGGGAACGGCCCGGCGGAGAACCCGCCGGCCGCATGACGCGTCGCGCCCGCCCGGGGCGCGACCGCCCTACTTCTTCTTGCCCGAGGCGTCCTGCTCGACCACCAGGTCCAGCACGTACACCTTCGACGGCGCATCGGCGGGCGGGTTCTTCCAGTCGTAGCGCTTCACACGCAGCACGGTACGCACGCCGTCGCGATGATCGTAGCCTTCGATCGACTGGTACAGCGGATGCCAATCCTCCTGCGGCGGCAATTGCACGCCGGCGTCGTTGTAGCGGCGCTCGCGCACCATCAGGCACTGGTAGCGCGGAATCATGGGGTGGCTGCAATCGGCGCGCTTGGGCGCCACTTCCAGGAACATGGTTTCGCCGGCGCTGCCATACAGGGTTTCCGGCGTCGGCTCGCCAACGAACTTCAGCACGCTGCCATCCTGCGCCACCAGTTCCAGGGCCGGTTCGGTGGACTCGCCGCTGAGCGTGGCGCGCAGGTCGCCCTTCAGGCGCTGGCCGATCTCGGCGTCCAGTTTCATCAAGCCGGGCTCGCACGCCTTCATCGTCGAGGCGAGGTTGGCGACGCGCAGCACGCCGTCCTTGTAGGTGTAGCCGCCGAACTGCGTGTTGCAGCCGCCACGGATATTCATGCCGTCAGCCGAGAACGACAGGCGCAGCGGTTGCTCGATGCCCCTCTGCAGCGCGGGAATGGCCTTGCCCGAGGCATCGGTGGCCGCCGCCAGGCGCCAGTAATAGGCCGGCAGGCTCAGGGCGGACCGGGACGACGACGCGGTGGTGGACATGGTGGATGATCCTTCGCCAGGAGAGGAAACCGGCGCGCAAGCCTGCAGCAGCGCGGCGCAGACGGACGCCAGGAGAATTGTTTTTTTCATGGTGGGTTCCTATCAGCCGTGTGGCACTGATGAAAACCCGGATTTTACGTCCGCGCCATGGACGAAAAAGGCGGATCGCGCCCTGGGACGTATCCAAATCTTGCCACGCGGCTGAACGCAGGCTGACATCGGCAATGGCGCCCAGGCCCCTCATGCCGCAGGGACGCCGCCCGAATCGCGGCACGCGCCACGCGCGGATCACGGCCGCAGCCCGATTACAGTCTGACACTCACGCGCGCCGGGCCGGCCTCACGCCGCGCGCAACAGGCCCGCGTCTTCTTGCACCCGGCCTTGCGCCAGCAGAGCCGCCACCGCCAATCCCAGCCGCGCCTCGGCATCCGCCAGCGTGCGCGACAGCCCGAGCATGCGGCATACCGACTTGATCACGTCCGCCCGGGGCGCGCTACCGGTCATGGCCAGCACCTGCAGGATGCCATTGGCCAGTTCTTCCAGGCAGACATCGTCCAGCCGGCGGCGGGTGGCCTCGTCTTCGGCCGCGCCGCGGAACCCGGTCCAGGCCGCCGGGCGCACGCCAGCCGGCCAATAGAACGTGACCTCGTCTTCCTGCGTGCGGCCCGAGCCGGCGGGCGCCAGCATGCGCAATCGTTCGACAATGCGCACGCCGGTACGCTCCAACCCCCAGGCGCGCGCCACGCGGCGGTGCAATACCGTCTCGGGCAGCGGGCCTTCGGTCTCGATCACCTGCCGCAGCGCCTCGGCCAGCGGCGCATTGCTGGCGCGGTCGTGGAACGCCGCGGCATCGCCGCGCGGCAGGTCGGCGACCCGGTACGTGGAGAAACCATCCGCCAGGCCCGCCGCGACGCCGGCGGCCGCGTCAGTCGCCGGCTCCCCCTCTTGCGTGACGATCGTGAAGGTGACCTCATCCTCGGCGTGCGCGGAGGCGTCCTCGGCAGCCGGCTGCGCCGCCGGGGTGTCCTCCTCCCGCGCCAGTTCCGCCTCCAGGCGGACCAGCAGCTTTTCGACTTCGCGCTCGGGGTTGATCCACCAATCGGTCGACCAGATCCGGTGCAGGCGCCATCCCAGGCCTTCCAGCACCACCTGGCGCAGGCGGTCGCGGTCGCGCGCCGTCGCGCCGGAGTGATAGGCGCGGCCGTCGCATTCGATGCCCAGCAGGTATCGGCCCGGCGCGCGCGGATCGACCACGCCCATGTCGATGCGGTAGCCCGAGCAGCCGACCTGCGGATGCACCACCCAGCCCCTTTCGCGCAGCACCTTGATGACCTGCGTCTCGAACGGACTGTCGGGCTCACGCCCGGTCGGCAGCGACTGCTCGACCAGCGCGCGCGGCCCCTTCAGGGCGAATTCCAGGTAATGCTTCAGATCGCGGACGCCGGCGGCGCGCACGCGCGACAGGTCGATCTGCTCCGGCGCCAGGGTGCTGTAGATCACCACGCCCTCGCGGGCCCGCGAGATCGCCACGTTGAGCCGGCGGTGCCCGCCTTCGCCGTTGAGCGGACCGAAGTTCATCGTCATCTTGCCGGCGGCGTCCGGCCCGTAGGTAATCGAGAA
Source organism: Achromobacter deleyi (assembly GCF_016127315.1). Classification (NCBI taxonomy): domain Bacteria; kingdom Pseudomonadati; phylum Pseudomonadota; class Betaproteobacteria; order Burkholderiales; family Alcaligenaceae; genus Achromobacter; species Achromobacter deleyi. The sequence continues at coordinate 168,078 of NZ_CP065997.1, forward strand.
ATAGATCACGTCGCGCTCGTCGCCCTGCACGTTCTCCAGGTTCTTGATGAACAGCGGCTCGCGCGACTGCGCCGAAATGGCCTTGTCCAGATCGGCGTTGGCCCGGCGCCGCGCATCCAGCAGCGTCTCGATGAGCGACTGCTGCGGCTGATTGAACGTCACCACGCCCAGGCTCTGGCGGCGGCGCGCAGGATCCAGGTAATGCTGCTCGATGCCCCTGACGATGGCGTCGGCCTCGGCGCGATTGCTGCGGCTGCCGCCGCGGTCGTAGACGCCCGCCACGCGCTCCAGCCGCACCGCGACGTCATCGGTGACCGGCGACGGGAAGGTGATGAGCTGCGAATCGTAGTAGGTCACGTTGCTGAACGTGATCAGGCTTTCATGCCGGCTGCGGTAGTGCCATTGCAGGCGCAGGCGGTTCATGTCGGCGCCCAGGCATTCGTCCAGGATGCTCTCCAGGTCTTCGACCTGGCCGTCGTCGCCGGCGCCGTCATCGTCGTTGGCGGACTTGCTGAAAAAGCTGGTGGGCGGCAACTGCCTGGTGTCGCCCACCACCACCAGTTGCTGCCCACGGGCGATGGCGCCGACCGAATCCCATACCGGAATCTGCGAGGCTTCGTCGAACACCACCACGTCGAACTGCGAATGGCCCGCGTCCAGGTATTGCGCGACCGACAACGGCGACATCAGCAGGCATGGCTTGAGCTTGGGCAGCAGCGAGGGCAGGCGCTGCATCAGCTGGCGCACCGGCACGTGGCGGGTCTTCTTCTGCAATTCACGGCGCAGCAGGCCCAGTTCGCTGTCGGGGCTGACCAGGATGGCGTTGCTGGCCGGCACCTTGCCCGCCAACAACGCGCCGATATAGGCCGAAGTCAGTTGCTGGAAGCGGTCATCGGCCTGGCGGAACTCGCGGATCTTGCGCTCATGGTCGGCGCTGGAGAATGATCGCAGCAACGGCGAACGGTCGATGACCTTCTTGACCCACCAGTTGCGATAACTGAAATCGAAATGGGCCTCGACCTGGGCCAGCGGCACACGGCCTTGTTCCAGCGAGGCCACCAGCCCCTGTAACTGCATGCCAATGGCCTGCTCGCGCGCCTGGCGCCAGACGCACCACGGCATCAGGCTCTGCTTGTGGCCGCGCCACTCGGCCAGCACCCCCTGGATGCGCGCCAGCGCGCCGGCCTCGTCGTCCTGGCCATGCAACGGCGCGGTGGGCCGGGCCTGCGCGTCGACGGCGGCAAGCCGGTCGCGCAGCGCTCGCCAGGCATCGCGCGTCTCCAGCAAGCGCTTGCCCAACGTGGCGCCAGGCGACAGGAAGGCGCGATTCTCGGCCACCAGCGGTTGCAAGTGCGTGCGCAGCGCGATCGCCGCGGCGGGGTCGCCGGCCATCAGCGTGACTGCCTCGGCGAAACGCCCGGCCCATTCTTCATGGCGCCCGACCTGATCCCAGTCGGTATCCAGGCCGGCATAATCGTTCAACAGCAAACGCTGGGCGTCGGCCTTCAAGGCAGCCAGCTCGCGGTCCTCGGCGTTGACCCGCGCCAGCGGCGCCAGCATGGCGGCAACGGCCGCCTCGCCTGGACGCGCGCCATCGACGCGGAATGCGGCCAGCCGCTTGCGCAGGCCGCGCTTGGCGAAGACGGCCTTGGGCCACCAGGTGGCGCAGGCGGCCTGCCACTCGACCGTCAACGCCGTCGCGTCCAGGTCCGCCAGCCGCGCCTGCCAGGACGGGCCGACATCGGCCCAGTGCGCGTTGCGCGCCAGGCCATGGCGCGCCATGGCCTGCACCTGTTGCCGCGCGGCCGGATCGTGCGCCTGCGCGGCCAGACCCGCCGGCACCTGCGGCGCCGCCAGCAACACGTCGAGCAGCGCGTCCAGCCGGGCATACGCCGGCAGGCTCAGCCCGTCGACCGGCAGGCCCAGCCCCTCGCCCGCCGCGCCGGCGCATTGCTTGAAGACGTCCACCGCCTGGTCCAGCGCCTGCGCCGCCGCCAGCAGCGCGTCCTGCCAGCTCGGGCTCCATTCGGTCATGCCGATGTGCGCCAGCGGGTGGCCGTGCAACCTGCCAAGTTCGGCGGACAGCGTCGACATGCGCCGCGCCGTCTCGCGCAGTTGCGCCAGTGCCTTTTCGCCATGGGCCTGGGCATCGGGCCAGAACATGGGCGACGGCTCCTGGCCGGCATGCTGGATGCTGGTGCCGATGGCGTCATAGACCGTCAGGCCATTGTCATGCCGCTGGTGCAGGGCTTCGACCAGTCCGTTCAATTCCTGGCGCAGCACGCCCAGCCGCTCGGCCTCGCGGTTCCATTCCTCGCCGGTGCGCTGGCTGCCGAGCTCCAGCGCCTTGCCCAGCTGTTGCAACACCTCGGATTTACGCGCCTTGGAGGAATGCAGTTCCAGGCAGAACGGCCCCAGGCCGATGCTGGCCAGGCGGCGATGCACCACCTCCAGCGCGGCCATTTTCTCCGAGACGAACAGCACCGTCTTGCCGCGCGCCAGCAGATGCGCGATCAGGTTGGTGATGGTCTGGCTCTTGCCGGTGCCCGGCGGCCCTTCCAGCACCAGGTCGCGGCCCGCATCGACGGCGCAGATCGCCTTCAATTGCGACGAATCGGACAACAGCGGCGTCAGCAGGTCCTCCGGCCGGTAGTGCTCGTCCAACCGATCGAAGCGGGGATCCCAGGGCGCTTGCGCGAAGGCCTGGCCCGGATGGTCGATCAGGTGCTGCACGACGCGGTTGGCCTTGAGCTGGCCGGTGCGGTCCTGCAGGTCCTTCCACATCAGGTATTTGGTGAACGAGAAGATGCCCAGGTGCACCTGCTCCAGCACTTCCCAACCGGGGATCTCGCGCACCGCCAGGCGGAACGCCTGCAACACCCGCGCCACGTCCACGCCCTTGTCGTCGGTGGGCAGCACGTCCAGGCCGGGAATGCGCAACTCGTAGTTGTTGCGCAGCATCTGCAGCAAGGTCGGATTGATGATGGTTTCGTCGTCGTGACGCACCAGCCGGAAGCCGCTGCGCACGGATTGGCGCTGCAGCGATACGGGCATCAGGATCAGCGGCGCCAGGTGCGCGCTTTCGGCGGTGGGGTGCTCGGTCCAGCGCAGCATGCCCATGGCCAGGTACAGCGTGTTGGCGCCGCCCTCCTCCAGGCCGGTGCGCGCGGCGCCGAAGATCGCCAGCAGGTTCGCGTCCAGCGCCTCCTGCGGCACGCGGGCGATCAGTTCCTGGTTGGCCAGCGCTTCCAGCGCCATGTCGTCCAACGGCGCGCGGCCGCCCCGGTCGACATGCACCTGCGCCACGCGCGGGTCGCTGCCTTCCATCAGCGCCGCCGGCAAGGGGCGGACGCGGAACTCGCTGCCGTCGGCAATCGCGTCTTCCAGCCGGCCCAGGTCCGGCACCACCAGCGGCAACGTCGATTTGGTGTTCTTGAAATTCAGCAGGCGGTTGCGCAGCGTCAGGTCCAGCAGGCGCGACTTCCATTTGGCCAGCCGGCCTTCGGGGGTATCGTCGGCCGGTTCCAGGCTGATGACGAACTCGGGATCCAGCGGCGGCAGCGCGGGCGTCGGCTCGATCGCGGCCGGCGCTTCGGTGGCGTCGGCCTCTGCGGGCGCCATGCCGACGGCGCGCGAGGGCAAGGGCTTGATCTGCAATTCGCGCGCGCGGTGCACGTCGATGGCATAACGGAACGATCCCTCTTCGCGCAGGTGCGCCGCGCCCTGCTCCAGTGCCAGCCGCAGCGACGGACGGAAATTCGGATGCTGGGCAATGCCGGTGGTTTCAAACGCCAGGAACTCGCCACTGTCCACGCGCTTGCGCACGGCCTGCACGTCATCGGTCAGCGGATCCGCGAAACAGGCCGAATGCAGCCATACCCCGACCCATGCATGGCCCTCCTTCATCAGGATCACGGGGCGCAACCCGGCCTGCTCCAGGCACGAAGAGAACAGCATGGCGAGATCGAGGCAGGTCGCCACGCGGGCGTCCAGGATGCGATCGGGCGTGCGGATCTTCTGGCCGTCCACGCCGAACGAGGCGGGCGGCTCGGCGTAGTGCAGCGTTTCGGCCGCCAGCGTGCTGTAAATGGCCGATACCTGCTTCCAGACCGCGTCGCGGCTCTTGGACTGGTAGCCGTTCATCGTCAGGTCGCTGTGCTGGCCGCGCAGCAGCCGGGCCGCCTTGCCGATCAGCGCGTCCACGGCGGGATTGTTGGGCATCGAGAAAGCGGCCAGCAATTCCGGCAGCGCGCGCGTGCCGGCCCACTGGTCGTAGGCCAGCACCGACACGGGCCGCGAGGCGCGTCCCGCTTCCTGGCCGGCGGCCAGCGCCGTCACGTCGATCGTGGCGCGCTGCGATTCCTGCAGCTCGGCCAGATAGGCATGGTCGGGGGTCAGGTCCAGCGGCGCGATCCGGCGGATCTCGCCCGGCACCAACGCGTCGAACCGCAACCGGACGCCCTGCGCGAAGGCCGGATTGCAGCGGATGTGGACCTCGACGTTCTCGAACGTGCGCGACGAGCGGTTGGTCAGCCGCAACGACCGCACGATCGGCACCGCGTTCTGGATGGAGGCGTAGCCCAGGGTCGGGTCGGCTTCGATGTCGATGGCGATGGCGATGGCGATGGCGTCGGGCGCCTCCGGCGCCGGACCGGCGGTCGCGCCGGCATGCGCCGCGCCCTCCTGGATGGCCGGGGGTTCCAGGTCTTGTCGCTTATCCATCGCTCTCTCTCCGTTCGGTTCATCGCCCGCCGGCCCCGGCGGCGCACGATGGGCGGCCATGCAGGCCGCGCAGGCGCCGGGCCCGGGGAGCCGTCGGGCGGGCAGTCTACGCGTTGCGCGGGCGTTGTGGAACAAGCCGCGGCGGCAACGGGTTTCGCCCAGCGACTATAGACTGAAATATCGCCTTCTCCGGGCGGGCGGCGGCTTTTTTCAGGGCCCGGACGGCCGCGCGCCAGCGAATCATGTCGCACTTGCGCCCGGCGTCCGGAGCCGGCATCCCCCGCGATGGAATATTCGCGCCGGCCGCGGTGTCTACAGCCAGGAGGACTCGCGCCCCCCAAGGCGCCGGGTCCCGCTCGCCCCATCGCCTGTCGGTGCGCCGTCCGCGCGCCGACAGGCCTTACCGGAGAACCCCGATATGCAGTCGCATCCGCTGAAGTTGATCCCGCGTGTCGCCAGCGCCCTGCTGGCGCTTGCGTGCCTGGCCTCGCCCGCCGCCTGGTCCGCGCAGGACCTGAACGTCTACGGTCCGGGCGGCCCCGCCCCCGCCATGAAGGAAGCCGCCGAAGCGTTCGGCAAGCAGCACGGCATCCAGGTCAAGGTCACCGCCGGCCCCACGCCGGCCTGGGCCGAACAGGCCAAACAGAACGCCGACGTGCTGTTCAGCGGCGCCGAGAACATGATGAGCGGCTTCGCCACCACCCTGCCCGGCGTGTTCGACCTGCGCGATGCGCGCACCCTCTACCTGCGACCGTCGGCGATCCTGGTGCGGCCGGGCAACCCCAAGGGCATCCAGGGCTTCAAGGATCTGCTCAAGCCCGGCATCAAGGTGATGGCGGTATCCGGCGCCGGCCAGACCGGCCTGTGGGAAGACGTGGCCGGCCGCCTTGGCGACATCGAGACCGTGCGCGCCTTCCGCGCCAACCTGGTGCTGCCCGAGGCCGGCAACAGCGCGCAGGCGCGCAGCCAGTGGACTGAGGACAAGGGCATCGACGCGTGGCTGATCTGGAACATCTGGCAGGTGTCCAACCCGACGCTGGCCGACGTGGTGCCGGTGGAAGAGCCCTACCGCATCTACCGCGACGCGGGCGCGGTCGTGACCCGGCATGGCAAATCCAATCCGCAGGCGCAGGCCTTTGTCGATTTCCTGGCCTCGGCCGACGGCCGCGCGATCTTCAAGAAGTGGGGCTGGAAGACGGACTGACCCGACGGGAACGCGTCAGCGGCGTTCAGCGATAATCAGGCAACTCCACTACCGCCTGGTTCATCGCCAGGCCACGCCGATGCGTATCCGCGCCGCTTTGCTGCTTTGCCCGCTGGTCCTCGCCCTGCACGCGCCGGCCGCCCTGGCCGACACCCGGGTGCAATCGCTGGACCAGGTTCCCGGCGCCATCAAGACGCAGGACGCCCGCAAGATGTACGACAGCCAGATGAGCGGCGCGCCCCGGCCCGACGGCCTGGGCACGCAGTTGCCGGCCGGCTTCAGCAGCGACTTCCTGCTCCAGCAACTGGCTCCCGGCCAGAACCCCAAGCGCCTGCTGGTGGCCGGCGCCAAGGCCTGGCCGCAGCGCCCCGGCGCCTACGTGGCGCTGGTGTGCCTGGCGGCCAGCGCCGAGCGCGCCGAACGGCTCAAGAAGTTCGGCGACGGCGACTGCAGCAGCCTGTCGCACGACGAGGACCGGACCGACGTCTGGGTCGGCGTCTTCGACTCGGCGCCCGGCGCCGCGCCCAGGCTGGTGGCGCGCACCGAATCTCCCGTGACCACGCCGACCGATTGGAGCGACACCGACATCGACCCGCCGATCGACCTGGCGATGCAGGATGCCGGCGCCCCGATGCTGTCCACCCCGGCCAGCTGGAAACGCTTCGACCTGGCGTCCTACAGGATTGCGCCCGACAACACCGCGTTCGGCCTGCGCGCCGGCTGGAGCGAGGGCTACTCGGGCGGCGGCGCCGACTTCGAGGCCCTGTATCTGTTCCGCATCGAGGGCGCGACGCTGGAAGTGGTGTTCGCCCGGCCCATGTCGTTCGTCAAATCCATCGCCGGCGACTGGAACCCCGATGGCACGCGCGAGCATGACGAATCCGACGCCAGCAATTCGCTGGTGATCCTGCCGGGCAAGACCGGCGGCTATTTCGACATCCAGCTGCGCCAGCAGGGTGGCAAGTGGAAGCGCACGTTCAAGTGGTCGGCGCAGAAGCAGGCCTACGAATAGGCGTCTCAGGCCGCATCCACATAATTCGGTTTGCCGCCCAGGAACTTCAGCAATTCCTCGGGCTGGCTGACCTGCGCCAGCGGAATGAAATACACCTCGTCCGGCACATCCTGGCGTTGCACCGGAATGATCTGCAGATAATCCGGCGTCAGCGCCATCAGTTCGATCTTGTCGTTTTCATATTCGGACTCGAAATGGCTGCCATTCTGGTCCAGCACGAAACGGTCCGGATAGAAGCGCGCCGATCCCTTCAGGCTCGCGGCGCCCTTGAAAATGGTCTTGCGGATCATGCGCTTGAGCACCCACTTCGGCGTCGGCTGGCCATTGCCCAGGCCCTTGACGATGCGGCGGGTCTTGGCGGCGGCGATGAAGCTCAGCGCCATCAGCAGCATCACGCTGGCGAAGACCGCCGTGTGCGCGCCGACCTTGCCGGTGGTCAGCTTCTCGATGCCGACGATGACGATGGACGCCAGGAACGACCCGTGGCGTATCCAGGTCCAGGTGCGCGTGGCCGCGTTGACCACGTCGGCGGCGCGCTGGCGCTGCGCCAGCAGATGGGCTTCCAGCGTCTCGAGGGGCAGGTCGTAGTCGGCTTGGCTGATGGGTACGGCGTCGGTCACGGCAGGGCCTTTCTTGGATACGGACAAAACCCCGGATTATGCCTGCCCGCCGTGCGCCCGGCCCCTGGCCCTGCCCGCGCACCCACGGCCCACGGGTTTTCCCGCCCCGTGCCAGGGGGATACTAGCCATGAAAAAACCCGCAGGTCCCATGACGGGGACGTGCGGGTTTTTCGATCCGGGCGCCAGGCGCCCGCCGGATCAACCGATCACGCGGAAGCGTTCGGCGTCGTCCATGAAGCCCTTGTCGCCGAAGCCGTTTTCGTTCGAGCCGAACGGCATCTGCGCGCGCAGCTTCCAGCTGGCGGGGATGTTCCACTCACGCGCCACGGCGGCGTCGATCAGCGGGTTGTAGTGCTGCAGGCTGGCGCCCACGCCGGCGTTGGCCAGCGCGGTCCAGACCGACAGCTGGGCCATGCCGCCCGCCTGCTCCGACCACACGGGGAAGTTGTCGGCGTACAGCGCGAATTTCTCTTGCAGGCTGCGCACCACGTCCTGGTCTTCGAAGAACAGCACGGTGCCGACGCCGGCGGCAAAGCTCTTGAGCTTGGCTTCGGTCTTGTCGAAACCTTCGGCCGGGGCGACCTTGCGCACTTCCTCGATGGCCAGGTTCCACAGCTTGTCGCTTTCGGCGCCAAACAGGACCACGGCACGCGAGCTCTGCGAATTGAACGACGAGGGGCTGTGCTTGATCGCTTCCTGGATCAGGGACGCCAGTTCCTCTTTCGAGGCGGACAGGTTGCGGCCCAGCGAATATTGCGTACGGCGCTTCTTCAGTGCGTCGAGGTATGCGTTGCTCATGAGGATATGCCTTTCGACTGGTAGATAGAGGGTAAGGAGTGAGCAAATTCTACTGGCCGATGCCGCGAGCGGCCACCTTTCCGGGCCATAAAACGGCGCTTTTTCCCGGAACAAACTGTTCCAGTTTTGTAGCGAATGGCACTCGACGCAGAGGATGGCGCACCGATTCGCCTGGCGTGCCCCGCGCCCTCGGCCCCCTCCCCGATCGCGTCGATCTTCAAGTCCTGCTTGAAGATCGGTTGAAAATCATTCGTTTCCCAGGCCCGCCGCGAACGGGGATAGTGCCCGCACCGGACAGGCCTTGCGCCTCGATCCCGATCCTTCGCCCCCGCCGGCAATCCGCGGCGCGGCGGCCTTTCCTGGAGACTTCCCATGCCGGCAGACGCCGATTCCTTTGTCGTTCAACTCGACGGCCAGGCCGCCACCCAGGCGGACCTGGCGCCGCTGGCGTTCGCCGGCTACGCGCACTTCACGGCGCTGCAGGTGCGCGATCGCCGCGTGCGTGGCCTGGACCTGCACCTGCGGCGGTTGCGGACCGCCTCGCAAGCCCTCTTCGGCCAGGCCTTGCCGGACGAGGAGATCCGCGCCCGCCTGCGCGCGGCGATCCAGGCAGGACCGGCCGACCAGTCGCTGACCGCCACGCTCTATTCGCCCGCGGGCGAATTCACCGTGGCCGGCCCGGACGCGCGGCCGCGGGTATTGGTGCGCACCGGTCCGCCCGCTGGCGGGCCGGCCGGTCCGCTGGCGCTGGCCACGGTCGCGCACGAACGCCTGGTGCCGGCGGTCAAGCACGTCGGCGAAGCCGCCAAGACCTATTACCTGCGGCAGGCCGCCGGGGCCGGCTACGACGATGTCGCGTTCGTCGACCGCCAGGGCCGCCTGAGCGAGGCGTCGATCTGGAACCTGGCGTTCTGGGATGGCGAAGCGGTGGTGTGGCCCGAGGCCGACATGCTCATCGGCACCACCATGGGCATGGTGCAACGGCAGTTGGCGCGGATGGGCGTGCCACAGCGAACCCGCCCGATCGCTCCCGCCGACGTCGCCGGGCTGCAAGGCGCGGCGGTCATGAACTCGTGGACGCCGGGCATCGCGGTCAGCCGGGTGGCCGACATCGCCCTGCCTCCGGCGCACGCCTTCATCGAACGGTTGCACCGCGCCTACCAGGCCGAGCCGCTGGCAGACGTGTAGCGCGCCCGGCCATGCATCGTTGCCGCCACGCGCCGGCGGCGGCGATGCAATCAGGCCGGCAACAGCCGTCCGTTGCCCGCGGGCGCGATACGCCCAACCGCCATGACGCCCGCGCCACCGACGCGGAACGCCGAGACCGCCTGCCGCAGGTCCGCGGCCTGCTCGCGCAGCGCTTCGGCGCCGGCCGAGGCTTCCTCGACGCGTTGCGCGTTCTTCTGCGTGTCCTCGTCCAGTTGCGCGATGACCCGCGCCACGTGCTCGATGCGCCCGGTCTGCTCGACCGAGGCCTGCACGATGCCGTGCATGGTCGCCGTGGTCTGGGTGATCGAGTCCAGGATCAGGTCCATGGTCTGCCCCGCGGCGCCGACGCGCTCGACGCCCTGGCGCACGGTGTCGGCCGACTGGCTGATCAGCGTGTTGATCTCCTTGGCCGCGGTGGCCGAGCGCTGCGCCAGCGAGCGCACTTCGCTGGCGACCACGGCGAAGCCCTTGCCCTGCTCGCCCGCCCGCGCCGCCTCGACCGCGGCGTTCAACGCCAGGATGTTGGTCTGGAACGCGATGCCTTCGATCACCGACGTGATCTCGGAAATCTGCGCCGATGCCTTCGACAGGTGCTCCATGGTGTCGACCACGGCATGCATGGTCTGGCTGCCCTGGCGCGCGGCGTCCATGGCCTGGCCCGCCATCACGCCGGCCTCTTGCGCCTCGTGTGCGTTGCGCTTGACCGCGCCAGTCAGTTCTTCCATCGAGTCGGCCGTCTGGCGCAGGGCGCGGGCCTCGTCGCTGGTGCGGGCCGACAGGTCGGCATTGCCTTCGGCCAGCTGCACGCTCACCACCGACACCGCGTCGGCATGCTGGCGCACCCCGCCGACCACCGAGGCCAGGTTGCGCTGCATCCCCGCCAGCGTTGCCAGGATGCTGCTGTCGTCACCCGGCTTGACCGCGATCGGGCTGGCCAGGTCGCCGGCGCTGACCGATTGCGCGATGCGCTTGAGCGCCGCCGGTTCCGCACCCAGCGCGCGGGTGATGCGGCGGGCGATCAGCCAGGCCAGGCCCGCGCCCAACAGGATGGCCACGCCGGTCAAGGCCAGCATCAGTTGCTGGAAGTCGATCCCCACGCGCCGCGCCATGTCGCTCTGGTCCTTCATCAGGCGCTCTTCCAGGTCGATCATGCGGTTGATGGCCGCCAGCCACTGCACGAACAACGGCCGGGCCTGATCCAGCAAGGGCCGCGCCTGCGCCGCGTCGCCCCGTTCCAGCGCCGCCAGCAGACGCTGCACCACGGGCAACGTGCGCGTCTCGACGTCCTTGATGCCGGCCAGCGTCTCGCGTTCCTGGTCCGACACCTCGGCGCCCTGGACGAACAGGGCATCCATCGGCACGGCCGCCTCGTCGTACTGGCGCTTCAGGCGCTCGATGTCGGCCGCCAGCGCGCGCAGCTCGGCGGGATTGGCCAGCACGGCGTCGCGCAGCGCGATGGAACGGTCATGGACGCTGCCGCGGAAGGTGATGGCGTAGCGCTGCTTGACGCCATGGACGTCGTTGATCGCGCTGAGCGCGCCATTCATGCGGTTCACCTGGGTAATGCCAACCACGGTCAACAGCACCATCAGGCAGAGAACCACGGTGAATCCGAGCATGATCAGGCCGCCCGTGCTGCGCAGGGTGCGTGAGGGGGAATGGGAGTCCTGCATGAAACCTCCTGCGGCAGCCGGCCGGGCCGGGCAATGCCTATTTGATTAATTAAATATAACTATTAAATACGTATAGTTAATTATATATAACTATTGTTGCAAGAAAAAGCCTCGTCCATGGCGTGAACGCCCTTGCTGGCCGGCGGTGTACGTGCAGGGTGGACGAAGCAGATGGGGCGGATATTCCCGCCGGCGCGCTCGGCGAGCCCGCGAAGGCCAACACCTTCGGTGCGGGACAGGCAGGTTCCGGACCCGGCGCATCGATGTCAGACTAGACGCGTGCCCACCCGGAGACTCCCCCGATGCTGAAAGACCGACGATTCCAGATATGGCTTGCCGTGTTCATCGTGATCACGGGCTGGCACGTCGCCCTGCTCTGGCCCAGGAGCGCCGAGTATCCGTCCATCGGCGGCGGCGGCTACGATCTCTCGAACTTCGTCTACACCCTGACCTTGCTGGCGTTCACGGGGCTATGGTCGCTGATCGCGGTGCTGATCGGCATGGCGCGGCGCGATGCCCTGGCGGCCAGGCGCGCGAACGGGCTGGCGGCGGTGGGCGCGATCACCTTCGTCGTGGCCGCCATCGCCTTCGGCGGCCATCTGCGATAGCGGCCGCCCGCGCTCGCGCGCCGTCCCCGCCCAATGGCGGGCATGATGCGCGCGCAAGAAAAAGCCGGCGCACAAGGCGCCGGCCGAAACTTCACCAGGCATGCCGGCGGCCACGGGACAGGCCCGGGTCCGCCGACTCATGCGGCATCAGGTGCCGACCGCGGTCCCGTCCTGCTTCCAGATCACCACCGTGGCCGGACGCGGCCGGCTGGCGGTGGCATCGTCGGGCCACTTCGAGGCCATCAGCGGATTGTTCTGCGCATCCGTCACGCTCGGGCCTTCGCCCGGGTGCTGGATGTTGATGAACAGGAACTTCTGGTCGGGCGTCCAGGTCAGGCCGGTCACTTCGCAACCGACCGGGCCGGTCATGAAGCGGCGGATCTCCTTGGTGGCCGGGTTGGCCACCAGCATCTGGTTGTTGCCCTGGCCGGCGTAGACGCCGGTGTTGGAGTAGTTGCCGTCCGTCTCGATCCACAGCAGGCCGCGCTTGTCGAAGGCCAGGCCGTCCGGGCTGTTGAAGGTGTTGTCGGCGGTGACGTTGGCCGAGCCGCTGCGCAGGTCGGTGCGCGGATACAGCGTGGGGTTGCCGGCCAGCACGAAGATGTCCCACTCGAAGGTCAGCGACGCCGGGTCGCCGTTCTTCTCGCGCCAGCGCACGATCTGGCCGTACTGGTTGCCGGTGCGGGGGTTGGCGTCGTTGGCGCCCGGGTGATTGGGGCCGCCCGGATAGCGGGCGCTGCCGCTGCCGCGCGAGCTGTTGTTGGTCAGCGTGACGTAGGCTTCGCGGGTGGTCGGGTGGGTGGTGATCCACTCGGGCCGGTCCATCGGCGTCGCGCCCACCGCGTCGGCGGCCTGGCGCGTCTTGACCAGCAGTTCGCCCATGTCCTGGTTGAACAGCGCGCCCAGCGTGCCGCCGGCCTGCGCCGGCGTGTCGAGCTTGAGCGGGATCCATTCGCCCACGCCCATGGCGTCGCCCTGCGCGGCGCCGTCCAGGAAGCGCGCGACGTACAGCGTGCCACGGTCCAGCAGCAGGCGGTTCAGCGCCGGGCGAGCCGGATCGTACTTGCCGTCGGACACGAACTTGTAGATGTACTCGCTGACCTGGTCATCGCCCATGTAGACCACCACGCGCTTGTCGTCGGCCAGCGTCATCGCGGCGTTCTCGTGCTTGAAGCGGCCCAGCGCGGTCAGCTTCTTGGGCGTGGAATTCGGATCGAACGGATCGATCTCGACCACCCAGCCGCAGCGGTTGTATTCATTGGGCTCCTGCGCCCAGTTGAAGCGGTTGTCGTAGTGGTCCCAGCGGTACGAGCTGCTGGAGGTCTTGCCCGAGCCCTTGTAGCGCTCCATGTGCGCCTGGTATTCGGCATCGGGGTAGTTCACCGTGGCCGGGTCGGCCGTGCCGACGCCGAAGTAGTCGGTGAAGTTCTCTTCGCACGTCAGGTACGTGCTCCACAGCGTGTAGCCGTTGCCGCAGTTGCCGAAGGTGCCGAAGCAGCGCGTGCCCGACGGGTCGGCGTTGGTGCGCACCAGGCGGTTGCCCGCGGCCGGGCCGACCAGCTGCATGGCGACGTTGGCGTTGACGCTGCGGTTGAACGGCGAATCCAGCACCGCTTCCCACTTGCCGTTGGCCAGGCGCAGGTGGCGCACCGACACGCCGTGCGCGTGCTGCGACTTGCGCACCCAGTCCAGGTTCCACTGCGCGTTGCCGGGCTGCACGCCGACGGGGTAGAAGTATTCCGGCGTGGTGTATTCGTGGTTGGTGACCATCAGGCCTTCCACGCTGCTGCCGTTGACGCTGTCGCTGCCGTCGATCGGGAAGAAGTGCATGCCATCGTGGTTGTAGCCTAGCTGGCGAGCCTGGTCGTCGCCGCCGTTGCTGGCGTCGGCCTTGAACGCCGGTGCGCCGGTGAAGAGCGGATCGCCCCAGCGGCTGATCACGGCGAACTGGTAGCCCTCGGGGACCACCACGGTGTCGGCGGTGCTGATGGGCACGGCCTTGAAATTGAGCTCGACCGGCTTGGCGGGCGTCTCGCCGCCCGGGTTGGTGCCCGGATTGCCATTGGACGAATCATCATCGTCATCGCCGCCACAGGCCGTCAGGCCCGCGCCCATGAATCCGACTGCGCCGGCGCCCAGGCCAGCCTTGAGGAAGCCGCGGCGCGACACGGCGCGTCGCACCACTTCGTTGAAATGCGGTGCCGTGGAGGGGTTGGACGGGATGTCGTCCTGGTCCGAAGAACTCATCAGTTTTCCTGTCATTGTCACTGTTGTTGACTGGCTCACCCTCGACCCAGCCTGCCGGCATGATCGCTGTCGAAGATGACGGTCTAATAACAGCTAAATGAAAGGTTTGATGCAAACGTCGGCCCCAAGGCCCAGGGCGCCGACGCCACCCTCGGGACGATGGCGCACGCGCGGCGCCTGAAGCCGGCCGGCTATTTCGCCGCGCCCCCTCCGCCCAGCATCTTCGATGCCTCCTTTGACAGATCGACTTCCTTCAAATTGGGATCCCTGTTGCCCCAGACATAGGCTCCCACACGGCGCTGCCCGACCAGGCAGTCCGCCACCGACTCTGAAGTGCTGTAGTCCACGATATTGATCCGCAAGCGGGGTTTGGCCTGCAGCAGCTGTTTCACGACCGAGCAGATATTCGCCCCGCAGGTATCCTCGCCGCCGATGAATGCGAACAGCAGGGCGTCACGCTTGACCCCGTCCACGGAAGCCGCCGCCATCTTCAGGCTCTCGGCCACACTCGATCTGCCTTGGGGCTGCGCGCCCTGCACAATCCGCACCAGATCGGTGCGCCTGGCCACCGGAAAGGCGCCATGCGCCAGCGGTGGACGGCACTCGCCCTCGGGAAATGTGATGAGTTGAGTCACGGTGTCCTTGGGCAGAACGGCGACAATCCGCTGGATCTCATTGCGAATGATGGTTATCTGCGAACGCCCGCTACGGCCATTCGCCAGGTTTTTCATGCGCTCCCCGGTTTCCATGACAAGCACCAATTCCGTAGGCCAGGTGGAATCACGAGCCGGCTCCGGCTTGGGTTTAGGCGGCGGTTCCGGCTTCGGTTCGGGTTTCGGTTCGGGCTTGGGTTCAGGCGCTGGCTCCGGCGCCACGACGGGCGGCGGTACGACGGGCGGCGGCACCGGCTGGCGGTGCCACCACCACAGGGCGGCCAGGATCGCCGCCAGCAAGAGCAAGCCCGCGAGCGCGATCCAGCGCCAACGGGTCGGAGGCGGCGCCACGACGGGAGGTGGCGGCGGCGGCGCGTCGCGCATCCGGACCAGCAGGCGCCCGTCGACGTCATACAGGTGCTCCAGCACCGGCGCGGTCCGCAACGCCTGGATCTGCCCGGCCTGGTCCGCCAAGCCGCGCGCGCGCATGGCTTCGATCAGGCCGTCGAGCGTGGCCAGGTGCGCATCATAGGCCCGCAGCAACGCCTGCTGGGCGTCGCCGCTCAAGGCGGCATAGGGCTTCACCATCCCCTGCTGCGACGTCCACCATTCGAGCACGCCGTCGTCCCCCAGGCGAGGGATGGCGTACACCGCCGCGACGCCCGGAGCGAAATGTTTGCGGATCAGCGCGATCCGCTCACCGTAGGCGCCGGACAGCGACGCCTCCGACATGCTCACCTGGGGATCTCGAAGAAAGCGTTGCATGGCGATATCTCGAATATTGGACGCGACAGTACGTGGCGGTGCTTCTGGTTACTTCACGAGATCCAGGCTCTTTTGCAGTTTGTAGACCTCGGCCTGCTTGGCCTTGATCTGCGCCGCCAGCGCGGCATCCGAGGCCTTGACGTTGATCGGCGTCTTCAACGTTTTTTCGGATTGCGCCAATTGCCGCTTGAGCTCCTCGTTGTCCCGCGACTTGGCCCGGGCCTGCGCCAGCAACTGCTCCACCGAAGCCGTCAAGGCGTCACGCGCCCGCGTCTTTTCCGCCAGGGACTTGCCGATGGCCGCCTGCTGCGCCTCGAGGTCGGCCAGCACCTGCCGGGCTTGCGCGTTCTCGGCCTGCGCGGCGCGGACCTCGTCCTCGCGTTGCGCCACGTGCTTGCCGTAGCCGCCGCCGATGTCGCAGTTCATCTTGGTGATGAAGCCGGCATCGCGATTCGAGGGATCGCAATCCGCCGCGGTCGTCGCGCAGCCGGACAACACCGCCAGCGCAATCGCCGGCGCGACCAATCGGATTCGCATCATCACGTCTTTCATGCCCTCTGGTCCCCGAGATCGATGGCGCCGCGCAAGGCGAAGTAGCTGTCGGCTTCCTGGTTCAGCTTCGCGATCTTGTCGTCCAGTTCCGCGAGCTGCTTCTGCATTTCCTCGGTGTCGCGGGTACTGCCGCCGGTCTTGGCGCCGACCTCGCGATACTGCTTCACCAGGTTGTTCATATTGTTCAGATCACTCTTGATGACCTTGATGTTGGCGTCGATCCGCGCCAGATCGGTCCGGGCGGTGGCCTGGACCAGGGTCTTGGCCTTGATGGCGGACTGGATCTGCTCCAACCGGAACTTGTCATCGGTCATCACGGCGGTGATCGAATAGCCGCGGTTCTGCACCTTCTGCGTATCGGCCTTGATGTCGTTGCTCATGGCCAGGAGCTGGTCGGACGTGTTCTTGTACTGATCACGACGCACGTCCAGATAATAGTTGGCGCCCATCGCCACGCCGCAGGCCGCAATGGCGCCACCGATCGCGGACTCCGCCTTCTTGTCCTTGCTTCCCGCCAGCAGGCCCAGCGCCAGGCCGGCGGCCATGCCGAGCATGCAGGCCTGCAAGCCCGACTGGCTGAAGAACTTCGCATCGCTGCCCTGCGTCAGGCGGGGATCCGGCTGGGCGCCTTTATTGAGGAAAGAGCTGCCCGTGCTGGCGCACCCGCTGATCGCCAGCGTACTGGCCATCAAGAAGACAACGGGGATACGTTTCCATCTATGCGTGAAAAAAGACATGGGATCTCCTTGATTATTTATTGACGGCAATGCACGAATCCAGCCACGCCGAGCGATCGATCTTCTTGTCGCCCAGATACGCTTTCTGATGGGTCCAATAGGCGACCAGATAGGGCCGCAGGCCATTGAGCTGTTTGTTCTGCTCGAACATCTTGTCCAGCACGGGAACCTGGCGGGCCAGGTTTTCCTGGCCATACAGCGTCGCGGCGTCGACCAGGCTGCTGGCGTAATACTGCGTCACCCCGTCCACCCGACGCTCATGGCTCGAGAGCAACTGCTTGCGGCGTTCGCAGGTCGCGTCGAATTTGCCGTCTTCGCACGTGGATTTGTAGACCTCGCGCAGGAAATTCCGGTGCTCGCCGTCGTCCTTGAGCTTGGTGCAGAGGAAGGCGCCCAGATTCAGGCTGGCGCGGATCGCCTGGTCGCGCGCCTCCTCCTGCTGTTGGTTGCTGGCGCGCAGCTTGCCCTCCAATCCGGCCAGCTGCTCCTTCAGCTTCTTGTCCGTGACCGTGCCGGCCAGCGTGTTCAGCTCGTTCACGGCGGAGGTCCCCTTCTTCGAAGGGTCCGAGGACACGTGGCCATCGCCCAATTTCTTGTAGCTTTCCTCCAGCGCCTTGACGTGCTTGGCGGAAGTCATCTCGCGCGAGGTGATCACCCAGCGAAAGCCCACCGTCTTTTCCTTGATCTCGCCGCTCTCGTCGTAGAGATTGCCCTCGCGCCGCAACGCCGCGCGCAGATCCGATTCCGGCTGCATGTAATCCGACCCGCGGATCACATAACTGCCAGCGGCCCCGTACTGGCGGTCGAACTTGTTGAGCCGGAACGCATCCAGCGTCATTTCGGCGACGTTGCCCAGCATGTCGTGCAGGCCCAGCGGATTGGGCAGCAACACGCCGATCCGGTTGACCTTGCCGTTGGACGATTGCGTCCCGCCGAACCATTCGTACTGATTGACCTTGCCTTCCGGCATGGGATAGCGCGGTTCGGCGAACTGGGCGGCGTCCACCTTGATGCCGCCGCGCGCCGCGAATTCCCATTCGACCTCGGTCGGCAGGCGCACGAAGCCGGTCACGCCGTCTTCCTTGGGCAGGATGTCCCTGGCGTGCTGGCGCAGCCAGACGTTGTACAAGTGCGCCGTCCGCAATGCATCGAACCAGTTGGCATCGGTGGCCGGAAAGCGGCCGTCGGCGTCTTCCGGATTCGGGCACTTCGCCGCCTCGCCGCCGCCCAGGGTGGACAGGGCCAGGTACTGAGTCGTCGTCAACTCGTACTTGGCCATCAGGTAATAGCTGGACTTGGACTTCTTGTCCGCGCCGGCCTCGGTGAACCCGCCGGCGATGAACGCCGGGCGGCTCTTTTCGACGAAGGAGTACGCCCCGCCCTCCTGCCCTACCTGGATGGGGAGATCGACCAGCGGCCCTCCCACCGGCACCACCACTTTCCTGAAGACGATCGCGCCGTCGCAAGGCAGCGGCAGCACGATGTCGCCGTCCGCGGGCTTGGGGTTGTAGAAGCGCGCATCCCATTTCGGCGCGGGCGCGGGCGCGGCCACCGCCGCTTGGCACGCCGGCAACGCCAGCAGGGCCAGAACAGTCCAACGGACCAGCAGTTCAGATTTCACGCAGACTCTCCGCGGGTTGAATACGTTTGGCATTGATCGCGCCGGCCAACGACGCCAGCAGGGCCACGCCGAGGGCCAGCATGAACGCCAGCACGCCGTGCAAGGGCGTGATCTGGCTCGCGAACTGTCCCGACGCGCTCACGCCATGGAGCAGGTTGTTGAACGCCGCGCTGCCCAGGGCATAGACCAGCAGCCCCACGCCCATGGCCACCACGGTCAACGCGATCGCCTGCATCGCCAGCAAGGCGGCGATCGCTCCGCTTCCCAGGCCCAGCAGGCGCAAGGTCGCGATGTCGCGCCGCTTGCGCCGGACATTGGCCAGGAACGCGCCCGCCAACGCCGCCACGCAACCCAGGATCGCGGTGATGGAAATGACACTGAACACCGTCGTCAGCAACTGGTTGACGGCCTTGACGTTGCGGATCTCGGCCAGCCGGCTGCTGGTCTCGATGCGCTGGTCGACCAGGCTTTTCTCCAGGCTTTCGACGGCGTCCAGGTCGCGGGCATACACCCGCGCACGCGCAAAGCGCACCCCTGCCTCGGCCATGGGCCGGCCATCGACCGCCCCCATCGACGCGACCGCGTATCCGTCCCGGTACCACTCCATGTCCCGCAGCAGGCCGGGCGAGACGAAGGCGCCCGCGCGCTCATAGGCGCGCCCCGGCAACACCGCGACGACGGAAAGCGCCACCACCGCCTGCTGATTCACGCCGTTCAGGCGACGGGCGATCCGCATGCGCAGCGTGCTGCCGGGCTGGACCTCCAGGCGCTGCGCGGCCTGCGCGCTGAATACCACGCCTGCGCCGCCAAGCGTCGACACGTCCACGCCCTCCAGCAGGGGGTCGCCGACGGCGGTGGGCAGCACTTCCACGTTTTCCAGGAACCGGTTGGCGCTGTGGATGAAGTCCGCCTGGGTATTCAGCGAACGAGTCATGCCCACCACGAAACCCGCATCCGGCCGCTGCGCCACTTCGTCGATCCAGGCCTGGTCGTAGCTGCCGCTGCTGAGCATGCGGATCTCCAGGTTGCGCGGATCCCGCATCAGCTCGTCCTGCATGGCGCTGACCACACCGTGCTTCAGGCCGAAAAGCAGCAGCAGCGGCGCGATCACCGCCACCAGCGTGGCAACCATGCAGAGGGTCACGAGACGGTCGTGCCAAAGATCCCGGCCAGCCAGCCGGGCGATCTGCCATGCGCGTGTCATGGCGCGTCCTGTTTGCCGAAAGTGCTCAGGCCAGGTTGCAGCGCCGGCGCCAGGCAAGGCAGGCCGAACTTGCGCACCAGATCCCAGTCGTGCGAAACGATCAGGGTGGCCATGCGCGCGTCACGCGCCAGGTCGATGAACAGCTGGAACAGCCGTTGCGCATTGTCCGGATCCAGTGCCGAGGTCGGCTCGTCGGCCAGCAGGACATCCGGATCATGCGACAGCGCGCGCACGACCGCGGCGCGTTGTCGCTCGCCGATCGACAATTGGGCGGGTTTCTTTTCCAGCAATCCCCGCAGGGACAGGACATCGATCGCGTGTTCCACCCGGCCTCCATCGGCCCGCAGGCCGAGCAGGCGGCGCGGCAACAGGATGTTCTCGCGCACCGACAGGTACGGCAACAGCCCGCCGGTCTGCAGCACAAAACCGATCTTCGCGGCGCGCAGGGCAGCCAGGGCGGAGTCGTCCTTGCGGGCCCACAACGCCGCGACATCGGTCGTGCCGTTCAGCGTGTAGGCCTGGACCCGCGATGGCGTCAGGAGCAGGCCGATACCCTCCAGCAGGGTGCTCTTGCCGCAGCCGCTGCTTCCCACGACCGCAAGCACGTCGCCGCGCGCCAGGCGCAGCGCGGGCAGACGGACCTCGTAAGCGGCCTCGCCTTGCCCCCGTCGCAAACGCAGATCATCGATAGCCAGCATATCCGCTCAGGGCATCATTTCCAGCGGCACGGGATAGACGTAGTCGCGCGGATCGCTGTTTGGCGCCAGGGACACCCAGCGGTCGACATCGGCGTTGTACACCTGATAGTGCCGCAGCTTGGTCGCCAGGTTGCGGATGAATTTTTCCTGTGCCAGGCCGTCCCAGCTCTTCCAGGTCTCTTCATCCAGGTTCAGCACCTCGCTCTGGTAGGGCAGCCCTTCCAGATACTCTTTCATGAAGCCCATTTCCGACAGCTTCTTGCCGGACTTCTTCAGCTGGTTCGGGTCCGCCCCCATGGTGGCCGCCACATTGCGCAACTGATTGAACATCTCGGTCGGCGAAATCAGCCCCTGGTTGGCGGCATCGACGATCTTCTTCATGACGTCGTTGAGATCGCTGAGCTGCCCCTTGGTCAGCAGCACGCGCACATCGGTCGTGGGCAGGGTCTGCTTGATGAGGTCGCGGTCGCTGATCCAGGCCTGGAACACGGGCGGCGCCTTGGCCCCGATGCGCTCGCCCAGGTAGGCCAGCTTCATCGCGTTGCCGACCAGCGCGGCGTCCTGCGCCAATTTCTCGTCGGCGGTCTGGGGCCGCTTGCCGGGGTCCGTCGCGTTGGCGGCGCTACCCACCGCATCCTCGCCCTGGTAGGCCGACTTCACCTGCTGCGTGATCGCTTCGGACAGCGCATCGACCTTCTTGCCGAACTCGTTCACGTCGCCCGCATTGACCGGGTAGTACAGCGACAGATTGGTGCCGCCATACGTGGACAGGTTCCGGTACTGGGCTTCGGCGTGCGCGTGGTTCTTGACGCCCGCGGGCGTCTTCAGGTGCAGCGTGTAGATGGCCACGCCCGGCTTGGCCGCCTCCAGCCGGACCTGGCTGGCGCTCATGCCGGTCGAGGACAGCTTATCGGTGCCCTCGATCGCGCCGGCATCGGTGATCAGCACCACGTAGCGCGCGCCATAGGGCCGCCAATCGATGCTGTTGATGGCATCCATCACGCCGGCATAGGCATCTTCATCGAACAGGCTGCTGGACACCTTGGCCTGCTTGAGGTCGGCCACCTTGGACATGAAGTCCGCGCCGTCCTTGATCTTGTTCGGATCCGCATAGATCTTGCTGACGTATTCCAGTCCAGGAACCGCCTTGGTGCTGGAGCGGAAGGCCACCAGGCCGAACTTGACCTTGTCGCCCAGGTTCTCGGCCTCGACCTTGGCGTAGATCTTCTTGACGGCCTCCCGGGTACGTTCGATATAGGGATCCATCGACACGGTGGAATCGATGACGAACACCACCGCCGAACTGAACTCCTTGATCTGCTTGGTCCGCTCCTGCTCCGTGGACTGGTCCTGGGCCGCCTTGGCGGGGTCCGCGGTACTGCCCGCGCTGACCGACGCCACATTCAACACGCGCACCCGCACGTTCTGTTCGGTCATGACCTCTTCGCCGCTGAGAATGGGCAGCAGGTAGAAGTTCTTGGCCATGTCGACGAACAGCTCGGGTTCCTGGGCCACGATACCCGGCGCCTGTCCCTTGGTCTTGAGCTGCAGGCGCGTCGGCGCGATTTTCTCGACCGGATCGATCGCGTTGAGGACCGCGTCCAACGCCGGCCTGTCCTTGAAGAACAGCGTGCGATCGCGTCCCGCCGGATTGGTGAACGCCAGGGACATCTGCATTTTCCAGTCGACCGCGCAGGACCGGTCGAGCCAGCCGAGCGTCTTGCCGAAGGAATCAGGTCCGATCTGTACCCAGTCCTTGCCGCCGGCGTTTCGGCTGGCATAGACATAGAACCGGCTGAAGGTGGGCTGCACGGCGCCCGCCTTGCCTTCCGGGGCGTCATACAGCGCGCAGCCCGGCGTGGTCAACACCCGCTGGTACAGCGTTTTCTTGCCTTCCTGCAGCAGGGGCGGCGCGGCGTGCGCCATGCTGGCCAGGCCGACCAGACTCAGAGCCAGGGCAATCTTCCTCATTTCGGCAAATCCTTCAGGCGCGCCTGCGCCTGCGCGTTGTCCTTGTCCTTTTCCAGCACCGCCTGGTACCAGTACGCGGCCGTGGCGCCATCGGCCTTGAAGCAGGCGTTTTCCTTGTAGGTCGCGGGGTCGTATTCCTGGGCATAGGCCATCGCGATGCGCACATCGCCGCCCTGCGCCCGATTGGCATACAGGCGTTGCGCGATCGAGCACTTGCCCGCTTCACGCGCGGCCTGGATGATGGCCAGCATCGCCGCCGAATCCTTCACGTCACGCACGCAATCCTGCACGAAGGTCATTTCCGGCGCCAAGGCCATGCTCTCCTTGGAGCAGGCCACGGCGGCCGGCTCGGCCGCGGGCGCCGGGGCCTGCGTGATCGGCTTGGCCGGGGGCTCGGCGGCCTCGCCCCGCATCAGGAAGAACCAGGCGGCCACACCCGCCGCCACGAGCAGGGCCAGCAGGCCGCCAATGATGGCCCCCGTGGGCCTGGCGCGCGGCGGCGGCGTGGCCTGCCCGGCGTCGGCTTGCGCCTCGACCGGCGCCGGAATCGGGTCCGGCGTGGCAAGCGGCGCGGGGGCCTTCGGCGCGACATCGACGATGCTCGCTTGCGCGGGCGCCTCGCCGGCCGCCGAGGACGGCGTCACTTCATGGGGAATCTGGCGCACGGGATAGCGCATCGGCACACCGCCGGGCCGGCGCACCTCGATCAGGAAGGACGCGTTGCGCTTGGCTTCGAGTACGGCGTCAACGATGGCGGGACCGACCTCGATGACCAGCCGGTCCTCGCGCGCCACGCCATTGCCGAACCGCAGCCACTGTTGTTCACCACCCCATTTGCCCTGGGCATCCAGGTGCGCCGGGGAAGCATTGCGCCGGATGCTGATTTCGACATCCGACGCGTCGCCGCTCCAACCCTCGACCTGAAGCTCGGCATGGCCAGGCCGCCGGCTCGGCAGCGGATTAAATGAAACAAATACAGCCATGTGTCATCCCTTCCTGATGTCGGCAATAATCGCGCCCAGCGCCTCGTTCTGTTCGTCGCTGATTTCCTGCCCGGCCGTGTAGCCGGCGTTCTTGACGATCATGTCGACCAGGCACGACACCCAGTCCTTCAGGAATTCGCGCCCCTTGCCCATGTCGTTCTTCTCGGGCAGGTCGGGCAGGCCGGAGGCGGCATCAAGCACTGCCGTCTTCGCGAACACCTTGCCGCCCGCCACGGACGCGCTGGCGGGCTTGTCACCCTCGTTCATGTCCAGATAGCCCAGCCACGCGATGAAATCGCGCAGCACCATCTGCACCCGCAACACCTGGCTCATGACCATCTGGTCGCGCTTGGATGCACTGTCCGTGCGCGCCAGCAGGCTGCGCAGCATCTTTTTCGGCAGGGATTGGCCGCTGGCGTCCTCCCGATAGGCGGCATTGCGCAGCTCGTCGACGACGATCTCCAGGATGTCGCGGGGAATGTTCTTCAATATCGCGTGCTGGCGCGTGCGGGCCGGAATCTCGCTCAAGTGATTCAGCCACAGCTTGAACGCGGCATCGGCGAACCAATGTTCGTACGTATCCACGGCCTGCGCCGCAACGGCCGGATCGGCCGGCGCGGTTTCCGCCGTTCCGGGGTCCAGCAGGCTGGCGAACAGATCGTCGGCCTCGCCGCCGGACACGCTTTCCACCGCGGGCTGCGCCGCTTGTGCCTGAGGCACGTCGGCGCCGCTCAGATAGAGGCTGCGCAGCGCTTCGCCCGGCAGTTCCAGAGCGGACATCAGTTCCGACAGCAGGAAATACGCCTTGGGGTTGTCGGCGATCGCCCGCAGCGCGGGGCCGACCTTGTCGGCCAGTTCCCGCTTCTTTCTCCTGGCGCCTTCGGCATCGCTGCCTTCGCGATGGAACAGGCCGACGCCCACGTCCACGATTTCGTGATGCGCATCGCCAATCTGCCTGCGCAGGCGAGCGAGCTTGAATTCAATATCGCCGATGTCCGCGATGGACGCGGCCAGGCGGCCCATGCCGCCATCGTCCAGCCGCATCATGTCGTCCCAGGCCTGGCCGGCGTGGGGAAAGCGGCTACGCAACACATCCGCCCCGACAAAGCTGTCGCGCATCTGCTCCAGGATGCCTCGCTTGTCGGACAACACCTCGATTTCTTTGTTGCCCTGCTTGACCGTGAAATCCGTGTAGGAAGGCGTACGCACCAGGAAGGTATTGCTGAAGGGCTTGCCGCCCTTCCAGTCGCGCATGAAGTCCAGGCTTTCATAGATCTTGAAAGCGATGTCGTTCAGGCCCTTCCACTCCTGATGCCACTTGTCCTGCTTCTGCAGCATGTCGGTGATGCGCGCATTGAACATGGTCACGGCCCACAGCAAGCCGGAGCGCTCGGTGCGGTCCCGGGCGCTTTCTCCCTGCGTGCGCCGGACCCAGAGGTCGAGCACCGGCACCACGGCGCTGGTCTCGGGCTGCTTGTGCGCGGGCGTGCACAGCACCAGGCCATTCATTTCCTGGTTCTCGGTGTACAGCTCGAACAGGTACGCCACCTTCCCGCGGCGCAACAGTTCGCCCACGGGATTGTTCGGAATTTCGCTCAGCCTGGCCTTGTCGTAACGGCCCCGATAGCCCGGAAAGTCCAGCAGGTCCACGGTTTCGAGGCTGGTTTCCCGCGGCGGATTCGCCAGCGGAAACACCAGCTCCGTCGTCAGCACGGCCAGGTGCGAACGCCGGATCGAAACCGGTTCGCCCAGCGCGCCGCCTTTCAGCCCGCGCACCTTGATCGTGGTGCCGTCGCCGCCGCCGATCTGGTCCAGCATCGTGACGTTCATGATGCTGGGCGGCCCCTCGCGGCTGTCCCGCACGGCGTCGAGCGGGATATGCGCGGCGCCCACATGGCCAAGGGTGTTCAAGCTTTCGGCGATCTGCGCATAGACCTCCGTCAGCGTCCGTTCCTCGCCCCAGAGGATGGAGAAGAATTCCGCGCGCTCTCCGGAGGACAGGCGCGGCGCCAGCGCGGCGGCCTGCGCCCAGTAACCGCTCTTCAGGTCGCCTTCCAGGGCGCGGACGTGATTGCCGAACGACTCCGAAACATAGTCCCACAGGGAAACGACATCATCGGCGTCCACGCCCGGATGGATGTTCTCCAAACCGCGCCCGGCGAAACGCTCCAGCATCGACTTGACGCGGTTGCCGTCGATCTTGTATTCGACCTTGCCCTGATCGAAATCCTTGAACCAGGCATTGGCCAGAATCTTCGCCAGATCGATTTCCCGGAACAGGCGGACCTCGATGGGATAGGCCTTGTCCTGGATAACGGGCTTGACGCGCGTGAACCTCGTCACCAGGCCGGTGGCCTCGCTGCCGCCTCCCGAAGGATTGACCGACTCCAGGAAGTCGACATGCTGGCCGTCGTAATCGGCCTCCAGCCGGCCGTTCTCGCTCGCGGCCAGCGTGGAAATCAGATAGGACTTGCCCGCCTGCGACAAACCGAAAAAGCCGATGGCCATCGGGTGCCTGGCGGCCCGCTCGAGATTGCGCGCCTTGTTGCCTGTGCGGCGCAGGCCGCGGATCAGGCCATCGGCCTTATCGTCGAGTTTCCTGGAATTCGCCCGGACCGCGTCGATCCATGCAATCGCACGGCCCGCACCCTCGTGGATCGCGCGCCATTGGTGGGCCAGTTTTTCCTGAGATTCGCTCATTTCGACATCAATCCTGAATCAACCTTTCACGCTGCCGCTATCCAGCCAGTAGAAATTCGCCTTCCCGATCCTGAGCTGGGTATTGAGCTGCAGGCGGACTTCGGGCCGGGTGCCTCCGTCATCGGTGATGGGCGCGGTCTTGGCGATCAACAGCCGGTCGCTGATCAGGCCGGCCTTGCGTTCGTGCTCGGTGGGCTTGGCCACCTTGAAATACACCCGGCCCGACGCATGCGACTTGTTGGGGTTGGACTCCTGCGAACGCTTGTAGTCCTGCTCCCACTGCCGGTCGAATCCCAGCACGTACATCGGCGTGGCGGGCCAGCGCTCGGCCTTGAGTTGCCGATAACCCAGGCGGGCGGTGTTTTCCATCTTGAAGGGAATGACGACGCCCTCTTCGTCCACCGGCAATTCGATGCTCTGGTCCATCGACGTCTTGCCATCCTCCGACTGCCGCGTCCGGATATCGGAAAACAGCACGTTACCCAGCTTGAGCATGTTGTCGTTGCCGATCTCGCCGAAATAGCGGACCAGCGGCTTGGGTCGAAGCGTGCTCGTATTGATCTTGAACGTCGGGATGCGGTTGTTCTCGCACAACCAGATCACCATGGCGCCGACCGAGGCGGTGGTCTTGGGGTCGTCGATGCACCCGGCCTTGCGGAACGGGAACCAGTCTCCGGTGCGGTAGTTGTGCATGGGCACGAGGCGCCCGGGCGGCAACGGCACCGCCTTGCGGATGACGGCCTGCACCCCGGGCAGAACGGATGGCCTGCCGGTCAGCAACAGCACGTCGCAGTCGAAATAGTTGACGATTTCGCACAGATTTCGCAGCGTGTTGCAGATATCCAGATTGTCCGTCAGGAAATCGAAGTGCATCTTGGGCGGATCGCAGACCAGCGGCACGCCCGCCAGATCGAAATCGACCGGCCGTCCCGCGGCTTCGTTCAACGCCTTGCCCACGAAACCACGCACGGCGGCGCTGAGCGGCGGCTTGTCGTGCAGCCATTCGCCGAAGGTCAGTTCCTTGCGCTCGGCCGGCTGCTCGGGATCGTAGTTTTCATATTCCTTGAGCAGCACCAGCGCCAGGGGATAGAAGCACTGCAAGGTGAGCTGCTGGCGCAGCAGGCGTTGCCTTTCGTCATCGCCCGTGCTGCCGCACAGCACATCCATCAACGCGGCGCCGTCCTTGGCGCCCGCGGCCTTCAATGCGGCTTCCAGATAAGGCAGCACGTACTTGCGGATGACTTCCAGCACGATGTCGTCGCCCGCCACCTTGAAGCCGTCGCGGAAGCGCTGCGTGGGGGTGATCGGAACGAAGCTGTTGGCGGATTGGCGCGAACTTCTGTCCAGCTTGTAGTCCGTGATGACCAGGTCGGTCGTGCCGCCGCCGATATCGAGCGAAGCCACCGTGATGCACTCGCGATCGCGCTTCTCGCGTCGCGCCAGCGTATCGAAGAACTCCTCGGCGTAGCCGCTGAAATTCGTCACGACTTCGGTATACAGGTAGACCAGCTGCCCGCACGTGGCCTCGTCCCATTTGATGACGATCTTGGGCAGCGTGACCACGAACAGGTCATGTTTCTCGTCTTCGGCGTCCTCGACGGGATCGCCATCGCCGGTATGCCAGCCCATGCTCTTCCAGAGCAAGCTGAGCGCGCGCTGCGCATGTTGCTTGAAAATGCCGCGCTCGACCTGCGGCATGCTCGGCGGCACGGTCAGGATGATGGCGCGCAGATAGCGCGGCAGCGTCCGGTCCTTCTTGCGTGAACGGTACAGCCAGCTGTTGATCTGCGAGACCGCCTGGGCGAACACCTCATTGAGCATGAACCCCATCAGCGAACTGCGTGTGTAGTGCGCTTCGAACGCCGGGAAACCGGAAGTTTCCTCGTCCTGGTAGAGCGGGCACGGACCGTACAGCGGGATGCCTCTCTCGTCGATCAGGTTCTTCAACGGACCGAGCGTCGCCCATTCCGGCGATCCGCCCTTGATCGTCGACGCATTGGGCCGCCAGCCCGACTCGTACGCGTCCTCGGCGTCCCACAGATAGCGCTTGGGGCTCGACAGCCCCGTGGAACCTTCGGTGCCTTCCTTGCGCGCGGCGAGATTGTTGGCCTCGGTGCCGACGCGCGCCATCGAGACCCACACGAACGCGTCATCCCGTCCGCCTTGCAACGACAGGTCGTCCTTGCCGAAGCTGACCGGCGCGAACTCCACCCGCGACTCGAACGGATGGTGGTAGACGCGCTCCGGTCGCGTCATGTCGCGCAGGGTCAGGAAGCTGTAGTCGTTCAGGCCGTTGTCGTTCTGCTTGTGCTCTTCGATCAGGATGCCGCAGGTGCGCGAATTGCCCACGTCCAGCACCAGGTCCACCGGCACGCTGCCGCCCTTGAGCACCTTGCAGCCATCGCCGTTGGGCGCCAGCATGTTCAGCACCTTGATGCGCGGCAGCTTGATCCTGACCTTGTCCTTCTGCTCCTTGTTCGAGCGCGTGGTCGGCGCGGACTCGCGCATCAGGCTCAGCAGGTTCAGGTAGTGGGCGATATGTTCCTTCTTGGCCAGCGCCCGTTCGATGTCACGGTTTTCCAGGTCATCGCGACGCTCGCGGAAGATGCTTTCGAGCCATTTGATGACCCATTCCTGCTCGTCCAGGAACCACTGCATTTCGTGCAGGTTGAAGGCCAGGCGAAACAGCGCGCCCGTCTCCATGTCTTCATCGTAGGGCTCGATGTAGTCGCGGGCGTCGTCGCGGGCGCGGGTACGCGTGTCGAACGCCAACGTCACGCGATGCGTGTTGCCATTGGCATCCGCCTCGTCCAGCTTGACGAGGCGCAGGCGCGCCCAGTTCTTGGGACCGCGGTCGAACTGGCTGTCCGACTTGTAGCGAAAAAAGGGCACCGGCAACCAGAAACCGTCGAAGAGCGCCAGGCTCTCCTGCATCGGCAGAGAAAACGCCGCCTTGGTCTCGAAGAAATTGCCCGGCCGGTCTTCGTAGCCGGGCTTGCCATCCTCGGGCACGTAGAGCCGGATGGGCATCCTGCCGGAAGGATGCATGCAGAATTCGCCTTCGGGCTCGCGCTTGAGATCGGGCAGCGCGCATGCCAGATCCAGGAACTGGACGCCCGTATTGCCGAAAAGCTCGACGTTGTCCTTGTCGGCATCGTAGGTATCAACAGGGGGCAGCATTGGCAAATACTCTCGACGATTAGGGTTGGGCGCGGCTCATTGCCATGGGGAAGCTCTCGTTCCCATAGTTGCCGTCGCACGCAGCGATATTGTTTGCGGCAGGTTTGCACTGGACCAGGGGCATATTGAACGTGCCGCCATCGCTGCACTTGGCCTCGCCACTATTGCTGATCGACAGCGAGCCCTTGTTCATGGCCGCGGAAACAGGCGCGACGCACTGCACGCCGTTATGGCGATTGAGCGTGACCTGCCCTTCGCCATTCTTGAACTGGTATTGCAGGCGCAACGGCTCGCCGGTATCCCGGTCCTGGATGCCCGCGCCGGCGCGCCAGTTGCCATTCAGGAAGTCCGCATTGCCGTCTGCCGCATTGGCCGGAATCTGCAAGGCATCCTTGGCTTCAGGTTGGGCAGGAGCGGCCGGCTTGCCTTGCTCCGCGCCACCTTCCGTGGCAGGCGGCCCCGGCTGGGGCTTCGCGGTGGCATCGCCCGCCCCTGGCGCATGCGCGTCGGGCACGGCCGTCGGTTGTGGCGCCGGCGCATTCGCCGCGGCGGGACTGGCAGGCGGCGAAGCGCTCTCGGGCGCCTTGCCGCCAACCGGAGCGGCCCCGTTCGAGGCGCCAACGCCCGACGTGCCCACGTTCGGCAGTCCCGGCGTGGACAACCTGGCGTCCGGCAATGCCGCATCGCGGGGCAGGTCGGCACGCGGGAGGCCAGGCAGGGAAAGACCGGGCATCAGGGTCGGCATGCAGGCGCGCAAGCCGAACAGCAATGCCAGCAGGGCCAGCAACAATGCCAGCCACATCCACCACCGCTTCCACCACGGAGTGACCGCCACGGCCGGGCGCGTTGCCGCGGGCATCGTATGGAGCCCGGGGGCCGTCGCGGCATCAACGACCGGCACGCGCGGTGACGATACGGAAGACTCGGGATGCAGGGTATGCAATGGGTCCGCGGAACGATCCGCTCCGCTGTGCACGAACCCCCAGAAGGTGATGACCGGCTGTCCGGCGACCAGGAACACGTAGCTGGGATCCGGGTGGTGCATCACCCACTTCAGCAGGCGCCCCAGCAACGCCGCGTCGTTGCCGCCGCCCTTGGCCAGGACGGCATCGCGCAGTTGGGCCACGCCCGCGCGCACCGACTCCAGCCGCGTCAACGCAGCGGCCTGTTCGCTGGCGGTCGCGGCACTCCAGGGGATCACGGAGCCGGGCCCGGGCGCGTACCAGTCTATGCGGCTGCCGTTCTCGCTCGACTGCGGCACCGCGAAATTCGCGAGCAGGTCGGGCCGCTTGCTTTTCAGGACGGTGAGGATCTGGCTCGCAACGAGATGAAGGGCCTGACCTCGCTCACCCAAGACATCGAATTGATCGACTTTCTCGCTACGCAGTTTTACGCCCAACATATTTTGTTACTTTTAGGTATGAGATCGTCAGAAGCAGAACAAACCACAACGCTAGTCCTGCCCTCTCATGCAGGCGCGCGTCCCATGATTTAATTTGGGACAGTGTCACATACTATCAGGAAAATATTAACAATGCGTCACAAAAACCTGCATCTGTATTTTCTGATTTTCTCGCGCCGTTGATATTGACGGCCTGCTCGCGCGACCGCAGTGTGACGGCGGCTTCAAGAAAGAATTGCGAAACAAGCAGTATTGGAAATACGGGTTATGGCGCTTGCGCCGCCCCTGATGGCGTGAAGCGAAATACCGCACGCCGTACGTTGCCGATGTTTTTACCGAAAGCAGGAAAGACTGCCCCCCGGACATTCTCGGCGCCTGCGCGCCCAGATGATCGGCGTTGGCCGCGTTTGAAGATTCCTGTAAAGGACGTCAACGGCGACAGGCCGCCGATCTGTTTGCGTCCTGTTCCGCGTTTTGCTCCACGTTTTGCCTCAGTATGGGCCGTGTCTCGTTCCAGTATGGGCCGCGCCCATTTTGATTTGAGGGATGGAATCTGTCCGACATGCGCGCGGCATGGCCGCATCCGTCTCCGCCCACGCGACCAGGGCCGCAGGGCATCAAGGAAACGGCGCGCAATAAAAAAACCCGCATCGTTGAAGATGCGGGTTTTTCAGCGATCCAGGCATTACCTGGAAAAAATTACCTGGAAAATTACCTGGAAAAATTCTTGGTGCCGACGGCGAGACTCGAACTCGCACAGCTTTCGCCACTACCCCCTCAAGATAGCGTGTCTACCAATTTCACCACGTCGGCTAACTTTTGCCAGAAAAGCCATGCTTTCCTGGAAAGTCGAACATTCTATCACGCAATTGGCGCTTCGCGTCAATTCGTCACGCCACGTCGGTCAGCTCCCGCCGCTGCCGGCCCACCACCCCTGCCAGCGCAACAAGCCCTTACAAGCCGCGCCGCGCCTGGCATCAATCTGTCATGTCGGCCGGCAATACTGGCGTCGCCGTGCGCACACCCGGGACCATCCCCCGGGGAATTCCCCCCCCCGGATATTCATATGAAAGGGAATTCGTTGGCGCGCATGCCCGGCCGGCTTACGATGCCAGCCATACACAACAGGGCCTCAGGCCCGTAGAAAGGCTCCACCATGCAACGTCTGATATCCCCGATCCTGACCCGCCGTCCCACGCTGCTCGCCGGCCCGCGCAGCTCACGCCGCTACGATGCCGTCGTGTCCCTGCGGGCCTACCGCGAAGCGCGCCTGCTGCGCGAATCCGCCGAGCGCATCCTCGCCGTCTCGGCGCGCCACATGCTGCCAGGCGCCTGAGCGCGCTGCAGGCAAGACCCTCGGCGTTCCCAGGCGGAACGCCATAGAAAAAGGCCGGCGATAGCCGGCCTTTTTCATGGGGTCGGGACGCTTACTTGGCGGGCGTCTCGGCCGGCTTGTCGCCAGCGGCGGGGGCCGGAGCCGACGGCACCGAGGCGTCCGGCGCCGAACCGGCGCCAGGAACCGACGAGGCCGCGCCCGGCACGGACGACGCGCCCGGCACCGACGATGCGCCAGCGCCTTGCGGAGCGGGCGCAGCGCCCGGCACCTGCGGCACGGAACGGTCGGCCGGGAAGTTCTGCATCACGCCGGACTCGACGGCCGGGCCGCTGGTGCCCTTGTGGCTGACATAGGCCAGGCCGGCCGTGGAAGCGAAGAAGACCACCGCGGCCCACTTGGTGGCGCGCGACAGGAAGTTGGCCGCGCCGGTGGCGCCGAACAGGCTGCCCGACGAGCCGCTGCCGAAAGCGGACCCCATGTCGGCGCCTTTGCCCTGTTGCAGCAGGACCAGCACGATGATAGCCAGCGCCGAGATCACTTGGACGGCCAGCAGAAGTTTGAGCATCAAGGGCATTACAGACTCCGGAACGGAAACTTAGATGGCGGCGATTCGCAAAAATTCTTCGGCCACGAGCGACGCGCCGCCGACCAGGGCTCCGTCGATATCAGTCATGGCGAACAAACTGGCGGCATTGGCAGCTTTGACGCTGCCGCCGTACAAAACCTGCACCTGGGCCACGCCCAGCGCGGCCAGGGCGGCGCGGATGGCGCCGTGGACTTCCTGCGCCTGCTCGGGGCTGGCGGTGCGGCCGGTGCCGATGGCCCAGACGGGCTCATAGGCCAGCACCATGCGCGACACGGCCTCGGCGCCCAACGCCAGCACCGGCTTGAGCTGCCGCTCGATCACGGCCAGCGTGTTGCCGCCTTCGCGGTCGGCCAGGGACTCGCCCACGCAGACCACCGGGGTCAGGCCGGCGGCCAGGGCCGCGCGGGCCTTGTCGGCGACCATCTGGTCGGTTTCACCGTGCAGCACGCGGCGCTCGGAGTGGCCGGCCAGCGCATAGCGGCAGCCGAATTCCTTGAGCATGGCGCCCGAGACTTCGCCCGTGTAGGCGCCCTTGTCGTGGGCGCTGACGTCCTGCGCGCCCCAGGACACGGCGCTGCCGGTCAGGGCCGAGGCGGCCTGCGCCAGGTACGGAAACGGAACGCAGACGCCGATTTCGCAATGGCTGGCGGCATCCGCGGCGCGCAGTTCGGTCAGCAACGCGGCGTTCTCGGCCAGGTTGCCGTGCATCTTCCAGTTGCCCAGCACGAGGCGGGAGCGGTGTTCGACTGAAGTCATGGCGCAAATGTCAGAATGGGTGAACCCGGGGGAAAAGCACCCGCCCACGGGCTGGCCTGGAAATAATTCCAGGCGAAACCCGTGATTGTATCCTGTTGCGCGGCGCCGCGCCGAACACCGCGCGTTTCTTACACGGTCAGGATGATTTTGCCGATGTTCTCGCCGCTTTCCATCATGGCGTGGGCCTGGGCGGCCTGGGCCAGCGGGAAGGTGGCGTGCACGATCGGCTTGATGGCGCCTTGCTCCAGCAACGGCCAGGCGTGCTCGCGCAGCGCCCGGGCGATGGCGCCCTTGAAGTCGACCGGACGCGGCCGCAGGGTCGAGCCGGTGATGGTCAGGCGGCGGCGCATGACCTGGCTGGTATCGACATTGGCCTGCGCCCCGCCCAGCTGGGCGATGATGACGATGCGGCCGTCGTCGGCCAGGCACTGCATGTCTCGGGCGATGTAGTCGCCGGCCACCATGTCCAGGATCACGTCGACGCCGCGGCCGCCGGTGGCGTCCTTCACTTCCTTGACGAAGTCCTGCGTCTTGTAATTGATGCCGCGCGCGGCGCCCAGGGCCTCGACCGCGCGGGCGCGGTCATCGCTGCCGACGGTGGCGTAGACGGTGTGGCCCATGGCGCGGGCCAGCTGGATGGCCGTGGTGCCGATGCCGCTGGCGCCGCCATGGACCAGCAGGATCTCGCCATCGGCCAGGCGGCCGCGGTCGAACACGTTGCTCCAGACGGTGAAGTAGGTTTCCGGCAGGCCGGCCGCCTCGATGTCGGACAGGCCCTTGGGGATCGGCAGGCACTGGGCCGTCGGCGCGACGCAGTATTCTGCATAGCCGCCGCCCGCGACCAGGGCGCAGACCTTGTCGCCCACCGCGAAGCCGCTGCCGGCCAGGTCGCCGCCGACGATCTCGCCGGCCACTTCCAGGCCCGGCAGGTCGGACGCGCCGGGAGGCGGCGCATAGTTGCCCTTGCGCTGGAATACGTCGGGGCGGTTGACGCCCGCGGCGCTGACCTTGATCAGGACTTCGCCCTTGCCAGCCTCGGGCGTGGGGCGTTCGGCGGGAACCAGGACCTCGGGGCCGCCCGGGCGGGAGATTTCTACAGCGTGCATCGCGTGCCTCCTTCGCAGCAAATGGATTATTATTGCGCCCTTTACGGCAAGTCGCGTTTTCGCCGGGTAGAGTGTTTGCCTGGCGGCCGGATTGCCGCTTCCGCAGTACATTGCGGCATCAGGAAGCGTGGCAGAGTGGTCGATTGCACCGGTCTTGAAAACCGGCAAGGGGTTAAACCCTTCGTGGGTTCGAATCCCACCGCTTCCGCCAGAAGACCGCCCACAGCCCCCCATCCCCCTTGGTTCGCCAACGTCGCCCGCCCGTGCCACGGCGGATCGGCGCGCTCGGCCTGTTCGCGCCCTTCGTGCCGCCGCTCGCCGACGGGAACGCGACGCCGTCGCGGCCTGAGCGCCAGCCAGACGAACGGCGACAAGTCCTATTTGTTGATGACGGCGCCGTCGCCGCGATGCTCGCGGCTGCCCGCCCTGGCCGGCGCCTCGGGCTGGGCCGTCGGCACGGCCTCCGGCCGCTGGCGCTGGATCTGCTCCAGCCGCTGCGCCGCCTCGTCGCCCTTCATCTCCGCCACCCGGCCACGCACCACCGCGTCCATGTACTGGCGCGTGAAGGGTTCGCCCACGCGCCAGGCGTCGCCCTCCTGCAAGAACTCGAAATCGCCTTCGAACACCTGCCAGTCGGCGCGACCGATGGCCGAC
This sequence comes from Achromobacter deleyi, assembly GCF_016127315.1. Lineage (NCBI taxonomy): Bacteria > Pseudomonadati > Pseudomonadota > Betaproteobacteria > Burkholderiales > Alcaligenaceae > Achromobacter > Achromobacter deleyi. Next base: position 203,076 of record NZ_CP065997.1, read on the forward strand.
ATCAGCCGGTCGCGGTATTCGGCCTGCAGGCGGCATGACCACCTGCCGCCGCCAAGATCCTTGCAGTCGCCCAGCGGCTGCACATTGCGCACCGTGCGCGTATCGGTTTCCGGCGGCAGGCCCCTGCGCTCGCGCTGCCGGTCGTACGCCGCCCTGCGCGCCGCGCCCCGGGTCAGTTCGTCGAACGCCGCCGCGCCCTGCTCGAAGGCGGCGGCCAGCCGCGCCGCGCCGGCCGGCTGGCCGACGGCGCGCGGCTTGCCATCGGCGTCGAGCTGGCCGTAGCGGGCCCGCACCACGCGCGGATCCGCGCCGGCGATCATCATCTCGCCCTCGTCGTTCGGGCCGATGGTGTAGGCCAGGGAGGACGTGGCCTCGCCGGCCTTGAGCGTGGCGATGCAGCCACGCGACCGTTCGGGTTTGATGTAGCCGACTTCCTTCACATCCGAAAACGTCGCCAGGTACAGGTCGGCGGGCGCCGCGCCCCCGGCCAGCGGGTTGCGGGACATCTGCTGGATGCGCGAGGTGAACATGCTGGCGCGCAGGGTCTTCTGCACGTCGGCGTCATCGCACTGCGGCGGCGTGGCCGGCGCGAACAGATACCAGGCCACCGCGGCCACGGCGATCACGCCGCCGCCCAGCCAGGCCCGGCGCGGGCCGGGAAAGGCGCTCTTGAGCGCGACCTGGCGTATCTGCCGTTCGTATTCCTCGAGCTTGCGCTGCATCAGCGCGTCCATCTCGGCCAGCGCCTGGCGGCGCGTGGCATTGCCGGCGAAGGCGGCCTCGGTCACGGACAGCTCGCCGATGGCGGCCAGGTCCTCGTCGGACACGATGTGCTCGTCCACCAGCCAGAACAGCGCCTCGCCCAGCGAGGCCCAGGGTTCCGTGGTGGCCTCGCCCAGCCGCTGACGAGCGGCGTCGTGATGGTCCTGGCGGATGACGCCGTCGGTCAGCAGGCGGTCGAGCAACGGAGTGGAGACGATGGCCATGGGCGCGCGGCGGCGGACCGCCTGAATGAGGACGGCACATGATACCGCCGCCGTATTGCCGTCCGCCGCGCGGCGCCGGCTCAGGCGGCCAGGGCCACCGGGTACGTCCTGGGAATGCCCGCGGCGGCCACGCCGCTGCGCAAGGTCTCCTGCGGCAGCGATGCCGCCAGCAGGGCCCGCGCGGCCAGCAGCCGCGGCAGGTCCACGCCGGTGCGATAGCCCATGCTCTCCAGCATGAACACCAGGTCCTCGGTAACGATGTTGCCCGACGCCCCCGGCGCGAACGGGCAGCCGCCCAGCCCGCCAAGGCAGGCGTCGAAAGCGCGGATGCCTTCATCCAGGCCAGCCAGCGCGTTGGCCAGCCCCAGCCCCATGGTGTCGTGCAGGTGCAGCTTCACCAGCCGCGCGCCCACCGCGTCCTGCGCCGCCCGCACCGCTTCGCGCACGCCCGCCGGATGGGCGTAGCCGACGGTATCGGCCAGCGCGATCTCGTCGGCGCCGGCGCGCACCACCGCCGCGGCCACCTGAGCCACGCGGCGCACCGGCACCGCGCCTTCCATCGAGCAGCCGAAGGCCGTGGCGACCGCCACGTCCAGCCGCACCGGCCGCGCCTGCGCCCGCAGCCAGTCGGCGATGGCGGCCACGGCCTCGACCTGCGCGTCGGTGCCCTTGCCGACGTTGGCATGGCTATGCGTATCGCTGACGGACACGGGGATGGCGATCACGTGCGCGCCCGCCTCGTAGGCGGCGATGGCGCCCTTCAGGTTGCAGGCCAGCGCGCACACCGTCACGCCGTCGATGGCCAGCGCTTGCGGCAGTACCAGCCCGGTATCGGCCATCTGCGGCACCAGCCGCGGCGACACGAAGCTGCCCACCTCGATCTCGCGCAGCCCGGCCGCCGCCAGCTGCCGGATCCAGCGCAGCTTGTCGTCGGCGGCCATCATGCCGCGCGCCATCTGCAGGCCGTCACGCGGCCCGACCTCACACAACCTCACTTGCTGTTCCATGGCGTTTCCCTGGTCGAATGCCCCGGCCGCTATTGCTGCACCACGATGCCGGCGGTGGCGATGGTCTGGCGCGCCTTGCCGATGTCCGAACGGATCAGCGCGGCGAACTGCTCCGACGACACCGGATCGGCTTCCAGCCCCTGCGCGGCGAGCGCATCGCGCACGTCCTGGCGCGCCAGCAGCTTGTTGAAGTCGGCGTTCAGCCGCGCCACCACGGCGGCGGGCGTCTTGGCCGGCGCCAGCACGCCGTAGTAGGTCACCACGCTGAAATCCTTGTAGCCCAGCTCGGCCACGGTCGGCACATCGGGCAGCGCGGGATTGCGCTTGGGCGAGGTCACCGCCAGCGCGCGCACCTTGCCGGCCTTGATCAGCGAGGCCGCCGACGAGATCGACGAACCGGCGAACTGCAGGTGGCCGCCCATCAGGTCGGCCAGCGCCGGCGCCGAGCCCTTGTACGGCACATGCTGCATCTTGAAACCGGCCTCGTGCTGCAGCATCTCCATGGCGATGTGCACGCCGCCCCCCGTGCCCGAAGTGCCGTAGGACAGCGTGTTGGGCGCCTTGCGGGCCGCCTCGATCACCTCCGGCAAGGTCTTGTAGGGCGAGCTGTCGGACACCAGCAGCACCATTGGCGTGGTCGCCACCAGCGCCACCGGCACCAGGTCCTTGACCGGGTCGTAGGCCACCTTCATCAGCAGCGGAATCAGCGTGACGTTGTCGGACTGGCCGATCACCAGGTCATAGCCCTGCGCCGGCGCGCGCGCCGCCTCGGCCAGCCCCAGCGCCGTGCCGGCGCCCGGCTTGTTTTCGGGCACCACGGACCAGCCATTCAGTTCATGCAGCTTGTTGCCCATGAGGCGCCCGATGTAATCGGTGCCGCCGCCCGGCGTGGACGGAATGATGATGCGGATGGGCTTGCTGGGATAGTCCTGCGCGTGCGCCACGCATGCGACGGCCATCGCGGCCACCGCCAAGAGTCTGCGGATCATCGGATTGTCTCCTCTTTGATGGATGTCTTGGCGGTCTGGCGCCGCCTCGACGGGGACCGGCTCTACGGCCGGTTCATGTCTTGTCCTCGCAATGCACCACGCCCGCCGAGCGCAGGGCGTCGATGCGCGCGGCATCCAGCCCCAACCCTCGCAGGATGGCTTCGGTATCGCGGCCCTGGGCTGGCGGATCGAACCGCTTGCCGGCCTTCAGGCCATCGAATTCGATCGGCAACGCCGCCGCCGCGATTTCGCCGCCATCGGGCAGCGCGGTGGCCAGCAGCGCGCCGCCGGCGTTCAGGTGCTCGTCGTGCAGCAGGTCGTGCGGCTGGCGGATCGGACCGTACGAAAGATTGGCGGCTTCCAGCGCCGCGCACAATGCGTCGGTGTTCCAGGTCTTGAGGATCGCGCCCACGCCCGGCACCAGCCACGAACGCGCCGCCTCGCGGTCCACCGCGGTGGCCAGGCGCGGATCGGCGGCCCATTCCGGCGGCAGGAACTTCTGCGCGAAATTGCGCCATTGGGCATCGCCCACCACCGCCACGAACACCCGTCCGTCGGCGGTCTCGAAAACGTCGTACACGCCCCATGGCGGCTTGCGCTCCGCGCCGAAGGGCTTGGGCGCGGTGCCGGTCAATTGGTATTGCGCGATGAACTGGGCTACCAGCAGCAGGTTGTTCTCGAACAGGCCCGAGCGCACATGGCGGCCGCGACCGGTGAGGTGGCGGTCGTGCAGCGCGGCCAGCGCGCCCACCACGCCGAAGGTGCCGCCCAGGATGTCGTTGACCGACGCCGCCACCCGCTGCGGCGCGTCGGCGCCGCCGTTGATGTAGGCCAGTCCGCCCATCATCTGCACCACTTCATCCAGTGCGGTGCGGTGCTTGTAGGGGCCCGACAGGAAGCCCTTGAGCGACACGTAGATCAGCCGCGGGTTCTCGGCCGACAGCGAGGCGTAGTCCAGCCCGTACTGCGCCAGGCCGCCGTCGCGGAAGTTCTCCACCACCATGTCGGCCTGCAGCGCCAGTTGCCGCGCCAGCGCCTGCCCCTCGGTCGATTTCAGGTCGATTGACAGGCTCTGCTTGTTGCGGTTGAAGACGGGGAAGTAGCCGCTGCCCGAGCCCTTCAGGCGCCGCGTGCGGTCTCCGTCGATCGGCTCCAGCTTGATCACCTCGGCGCCCAGGTCGGCCAGCGCCAGGCCGGCGGCCGGCCCCATGATCATGTGGGACAGCTCCAGCACCTTGATGCCGCGCAAGGGCAATTCGCTGTGGTCCATGAAGGGTGAAGCCGGTGCTGCGTTCATCGACGTTTCCTCTGCCTGCGGCGTGAGGGCCCGGGCGCATGCCCCAGGGCCGGTACGCAGCCATCATCGCGGGCGCGGCGGCATCGTGAAAGCGGTCTTTCATGACCGGGGCATTCTCGTTTCGGAACGTCCGGGTAAGCCCTAGGCCCGTCCGCACGGCAAGGAACTTCGCACAGCGCCCCTAGGGCACGGCGCCCAGGTGCGCCAGCAGCGCGCGCGCCGCGGGCGTCAGCGCGTCGAGTTCGCGCACGGCGATGCACAGCGGCGTGCCCGACCAGGGGCCGGACAGGGCGATGAAGCGGATGTCCTGGCTGGCATGGCGCGGCTTCAGGTACATCGGCACCACCGCCACGCCCATGCCGCGCGCCACCAGGTTGCAGATAGTCTCGTGCGAGCTGACGCGGGCGCTGATGCGGCGCGTCACGCCGGCTTCGCGCGCGGCCTGTTCGAACACCGCGCTGATGCCGTTGTCGCGGTTCAGCTCGATCTGCTCATAGGGCAGCAGCTGCGCGTAATCCAGGATCTCGCTGTCGGCCAGCAGATGCTGGCCCGGCACCACCGCCGCCAGCTCGCAATAGCCGCAGGGAAACACCTGCAGGCCATCGTGACCGAAGTCCGAGCCCACGGCGACATCGGCGCGGCCCTGCAACACTTCCTGGAAGACCTGCTGCGTGGTGCTCTCCTCCAGCGCGATCTCGATCTGCGGATGGGCGCCGCGAAACGACTGGATCTGCGCCGGCAGCTCGCCCGACAGCGCCGCCACGCTGACGGCCAGCCGGATGCGGCCGCGCACGCCGGTGGCGAAACCCGCCATCTCGCGCCGCATGCGCTCCATCTGCTGCAGCACCCGCCGGGCGTGATCCGCCAGCGCCTGTCCGGCCGGCGTGGCCTGCACGCCCTTGACGTCGCGCGCCAGCAACGGCACGCCCAGGGCCTCCTCCATCTCGATCATGCGCTTGCTGACCGCGGACGGCACGATGTTCTCGCGCGCCGCGGCGCGGGCCAGGCTGCCCTCTTCCAGCGCCGCCAGGAACAGGCGCAGGGAAACCGGGTCGATATCGCGGGGATGGGCGGGGGTGGGCAACGGACGCTTCATGGCGGCAAGTGTCCCGCGTTGGCGGCTCGGGCCGGGATCGGGGTTTTCCCGAGCCGGCCATCCGGCGGGTCCGATACACTGCGCCTGGCCATTGCGCGGCGCCCCCGCGCGACGCAGGACACTCTCCGTTCGATCGGCAACCAGAATAAGACTCGCATCATGCAGTGCCCCAAATGCAATTGGCAGAACCCGGCCTCCCACACCCAGTGCTTCAGCTGCCACGCGCCTTTGCCCGCGCCGGCGGCCCCGCGCGCGCCCGCCGCCAACGTGCCGGCCCTCCCCGGCATCTGGCCGCGGCTGGCCGCGAGCGTGATCGACGCGGCCAGCATGATCGCCGCCATGTTCGCGTTCTCCGCCGCCGCGTCCCTCAGCTATGAAGCGTTGCTGGAGCGGCCCCGCCCCCTGACGCTCGTGCTGGCCGCCGGCCTGCTCGGCCTGCTGTTGCCCGCCTTGATGGACGCCTGGGGCTCCGGTTCGCCCGGCAAGCAGCTGCTCAAGCAACGCGTGGTCACGCGCGACGGGCGGAGTCCCGGCCTGCTGCGGTCCCTCTGGCGGCACCTGATGAAGTTCCCCCTGAACCTGGCCCTGCCCGGCGTGTTCCATCATATCCAGCAGGCCATGTTCGGCGAACGCGCCATGCACAACTGGGCCGCGGGCACGTACGTCGTCTCCAGCCGGGCCGATCCGCGGGCAATCCAGGCGGCCCTGGGCCAGACGCGCTCGATCACCGGCGCCGGCAAGTTCCTGTTGTTCGCCGCGGGCGCGGTGGTGCTGGTCCTGGCCGGCTTCGTGCTGGCCGCGTTGACGCTCGGTCCGCGCGACGCCGACAACCCCGTGGTGGCCGACGTGCGGCGCCTGGACCTGGTGTCGCAGCCGGTCCGGATGCTGGCGGAAAACCACTACCGCGGCACCGGCAAGTTCGCCGCGACCGCGCAGGACCTGGGCGTAACGCGCGAGTCGCTGGCCTCCAGCGGCTTTTCCAACCTCGAGCTGAATCCGGTCAATGGCGTGTTGCGCTTCACCATTGCCGGCCCCGCCGATGCCGATGACGCCTCGCCCCTGGCGGGCAAGCACCTGGTCTACCTGCCCGAGTTGCGCGCCGAACGCAAAGGCGGCGGCATCCGCCGCTGGCAATGCGGCAGCGACGACATCGCCGTGAGCGACCGCCATTACGGCTGCCGCCACGCCGCCGGCGCCGCCGCCCCCTGATGCCCGCTCGCCGCCCGAGAAATCCCCATGTCCAATCTGATCGAATCCATCCTGCGCGCCGATGACGGCAACGACACACCGCGCATGCTCGCGCTGTGCGAACAAGGGCTGCGGGAACAGCCGAATGCTGCCGTCATGTGGGCGTTGCGCGCCCGCTGCCATGCCAGGCGTGGGGCCACGGCCGCGCGCGACGCCGACCTGGCGCGGGCGTTGGCGCTCGATCCCCATTGCCCCGATGCCATCGCCGTGCAGGTAACGGCACGCTATGACGAGGGCGACCCGCAAGCGGCCTGGCGCCTGCTGCGCGACGCCAGCGAGCGCGCGTCGGGGCATTTCGGCTTGCTGCTGGCCGAAGCCTACCTGCTGATCAACGACCGCCGCCTGCAGGACGCCATCGACTGCTGGACCCGCGCGATCCAGCGGCGCCCGCAGGCCGGCGCGCCGCATTGCTACATCGCTTCCAACCTGGCCAATGCCGGACGCCACGATGAAGCCGTGCCCTACTTCGAACGCGCGGTCGCGCTTGCGCCCGGCAACGGCCGCTTCATGTACGACGCCGGCAACACCTATCGCCGCCTCGGCGACCTGCACAAGGCCATCGCCATGTTCGACCGGGCCCGCGCGATCCTGGGCGAGGAAAACGCCATCCAGCACAACCGCGCCTCATGCCTGCAGGCGCTGGGCCGCGATGCCGACGCGGTAGAAGAGTGGACCAGCCTGCTGCGCCGCGAACCCGACTGGGACTGGCCGCTGGAAGGCAAGGCCCGCTCGCTGCACCGCCTGGGCCGGGCCAGCGAGGCCGCCCCGCTGTGGCGCAAGCTGGACGCGCTGTCGGACAACGGCTGGGAAGGCCGCAAGGAACAGGCCCGCGAATATGTGCGCAGCGGCCACCCCGAGCTGGCGCAAGAGGCCCTGCGCGACCTGGATCCGCTAACCAGCGACGATGCCCAATTACTGTTCGTGGCCGGCAACGCGCAGCGCGACCAGCGCGAGTGGGAGCAGGCCCTGGCGTACTACCTGCGCGGCTACGAGCTGGCGCCGGACAGCGACTTCCTGCCCGGCAACGCCGCCGACATGCTCGGCCGCCTGGACCGCTACGAAGAAGCCCTGCCCCTGTCGGAAGTGGCGATCTCGCTGGACCCCGACTGGCTCAAATGGCGTCGCGTGCGCATCGACGCCTTGACCCATCTGGGTCGCGGCGCGGAGGCGGTGGCCGATGCCGAACGCGCGCTGCAACGCTGGCCCGACAACAGCATGCTGCAGGCCGACGCCGTCAACGCCCTGGCTGCCGCGGGCCGCCACGACGATGCGCTGGCGGCCTGCGACCGCCTGATCGCGATGGACCCGGATTTCCGCAGCTGGGCCCTGTTCTCGCGCGGCGAGATCTACGGCGCCATGAAGCGCCACGCGGAATCCGCCTCGGCATTCCGCCAGGCGGCCGCGGCCTACCAACAGAACGGCAAACCCCAATACCAGGAACTGTCGCTGGACAACGCCCTGGCGGCCGAACGGGCGGCCAGCGCGCCACGCGGCCTGCTGGGGCGGTTGTTCGGCCGCAAGTAGCCATCGCGGACGGCATGCCGCGCCGGATTCGGCGCCGGCGGGAATACCCAGGCCGACGCCATGGCGGCACTCACTCGGGCAGCGCCGGCGCGGTCACCCAGCCAAACCCCTGCAACAAGCCCAACAGGCAACGGCGCGCCACCGCCACCACCTCATCGCGCAGCGCATCGGCGCGCCAGCCCATTTCGATGGCGTAGCCCGGCATGGCGATCGGGCACGGCAGCAGCCGCAGGCCCGCGACCTCGGCCAGCCCGCGCGCCGCATGCGCCGGCAGGGTGGCCAGCGCCTCCCCGCCGCGCAGCAGGAACGCCAGCGCCGAGAAATGCGTGGTCGCCGCCAGCACCCGCCGGTTCAGGCCCAGGTCGTGCAGCACTTCATCGACCACGCCGATAAAGCCGCCCGACGACACCAGCACGTGCGCACGCCGGGTGAAATCCTCCACTGACAACGCGTCCTGGCCCGGCGCCAGGCTGGCCGGGTCAACCAGGCAGGCATAGCCGCCCTGCCCCACGGTCACGCGCTGCAACGCCGGCGCGGTCAGGCCGCCAGAGGCGATCACCAGATCGACCTCGCGCGCCATCAGCATGTCGGCCACCAGGCGGCTGTGGGTCTGGCGGAAGATCAGCCGCAGCCCAGGCGCCGCCACGGCCAGCGCCGCGATCGCCTCGCGCCCCAGCGCGATCTCGAAATCGTCCGACAGCCCCAGCGTGACGGACCGCCCGCCGAATCCCGCCGCGCCCGGCCGCGCCAGCGACAGGCTCTGCCGGCACTTGTCCAGCGCCTCGCCGATGATCGGCCGCAGTTCGCGCGCCCGCAGGCTGGGCGACAGGCCGCGTCCGGTGCGCACGAACAGCGGGTCGGCGTACAGCACGCGCAGCCGCGCCAGCGCCGCGCTGACCGCCGACTGGGTCACGCCCAGGCGCAGCGCGGCGCGGCCCGCGCCGCCCTCGTCGTAGATCGCCTCGAACACCTTGAGCAGGTTCAGGTCGGTCGACTCGATATCGATTTGGTTCATATCATTTATCGCCAGGCAGGATTGATTGATTTTAGGCCGCCCCCGACACTAGGACGCATCGACTCCCCTCCCCCGTGAAAAAGGAACCCCCATGACCGCCACCACCGTCGCCGCGCTGCAGATCGGCGCCTCGCCCGAAGGCAAGGAAGCCACCCTGGAACGGATCCTGGCCTTCGAGGGCGAGATCGCCGCCTCGGGCGCCACGCTGGCGGTCATGCCCGAGGCCCTGCTGGGCGGCTACCCCAAGGGCGAGATCTTCGGCACCCGCCTGGGCTACCGCCTGCCCGAAGGCCGCGAAGCCTACGCCCGCTATTACCAGAACGCCATCGACGTGCCCGGCCCCGAGACCGACGCGCTGGCCGCGCTGTCGCAACGCACCGGCGCCAGCCTGGTGATCGGCGTGATCGAACGCGCCGGCAGCACCCTCTACTGCACCGCGCTGTACTTCGATCCCGCCACCGGCCTGGCGGCCAAGCACCGCAAGCTGATGCCCACCGGCACCGAACGGCTGATCTGGGGGCAGGGCGACGGCTCCACCCTGCCCGTGCTGGAGACCGCAGCGGGCCGCATCGGCGGCGCCATCTGCTGGGAAAACCACATGCCGCTGCTGCGCACCGCCATGTACGCCAAGGGCGTGCAGATCTGGTGCGCGCCCACCGTCGACGAACGCGACATCTGGCAATGCTCGATGCGCCACATCGCCCACGAGGGCCGCTGCTTCGTCATCAGCGCCTGCCAGGTGCAGCCTGCGCCCGCCGAGCTGGGCCTGGACGTGCCCGGCTGGGATCCGCAACGCCCACTCATCAACGGCGGCTCGCTCATCGTCGGCCCGCTGGGCGACGTCCTGGCCGGCCCGCTGCATGGCCAGACCGGCCTGCTGGCGGCAACCATCGATATCGACGAACTGGTGCGCGCGCGCTATGACTTCGACGTGGTCGGCCACTATGCGCGCCCCGATGTCTTCACCCTGGAAGTGGACGAACGCGCCCGGCAGACCGTGCGTTTCATCGGCTGAGTTTTCCACAGCGGCGGCCTCGCATGACGGGCCGCCCGCCTGCTGATGGTATAGTCACGCCCGCCGGATACCGCAGCGCGCTCGCGCCGCACACCAGGTATCCCATTGCGGCTTCCTGTCGGAATCCCAATGCCCGAGTGGTGAAATTGGTAGACACAAGGGACTTGAATCCATTTGAGCCCTCCGGAGGAAACTCCAGAGGTGTAGCCCGTCAAACTCGGCGAATGCCCTGGACCTGTTCCGAGCCAACGCCGAGCCAAGCCCGGTTCGAAAGAACCGGGAAGGTGTAGAGAGCAGACGGCGGGCACCTAAGGCCGCAAGGCTATGGTGAAGGCGTGCTCCAGACCACGAACGGCGCTTGACGCGCCGGCGGCGAAAGCCGAAGTGGTACGAAAATCCCTCGGCCGCAAGGCCGTACCGGTTCGATTCCGGTCTCGGGCACCATTGCCGTCCCCTTGATCCGGAGACCTGCGTGAAAGCTGCCGCATTGTTCACCCTGATGTTGCTGTCCGCGGCCTGCTGGCCGGGCGGCGCGTCCGCGAAAGACACGCCGGCCGCCAAGCCCGCCTTCTGGCAACGCGGCGCGGGCCAGCCCTACGAGGTGGCCGACAGCACGGTATGGGACGTGCCCGATCCCGTCTCCGGGCGCGCCTACCAGGTGTTCGTCGCGCTGCCGCCCTCCTACGCCGATCAACCGCAGCGCCGCTATCCGGTGCTGTACGTCACCGACGCCGACTATGCCTTCCCGATCGTGCGGCAGATCGCGCGGCGCCTGAATGGCGAAGGGCCCGCGGTGGAGGAATTCATCCTGGTCGGTCTTTCCTACGCGAAGGGCGACGGCGGCATGCACAGCCGGCGGCGCGACTACACGCCCACGCCGGCCGGCACGAAGGACGCCCCGGCCGCCGACATTCACGGCGAATCCGCGGCCTATATCGCCTATCTGCGCGATGGCGTCGTGCCGTTCATCGCCAGCCGCTACCGCACCGACGAGCAACGGCGCCTGTTCCTCGGGCATTCCTACGGCGGCCTGCTCGGCGCCGAGATCCTGCTGAGCGATCCGCGCCTGTTCACGGGCTACATCCTGGGCAGCCCGTCCCTGTGGTACGACAAGCGCTACATGCTCGGCCGGGAGGTCGCCTATGCCACCGGCCACAAGGATCTGCCGGCGCGGGTCTACATGTATATCGGCGAATACGAGGAAGTCCGCAAGGGCGATCCCCGCTATGCCAGGACCTACAACATGGTGTCGGACACGAAGACATTGGAAGCGGCGCTGAAGTCCCGCCGCTATCCGTCGCTCAAGCTGCGCGTCGACATCCTGAACAACGAAAACCACCTGACCGTCGCGCCTCGCGGCTTCACGCAGGGCCTGCTATACCTGCTGCCCGATTCTCGGCGCTGACCCCCGATCTTGACCACCCTGCCCGCCACCCCGCCCTTCATCGTCCTGGACGCCTGCGTCCTCATGTCCGGCATCCTGCGCCGCCTGTTGCTGCGCCTGGCCGAGGCCGGCGTGTTCCAACCCGTCTGGACCGAACGCATCGGCGAGGAATGGCGCCGCAACGCCTGCCGCATCTGGGACATCCCGCCCGAGGTGATGGCCGAGTTCTGGGCCGAGATGAACGCCCGCTTCCCGCAGGCCATCGAACACGACACCCAGGTCTACGAAGCCGCGCTGCGCTACAGCGATCCCAAGGACTTCCACGTCATCGCCGCCGGCCTGGCGCGCCGCGCCCGCTGCGGCCTGGCGCAGACGCCCGTGGTGCAGGTGCTGACCTGGAACCTGAAGGATTTCAACCGCTCGGAACTGCGCCGCCAGGGCCTGGACGTCTACAACCCGGACCGCATGCTGGCGCAGTGGTGGCAGGACGGCGCCGAGCGCATGCGCGACGCCATCGCGCGGATCCCGGCGGATTACATCGCGCTGGGGCGCGAGCCCGAACCGCTGGCCGCGACCTTGCATCGCGAGCGGCTGTACCGGCTCAAGAACCAGGTGGGACGCGATCCGCGGCTAAGCGGCGCCTGACTCAATGATCGTGGTTGCTGGCCGCGAAGCCGGCCGCGTTCAGGATGTCGATCACTTCCTGGATGTGCTCCGGCCCGCGCGTCTGCAGCACGAAATCGACTTCCACGTTGCGCACCGGCAGTGAGGTGAACGCGCGCTGGTGATGCACTTCGGTGATGTTGGCCTGCGCGTCGGCGATCAGCTTGGTGGCGTGCGCCAGCGCGCCCGGCAGGTCGCGCAGGTCGACGCGGATGCGGGCCAGGCGGCCGGCGCGCACCATGCCGCGCTCGATCAGTTCGCCCAGCATCAGCGGGTCGATATTGCCGCCCGTCAGCACCAGGCCGATGCGCTTGCCCTTGAACCGCTCGCTGCCCGCTTCCTGCGCGCGCAGCAGGGCCGCCAGGCCGGCCGCGCCGGCGCCTTCGACCACGGTCTTCTCGATTTCCAGCAGCACCACGATGGCGTGCTCGATGTCGGCCTCGCTGACCAGTTCGATGTCGTCGACCAGCCGGCTGACGATGGGCTGCGTCAGCCCGCCCGGCGATTTCACCGCGATGCCTTCGGCGATGGTGTACTGGCCCTGCGGCATCGACACGCCCTTGACCGCGGCGTACATGGCAGGAAAACGCTCGGTTTGCACCCCGATGATCTCGATGCCGGGCTTGAGCGCCTTGGCCGCGGTGGAGATGCCCGAGATCAGGCCGCCGCCGCCGATGGCGATCACCAGCATGTCCAGCTGCGGCTGGTCTTCCAGCATTTCCAGCGCCACCGTGCCCTGCCCCGCGATCACGGCTTCGTCGTCGTAGGGATGGATCATGATCAGCCCGCGCTGCTGGGCCAGCTCGTAGCCATGGGCCTTGGCGTCGTCGAAGGTATCGCCGGCCAGCACCACCTCGGCGCCAAAGCGGCGTGTGTTGGCGACCTTCACCGTGGGCGTGAAGCGCGGCATCACGATCACGGCCGGCACGCCCATGCGCTGCGCATGGTAGGCCACGCCCTGCGCGTGGTTGCCGGCCGACACGGCGATCACGCCCGCGCGGCGCTCTTCTTCCGACAGCGTCAGCATGCGGTTGAGCGCGCCGCGCTCCTTGAAGCTGGCGGTGAACTGCAGGTTCTCGAATTTCAGCCAGATCTCGGCGCCGAAGATGTCGGACAGCGTGCGCGACAGCGTGAACGGGGTCTTGAGCACCTGGCCGCGCAGGTTTTCGCGGGCGGTCTGGATGGAAGCGATATCGATCACGATGGAAATCCCGTTAGCGCACCGGCAGGAAATTGAAGAGTAAAAGGCCTTGCGCGTAGTTGATGCCGATACGGCGTGAATTCTCGCCGAGCAGGTTGGCGATCAGGTCGAGCCGGCCGATGATGGCGCCGAATTCGCGCTCGAAACTGAGGTTGGTGGCCTGCGGCGACATTTCATTGGCCAGCAGCAGCGGCTCGCCCTGATTGTTGCGGCGCGACGCCAGCAACCAGGCCGCCGCCTCGACGTTCCGTGCGGCATTGTAGACCCGCTGCCCGTCGAGCGCGTCGGTGGCGTACAGGCGGGTCTTGCCGTTGTGGGCGGCGATGATGGTGTCGGCCAGCCCGTAGATGAAGGCGCCGACCCGGTCGCCGCTGTAGTTGGGGTCGAGCGAGACCGCCAGGATCTGGATGTCGTGCAGGCCGCTCAGGTCGGCTGGCGGGATGCGCACCTCGATCGCGTGCCGTACCCGCGCCACCGCGGTCGCGTGGTCAGGCGCGCCGGTCTTGCGCCATTCGCGCGGATTGCGGCGGTAGAGCTTGTCCAGCAGGCTGTAGAGGCTGGCCAGGTTGTCGCGCACCTCGAGCGTGACGGTGCGGTTGAAATCGGTCTGGACCAGCTGGTCGGCCGACATGCCCTCGCCCTTGGGCGAGCCTTGGCCCGGCCCCGGCGGCGACATGCAGCCCGCCAGCAGCGGCCCGAGCAGCAGCATCGCGGCCGCCGGCGCTCGCCATCGCGTCATGCTCGATCCATCCGTATCCCCCTGTCTGGCGCCTGGCCGGCTCATGCCGCGCCGGCGCTCGTGTCACGCGCAAGACTTTACCGTAAGGGACGCGAAGATGGGAGATGCGAGGGATTCGAAGACGAAAGAAGATGAATCACCGCGGGGCCGCGCCAAAGAAAAACGGCGCCTCGCGGCGCCGTTCTTCAGCAGGGAAAGGCAGGCCTTATTCGGCTTGCGGTTCCGCTTGCGGGGCCGCTTCGGCAGCGGGTTGCTGCTGCTCGATGCCACCGATTGCCTTGATGGACAGGCGCAGGCGGCCCTTGTCGTCGGCCTCGATGACCTTGACGCGGACTTGCTGGCCGACCTTCAGCACATCGTTGATGTTGGCGATGCGGTAGTTGGCGATTTCCGAGATGTGCAGCAGGCCGTCGCGGCCCGGCAGCACTTGCACGATGGCGCCGAAGTCCAGCAGGCGCAGGACCGAGCCGTCGTAGACCTGGCCCACTTCGACGTCGGCGGTCAGCTCGACGATGCGGCGCTGGGCTTCCTTGGCCTGCGCTTCGTCGACGCTGGCGATCACGATCGTGCCGTCGTCGGAGATGTCGATCTGGGTGCCGGTTTCTTCGGTCAGCGCGCGGATGGTGGCGCCGCCCTTGCCGATCACGTCGCGGATCTTCTCGGGGTTGATCTTGATGGTCAGCATGCGCGGGGCGAAAGCCGACAGCTCGCCGCGCGAACCGTCCAGCGCTTCCTTCATCTTGCCCAGGATGTGCAGGCGGCCTTCGCGGGCTTGCGCCAGCGCCACTTGCATGATTTCCTTGGTGATGCCCTGGATCTTGATGTCCATCTGCAGCGCGGTGACGCCGTTTTCGGTGCCCGCGACCTTGAAGTCCATGTCGCCCAGGTGATCTTCGTCACCCAGGATGTCGGTCAGCACGGCGAACTTGCCGCCGTCCAGGATCAGGCCCATGGCCACGCCGGCCACGTGATCCTTGACCGGCACGCCGGCGTCCATCATGGCCAGCGAGCCGCCGCAGACCGAAGCCATCGACGACGAGCCGTTGGACTCGGTGATTTCCGACACGATGCGGATGGTGTACTGGAAGTCTTCCGGAGCCGGCAGCAGCGGAATCAGCGAGCGCTTGGCCAGGCGGCCGTGGCCGATTTCGCGGCGCTTGGGCACACCGATGCGACCGGTTTCGCCGGTGGCGAACGGAGGCATGTTGTAGTGCATCATGAAGCGGTCACGGTACTCGCCCATGAGCGCGTCGATGATCTGCTCGTCCTGCTTGGTGCCCAGCGTGGCCACGACCAGCGCCTGGGTTTCACCGCGGGTGAACAGGGCGCTGCCGTGCGCGCGGGGCAGCACGCCCAGGCGCACGCTGATGGGACGCACGGTGCGGGTGTCGCGACCGTCGATACGCGGTTCGCCGTTCAGGATCTGGCCGCGGACGATGGCCGATTCCAGCGAGAACATGATGTTGTCGACGGTCACGGCGTCCGGCAGCGCCTCGCCCTTTTCGGCGGCGGCGGCGGCCAGCTTGGCCGACACATCAGCCGACACTTCGCGCAGCTTGGCGGTGCGGGCCTGCTTTTCGCGGATCTGGTAGGCGGCGTTCAGGCCTTCCTGGGCGGCCGCGGTCACGGCGGCGATCAGGGCCTCGTCCTTGGCGGGCGCTTGCCAGTCCCAATCGGGCTTGCCGGCGTCCTTGACCAGTTCGTGGATGGCGTTGATGACGGCCTGCATCTGCTCGTGGCCGTAGACCACGCCGCCCAGCATGATTTCTTCGGACAGCTGGTCGGCTTCCGATTCCACCATCAGCACGGCGTTTTCGGTACCGGCGACCACCAGGTCCAGCTTCGACGACTTCAGCTGCGACGCGGTCGGGTTGATGGCGTACTGGCCATCGATGTAACCCACGCGGGCGGCGCCGATCGGGCCGTTGAAGGGGATGCCGGAGATGGCCAGGGCGGCCGACGCGCCGATCATGGCGGCGATGTCCGGATCGATTTCGGGGTTGACCGACAGCGTGTGGATGACCACCTGGACTTCGTTGTAGAAGTCTTCGGGGAACAGCGGACGCAGGGGACGGTCGATCAGGCGCGAGGTCAGCGTTTCCTTCTCGGACGGCTTGCCTTCACGCTTGAAGAAGCCACCGGGGATGCGGCCCGCGGCGTAGGTCTTCTCGATGTAGTCGACGGTCAGGGGGAAGAACGTCTGGCCGGGCTTGGCCTTCTTGGACGCCACGACAGTGGCCAGGACGACGGTGTCCTCGATCGACACCACAACGGCGCCGGAGGCCTGGCGAGCGATTTCGCCAGTTTCCAGGACGACCGTGTGCTGGCCGTACTGGAACGATTTTGTCACTTTATTGAACATGACGATTATTCCTTACAAATGAAAAACCGTGGCCGTCGCGACATGCGTCGCACCGACCACGGTTGCGTCATGGGGAGCCAGCCCCGTCGATCACTTGCGCAGACCGAGTTTTTCGATCAGTGCGCGGTACGAATCGGGATTGCGGCCCTTGAGATAGTCGAGCAGCTTGCGGCGACGGCTGACCATACGCAGCAGACCGCGGCGCGAGTGATGGTCCTTCATGTGTTCTTTGAAGTGACCGGTCAGCTCGTTGATACGGGCGGTGAGCAGAGCCACCTGAACTTCGGGGGAGCCGGTATCGCCTTGAGCGCGTTGGAACTGCGCAACGATATCGGATTTCTTGATGTCAGCTACGGACATTGATGACCTCTTCGGACATGCGACAGGGCCGAGGCGCCCTGACGTGGTTTGGAAAAAATCGCTGCCGGCGGTAAGCGTTGTTGCGTTCTCACTGCTGCTTCGAGACTGCCCTGGCAATGCCGGAAAACAAGGCCAGGGCCCCATTTCGATCCGATCCAGTCCAGCCCCGTTGCCGGCGCAAAGCATCGTGCAAAATCAATACACTTGATAAAGCCCGCTGATTATAGCCGATTCGCTAGAATTACCCCAGTGGCACCGCCGACTCGCCGCCGGATGTCGCGCCGCCATCCCGGCGGGAGGCCCCAGGAGCAACAATATGTCAAACTATTACAAACTTGCCCGCACTACCCTGGCCGCCGCGGCCCTCGCCAGCCTGGCCGCCTGTGCCAACCTGGCCCAGGTCGCCCCCGGCACGCCCCTGGCCGACGTCCAGGCCCAGTTCGGCCAGCCCAACTTCGAATGCCCGCAGGCCAACGGCGGCCGCCGCGTGATCTGGACGCAACAGCCCATGGGCCAGTACGCCTGGGGCGCCAACGTCGGCGCCGACGGCCGTGTCGACCGCGTCATGCCGCTGCTGACCGACGCCCACTTCAAGGTGCTGGAGCAAGGCCAATGGAGCCCCGATCGCGTGCGCTGCGAATTCGGACCGCCCGCCCGCATCGAGGAAGCCGGCCTGGGCGAAAAGCGCGAAATCGTGTGGTCTTACCGCTACAAGGAAAACGGCGTCTGGAATTCGCTGATGTACGTCTACATGGGGCGCGACGGCAACTCGCTGACCCACTTCCACCCGGGCCCGGACCCGATGTACGACGATGACCGCTTCATGTGGCGCTGAGCCGCCCCGGTCCGCCAATGAAAAACCCGCCTTCCGGCGGGTTTTTCATTGCCAGGGCCCAGCTCAGGAAGACTGGCCGCGGCGCTCCTGCTGCAGCCGGCGGGCGCGGTTCCAGCGCCAGGCCCAGATGACCCAGCCCGAAAAGCCGTACAGCACGAACAGGCCGAACAGCACCACCGGGGGATCGCTGGAGACGAACACGAACACCGCCACCACCAGCAGGATGCCCCAGAACGGCACGCTGCGGCCCAGGGCGAAGCTCTTGCCGCTGAAGAACGGGGCGTTGGACACCATGGTGATGCCGGCGTACATGGTCAGCGTGAACGCGACCCAGGCCATCACGCTGTCGTGGATCGGCAGCTTGTTGTCGACCGCCAGCCACACGAAGCCGGCCACCAGCGCCGCCGCCGCCGGGCTCGGCAGGCCCTGGAAGTAGCGTTTGTCGACCACCGCGATATTGGTGTTGAAGCGCGCCAGGCGCAGCGCGGCCCCGGCCACGTAGACGAACGCCGCCAGCCAGCCCCAGCGGCCCAGGTCGTTCAGGATCCATTCGTACATCACCAGCGCCGGCGCCACGCCGAACGAGGTCATGTCGGACAGCGAGTCATATTGCTCGCCGAAGGCCGACTGGGTATTGGTCAGGCGGGCCACCCGGCCGTCCATGCCGTCCAGCACCATGGCCACGAAAATGGCGATGGCGGCGACCTCGAAGCGGTTGTTCATGGCCTGCACCACGGCATAGAACCCCGCGAACAACGCCGCGGTGGTGAATGCGTTGGGCAGCAGGTAGATGCTTCGGTGGCGGTTCTCGGAATCGCGCATGGAAAAATTGGGCATGGTCTCAATTACTTACGACAGACATTGAAAGGTTAACTCATCTGGCCCCGCAACGGGCCGCAGCAAGGGCCATGCCCGCCACGATCCGGCCCGCCGGCGCGAAAAACCCGCCCGCGCCCCGCTGGCGCGCCCGCCTCGGGCACTTTCCGCGCAAATAAAAACGGCATGCCCTCGCGAGGCATGCCGCTTTCGGCCGGCGCGCGCGGGGCGCAAACCCCGCGCGCAAACCGGAATCAGTTCTTGGACTTGTCCACCAGCTTGTTGGCGGCGATCCAGGGCATCATGGCGCGCAGCTTGCCGCCCACCACTTCGATCTGCGATTCCGCGTTGATGCGGCGGCGCGAGGTCAGCGTCGGGGCGCCGGCGGTGTTTTCCAGGATGAACTTCTTGGCGTATTCGCCGGTCTGGATGTCCGTCAGGCACTGGCGCATGGCCTTGCGGGTGTCGTCGGTGACGATCTTCGGGCCGGTTTCGTACTCGCCGAACTCGGCGTTGTTCGAGATCGAGTAGTTCATGTTGGCGATGCCGCCTTCATAGATCAGGTCGACGATCAGCTTCAGTTCGTGCAGGCACTCGAAGTACGCCATTTCGGGCGCGTAGCCGGCTTCCACCAGCGTGTCGAAACCGGCCTTGATCAGTTCGACGGTGCCGCCGCACAGCACGGCCTGTTCGCCGAACAGGTCGGTTTCGGTTTCTTCGCGGAAGTTGGTTTCGATGATGCCGGCACGGCCGCCGCCGTTGGCGCTGGCGTACGACAGGGCCACGTCACGCGCGGCGCCCGACTTGTCCTGGTAGACCGCGACCAGGTGGGGCACGCCGCCACCCTGCTTGTAGGTGTTGCGCACCGTGTGGCCGGGGGCCTTCGGGGCGATCATGATGACGTCGATGTCTTCACGCGGCACGACCTGGCCGTAGTGGACGTTGAAGCCGTGGGCGAAGGCCAGGGCGGCGCCCGCCTTGATGTTGGCGTGCACTTCCTTGTTGTAGACCGAGGCGATGTTCTCGTCGGGCAGCAGCATCATGACGATGTCGGCCGACTTGACGGCTTCCGCCACTTCCTTGACGTCCAGGCCGGCGTTGGCGGCCTTGTTCCACGAGGCGCCGCCCTTGCGCAGGCCGACGATGACCTTCACGCCCGACTCATGCAGGTTCTGCGCGTGCGCGTGGCCTTGCGAGCCATAGCCGATGATGGCAACGGTCTTGCCTTTGATGAGGGAGAGATCGCAGTCTTTGTCGTAGAAAACTTTCATGGGGTGCTCCAGATATCTTGGATATTCGTTGGTTCGTATGTAGGGTGCGGCTTGGCCTGGAAGGCCGGTCAAATCTTCAGAATCCGTTCACCGCGGCCGATGCCGGACACGCCGGTGCGTACGGTTTCAAGGATGGCACTGCGGTCCAGGGCCTCCAGGAAGGCCTGTACTTTTTCCTGCACCCCGGTCAATTCGATGGTGTAGGACTTGTCGGTCACATCGATGATGCGCCCGCGGAAGATGTCCGCCATGCGCTTCATTTCCTCGCGTTCCTTGCCGACCGCGCGCACCTTCACGAGCATCAGCTCGCGCTCGATGTGCGCGCCTTCGGTCAGGTCCACGACCTTGACCACGTCCACCAGGCGGTTCAGGTGCTTGGTGATCTGCTCGATGACTTCATCCGAGCCGGTCGTGACGATGGTCATGCGCGACAGCGTGGCATCCTCGGTCGGCGCCACGGTCAGGGTCTCGATGTTGTAGCCCCGCGCCGAGAACAGGCCGACCACGCGCGACAGCGCGCCGGGCTCGTTTTCGAGGAGGACGGAAATCACGTGCTTCATGGTGGCCTCCTTACAGGTCTTCAGAGCCGAGCAGCATTTCGGTCAGCCCGCGGCCGGCCTTGACCATCGGCCACACGTTTTCGGTGCGGTCGGTGATGAAGTCCAGGAAGACCAGGCGCTCCTTGTGCTTCTTGAACGCTTCGCGCAGCGCCGGCTCGACGTCGGCCGGGCGCTCGATGCGCAGGCCCACGTGGCCGTAGGCCTCGGCCACCTTGACGAAGTCGGGCAGCGAATCCATGTACGACTCGGAGTAGCGCGAGCCGTAGTCGATCTGCTGCCACTGCCGGACCATGCCCAGGAAGCGGTTGTTCAGGCAGACGATCTTGGGCGTCAGGCGGTACTGCGCGCAGGTCGACAGTTCCTGGATGTTCATCTGGATCGAGGCCTCGCCGGTGATCACGGCGATGTCATGACCCGGATTGGCCATCTGCACGCCCATGGCGTACGGCAGGCCCACCCCCATGGTGCCCAGGCCGCCGGAGTTGATCCAGCGGCGCGGCTTGTCGAACTTGTAGTACTGCGCCGCCCACATCTGGTGCTGGCCCACGTCGGAGGTGACGAAGGCGTCGCCGCCGGTCACTTCCCAGAGCTTTTCCACCACGTACTGCGGCTTGATGACTTCGTCCGAATTGGCGAACTTGAGGCATTCCTTGCCACGCCAGGTCTCGACCTGCTCCCACCACTTGGCGATGGAAGCCGGCTTGTGCTCGGCGGCGGCGGCCTCGTACTGCGCGCTCAGGTCGGCCAGCACATCCTTGACGTTGCCGACGATCGGGACGTCCACGCGCACGCGCTTGGAAATCGACGACGGGTCGATATCGATATGGATGATCTTGCGGGCGTTCTGGGCGAAGTGCTTGGGGTTGCCGATCACGCGGTCGTCGAAACGGGCGCCGATGGCCAGCAGCACGTCGCAGTGCTGCATCGCCATGTTGGCCTCGTAGGTGCCGTGCATACCGGGCATGCCCACGAACTGGCCGCTGCTGGCGGGGAAGCCGCCCAGGCCCATCAGGGTGCTGGTGCAGGGCGCGCCCAGTTGCGACACGAGCTTGTTCAGCTCGGGCGCGGCGTTCGACAGGATGACCCCGCCGCCGGTGTAGATCATCGGCCGCTCGGCGGCCAGCAGCATCTGCACGGCTTTCTTGATCTGCCCCTGGTGGCCCTTGTTGACGGGCGCGTAGGAACGCATCGAGATCTCGCCCTTGGGCGGGGTGTACTTGCACTGCGCGACGGTGATGTCCTTGGGGATATCCACCAGCACCGGGCCGGGACGGCCGGTGCGCGCGATGTAGAACGCGCGGCGCATGGTTTCGGCCAGGTCCTTGACGTCACGCACCAGGAAGTTGTGCTTGACGCAGGGACGGGTGATGCCGACGGTGTCGCATTCCTGGAAGGCGTCCTCGCCAATGGCCGCAGTGGGCACCTGCCCGCTGATGATGACCATCGGGATGGAGTCCATGTAGGCGGTGGCGATGCCGGTGACGGCATTGGTCACGCCCGGACCGCTGGTCACGATGCAGACGCCGACCTTCTGCGACGAGCGCGAGTAGGCATCGGCCGCGTGCACGGCGGCTTGCTCGTGACGAACCAGGATATGCTGGAATTTGTCTTGCTTGAAGATCGCGTCGTAGATGTAGAGCACCGCGCCGCCAGGGTAGCCGAAAACGTGTTCCACGCCTTCATCGGCCAGGCAGCGCACGACGATATCGGCGCCATTCATTTCCATGTTTGTCATTCCTTTCAAAACCGGCCCTGCAACCCTGACTGCTGCGCGCCCGGATACGGCGGCAACTGAACCCATACCGGCTACGGCAACATGATCCGGCGCTTAGCGGCTCACGGAGCCACGCCACCCGGACACCCTGCCGACCCGGCACACGCTCGACAGAACGCAGTGCTAACGCCCCTTGGGGACGCTGGAGGTCGAAATGGAAGCCTTGGCAACACACGCTTGTGGCGCGGCCAACGGCAAATGTATCTGCTGCGGGATGGCTGGGAGGTGACCCTGGCCATCCGCCTCATCGCACCGGTTTCGGATAGGCAGACCGGCGCAAGTGGAGCAATTTACCGCGTTGCGTCAAAGCTAGCAAATCGAGGTTTCGCGGACGTTGCACGGAAGTCGCGCCCGACCTGCGGGAAAGTCTGGTAACCATCCGACCCCTAAAACGCCGCCAGCCTCTCTATACTTGACGCGTCACCTGGAACCGAGTCCCGCCGCCCATGGATCTGCGCATTGCCAGCATTCGCCGCTTCCTCTACAGCCACTACTTCTTCGGAGGGGTGCGCCAGGGGGTGGGCATGCTGTTGCCGGTGCTGGTGCTGGGCGGGCTGTTCGGCCACTACGCGACCGGCCTGGTCGCCACCTTCGGCGCGCAATGCCTGGCCATCATCGACCAGCCCGGCGGCCCGCAGCGGCACCGCACCAACGAGATGCTGGGCGGCGCGGCGCTGGGCACGCTGACCGTCATCATCACCGGCCTGGCCTCGACCCACCCCGTGCTGATCTGGCTGGTGGTCATCGCGCAGTGCTTCGTCTATTCGATGCTCACCGTGTTCGGCAAGCGCGGCGGCCTGATCGGCTTTGCCGGCCTGCTGCTGATGACGCTGACCATGCATTCGCCGCTGGAGCCGCACGAGGTGCTGGCGCACGCCGCCGCGACGCTGGGCGGGGCGCTGTTCTACGTGGCGTTCAGTCTGGGATTTTCACGGCTGTTCTGGCTGCGCGAGGAACAGCAGGCGATGTCGGTGGCGCTGTTCGCCACCGCCGACTACGTCGCCGCGCGCGCCGCCTTCTACGACGAGACCGCCGACCTGGACGAGGCCTACCGCAACGTCATCCAGCGCCAGTCCATCATGACCGAAAAGCACCAGGCCGCGCGCGACATGGTGCTGCGCGCCCTGCCCCGTGGCAAGGGCCTGGGCGACCGCCGGCGCGTGATGATCTGGAACATGTTCGTCGACATGCTGCAGCTGCTGGATACGCTGGTGGCCACCCACACCGACTACGCCGCGCTGCGGCGCGCGCTGGCCGGCAACGACTGCCTGATGTTCATGCGCGACGCGCTGGTGAAGATGTCGCTGGAACTGAACCGCATCGCGCTGGACGTGTCGCGCGGCCGCAAGGTGCAGTACCGCAGCAGCGCCAAGGCCGAGCTGCGCGCCATCGAATACGAGATCGAACAGCTCAAGCAGCAGGGCCTGGGCGAGCGCGAGCCCGAGATGCTGGCGCTGATCGTGCAGGTGCTGCGGCGGCTGCGCAACTCGGCCCGCATCGTCGACCGGCTGGCCGACCACACCGCCGCTTCGCCGCACGCCAAGCCCACCGACGTGTTGCGCATCAACAAGTCGCTGACGCGCTTCATCTCGCGCCAGGAATTCCGCGTCGGCCTGCTGACCAGCAACCTGCGGCTGGATTCGCCGCACTTTCGCTACGCGCTGCGCGTGACGGCCGCCGCCGCCATCGCCATGACGCTGGCCAGCCGCTGGCTATCGCCGGCGTTCTCGGCGCACAACTACTGGATCATGCTGACCATCGTCATCATCATGAAGCCGGGCTTCGCGCTGACCCGCCAGCGCAACGGCTGGCGCCTGATGGGCACGCTGATCGGCTGCATCTGCGCGCTGCTGCTGTTCAACGTCACCGACAAGCCCGCCATCCTGTTCGCGGTGCTGCTGGGCGCCTGCATCATGGGCAACAGCATGGTGCAGCTGAACTACATGGCCAGCGCCATCTTCAACACGCTGTTCGTGGTGCTGGTGTTCCACTTCGTCTCGCCCGGCACGGTGTCGATGTCGGTGATCGGCGAACGCGCCATCGACACCCTGATCGGCTGCGCGCTGGCGCTGGTGTGCAGCTACATCCTGCCGTGGTGGGAGGCGCGCTACCTCAAGCCGCTGGCGGCGGCCGCCACCCGCGCCAACCGCGAATACCTGGTGGCCGGCATGCGCTACGTGGAAGCGATGCAGGCGCACGGCGCGCCGGTGGGCGCGGCCGCCGACGCGACGCCCGCGGTCACCGACGCCGACCTGGCCTGGCGCCTGGCGCGCAAGAACGTGCACATCGCCTTCAGCAATTTCGCCGAGGCCTTCTACCGCATGATGAGCGAGCCCAAGTCGCACCAGGTCAGCGTGCCCGAGCTGAACAACCTGCTGATCCAGAACCACGTGCTGGCCTCGCAGATCACCGCGGCCATTCCCATCCTGGCCGCCTTGCCCGCCACGCCCGAAGCGGTGCAGCGGGCGCTGGCCGGCATGGTCGACCTGCTGGACGAGAACCGCGCGCAGGCGCCCGCCGACCTGCCCACCCAGTTCGACACCGAAGGCGAACAGGCGGCGCTGGTCTATCCGGTCAAGCAGATGCTCAAGGCCACCCACATGATCCGCCAGGAATTGCACGCCCTGGCCGATCCGCAACATGCGCCGCCGGTGGCGGCGCCGGCCTGACGCGTTCCCCCCGCCGCGTGAAACGAAAAAAAGCCGGCCCTTCGCGGAGCCGGCTTTTTCAAGGGCGCGTCCGGGCCGCTCAGAGCTTGCGGCGGAACACCAGCTTGTTTTCGGTGGAGGCCGAGGCGTCGTACTGGTAGCCTTCCAGGTCGAAGCCGTGCAAGCCTTCGGGCTTGGACACCTTGTGCAGGATGGCGTAGCGCGCCATCAGGCCGCGCGCGCGCTTGGCGTGGAAGCTGATGATCTTCCAGGCGCCGTTCTTCCAGTCCTGGAACACGCACTGCACCACGCGCGCCTTGAGCGCCTTCAGGTCGACCGACTTGAAATACTCTTCCGACGCCAGGTTGACGATGACCGGCGCCTTCTGGCCGGCCTGGCGCTCGTTGAGGTAGTCGGCGATGCCGCTGCCCCAGTATTCGTACAGGTTCTTGCCCTTGGGCGTTTCCAGGCGCGTGCCCATTTCCAGGCGGTACGGCTGCATCAGGTCCAGCGGCCGCAGCACGCCGTACAGGCCGCTGAGGATGGCCACGTGTTCCTGGGCCCAGTCCAGCTGCCTGGCCGACAGCGTGGAGGCCTCCAGGCCTTCGTACACATCGCCGTTGAAGGCCAGCACGGCCTGGCGCGAATTGGCCTGGGTGAAAGTGCGCTTCCAGTGGCCGTAGCGCTGCACGTTGAGCTCGGACAGCGCCGGGCTCAGGCTCATCAGTTCGGAAATGTCGTCCACGGTCTTGGTCTTCAGGACCTTGATCAGACCGGCGGCCTGGTCCACGAACAACGGCTGGGTGTGCGTCTCGACGTGCACCGGCGAGTCGTAGTCCAGCTTCTTGGCGGGGGAAAGCAGAAACAGCATTCGGAGATTCCTTTGATCAGCGCGCCGTCCAGCCGCCATCGACGGAGACGGTCGTGCCGGTGATTTGCGCGGCGGCATCGGAGGCCAGGAAGACGGCCGTGCCGCCCAGTTGTTCGGGCGTGACGAACTGCAGCGACGGCTGCTTTTCGCCGAGCAGTTCGCGCGCGGCGGTTTCCTGGTCGACGCCGTTCTTTTCGGCCAGCGCCGAGATCTGCTTTTCAACCAGCGGCGTGCGCACCCAGCCCGGGCAGATGGCGTTGGCGGTAATGCCCTGGCCGGCGGCTTCCAGCGCGGTCACCTTGGTGAAGCCCACCACGCCGTGCTTGGCGGCGACGTAGGCCGACTTGTTGGCCGAGGCCACCAGGCCGTGCGCCGAGGCGATGTTGATGATGCGGCCGAAGCCCTGCTTCTTCATGTACGGCAGCGCGGCGGCGGTGCCATGGAACACGGCCGACAGGTTCAGCGCCAGGATCGCGTCCCATTTTTCGGTGGGAAAGTCCTCGATCAGCGCGGTGTGCTGGATGCCGGCGTTATTGACCAGGATGTCGATGCGACCCATCTGGCGCACCGCGTTGTCGACCAGGCCGCGCACGGCGTCGCCCTTGGACAGGTCGGCGCCGTCGTAAAGCACCTTGACGCCATGCTGGGCGGCCAGGCCGGCGCGCACCTTTTCGATCTCGGCGGCGTCGCCAAAGCCGTTCAGGACGATATCGGCGCCCTGCGCGGCCAGCGCGGTGGCGATACCCAGGCCGATCCCGCTGGTGGAACCGGTGACGACTGCGACTTTTCCTTTGAGCATAGATGTTCTCCTGTGGCGGGGCGCGGAAGACGGGCGACGGCGGCGGCCAGGACACACCGGCCGGCGCCGTGGGCGAAACACGGGCTGAAAAACAGCGTCAAGTGTAGCTGCCCGGCAAGGCGCCCATCATGCCATGCCCCCACGCGCCGCGGGGTCAAGGGCGCGGCGGCGGATCGGGCTGCGCCGCCGAGGGCGCCGGCGGCGCGGCATCCTCCCATTCCGGCGCCGAGCCAGCGGCCGCTGGCGGCGCCGGCTCGGGCAGGTCGGCCATGCCACCAAACCGTTCGGGAACGCGCTCGAGCAGCTTGATCAGGATCGGCACCACGCCCATCGACACCGCCACCACCACCGCCAGCACATCGCGCTGGTCCAGGTCCATCAGGTGGTTGTCCCAGGCCTCGTTGAAGATCGCGAAGCTGAACTCGCCGCCCTGCGCCAGCACCATGGCGAACAGCAGGCGGTGATAGCGCGGCAGGCCCAGGACGCGCGCGAAGCCGTACAGCACCACCGCCTTGACCAGCAGCAGCGCCGTCACTCCGCCCAGGATGAAGCCCCAGCGCTCCGCCACCACATGCAGGTTCACGGACATGCCGATGGCCACGAAGAACAGGCCCAGCAGCAGGCCCTTGAACGGCTCGATGGCGTTTTCCAGTTCATCGCGATAGCGCGACTCGGCCATCAGCACCCCCACCAGGAAGCCGCCCAGGCCGGCCGACAGGCCCGCGTAGTTGAACAGCTGGGCCGTGCCGATCACCATCAGCAGCGCCGCTGCGGTGAACAGTTCCTTCAACTGCGCCTTGGCCGCCCAGCCCAGCAGCCGCAGCCGGTAGGCCACGGCCACCACCGTGACCGCGATCAGCGCCTCTTTGAAAGACGGCTCGGCGGCGCCGCCCGATCCCAGCAGGCCGGCCGCCACCAGCATCGGGATCGCCGCCATGTCCTGGAACAGCAGCACGCCCAGCGCCGAGCGTCCCATCGGCGCGCGCGTCAGGCCGCGCTCTTCCAGCAGCCGCATGGCCACCGCGGTCGATGACAAGGCCAGCGACAGCCCGCACAGCACCGCGGCCTGCCAGCCCATGCCGGCCAGATGGCGCAGGGCCGCGCCGAACACCAGCCCCAGCAGCAGTCCGCAGGCCAGCATCTGCATCGCGCCCAGCGCGAAGACCTCGCGGCGCATCGCCCACAGGCGCCGGGGCGCCAGTTCCAGGCCGATGATGAACAGCATCATCACCACGCCCCACTGCGACACATTGACCATGTCGCCCACGTCGGTCACCAGCTTCAGGCACGACGGCCCCACCAGCACGCCGGCCAGCAGGTAGCCCGGGATCGCGCCCAGCCCCAGCCGCTGGGTCAGCGGCACGCACAGGACGGCGGCAAGCAACAGGATGAGGATCAGATTCATCGGCGCGATTCGTGCGGATCGAGACAGTCCGATTCTGCGCAAAGAATGCCCAATGGGGAAGTCGGGGAAACCGTCTGAAGCGCCCGGCATCGAAAGGCTTTACACAAAAGTTTTTTTTGCTGTAGAATTGCGGGCTTCGCTGCTCCGACAACGCAGATTCTTCCGACCAGGAATCTGATCGTGGGAAACCAGGAACCGCTGATGGACTAACCCCCAGCGCCGGCCACTGGAATTTCACCGTTGCGGAACCCAGCCACGGAGAGGTGGCAGAGTGGTCGAATGTACCTGACTCGAAATCAGGCGTACGGTATCCCCGTACCGTGGGTTCGAATCCCACCCTCTCCGCCAATTTAAAAAAAGCCTTATAAGTCAATGACTTATGAGGCTTTTTGCTTTTGGGGTGGTAGCAAATCTGGTAGCAGATATGCTGAACTTACCCGTGTACCTTAGGGGTACTACCTACTACCTCCACACCCGTGTAGGTAAATTACAGGTAAAAAAATCACTCCATACGAGTGACAAGTCCATTGCTATGCTTAGGGCAGTTGAACTGCTCAAAGCCATCATGAAAATTGACTTGTCAAACATTCGTAGGTATGAGATCGACCTTGAGCGAGGTATCCTCAAGGCAGATGGTGAAGATGACCACAGAAGAGCTTTAGAAGCTTTACAGGCAATTAAATCAGCCCCCCGACCCCCAAACATGGGGGAGTCTTTGGAAATGGCACCTACGGTGTCTGCTACGCAGTCTGGGCTTCGCCTACTACAACTGCTAGATAAGTTTTTCCTACTGAAGTCGCACTTAACACCTGCAACCGTTACATCGTATAAAAATACAATTAACGAGTTCGCCAAGTTCCTGAAAAACCCAATCATCACAAATATCGGCATTAGCGATGTAACCCGATATCAGGAAAGCATTTCTAGCAAAAACTCGGTTAGGACAGTTGATAATAAAATAGGAACTATCCGAGTTTTATTCAACTTCGCAATCAAGCAGGGATATTATTTTGAAAAAAATCCTGCGGCTGATCGATCAATATTAACAAAAAAGCAAAAATTAAAGGAAGGCTGGTCTATATTTGAAGAACCAGAAATTCAGAAAATCTACAGGTCTGAATTTTTTTCTAATGCTAAAACCAGTGACCCAGACTACTACTATGTGCTTGTGCTGGCACTAGTCACAGGTTGCCGAATTAATGAAATCACTTCATTAACTCGATCACAGTTCCAACAAAATCACAATGGAACTAATTTTGTTGTAATCCGTGAAAGTAAAACTGAAGCAGGAAAAAGGGAGATACCTTTACCTGATATTTTCTTTTCCGAACATTTTAAAGAGTTTGCAAAAGGAAAAGAGGGAGCCATATTTAAATATGTGGATCGTGAAGGAAAAGGATCAGGAAATGCAGTTGGAAAAAAATTTTCCAGACATTTAACTGAATTAAATATCACCAGACCCAAGTTAGTTTTTCACTCAATAAGAAAATTTACAAACGACTATTTTATGAAAAACGGAGTTGGTTTTGAACCCAGGTGTCAGATGTTCGGACACGAAATTGATTCCGTTAATGTAGCAACCTACTCCAAAAAGTACAGTCCCGATGAGTTGGCAACGATGGCAAATCCGTTGCAACTTCGACTGCTAATGATGACACAAGTCATCAAAACTCAATTCTAAAAGGTGGAGGAGTAACACCGAATTAGAACCGAGCTAAATACAAAAATGCCACCTCGTGTGGCATTTTTTATTTGGTTCGGAATGGGGGCAAGGGGCTAAGCCCCATCAGTTAGGGTCGAGGGATTTATCCCTTGCGAGCGGAACACCCCAAAGGGGTTTCCATAGTGAGTGATGGCAACCCTAAAGTTGCCATCATTGACATGCGCCAAAAACCTGCTAATTTTAATATATGCGATATAACAATAATAAGGAGGCACGCATGTACAACTATAATATCTTAAGAACAGAAAAAGTCAAATCCCGATCCGACATAACAGCAGCAGCAGAACACAACTTTAGAATACGAGGGCAACATAATATAGATGAAAGTCGAACTGCGATGAACAAGATTTTAGTAAACACCCTTGAGGTGGATGCTAAAAAATCGAGTTCATTGCAAGAGAAACTTTCAGCATACTATGCAGACCTTGGAATTAAAGAGCGAAAAAATAATGTGCTAATGATGGAGTTTGTCGTATCAGCTTCGCCTGATTTTTTTTCTGGAAAATCAAAAGAAGATATTGACAAATGGGCAAAGCATCAAGTAGATTTTTTTAAAAAGGAATTTGGCGAACAGTTAAAAATTGCTGTCCTGCATCTTGATGAAAAAACACCACATTTGCATTTTATGATTGGAACTGAAACTAAATCAGTTAAACGATATAAAAATCAAAAAGGTGAATTTCATAAAGAAACCTGGTCACTCAATGCTGATAGATACAACCCCGAATTTCTTAGAGGTCTACATGATAGGCATGCAGATCACAATAAAAATTTTGGACTAAGAAGAGGGGTTAAAGGATCAATGAGGGAACACAAAACACTAAAAGAGTTCTACAGCATGGTAGATAAAGCATTGAGTGCCGACTACGGAAGAACCATCGAAAAAACCATAGAGACAATGGAAACTGGGCTACTTACTGGTAAAGTTTCCATAGAGGAAGTTCGAGAAAAATTCAAGCCAATGATTAACAAAGTGCTCAAACAGAACAAAGCACTTCGTGATAAATATGCCCTTGAATTGAAAGAGTGGGCTGAACAAGTCAGCAAAGCAAAGGAAGAATTGGAATTAGAGCGACAGGAATTAAAAGATCGCCGTGAATTATATGCTGATGCCATTAATGAAAAGAAACATCACATTAATATAATAAAAGAACAACAAGATGAGATTAATGAGTTAAGGGCAGAAGTCTATAAACTCAAACCAAAAAATTCAAATACAACAATTAAATCTAAAGGGGAAAAAAATGGACTTCATATATAATAGTGATCTTGCATCAACCCAAGACGAGATAAAAATTACAATAGCGGATCTTAGGGATTTGATTCAAGCCAGTGGACTCATGAAGGAAAATGAAGAGCAGGGAATTAATGAATACCGTCTCTTAATAGAGACAATATTAAGAAAAAATCGATTGCCACATGGCGTTATTCTAATTGGCGATTGATTTATTGGTATTTTAATGTTATAAAAAAACCACCTGCGATAACAGGTGGTTTGGTTATTAATATGCAGATGTGCAAACAAGCATAAGAATAACTAACAACAACAATTGTGCTAGAGAGGTCATAGCCGTCTCCTATAGTTATGTGGTGTGTTGTAGTCCAACAGATGCCCTATGCCCTGTTGCGACACCTCAAGCCTCACCCACTATCGGTAGACGGATGTTACAGCATTGAACCTATGTGGTAACATGGTTGGTAGCAAGTTTTCGGTCTAACTCGCTACCAACCAATTGATTTTTAGAGGTTTTTTATTGGATTGGGGTTGTCCCACCCTCTCCGCCAGCATTCAAAAAAGGCCAATCCCCCGGGATTGGCCTTTTTCTTTGTGCTTTTTCCTATCTCCCTTGACCCCGCCCCCTACCCTTCGGCCACGATCTTCGCGTCCTGGATGGTCTTGGCGTACTTGCGCTGCTCGTCACGCATGAAGTCGGCGAAGCGCTGCACGCTGCCGCCGCCGTCTTCGGCGCCAACCTGCGCCAGCTTTTCCTGCACGTCGGCCATGGCCAGGACGCGGTCGATGTCCTGGTTCATGCGCGCGACCATGTCGGCGGGCATTTTGGCCGGACCCACCATGCCGAACCAGATGCTGGCCTCGAACCCGGGATAGCCCTGTTCGGCCACCGTCGGCACGTCGGGCTGGCTCTTGGAGCGCTGCTGCAGCGTCTGCGCCAGGGCCAGCACCTTGCCGGACTGGATCAGCGGCGTGGCCGTGGTCATGCCCTCGAAGCAGTACTGCACGTGGCCGCCCAGCAGGTCGTTCATCAGCGGCGCCGATCCCTTGTAGGGCACGTGCAGCACGTCGATACCGGCGCGGGCCTTGAAGATCTCCAGCGCCAGGTGCTGGGCCGAGCCGCTGCCGGCCGAGCCGAAGATGATCTTGCCAGGCTGCGCGCGGCACAGCGCCACCAGGTCGGGCAGGGTCTTGGCTGGCTGCGCCGCGCCGCCGATCAGCAGCGTCGGCGTCTTGCCCACCAGCGCGATGGGCGAGAAGTCGCGTTCGGCCGAATAGGCCAGCTTGGGTTGCAGGCCGGGCGCGATGCCGTGGCTATTGACGTGCGCCATCAGCAGGGTGTTGCCGTCGGGCGGCTGGCGCGCCACCTGCTCGGCGGCGATGATGCCGGCCGCGCCGGCGCGGTTCTCGACGATCACCGGGATGCCCCACATCACGCCCAGCTTCTGGCCCAGCAGGCGCGCCAGCACATCGGTGCCGCCGCCCGCCGGAAAGCCCACCACGATCTTGACCGGGCCAGGCGGCAGCGGTTGCTGCGCCCAGGCCGATGGCAGGACGAGCGCCGCCCCCAGCGCCGCGGCGCCGGTAATGAATTCCCTACGTTGCATGGTTGTCTCCTCGCGCGCCGGGTTCATGCCCGGCGACTGTTGGTAAGCCTTGCCCGCCGCGGCCGGCTGCGGCCGCGGCGTCCTGCGGGTGGTGCAATCGCGGTCAGGCCGCGGGCGCCGCCAGCCGCTGCGCCAGTTGCGCCGATTGCGCGGCGTCCAGTTCCACCAGGGGCGGCCTGACCGTGGCCCAGACTGGATCGTTGCGCCGCTGCGCGATCGCGGCCTTCATCGCCGGGATCATCGGGTACGACTGGAAGATGGCGCGGGTCTCGTTCAGGGCGCGCTGGCGGTCCTCGGCGCCCGCCTCGCGCCACGAGCGGTACAGCGCGACGATCGGGGCGGCATTGACGTTGCCGGTGGCGGTGATGCAGCCCGCGCCGCCCGCCCGCATCGTGTCGAGCAACACCGTTTCGGTGCCGGCGAACACGTCGAAGCCGCGCGGCTGGAAGTCGCGCAGCATGGCCTGGGTGTTGGCCCAGTCGCCGGAACTGTCCTTGATGCCGGCGATGATGCCGGGGAACTCGCCCAGCAGCCGGTCGATCAGGCCCAGGCTGATCGGCACGCCAGACACCGGCGGGATGTGATACAGGTAGATGCGCAGGCGCTCGTCGGCGACCCGCTCGATCACGTGGGCGAAGGCGCGGAACAGGCCCTCGTCGCTAACGCCCTTGTAGTAGAACGGCGGCAGCATGAGCACGCCGCCGCAACCGGCGCCGACCGCGTGGCGCGTCAGCTCCACCGCGTCGGGCAGCGCGCAGGCGCCGGTGCCGGGCATCATGCGCGCGGCCGGCAGGCCGGCATCCAACAAAGCATCCAGCAGATGGCGCTTTTCCGCCACGCTGAGCGAATTGGCCTCGGAGTTGGTGCCGAAGATCGCCAGCCCCGCGCCCTGTTCCAGCAGCGCGCGGCAATGCCCGACGAAGCGCGGCGCGCTCGGCGACAGATCCGCGTTGAAGGGCGTGAGGACCGGGGAATAGACGCCTTGCGGCCGGTCCGCGGCTCGTGTGCTCATGAAGACTCTCCTGTCAGCGGCCGATACGGGTCCACTTGCCGTAGCGTTCGACCATGCGTTCATCGAAACCGAATCCCAGCCCCGGCTCCTGGTGCAGCACCACGCGGCCCTGTTTGTGGGTCAGTTGGCGGTCCACCAGCTTGCGGAAATTCAGGACCTGGTCGTCCCAGAAAAACTCAACATAGCGCGCATTGGGCGTGGCGGCCACCAGCGGCGCGTGCACGTCGTGGAACCAGTGCGGGCACACCATGACGCCGTAGCTGGCGGCGGTGGCGGCGATGCGCTTCCATTCTGTGATGCCGCCGCACACCGCGGCGTCGGTTTGCAGGATGCCGGCCGCGCCCTTGTCCAGCAATTCCTTGTGGTACCAGCGGCCGTAGCCGATCTCGGCGGTGGCGATGGGCAGGTGCGTCAGGCGCGCCAGCTTGGCGTGGCTGTCGATGTCATCGGGACCGAAGGGCTCTTCGATGAAGTACGGCTCGTACTGCTCGAAGCGGCGGATGTACTGCATGGCCTGGGTCACGTCCTGCCAGGCGTTATTGCAGTCCATCATCAGCTCGACGTCCGGCCCCACGGCCTCGCGCGCCGCCTTCAGCCGCGCCTCTTCCTCGCGCGGCGACAGGCGGCCGGTCTTCATCTTGACGGCGGCAAAGCCCTTGGCGACGTAGCTCGCCATTTCCTCGCCCAGGTGCTGCGGCGTCTTGCCATCCAGGTAGTAGCCGCCGCTGGCGTAGGCCGGCACCGACTCCAGTTCGACCGCGCCCAGGAACTTGTGCAGCGGCAGCCCCGCCGTCTTGGCGTTGAGGTCCCACAGCGCGATGTCGAGCGCGCTGAGCGCGCGCATCACCGTGCCCTGGCGCCCCTGCAGCAGGGCTTCCTGGTACATCGACTGCCACAGGCCCTCGACCGCGTGCGAGTCCTTGCCCAGCAGCACCGGCGCCAGCAGGCTCTGCACCGCGGCCTCGAAGATCGCGCCGCCGGCGCTGCCGACATAGCAGAAGCCGATGCCTTCGACGCCATCGGCGCTGCGGACCTTGACCAGTCCGTAGTGGCGAGTGGAGACGGTGCGGTTCGAAAACGAGGTGACCTTGTCCAAGGGCACCGCGGCGGCGCAAACGTCGATGGATTCAATGATGGGCACGGCTGGCTCCTGATAACGGGAATAGTGCGGGTTGCGCTGCCGGCGCGCCTTGCGCCGGCGCAACGCTCAAGCGCATTCTTGCCGCCGCCAAAGAAACAAACAATTATCTTGATCCATATTTAGAATATGGAAAAAACATCTTCCCAGGACGCCAGACGATGGATTCGAGATTCCTGCAGACCTATGTGCACGTGGTGGAACTGGGCTCCATCGCGCAGGCCGCGCGCCATCAGGGGCTGACGCCGGCCACCGTGCAGCAGCGCCTGCGCGCGCTGGAGGCCGACATGGGCAGCGCGCTGATCGCGCGCTCCGGCCGCACGGTCAAGCCGACCGCGGCCGGCACCCGCATCCTGGAACGCGCCCGCAACGTGCTGCGCGATCTGCGCGACCTGCGTTCGGCGGCCACCGAGTCCGACCTGCCGGCCGGCCCCTTGCGCCTGGGCGCCACGCCCACGGCGCTGACCGGCATCATGCCGCCGGTGCTGCGCACCTGGGCGGCGCGCCATCCCCATATCGAGATCTATATCGAACCGGCGCCCACCACCCTGCTCTACAGCAAGGTGCTGGCCGGCGAACTGGACGGCGCGCTGCTGGTGCATCCGCTGTTCGCGCTGCCCAAGTCCTGCGTCTGGCGCGACCTGCGGCGCGAGCCGCTGGTGCTGGTGACGCCGGCCGACATGGCGGTGCCCGACCCGCTGGCGGTGATCGCGCGCGAGCCCTACATCCGCTATGACCGCAGCGTGGTGGGTGGCCGCATGGCCGACGACTACCTGCGCGCGCGCGATCTGCGGCCGCACGTGCGCTTCGAGCTGGATGGCATCGACTCGATCGCCAAGCTGGTGTCGGAAGGGTTGGGGGTGGCGCTGCTGCCCGACTGGGCCACCACGGGCGCGTCCGCGCCGGTCAGGCGCTGGCCGCTGCCGGCTCCCTGTCCGGCGCGCAGCGTCGGCGCGATCTGGCCACGCTCGGGCGTGCGATCGGAATTGATGCGGGTGTTCGTGGAAATGGCGGAACGCCAGGCGGCGGCGGAGCGCTGAACCGCCGCGCTCGGTGGCCGCCTGACGGCCCGCGGACGAGGCTCCTGCCGCGCGCCGCGGCTTAGGCCGCCACGCCGGCCAGCAATTGGCCGTTGCGCGCCACCACTTTGCCGCCGGCAATCACCAGGCGACGCGGCGCGCGCTGCGCCACCGCCTCGGCCACGCCGCTGGCGGCCACCAGCACCAGGTCGGCGCGCGCGCCGGGCGCCAGGCCGTAGTCCGCGAAGCCACAGGCGCGGGCCGCGGCGGCGCTGACGCAGTCGAAGGCCCAGCCGATCTCGTCATCGCGGCGCAGGTCGTTGCGCAGGCCGATCATCATCGCGCGCGCCAGCATGTCGGGGCTGCCGTAGGGCGTCCAGGTATCGCGGATGCCGTCGTTGCCGCCGAACAGCGTCACGCCGGCCTCGCGACAGGCGCGCAGCGCCGGCACCGGGCGCGATGGCGGCGCCGTGGTCAGCAGCGCCACATCCAGCGCGGCCAGGCGCCTGAACAGGCCGTCCAGGCGCTTGGCGTCCACGCCGCCCAGGCAGAACGCGTGGCTGATGACCACGCGGCCGCGCATGTCCAGCGCCTGCACGCGGTCCAGGATCAGGTCGAGCGAAAAGGCGCCCAGGTCGCCCGGCTCGTGCAGATGGATATCGATGGGCTTGCCGTGCTTTTCCGCCAGATCGAACAGCACGTCCAGCGATTGCGCCGGATCGCGGTCGATGGCACAGGGGTCCAGTCCGCCCAGCACGTCGGCGCCCGCGGCCAGGCCCGCATCCAGCAATGCGGCGGTGCCGGGCCGGATCAGCAGGCCCGATTGCGGAAACGCCACGGTCTGGATCTCGACCAGGCCGGCCAGCGCCTCGCGGGTGGCGTGCACGCCGTCAAGATGGCGCAGCCCGGCATCGGTGTCGACATCGACGTGGCTGCGGATGCGGGTGGCGCCTTCGCGCAGGAAAGCCAGCGCCAGCGCGCGCGCATGGCTGGCCGCGTCATGGCCGCTGGCGGCGCGCCAGGCGCGCTCGTTGTCGATGCGGTCGGTCAGCGCCGGCCCCACCTGGTTCACGTACCAGGGGGAGTCCCAGGTGGTCTTGTCCAGATGGGTGTGGCCTTCCACCAGGCCGGGCAGCAGCAACGCGCCGCCGCCCTGCTCGCGCGCCACGTCGGGCGGCGCCTGCAGGTCGGGGCCGATGCGCGCGATGCGGCCATGGCTCATCAGTACGTCGGCCGCCGCGCCATCGGGCAGGCGGACGTCTTGCAGCAGCATGTCGGTCATTGCGGCGTCCAAGGGGCGGGACGCGGCCGCCGGGCGGCCGCGCGGCGACGCCGGGTCAAGCCTGTTGCGGCGGTTCGATCCAGAAGAAACGCTGGCCCTGGCGCAGCATGTCGGCCACGCCTTCGGCGCCCAGCCGATAGTCGGTGCCCATCAACGTGGCGCCACCGTCGTCGTGGATATGGATGACGGCCAGCGGGTCATTGGCCATGGTGTACCAGTAGTAACCGGGCTTGAGATCGTGCAGGTCTGTATTCATGCGTCGAGTATACAAACAACCTTGTGACGTATTCAAAAAGACACACAAGTAACCCTTTGCCTGACATGGCGCCTGCGACGCGTCATACTGTTCCAGGCGAGGCTCCGGGAGCCCGCCATGTTGGCACGCGTCGACTCGGCCGCAGCATTTCTGGTGTAAATGCGTCGATCGTGAGGGGAACAACACAGGTATGAAAAGGCAAGCACTCCAATTCAGCGAGCCGCTCAAGCAAGCCATCCTGAATGGCTCCAAAGTGCAGACCCGGCGCATCGTCAAGCCTCAGCCCTCCAAGCCGACGACTGCCTGGTACGCCGACGCGGCGGACTCCGGCAAATGGGTCGCCATGGGGCCGGCGCGCGACGGCGCGAGCGAACTGCGCAAGACCTCGCCCTGGGTCAGCTGCCCCTATGGCAAGTCGGGCGAAAGCATCACGCTCGAAGACGAGACCGGCAAGCCGTTCGCCACCGCGGTCGTGGTGGGCGTGCGCATCCAGCGCCTGCAAAAACTGTCTGAAGCCGACGCGCGCGCCGAAGGCACGCAGGCGCTCTATCACGCGTCCGCGCTGCTGCCGGGCGTACCACTGCAAACAGCGTTTGCCCTGACCTGGTGCGAACGCTATGGCGCGCACGCCTGGGCCGCCAATCCGTGGGTCTGGGTGGTCGAATTCCGCTGCCAGCAGCCGGGCGAGGAATAGGGTGCGGCGCCGTGATGGTGACGACCTGTAACCCCCCTGCCTTACTTCACCGCATTCCACCTTATTTCAGTCGATTTCAGCCGAGGGTTTACCAGAGCGGGATTCGCCTGCCGCGCCGCAGCATGCGAGTCTGCAACGCGCCCGCAACCGTTGCGGATTGTCGCTATTGAGGGGCGGTCATTTACCCACGCCGATCCGAAAAGATCGAAAATAGCCTCAACGGAATACTCAACTTTGCTGCATAACGCAGTAGGCAGGTGCAACATGAAAAATTGGCTAATCGCTGGGGCCGGTATCGCCGGCCTGCTGATCTCCAGCGTCGCGTTGGCCCGCGTCGACGTCGGCATCTCGATCGGCGTCCCCGGGGTCGTGTACCCGGCGCCGGTCTATGTGGCACCCGCGCCCGTCTACGTGGCGCCGGCACCCGTCTATGCCCCGCCGCCCCCGGTTTACTACCGCCCGGCGCCCGTCTACGTCGCGCCCCCGGTGGTGTACCCGGCGCCGGTCTACATCCGCGGCGGCGGCTACTGGGGCCACCGTGGCGGCTACTATCGCGGCCCCGGCCCGGGTTATTACCACGGCCGCGGCGGCTGGCACCGCTGATCGATCCGCGCCGGCCCGTGACGCCGGCGCCCTGAAAGACAAAGGCCACTCCTGGGAGTGGCCTTTTTTCTGCGGCGTAATTTCCGGTACGCCGCGGAAAGCAGGTCAGGCCGCGGGGGCCTGAACGGGTTTGCCAGCCGTATCGGCCGGCGCTTGTTGCGACGCCGGGGTGGGCTTGCCTGCGGCCCAACGCGACGATTCCTGAACGAGGTCAATCCAGCGGCGCGGGGCGCTGGAGGCCCGCCACCAGCCATTATGCGGACGCATGCGCAAACTCCGGTTCACCGTTAAAACGAACACCATTGATTTCTTCAAACAACTGCCGACTTTCCTGCTCGGCTTCGTGCAAGTTTGCGAACGGCGCCTGTCCTGGCACGGTCCAGCATTTTTCCGGTGCGGTTCCGCCTACGCGACGGGTCCATATCTGCACGCGAAAGCCCTGCTCGTCTTCCTGAGCCACAGAGCATCTCACACGAAAATCTCCAATCATTCTTGAAGTCATGGACAACTCCTTGTTATATAAGTGAATGATGCGTGTCGAACGCAGGTGTATTGTGCCGCAACTATCCGGCCCTTTTATTGAAAATACACAATTGCTCACATCAAAATCAAGCACTCGTGTCGTCAAGATAATCTCCCGAGACGACAGAATTATGTCTCGATCATAAATAAGGCGGGTTTTCCCGCCATCCGCCGTGTGGCCGACTTGCGCTGACAGCAAGCGGCGTGCCGGACCCGATGACGAAAATAAAAAACGGAGCTCGAGGGCTCCGTTTTTTTTATTACGTGCGCGGTTTCGGCGTCAGGGCTTCAATACCGTCAGGCCTCCCATGTAGGGTTGCAGCGCCTCGGGCACCAGGATGCTGCCGTCGGCCTGCTGGTGGTTTTCCAGCACGGCCACCAGCGCGCGGCCCACGGCCAGGCCGGAGCCGTTCAGCGTGTGCACGTATTCCGGCTTGCCCTGCGCATTGCGGAAACGCGCCTGCATGCGGCGGGCCTGGAAGGTTTCGCAGTTGGACACCGACGAGATCTCGCGCCAGGTGTTCTGCGCCGGCAGCCAGACTTCCAGGTCGTAGGTCTTGGCCGAGCCGAAGCCCATGTCGCCGGTGCACAGCAGCACCACGCGGTACGGCAGCCCCAGCAGTTGCAGGACGCGTTCGGCGTGGCCGACCATGTCTTCCAGCGCCTCGTAGGACTGGTCGGGCTGCGTGATCTGCACCATTTCGACCTTGTCGAACTGGTGCTGGCGGATCATGCCGCGCGTGTCGCGGCCGCCGCTGCCGGCTTCGGAACGGAAGCACGGCGTGTGGGCGGTGAGCTTGAGCGGCAGGTCGGCGGCGGCCTGGATGGTGTCGCGGGCGACGCTGGTGAGCGTGATTTCCGAGGTGGAGATCAGATACTGGTCTTCACGCACGAACGGCTTGCCGTGCTCGTCGACCTTGGGATCGTCGTCGCCGCCACCCTTGGACACGGCGAACATGTCGTCCTTGAACTTGGGCAGCTGGCCAGTGCCATAGAGCGTCGAGGCGTTGACGATGTACGGGGTGTAGCACTCGGTGTAGCCGTGCGTGCCGGTCTGCAGGTCGAGCATGAACTGCGACAGCGCGCGGTGCAGGCGGGCGATCGGACCGCGCATGAACGAGAAGCGCGCGCCCGACAGCTTGGCGGCCATGTCGAAGTCCAGGCCCAGCGGTTCGCCCAGGGCGACGTGGTCGCGCGCCTCGAACGGCAGCGCCGGCGGATTGCCGTCGGCGCCGGCCGCGGCGGGCAGCCAGCGGCGCACTTCGACGTTGTCGTCGGCGGATTCGCCCAGCGGCACGCTGGCGTGCGGCAGGTTCGGCACCGACATGAGCAGCTCGTTGAGCGGCTGCTGCAGGGCGGCCAGCGCTTCTTCCAGCTGCTTCAGGCGCTCGGGCACGGCCTTCGATTCGGCCATGACGGCCATCAAGGCTTCCGAGTCCTCGCCCTTGGCCTTGAGCTGACCGATCTGCTTGGCCAGCGCGTTGCGGCGGGCTTGCAGGGATTCGGTTTCGGTCTGGACCGCCTTGCGGCGAGACTCCAGCTCGTTGAACCGTTCCGTGTCGAAGGACACGCCACGGCTCTTGAGGCGGTCTACGACGGTTTGCAGGTCTTTGCGCAGCAGTATCGGGTCTAGCATGGTGATGTCGGTGAGATTGCGGGAAGCAACGGGCGGCGCCCGTTACCGTTTCTTGGCACGTTCTTGCGCGTCCAGCTCGCGCAGAAATGCCAACTTCTGCTGGATTTTAGCCTCCAGGCCGCGATCGGTCGGCCGATAGAAGGAAGGCTTGAGCCCATCGGGGAAATATTGCTCGCCCGCGGCATAGCCATGCGGCTCGTCGTGGGCATAGCGGTAGGCCTTGCCATGGCCCAATTGTTTCATCAACTTGGTGGGCGCGTTGCGCAGGTGGATCGGCACCGGCGCGCTGCCGTGTTCGGCGGCGAATTTGCGCGCCTGGTTGTAGGCGTTGTAGACGGCGTTGGACTTGGCCGCGCAGGCCATGTAGACCACCGCCTGGGCCAGCGCCAGCTCGCCCTCGGGCGAGCCCAGCCGCTCGTAGATGTCGGCGCCGTTCACGGCCAGGTCGGTGGCGCGCGGGTCGGCCAGGCCGATGTCCTCGACCGCCATGCGCACCAGCCGGCGCGACAGGTACTTGGGATCGGCGCCGCCGTCGATCATGCGGCAGAACCAGTACAGCGCGGCGTCGGGGTTGGAGCCGCGCACCGACTTGTGCAGCGCGCTGATCTGGTCGTAGAAGGCGTCGCCGCCCTTGTCGAAGCGCCGCAGGTTCTGCGACAGCGAGATCTCGAGCCAGGCCGCGTCGACCGTGTCGCGGCCGGCCGCCTGCGCCGATTCGGCCACCACCTCGACCGCGCTGATCAGGCGGCGCGCGTCGCCGTCGGCCCACGCCGCCAGTTGTTCGCGCGCGTCGGCGTCAATCAGGATGCGGGCGCCCTCGTCGTGGCCTTCGTTGAACGCGGTGATGGCGCGGTCGACCAGCTGCTGCAGTTCCTCGGGCGTGAGCGACTGCAGCACGTAGACGCGGGCGCGCGACAGCAGCGCCGAGTTGACCTCGAACGAGGGATTCTCGGTGGTGGCGCCGATGAAGGTGAACAGCCCGCTTTCGACGTAGGGCAGGAACGCGTCCTGCTGCGCCTTGTTGAAGCGGTGCACCTCGTCGACGAACAGGATGGTGCGGCGGCCCTGCCCCTGCGCCACTTGCGCCACGGTGACGGCGTCGCGGATGTCCTTGACGCCGCCCAGGACGGCGGAGATGGCGATGAACTGGGCGTCGAAACCGTCGGCCATGAGCCGCGCCAGCGTGGTCTTGCCCACGCCCGGCGGGCCCCAGAAGATCATGGAGTGCGGACGGCCCGACTCGAACGCCACGCGCAGCGGCTTGTCCGGCCCCAGCAGGTGCGACTGGCCGACCACGTCGGCCAGCGTGCGCGGACGCAGGCGCTCGGCCAGGGGCACGTAGGGCCGATGGGCGGGATCGGCCGCGAAGAGATCGTTGCTCATTGGCAGCAGATGAGGGAATACGGCAAGGAAATCAAGCCAGTATTACAACATGTCCGGCCGCCCTTCGCCCCTGGCGGCCGGGCCGGCGAGCGGCGTGCGGCGCCCCAGCCGGCGGGCCCGCGCGAAACCGCCGCTTCAGGCCAGTTCCGGCGTGGAAAACCGGCGGTTGGCCAACACCGGCAGCACCTTGCGGGCATGCGCCAGGCGCTCGGGATCGATGTCGGCGAACACCAGCGCCGGCGCCTCGCCGGCCTGCGCCGTGACCACGCCCAGCGGATCCACCACCATGCTGCAGCCGATGTTGCGTTCGCCGCACTCGCCGGTGGCGGCGACGTAGCAGGTGTTTTCCAGCGCGCGCGCCGTGACCA
This sequence comes from Achromobacter deleyi, assembly GCF_016127315.1. Taxonomy (NCBI): domain Bacteria; kingdom Pseudomonadati; phylum Pseudomonadota; class Betaproteobacteria; order Burkholderiales; family Alcaligenaceae; genus Achromobacter; species Achromobacter deleyi. The sequence goes on from NZ_CP065997.1 coordinate 245,418, forward strand.
GCACTTCCCAGTGCCTTTCCTTCAACGGACCGCGCACCCAGGCCGCCGGCAGCGCCAGCAGGTCGGCGCCGTCCAGCGCCAGGCGGCGCGCCAGTTCGGGGAAACGCACGTCGTAGCAGGTCATCAGGCCGACCTTCAGGCCGCCGATCTCCAGCAGCGGCGGAATGTCGTTGCCGGGCGTGACGTTGGTGGATTCCTTCATGGTGAAGGCGTCGTACAGGTGCAGCTTGCGGTACTGCGACACGATGCGGCCGTCCTGCAGCGTGACCAGCGTGTTCCAGACCCGGCCGTCGCCCGTCGGCACGTGCACGCACATCATGGTGGCCAGCGACGAGCCGCGGCTGGCCTCGAGCAGGCGCGTGATGAAGGGGCCGTCCAGCGGCTGGGCGGCCTTCAGCACGATCTGCGGGTCGGTGATGTCGCGCGCCAGGATGCCCTCGGGCAGCACCAGCAGGCCGGCGCCGCCCTCGCGGGCGCGCGCCATGAGATCGACGCAGACCTGGGCGTTCTCTTCCCAGACGCGGCTGACGGCGAACTGGCCCAAAGCGACTTTCAGCATGACTCTTCCTTGTGTGGGGCGGCAAACAGGCATCGCCGCGGATTTCCTATTGTCGCGCCAATGGCCGCGAGCGGGCAGCGGCCCGTCGGGTCGGCCGGCTGGCGACGGCCGGCGGCCGCCAGGGCAGGCGCCGACTACGGGTAACTCCCAACTGCCGCTTGTAAATTTCTTTCACGATAATGAAAAAAAACTGATTTGCCGTAAATATTTTCCAGACACGAGCGCCCACCATGCCCCAATCCTCGATCACCGCAGCCCCCCTGGACGTCAACGGCAAGGGCCTGGGCGCGTTCCCGGCGTCCTGTACCAACGCCGACGTGGCGGCGCTGAACTGGAACCTGCTGGCCGAGGACGTCAGCCTGCCGGTGGCGGTGCTGTACGAGACCCGCGTGCGCCACAACCTGCAGTGGATGCAGCGCTTCATGGAAGCGTACCGCGTCAAGCTGGCGCCGCACGGCAAGACCACCATGAGCCCGGCGCTGTTCCAGCGCCAGATCGACAACGGCGCCTGGGGCATCACCCTGGCGACCGCGCCGCAGGTGGTGGCGGCCTACCACCACGGCATCCGCCGGGTGCTGATGGCCAACCAGTTGGTCGGCCGCGCCAACATGGCGCTGATCGCCAACCTGCTGCGCGACCCGGCGTTCACCTATTTCTGCATCGTCGATTCGGCCGCCAACGCCGCCCAGCTGGGCCGCTACTTCGGCGAGCAGGGCCTGGTGCTGCCGGTGCTGATCGAACTGGGCCCGACCGGCGGCCGCACCGGCGTGCGCGACGACGCGCAATTGCAGGCCGTGGTCGAGGAAATCGGCCGCTGGCCCGGCCTGGCGCTGGCCGGCATCGAAGTCTACGAAGGCGTGCTGCAGGAGGAAAGCGCCATCCGCGCCTTCCTGCGCCGCGCCACCGACGCGCTGCGCGGCCTGGCGACCGCCGGCCGCCTGCGCAAGAACGGCCCCGCCCTGATCTCCGGCGCCGGTTCGGCCTGGTTCGACGTGGTGGCAGAGGAATTCTCGCAACTGGACATCGGCGCGCCGCTGGAAGTCGTGCTGCGCCCGGGCTGCTACCTGTCGCACGACGTCGGCGTCTACCGCTCGGCCGCCGAGCGCATCAACGCCCACAACCCGGTGGCCCACAAGATGGAGCCGGGCCTGCAGCCCGCGCTGCAGGTCTGGGCCTACGTGCAGTCGCTGCCGGAACCGGGCCGCGCCATCGTCGCCCTGGGCAAGCGCGACGCCGCCTTCGACGCCGGCCTGCCGACGCCGTCGCTGCGCCATCGCCCCGGCCAGGATGCCGCCCCCGGGACCGCGCCGGCGCACTGGAAGCTCACCGCGATGATGGACCAGCATGCCTTCATGCAGATCGACGACGCGGACGACATCCAGGTCGGCGACATGATCGCTTTCGACATCTCCCACCCCTGCCTGACGTTCGACAAGTGGCGCCAGGTGCTGCTGGTGGACGACCAGTACCGCGTCATCGACGTGGCCGACACCTTCTTCTGACCGCCGCACCCGCGCGCCCCGCGCGCGGCTCCCTTGCGATACGAACAAGCCCCACGTCCCGGGGGGGCAAGACAGCACTCGGGCACCCGGCGCCTTTTCCGAATTACGCGACAACCTGTTTTTGACCCTCTGGAGAGAGAATCATGAACTTCCGTACCTCCCGGCGAGGCGGTGGGCTGAAGAGCCTGCTCGCGGCCGGCGCAATTGGCTTGACCGCATTGTCGACCCCCGCCCTCTGTGCCACGCCGGTCAAGGGAGGCACGATTTCCGTCGCCACCATCGGCGAGCCGCCGACGCTCGACCCGATGACCAGCACCGCCGACCTGGTCGGCATCCTGACGCAGCACTTCTTCGAGACGCTGTACACCTTCGACGCCAAGTGGAACCTGACGCCGCTGCTGGCCGACAAGATGCCGGACGTGACGCCGGACGGCCTGGTCTACACCATCGCGCTGCGCCAGGGCATCACCTTCCATGACGGCTCCAAGATGGATTCGTCGGACGTGCTGGCCTCGCTCAAGCGCTGGACCGAGACCGCCACGCGCGGCAAGATGGCCGCCAAGGTCATCGCCAACATCGAAGCGCCCGACGCCAACACCATCCGCATCACGCTCAAGCAGCCCTATGCGCCGCTGACCGCGCTGCTGGCCATGAACAACGCCGCCGCCGTGATCATGCCCAAGGGCAAGATCGCCCCGGTGCTGACCGAGATCGTCGGCACCGGCCCCTACCAGCTCAAGGCGCGCGTGCCGGACCAGTACATCCAGCTGACCCGCTTCGACGGCTACAAGCAGCGCGAAGGCGAGCCCGACGGCTACGGCGGCGCGCGCAAGCAATACCTGGACGAGATCCGCTTCGTGCCGGTCGGCAACGCCAACACCCGCTCCGAAGCCGCCGCCGCGGGCCAGTTCGACTACGTCGACTCGCTGCCGGTGGAAGCGCTGGACAAGCTCAAGGGCGGCCGCTCCGACCCGGTGATGCTCAAGCCCTTCGGCTGGCCGCGCCTGGTGCTCAACACCAAGCAGGGCATCATGTCCAACCTGGCGGTGCGCCAGGCCGTGCAGCTGGCGCTGAACGAAGAGGACATGCTGTACGCCGCCTTCGGCAACAAGGACTTCTACAAGCTCAACGGCGACCTCTATCCGGAAGGCTATCCGTGGGCCACGTCGCTGGGCGGCAAGGTCTACAACAAGGGCGATGCCGCCGCGGCCAAGAAGCTGCTGGACAGCGCCAACGTGGCCGACAAGAAGATCCGCATCCTGACCAGCCAGCAATACGAGTTCCACTACAAGATGGCGCTGGTGGCCGCGGAATACCTGAAGGCCGCCGGTTTCACGGTGGACATGCAGGTGGTGGACTGGGCCACGCTGACACAGCGTCGCCAGGACCCGGCCGTGTGGGACATCTTCATCACCCACAGCGTGTTCCTGCCCGAGCCCGCGCTGATCGACTTCCCGTCCAAGGACGCGCCGGGCTGGTGGGACACGCCGCGCCGCGCGCAGGTGATGGATGCCTTCAACCAGGCCCGCACCCAGGAAGAACGCGTCAAGCGCTGGGCCGACGTGCAGCAGGCCGTGTATGACGAAGTGCCGTTCGTGAAGGTCGGCGACTTCAACGCCCAGGCGGCCCGCTCGCCGTCGCTGCAAGGCGTCAAGCCGGCGCCGTGGCCGTTCTTCTGGAACGCCTGGAAGGCGCCGAAGTAAGCCGCGCCGCGGGGCGGGCCGAACCGGCCTGCCCCGCGGCAACCCCAGCGCCCGAGTCGGCGCGCCGATCTTTAGGATGCCACTGTGTTGCGTTATCTCTTGAACCGGCTGGTCGGGCTGGTGGCCGTGATGTTCATCGTCGCGACCATCGTGTTCGTCATCATCCGCGTCACGCCCGGCAACCCCGCCGCCGTGATGCTCGGCCCCCAGGCCAGCCAGGCCGACATCGCCGCGCTGGAACACCAGCTGGGGCTGGACCGTCCCCTGCCCGTGCAATACGTGTCGTGGCTGGGCAAGCTGGTGCAGGGCGACCTGGGCCAATCCATCTTCATGAACAAGCCGGTGCTGGCGGCGCTGGCCGACCGCGCCGAGCCGACCCTGCTGCTGACGCTGATGTCGCTGTTCATCGCCACGCTCATCGCGCTGCCGGTGGGCATTCTGTCGGCGGTCAAGCGCGGCACCACGCTGGACCAGTCGGTGCTGTCGTTCTCGATGTTCACCTCCAGCGTGCCGAGCTTCTGGCTGGGCCTGCTGCTGATGCAACTGTTCTCGGTCAAGCTGGGCTGGCTGCCGGTGTCGGGCTATGGCGGCCCCGACGCCTCGTTCGCCACGCGCCTGTCGCACCTGGTGCTGCCGGCGGTGGTGCTGGGGCTGGTGAACTCGGCGCTGATCACCCGCTTCATCCGCGCCAGCATGCTGGACGTGCTGCGCGACGACTATGTGCGCACCGCGCGCGCCAAGGGCCTGACGGAAACCCGCGTGATCCTGAAGCACGCCGTGCGCAACGCGCTGATCCCGATCCTGACGGTGCTGGGCCTGACCACCGCCCTGCTGATCAGCGGCGCCGTGGTGACCGAGACCGTTTTCGGCCTGCCTGGCGTGGGCAGCCTGGTGGTGTCGGCCGTGCTGCGCCGCGACTATCCCGTCATCCAGGGTGCGCTGCTCATCATCGCGGCCATCTACGTGCTGATCAATCTGTTCATCGACCTGCTGTACCTGCTGGTCGATCCGCGCGTCCGATATTGATGATGAACCCACCCCCGACGCGCCTTCGGCGCCTCCCCCTCAAGGGGGCGCCACGGGCGGCCCGGCAAAGCCGGCTCCGCGGTGGCCCCGCCTGGAAGTGTTGCGAACGAAAAGACCGAAATGACAAATCAGACTACAGTTAACGCCGGCACCGACCGCTGGCAGGTGTTGCGCCTGCTGGTGGCCCGCAAGACCGTGCTGATCAGCCTGATCGTGCTGGTCGTGCTGGTGGCCGCGGCGCTGCTGGCGCCGTGGGTCAGCCCCTACGACCCGTTCAAGCTCTCCATCATGAATCGGCTCAAGGCGCCCGGCGCCGTGCACTGGTTCGGCACCGACGACTTCGGCCGCGACGTGTTCAGCCGCGTCATCTACGGCGGCCGGCTGTCGCTGATGGTGGGCTTCTCGGTGGTGATCCTGTCCAGCGTGCTGGGCATCGCGCTGGGGCTGATCGCCGGGTTCTTCCGCTCGGCCGACAAGTTCGTGTCGCGCCTGATCGACGCCATGATGGCCTTTCCCGACATCCTGCTGGCGATCTCGCTGGTGGCCGCGCTGGGCCCGTCGCTGGTGAACGTGGTGATCGCGCTGGGCATCGTCTACACGCCGCGCCTGGCCCGCATCGTGCGCGCCTCGACCCTGGTGATCCGCGAACTGCCGTTCGTCGAGGCCGCCCGCGCGCTGGGCGTGTCGACCTGGCGCATCGTCACCGTGCACGTGCTGCGCAACCTGCTGTCGCCGATCCTGGTGCAAGGCACGTTCATCTTCGCCTACGCGATCCTGGCCGAAGCCGGCCTGTCGTTCCTGGGCGTGGGCGTCTCGCCCGACATTCCCACCTGGGGCACCATGATCAACGCCGGCCAGCAGTACATGGGCTCGGCCGACTGGATCATGATCTTCCCCGGCATCGCCATCGTCCTGTCGGTGCTGTCGCTGCAACTGGTCGGCGACGGCCTGCGCGACGTGCTCGATCCGCGCCTGCGCAAGGAGCTGTAATCATGACCGCAAGCACCCGAGACATCGTGCTGTCGGTGGAAGGCCTGAAGACCTGGTTCCACAGCCGCGACGGCATCGCCAAATCGGTGGACGGCGTCACCTTCGACCTGGCCCGCGGCGAGACGCTGGCCATCGTCGGCGAATCCGGCTCCGGCAAATCGGTCACCAGCCTGTCCATCATGGGCCTGCTGCCCAAGCCGGCCGGCCGCATCGAGGCGGGCAAGATCCGCTTCCGCGACCGCCGCGGGCAGGAACACGACCTGGCCCACGCCTCGCCCGCCACGCTGCGCCGCATCCGCGGCGCCGAGATCGCCATGATCTTCCAGGAGCCGATGACCAGCCTGAACCCGCTGTACACGGTGGGCGACCAGATCGCCGAAGCCGTGCTGCAGCATGAAGGCGGCTCGCACGCGGCGGCCATGAAGCGCGCCCGCGACATGCTCGACCGCGTCGAGATCCCCGCGGCCGACCGGCGCGTCAACGAATACCCGCACCAGATGTCCGGCGGCATGCGCCAGCGCGTCATGATCGCCCTGGCGCTGGCCTGCAACCCGGCGGTGCTGATCGCCGACGAACCCACCACCGCACTGGACGTGACGGTGCAGGCCCAGATCCTGGACCTGCTGCGCCGGCTGCAGGCCGAGATGAACATGAGCATCCTGTTCATCACCCACAACCTGGGCGTGGTGGCCGAGATCGCGCATCGCGTCGCCGTGATGTACGCCGGCCGCGTGGTCGAGGACGCCGGCGTCTACGACCTGTTCGAGAAACCCACCCATCCGTACACCCGCGGCCTGCTGTCCTGTCTGCCGACCGCCGCGCTGCTGGCCTCGGGCGAGCGCCTGCGCGCCATCCCGGGCAACGTGCCGAGCGTGCTGTCGCTGCCCGCCGGCTGCACCTTCGCGCCGCGCTGCGCGCTGGCCGACGACGCGTGCCGCCGCGACGTGCCCGAACTGGTGGCGGTGCAGGACCAGCACCGCGCCCGCTGCATCAAGGTGACCCCGCTATGACCGCAAGCCCCCAACCCGCGCGCGCCGCCGAACCGCTGGTGCGCATCGAGGACCTGAAGGTCCACTTCCCCACCTCGCAGGCGCGCAACGCGCCGGTGGTGCGGGCGGTCGACGGCGTCAGCTTCGACGTGCCGCGCAACACCATCGTCGGCCTGGTGGGCGAGTCCGGCTCGGGCAAGACCACCACCGGCCGCGCCCTGCTGCGCCTGTTCGCGCCCACCGCCGGCCGCCTGCTGTTCGACGGCCAGGACCTGACCAAGCTCAACGAACAGCAGATGCTGCCGTGGCGCCGCCGCATGCAGATCGTGTTCCAGGATCCCTACGCCAGCCTCAACCCGCGCATGACGGTGGCCGAGATCCTGGGCGAGGCGCTCGACACCCATAAACTCGCGCAGCACCGCCGCGAGGCCCGCATCGGCGAACTGCTCGAGCGCGTCGGCCTGAACGCCGACCACAGCCGCCGCTATCCGCACGAATTCTCCGGCGGCCAGCGCCAGCGCATCGGCATCGCCCGCGCCCTGGCGGTGGAGCCGGACTTCATCGTGGCCGACGAACCGGTGTCGGCGCTGGACGTGTCGGTGCAGGCGCAGGTGCTGAACCTGCTGCAGGACCTGCAGCGCGACCTGGGCCTGACCATGCTGTTCGTGGCGCACGACCTGGCCGTGGTCGACTACCTGTGCGACGAAGTGGTGGTGATGTACCTGGGCCGCGTCATGGAACGCGGCCCGACCAGCGAGGTCTACGCGCGGCCGCGCCATCCGTACACCCGCGCGCTGCTGTCGGCCGCGCCGGTGCCGGATCCGCGCGCGCCGCGTTCGCGTATCCTGCTCAAGGGCGACATCCCCAGCCCGGTCAACCCGCCGTCGGGCTGCGTCTTCCGCACCCGCTGCCCGCACGCCATCGAGGCCTGCGCCTCGACCGAGGCGCGCGACGTCAACGTCGGGCCGGGCCACTTCGCCGCCTGTTCGCGCCTCGGCGATCCCGAACTGGCCGCGTAGCGCCTCGCCCGCATTGACCCAGGAACACCACATGAACATCATCCGCGACATCGTCTTCCAGATACGCAGCCGCCGGGACGACCTGAGCGTGACCGAGCGCAAGGTCGCCGACGCCATCCTGGACAACATCATCTGGAGCGCCAGCGCCACCGTGGACCAGCTGGCGGCCAAGGCCGGCGTCAGCATCGCCACCATCTCGCGCTTTGCCCGCACCGTGGGCTGCGACGACACCCGCGACCTGAAGATGAAGCTGGCCCAGGCCAGCACGGTGGGCAGCCGCTTCCTGGACCAGAGCACGCCGGCCGAGGAAAGCACGTTCTACGCGCGCATCTACGCCGACATCGAAAGCACCCTGCGCGCCCACCTGCCGACCTTCACCGAGCCGCTTTTTGAAGCGGCCGCCGGCATCGTCGACGGCGCCCGCATGGTCTACGTGTTCGGCATGGGCGGCGCGTCCGCCGTGCTGGCGCAGGAAGTGCAGTCGCGCCTGGTGCGCCTGGGCTACCCGATCGCGGTCTACAGCGACGCCGTGCTGCTGCGCATGGTGGCCGCCACGCTCGACGAGCGCGACGCGGTGGTGATCCTGTCGGCCTCCGGCCTGACGCCGGAAATCGTCGGCGCGGCCCGCATCGTCAAGCAGTACCGCGCCCGCATCGTCGCGGTCACCGACGCGACCTCGGAACTGGCCAAGCTGGCCGACGTGGTGCTGCCGATCCGCACCGACGAGACCGACTTCATCTACAAGCCCTCGGCCTCGCGCTACGCCATGATGCTGGCGATCGACCTGCTGTCGACCGAGCTGGCGATGCTGAACCAAGAAGAGAACCGCGAACGCCTGCGCCGCATCAAGCTGGCGCTGGACGAACACCGCGGCGGCCCCAACCGGCTGCCGCTGGGCGACTGAACCTGGAAACCAAGATGTACGACACCCTCATCGGCAATGTCCGCGTGCTCGACGGCTCCGGCGGCGCCGAATACACCGCCGACGTCGCGCTGTCCGGCGGCCGCATCGCGGCCATCGGCGACCTGTCCGGCCAGCCGGCGGGACAGATCATCAATGGCGCCGGCCTGGCGCTCGCGCCCGGCTTCATCGACGTCCACACCCACGACGACACCAACGTCATCCGCACGCCCGGCATGCTGCCCAAGCTGTCGCAGGGCGTGACCACGGTGGTGGTGGGCAACTGCGGCATCAGCGCCTCGCCGGTCTCGCTGCGCGGCGAACCGCCCGACCCGATGAACCTGCTGGGCCGGCGCGACGACTTCGCCTACCCGACCTTCGCCGATTACACCCGCGCCATCGAGGCCGCGCACCCCGCCGTCAACGTCGCCGCGCTGGTCGGCCACACCGCCCTGCGCAACAACCACATGGACCGCCTCGACCGCAGCGCCACGCGCGACGAAGTGATGGCCATGCGCGAGCAACTGCGCGAAGCCCTGGCCCACGGCGCCATCGGCCTGAGCACCGGCCTGGCCTACGGCTCGGCGATCGAGGCCGACACCGCCGAGGTCAAGCTGCTGGCCGAAGTCCTGGACGAATTCGGCGCGCTCTACACCACCCACCTGCGCTCGGAATTCGCCGCCATCCTGGAAGCCATGCAGGAAGCCTTCGACATCGCCCTGCACGCCCGCGTGCCGGTGGTGGTGTCGCACCTGAAGTGCGCCGGCGCCGGCAACTGGGGCCGCACCAAGGAAGTGCTGTTCAAGCTGGAGAACGCCGGCCGCATGCAGCACGTGGGCTGCGACTGCTACCCGTACTCGGCCAGCTCGTCCACCCTCGACCTCAAGCAGGTCACCGACGAATTCGACATCGACATCACCTGGTCGGTGCCGCACCCCGAACAGGCCCGCCGCAAACTGTCCGCCATCGCCGCCGACTGGAACGTGACGCTGCTCGACGCCGCCAGGCGCCTGCAACCGGCCGGCGCGGTCTATCACAACATGCACGAGGACGACGTGCGCCGCGTGCTGTCGAACCGGCTCACCATGGTCGGCTCCGACGGCCTGCCCAACGACCCCATGCCGCATCCGCGCCTGTGGGGCGCCTTCCCGCGCGTGCTCGGCCACTACAGCCGCGACGTCGGCCTGTTCCCGCTGCCCGAAGCCGTCCACAAGATGACCGGCCTGTCCGCCGCCCGCTTCGGCCTGGCCGAACGCGGCCTGGTGCGCGAAGGCTTCCACGCCGACCTGGTGCTGTTCGACCCCGCCACCATCATCGACCGCGCCACCTTCGCCGCCCCCGTCCAGACCGCCGCCGGCATCGAGGCCGTCTGGGTCAACGGCGTCCTGTCCTACCGCCACGGCCAACCCACCGGCGACCGCGCCGGCCGCTGGCTGCCCCGCAACGGCGACCTGCGCGCCAGCTTCGCCGCCTCAACCCCCGCCCCCCAGGAGCCCTGACATGAGCAGCACCACCCCCACCGCCGACAACAACGGCATCACCCGCTACGGCGTCGCCGGCGGCACCGGCCAAGGCGGCTCCCACATGCCCTTCGCCCGCGCCGTCGCCGCCGACGGCTGGCTCTACGTCTCGGGCCAGGTCCCCATGGAAAACGGCGAAGTCATCGAAGGCGGCACCGTCGCCCAATCCCACAAGGCCATCCAGCAGGTCCTCGCCATCCTCAAGGAAGCCGGCTACGGCCCCGAACACGTCGTCCGCTGCGGCGTCTGGCTCGACGACGCCCGCGACTTCCCCTCGTTCAACAAGGTCTTCAAGGAATACTTCGGCGCAAATCCCCCCGCCCGCGCCTGCGTGCAGTCGCCGCTGATGGTGGATGCAAAGGTAGAAATCGACTGTGTAGCGTATAAGCGCCCGTAATTCGCAACGGGCCCCCACGCACCATCAAATCGTCAGGCGAAAAAAAAGCGGTTCCAGCGAACCGCTTCATCAGCGCGCAGCGCCCCCCCGCCCCGACGCAAGACACCACGTATGCAAAAAACGGCCGCCCGCGCGGCCTTTTTTTGCGGGCAACGCAAACCTCTCACATGCCCCCTAGGCCTAGCAGCGCCGCACATCTCGAAACCGGTAGCCCGGCGCGGGGCGCGCAGGCGGTGAGCGCGCCGTCGATGCGCCCGACGGAATCCGAAGGCAGCCGCCGCAGGCGGCAACGAGGATGAGGATGGGGGAGTCCGGAGCGAACGCTCCGGACCGCAATCGTTGGCGCGCTCACCGCCTGCGCGCCCCGTGCCGGGCGGCCTACGAAGCAAGCCCCGCCCAACTACATCTTGACAACATCCACGCCCTTGGGCGCCACAAACCGAAACTCCCCCTCCCCCAGCTTGGGATTGGGAACGATCCCCGAAAGATCCACCCGCGTCGTCTGCCCAAAAGAATCGAGCAACTCCACCCGCACCGGCAGATTGTCCTTCATCCCGATATCCACCCGGGAGAACCCCGCATCCGCCGTCCGCGGCTTCGCCCGCAGCCAGTCGATGCCATCCTTGGAAGGCAACGCCGACACATCGAACGACTGCTCCAGCGACCCCGACCCGAACAGGATCGCCGCTGGCGACGTCCCGATGGCGGCATCCACCTTGCGCTCGGTCACCTGCGCCAGGTCCGGATCGAACTGGAACACCTGCCGCCCATCGGAGATCACCAGCTGTTCATAAGGCTTCTGCACCGCCCACTTGAACTTGCCCGGCCGCTGGAACGAAAACACGCCCGTCTGCGCCGGCTGCGTGCGCCCCTGCGGATTCACGGTGTACTGCGAAAACGACCCCGTCGCCGCCGTCACAGTGTTCACGAACGCGCGCAACTGCTCCTGCGCCGTGGCGGCCATGGCCGAAGCCGGCGCCAACGCGGGGGCCACGCAAAATGCCAGGGCGGCGGCCAGGCCGCGAAACGTCTTCATCATGCTTCCTCTCGAGCGGCGGCGGGCACCAGGATCTCCCGGTTGCCATTGGACTGCATCGCCGAAACGATACCCGATTGCTCCATCTGTTCCAGTAACCGCGCCGCACGGTTGTAACCAATGCGCAGGTGGCGCTGCACCAGCGAGATCGAGGCGCGGCGATGCTTGAGCACCACCTCGCAGGCCTGGTCGTACATCGGGTCCGACTCGGCGTCGCCGCCGATGCCGGTGACGCTGCTGGCGCCTTCGCCGCTGTCGCCATCCAGGCCGCCTTCCAGCAGGCCTTCGATGTAGTTCGGCTCGCCCTGCGCCTTCAGGCTTTCGACCACGCGGTGGACCTCATCGTCGCCCACGAAGGCGCCGTGCACGCGCACCGGCAAGCCGGTGCCCGGCGGCATGTAGAGCATGTCGCCCTGGCCCAGCAGGGTCTCCGCGCCCATCTGGTCGAGGATGGTGCGCGAGTCGATCTTGGACGACACCTGGAACGCGATGCGGGTCGGGATGTTGGCCTTGATCAGGCCGGTGATGACGTCGACGCTGGGACGCTGCGTCGCCAGGATCAGGTGGATGCCGGCCGCGCGCGCCTTCTGCGCCAGGCGGGCAATCAGCTCTTCGATCTTCTTGCCCACCACCATCATCAGGTCGGCCAGCTCGTCGATCACCACCACGATGGTCGGCAGCGGCGCCAGGGGCTCGGGCTGGTCGGGCGTCAGCGAGAACGGATTCGGGATCGGTTCCTCGCGCTTGATGGCGTCGCGGATCTTGGTGTTGTAGCCGGCCAGGTTGCGCACGCCCATCTTGCTCATCAAGCGGTAGCGCTTCTCCATTTCGCCCACGCACCAGTTCAGCGCGTTGGCGGCATGGCGCATGTCCGTGACCACCGGCGCCAGCAGGTGCGGAATGCCTTCGTAGACGCTCATTTCGAGCATCTTCGGGTCGATCAGGATCAGGCGGGTGTGCGAGGCGTCGGCCTTGTACAGCAGCGACAGGATCATGGCGTTGATCCCGACCGACTTGCCCGACCCGGTGGTGCCCGCCACCAGCAGGTGCGGCATCTTGGCCAGGTCGGCCACCACCGGGTTGCCGGCGATGTCCTTGCCCAGCGCCATGGTCACCACCGAATGGCTGGCGTGATAGGTCTGCGACCCCAGGATCTCGGACAGCTTGACCATCTGGCGGCGCGGGTTGGGCAGTTCCAGGCCCATCAGGTTCTTGCCCGGAATGGTTTCCACCACCCGGATGCTGACCAGGCTGAGCGCGCGCGCCAGGTCCTTGGCCAGGTTGACGATCTGGCTGCCCTTGACGCCGGTGGCCGGCTCGATTTCGTAACGCGTGATGACCGGGCCGGCCTGCGCCGCCACCACGGTGACGGACACGCCGAAGTCGGCCAGCTTCTTTTCGATCAGGCGCGAGGTGAATTCGATGGTCTCGGCCGACACGGTTTCCTGGTTGGCCACCGGCGGATCCAGCAGGCTGATGGCCGGCAGGTCGCCCTCGCCGCCCGGCGGCGGCGCGAAGAACAGCGATTGCTGCTTTTCCTTTTCGACGCGTTCGGACTTGGGCACCACGGTGATCGCCGGCTCGATGCGCACCGGCTGTTCGTGCACCAGCTTTTCCTGCTTGGCCACCACCTGCTCGGTGCGCACGGCCTTGGCCACTTCGCCGACCTTGCGGTCTTCGCGCGCGGCGTAGGAATTGCGCATGCGGCGCACCAGGCCTTCGAGCCAGGAGCCAACGCGCTCGGCCACGGTCAGCCACGAAAACGAGAAAAACAGGCTCAGGCCGATCGCCAGCATCACCAGGAAGGCCAGCGTGCTGCCGGTGAAACCGATGCTGCGGCCCATCAGGTCGGCCAGGGTGTGGCCGATGACGCCGCCGGCGCCGCTGGCGCTTTCCGAGGCGCCCGGCAGGTGGGTGCCGCGGCTGGCCAGGCGCAGGGCTTCCATGCCCAGCGAGCCGATCAGCAGCAGGAAGAAGCCGATGCCCTCTTCCCAGTGGACGCGCGGCAGCACCTCCGGTTGCTTACCATTGGTAACGCGAAGATGGCTGGCAAGGCGGCGGTAACCCGCCCGCACCCGGTGCAGCAGCAGGATGACCCACCACCAGGCGGAAAAACCGAACAGGTACAGCAGGATGTCCGCCAGATAGGCGCCGAGGGTTCCGCCCCTATTATGGATGGTCCCGGCGGGGACGGAATGGGACCAGCCCGGGTCGGCGGCGCTCCAGGTGGCCAGCACCAGGGTGAGCCAGGCGGCCAGGGCGGCGAAGAGGATCCAGCGGGCCTCGCGCAGCAACGCGGAAATACGCGTCTGCAGCGGCGAGGGCCCGTTGCGGGTGTTGCGCGAAGCGCGCGGAGAAGCAGTCGAGATACGCGGCATGCGGCTCATTATAATTGGGCGTTAACCTAAAGATACCCGCCCATGTCCACGCCTACGCACGCTAAAGTTTTGATACTCGGATCCGGCCCTGCCGGTTACACGGCGGCCGTCTATGCGGCACGCGCCAATCTGAGCCCCGTCCTTGTTACAGGTTTGGCCCAAGGTGGCCAGCTGATGACCACCACGGACGTCGACAACTGGCCGGCCGACGCCGACGGCGTGCAGGGTCCGGACCTGATGCAGCGCTTCCAGAAGCACGCCGAGCGCTTCAACACCGAAATGCTGTTCGACCACATCGCCAAGGTCGACCTGTCCAAGCGTCCGTTCACCCTGACCGGCGACACCGGCAAGGTCTACACCTGCGACGCCCTGATCATCGCCACCGGCGCCTCGGCCAAGTACCTGGGCCTGCCGTCCGAAGAGGCCTTCATGGGCCGCGGCGTGTCCGGCTGCGCCACCTGCGACGGTTTCTTCTACCGCAACCAGGACGTGGTCGTGGTCGGCGGCGGCAACACCGCCGTCGAGGAAGCCCTGTACCTGTCCAACATCTGCCGCAAGGTCACCCTGATCCACCGCCGCGACAAGTTCCGCGCCGAGCCGATCCTGGTCGACAAGCTGATGAGCAAGGTCGAGAACGGCAACATGGAACTGAAGGTGTTCCATACGCTGGAAGAAGTGCTGGGCGACGACAGCGGCGTCACCGGCGTGCGCGTGCGCCACGTCGACACCGGCGCCACCGAAGACCTGAAGGTCACCGGCGCCTTCATCGCCATCGGCCACCAGCCCAACACCGAGATCTTCCAGGGCCAGCTCGAAATGAAGGACGGCTACATCGTCACCAAGAGCGGCCTGTCCGGCATGGCCACCATGACCTCGGTCCCGGGCGTGTTCGCCGCCGGCGACGTGCAGGACCACGTCTACCGCCAGGCCATCACCAGCGCCGGCACGGGCTGCATGGCCGCCCTGGACGCACAACGGTGGCTGGAGAATGCGGGGCAATAAGGTCGGCGCGGCCGACCTGAAACGCCTCAAGAAAGACCTGCAGGCCGAGCAAGAGCGCGCCGCCCTCGCCCAGCGGGTGGCGGCGCTCCGGAAAACCGCGCCGGCGCCCGGCGTGGACACCGATCCGGCCGACGACATGGCCGCGTTCCGGCGCACCATGCAGTCGGTCAAGCCGATCAGGCAGGCCGCGCGCGTCGAGCACAAGCCGGCGCCGCAGCCGGCCCCTGCCCTGCGCCGCGCCAACGCGCTGGGCGAAACGTCCACGCGCGCGGACGTTGGCGTCTCGGACGGCGGCGAAATCACCCACCTGCTGTCCGAAGGCGGCACCGCCTTCGTACGCAGCGATGCCGCGCCCGACACCGCGCGCAACCTGCGCCGCGGCCAGTGGCGCGCCGGCGCCGAACTCGACCTGCACGGCCTGCGCGTGGAACAGGCGCGCCACGCCATGCTGTCGTTCCTGGACGAGTGCCAGGAACACGGCATCCGCTGCGTGCGCATCGTGCACGGCAAGGGCTATGGCTCCGAAGGGCTGGAACCGGTGCTCAAGGACAAGGCCCGCACCTGGCTGGTGCAGAAGACCGAAGTGCTGGCGTTTTCCGAGGCGCCCGAACGCGAAGGCGGCGCCGGCGCCCTGCTGGTGCTGCTGCGCCAATCCGAAGGACCGCGCAAATGAAGTGGCTCTACCTGGGCATCGCCATCATCGCCGAGATCTTCGCCACCAGCGCCCTGAAAAGCTCCGACGGCTTTTCGCGCCTGCTGCCGTCGGTGGTGACGGTGTTCGGCTACATGATCTCGTTCTACTTCCTGTCGCTGACGCTGCGCGAGGTGCCGGTCGGCATCGCCTACGCCATCTGGTCGGGCGTGGGCATCGTGCTGATCTCCATCGTCGGCGCGCTGGTCTTCAAGCAGCACCTGGACACCCCCGCGCTGATCGGCATCGGCCTGATCATCGCCGGCGTGGTGGTCATGAACGTCTTCTCGAAGTCCGTGTCGCACTGAGCCGTCCCGGGCGCGAGCCCGGGTCCGGCCGCCGCCGGCGCGTGTCCGGACCGCCCGGCGCCCGCGCCACGCTCAGGCCGTGCCGTTTTCCGCGGGCGGCTTCGGCGCGCCCGGATGGCGCAGGTAGTCCACCAGCGCCAGCGTGGCGCGGTCGGGCGGCGGCGTCAGTAGCGACACCACGATGATCGTCAGGAACGCCACCGGCGCGCCGAACACGCCGGCCGCGATCGGCTGGATGCCCCACCACAGGTCCACCGGCTGGGTTCGCGAAATCCCCAGCACCCATTCCCGCAACCACGGATGCGTGTGCGTCATGTAGGCGAAGGTCACCAGCAGCCCCGCCGCCATGCCGAGCGTGGCGCCCCATTTGTTGGCGCGGCGCCAGAACACGCCCATCACCAGAGCCGGGAAGAACGACGAGGCCGCGAACGAGAACGCCGCCGACACCATGAACAGGATATCGGCCGGCTTGCGCGCCGCCACCCAGGCCGCGCCGAACGCCACCACCAGCAGCAGGATCTTGGACACCATCACCCGCCGCGCCGCCGACATGCGCGGCGATACCATGCGATACCACATGTCGTGCGACAGCGAATTGGACAACGTCAGCAGCAGGCCGTCGGCGGTGGACAGCGCGGCCGCCAGCCCGCCCGCCGCCACCAGCCCGGAAATCACGTAGGGCAGCCCGCCGATCTCGGGCATGGCCAGCACCACCACGTCGGCGCCGATGCTGATCTCGCTGAGCTGCACCACGCCGTCGCGATTGATGTCGGTGACATCCAGCAGGTTGCTGTCGACCGCGCTCCAGGCATGCACCCAGTTCGGCAGGCTGAGGAAATTCGACCCCACCACCTGCGTATAGACCTCGTACTTCACCAGCAGCGCCAGCGCCGGCGCCATGAAATACAGCAGCAGGATGAACAGCAGCGACCAGCACACCGAGCGGCGCGCCTCGATCACCGACGAGGTCGTGTATGACCGCATCAGGATGTGCGGCATGCCCGCCGTGCCCAGCATCAGGCACAGCACCAGCGCCAGGAAATTGATGCGCATGTTGCGCCGTTCCTCCGGGTCTTCCGAAGGAAATGGCTCGGCATGCGGGGTCAGCGGCGCGGCGCGCGCCTCGAAGGTGGCCTTGGCCTGCGACCAGGCGATCCTGGCCTCCTCCACGTTGGGCGGAAAGGCCGCCAGTTCGCGCTCGACCGAGCGGATCTCGACCATCGGCGCATCGCCGGCGTTGAGTTGGGCCAGGCGGCTGCGCAGCTTGTCTTTTTCCAGCGCCCAGGACTCGGGCAGGTCGCGCACCCGCTGCGCCATCTCGTCGGCGTGTTCCTGCCACAGGCGGCGCACCTCGATCTCGGCCGGATCGTTCCGCAGGTAGACCTCTTTTTCCGTCACCTGCTGCAGCACCGCACCGGCCGACAGCTGCGGCACCGGCATGTCGGTGTGCTTGATCGATAGCCACACCACCGGCACCAGATAGGCGATGACCAGGATGATGTACTGCCCCACCTGGGTCCAGGTGACGGCGCGCATGCCGCCCAGGAACGAACAGACCAGCATGCCGCCCAGCGCCACGAAGATGCCCAGCTCGAACGAAATGCCGGTCATGCGCGTGGTGATGATGCCCACGCCGTAGATCTGCGCCACCAGGTAGGTGAACGAACAGAGGATGGCGCAGGCCACGCCCGCCAGCCGCGGCAGGTTGCCGCCATAGCGCGCGCCCATGAAATCGGGAATGGTGTACTGGCCGAAGCGGCGCAGGTATGGCGCCAGCAGCATCGCCACCAGCACGTAGCCGCCGGTCCAGCCCATGATGTAGGCCAGCCCGCCGTAGCCCGTCAGGTACAGCGTGCCCGCGACCCCGATGAAGGAAGCCACCGACATCCAGTCGGCGGCGGTGGCCATGCCGTTGTAGAAGGCCGGCACCCGCCGGCCGGCCACGTAGTATTCAACCTGGTCCGAGGTGCGGCAGACGATGCCGATGCCCGCGTACAGGCTGACCGTGACCAGCAGGAACACATAGCCGATCCAGTTGCGCGGCAGGCCCAGGATCTCGGCCAGCGCCATCAGCAGGATCATCAGCGCGAAGCCGGCCGTGTACAGCACGTAGATGCGGCGCAGCCGGATGCTGAATTGCTGCGGGGTATCTCCGCCGAAAGGCATCAGGAGTCCCCCTTGGCCTCTTCCGAGCGCTGGTCGGCGCGGTTCATGATCCGCGCATAGATGCCGATGAGGATGAGATAGGCCAGCGGCGCGCCGTAGGCCGCCATCCAGAACGAGAACGGCCAGCCGATGAAGTCGAACGACAGGCTGCGGGCGAAATAGGAAGGAATGAACGTCAGCGCGGCCCAGACGACCAGCAACAACACGATCAGCCGCACATTGCGGCGCCAGTAGCGTGTGGGGACGGGCTTGGAAGAAACGCGGGATTCCGGCATAGCTAGCGTGAGCGAAACCTGGGGAATATCGCGAAACGCGGCGCTGGAAAAAACCCTGGCGTGCGGAATACGGGCTTTTTATGCGACAACGGCCGGCACTGCCTGGTGCCAGCCGTTGTGCGTTTTGCTTTTTTTGAGTACTGCTACTTTTTTATGTACCGGTGCCGCCGGTAATTGCCCATGCAGGGCTTTGTCTCCTCACCTGCATGGGAAGAGATTCTGCACCAGATGCGGGAATGCCACACTAGGGGAATGCCCTAATTCGGCGCATTCATTTACATATTCCATGCACCACAGTAGTGCATTTTGGTGGTCGTGTTCTAAATATTGGGATTTTTCCGGTCCAAACCCGCTTTCCGGAGGTTGCCGACCGCCCCGATTTTGAGCCAGCCTCAACTACCGTCCGCCCCGCCGCCCGGTTCCGGGCATCCGCGCCGCGCCAGGGCGGCGCATCCGCTGGCCGGAATGATAGCGGCGCGTCTTTACGTTCCGTTTACACCCCCCCGCCAAAGCTATACCCCGTTTTTACCCCCTGCTCCGTAACCTGCCGGTGTCCTGATTGGTCACTTCGCCCGCGCGGTCCGCATCCCCTTTTGCCGCCCGGGCCCGTCGTTCGAAGGGAGCCCGCTCCCGGGAGGAAAAACGTGGATGCCATCTATATCGCGATCTTCGCCGTCATGGCCGGGCTGACCTACGCCCTGGTCTCGTTCTGCGAAGCCTTGTCCTCGGGAGAGCAACCATGAGCTGGCTCTACTGGCTGAGCGGCATCACGTCCGCGCTGCTGTTCGTGTACCTGCTGGTCGCCTTGTTCAAACCGGAGAAGTTCTGATGACTGCCGAATTCGTCGGACTGCTGGTCGTGTACCTGGTGGTCCTGCTCGCGATCGCGCCCTTTCTCGGGCGCTATATCCGCATCGCCATGGAAAACGGGCAATCCCGGCTGACCGCCTGGGGCCGCCCGCTGGAACGTGGCATCTACCGGCTGGCGGGCATCGACCCGCAAGCCGAAATGGGCTGGAAGCGCTATGCGCTGGCCGTGCTCGCCTTCAACATCCTGGGCATCGTGGCGGTCTACGCGCTGCAACGCCTGCAGGGCCTGCTGCCGCTGAACCCGGCCGGCATGGGCGCCGTCTCGCCCGATTCCTCGCTCAACACCGCCATCAGCTTCGTGGCCAACACCAACTGGCAGGGCTACGGCGGCGAATCGACGATGAGCTACCTGACGCAGATGCTGGCGCTGACGGTGCAGAACTTCGTCTCGGCCGCCACCGGCATCGCGGTGCTGTTCGCGCTGATCCGCGGACTGGCGCGCCATTGCTCGGCCACGGTGGGCAACTTCTGGGCCGACATGGTGCGCAGCACGCTGTATGTGCTGCTGCCCCTGTCGCTGGTGCTGGCGCTGGCGCTGGTCAGCCAGGGCGTGATCCAGAACTTCAGCCCCTACCAGGAGGTGCAGACGGTCGAAGCCCTGCACTACGACCAGCCGCGCGTGGACGCCCAGGGGCAACCGGTGCTGGACGCCAAGGGCCAGCCCGTGACCGATCCCGCCGTCACCCAGACGCAGACGCTGGCGATGGGCCCGGTCGCCTCGCAGGAAGCGATCAAGATGCTGGGCACCAACGGCGGCGGCTTCTTCAACGCCAACTCGGCCCATCCCTATGAAAACCCGACCGCCGTGTCGAATTTCCTGGAGATGCTGGCAATCCTGGTGATCCCGGCGGCGCTGTGCTTCACCTTCGGCGAGATGGTCGGCAACCGGCGCCAGGGCATCGCCATCCTGGCGGCCATGACCCTGCTGTTCGTCGTGTTCGCCTTGAGCACCGCCTATTTCGAGCAGCAGCCCAATCCGATGACCGCCCAGACCGGCGTCGACAGCGCCATGAGCGCGCTCTCGCCGGGCGGCAACATGGAAGGCAAGGAGACCCGCTTCGGCATCGCCGCCACCTCGCTGTTCGCCACCATCACCACGGCGGCCTCGTGCGGCGCGGTCAATGGCATGCACGATTCGCTGAGCGCCATGGGCGGACTGTCGCCGATGCTGCTGATGCAGCTGGGCGAAGTGGTCTACGGCGGGGTCGGCTCCGGCCTCTACGGCATGCTGGCGTTCGCCATCCTGGGCGTCTTCATCGCCGGGCTGATGATCGGCCGCACGCCCGAGTACCTGGGCAAGAAGATCGAAGCCTACGACATGAAGATGGTCTCGATCGTAATCCTGGCGACGCCGCTGCTGGTGCTCGGCGGCACCGCGCTGGCGGTGTCGGTGACGGCCGGCCAGGCCGGGGTGCTGAACCCGGGCATCCACGGCTTCTCCGAAATCCTGTACGGACTGTCCTCGGCCGCCAACAACAACGGCAGCGCCTTCGCCGGCCTGTCCGCCAACACGCCCTTCTACAACGTGCTGCTGGGCATCGCCATGTGGTTCGGCCGCTTCGCCATCATCGTCGCGGTGCTGGCGATGGCCGGCTCGCTGGCGGCCAAGCGCCGCCTGCCCGCCGGCCCCGGCAGCATGCCCACCACCGGCCCGCTCTTCGTGGTGCTGCTGATCGGCGCGGTGCTGCTGGTGGGCGCCCTGACTTATGTGCCCGCGCTGGCCCTGGGCCCGGTCGCGGAACACCTGCAACCCTGAATGCAACAGGCTAGGAAAGAAAATGGCCAAGATTGATATGCCAACCCAAGGCGCCGGCGGCGGCGCCGCCCGCGCGCCGTCGGCCGCGCCGCTCGAACGCAAGTTCGGCATGTGGTCGGGCGCGCTGGTCGGCCCCGCGCTGGTCGACAGCCTGCGCAAGCTCTCGCCCGCCGCGCAGCTCAAGAACCCCGTGATGTTCGTGGTCTACGTGGGCAGCATCCTGACCACGATCCTGTGGATCATGGCGCTGCGCGGCCAGGCCGAGGCGCCCGCGGGCTTCATCCTCGCGATCTCCGTGTGGCTCTGGTTCACCGTGCTGTTCGCCAACTTCGCCGAAGCGCTGGCCGAAGGCCGCGGCAAGCAACAGGCCGCCACCCTGCGCGGCCTGCGCACCACCATCGACGCGCGCCTGCTCAAGGGCTTTCGCGACGAGGATGCCGCCCGCGCCGAACCGGCGCTGTGGCGCGACCAGGCCGTCAAGCAGGCGTCCGGCCTGCTGCGCCGCAATGACGTGGTGCTGGTGGAAGCCGGCGAAACCATCCCGGGCGACGGCCAGGTCATCGCCGGCGTGGCCTCGGTGGACGAAAGCGCCATCACCGGCGAATCGGCCCCGGTCATCCGCGAATCCGGCGGCGACTTCTCGTCCGTCACCGGCGGCACGCGGGTGCTGTCCGACTGGATCTTCGTGCGCATCGCCGCCGATCCGGGCGAAAGCTTCCTGGACCGCATGATCGCCATGGTCGAAGGCGCCAAGCGCCAGAAGACGCCCAACGAACTGGCGCTGACCATCCTGCTGGTCGGCCTGACGGTGGTGTTCCTGCTGGTGGTCGCGACGCTGATGCCGTTCTCGATCTACTCGGTCAGCGCGGCCGGCGGCGGCAGCGCCGTCACCGTCACGGTGCTGGTGGCGCTGCTGGTTTGCCTGATCCCCACCACCATCGGCGGCCTGCTGTCGGCCATCGGCGTGGCGGGCATGAGCCGCATGATGGGCGCCAACGTCATCGCCACCTCGGGCCGCGCGGTGGAAGCCGCCGGCGACGTCGACGTGCTGCTGCTGGACAAGACCGGCACCATCACCTTCGGCAACCGCCAGGCCTCGACCTTCCTGCCCGCGCCCGGCGTGTCGCCGCGCGAACTGGCGGACGCCGCGCGCCTGGCCTCGCTGGCCGACGAAACGCCGGAAGGCCGCAGTATCGTGACGCTGGCCGACAAGGCCATCCACGGCCCGGCCGTGCGCGCCCCGGACGCCGAGTACGTGCCGTTCACCGCGCAGACCCGCATGAGCGGCGTCAACCTGAAGGACCGCATCATCCGCAAGGGCGCGGTCGATGCGGTGCGCGCCTGGCTGGCCGAACAGGACGCCGTGGTGCCCGAGCAGGTGCTGCGCCTGGCCGAGGATGTCGCGCGCCGCGGCAGCACGCCGCTGATGGTCAGCGACGGCAACCGCGCGCTGGGCGTGGTCGAGCTCAAGGACATCGTCAAGCCCGACATCCAGTCGCGCTTCGCCGAACTGCGCCGCATGGGCATCAAGACCGTGATGATCACCGGCGACAACAAGCTCACCGCCGCCTCCATCGCCGCCGAAGCCGGGGTCGACGACTTCCTGGCCGAAGCCACGCCGGAAGCCAAGCTCAAGCTGATCCGCGCCTACCAGGGCGAAGGCCGCCTGGTGGCGATGACCGGCGACGGCACCAACGACGCGCCGGCGCTGGCCCAGGCCGACGTCGCGGTGGCGATGAACTCGGGCACCCAGGCCGCCAAGGAGGCGGGCAACATGGTGGACCTGGATTCCAACCCCACCAAGCTCATCGAGATCGTCGAGATCGGCAAGCAGATGCTGATGACGCGCGGCGCGCTGACCACCTTCAGCATCGCCAACGACGTGGCCAAGTACTTCGCCATCATCCCGGCGGCGTTCGCCACGGTGTATCCGCAACTGAACGTGCTGAACATCATGGGCCTGACCACGCCGGCCTCGGCCATCCTGTCGGCCGTGATCTTCAACGCGCTCATCATCATCGTGCTGATCCCGCTGGCGCTCAAGGGAGTGCGCTACCGCCCGCTGGGCGCCTCGGTCCTGCTGCGCCGCAATCTGCTGATCTATGGACTGGGCGGCCTGCTGGTGCCGTTCGCCGGCATCAAGCTGGTCGACATGGTGCTGGCCGCCCTGGGCTGGGTCTGACCCGCGCCCGTCACTGGAAAGGAACTCATCATGAAACAAGCTCTTCCCCTGCCGCGCCAAGGCGGCATCCTGCGCCCCGCGCTGGTCGTGTTCGCCGCCCTGTCGCTGGTGACCGGCCTGGCCTACCCCTTCCTGACCACCGGCATCGCCGCCGCCGTGTTCCCGCACGAAGCGTCGGGTTCGCTCATCCGCCAGGACGACAAGGTGGTCGGCTCGGAATGGATCGGCCAGTCGTTCAGCGCGCCGCAGTACTTCTGGGGCCGGCCGTCGGCCACCTCGCCGATGCCGTACAACGGCGCCAACTCCGGCGGCTCCAACCTCGGGCCGCGCAACCCGGCGCTGGCCGAGGCCGTGCAGGCGCGCATCGCCGCCCTCAAGGCCGCCGATCCGGACAATCCCACGCCGGTGCCGGTGGACCTGGTCACCGCCTCGGGCAGCGGCCTGGATCCGCACATCAGCCCCGCCGCCGCGGCCTATCAGGCCGCGCGCGTGGCCCGCGCCCGCCATCTGCCGCGCGACAAGGTCGACGCCCTGATCGAAGCCAACACCTCCAAGCCCTGGCTGGGCGTGCTGGGCGACCCGGTCGTCAACGTGCTCAAGCTCAATCTGGCGCTGGACCAACTGGCGCCGGTGAAATGACACGCCGGCGTATAGTATTGCCAGCCGTTCCCCCATTTCACTTGCGCGTTCATGGCTGACAATGCTGACGAGCGTCCCGATCCGGACGCGCTCTTGAAAGACCTCGACGACGCCGCGCGCCAGGCGGTGCGCGGCAAGTTGCGGGTCTACTTCGGGTCGTCCGCCGGCGTCGGCAAGACCTACGCCATGCTGGTGGCCGCCCGCGCCCATGCCGCGCAGGGCGCCCGCGTGCTGGCCGGCATCGTCGAAACGCACGGCCGGCGCGAGACCGCCGCGCTGCTCGAGGGCGTGGCCGTCCTGCCGCTCAAGGATGTCGCCTACCGCGGCCACGCGCTCAAGGAATTCGACCTCGACGGCGCGCTGGCGGCCCACCCCGACCTGGTGCTGGTCGACGAACTGGCCCACTCCAACGCGCCCGGCTCGCGCCACGCCAAGCGCTGGCAGGACATCCAGGAACTGCTGGCGGCCGGCATCGACGTCTGGACCACGCTCAACGTGCAGCACCTGGACAGCCTGAACGAGGCCGTCGGCAGCATCACCGGCGTGCGGGTCTGGGAAACCGTGCCCGACGAGGTCTTCGACGCCGCCGACGAAGTCATCCTGGTGGACCTGTCGGCCGACGAACTGCTGCGCCGCCTGAAGGAAGGCAAGGTCTACCTGCCCGAGCAGGCGCGCCATGCCACCCGCAATTTTTTCCGCAAGGGCAACCTGATCGCGCTGCGCGAACTGGCGCTGCGACGCACCGCCGACCATGTCGACGACGACGTGCAGGCCTATCGCCGCGACCGCGCCATCGAACCGGTCTGGCGCACGCGCGAGGCGGTGGTGGCCTGCATCGGCCCCGACGCCGACGCCGAATACGTCATCCGCAGCGCCCACCGCCTCAGCCAGCAGCTCGAATGCGACCTGCACGTCGTCACCATCGACGTGCCGCGCGTCGCGCCGCCGCCGCAGGCCGAGCAGGAACGGCTGCAACGCAGCCTGGCGCTGGCCGACTCCCTGGGCGCGCGCTGCGAAACCCTGGCCGGCGGCGACATGGTCGACGCGGTGGTGCGCTACGTGCGCCGCCACAACATCACCAAGGCCATCGTCGGCCGCACCCGCGCCAGCGGCCTGCAGCGCCTGAGGCTGTCGCTGTCGGCGCTGCTGACCGCGGCCATCAGCCCCGGCTGGCTGTGGCGCCGCCACAGCTTCGCCGACATGCTGGCCGCCGGCTGCCCCGAGATCGACATCATCCGCCTGGGCGCGCCGCCCCTGCCCGCCGCCAGTGTGCCGGGCCGCGACCCGCTGACGCTCGGCCGCCGCGGCCGCCTGCCCGGCGACGAACGCAGCCCGCTGGCGCTGGCCGGCTATGCCTGGGCGCTGTGCTATTGCGCGGTGGCCACCGCGCTGTCGGCGCTGGCGTTCCCGGCGCTGCACCAGACCAACATCGTCATGCTGTTCCTGCTGGCGGTGGTGGTGGTGGCGCTGCGCCATGGCCGCGGCCCCGCCGCGCTGGCCTCGATCGTCAGCGTGGGGCTGTTCGACTTTTTCTTCGTGCAGCCGCTGGCTTCGTTCGCGGTGTCCGACGTGCAGTACCTGCTGACCTTCGGCGTGCTGCTGGCCGTGGGCCTGCTGATCGGCCAGCTCACCGCCGGCCTGCGCTTGCAGGCGCAGGCCTCGGTCAAGCGCGAGGCCGATGCGCGCAGTCTGTATGAGTTCGCGCGCGAGCTGTCGTCGGCGCTGCTGCCCGAGCAGATCGTCGCATCCGCCGGCGCCTTCGTGCACGCCACCTTCGGCTCGCGCTGCGCGCTCTACATCCTGGGCCTGGACGACCGCCTCAAGCTGGCCTCCCCCGCCGCCGACGACATGCCGCCGCTGGAATCGGCGCTGGCCCAATGGGTCTACGATCACGGCCAGCCGGCCGGCGCGGGCACCGCCACGCTGTCCAACAGCGACCTGCTGTACCTGCCGCTGAAGGCGCCGATGCGCACCCGCGGCGTGCTGGCGCTGGCGGCGCCGCGCCGCAGCCTGTTCTCGCAGCCCGACTCGCGCCGCCAGATCGAAGCCTACGCCACGCTCATCGCCATCGCCCTGGAACGCCTGCACTACGTCGAAGTGGCGCAGCAGGCGCTGGTCAGCATGGAATCCGAGAAGCTGCGCAACTCGCTGCTGGCCGCGGTCTCGCACGACCTGCGCACGCCGCTCACCAGCCTGGTCGGCATGACCGACACGCTGATGCGGCGCCAGGACGCGCTGCCGGCCGACATCCAGGACACCATCCGCGCCATGCGCGACCAGGCGCAGCGCATGCACGCGCTGGTCGCCAACCTGCTCGACATGGCGCGGCTGCAGAGCCGCGACACGCCGCTGCGGCTGGAGTGGCAGTCGATCGAAGAACTGGTCGGCGCGTCGCTGGCCGCCATGCGCGAGCCGCTGGCGGCGCACCAGGTCGCGGTCGACAGCCTGTCCGGCCTGCCGCTGGTCGAATGCGACGGCGTGCTGATCGAGCGGGTACTGTGCAACCTGCTGGAGAATGCCGCCAAGTACACGCCGGCCGGCAGCGTCATCCGCCTGCATGCCGCGGCGCAGGACGGCGAGCTGCGCGTCGCGGTGTGCGACAACGGCCCCGGCGTCGCGCCCGGCGCCGAGCGCCGCATCTTCGAGAAATTCACCCGTGGCGAACGCGAGTCCGCCACGCCCGGCGTCGGCCTCGGCCTGGCCGTGTGCGAAGCCATCGTCAGCGCGCACCACGGCCGCATCTGGGTCGAGCACGCGCCGGGCCAGCCCAGCGGCGCGCAATTCGTCTTCACCCTGCCCCTGGGCACGCCGCCTCCGATCCACCCCGAAATCGCCTGAGTCCATCGCATGTTCGACTTTCAGCCCACCGTCCTCATCATCGAGGACGACGCCAATATCCGCCGCTTCGTGCGCCAGGCCCTGGAAGACGAAGGCTGCGCCGTGTTCGAGGCCGACACCGTCAAGCGCGGCCTGATCGAGGCCGGCACCCGCCAGCCCGACGCCGTGGTGCTCGACCTGGGCCTGCCGGACGAGGACGGCATGACCCTGATCCGCGAACTGCGCGGCTGGACCGAAGTGCCGGTGCTGGTGTTGTCCGCGCGCACCGCCGAGGCCGACAAGGTGGCGGCGCTGGACGCCGGCGCAGACGACTACCTGACCAAGCCGTTCGGCGTCAGCGAACTGCTGGCGCGGCTGCGCGTGCTGCTGCGGCGCCATGCCCGCGGCGGCGCCGGCAGCGCCGCCGAGATCAGCTTCGGCGACGTGCGCGTGGACTTCGCCAAGCGCGTGGTCGAGCGCGGCGGCCAGCACGTGCACCTGACCGCCATGGAATACCGCCTGCTGGCCGCGCTGCTGGCCCATCGCGGCAAGGTCATGACCCACCGCGAACTGCTGCGCGAGGTCTGGGGCCCGTCGCACGTGGAAAGCAACCACTACCTGCGGATCTACATGGGCCACCTGCGGCAGAAGCTCGAGGCCGATCCGGCGCAACCGATCTACCTGCTGACCGAGATCGGCGTGGGCTATCGCTTCGCGGGCTGAACGCGAGCGCGGGGCGCAGCCGCATTGATGCGCCTTTTACGCGGGCCGCGCGAGTCTTGTCTCGCCGTTTATGCCGCTTCTCCTATCGTGGCGATCCCGTCCAACACAGGAGAATTCCATGTCCCGCAATACCCTGGCCGCGCTCGCGCTGCTGGCCCTGGCCGCTCCCGCGCACGCCGCCGATGCGCCCGCCGCCGGCGAACCGGCCCCCGAGTACGCGCTGACCGCCAACGTCACCCTGGCCAGCCAGTACCGCTACCGCGGCCTGATGCAGACCAACAACCAGCCCGCCATCCAGGGCGGCTTCGATTTCACGCATGCCAGCGGCCTGTACCTGGGCAACTGGAACTCCAGCATCAGCTGGCTCAACGACGGCAACAGCAAGGTCTCGGCGCCGGTGGAAATGGACTTCTACGGCGGCTACAAGGGCAACCTGGCGCCGAACGTGCCGTTCGACCTGGGCGTGCTGCAGTACTACTACCCCGGCGACTACCCGTCGGGCTACACCAGCCCCGACACCACCGAGCTGTACGCCGGCCTGGGCTACGGCCCGGTGCTGTTCAAGTACTCGATCGCCATGACCAACCTGTTCGGCTTCGCCGACAGCAAGTACAGCCAGTATTTCGACCTGAGCGGCAACTTCGACACCGGCTTCTGGGACCTGACGGTCAACGCCCACGTCGGCCGCCAGACGGTCCGCAACGTCACCGACGGGGCCTACACCGACTGGAAACTGGGATTGACCAAGGACTTCGGCCAGGGCCTGGCGGTCTCGATCGCCTACATCGACACCAACGCCGACCGCGCCGTCTACACCAACAGCCGCGGCCGCTACATGGGCCGCGCCACCGGCCTGCTGTCGCTGACCAAGACTTTCTGAAGCGCCCGGGCGTTGACGCGCTTTTTACGCGTCGCGCCCGCATTTATCGGCAGGTTTTACGGCCCGCTTTCTATAGTGGAATCGTCATCAACCAACCGGATACGCGCAAGCCCGCCCTCACGGCTGCGCCCCCCCGACCGCCATGATTCCCCGCCAAGAACGCAGCACGTACGCCTCGTTTGACCGTCCCGCCCAGGCCCTCGCGCCGCAACCCGCGGAGATGGTTTCCCTGACCGTCAGGATCGACACGCTGGACGCCTTGAAAGTCCGGCTGGCCCTGCACCGCGAACTGGGCGAACGCATCGGCGTCTATGTGCTGTCGGTGGATCACGCCCATGGCCAGAGCATCCTGCAGCTGCATTGCGACCGCGACCAGGTCGACGCCCTGATGCACGCGGTGATGTGCGGCCTGCCCCAGGCCGAATTCGGCCCGCTGCGCCCCGCTGCCGCCATTACGGTGCAGTGAGCCATGGATACCCCGCTCACCCCCGCTTTCGACGGTCTCTGGCTGCCGATGGTCACGCCGATGCGCGGCGGCTACGTCGATTGCGAGGCCGCCCAGGCTTTGGCGCGCTACTACCGCAACGCCGGCGTGGCCGGCCTGGTGCTGTTCGGCTCCACCGGCGAAGGCAACCTGCTCTCCATCCCCGAGAAGATCGAGATGATCGAGGCTATCCGCCGCGATCCGCACGCCCTGCCGCTGGTGTTCGGCGCGGGCGGCGTCGACACGCGTGGCGTGGCCGCCGCCATCCGCCGCCTGGACAAGTACGCGCCCGCCGGCTACCTGGTGCCGCCGCCCTATTACCTGGGCCCGTCGCAGCAGGGCATCCTGTGGCACTACCGGCAGATCGCCTGGGCCACCGAGCGCCCCATCATCCTCTACAACATCCCCAAGCGCGCCGGCGTCACGATGACGGTCGAAACCATGGAATCGCTGGCGCTGCTGCCCAACTTCCGCGCGGTCAAGGAATGCAATCCGCCGGTACTGATGGCGTTGAACGCGCGCGGGCACCTGGCGGCCCTGTGCGGCGAGGACATGGCGCTGCTCGATCATTTCCTGGCGGGCGGGCGCGGCGCCATTCCGGCGGCCGCGCACCTGTTCCCCGAGCGCTTCGTCGAAGTGATGCAGCTGGCGCGCGACGGCCACGCCGAAGCGGCGCGCGAATTGTTCGAGCCGCTGCGCGGCCTGATCCGCGTGTTGTTCGCCGAACCCAACCCGGCGCCGATCAAGCGCGCGCTGGCCCTGCAAGGCCTGATCGCCGACGAACTGCGCCTGCCCATGACCAGCGCCAGCCGCGAGCTGACCCCGCGCCTGCAGCGGGCCATGAGCGTGGTGCAGGGCTCGCCTAGTAGGCTGCAGACAGCTTGAACACCGCCACCGCGCGCGCCAGGTCGTCGGCCTGGTCGTGCAAGGTGGCGGCCGACGCCGCGAACTCCTCGACCAGCGCCGCGTTCTGCTGCGTCACGCTGTCCAGGTGCGTCACCGCCTGATTGATCTGTTCGATGCCGACGCTCTGCTCGGACGACGCGGTGGCGATCTCGCCCATCAACGGCGCGCTGCTCGCCGCCGACTGCAGCACGCTGCTCATGGTGGCGCTGGCCTGCTCCACCCGCTGGCTGCCGCGTTCGACCGAATCCGACGACGCCTCGATCAGCGTCTTGATTTCCTTGGCGGCGGTGGCCGAGCGCTGCGCCAGCGCCCGCACCTCGCCCGCCACCACGGCGAACCCGCGTCCCTGTTCGCCGGCGCGCGCGGCTTCCACCGCGGCATTGAGCGCCAGGATATTGGTCTGGAACGCGATTTCGTCGATCAGCCGGATGATCTCGTCGATGCGCTGCGAGCTCTGCGAGATCTCGCGCATCGCGTCGATCGCATGCTGCGTTTCCTCGCTGCCCTGCCGCGCCAACTGCGCCGACTGGCCCGCCAGCGAACTGACCTCGCGCACGTGGTCGGCGCTCTGCTTGGCGGTGGCCGTGATCTGCTCGACGCTGGCCGCGGTCTGTTCCAGCGCGGCCGCCTGTTTCTCGGTGCGGTCGTGCAGGTCCATGCTGCCCGCGGCGATCTGGCGCGAGGCCGCCGCGATCGAACCGGTGGAGTGCACGATGGTGCGCACCGCCACGTCCAGCCGCTCCTGCATCAAGGCCATGGCGTCGAACAGCCGGCCGATCTCGCCGCGATGGTGGCGCGAAATGATGCTGGACAGGTCACCCTGCGCCACCCGCTCACAGACCGCCACCGCCTCGTCCAGCGGCCGGATGATATGGGAACGGAAGAACCGCAGCGCTGCCGCCAGCAGCACCACCAGCAGCGCCAGCGTCACGCCGCCCTGACGCCACAGCGTCGCGCGAAAGGCGGCGTCGACGTCATCCACGTACAGGCCGGTGAACATCAGCCAGCCCCATTCCGGGTCGTAGACGGCGTAGCTGGCCTTGGGCAGCGCCTCTTCGGCCCCCGGCCGCGGAAAGTGGTATTGGACGAAACCGCCGCCCGCCTTGCCCTGCGCGTAGAGATTCTCGAAGATCGGCAGGCCGTCGCTGTCCTTGACCGCGCGCACGTTGGTGCCGGTCATCCTGGCATCGGGATGCACCAGCAGCGTGTAGCTGTCGTCGAACACGCCGACATAGCCATCCGCGCCGTAGCGTAGTTGCGCCAGCCGCTGCGCCACGTTGCGCTTGGCCTGCTCGGGCGACAGGTGCTCGTCGATGGCGCGCTGCTTGCCATTGCGCACGATGCCGGCGGCCAGGTCCAGCACGTTGCGCAGTTCCGTCTTGCGCTCGGCCAGCATCTCGGCGCGCCGCTCCCAGGCATCCCATCCCCCCAAGGCCAGCACCGCGACCCCGATCGCGAGCACGAACCACAGCAACTCCCTGCGCAAGCTTGAATTCTTCATAGACCCTTTTTCTCCATGCCCACCGCCGCCGGAAACCAAAGGCAGCGAAATGTGACGATTTATCTGTTGCGTCTGATCAGAATAAAGGGGAGCGACAGGGTTTTCACCGACGAGAGGGAGCCGGCTTGATCTACGTCAAGCCCGGCGGGCATTTGGATGCGCCACGCGCGCGCGAAAAAAAAGCAAGGCCGCCAGGGCCTTGCTTTTCAGGATGCGCGATTATGCGCCGATATCCCAGGTCACATGTTTTCGATCATGACCTGACCAAAACCGGAGCACGACACCTGCGTCGCGCCCTCCAGCAGCCGGGCGAAGTCATACGTGACCTTCTTCGACAGGATCGACTTCTCCATGCTCGAGATGATCAGGTCGGCCGCCTCGGTCCAGCCCATGTGGCGCAGCATCATTTCCGCCGACAGGATCTCCGAACCCGGGTTGACGTAGTCCTTGCCCGCGTACTTCGGCGCCGTGCCGTGGGTGGCCTCGAACATGGCGACCGAATCGGACAGGTTGGCGCCCGGGGCGATGCCGATGCCGCCCACTTGCGCGGCCAGCGCGTCGGAAATGTAGTCGCCGTTCAGGTTCAGGGTGGCGATGACGTCGTATTCGGCCGGGCGCAGCAGGATCTGCTGCAGGAACGCGTCGGCGATGACGTCCTTGACGATGATCTCGCGGCCGGTCTTGGGGTTCTTGAACTTGCACCACGGGCCGCCGTCGATCAGCTGCGCGCCGAATTCCTTCTGCAGCAGCGCATAGCCCCAGTCGCGGAAGCCGCCTTCCGTGAACTTCATGATGTTGCCCTTGTGCACCAGGGTCAGCGACGTGCGGTCATTGTCGATGACGTACTGCGCCGCCTTGCGCACCAGGCGCTCGGTGCCCTCGCGCGACACCGGCTTGATGCCGATCGACGAGGTGTTCGGGAAACGGATCTTCTTGACGCCGAGCTTGGTCTGCAGGAACTGGATCAGTTCCTTGGCCTGCTCGCTGTCGGCCATGTATTCGATACCGGCGTAGATGTCTTCCGAGTTCTCGCGGAAGATCACCATGTTGGTCTTTTCGGGTTCACGCACCGGCGAGGGCACGCCCTTGAAATACGCCACCGGGCGCAGGCAGACGTACAGGTCCAGCTGCTGGCGCAACGCCACGTTCAGCGAACGGATGCCGCCGCCCACGGGCGTGGTCAGCGGACCCTTGATCGAGACCACGTAGTCCTTGACCACGTCCAGGGTCTCGTCGGGTAGCCAGACGTCCGGGCCGTAGACCTTGGTGGCCTTTTCGCCGGCGTAGACCTCCATCCAGTGGATCTTGCGCTTGCCGCCATAGGCCTTCTGCACGGCGGCGTCCACCACCTTGATCATGACGGGCGTGATGTCGGCGCCGGTGCCGTCACCCTCGATGTAGGGCACGATGGGCTGATCCGGCACATTCAGCGAGAAATCAGCGTTGACCGTGATCTTCTGGCCCCCAGCGGGCACCTTGATATGTTGATAGGACATGAATGCTCCATTTGCTCCGAGTGGTTTTTCTGCACGCGCGCCGCATCGGCTGGCATGTGGTCCGCAGGCCGCGCGGCCCTGGCGAAACGCACACTGGATAGCGGATAGCAACCAATTCTATATCGCATTGCGGCCGGCGGGCGGGCGGCGCCCCGGCGGGCGGTAAAATAAAGCCCTCTCTGGCCAGCATGGCATCCGTCTGACAATGTTCAACCCTTCCCGCGACCAAGTCCGCGAATTCTTCATCGAAACCTGGCGCAAGCACCGCGCCAACGAGGTCCTGACCCCGCTGGAGGCCATGGCCCTGGACTGGATCATCGAGCATCCGGAATACCACGCCGATCTCGAAAGCCCCGAGGCCATGACCGCCGAATACGCGGTGGAAAAGGGCCGCACCAACCCGTTCCTGCACCTGTCGATGCACCTGGCCATCGCCGAGCAGCTGTCGATCGACCATCCGCCCGGCATCCGCAACGCCTACCAGCGCCTGGTGGCGCGCACCGACGCGCACCAGGCCGCGCACGAGATCATGGAATGCCTGGGCCGGGTCGTCTGGGAAGCGCAACGCCTGGGCACCCCGCTGGACAGCGATACCTACATCGACCTGATCCGCCAGCGCGCCGAGCGCTAGCCCCGCGCCGCGCGAACGCCCAAGAAAAAACCCTCGGTCTCCCGAGGGTTTTTTGCATGCGGCCGGACCGTCGCGCTATTTGCGCACGCCCAGGTCGCTGGGCTGGGCCGACAGCCAGGCCGCCACGTTGCCGATGTCCTGGTCGGACAGCTGGGTGGCGAAGGCGCCCATGATGGGGTTCTTGCGCACGTTGGCGGTGGCCGCGCTGCCCGAGGCGCCGCGGCGGTAGGCCTTGAGCGCATGCACCAGGTAATCGGCGTGCTGGCCGGCCAGCGTCGGATAGGCCGGGTCCACCGCCGTCTTGGCGTCGGCGCCGTGGCACGAGGCGCAATTGAATTTGTCGAAGACGGCCTTGCCGGCCGCCAGGTCCTGGGCCTGGGCAGTCGCGCCCGAAATGGCCAGCGTCGCGCCCGCGAGGGCAAGCATGATGCGGTTCATGTGATTGCCCCCGGTTATTTCAGGTTCGAGTAGTAAGCGGCCAGGTCGGCGATATCCTGGTCGGACAGGCTGCCGGCAATGGCATCCATCGTGGGATGGCTGCGCGCGCCTTTCTTGTACTCATTGAGGGCGGTCTCGATGTACTTGGCGTTCTGGCCAGCGATCATCGGTACGTGATAAAGCTCGGGAAACGTCGCCTTGTAGCCTTCGATGCCATGGCAACCAATGCACATGGAAACCTTGTCACGGGCGTTCTGGACATTACCGACCGGCGCTGCATCCGCAGCAACTGCCTGGCCGGCGATCGCACAGGATGCCAATGCGGCCAGCAGGGAAACCGAGTACTTCAGAGAGAATCGCAACTTCATTGGGATGGCTCTTCTTGGTATGGCTTGAGGACTAGGGCCTGCTCACACTGAAAGGCCCCCGGCAAACACGTTGCGGGTCGAACCCAACTGCAAAACCGCCTGATTGTACGATAATTGTCTAGGATTAATACCCGAAAATGGCCTTGATCCCCATCAACCCTGAGAAGTCCGCTGATCCATGTCCGCTGCCCAGACCGCTCCTTCCGCACCGCACGCACGCTTCGATGGCACCGACCGATACGTCGCCACCGATGACCTCAAGCTCGCCGTCAACGCCGCGCTGACACTGCAGCGCCCGCTGCTGATCAAGGGCGAACCCGGCACCGGCAAGACCATGCTGGCCGAGGAAGTGGCGCGCGCGCTGGACCGTCCTTTGCTGCAGTGGCACATCAAATCCACCACCAAGGCGCATCAGGGTCTTTACGAATACGACGCGGTGTCGCGCCTGCGCGACTCGCAGCTCGGCGACGAGAAAGTCCGCGACATCCGCAACTACATCGTGCAGGGCACGCTGTGGCAGGCCTTCGACGCCGAACAGCCGGTGGTGGTGCTGATCGACGAGATCGACAAGGCCGACATCGAATTCCCCAACGACCTGCTGCGCGAACTCGACCGCATGGAATTCCATGTGTACGAAACGCGCCAGACCATCGCCGCACGCCACCGGCCGCTGGTCATCATCACCTCCAACAACGAGAAGGACCTGCCAGACGCCTTCCTGCGCCGCTGCTTCTTCCACTACATCCGCTTCCCCGACCGCGACACCATGCGCGACATCGTCGCGGTGCACTTCCCCGAGCTCAAGCAGGACGTGCTGCGCGCGGCGCTCGACACGTTCTTCAGCCTGCGCGACGCGCCCGGCCTGAAGAAAAAACCGTCGACCTCCGAACTGCTGGACTGGCTGCGCCTGCTGCTGGCCGAGGACGTCAGCGCGGCGCAGATCGACGCGCACACCGCCACCGCGGTGCCGCTGATGGCCGGCGCGCTGCTCAAGAACGAACAGGACGTGCACCTGCTGGAACGGCTCGCCGCCATGACCCGCGGCGCGCCGCGCCGCTGACGCTTCCTTCACGGCGCCTGCCATGCTGATCGACTTCTTCTACCACCTGCGGGCCCACAAGCTGCCGGTCTCGGTGCAGGAATACCTGACGCTGGTGGACGCGCTGCGCCAGGACGTGATGACGCCCACGCTGGACGACTTCTACTTCCTGGCGCGCACCGCGCTGGTCAAGGACGAATCGCTCTACGACCGCTACGACAAGGCCTTCGGCGCCTACTACAAGGGCATCGAGGCCGCGCTGCCGGCGGGCAAGGACATCCCGCTGGACTGGCTCATCAAGCAGTTCGAGAAGAGCCTGACGCCGGAGGAAAAGGCCGCCATCG
Organism: Achromobacter deleyi; assembly: GCF_016127315.1. NCBI lineage: Bacteria > Pseudomonadati > Pseudomonadota > Betaproteobacteria > Burkholderiales > Alcaligenaceae > Achromobacter > Achromobacter deleyi. The sequence continues at coordinate 280,953 of NZ_CP065997.1, forward strand.
AGAAGCACGGCTGGGACAAGCTGATGGAGCTCTTCAAGGAGCGCATGGAAGAGCAGAAGGAACGCCATGCCGGCGGCAGCAAGTGGATCGGCACCGGCGGCACCTCGCCCTTCGGCAACGGCGGCTATCACCCCGAAGGCATCCGCGTCGGCGGCCAGTCGGCCGGCAACCGCAGCGCGGTCAAGGTCTGGGACATGCGCCAGTTCAAGGACTACGACGACCAGGTCGAGCTGGGCACGCGCAACTTCAAGGTCGCGCTGCGCCGCCTGCGGCGCTTCGCGCGCGAAGGCGCCGAACTCGAACTGGACCTGGACGACACCATCGCCAGCACCGCGCGCAACGCCGGCCACCTGGACCTGCGCATGGTCCCGGAGCGCCACAACACGGTCAAGGTGCTGATGCTGCTGGACGTCGGCGGCAGCATGGATGACCACATCGGCCGCGTCGAGGAACTGTTCTCCGCGGCCCGCAGCGAATTCCGCAATCTCGAGGTCTACTACTTCCACAACTGCCCCTACGAGAGCCTGTGGCAGAGCAACCGCCGGCGCCAGAACGAACGCTCCGACACCTGGGACGTGCTGCGCAAATACAACCCGGACTGGCGCCTGATCATCGTCGGCGACGCCACCATGAGCCCCTACGAGATCCTGCAACCGGGCGGCTCGGTCGAGCACTACAACAAGGAACCCGGCGCGCAATGGATGCGCCGGCTGCTGGACGCCTGGCCCAAGTCGGTGTGGCTCAATCCCGAGCCCACCGCGTCGTGGCAGTACCGCCAGTCGATCGCGCTGATGCGCGACATCATGCAGGACCGCATGTACCCCGTGACGGTCGCGGGGCTGGAACAGGCGATGCGGGTGCTGTCGAAGTGAGGCAACGGCCACGGCCGCGCGCCGCGGCGCCCCCGCGGCAGCGCGCGTCAGCCATCCACCGGCTGCGCCGGCGTGTCCAGCGTCAACTGGTAGAACGCCAGGTCGAGCCAGCGGCCGAACTTGAAACCCGCCTCGCGGATGGTGCCGGCATGCGTGAAGCCCAGCTTCTCATGCAGCTTGATGCTGCCCTGGTTGGCCGCGTCGATGCCGCCGATCATCAGGTGCACCTGGTTGGCGCGGGCGCGCGCGATCAGCACGCGCATCAGCGCCTCGCCCAGCCCCTGCCCGCGGAAACGGCCGTCGACATACACGGAATGCTCGACCGAATACTTGTAGGCCGGCCAGGCGCGGAACGTGCCGTAGCTGGCAAACGCCATCAGCTCGCCCGCCGCGTTCTCGTACCCCACCACCGGAAAACCGCCGCCGCGCTTGGCCTGGAACCAGCCCTGCATGGCCTCGCGCGGGCGCGGCTTGTAGTCGTACAGCGCGGTCGAGGTGGCGATGGCCTCGTTGAAGATGGCCAGGATCTGGTCCGCATGGCGTTCATGCGTGCAATCGACCAGGATGGCGCCTTCCGGGGCGCCGTTGTCAGCGTGCGTAGTCATGGCGCGGATTGTAGCGGGCCACCCTGACCACCAGACAAAAAAAACCGGCGATGTCGCCGGTTCAGTGAGGGGACTGCCGCTTCTGGCCACTCTCAGGCGGCGCGGCTCTCCACAGATCGGTTGGCGCTGCCGGCCGTGCCGCGCATCCCCGGGCACTGGCGCCAGGACAGTTCGTCCGCATCCATGTCCAGGTCGAACAGGTCATTGGCCGCGGGCCACGGATGCTGGCGCGCCTCGGCGCCCTCCATCTCGAGCACATGCCCGGCAAAGCCGCGCGGCGATCCTCCGCACTCGGCGAAATAGCGCTGGGCGCGCAGGTCCACCACATAGGTGGTCATGTCATGGGTCAGTATGGCCACGAATTGGCCGTCATCACTGGCATAAGCGTACTGAAACTGTCCTTTGATGCGGTCGCCACTCATGGGGCTGCCGGTCAGTTGGGACAAGGCACGCGTGACGATCTCGGTCAGCATGGGTCGTTCCTCCGAAAGATGCGCCGGCAGGATGCCGGCGGCGAAGGCGCGAACAACAAGCACCGTCGCCGCCCGTGGGGCGCGAGGCGCAATCCGGCATACGGCCGGTCTGCGACCCGGCGGGGCGGCGGCTGGCGTTGGACGGGAAACCTGTAGACGGCTGTCGCGCATCCCGTCGACAACAGCAACTACGTTCTGCAAAGCTTACACCCACGCCCGCCCCGATCTCAAATCGGCCGCGCCACGCCAGGGTGTTGCGGCGCAACATCCCGGCCTGACCGGGCCTGCCGACGCTTATGCCGCCGCGAACGGCTCCATGCCTGCGCCGGCGTCACCATTTTTCTGCGCATGCCAGGCCTCGCGCGCCAGCCGGTACAGCACGTGCGTCTTCAAGGGATGGCCGTCCGGCACGGCCGGATGCTCGAAGCGCTGCGTATCTTCACGCATGCCCAGGCGCCGCATCACGGCGCGTGACGGCTCGTTTTCCGGCACCGTGAACGCCACGATCTCGGGCACGCCGATCTGCTCGAACCCCACCCGCAGCGCGGCCTGCGCGGCCTCGCTGGCATAGCCCCTGCCCCAGTAGGGCGCCGCCAGGCGCCAGCCGATTTCCACGCCCGGCGCGAACGGCAGCGTCGGCCCCAGCGCCTTGATGCCGACGAAACCGATGAACGGCGCGACGCCCGGCACCTCGACCGCCCAGAAACCCCAGCCGTACTCGTCGATGCCCGCGGCCAGCCGGTCGGCCAGCGCATCGCTTTCCGGCGCGGTCATCGGCAACAGGTAGCGGGTCACGCGCGCATCGGTGTTCATGTCCGCGAACGGCTTGCGGTCGGCCGCCAGCCATTGCCGCAGCACCAGGCGGGGAGTCTCGATTTCAAGGGATAGCGACATGCGCGGTTTTCCAGACAGAACGACGGGCCGGCGCGCCAGGGGCGGGCCCCTGAACCATTCACACCGTATACACTCCAACGGATTCTGCCATGCCAAAGGAATAGTCCGCCATGCGCCTGTCCATATCGAAGCTGCCGCGTCCGCTGGGCGCGCTGCTGTTCTCATCCTTCCTGGCCTTCCAGGCCGGAGCCGCCAGCCTGCCGGCTGGCGTCACGGAGGCCGCCTCGATCGAGGGCATCACCGAATACCGCCTCAGCAACGGCCTGCGCGTCCTGCTGGTTCCCGACGAATCCAAGCCCTCGACCACGGTCAACATGACCTACCTGGTCGGCTCGCGCAACGAGAACTACGGCCAGACCGGCATGGCCCACCTGCTCGAACACATGCTGTTCAAGGGCACCTCCACCACGCGCAACGCCATGGGCGAGTTCTCGCGCCGCGGCCTGCAGGCCAACGGCTCGACCTCCAGCGACCGCACCAACTATTTCGCCAGCTTCGCCGCCAACCCCGACACCCTCAAGTGGTACCTGGGCTGGCAGGCCGACGCCATGGTCAATTCCCTGATCGCCAAGGAAGACCTCGATTCCGAAATGACCGTCGTGCGCAACGAGATGGAAAGCGGCGAGAACAGCCCCTTCCGCATCCTCATGCAGAAGATGCAGGCGGCCGCGTTCCAATGGCACAGCTACGGCAAGAACACCATCGGCGCCCGCTCCGACGTCGAGAACGTCGACATCGGCCAGCTGCGCGCCTTCTATCACGAGTACTACCAGCCCGACAACGCGGTGCTGATCGTGGCCGGCAAGTTCGATCCGCAGGCCACGCTGGCCGACATCGAGGCCACGCTGGGCAAGCTGCCCAAGCCCGACCGCAAGCTGCCGCCGGAATACACCGTCGAACCGGCCCAGGACGGCGAGCGCGCCGTCACGCTGCGCCGCGCCGGCGGCACGCCGCTGGTCGCCGCGATGTACCACATCCCGGCCGCCGGCAGCACCGACTTCGTGCCGTTCGACCTGGCCACCACCATCCTGGCCGACACGCCTTCGGGCCGCCTCTACCACGCGCTGGTGCCGACCAAGCTGGCCTCGGGCGTGTTCGGCTTCACCATGGAAAACCTGGATCCGGGCCTGGCGATGTTCGCCGCCCAGCTGACCCCGGGCAAGAGCCAGGACGCCGCCATGAAGGCGCTGACCGGCACGCTCGAAGCGCTCGGCAAGAAGCCCTTCACCCAGCAGGAACTGGACCGCGCGCGCAGCAAGTGGCTGACCTCGTGGGAACAGACCTACAGCGATCCCGAGCAGGTCGGCGTGGCGCTGTCCGAAGCCATCGCCGCCGGCGACTGGCGCCTGTTCTTCCTGCAACGCGACCGCGCCCGCAAGGCCACGCTGGCCGAAGTGCAGCAGGCCGCCACCACCTACCTGGTGCAGAGCAACCGCATCGAGGGCCGCTACATCCCGACCGAAAAGCCGGTGCGCGCGCCGCAGACGCAACGCGTCGACCTGACCGCGGTGTTCAAGGACTACAAGGGCGACCCCGACTTCAAGGCCGCGTCCGCCTTCGATCCCACGCCGCAGAACATCGACCGCCTGACCCAGCGCAAGACGCTCGACCTGCCCAACGGCCCGGTGCAACTGGCGCTGCTGCCCAAGGCCACGCGCGGCAACCGCGTGCAGGCGCAGATGCTGATCCAGTTCGGCAACGAGAAAGACCTGCTGGGCCAGCGCGTGAATTCCAGCGCCGTGGCCGACCTGCTGACGCGCGGCACCGCCAAGCTGTCGCGCCAGGACATCCAGGACCGCCTCGACAAGCTGCAGGCCGAGCTCGGTTTCAGCGGCGGCGGCACCACGCTCAAGATCGCCATGTCGACCAAGCGTGAAAACCTGCCCGAGCTGACCCGCCTGGCGCTGGACATCGTGCGCAACGCCAACTTCCCCAAGGAACAGCTCGAGGAATACCAGCGCCAGCTCGAGACCTCGATCCAGAACGCCATGACCGAGCCGCAGGCCCTGGCCGGACGCGCCCTGGCGCGCCAGGACAATCCGTGGCCCGCCGATGACCTGCGCTACGTGCCCACGTTCGACGAATCGCTGGCCAGCATCCGCGCGCTGAACCGCGACGCGCTGGTCAAGTTCCACGCCAAGTTCTACGGCGCCGGCAAGATCGAGTACTCGGCGGTCGGCGATTTCGAGCCCGAGGCCGTCGAAAAGGCCGTCAAGGATGGCCTGGCCGGCTGGAAGCGCGCCCCCGCCTACACGCGTGTCGGCAATCCGTACCGCGACATCCCCGCCAAGCAGTTCGACATCGCGACCCCGGACAAGGCCAACGCGTTCTACATCTCGCGCATGCCCCTGAAGCTGCAGGACAGCGATGCCGACTACGCGGCGCTGTACCTGGCCAACTACCTGTTCGGCGCCTCGGAAACCTCGCGCCTGTGGAACCGCGTGCGTGAAACCGAGGGCCTGTCCTACAACGTGCGCAGCTCGCTGTCGGTCTCGTCGTTCGAACCCAGCGCCAGCTGGACCATGTACGCCATCTACGCGCCGCAGAACCGCGAGCGCCTGGAAAAGGCCATCGGCGAGGAACTGGCACGCGTGCTCAAGGACGGTTTCAGCGACAAGGAGGTCTCCGACGGCATCACCGCCCTGCTGAACTACCGCAACCTGGCCCGCGCCCAGGACGACGTGCTGGCCGGCACCTGGCTCGACTACCTGCAGCGCGGCCGCACCTTCGAATGGTCGGCCGAGATGGACAAGAAGATCAGCGCCCTCACGCCCGACACGGTCAACGCGGCATTGCGCAAGTACCTGCGCCCCGACGGCTTCAGCACTGCCGTCGCCGGCGACTTCAAGAAAAAGGCGCCCTGAGCGCCACGCCCTCCCGGCGTCTCGAGCCCCTGCCCCGGCAGGGGCTTTTTTTTTGCCCACACGTTCCGGCCTTGCCCGTCGGTTCCCTACCTAGAATTGAAAAAACCATGCCACAAGTGGGTAGATAGCCCTATACGGCATTTATTACACGGTTATTTGGAAAGATGTTTTCAAGATATCAGGGTTTATCCCAAGTGGGATGACGCGCACAATTCAGTCATCGGGAACAAACAACGAACCACGACGGAGGGCCGCCGGATTCGGCCCCGTTTAAAACGAATTGGAGGTCATTATGAAAACCCTGACAACTACCCTGCTGATTTCCCTAGCCCTGGTGGGCGCTGGCGCCCAAGCCGCCGGAGTCGAGCAGGCCAAGTCGAGCGCCCAGGTGGCGACCGAATTGCAACAGGCCAAGATCAGCGGCCAATACACCTTCGGCGAGCTGGACTATCCGCCCGCCCTGCCCCAGGCCGCCAGCCTGAGCGCGCAGGAAGTGCAAGCCCAGCTGCAACAAGCCAAGACCAGCGGCGAATACACCTTCGGCGAACTGCAATACCCGCCCGTCAAGGCGGCGGCCAGCGTCAAGACGCGCGCCGATGTCCAGCAGGAACTCGCCCAGGCCAAGGCCAGCGGCCAGTACACGTTCGGCGAACTCGAATACCCGCCGATCACCCGGTGAGCTGCTTGCTGTAGCCCGGCCGGCCCCGGGCGGCATCATGGTTCGGGGTCGGTTTTTTCAGGCCACAGCGGCGGATCTAGCAGTGGAAGTAGCAGTACCTGTAGTTAGGCAGTACGCAGTCTGTTTTGGAAGTAGCAGTGCCTGTAGTCAGCAGTACGCAGTCTGAAGCAAGAAGTTGCAGTACCTGCAGTGAAACCGCGGCGCAAGCCGCGGTTTTTTTTCGCCCCGGCGATTGCCCCGCCCAATGAAATCGGCCCAGGATCCGGATGCCTCCAGACCCTGGGCCGCGCTCCGCCAATACGGCGGGATTCAGCTCAGCCGATTCAGCTGAAGAACTCCTTGACGCGATCGGTCCAGGACTTGCTTTGCGGCGAGTGGCGGTCGCCCCCGTCGTTCAGCGAGGCCTCGAACTGGCGCAGGATGTTCTTCTGGTCGTCGCTCAGGCGCACCGGCGTCTCGACCACCACGTGGCAGTACAGGTCGCCCGGATAGCTGCCGCGCACGCCGCGGATGCCCTTGCCGCGCAGACGGAAGGTCTTGCCGGACTGCGTGCCTTCGGGAATCGAGATCTCGGCCTTGCCGCCCAGCGTCGGCACCTGCAGTTCGCCGCCCAGCGCCGCCGTGGTGAACGGGATGGTCAGCTCGCAGTGCAGGTCGTCGCCGTCGCGCTGGAAGATCTTGTGCTGCTTGATGTGGATTTCCACATACAGGTCGCCCGGAGGGCCGCCATTGATGCCGGGCTCGCCATTGCCGCTGGAGCGGATGCGCATGCCGTCGTCGATGCCGGCCGGAATCTTGACCTGCAGGGTCTTGTTGCGGCGGATGCGGCCGACGCCATCGCAGGCCGCGCACGGATCGGTGATTTCCTTGCCATTGCCATGGCAGGTCGGGCAGGTCTGCTGGACGCTGAAGAAACCCTGCTGCATGCGCACCGCGCCGGAGCCGCCGCAGGTGCGGCAGGTCTTGGGCGAGGTGCCGGGCTTGGCGCCGGAACCGTGGCAGGTGTCGCAGTTTTCCCAGCTGGGCACGCGGATCTCGGTGTCGAAGCCGGCCGCGGCCTGCTCCAGCGTGATCTCCAGCGCGTACTTCAGGTCGGCGCCGCGATAGACCTGCGGACCGCCGCCGCGCCGGCCACCGCCGCCGCCGCCGAAGATCTCGCCGAAGATATCGCCAAAGGCGTCGGCGAATCCGCCGCCCATGCCGCCAGCGCCCATGCCCGCGGCGTTGGGGTCGACGCCCGCATGGCCGTAGCGGTCGTACGCGGCGCGCTTCTGTTCATCGCCCAGGACCTCGTAGGCCTCCTTGGCTTCCTTGAACTTCTCTTCGGCTTCCTTGCTGTCCGGATTGCGGTCCGGATGGTACTTCATGGCCAGCTTTCGATAGGCCTTCTTGAGTTCGTCGTCCGAGGCGTTTTTCGCCACGCCCAGGACTTCGTAATAGTCGCGTTTTGCCATGATCGATGGGCTCGGGGGAGAGCCTTCTTTTCAGTGCTACAGAATGAGTTCGCCCGGTAGGCGGATTTCTCCGGCTACCGGGCGGCAGAGGCAGGTCAGCGCCCGGCCATTATTGGTCGCGCTTGACTTCCTTGAAGTCGGCGTCGACGACATTGTCGTCCACCGGCTTCGCGTTGTCGGCGGCCTGCTGCTGGCCGGCGGCTTGCTGCGCCTGCATGTCGGCGTACATCTTTTCGCCGAGCTTCTGCGAGGCGGTCGAGAGGGCTTCGACCTTGGCGTCGATGGCGGCCTTGTCGCCGTCCTTCAACGTTTCTTCCAGCGCCTTGATGGCCGCCTCGATGCCTTCCTTCTCGGACGCCTCGAGCTTGTCGCCGTATTCGGTCAGCGACTTGCGGGTGGCGTGCACCAGGGCATCGGCCTGGTTGCGCGACTGGGCCAGTTCGGCGACGCGGTGATCTTCCTCGGCGTTGGCCTCGGCATCCTTGACCATGCGCTGGATCTCGTCTTCCGACAAACCCGAGTTGGCCTTGATGGTGATCTTGTTTTCCTTGCCGGTGCCCTTGTCCTTGGCCGACACGTGCAGGATGCCGTTGGCGTCGATGTCGAACGTGACTTCGATCTGCGGCATGCCACGCGGCGACGGCGGGATTCCTTCGAGGTTGAACTCGCCCAGGGCCTTGTTGCCCGCGGCGATTTCACGCTCGCCCTGGAACACCTTGATCGTCACGGCCGGCTGGTTGTCGTCGGCGGTCGAGAAGGTCTGCGAGAAGCGGGTCGGGATGGTCGTGTTCTTCTGGATCATCTTGGTCATCACGCCGCCCAGGGTTTCAATACCCAGGGACAGGGGGGTGACGTCCAGCAGCAGCACGTCCTTGCGATCGCCCGACAGCACGGAACCCTGGATGGCGGCGCCAGCGGCGACGGCTTCGTCGGGGTTCACGTCCTTGCGCGGATCCTTGCCGAAGAATTCCTTCACCTTTTCCTGGACCTTGGGCATGCGGGTCATGCCGCCGACCAGGATCACGTCGTCGATGTCGGAAACCTTCACGCCGGCGTCCTTGATGGCCACGCGGCAGGGTTCGATGGTGCGTTCGATCAGTTCCTCGACCAGCGCTTCCAGCTTGGCGCGCGTGATCTTCAGGTTCAGGTGCTTCGGACCCGAGGCGTCGGCCGTGATGTACGGCAGGTTGATCTCGGTCTGCTGCGCCGACGACAGTTCGATCTTGGCCTTTTCAGCGGCTTCCTTCAGGCGCTGCAGGGCCAGCACGTCCTTGGACAGATCAACGCCTTGTTCCTTCTTGAACTCGGAGATGATGTAGTCGATGATGCGCTGGTCGAAGTCTTCGCCGCCCAGGAAGGTGTCGCCGTTGGTCGACAGCACTTCGAACTGCTTTTCGCCATCGACGTCGGCGATTTCGATGATCGAGACGTCGAACGTGCCGCCGCCCAGGTCATACACGGCGATCTTGCGGTCGCCCTTTTCGGTCTTGTCCAGGCCGAAGGCCAGCGCGGCCGCGGTCGGCTCGTTGATGATGCGCTTGACTTCCAGGCCGGCAATGCGGCCGGCGTCCTTGGTGGCCTGGCGCTGGCTGTCGTTGAAGTACGCCGGCACCGTGATGACGGCCTCGGTCACTTCCTCGCCCAGGTAGTCCTCGGCGGTCTTCTTCATCTTGCGCAGCACGTCGGCCGACACTTGGGGAGGCGCCATCTTCTTGCCGCGCACTTCCACCCAGGCGTCGCCGTTGTCGGCCTTGACGATGGCATAGGGCATCAGGTTGATGTCCTTCTGCACCGCCTTTTCCTCGAACTTGCGGCCGATCAGGCGCTTCACCGCGTACAGCGTGTTGCGCGGGTTGGTCACGGCCTGGCGCTTGGCGGGCGCGCCAACCAGCGTTTCGCCGTCGTCCATGTAGGCGACGATCGACGGGGTGGTGCGGGCGCCTTCGGCGTTTTCGATGATCTTGACCTGACCGCCGTCCATGACAGCCACGCAGCTGTTGGTCGTGCCCAGGTCGATGCCAATAATTTTGCTCATGGTCGGGTTACCTTGGATAAATCTGTGAAATTGGAGAGAAATTTCCTGTCCCCACATAACTGGGGCTGCCCGCAGGGTTTTTCAAGACGCCTGGCTGGAATTTTCCGCCGGCGTTTCCTGCAGGCGCCGGATCGCCGCCGTGAACTGGGGCAATCCGGGCCAACCGGTGATGCGGCCGAGCCGTTTTCCGGCCCGGTAAAGCACAAAAGTGGGGACGCCATGCAGGGAAAAGCGGCGGCCCAGCGGCTCGTCGGCGTACACATCCGCCTCGAACCAGCTCAGCCCCAGGCCCAGCAGGGTGTCCTGGTGCAGCAGCGCCGCCTGCTTGAAGAGATTGCAGTTATAGCAATCCTGGCCCCACAGGAACACGCAGCGCAGGTCCGATCCCGGCGCCTGGACCACGGCGGCGTCGAATCCCGCGGTATCGACATGACGCATGCCGAACACCGCGAAGACCTGGGCCGGGTCGAACCTGGGATCGGTCATGGCGCGTCGTCCGCTCAGCCTTGGCCGGCGGACACCACCACCAGGGCCGGACGCAGCGTGCGGTCGGCGATGGCGTAACCTTTCTGCAGCACCTGCACCACCGTGTTGGCGGGCTGGTCGGTCGGGATCGACGAAATCGCCTGGTGCTGGTGCGGATCGAACTTGTCGCCCTGGACCGGCGCGATTTCCTTGAGCATGTTGCGCTCGAAGGCGGCGGCCAGCTGCTTGAGCGTGACTTCGACGCCTTCACGCAGCGTGTCCACGGTCTGGTCGGCCTGGGCCAGCGCGGCCTCGAGGCTGTCCTTGACCGGCACCAGGCTTTCCGCGAACGACTCGATGCCGAACTTGCGTGCCTTGGACACTTCTTCCTGGGCACGGCGGCGCACGTTCTCGGCCTCGGCGCGGATGCGCAGAAGCTGGTCATGCTGCTCATTGACGGTAGCCTGGGCCGCGTCCAGCTGGGCGCGCAACTCGTTCAGCTCGGCCTGCGCGGCGTCCTGGGCGGCGGGGGCCGCGTCGGCATCGTTGCCGAATCCGGGCGTCTGATCTACAGGCTCGTTGGGTGCCGTCATGGGGAATCCTCCAAAAAGAATGGCTTTCGCAGACATGAATGGGGGCCAATACCCCTATTTCAAGCCCGGGAAAGCAAATATTCCCCGTCGCGCAGCGCCACCGCGGCAACCGGCAGCCACCCAGGAAAATCCGGAAAAATCCGCCAAAACCCCAGCTTCACCCGCGAACCGCACGGAAAACCGGCATTTCAGCAGATCCGCCGATGCCAGGGACAGGTCATTTCTTGTGCGGCTGCGCCGGCGCGACGGCGTCACTGGCGGGAAAGCTCTCTTTCAGGGCGCGGTCGACGCGCGGATCGTCGTCCGGCTCCGGATTGATCGCGATGGGATCGCTGGCGGGAAAGGTCTCGGCCAGCGCCTCGTCCAGCTCGTGCTCGACCTGATCCTCCTCCACCGGGGTACTGACGTTCCCCTTTTTCACAATCTTGCCCGTCTTGGGATCATGGTGCATGCGCCCTCTCCTTCAAGTCCGTGAATGTGTGGGCCATCCCTGCAAGTGTCGTGCCGTCAGGGTGGCCAACCCCGCGATCCAGGCCGGATCGTCATTGAGCGCCGGGATGTAACGGAACTGCTTGCCGCCCGCGCCGACAAAGGCGTCGCGGCACTCCAGGCTGATCTCTTCCAGGGTTTCCAGACAGTCTGCCACAAATCCCGGACACACCACATCCACCTCGGTGATGCCCGAGGCGGCCAGCGCCTTGAGGGTCGGTTCGGTGTAGGGCTCGAGCCAGCGGGCGGTGCCGAAGCGGCTCTGGAAGGTCACCTCGATCTGCTCGCGCGGCAGCGATAGCCGCTGCGACAGCAGCCGCGCGGTTTCCATGCAGTCGCGGTAGTACGGATCGCCCAGTTCGATGGAATAGCGCGGCAGGCCATGGAAGCTCATGACCAGCTTCTGCGGCTTGCCATGCTCGCGCCAGTACGCCTCGATACGGGCGGCCAGCGGGTCGAGATAGATGGGATCCTCGTGGAACCGCTTGATGAAGCGCATTTCCGGCTGGTCGCGCAGCCGGCCGGCGTGGCGCGTCACGGCATCGACCACGGTGGCCGACGTGCTGGCGGCGTATTGCGGATACAGCGGCACGGTCAGGATGCGTTCGCAGCCCTGCGCCCGCAGCCGCGAGATGGCGTCGGGAATCGACGGGTTGCCGTAGCGCATGCCCAGTTCCACCACCGCCTCGACCCCGGCCGCGGTCAACGCGGCCTGCACGCCTTCGGCCTGGCGGCGGCTGTAGACCATCAGCGGCGAGCCTTCCTTGAGCCAGACGCCGGCGTAGCGGGGTTCCAGTTTCTTCGGGCGCATCGTCAGCACCAGGCCGTGCAGGATCGGCTTCCACAGATAGCGCGGAATCTCGATCACGCGCGGGTCCGACAGGAATTCGCCCAGGTACTTGCGGATGTCCTTCTTGCCCGGGGTGTCGGGCGTGCCCAGGTTCACCAGCAGCACGCCGACCTTGCCCGGCGCGCGCGGCGGCGGGTCTTCATTGAAGGGGTCGTCCTGCTCGATTTCAGGCAGGTAGCGTTCAGGCCAGAGATACTTGAACAGGCGAAGAAACACAAAAACTCCCCTTCCTCCGCAAGGAGGATGTCGGTTCGAATGGAACTACTGGTTGTGGCTGAGGGCGTTGGACAGCAGGCGCGCCGTGATGTCCACGATGGGAATCACGCGTTCGTAGGCCATGCGGGTCGGACCGATCACGCCGAGCGTGCCGACCACCTTGCCGTCCACGCCGTAGGGCGCGGTGATCACCGAGACTTCTTCCATCGGCACCAGCTGCGAATCGCCGCCGATGTAGATCTGCACGCCTTGCGCGCGGCTCGACACATCGAGCAGCTGCAGCAGGTCGGTCTTCTTTTCGAATAGCGAGAACATCTTGCGCAGGCGGTCCATGTCGGAGGCGATGTCGGTGACGTCGAGCAGCTTGCGCTCGCCCGAAATGACCACGGCGTCGCCGTCCTCGGCCGCTTCGGCGCTGGCCTCGACCGCCGCCTGCATCAGCCGCGAGATGTCTTCGCGCAGCTGGGCCAGCTCGGTGGACAGGGTGCGCCGCACCGCGTCGAAGGACTTGCCGGCGAAATGGATGTTGAAGAAGTTGCCGGCCTCCAGCAGCTCGGCCTCGGCGTAGTCGCGCTGCACGAACAGGATGCGGTTCTGCACGTCGCCATCCGGGGTGACGATGATCAGCAGGACACGCTTGTCGGACAGGCGGATGAATTCGATCTGGCGGAACACCTGGGCGCGCTTGGGCGTCAGCACCACGCCGGCGAACTGCGTCAGGTTCGACAGCAGCGCCGCCGCGGCATTGACCGCGCGGGTGGGTTCGGCCGCCGCCAGCATGTCGCCCATGTTGTGCGGTTCGAGCTGGTAGGACTGCACCGCCAGCAGCGAATCGACGAACATGCGGTAGCCGCGCGGCGTCGGAATGCGCCCCGCGGAAGTGTGCGGACTGTGGATCAGGCCCAGCTCTTCCAGGTCCGCCATGACGTTGCGGATGGTGGCGGGCGACAGGTCGAAGACCTTCGATAGCGTCCGCGAGCCGACTGGTTGCCCATCGGCGATGTAGCGTTCGATCAACGCTTTCAGTAATGCGCGTGCGCGGTCATCCATAGCGCGTATTTTAGGGAATCTTTTCCAATTAAGGCGATTTTTGTCCCGCAAGCCGATATGCGGCCCCATATAATCGGCTAACGGGCCCGATTCCGGACCAATTTCGCTTTTTCTGATTCGCCTCGCCACCATGCACTTTCCTACCGTCGCGCTGATCGGCAGATACCAGGACGCCGGCCTGGCCACTCCGCTAAGGGCGCTCGCGCACGCGCTCACGCAGGCCGGGCGGCAGGTGCTCGTCGACGCCGACACGGCCCGCAACACCGGGCTCACGGAATACCCGGTCGCCACCTACGAGCAGATCGGCCAGGACGCCTCGCTGGCCGTGGTCATGGGCGGCGACGGCACGGTGCTGGGCGCGGCCCGCCACCTGGCGCCCTTCGGCGTGCCGCTGGTCGGCATCAACCACGGCCACCTCGGCTTCATCACCGACATCCCGGTGCAGGACGCGCACGACGCGCTGGCGCGCGTGCTGGAAGGCAACTTCCAGATCGAGGAACGCATGCTGCTCGAAGGCAGCGTGTGGCGCGGCGACCAGCAGATGTACGCGGCCTCGGCGCTCAACGACGTGGTGCTGAACCGCGCCGGACGCGGCGGCATGATCGAAGTGCGCGTCGAACTCGACGGCGCCTTCATGTACACGCAGCGCGCCGACGGCCTGATCATCGCCACGCCCACCGGCTCGACCGCCTACGCGCTGTCGGCCAACGGTCCGATCCTGCACCCCGGCATGAACGCCATGGTGCTGGTGCCGGTGGCGCCGCAAACGCTGTCGAACCGCCCCATCGTGATCCCCGACAGCGGCGTGCTCAACATGACGCTCACCGCCATGGGCCGGGTCGAGGTCGGCGCCAGCGTGCACTTCGACATGCAGACCTGGTCCGACCTGCAACCCGGCGACCGCATCGTCGTGCAGCGCGCACCCTACACCATCCGCTTCGTGCATCCGGAAGGCTACAGCTTCTTTTCCACCCTGCGCCGCAAGCTGCACTGGAACCTGATGCCGCAAGCCACCGACAACGTAGAGTAGTAAGCGCCCCGACATGCTGCGCACCCTGCACATCCGCGACTTCGTCATCGTCGAGCAGACCGAGATCCATTTCGGTCCCGGCTTCACCGTCTTCTCCGGCGAGACCGGCGCCGGCAAATCCATTCTCATCGACGCGCTGGCGCTGGCGCTGGGCGAACGTGGCGACGTCAGCGTGCTGCGTGAAGGCGCCGCGCGCGCCGACATCACCGCCGTCTTCGACACGCCGCCGGCGCTGAACGCCTGGCTGGCCGAACGCGAGATCGACGCCGACGAGGAACTGTCGCTGCGCCGCGTGATCGACGCGCAGGGCCGCAGCCGCGCCTACATCAATGGCACGCCGGCCACGGTCGCGCAACTGCGCGAACTGGGCGACAGCCTGGTCGACATCCACGGCCAGCACGCGCACCAGAGCCTGATGCGCCCCGAGGCCCAGCGCGACCTGCTGGACGCGCACGGCGGCCATGGCGACCTGCGCCAGGCCGTCGGCCAGGCCTGGAAGCAATGGCGCGCGCTGGCGCGCCAGCTCGAATCCGCCGAAAAGGATGCCGCCGGCCTGGCGACCGAACGCGAACGGCTGCAATGGCAGGTCGACGAACTCGACCGCCTGGGCCTGGCGCCGGACGAATGGGAATCGCTGCAGTCCGAGCACACGCGCCTGTCGCATTCGCAATCGCTGCTGGACGGCGCCACGCAGATCCTCGACGCGCTCGACGGCGAAGGCGACTCGGCCCACCATCGGCTGACCGCGGCCAATCACCGCATCCAGCAGATGCTGCGGCACGACACCGGCCTGCAGGGCATCTACGACGAACTCGAATCGGCCCGCATTGCCATCAGCGAAGCCGTGTCCGACCTGAACAACTACGTCAGCCGCGTCGATCTCGATCCGCGCAGACTGGCCGACCTCGAGGCGCGCCTGAGCGCGGTGTTCGAGACTGCGCGCAAGTTCCGCACCGAACCCGAAGGGCTGTGCGCGCTGCGCGACAGCCTGCACGCCGAGCTCTCGGCCCTGCAGGCCGCCGCCGACATCGACGCGCTGCGGGCCCAGGCGCAGGCGGCGCAGGCGCAGTACGACGCCGCCGCCGCCAAGCTCACCACGGCGCGCCGCAAGGTCGCCAAGGACCTCGGCAAGCAGGTCACCCAGGCGATGCAGACGCTGGCCATGCAAGGCGGCAAGTTCGAACCCACGCTGGCCGCGGCCGCCCCGTCGGCGCATGGCAACGAGCAGGTCGAATTCCTGGTGGCCGGCCACGCCGGCACCACGCCGCGGCCGCTGGCCAAGATCGCTTCCGGCGGCGAACTGTCGCGCATCTCGCTGGCGCTGTCGGTCATCGCCAGCCGCGCCGCGCGCGTGCCCACGCTGATCTTCGACGAAGTCGACAGCGGCGTCGGCGGCGCGGTGGCCGAAGCCGTCGGCAAGCTGCTGCGCGAACTGGGCGAGCGTCACCAGGTGCTGTGCGTCACCCACCTGCCGCAGGTCGCGGCCTGCGGCAACAACCAGTTCCTGGTCAGCAAGACCGAATCGCGCGGCACCACCCGCTCGCGCATCGAGGAACTCGACGACAGCGCCCGGGTCGAGGAAATCGCCCGCATGCTGGGCGGCATCAAGCTCACCGCCACCACCCGCGAACACGCCCGCGAAATGCTGGCCGGCATCGGCCGCGCACCGGCCTGAGCCGGCTGCCGTCCAGGCCCCAGCCTCGCCGCCCGCAGGCCGGTTGTCGGCCGTCCGAATCCAGGGGCTGCCCTTGCGCCGGCAACCCGTATCGCGCCAGCCCGTCGCCCGATTCAGTCCGGGAATAAAAAAAGCCCCTTCTTTGAGAAGGGGCTTTTGCTTTCACTGAACCACGGCGAGCGCGGCCGTGGTCAGGGTCGAACGCAGAAAAGCTCAGCGGCCTTTCAGGCAGCTGCCGCAGATGCCGTACAGCACCATGGCGTGGCTTTCCAGCGCGAAGCCGTTGTCCTTGGCGATCTTCTGCTGGCGCTTTTCGATGTCCGGGTCCGAGAATTCGACCACTTTGCCGCAGTTCGTGCAGATCAGGTGATCGTGGTGATCGCCGTCATTGAGCTCGAACACGGCCTTGCCGCTGTCGAACTGGCTGCGGGCAAGGATGCCGGCCTGTTCGAACTGGGTCAGCACACGATAGACGGTGGCCAGGCCGATCTCGACGTTTTCGCCGATCAGGGCACGGTAGACGTCTTCGGCGCTGAGGTGGCGCTGGTCAGACTTACGGAAGATATCAAGAATTTTCAGGCGCGGGAAAGTCGCCTTCAAACCCATGTTTTTCAGTTCGCTTTGGTCGCTCATGGTGTAATCGCTCTCCGTCCGCGTTGGCATGGGCAAGGATACCGGGTAACCGCGAGCCGGCTTCCCAGAATTCCTGCCGCCCCGCAGAACTATCCTTATGAAACCTTTATGATAACGGTTTTGTCTGCTTCCAAATAATAGGGGCGCGTAGTGTCCATGATTGCACGAATTCCTTCCCGCTCGCTCAAGACCGGATTGGCCATCGCCGCCCTGGCCGTCGCCCTTGCCGGCTGCACGGGGGACAAGTGGGGCTTCCCCTATAAAGCCGGCGTCCAGCAAGGCAACTGGATCACCCAGGAACAGGTCGCGCTGCTGCAACCGGGCATGACGCGCGAGCAGGTGCGCTTCGCCCTGGGCAGCCCCACCCTGACCAGCGTGCTGCACGCCAACCGCTGGGACTACCCCTACTACTACAAGCCCGGCTACGGCGATGCCCAGGAACGCAAGTTCACGGTCTGGTTCGAGAACGACCGGCTGACCCGCTGGGAAGGCGACAAGCAGCCAGACCTGCAACCCTACCAGCTGAACACCCCCAGCGCCACGGCCGACGAAAAGGCCGACAAGCGCCTGAGCGAGGACGAGGCCCGCCTCAAGCAGGAAGAAGAGCAGAAAAAGCGCGACGCCGCCGCCCCCACCAGCCCGATGAACCAGTACCCCGGCCAGCCTGGCAACGCCCCCGAGCCGCTGCGCTAACCCCAAGGATTTTCTTCATGCGTATTGCTATCGCCGGCGCCAGCGGCCGTATGGGCCAGATGCTGATCGACGCCGTCCTGAAGGCCGACGGCCTGCAACTCGCGGTCGCGCTCGACCGCCAGGGCTCGCCCTCGCTGGGCCAGGACGCGGGCGCGCCGCTGGGCCAGCAGACCGGCGTCGCCATCACCGACGACCTGGCCGCGCTGGCCAACGCCGACTGCCTGATCGACTTCACCCGCCCCGAAGGCACGCTGGAACACCTGCAGGCCTGCGCCAAACTGGGCGTGAAGGCCGTCATCGGCACCACCGGCTTCGACGACAACGGCCGCGCCGCCATCGAAGTGGCCGCGCAGAAAACCGCCATCGTGTTCGCGCCCAACATGAGCGTGGGCGTCAATGCCACGCTCAAGCTGCTGGACATGGCCGCCCGCATCCTGAATTCGGGCTATGACGTCGAAGTGTTCGAAGCGCATCATCGCAACAAGGTCGACGCGCCCTCGGGCACCGCGCTCAAGATGGGCGAGACCATCGCCTCGGCCTGGGATGTCGCCCTGCCCGACGTGGCCACCTGGAGCCGCCACGGCGACACCGGCGTGCGCAAGCCCGGCACCATCGGCTTCTCGGTGCTGCGCGGCGGCGATATCGTCGGCGATCACACCGTGTCGTTCTGCGGCATCGGCGAACGCATCGAGATCACGCACCGCTCGGCCAGCCGCGCCACC
The DNA here is from genome assembly GCF_016127315.1 of Achromobacter deleyi. Lineage (NCBI taxonomy): Bacteria > Pseudomonadati > Pseudomonadota > Betaproteobacteria > Burkholderiales > Alcaligenaceae > Achromobacter > Achromobacter deleyi. Next base: position 299,245 of record NZ_CP065997.1, read on the forward strand.
TACGCCGAAGGCGCCTTGCGCGCTGCCCGCTTCCTGGAAGGCAAGCACAACGGCCTGTACGACATGCAGGCGGTGCTGGGACTCTGATCCCGCCGCGCCCACAAAAAAGGATCCGCGAGGGTCCTTTTTCATGGGGCATCCGTTCACACCACCACGGGCTCCGGCTCCAGCGCCACGCCGTAGCGCTCGGCGACCGCGTCCTGAATGGCGCGCGCCAGCGCCAGGATGTCGGCGGCGGTGGCGCCCCCCCGGTTCACCAGCACCAGCGCCTGCCGGTCGTGCACGCCGGCCGCACCCAGGCCGCGGCCCTTCCAGCCGCACTGGTCGATCAGCCAGCCGGCCGCCAGCTTGTAGCCGCCGTCCGGCTGCGGGTACGACACCAGCCCGGGATAGCGGGCGACAAGCGCCTCGCGCTGCGCCGCGGACACAATGGGATTCTTGAAAAAGCTGCCGGCGTTGCCGGTGACCGACGGATCCGGCAGCTTGGCGCGCCGGATCTCGCAGACCGCCTCGAAAATGGCGCGCGCCGACGGCTCGCCCGCCAACCCGGGATGGCGCTGCAGGTCCGGATACGACAGCACCGGCCGCCACGGCCGCGGCAGGCGCAAGCGCACCGCCACGATCACCCAGCGTCCGGGCGGCTGATGCTTGAAGACGCTGTCGCGATAGGCGAAGCGGCAATCGGCCGCGCTCATCTCGACATACCTGCCGGCCTGCACGTCCCAGGCGGTCAGGCTGTCGAAGCGGTCGGCCAGCTCGACGCCGTAGGCGCCGATGTTCTGCACCGGCGCCGCGCCGACCGTGCCCGGGATCAACGCCAGGTTTTCCAGGCCGTCCCACCCCTGCTTCACGCATTCGGCGACAAAGCCATGCCAGGTCTCGCCGGCGGCCGCCTCCACCCGCCACGCATCGGCCTCGGCCCGCAAGAGACGCACGCCGCGCAGCGCCACGTGCGCCACCAGGCCCGGCACGGTCTCGGGCAGCACCACATTGCTGCCGCCGCCCAGCACCAGCAGCCGGTCGTGCCGCGCGGCCAGGGCCGACAGCGCCGGCAATTGCGCCACATCGTCGAGCGTCACGCAGGCCTGCGCCGTGGACGCCAGGCCCAGGGTGTTCAGGGCGGAAAGATCGCGCGTCGCGGGGGTCAAGGCAGGCGTGGTGGCAGAGGAATTTGACATGGATACTACCGAGTGTGCTATATTTTCTGTCTTCGCTCATATTACTTGATTGAGCTTGGCAGCCAGGTTCCACGTAGTGCAACATTGGTCACGCGAAGTTCAGCGCGATCCGCCTGCCCCGGCAACCAGCCTGCGGCAAGCACGATCGAAAAAAATCATGTAGAATGCGCGCCTTCTGATCGATAACCAAGTTGGTCAGGCAACCGCGAAAGTGGTTGGCAATAAGAAATGGTTTGCACTGGCACTGCGTAGAATTTTCACCAAGCCAGGGATTGCGGACCCATGCGGGAGTAGCTCAGTTGGTAGAGCGCAACCTTGCCAAGGTTGAGGTCGCGAGTTCGAGACTCGTCTCCCGCTCCAGATTTTATGGGCAGTGCCTTCACACTGCGCATGTTGCAAGAAAGGGCCTGCGGGCCCTTTTTTCATTTCCGCGGCGACAATAACGCACACGACAACCGGAAATGGCCTGCATGACGACACCTCCGCGAACGGCTGCACGGGACGATATCTGCGAAATCTGCGCCAGATACGGCATGCAAGGCATGGCGCCGGAAGAGATGGTCGCGGTCGCCCTGCATACGCTGGGCACCATGCCGATTCACGGCACGCGCATCGCATTGCCGCGCGATGGCACCGTCAGCTGGTTCATCCACGGCGGCGAACACTCGGACGCCGACGACTTCTATCAAGCCGTCCACACCGCGCACCTGGCGACACTGCTGCCCCGGGTCGTCGACTACCTGCGCCTGCCGCCAGGCGCGAAGTTCATCATCGACGACCAGGGCTACGAAGACGTGTGGATGGACGCCTGAGAGGCCTGCCCGCCTTGGCAGGCGCCTCGCGCAGCGTCTAGACGACGACCTCGACCAGCGCGTCAGCCGCGTCCGCGAAATACGCCGCGATCTCCGCCTGGGTCCGCAAGCGGGCCGCCTCCAGCGCCTGCCCGCCCATCGCGGTGCCTTCCACCGAAAAGAACGTCAGCCGCTTCAGGCCGATGGTGGCCAGCGCCACCTTCAGGTAGGGCGTCAGGAAATCCGGCTGGCGCGCCTCGCTCCCGGAGAACAGGCCGCCCGACGACACCGCCACGAAAACAGGCTTGTCGGCCAGCACGCCGATCTTGCCTTCGCGCGTCACGGTAAACGTGCTGCGTACCCGCACCACGTGATCGATCCACACCTTCAAGGCCGACGGCACGGTGTAGTTGTGCATCGGCGTGGCGATGACGACGTAGTCGGCATCGGCCAGGGATTGGATCAAGCGGTCGGACTGGCGCAACGATCCGGCGGGATCGCCATCCGGATCAGAGGGCGATCCCAGCGCCCAGGCGTATTCGGCGTCCACATGCGGCAGCCGGTTGGCGTCGATCTCGACGAGGTCGCGGCCACGCGCGACATCGGCCCGCGCCAGGCCATCGACGATGAACTGCGACAGCCGATGGCTTTCCGATTCCGCGCCGCGCGGGCTGCAAGTCAAACGCAGGACGCTCATGCCGCTTGCTCCCCCAGCACCTTGCTGAAGCGCATCGCGCCCGTCAGCAGGCCCTGCCGGAAGTAGAAGCGCTGCGCCAGCGCGTTGGCCAGCCCGGTGTCCAGCACCAGCTTGGCGCAGCCGGCCTCGCGCGCCATGCGTTCGAGCGCCTGCAACAGGGCGGCGCCATGGCGCCCGCCGCGGCTGCGCTCGGTGACGACCAGGTCGTCGACATAGAGGAAGCGGCCGTAGATCAGGTTTTCCTGGAAGCGGTAGCCGGCCAGCGCGACGGGCGCGTCGCCCTCCCACACCGCCAGCAAGGCGTAATTGTCGGCGCGCATGCGCGCCACGCGCTCGACGAAGTCGTGCTCGTCGGCCAGGTGCGGGCGCAATTCCCGCATGACCGGAAAGCAGGCGCGCAGCGCTTCGGCGGACTCGATAGGGCGGATGTCCTGTTGACTCATGAGGATCCTGTCTTGAAAGAAACCACCCGCCGCCAGGGCGGGCACAACCATGATGCTAAGGAAGCCATGCCATAATTTGAAGGACCATAAATTGACCTTTCGACTAGGCCATGACATTCCCTTCCCTTGCCAGCCTGCCACCCGTCGCCTCCGCCGACGAACCGCTGTACCGGCAGGTCTACGAGCGCTTTCGCGGCGCGATTGCCCAGGGCACACTCAAGCCGGGCGACCGCATTCCGTCCGCGCGCGCGCTGGCCAAGGACCTGGGCGTGGCGCGCGGCACCATCGAGATGGCCTACTCGCTGCTGCACGCCGAAGGCTATGTGCAACCGCGCGGCCAGGCCGGCACCGTGGTCACCCCCGGCCTGCATGCGCAGGCCGCGCCCCGGCCGCTGCCGCCGCCCGCCAAGCCGGACCCCGACACCTGGCGCCAGCCGCCGACGCTGCTGCCGTTCCAGATGGGCCTGCCGGCGCTGGACGCCTTTCCGCGCAAGATCTGGGCACGGCTCGGCGCCCGCCACCTGCGCGCCACGCAGGCGGCAGACCTGTCCTACCCGCCCGCCGACGGCCTGCCCGCGCTGCGCACCGCGATCGCCGCGCACCTGCAGGTCGCGCGCGGCATCCACTGTACGCCGGCGCAAGTGTTCATCACGTCCGGCTATCGCGAGAGCCTGAACCTGGTGATCCAGGCGCTGCTGCAGCCCGGCGACGAAGTCTGGGTGGAAGACCCCGGCTATCCGCCGACGCGCGAGCTGTTGAAGCACTCGGGCCTGGCGCTGGCGCCGGTGGAAGTCGATGCCGAAGGCATCAGGGTGTCGCAGGGTATCGCGCAGGCGCCACAGGCGAGCGCCGCGATCGTCACGCCCGCGCACCAGAGTCCGCTGAGCGTGACGCTGTCATTGACGCGCCGCCAGGCGCTGCTGGAATGGGCCGAGCGCAACCAGCGCTGGATCGTGGAAGACGACTACGACGGCGAATACCGCTACGTCAGCCGGCCCCTGCCGGCACTCAAGAGCCTGGACCGCCATGGCCGCGTGCTGTACGCCGGCACGTTCAGCAAGGTCATGTTTCCCGGCATCCGCCTGGCCTACCTGGTGGTGCCCGAGGCCCAGGTGCGGCGCTTCGAGGACGTGAACCGGGTGCTCGGCAACGGCATTCCGGGCCTGACCCAGGCACTGGTCAGCACCTTCATGCTGGAAGGCCATTTCGCGCGGCACATCCAGCGCATGCGGCGGCTCTATTCCGAGCGCCGCGACGCCACCGCCGCGGGGCTGGCCAAGGTGTTCGGTCCCGCCATGCCGATCGATCCGCAACCCGGCGGCATGCATCTGCTGGTGCGGATGCCGGGCCACCAGACGGATCGCCCGCTGGCGCAGCGCATGGTCGAGCATGGCATCTATGCGCACGCCCTGTCGCGCTGGACGACCGCCGCGCCCTGCGGCGCAGGCCTCCTGATGAGCTTCACCAACATCGAATCGCAGGAGCGCGCCGAGCAGCTCGGCCGCCGCATCCTGGAGCTGATGTAGCGACGGCACGCGCGGCGCCATCCGGGCGCGACGCGCCGCCGCCTGCCTGGACCCCGCTTACTTCAATCCGGCCTTGTCCAGGCCGAACGCCTCGTCGGCCGAACCCGGCTCGGTGCGGAAGGCCACGTTCAGGCGGTTCCAGCCGTTGATGCCCACCACCAGGAAGGTGAGGTCCGAGATTTCCGCTTCGGACAACTGGCCGCGGACCTGCTCGTACACTGCGTCGGACACGCCGTGCGGGTGCAGCGTGGTCAACGCCTCGGTCCATTCCAGCGCGGCGCGCTCGCGCGGGCTGAACAGGGTGGACTCACGCCAGATGGCGATGTGGTGCAGGCGCAGTTCGCGCTCGCCGCCGATCTTGGCCTGCTTGATGTGCATGTCCAGGCAGAAGCCGCAACCGTTGATCTGCGAGGCGCGGATCGTCACGAGATCGTTGAATTCGCGGATGACGGCCTTCTTCTTCAGAGCGGTGCTGAAGTCGAGGTAATGCTTGGACAGTTCGGCGGAAACCTGGAAGTAATTCAGACGCTGGGTCATGTCACGGACACCTTTGTGGGAGGGGTTGCGGACGACATCGCCGCATACCCACATGGTGCCGCCAGCGGCCGCGGCGACAAAGCGCCAAGAATCGCCATTTGGCCTGGGCCATGCGGTCTGGCGCCGCGCCCGCTTGCCTCTACTTCAAATTACGGTATACTCTCGCCTCTTCGCAGTACAGCAGTATCCGCGCGGGAGTAGCTCAGTTGGTAGAGCGCAACCTTGCCAAGGTTGAGGTCGCGAGTTCGAGACTCGTCTCCCGCTCCAGCAGATGCGCCGTTTCATGAACGTCGCCGCATCGTTGGAATCATCAGCCGGATTGCTCATTGAAGCGGATCGCCAGGCATCATCGGCGCCGTTCTCTTTCACGACAGATTCTTGTCGCCCCCTCCCTCCCGTGTTGCCTTGCCGCTTTGCGTCGGGATGCCTGCACCGCCTCATGCCATGCGCCTTGCCGGCTTACGCGCACAATCTCGCGACAGACCCCGCGATGCGCCCGCGGCGCGGCGCATGGTTGCGGCCACTTTTTTACCAAGCGCCCCGGCAGACCCGCACAAGTCCTAAAAACTGTGTATAATCGCTGTCTTTGGTGGACACGGCCTCTTTCAAAAGAGACCGATGATTGAAACCAGGTTGCAATCCGGTTCATCAAACGCAGTGCCCCCGCGGGAGTAGCTCAGTTGGTAGAGCGCAACCTTGCCAAGGTTGAGGTCGCGAGTTCGAGACTCGTCTCCCGCTCCAAATACAAAAAGGAAGCACCGGCCTATACCGAGCTTCCTTTTTTCTTGCAGTACTGGCGCAATGGCAGAGTGGTTATGCAGCGGATTGCAAATCCGTGTACGTCGGTTCGATTCCGGCTTGCGCCTCCAGTATTTCTCCCCCCTGCATCTCGTTACCCATCCCTACGCCCAGTCAATCGTTTGATTGCTAAGGTGACGCCGTTTTCATTCGACGACGATCCCATGCACAGCAATCAAAAATCGCGACGCGCCCGCCCCACCCTTTTGGCATTGTCCGCCGCCACGCTGATGACGTTGGCGCCGCTGGCCGCCGAGGCCGATTCCGACCGCCATCACCGCCATGGCCACGGCCATGGCCGCGGCGAGTATAAAGAGAAGTACTGGGACGGCGCCTGTGAGGTCGAGCGCAAATGGAAGCGCAACGGCGACTATCGCGAAAAGCGCAGGTGCCGCGACGACTACCGCTACGGCTACGCGCCCCAGCCCGTGCTGGTGCCGGCCATGCCCGCGCCCGCCATCATCATCAACCCGCCCCCCATCATCATCCGCCCCTGACCATGGATCCCTCGGTGAAAGACGCCATCGCCCGCTGGCCCGACGTGCCCGCGGTGTTCGGCTGGCTGTCGCTGGATCCGCGCGGCCGCTGGCGCCTGCATCCGCAAGGACTGGCCGCCGCGGGCGGGCCGGGCGAGTCCATCACCAATACGCAGATCCAGGGTTTCATCGACCGCAATTACGAACGCGACGACGCCGGCCGCTGGTTCTTCCAGAACGGCCCGCAGCGCGTCTTCCTGCGGCTCGATGCCGCGCCGTACGTGCTGCGTCTCGATGACGCCGGCCACGCCCTGCTCACGCACACCGGCCAGGCGGTAAGCGCGATCAGCGGCTGGTGGCTGGATGACGCCGGCCAGTTGTACGCCATGGCATCGCAGGGACCCGGCGTGGTGCTGGACCGCGACCTGCCGCCCCTGATGGAACGGCTCGTCACGGAAGACGGCGCCGCCCTGCTGGACGCCATCGATCGCCTGGCGCCTGCGCAATCGCTGCGCATCGCGCTGCCGGGCGTCTACGACGCGGCGCCGCTGTGCCTGATCGATCGCGCTCTGGTGCCGGGCACCCTGGGTTTCCAGGCCAATCCCACCGCCTGATCCGGCGCGTTCGCGCAACGCGGCGCGCCGGCGGCAAGCCGGACGCGTCAGAACATGCCGTTGCTGTTGGCGGACTGCTCGGGAATCGGCTGCACCGCGTCCCAGTGCTCGACGATCTTGCCTTGTTCAAGCCGGAAGATGTCGACGATGGCGTTGCCGCGCGAGCCCGGTTCGCGCACCGCGTGCACATGCAGGATCACATAGTCGCCATCGGTGAAGACGCGCTTGATCTCGCTTTTCGATTGCGGATACTTGTCGCGCAGGAACGCGACGAATTTGCGGAATCCCTCCGGTCCGTCAGCGGCATTGGGGTTGTGCTGGATGTAGTGGTCGCCCAGGTATTTCACGGCGGCGTCCGCGTCCTTCTGGTTCAGGCCCTTCTCGTAGAAAGCCAGCACGGCCGCCTTGTTGGCGGCCTCCTGTTCGGGCGAGGCCTGGACCGCGGGCGACAGGGCCGCGGCAAGCAGGGCAACGCCGAGAATGCGCGTGATGAACGACATGGGATCTCCAGAAAAGCCGAGGCGGCCGGCCCATTCTAGGTGCCGGCCGCCTCGGGGACGACGTCCAATTCAGTAGACAGTTTGATGCGCCAGGCGATCAGCCGCGACGGCTCTTGATCAGCGCGAACTTGCCGTCGCCCAGCAGCGCCAGCACCGCGGCCGCCACGGCCAGGAACACCGGGTATTCCCAGCCGCCGCCCGGGTTGCTGAAGCCCCAGCCGTTGCCGAAGTGCACGGTGGACGCGACGAACAGCTGCACCGCGGCGACCGCGGCGATCCAGCGCGGGAACACGCCCAGGATCAGCAGCGCGCCGGCGCCGATCTCGAAGAAGGTCACCGGATACGCCAGCCAGCTCGCGAAGCCGATCTTGGCGAAGAACTGCGCGGTGCCCGGCAGGGTGAACACCAGCAGCTTGGTCAGGCCGTGGGCCAGGAACATCACGCCCAGCGCGATGCGGAGCAGGAGCGCGGCATAAGGCGCGGTACGGGTATCGGTCATTGCATTCTCCGTGAGCGAATCGCCCAGGACGGGAAGATTCTTCATGGCCGCTATTCTTGCGATTCCAAAAACAAAGATAAACATGCAAAATCGCAACTTATTGTTCCCCGTTAGGTAACAATCATGGACACCCACACCGCCATGCAGACCTTTGCCCGGGTCGTGGAACTGGGCTCGTTCGCGGCCGCCGCGGACAAGATGGGCCAGGCGCGTTCCGTGGTCACGCGCCAGATCGCGTACCTGGAAGAAAAGTACGGCGTGCGGCTGCTGAACCGCACCACCCGCAAGCTCAGCATGACCGACGCCGGCCGCGCCTTCTACGAGCGGGTGCGGCCGATCCTGGCCGAAGTGGCCGACCTGGAGCTGTCGCTGCAGGCCGAGGGCCAGGCGCCCAGCGGACGCCTGCGCGTCAGCGCGCCCGTGTCGTTCGGCATCCTGCACCTGGGGCCGGCCATCGCCGAATACCTGCTGCGCTATCCCGACGTCATCATCGACCTGGACCTGAATGACCGCGTGGTCGACCTGGTCGAGGACGGCTACGACGTCGCGGTGCGCATCGGCCCGCTGCAGGATTCGTCGCTGGTGGCGCGGCCGCTGGCGCCGCAGCAGTTACTGGTGTGCGCCGCGCCCGCCTACCTGGCACGCCATGGCGTGCCACAGACGCCGGACGACCTGAAACAGCACCGCTGCCTGCATTACGCCTACGCCAGCACCGGCAATGAATGGCATTTCGAGAAGGACGGGGTCACCCATCTGGTGCGGGTCAACGCCGCCCTGCGCGCCAACAATGGCGATGTCCTGCGCACCGCCGCGCTGGCCGGGCATGGCGTGATCCTGCAGCCGGAATTCCTGGTGGGCGAGGACGTGCGCGCCGGCCGCCTGACCGCCCTGTTGCAGGACTACGCCCACACGCCGATTTCCATGTACGCCGCCTATCCGCACCGGCGCTTCCTCTCGCCCAAGGTGCGTTCCTTCGTCGAACACCTGGAAGAACGCTTCGGCAGCCGCGCGCCGATGGCGCCGGCGCGGCGCGCCAGCCGTCGCCGCAGCCGTTAGAATCGTAGCCATGACCGCCAAATCGCCCCTCGAATACTTCCCCGCGCCGCGCCGTGCGAACTTCTGCAGCCAATGCGGCTCGCCCGTGAACCGCCGGGTGCCCGAGGGCGACAACCGCGAACGCGACATCTGCGACCACTGCGGCGCGATCCACTACCAGAACCCGCGCCTGGTGGTGGGCACGGTGCCGGTGCTGGACAACCGCGTGCTGCTGTGCCGGCGCGCGATCGAACCGCGCTACAACACCTGGACGCTGCCGGCCGGCTTCATGGAGCTGGGCGAGAGCACCGCGCAGGGCGCCGGCCGCGAGACGCTGGAGGAATCCGGCGCGCGCATCCGGCTGGGCGAGATCTACACCATCATCGACGTGCCGCAGATCGAGCAGGTGCACGTGTTCTACCTGGCCGAGGTGCTGGGCCCCGAGCTGGATCCCGGCCCGGAAAGCCTGGAAGCCCGCTTCTACGACGAGGCCGACATTCCCTGGGACGACCTGGCGTTCCGCACCGTGGCGACCACGCTGCAACGCTATTTCGAGGACCGCAAGCGCGGCACATTCGGCCCTCACCACTACACCCTAGAATCGCACCGTTGAAGCTGCCCTGGCTTGCCGCCGACACGCCGTTTCCGCCGGCGGAATTCGCCCTGACGGATCCGGACGGCCTGCTGGCGGCCGGCGCCGACCTGTCCACGCCGCGCCTGATCCAGGCTTACTCGAACGGCATCTTTCCCTGGTATTCCGAGGGCGAGCCGATCCTGTGGTGGAGCCCGGATCCGCGCATGGTGCTGGCCTGTCGCGACTTCGCGCCCTCGCACTCGCTGCGCAAGCTGCTGCGCCAGATCGCCAGCCACGAACACGAGGCCGCGCCGCGCATCGAGGTGCGGGTCGACACCGCCTTCGCCACGGTGATGGCGCACTGCGCCGCGCCGCGCGACGGCCAGCCGGGCACCTGGATCACCGCCGCCATGCGGCAGGCCTACCTCGCCTGGCACCAGGCCGGCTACGTCCACAGCATCGAAACCTGGATCGACGGCGAACTGGCCGGCGGCCTGTATGGCATCAACCTGGGCCGCATGTTCTTCGGTGAATCGATGTTCACGCTCGTGCCCAACGCCTCCAAGATCGCGCTGGCCTACCTGGTGCGCTACGTCAGCGCACAGGGCGTGCAGTGGATCGACTGCCAGCAGCAGACCCGCCATCTCGCCAGCCTGGGCGCGCGGCCGGTGCCGCGCTCGCGCTTCCTGGAACACGTGCGCGCGGCCGCCGTGCAGCCGCCGCTGGCCTGGGCGTCCGGACGACTGGACAGCACGGGTCGGCTGCTGCCCCTGCCGCCTGCCGACCCGGCCTGACGGCCGCCCCGTCCCCTGGCGCCGCGTTCCGTCCCCGCCCACATCACAAGCCGGGTTAAGCGTTAATATGTACTCGTCCCCGTCACGGACTTGGCGCCGGACACCGGGATCCACATGAGCCAGCTCAAAGAATTACCTTTCTCCACGCTGCAGTTCTACGCGACCGCTCCCTACCCTTGCAGCTATCTGCCGGGACGCCAGGCACGGTCGCAGGTCGCCGCGCCCGGCCATCTGATCAACGCCGGCACCTACTCGCAACTGGTCGAGCAGGGTTTCCGCCGCAGCGGCCTGTTCACCTACCGCCCGCACTGCGACAGCTGCCATGCCTGTGTGCCGGTGCGGGTTGACACCGCCAGCTTCGCGCCCAACCGCAGCCAGCGCCGCGCCTGGCGCGACCATCGCAACCTGCAGTCGTTCGTGGCCGAGCTGGCCTGGTCGCCCGAGCACTACCGGCTCTATACCCGCTACCAGCAGGGCCGCCATCCCGGCGGCGGCATGGACGAGGACAGCCGCACGCAATACGCGCAGTTCCTGCTGACCAGCCGCGTCAACACCCGCCTGGTCGAATTCCGCGACCCCGCGGGCGTGCTGATGATGGTCTCGATCATCGACGTGCTGGACGACGGCCTGTCGTCCGTCTACACCTTCTACGATCCCGACGTGCCGGGCAGCCTGGGCACCTACAGCATCCTCTGGCAGATCGAGCAGTGCCGCACGCTCAACCTGCCTTGGCTCTACCTGGGCTACTGGATCGCCGACAGCCAGAAAATGTCGTACAAGGCCAGCTTCCATCCGGCCCAGTACCTGATCGACGGCGCCTGGGGCGAACCGCCCGCGCCCGCCACGCCGCCCGGCCCGGCCGCCTGATCCGCGCGACCGCAGCCCGCAAGGCCGGCCAAAGACGCTTTACAATCCCGCTCCATGTCGATCCTCTTCCACGCCTATCCCCTGGCCCGCCCGGCGCTGTTCGCCATGGACGCGGAAACCGCCCACGAAGTCACCCTGTCGGGACTGCAGCGGGCCTACGAATGCGGCGCCACGCGCAAGCTGCTGCACGCGCAGCCCAAGGCGCCCTGCACCCTGATGGGCATGCAGCTGGCCAACCCCATCGGGCTGGCGGCGGGACTGGACAAGAACGGCGCCTACATCGACGCGCTCGGCAATCTGGGGTTCGGTTTCGTCGAGGTCGGCACGGTGACGCCGCGGGCGCAGCCGGGCAACCCCAAGCCGCGCATGTTCCGCCTGCCGCGCGCCAACGCACTGATCAACCGCCTGGGCTTCAACAACCAGGGGCTGGACGCGTTCCTGGCCAACGTGCAGCGCAGCCAGTGGCGCAAGCAGGGCGGCATCCTCGGCCTGAACATCGGCAAGAACGCCGACACCCCGATCGAGCGCGCGGCGGACGACTACCTGATCGGCCTGGCCGGCGTGTACCCGCACGCCGACTACGTCACGGTGAACATCTCGTCGCCCAACACCAAGAATCTGCGGGCCCTGCAAGGCGGCGACGAACTGTCGGCGCTGCTGGCGCAACTGGCGGACAAGCGCCGCGCGCTGGAAGACCAGCACCAGCGCCGCGTGCCGATGGCCGTCAAGATCGCTCCCGACCTGACCACGGAACAGATCGACGCCATCGCCGACGCGCTGCCGCGCCATGGCATCGATGGCGTCATCGCCACCAATACCACGCTGTCGCGCGACGCGGTCACCGGCCTGGCGCACGCCGAGGAAGCCGGCGGCCTGTCCGGCGCGCCGGTGCATGAATTGTCGCTGGCGGTGATCCGCAGGCTGAAGGAACGCCTGGGCGACAGCCTGGCGATCATCGGCGTGGGCGGTGTGCTGTCGGGCCGCCAGGCCCAGGAAAAGATGCAGGCCGGCGCCGACGCGGTGCAGTTGTACACAGGCCTGATCTACCGCGGCCCCGCCCTGGTGGGCGAGTGCGTGCGGGCGGTGGCCCTCCGGGCCTGATCCCGCGCCCCGGCCACGCCGGGGCTTGCCAGGACGAACCTCGCGGGCGGCCATGCTGCCCGGGCGGCGCCCGCGCGCGCCCGTCATCCCGCGGAAAAAACGGGCAAAAAAAGAGGCCACCCGAAGGGTGGCCCTAATTCCAGCTCTGCTCTGTCACTCAACAGTACTACATAACTGCTATTTGCGCAGCATCGCGCGCCAAATACTTAGGCGCTGCGACGGCTGCGGCTGGCGACCTTGGTGGCGGCGTCGGCGGCATCCGTCGCTGCCTTGAAGGTCGCGTTGGCGGCGGCATTCAGGTTCGACTCGGCGACTTCGGCGGCCTGCTTGGCGGCCTTGGTCAGCGAATCGTAGGCGCTGTTGGCGGTGGCCAGCGAGGACTTGATCAGGGCGACCGCGCTTTCCGAACCCGTGGGGGCGTTCTTGGAGAACTGCTCGACGGCGTCGGTCAGTTGCTGTTGGCCTTCGGCGATTTGCTCTTCGGTCAGCTTGACCAGGTTGCCCTGCACGCCGGCGACGATGTCATACACGTGCTTGGTGTAGGCCAGGGCCTTTTCGGCGCCCGGTTGCAGCAGGCCGGAGGCGAACGCCGCGGCTTCCTGCGGGTCCTTCACTTCGGCGGCTTGCTGCGACTTCTGGGCGACTTCGTCCAGAGTGGCGCGCACGACCTTCAGGTTCAGCTCGACCAGCTTTTCGAAGCCGGCGAACACGGCCGACTGGGCGGCCACGAAAGTGTTGATGCTGGCTTTTTGACGGTCCAGGACTTGTTGCGGGATAGCGCTCATAGAATTGCTCCTTTAGGGGTAACCGGAGGCTCTCCGGCGAATAAGGATGGTGTCTGCGACGAAATAAGGAACGTGCGCGGAAACTGGTACTACAAGCTACCGCCGGCCCGTTTGATGCACTGCACAATTGACATTCTACGGGCCTAAAAAACCTTGTCAAGCAATATTGGTGCAACGCAACAACTATTTGCACATTAACAGTGCAGGCGCCGGTGCGGGGTTGATCCAGCACAAGGATTTCCCATGATTCGGGAAATACCGGACATGACGGCGTATCAATTCTTTTCTACACTGCTTGCACGCTGATGACAGACAAACACAAACGATAAGTCAGCGGTCAAAAACACATCGCAGCAAGCAAAACCCTGCAATTGGAGACTTCATGACCCTCATCCCCCGCACGCTTTCGGCCCTGCTCGCGGCCAGCGCCATGCTCGCGGCCGGCGCCGCCCACGCGGAATTCCCGGAACGCCCCATCAACATGGTGGTGCCTTTCGCCGCCGGCGGTCCGACGGACAACGTCGCGCGTTCGCTGGCTGAAGCCATGCGGCATTCGCTGGGCCAGACCGTCGTGGTCGAAAACAAGGGTGGTGCGGGCGGCACCATCGGCACCACGCAGGTGGCCCGCGCGCAACCGGACGGCTATTCCGTGCTGCTGATGCACGCCGGCTTCTCGACCGCGCCGTCGCTCTACAAGAATCCGGGGTACGACCCCTACAAGAGCTTCGAGCCGATCGGCCTGGTGGTCGACGTGCCGATGACCATCATCGCGCGCTCGGACTTCCCGCCCAACAACATCCAGGAACTGGCCGACTACGTCAAAAAGAACAAGGACAAGGTCTCGCTGGCCAACGCCGGCATCGGCGCCGCCAGCCACCTGTGCGGCACCATGCTGGTCGAGGCCCTGGGCGTGCAATTGCTGACGATCCCCTACAAGGGCACCGCGCCGGCCATGAACGACCTGCTGGGCAAGCAGGTCGACCTGCTGTGCGACCAGACCACCAACACCACGCAGCAGATCGACAGCGGCAAGGTCAAGGCCTACGCCGTCACCAGCCTGCAGCGCGTGCCCACCCTGCCCAAGCTGCCGACCATGGACGAGTCCGGCTTCAAGGGCTTCGAAGTGGGTATCTGGCACGGTATGTGGGTGCCGAAGGGCACGCCCAAGCCGGTGGTCGACAAGCTGGTCAAGAGCCTGCAGGCCGGCCTGGCGGATCCGAAGTTCCAGGAACGCATGAAGCAGCTGGGCGCCACGGTGCTGACCGCCGACGCTAACCCGCAAGCCCTGGACGCCAAGGTCAAGCAGCAGGTGCCGCAGTGGGCCGAGCTGTTCAAGAAGGCCGGCGTCGAACAGCAGTAATTCAGGGCGGGCCCCGCCAACCGGGGCCTGCGCTGCGCATCGCGGCGGGTGGACATCCTGTCCCCGGTCATGAAAAAGCCCCTCGGTTGCTGAAACCGCGGGGCTTTTTCATGGCCGGGGCGAACAGGCGTGTCAGGTGCGCATCGCCTCGGCCGCCATGCCCAGGCCGCTGAAGCCGCTGGACACCGAGGGCTCGTAACCGAGCGCCTCGGAAATGCTGGCGGCCGTGTCCACCAGGGCCTTGATCCAGTCGTCCTGCAGGCGTTCGGCCGGCGCCGAGATCGACAGGCCGGCGACCAGCTTGCCGGTGTCATCGAAAATGCCCGCGGCGATGCAGCGCACGCCCAGTTCCAGTTCCTCGTTGTCGCGCGCATAGCCGTGGCGCCGCACCAGCGCCAGCTCGCGTTCAAGGCGGTCGAGGTCGGTCAGGCTGTTGCGGGTGTGGCCGGCCAGGCCGGTGCGCAAGGCGTAGGCGCGCACCTGGCGGGCGTCGCCGGTGGACAGGAACAGCTTGCCGGTGGAGGTCAGGTGCAGGGGCGCGCGGCCGCCGATGGCCCGCACCACCTGCATGCCCGAGCGCTCGCTCCAGGCGCGGTCGATGTAGACGATTTCGTCGCCCTGCTGCACCGACAGGTTGATGGTCTGGCCCGTGAGCTTGTGCAGCGAGCGCATCGCCGAAATGGCCGCCTCGCGCACGTTCAGGCGCCCCTTGACCAGCGAGCCCAGCTCCAGCAGGCGCATGCCCAGCTGGTACAGGCCGTTGTCGACCCGTTCGACATAGCGGCCCACGACCAGGTCGTTCAGGATGCGGTGCGCGGTGGAGGCATGCAGGCCGGTGGTCGCGGACAATTCCTTGAGCGTGACGGGCTCGGGCTGCGCGGCCAGCGCATCGAGCAGGCGCATGGCGCGTTCGATGACCTGGATGGCGATGGGACTGCCCGAAGCGCCATCGGCCTCGGCGTCCAGGGCATTGCGGGTGGAAGAAGGACGGGACATAGGAAGGAAGGGCTAGCGCGGCGCCACCGAAAGAGACCAGACTTGCGGCAACGCAGCAAACAGTTCTTTCCCGTATTGTGAAATTTACCGGGCTATTTGGCAACCGTTTTTTGGTCTTCCAATCGGGGACGCTCCCCGTTTCCCTTGTACGCTTCGCCTCAGGCCGACGGCGGCGCCAGCTTGCCCCCCAGGCGCAGCACCTCGGCCCGCAGGAAGGCCAACGCCTCGGCTGCTGCCTCGGGTTCGCCCTTCACGCCCAGGTCGATATGCGGCGTGCCGCCGGCTTCGCCGACGCTCGGCAGGCTGAAGGCGCGCACGCCCGGCCAGCGGCTTTCGACGGTCTGCATGGCCGGGGTGATGCGCGATTCCGGCATGCTGAACACCAGGAAGGAATGCTCCGCGTGGCGGCGCGTATGCTGCAACGCACGATAGCGCGTATCCAGGGTCCACTCGAGCATCGGCCACGCCATGACGGGAAAGCCCGGCACGAAGGTATGGTCGCGGATGAAGAAGCCCGGAATACGGTTGTACGGATTGGGCACGATCTCGCAGCCCTCGGGGAACACGCCCATCTGCAGCCGCTGCTGGTTCTCCGGCGCGCTCATGTCGGCCGTGCCCTGCCCCTTGGCCGCCATTTCGGCGGTGCGCAGCGCGATCGCCTGCTCGGCTTCGGGATGCAGGACCAGCGGCAGGTCCAGGGCCGCCGCGGCGGCCTGGCGGGTGTGGTCGTCCGGCGTGCCGCCGATACCGCCGCAGGAAAACACCACGTCGCCGGTGGCGAAGCTGCGCCGGTAGGCGGCCACCAGCACGTCGCGGTCATCCGGCAGGAACTCCGCCCAGGCCAGTTGCATGCCGCGCGCGCCCAGCAGCTCGACGACCTTGGAAAAATGCTTGTCCTGGCGGCGGCCCGACAGGATTTCGTCGCCGACGATGATGAGGCCGATGCGGCGGGAGGCGGATTCTGCAGCCATGTCCGGTTCCAGAGTGGCGGGTTGAACGGTCGAGGGGGAAAACGCCGCCTCAGGCGACGTCGATGGTGCGTTCCTGGCGCAGGCGCTGGACGGCATCCAGGCCGTAGTGCGCGTAGACCAGCGCCGAGAACACCGGCAGGATAATCCAGGCGGGCGGCAGCAGGTTCAGCAGCGAACAGATCAGGCCGATGATCCAGAAGCCGCCATTGTGGCGCTCCAGGATGATCTTGCGCTCGACCGGGCTGGCGTGCTCGACGATGGCGTCGACCCGCATCATGCGCGAGAAGGCGAAGGTCCACCAGAAGATCGGCAGCACCAGGGCCATCGGCGGCACCAGCCACAACGGCATGGTGAACAGCCAGCCAAGCACGAACGCGCCCGACACCCAGATCGCGTTCCAGACGCTGACGGAGGTGGCCAGCTTGCCCTGCCGGCCGAGGCCGGCGTATTCGCGTTGGCCGACGTGGCGCAGCACCAGCGGCATGACGAACACGGCCGCGATCGCCAGGCCCAGCACGCCCGACAGCGGCAGCAGGATCGACACCGCGATCACCGGCACCAGGTAGATCTTGAGCGAGAACAGCCCCATCGCCAGCAGCCATTCCTCGGTGCGGTTGATGAAGTCCCAGTGCGAGGCCTGGGCGGCGAGCCAGTCGGTCAGGGGCGTCCAGAACAGCCAGAACAGCAATATCACGCCGACCAGCGCGATCAGGAACGGCAGCAGCACGGCGAACAGCATCGTCGGGTGGCACTGCGACACCAGCGCGCGCTTGAACGCCAGCCCGACGCCACTCGCGGCGCGGGCGAAACGGCCGGTTTCGGGCGGAGGGGAATCAGTGCGCAAGGCGGTCATCGCAGGACGAAAGGAAGGTGAGCATCCCGGGTATGATAGTCAAACACGCCCCCCTGCGCTCGTATGACACTACTTGTACCCGGCTCCGACCTCACCGCCTTGCGCGCCCAATTGGCGGCCTCGCCCGATGCCTGGCTGGTCGCCTGTTTCTGCGCCGCCTGGTGCGACACCTGCGAGGAATACAAACCCAAGCTGCGCACGCTGTCCGGCGCCCTGCCGCAGCATGTCTTCGCCTGGATCGACATCGAGGACCACGCCGAATTGCTGGGCGAGGTCGACGTCGAGAATTTCCCCACCCTGCTGATCCAGATCGGCGGCCGCGTGGTGTTCTACGGCCCCATGCTGCCCCACATCGGCCATCTCGAGCGCCTGCTCGAAAGCCTGGACGCGCAGAGCGCCGCGGTGACCGCGGCCTTGCCCGACCTGCCCCGGCTGCTCGCCGCCTGACAGCCACGCCGGGCCGGATATCCACGCCTCGGGGGATGCTCGGCGCAATTGGTCGTTATTGCTGCAACAAGGCGCCGATGGCTTGCGCCGCCCCGCGCAGCAGCGGCACGATCTCACGCACCCGGGCGTCCGTCATGCGGTTGTGGGTCGCGGCGACCGTGACAGCAGCCAGCAACAGACCACTCTCGCCATACACGGGGACACCCAGCGCGCTGATGCCGGGCACCGCGCGATTGGCGATATGCGCGTAGCCGACCTTTGCCACCAGGGCGCAATGCGTCCGGACATCGTCAGCGTCCAATTCTCCATATGCTCCGAGCCGCGGCGCAACGGCCTCGATGATGCGTTTCTGTTCCGCTGCCGGTAACGCCGCCAGCAGCGCCAGGCCGCCCGCGCTCACGCCCAGGGGTTGGCGGCTGCCCAGCGGCAGCGCCGGCGTCTGCACGGGATAGGTCCCCTGGATGCGATTGATGCAGACGGCGTCGTCGCCGCTGCGCACAAACAGGAACGTCGTATCGCCCGTCACGCGGGCAAGGTCCGCCAGGGTGGCCGTGCTCAGGTCGCGCAGATTGAAACGATGCGCCGCCGCCAGGCCCAGCTCGAACACCAGGGGACCCAGCCGGTAACGACGGGTCGCGGCATCCTGCACCGCCATGCCTTGCGCGACGAGCGCCTTCAGCAGCCGATGCATGGTGGGCCGCGTCAATTGCGCGGCCTGCGCCAGATCGACCAGCCGCAGGCCGACATCGGCCTGGCGCGCCAACAGTTTGAGCACCAGCACCGCCCGGGTAATGCCTTGGGCGCCATCGACCCGC
This sequence comes from Achromobacter deleyi, assembly GCF_016127315.1. Classification (NCBI taxonomy): domain Bacteria; kingdom Pseudomonadati; phylum Pseudomonadota; class Betaproteobacteria; order Burkholderiales; family Alcaligenaceae; genus Achromobacter; species Achromobacter deleyi. The sequence goes on from NZ_CP065997.1 coordinate 317,902, forward strand.
GCGAGGGAATCATTCATGCCATTCCAATTAGTGGAATTATTTTTGGTTGTGTTGCGAGTGAATTTATCGCAACGCTAGCATTTATCGCCAGTAGCAGGAGTATTTCACTGAATCATGGGTCTCCATTCAATTCCAAATAATGGAATAAACCATGAACTGCTCCCGCGCATTTCCTCACATGGAGCCTGCCGATGAATCACCCCCCGCCCGTCTGGTCCGCTCGCGATCGCGTCGCCTACGAGCCGATTACCCAACGTCGCCCATTCGTCCTGCCCGACGGCGCGCGCGTTGCCGTCTGGACCATCGTCAACGTGGAAAACTGGCTGCCGCAACACGCGATGCCGCGCGCCGTCCTGCCTCCGCCGATGGGACAGCCGTTGCTGCCGGACATTCCGAATTGGTGCTGGCACGAGTACGGCATGCGCGTCGGCTTCTGGCGCTTCCTCGAGACCTTGGGCGCGCGCGGGCTGAAGGCCACGCTGGCGGTCAATGGCACCGCCTGCCGCGAATACGCCCAGGCTTGCCAGGCGGCGCTGGAGGCCGGCTGGGAATTCATGGGTCACGGCCATGTGCAACAACCGATGCACCGGGTGGCCGACCAGGCCGCGGCGATCCGCGACACGATCGCGGCCATCCGCGATGTCACCGGCCGGGCGCCGCGAGGCTGGGAAAGCCCCGGGCTGACCGAAACGGATGACACGATCGATCTGCTGGCCGCCGCCGGCATCGAATACGTGGCCGACTGGGTGCTGGACGACCAGCCGGTGCCCATCAGGACACGCACGGGAAGCATGCTGTCGGTGCCCTACACCGTCGAACTCAACGATGTCGTCATCTCCGCCGTGCAGCAGCACCGGTCCGAGGAATTGTTGATCCGCGGCCGTGACCAGTTCGACCAGCTCTACCGGGAAGGGGCGAGCATCCCGCGGGTCATGGCGATCTCGATCCACCCTTATCTGACGGGCGCGCCGCATCGCATCCGCTACCTGGCCGAGCTGTACGACCACATCCTGTCGCACCCGGATGTGTGCCTGTGCACCGGCGGCGACATTCTCGATATCTATCGGAATCAAGCCGACCAACCCGAGCAGGCCTAGCCCGGAGCCGAACATGGACCTTCCCCGCGTTCTCCTGCTGGCCACCGGCGGCACCATCGCCATGACGCCCGGCGCCGATGGCGGCATCACGCCCGCATTGGACGCCCATGCCCTGGTCGCCGCGGTTCCGGGCCTGGCCGCTTTGGCCAGCCTGGAGGTCATCGCTTTCTCCAACAAACCCGGGGCGTCCCTGACGCAGCAAGATCTCGCGCAGCTCGCGGCGTTGATCGAGGAGGGATTCGCCCGCGGCTGCCAGGGCGCGGTGGTGGTCCAGGGCACCGACACCATCGACGAGACTGCCTTCGCCCTGGAATTGCTGGCGCGCCGCCCGCTGCCCATCGTCGTCACCGGAGCGATGCGCGGCGCGGCGGCGCCGGGCGCCGACGGCCCCGCCAATCTGCTGGCGGCGGTCACCGTGGCCGCCGCCCCCGCGGCGGCCGGCATGGGCGCGCTGGTGGTGCTTGGCGACCAGGTGCACGCCGCCCGCCATGTGCAGAAAGCGCATACCACGCTGCCGTCGGCCTTCCATTCGCCTAGCCGGGGACCGCTGGGCACGCTGTGCGAGGGACGCCTGCATCTGCACGCCCGACTGACGCCGCTACCCGCGCTGCGGTCTCCGCGCCCATTGCAGGAAGCGCCCGTCGCGTTGCTGCGTATCGGCCTGGACGACGACGGCAGGTTGCTACCCGCGCTAGCTGCCCTGGGCTTTCGCGGCGCGGTCATCGAGGCGATGGGGGCCGGCCATGTGCCAGGCCACCTGGCCCCGCTGCTGGGCGACCTGGCGGCGCGGATGCCCGTCGTGCTCAGCACCCGGGTGGCCGCCGGTCCGGTGCTGCGCGCCGCCTATGCCTTCCCCGGATCGGAAAGGGATCTGCTGTCCCGCGGGCTGATCCATGGCGGCGCGCTGGGAGGCTTGAAGGCGCGCCTGCTGTTGCGCCTGCTGCTCGCCACAGGCGCTTCGCCGGCGGAACTGCCCGCCGAATTCGCCCGACGCTGCGAAGCGCTCGCCTAGGGCCCATCGAGATTCAAAGGAGACTGCCATGCAAACGCGCCGCTACGCGCTCGGGATGTTCGCCGTACTGCTTTTCTCATATGTCATCAACGCCGTCGACCGGCAGCTGTTTTCAGTCCTTGCCACGGATGTACGCAACGCCCTGGGCCTGACCTTGCCACAGGTTGGCCTGGCGTCGACGGTCTTCACGCTGGGCATGGGCCTGGCGGGCATACCGACCGGCTATCTGCTGGGCAAGGTGTCGCGCAAGTCCGTCACGCTGATCGGGCTGGTCATCTTTTCCGTGGCCACTTTCCTCACCGCCTATGCGAAAGGACTGCCGGACCTGCTGGCCTACCGGTTCATTTCCGGCCTGGGCGAAGCCATGCAGCTGACGGCGCTGCTCGCCATTGGCACCAGCTACTTCCTCCAGCACCGGGCGGTCGCCGCGAGCTCGCTGAATTTCACATTCGGCATCGGCGCCATCATCGGCCCCAATCTCGGCGCGGCGATCCTGGCCGCAAGCCACTGGCAGATGCCCTTCATCGTTTTTGGCCTGTCGGGCATCATCGCCATCATCCTGATCGTGCCCCTGGTCAAACCCTGGTTCAGCGAAGCGCAGGCGCTGCCGACGCAGGCCGAAGACACCGCCAGCCCGGCGGCCGGGACCAGCCTGTGGGCGCGCACGCCGGTCATGCTGGCCATCGCGACCGCTTTCGCCGGTCTGTCGATCTATGGCTATCTGGGCTTGTATCCCACCTACCTGCGCGAAGCCCTCGGTTTCAGCCCCAAACAGGCTGCGGGCGCAGTCAGCTTCTACGGCCTGGGCGCCCTGCTATCGCTGCTGGGAGGCTGGCTCGGAGACCGCTACGACTATCGCAAACTGTTGTTCGGGTCGCTGCTGTTGTCGGCGTTGGCCGGAGGGCTGCTGTTCACCGACCTGGAGAAATCGCTCAGCGCGCACGCCGCCATGTCGTTCATCTTCGGCGCCGCCATCAGCGGCATGGTGTATGCCAACCTGTCGGCAGGCATCATCAAATCCGTCAGTCGGGCCAAGGCGGCGCAGGCCTCGGGCCTGTTCGTGGCCTGCCTGTATGTGCCCGCGGCCTTCGCCGGGTATTTGCTGGGTCAATTGAAATTGACGCTGGGTTGGACTCAGGCCGGCATTCTCCAGGTAACGGGCTGCGCGATCCTTGCGGCATTGTTCTCGATCGCGGCCGGCGTGCGACGTCCGGATCCGCTCCCCACAACGACAACAAGCACCCCATGAACGCTGCATCACCGTTGCCTTGAAACAAAAAAGCGTCCATCAAGGACGCTTTTCTTTTGGCGCGGGCTGCATCGGCGATGCAGGCGCGCAACGCTGCGACTACTTGCGGCTGCCACCCAGCAGGACGGCGATCTGGCGCTTGGGCGTGGACGAATTGCCGCCCTGGCGCGGCGCGTCCGGCTCTTCGGCCGGGGCCGACGGAGTCGACGGCTCGTAGGGCTTGAGGAAGAAGTCGTCCACCGGCTGGCGCGACGGGCTACCGCCCGAACGGCGTTCCGACGAACGGCTACCGCGCTCGCGGCCGCCTTCGCGCGGCGACGCGGCGCGCTCTTCGCGGCGGCCATGGCCATGGTGGCTGCGCGCGACCAGGTCGGCGGGCAGTTCCAGCGTGCCGCGCGGCACTTCGCGCTTGATCAGCTTTTCGATGTCGAGCAGGAAACGCTCTTCGTCGCCGGTGAACAGGGCGATGGCTTCGCCCGTGGCGCCGGCGCGGCCGGTACGGCCGATGCGGTGCACGTAGTCTTCGGCGTTGTACGGCAGGTCGTAGTTGATGACGCAAGGCACGCCGGCCACGTCCAGGCCACGCGCGGCCACGTCGGTGGCGACCAGCACTTCGAGTTCGCCCGCCTTGAAGGCCTCGAGCGCCTTCATGCGGTCGGCCTGGGTCTTGTCGCCGTGGATCGATTCGGCCTTGACGCCGTCGCGCTCGAGTTCGCGCGCCAGGCGCGCGGTGCCGATCTTGGTGTTCGAGAACACGATGACCTGCTTCAGGCCACGCGACTTCACCAGGTGCACCACCGCCGCGCGCTTCTGGTCGCCCGACATCTTGTAGGCGATCTGCGTGATGGTGTTGGCCGTGGCGTTGCGCGCCGCGACTTCGATTTCCACCGGCTGGTTCAGGTACGAACGGCCGAGCTTGCGGATTTCGTTGCTGAACGTGGCCGAGAACAGCAGGCCCTGGCGCTGCGCGGGCAGCAACCGGATGATGCGTTCGAGATCCGGCAGGAAGCCCATGTCGAGCATGCGGTCGGCTTCGTCCAGCACCAGGATGCCAACCTGGCTCAGGTTCACGTTCTTCTGCTCGACGTGGTCGAGCAGGCGGCCGGGCGTGGCCACCAGCACTTCGCAACCACGGCGCAGCGCTTCTTTCTGCGGACCGATATCGACGCCGCCGAACACCACCGCGGAACGCAGCGGCGTCTGCTTGCTGTAGCGCTTGACGCTTTCGTAGACCTGGTCCGCCAGCTCGCGCGTGGGCGTCAGGATCAGCGCGCGCACCGGGTGCCGCGCGGGCGAGGCGCTGGTGTTGGCCAGCGGCATCAGGCGATGCAGGATGGGCAGCGTGAAGGCCGCCGTCTTGCCGGTGCCGGTCTGGGCCGCGCCCATGACGTCGCGCCCCTCGACCACGACGGGAATGGCTTGCGCCTGGATCGGGGTGGGCGTGGTGTAACCGGTTTCGGCGATCGACTGCAACAGCAGGGGATGCAGCCCGAAGTCGGAGAACGTGGGCGTAGGCGCGGGCGCTTCGGCGGTGGGTGCTGCGGATTGAGTGGATTCAGTCATTAGGGTTTGGCAGATACCGGGACCAGTGGAAAAGAACAAAACGAGAGTGCTGCGAGCACTGCACGACATATGCATCGGGACAACCGGAACGCGCGCCACGCTCGCGCGGCCACGTGCGAACCACCCCGATGCGCAAGCGCGTCGCGGGCAATCGGCACCCTGCCTTGCAGGCCAGGTGGCGCATTCTGGTTTCGATACTTATGAGGGCAGTACCAGGCCCGGATTGCTGTGGATAACTTAATTTTAGCGCAGCCGGGCCCCGGGGCGGTCAAGCCAGTGCCTGGGGGCGACTCCTTTGGCCTGGCGGAAGCTCTTGCTGAAATGGCTCAGGTTGGTGAATCCGGTCGCCAGCGCGGCCTCCGTGACGCAGTATCCGGCCTCCAGCATGGACGCGGCGGCCTCCAGCCGGACCGACTTCAGGTAGGCGTGGACCGAGCGCCCGGCCACCTGGCGAAAGCCCGCCTTGAGCTTTTTCTCGCTCAGGCCGACCTCGCGCGCCAGGCGCAGCACCGTCCATTCCTCGCCATAGCGGGCCTCGATCAGGCGCCGGGCCTGCGCCAGCTGGCGCCGCTCGCGAGCCGCCACCGGCGCCTCGCCGGCCGCGCCGCTCATGGTTTCCAGCACGATGGCCAGGGCCTCGAGCGCCTTGGCGCGCATATACAGCCGGCGCGCGGTGGCGTCTTCGTGGCGGCAGTCCAGGACGTCGGCGGCCAACCGCAGCAGGCCGGGCGGCGCCGGAAAGCCGGCCATCAACGAGCCGGCCGCCGGCACGCTGTGATCCAGCACGAAGGCGCCGCGCAGGGCCGCCAGCGGCCGCCCCCCGGCGCGTAACAGCCCGGCCGGCGAATAACGGATGTCCACCAGACGGACGGTCTGGCCGCCCGGCATCTGGAAACGGCCCCGTGCCCCGCGTTCGCCCGTCTGTACCACGGCCATGCCGGGGCCGACGTTCAACGGCGCCCCACCGTCGATCGACATGCAGGCCCGGCCTTCCAGGAAGACGGCGATGCACAACATGGGCGGGCCCTCGGCGGCAACATCCAGGCCGACCTCCGGCGCGCCGTTCCAGACCGACAGGGTCAGGTCTTCGTCGAACGCCTCCACCCGTGACAGCGCCGCCCACGCAGCGGGAATCGGCGCGGCGGGCAGCAAGGGGTGGCCGGAACGATGTCCCGGCCAGTCGGTCGCGGGCGCCAGCGCGCCAGTGGCGAAATCCAAATTTAGACCCCGAATTGAACAGTGCGGGTACGGAAACCGTTAGTGCGCCCCGATCCCAATAACAATAATTCTCATTAATAATTCTACTGAAATCCTGCTTCGACGACATGACTCTTTCGCTCCCCTTCCGCCACACCGCGCTGACGGCCGCCCTGTGCGCCCTGGCCGTTCCCGCCGCCGCGCAGTCCCAGTCCGTCAGCGAGCTGGCCCCCATCACCGTCACCGCGAGCAAGCAGGAACAGGCGCTGCGCGATTTCAACGGCGCCGCCGTGGTGGTGCCGGCCGACACCCTGCACGCCGCCCAGGTCGACAGCACCCTGCAGCTGTCGCGCGTGCTGCCGGGCGTGCAGATGTCCAGCAGCGGGTCATTCCTGTTCCCGGTCATCTCGGTGCGCGGCATCACCTCGGCCCAGGACTTCTACAACCCCGCGCTCACCGTCTACGTGGACGGCGTGCCGCAATTGCCCACCTTCGCCTCGCAGCTGCTGACCGACGTCGAACGCGTGGAACTGCTGAAAGGCCCGCAAGGCACGCTGTATGGCAAGAGCGCGATGGGCGGCGTGTTGAACATCGTGTCGCGGCAACCGGACAACGATCCCTACTTCCGCGCCACCGCCGGCGTCGCCAGCCGCGACGGTTACCTGTTCAAGGCCAGCGGCGGCGGGCCGCTGGTCGACAACCTGCTGTACGGCTCGGTGGCCGCCGCGGTCAACGACGCCCCCGGCCGGCTCGACAACCCAGTCACCGGCGCCAGCCATGTCGGCGGCACTTCGGCCAACGCGGGCGCGGCGCGCCTGCGGCTGGCGCCGGCCGGCAGCCCCTGGGAAATGGGCCTGGCGGTCAGCGGCGAATGCACCCGCGGCAGCCAGGACGTCTACGTGCCCTTCGACGATCCCGGCAGCCGGCGGGCGGCGATTTCCCCGGACATGCCCGCCTCGCTGGCCGATCCCTACCAGAAGCGCTGCAGCGGCAGCCAGGCGTTGACCGGCCGCTACGATTTCGACGGCTGGCGCCTGGATGCCGTGGCCGCCTGGCAGCAGTTGCACTACGACCGCCACTTCACCCTCGGGCCGACCTACACCAGCCAGCCCGAGCGCTGGCGCCAGCAGATGCAGGAACTGCGCCTGTCGACCACCGGCACGCACGCGGTCGACGGCGTCGTGGGCCTGTATCGCCAGCGGGTCACGCAGTCGCGTTCCGCGCTCAGCCAGATGCAGATGCCCGGGATGCAAATCGACGCATTCACGGCCGGCTCCCGCAACACCAGCGAGTCGACCGCCCTCTACGGCGACGCCACCTGGCACGCCACCCGCGCGCTCGACCTGTCGGCCGGCCTGCGCTATTCCCGCGACAAGGCATCCACCCGCTACGACGGTTCGACGCTCAATAGCGTGACCTACGGCCAGGACCCCTTTGGCGGCGCGGGCTCGACGTCGGGCAGCACGGTGCTCGGCAAGCTGTCCGCCGGCTATCGCCTGTCGCCCGAATGGCGCGTGTACGCCAATGCGGCGCAAGGCTACAAGCCCGGCGGCTACAACCTGGCGCCGTCCAACCCGGCCGATGCGCGTCCCTTCGGCAAGGAACGCGGCGTCAGCTACGAGGCGGGCACACGCTTTGACGGCGATACGTTGCGCGGCGGGGCCGCGCTGTACCGCACCGACATTCGCGATGCGCAGCTCTATGTCAGCGACCAGATCGGCTATCAGCACATCGAGAACGTCGGCAATACGCGCTCGACCGGCGTCGAGTTCGACCTGAGCTGGGACGTGACGTCGCAATGGACGCTGGGGCTGGACGGCTTTCTCAACCACACCACGTTCCGCAGTTTCAACAGCGACGCGGTCTGCCCCGGCTGCGACGGCAACCGCGTGCCGTTCTCGCCGGGCTACGGCCTGAACGCCAGCGCCCGCGGCCACTTCGACGCGGGCATCGGCCGCCTCTCGCCGACCCTGACCGTACGCCGGATCGGCGCGCAGTTCTTCGACATCGGCAACAGCCTGCGCCAGGACGCCTACACGCTGGTCGACCTGAGCCTGGCATGGCGCATCCGGCCGCAGGTCGAGGCCACGCTGTACGTCAACAACCTGACCGACCGGCGCTACCGCACCTACGCCTTTGGCGGCGGCGCGCGCGGCAGCTACGCGCAGGTCGATCCCGGCCGCACCGTAGGCCTGAACGTCGCCTTCGAATACTGACGCCGGGCCCCGACGCGATGCCGAACGCCTCCCTCGCGCGCCTGCCGACCGCGCGGGTCATTGCCGCCATCGGCGGCATCTGCATGGTCCAAAGCCTGGTCAGCGGCATCGCCTTCCAGGGCGTGCCGGCGCTGCTGCGCGACAGCGGCGCGCCGCTGGACCAGGTGGGCCTGGCCTATCTGGCCTTCCTGCCGTGGGCCCTGAAATTCCTGTGGGCGCCGTGGATCGAGCGCTATCGCCTGCCGCAGGGCCAGGCACGGCGGCGCACCCGGCGCATCGTGCTGCCGGGCCAATGGCTGCTGGCCGCGCTGCTGTTCCTGCTGGCGATCCTGGGCCAGCCGGCCCTCCCCGTGCTGCTGGCCGTGCTTGGCCTGATCTCTCTCACCGCGGCCACCGTCGACATTGCCGGCGACGCCTTCGCGGTCGAGCAACTGGCGGCGCGCCGGCGCGGCTGGGGCAATGCGACCCAGGTCGGCTCCAGCTATCTGGGCATGTTCCTGGGGGCCGGGCTGTTCGTGGTGCTGGCGGGCAGCCATGGCTGGCGCGTGGCGGCCGCCGTGATGGGCCTGCTGGTGCTGCTGCTGACCCTGCCGTTCGCCAGGCTGCGCGAGCCGGCCCGCGCGGCCGATGCGCCACCGCACCGTCCCAGCCTGGCCCACGCGGTGGGACGGCCCGGCGTGCGGCTGGGCCTGCTCATCACCGTGGTGTTCCAGGCCGGCTCGCGGCTCGCCGCCGGCATGACCTCGCCGCTGTTGCTGGACCGTGGCGTGCCGCTGGCCTCGGTGGGCTGGATCAACGGCGCCGGCGCGGTCGTCGCCGGCCTGGCGGGCACGTTGCTGGGGGCGCTGGCGCTGCAACGCTGGCGCGCGCCGCGCGCGGTGGTCGCGGCCATGGCCCTGCAGGCGGCCGCGCTGATCCTGTTCGTGGCCGGCGTCGCCGCGCCCGGCCTGGGGTTGCCGGCCGCCGGCCCCGGCTGGCTGGTGGCGCTGGCGCTGCTCAAGGCAGCCACGGCCGCCACCGGTTTCGTCGCGCTGTACGCCTTTCTCATGGGCCAGGCCTCGCCGGCCCAGGCGGGCGTCGACTTCACGCTGTTCCAGTGCGCCGACGCGCTGGTCGCCATGGTCGGCGGCCTGGCCGCCGGCTGGCTGGCGCAGCACCTGGGCTATGGCGCCTGCTTCGGCCTCGCCGCCGTCCTGGGCGCGGCCGGCCTGCCCGCCCTTTTCGTCCTGATGCGGCGCGCCGCGCCGCCCTCGTCTTCTGGAGAATGAACATGTCTGAACGCACCGTCGTCATTGCGGGCGCCGGCGTCGCCGGGCTGGCCTGCGCCTGGTGGCTGGCCCGCCAGGGCTGGCGCGCCGTGGTGGCCGAACGCGCGCCTCATCTGCGCGATGGCGGCTACATGATGGGCCTGTCCGGCCCCGGCCTGCTGACCGCCCGCCGCATGGAACTGGTGCCCGCCCTGCGCGCCGTGGAACGCGAAATCGGCGAGAACGTCTATCGGGACCGCCGCGGCCGCGAAGTGATGCGGATCCGCTATCGCGAGCTGCTGCGGGAACTGGACTGGATCACCCTGCGCCGCACCGATCTCGTGCAGGTGCTGCACGCCGCGGTGCGCGACCACGCCGAGATCCGGCTGGCCACCACGGTGGCGGACTGTAGCCAGGATGCCCATGGCGTGGACGTGACATTGTCGGATGGGTCCCAATTGCGCGCCGATCTGCTGATCGGCGCCGATGGCGTGCGCTCGCCCCTGCGCGCGCAGGTCTTCGGCGCCGAAGCGGCGACGCCATCGCCGCTGGGCTACCGCTACGCGGCCTATGACGTCGACGACGACACCGGCATGGCGCGCGACTTCGTGTCCTACGCCGCGCCGGGCCATCAGGTCGAATATCACGGGCTGGGCGGCGGCCGCAAGGCGGCCCTGCACGTCTGGCGCAGCCACGAGAGCGGCTGGGTCGAGACGCCGCGGCGGCTGGGCCTGCTGCGGGAACTGGCGCGCGCCACCCACGCGGAAGTGGGCCGGCAGCTGGACACGCTGTCCGCCGACACGCCAATCGTCATGGATGACCTGGCGCTGGTCGAGCTGCCGCGCTGGCATCAGGGCCGCATGCTGCTGGCCGGCGACGCCGCCCATAGCCTGTCCCTGATTTCTGGCCAGGGCGCGGGGATGGCATTGGCAGGCGCCTACGTGCTGGCGCAGGAACTGGGCCGGTTGCCGATCGAACAGGCCCTGGCGGCCCATGAACGGCGGCTGCGGCCCGTGATCGACAGCCTGCAACTGCGCAGCCGCAAGCTGGCGCCCGTCTACGTGCCAGCCTCGGCATTCGCCTTCGGCCTGCGCAATACGGCCTTGCGCCTGTTGCCCAGGCTGATCCTGAAACGCTATTTCCTCAGCGGGCTGAAATCCGAAATGGAAGCCGCCGCGGCGCTGGGCTGACCGGCCTCAACCCGCCAGCCAGCGCAGCCCCCACAGCATCAGCATGCCGACCACGATGACCAGCACCGCGCTGCGGGTGCGCAGGAAGACCAGGATCGCGACGATGCCGGCCACCAGCTTGTAGTCGAAGATGGGGCCCAGCCCCGCCTTCCAGGGCAGCAGGTCGGGCACCACGATGGCGGTGAGGGCGGCGGCCGGCGCATAGCGCAGGGCGCGCCGCACGCCGTCGGGCAGCGGAATGTAGTCGCCGAACAGCATGAAGCCGGCGCGCGTCAGCACGCTGCACAGCGCCAGCAGCAGGATGGCGGAATAGACGTAGATCTCGGAGGGCCAGAGGGTCATGCGCGCGCCTTGAAGAAGCGTTCGGCCCACATGCCGGCCACCACGCCGGCGATGACCGCGGCCGCCAGGCCCAGCCGCAACGGCAGCACCTGGCCGGTCCAGGCGACCACGCCCGCGGCCAGCATCGAGACCAGCATGGGCTTGGAATTGGCCAGCGGCACCGTGATGGCCAGCAACGCCAGCACCGCCGCGAAATCCAGCGACCAGCCGGCCGGCACCATGGTGCCCAGGTAGATCCCGACAATCGACGAGGTCTGCCAGACGAGCCAGCCCGGGGCGATGGTGCCGATGAAGTACCAGAGCTGTTCGCGGGTGCCACGCTCGGCGGCGTCGCCGAACCGCGGCATGAACAGCACGAAGCCCATGTCGGTGGTGAAATAGCCCAGCCCCAGGCGCTTGGGCCAGGACAGGTGGCGAAAATAGGGTTGCAACGCCGCGCCGAAGATCAGGAAGCGCAGGTTGACCACGCAGCCGGCGGCGAAGATCAGCCACAACGGCGCGCCGGTGGCGATGAGCGGCAGGGAGGTGAGCTGGGCCGATCCGGCGTACAACAGCAGGGTCATGGCCAGCGCCATGGATTCGGTCAGGCCGGACTTGACCATGGCCACGCCGGTCACCAGGCCCCAGGTCGCCGTGGCGATGAGGGCCGGCACGATGGCATGCACGCCGGCGCGGAAGGCGGCGACGCGCGCCTGGCGGACCTCCCGGGGGTCTTCGGTTTCGGGAAACGCTGACTCAGAGGACAACGGCGAGCCCCTGGGGATTCGAACAGAACGACATGGATACTCTGTGGGGAAGGAACCGCACGACAACCTGCTCGCCCGCCGGGCCCGCGGCGCCCGCAGGCACCGCGCCGGTGCACGAATGGAGCGCTATTGTAACCTCGCCGCTTGATACAATACGGCCCTCAGGTTTAGTGAGGGAGCAAACCATGTCGATGGCTGACCGCGATGGCTTCATCTGGTATGACGGCAAGCTCGTGCCCTGGCGCGACGCGACCACGCACGTGCTGACGCACTCCCTGCACTATGGCCTGTCGGTGTTCGAGGGCGTGCGCGCCTATCGCTCCGAGATCGGCACCGCCATCTTCCGCCTCGAAGACCACACCAACCGCCTGTTCAACTCGGCGCACATCTACCAGATCCCGATGCCGTTCGATCGCGACACGATCAACGAGGCCCAGCGGATGGTGGTGCGCGAGAACCAGCTCGAATCCGGCTACCTGCGCCCGCTGGTGTTCTACGGTCCCGAAAAGATGGGCGTGTCGCCCAAGGGCGCCAAGGTGCACGTGGCGATCGCCGCCTGGCCCTGGGGCGCCTATCTGGGCGAGGAAGCCCTGTCGCAGGGCATCCGGGTCAAGGTGTCGTCGTTCGCCCGCCAGCACGTCAACGTGACGATGCCGCGCGCCAAGGTCGCCACCACCTACGCCAACTCGATCCTGGCCAACACCGAGGCCCTGCAGGACGGCTACGACGAGGCCCTGCTGCTGGACACCGAGGGCTTCGTGGCCGAAGGCTCCGGCGAAAACCTGTTCCTGGTCAAGGACGGCGTGCTGTGCGAACCCGAGATCGCCTCCGCCCTGACCGGCATCACCCGCTCCACCATCCACGCCCTGGCGGCCGACTTCGGCCTGCGCGTGGTGACCAAGCGGCTGACCCGCGACGACGTCTACATCGCCGACGAAGCCTTCTTCACCGGCACCGCCGCCGAAGTCACGCCGATCCGCGAGGTCGACAACCGCCAGATCGGCTCGGGCCGGCGCGGCCCGGTCACCGAGAAGCTGCAGAAAGCGTTTTTTGACATGGTGAATGGCCGCAACCCGAAGTACCATCACTGGCTGAGCAAAGTCTGATCCACGCCGCCCTGCCCGGCAGGGCGGCATTACTGCCCCAACCTACCGATTTACCGGTATTTTTTATTCAGGAAACTCCATGACCGCCGCTGCCCCGGCCGCCGCCCCCCACGAAGTCATCGAAGTCGGCGCCGAAGACCTGCCCGTGTTCTGTCCGGGTCCCAAGGCCCCGCTGTGGAGCATGCACCCGCGCGTCTTCCTGGACGTCGCCCGCAACGGCTCGGCGCGCTGCGCCTACTGCGGCGCCGAGTACAAGCTCAAGCCCGGCACCGTGCTGCACGGCCACCACTGAGAACCGCCGCTTAACAGCCATCTGTCCCGCCATCATGTTCGCCACGCCCGAAGAAGCAGAACACGCGTTCTACGAAGCCCTTGAGCAGGGGGACACCGTCCGCCTGATGCAAGTGTGGGCGGACGACGAGGAAGTCGTCTGCATCCACCCGGGAGGCCTGCGCATCGTCGGCCACTCGGCCGTGCACGAGTCCTGGCAGCACGTGCTGGCGAACGGACCGCTGCACATCCGGCCGCTGCGCCCGCTGGTCATGCTGAGCATGATGTGCGCGGTGCACGTGTTGGTCGAGCAGGTCGCGGTGCGCACGCGGGAAGGCACGCAGTTCGCCAACTGCTACGCCACCAACATCTATCACAAGGGTCCCACGGGCTGGCGCATGGTCATGCACCACGCCTCGTCGGCGCCCACCGAAGCCGGGGTGCTCGACTTGCACGACGTGCCCGACATGCTGCACTGATCCGGGTCGACTTTGGCTGCTGCACGTTTCGACACAACGCCCTGCCCTGTTCCCTCCTGGCTGCCCGGAGGCGATGCCCAGACGGTGTACGCCGCGCTGTTCGCGCAGTACCACCGCATCGCCTTCGTGCGCGACCGGGTCGAGACGCCCGACACCGATTTCGTCGATTTCGACTGGACCGGTCCGGGGCTGTTCCCGCACAAGGCCGCCGACGGCGCGCCCGTGAGCGGCCAGCAGCCCGTGGCCAACGGCAAGACCGCCGCCGCGCGCTGGATGACCGACGCCGACTGGAAGTCGCTGCCGCAGACCGCCGACACGCCGGCGCTGCTGCTGTTCCACGGCCTGGAGGGCGGCAGCAACAGCCGCTACGCGCAGTCGATCGCGCATCACTTCCGGGCGCGCGGCTGGATCGTGGTCATCGCGCACTTTCGCGGCTGCTCCGGCGTGCCCAACCGCCTGGCGCGGGCCTACTACTCGGGCGATTCGGCCGAGGTCGGCTTCCTGCTCAACACGGTGCGCAACCGCATCCCGCATGCGCGCTGGCATGCCGTGGGCGTGTCGCTGGGCGGCAATGCGCTGCTGAAATACCTGGGCGAACACCAGGAAGACACCGGCTGGCTGACGGCCTGCGCGGGGGTCTCGGTGCCGCTGGACCTGGTGGCCTGCGGCAAGACGCTGTCCACGGGGTTCTTCAACCGCAAGGTGTACACGGGCCACTTCCTCAAGACCCTCAAGCACAAGGTGCTGGAGAAGGCCCACCGCTACCCCGGCGCCATCGACGTGATGCGCATCGCCCACGCCCGCGACCTGCGCGACTTCGACGACGCCTACACCGCGCCGATGCATGGTTTCCGCAATGCGCTCGACTACTGGACGCGCGCGTCCAGCAAGCCGTGGCTGCCGCGCATCTCGGTGCCGACGCTGGTGCTGAACGCGCTGAACGATCCGTTCATCCCGGCCAGCGCGCTGCCCAAGCCGGACGAGTGTTCGCCCACCATCCTGCTGCACCAGCCCACCGATGGCGGCCACGCCGGCTTTCCGACCGGCGCCTTTCCGGCCCACCTGGGCTGGCTGCCGCAACGGCTGGGCCGCTTCTTCGAGACCGGGCTGTAGGCGCCGGGCGGCGCCCGCGGCGTCAGCCCGACTTGAAGCGTTCCAGCAGCTGGCGCTCTTCGGCCAGCTTGTCCTTGACTTCCTTGATCTGCACGTCGATCTGCGATTGCTCGTAGAAATCGCTCGACATGCCGCGCGCCTGCTGCAACTGCGATTCCGCCGCCGCGAAGGCGCCGGTCAGGACGTAGTAGCGCGCCAGGTCGCGGCGCGCCTGCACCGGCTTGCCGGTCCGCTCTTCGCTGTTCGCCAGCATCTGGTAGAGGCTGGGCTCGTCGCTGCCCCACTGCTTGATCTTGGCCCGCAGGTAGTCCTGGGCCTCGGCATGGCGGCCGTTGCTCTGCAACGCCGCGGCGTAGGCGATGCCCAGCGCCCGCTGCTCCGGCCAGCGCTTGGTGGCGGCCTGCGCCAGGTCCAGCGCGCGCCGGTTGTCCTTGCGCGCCAGGGCGATGTCGACGGACAGCTTGGCCATTTGCGCCGACTCGCGCCCGTCGGCCGCGGCCAGGCCCAGCTGGCGCTCGGCGTCGTCCAGGTTGTTGCGCTGGAACGCCTGCAACGCCAGCCCGTAGTAGGCGGCGGAGCGGCGCACGCCGGACAGGGCCTGGGCCTCGTCCTGCAGCTGCTGCGTGGCCGAACGCAGGCTGACCGCGTCCCGGCCCTGCACCACGCGCATCTTGGCGCGCACGTACCAGAAGTCGTCGCTGTCGACGTGGCGCGACGGCGGCAGCGAGCGCACGCGGTTCTGCACGTCGGACATCCGTTCGATCGACAGCGGGTGGGTGCTGGCCCAGGAACCGCCGCCCGCCCCTTCATTCAGGCGCGAGGCGTTCATCAGGCGCGAGAACATCTGCGCCATGCCCTGGGCGTCGTAGCCGGCCTTGGTCAGCATGGTGAAGCCGGCCCGGTCGGCCTCGCGTTCGGCATCGCGCGAGAAACCCAGCTGGCGGTTGATGGCGGCGGCCTGGCCGAACGCGGCCACGCCCATCGCCAGGTTGCCGCCGCCGCCGGCCAGCGCCGCCAGCAGCGCGCCCGCCAGGCTCGCCAGCATGACCATGCTGTTCTGGCTCTGCTGCGTCATGCCGCGCGCGATGTGGCGCTGGACCACGTGGCCGATTTCGTGCGCCAGCACCGCCGCGAGTTCCGATTCGCTGCCGGAGGACACGATCAGCCCGGTGTTGACGCCGATGAAGCCGCCCGGCATGGCGAAGGCGTTGATCTCGGGATCGCGCACGCCGAACATCTCGACCTCGGGCACCGCGCCGGGCGCGAAGGCCGCCAGCTTGCGCCCCATGGTGGTGAGGTACTGGCTGAGTTCGGGGTCATCGACATAGGTCGGATCACGGCGCCCCTGCGACATGATCGCCTCGCCCAGGCTGCGTTCCAGCATCGGCGAAAGCTCCGCGGAGGAAGCGGCGCCCATCGAGGGCAACCCCACGGGCTGGGCCCAGGCAGTGACCGGCAAGGCCGGCGCCGCCAGCGCGACACAGAGTCCGACGATCGCGCCTCGCTGCGCAATCGAGCAAATGGATGGCATTTTTCTGCGATTCATGAACCTATGATAGCGATGCGCTTAAAATGTTTCACCGATTGCCCCTTATGAGGTTTCAATGCGCCCCGTCCGTAAAGCCGTTTTTCCCGTCGCGGGCATGGGTACGCGCTTCCTGCCCGCCACCAAGGCGATGCCCAAGGAAATGCTCCCCGTCGTCGACAAACCGCTGATCCAGTACGCTGTTGAAGAAGCCGTCGCCGCCGGCATCACCGACCTGATCTTCGTTACCGGGCGCAACAAGCGCGCCATCGAAGACCATTTCGACTCCGCTCCCGAGCTCGAATCCGATCTCGAAAGCAAGGGCAAGCATGAGCTTCTGGCAATGGTGCGGGGCATTCTACCTGCCCACGTCAATTGCCTCTATATCCGCCAATCGGCGCCGCTGGGCCTGGGCCATGCCGTGCTGTCGGCCGCCCCCGCCGTGGGCGACGAACCTTTCGCCGTGCTGCTGGCCGATGACCTGATCGACGCCGATACGCCGTCCATCAAGCAGCTGGTGGACGTGGCCGTGGCCCGCGGCGCCAGCGTGCTGGGCGTGCAGGACGTGCCGCGCGAAGACACGCGCAAGTACGGCATCGTCGCCGCCCAGGCAGACGACAGCCGCGCCGACGGCCGCACCGAACGCGTGACCCACATCGTGGAAAAACCCGATCCCGCCGACGCGCCCTCGACGCTGGCGGTGGTGGGACGCTACGTGCTGGAAGCCGCGATCTTCGACCACCTGCGCTCGACCAAGCGCGGCGCCGGCAACGAGATCCAGCTGACAGACGGCATCGCCTCGCTGATGCGCGAGCGCGCGGTGTACGCGCACCGCTACGAAGGCACGCGCTACGACTGTGGCAACAAGGCCGGCATGTTCGAGGCCACGGTGGCGCTGGGCCGCAAGTACCACGGCCTGCTGCCGCGATAAGGCGGCCGACGCCCCCCCTCAGGACCCGACGCGAGCGCCCCTGTGGCGCTCGCGACGCTTTTGGGCGGGCGTTCAGGCGGAGGCCGCGCGGCGGCCCCGGGCCCGCGCCATGGCATCGCGGTCGGCCTTGCGCAGGCGCCCCTTGGCCGACAGCCGCATCAGGGTGCCCAGGGCCACCATCAGGCCGATCACCTCGACCAGCGCGGCCGGGATCCACATGGTCAGCCCGCCGATGGTCTGGTCGGTCTGCGCCGACATGGCGATGGCGCGGCCGCACAATTCGAACAGGGGATAGATATCGCTTTCGGTGAAGGCGATGACCGCGCCCGCCACCATCTGCGGCAGCATGGTCAGGATCGGCGAGATCACCCGGCCGCCCGGCGTCATCGCGGCCGGCGGGGCGGGACGGCGGTCCAGGATGAGGTTCCAGTACATGAAGCCGCTGATGACCACGGACCAGTTCATCACGCGATACAGCCGCCAGTCGAGCATGGAATAGAACTGCACCGACGGAATCAGCCAGACCAGCACCAGGAACACGAACAGGGTCGGCACGAAGATCTTGTTGGTCAGCACCGCCACGGTGGCGCGGCCGGCACCGGTGCGCAGGAAATCACGCAGGCGGATGCGCCACGACATCGGCAGCCCGGCGCGCATGACCTGTCCGGGGAAGGCCGCCATCACCAGCAGCGGACCGAGGTGATGCAGCACCAGGTGC
This sequence comes from Achromobacter deleyi, assembly GCF_016127315.1. Taxonomy (NCBI): domain Bacteria; kingdom Pseudomonadati; phylum Pseudomonadota; class Betaproteobacteria; order Burkholderiales; family Alcaligenaceae; genus Achromobacter; species Achromobacter deleyi. Next base: position 335,903 of record NZ_CP065997.1, read on the forward strand.
TGGATGCGGTGGATGAAGAACATGCGCTCGGCGTAGTAGTCCACCCGCGTATGCAGGGACAGGTACAGCAGCACCATGCCCAGCCAGAACAGCGCGCGGCGCGCGCCCGTCACGTGATGCACGCGCTGGCCGCGCACGAACAGCACGATGGCCACCAGGAAGGAGGCCACCAGCGTGGGAGAGAACTCCCAGGGTATGAGCCATTCGAGACTGTCCATGCGGGTCATCCGGAAAATGCCGGCAGGGGCGAAACGCCCGGGCCTAGACGGGCCGCGCCATCAGGCGCGATCGCGTCGATTGTAGTGGACCCGGGCGCCCCCCGTACGGCTCAGAACCGGTGCGAAATACCCGTACCGAAACGCGACGTGTGGGAATGGCCCGGGTCGAACTGGTTGTCCAGGGTGTAATTGGACGCGTAGCCGGCGAACGCATAGAGCGTGGTGCGCGGCGACAGGTCATACGTATACCCCAATGTCACCAATTGCGCATTGCGCGCCGTCGAACCATCCTCCCATTTCCAGTCGGGCCGCGCCAGCGACCACTGCACCACCACGGCGCCGTGGCCGACCGGCACGCTGGCGCCCAGCAGCCAGGCATTGACGGTGCCGCCGCGCGCGAACGCCGCCGGCCCCAGGTTGCGGCCCAGGTTGTCCGGATCGCCGCCGTCCAGGCCGACGTAGCCGTTGCGCTGGCGCGACCAGGCCGCCGACACCTTGACCACCTCGAAGTCGTAGGAGGCGCCCAGCTGCACCGCCTGCGGCCGGCCGGTGCTGCCCTCGACCGGCTCGGCCAGGCGCAGCTGGTCCCAGGTGGCGACCGCCAGCAAGGGGCCGTCCTCGTACTTCAGGCCCAGGCTGAGGGCGCGGTTGTTGGCCGCGGTCTTGAAGCGGTTGCCGTCGTCGGCGTCGAAGGAATAGCCGACGCCCGCCTGGAAGCCCTGCCAGGTCGGCGTGTAGTAGTTGACCAGGTTGCTGAACTGGTAGTTGTCCGATGCCTTGAAGGTGGCGCCCATGCCCATGTCCTTCCAGGAGGCCAGCTCCAGCGCATTGCCGTAGGTCTTGCCGACGGTGTACTGGCGTCCCAGGCGCAGGTCGCCGTAGCGGTCGTGGGCCAGCCCGACCCAGGCGCCGTAGTTGAACATGCGGTCGTCGTCGGCGCGCTTGCCGGTGGACGGGTCGAAACCGCTTTCGAGTTGGAAGCGGGTGCTCCAGCCATCGCCCAGGTCCTCGGCGCCGCGCAGGCCCCACAGGGAATCGGTCAGGCCGCCATTGAGGATGCCGTTGTGGGTGCCCTGCCCGGAAGTGTGGGTGGTGGCGATGCCCGCATCCACCACGCCATAGAGCTGAACGCCCGGGCCATCGCCGGCCGCACAGACCGTCAGGGGAAGGCTGGCCGCGCCCGCCACGAGCGTCGTGGCAACAGTCGAGATTTTCATGCTGATCTCCAGAATCCGGGGTGGCGCCGCCACCGCCGGAGGTATTGAATCCACGGCGGGCGCCTGCCCACCGCCAGGTGTATCAATAGTGACTATTGCCAGCCGTAGCGGCGCACCCAGATGCCCTTGAGCAATTGGGTCAGCACGCAGTAACTCAGCAAGATGCCGACCAGCCAGGGGAAATAGCTCCACGGCAGCGCCTGCAGCTGGAAGTACTCGGCCAGCGGCGAGAACGGCAGGAACAACCCCAGTCCGACCACCATGGCCGTCATCAGCATCAACGGCCATGCGGCGCGGCTCTGCAGGAACGGGATCTTGCGAGTGCGGATCATATGCACGATGAGCGTCTGCGACAACAAGCCTTCGACGAACCAGCCGGACTGGAACAGCGTCTGGTGTTCGGGCGCGTTGGCCTGGAATACGTACCACATGAGCGCGTAGGTGGCGATGTCGAAGATGGAGCTGATCGGGCCGAAGAACACCATGAAGCGGCCCAGTCCGGCGGGGTCCCATTGCTGCGGCTTTTTCAGGAGTTCCTCGTCGACATTGTCGAACGGGATTGCGGTCTGCGAAATGTCGTACATCAAGTTCTGCAGCAGCAGGTGGATCGGCAGCATCGGCAGGAACGGCAGGAATGCGCTGGCCACCAGCACCGAGAAGACGTTGCCGAAATTCGAGCTGGCCGTCATCTTCAGGTACTTGAGCATGTTGCAGAAGGTCTTGCGTCCCTCGATCACACCGTCCTCCAGCACCATCAGGCTCTTTTCCAGCAGGATGATGTCGGCGGCTTCCTTCGAGATATCCACCGCCGAGTCCACCGAAATGCCCACGTCGGCCGCGCGCAGGGCCGGTGCGTCGTTGATGCCGTCGCCCATGAAGCCCACGGTGTTGCCCTGCGCCCGCAGCATGCGGACGATGCGCTCCTTGTGCGCTGGCGTCAGGCGCGCGAACACGTTGGCTTCGCGCACCGCCACGGCCAGCCGGCCGTCGTCCATGGCCTCGATGTCGGCGCCCAGGTAGACCTTGCGGACCTCGAAGCCGACTTCACGGCAGACCTTCTGCGTCACCAGTTCGACATCGCCCGTCAGCACCTTGACCTCGATGCCGGAACCGCGCAGCGCGGCCAGCGCCGGGCCGGTGGATTCCTTGGGGGGGTCGAGGAAGGCGATGTAACCCACCAGCACCAGCTCGGCCTCGTCGGCCACGCCATAGGCCTGCTGGGTGGGCGGCAGCTCGCGCACGCCCACGGCGATCACGCGCAGTCCGTCACGGTTCAGGTCGGCGGTCACGCGGCGGATGTCGGCGCGGCGCGCGTCCGTCAGGGGATGCACGTCCTTGCCGACCCGCAGGCGGGTGCAGACCGAGAGCATTTCCTCCAGCGCGCCCTTGCAGATCAGTTCATGATGCTCGCGGCCGTTCTCGGTTTCGCTGACCACCACCGACATGCGGCGGCGCGAGAAATCGAACGGGATCTCGTCGATCTTGCGGTAGCGGGCGGCCAGGTCCAGCTTGCGTTCCACCTCGGCATGGCGCAGCACGGCCACGTCGAGCAGGTTCTTCAAACCGGTCTGGTAGTAGCTGTTGAGATAGGCATAGGCCAGCACGTCGTCGCTGGTGGCGCCATACACGTCGGTATGGCGCTCGAGCACGATGCGGTCCTGCGTCAACGTGCCGGTCTTGTCGGTGCACAGCACGTTCATGGCGCCCAGGTTCTGGATCGCGTCCAGCCGCTTGACCACCACCTTGCGGCGCGACATCCGCACCGCGCCCTTGGCCAGCGTGGCGGTGACGATCATCGGCAGCATTTCCGGCGTCAGGCCCACGGCGATCGCCAGCGCGAACAGCAGCGCCTCGAGCCAGTCGCCCTTGGTGAAGCCGTTGATCAGCAGCACGATGGGCGCCATCACCAGCATGAAGCGGATCAGCACCCAACTGACGCGGTTGATGCCCTGCTGGAACTGCGTCGGCATGCGCGAGGTCTGGGTCACCCGCCCGGCCAGCTGGCCGAAGTAGGTGCCGGAGCCGGTCGCCACCACCAGGGCGGTGCCGGAGCCGCTGACCACGTTGGTGCCCATGAAGGCCATGTTCTCGAGTTCCAGCGCATTGGCGGTCGCGACGCGCTGCATGGCGTATTTCTCGACCGGCAGCGATTCGCCGGTCAGGGCCGCCTGGGCCACGAACAGGTCCTTGGCGCCCAGGATGCGGCAGTCGGCGGGGATCATGTCGCCCGCGGACAGCAGCACCACGTCGCCCGGCACCAGTTCGGCCAGCGGCACCTCGATCTGGCGCGAGCCCGAGGCGTGCAGCGTGGCGCCGAAGAAGCGGCGCGTATCACCCTCGGCCATGCCGGCGGCGTCGCTGCGCAGCACCGTGGCGGTGTTCTGCACCATGGCCTTCAGGGCCTCGGCGGCGCGGTTGGAGCGGCGCTCCTGCACGAAGCGCAGCAGCGTCGAGATCACCACCATCGAGCCGATGATGATGACGCCCTTCCATGACTGGTCGTCGGGCTCGGCCATGTACACGTCGGTGACCCACGACAGCGAGGCCAGGCCGGTCAGCAGCAGGTTGAAGGGGTTGCGGAACGATTGCCACAGGTGGGCGTACCAGGTCAGCGGCTTTTCGTGGTCGACCTCGTTGGCGCCGTAGCGGGCGCGGGCCTCATCGGCCTGGGCTTCGGACAGGCCGCCGCGGCCGCTGCGGAACATCGAGAACAGCGCGTCGAAATCCATGCGCGCCACATCCAGCATGCGGCGGTTGGCGCGGCGCGCGGCGTCGGAGGAGTCGGCCGTGGCGACGGCCGGGCCGCCGCCCTGCTCGAGCATGGGGGAACGCCGGAAGTGGCGCCCCGATCGCCGCAGCCCGGCCGCGGAGGAAAAGAAGGTCTTCAGGAATTTGAACATCGGAGTGTTCCAGTTATTGGTGTTGTTCTGGAAGACACGGGCTGGCCGCCGCCATGCCTTTGCGCGGGCAGCACGGGGCCGCGGCCTGCGCAAAGCAGGCCGTTTCCGCCACGTACAGGCGTGCGCAGGCACCGGGGCGATGTTGCCGGTGTCCGGATCGCGTCGAGGCGCGCCGGGTGCGGAAGGCGGAACGGGAAACTAGCGGAAGAACCGGGGCCGGCGGAACCGGCGCGCGTCGAGCGGGCCTGGCCGGGGGTTCAGGGCTGCGGATTCCGTACTAGACCGGGTGACTCTCCGGCCAGTCGGCTCGCAAGGGAGAGAACAGGTCAGACAGGCAGGCCGGCGCCGCGCACAAGGCGCAATCGAGGCTCGGGGTCTAAGGCACTGGGCATGGTCTCTCCTGGGGTGGCGGGCGGCGGCGTCAGGCCGCCAGCGGTTGCGCGCCGAAATGCACGTGGCGCACAGCGGGATTGGCGCTCAGCCGGCGGGCTTGCGACATCAGTTCGGCGCGCAGCTCGGGCGGGCAGTTCACGGTGATGCAGGCCGAAGCCATGCCGGGGTCGCGGCCCTGGTCGATCTGCACTTGCGACACGTCGAGTCCGGCCGCGCTGAAGTCCAGGCAGATCTGCTTGCGCAGAGCGCCCAGTTCATCGCGCGGGCAGATGACCGTCAGGCGCGAGGTGCCGCGGCGGCGGCCCATGGCGGTGGCACGGTCCACGCCGGCGCGGCGCAGGAACAAGTCGAAGAAACGCATAGCGGCCTCCATTGCGTAATGGGGAGCGGCTTTCGCGCATACGCGCGCACGCAGGCACACGGCGCATGGCGGGCGGGCACGAAAAAGACGTGCGCGAACGCAGGCGCTGCGACTAGCGGCGGTTCTGGCGGTTTACGTTGGGGAGAATCCCGGCAGGCCGTGGGCCTGCGCTGCTGCCCGGCAAGAAGCCCGGGGCTTGGGATACAACCGCAACCTGTTCAACAGGCTGCGGCAGATGGAGTTCTGCGTGGTCCTGTCAAACAGCGACGTCGATGCAAGATCGACTACTTTCGCCGGAATCGGTATTCACGAAGACTGCTCCTGGGATGGATAACGGGCCAAATTTTACGCGGGTTTCCACTGATGGACAAGGTTTATGGGCAGAAAAGGCCGCTTTTGTGCAAAAAAGGCGCGGGGCTTCTGCGCCGCGCGCCTTCAGGCCCACGCCGCCCTTGTCAGGCGTAGAAATGCCAGCCCAGGTAGGCCGCGAACAAGGCGTAGAAACCGCCCACCGCGGACAGCGCCGGTACGCTCATGCCGGCGCGGCGGAAGCGCAGCCACAGCAGGCCGATCGACAGCATGGTGAACAGGCCGGCGGCCAGCAGCGGGCCATCGAGCAGCCACGGCGTCAGGAAGATACCGAGCGCGCTGGGAATGGTGGCCTGGATCATCATGGCGCCGGAGATGTTGGCCAGCGCCAGCCGTTCCTTGCCCTGACGCACCCAGATCAGCGCGTTCATGATCTCCGGCAATTCAGTGGCGACGGGCGCCAGCAGCAGCGCGGCCACGTGCGGCGAGGCGCCCATGGCGATGCCGAGCATTTCGATCTGGTTGACGAACACGTGCGAGGCGCCGGCGATCACGACCAGGGCCAGCAGCGTCTGGGTCGCGGCCCAGAACATCGACGGATTGTCGTCGCGCGGACGCAGCTTGAGCGGCTCGAGGTCTTCGCAGTCGATGCATTCCTCGTCGTTGCTCAGTTCGCGCTTGATGTACAGGCCATAGGTGGCCAGGAACAGGATGCCCAGCCAGGGCTTCCAGGCGAAGGCCAGCAGGCCCAGTCCGACCTTGAAGACGAAGATGCCCATGAACCAGGCCTGGTCGCGGGCCAGCCGGCGCTGGTCCGCGTTGATACAGTTGGCCTGCGCGGGCTGGCCGCGGCGCGCGCGCCACAGGGCCAGGCCGACCACGGCGTAGGCCAGCGTCGCCAGCACCAGCGGGCCGCCCATGGCCGCGCCGACGCCGATGTCCTTCTGTTCGGGGGTTTCGCCGAACACCACGGCCATGAAGGTCACGGCGCTCTCGGGCAAGGCGGTGCCGAACGCGGCCAGCACGGTGCCGGTCGCGGTGGCGCCAAGCTGGAAGCGGTGTCCGACCCATTCGACGCCATTGACGAAGAATTCGCAGGCGAGATAGATCACTGCCGCGGACAGGAAAAACAGGAACAGGGTGAGCAACATATAGACGAGCCGGACGAGCAGAAACCAATTGGCGCGACGTCGCGGCTCGCCCGGCCAGGGTGAACGCAACGCGGCCAAAGGTCTCGCCTGGCTGATCCATGCGCGGGCGGGCCGCGACATGGAGACCGTTAGCGCCATGGAGTTCTGGCGACCGCTACGCGGTACCGAACCACCAAGTCTGTTGACGCTAACTCCTTTGGGGACAAAGGATGGCTACTCCCCAATGACAGTGCGGCGATTGTAGCAGCGCGCCCATGACAGTCCAATGAATCCCTGCCCGCGGCGTGGAAATGGACGCGGACTGTCGCATCCGCGGCACGGCGAGTAAAGTAAACGGCATCTCAGCTTCCCGCCGGGCCGCGCGCCCCTGCCCCTCATGAGCCTGCCTCCCGCCGATATCGCCCCCTTCGCCGCCCGGCGCCAGCGCCTGATGGAGCGGATGCGCGCCGACGGGGGCGGCATCGCCATCCTGGCCACCGCGCCCGAGGCCATCCGCAACCGCGACGCCGAATACCCCTACCGGCACGACAGCGACTTCTTCTACCTGACCGGCTTCACCGAGCCCGGCGCCTGGCTGGTGCTGATCGCCGGCGCCACCGACCGCGCGCTGCTGTTCTGCCGGCCGCGCCATGTCGAGCACGAGATCTGGGAAGGCCGGCGTTTCGGCCCGGAGGCCGCGGCCGAGCATTTCGGCTTCGACGACGCGCATGCGCTGGACGCGCTCGACGAACTGATGCCCAAGCTGCTGCTGGACCTGCCGACCCTGTACGCGCCGCTGGCCGGCGACAAGCGCACCGACGGTCGCCTGCACCGCTGGCTGGCGGCGGCGCGCGAGGCCAGCCGCGGCGGCCACCAGCCTCCCATGCGGCAACAGGACATCCGGCCGATCCTGGCCGAGATGCGGCTGGTCAAGGACGCCAGCGAGATCGCCGCGATGCGGCGCGCGGCCAAGATCTCGGCAGGCGCCCACGCGCGCGCCATGCGGGCGGCGCGCGCCGGCATGCGCGAATACGAACTGGAAGCGGAACTGCTGTATGAATTCCGCCGCCATGGCGCACAGGCGGTGGCCTACAACAGCATCGTCGCGGCCGGCGCCAATGCCTGCGTGCTGCACTACCCCGCAGGCAAGGCGCTGCTGCGCGACGGCGACCTGGTGCTGATCGACGCGGGCTGCGAAGTCGACAGCTACGCCAGCGACATCACCCGCACCTTCCCGGTCAATGGCCGCTACAGCGGCCCGCAGCGCGCGCTGTACGACCTGACGGTGGCGGCGCAGGAAGCCGCGGCCCAGGCGACCGCGCCCGGACGCGGCTGGAACGACGGCCATGAAGCCGCGGTGCGGGTCCTGGCGCAAGGCATGCTGGACCTGAAGCTGCTGAAGGGCTCGCTGGACGGCGTGATCGAGTCAGGCGACTACAGCCGCTTCTACATGCACCGCACCGGCCACTGGCTGGGCCTGGACGTGCACGACGTGGGCGACTACCGCCAGCCGGGCGGCGGCCCCGGCGCCGAGCGCCCCTGGCGCAAGCTGGAAAGCGGCATGATGCTGACGATCGAGCCAGGCATCTACGTGCGCCCGGCCGACGACGTGCCCGAGGCCTACTGGAACATCGGCATCCGCACCGAGGACGACGCGCTGGTGACGGATGAGGGCTGCGAACTGATCAGCCGCGGCGTGCCGGTGCAGGCCGGCGAGATCGAGGCGCTGATGCGCGAATGAGAGAGCGGTCGCGCGGGCCCGGTATGGCACGGGCCCCGGCCTGGATGGCGGCCCCGGCCTACAGCGTCAGGCCTTCGAGCCAGCCCATCGCCACCCACACGTAGACCACCACCATCGCGATCGCGAACATCGACACGGTGGCGCCCACCAGGCACGCCAGGATGGCGACCAGCACCGGCCCCCAGCCAGTCTTGGGAGACGGCGGCAGCCCGGGGTTGTAGAGGCGGTCGAACTTCTCATCCGGCATCAGCGAGAACACCGCGCTCTCGATGAAGCCGTCGATCATCGGGATGAACAGCAGGAAGAAGGCCGGGTTGTCGTACCAGACCGGGTAGTAGCGGAACGCGCAGAACAGGCTGAGCAGCGCCAACGCCGTCACCAGCCAGGCATGGCGCCGGCCCAGGTACCACCAGTGCGCGCCGAGCCAGCCGAACAGACAGGCCAGCAAGCCGACGGCGACCTTGCCGCGAGGGCGGCGCGGGATTGCGGCGGACAGCGAAGAAGAAGCCTCGAGCTGCGTCATATCAATCAACCGGTAAAGGGTCCCGGGCGCCAAGCCGCGCCGGCAGACCCGGATTGTAGTGGACAGGTAAAATCCCGGCATGACTATCTCCGCCTTCGACATTGCGATTCTCGGCGCCGGCCCCGTGGGGCGTGTCCTGGCGCTGATGCTGGCGCGCGTGGCGCCGGATCCGGCCCGCATCGCCCTGCTGCAAGGCGCCAGCCCGGCGCCCGTGACGCCCGCCGCCGCCGTGCCGGTGGCCGATCCGCGCGTGCTGGCCATGAACCACGGCAGCCGGGTGCTGCTCGAATCGCTGCACGCCTGGCCCGCCAAGGCGGCGGACATCCTCAACATCCATGTCTCGCAACGCGGCCGGCTGGGCCGCAGCGTGATCCGCAACACCGATTTCGACGTGCCGCAGCTGGGCTGCGTGGTCGCCTATTCGGCGCTGCACGCCAAGCTCGAGGAATGCGTGGCCGCCAGCGGCGTCACCCTGCTGTCCGGGCCGCCGGCCACGATCGACGGCCAGGACGCCGACGGCGTGCGCATCCGCCAGGGCGACGCCACCGTGACCTGCCGGGTCGCGGTGCAGTCGGATGGCGCCGGCGCCAGCGACGTGCGCCGCGACTACGGCCAGCACGCCCTGCTGACCACCGCCCACGCCACCCTGCCGCGCCGCGGCTGGGCCTGGGAACGCTTCACCCCCGAGGGTCCGCTGGCGCTGCTACCGCACCCGCAAACGCCGGACGCCTATTCGGTGGTCTGGTGCAGCGCGCCGGACCGCGCGGCCGAACTGGCGGCGCTGGACAACGGCGCCTTTTCGCAGGCCCTGTCGGCGGCCTTCGGCGACCGCCTGGGCCGCCTGTCGTGCCAGGCGCCGCGCCACGTCTTCCCGCTGGCGCTGAGTGCCCGCCGCGCCCTGGTGCAGGGCCGCGTGGCCGCGATCGGCAACGCGGCGCAGACGCTGCATCCGGTGGCTGGCCAGGGCCTGAACCTGGGGCTGCGCGATGCCGGCCGGCTGGCCCAGACCCTGGGCGCGTGGCTGCCCGCCCCGGAGACCAGCCCGACCGCGGCGCTGGCCGACTTCGGCCGCGCGCGCCAGGTCGACCGGATCCTGACCGCCGGCCTCACCGACCTGATGCCGCGCGTGTTCGCCACCGGCCTGGCGCCGGTCGAGCATGCCTGCGGCCTGGCCCTGCTGGGCCTGGACCTGGCGGCGCCCCTGCGGGCCCCGCTGGCGCGCCACCTGCTGCAGGGTTTCCGGGCCTGATCCTCCCCTTTTTTCGTCCGCCTGTTACCAAGCCGTTGTGGACGAAAAAAGAGGGTTCGATCGAGCCGGTTAAAATGTGACCATGCGCATAGGCCCGTGGACCCTTCCCAACAATGTCCTGGTCGCGCCCATGGCGGGCGTGACGGATCGTCCTTTCCGACAGCTTTGCAAGAAATTGGGGGCTGGTTACGCCGTCTCGGAGATGGCCGCCAGCAACCCCAAGCTGTGGGACAGCGTCAAGACCTCACGCCGCCTGAACCACGACGGCGAGATCGCCCCCATTTCGGTGCAGATCGCCGGCGCCGACCCGGCCATGATGGCCGAGGCCGCCGTGTTCAACGCCAACAAGGGCGCGCGCATCATCGACATCAACATGGGCTGCCCCGTGAAGAAGGTCTGCAACGTGGCCTCGGGGTCCGCCCTGCTGCGCCACGAAGACCTGATCGCCCGCATCCTGGACGCCGTGGTCGAGGCCTGCGCGCCGCTGGGGGTACCGGTCACCCTCAAGACCCGCACCGGCTGGGACCGCGACAGCCGCAACGCCCTGCGCGTGGCCAGGCTGGCCCAGGACGCCGGCATCGCCGCCCTGACACTGCATGGACGCACCCGCGCCGACCTCTATACGGGCGAGGCGGAATATGACACTATCCGCGCCGTCCGCGCCGAGCTGAAAATCCCGCTGATCGCCAATGGCGATATCGACTCGCCTGAAAAGGCCAGGCGCGTCCTGGATTACACTGGCGCCGACGCGGTCATGATCGGCCGGGCGGCCCAGGGCCGTCCCTGGATTTTCCGCGAGGTCGACCACTACCTGCGCACGGGCGAAACACTGGCCCCTCCCAGCTATGGGGAAATGCGCGAACTGCTGCTCGAACATCTCGACGACCACTACCGCTTCTATGGCGAACACACCGGCGTACGCACGGCGCGCAAGCACATAGGGTGGTATCTGGACGGCCTGCCGGATGCGGACTCGTTCCGCGACCGCATGAACCTCATCGACAACACCCGCGACCAGTGGCGGGCGGTGTCGGAATGGTTCCTCAATCTTTCCCGTGACGGCAACCCCAACCCGGCGCCTGTCGCGAAAGCCCTGCTGGCGGCATAACCGCCTCAACACCAACATAAAAATATCTGTACTCCGATGAGCAAGAAAGATGTCCTGGAAGAATGCGTGCGCGCCAGCCTGGAGCGCTATTTCGAAGACTTGGGTGAATCCGAGCCCCACGACATGTGGGACATGGTGATGCGCTGCGTTGAGCGCCCGGTTCTCGAAGTGGCGTTGGAACGGTCTGGCGGCAACCAGTCGCGGGCATCCGAAATGCTGGGCATCACGCGCAACACCCTGCGCAAGAAACTGCTGGCCCACAACATCCAGGTATAGAGCGCCGCCGCGCGGGCGGGCCGGCTGGCGCGCCCCGCATCACAGATTTCCCATCCCGACCTGAAGCGAGACAGGCGCCCGCGCCCCACTCCCGTCCCTCACCATGAAAATCGAAACCGCCCTGCTTTCGGTGTCCGACAAGACCGGCATCGTTGAATTTGCCCGCGCGCTGGCCGCGCGCGGCGTGCGCCTGCTGTCGACCGGCGGCACCGCCCGCCTGCTGGCCGACGCCGGCCTGACCGTCACCGAAGTGGCCGCCCACACCGGCTCGCCCGAGATCCTCGACGGCCGCGTCAAGACGCTGCACCCGAAGATCCACGGCGGCCTGCTCGCCCGCCGCGACAGCGCCGAGCACATGGACACCATCAAGGCGGCCGGTATCGATCGCATCGACATGCTGGTGGTCAACCTGTACCCGTTCCGCGAAACCGTGGCCAAGCCGGACTGCACCTTCGCCGACGCGGTCGAGAACATCGACATCGGCGGCCCGGCCATGCTGCGCGCCGCCGCCAAGAACCACGGCACCGAAGCCGGTGGCGTGACGGTGGTGATCGACCCGGTCGACTACTCGCGCGTGCTGTCCGAAATGGACCAGGGCGGCGGCACCTCGTACGGCCTGCGCCTGGCGCTGGCCGCCAAGGTCTACGCCCACACCGCGGCCTACGACGGCGCTATCGCCGCCTACCTGACCAGCCTGACCGACGCCGAGCCGGCGCAGGACGCCGTGCCGGCCCGCCAGGAATGGCCCGGCACCCTGACCCTGCAGGTCAAGCAGGAACAGGCCCTGCGCTATGGCGAGAACCCGCACCAGACCGCCGCGTTCTACGTCGACGCGCAGCGCTCCGCCGGCCTGCTGGGCAACTACCGCCAGCTGCAGGGCAAGGAACTGTCGTACAACAACATCGCCGACGCCGATGCCGCCTGGGAATGCGCGCGCAGCTTCGAGGCGCCCGCCTGCGTCATCGTCAAGCACGCCAACCCCTGCGGCGTGGCCGTGGCGGCCGACACGCTGGGCGCCTACCAGCAGGCCTTCAAGACCGACCCCACCTCGGCCTTCGGCGGCATCATCGCCTTCAACCGCCCGGTCGACGCCGCCACCGCCGAAGCCGTCAGCGCCCAGTTCCTGGAAGTGCTGCTGGCCCCGGCCTATGACGGCGCCGCCCTGGCCATCCTGGCCGCCAAGAAGAACGTGCGTGTGCTGGAAGTGCCGATGGGCACGGGCCAGAACGCCTTCGACGTCAAGCGCGTCGGCGGCGGCTGGCTGGTGCAGAGCCCGGACGCCTACAACGTGCCGCGCGAGGCCCTGAAGGTCGTGTCCAAGCGCCAGCCCACCGAGCAGGAAATGAACGACCTGACGTTCGCCTGGAAGGTCGCCAAGTACGTCAAGTCCAACGCCATCGTGTTCGTTGGCGGCGGCATGACGCTGGGCGTCGGCGCCGGCCAGATGAGCCGCATCGACTCGGCCCGCATCGCCTCGATCAAGGCCGAGAACGCCGGCCTGACGCTGAAGGGCTCGGCGGTGGCGTCGGATGCCTTCTTCCCGTTCCGCGACGGCCTGGACGTGGTGGTGGCCGCGGGCGCGACCTGCGTGATCCAGCCCGGCGGCAGCATGCGCGACGACGAAGTCATCGCCGCGGCCGACGAGCATGGCATCGCCATGGTGCTGACCGGCACCCGTCACTTCCGCCACTGATGCGCGTCCTCGGCATCGATCCCGGCCTGCGCCGCACCGGCTTCGGTGTGATCGATGCCGACGGCTCGCGGCTGCGCTATGTCGCCAGCGGGACCATCGTGGTCCCGCCGGCGCTGACGCTGTCCGAGCGCCTCAAGGTCATCCTGGACAACCTGCGCCAGGTGGCGCGCGACACGCAACCCGACGTCGCCGCGCTGGAAATCGTCTTCCTGAACACCAATCCGGCCTCGACCCTGCTGCTGGGCCAGGCCCGCGGCGCGGCGCTGTGCGCGCTGGCCGACAGTTCGCTCGCGGTGCACGAATACACCGCGCTGCAGATCAAGAAAGCGGTGGTCGGCACCGGCCGCGCGGCCAAGGAACAGGTGCAGATGATGGTGCAGCACCTGCTGGCGCTGGACGGCACGCCCGCCCCCGACTCGGCCGACGCGCTGGCCTGCGCCATCTGCCACGCCCACGTCGGCCCCCTGCAGGACCGGCTGACGCAGCTGGGCACGCGCCTGAACCTGGGCGGCAAGACCCGCATCCGCAACGGCCGCCTGCTCGGCTGAGCCTCGCGCCCCCGTCTCGCGCGGACCCGTATAGAATCCCGGCATCCGCCGCGGCTGTCGCGGCCCCCTCTTTTGCCAGGCCACTGCCACCATGATCGGACGCATCACCGGAACCCTGATCGAGAAACTGCCGCCCACCGTGTGCGTGGACGTCAACGGTCTGGGCTATGACATCGACGTGCCCATGAGCACGCTCTATTCGCTGCCGGAAACCGGCGCGCGCGTCACCCTGTACACCCACCTGACCGTGCGCGAGGACGCCCACATCCTCTACGGCTTCGCCACGGCCGGCGAGCGCAGCGCCTTCCGCGAACTGATCAAGGTCAGCGGCATCGGCGCGCGCACCGCACTGTCGGTGCTGTCGGGCCTGTCGGTGGCCGACCTGGCCCAGGCCATCACGCTGCAGGAATCGGGCCGCCTGACCCGCGTGCCGGGCATCGGCAAGAAGACCGCCGAGCGCCTGCTGCTGGAAATGCGCGGCAAGCTGGGCGCCGACATCGGCGCCACCGCGCATCCGGTGCAGGACAACCAGTCCGACATCCTGAACGCGCTGCTGGCGCTGGGGTACTCCGAGAAGGAATCGCTGTCCGCGCTGAAGACCCTGCCCGAAGGCGTGGGCGTGTCGGACGGCATCAAGCAGGCCTTGAAGGCGCTGGTGCGCTGAACCCCCGCCAGCGGCTCGCGCCCGGGCCGCGAGCGCCCGGTCGGCGCCTGCGTGACGAATTGCCGGCTAGCGCGCCGGCGACAGGTAACCGGGCGCCACCGCTTCCAGCCCGGTCGGCACCACGTTCAATTCGGGCGCTATCGGCGCGCCGCAGATATTGTCGCTGCGCAGGGAATCCAAGTTGTCGCGCGACATCAGGGGCCGGCCCGGCAGGCACTCGAACAGCATGGCCTGCATCCGCCCCAGCCCCATCGGCATGTTGAGCACCGGGCGCGGGTTGCCGCCCCAGCCGGCGCACAGGCGCGCGATCTCGCCCAGGGTGTAGACCTGCGGGCCGCCCAGTTCATAGGTCTTGCCCCAGGTGTGGGTATTGCCCAGCGTCGCCAGCATCGCCGTGACCACGTCGCCCACGAACACCGGCTGCATGCGCACGTGCGCGCCGGCCAGCGGCAGCAACGGCAGCCAGCGCGCCAGGCGCGCGAACATGTTGGTGAAGTTGTCGTCGGCCCCGAACACCACCGAGGGGCGGAAGATCGTCCAGCCGCCCTCGCGCCAGTCGGCCAGTTCCTGCTTGATGGCGGCCTCGCCGTCGCCCTTGGAGCGCTGGTACATGCTGGCGCCGCTGGAATCGGCGCCCAGCGCGCTGACGTGCAGCAGGCGGCGCACGCCCAGGCGGCGGCAGGCCCGCGCGATGCGCTGCGGCAGGTGCACGTGCGCCCGCGCAAAATCGGAGCCGTAGGGCCGGCCCGAATTGCCATGCAGGATGCCCACCAGGTTGACCACCGCGTCGCAACCACGCACCAGGTGGTCGAGCGCGTCATCGTCGTGCACGTCGCTGGCGAGCAGGGTGACGGTGGGCAACAGCTGGAGTTCGCGCCCCTGGCCATAACGGCGGGTGGGCACCAGTATCTGGTGCTGCCCGCCCGCCAGCCGGGCGATGAGATGACGGCCGATGAAGCCGGTGCCGCCGATGACAAGGATACGCATGGAGCAGCCCCTGTTCTTCAGGATTCAGGCCCGATTCTGCCTTGCGTGCGCCGCCTCCGCAAGCAGGCGGCCAAAGCGCCGGACGATATCCCGCCGGCGCTTCGTCCCGAGGGGGGTCAGCCCGCCAGCAACTTGCCGTAGGCCGGAAGATCGACGTTGCCGCCGCTGATGATGACGCCCACGCGCGCGCCGCGCACCGGCACCACGCCCTGCAGCACGGCCGCGGCCGCCAGGCAACCGGTGGGTTCGACCACCATCTTCATGCGTTCGGCGAAGAACTTCATGGTCGAGACCAGCTGATCATCCGTCACCGTGACGATGTCGCGCACGTGCTTCTGGATGAGGGGGAAGGTCAGGTTGCCGAGATGGGTGGTGGCGGCGCCGTCAGCCAGCGTCTTGGGCGCCTGGATGCGGACGATCTCGCCCTTGCGCAGCGATTGCTGGCCGTCGTTGCCCGCTTCCGGCTCGACGCCGTAGACCAGGCAGCGCGGGCTGAGCGCGAACGCCGACAGCGCCGATCCCGACAGCAGGCCGCCGCCGCCCAGGCACACGAACAGGTAGTCCAGCTCGCCGACGTCCTCGAACAGTTCCTTGGCCGCGGTGCCCTGCCCCGTGATCACGTCCTCGTGGTCGTACGGCGGGATCAGCGTGGCGCCGGTCTCGGACTGGATGCGCAGCGCGATCTGCTCGCGGTCCTCGGTGTAGCGGTCATAGGTGACGATCTGGCCGCCGTAGCCTTCGGTGGCGGCGCGCTTGGCCGCCGGGGCGTCCAGCGGCATGATGATGGTGGCCTTGACGCCCTGCAGCCTGGATGCCAGCGCGATCGCCTGCGCGTGATTGCCCGACGAGAACGTGACCACGCCGGCGGCGCGCTGCTCGGGCGTCAGGCGGGCGATGGCGTTGTAGCCGCCGCGGAACTTGAACGCGCCCATGCGCTGGTAGTTTTCGCACTTGAAGAACAGCGAGGCGCCGGCGATGGCGTCGGCGGTGGTCGAGGTCAGCACCGGCGTGCGGTGCGCATGGCCGGCCAGGCGCTCGCTGGCGCGCGCGACGTCGTCGAAGGTGGGCAGTTCGGGCAACATGGAATGGGTCCTTTGTACGCGAAGAAAGTCGGATTTTATTTGCCGAACAGCTCGCCGCTGGTGCTGGCGGCGCTGGCCGGCGGCGTCAGGCCCAGGTGGCGCCAGGTGGTCAGGGTGGCGGTGCGGCCGCGCGGCGTGCGCTGCAGGTAGCCGTGCTGGATCAGGTAGGGCTCGATCACGTCTTCGATCGTGTCGCGCTCTTCGCCGATGGCCGCGGCCAGGCTGTCGACGCCCACCGGGCCGCCATCGAACTTGTGGATGATGGCTTCGAGCAGCTTGCGGTCCATCAGGTCCAGGCCCTGCGGATCGACTTCGAGCATGGCCAGCGCGCGGCCGGCGACGTCGGCGTCGATGGTGCCGCCCGCCTTGACCTCGGCGTAGTCGCGCACGCGGCGCAGCAGGCGGTTGGCGATACGCGGCGTGCCGCGGGCGCGGCGCGCCACCTCGGCGGCGCCGTCCGGCGTGATGCCAGCCTTGAGCAGGCCGGCGCTGCGGGTGACGATGCGGCCGAGGTCATCGGCGTTGTAGAACTCCAGCCGCGAGACGATGCCGAAGCGGTCGCGCAGCGGATTGGTCAGCATGCCGGCGCGGGTGGTGGCGCCGACCAGCGTGAACGGCTGCAGGTCGAGCTTGACGCTGCGCGCGGCCGGCCCCTCGCCGATCAGGATGTCGATCTGGAAATCCTCGAGCGCCGGATAGAGGATTTCCTCGACCACGGGCGACAGGCGGTGGATTTCGTCGATGAACAGGACGTCGTTCTTTTCCAGGTTGGTCAGCAGCGCGGCCAGGTCGCCCGGGCGTTCGAGCACGGGGCCGGACGTCTGGCGCAGCTGCACGCCCATTTCGTGCGCGATGATGTGGGCCAGCGTGGTCTTGCCCAGGCCCGGCGGGCCGAACAGCAGCACGTGGTCCAGCGCCTCGCCGCGCTTGCGGGCGGCGGCGATGAAGATCTCGAGCTGTTCGCGGGCGCGCCGCTGGCCGACGTATTCCTCCAGCGCCTTGGGGCGCAGGGCGCGCTCGATCGATTCCTCGTTGGGCGACGCCGGCTGGGGCGCGACGATGCGAGGCGCGTCGGGGCGGGAGGAAAGGGAATCGGACTGGATGGCCATGGTGCGGAAACGACAGGATACTGAGCGGGATGCTGCATCGTACCGTAACCGCCGGGCCCGGGGCGGGGCGCGGGCCCAAAACGCCCCGGCGCCGGATCAGGCGCCGTCGGCCACCGGCAGCTTGACCCGCACGCACAGCCCGCCCGACTCGGCCTGCAGCAGTTCCAGCGAGCCGCCGTGGGCGCGGGCGATGGCCTCGGCCAGGGCCAGGCCCAGGCCGACGCTGCCGGTGCGGGTACGGGCGTCGTCCAGCCGGCTGAAGGGCCGCAGCGCCTCCTGGCGCCGCTCCGGCACGATGCCGGGGCCGTGGTCGGACACATCCAGCACCACGTGGCGGTCTTCGCGCCGCAGGCGGATATCGACAGGCGGCGCGCCGTGGTTCAGGGCGTTGCCGATCAGGTTGTCGAGCAAGCGGCCCAGCGCCACGGCGTCGCCTTGCACCACCAGGGCGGCGTCGTCGCCGGTGGTCTGCAGGGTGACATCGGTGCCGGCGCCGCGCCAGGCGTTGACGCGCTCGGTCAGCCAGTCGGGCAGCACCATCGACGCATAGCGGTAGGCGGCCGGATCGGTGCCGCGCACGAAGCCGATGAACTGGTCGACCATGTGCTGCATGTCCTGCAGGTCGGTGCGCAGCCCTTCCTTCAGCGCCGAATCGTCGGCCAGCTCGATGCGCAGCCACATGCGCGACAGCGGCCCCTTGAGGTCGTGCGGCAGGCCCGACAGCAGCGTGCGGCGCACGGAATCGGACTCGGCCAGCGCGTCCAGCATGGCGTTGAAGCGTTCGCCCAGCACCCGGGTTTCGTGCGGACCGGAAGGCTCGACCCGCTGCGGCTGGCCGGCGGCCAGGCGGTCGGCGGCGTCCGCCAGGCGCGTGATGGGCCGGGTGATGTGCCACGAAAAGCCCACCGCCAGCAACAGCAACAGGCCCAGGCCGCCGAGCCAGGCGGCGATCAGCGGCGTGGCCACCGGCGGGTCGAGGCGGTCCAGCGGAATCACCAGCCATTCGCGCAGGCGCGGCGCGTCCTCGCTGGCCGGATTGGGCGCCAGCGAAATGAAGATCTCGGGCGTGGGCCCGCGCGACAGCGCCACCCGGGTGCCGTCGTTCAGGCGCTCGTTGAGCTGCTGCACCAGCCCGCGCAGGTCGCGGCGGACGTCGTCGGGCTCGGGCTTGTAGCGGCGGATGCGCTCTTCGTGCTCACGCTGACGCTCGTGTTCGGCTTGCGCGTCCTCCACTTCCCGGTCGCCCCCGCGCATCTCGGGCGGCAATGGCGGCCCCTGTATCTGCGAGTTCGGCAGCGGCGGCGGATGAGGCGGCGGATGCTGCATGTTGCGCGGCGGCGGCCGGCGGCCGTTGAAGCGCTGCAGCTTGGCCTCGGCGGGCAGCACCCGCGACCACAGGCGCCACTGGTTCTGCGAGGCCGCGCGCACGAAGTCGGCGCGGTCCTCGGCCGGCACCTGCGACACGGCGGCGCGCAGGGTGCGGATGGTGGTGGTGATGTAGCCGATGGCCACGTCTTCCATGAACTTGTGGCGGAAGTACGAGACCGTCACCAGCGTCGCCGCCTGTGTCAGCAACACCGATCCGAGAATCAGCAGGATCAGCCGCGCCCGAAGCGAGCGCGGCACGAGGAAGCCGGCAGAGAAGCGCATCAGGGCGAGAACCGGTAGCCGATGCCCCAGACGGTCTGGATCCAGCGGGGTTGCTTGGGATCGTCCTCGATGACGCGGCGCAGGCGCAGGATGGCGATGTCGATGGCGCGGTCGTTGCGTTCGCCGGCGTCATCGTCGCGCGCCAGCGCCAGCAGGCGTTCGCGCGACAGCGGCTTGCCGGCGTTGCGCACCAGTGCCTCGAGCAGGTTGATTTCACCCCCGGTGAGCTTGACCACCGTGCCTTCGCGCGACAGCTGGCGGGTGGAAGGGTCGAACAGGAACGGGCCGAACGACACCGGCGCGTCCTTGGTCAGCGCGGACGGGCCGCGCTTGCGCCGCAGCACGGCCTCGATGCGGGCCAGCAGTTCGCGCGGGTCGAAGGGCTTGCCGACGTAGTCGTCGGCGCCGGCCTCCAGGCCGATGATGCGGTCGACGGCCTCGTCGCGGGCGGTCAGCAGGATGACGGGGATGTCCTCGCCCTGCTCGCGCAGGCGGCGACAGGCGTCGGCGCCATCGCCGCCGGGCAGCATGCGGTCCAGCACCAGCAGGTCGGGGGCGTAGCGGGTGATGCGCGACGGCAGGTCGCTGGCGTCCGGCGCCAGCAGCGTGTCGTAGCCGTGGCGGTTCAGGTAGTCGGCCAGCAGTTGCCGCAGGGCCGGATCGTCGTCGACGACCAGCAGCTTGGTGTGGTGATTGTCCATGGATGCCATAGTGGAGCCGTCCGCTGTTGGCGGCAAGAGCCGGGAAATCATCTGAAATATACCTGTTGCACGATGTTTTCCGGCGTTGGCGGCCCTTTC
This sequence comes from Achromobacter deleyi, assembly GCF_016127315.1. Classification (NCBI taxonomy): domain Bacteria; kingdom Pseudomonadati; phylum Pseudomonadota; class Betaproteobacteria; order Burkholderiales; family Alcaligenaceae; genus Achromobacter; species Achromobacter deleyi. Next base: position 355,861 of record NZ_CP065997.1, read on the forward strand.
GCGTCGGCATGGCCGTGCGGGGCGGACTGGCCCTAAAATAAACGCCATTGCCCGCATACGCTGGTCCGGTTTACTAAAAATCGTTTACAGCTGCGGCAACGTCCCCTTTCTACACTGTCGTTATGCCCGCCCCTGCATCCTGGCGCAGACGGCTGCTGTACACGGCGTTGACGGCAGGCTTGGCCAGCCCGTTGGCGCCGGCGTTCGGCGGCACGCCCGCAGCCCCCCTATCCCCTTCGCCGGCCCCGGCCTACGTGGCGCGCGGCATCGGCGTGCTGGCCCCGGTGCAGCCGGTGCCGGTACGGCCGGCGCCGTCGATGGAGTCGCGCGCGGTGCCACTCGACCCCACGCCCTGCGACATGCAGACGGCGGAACCGGCGATGGACACCAGCGTGACGGGCGGCAGCGACACGGAAGTCATACCGGGGACGGGCTCGACCCTGTCCGGCGACGGCAGCGCCGGGCCACTGGGTTGCACCCCGCCCCAGGCCGCCGCCGATCCGTCCGATACGCCCGAATACGCGTTCGGCCTGGAAAGCGGCGACATCCCGCGCGTGCCCGTGGTCGTGATCTCGGGCGTGTCGCGGCCTACCCGTCCCTGGTTTGCCTCGGTCAGCGGCCAGGACGGCCTGCGCTACGGCGGCGACCGCAACTGGGTCTACCGCAACACCACCGGTCCGTCGTTCTCGGTGGGCAATATCAACGCCAACGCCCCGACCTGGGGCAGCAGCGCGCCGGTCGGCGGGCTGCAGATCTCCAACCTGCAGAGCGCCACGGCGCCGCTGGCGGAGGGCAGCTTCGGCTATTCCTCGTCGCTGGGCCGGCTCAACCGCATGGATCCGACCGCCACTTCCGGGGCGGTCGACTACGGCGCCTCGGTCGGCAACAGCACCGTGCGCTACGGGGTGACGCCGGTGCTGACGCTGGAGGGCCAGATGCAGAGCGCGCCAGCGCTGACCACCCGCGGCATGGGCACCACCTATTCCGCCGGCGACTACGGCACCTTCCAGGCCGGCGCCACCCAGAGTTCGTTCGACGCCGCCAGCGCCTGGCGCTATCGCTTCGGCTACAACGTGGACGTGGCCGACGCGGTCAACCTGGGCTACACCAACGAACAGATCGGCGCCGGCTTCGGCGACCTGTCCACCTATTCCGGCGGCGTGGCCGCGGCGCCGCAGACCCGCAACACCCTGTCGGCCGGCGTGCCGATCAGCGGCTGGGGCACGCTCAGCGGCACCTATTCGGGGCTGCACGAAGGCTCGGTGCTGGCCGAACAGCGCGTCGGCCTGTCCCACAGCATGTTCGTGGCGCCCAAGGTCAAGCTGGCGGTGGGCGCCGACCGTGACATCATTTCCGGCAATTACGAGTGGCGCGCCAACCTCAGCATGCCGGTGGACACCTTCATGCGCGGCACGTGGCTGAGCTGGTGATGCGGGTCGCCCGGCGGACGGAAATAGCCACCCGCGCCCGGGCGGCCGGATTTGCGGCTTAAAATCCCCGCCATGATGCTCTCGGCCTACCCCCATGTCTGACGCGCGCGCCCTCGGCGTCCTGCAGCGCGTTTTCGGTTACGAATCCTTCCGCGGCGACCAGCAAGCCATCGTCCAGCAAGTCATCGACGGCGGCGACGCGCTGGTCCTGATGCCCACCGGCGGCGGCAAGTCGCTCTGCTATCAGATCCCGTCGCTGGTGCGTGAAGGCACCGGCATCGTCGTGTCGCCCCTGATCGCGCTGATGCAGGATCAGGTCGACGCGCTGACCGAACTCGGCGTGCGCGCCGCCTTCCTGAATTCGACCCAGGAATGGCGCGTGGCCCGCGACGTCGAGCAGGCCTTCCTGGCCGGCGAGCTGGACCTGCTGTACGTGGCGCCCGAGCGCCTGCTGACCGACCGCTGCCTGCAATTGCTGGAACGCGGCAACATCGCCCTGTTCGCCATCGACGAAGCCCACTGCGTCTCGCAATGGGGCCACGATTTCCGGCCGGAATACCTGGGCCTGTCGATGCTGCACGAGCGCTGGCCGGACGTGCCGCGCATCGCGCTCACCGCCACCGCCACCGCCGAGACCCGCACCGAGATCGCCCAGCGCCTGTCGCTGACCGACGCGCACCACTTCGTCTCCAGTTTCGACCGCCCCAACATCCGCTACCGCATCGTCGAGAAGAACGAGGTGCGCAAACAGCTGCTGGAAATGATCCGCACCGAGCACGAAGGCGAATCCGGCGTGGTCTACGCGCTGTCGCGGGCGCGGGTCGAGGAAACCGCCGAATTCCTCTGCAACCAGGGCATCGACGCCATGCCGTACCACGCCGGGCTCAGCCCCCAGGTGCGGGCCGCCAACCAGGCGCGCTTCCTGCGCGAGGACGGCGTGGTCATGGTCGCCACCATCGCCTTCGGCATGGGCATCGACAAGCCCGACGTGCGGTTCGTGGCCCACATCGACCTGCCCAAGTCGGTCGAGGGCTACTACCAGGAAACCGGCCGCGCCGGCCGCGACGGCCTGCCCGCCACCGGCTGGCTGGCCTACGGCCTGCAGGACGTGGTGCAGCAGCGCCGCATGATCGACGAATCCCCCGGCGACGACGCCTACCGCCGCCGCCTCGGCCAGCAGCTGGACGCCATGCTGGGCCTGTGCGAAACCGTGGAATGCCGCCGCGTGCGGCTGCTGGCGTACTTCGGCCAGCAGATCACCGCCTGCGGCAATTGCGATGTCTGCCTCGACCCGCCCCAGGCCTGGGACGGCACCGTGGCCGCGCAGAAGGTGCTGTCGGCCGTGTACCGGCTCTGGAAGGAACGCGGCCAGCGCTATGGCGCCGGCCACATCATCGACATCCTGCGCGGCAAGATCACCGACCGCACCAAGCAGCACGGCCACGAAACCCTGAGCGTGTTCGGCGTGGGCGAGGACCTCAGCGACACGGCCTGGCGCGGCGTGCTGCGCCAGCTGCTGGCGCAGGGCCTGCTGACCGTCGACAACGAAGGCTACGGCACCCTGGCCCTGACCGAAGGCAGCCGCGCCGTGCTCAAGGGCGAGCGCCAGCTGATGCTGCGGCGTGAATCCGAAAAGAAGACCCGCTCGGGCAAGACCGGCGGCACCCGCGCCAAGGCGGCGGCGATCGACCTGCCCGCCGAACTGCAACCGGTGTTCGAGGCGCTGCGCGCCTGGCGCGGCGAAGTGGCCAAGAGCCACGGCGTGCCGGCCTACGTCATCTTCCACGACGCCACGCTGCGCGAGATCGCGCTGGCACAGCCCGAGTCGATGGACGCGCTCAGCCACATCAGCGGCGTCGGCGCGCGCAAGCTGGAAGCCTACGGCGAAGAGATCCTGCAGCGGGTGGCGCGGCCGGTGCTGTAGCGGCCGGCGCCCTTGCGGCCGCCCTTGGTGGCGGCCGATCCGGCGGGCGCCCTCACGGCGCCCGCATTGCCGTCAGGGCGACGGCGGCGGCAACAGCGGCACGGGCGCGCGCTCCCTGCCGAACACCGAGCGGTAGGCCAGGATGTTGAACACCAGCACCACCGGAATCCCCACCACCGCGCCGGCCATCACCAGCCGCATCGAACCCAGCGCGCCGGCGCCGTCCCACAGCGTCATGTCGTCCAGGATCAGGTAAGGAAACAGGCTGTAGGCCAGGCCGCTCAGCATCAGCAGGAACAATGCCACGCACAGCACGAACGGCAGCCAGCTGAAACGGTCGGCGCGGCCCGGCAGGCGAGCCAGCAGCATTTCGGCGGCGACGAAACCCGCCAGCATCAGCACCCACACCGTGGCCGCCAGGCTCAGGTGGGCGATGTTGCTCCATTTGTAGAAGATGCCGGCGTTGGCCAGGCCCAGCGTGACGGCGATGGCGACCATGCCGACCGCGGTCCAGCGGATCGCGTGGCGCGCCCAGTTGGCGGCGCGGCGCTGCAGCTCGCCGTCGACCCGCATCACCAGCCACGACGCGCCCAGCAGCACATAGGCGGCCACGGCGCACAGGCCGACGAACAGCGCGAACCAGCCGTAGCCGGCGTCGGATTGGTAGCCGGTGGCGATGCGCCCGAGCAGCATGCCCTGGCCGAAAGCGGTCATCAGCGAACCGGCCCAGAAGGCGAAGATCCAGCGCGGCTTGGCCTCGTTGCGGGCGCGGATGCGGAATTCGAAGGAGACGCTGCGCAGCACCACGCCCAGCACCATAAAGGTGAGCGGTCCGTAGAGCTTGCCCAGCACCGCGCCCCAGGCGAACGGAAAGGCCGAGGCGAACAGCCCCATGCCCAGCAGCAGCCAGAATTCGTTGGCGTCGCGCCAGGGGCTCAGCAGGCTCATCATGCGGCCGCGTTCCTGTTCGGGCGCCAGTTGCAGCAGGATGCCCACGCCCAGGTCGAAGCCGTCCAGCACCACGCCAGCGGCGATGACCACGAACAGCAGGCCCATGAACGCCAGCGGCATCCAGAAGGAAGGATCGTCGGGGCTCAGCCCCTGCGAAGCGGCGAGCATGGCGATCATGGCGTTCCCCCGCCCAGTTTGCGCACCGGCACCACGCCGTAGCGGGCCGCGTGGAACAGCATGCCGGCGAAGGCCGCCAGCAACAGCGCGTACAGCAGGCCATAGCCGATCAGGCCGTACAGCACGGTGCTGGAAGACATGGGACCCAGCACCTCGGTCTGGGTGATCGTGCCGTTGACGACGAAGGGCTGCAGGCCGATGACGGACACCCACCAGGCCGCCACGACGGCGATGCCGCCGGAGAACATCATGCCGCACAGCACGCGCTGCCACCATTGCGGCACCACCGCGACATCCATGCCGCGGCGCCAGGTCATCAATACCGTGACCCAGGACACGGCCAGCATCAACAGGCCCAGCCCCGCCGCCACCCGCAGCGACCAGAAGGTCAGCGCCACCGGCGGCAGCATGCCCGAATACTTGTCCAGCCCCTGGTAGGTGCCGTCTTCATTGCGGTGCAGCCACATGCCGCCGGCGTTGTTCCAGGTCCAGTCGGCCACGTTGACGTGGGCGCGGGCGTCGGGCCAGCCGAACAGCACCAGGCGCGGCTCGGCGCCGCTTTCCCAGTAGCCGGCGGCGGCAGCGGCCTTGGCGGGCTGGTACTGCGCCACCATCTGGCCGGCGCCCGAGGCCACCGGCAGTTGCAGCACGGAAGCCAGCGCGGCGATCGCCAGGCCGGTCTTGAAGGTACAGCGCTCGCCGTCATCCAGCGGACGGCGCAGCGCCTGCAAAGCGGTCACGCCCATCATCAGGAACGCGGCGGCCAGGGCCGAGCCCACCACCACCACGGCCATGCGCCAGCCGACCGAGGGGTTCAGCACCACCGCCGCCCAGTCGTAGACCTGGTAGCGGCCGTCGACCAGCACGGCGCCATCCGGCGTCTGCATCCACGATTGCAGCGCCAGCACCCAGAACAGCGCCACCAGCTGCCCCACGGCCACCATCAGCACCGCCAGGGTGTGGGCGCCGTCGGACACGCGGCGCTGGCCGAACAGCATGACGCCCAGGAAACACGACTTGAGAATGAACACCGACAGGATGCCGTAGCCCAGCAGCGGCCCGGCGACGTTGCCGATCTTGTCCATCAGACCGGCCCACAGGCTGCCCAGCTGGATCAGCACGGGCACGCAGGCGGCCAGCGTCAGCACGAACGACAGGGCGAAGATGCGAACCCAGAAGCGGTAGGCGGCGGTCCAGCCGCCCTGCCCCGAGACGCGGGCGCGTATCTTGAAGAACAGCAGGACCCACGCCAGCGCCAGCGCCACGGCCAGGAACAGCGCCAGGAAGCTCAGGCTGGCCACGAATTGCGCGCGGGCCAGGGAAAGGGTGGAGATATCCATGATGGCCCGTAGTGTAGAGCCAGTTACATGACAATGGGGGCCAGTTTGAAACCGCTTGCAGCGGGCCAAAAATGGCTTCTCCCGGGAACGTGGCAAAATTGACGCTTTGTCGCTGCTTTTTCCTATTCTTTCAAGAATGACCTCCGCCACGACGCCGACCCCCGCCGCATCCAATTTCCTGCTCAACATCGTCGAAGACGACCTGCAAGCCAACCGCTTCCAGGGCAAGCGTTGGGCGGGCAAGCCCGGTCCGGCCTCCGTGCAGCAGCAGGGCGAACCCGACCCGGCCAAGATCCGCACCCGTTTTCCGCCGGAGCCCAACGGTTACCTGCACATCGGCCACGCCAAGAGCATCTGCGTGAACTTCGGCCTGGCCCGTGATTTCGGCGGTGTCTGTCACCTGCGCTTCGACGACACCAACCCCGAGAAGGAAGATCAGGAATACGTCGACGCCATCATCGAGGCCGTGCACTGGCTGGGCTTCGACTGGAAAGCCGACGGCCGCGAGAACCTGTACTTCGCCAGCGACTACTTCGGCTATATGTACGAGTTCGCCGAGGCGTTGGTCGAGGCCGGCCACGCCTACGTCGACGCGCAGAGCCCCGACGAGATCCGCGCCAACCGCGGCACCCTGACCGAACCCGGCACCGACTCGCCCTGGCGCAACCGCCCGGCCGCCGAGTCCATCACGCTGCTGCGCGAGATGCGCGACGGCAAGCACCCGGACGGCAGCCTGGTGCTGCGCGCCAAGATCAACATGGCGTCGCCCAACATCAACCTGCGCGACCCGGTCATGTACCGCGTGCGCCACGCCACCCACCACCGTACCGGCAACCAGTGGTGCATCTACCCGATGTACAGCTGGGCGCACCCGGTGGAAGACGCGCTGGAAGGCATCACGCACAGCGTCTGCACGCTGGAGTTCGAAGACCAGCGGCCGTTCTACGACTGGATCCTGGAACGCCTGGCCGAACTGGGCAAGCTGGCCCGGCCGCTGCCGCACCAGTATGAGTTCTCGCGCCTGAACGTGAGCTACGTGGTCACCAGCAAGCGCAAGCTGCTGCAGCTGGTGCGCGAAGGCCACGTGGACGGCTGGGACGATCCGCGCATGCCGACCATTTTCGGCCTGCGCCGCCGCGGCTACACGCCGGCCTCGATCCGCCTGTTCTGCGACCGCACGGCGGTGTCGAAGTCGGATTCGCGCATCGACTACAGCCTGCTGGAGCAGGCCGTGCGCGACGACCTGGACCCGATCGCGCCGCGTTCGGTGGCGGTGCTGGACCCGCTCAAGCTGGTCATCACCAACTATCCGGAAGGCCAGACCGAGATTTGCACCGCGCCGCGCAATCCGCACGATCCGGAAGCCGGCGTGCGCGAGTTCCCGCTGTCGCGCGAGCTGTGGATCGAGCGCGATGACTTCCGCGAGGAAGCGCCGAAGAAGTATTTCCGCCTGTTCCCGGGCAACCTGGTGCGCCTGAAGTACGGCTATGTGGTGCGCTGCACCGGCTTCACCAAGAACGAGGCGGGCGACGTGGTCGAGGTGCAGGCCGAGTACCTGCCGGAGACGCGCAGCGGCACGCCGGGCGCGGACAGCGTCAAGGTCAAGGGCAATATCACCTGGGTCAGCGCGGCGCACGCGGTGCCGGCGCAGATCCACCTGTACGACCGCCTGTTCGCGGATCCGCGGCCGGATGGCGGCGACAAGGATTTCCTGGCCTGCCTGAATCCGAATTCGAAGCAGACGGTGACGGCGTGGCTGGAGCCGAGCACGGTGGCTTCGCCGGGGGCGACGTGGCAGTTCGAGCGGCTGGGGTATTTCACGGCTGACTTGAAGGAGTCGACCGTGGAGAAGCCTGTGCTGAATCGGGTGGTGACGTTGCGGGATTCTTGGGCGCAGGGGTAAAGGGGGGGTTGCCCTTTTGCGGTCTGCATTGGAAAAGGCGCCTTCGGGCGCTTTTTTTTGGCTGCTGGCGTGGGGGCTTTCTTCGTGGGTCGCCCCCAAGCGGCCCGGCCCGAGAGGCTGGCGGTTTCGATGGTTGTTGCGCTGCTGGATCCAGGGGTTCCGGAGGGGTTTGCGGGGCCCGCCAAAATCGGCCGCGCGGGCGGCCGGTTTTGGCATACGTGGTGTCTGGCGTCGGGGCGGTGGACGCTGCGCGCGGGGGGGCTTGTTCGGGGCGTAAGGTTTGCTGGGGCGTGGGGGGCGCCCCGCCCGCTTTCAGTCCAGTTTGATGTTGGCGGCCTTTACTACCTCGGCCCATTTGGCGGTTTCGCTTTTCATGTAGGCCTCGAAGTCGGCGGGGGTGCCGCCCAGGGGTTGGCTGCCTTCGTCTTCCAGGCGTTTGACGACGGCGGGCTCTTTCAGGACGGCCTGCACGCGGGCGTTGAGTTGGTTGACCATGTCGGGGGACATGCCGGCGGGGCCGACCAGGCCGGTCCAGGCGGAGGCTTCGAAGCCGGGGTAGCCGGATTCAGCGACGGTGGGGACGTTGGGCAGCGCGGCGAGGCGGGCGGTGGAGGTGACGGCCAGGGCGCGCAGCTTGTCGGCGGCGATCAGCGGGAAGGCGGTTTGCGGGGTGATGAAATACAGATCCGTCTGGCCGCCGACCAGGTCGGTGACGGCGGGGCCGGCGCCTTTGTAGGGGACGTGCAGGAACTCGATGCCGGCGCGGCGCGCGAGCATGACGCCGGACATGTGGCCGATGGTGCCGTTGCCGGCGGAGGCCAGGCGTAGCGTGGCGGCGGGCTTTTTCCTGGCGTCAGCGACCAGGTCGGCCAGGGTCTTGTAGGGCGAGTCGGCGCGCACCACCAGGACCACCGGCTGGGCGGCGATCAGGCCGACCAGGGTGAAGTCCTTTTTCGGGTCGAACGGCATCTTCGGATACAGCGCGGGGTTGATCGCCAGGTTGGCGGCCTGGCCCATGCCGACGGTGTAGCCGTCGGGCTGGGCGCGGGCCACGTAGTCCATGCCGATGTTGCCGGTGGCGCCGGGCTTGTTCTGCACCACCAGGTTCCAGCCTGTGGCCACGCCCAGGCGCTCGGCCAGCAGGCGGCTGACGACGTCGGTGCCGCCGCCCGGCGGCATCGGCACGACCAGGTTGATGGGGCGTTCGGGATAGGCGGCGATGGCGGGCGCGGCGCCGGCCAGGGTGGCCACGGCGATCGCGGCCGCGGCCAGGCGGCGCGGCAAGAGGCGCGAGAGGACTTGCATGAGGTTGTCTCCAGAGGGAATACGTAGCGGGACGGCCGGGGCCGACAGGGTTAGTTCACAGGCCCCACGACGCCTGCTTCGGTCAGGGCTGCGATCTGCGTCGCGCTCAGCCCCAGGGTTTCCAGCAACTGGGCGCCATGCGCGCCCAGTGCCGGGGGATCGATACGCACGCCGGGGCGGCGGCCGCCCAGCGTGATGGGCAGCAGCGGCACCTTGGCGTGCGCGCTGGCGCCGCTGCCCGCACCGCCGCCCGCACCGCTGCCCGCACCGTCCTGCGGCAGGACGACGTCGGCCAGGCCGCCGGTGGCAGCCAGGTGCGGATCGTCGAACAGGTCCTGCGGCTTGGCGATGGGCGCATAGGGCAGGCCCTGGGCCTCGAAGCGCGCGGCGATGGCGGCGGCCGGCTGCGACGCCAGGCGTTCGCGCAGGATCGGCATCAGCCAGGCGCGGGCCTCGACGCGGTCGTTGTTGCCCGCCAGGCGCGCGTCCGCCGCCAGGTCGGCGAAGTCGAAGGCCTCGCAGAACAGCTTCCACTGGGTGTCGGACACCACCGCCAGGAAGATCTGCTCGCCGTCCTTGACGGTGAAAACGTCGTACACCGCCCACGCCGAGATGCGGCTGGGCATGGGCGCGGCGGGCTTGCCGGTGACGGCGTACTGCATCATGTGGTGGCCGACCAGGAACACGTTGTTCTCGAACAGCGCGCTCTGCACTTCCTGGCCGCGGCCGGTGCGCTGGCGTTCGAGCAGCGCGGCCATGGCGCCCATGGCGCCGAACATGCCGCCCATGATGTCGTTGACGGCCGCGCCCGCGCGCAGCGGACGGCCTTCGGGGCCGGTCATGTAGGCCAGGCCGCCCATCATCTGCACCACCTCGTCGAGCGCGGTGCGGTGCTGGTACGGGCCGGGCAGGAAGCCCTTGTGCGACACGTAGATCAGGCGCTCGTTCAGCTTCGACAGCGTGGCGTAGTCCAGCCCCAGGCGCGCCATGGTGCCGGCCTTGAAGTTCTCGCTGACGATGTCGGCGGTGGCGATCAGCTTGAGCACCAGCTCGATGCCGCGAGGATCCTGCAGGTTGACCGGCAGGCTCTTCTTGTTGCGGTTGAACATGGTGAAGAAGCCCGCGCCCGAGCCTTTCAGGCGGCGCGTGTTGTCGCCCTGCACCGGTTCGATCTTGATGACCTCGGCGCCCAGGTCGGCCAGCATCATGCCGCAGGTGGGGCCCATCACCATGTGGGTGAACTCGACCACGCGGATGCCCGTCAGCGGCAGGGCCGGCTCGGCGCCAGTCTCGTGTCGTGCGTTCGGATTCATGCGGCCTCCCGCGCGTAGGTGAATCCCTTGGGCAGGCCCGCGTCGGGCACGTGGCCATACAGCGGTTCGCCCGGCAGTCCGTCGCGCAGCGCGACGCGGGCGGCCATCAGGGCGTCGACGTCGATGCCGGTATCCAGGCCCATCGATTCGAGCAGGAACACCAGGTCCTCGGTGACGATGTTGCCGGTGGCGCCGGGCGCGTAGGGACAGCCGCCCAGGCCGCCCTGGCTGGCGTCGAAGGTGTCGACGCCGACCTCCAGCGCCGCCACCACGTTGGCCAGCCCCTGGCCGCGGGTGTTGTGGAAATGGGCGCCGCCGGCGCGCGCGCCGAGCTCGGCGCGCAACGCCTTGAACAAACGCCCGACCTGGGCCGGGTTGGCGTAGCCGGTGGTGTCCGACAGGCCCACTTCGTCGACGCCCAGTTGCGCCATGGCCACGGCCATGCGCAGCGTGTCGGCTTCCGGCACCTGGCCGGCCAGGGTGCAGCCGAAGGCGGTGGACAGCCCGGCCTCGAGCTTGACGTCGGGATAGCTGGCGTCGCGCAGCGCCACCACCGCCGCGACTTCGTCGCGCATCTGCGCATGGGTCTTGCGCACGTTGGCCAGGGAGTGGGCCTCGCTGACCGACACCGGCAGCGTGACCTTGGCCGCGCCGGCCTCGAAGGCGGCCTGCGCGCCGCGCAGGTTCGGCGCCAGCGCCGCGACGTGCAGGCCGGGCAGGCGGCGCGCGCCCGCCACCACCTCGGCGGCATCGGCCATCTGCGGCAGCAGCTTGGGCGGCACGAACGAGCAGACCTCGATTTCGCGCAGGCCGGCCGCCACCAACGCGCCGATCCAGCGCAGCTTGGCGGGCGTGGGCATGACGGCGGCGATGCTCTGCAACCCATCCCGGGGGCCGACCTCGCTGACTAGAATCTGGGGCATTGACTTTCTCCTTATCGTTCTATAAGATAGAACTACGTTCTATAAATTATTCCCCATCCGGATTCCGGGTGTCAACCCTGCCTGTCCGAAAGGCCGTTTCGCCATGCCCAGAAAAGCCAGCCAGCCCTCCCTCGCCGACCAGCACGCCGCCCCTGGCGGCGCCGCCGCGGTCGATCGCGCGCTGTCGGTGCTGTCCGCCTTCCGCACGGGCGACGCCTCGTTGTCCCTGGCGGAACTGGCCGAACGCACCCAGCTCTACAAAAGCACCGTGCTGCGCCTGCTGGCTTCGCTGGAACACGGCCGCCTGGTGCAGCGCACCGCGGACGGCCAATACGCGCTGGGCGCGGAAATCGCGCGGCTGCACGCCGTGTATGCGGCGTCGTTCTCGCTGGAAGGGGTGGTGATGCCGGTACTGCGGGAACTGACCCGCGTCACCCGTGAAAGCGCCGCGTTCCACGTGCGCCAGGGCGACCATCGCCTGTGCCTGTACCGGGTGGATTCGCCGCAGCCGGTGCGCGACCACATCAAGGCCGGCGACCTGCTGCCGCTGGAACGGGGCGCGGGCGGACGCGTGCTGATGGCCTTCGCCGGCGCGGCCGGCGAGCCGTACGAGACCATCCGCCACAGCGGCGTGGTGGTGCTGGAGGGCGACCGCATGCCCGAGCTGTCCGGCATCTCGGCGCCGGTCTTCAATGAGACGGGCGCCCTGGCCGGCGCCGTCACGCTGACCATGCCGACGCCGCGGCTGCAACGCGAGCATGCGGCGCTGGTGGTGGCCGCCGCCGCCGAAGCGACCCGCAACCTGGGGGGTTTTTACCCTTGGCCGAACGATTGAACGGGGCCTGGGCGGGTTATCATGCCCGACATTCCGCAGCCGGTTGCGCGCGCCCCTTCCAGGCGCCCCGAACCGCCAGCCCCAATCAAGATGAACACTGAATCCCTAGCCCTGGACTTCAAGAGCGCCACCCTGTATGCCATCCGGGTGGTGCTGCACAGCGCCGACCCGGAACGCCTGAACGCCGCGCTGGCCAAGCGCATGGCCGACGCCGGCAGCTTCTTCGAGAATGAGCCCGTGGTGATCGACGCCAGCCGCGTCGAGGAAGCCATCGACTGGGCCGCGCTGGTCGCCGCCTTGCGCGGGCACAACCTGCCCCCCATCGGCGTGGTGGCCGAAGGCGCCAACCTGGCCGCGGCCCGCGCCGCCGGCCTGACGCCGGTGGAGCTGTCGACGCCCGCGGCCCGTCCGGCGCAGGTGATCGACACCGCCCCGCCCAACGACGTCGCCACGCCGGTGCCATCGGTGCCGGCCGCCGCGGTCGAGATCGCCCCCGCGCCCACGCCGACCGCCGACGCACCGGCCGCTGAAGTACCCGTCGCTAACGCCGCCGACAAGGCCTCCGGGAAAGCCGCGGACACGACCGCCGCCAAGCCCGCCGCCGAACCGCTGCCCGAGCGCGCCGCCGCCAGCACCACGTCGGCCGCCAGCCCGACGCCGGCCGCGCCGCAATCGTCGTCGGCCCTGGTCATCACGCGCCCGCTGCGCTCCGGCCAGCGCGTCTACGCGCGCCACACCGACCTGGTCGTGATCGGCATGGTCAGCCAGGGCGCCGAAGTCATCGCCGACGGCAACGTGCACGTGTACGGACCGCTGCGCGGCAAGGCCATGGCCGGCGCCCGCGGCGATACCTCGGCGCGCATCTTCACCACGCATCTGGATGCCGAGCTGCTGGCCGTGGCCGGCGTGTATCGCGTGGTCGAGGACAAGCTCGACCGCTCGCTGCACAACCAGCCCGCGCTGGTGCGCCTGGATGGCGACACCCTGCGCATCGAGGCCCTGAAGGCCTGAGACGGCCCGCCATTCGCAAGACCGCGCCGACTTCGGAACGGTCTTGCATCGAAAGACTCTGTTTGCCTCGAACGGGCGGTGCCCGTTCAACACATTCTGTAAGAAGCCTTACACGGGCTTTTTGCTTTACGATAACGCGATTTATTCGAACATAAGGGTTTGATCGTCATGACACGCATTGTTGTGGTGACTTCCGGCAAAGGCGGCGTGGGCAAAACCACGACGAGCGCCAGTTTTTCCGCGGGCCTCGCGATGCGGGGCCACAAGACCGCTGTCATCGACTTCGACGTCGGCCTGCGCAATCTCGACCTCATCATGGGCTGCGAGCGTCGCGTGGTGTACGACTTCGTCAATGTGATCCAGGGCGAAGCCACGCTCAACCAGGCGCTGATCAAGGACAAGCAGCTTGAAAACCTGTTCATCCTGCCCGCCTCGCAAACGCGCGACAAAGACGCGCTGACGCAGGAAGGCGTGGAAAAGGTCATCAACGACCTGAAGGAAATGGGCTTCGACTACATCGTCTGCGATTCGCCCGCCGGCATCGAGACGGGCGCGCTGATGGCGGCCTATTTCGCCGACGACGCGCTGGTCGTGACCAACCCCGAAGTCTCGTCGGTGCGCGACTCCGACCGCATCCTGGGCATCCTGGCGGCCAAGTCCAAGCGGGCCGTCGACGGCGGCGACCCGGTCAAGGAATTCCTGCTGCTGACGCGCTACAACCCCAAGCGCGTGGTCGACGGCGAAATGCTGTCGCTGGGCGACATCGAGGACATCCTGCGCATCAAGCTGATCGGCGTCATCCCCGAGTCCGAAGCCGTGCTGCAGGCCTCGAACCAGGGCCTGCCGGCCATCCACCTGAAAGATACCGACGTGTCCGAGGCCTACAAGGACGTCGTGGCCCGCTATCTGGGCGAAGACAAGGCCCTGCGCTTTACCGACTACGAAAAGCCGGGTTTCCTGAAACGCCTGTTCGGAGGCAAGTAAGCAATGTCCTTCCTGTCGTTTCTGCTTGGTCAAAAGAAAACATCCGCTTCCGTCGCCAAGGAACGGTTGCAGATCATCCTGGCCCACGAGCGGGGCCGTGGCGACTCGCCCGACTACCTGCCGCAGTTGCAGCAGGAACTCATCGCGGTGATTTCCAAGTACGTGAAGATCAACCCCGAGGACATCAAGGTGCACCTGGAACGCCAGGACACCCTTGAAGTGCTGGAAGTGAAGATCGAGATGCCGCAAAGCGAGCCCTGACGCGTGTTCCGCGCGCCGCTGGCCGGCGCCGGATCCGCGCGCGACGCACGCAAAAAAACGCCCGGCGATGCCGGGCGTTTTCGCATTTGGGCATGGCACGCCAGCATGCGCTGGCGGCCGCCTGGTCCGCGGCTTAGTGCTTGCCCACCTGATCGCCGATGACGCCACCGATGGCAGCGCCGCCCACCGTGCCGAGGATGCCGCCGTTGGTGATGACGGCACCCGCCACACCGCCGAGCGCCGCACCGCCAACCGTGCTTTTCTGGCGATGGCTCATGCTATCCCACGACGAGCAACCCGCCATGGCGGCGGCCATGGCGACAGCGACACAGATTTTGGAAAGAGATGCGATTTTCATGATGAGGCTCCTATTCTTGTCCCCGGGGTCGCACCAACATCCAGACGCGAGCGCACGATGCCCCTTGTGGGTTTAGAGCCTTCAGGATCGCAAAATATCCCGTCCCGCGCTGTGAAGTTTGCCCAGGAATTGTGTCAAACGGCGAGGGAATCTTTGCGCTTCCCAGGGACAGTGTTGCTGGAACGGGGCGCTATTTGACCAGACGTAACACGTCGCGGAAGCGCGCGTGCTCGCAAGTTTCCATCCACTCGAAAATGACCATTTCCGAGGTCACGATCTCGGCGCCGTGGGCGCGCGCGCGGCGCAGCGCGGCATGGTGGTCGGACGGCTTGCGCGAGCCCGCCGCGTCGGCCACCAGCATCGCCTTGTAACCCAGCTCGGTCAGACCGATAACGGTCTGCAACACGCAGATGTGGGCCTCGCAGCCGGTCACCAGCACCGTCTTGCGCGCCGCGGGCAGCCACGCATCGAAGCCACGCTCGCGCGCCGCGGAGAAATGCATCTTCTGGAACGTGGACTGCACCAGTTCGGCGAGCGGCGCCACCGTGACGCCCAGCATCTTGCTGTGATGCTCGGTGGCCACCACCGGCACCTCCAGCAGCCGTGCCGCCTGCGCCAGCTTGGCGTTGGCGGCCAACACCGCGTCGCCGTCGTGGATCACGGGCATCAGGCGGCCCTGCATGTCGACGATGAGCAACGTGGAATCGGAGGCTTGCAGCAGCATGGGGGGACTCCTGGAATATTGGGAACCGCTTGAAAAAAACCCGGCACGCAATGGCCGGGTTTTCGGACTGCCAGTCAGGCCAGCTTACTTCAATGCCTTGTAGCGCAGGCGCTTGGGCTTGGCGCCCTCTTCGCCCAGGCGGCGCTTCTTGTCGGCTTCGTATTCCTGGTAGTTGCCATCGAAGAACACCACTTGCGAATCGCCTTCGAAGGCCAGGATGTGCGTGGCGATACGGTCCAGGAACCAGCGATCGTGGCTGATGACCATGACGCTGCCGGGGAACTCCAGCAGCGCGTCTTCCAGCGCGCGCAGCGTTTCGACGTCGAGGTCGTTGGACGGTTCGTCCAGCAGCAGCACGTTGCCGCCGGCGATCAGCGTCTTGGCCATGTGCAGGCGGCCGCGTTCGCCGCCCGACAGCTGGCCGACCACCTTGTTCTGGTCGCCGCCCTTGAAGTTGAAGCGGCCCAGGTAGGCGCGCGAGGACATTTCGAACTTGCCCACGGTCAGCAGGTCGGCGCCGTCGGCGACCGCGTCGAACACGGTCTTCTTGTCTTCGAGCGCGTCGCGCGACTGGTCGACGTAGGCCAGCTTGACGGTCTGGCCGATCTTCACCTCGCCCGAATCCGGTTGCTCGCGGCCCGCGATCATGCGGAACAGCGTCGACTTGCCGGCGCCGTTGGCGCCGATAATGCCGACGATGGCGCCGGCCGGGATCTTGAAGCTGAGGTTGTCGATCAGCAGGCGGTCGCCGTAGGCCTTGCTGACGTTGTTGAATTCGATGACCTCGTTGCCCAGGCGCTCGCCCACCGGAATGAAGATTTCCTGGGTTTCGTTGCGCTTCTGGTATTCGTAGGACGACAGTTCCTCGAAGCGGGCCAGGCGCGCCTTGGCCTTGGCCTGGCGGCCCTTCGGGTTCTGGCGCACCCACTCCAGTTCCTTCTTGATGGTCTTCTGGCGGGCCGACTCGGACGACTCTTCCTGCTTGAGGCGGTCTTCCTTCTGTTCCAGCCACGAGCTGTAGTTGCCCTTCCAGGGAATGCCGTAGCCGCGGTCCAGTTCGAGGATCCACTCGGCGGCGTTGTCCAGGAAGTAGCGATCGTGGGTCACGCCCACGACGGTGCCCGGGAACTTGTGCAGGAATTGTTCCAGCCACTCGACGCTTTCGGCATCCAGGTGGTTGGTCGGTTCGTCCAGCAGCAGCATGTCGGGCTTGGACAGCAGCAGGCGGCACAGCGCCACGCGACGCTTTTCACCGCCGGACAGGTTGCCGACGATGGCATCCCAGGGCGGCAGGCGCAGCGCGTCGGCGGCGATTTCCATCTGGTGCTCGATGTCGTCGGCGCCGCTGGAGGCGGCGGCCGCGATGATGGCTTCCAGCTCGGCCTGCTCGGCGGCCAGCGCGTCGAAATCGGCATCCGGCTCGGCGTAGGCGGCGTAGACCTCGTCCAGGCGCTTCTTGGCGGTGACCACGGCGCCCAGGCCTTCCTCAACCGCCTGGCGCACCGTGTGCTCGGGGTTGAGCTGCGGTTCCTGCGGCAGGTAGCCGATGTTCAGGCCCGGCATGGGGATGGCTTCGCCTTCGATCTCGCGATCCACGCCCGCCATGATCTTCAGCAGCGTCGACTTGCCCGAGCCGTTCAGGCCCAGCACGCCGATCTTGGCGCCAGGAAAAAACGAAAGCGAGATGTCACGCAGGATCTGCCGCTTGGGCGGCACGATCTTGCCGACGCGGTTCATGGTGTAGACGTATTGGGCCATGGGCTCGTATAGGGTAAGAAAGCTGATGAATCGTTGATTGTAGGCCGGAACCCGGACAGGCGTGCGACAGGCGGCCGTTCTACGACGCGGCCCGCGCCCGCCGCCAGCCGGCGAACGGCGCCCGCATCTGCGCCAGCATCACCCCGGCCAGCGCCATCGCGCCGCCGATGATGTGGAACAGATGCGGCTTTTCATCCAGGAACACCGCCGCGATCGCCACCGTGCCCACCGGCATCAGGTTCAGGAACACGCTGGCGCGGTTCGGCCCCAGGTGCCGCACGCCCTGCATCCACAGGAACGGCGCGAACAGCGACGGGAACACCCCCGCATAGAGCACCAACGGCAGGTTGTCGCCATTGATCGGCGAGGCGGGCGCCATCAGGAACCCCGGCAGCTGGAACAGCACGCCGAACGCCACCTGCACGTACAGCGACACCCACGGCCCGACGGGCAGGCCCCAGCGGCGCAGCAGCACGCCGTAGAGCGCGTAGGCCAGCGCGGCCACGCCCATCAGCACGTCGCCATGGTTGGCGCCCACCGACAGCAGCCGCGTCGGATCGCCCTCGCCGATCAGCAGCGCCAGGCCCGCCAGCGACAGCAGGCCGCCCAGCATCGCCAGCGCCGACGGCCGCTCGCGCAGCACCAGCGCCCCCACCGCGATCGTCAGCAGCGGGATCATGGCGGTGATGATGCCCATGTTGGTCGCGGTCGTGCTGCCCGCCGCCACGTAGGCCAGCCCCTGGTACAGCGCCATGCCCAGCCCGCCCAGCACCGCGAACTTGGGCAGATAGGGCCACACCAGGCGGCGCTGGCGCCACAGCGCGGGCAGCGCGAACGGCGTCAGCAGCACGCCCGCCAGGGCCCAGCGGTAGAAGCCGATGACCGCGGGCGAAATCAGGCCGGCGGCCATCTTGGTCACGATCATGTTGACCGACCAGATCAGTGCCGCCAACAGCGGGAACAGCAGGTAGCGGGCCGGGGTGGCGGGAGAATCTGCGCGCGTCATGGAAATACTGCCAAGCATGGAAAACAGGCGGCCAGTGTAGGATCTGTCCGACTCGCTGTATATAATGAAAAACCGACAATCCCACGCGAACTTCGGACATGGATCCCGGCGCGTCCCCTCCCGACCTCGGCCCCGGCAGGCCCTATCCCCTGGCCTGCCGCATCCTGCATTTCCTGCCGAAATCCAGCATCCAGCGCCATCGCTCGCCCTGGGGCGAATTGAATTTCGCCCTCTCGGGCATCATGGAAATCGGCATCGAGGACACGACCTACCTGTCGCCGCCCCACTACGCCATCTGGATCCCGCCGCAGGTCCCGCATTGCTGCCAGAACCAGGCCGAGGTGCACTACGCCTGCATCGACGTCCCCGCCGCCGCCTGCGCCACCCTGCCCGCCACGCCCTGCACGCTGGAGATCAGCCCGGTCATGCGGGCCGTGCTGGCCGACTTCGAACGGCGCGGCATCGCCTATCCGGATACGCCCGAAGACCGGCGCCTGGCGCAGGTCGTGATCGACCAGATCCGCGTAGCCCGCGCCTACGCCAGCTACCTGCCGTCCACCCACGACGCGACGCTGGCGCCGATCCTCGCGGCCCTGCAGCGCCAGCCCGGCGACAAGCGCGGCGCGGCCCACTGGGCCGCCACCGCCGGCATCACCGAGCGCACCCTGCTGCGCCACTGCCAGCAGCACCTGGGCATGCCCTTCAACGAATGGCGCCAGCGCCTGCGCGTGGTCAGCGCCCTGGAGATGCTCGATGCCGGCCATCCGGTGCAAACCGTGGCGCGCGAACTCGGCTACAGCACCCCGTCCGCCTTCATCGCCATGTTCCAGCGCCTGACTGGCCAATCCCCCGACAGCGCCCGCAAACGCGCCGCCGCGCCGGCCTGAACCACCACCGTGACGCGAGCCGATGCATCGTCATCCAAGCGCCCGATGCAAGCCTCGCGTGATCGCGAGACAATAGCGTCTGTTTTTTCGTAACGCCGTCCCCGCGGCATCATCGCGCCAGGAACCCCCATGTCCGCCTCAGCCACGCCCCCGCCTTCCCTGACCCACTTCAGCGCGACCGAACTCGACATGCTGGCCAAAACCGCAGACGCCCTCAGCGCCTACCTGGGCAAGCCGGTCCTGGCCGAAGTCGTGCTGGGAGACGAAGGCACCGAATGGGTCACCTACGGCGTGCCCATCGACGAAAACGCCGAGCCCGACGAAGAGCAGACCCACGTCCAGCTGGGCGGCCCCGGCGCCCGCCTCCTCGGCAACCGCGGCGGCCTGCCCCCCACCGGCGACGACACCTACGACTGCCTCTACCTCTGGGCCATCCAGATCTCCCTGAACGAAGGCGAGCGCTTCATCAAGCTAGACCACGACGGCGAAGAGTCCGCCTGGTCCGACACCCTGGAAGACGTCCTCCCCTTCGCCCTGACGGAAGAACCCCTGCCCGATCCGGATGAGGAAGACGAAGAAGACGACGACGAGGACGAAGACGACGCCCACGACCACCCCCACGATCACAACGACCCCGGCCACCGTCACTGAACCAGAAGGCAGGCGGCAGGCCCCATTGAGCCGCCCGCCACCAAGCAAAAAGGGCTTCCCAAAAGAAGCCCTTCGCCAAAACCACTCCCCCGCGACACCGCCCCGCCGAAAAACCGGCAAGCAGGCAAACCAGCACCACATCGACGCCCCACTGTTCAGACGCTGCAACGGCCGCCCGCGCGGCCCCGTTGCAGCAGCCCCGCAAGCCCTTCCCCCCACGACAGTGCCGGCCTAAACGCCAAGCACACCGCTCCCCCCAGCGCCCTTCATGAGCCACCGACGCAAGTCTGTCGCGGCGCGGGGCGGGGGGCGCGGGGCGTGTAGATGCGCCCGACGGAATCTGAAGGGAAGGCCGAAGGCCTGGACGAAGATGAGGAAGGGGCAGTCCGGAGCGAAGGCTCCGGACCGCAATCGTAGCCCCGCGCCCCCCGCCCCGCGCCGCGACAGACGCCTCAAGAACTCAACCAACCGCCAACACTGGAGTCAAACCGCAATCCGCCCCTCTTCCACCGCATGGCAAGCCACCACCGCCACTCCCGCCATCCTCCCCACAGGCGCCTCCGCCCTGCACCGCTCATTCGCATGCGGACACCGAGGATGAAACGTACACCCCGACGGCGGATTCAACGGATTCGGCACTTCCCCCGCCACCGCCGTGCGCGGCTTCCCCGTCCCGTCGATATCCGGAATCGCCTCCAGCAGCATCCGCGTATACGGATGCCGCGGCCGCGCGAACAGCTCATCGCGCGGCGCCACCTCCACCATCCGCCCCAGGTACATCACCCCGACCCGATCGGCCACGTGATGCACCACCGCCAGATTGTGCGAGATGAACAGATAGGTCAGCCCCAGCTCGCGTTGCAGATCCTTCATCAGGTTCAGCACCTGCGCCTGCACCGACACATCCAGCGCCGACGTCGGCTCGTCGCACACCAGGAACTCCGGATTCACCGCCAGCGCCCGCGCGATCGAAATGCGCTGGCGCTGCCCGCCCGAGAACTGGTGCGGATAGCGGCTCTGGTCGGCCGGATCCAGCCCCACCTGCCTGAGCAGATCGCTGACCCGCGCCGTGCGCTCGGCCGGCGTCATCTTCGTGTGCGTCAGCATCGGCTCGGCAATGATGCGGCCGACGCGCCAGCGCGGATTCAGGCTCGCGTACGGATCCTGGAAGATCATCTGCAACCGCTTGCGCAGCTCGCGCCCTCCCGGCTCCGACATGCGCGACAGCGGCTGGCCGTCGAAACGGATGTCGCCGCGCGTCAGGCCATACAGCCCCACCAGCATGCGCGCCACCGTCGACTTGCCGCAACCCGATTCGCCCACCAGCGCCAGCGTCTCGCCGCGCTTGATCTCGAACGACACGCCGTCCACCGCGCGCAGCATCACCCGCGGCTTGCCCGCCAGCTTGCGCTCCAGCCAGGGCGGCGACACATCGAACCAGCGCGCCGCGTCTTTCACTTCCACCAACGGCGTGCTCATGTTGCCACCTCGACTTCGTTTTCATGCAACCAACAGGCCGCGCGGGACGTGCCCGCCGGCATCAGTTCGGGCCGGTCCTGGCCGCAACGCGGCAGGCGCCGGCCGCAGCGCGGATTGAAGGCACAGCCCGGCGGAATCGCGTTCAGCCGCGGCATGCTGCCGTCGATCTGCACCAGCCGCTCGGAATGTCCCTGCAGCGACGGGATCGACCCCATCAGTCCCGTCGTGTACGGATGGCGCGGCTGGTGGATGACGTCGCGCACGGGCCCGATCTCGGCCACCCGCCCCGCATACATCACCGCCACCCGGTCCGCCGTTTCCGCGATCACGCCCATGTCGTGCGTGATCAGCATCACCGCCGTGCCCTGTTCGCGGCACAGGCGCTTGAGCAGCTCGATGATCTGCGCCTGGATCGACACGTCCAGCGCCGTGGTCGGCTCATCCGCCACCACCAGCTTGGGCTCGGCCGCCAGCGCCAGCGCGATCACCACGCGCTGCCGCATGCCGCCCGAGAACTGGTGCGGGTAATGGTCGATGCGCTCGCGCGCCGCCGGGATGCCCGTGGCCGCCAGCAGCTCGACCGCGCGGTTGCGCGCCTGCGACCAGCTCATGTCCAGGTGCGTCACGATGGTCTCGGCCAGTTGCCGGCCCACCGTGTAAAGCGGATTCAAGGAGGTCAGCGGGTCCTGGAACACCGCCCCGATCTCGCGGCCGCGCACGCGGCGCATCTGCTCGTCGGGCAGGTTGTCGATGCGCCGGCCCGCCAGCAGGATCTCGCCGGCCGCGATGCGGCCGGGCGGCTCCAGCAGGCCGATGATCGACGCGCCGGTCAGCGACTTGCCGGCGCCCGATTCCCCCACCACGCCCAGGACTTCGCCCGCCTGGATCGAAAAGGACACGTCGTCCAGGGCGCGTAGCGTGCCGCGGCGCGTCGGAAACTCGACGCGCAGATTGCGGACTTCAAGTAATGCGCTCATGGGTATATCTCTAATTCAGGCGCGGGTTGAGTGCGTCGCGCAGCCAGTCGCCCAGCAGATTGACCGACAACACCAGCAGCACCAGCGCCGCGCCCGGGAAGATGGTGATCCACCATTCGCCGGAAAACAGGAAATCGTTGCCGATGCGGATCAGCGTGCCCAGCGACGGCGCCGTCGGCGGCACCCCCACCCCCAGGAACGACAGCGTCGCCTCGGTGATGATGGCGGTCGCCAGGTGCACGGTGGCCAGCACCAGCACCGGCCCCAGCACGTTGGGCAGCACGTGGCGGAACATGATGACGGGCGAGGCCACGCCGATCACGCGCGCCGCCTGCACGTATTCGCGGTTCTTCTCCACCAGGGTCGAGCCGCGCACCGTGCGCGCGTACTGCGGCCAGCCGGCCAGCGCGATGGCGCCGATCAGCACCGGAAACGCGATGATCTCGTGCAGCTCGCGCGGCACCGCCGCGCGCGCCACGCCGTCGATCAGCAGCGCGATCAGGATCGCGGGGAACGACAGCTGCACGTCGGCGATGCGCATGATGAAGGCATCGATGCGCCCGCCCGCGTAGCCCGAGATCAGCCCCAGCACGATGCCGATCAGCATCGACAGCAGCACCGAGGCCAGACCGATCAGCAGCGACACGCGGGTGCCGTACAGGATCGCGGAATACAGGTCGCGGCCCTGGCTGTCGGTGCCCAGCAGATAGGTCGACTGGCCGTTGGGCGACCAGGCCGGCGGCAACAGCGCGTCCAGCAGCTCGACCTTGGTCAGGTCGAACGGATTGTGCGGCGCCACCCAGCCGGCGCCGAACGAGCCGATCAGCAGGGCCGCCAGCAGCACGGTGGCGACGATGGCCACGGGCGCCCGGCGCCAGGCCCAGGCAATATCGCTGTCCCACCAGCGTTTCAGTACGGCACGCATCAGTGGCCACCTCCGCCGCGGGTCAGCCCGGAACGCAGGCGCGGGTCCACGACAAAATACAGAAGATCGACGATCAGGTTGATCACCACGAACACCAGCGCGATCAGGCACAGGTACGCGGCCATCACCGGCACGTCGGCGAATTGCACCGCCTGGATGAACAGCAGGCCCATGCCGGGCCACTGGAACACCGTCTCGGTCACGATGGCGAAGGCGATGATGCCGCCCAGCTGCAGGCCGGTGATGGTGATGACGGGCACCATGGTGTTCTTGAGCGCGTGGCCGAAATGGATGGCGCGGCGCTTCAGGCCGCGGGCGCGGGCGAACTTGATGTAGTCCGAACGCAGCACCTCCAGCATTTCGGAGCGCACCAGCCGCAGCACCAGCGTCATCTGGAACAGCGACAGCGTGATCGACGGCAGGATCAGGTGCTTCCAGCCATTCGCGGTGAACAGGCCGGACGTCCACCAGCCCAGCGCCACGGTATCGCCACGGCCGTAGCTGGGCAGCCAGCCCAATTGCACCGAGAACACCAGGATCAGCAGGATGCCGATCAGGAAGGTCGGCAACGACACGCCCAGCAACGAGCCGGCCAGCAGCAGCTGCGACAGCAGGCTGTTGCGCTTGAGCGCGGTGTACACGCCCAGCGGCACGCCCACCACGAGCGCCAGCAGGGCCGCCACCAGGGACAGCTCCAGCGTGGCCGGCAGGCGCGACTTGAGCAGGGTCGAGACCGGTTCGCTCTGGCGCAGGGAAATGCCGAAATTGCCTTGCGCGGCGTTGGCCACGAAGTGGCCGAACTGGACGATGGCTGGCTCGTTCAGCCCCAGGCGCTCACGCAGTTCGATGCGCTCGGCATCGGTGGCGTCCTGTCCCAGCATGATGGTGACAGGGTCGCCGACGTATTGAAAAAGCACGAAGGCCAGTAGCGCGACGGTGAGCATCACCGCTACGGCCTGCAACAGGCGACGCAGTATGAAAGCAAACATAGGCGGGAAAGGCAAAACGGCGAAGCCCCGCGGGGCTTCGCTGTCTGGTTAGCCGGAAGGGCGGGGTCAGTCGACCTTGACCCAGTCGGCAACGAGGCGGTTGTCCGCGCGGTGGATCACCGACACGTTCTTGCGCATGGCCCAGGGAATGACCTGGTCATGCAGCGGGATGTGGCCGAATTCCTGGGCGTGGACTTCCAGCACCTTGACGATGTCGGCGTCGCGCTTGGCCACGTCGGTTTCCGTCTTGATGCGGTCGATGATCGCGTCCAGTTCCTTGTTGCTGTAGTTGCCCAGGTTGTACATGCCGTCCGCGCCCTCGCCCTTGGTGCGGATCAGGTTCTGCAGCGTGTACATGGCGTCGAACGTCGGCACGCCCCAGCCGAACAGGTAGGCGCTGGTGTCGGAGTTCTGCACCTTGGGGAAGTAGGTCGAACGCGGCATGGCGTTCATGGTCGCCTTCACCCCCACCTTGGCCCACATGCCGACCACGGCCTGGCAGATGGCCTCGTCGTTGATGTAGCGGTTGTTGGGACAGTCCAGCGTGAAGTTCAGGGTGCCGTCATAGCCGGCATCCTTGAGCAGGGCGCGGGCCTTCTCGGGATCGTAGGGCACGCGCTTGTGCAGCGACTCGGCCCAGCCGTGGACCTGCGGCGCGATCATGGTGCCGGTGGGCGCCGACAGGCCGCGCATCACGGCGCGCTTGATGGCGTCGACGTCGATGGCGCGGTACAGCGCTTCGCGCACGCGGATGTCCTGGAACGGGTTCTTGCCCTTGATGCTGGAGTACTGCAGCTCGGGACGCTTCTGGTCCAGGCCCAGGTAGATGGTGCGGTATTCGTTGCCCTCGACCACCTTGGCCGACTGGCGCAGGCGATCCAGGTCCTGGGCGGCCGGGTCCAGCACGAAGTCGATCTCGCCGGACAGTAGCGCGGCGGTGCGGGTGGCGTTCTGCTTGATCGGGGTGAACACCACTTCGGTCACGTTGCCGACCTTGCCGGCCTTGTTCCACCAGTCCTTGTTCTCTTCGAACACGGTGCGCACGTCCACTTCGCGCGACTTCAGCTTGTACGGGCCGGTGCCGTTGGTATTGCGCGCGCCGAAGGTCTCTTCCTTGTTGACGAAGTCCTGCGGCTTGGCGATGTTGTTCTTCTCCGACCAGGCCTTGTTCATGATGAACACGTTGGGCAGCTGGCGCAGCAGCACCGGGTTGGGCGCCGAGGTCTCGATCTCGACCGTCAGGTCGTCGATCTTGCGCGCTTCCTTGATGCCGGTGGTGTAGGCCTTGTAGTTCGAGGTGGGCGCCATGGCGCGGTGCACCGAGAACACCACGTCGTCGGCCGTGAAGGCGGCGCCGTCGTGGAACTTGACCCCGGGGCGCAGCTTGAAGCGGTACAGCGTGGGCGAAACCTGCTGCCACTCGGTTGCCAGGCGCGGCACCACCTTGAAGTCCTTGTCGTAGTCCACCAGCGGTTCATAGACGTAGCTGTTGGCGGCGATCGTCATGCCTTCGTTCTGCGAGTGCGGATCGAAAGTGAGGATGTCGCCCTGGGCGGCCCAACGGAAGGTCTTGGCCTGCCCGATCGAGGGCACGGCCACGGCGGCGGCGATCGCGATGGCAATCAAAGTGCGGCGCATAGGTTCAACTCCTGACTGTAGTCTGAATACCGGCGCGATATTGCCTAGGCCCAAGACCCGCGTCAATTAAGGGTTTATGCGTACCGGAGGGGGTTTCCACAGGAGAAACATATTTAGGGACGTATAAAAATATGACAAAAAAATCGATGGCCCCTTGATGTAAACACTGTTCGCCTGACCGGACCGGCCGGCGGCCTGGCGCCCGCCCCGGTTTCACGCGGCCGGCCCGCCCTATTCGTCGGCGTCCAGCGGCAGGTCGAGCGGCACGTGCTCGGCCATCAGGCGCCGCAGCATGTCGATCAGCAGCGCCGCCTGGTCCTCGCCGAACGGCGCCAGCACCGCCTTCTGGTGCTGCATGGCCTGCTCGCACAGCGCGCCGATCAGGTGCCGGCCCTTGGTGGTGATGACCACGCGCGTCTGGCGCCGGTCGGCGCGCACCTCGGTGCGCGTCACCAGCCCTTCGGCTTCCATGCGCTGCACCACCTTGCTCAGCGTCGGCTGCTTGGTGATCGCCAGCACCGCCAGGTCGCCGATGGTCTCGCCGGCGCTGCCCTCCAGGCTGGCCAGCACCCGCCACTCGGTGACCGACAGGCCCGCCGCCTTCACCTGCTGGTGGAACTCCGCCGAGATGCGCTGGCTGGCCTGCGCCAGCAGGTAGGCCAGGTAGTCGTCGACGAACCGCGCGCCACTGGCCTGGGTCCCGTTGCCCTGCTTGTCCGACCGCATGTTGTTCCGCTCCCACGCATCAATATTGAATAGACGACCCGAGGCCGGCAGGCGCATTGCACCACGGCGGCGCAAACGCGCGCCATGACGCGGCGCAATGCTGTTGCGCAGCACAGGGTATACCCCGAATCGCAACCCGTTTTTGCACCATGAAAGCGCCTTTTCGGCGCCGTCAGGCTAGAGGACAACCAGTATATACACCCTTGTTTTAGCGTGATATTTTTTTGATTCCATGAAATTTCATCTTTTTTGTTGACAGCTAAAACGTTGACTCCTAAAGTATTTTTCAGGGCAAGATTTCGTGACATGGACATGCTGCGAAGCAGCATGACTTCGGGACCCGGATGCCGGTCCGCGTGGAGGAGTTCGAGATGGCTGAAAGGTCTTTCAAGAAAGAAGTCCAGCAGTTGCGCATTGGCGCGGGCGAAGAGTTCCGCGGCGAGGGCATTCTCGCGGTCACCAAGGCGCTGCTGCAATCCGGCGTGGGCTATGTCGCGGGCTACCAGGGTTCGCCGATCTCGCACCTGATGGACGTGCTGGCCGACGCCAACGACATCCTGCAGGAACTCGGCGTGCACTTCGAGGCCAGCGCTTCCGAGGCCACCGCCGCCGCCACGCTGGCCGCTTCGGTCATGTACCCGATCCGCGGCGCCGTCACCTGGAAATCCACCGTCGGCACCAACGTCGCCTCGGATGCCCTGGCCAACCTGGCCTCGGGCGGCGTCACCGGCGGTTCGCTCATCATCGTCGGCGAGGACTACGGCGAAGGCTCGTCCATCATGCAGGAACGCTCGCACGCGTTCGCCATGAAATCGCAGATCTGGCTGCTCGATCCGCGCCCCAACCTGGAAAGCATGGTCAAGGCGGTGGAAGACGGCTTCTCGCTATCGGAAGCCAGCAAGACGCCGGTGATGCTGCAGCTGCGCATCCGTGGCTGCCACGTGCATGGCCGCTTCATCGCCAAGGACAACAAGCGGCCGGCGTTCTCGCTGGCCGAGGCGCTGGAAAGCCCGGCGCGCGACACCAGCCGCATCGTGCTGCCGCCCGCGTCGTTCCTGCACGAGCAGGAAAAGATCAAGGAGCGCTGGCCGGCCGCCATCCGCTATATCAAGGAACACAAGCTCAACGAGCACTTCGACGGCGACCAGGACGACATCGGCCTGATCCTGCAAGGCGGCCTCTATAACGGCGTGATCCGCGCCCTGCAATTGCTGGGCCTGGCGGACAACTTCGGCAACAGCCGCATCCCGCTGTACGTGATGAACGTGGCCTACCCCGTGATCGAGGACGAGGTCATCGACTTCTGCCGCGGCAAGCGCGCTGTGCTGCTGCTGGAGGAAGGCCAGCCCGACTACCTGGAACAGGCGCTGCACGCGGTGCTGCGCAAGGCCGGCGTCGACACGAAGCTGGCCGGCAAGGACGTGCTGCCGATGGCGGGCGAATACACCACCCAGGTGATGCGCGACGGCCTGCGCGCGTTCCTCAAGCGCGAACGCCCCGAATCGCTGCAGACCCATCCCGCCGTGGCCGCCGATGGCGCCGCGGCCGACGCCACGCTGCAGGTCACCGAGATCACGCGGCCCAAGCCCGCGCCGCGTCCGGCCGAGCAGCCCATCACCTTCCACAAGCACGTCGCCGAACTCGCCGCGGTGGTGCCGCCGCGTCCGGCCGGCTTCTGTACCGGCTGTCCGGAGCGGCCGATCTTCTCGGCCCTGACGCTGGCGCAGGAAAAACTGGGCCAGCACCATATCTCCTGCGACATCGGCTGCCACCTGTTCTCGATCCTGCCGCCCTTCAACCTGGGCGCGACCACCATGGGCTACGGCCTGGGCGCCTCCAGCGCCGCGGCCTTCAACGTGCCGGCGGCCAAGCGTCCCATCTCGATCATGGGCGACGGCGGCTTCTGGCACAACGGCCTGGCCTCGGGCATCGGCAACGCGGTGTTCAACAAGTACGACGGCGTCATCGTCATCGTCGACAACTTCTATGCCTCGGCCACCGGCGGGCAGGACATCCTGTCGTCGCGCGCCGAGAATCCGGACCGCTCCACCAACAACCCCATCGACCAGGCCGTGCGCGGCGTGGGCGTGAAGTGGGTGCGCACGCTGGACCGCACCTATGACGTCGCCAAGGTGCGCGCCACCATCGAGGAAGCGCTGACCACCGACATCAAGGGCCCCAAGGTCATCATCGCCCAGTCGGAATGCATGCTGAACAAGCAGCGCCGCATCAAGCCGCTGTTCAACCAGGCGGTCAAGGCGGGCAAGCGCGTGGTCAAGGAACGCTTCGGCGTCGACCCCGACGTCTGCACCGGCGACCACGCCTGTATCCGGCTGTCCGGCTGCCCGTCGCTGACGGTCAAGGACAGCGGCGATCCCCTCAAGGAAGATCCGGTGGCCCACGTCGAAAGCAGCTGCGTCGGCTGCGGCAACTGCGGCGAGGTGGCGCACGCCGCCGTGCTGTGCCCGTCGTTCTACCGCGCCGACATCGTCCACAACCCCAGCGGCCGCGACCGTTTCCTGGCGCGCGTTCGCCAGGGCGTGATCGGCTACCTGCAGCGCCGCCGCGAAGCGCGCCTGGCCAAATTCGCCCTGTGAGGACCCGCCCCATGAACCCGGTGGCATTGCAGCAAGGCACTCCCATCAAGATCGCCATCCTGGCCATGGGCGGCCAGGGCGGCGGCGTGCTGGCCGACTGGATCGTCGACATGGCCGAGCACGCCGGCTGGTGGGCCCAGACCACCTCGGTGCCGGGCGTGGCGCAACGCACCGGCGCCACCATCTATTACCTGGAACTGCTGCCCGAGTCCGACGTGACCCGCGCCGGCCGTCCGCCCGCGCTGGCGCTGATGCCCACCCCGGGCGACGTCGACCTGGTGGTGGCGGCCGAGCTGATGGAAGGCGGCCGCGCCATCCAGCGCGGGCTGGTCACGCCCGACCGCAGCGTGCTGATCGCCTCGTCGCATCGCAGCTACGCGGTCAGCGAGAAGTCGGCGCCCGGCAACGGCATCGCCGATCCCAACAAGGTGCTGGAAGCCGGCCGCGCCGCGGCCCGCCGCTTCCTCTGCTTCGACCTGCAGGACCTGGCCGACCGCGCCGGCAGCGTCATCAGCGCCAGCCTGTTCGGCGCCGTCGCCGGCAGCGGCGCGCTGCCGTTCTCGCGCCATGACTTCGAGGCCACCGTGCGCCGCGCCGGCGTCGGCGTGGACGCCAGCCTGCGCGCCTTCGCGCTCGGCTTCGAGGCCGCCGACCAGGCGCCCGCGCAACCGGCCGCGATCGACCTGACCCGTCCGCAGCCGGTCGTGCCCGAACGCGCCGCCAGCCCGGCGGCGCAGGCGCTGCTGGACCGCATCCAGCGCGACTTCCCCGCCTGTGCGCAGCCCATGCTGACAGCCGGCGTGCGCCGCCAGATCGAGTTCCAGGACCTGGCGTACGCCGAGGACTACCTGACCCGCATGACGGCGATCCGCGAACTGGACGCGCGCCACGGCGGTGAATCGAAACAATGGGCACTGACCTGTGCCGCCGCGCGCTACCTGGCCACCGCCATGGCCTACGACGACGTGATCCGCGTGGCCGACCTGAAGACGCGCGGCACGCGCTTCGAACGGGTGCGCGCCGAGGTCGGCGCCAAGCCCGACCAGCTGGTCTACACCACCGAATTCATGCACCCGCGGCTGGAAGAGATCTGCGGCACGCTGCCGGCCGGCCTGGGCCGCTGGCTCGAACGATCGAAGGCGTTCGGCGGCTTCGTCGAACGCCGCCTGGGCAAGGGCCGCCGCATGCAGAGCGGCACGCTGGGCGGGTTCCTGATGCTGTACACGCTGGCCGGCATGCGGCGCTTCCGCCGCCGCACGCTGCGCCACCAGATCGAATCCGAGGGCCTGGCGCAATGGCTCGACCTGATCGCCAGCCTGGCGCCGCGCGACTACGACCTGGCGGTCGAGACGGTGAACTGCCGCCGCCTGGTCAAGGGCTACAGCGACACCCACGTGCGCGGCGGCGGCAAGTACCGCCAGCTGATCGCGGCCGCCGCCAAGCTGGCGGGCCGGCCCGACGCCGCGGCCTCGCTGCGCGCCTTGCGCCAGGCCGCGCTGGCCGACGAGAAATGCGGCCCCATGGAACGCCAACTGGCCGAGAAACTGGCCGCCTGACATCGAGATAGAGACGACGCCGTGCAAACCCTGAAACTCATCGTCCGTGAAGTCCGGCAGGAATCGCCGCTGATCCGTTCGCTGCGCCTGGCGCGCGAGGACGGCGGCGCCCTGCCCGCCTTCGGCCCCGGCGCCCACCTGAAGGTCAGCGTGCCGGGCCTGCGCGAGCCGCGCTGCTACTCGCTGGTGCAACTGGCGCCGGAAGCCGGCCGCTTCGCCGAACCCGTCGAATACCGCCTGGGCGTGCGGCTGGAGGAAGCCAGCGCGGGCGGCTCGCGCCACATGCATGGACTGGCGGTGGGCGACACGCTCAGCGTCGAAGGGCCCAAGAACGATTTCCCGCTGCACGAGGCCCCGGCCGGCGACGAGCCGGTGGTGCTGATCGCCGGCGGCATCGGCATCACGCCGGTGGCGTCGATGGCCGCCGCGCTCAAGTCCGCCGGCCGCGCCTTCGAACTGCACTACAGCGGCCGCAGCCGCGACCAGCTGGCGTTCCTGCCGGAACTGCAGGCGCTGGCCGGCGACGCGCTGGTGCCGCACGCCGACGACGACGCGACCTGCCGCTTCGAC
Organism: Achromobacter deleyi; assembly: GCF_016127315.1. Taxonomy (NCBI): domain Bacteria; kingdom Pseudomonadati; phylum Pseudomonadota; class Betaproteobacteria; order Burkholderiales; family Alcaligenaceae; genus Achromobacter; species Achromobacter deleyi. The sequence continues at coordinate 387,059 of NZ_CP065997.1, forward strand.
CTGAAGGCGCTGCTGGACGCCGCCCATCCGCGCCAGCACCTGTACGTCTGCGGCCCCAAGGGCCTGATCGACGCCGTCATCCAGGAAGCGCGCGCGCGCCACTGGCCCGACGCCCACATCCATTTCGAACTGTTCGCCAGCGCCGCGCCGCAGGCGGGCGACCAACCCTTCGAGGTCGAACTGCGCCAGTCCGGCCGGGTGCTGACCATCCCCGCCGACAAGACCATCGTCGACGTGATGGAGGAGGAAGGCTGCGACCCGATGTACGACTGCAAGCGCGGCGAATGCGGCGTGTGCCAGGCCACCGTGCTGGAAGGCGAGCCCGACCACCGCGACTACTACCTGTCGGATACCGAGAAGGCCAGCGGCAAGATCATCCAGATCTGTATCTCGCGCGCCAAGTCGGCGCGCCTGGTGCTGGACCTGTAGGGCCGGGCGCGACAAGAGGAGACCAGCATGGCCAAATACCGCGACAACCCCGATGCCATCCGCGCCCTGCTGCGCGAGACCGAGGTGCACAAGGACCTGTTCATCGACGACGAACTGTTCGACCTGGAGATGGAGCGGCTGTACGCCAACACCTGGGTCTACGTCGGCCACGACAGCCAGGTGCCCAACCCCGGCGACTACATCACCACCACCGTCGGCAACCAGCCGGTGGTGATGGTTCGCCACAGCGACCGCTCGGTGCGCGTGCTGCACAACCGCTGTCCGCACAAGGGCACTATGGTGGCGGGCGACGCCTGCGGCAACACCGGCAAGTTCTTCCGCTGCCCGTACCATGCCTGGACCTTCAAGACCGACGGCAGCCTGCTGTCGATCCCGCTGAAGAAGGGCTACGAGAACACCGGCCTGGAGCAGTGCGAGGCCAGCCAGGGCATGGCGGCGGTCAAAGACGTGCGCAACCACCGCGGCTTCGTGTTCTGCCGCCTGAATCCCAACGGCCAGTCGTTCGAGGACTTCTTCGGCGATGCGCTGTCGACGCTGGACAACATGGTCGACCGCTCGCCCGAGGGCCGGCTGGAAGTGGCCGGCGGCGTGCTGCGCTACATGCACCGCTGCAACTGGAAGATGCTGGTCGACAACCAGACCGACACCTGCCACCCGATGGTGGCGCACGAATCGTCGGCCGGCACTGCCGTCAAGGTCTGGGAGCAGGCCCCGGCCGGCACCCCCAAGCCGATGGCGGTGGAACTGTTCGCGCCGTTCATCTCGCCTTACGAGTTCTTCGAGAACATGGGCATCCGCGTCTGGGAAAACGGCCACGGCCACACCGGCGTGTCCGATTCGATCCACGCCGCCTATTCGGGCATTCCGGGTTACTGGGAATCCATGGTCGCCGCCTACGGCGAGGAGCGCGCCCGCCAGATCCTGGGCGACGTGCGCCACAACACCGTGTACTTCCCCAACATCATGGTCAAGGGCCCGATCCAGACCCTGCGCGTGTTCAAGCCGATCGCCGCCGACCGCACCCTGGTGGAGTCGTGGACCTTCCGCCTGGTCGGCGCGCCCGACCTGCTGCTGGAACGCACCCTCATGTACAACCGCCTGATCAACGCGCCCACCTCGGTGGTCGGCCATGACGACCTGGAGATGTACGAGCGCGCCCAGGACGGCCTGCAATCGCGCGCCCGCGACTGGGTCAACGTCGGCCGCCTCTACGACCCGGCCGAGCTCGGCCAGAAGAACATCACCACCAACGGCACCAACGAATGGCAGATGCGCAACCAGTACCGCGCATGGGGCCGCTACATGACGGAGCAGGCATGAGCTTCAGCGACCGCGACCTGATCGATTTCGTCTACGCCGAGGCGCGCCTGCTCGACGAGCTGCGCTTCGAGGACTGGCTCGAGCTGTACGCCGATGATGGCTACTACTGGATGCCGCTGGCCCACGACCAGACCGACGCCCGGCTGCACGCCTCGCTGATGTACGAGGACAAGCTGCTGCTGCGCGTGCGCGTCGAGCGCCTGGCCGGCCAGCGCACCTTCTCGCAGCAGCCCAAGAGCCGCTGCCACCACCTGCTGCAGGCGCCCACGGTCGAACACGACCATCCCGATTCGGCGCCGGACCAGGGCCGCCACGTGGTGCGCACCGCCTTCCATTACGTCGAGACGCGCCAGGACGCGCAGACCCTGTATGCCGGCTGGACCACCCATCACCTGGTGGAGCAGGACGGCGCGCTGCGCATCCGTCTGAAACGCGTCGACCTGGTGAACTGCGACGCCGCGTTCGGCAACATCCAATTGTTCATGTAGGAGCGGCTTGTGAGCACCACCGTCCACCAGGCATTCCTGGACACCGCGGCCCGGCATGGCGCCCGGCCCTTCCTGTGCATCCTGCCGGAAACCGCCGACATCTACGGCATCGGCGCCGGCGAGCTGGGCTACGCGCAGGCGGCCAGCGCCATCGAGACGCTGCGCGCGGCCTACGCCCGCGCCGGCTACGGCCACGGCCACCGCGCCGGCCTGCTGCTGGAGAACCGGCCGGCCTTCTTCCTGCACTGGTTCGCGCTGAACGCGCTGGGCGTGTCGGTGGTGCCGATCAATCCCGACCTGCGCGCGGCCGAACTGGAATACCTGACCGGCCATTCCGAGATCGCGCTGGTGGTGGCCCTGCCCGAGCGCCACGCCGACCTGCTGGCCGCCGCCGAGCGCGCCGGCCGGCCGCTGCGCGTGATGGGCCCGGACGACGCCCCGCCCGCCGCGCCCTTCCCCGCGCCGCTGGCGGGCACGCCCGACGCACTGACCGAATGCGCGCTGCTGTACACGTCCGGCACCACCGGCCGCCCCAAGGGCTGCATCCTGCCGAACCGCTATTTCCTGCACGCGGGCGGCTGGTACGCCCGCATCGGCGGCCTGGCCCAACTGCGCCCCGGCGAGGAACGCATGCTGACGCCGCTGCCGCTGGTGCACATGAACGCCATGGCCTATTCCGCCATGGCCATGGTGCTGACCGGCGGCTGCCTGATTCCGCTGGACCGCTTCCACCCCAAGACCTGGTGGGACAGCGTGCGCGATTCCGGCGCCACCGTGCTGCACTACCTGGGCGTGATGCCGGCGATCCTGATGAAGGCCGAACCCTCGGCGCGGGACCGGCAGCCGGCGATCCGCTTCGGCTTCGGCGCCGGGGTCGACCGCAAGCTGCATGAACCGTTCGAGGCGCGCTTCGGCTTCCCGTTGCTGGAAGCCTGGGCCATGACCGAGACCGGCGCCGGCGCCGTCATCATCGCCAACCAGGAGCCGCGCCACATCGGCAGCAGCTGCTTCGGCCGCGAAGAAGGCGACGTGGCGGTGCGCATCGTCGCCGACCACGGCGGCGAGGCCGCCGCCGGCGAGCCGGGCGAGCTGCTGGTGCGCCACGCCGGCGATGACCCGCGCTACGGCTTCTTCGCCGGCTACCTGAAGGACGCGGACGCCACCTCGCAGGCCTGGGAAGACGGCTGGTTCCACACCGGCGACATCGTGCGTCGCGAGGCCGACGGCGCCCTGCGCTTCGTCGACCGCAAGAAGAACGTGATCCGCCGCAGCGGCGAGAACATCTCGGCGGTGGAAGTCGAAAGCGTGCTGCTGCAGCATCCGCTGGTCAAAGCGGTGGCGGTGGCCGCCGTGCCCGACCCGGTGCGCGGCGACGAGGTGCTGGCTTGCGTAGTGGCGGAAACCGCGCCCGCCGACGCATCCGCCCGCGCCGACGCGGCCCGCGACATCGTGCAGTGGAGCCTGCAACAGCTGGCCTACTACAAGGCGCCCGGCTACGTCGCCTTCGTCGACAGCCTGCCGCTCACCACCACCAACAAGATCCAGCGCGGCGAAATGAAGGCGCTGGCGCCGACGCTGCCCGGCACCGCCCGCTGCGTCGACACCACCGCCATGAAGAAACGCCAGGAGCCGGCCCGATGACCCCGCCGCGCGCCCGCTACGACGGCGTGGTGGCGGCCCTGCCCGTCAGCATTCCGTATGAGCGCTACTCCACCCATGCCGCGCATTGGTGGCTGGGCCGCGCGCTGGGCGCGCTGATCCGCCAGGCCGGCATCGCCAAGACCGACGTCGACGGCCTGTGCGTGTCCAGCTTCACGCTGGCGCCGGACACCGCCGTGGGCCTGACCCAGCACCTGGGCATGAGCCCGCGCTGGCTCGACCATATCCCCATGGGCGGCGCCAGTGGCGTGGGCGCCCTGCGCCGCGCCGCGCGCGCGGTGCAGGCAGGCGACGCCGGCATCGTCGCCTGCCTCGCGGGCGACACCAACCAGGTCGACTCGTTCCGCAACACCGTCAGCCAGTTCTCGCGCTTCGCCCAGGACGCCGTCTACCCCTACGGCGCCGGCGGCCCCAACGCCAGCTTCGCGCTGCTGACCGCGCACTACATGCGCAGCACCGGCGCCACCCGCGAGGACTTCGGCAAGGTCTGCGTGGCGCAGCGCGACAACGCCCTGCGCTATCCGCCCGCGTTGATGAAAAAGCCGCTGACGCTCAAGCAGTACCTGGACGCGCGCGTCATCACCGACCCGATCCACCTGTTCGACTGCGTCATGCCCTGCGCCGGCGCCGACGGCTTCCTGGTCATGAGCGAAGACCGGGCGCGGGCGCTGAACCTGCCCTACGCCCGCATCCTGTCCACCATCGAGCGCCACAACGCCTGGATCGAGGACCCGATCCAGACCCGCGGCGGCTGGACCATGGACATCGACGAACTCTACGGCATGGCCGGCGCGGCCCCCGCCGACATGGATTTCCTGCAGGCCTACGACGACTACCCGGTCATCAACCTGATGCAGATGGAAGACCTGGGCTTCTGCGCCAAGGGCGAGGCGCCGCGATTCGTGCGCGCCAACACCTTCACCGTCGACGGCAGCTTGCCGTTCAACACCAACGGCGGCCAGCTGTCGGTGGGCCAGGCCGGCGCCGCCGGCGGCTATCTCGGCATGGTCGAGGCGCTGCGCCAGCTGACTGGCACCGCCGGCGGCACCCAGGTGGCCGACGCGCGCCTGGGGTTGGTCAGCGGCTTCGGCATGATCAATTACGACCGCGGGCTGTGCACCGCCGCGGCCATCCTGGCCAGGAGCGACGCATGACCGAGCCGCTAGCCAAGCCGCCACGCAAGAATCCCGTGGCGCGTACGCGCCAGCCGACCCTGCCGCCCGGCGCCCGCAGCCGCGCGGCGCTGGGGCTGACCGCCGCGGCCGCCGAGGGCCGCTTCGAACTGCAGACCTGCGCCGATTGCGGCGCGGTGCAATACCCGCCGCGCGAAGTCTGCGGCCATTGCCTGTCGGAACACCTGCCCTGGCGGCCGGTGGACCCGCACGGCGAGCTGCTGGTCAGCACCACCCTGCATCACAGCAACGACCTCTATTTCCGTGAACGCCTGCCGTGGCGCGTGGGCACGGTGCGCATGGACGCCGGCCCGTCGGTGGTGGCGCACGTGCACCAGGACTGCGCCGACGGCGCCCGCGTGCGGCTGGCGCTGAAACTGGACCGCGGCGGCCAGGCCGTGATGATCGCCCTGCCCGAAAGGAATACGCCCAACATGGAAGACGACAAGACCCTGCGCGAGACCTCGTGCGATCCGAAATTCCGCCGGGCGCTGGTCACCGACGGCAAGTCGGCGGTGGGCATGGCGGTGGCGCGCGCCCTGCTGGACGCCGGCAGCCCGACGGTGTTCGTCGGCGATCCGCAGACCTGGCGCCGCGACGCCGCCTTCGACGCGCTGGCGGCCGATCCGCGGGTGCAGGCGCTGGCGCTGGACGTGACCGATGGCGATTCGGTCGAGCGCGCGGCCGCGTCGATCGGCGGCAAGGTCGAGATCCTCGTCAACACCGCCGACCTGGAACGCGAAGGCGGCCTGCTCGGCCGCAAGGACGTCAACACCGCCCGTGACGCGATGGACGTCAACGTGCTGGGCCTGATGCGGCTGGCGCAGGGCTTCGGCCCGGCGCTGTGCGGCCGCGCCGCCGACGGCGTCAACAACGCCACGGCCTGGGTCAACGTGCTGTCGATCTACGCCCACGTCAACCTGCCCGCGCGCGGCATGTGGTCGGCCTCCAAGGCCGCCGCGCTGTCGCTGGCGCAATGCCTGCGGGCCGAGCTGCGGCCGGCCGGCGTGCGCGTGGTGAATGTGTTTCCCGGCCCGGTGGACCACGAATGGGAGCAGCGCACGCCGCCCCCGCGCGTGGCCCCTGCGGCGATCGCGGGCGCCATCGTGCGCGCGCTGAAGGAAGGCGTCGAGGACGTGTACGTCGGCGACGTGGCACAGGAATTCCGCGCGCGGCTGGCGGAAAACCCCAAGGGACTGGAACGCGAACTGGGCGCCTGACGCCCCGACCCGAAAACCAAAGGAGCAACAGATGAGCCAACCCATACTTGCGCAATTCATGACCGAACTGGTGTCGGGCCGCATCCGCCTGGTGGACCTGACCGAGACGCTGACGCCCGAATTCCCCACCATCGTGCTGCCGCCGGAATTCGGCCAGGCCTGGCCCTTCCGCATCGAGGAAATCTCGCGCTATGACGAGCGCGGCCCGGCCTGGTACTGGAACAACTTCTCCTGCTCCGAGCACACCGGCACCCACTTCGACGCGCCGGTGCACTGGGTCACCGGCAAGGACCAGCCCGACAACACCGTCGACACCATCCCGGTCGAGGCCTTCATCGCCGGCGCCAGCGTCATCGACTGTTCGGCCGAGGCCCGCGACAACCCCGACTTCCTGCTGACCATCGACTTCGTCAAGAAGTGGGAGGAACAGCACGGCCGCATCCCGGCCCGTTCCTGGGTGCTGATGCGCACCGACTGGTCCAAGCGCGCCAAGCCGGCCGAATACCTGAACATGAAGGAAGACGGCGCCCACTCGCCCGGCCCCGACGCCGAGGTGGTGCCGTGGCTCATCAAGGAACGCGACGTGCACGGCTTCGGCACCGAGTCGGTGGGCACCGACGCCGGCCAGGCCCATCACCTGAACCCGCCCTACCCCTGCCACTACTTCATGCACGGCAACAACCGCTACGGCCTGCAGTGCCTGACCAATCTGGACCAGCTGCCGCCCACCGGCGCGGTGATCTTCTCGGCGCCGCTCAAGATCCGCAGCGGCTCGGGCAGTCCGCTGCGGGTGCTGGCGCTGGCGCCGCGCGCCTGAGCGGCCGTCGATAACAACAGAACACAGGGGGATCCACCATGACGCAAACCAACGTCGCCATCGTCACCGGCGGCAGCGCCGGCATCGGCGCCGAGATCTGCCGCAGCATGCTCGACGCGGACTATGAGGTGATCTCGATGGCGCGCCGCGCCGCCGACTTCAGCCACCCGCGCCTGCACAACGTGCAGGTCGACCTGCTGGACGCCGACGCCACCGCCCAGGCCGGCGCCGAGATCGCCGCGCGCTTTCCGGTCAGCCACGTTATCCACAACGCCGGCGTCATCTGGCCCAACCTGCTGCCGCAGGTGACCCAGGAGGAACTGCACGGCCTGACCCAGATCCACCTGGGCGCGGCCATCAGCCTGGTGCAGGCGGCGCTGCCCGGCATGCAGGAGCGCAAGTTCGGCCGCATCGTCATGATGTCCTCGCGCGGCGCGCTGGGCCTGCCCACCCGCACCGCCTATTCCGCCACCAAGGCCGGCATGGTCGGCATGGCGCGCACCTGGTCGCTGGAATTGGCGCCCTACGGCATCACCGTCAACGTGGTGGCCCCGGGCCCGATCCAGACCGACATGTTCTACGAAGTGATCGAACCCGGCAGCGAACGCGAAAGGCAGCTGGCCAACGGCATCCCGGTCAAGCGCCTGGGACGCTCGGACGACGTGGCGCGGGCGGTGATGTTCTTCGCCGACCCGGCCAACAGCTTCGTCACCGGCCAGACGCTGTTCGTCTGCGGCGGCGCCAGCGTCAGTTCCATCACCATCTGACCGGCGTCCCACGCATCCGCTTCGGGTTTTGACGGATAGGTAAGCACGGAGACCGGGTCTACAGTGCAGTGCCTCGCCTCTCAGAAAGTTGAAGCCAAAAGCAATTTCCGCGGTATCCGTTTTCTCCGTTTTCCAGCCGCACCCACTCTGCCCCCTATCCGGAGGTTTTGCCATGCTGTCGAAGAAACTCCCCCTGGCCGCCGCCGTGCTGGCCACGCTGGTCTCCCTGCCCGTCCTGGCCCAGGTCAAGGTCGGCGTGGTCACCTCGTCCACCGGCCCCACCGCGCTGGTCGGCATTCCGCAAAAGAACACCGTGCCGCTGCTGCCCAAGAAGATCGGCGACCTGACCGTGGAATACATCTCGCTGGATGACGCCAGCGATTCCACCAACTCGGTCACCGCCTTCAAGAAGCTGATCACCGAGCAGAACGTGGACGCCCTGATCGGGCCGTCGGGCTCGCCCAACGCCATGGGCGTGATCCAGTTCGCCGCCGAGGCCGGCGTGCCGATGCTGGCGCCGGTGGGCACCGCCGCCGTCGTGCTGCCGATGAACGAGCAGAAGAAGTGGGTCTTCAAGACCACCCAGAACGACGACATCATTGCCCGCGCGCTGGTCGACCACATGGCCAAGACCGGCATCAAGACGGTCGGCTTCATCGGCCTGAACGATCCCTATGGCGAGAACTGGTACAAGGTGTTCTCCGGCCTGGCGGCGGAAAAGGGCATCAAGCTCACCGCCAACGAGCGCTACCTGCGCTTTGACAGCTCGGTCACCGGCCAGGCCCTGAAGATCCTGGCGGCCAAGCCGGACGCGGTGCTGATCGCCGCCCCCGGCGCCGCCAGCGTGCTGCCGCAGACGACGCTGTTCGACCAGGGCTACAAGGGCAAGTTCTACCAGACCCACGGCGCCGCGCTGCCCGACTTCCTCAAGCTCGGCGGCAAGAAGGTCGAAGGCACCGTGCTGGCGGCCAGCCTGATGCTGGTGCTGCCGGAAATGCCCGACAGCAATCCGTCCAAGAAGGTCGCCAGCGACTACATCGCCGCCTACGAGAAGCTCAACGGCTCCAAGCCCGCCACCTTCGGCGCCAACGTCTACGACGCCGGCCTGTTGCTGGAAAAGGCCGTCCCGCTGGCCGAAAAGGCCGGCAAGCCGGGCACCAAGGAGTTCCGCAGCGCGCTACGCGACGCGCTGGAGCAGACCCGCGAGCTGGTCGGCACCCAGGGCGTCTACAACATGAGCGCCGCCGACCACAGCGGCTTCGACGACCGCGGCCGCGAACTCATCACCGTCAAGGACGGCAACTGGACACTGGTGAAGTAAAGCCTCCCCTTGAACGCTGCCCCATCTAGATGCCGCGGAGCCGGCTTTGCCGGTCCGCAGGCATGCCCCCCGGGGGAGGCGCGCAGCGCTTCGGGGGGTGATATTTGTCCGTTATCCGGAAGTACCGATGAATGCTCAGATCGCCCTGATACTCGGGCAGGATGGCATCACCAATGGCGCCATCTACGCGCTGCTGGCCTTGTCCATCCTGCTGGTCTTTACCGTTACCCGCGTGCTGTTCATCCCCCAGGGCGAGTTCGTCGCCTTCGGCGCGCTCACCATGGCCGCGCTGCAGGCCGGCAAACCGGTGCTGCTGGTGTGGCTGCTGCTGGCCTTCGCCCTGGCCGAGGCCGTGGCCGACCTGATGGCGCGCGCCAAACGGCCCGGCCGCCGCGCGCCGTTGTGGCGCATCGCCGCCAAGGTGGCGTACCCGCTGGCGCTGGCCGCGCTGTTCTACCGCCTGCCGCTGGCGCAGCTGCCGATGGCCGCGCAGGCGCTGCTGACGCTGTTGCTGGTGGTGCCGATGGGCCCGCAGCTGTACCGCCTGTTCTATCAGCCGATCGCCTCGGCCTCGACGCTGGTGCTGCTGATCGTGTCGATCGCGGTGCACCTGGCGCTGGTCGGCCTGGGCCTGTTGGCCTTCGGCGCCGAGGGCGCGCGCACCGCGCCATTCAGCGACGCCAGCCTGACGCTGGGCCCGGTCAACGTCAACAGCCAGGCGCTGTGGGTGGTGGCGGTGTCGGCGCTGCTGATCGTGGTGCTGTACCAGTTCTTCGAGCGCTCGATGTACGGCAAGGCGCTGCGCGCCGCCGCCTTCAACCGGCTCGGCGCCCGCCTGATGGGCATTTCGCCGGTGTTCGCCGGCAAGGCCACGTTCTTCCTGGCGGCGCTGATCGGCACCGTCTCGGGCATCCTGATCGCGCCCATCACCACCATGTATTTCGATTCCGGCTTCATGGTCAGCCTGAAGGGCTTCGTCGGCGCCATCATCGGCGGCCTGGTGAGCTACCCGCTGGCCGCCGCCGGCGCCGTGCTGGTCGGCCTGATCGAGGCCTTCTCCTCGTTCTGGGCCAGCGCCTACAAGGAGATCATCGTCTTCACGCTGATCATCCCCGTGCTGCTCTGGCGCTCCCTGAAAAGCCACCACGTCGAGGAAGAAGAAGAATGACCCCGCGCCACCTCGTCCTCGTGTTCCTGGCGCTGCTGGCGGCCGCGCCGCTGGCGTTGCCGCCGTTCTACGTCACGCTGCTGAACTACATCGGCCTGTACGCCATGGTGGCGCTGGGGCTGGTTCTGCTGACCGGCGTCGGCGGCCTGACCAGCTTCGGCCAGGCCGCCTTCGTCGGCATCGGCGCCTACACCACCGCGCTGCTCACCACCCGCGCCGACGCCCTGCCCGCCTGGCTGGCGTGGCTCGGCGCCTCGCCCTGGCTGACGCTGCTGGCCGGCCTGTTGCTGACGCTGGTGGTGGCCTACCTGCTGGGCGCCATCACGCTCAAGCTGTCCGGCCACTTCCTGCCGCTGGGCACCATCGCCTGGGGCCTGTCGCTGTACTTCGCCTTCGGCTCGGTCGAAGGCCTGGGCGGCCATACCGGCATCCCCGACGTGCCGGCCATCCACCTGTTCGGCTGGGCGCTGACGCAGGGCGATGAGATCTACTACCTGATCTGGGCCTTCCTGCTGGTGGCCATGTGGTCGACCAGCAATCTGCTCGACTCGCGCGAGGGCCGCGCCATCCGCGCCCTCAAGGGCGGCCGTGTCATGGCCGAGTCGATGGGCGTGGACACGGCCCGCTCGCGCATGGTGATCTTCATCATCGCCGCGCTGCAGGCCTGCGCCTCGGGCTGGCTGTACGCGCACATGCAGCGCTTCGTCAATCCGAACCCGTTCGGCCTGCAGATGGGCATCGAATACCTGTTCATGACCGTCATCGGCGGCGCCGGCCAGGTGTGGGGCGCGCTGGTGGGCGCCGGCGTGTTCACGGTGCTCAAGCAATGGCTGCAGGACTGGCTGCCCAAGCTGCTGGGCCAGACCGGCAACTTCGAAGTGATCGTGTTCGGCTTCGGCATGGTGCTGCTGCTGCACCGCTTCCGCGGCGGCCTGTGGCCGGTGCTGGCGCGCTGCGTGCCGGTGCGCAAGCGCCTGCGCCAGATCGACGGCCAGGCCGAGCCGCTGCCGCGCAAGCCCATGCCGCCGCGCGGCGAGGTGGTGCTGAAGGCGGTCGACGTGACCCGCAAGTTCGGCGGCCTGGTCGCCAACAACGCCATGAACCTTGAGATCCGCGCCGGCGAGATCCTGGCGCTGATCGGCCCCAACGGCGCCGGCAAGAGCACCATGTTCAACCAGATCTCGGGCGTCGACACGCCCACCTCCGGCCAGGTCACACTGCTGGGCCAGCAAGTGGCCGGCGCCGGCGCGCGCCGCATCGCCCGCCTGGGCCTGTCGCGCACCTTCCAGCACGTGCGCCTGCTGGGCCGCATGAGCGTGCTGGAAAACGTCGCCATCGGCGCCCACCTGCGCGGCCATCGCGGCGTGCTGCCGGCCGCCTGGCGGCTGGACCGCGTCGAAGAGGCCCGGCTGCTGGCCGAGGCCGCGCGCCAGGTCGAGCGCGTCGGCCTGGGCAAGCACCTGCACGACGAGGCCGGCTCGCTGGCGCTGGGCCAGCAACGCATCCTGGAGATCGCGCGGGCGCTGGCGTCGGATCCCTGCATCCTGCTGCTGGACGAACCGGCCGCCGGCCTGCGCTACCAGGAAAAGCGCGAACTGGCCGAACTGCTGAAAAAGCTGCGGGCCGAGGGCATGGCGATCCTGCTGGTCGAGCACGACATGGATTTCGTGATGGGCCTGGTGGATCGCGTGGTGGTGATGGACTTCGGCGAGAAGATCGCCGAGGGCCTGCCGGCCGAGATCCAGCACAACCCCGCGGTGCTGGAAGCCTATCTGGGCGGAGTGGAATGATGAGCGCGAAACTGCTGGAAGTGCGCGACCTGCGCGTGGCCTACGACAAGGTCGAGGCCGTCTCGGGCGTCAGCCTGTCGGTGGACGAGGGCAAGATCGTCACCGTCATCGGCCCCAACGGCGCCGGCAAGACTACCCTGCTGTCGGCCATCATGGGCGTGCTGCCCTCCCGCGGCGAGATCGTGTTCGGCGGCAGGCGCCAGGAACACGCCGAGATCGAGGAGATGGTGGCGGCCGGCATGAACCTGGTGCCGGAAAAGCGCGAGCTGTTCGCCGAGATGTCGGTGGAGGACAACCTGATGCTGGGCGCCTTCGACCGCTTCCGCCGCGGCCTGCGCGACCAGGACCAGACGCTGGCCGAGGTCTATGACCTGTTCCCGCGCCTGCGCGAACGCCGGGCGCAACTGTCGGGCACGCTGTCCGGCGGCGAACGCCAGATGCTGGCGGTGGGCCGCGCGCTGATGGCCAAGCCGCGCCTGCTGATGCTGGACGAACCCAGCCTGGGCCTGGCGCCGCGCATCGTGCGCGAGGTGTTCCGCATCGTCGAACAGCTGCGCGGCATGGGCGTGTCGATCCTGCTGATCGAGCAGAACGCGCGCGCCGCGTTGCAGGTGGCCGATTACGCCTACGTGCTGGAAACCGGCAGCGTCACGCTGGAAGGCCCCGCCGCCCAGGTCGCCGAAGACCCGCGCGTGGTCGAGGTCTACCTGGGCCTGGGCCACGCCGCGCCGGCCTCGGCATAGCGTCGCCGCAAGGCGGCCGCGGCGAACGCCCGGCCGCCGTTCAGGCCACGCCGCGCCGCCGGTCGCGGCGGTACAGCGCGTAGCCCAGCGGCCACATCATCCCCACCATCAGCCGCGCCCACGGGTTGGTCAGGCGATAGGCCTGCAGCGCCGTCGGCACGCCGGAATGCTTCAGGTGCAGCCGGAAGCGGGTGTAGCGCGCCGCGGCCATGATGAATTCGCGCGGCCGGAAACGGAAGAATTCCAGGTGGTGCTGCAGCATGTCCCAGGCCAGCAGGTACAGGCCCTGGGCATTGTTGGCCACCGACGTCGTACCCCGGCTCAGGCTGCCCGGGGTGTCGTGGTAGGTGCGCACCACCTGGTTGATGAAGCGGCTGAGGTAGCCGGCCCGCGCGATCGCCCACCACACCAGGCTCTCGGGCACGAAACCCGCCACGTTTTCGGGAAACGGATACTTCTTGAGGACGTCGGTGCGCATGCAGCCGAATTTCTCGCCCTTGATGCGGTAGCGGAAATACACGTCCACCGCCGTGCTGTCGAACACGTCCTGCGGATAGCGGTCGCCGACGATGCGGCCGTCGGGCCGGGCGCACAGGCCGGTCACCGCCACGTAGGAATCGCGCCGCGCCGGCGGAATAGCCTCCCAGGCCGCCTTGAACGTCGCCAGCGCCTCGGGCGGCATTTCGTCGTCGCTGTCGAGCGCCACGATCAGCTGGCCATGCGCTTCGCGCACGCCGCGGTTGAAGGCGGTTTTCTTGTGCTGGTTGTTCTGCCAGATGTAGCGAATGGGGAAACGGGCCCGCTGCTGCCAGTCGAGCACCGCTTCGTGGGTGTTGTCGGTGGAGCCATCGTCCACGATCACCCACTCGAAATCCCGGAATGTCTGGCGGGATAGCGATTCGTACACCCTGTGCAGCGTCCCCGCCCGGTTGTAGGTGGGCGTCAGGACGGTGAAGAACGTCGGCGTATCGATCATGCGAACTGGGCCCCTTGGCGATTCCGGATAACCGCTGCGGTCTTGGTATGGTGTTTTCGCCTGAAGTGTAGGGGATATGCCCACGGCAACTGATGCCACGGCATGCAAATTTGCAATCAAATCTGACAAGGTGCGGATTCCCGGACTGATTCCCATCCGCCGCGCCGGCGTTGGGAGCGGCGCCGGAGTGGCGTAAACTCGGGCGGCCCACACCGGAACGCCTATGGAAGCCCCGACCGTCCAGCTCAACGACATTGCCCTGTTTGTAGAAGTCGCCAAGCGCAAGAGTTTCAGCCTGGCCGCCCGGGCGCTGAACATGCCGACCTCGACGCTGTCGCGCCGCATCAACGAGCTGGAACGCGCGATCGGCCTGCGCCTCATCAACCGCAACACCCGCCGCCTCGACCTGACGGAAGCCGGCGCGGCCTACATGAGCCGCTGCCAGGGCCTGATCGACGAGGCCCGCCTGGCGCACGAACAACTGCAGGCGCTGTCGGGCGGCCCATCGGGCAATCTGCGGGTCTCGATGCCCTACAGCCTGGCGATCTGGCTGCTGCCGGAAACGATCAACGATTTCACGGACCACTATCCCGAGGTGGAGTGCGAGTTCGACCTGAGCATGATGACAGCGTCGGACGCCCAGGGCACGCCGTTCGACATCGTGCTGCGTTTCGGCCGCAACAGCGACTATCCGGTGGCCAACGCCGACAACGGCAACGGCGCGGCGCCCGCTCCCCGCAGCGACGGCGCGGTGGTGCAGGAACTGGTATCGCTGGACAACTATCTTTACGCGTCGGACCGCTATCTGGAACGCTTCGGCGAGCCGAAGACGCCGGCGGACCTGACGCAACACCAATGCCTGCGCACGACGATCGACGACGCGCATTCGTACTGGACGCTGCACAACGGCCGGGTGAGCGAGCAGGTGCCGGTGAGCGGGCATCTGGCGGCGAACAACATGAGCATCGCGGGGACGCTGGCGGGGCTGGATCTGGCGATTACGCGGATGCCGCATTGCCAGGCGCTGGATCCGATCATCAAGCGCAATTCGCTGCGGCGGGTGTTGCCGGGGTGGTCGGTGGATCCCATTTCCATCTATGTGGTTTATCCGTCGAGTATTCAGCCGGCTAAGACTCGGGCGTTTATGGATTTTATTCGGCCTAAGTTGGGGCCGGCTGGGTAGTTTTCTTTTCTGGGCGGTGGGTACTTTAGCCGCGCGTGGCGGGGGCGGTGCGGGAGGGCGGGGCTACGATTGCGGTCCGGAGCCTTCGCTCCGGACCGCAATCGTGGGCGCCCGCCACCCGGTCCGCCTGCCCGAGGGGCGGCCTACGAAGCACCATTACGTCCCCGTTAAATCACATCAGGACCTGAACCCCAAGAAAAGCCTCAAATTGGCACCCCCCCCACTTTCAGGCTAGAATGCCAAGTTACCCAATTCCCCCGCCAGCCCAGTATCCGGTTGTGCGGTCGGGTCGAAGCCTTGCCAAACCGCAAGACCCGCTTCGCCCCGCAAATCCGATTTCCGCAAATTCAACAGGAGAATCAACATGGCTGAACGCAAACGCGTGCGTCGCAACACCCTGGAACGCCGTTGCCTGGGCAAGGCCTTCAAGCGCTTGTTCGTCAAGTCGCCCAAGGGTGTGTTCAAGATGCTGGAAAAGATCAAGCGCGTCTAAATGACACGCCGGCCGCGCCAGGTTCCTGGCGTGCGGCCTGATCGAAAAAAATCCCCGCTGGTGCGAACCGGCGGGGATTTTTGTTTGGGCCGAAGGTTTGGATCGGCAGGCCGGATCGAACCTTCGCGGGCCGGGCGACGGCAGCCAGGCCCGCGCGAAGCGTCAGCCGCGCAGCTTCGCCAGCACCGCTTCGGCGCGCGGCAGCGGATTGACCGCGCCGTAGCCCAGCGTCGACAGCGCCGCCGCCACATTGGCGTAGCGCACCGCGTCGGCCCAATCGTCGCCCTGGCAACGGCGCGCCAGCAGGCTGCCGGCGAAGCAGTCGCCGGCGCCGGTCGCGTCCACCGCCTCCACCCGCAAAGCCGCCACCGGGGCGCGCGTCTTGCCGTCGTCGATGATCGAACCGTCCTTGCCCAGCTTCAGCACCACCACGCCGGTCGCCCCGGCGTCGCGGATCCAGTCCAGCGTGCGTTCGGGGTCGTCGTTGCCGGTCAGGTGCTGCATGTCGTCCATGCTCGGCAGGAACAGGTCGGCGTGGCACAGCGCCTCGCGCAGCACCGCGCGGGCCCGGTCCAGCGGCCACAGGCGCAGCCGCAGGTTCGAATCCAGGCTGACCTGCACGCCGGCCGCGCGGGCGCGGGCGATGGCGGCGAAGACCGTGTCGCAGGCGCTGGTGCTGATCGCCAGGCTGATGCCCGAGACATGCAGGAAACGGGCGCGCTCGATCAGGCCGCCGTCGAGCGTGGCCGGCGTCATCAGGCTGGCGGCGGAACCGCGGCGCAGATAGCTGAAGGCGTGGCCGTCGGGGCCGTGCTGCACGAAGTACAGGCCGGTGTGCGCGGTGGCGTCGATCTCGACGCCCGAGATATCCACACCCTCGGCGCGCCACAGCGCCAGGAACTGCGCGCCGAAGGCGTCATCGCCGACGCGCGTCAGGTAGGCGCAGCGCGCGCCCTGGCGGGCCGCGGCGATGACGGCGTTGGAGGTGTCGCCGCCGAAGCCTTGCAGGTATTGCTGCTGGTCCTGGTGCGTCTGGTTCAGTTCGACCAGCGGCTCGCCCAGCGCGACGATGTCGAAATCAGCCATGGGCGGCCTCGCGGGTGCGGGTGATCTGCGCCACCAGCGCGGCGGTGTCTCGCGCGGCGAAGGCGGCCTTGTCGTAGAGGTTGCTGCCGATGCCGACCAGGCCGGCGCCGGCGGCGAAGTACGACGCCATGTTCTCGGCCGTGACGCCGCCGGTGGGGCAGAACACCGTGTCCGGGTAGACCGACTTCAGCGCCGCCAAGTGCTTGGGCCCGCCGGTGTCGGCCGGGAACACCTTGACCACGTCGACCCCGGCGCGGCGCGCGGCCAGCACTTCGGTGGGCGTGAAGGCGCCCAGCAGGCACAAGGCGTCGGCGGCGTGCGCCAGGTCGACGATCTCGGTGGCCAGCGCCGGCGACACCAGGAAGTCGGCGCCGGCCACCAGGGCCTCGCGCGCCTGGGTCTCGTCCAGCACCGTGCCCACGCCCAGCAGCAGCGCGGGGCCGTGCTTGTCGCGCAGCGCGCGCACCAGGTCGGTGACGCCGGGAATGGTCCAGGTCAGTTCCAGCGTGGTGCAGCCGGCGGCCACGGCCACCTCGGCGGCATAGGCCGCGGTGGCGGCGTCCTGGTAGCGCAGCACGGGCACCACCCGGGCGGCGAGCAAGGCGTCGAGCTTCGAAGCAAGGGGAGCAGCAGTCATGGCATTCCTTTCGGGACGGAGCGTTCAGGCGCCGCCGGATGGCAGCACGGCGAGTTTGGCGGCGGCCGCATCGCGCAGCCGCAGCAGGGGTTCGATATAGGCGGATTGCGGGTCATCGCGGCGCCGGAACATCAGCGTGCTGACGCTGACGCAGGCCACCGGCTGGCCGGCGGCATCGCGCAGCGCCACGCCGTAGCAGACGATGCCGGGCTCGTTTTCCTCGTTGTCCAGGGCATAGCCCCGCGCCGCCGTCTCGGCCAGCGCCGCGCGCAGCGCGGGCAGGCTCGCCACGGTGCCGGGCATGCGCGATTCCAGCGGCAGGTCGCGCAGCAGGTGCTCGCGTGCCGGCTCGCCCAGCGCGGCCAGGTAGGCCTTGCCGACCGCGCTCGAATGCAGCGCCACCGCCGCGCCCACGCGCGAGGCCATGCGCACCGGGCCGGGGCTTTCGAGCTTGTCGATGTAGATCATTTCGGCGCCGGCCGGCACCGCCAGGTGCACGGTCTCGCCGGTCGCGTCGCGCAGCGCCTGCAGGTCGGCCGCCAATGTCGCGCGCAGGTCGAACTGCGACCAGGCGCGGCTGGCCAGGGCCAGCAGGCGCGGCCCCAGGCGGTAGGCGCCGTCGGTCTCGGCCACCATGCCCTGCTCGGCCAGCGCGGCCACGATGCGGTAGACGGTCGGCCGCGGATAGCCGCTGCTGCGCGCCAGCGCCGCCGCCGTGGGCGGCTGCGGCGCGTCCGCCACCGCCTGCAACACCGTCATGAATTTGGCGAACGCCGCGGCGCCCGCCACCTTGGATTCCGACACGACCACCCCCATCTCGGGTAGATGCCCTGCGTTAACAATGCATCCGCAGAATGCACCAGGCAAACCGCGCTAATTTCAGACGAATCTGCGATACTGTTTATTTGTACAGCAGCAGAGCGCATGTTTGACCACATTGTGGACACATGCCTCACCATATAGGCAATTATTCCACATCGCCGCGCCCGGAACCAGCCACAGGCCGTCGTCCGGGGCCGCGCCCTCCCTCAGGCTACGATACCGTCCATGAGCTCCCAAATCCGCATCGTTGGCGCCCGCCAGAACAATCTCAAGAACCTGGACCTGACCATCGACACCGGCGAACTGGTCGTCGTGACCGGCGTGTCGGGGTCCGGCAAAAGTTCGCTGGCCTTCGATACCCTCTACGCCGAGGGCCAGCGCCGCTACGTGGAAACCTTCTCGCCCTATGCGCGCCAGTTCCTGGACCGCATGGACAAGCCGCAGGTGGACCGCATCGAGGGCATCCTGCCGGCCATCGCCATCGACCAGACCAACCCGGTGCGCAGCTCGCGCAGCACGGTCGGCACGATGACCGAGCTCAATGACCACATCAAGCTGCTGTTCGCGCGCGGCGCGCGGCTGCACTGCCGCGGCTGTGGCAAGGTGGTGCAGCGCGACACCCCGGAATCGATCTACCGCTCGCTGGCCGAGCGCTCGGCCGCCGCGGGCGATCCGCGCCTGGTGGTGACCTTCCCCATCGCCGTGCCGACCAACTTCACCGAAGACGAAGTGCGCGGTTTCCTCGAGCAGCAGGGCTACACCCGCGTGCACGCCGAGGAAACCGCCGTGCCGAACGCGACCGCGCCGGCCAAGGGCGCCAAGAAGGAAAAGGGCAAGGCCAAGGCCGCCACCGAGCAACGCCGCATCCTGCACGTCATCCAGGACCGCTTCCGCTTCGCCGGCACCGAGCGCGAACGCGTGATGGAAGCACTGGATACGGCATTGCGCATGGGCGCCGGCCACCTGGCCGTCTACGTCATGGACGCCGAAGGCGACAACGCGCACACCTGGAAGTTCAGCGACCGCCTGCACTGCGCCGACTGCAATATCGAATACACCGATCCGCTGCCCAGCAGCTTCTCGTTCAACTCGCCGCTGGGCGCCTGCGAGGCCTGCCGCGGCTTCGGCCGCGTGATCGGCATCGACTTCGGCCTGGTCATTCCCGACGAGAACAAGACCCTGCTGGAAGGCGCCATCAAGCCCTGGACCACGCCGTCTTACAAGGAATGCCAGGACGAACTGCAGAAGTACGCGCCGCGCGCCGGCGTTCCGCTGGGCGTGCCCTGGAAGAGCCTGAGCGAGGAGCACAAGCGCTGGGTGCTGTACGGCACGCCCGACTGGAAGGGCGGCAACGACGCCTGGAAGCACCAGTGGTACGGCGTGCAGCGCTTCTTCGACTGGCTCGAGACCAAGTCGTACAAGATGCACGTGCGCGTGCTGCTGTCCAAGTACCGCAGCTACACGCCCTGCCCCACCTGCAACGGCGCGCGCCTCAAGCCCGACGCGCTGCTGTGGCGCCTGGGCACCAAGGCCGAGGCCGACACCGTGCTGCCGCCGGAAGACGGCCGCTACAAGCGCTTCATGCCGGTCGGCGCCAACTGGAGCCGCGAGCAGCTCGACAACCTGGACGGCCTGTCGATCCATGACGTGATGCTGCTGCCGATCGAACGGGTGCGCACGTTCTTCGACAAGCTGTCATTCGAAGGCGCGCTCGACGCCGCCACCGACCTGCTCATGACCGAGGTGCGCGCGCGCCTGAAGTTCCTGTGCGACGTCGGCCTGGGCTACCTGACGCTGGACCGCCAGAGCCGCACGCTGTCCGGCGGCGAAGTGCAGCGCATCAACCTGACCACCGCGCTCGGCACCTCGCTGGTGAACACGCTGTTCGTGCTGGACGAGCCCTCCATTGGCCTGCACCCGCGCGACATGCATCGCGTGGTCGAGGTCATGCACCGGCTGCGCAATGCCGGCAACACGCTGGTGGTGGTGGAGCACGACCCGCAGGTCATGGTGGCCGCCGACCGCATCATCGACATCGGTCCCGGCCCCGGCGAGCGCGGCGGCCAGAT
Organism: Achromobacter deleyi; assembly: GCF_016127315.1. Taxonomy (NCBI): domain Bacteria; kingdom Pseudomonadati; phylum Pseudomonadota; class Betaproteobacteria; order Burkholderiales; family Alcaligenaceae; genus Achromobacter; species Achromobacter deleyi. The sequence goes on from NZ_CP065997.1 coordinate 407,240, forward strand.
CGTGTTCGACGGCACGCCGGCGCAGCTGCGCGCGGCCCGCACGCTGACCGGCGACTACCTCGGCGGACGCCAGCGCGTCGAAGCGCCGCGCCCCATGCCGGTGGCGGCCAACACGCCGCGCCTGCTGCTCGAAGGCGTCAGCGCCCACAACCTGAAGAACGTCTCGGTCGAACTGCCGCTGGGCCGCCTGGTGTGCGTCACCGGCGTGTCCGGCTCGGGCAAGTCGACGCTGGTGCAGGACGTGCTGTTCCCCGCCCTGCTCAAGCAGAAGGGCAAGCCGTCGGAAGCGCCGGGCGCTTTCGAGCGCCTGCTGGGCGCCGAGCAGATCGCCGACGTCGTCATGGTCGACCAGACCCCGATCGGCAAGACCGCGCGTTCCAACCCGGCCAGCTACGTGGGCGCGTTCGACGCGATCCGCAAGCTGTTCGCGCAGGCGCCGCTGGCGCGTGAACGCGCCTACACCGCCGGCACCTTCAGCTTCAACGGCGGCGATGGCCGCTGCCCGACCTGCGGCGGCACCGGTTTCGAGCACGTCGAGATGCAATTCCTGTCCGACGTCTACCTGCGTTGCCCCGATTGCGATGGCAAGCGCTTCCGCCCCGAAGTGCTGGAAGTGCGCGTCGAACACCTGGGCAAGAGCGCCTCGATCGACGAGGTGCTGGAAATGACCGTGAGCGAGGCGCTGGAGTTCTTCAAGGGCTTGCGCGACGTGCAGACCGGCCTGGCGCCGCTGGCCGACGTCGGCCTCGAATACGTGCGGCTGGGCCAGCCCGTGCCGACGCTGTCGGGTGGCGAGGCGCAGCGCCTGAAGCTGGCCGGCCACCTGGCCGAGGCGGCGCGCAGCGGCATCTCCACCGCCAAGGTCGCCAAGAAGGGCAGCCTGTTCCTGTTCGACGAGCCCACCACCGGCCTGCACTTCGATGACGTGGCGCGCCTGATGCGCGCCTTCCGCAAGCTGCTGGCCGCGGGCCACACGCTGCTGGTGATCGAGCACAACCTGGACGTGATCCGCGCGGCCGACTGGCTGATCGACCTGGGCCCCGAAGGCGGCGACGCCGGCGGCCTGGTGATCGGCGTCGGCACGCCGCAGGACCTGATGGCCAACCCCGCCTCGCACACCGGCGCGGCGCTGCGCGACTACGAGGTCAGCATCCTACCGGCCGACGTGGTGGTCAGCAGCGACATCGACGCGCAAGAGGCCGAGCAGGCCGGCCTGACGGCCCGCATCGCCGAACCGGACGCCGCCTATGGCGCCGGCGAAGGCACGCCGCTGCAGTCGGTGATGCGCAAGCGCCGCCAGGACAACATGGCGATCGAGATCCGCAACGCGCGCGAGCACAACCTGAAGAACGTCAGCGTCGAGATCCCGCGCGACAAGTTCACCGTGATCACCGGCGTGTCCGGCTCGGGCAAATCGACCCTGGCCTTCGACATCCTGTTCAACGAAGGCCAGCGCCGCTACCTCGAATCGCTCAACGCCTACGCCCGCGCCATCGTGCAGCCGGCCGGCAAGCCCGACGTGGACGCCATCTTCGGCATCCCGCCGACCGTGGCCATCGAACAGCGCACCAGCCGCGGCGGCCGCAAGTCGACCGTGGCCACGATGACCGAGATCCACCACTTCCTGCGCCTGCTGTACGTCAAGCTGGGCACGCAGTACTGCCCCGACTGCAACGTCGCGGTGGAACCGCAGAACACCGACCAGATCGTGGCGCGCCTGCTGCGCGAGCACAAGGGCGTGCACATCGGCCTGCTGGCGCCCCTGGTCACCGCGCGCAAGGGCTACTACACCGACCTGGCCAAGTGGGCCGGGTCCAAGGGCCACTCGCACCTGCGCGTCGACGGCGAGTTCATTCCGGTGGCGCCGTGGCCGCGCCTGGACCGCTACAAGGAACACACCATCGAACTGCCGGTGGCCGACGTGGTGGTCGACCCCGCCAACGAGGCCGAGCTGCGCGCCGCCGTCAAGAGCGCGCTGGAAAACGGCCAGGGCGTGATGTCGGTGGTGTGGCCGGTGAACAAGCTGCACGAAGCGCTCAACAGCGAACTGCAGCAACAGCATTTCTCGGTCAAGCGCGCCTGCCCGTCGTGCGGCACCAGCTTCCCCGAGCCCGATCCGCGCCTGTTCTCGTACAACTCCAAGCACGGCTGGTGCACCGGCTGCTTCGGCACCGGCCTGCAACTGCAGGGCTTCGACGAAGAGCAGACCGGCGAGGAAACCGCCTGGAACGCCTGGTACGAAGGCGAGGCCAAGGTCTGCACGCAGTGCGACGGCCAGCGCCTGAACCGGGTCGCCCGCGCCGTGCGCTGGCGCGACAAGTCGATCGCCGAACTGGCTTCGCTGCCGGTGTCGGACGCGCACACCTTCTTCACCGGCCTGGTGGCGCGCGGCCGCGAAGGCGAGATCGCCCGCGACATCCTCACCGAGATCCGCGGCCGCCTGAACTTCATGCAGGAAGTCGGCCTGAACTACCTGGCGCTGGACCGCGCCGCCCCCACCCTGTCGGGCGGCGAGGCGCAGCGCATCCGCCTGGCGGCGCAGCTGGGCTCCAACCTGCAGGGCGTCTGCTACGTGCTGGACGAGCCCACCATCGGCCTGCACCCGCGCGACAACCGCATCCTGCTGGACGCGCTAGCGCGCCTGGAAGGCAACGGCAACACGCTGGTGGTGGTCGAGCATGACGACGACACCATCCGCAGCGCCTCGCACATCATCGACATCGGCCCGGGCGCCGGCATCCGCGGCGGCCGCGTGGTGGCGCAAGGCAGCGCGCAGGACCTGATCGACGCGCCCGAATCCGTCACCGGCCGCTACCTGGCCAAGCCGCTGCAACACCCGCTGCAGGGCCGCCGCCCGGTCGAGGCCGACACCCCCATGATCGAGATCAAGGGCGCGCGCCTGCACAATCTGCGCAGCGTCGACGCCAAGATCCCGGTGGGCCGCCTGAGCGTGGTCACGGGCGTGTCCGGTTCCGGCAAATCGACGCTGGCGCGCGAAGTGCTGCTGGACAACCTGATGCAGGCCGTCTCGCAGGGCAAGGCGCCCGGCTGGGCCGGCTGCGAAAGCATCAAGGGTTGGGAAGCGATCGACCGCGTGCTGGAAGTGGACCAGACCCCGATCGGCAAGACGCCGCGCTCGTGCCCGGCGACCTACGTCGGCTTCTGGGACGACGTGCGCAAGCAGTTCGCCGACACCCGCGAGGCCCGCATGCGCGGCTGGACCGCGGCGCGCTTCTCGTTCAACACCGGCGACGGTCGTTGCCCGATCTGCGAAGGCCAGGGCATGCGCACCATCGAAATGAACTTCCTGCCCGACGTGAAGGTGCCGTGCGACGCCTGCAACGGCGCGCGCTTCAACAGCGACACGCTGAGCGTGCAGATGCGCGGCAAGAATGCCGGCGAACTGCTGGCCATGGAAGTCGATGACGCCATCGAATACTTCGCCGCCCATCCCAAGATCCACCGCCCGCTGCAGCTGATGCAGGACGTCGGCCTGGGCTACCTGACGCTGGGCCAGCCGTCGCCGACGCTGTCCGGCGGCGAGGCGCAGCGCATCAAGCTGGTGACCGAGCTGTCCAAGGCGCGCCTGACCGACGGCCTGATCAAGACCGGCCGCGCCTCGCGCATCCCGCACACGCTGTACGTGCTGGACGAGCCGACCGTGGGCCTGTCGATGGCCGACGTGGAAAAGCTGATCCACGTGCTGCACCGCCTGGTGGAAGCCGGCAACACGGTGGTGGTGATCGAGCATAATCTCGACGTCATCGCCGAAGCCGACTGGCTGCTGGACCTGGGCCCCGAAGGCGGCAACGGCGGCGGCAAGCTGGTGGCGCAGGGGTCGCCGGAACACGTCATGACCCTGAGCGACCACTCCCACACGGGCCGGGTGCTGACGGAGTTCCTGGCGCAACAGTAAAGAGAGTCATGCATTGTCGTTTTGAGGACCGGCTGGCCGGCCGCGCCCTGCTGCTGGACGGTTTCTGCGCCCGCATCGAGGCGCGCGCGGCGGCCGAGGTCGGCCCCGCCCTGGCCGCCATCGACGCGGCGCGCCAGCGCGGGCGCTGGGTCGCCCTGCTGCTGGACTACGAACTGGGCGAATGGCTGCTGCCGGAAGCCGCCCTGCCCGCGCCCGCCGGCCCCTGGACGCCGCCGCGCGACGACGGCCGGGCGCGCCTGACGGCGCTGGTGTTCGAACGCAAGCTTGACGAAACCCCGTGTGACGCGCCGGACGCCGACAGCGCGCCGGGCGCGCTCAGCATTCCCGCGCCCCGCATGACCGAGGCCGCCTACGTGCGCCAGATCGAGACCATCCGCGACCTGATCGGCGCCGGCGAGCTGTACCAGGTCAACTACACCCAGCCGCTGGACGTGCAGTACCAGGGCGACGCGGCCACGCTGTACCGCCGTATCGCCGCGCGCAATCCGGTGGCGCACGGCGCCTACATCGAGGACGGTGCGCGCACCGTGCTGTCGTTCTCGCCGGAACTGTTCGTGGCCCGCCGCGGCCCGCGCTTGACCACCCGCCCCATGAAGGGCACGGCGCCACGCCATCCCGATCCCACCGAGGACCAGCGCCTGGGCCAGGCGCTGCTGGCCAGCGACAAGAACCGCGCCGAAAACCTGATGATCGTGGACCTGCTGCGCAACGACCTGGGCCGGCTGGCCGAGCCCGGCTCGGTCAAGGTCGAGGCGCTGTTCTCGCTGGAACGCTATCCCACCGTCTGGACCATGACCTCGACCGTCTCGGCGCAGGCGCCGGACGCCACGCTCGAGGACGTGCTGCGCGCGCTGTTCCCCTGCGGATCCATCACCGGCGCCCCCAAGGTCGCCGCCATGCGCCGCATCCGCCAGATGGAAACCGCGCCGCGCGGCCTGTATTGCGGCAGCATCGGCTGGCTGGCCCCCGATGGCGACTTCTCGCTCAACGTGGCGATCCGCACGCTGGTGCTGGACGCGGCCGGCCACGGCGTCTACAGCGTCGGCGGCGGCATCGTGCATGACTCCGACCCGGCCGAGGAATGGCAGGAATGCCACTGGAAGGCCCGCATCCTGCGCGCCTGAGTGCGCAATCCGTGTCCGCGGGGTAGGATAGAACCCGGCCCCGCCCGCCGCCGTCCGCCGTTTACCAGGAGCCCTCATGCAACCCGAACTCATCGAGACCATCCTGGTCGACGCCGAGCACCGCGTGCCCCTGCTGGCGCGCCACCTGCGCCGCCTGGAGCAGTCGTGCAAGGCGCTGGGCTACACCTGGGGCGGCAACGCGGTGCAAAGCGACATCATGATCGCCGCGCTCAGCCTGAACACCCCCGGCGCGCACCGCCTGCGCCTGCTGGTCGCGCGCGACGGCAGCCGCCACATCCAGACCGCCGTGCTGCCGCCGCTGCCGGCAGAGCAGGAAATCATGCTGGCGCCCGAGGCGCTGCGCTCGTCCGAACCGCTGCTGCGCTACAAGACCACCTACCGCCCCTGGTACACCAAGACCATCGAATGGCTGCCGGCCCATCCGCACATCTTCGACCTGGTCTACCTGAACGAACGCGGCGAACTGTGCGAAGGCAGCCGCAGCAACGTCTACCTGCGCCTGGACGGCGACTGGTACACCCCGCCGGTCGACAGCGGCTGTCTGCCCGGCGTGCAGCGCGCCGAATTGCTCGACACCGGCAACGTCACGGAACGCGTGCTGACCCTGGCCGACCTGCACGCCGCCGACGAAATCCGCCTGTCCAACGCCCTGCGCGGCTGGTTCACCGTCACCCTGCGCGAAACCTGAGTCCCACCGGCCCCGGAACGACGCCGATTGCCAAACCGGCGAGCCTGAAGAATAATTGATACTCATTCTTATTGATTATTCGACGTTGGCGGCGTCCCCATCGTGTTCTCCCCCCCGCGCGCGGCATCCCCTGATATCGAAGTTCTCTACAGCGACCACCACGGCTGGCTGCAGGACTGGCTGCGTCGCCGCCTGGGCAATGCCTTCGACGCCGCCGACCTGGCGCACGACACCTTCCTGCGGGTGCTGCGCAACCTCGAACCGATCCGCGAACCGCGCGCCTACCTCACCACCATCGCCCACGGGCTGGTGGTGAACCACTGGCGGCGCCAGGACCTGGAACGCGCCTACCGCGACACGCTCGCCACCGTGGCCGACACCCTGGCGCCCTCGCCCGAGGAAGGCGCGCTGCTGCTGGACGCCCTGTGCGAACTCGACGCGCTGCTCAACCAGCTCAACCCCAAGGCCCGCGCCGCCTTCCTGCTGTCGCACCTCGAGGGCTACACCTACCTCGAGATCGCCGCGCGCCTGGAGGTGTCCGAACGCATGGTCAAGAAATACATGGCGCAGGCGATGCTGCATTGCCTGACCGCCGGCCAGACGCCCGCGCCATGAGCGCCGCCGCGCCCAGCTTCCAGGTGCTGCAGCAGGCCGCCGAGTGGTATGCGGCGCTGGGCGCACCGTCGGTCGACGCCGCCGAACGCCAGCGCTGGCGCCAATGGCATGACGCCGACCCGGCCCACCAGCAGGCTTGGCGCCAGGTCGAGGCCATCAGCGGCAAGTTCCTCGACCTGCCGGGCGGCAACAAGTCGATGGCGCGCCGCCTGCTGGACGCCGCCGCGGCCGGCCAGGCCCGCCGCCGCCTTACCCTGAAGACCCTGACGCTGCTATGCGGCGCCGGCCTCGGCGCCTGGGGCGCATCGCGCGCCCTGCCCTGGCGTCAGTGGGCCGCCAGCCATCACACCGCGCTGGGCGAACGCCGCCAGATCCGGCTGGCCGATGGCGCCGTCATCTGGCTCAACACCGACAGCGCGATCGACGTGGACTACGGCCCCGACCTGCGCCGCATCAAGCTGGTGGCGGGCGAGATCCTGATCGCCACCGCGCCCGACTCCCAATCCCCCGCGCGCCCCTTCGTGGTCGACACGGCCCAGGCGCGGCTGCGCGCCCTGGGCACGCGCTACAGCGTCTACCAGCAGGACGGCGCCAGCGTGGTCGCCGTGTTCGACGGCGCGGTGCGGATCGAACCCGTGGCCAAGGGCGTCCCCGGCGGCATCCTGCATGCCGGCGAACAGGCCCGCGTCACGCAAGCCGGCGCCGCGCCCGCCGAAGCCGCCGCCCTGGCGCGCCGCTCCTGGGCCGACGGACTGCTGGTGGCCGAGAACATGCGCCTGGGCGATTTCGTGGCCGAACTGTCGCGCTACCGCCGCGGCTACCTGGGCTGCGCGCCGGAAATCGCCGACCTGCGCATCGTCGGCACCTATTCGACGGCGGATACCCAGCAGGCCCTGGCCACCCTGGAAGCGACGCTGCCGCTGCGGATACGCACGCCCATGCCCTGGTGGACCGTGCTCGAACCCAGGTAGCGCCGGGCGCCGGCCGCGATGCGCCGCGCGTTGCCCGCGAGGTTCCCCTTTTTTCGTCCTCGATTGGCATACGGGGTGAAGCCACACTCTTTCACCTCCCGTCGACCTATGCCCTTCCGCTCCCAGCCCTTCCCGCGCCACCGCGCCCCCCTCCGCCAATCCGCCGCCACGGCGCTTGCCGCCGCCATCGCCGCCGCGTTGCTCGGCCTTTCCCCGCTGGGCACCGCGCCCGCCCATGCCCAGGCCGCCCCCGCCGCCGCGGCCGAACGCGACTACGACATCGCCGCCGGCGACCTGAGCCGCGTGCTGACCGAGTTCGCGGTGCAGGCCGGCATTCAGGTCTCGGTCGACGCCGCGCTGACCGCCGGACGCCAGAGCCCCGGCGTGCGCGGGCGGCAGTCGCCCTGGTCCGGGCTGAACGCGGTGCTGGCCGGCACCGGCCTGCAACCGGTGCGGCGCGGCAATGCCTTCGGCGCGCGCCTGGCGCCCGCCGGCGACGCCGTCACGCTGCCCAGCGTCACGGTGCAGGGCAGCGCCACCGCCGCCTTGCAGCAGGAAGGCACCGCCAGCGACGGCTATCGCGCCACCACGGTGTCCGCCGCCGGCGCGCTGGGCGGCATGGAGCTGCGCAATACGCCCTATTCCTTCAGCGTGGTGACGCGCGACCTGCTGCAGAACGTGCAGGCGCAATCGCCCGACGACGTCTACCGCATCAACCCATCCACCCTGACGCAGACCCCGCAGCTCAGCGGCTGGGCGCCGATGGTCAAGATCCGCGGCTTCAACAGCTACGACCGCGCCGAAGACGGCCTGCGCCGCTCGTACGGGTTCGCCACCTCGCTGGAAGACAAGGAACGGGTCGAGGTCCTGAGCGGCCTGTCGGGCTTCCTGTACGGCGCGGCCTCGCCCGGCGGCATGGTCAACTACGTCAATAAGCGCCCCACTCCCGACCGCCTGAACAGCATCACGGTCGGCAACTACGGCGGCAGCCAGTACTACGTGCATGGCGACTTCGGCGGCCCGTTCGACGACAACGGCAAGGTCGGCTACCGCGTCAACCTGGTGCGCCAGGACGGCGACACCGCCGTCGACGACCAGAAGATCGACCGCACCCTGGCCAGCCTGGCGCTGGACCTCAACATCACCGACCGCTTCAAGCTCGAACTCGGCGCCTCGTATAGCGACTACAAGATGCAGTCGCCCACGGCGTACTGGTTCGTCGGTGAAGGCGTCTCCCGCCCCAAGGCCCCGGATTCAAGCAAGGATTGGAGCCAGCCCTGGATCCGCGACGAGACCGAAAGCCGCAAATGGATGGCGCGCATGACCTACGAGGCCAGCGACCACCTGACGCTGCGGGTCGCGCACCTGCGCGAATACCAGGACCGTCCGGTCCAGTACCACACCATGAACTCGATCCGGCCAAACGGCCAGTACGCGCAACTGCGCCAGAAGGTCGGCGAGACCAAGACGGAATCCGAAGCCTGGCAGGCGCTGGCCGACATCTCGTTCGACACCTGGCAGGTCGGCCACAAAATCACCCTGGGCTATTACGGCTACATGGACAAGCAGTGGCAGACCACTTACTTCCCCAACACCGGCTACCTCGGCCCCTATGGCCTCGATTCGCCGACGCACGTCCCCGAACCCGACTGGCCCTCCGACGCCGCCAAGCGCACCTACTACGCCAGCCGCATCCGCAACGACAACTTCATGATCGGCGACCTGGTCCGCTTCAACGATCAATGGTCGGCGCTGGTCGGCATCAACCGCAGCACCATCAAGTCGATGGAACGCGACGCCGACGGCGCGCCCGGCCAGCCGGACTATGATCGCGGCCGCAACTCGCCCAATGCCTCGCTGATGTTCTCGCCCACGCCCTGGCTGACCACCTACGCCACCTACATCGAAGGCCTGGAGCAAGGCGGCGTGGCGCCCGACGAGGCCGTCAACCGCCTGCAGGTGCTGCCGCCGATGCGCAGCAAGCAGCGCGAACTCGGCATCAAGGCCGAACTGGGCGGCTTGCTGGTCAGCGGCGCGCTGTTCGACATCGAGAAGGCCTACGAGTATTCCAACAACGCCAACCTCTACGTGCAGGACGGCATCCAGCGCCATCGCGGCGCCGAGGTCTCGGCGGTGGGCAAGGCGACCGACGCATGGACCATCATGGGCGGCGTGACGCTGCTCACCGCCCGCGTCGAAGGCAGCGCCAACGACGGCAATGCGCCCATCAACGTGCCAAAGGTCATGGCCAAGCTGTATTCCGAATACGCCCTGCCCTTCGCGCCCGGCCTGAGCCTGACGGGCGGCGTCTATTTCGTCGGCCAGCAATACGCCACGGCCAGCAACAACAGCCGACTGCCGTCGTACACCACCTTCGACCTGGGCCTGCGCTACGCCACCAAGGTCACCGGCCGCCCCGTCACGTTGCGCCTGAACGTCAACAACGTCGCCAACCGCGACTACTGGCTCAACAGCTACTACCTGGGCAGCCCGCGCAGCGTCGCGCTGTCGGCGCAGATGCAGTTCTGAGACGCGCCGCCCGTCCACCGCGGACTAAGCGCCGCCGTCCGCGCCAAGGCGAGGCTCGGACCGGCGCGGCGCTAGTCCGCGAACTGCTCCACCACCACCTGCCGCAGCCATTGATTGGCCGGCTCGCGGTGGTTGCGGGCATGCCAGAACACGTTGATCACGGACTCCGGGATCTTCACCGGACAGGGCGCGGTGGCCAGGCCGAACGGCTTGCAGGCGCAATCGGCGAAGCGGCGCGGCACCACCGCGATCATGTCGGTGGCCTGCAGCACCGGCCCCACCGCCATGAAGTGCGGCACCGTCAGGCGCAGGCGCCGGCGGATGCCGGCCTGTTCGATGACCTGGTCCACCACGCCGTGGCCGGTGCCCTCGGACACGATGGCGACGTGCTCGGCGGCGCGGAACTGCCGCGCCGACACGCCGGTGCGCGCCAGCGGGTGATCCTGGCGGAAGATGCACACATAAGGCTGGCGGAACAGCCGGCGCTGGAAGAAACCATGCTTCAGGCCCGGCAGGAACCCCATCGCCAGGTCGATGCGGCCGCGCTCCATCTCATCCTTCACGTCGATCGAGGTGGTGCGCACCGTGCGGATGGTGACGCCCGGCGCGGCGCCGTCCAGGGCCCGCATCAGGCGCGGCAGGAAATAGGTTTCACCGACATCGTTCACGCCGATGACGCAGGCCCGTTCGCTGCGCGCCGGATCGAAGCTGGCGCGGGCGTTGAGCGTGCCGTGCAGCGCCGCCAGCGCATCGGCGATCGGCTGCGCCAGCGCCTCGGCGTAGGGCGTGGGCACCATGCCGCGCGAGGTGCGCAGGAACAGCTCGTCGCCCAGCAGCTTGCGCAACCGCCCCAGCGCGTTGCTGACCCCCGGCTGCGAAATGCCCAGGTTCTGCGCCACCGCCGACACCCGGCCGTGCTTGCACAGCTCGTTGAACACGACCAGCAGGTTCAGGTCCATGTCTTGCAGGTTCATGCTTGTCTCCACCAATATTTATTTTGGTGATTGTTGCCATCATCCAGATTCTATTTATTTATTTCACACCCTGGCCGATGATGCAACAAACGCCTGCGCCCATGTCGCGCGGGCCCCGATGGATGAAGGAGACAACCATGCGCCATCCCACCGCCACGCCCTGTAGGCGCGGCCGCCTCGCCGGAGGCTGCCGATGAACATCCCCGAACAGCCGCTGTCGTTCGTGCCCCCCTGGCAGGGCGACGGCAGCCACCGCATTCCCTTCGGCGTCTACACCGACGCCGCCCTGCACCAGCGCGAGCTGGAGCGCTTCTTCTATCGCGGCCACTGGAGCTACGTCGGCCTGGAAGCGGAAATCCCCAACCCCGGCGACTTCAAGCGCACCGCCGTGGGCGAGCGCTCCGTCATCCTGCTGCGCGACAACGACGGCCAGGTGCGGGTGGTGGAGAACGTCTGCGCCCACCGCGGCGTGCAGTTCTGCCGCGAACGTTCCGGCAACCGCAGCGAATTCGTCTGCCCCTACCACCAGTGGAACTACGACCTGCAGGGCAACCTGATCGGCGTGCCGTTCCGCCGCGGCGTCAAGCAGGACGGCCGCGTCAACGGCGGCATGCCGCCCGACTTCAAGCCCGAGGAACATGGCCTGACCAAGCTGGCCGTGGCCTGCCGCAACGGCGTGGTGTTCGCCTCGTTCGACCACGACGTCGAGCCGCTGGAAGACTACCTGGGTCCGGACATCCTGCACTACTTCGACCGCGTCTTCGACGGGCGCCAGCTGGTGATCCACGGCTACAGCCGCCAGCGCATCCCGGGCAACTGGAAGCTGATGCAGGAAAACATCAAGGACCCGTACCACCCCGGCCTGCTGCACACCTGGTTCGTCACATTCGGGCTGTGGCGCGCCGACAACCGCTCCGAACTGAAGATGGACCGCCACTTCCGCCACGCGGCCATGATCTCGACCCGCGGCCAGGGCGGCAAGGGCAGCGTCACCAGCGGCGTGTCCAGCTTCAAGGAACAGATGACGCTGAACGACGACCGCTTCCTCGACATCGTCCCGGAACCCTGGTGGAACGGCCCCACCGCCGTGCTGATGACGCTGTTCCCCAGCGTCATCATCCAGCAGCAGGTCAACTCGCTGTCGACGCGCCACATCCAGCCGGTGGGCCACGACGCCTTCGACTTCGTCTGGACCCATTTCGGCTTCGCCGACGACACGCCCGAGATGACGCAGCGCCGCCTGCGCCAGGCCAACCTGTTCGGCCCCGCCGGCTTCGTGTCGGCGGACGACGGCGAAGTCATCGAGTTCTCGCAATCCGGCTTCGCGCAGAAGCCCTGGCACCGCAGCGTGGCCGAACTGGGCGGCAAGACCGCCGAGAACACCGACCACATGGTGACCGAGACCCTGATCCGCGGCATGTACGCCTATTGGCGCCGCGTGATGGAAGCGGAGGCGTGACGATGCTGGACTTTCCCCTCTACTACCAGCTGACCCGGCTGTACGCCGACTACGCCGCCGCGCTCGACGCCGAGCAGTGGGAGCAATGGCCCGAGTTCTTCCTGGAGGACTGCGTCTACAAGGTGCTGCCGCGCGAGAACCACGAGCGCGGCTACCCGCTGGCGACCCTGTCGTTCGAGAGCCGCGGCATGCTCAAGGACCGCATCTACGGCGCCACCGACACCATCTTCCACGACCCCTACTACCAGCGCCACGTGGTCGGCGCGCCACGCGTGCTGTCGGTGAAGGGCGACCGGATCGAATCGGAAGCCAACTACGCCGTGTTCCGCACCAAGCCGAACCAGCTGACCACGGTCTACAACGTCGGCCGCTACCTGGACGTGATCCGGCAGACGCCCGACGGGCTGAAGTTCGAATCGCGCCTGTGCATCTTCGACAGCGAGCTGATCCCGAATTCGCTGATCTACCCCATCTGACCAGGACTCCCGACATGACGACGAACTGGATCAAGGCCATCGCGTTGGCCGACGTGCCGGACGAGGACGTGATCGCCGTGCAGGCGGGCGACCGCGAGATCGCGCTGTACGGCGTGGAAGGCAACGTCTACGCCACCGACAACCTCTGTACGCACGGCAATGCGCGCCTGTGCGACGGCTTCCTGACGGGCCACGAGATCGAGTGCCCGCTGCACCAGGGCCGCTTCGACGTGCGCGACGGCCGCGCGCTCTGTTCGCCGCTGCGCGACAACCTGGCGACCTACCCGGTCAGGATCGAGGACGGCGTGGTGTTCGTGGCGCTGTGAGCGTGGCGCGGCGCCGCAAGCGTGGCGCGGCGGCCCGCCATTCCGAACCGGGCGGCGCCAGCCCCCCGCCTTACAGCGCCAGCCGCAAGGCCTCGTTGGCGGCCGCCATGCCCATGGCGGCGGTCACGGTGACCACCGAGCCATAGCCGGCGCAGGACAGCCCCTGCGGCGCCACGGCCTGCCCCGAAGCGCCCATATCGTCTTCGGCCTCGGCCTGCCGCGTCCATTCGTCGGGCAGGATGGCGGGCTGGTCGAACCACAAGGCATGGATGCCCATCTTCGGCACGCGCTTGAGCGCCTTGCCGTTCTTGTCGGACGCCCGCGGAAACCCATGCTCGCGCCGCAGCTTGTTGCGCAGCTTGGACAGCAAGGCATCGTTGACGGCAGCCGACAGGTCCCCGGCGCGCAACGCCAACGGATCGGTCTTGCCGCCCGCGCCGCCGCACAACAGCATCGGAATCCCCAGCGCCCGCGCATGCAGGATCATGGCGATCTTGGCCGCGGCCTGGTCGGTGCAGTCGATGATGGCGTTGTAGGGACCGGGCAGCACTTGCCCGACGTTCTCCGGCGACACGAAATCATCGACGCGCGTCAGCCGGCACTCGGGATTGATGGCCAGGACGCGCTCGGCCATGGCATCCACCTTGGATTGCCCCAGGGTTTGCGTCAGGGCGTGGATCTGCCGGTTCACGTTGGATTCGGCGATGTGGTCCAGGTCGATCAGCGTCAGGGCGCCGACGCCGCAACGGGCCAGCGCTTCGACCGTCCAGGAGCCCACGCCACCCAGGCCGGCGATGGCGATATGGGCGTTCTGCAGGCGCGCGGGGGCATCGGGGCCGTAGAGGCGGGAGAGGCTGCCGAAGCGGCGGGCTATGTCGGCTTTTTCTTCTGCGGGGTTCATGGGGGCTATTTTATTATGGCCGGCGGGTTGGGTTCTTGAGCCGCGTGTGGCGGGGGGAGGATCACCGCCCGTTCATGCCGACGGAATCGTTCACCGGCAGGGCTTCATCATCGCCGCCCAGCGCCTGATAGACCTTCACCTGATTCACCAGGCGATTCAGGCCATTCTCATCCCGCGCGATTTCCGCCGCCCGCCGCTTTTCCTGCGCATCCAGCCAGAACCGCAACGACACCGAACCGGCGCGGTAGCGCACTTCGTAAAGGCGCTCGGCCTCGCGCGCCGCCTTCAACGACGTCTCCAACTGCTCCGCCTGCAGGCGCAACTGAGTGCGGTTCGAGAGTGCGTTCTCGACGTCCGCCATCGCCTGGTACAAGGCCTGCCGGAACGACACCACCCGCTCATCGAAATCCGTGCGCGACACCTTCAGATTCAGATTCAGGCGGTTGAATTGCAGGAACGGCAGCGTCAGCGCCCCCGTCAGCGTGCCCACCGGGTTCTGCAGCACATTCGACAACGTCGGGCTGGTGCTGCCCAGCGCGCCGGTCAAGTTCAGCGTCGGATAGAAGCTCGCGCGCGCGGCGTCGATGTTCGACAGCGACTCGCGCAGGCGCAGTTCGGCGGCGCGCAAGTCGGGGCGGCGGCCCAGCAGTTCGGCCGGCACGCCTTCGCGCGCCTGCGGCAGCGGGTATTGCGGCAGGCGCTGCGGATCGGCCATGACACGGTCGGGCGGGCCATCGAACAGGATCGTCAGCGCATTGACGTACTCCACCCGCTGCTGCACCAGCAGCGCGTGCGCCGCCTGCTGGCTGGCCACGGTCTGCTCGGCCTCGGCCAGTTCCAGCGCCGAGGCGCCCCCGGCGGCGTACTGCGCGCGCACCAGGTCCTGCGTCTTGCGGGCGTAGGCGATGCTCTCCAGGCTGCTGGCGATGCGCTGGTTGATGAAGGCCGTCTGCCAGTACAGCGTGGCCGTGGTGCCCACCAGCGACAGCGCCGAACTCTGGCGGTCCTGTTCGCTGGCCAGTGCTTCCCATTCGGCGGCGTCGAGCTGGCGCGACAGCTTGCCCCACAGGTCGACCTCGTAGCCAATCGACAGTTCGGCGCTATTGGTGCGCGTGATCTCGCGTTCGCCGCGCAGGTTGCGCGTGCGCGTCACGCTGCCGTTGCCGGACAGCTGCGGAATCAGCTGGTCCTGCGCCAGGCCCGCCTGCAACTGGGCGCGGCGCACGCGGATGGCGGCGGCGGCCAGGTCGTTGTTGCGCGCCAGCGCGCCGTCGACCAGGCCGTCGAGCACGGGATCGTTGAAGTTGCGCCACCAGGCGCCGCCGGCCGCCAGCGCGTTGGCCGGCGCGTCGGCGCCGGCGCCATGGCTCCAGGCGGCCGGGGCCTGCGTCGCGGGCGTCTGGTAGTCGCTCTTGAGCAGGCCGCCGCAGCCGGCCAGGGCCAGCACCAGGGCCAGGGCGGCGGGTTTGTAGATCAGGGAAACAGCTTTCATCATCCTCATTCCCGGGCCAGCGCCTCGACGGGATCCAGGCGCGCCGCATTGCGCGCCGGTAAGTAGCCGAACAACACGCCGATCAGCGTCGAGCAGGTGAACGCCGCCACCATCGACGTGGTCGAATAGATCATGCGGAACGAGCCGCCGGTGGCCTTCGACACCAGCACGCCCAGGCCCAGCGACAACGCGATGCCCACGGCGCCGCCGATCAGGCAGACCAGCACCGCCTCGATCAGGAACTGCTGCATGATGTCGCTGCGCCGCGCGCCCACCGCCATGCGCACGCCGATCTCGCGGGTGCGCTCGGTGACCGACACCAGCATGATGTTCATGACGCCGATGCCGCCCACCATCAGCGAGATCAGCGCGATCAACGACACCAGCAGCGTCATGGTCGCGGTGGTGCGCTCGATGGTTTTGCGGATCGCGTCGGTGTTGAAGACGAAGAAGTCCTTCACCACGTGGCGACGCAGCAGCACCTTGGTGATGGCCTGCTCGGCCGCGGCCGGCGGCGCGGCGTCGTTGACGCGCACCGTGATGCTCTTGAGATGCTGCTGCCCCAGCACGCGCGACAGCGCCGTGGTGTAGGGAATCCACACGTTCAGCGTTTCGTTGTTGCCGAACACGGTGTCGTTCTTCTTGGTGACGCCGATCACCCGCGCCGGCATCGACCCCAGGAACACGATCTGGCCGATGGGGTCGGTGTGCGAGCCGAACAGGGCCTTGCGAGTGCTTTCGTCGATCACCACTTCCTGGGCGCGCCGCGCCACGCTGGTGGTGTCGAAGAATTTGCCCTGCGCCAGCTTGACCGCGCGCACCCGGAAGTACTGCTCGCCCACGCCCTGGATCGAGCCGTTCACCGCTACGTTGCGATAGCGCAGCGTGCTGCTGGTGGAGACCTCGGGCGTGACGCTGTCCACATAGGATTCGCGCGACAGCGCCTCGGCGTCGGCCGGCACCAGGGTGCGGATGTTGACGGCCTTCTCGTCGCCGAAGTCCTTGCCGGGGAATACCTCGACGGTGTTGGTGCCGATCTCGCTGATATCTTCCAGGATCTTCTGGCGCGAGCCCTCGCCCAGCGCCACCACCGACACCACCGCGGCGATGCCGATGATGATGCCCAGCATGGTCAGCGAGGTGCGCAGGCGGTGCGCGTTCATGGCCAGCAGCGCCATGCGCAGCGCTTCGCCGCAGCGGTCCAGGTAGGCCTGCCAGGCCGGCCGCGGCGGCAGCGGCGC
Source organism: Achromobacter deleyi (assembly GCF_016127315.1). NCBI lineage: Bacteria > Pseudomonadati > Pseudomonadota > Betaproteobacteria > Burkholderiales > Alcaligenaceae > Achromobacter > Achromobacter deleyi. The sequence continues at coordinate 423,994 of NZ_CP065997.1, forward strand.
GGCTTCTTCTCGCGCCACCTCGATGCGGGGCGCGTCGGGATTGCGCTGGTCCGAGACGATCTCGCCGTCGCTGATCTCGATGATGCGCTGCGCGTGCCGCGCCACGTTCATGTCGTGCGTGACCAGGATGATGGTGTGGCCGGCGGCGTTCAGTTCTTCCAGGATGCGCAGCACTTCCTGGCCGGTGTGCGTGTCCAGCGCGCCGGTCGGCTCGTCGGCCAGGATGATGTCGCCGCCGTTCATCAGCGCGCGGGCGATACTCACGCGCTGCTGCTGGCCGCCGGACAACTGGCCGGGACGGTGGCCGGTGCGTTCGCCCAGCCCCAGGCGTTCGAGCAGTTCGGCGGCGCGCGCCAGCCGCGCCTCGCGGCGCTTGCCGGCGTAGACGGCCGGCACTTCGACGTTGCCCTGCGCCGTCAGGTCGGACAGCAGATGGTAGCGCTGGAAGATGAAACCGAAATGCTCGCGGCGCAGTTCGGCCAGCTCGTCCGGGTCCAGTTCGCCGGTGCTGCGGCCGCTGACGCGGTAGTCGCCGCTGGTGGCGCGGTCCAGGCAGCCCAGGATGTTCATCAGGGTCGACTTGCCCGACCCGGACGCGCCGACGATGGCCACCATCTCCCCGGCCTCGATGGTCAGGTTGATGTCCTTGAGGACGGCGATGGTCTGCTCGCCCGCGGGAAACTCGCGCCGTACCCCCGACAGCGAAATCAACGGTTCGGCCATGTCAGCGTCCCGCTGCGGCGGCCACCGGCGCGGCATCGGCCGACACCACGCGCTCGCCCACCTCCAGGCCTTCCAGCACCTGCGCCTGCACGTTGTTGTTCATGCCGATCTTGACCTGGCGGGTCTCGGTCTGGTTGTTCTTGCCGACCACCCGGACCTCGTAGCGGCCGTCCTTGCCGCGCCTGCCCAGGGCCGAGGCCGGCACCACCACGGCGTCGCGCGCCTCGCCCAGCACGATCGAGACCTGCGCCGTCATGGAGATGCGCAGCTTCTCGTCCGGGTTGGGCACGTCGAACAGGCCGTTGTAATAGACCGCCGCGCTGGTCGAGCTGGAGCTGGACGAGGTCAGCGACGCGGTGGCGTCGTCCTTCTGGATCGAGTCGGGCGCCGGCTCGACCGCGCGCAGCTCGGCGTGGTAGCGCTGGTCGGGTTCGCCCAGGATGGTGAAGTACACCGGCAGGCCCGGCTTGACCCGGGTGACGTCGGCCTCGGAGATCTGCGCCTTGATCGTCATGGTGGCCACCTGGGCCACCTTGATGATGGTGGGCGCGCTCTGGAACGAGTTGACGGTCTGGCCTTCCTTGGTCACCACCGCCACCACCACGCCGTCGATCGGCGAGACGATGCGGGTGTAGCCCAGGTTGACCTTGGCCTTGTCCACCTCGATCTCGGCCTGGGCGATCTGGGCGTCCAGCGCGACGATCTCGGCGCGCGTCACGCCCAGGGTGGCCTCGGCGTTTTCATAGGCCTCGCGCGAGCTGGCGTCGGCCGCCAGCATCTGGCGCTGGCGGCGGAAGGCCAGTTCGGCCTGTTTCAGGGTGGCGACCTTGGCGGCGCGCTCGGCGCGGCGGGTCTGCAAGGCGGCCTGGGCGTTGCGCAGGTCGTTCTGCTGGGTCATGTCGTCGATTTCGGCGACCAGCTGCCCGCGGCTGACGCGGTCGCCCAGCGCCACTTTCAGCGATTTCAACTGGCCGGTGGCCTGCGCGCCGACGCTGACGCGCTGGATGGCATCCATCGTGCCGCTGGCCAGCACGCTGTCTTCGAGGTTGCCGCGCACGACTTCGGCCACGGCGAAGGTGGGCGGCGGCGGCGATGAGAAAAAGGCGGCGCGGATGCCGAAGGCGAGGATCAGGAGAACGACGGCGATCAGGACGTAGCGTTTGACTTTGCTGCGAGGCTTTTTCATTGAACCTGGTTCGGATGGGGCGACGGAGACATGGTCCGCCGCTCGGAATAACTGAATACGGATCGGGTCGGCTGGGCTTGCCCATACTGCACGCCCATCCTAAACGCCGATGTGCGCCAAAGCATGGCCAATCTGTGGCGAAAGGGTGAAAAACGGTAAAGCGGGCCGGGTTGGGCCAGACAATGGAACAATTGTTCCGTTGCATCGACGATACATCTGCTGCGCCGCAAGAAGATATGCCCCATGCCGCGAACGTGATGGCATCTTGCCCCATCCGCATCCCAGTTGGTCCATAGATGGCGCCTATCTTGTCGCCACTCATGTAACCGGATTGCGGCGGCGCAAAAAAACCACGCCTCGACATAGCGCGACGATAGGGACAGAATGAATGCAGTTAAGCCGTATCCGTGTCCAATTCGCCCCCCTCCCCCTCTTCAAACAGCGCCGCCCCGGAGTTTTCCGGGGCGGCGCTGTTGTGCGTGCTGGCCATGCTGAACCACGTGGCGCTTACCGGGGGACGGATCACTGTCTCCCTGACGGCGCTGCAGATGGGGCTGTCGACCTTCAAGGTGGGCACGCTGGTGGCCGTGTTCGCGGTGCTGCCGATGCTGTTCTCGGTGCGCGCCGGCCGCTGGGTCGACCGGGTCGGCATCGTCCGCCCGCTGGTCACCGGCACCACGCTGGTCGCGGTCGGCACCGCGCTGCCATTCCTGTCGCAGACCCAGTTCGCCCTGCTGGTTGCATCCTGTTGCATCGGCATCGGCTTCATGCTGCACCAGGTTGCCACCCAGGACCTGCTGGGCCACGCCGAGCCGACCCAGCGCCTGCGCAATTTCTCGCTGATGTCGCTGGCATTGGCCGGCTCCGGGTTCTCGGGGCCGCTGATCGCCGGGCTGGCGATCGACAACCTGGGCACCCGCCTGGCTTTCGGCCTGCTGACCCTGGGGCCGCTGCTGTCGGCCGGCGGTCTGTACATGCTGCGTCACCAATTGCGCGCGGTGGATTCGCAACTGGCCGGCGCCAAGGAAGCCGAACGGCGCCGCGTCACCGAATTGCTGGCCGTGCCGGCGCTGCGCCGCATCCTGATGGTCAACACCATCCTGTCGGGCGCCTGGGACACGCACCTGTTCGTGGTGCCGATCTTCGGCGTCGCCATCGGCCTGTCCGCCACCACCATCGGCATCATTCTTGCCTCGTTCGCGGCGGCAACGTTCATCATCCGGCTGGTATTGCCCTTCATCCAGCGCCGCGTGCGGTCCTGGACACTGGTGCGGGTGGCCATGGCCACGGCCGCCATCGACTTCATGCTTTACCCGCTGTTCACCGACGTTAGCATCCTGATCGTGCTGTCGTTCATCCTGGGGCTTGCGCTGGGATGCTGCCAACCGAGTATGCTGTCGTTGCTGCACCAGCATTCGCCGCCGGGCCGCGCCGCCGAAGCCGTGGGCTTGCGGATGGCGCTGATCAACGGCTCGCAGGTCTCCCTGCCGCTGACATTCGGCGCGCTGGGCGCGGTCATCGGCGTCGCCCCGCTGTTCTGGGCCTATTCCGTGGCCCTGATGGCCGGAGGCTGGGCCAATCGCAACCCCCCGCTCGAATCTGACCGGAAACCGTAGTCGTGAACATGCAGTCCCCCCCTCCCGTGGCCGGCGCCAGCCTGCCATTCCGCCTGTGGACGCCCGAAGAACGGCAAGCCTCGCTGCGGACCGCCCTGCAACACTGGCGCGACGGCGAGGATGTCTGGGTCTACGGTTACGGATCGCTGATCTGGCGCCCCGATTTCGATTTCGAGGAACGCCGCCTGGCCACCCTGCGCGGCCACCACCGCGCGCTGTGCCTGTGGTCGCGGGTCAACCGCGGCACGCCGGAATGCCCCGGCCTGGTGTTCGGCCTGGATCGCGGCGGCTCCTGCCGCGGGGTGGTCTACCGCCTGTCGGGCAGCCAGGTGCCGGCCTACTTCCCCGCCCTGTGGGACCGCGAGATGTCCACCGGCGCCTATCTGCCGCGCTGGATCAACTGCAGCACCGAGGACGGACCGGTCCGCGCCCTGGTGTTCATCATGAACCGGGACAACCCGGCCTACATCCGCGCCCTGCCCGACGCCGAACTGCTCGCCATCGTGCGCCGGGCCGCCGGCCGCTACGGCCCCTGCACCGAATACGTGGTGCAGACCGCCCAGGCGCTGCGCGCCGCGGGTATCCACGACGCCCGCCTGGACGCCATCGCCCGGCGCCTGGAACAGGACAGCCAGACCCTGCCCGAGGGCGCCTGACGCCAGCCTGGCGCAAGAGCGCCCGGCCCTGCCGGAAGGCGCCAGAGGCATCGCGGGGCAAAAACTTGCCCGGGCCCTGCGCGGGGTCAATGAGGGGCGGGGTTCTTCGGCGGTATAAACTGCTTGTTATCAACGCTGAATCAAACGCCCCATGTCTGTCTCCGATCTGCGTCAAAGCTACGAAAAGAACGTGCTGCTGGAAAGCGAGGCCGCCGCCTCCCCGTTCGAGCAGTTCACTCGCTGGTTCGACGAGGCCCTGGCCGCCAAGGTGCCCGAGCCCAATGCCATGACCCTGGCCACCGTCGACGCCGACGGCCAGCCCAGCGCCCGCATCGTCCTGATCAAGGGGTTCGACGAGCACGGCTTCACGTTCTTCACCAATTACGAATCGCGCAAGGGCACCGACCTGCTGGCCGAGCCGCGCGCCTGCCTGCTGTTCTTCTGGCAACCGCTCGAGCGCCAGGTGCGCATCGAGGGCGTGGTGGAAAAAGTGCCGGCCGAGGAATCGGACGCCTACTATCACAGCCGCCCGGCCGGTTCGCGCATCGGCGCCTGGGCCTCGCGCCAGAGCCAGCCCATCACCCGCGCCGAACTCGAAGCCCGCGAGCAGGAATTCCGCGCCCGCTACGGCGACCAGCCGCCGCGCCCGCCGCACTGGGGCGGCTACCGCCTCAAGCCCACCGCGATGGAGTTCTGGCAAGGCCGGCCCTCGCGCCTGCACGACCGCCTGCGCTACGTCGCCGACGGCCAGGGCTGGAAGATCGAACGCCTGTCGCCTTGACGCCGCCGGGCGCCGTGCGCGGCGCCCGCCCCATCTATCACTTGCATGCCAGCCTCCTCCCCTGATTTCGACGCTGCCTTCTTCCGCACCGCGCTGGGCCGTTACGCCACCGGCGTCACGGTCGTGACCACCGCCGACCTCGATGGCGCCCCCATCGGGCTCACGGTCAGTTCGTTCAACTCGGTGTCCCTGAATCCGCCGCTGGTGCTGTGGAGCCTGTCGCGCAATTCCTCGTCGCTGGCCGCCTTCGAGCAGTGCCAGCGCTACGTGGTCAACGTGCTGAGCGCCGAACAGATCGCGCTGGCGCGGCGCTTCGCCACCGGCAAGACGCCCGACCGCTACGCCGGCCTGACCGTGCACCACGCGCCGGGCGGCACGCCGATGCTGGACGGCCATTGCGCCGCTTGGTTCGAATGCCACAACCGCAGCCGCTATGTCGAGGGAGATCACGTCATCATGGTCGGAGAAGTCGAACGTTGCGGCCATAGCGGCGAACCGCCGCTGGTGTTCCATGCGGGCGGCTTCGACCTGACGCCGGCCGGCGCCCGCGCCGACAGGAAGACGCCGTGAGCGCCGTCGACGTCGATTGCGTCGTCATCGGCGCCGGCGTGGTCGGCCTGGCCATCGCCCGCGCCCTGGCCCAGTCCGGCCGCGAAGTGCTGGTGGCCGAGGCCACCGAGGCCATCGGCACCGGCACCAGCTCGCGCAACTCGGAAGTCATCCACGCCGGCATCTATTACCCGGCGGGCAGCCTCAAGGCCCGCCTCTGCGTGCGCGGCAAGCACCTGCTGTACGCCTATTGCGCCGAGCGCGGCATTCCGCACAAGCGGCTGGGCAAGCTGATCGTGGCCACCAGCGCGGAGCAGGCCGCCCAGCTCGAAGGCATCGCGCAGCGCGCCCGCGCCAACGGCGTGGACGACCTGCAGTTCATTTCCGGCGAAGACGCCATGCGGCTGGAGCCGGCGCTGCGCTGCACGGCGGCGCTGGTGTCGCCATCCACCGGCATCGTCGACAGCCATGCGCTGATGCTGGCCTACCAGGGCGACGCCGAGAATGCCGGCGCGCAGTGCGTGTTCCATACGCCGCTGGTGTCCGGCCGGGTGCGCCCCGAAGGCGGCTTCGACCTGCAGTTCGGCGGCGATGACGCCATGAGCCTGAGCTGCAACGTGCTGATCAATTCGGCCGGCCTGCAGGCGCCGGCCCTGGCGCGCCGCATCGACGGCGTGCCCGCCGCCAGCATCCCCACCGATTACCTGTGCAAGGGCAGCTATTTCACGCTGTCCGGCCGCGCCCCGTTCTCGCGCCTGATCTATCCGGTGCCGCAACACGCCGGCCTGGGCGTGCACCTGACGCTCGACATGGGCGGGCAGGCCAAGTTCGGCCCCGACACCGAATGGGTCGGCACCGAGGACTACACCCTCGACCCGGCCCGCGCCGAGGTCTTCTACGCCGCCGTGCGCAGCTACTGGCCGGCCCTGCCGGACGAGGCGCTGGCGCCCGGCTACACCGGCATCCGCCCCAAGATCTCCGGGCCGCACGAACCGGCCGCCGACTTCGTCATCGCCGGCCCCGCCGCCCATGGCGTGCGCGGCCTGGTGAACCTGTTTGGCATAGAATCGCCCGGCCTGACCTCCAGCCTGGCGCTGGCCGAGGAAACCCTGGCGCGGCTGGCCGACGACGCTTCTTCCCATCCTTCCCACTGAATCATGCAGCACAACGACTACATCCTGACCCTGTCCTGCCCCGACCGCACCGGCATCGTCTTCCGCGTCAGCGGCCTGTTGTTCGAATCGGGCTGCAACATCCTGGATTCGCAGCAGTTCGGCGACGAAGAGACCGGCCGCTTCTTCCTGCGGGTGCACTTCGACCTGCCGGCAGACACGGCCCCGGACGCGCTGCGCGCCCGCCTGGACGAAATGGCGGCCGAGTACGGCATGGAATTGCAGCTGCACGATGCGCGCCGCAAGGAACGCCTGCTGATCATGGTCAGCAAGCAGGGCCACTGCCTGAACGACCTGCTGTTCCGCGTGCACAGCGGCCAGCTGCATGCCGAAGTGGCGGCCATCGTCTCGAACCACAACGACTACGCCGGCCTGGCCGCGTCCTACGGCATCCCGTTCCATCACCTGCCCGTCACGGCCGACACCAAGGCCGAACAGGAACAGCAGGTGCTGGCGCTGGTGGACCGCTACGAGATCGACCTGGTGGTGCTGGCGCGCTACATGCAGATCCTGTCGGCCGACATGTGTCGCGCGCTGAACGGCCGCGCCATCAACATCCACCACAGCTTCCTGCCCAGCTTCAAGGGCGCCCGTCCGTACCACCAGGCGCATGCGCGCGGCGTCAAGATCATCGGCGCCACCGCCCACTTCGTGACTTCGGACCTGGACGAAGGCCCGATCATCGACCAGGACATCGAGCGCGTCGACCACACCATGACGGCGCAGGACCTGACCCAGGTCGGCAGCGACATCGAGTCGCTGGTGCTGTCGCGCGCCGTGCGCAGCCACGTCGAGCACCGCATCCTGCTCAACCGCAACAAGACCGTGGTGTTCCGCTAGGATGCCGGCGGGCTGCGCTCAGCGCGTCCAGTCGGCGTCCTTGAACCAGTTGCGCAGGTGTTCCACGATCAGCCTGACCTTGTCGGGCTGGTTGCGGCGGGTCTGCACGACCGCGTGGATGTCCAGCCCCTGCGGCTCATAGCCCGGCAGCAGCACTTCCAGCGCCCCGTCGGCGATGTCCTGCTCGACCATGTATCGCGGGTGCATCGACACCCCGCCGCCGCGCTTGGTCATGTTCATCAACGCTTCGCCCAGGTTCGAATTGAATGAGCCCGCCACCCGCACCACGTGGGTGTTTGACTGGGCGTCGGTGAAACTCCACTGCCCGGTGGGCGCCTTCAGGTTGTGCACCAGGCAGTTGTGCCGCTCCAGGTCCTGCGGTTTCTCCGGCCGGCCATGGCGCGCGAGATAGTCCCGCGTCGCCACCACCACCTGCGGCACCAGCGTGATCTTATAGGCGATCTGGTTGGAATCCTTCAGCCGCGGCGCGATGCGCACGGACAGGTCGAGGTTCTCGGCGATCAGGTCGCCGCGGCCGTCGTCGATCAGCAGCGACACCTTGATCGCGGGATAGCGCGCCAGGAAATCCTGGATCGCCGGCACCATGTGCACGGTGCCGAACGACGGCGGCGTGCCGATGCGGATGCGGCCGCTGGCGGTCAGCACCGGCCCCTGCACCAGTTCTTTCAGGTTCATCAGGCTCAGCGCCAGCGTATCGGCGTTTTCCAGCAGCAGCCGGCCGCTCTCGGTCAGGCTGACGTGCTTGGTGTTGCGGTTGAGCAGCTGCACTTCGAAGTGCGCTTCGAGCCAGGCGATCTTCTTGGTGACCGCCGAACGGCTTGACGCCAGGCTTTCCGCCGCCTTGGAAAAACTCAGGCTCTTGCCGACTTCGGCGAAGACTTCGAGGCAATCGATAACGTTCATTCCCGACCCGTGTGTTTCCAAAAAGGAAAAAACGATTTCCTTGTTTGGTGATTTTTCAGGGCAATCGGCGTCTCTATACTGGCCGCATGAGCCAAGACCGTCCTCCCGCTGCCGACGCCAGCGCCGCCGCTTTCGACTATCACCTGTTCGGTACCCATGTCTGTTTCGGCGATGGCGTGTCGGCCTTGATATTAAAAGAACTCGACGCGCTTGGCTGTTTCCGGCCGGCGATCCTGGCGCAGGAAGCGATGACGCGATCCGCCGCCTTCGAAGCGCTGTCCGCCTGTTGGAACGGGCTCGACCACCTGCGGCTCCCGGCGGTTCCGCGGCACTCCAGTGTCGACGTTGTGGAAACAATGGCCGAAAAAGTGCGGGCATTCGGCGCGGACAGCCTGATCGCCATTGGCGGCGGCAGCGTGGCCGATACCGCCAAGGCCCTGGCCCTGCTGCTGGCCGAAGGCGGCCGCCTGGCCGATCACGTCACCACCTTCGAGCCGCCGTCCACGGTGCGCATCCCGCGACGCGTCCGCCTGCAGCTGCCCATCATCGGCATCCCCACCACCGCCTCGGGCGCGGAAGCCACGTCGTCGTTCGGCGTGCGCCGCGAAGACGGCCACAAGCTGATGTTCTGGAACCGCCGGGTAGCGGCGGCGACCCTGCTGATCGATCCGCGCCTGAGCGCGGACCAGCCCGTCGCGCTGCTGCGCGACAGCGCCATGAACGGCATCGCCCATGCGCTGGAGGCCTTGTATTCACGGGGACGCTCGCCCGTGTCCGATTGCATCGCCGTGCAGGCGATCCGGCTGTTCGACGCCGCCCTCGACGGCGACAGCCTCGCCGGCCACGACGCGCGCGGCGCGATCCTGCAGGCGGCGCACCTGGCCGGGCTGGCCCTGTCGATGGCGCGCAGCTGCCTGCATCACGCCATCTGCCACGTCGTGGCATCGCGCCAGCGGCTGTCGCACGGCGCGGTCAACAGCGCGATCCTGCCGCATGCGCTGGCCTTCAACGAAGCGGTGGCGGCCGACGCATTGCGGCCCGCGCTCGACGCGGTCAACCAGCGGGCGCGGCGGCCCCACGCCACGCTGTCGGCCTGGGTGCGCGGCATCCAGCGGCGCCACGCCATGCCGGCCCGGTTGTCGGAGCTGGGCGTGGCAGCCGACGCGTTGGCGCCCCTGGCCCGCGATGTGATGACGGAACGCGGGCTGGCGCTCAATCCCCGCCCGGTCTTTGACGCGACCGAGGTCCTGGCAATTCTGCGGGCCGCGTTCTAGCGCGCCGGCATCCCAGGAAGGCCGTCCGTGCCTTCCCCATCCCGAGAACGGAGACATCATGAAGATCGTTGCTGGCGGGGGCTCGTTGGGCGCCCGCATCCTGGATATCGACCTGGCCCGCCCCTTGACCGAGGCCGACTACCGCGCCATCGAGGCGGCGCTGGGCCGGCATGGCGTGGTCAGCTTCCCGCAACAGGCGCTGGAGGCGCCGCACCTGAAGGCATTCGCCGAGCGCTTCGGCACGCTGGAAGTGAACGTCGCCAACATGTATTTCGAGCCCGGCCTGCCGGAAGTGATGATCCTGTCGAACATGGTGGAAAACGGCAAGCCCGTGGGCCTGAGCGATGCCGGCCAGGACTGGCACACCGACATGTCCTACAGCCGCACCATCGCCTTCAGCAACGTGCTGTACGGCATCCGCATCCCGGTGCGCGACGGCAAGTCGCTGGGCAACACCGAGTTCTCGAACATGCACGCCGCCTATGACGACCTGCCGCAAGCCTTGAAGGACGAGTTGGACGGCATGACCATCACCCACGACTTCAACAAGTTCTGGGAGATGATGCGGCGCGAAAAAGGCAGTACCCGCCCGCCGCTGACAGAAGAACAGAAGCGCCGCAAGCCGCCGGTGTCGCACCCGGTGTTCCTGACGCACCCGATCACGGGCCGCAAGGTGCTGTACGCCAACCCCGGGTATTCCGTGAGGATCAACGAATTGCCCGAGGCGCGCAGCGCCGAGGTGCTGGACTTCCTGTTCCAGCACCAGTTGCAGGAGAAGTACCGCTATCGCCACCAGTGGCAGGAAGGCGACGTGCTGATGTGGGACAACATGGGGACCATCCATAACGCGGTGGCCGACTACCGCCCCGACGAGCCGCGCCTGATCAAGCGCTGCCAGGTCATGGCGGACCGGTACTTCCCCGACCAATACTGATACCAACACAAGGAGGAGACATCATGAACACAAGAAAATGGACCAACCTGCTGTGCGCCGCGCTGATCGGCGCGGGCGCCGCCGCGCCCGCCCTGGCCGACGACTATCCATCGCGGCCGATCCGCATGGAGGTCGGCTACGCGGCCGGCGGACCGACCGACGTGATCGCCCGCATCCTGGCCAAGCGCATGTCCGAGAGCCTGAAGGCCTCGATCGTGGTGGAGAACAAGCCGGGCGCCAGCGCATCCATCGCCGCCAACGACGTGATGCGGTCGGAACCCGACGGCTACAAGGTGCTGGTGACCTCGCTCACCCTGAACGTGAATCCGCTGCTGTACCCCGAGCGCTACAACTATGACGCCGTCAAGGACTTCACCCCCGTCGGCAATTTCGCCAAGCTGCCGATGGTGGTGGTGACGAGCTACGGCTCGCCCTACAAGACCATGCAGGAGCTGGTGGCCGCGGCCAAGGCCAGCCCGGACAAGCTCACCTTCGGCTCGTCGGGCATCGGCGGGTCGGCCCACCTGACGGCCGAGATGCTGTCCAACATGACCGGCGCGCGCATGATGCACGTGCCCTTCAAGGGCAACGGGCCGGCCCTGCAGGAAATGCTGGCGGGGCGCATTTCGTTCATGTTCTATCCCAGCGTCGGCATCGCCAACTACGTGGCGCAGAAGCAGTTGCGCGTGCTGGCCATCGGCACGCGCGAACCGCAACCCGACTTTCCCGGCGTGCCGACGCTCGAAAGCCTGGGCTATCCCGGCTTCGACGAGGCCGCCACCTGGGTCGGCATGCTGGCGCCGCCCGCCACGCCCAAGGCCATCGTCGACAAGCTGAACCAGGCCGCCAACGAGGCCCTGGCCGATCCGGCCGTGCGGCAGCAGCTCGCCTCGCTCGGCGCCCTGGCCGACGGCGGCACGCCGGAGCAGTTCAGCCAGTTCCTGGTGCAGGACCGCAAGCGCTGGGCCGACGTCATCAAGAAAGGCAATGTCAAAGGCGAATGATGGCCCACCGGAGCAGCCTGCAATGAGCGCCCGGCTGGACGATTGCTATTCCATCGAGCGCCTGCGCGCCGCGGCCCGGGCGCGCCTGCCGCGGCCGGTGTTCGACTTCTTCGACGGCGGCGCCGAAGACGAGATCACGCTGCGCGAGAACGTCGGCGCGTTCCAGCGCCTGCGGCTGGCGCCGCGGGTGCTGCGCGATGTCTCGCGGGTCGACCTGGCCGGGCTGCTGCTGGGCGCGCCCGCCGCCCTGCCCTGCGCCATCGCCCCCACCGGCGCGGTCGGCTTCGGCTGGCGTGGCGGCGACGTGGCGCTGGCGCGCGCCGCGGCGCAGGCCGGCATTCCCTACGCCCTGTCCACGTCCGCCACCGCGTCGATCGAGGAGATCGCCGACCGCGCGCCCGGCCGGCTCTGGTTCCAGGCCTACATCCTGCAGGACAAGGCCCGGCTCGCGGACCTGATCCGGCGCGCCGCCGTCGCCGGCTATGAGGCGCTGATGATCACGGTGGACCTGCCGGTGGGCGGCAAACGTGAACGCGACCTGGCGCACGGGCTGGCGTTCCCCATGAAGCTCAATCCGCGCAACGTCTTCCAGTTCGCGCGCAAGCCCGCCTGGTCGCTGGACATGCTGCTGCGGCGTCCGCCGGCCATGCCCAGCCTGGCGGGCCTGGCGCCGGTCGCCGCGGACCGCAAGGCGATGAAGTCCGTCGCCGGCCGCAACTACGATCCGGCGTTCAGGCTCGACGACCTGGCGCGGCTGCGCGACGGCTGGCAAGGCAAGCTCATCGTCAAGGGCGTGGTCAATGCCCTGGACGTGGACGCCATCGTCGGCATCGGCGCCGACGCGCTGGTCGTCTCCAACCACGGCGGCCGGCAGCTCGACACCGGCATCGCAACGCTGGCCGCCTTGCCGGAAGTGATCGCCGCCGCGCGCGGCCGGGTGCCGGTGCTGCTGGACGGCGGCGTGCGGCGCGGCAGCGACATCTTCAAGGCGCTGGCGCTGGGCGCGGCGGGCGTGTTGACCGGCCGCGCCACGCTCTACGGCGTGCTGGCGGGCGGCCACCCCGGCGCCTGCAAGGCGCTGGAGATATTGCGCGACGAACTGGCGCGCACCATGCAACTGTGCGGCGCCGACACGCTGGCCGCCATCGATGAAACCATGCTGAGGACGATATCCCCATGAGCGATCCCCTGTCGCTGTGCCACAACCAGGTCATGGCGTTTTTTCGCGACCTGGACGAGAACCGCTACGACGACCTGGTGCGGCGTCTCGCCCCCGACGGCGTCTGGCTGCGCCAGGGCCAGACGCTGGCCGGCCGCGACGCCGTGCTGGCGGCGCTGGCGCGCCGCTCCCCGACCCAGCGCATCCACCACCTGATCAGCAACCTGGCGGCGCACGCCTGGAACGCGGACCGCTGCGCGATGCGCGCCTACATGCTGGTGGTGCGCCACGACAGCGGCGCGGCGCTGTCCGGCCCCGCGCCGTTGACGGGCATCGATAGCATCCGCACCACTCACATCGAACTGGCGCGCCGCGACGGCGCATGGCTCATCACCCGCATGGCCAACGACGATCCCGGTTTTTCCGCCCAGGCGGCCTGAAGGAACCCACCATGAAATGGATACGCTGCACCCACGACGGCCAGACGTTCTACGGCATCCTCGACGACGACCGCGTCACGCCGGTGCGCGGCGACCCGTTCAACGGCCATGAAAGGCGCAACGAATCGCTGCGCCTGGCCGACGTGCGGATCGAGGTGCCGGTTATCCCGCCGACCTTCTATTGCGTCGGCCTGAACTACGTCCAGCACATCGGCACCGAGGGCAAGAACATCCCCGCCCAGCCCGACGTCGGCTACCGCGCCAACAACGCGCTGCGGGCGCACGGGCAGGACGTGCTGATGCCGGCCGACGCCACCCGCGTGCACTACGAGGGCGAGCTGGTGGTGGTGATCGGCAAGCGCATGAAGCACGTGCGGCCCGACGAGGTGCGCGCCGGCATCCTCGGCTACACCATCGGCAACGACGTCAGCGCGCGCGATTGGCAGGCGTCCGACCGCACCTTCTGGCGCTCCAAGAACACCGACACCTTCAAGCCGATGGGCCCCTGGATCGAGACCGATCCGGACCTGGCGCGCATGGAGACGGTGGTCAGCGTCAACGGCCGCGAGAGCACCCGCTTCGGCACCGCCGACATGCTGTTCGGCGTCGACACATTCATCAGCACCATGAGCCGCTATCTCACCCTGCAACCCGGCGACATTCTCTGGATGGGCACCGACGGCCATTCGCCCGACCTGCGCGACGGCGACGTGGTCGACGTGACGCTGACCGGGCTGGGCACGCTGAGCAACCGCTTCGTGCGGCTGCCGGACTGATCGCCGGCGGGCCGCTCCGGGTGGCAATGCCCGGAGGCCCGCTCAAGCCGCGGGAAACTGGCGCTCGACCAGCGCCAGCGCTTTTTCCTGCAGCGGCGAACGGTCCTCGTCCGGCCAGATCACCTGGCTGACCGAACGCGCCTGGTGCTCGAAGCCGATGAAACGCGTGCCCACCAGGCCGCTACGCGACAGGCAGGACGGCACGATCGACACGCCCAGTCCCTGCGACACCAGCGAGGCCACGCTGAGCCAGTGGCGCACCTCGTGGCGGATCACGGGCATGAAGCCCGCCCCCACGCACAGCGACAGCACGGTCTCGTAATAGCTGGGCGAGGCGGCACGGGCGAAGAATACGAAGTCATCGGCGGCCAGCTCCGCCAACGCCAGCGACGGCCGCCCGGCTAGCGGATGGCTCTGCGGCAGGCACACCACGAACGGCTCGGCCAGCAGGTCGCGCGCGGCCACGCCGGCCGGCACCGGGTTGGCGTGGATGAAGCCCAGGTCCTGCTCGCCGCGCCGCACCGCCTCGATCTGGTCGTGCGAATTCAGCTCGGTCAGCACGTGTTCCACGTCCGGCAGCTCCGCCCGCATCGACGCCAGCAGCGCCGGCAGACCGCGATACAGCATCGAGCCCACGAAGCCGATGCGCAGGCGGCCGCGCAGGCCGGCGTCGACCCGCTGCACCAGCATGCGCACGTCCTCGGCCTGGCGCAGCAGCGTCAGGGCCTCGCGGTACAGCACCTGGCCGGCGGCGGTCAGTTCGACATGGCGGCTGGTGCGCGCCAGCAAGCGCGCGCCGACGTTGTCCTCGAGCTGGCGGATGGCGTAGCTCAGGGGCGGCTGGGAAATATGCAGGCGCGCGGCGGCGCGGCTGAAGTGGCGCTCTTCGGCCACGGCGATGAAATAGCGCAGCAGGCGCGGATCCAGGTCCATCGGTCTCCTCCCTGGGCGAGCCTGGCGGCGGCGCCCGAGATTCATATTTTTATTGGATAGGTCTACACCAAAACGGTATTTGTATAGATTAATCCATCATCGCACCATGCCGGAAACTCCCTTTTGCGCAGGATGCCGCCATGGATACCCCCGCCCAGTCCCCCGCCACCCCCAGCGCCACCGCCACGCCCATCCCGGACGCGCGCGGCCTGAACCTGTTCCGCGCCGATCCCTACGCCGCGCCGCTGGCCCGGCGCTACCTGCCGCCGGCGCTGCACGCGCACCTGCTGCCGCACCTGGACCGCCTGGGCGAACTGGCGGGCGGCCTGATGGACGAACTGGCGGCCACCGCCGACAAACATCCACCCACCCTGTCGGTGCGCAGCCGCGCCGGCGCCGACGAATCGCGCATCGACAAGCATCCGGCCTATGTCGAACTGGAACGCCTGGCCTACAGCGAATTCGGCCTGGCGGCCCTGTCGCATCGCGGCGGCGTGCTGGGCTGGCCCGAGCCGATGCCGGCCGCCGCCAAGTACGCGCTCAGCCACCTGTTCGTGCAGGCCGAGTTCGGCCTGTGCTGCCCGGTCAGCATGACCGATTCGCTGGCGCGCACGCTGCGCAAGTTCGGCGACCCGGCGCTGGTCGAACGGGTGCTGCCGCAGGTCACCAGCCAGGATTTCGACGCGCTGCGCCAGGGCGCCATGTTCATGACCGAGCAGGGCGCCGGCTCGGACGTCAGCGCCACCGAGGTCACGGCCCGGCGCCAGGACGACGGCAGCTGGCGCATCCACGGCGACAAGTGGTTCTGCTCCAACCCCGACGCCGGCTTCGCCATGGTGCTGGCGCGCAGCGAAAGCGAGCCCGGCCTGAAGGGCGTGTCGCTGTTCCTGCTGCCGCGCGACCTGGCCGACGGCACGCACAACCACTACCGCATCCTGCGCCTCAAGGACAAGCTCGGCACCCGCTCCATGGCCAGCGGCGAGATCCGCCTGGAAGGCGCGGTGGCCTGGCTGGTGGGCGAGCGCGGCAAGGGCTTCAAGCACATGGCCGACATGATCAACAACTCGCGCCTGTCCAACGGCATGCGCGCGGCCGGCCTGATGCGCCGTGCCGTCACCGAGGCCACCTACGTCTCGCAGCACCGCCGCGCGTTCGGCAAGCGCCTGATCGACATGCCGCTGATGCAGCGCCAGCTGGTGAAGATGACCGTGTGGGCCGAGCAGGCCCGCAGCGTCATGTTCCAGACCGCCCGCGCGCTGGCCGACACCGACCAGGGCCAGGGCGACCCGGCGCTGGCGCGCATCCTGACGCCGCTGATCAAGTTCCGCGCCTGCCGCGATGCGCGCAAGGTCACCGGCGACGCCATGGAAGTGCGCGGCGGCTGCGGCTACATCGAGGAATGGACCGAGCCGCGCCTGGTGCGCGACGCGCACCTGGGCTCGATCTGGGAAGGCACCAGCAACATCGTGGCGCTGGACGTGCTGCGCGCCATCAAGAGGGAAGGCTCGCTGCCCGCGCTGCGCCGCCATATCGACCAGTTGCTGGCCGACGGCCTGCCCTGCCCGCCCGCACTGGCCGCCACCCAGGCCGATGCGCTGGAACGGACCTATGCGCTGGCCGAACACGCCGCGCAGGGCGACCACGCCGAACTGGCGCGCCAGGCCGCCTCGCTGCTGTACCACGCGGTGTCGATGGCGGCGCTGCGCTGGGAGGCGGCCGGCGACGGCCTGGCCAGCCGCGCCCTGCTGGCCGACCAGGTGCTGCAGCATCGCCTGGCGCCGCGCGACCCCTATGCCATTCCCCCCGACGAAAGCGCCGCCAGCCGCGGCATCCTGCAACACGCGCTGTAGCCTGGCGCATCACGACGCCGGCGGCACAGCCGGCGCGCCCCCACTGGAGACAACCATGAAACGCCTGTTCACCCCCTTGCTGCTGGCGCTCGCCGCCATCGCCGCCGTGCCGCCCGCGCTGGCGGCCGACGCCTATCCGTCGCGCCCCGTCACGCTGGTGGTGCCGTTCCCGCCCGGCGGCCCGACCGACGCGCTGGCGCGCCGTCTGGCCGAAAAACTCAAGCAGCCGCTGGGCCAGACCGTCATCGTCGAGAACCGCGCCGGCGCCGGCGGCAACATCGGCTCCGAGTACGTGGCTGCCGCCAAGCCGGACGGCTACACCCTCCTGTTCGGCACCTCCGGCCCGCTGGCCATCAACGTCAGCCTGTACAAGAACCAGGGCTACAACCCCGAGACCAGCTTCGCGCCCATCATCCGCATCGGCCACCTGCCCAACATCCTGGTGGTGAACCCCTCGATTCCGGCCAACAACGCGCAGGAGCTGATCGCCTACGCCAAGAAGAATCCGGACAAGCTCAGCTACGCCTCGTCCGGCAACGGCGCGTCGTCGCACCTGGCCGGCATCCTGTTCAACCAGATGGCCGGCACCCGCATCATGCACATCCCGTACAAGGGCACCGGGCCGGCGCTCAACGATCTGCTGGGCGGCCAGGTGTCGATGTCGTTCACCGACATCCTGACGGCGCTGCCGTACATCAAGGCCGGCAAGCTGCGCGCCATCGGCCTGGCCAGCGCGCAGCGCTCGGACGCGCTGCCGGACCTGCCGACGCTGTCCGAACAGGGGCTGTCGGGCTATGACGTCAGCGTGTTCTTCGGCATCGTCGCGCCCAAGGGCACGCCGGCCGAGACCGTGGCCAAGCTGAACCAGGCGTTCCAGGCCGCGCTATCCGACCCCGCGATCGAACAGACCCTGCACAACCAGGGCATCGTGCGCGCCCAGGACCAGACGCCGCAGGGGCTGTCGTCCTTCATCACGACCGAAGTGCCCAAGTGGCGCACGCTCATCAAGAGCGCCAACGTTTCCATCGACTGACCGCAGAGGCTTCATGGCTCCCAAGCTCCCCGACGCCGGCGCCCTCGCCGGCTGCAAAGTGATCGACCTGTCGCGCGTGCTGGGCGGTCCGTACTGCACCCAGATCCTGGCCGACCACGGCGCCGACGTGCTCAAGATCGAGCCGCCCGGCGGCGACGAGACGCGCGGCTGGGGGCCGCCTTTCCTGGGCGATACCGCGTCGTACTTCGTCGGCGTCAACCGCAACAAGCGCGGCATGACGCTGGACCTGTCGCAGGCGGCGGGCCAAGAGCTGCTGCGCCACCTGCTGGCCGACGCCGACGTGCTGGTCGAGAACTTCAAACCCGGCACGCTGGAGAAGTGGGGCCTGGGCTACGACACCTTGAGCGAACGCTTTCCGAAACTGATCCACTGCCGCGTCAGCGGCTTCGGCGCCGACGGTCCGCTGGGCGGCCTGCCCGGCTACGACGCCTGCGCGCAGGCCATGTGCGGGCTGATGAGCGTGAACGGCGAAGCCGACGGCGACGCCACCCGCGTCGGACTGCCGGTGGTCGACATGGTGACGGGCCTGAACGCGGCGGTGGCGATCCTGCTGGCATTGAACGAGCGCGCGCGCAGCGGGCTGGGCCAGTTCCTCGACATCACGCTGTACGACTGCGCGCTGTCGCTGCTGCACCCGCACGCGCCCAACTATTTCTACAGCGGCAAGACCCCGGGCCGCAGCGGCAACGCGCATCCGAACATCGCGCCCTACGAGACCCTGCCCACCGCCAGCGGCCCGATCTTCCTGGCGGTCGGCAACAACCGCCAGTTCGCGCAGCTGGCGCAAGTGCTGGAGGCGCCGGCGCTGGCCACGGACCCGCGCTATGCCGCCAACGCCGACCGGCTGGCGCACCGCCAGGCCCTGCGCGACGAGCTGACCGCCCTGCTCGCGCATCACGAGGCGGCGGCGCTGGCCGACCGCCTGCTGCGCGCCGGCGTGCCGGCCGCGGCCGTGCAGACCGTGGACCAGGCGCTGGCGCACCCGCACACGCGCCATCGCGGCATGGTGCTGGAACAGGACGACTACCGCGGCGTCGGCTCGCCGATCAAGCTGTCGCGCACGCCCGCCACGCTGCGTCGCCTGCCGCCCGACCTGGCGCCTACGGAACCCTGACGCGCCCCGCGCGACCGCGATCCACGCCCGCCTCGAAGCGGGCGTTTTTTTCGCGGCGCCAGGCACTCCTGGCGATTCGATCCGCCGCGATCGCGCTGCGCATTTATCGTGCCCAGCCACACCCGCTTGCATGGTTTTCATGCGCAGACAATTGGTTGCATCACTGTTGCATCGCCCCGCACAAGGCCGCTTTGGACTTTTCTCCGTCACCTCGGACCCGCCAGCAACCGCCGGTCCCGGCGTTGCCCAGACGCGACTCCCCCAAATCGAAAGAGAACAAGGAGAAAGACGATGGCCACGAACGATGCCCCGGACGCCGCGCAGCAAAGCGCCCCGCTCAAGCGGGTGATGGGTCCCAAACTGTTGTTGCTGTTCATCGTCGGCGACATCCTCGGCACCGGCGTCTACGCCCTGACCGGGCAGGTCGCCAAGGAAGTCGGCGGCGCGGCCTGGCTGCCGTTCCTGGTGGCCTTCGGCGTGGCGCTGCTGACCGCGCTGTCGTACCTGGAACTGGTCACCAAGTATCCGAAAGCGGCGGGCGCCGCGCTCTACGTGCACAAGGCGTTCGGCGTGCACTTCCTGACCTTCATCGTCTGCTTCACCGTGATGTGCTCGGGCCTGACCTCGGCCGCGACCGCGTCGCAGGCCTTCGCGGCCAACCTGTTCGCGGCCTTCGGCATCGAGGCCGACAAGGCCTGGATCACCACCGGCGCGCTGGGCTTCATGGCGCTGGTGATGCTGGTGAACCTGCGCGGCGCCTCCGAGAGCGTGCGCGCCAACGTGGTGCTGACCCTGATCGAACTGTCGGGCCTGCTGATGGTGATCCTGCTGGGCTTCTACGCCATGTCGGAAGGCCAGGCCGATTTCTCGCGCGTCATCGCCTTCGACACGCCCGAAGACAAGAGCGTGTTCCTGGCGGTCACCTCGGCCACGGCGCTGGCATTCTTCGCCATGGTCGGCTTCGAGGACTCGGTCAACATGGCCGAGGAGACCCACAACCCCAGCCGTATTTTCCCCAAGGTGATGCTGACCGGCCTGGGGCTGACGGCGGTGATCTACGTGCTGGTGTCGATCTGCGCGGTGGCGCTGGTGCCGGTGGGCGAGCTGGCCAGCAGCAGCACGCCGCTGGTGCTGGTGGTCAAGCGCGCCGCGCCGGGCCTGCCGGTGGAATACATCATGCCGGTGATCTCGATGTTCGCCGTGGCCAACTCGGCGCTCATCAACATGATGATGGCCAGCCGCCTGCTGTACGGCATGTCGCGCCAGGGCGTGCTGCCGGCCTTCCTGGCGCACGTGCATCGCCGCAACCAGACGCCGTGGACGGCCATCCTGTTCACCACCGCGCTGGCCTTCGGCCTGATCATCCTGGTGGCGCTGGCCGACTCCGAAGCCATCCGCGCGCTGGGCGGCACCACCGCCCTGCTGCTGCTGGGCGTGTTCGCCTTCGTCAACGTCGCGGTGCTGGTGCTGCGCCGCGACCAGGTCAAGCACGAGCATTTCCGCATCAACCGCATCGTGCCGTGGCTGGGCGCCGCCGCCTGCCTGTTCCTGGTGACGCCGCTGACCGGCCGCGACGTGATCCAGTACCAGGTGGCCGGCTGGCTGCTGCTGCTCGGCGTGGTGATGTGGGGCCTGACCTACCTGGCGCGCAGCCGCGAGGACAAGATGCGGCTGGATCCGTCAGCGCTGGAGTAAGGCCTTTAACCGCCTTGCGCCAACCCTTCGCGGCGCGGGTCGACCCCGCCCTGCAGGCCGTCGGCATCGATCACGATGCCATGGATGCCGCTGGGGAAGTCCGTGATCTTCACCGGATGTCCCATGCGCTCCAGGGCCGGCGCCAGCGCCTCCAGCGCGGTGCCCTTCTCCAGCTCGGTTTCCTTGTTGCGGCTGCCCATGTTCGGCAGGGCCGCCGCGGCCTGGATGTCCAGCTTCCAGTCCAGCACGGCCACGATGGTCTTGGCGACGTAATTGATGATGGCGCTGCCGCCCGGCGAGCCCACCAGCAGGTAGGGCTTGCCATCGCGCAGCACGATCATCGGCGCCATCGCGCTGCGCGGGCGCTTGCCGGGCTCGACGCGATTGGCCACCAGCCGCCCTTCCGGATCCTTGAACGACGACGAGAAATCGGTCATTTCGTTGTTCAGCAGGAAACCGCGCACGAAGATCTTGCTGCCGAATTCGTTCTCGATGGTGGTGGTCATCGACAGCGCGTTGCCGTCCGCGTCCGCCGCCACCAGGTGGCTGGTCGAGGGTTGTTCCAGGGCGTTGTCACGCGCCAGCGACAGCAGCTTGCCTTCGGGGTCGCCGGGCAGCGCCACCTTCATGCTGCGGTCGGGCTGGATCAATGCGCCGCGCGCCCGCAGGTAGGCCGGGTCCAGCATCGCGCGCACCGGCACGCGGACAAAGTCGGGATCGGCCACGTAGAAATCGCGGTCGGCGAAGGCCAGCCGGCCGGCCTCGGCGAAATAGTGCACCGCCTCGACGCTGCCGGGCGCATAGCGGCCCATGGGGTACTGCTCCAGCTCGCCGAGCATCTGCAGCACGGCGATCGGGCCGCTGCTGGGCGGGCCCATGCCGCACAGCTCATAGCCGCGATAGGCGCCGCAGACCGGGTCGCGCTGGCGCGCCTGGTAGCCGGCCAGGTCGGCCAGCGCCAGGTCGCCGGGCTTGGGATGCGCGTGCACCGCCGCCACGATGTCGCGGGCGATATCGCCCTGGTAGAAGGCGTCCGCGCCGCCCTGCGCCACGGCCCGCAGCGTGGCCGCGAAGGCGGGATTCTTCAGCACGTGGCCGACCGGCCAGGCGCTGCCGTCGGGCGCGTAGAAATAGGCCGCGGCGGCCGGCTGGCGCGGCAATTCCTTGTTGCCCGCCAGCAGCTTGTGCAGGCGCGGCGAGACCGCGAAGCCCTGCTCGGCCAGCCGGATGGCGGGCTGGAACAGGTCGGCCCACGGCAGCTTGCCCTGGCGCTTGTGCGCCATCTCCAGGCCGCGCAACAGGCCCGGCACGCCCACCGCCATGCCATTGTTGACCGCCTGCGCGAACGGCAGCGGCTTGCCGTCGGCATCCAGGAAGCGGTCGGGCCGGGCCGCGGCGGGCGCCGTTTCGCGGCTGTCGTAGGTGACGATGGCGCGGTCCTTGGCCGAGTACACCACCATGAAGGCGCCGCCGCCGATGCCGGAGGATTGCGGCTCGACCAGGTTCAGCACCAGCTGCGTGGCGATGGCGGCGTCCACCACGCTGCCGCCGCGCTTGAGCATTTCGTCGCCGGCCGCGGTCGCCAGCGGATTGGCCGCCACCATCATGTAGTGCGGCGCGCGCACCAGTGTGCGCGCCTGGCTGCCGCTGGCGGCTTCCGGGTTCAGGTCCTCGGCCGCGGTCGGCGTGCGGGCCCAGGCGGACGGCGCCGCCGCCAGCGCGGCGGCGAACAGGAGGGCGGCGGTGGAACGGCGCACGCGCATGAGACGAACTCCAGGATGACGCCGGACGGCCGGCATGGACGTCCATGATAGACAAGACCCGCGGCGCTGTCGCAGCGCCCCCGCCGCGCCGTAGAATGCGGGATTGCGCCGATATCCCCCTTTGCTCCATGCGCCTGCGCCACATCGAGATCTTCGAAGCGATCCGCCGCACCGGCTCCCTGACCCAGGCCGCGGCGGCGCTGCACATCACCCAGCCCGCCGCCAGCAAGCTGCTGGCGAGCGCCGAGGCGCAGTTGGGCTTCAAGCTGTTCGAGCGCGTCAAGGGCCGCCTGGTGGCCACGCGCGAGGCCGACATCCTGACGCCCGAAGTGGCGCGCCTGAACCAGGACCTGGACAGCGTGCGCCGGCTGGCCGCCAGCCTGCGCGACCGGCCCCACGCACACTTGCGGCTGGGATGCGCCCCGGCGCTGGGGCTGGGCCTGCTGCCGGGCGTGGTGCGCGACAGCCGCGCGGCCCAGCCCGGCCTGACCTTCGACATCCACACGCACCACAGTACCGAACTGGTGCGCGGCATGCTGACGCGCGAACTCGACCTGGCCGTGACCTTCGACACCCGCGACACGCCGGGCCTGGAACGCATCGAGCTGGGCCATACCGAACTGGTGCACCTGGGCCGCGGCCCCGGCGGCGACGGCCCGCTGGCGCTGGCCGACATCGCCGGTGACGCGTTGATCCTGCTGGACGCCAGCGACGCCTCCGGCGCACTGCTGCGGATGGCGCTGGATGCGCAGGGCCTGGACCCGCACGCCGCCGTACGCGTGCAGACCCATTACGTGGCCTGCGCGCTGGCCCAGGCCGGCGCGGGCGACGCCATCGTCGATGCCATCACGGCCCAGGCCATGCTGCGCCCCGACATGCGCCTGCGGCGGCTGTCGCCGGCCCTGCGCGTGCCGATCAGCGTGCTGGCGCGCAGCCAGGACC
The DNA here is from genome assembly GCF_016127315.1 of Achromobacter deleyi. NCBI lineage: Bacteria > Pseudomonadati > Pseudomonadota > Betaproteobacteria > Burkholderiales > Alcaligenaceae > Achromobacter > Achromobacter deleyi. Next base: position 447,379 of record NZ_CP065997.1, read on the forward strand.
CGCTGTCGGCGCTGCACCACGACCTGATCGACCGGCTGCGCGCGGCCTGCGACGCCAGCCAGGCGGCGCTGGGCGCGTAGCGGGCGCCGCTCACGCAGCCTTCGCCGCCGGGATGCGGCGGCCATGAAAAAGGGCGCCCGAGGGCGCCCTTCGCGTGGCAGGCGGCGGGCCGGAGCCCGCGCCATCAGCGCATCAGTCCAGCTTGATGTTCTGCTTCTTCACGACGTCCTTCGCCCAGTCGTACTGTTCCTTGATTTCCTTGGCGAACTCTTCCGGCGTGTTGCCCGACGGGGCCGAGCCCTGGTCGTCCAGCGCCTTGATGACCTTGGGGTCCTTCAGGGCAACGACGGCGGCGTCGCGCAGCTTGTTGACGACGTCCATCGGGGTGCCCTTGGGCGCCAGCAGGCCGTACCAGACGGGCTGGTTCAGCACCGGGAAGCCGGCTTCCTTGAAGTTCGGCACGCCCTTGAGCGAGGCGATGTTGTCGGGCCAGGCGATGGCCATGGCGTTCAGCTTGCCGGCCTGGATCTGCGGCATCGAGGACGGCAGGTTGTCGAAGATGATTTCGATCTGGCCGCCAACGGCGTCGGCCACGGCCGGGCCCGAACCCTTGTAGGGCACGTGCACGATGTCGGTGCCCGTGGCCATCTTGAACGACTCGCCCATCAGGTGCAGCACGCCGCACGTGCCCGAGCTGCCGTACGAGTACTTGCCGGGGTTCTTCTTGAGTTCCTCGACGAAGCCCTTGAAGTCCTTGGCCGGGAACTTCGGGTTCACCGCGACCACGTTGGCGGTGTTGGCGAAGTTGGTGACGGCCTGGAAGTCCTTGATCGGATCGTAGGGCAGGTCGTTGGGGCGGCACGCCGGGTTGACGGCCATCGTCGAGACGGTGGCGATCGACAGCGTGTAGCCGTCCGGCGCGGCGCGCGCGGCTTCGGCCGCGCCGATGGCGCCACCGGCGCCGCCCTTGTTTTCCACGACCATCGGCTGGCCCAGTTCCTGGCTCATGCGCTGCGTCACGAGGCGCGCGATGATGTCGGTGGAGCCGCCGGGTGCGAACGGGACGATGACGCGGATCGGCTTGTTGGGGTACTTGTCGGCGGCATGCGCGGCCGACGCACCGATGGTGCCGACGGCCAGCGCGATGGCGACCGCGAGGGAGCGAACTTTAGTCATTAGTGTGTTTCCTCCAAGTGTGCGAGCCCGTATGTGAACGGACCGTTTTGTGGCGCACCCGTCTGTAGACAGGCAAGCAGTTAACGGTGGGGGCGCATCGCTTAGTATGCAGGGCAGAAAGCCGTGCTGTTTTGAGTTGCTTGTGGCACACGCGCCCGCCAGAATGACGGAGAATAGCAGCAAATGCTTACGATCGCATAGCGAGCCGATCCCCGGCCGGCGCGCTCGAAAACACTCCTTCTCCATGTCGGTCGCACTGCTGGTTTTCCCTGATTTCATGCTGGTCGCGCTGGGTTGGGCGCTGCGCCACAAACTGGATTTCTCGCGCGAGTTCTTCGCCGGCGCCGAGCGCCTGGTGTACTTCGTGCTGTTCCCCGCGCTGCTGTTCCAGTCCATCCTGCGCACGCCGATCAGCGCCGGCAATGCCGCAATACTGTTGCAGGCGACGGCGGCGGTGATCATCTCCGGCGTGGCGCTGTCGTGGCTCGCCGGCCTCGTGCTCAAGCCCTCCTCGCTGGGACTGGCGTCATCGGCGCAATGCGGCTTCCGCTTCAACACGTATATCGGACTGGCCCTATCGGCCAGCCTGGGCGGCGCGCAGGGGCAGACGGTGATGGCGCTGATCATCGGGTTCGCGGTGCCGATGGCGAACGTGGCGGCGGTGTACGGACTGGCGCGCCACAACGGCGGCAACCTGCTGCGCGAGCTGGCGCGCAATCCGCTGGTGGTGTCGACGCTGGCGGGGCTGGCGTGCAATCTCGCGGGGCTGCAGCTGCCGGGGCCGGTGGACACGGTGCTGGCGCGGCTGGGCGCGGCGGCGATCGCGCTGGGGATTCTCTGCGTGGGGGCCAGCCTGTCGTGGGAGGGCGGCAAGGGTTATGGCGGCTTGATCGCGTGGATGCTGGCGGTGAAGCTGGTGGCGTTGCCGCTGGTGGCGCTGGGCGTGGCCAGGTTGCTGGGGCTGGCGCCGATGGAGGCGCGGATGCTGTTGCTGTTCGCGGCGTTGCCGACGGCTTCGGCGGCTTATGTGTTGGCGATGCGGATGGGGGGAGATGGGAGGATGGTGGCTGTGCTCATTTCTCTGGGGACGTTGTTTTCTGCGTTGACGATTCCTGCTTGGGTGTTGTTGGTGGGGAGTGCTTAGGGGCTACTTTGTTTGCGCGGCTCGAGGGGCGTTTATTGCGGGGGTTCTTTCTTCGTAGGTCGCCCCTCGCGGCGGCGTTGGGCCGTGATGGTGGGCGCACAGTGGCCGTGATTAGAGATTGGGACTACGGGGGCCACATCCTGTGGGTGGCGAGGTAGTCGGTCAGTGACGTGGTACGGCGGCGCCATCTAGCGGCGCGAAAAAAAGCCGCCCCTCTCGGGGCGGCGTTTTTTTGTTTCACGATGACTCCAGTGCCGCAGTTCGCTGGACTACGCCAAGGCTCGATACAGCAGGTTTATCAATAGCGTAGGCGAGTTCAACATATGCCGGTGCTTTCCGAAACTTGACCCGGCTTCCCCTCGCGTGGCTCCCATGCGGCTCCTGGAAACCGGGCTTTCCGAGGAGTCATCATGGCGAAGATCAAGCTCACCAAGTCCGCAGTCGATGCGGCAAGGCCCCAGGCGCAGGCCATCGAACTGCGGGATACCGTGGTGCCCGGCTTCCTGTGCAAGATCACCCCGGCGGGCCGCAAGGTGTTCATGCTCCAATACCGCACGAACGCGGGCGAGCGCCGCAAGCCCGCCTTGGGCCAGTATGGGGAACTGACCGTCGAGCAGGCCCGCGTCATGGCGCAGGAGTGGCTGGCCGAGGTACGCCGGGGTGGCGACCCCAGCTCGGCCAAGAACGCCGCCCGAAAAGCTCCGACGATGAAGGAGTATTGCCACACCTTCATGGAGGACTATTCCAAGCAGCGCAACAAGCCCAGCACGCAGCGCGGCTATCAGGGGGTCATCGACCGTTGCATTATCCCGATCCTGGGACGGATGAAGGTGCAGGATGTGAAGCGCCCGGACGTGGCCGCGTTGATGAAGAAGCTGGCCTACAAGCCGGCCGAGGCGAACCGCACCTTCGGCGTGCTGCGCAAGATGTTCAACCTGGCCGAAGTGTGGGGGCTGCGCCCGGACGGCACGAATCCGTGCCGTCACGTCCCGATGTATCCGCCGGGCAAGGAAACCCGGCTCATCGTGGACGATGAACTGGTGCGGATCTTCCGCCAGTTGGAGAAGCTGGAGGCGGAAGGGTTGGAGAACTACGTCACCCCACTGGCGATCCGGCTGCAATTCGAGTTTGCGGCCCGGCGCTCCGAAATCTGCCCGCTCGAATGGAGCTGGATTGATCTGGAAAAGCGCCGCGTGGTGTGGCCCGACAGCAAGACCGGCGGCATCTCCAAGCCCATGAGCGAGGAAGCCTATCGGCTGCTGTCCACCGCGCCGCACCTGGAAGGCTGCCCCTACGTTCTGCCGTCACCCAATGACCCGAACCGGCATCTGACCCACGGCGAGCACTATGGCGGCTGGAAGCGCGTACTCAAGGCCGCTGGCGTGCCGCACGTCGGCACGCACGGCATCCGCCATCGCTCGACCACCGACATTGCCAATTCCGGCGTGCCTACCAAAGTGGGCATGAAGCTGACGGGCCACAAGACCGTGGCGATGTTCATGCACTACGTCCACACCGAGGACAAGCCGGTGCGCGAGGCGGCCGAGCTGGTGGCCAGCCGGCGCCAAACGATCGTTGGCGCGCGACAGCGCCAGCCCCAGGAGGCCGTAGCATGAACAACAAGACACTTTCCGCAAAGGCAGCCAAGGGCGCCGCCGTGCCTGCCGGCTACGCCGGCATCCACGGCGGCATCGTGGAGCTGCTTGATGCCGCCCGTCGCGCGACGGCGCGCAGCGTCAATGCGCTGATGACGGCCAGCTATTGGGAAATCGGTCGCCGCATCGTGGAGGCCGAGCAGCAGGGCAAGCGGCGAGCGGGGTATGGCGAACAGTTGATCGAACGGCTGTCTGCCGACCTGACCGCGCAGTTCGGGCGCGGGTTCAGCCGCCCGAACTTGCAGCAGATGCGCTCGTTCTTCCTGACCTGGCCAATTCGCCAGACAGTGTCTAGCGAATCTTCCCCCGCGCCGTCACCGGGGCGCTCCCTGCTGGTGCAGGGCCGTCCCGCGCGGCTGGACAAACTGGCCCAGGTCTTCCCGCTGCCGTGGTCGGCCTATGTGCGGCTGCTGATGGTCAAGGATGACCATGCACGCCAGTTCTATGAGGCCGAAGCCCTGCGCGGCGGCTGGAGCGTGCGCCAGCTCGACCGGCAGATCGGCAGCCAGTTCTACGAACGCACGGCGCTGTCGAAGAACAAGGCGGCGATGCTGGTCAAGGGCGCCGTGCCGACGCCGGCCGATGCCGTCACGACCGCTGATGCGATCAAAGACCCCTATGTGCTGGAGTTCCTCGACCTCAAGGACGAGTATTCCGAATCCGATCTTGAACAAGCCTTGATCCGGCGACTTGAGGACTTCCTGCTTGAACTTGGCGATGGCTTTTCCTTCGTCGGAAAGCAGCGCCGGCTTCGCATCGACCAGACGTGGTATCGCGTCGATCTGCTGTTCTTCCATCGAAAGTTGCGCTGCCTGGTCATCATCGACTTGAAGCTGGGCAGCCTGACCCATGCGGACGTGGGCCAGATGCACATGTATTGCAACTACGCGAAGGAACACTGGACGTTCCCCGAGGAAAATCCGCCCGTGGGCTTGATTCTCTGCGCCGACAAGGGACATGCGCTGGCGCGCTACGCGCTGGAAGGCTTGCCGTCGAAGGTGATGGCAGCGAACTATCGGATGGTGCTACCGGATGCCGAAGTGCTGCAAAAGGAACTGGAGAACACGCGGCGGCTGATCGAATCTCGCGTGACGATTCTCCCCAAGAAGCGCAAGCGATAACCGGGCGTCCCGGCGTTCCGCCGTCGGGTTCGCGGGCTTCGCCCCGCGCCTCGTGCCGAGTCGCGGCCATTCGGCTTTGCCCCCTGACGCCTCCGGCCCTCTCGGGCCTGCGCGCTCCGCTTGCCCCCCAAAGCCGAGTGTGTGCAATGGGCGGGTGTAGGCGGTCTTGCTGTTCCCTTCACCGTATCACGGCGTTCTCGCCGTCAAGGGCGACGCGCGCCCTGCGCGCTTGCGTCCTGGTGGCCGTCTGCGACCCCTGACTGCTTGCGCTGCGCAGTGCTGGCGACGGTTCCGGGCAATTCCGCCCGAGCAACCGGAGCACGATCATGTCGCAACTGTCCTTTTCCTCATTCGATACCTCGCTGATGGTGCGTGACTCACAGGGCCGCTACCTGTTGGCGACTGCCGACCAGATTCTGGAGGCCGCGCGCCAGGCCATCGAGCACAAGATGCAGCGTGGTGCGTCGTTCAGTTCGCCGGCAGCGGTCAAGGAGTACCTGTGCGCCAAGCTGGGTGGCTTCGAGCATGAGGTGTTCGCAGTGCTGTTCCTCGATACGCAGCATCGCCTGATCGAATACGCCGAAATGTTCCACGGCACCATCGACAGCGCATCGGTGTATCCGCGCGAAGTGGTCAAGGAGACACTGCGGCTCAACGCGGCGGCGGTCATCATTTCGCACAACCACCCGAGCGGGAACCCCGAGCCGAGCGCGGCCGACAAGGCGATGACCGCGCAGCTTCGGCAGGCGCTGGCGCTGGTGGACGTTCGCACGCTGGATCACATCATCGTTGCGGGGAGCCGCACCACGTCATTCGCCGAACGCGGCCTGCTTTGACCATAGGGGGCTTCGGCCCCCTTTTTGCTGCGCCCGGCGGCGCAACTCCGGCCCTCGCGGGCCTGCGCGTGCTGCGCATTTGCCGAAAGCCGAGGTGCGTGGAGGTGTGAGGGAGGCGGTCTTGCTGTTCCCTTCACCGTATCACGGCGTTCTCGCCGTCAAGGGCGGCGCGTGCAAGCACGCTTGCGGCCTGTGGCCGTCACTGACCCCTGACTGCTGCGCTGCGCCGTGCTGGCGACGGTTCCGGGCAATTCCGCCCGTGCAACCGGAGATCGTCATGAACGACAAATCACACGTTTCCCTCGAACAGCATGTTTGCCTCGTTTGCGGCGCGGCGTTCGATACCGGCGCCATCCTGCTGGACAAGCGCCTGCGCGCGAGCATGGAGCGCCACACGGCGACCGGCTGGGGCCTGTGCCCCGAGCATCAGAAGCTGTCCGACGATGGCTTTGTCGCGCTGGTCGAATGCGACCCGCAACGCAGCGGTTCGCAAGCAGGCGGGCGCATGAAGCCCGAGCAGGCATACCGGACGGGCCGGCTGGCTCATCTACGGCGCACGGTGTTCGCGCAGGTGTTCAACGTGCCGATCGCGGACGAGCAGGCTTGCGTCTTTGTCGAGCCTGGCGTGATCGAGCAGTTGCAGTCGATGACGGCGACAGCGGCGAGCTGATCGCGCCGCGCTGCTTTCGGTGCGTCGCTCCTTCGGGGGCGGCGCACCTTTCTTTTTGCTGCGCCCGGTGCCTGTCTCCGCGCCTGCGGCGCTGCGCGCTTCGCTTGCCTCCAGGGGAAAGCCCTGCGGGCTATCCCCGCCGCGCAGGCTTGGCGCCCCTGAACGCCGCCGACCCGGCTGCGCCGGATCGGCCAGACAGCAGCCGCACCAGGCCCACGATGACTTGCGTGTGCTCGTCCTGATCCTGTTGCTTCTTCGCCGTTGAAGTTCGGGCGTCCCCGGCCACCTGGGAGATGGCCGGTCGCGCTGTCGTGCTGCGCATCGAACCCCCTGCGGGGTTTCGCCCCTGACGGGCTTCCATCGTTCCCTCGCTCCGCTCGGCTGACGCCTCCGGCCCGGCTTCCAGCTTCGGGCCTGCGCGCTTCGCTTGCCGTGCGGTCGGCGTGTGGGAAGGCCGTTGCCATGTCCAGCCGTCTCCCCTGACCTCATCACCTTGTCCGCGACTGTAGCCCGCGCCCGTGTGCCGTCAAGGCGCGCAGGGCCGTGTCCTCGCTGCGCTGCGGGCCGCACCAACCCTGCGCTTGCCTCCTTGACGGCACCCGTTCGCGCGCTCCTGACCGTCGCGGGCGATGAACTCAGGAAAGACGGTGGCAACAGGGCCAACCGGGTTCCTCGTGCCGACCGCACCGAACAGCCGAAAGGCTGGGCTCCGAATCTAGGAATCCGGTGTGCGGCGTGAACAGCAAACCCTTTTTTCTTTGTCAGGAGAAATGCCATGCAACTCGCATCCCGCTTCGCTTCCCGTTCCCCGGTGCTGCGTTCGGAACGTCCCTTGTCCGATGACCAAATCCGGGCCGTGGCCCCGTCCATCTTTGCGGAGGCACCGCACGAAAGCCGCTCCGAGCGGTACAGCTACATCCCCACCGCCACCGTGCTGCAAGAACTGCGCGGGGAAGGCTTCGAGCCTTTCATGGTGACGCAAACCCGCGTGCGCCACGACGACCGCCGCGACTACACCAAGCACATGATTCGGCTGCGCCACGCCAGCCAGATCAACGGCCGCGAGGCCAACGAAATCATCCTGCTGAACTCCCATGACGGCACCAGCAGCTATCAGATGCTGGCCGGGATGTTCCGTTTCGTTTGCAGCAATGGCCTTGTCTGCGGCGACACCGTGGCGGACGTGCGCGTACCCCACAAGGGCGACGTAGCCGGGCACGTCATCGAAGGCGCTTACGAAGTCCTGCACGGCTTCGACCGGGCGCAGGAATCGCGCGATTCCATGCGCGCCATCACGCTCGACGGCGGGGAATCGGAAGTGTTCGCCCGCGCTGCGCTGGCGTTGAAGTACGACGAGGACAAGCCCGCACCCATCACGGAATCGCAAATCCTGATGCCGCGCCGCCATGACGACGACCGCCGCGACCTGTGGAGCGTGTTCAACCGCACGCAGGAGAACTTGACCAAAGGCGGCCTGTCCGCCCGCGCCGCGAATGGCCGCCGCCAGACCACCCGGCCCGTGCAGGGCATCGACCAAAGCGTGCGCCTGAATCGCGCCCTGTGGCTGCTGGCCGATGGCCTGCGCCAGTTGAAAGCCTGAATCCCCACGCGGCAGGGGCAGGCAGCAGCCCTTGCCGCTTCTCTCGCTGCTGCATCCCAACCGCTAGGAGAAATCACCATGAACGCCGTACTCAAAACCGAAACTATCGCCATCGAAGCCGCCGCACCGCTGGAAGTGGCCGACCCCGCCAAGAACCTGATCTTGGTTCCCCTCTTGCAGTTGCTGCCGCGCCGTTCCAAGCGCAACGCGCGGACGACCCCGCGCCAGTCCATCCCCGAACTGGCCGCGAGCATTGCCCGCATCGGCCTGCTGCAAAACCTGATCGTCATCCTCGCCGCCGATGGCGAGCAATACGAAGTCGTCGCAGGCGACCGCCGCCTGACCGCCTTGAAGCTGCTGGCGAAGAAGAAGCGCATCCCCGCCGACTACGAGGTGCCGTGCCTGCTGGTGTCCGATGCCTCGGCCCGCACCGTCAGCCTCGCGGAGAACGTGCAGCGCGAGAACATGCACCCCGCCGACCAGTTCGCGGCCTTCGCCGCGCTGGTCAAGGAAGGCCGACCCATCGAGGACATTGCCGCCGACTTCGGCGTGTCCCCGCTGGTGGTGCAGCGCCGCTTGAAGCTGGCGAACGTCTCGCCGCGCCTGATGGCCGATTACCGCGCCGGTGGCGTGACGCTGGAACAGTTGATGGCCTTGACCATCACCGACGATCACGCCGCGCAGGAAGCCGCGTTCTATGGTGCGCCGGAATGGCAGCGCAGCCCGTCCAAGCTGCGCGAGCGCCTGACCGAGCGCGAAATCGACGCCACGCACGCGCTGGTGCGCTTCGCCGGGCTGGACACCTACCGGCAGGCAGGCGGTGGCGTCCGCCGTGACCTGTTCGCCGAAGGCGATGCCGGAACCTACCTCACCGATACCGGAGTGCTGGAAACGCTGGTGCGCGACAAGCTGGCAACGCTGGCCGAGGACGTGCGCGCCGAGGGTTGGGCGTGGGTGGAGGCCGTGCCGCATCTGGCCTACGAGGAACGGCAGACGTTCCAGAACGCACCGCGCCACCGCCGCGAGCCGACCACCCGCGAGGCCCGCCGCATCGCCTCGCTGGAAACCCGCCTCGAAAAGATCGACGCCGAACTGGAAGATGCCTGCGACGCCGAGGACGAGGCCAAGGCCGAGAAGCTGGAACAGCGCCGCGATCAGGTGGTCGGGGAACTGCAAGACGCGGAGGACGCCTTGCAAGGCTATGCGCCCGAGGTGCGCGACGTGGCCGGTGCCATCGTCACCATCGACCGCAACGGCGAGGCCGCCATTCATCGCGGCCTGCTGCGCGAAGCCGAGGCCAAGGCGCTGCGCACGCTGGAAAAACTGCGGCGCGGTTTCGGCAGCACCGAAGGCGAAGCCGCCAACAACGAGCGCGAGGACGACGACGCGCCCAAGGCCGCGAGCCTGTCCGACCGGCTGGCGCAGCGGTTGAGCGCCCACCGCACGGCGGCGCTGCAAATCGAAGTTGCACGGCATCCGCACGTCGCGCTGGCCGCGCTGGTGCATGGCATGGTGCAGAACGTCTTGCAGCCCCACACCTACGGCGATGGCCTGCCGCTCGGCGTGCGCCTCACGGCGCAAGACCGACTGGAAGGCATGGCCCCGGACTGGCCGGAATCGCCCGCCGCCGTGGCGCTGCGCGAACTGCAACAGGTGGCCGGTGAAGCCTTGCCGGAGGACAGCGCCGAACTGTTCGCCGCGCTGCTGGTGAAGTCGCAAGACGAACTGGTGCGCCTGCTGGCGGTTTGCGTGGCCGCGACGGTGGACGTGGTGACGCCCCGCGCCACGACGCACCAGCCCGGCGAGGAACTGGCGCAGGCCGTGGGCCTCGACATGGCCGCATGGTGGAAGCCGACTGCGGAAAGCTACTTCACGCACGTTCCGAAGGTTGCGATTTTGGATGCCGTGGGCGCGTTCGCACCGGAATCCGTCACCCGGCTGGCGAAGCTCAAGAAGGCCGACATTGCCAGCGAAGCGGAACGGCTGGCCGATGGCACGGGCTGGATGCCCGCCATCTTCAAGGCCGAAGGCCCGCAGCAGGCAACGCAGGAAGGCGCGCAGGAAGAAGGCCCGGCGCAGGACGCCCCGGAGGATGCCGAGGCAATGGCGGATGAACCCGCCGAGGCGCTGGCCGCTTGACCCGCGCCAATGGCAAGCGCCCCGGCCTCGACCGGGGCGCTTCGCTGGAAGGAGAAGCCCACATGACCCGCACCACAAACAGCCGCCCGCGCATGGCGGCGACCTATGCCCCCGGCACGGTTCGCGCCCGCCGCTGGCATGGTGAAGGCGACGTGCGCGGCTATCGCCCACCCTCGGGCTGGATGGCCTGCGCCGACCTCACCGACATTCACCCCATCACGGGCCGCGTCCTGCCGCGCGCCGTGTGGTGGCTTATCGAAACGAAGGAATAACCGCGATCGGCACCGCGCCCTGGGCGCGGTGGTCGCAAAAATCCGGGCGCGGCAGTGGCCGCGCCCGGTGTTCAAGCCCAAAGCAAGTCGCCCCGTCGCTGCCTTCGATCAGGCGGCGACGGGGCGAGCGCGCAATGGTCTTGCGCGCGGCACGGCAATCGGTGCCCGCTGGCGCGGGCAAGGTGTCTATACCGCCCCGCCGCGATGGTCGGGGCGCGCGGGACTACGCCCCGGCTTGCTGCGGCAGGTTGCGCGGATGCGTGCCGTCCTCAACGCTGGTGGTTCCCGCCCATCACGTCACGAAGGACGGTTCACGGACAACCCGCCCGGCATCGCTATGGAGCTTCCACACCACGCCTCAAGACCTGCGCCGCAAGGTGCGGCAAGGGCGTTCTCGCCTGTCGTCGGGGGATTGACCTGGCCCGCGTCAGTGGGCGTGCCGGAGAAGCCTTCGGGCGGGGATGCCGAGCCGGCCCCATCTCCTTTCGGAGCGGTTCGGCCCAAAGCGTCCTTGTCTCGTTGTGAATCCTGGCGGGGGCGCGGCTGCGCCTCGGGCTTCATGGCTGCAACCGTCCGGCGAAAACAATTTCCCCGCCGCTGCGCGGCTTCCTCGCGCAGCAAATTCTTTTCGCCTCCCGGTTCTCCACTGCGTTTCGACCGCAGGCAGTGCAGCCAGCCCGTCCCCCGCCGGCCGGATCACAACAAGGACGCGATGGGCGCGAACCTTGTTCAACCGAAAGGAGAAACATCATGGCCAACATCGGCACGTTCACCACCGACAAAGACGGCTTCACCGGCACGCTGCGCACCCTGACGCTGAACGTCAAGGTCAAGCTGGTTCCCAACGACAAGGGGGACAACGAGAAAGCCCCGGACTACCGCGTCCAGGCCGCAGGCCACGACATCGGCGCGGCGTGGAACAAGACCAGCGAGGCCGGGCGGGAATACAAGTCCGTGAGTCTCGACGATCCTTCGTTCCCGGCTCCGGTCTATGCCCGCCTGATCGAAAACGAGGACGGCACGCACGACCTGATCTGGTCGCGCAGCAAGCCCCAGGCGGCGTGACCGCCGCAGCGCCCCGCCCATCGCGGCGGGGCGCTGTGCTGCTGGTCGCAGCACATCATCACGTCACGCGCGCGGCTTCGCCGCGTCGCGCTCCTTCAACACCGACTCCAACTCCCGGCGCACCTGCGCCAGCAGCTCGTCGGCCTTGTGCGGGCTATCGCCCGCGTAGGCCAGCGTCAGCAGCGTGAGCGGGTGGATCTCCATCACCTCGCACAGCTCGGCCAGCTTGCTCAGGGTCGGGCTTTTGAGGTCGCGTTCGAGGGTACTCATGTAGGTGCGGCTGGACACGTCAGAGAAGGCTTCCTGGCTCAAGCCACGCGCCTTTCTGACCGTCTTCAACGCCTTTGCCAATGAATACCCAGCCGCCACCTATGGTTTCCCTCAAAAAACCAAGATGACAGCCCATTGCGCCCTATAGGACTACAATCTATAGTGTTCATTTGGTGTTGCTATCCGTTTTTGTGCCTTTACGGAAATCCGCATCGGCGGGTTCCGGCAAAACCACGGAGCCACGTCCGTGCTTGCGCACGAAGGCACAAATCCGGCTCGGCAGTTCTGCGCTTTGGCGCGAAACCGCATCCGTGCATCATTGGATTCGTGGGATTACCGACCATGCCCCAGCCACTTGCCACCGACCCGGAACGCGCGCAACTGCTCGCCAACGGCGAGGCCCGTGCCGCTGGCGAGGCCATCGACCCGATGCCCGTGGTGCGCCTGTTCACGCCCGACGCGCATGTGACCTGGCTGCTGGCGGCGCTCGATCCCGCCGATGGCGACACCGCTTGGGGCCTCATCGACCTGGGGATCGGGATGCCCGCGCAAGGCACCGTCAAGCTGTCCGAACTGGCCGGCATCGTCGGGCCGCGCCAGCAACCCGTGCTACGCGACCTCTATTTCCGTCCCACGCGCACGCTGTCGGAATACACCCGGCTGGCCAAGCGCGACGGAGCGATCCCGGACTGAATACGTCCTACTGTGACTTTTTCAGTCTGGTGTCATACCGGGTAAGTCTCAATCCGCATTCTTGCGGCGTAGCCCCACCACTCTGATCCAAATAGACATGATGCCTGGCGCGGGCTGCGGCAGGCTGGCTTGTGCAGTACCCCCTTTCGGGCGCTGCCGCCGCAGCATTGAGACGAATACCGCAACGCATCGGAGCCAATCGGTCTTGACAGCCCCATCCGCCTTTTTACCCCATGACGTTCCGACGAGGGCGATGTAGCGCGTAGTTCTTCCGTGGCGGCGAGTCCTGTTTGCAGGAGGAGGCGTCATGGTCAATCCTCATCACCTCGCGCATTGGTATCCAACTGCGGCATACCTCTACGTTCTGTGGCTGGATGCGCTCGCGCTCGCTTGGGAATACCTGCGCAGGCATCCCGACTACCGGCTCGACTGGCTGCGCCGTCATCGCCGGCCTGAAGCGGCGCATCGCTGGGGATTGCGCCTGCTGGAAGACCCGGCCCTGGATGCGCGTGACGCGCATCCCGCTTGGCTGCCTGGTCATGCGGCCGTGGTGCAGCTCTACCCCGACGCCGATCCGCCGCCGGACGCTACCGCCTTCGCGTTCTGGCGCATCCCCGGCCACAAGCACCTGCTCCACGACGGCAAAGGGCTGTCGCTGATCGCACGCAGCCCAGGCCGTTGTCTGCGCTTCACGCTCGCGCCCGGCCTGGAAGACGGCATGGCTGTCGCCTATGCCCACCGCGGCGGCGCTGTCGCGGCTGCGCGCAACCAGCCGCCCGGCGTGGGCCTTGCTGTCGCCAAACCACGGCCCACACCTGCCGCGCTGCTGGAACTGCACACCTTGCAGGCGCTCGACGCGACTCTGGCGGGCGCGTCCTTGCGCGATGTAAGCGAAGGGCTGTTCGGTGCCGACGCCGTGGCTGATTGGTACAGCGACGGCGGCCTGCGCTCCAAGGTGCGCCGCCTGGTGCGGCGCGGCGATGCGCTGATGCGCGGCGGCTATCGCCGCCTAGCACAACTGCCCCCGCTTGAGAAGGGTCGTTTTGAAGGCGACGCAAAACGACCCTGAGCAGAGGGGCCTCGTTTTCTGAGACTGCCTCCATCCGGTTGCGCTGTGTGGCCGGGCGTTTTCAACCGATGGAGGTTCACACTATGCGTCCCGCTCCCTTGCGGCCTGCCGCCGCTGTCTCGACCGCTGCCGCGCAGCCCCAACGCTATCTCACCAACGACGAAGCCGCCGACTACCTGCGCCTGTCGCCGCGCACGCTGGAAAAGCAACGCGTGATCGGCGGCGGCCCGCGTTTTCGCAAGTTCGGCCGGCGTGTCATGTACGCCGTGGCCGATCTCGATACCTGGGCGGCCGACCGCAGTTTCGAGACGACTTCCGATCCCGAATACGCCGAGCAGCACTCGGCCGACAGCCGTGCGCGCTGATCGGCGGCGCGCGGGTGGCCTCCGCCGTGTCCAAACCGTCGCAGGAGCGCGAACAGCTCGACCTGTTCCGCGCCTTGCCCGGCGACATGGCGCCGCGCGACAGCCAGGACTTGATGGCCTATCCGTTCTTCTCGCTCGGCAAGTCGAAGCGAGTCAAGCCCATCGACTTCCGTGCTGGCAACGTGACGATCCGCGTGGAAGGCACGCAGGAGCACGGCATCGCCACGATTTGGGATGCGGACATTCTCATTTGGGCGGCCTCGCAGATCGTGGAAGCCAAGGACGCAGGCTTGCGGCCGTCGCGGCTGATGCGCGCCACGCCCTACGAGATCCTGCGCTTCATCGGGCGCGGCAAGTCGCTGCGCGACTACCAGCGCCTCAAGGCCGCGCTGGATCGCCTGCAATCGACCACGGTGGCCACCTCCATCCGCGAGACGACGGGGCGGCGCCTGCATCGCTTTTCGTGGATCAACGAGTGGAAGGAACTGGCCGATGCCAGCGGCACGCCGCTGGGCATCGAGCTGATCCTGCCGGATTGGTTCTATGCGGGCGTGTTCGATGCGGCCCTGGTGCTGACCATCGACCCGGCGTACTTCCGGCTGACCGGCGGCATCGAGCGGTGGCTGTACCGCCTGGTGCGCAAGCACGGCGGCAGGCAGGCGCACGGCTGGCAGTTCGACTTTCGCTACCTGCACCAGAAATCCGGCAGCACCGCGAAGCCCTACGACTTCGCCTGCGACCTGCGCGCGCTCGTCGCGCGGCAGTCGCTGCCCGGCTACGTCCTGGGTATCGAGCGGATGTCGGACAACGGCATGGAGCTGCTGACCTTCCGGCCCGTGCCGCAAACGGCACGGGGATAACTCCGGGAGAGCCTGTGGATGGTGTCGTGCTATCAGGCGTGCGGAGTATCGTGCTATCGGGCGTGGGACTATCGTGCTATCAGGCGTGCCGATCGGCCGCAAACCCGCGCCAGCATTGGGTTTGCGCGCCCTCTAACTTCCCTAACTTAATTTCTCTAACTTTTAGTAGAGCAACGCCGCTGCGGTGGACAACCACCATGCGGCCAGAAACGGCAGGCAATCTCAGCCACCAGATAACAGGTTTTGCAGGCGAATCGAAGCAAGGCTTTCCAGCTTGGAGGGCCGCGCCATGATCGTCGCTCTGCTGAACCAAAAAGGCGGCGTGGGCAAGACCACGCTCGCCACGCACATTGCCGGCGAGCTGGCGATGCGGGGGCAATCGGTGATCCTGCTGGACGCCGACCCACAGGGTTCATCGCTGGACTGGACACAGCGCAGAAGCCAGCAAGGCTTGCCACGGCTATTCAGCGCCGTGGGCCTCGCACGCGAAACGCTGCACCAAGAGGCACCAGAACTCGCCAGACGGGCTGATCACGTCGTCATCGACGGGCCGCCCAGGATCGCCGCCTTGGCGCGCTCCGCGCTGCTGGCGGCCGAGCGCGTGCTGATCCCGGTGCAGCCCAGCCCCTACGACCTGTGGGCCAGCGCCGAGATGGTGGCGCTGATCCGCGAGGCGCAGGTGTTCCGGCCGCTGCTCCGCGCGGCCTTCGTCATCAATCGGCGCGTCAGCACCACGGTGATCGGGCGCGAAGCGCGCCAGGCGCTCGCCGACCAGCCGCTTCCTGCGCTGCGCTCGGAAGTGCATCAACGCATCGTGTTCGCCGACAGCGTGGCCGCTGGTCGGCTTGCACGCGAGACGGCGCCTGACAGCGCCGCCGCGCTCGAAATCACCGCCCTGGTGGATGAACTGCTGCGGTGGCCGACATGACAGCAAAGCCGCCACCGAACAGCAAACGCGCAGCAAAGCGCGTCGGCATCGGCGCGCGTCCGCCTGCGAATCCGCACGCAGAAGCGTGGATTCGGCAGGGTGACGCCGATGCGCTGGGCAAGGGCGACTTCTACACCGCCCGCCTGACCCTCGACATCACGCCCGCCATGCGGGCGCGCATCAAGGTGTCGGCCTTCACGCAAGGCGTGACCGTGGCCGACCTGCTGCGCGGCCTGCTGGAGCGCGAGTTTTCAGAACACCGCAGGGAGAACACGCCATGAACGCATCCGCTTCGCTTGCCAATGTATCCATTGCCTTCGCGACCACCGCTGCGCTCGCAGCCCCTTCCGTCCAGTCTGCCAGCGCGCCGCTGACGCGCGTGGCGTTGGCCTATATCGAACCGCGCTTCAAGCTCTACCTGCGCTTCGGCGAACCTGCGCGCACGCGCCAGCTCGACCGCTGGCGGCGCTGCGCGGTGTTCCTGCCGGGCGCCATGTTCTGCCGCATCCGCTGGCAGGCCAACGACTACGGCACGATTCGCTGGCAGCTCATGGTGATGCAGGCTTGCACGCCGCTCGATGCGGCGCAGCGCATTCCCGGCGTGCAGCCGGGCGCGCGCCTGCTGCTGCACGCCGAGGGCGAGGATCAGGTGCGCGCCGTGTTGGAGCGCATCGACGCCATCGAGGCGCTAGGCATTGCGCCGGTCGCCGTCTCGCCCGCGTACTGGCGCACGCTTGCCAACCGGCTCGCCGCACGCTTGCCGCTGCCCGAATACACCGCCGAGCGGCACGCCGCCTGGCTGACCGGGAGGGCGCTGCCATGACGCTTCCATCCGCCGCTGCCGGTGCAACCAGCAGTCCGCCGCGTCCTCGCTCGCGCCTGCGCGCTCGACTCGTGCTGGCGGGCTTGTCCGCCTGTGGCCTCGCTGCGCTGGCCTGGGCGTCCTTCGTGCATCCGCTGCCGCGCCTGATCTACAACCCGTCCGACAGCGTGGCGGTCGGCTGGTATCGCGTCGATCCGCAGGGCCACGGCATTGACTCGCTGCCACGTCCTTTGTCCGTGGGCAGCATCGTCCTGACCACGCTGCCGCCAGACGCTGCCGCGCTGGCCGCGCAGCGCGGCTACCTGCCGGCGCGCGTGCCGTTGCTCAAGCGCGTGGGTGCCGTCACGTCGCAGGAGGTGTGTATCACTGGCCGCGTTGTCCGCATCGACGGCATGCCTTCGGCTGCCGTGCTGCCTGCCGACCGCTGGGGCCGGCCGCTGCCATCCTGGCAGCAATGCCGTCGCCTTGAACCCGGCGAACTGTTCCTGCTCAGTGTGACTAACCCGGCGTCGTTCGACAGCCGGTACTTCGGGCCGGTCAGCGCGTCCGCCGTGATCGGCGTCGCGCGACCGGTCTGGCTGGAGACACGGCCATGATGGGCGCCGATTCACTGCGCGTCATCGTGCTATCAGGCGTGCCAGTCCGGTGGCTTTCCACGTGTCGTCGCGCGTGCAGTGCGGGTGCATTCGCACCGCGCCTCGCGCTGCCTTCGGCGCAGCCGTCCAACGTGCAGGCGTCTTGCCTCGAACGCGCCTGGGCTGCGGCCCTCATCGCGCTGGTCTGCGCGTTGGCCGGCGCGCTGGCTGCAAGCAGCGCAGCGCCGCCGGGCCGCCGACGCCCGGAGCGACAGCGAGGGGCAAAGGCGGAAGGCAAGACAAAAGGGGGCGGCACCTGTCGGCCCGCAAAGCCAGTCTGCACGTGGGGGTGGCGCGGCACGGCGCGGCTTCGCCGCCGTGCCGCTGGGGGCGCGTGGCCCGCGCCGATACAGACATGTCCGCGTGCTTTGCACGACCGGACACGCCGGAGCTTGCAGGGAGCGCAGCCATGACCGACCGCCGCGACGACGATTTCCGCATCCGCCCCAGCGCCCCGAAGAATCGCGGCCAGGGCTTTGTCTCCAAGGTGCTCAAGCAGGCAGGCAAGGCCAGCGGCGGCAAGTCCTCGGTGCGCCGTCCTGGGACGGCTGGCGGCACCGGGAGGGGCACCGGCCAGCGGCCCGGTTCGCGCCTGGGGCGCGGCCACACGGCGGCGCGCTTCGCGGGGGCGAAGCTCACGCCCATGTCGCGGCGCGTGACCATCAAGACGCTGCTGGTCAACCAGCGCCAGGCCAGCCCGCAGTCGCTCGCCAAGCACCTGCGCTACATCGAGCGCGATGGCGTGGGCCGGGACGGTGAGCCAGGCCGGGCCTACGGGCCGCAGACCGATGAAGCCGATCTTGATGCCTTCAAGGAACGCTGCGCCGACGACCGGCACCATTTCCGCTTCATCGTTTCCCCCGAGGATGGCGCCGAGCTCGAAGACCTGCGCACCTACACGCGGCATCTGATGGGGCGCATGGAAGCCGACCTGGGCACGCGGCTGGAATGGGTGGCTGTCGATCACTGGAACACCGACAACCCGCACACCCACCTGATCGTGCGCGGGCGCGACGACACCGGCAAACACCTCATCATCGCGGGCGACTACATCGCCGATGGCTTTCGGTATCGCGCGGCCGAGCTGGCGACCGAATGGCTGGGGCCACGCACCGAGCTGGAGATCCAGCAGGCCTTGCGGCGCGAGGTGGAGCAGGAACGGTGGACGAGCCTGGATCGCACGCTCAAGCGCGAGGTCGGCGACGATGGCCAAGTGCAGATCGAACGCTTCAACGAACCGCGGCTGCAACGCCAGCGCCTGCTGCTGATCGGCCGCCTGCAGCGTTTGCAGCGCCTGGGCCTGGCCGACGAGGTGCAGCCCGGCACCTGGGGCATTCATGCCGATGCGGAGAAGACCTTGCGTGCCCTGGGCGAGCGTGGCGACATCATCCGCACCCTACAGCGGGCCATGAGCGGCGCGCCGCGCGAACTGTCGGTGTTCGAGCCGGGTGATGACGGCCGCACGATCGTCGGCCGCGTGGCCGCGAAGGGGCTGGCCGACGAGCTGCGCGACCGCGGCTATCTGGTCATCGACGGTGTGGACGGCAAGGCTCACTATGTCGCGCTCAATGCTCGCGACGAGCTGGCGAACTATCCGACCGGCGCCGTGGTGGAGGTGAAGGGGGCGGCCGACGTGCGCGCGGCCGACAAGAACATCGCCGCGCTGGCGAGCGGTGGCCTCTACCGCGCCGATCATCACCTCGCCATTGCACAAGGTCAGGCCGTGCCCGGCCGAGATCCGCAGGAAGTCGTGGCGGCCCACATCCGCCGCCTGGAAGCCCTGCGCCGTGCCGGTATCGTGGAACGGGTGGCCGACGGGCTATGGAAGGTGCCGGACGATCTGCCCGAGCGTGGCCGCCAATACGACGCGCAGCGCCTGGGCGGCGTGGCCGTGGAAGTGAAATCGCACCTGTCCATCGAGCGGCAGGCGCGCGCGATCGGGGCTACCTGGCTCGACCAGCAGTTGATCGGCGGCGGCTCGGGTCTGTGCGACCTGGGCTTTGGAGCGGAGGCCAAGCAGGCGATGCAGCAGCGCGCCGACTTCCTGGCCGAACAGGGACTGGCCGAGCGGCGTGGGCAGCGCGTAATCTTCGCGCGCAACCTGTTGGGCACGCTGCGCAATCAGGAACTGGCGCAGGCCGCGAAGGATATATCCGCCGAAACTGGCCTGGAGCATCGGCCCGTGGCCGACGGGCAACGGGTAGCTGGTCCGCCCTGCAAAATTCATCCCCGAGCCAAGCTGACCCGCGATGCGCCGCGCGAGCGCGGGATTTCCTGGACATGTCGCGCTGGTGCGAGTTGCACGAGCGTCGCGATCAGGCGCAACAAAAGGCCCTTGAGCCCCAGGCGCACGATGGCGCGCAGCAGCCATCGGATGTTGTAGCCGGCCGCACACAGCACCGCATGCAGCGCGTCGCCCTTTGCGCCCTGCAGCCAGCACCGATCCATCCCGTTGTCGTGCTTGAGGTGTCCGATGGCCGGCTCCACCGCCGGCCTTCTCTTGAGCCAACGCCGCTGCAGGTCTGTCAATGACTTGAAGCGGCCCCGGTGGATGATCTCGATGTCTGGATTGGCCGCATCCACGCCCCGGAACCCCAGGTCCACCACCGCCTGCTTCGGGCTGGCGCCGGTGTCCTCCGTGAGGATCCTCACCTGTTCGAGTTGCTCGGCCAGCGTGTGACCGTCGTAGGGGTTGCCCGTGAAGCTGCGAGTGCCCACCACCAGGCCCTGCTTGTGCGTGACGGCCACGCTCACCTTCACGCCGAACTCGTAGGGCTTCCTGGCCTTGCCCTTGCCGATGCACTCGGCTTCCGGCGCGTGCAGGGCGTAGAGCTTGTTCTTGTCCTTGGGCTTCTGGGTGCGGATGCGCTCGGCTCGGCCCATCAGTTCACGCAGCCTGTGGATCGTCAGGGGCGACGCATCGACGGCTTGCGCCATCTTGCGTTCGACCTCGCGCAGCACGATCCCCAGCACCGTGCGCTGGCGCTTGAGCACGCGCTGAAGGCGCTTGAACTGCTTGGCATGGGCGTAGCCGCCGGCCTTGCGCCGCAGGGTCTTGCCTTCGCGGGCGAAGGTCTGCTTGAGCGCGATACCGGCGCGCCTGGCCGCAGCCACGACCTTGTGGCGGGCGATCTCCAGCAGGCGGGAGTCCACCGGGTGGGCGATGGCCTTCTCCTGGACGGTGGTGTCCACGATCACGCGCTCGAATTCGGCCGGCTTGATCGCCGTGGAGGCCACCGCCGTGTCGATGGTGGCCTTCAGGAGTTCCTCGATGCCAGCCTCGCCCAGGGCTGAGCGGAAACGCCCGATCTGGGTGGCATCGCAGGGCAGGCGCGGTTCGTAGAAGGTCATGCCGCTGAAGTGCTGCCACACGACGTTCTCGGCCCAGCGCTCGACGAGCTCTTCATCGCTGAGCTTGTAGGCGTGCTTGAGATACAGCAGGCTGGCCATGAGGCGTGTGGGAAGACGCGGGCGGCCCGCTGCGGCGACACCGGCGCCTGCGACTTGCAGCGAGGGGCCGAAGAGGTCGTCGTGTTCGAGGACTCGGCCGGTGCGAGCCTGGCGTGCGAAGTACGGGGCCAGTGTCGCTTCGATCTGGGGCCAGGGAAGCCGGCTCGCCAGCACCGCCAGCGGGTGGCGCAGGTCGATCATCTCGGTCAGGCGGGGGCGGAAGAAATCGGCCGTGTCGGGGGTCTCGGGCATTGCACAAATCTCTCAGGAATCAGCTGCCTGTTCAACGGATTCCGGGGGATTCGGTGGACCAGAATCGATCATGAATCCAGTGTTCATGCGGGTTGTGGGGGATTTGCAGGGCCGACTAGCTGGCATCTACCGGCGCAGCGTCATGCTCGCCAGCGGGCGCTACGCGATGCTCGATGACGGCATGGGATTCAGCCTAGTGCCGTGGAAACCAGTGATCGAGCAACGGCTAGGTCAGCAACTTGCTGCCACTGTACGCGGCGGTGGTGTGTCATGGGAGATTGGACGGCAGAAAGGCATGTCCATCATCTGACGAGCAACCTGCTTCCGACGAGTCGAAACTGCGCCCATCCACGATCTGCATTCTCCCGCAATGGCGAGAGGCCAACTAAGCGATGCGAGGCAGCGTTAGATCAAATTTAGTCGCTGTATCGCTGGACGTTGCCTGCACATGTCCACCATGAGCTTCGGCAATTGATTTGACGATGGCCAGCCCTAGCCCTGCACCTGCGTTCTTTCGTTGGCGGGCAGGATCTACTCGGAAAAAGCGATCGAATAACTTCGGCAGATCAGCCTCCGAAATTCGCTCGCCCGGATTTTCGACACTTATCGTTGTCCATCGCTCATCTTGCGCCAAAGCGACTGTAATACGCGACCCATAGGGAGTATGACGGATTGCGTTGGAAAGAAGATTGTTGAGCGCCCGCAGCAACATCTCACGATCCGCCCGTATTGGTTCGGCAGCACCCTTTGCGTAAAGTGTGATGTTGCGGTCTTCAGCTAATGCCTCGAAGTAGTCAAACAAACCTCGGATCAACTCAGCCAAGTCGATTTCGCCGAGGCGGAGATTTCGAGGGTCATTTTCCGTTTGAGCTAGAAACAACATGTCGCCGATCATGCGACTCATGCGATCAAACTCCTCCAAGTTGGAGTAGAGGATCTCCCGATATTCCTCTGCACTGCGGGGTTGCCCGAGCGCCACATGGGACTGCGTAATCAGGTTGGTAACGGGTGTACGCAACTCGTGCGCAATGTCGGCGGAAAAGTGCGACAGGCGGACAAACCCTTCCTCGATTCTGGCCAGCATGTCGTTGAAGGCGACCACAAGTTCAGCCAGTTCTATAGGTACGTCCAGAGGATCAAGTCTCACATCTAGCTTTGAAGAGCGGATCGTGCGAATCTCCTCGTTGACCTTGCGGATTGGAAGGTGGCCCCATTGCACGGCCAGCCAAGCCACCCCGAGCGCAATGCAGAGAACAAGGCAGGTCGCCCACCAGAGCATGCGCTTGAACTCTGCCAAGAAATCGAGATGAAAGCCGATGTCCATGGCAGCGACGATGCGGTAGCCAGGTGCCGCCGAATCGTCGGCAGGCAGTTGTAGCGCCACACCTCGATAAGACCTCTGATTCTCTTGCCACACCGTCAAATCGTCGGCGGTGATGCGGTTGACCAACTTTTTGCTGCTGGCAAGTTTCGACAGGTCAGGACCCGGCGTGGCATAGATGGTATTGCCCGGCCGATCATAGACACCATAGGTCATCCCATGATGTCCTGCCACTGCATTGGCTAAATGCTGCCGCAACTCATCTTTGTCCATGTCATTAGCGATCTGTCGCAACGGCTCTGCCAAGGCCGTGACCACTGCGTCCAGTTCATGGGCGTCCTGTTGGGCAAAGTGGTGCTCCAGGGATCTAACGACAACCCAGTTGAACGCTAGAAATACCAAGGTAGTGGCAATGCCAACCAGGGCCGTGACCCTCAATGCAAGCGACGCGGGACGGCTTCGCCGTGGCTTATGGCGCGAGGTCATCATCAGGCGCATCGAGCGTGTATCCCATGCCACGTACAGTGTGGATGAGCTTTGGATTGAACGCATCGTCGATCTTTGCGCGCAGACGACGGATGGCCACATCAATGACGTTGCTGTCGCTGTCGAAATTCATGTCCCATACCTGAGACGCAATCAACGAACGCGGCAGAACTTCACCCTGTCGGCGTGCCAGCAGTTCGAGCAACGCGAACTCCTTGCTGGTGAGATTGATGCGCTGACCAGCGCGCGTTGCACGTCGGCGCGGCAAGTCCAGCACCAAATCGGCAACTTGGATGCGATCAGGCTGGCTCGGAGCGCTTCCGCGTCGCAGCAGCGTCCGCACCCGCGCCAGCAATTCCGAGAACGCGAACGGCTTGACGAGATAGTCGTCTGCCCCCAGTTCCAACCCCTTGACGCGGTCATCTACGCTGCCACGTGCGGTTAGAAATAGCACAGGGACTTGTTTGCCAGCATCTCGCAGCGAACGCACGATGCGCCAGCCATCGACATCCGGCAGCATGACATCCAAGACCACCAAATCGTAGGTCTCGCTCATGGCCAAGTGGTGTCCGTCCAATCCGTTACGCGCCAGATCCACGACGAACCCTGCCTCCATGAGACCTTGGCGGACGTAATCCGCCGTCTTGTTCTCGTCTTCAACGACCAACAGCTTCATCGCATGCCCCATGAAATCGCTGCGGCGTAAGGAATTTTGCCGCCCACGATGCCCCATTCATTTGCTTCTTAGGGGCAATGTAATAGTCGCTTCCTGCCACGAAGATGACGCGACCATTACATGAATGTAATCCAAGGGTCATTCATCCGAAAGTGGTCACTCCATAGCATGACCTCCATGCGTCGAACCGTGCCGCCCAAGACCAAAGGCGGCTCTAAAGACGACTTTCAAGTTATCTATGGAGGATTTCAGGCCATGCCGCCTCGTTCGCCCTTTGTAATCGCGCCCCCACTGGGCCTGTCTCGTCGGCGTTTTGTTCAGGGGCTGGCCGCTGGCGGCGTCCTGGCCGGGCTGTCCACCCCGGCGCTCAGGGCATTTGCCCAACAAGGCTCCGCGACGCGCGGTGCCGCCCCTGTGCTGAAGGGCACCGAGTTCGACTTGGTGATCGCCGAATCGCCCGTGAACTTCACGGGCAAGCCAGGCGTGGCTACGACCATCAACGGCTCGCTGCCGGCACCGACATTGCGTTGGCGTGAGGGTGACACCGTCACAATCCGTGTGACCAACAAGCTGCGTGAAGCCACATCCATCCACTGGCACGGGATCATCCTGCCGTATCAGATGGATGGCGTGCCGGGCATCAGCTTCAATGGCATCGCTCCCGGCGAGACCTTCACGTACCGCTTCAAGGTTCAGCAAAGCGGCTCCTACTGGTACCACTCGCACTCCGGCTTCCAGGAACTCACGGGCATGTACGGGGCGATCATCATCGACCCCGCTGGTGCCGAGACCATCCGCGCCGACCGTGACCACGTGCTGCTGTTCTCGGATTGGACCGACGAAGACCCGATGCGGGTGTTCACCAAGCTCAAGTCCCAAAGCGGCTACTACAACTACAACCAACCTACCGTCTTCGACTTCTTCCGGGACGCCTCGCGCGACGGCATGGCCGCTGCGATCGACAAGCGCAAGATGTGGAACGAGATGCGGATGAATCCGACGGATCTCGCCGATCTGTCTGCCGCCACGCTGACCTATCTGGCCAACGGCGTCACCCCCGCCGGCAATTGGACGGCGCTGTTCCGACCGGGTGAGCGCGTGCGGCTGCGCATGGTCAACGGTGCGGGCAACACCTTCTACGACGTACGCATTCCCGGACTGAAACTCACGGTGGTGCACGTCGATGGTGTTGACATGGAGCCGGTGACGGTCGATGAGTTCCGATTCGGTCCGGGCGAAACCGTCGATGTGATCGTCCAGCCACGGGATGACGCTTACACGATCTTCGCCCAGGCGATGGACCGGACAGGCTACGCGCGGGCCACGCTGGCCGTGCGTGAAGGTCTTCAAGCTCCCGTGCCTGCCCTCGATCCGGTCGAATGGCTGACCATGAACGACATGATGGGCAGCATGATGGGGGGCATGGACCACGGCGGGTCCGGCCAAGCCATGGAGATGACGGGCATGACGGGCATGACGGGCATGACCGGGATGACCGGGATGGGCTCGGGTTCGATGTCCGGGATGGATCATGGGGCGATGGCTGGCATGAATCACGGCGCCATGAACCACGGTGGCATGGCGATGGATCACAGCCAACACGCCGCGGCGGCGGGGGGACTGGCCGTGCCCAGCACTACTGCTCGCCACGCTCGCACCGAGTATGGTGCCAGCACGGACATGCGCGTTGACATGGCGCGCACCAACCTCGATGACCCCGGCATCGGACTGCGCAACAACGGTCGGCGAGTGTTGACCCTCGCGGATCTGCATACCCCGTCGGGGCCGCTGGACAAGAGAGGCCCTGGCCGGGAGGTCGAACTGCACCTCACGGGCAACATGGAACGCTACGCATGGTCCCTGGACGGGCTGGAGTTCGGAAAGTCCACGCCGGTGCACTTCAAACACGGCGAGCGGCTGCGGGTCATTCTGCACAACGACACCATGATGACCCATCCCATGCACCTGCACGGCATGTGGAGCGAGCTGGAAAGCCCCGACGGTCGCTTCCTTGCGCGCCGCCACACCCTGCCGGTGCAGCCGGCACAACGCATCAGCTTCCTGGTGACAGCCGACGCGCTCGGCCGCTGGGCGTGGCACTGCCACCTGATGTTCCACATGGATGCCGGCATGTTCCGCGAAGTCGTGGTGTCTTGAACCCAGCGCACAAGGAAGACCAAGAATGTCCAAAGCACTCCCCACTCGCGCACTGGCCACGACGCTTCTGGCCCTGGTAAGCGTCGCCGCCCAGGCACAAGCACAGAACGACCATGCAGCGCACGGCCAGGCCGACGCTCAAACGGCCGCGCCATCCACTCAGACCGTGGCTCCTGCCGCCGACCCGCACGCGGGTCACGCGACGTCGGCGAGCGGCTCGACCGCGGCCCCGGCCATGGATCACGGCAACATGCAGATGCAGGGCGGGTCGGCGCCTCCTGACGCCCGCGATCCGCATGGCTACTCCAATGGCCTGACATTGGGATCGGGCGACTACGCCGTACCCGGTGTGCCGCGGCTGATGCTGGCCGACGAACACAGGTTCTTCTCGTTGCGCGGCGAAACCCTGGAACGCCGCTTCACGCGCAAAGGGGACGATTCCACGGCCTACAACCTCCAGGCTTGGTATGGGACGACCTACAACAAGGCCGTCGTGAAGGCCGAAGGCGATATCGCCAAAGGAAAGCTCGAAAAATCGCGTACCGAGCTTCTCTGGGGGCACGCCGTCGCACCGTACTGGGACACCCAGCTCGGCGTTCGGGTGGATAACGGAAAAGGCCCGAGCCGTCAATGGTTGGCTTTCGGCATCCAGGGCCTCGCCCCCTACTGGTTCGAGCTGAAGGCGACGGGCTACGTGGGAAGTGGCGGACGTACGGCGCTGCGTGTCGAAGGCAGCTACGAGCTGCTGCTGACCCAGCGACTGATTCTGGAGCCTCGTGCCGAATTGCAGTTCTATGGCAAGGACGACCCGGAACGCGGTATCGGCAAGGGCTTGGCCGAAGCGTCTGCTGGCTTGCGCCTGCGCTATGAATTCAGTCGCCAGTTCGCCCCCTACATCGGCGTGGAACGGGCGGGCAGCTTCGGACGCACAGCGGACTATGTGCGTGCCGAAGGTGGCCGCGCGCAGCAGACGCGCTGGGTGGCTGGCGTGCGATTCTGGTTCTAGAACCTTGTGGGTTTGATCATCTGATGAGAGGCAATCTATGAACATGCACTACGACAGAAGCCAGGGCAAAGTGCCGAGACGCCAAGCATTGATCGCTGGCTTGTTGGTGATGGCACTCGCAGGACCGAGCCTGGCGCAGAGCCGACCGATCGCCAAGGTGTGGAAGGACCCGAGCTGCGGTTGCTGCAAGGACTGGGTCTCACACCTGCAAGGCGCAGGCTTCGATGTGCAGGTTCTTGACACCGGGAACACGGCAGCGCGCACGCGGCTGGGCATCCCGCAGAAGTACGGTTCGTGCCACACGGCGCAGATCGGCGGCTATGCCATCGAGGGTCATGTGCCTGCCTCGGACATTCAACGCTTGCTGCGCGAAGCCCCGCAGGCCATCGGCCTCGCGGCGCCGGGCATGCCGGTCGGTTCGCCCGGCATGGATGGTCCGGCCTATGGTGGACGCAAGGACGCCTACGACGTGCTGCTGATCGGGAAAAACGGTAGTAGCACGGTCTATCAGTCGCATCTCTGACCATCCATCAACTCTTTTCCGTGGAGATATGCCATGCAGCATCAGCACACACAGACCCCCAGCGATCGTCCCCGGTTCTGGCGATCGCGCTACGGCGTGGCGTTCCTCATCATCGCCGCTGTCGCCGCGTATTTCCTGCTCAAGGAGCACACGGCACATGTTGCCGGCTATCTCCCCTTCCTGCTGCTGGCGGCTTGTCCGCTGATGCACCTGTTCATGCACCGTGGTCACGGCCACGGCGGACACGATCATGCCGCGCGTCAGGGTGAGGAAGGTGCCGCACCCGCCAAGGAGCAGAAGCAATGAGTCGCGTGCTCGCACAGTGCGAGCACGCGACGCCGCGCTTGTCTCCTTGCGCGCCTGCGGCCTGCTGCGATCACCAGACACCAACGGTTAACGGCGGAGGGCACTTGTCACTATGAATTCACCCAGCAAGTCTTCAGGACATGAGCACGCAGGCATGGCGGCGGGTGCCACAACGTCCGGCCCGCATAAGCACCACCATCACGCCAGCCATGCCGGCAGTGACGACGCGGGCGGGTCCTCAAGCCACTCGCAGCCCGATGCCGCGACGCGCGATCCGGTGTGTGGCATGGCGGTCACGGCGGCGTCGGAGCACCGCTCCACGCACTTGGGGAACACGTACTTGTTTTGCAGCACCGGATGCAAGGCCAAATTCGACACCGATCCGGCGCGATATGCCAGCGGTGGCGCGGGCATAGGCACAGGCAGCGGCCATGCGCCGCATCACCATGCCAGCACCGCAGTTTCACCGGCCCCGGCGGCATCGCCAACCGCACCCGGAACGATCTACACCTGCCCGATGCACCCGGAGATCCGCCAGGATCATCCGGGAACCTGCCCCAAGTGCGGGATGACGCTGGAGCCCCTGCTGCCCGACCTCGACGACGACAACCCGGAGTTGCGTGACTTCTCGCGTCGCTTCTGGTGGACCTTGCCGTTGACGCTCGTGGTCCTGGCGCTGGCGATGCTGGGCGAGCGGCTGCACCTGATGGACATGGCTACGCAGAGCTGGGTCGAGTTGGTGCTGTCGTTGCCGATCGTGCTGTGGGCCGGCTGGCCCTTCTTCTCCCGCGGCTGGCTGTCCGTGGTCAACCGCAGCCCGAACATGTGGACACTGATCGGCCTGGGAACGGGTGCGGCATTCATCTACAGCGTCGTGGCAACCGTTGCGCCGGAAGTGTTTCCAGCCTCCTTCATGTCCATGGGACGGGTCGGCGTGTATTTCGAGGCCGCCGCCGTCATCATCTCGCTGACACTGCTCGGCCAGGTGCTGGAACTCAAGGCCCGCTCCCAGACTTCGGCGGCTATCAAGTCGCTGCTGGGGCTGGCGCCCAAGACCGCGCGGCGCATCAATGCGGACGGCAGCGAGGAAGACGTGCCGCTCAGCCATGTGCACGTCGGCGACCTGCTGCGCATCCGACCCGGCGAGAAGGTGCCGGTGGATGGCATCGTGCACGAGGGCAGCAGCTCGATTGACGAATCCATGCTGACCGGCGAACCGCTGCCCGTCAGCAAGCGCGCGGGCGACAAGGTCATCGGGGCCACACTCAACACCAACGGCGCGCTGGTCATGCGTTCGGAGCGGATCGGCTCGGACACCGTTCTATCGCAGATCGTCCAGATGGTCGCCCAGGCGCAGCGTTCCAAGGCACCGATGCAACGCATGGCCGATGTCGTTGCCGGCTACTTCGTGATGGCCGTCGTCGCCATTGCGGTCACGACGCTCTTTGTATGGGGATTCTTCGGGCCACAGCCCACCTGGGTCTATGGACTGATCAATGCGGTGGCCGTCCTGATCATCGCCTGCCCGTGCGCGCTGGGTCTGGCCACGCCGATGTCGATCATGGTCGCAACGGGCCGTGGCGCCACGCAGGGCGTGTTGTTCCGCGATGCCGCGGCGATCGAGAATCTTCGCAAGGTCGATACCCTCGTCATCGACAAGACAGGAACCCTGACCGAAGGCCGACCTGCTTTCGATCAGGTCGTCGCAGCACGCGGCTTTACGAACGATGAGGTGCTGCGTCTTGCGGCCAGCCTGGACCAGGGCAGTGAACACCCCCTGGCCGACGCCATCGTGCAGGCCGCGCGTGCCCAGGGCCTCCAACTCGTGAAGCCTCAGAGCTTTGAATCGGGAACCGGCATCGGCGTGCGCGGAAAGGTTGAGCACCGGCAACTGGCGTTGGGCAACACAGTGCTGATGGAACAGTCTGGCGTATCGGTGGAACCGCTCGTACCCCAGGCCGAAACTCTGCGCGGCGAAGGGGCCAGCGTCATGTACTTGGCTGTGGACGGGCAACTCGCGGGTTTGCTCGCCGTATCCGACCCGGTCAAGGGCAGCACCCCCGAGGCCCTGGCCGCGTTGAAGGCTGCGGGCCTGCGGGTCATCATGGCCACCGGGGACGGGCAGACCACCGCCAAAGCCGTCGGTGCACGCCTAGGCATCGACGAGGTGCATGGTGAGGTCAAGCCGGCGGACAAGCTCATGTTGATCGAGCGGCTGCAGAAAGAAGGCCGCATCGTCGCCATGGCCGGAGACGGCATCAACGACGCGCCGGCCTTGGCGAAGGCAGACGTGGGCATCGCCATGGGAACGGGAACCGACGTGGCGATGAACAGCGCTCAGGTCACGCTGGTCAAGGGCGACCTGCGTGGCATTGCTGTCGCTCGCACGCTCTCGGTGAGTACCGTGGGCAACATGAAGCAGAACCTCATGTTCGCCTTCCTCTACAACGCGCTGGGCATCCCCATCGCCGCCGGGGTTCTCTATCCCCTCACGGGCTGGTTGCTGTCGCCCCTGATCGCAGCATTGGCGATGAGCCTGAGTTCGGCATCGGTCGTGGGCAACGCCTTGCGGCTGAGAGCGAGCCGACTGTGACCGAAACATCTTTCAGAACCAACAGGAGTCTGCTATCGCCCAGCGAACCGTTTCTTTCGTTCCACGCCGTTGCGAAGGTGCAAGCCTTATCTCGGCATTTCGTTCTTAAACCACCCTCACACATCAAGGTAGGAATCTCTATGACCCGTTCACATTTCATCGCCAAGCTCGTCGCGCCGATCGCTGCTGGCCTGTTCGCCACCGCCGCATTCGCGCATCCTTCGCTGGTGTCTTCAACGCCGGCCGACAAGTCGCAGGTTTCCGCGCCAGCCACCATCGAGCTGAAGTTCTCCGAAACGCTGGTGCCGCAGTTCTCCGCCGCAAGCCTTGTCATGACGGGCATGCCGGGAATGGCGAGCCATGGCCCGATGAAGATCAACGCCAGCGTCGCGGGTGCCGGCGACGGCAAGACCATGGTCATCACGCCGGCACAAGCGCTCCAGCCGGGCGACTATCGCGTCGAATGGCGTGCCGTCTCCTCGGACACGCATCCGATCACGGGTAACGTCACCTTCAAGGTGAAGTAAGCCCATGGCCGGGGATTGGTTGACCATCGTCCTGCGCCTGGCGCTTTATCTGGACCTGGCGGCGGCGTTTGGCGTCGCCATGTTCGGACTCTATGCTTTGGGCAACGACGAGCGATCCTCGACGATCTCGCGCCGCTATCGCGTACTCATTGGCGCATCCGCCGCCATCGGCATTGTCCTGTCGATGTGGGGCATGACGGTCATGGCCAAGGCCATGTCCGGCGCCCAAAGCTACGCGGAGCTGTCAACGCACGTTTTCGACATGCTCATTACGGGCACGCACATGGGCATCGCCTGGTGCATTCGCATCCTGGCGTTAGTGACGTGTGTGCTCATCGCCGTGTTGCGCATGAATTCAACACTGCGTTTTGCAGCGATGGCCGCTTCCAGTGGTGTGGCGTTGGCGACCCTTGCATGGGCGGGACATGGCGCCATGGATGACGGCGTGCGCGGATACATTCATCTCGCTTCGGACATCACGCACCTCTGGGCGGCCGGTGCCTGGGTAGGCGCATTGATCGCGTTCTTGGTGCTTGCGGCGAACAAACCAAATACCGGGCAAGGCTCAGTAGAGATCCTGAGCCGAACATCCAATGGTTTCGCTCGGATAGGTACTATGATCGTGGCGGCACTCGTCGTGACCGGAGCCCTGAATTACCTGTTGATCGCTGGGCCATCGCTTGATCCGCTCTTCTCAACGCTCTATGGCCGCCTGCTCGTAGGAAAACTCCTGTTGTTCGGAGGAATGCTCGCGCTGGCGGCAGCCAATCGGTTTCGACTGAGCCCAAGTCTGGAAGCGGCATTGAGAACAGGCAACCACGCACACGCGGTCGTCAAGCTACGGCAGAGTCTGTTCACGGAGGCGACATTAGCCGTTCTGGTTTTGGCGAGCGTTGCGTGGCTTGGCATCCTTTCTCCCAACGGCACCTAATCCTTGACTGGCACCAAATGACAGCACATGAATTGAATGTATGGAGTTGCCCCTGTAACTCAGGACACGCGGACACCGTTAGGTTGATGACACCGCATTACGCCTGAACTCGCGAGGCGAGCGGTATTTCAGGGCTTTGTGTGGGTGGCGCTCATTGTAGTGTTCGAACGCGATAGCCAGACGCGAGAGCGCCGTTGGTGCGTCGGACTTGTCCATATAGGCGACGTAATTGTGCTTCATGGTCTTCACGAACGATTCCGCCATGCCATTGCTCTGCGGCGAACGGACCGGTGTGGTCAGCGGCTCAAGACCCAGTTCGCGAGCAAAGCTGCGCGTGCGGTGGTCGATGTAGGCCGAGCCGTTGTCCGTCAGCCATTCGATGGACTGCGCGGCCTGCGTGGTGCCGAAGCGCTGTTCGACGGCGGCCAGCATCACGTCGCGCACCACATCACCGCTATGCCCGCCGGTCGTCGCTGCCCAGCTAATCGCCTCGCGGTCGCAGCAGTCCAACGCAAACGTCACGCGCAGCGGCGTACCATCGTCGCACCGGAACTCGAAGCCATCGGAGCACCAGCGGGTGTTGCTGCGGTCCACGGCAACGCGACCGTCATGCCGCCGCTTGTCTTGCCGCACGCCGGGGCGGCGCAGCAGCAACTGATGCTCCCGCATGACCCGATACACGCGCTTGACGTTGATGCACGGCGCACCGCTCTGCTCCCGACTGCGGCGCAGCAGCGCCCAGACACGCCGGTAGCCGTAGGTAGGAAGGTGCGCCACATGGGCCTGAATCTCCTCGACCAGCCCGGCATCGTTGGTCACGCGGGCACGGCGACCATCGCGCCAGTCGGACGAGCGAGCTCGCTTCACCGCCACGGCAGAGCGCGCCACGCCGAGAACTTCGCAGACCGTCTTCATCGGTCGTCCCCCGGCAGCAAGGGCGAGCGCGCAATCAGGTTTTTTGAACGACCCCATTCCACGGCTTCTTTCAGGATTTCGACCTCCAGCGTCTTCTTCCCGAGTAGCCGTTGCAGCTCCTTGATTTCCTTGATGGCGGCGGCCAGCTCAGATGCCGGCACAACGGTTTCACCTGCCTTCACCGCCGCCAGACTGCCTTCCTGGTATTGCTTGCGCCAGCCGAACACCTGGTTGGCGTTGACGCCGTGCCGACGTGCAACGGCCGACACCGACGCTCCCGGCTCCAATGTTTCCTGCACGATGGCGATTTTTTCTTGCGCCGTGCGCCGACGACGACGCTCCGGCTCGGTCAGAATTTCGATGCTTTCCACGTAATGACTAGGCTTACTGATAGGCACAAGACTATCCCTTATTTTAAGAGAGTCCTTGTGTCCTCAGATACGTGGGGCCGCTCCAATGTAATGCACGGGTAAGCGATCTGTAGATCGCGCGCTTCTACATTTAACGGCGCGGCGCAAGTTGTCGTCGTTTTCACAAAGGAGTCGATCATGAAATCGCAAATTGTCATTGCCGCCCTGTTGAGCGCCCTCTCCGTGCCTGCCTTCGCCGGTCATGCAGCAGCCCAGGCAGCCAAGGAGATGGTTCCGCTGGCTGACGGGGGAACGCTGTACGTCTTCAAGGATGGAAAGATGGCACAGGAAAGTCGCTTCGGACGCGCCGTGTATCAATCCATCGGCGCCTCAGTGGCGACGAAGGACGGGCGGAACATTGCCATTACCAGCAATGAAGTTGCTCGCCTCAGCTCGCTGCTTGAACAGGAGCACGGCGGGTAATTCGCGCGATCTGCTGATGCCTCCCAATGGCGTCAGAAAGAAGTCCCAGCGCCTGTCCGATTCGGATAGGCGCATGGCCTTCGGTGACTACCCCGGACAGAAGATTCAATGTGTAGGTTCAAATAACACTTAATAGGAGATTGATTTGTGGAGCTTCGTCATCTACGGTGTTTCCTCGCTGTAGCAGAGGAGCTTCACTTTGCCCGCGCTGCCGAGCGGTTGCACATCGACCAATCTCCGTTATCTCGCACCATCAAGGAGTTGGAGGAAGAACTCGGCGCACGCCTGTTTGTCCGCACCACTCGCAGCACACAACTGACCCGCGCTGGACGGCTGTTTCTGGAGCACGTTCAGCGAGTCTTTACAGTGCTGGAGCAGGCCCGCGATAGTGTCAAGTCCGCCGCCAACGGCTTTTGCGGCCAGTTGCGTATTGCCTTGTCCGATGGCGTCACGCCTTCGCGCCTGCCGGCATTGCTGGCGCGCAGCCGCGAAGAGGACCCCGAGGTGGAAATCCGATTGTTCGAGGTGCCTTTGGATCAGCAGATCAAGGGGCTTCATAGCGACCTGTATGACGCGGGCTTCTCGATGGCAGGGGATGCAGGTGATGGCATCATCGTCACTCCTGCATGGGAAGACGAATTGATGGTGGCGGTACCAGCCCGCCATCCGGTGCTTGCCTTCAAACAGATCCCGCTGAAGGAGGTGTTGCGCCATCCGCTGGCGCTGGGCGACCCAGCAGTGTGCGAAGGCCACGCGCGCCAGGTCGATCGGTTCCTACGCACATGCGGACAAGAGCCGCTGATCGCGCAGCGCGTGGCGACCTTCGACGTGATGATGACTTTAGTCTCCGCCGGCTTAGCATTGGGCTTGGCGGGCGAGGCGCACATTGCTTCCAGCCGCGAGCCGGGAGTCGTGGCCCGGCGCTTGGCGGGCAAGCCGACTATGCTCATGACCTATCTGCTGCGCCGCGATACGGAGCCGTCCGAAATGCTGGCTCGATTTATCGAACGAGTAGATTTTATTGATTCGGCTGATGAACTCGGCATCCCCGAAGACCTTCCACGCGACCGATAGTAGGAATAAGGCTATGAACAAAGTGATATTGCTGATATTGGTCACTGCACTGCCTGCATGCGGTCCTTCTCAACCTTCGGAAACCGTGGATGCGCTCGTAGCCAATCCCGAACGCATCAAAGAGATTCAACGTCAATGCAAGGAAGACCGCGCGAAGGTTGGCGACGAACTATGTCTGCGTGCTGCCGAAGCCGCCAAACGGCGATTTTTCGGTGATCGGCCAGAGCAAAAATCCAAGTAGGTTATCTCTCGGTCGCTTCGCTGCGACGAAGTTCTCGCTGTTACCTCACTACGCCGCAATGCGCTCGCGCTTGCGGCGTTTTTATTGCTTTCGCCACTAAAGGAAATCTGACTTTTTGGGCCTAAATTGCCGCCACATCGGCCTTTGACCGACCTGCGCGAACGCCTTGATCCTCAGTGCTGCGGCACCTCTGTGTGTCGTGATCGGAGGCGAGGTTATGCAAGGGACGAACGTGCTGTTCGGTCAGATCGCCGTGGTATTCGGCATCGTGATCGCCGGAGTGTGGGGCGCCACACAATGGACAGCAGCAGCCCTTGGCTACCAGCTACGCCTTGGCTCGCCCTGGTTCGACTTCCTCGGCACGCCGGTCTATCACCCGTGGCGGCTGTTCGAGTGGTGGTTCTTCTTCGACGCCTACGCGCCGCGTGTGTTCGACACCGGCGGCGCCATCGCGGGCGGCAGCGGTCTTGTCGCCGTGCTGGTGGCGATTGGCATGTCGATCTGGCGCTCGCGGCAATCGCGCCTGGTCACAACCTACGGCTCGGCCCGTTGGGCGAACGCGGATGACATTCGCAAAGCCGGCCTCACACAGCCGGCCGGCGTGTTCCTCGGCCAGCATGATCGTCAGTACCTGCGGCACGAAGGGCCGGAACACGTCCTGACTTTCGCACCCACCCGCTCGGGCAAAGGTGTCGGCCTAGTGGTGCCGACGCTGCTTTCGTGGCCCGCGTCAGCCGTCATCCACGACATCAAGGGCGAGAACTGGCAGATCACAGCCGGCTGGCGCTCGCACTTCTCGCATTGCTTGCTGTTCAACCCGACCGATGCGAAGTCGGCGGCCTACAACCCGCTGCTGGAAGTTCGGCGCGGCGCACATGAAGTGCGCGACGTGCAGAACATCGCCGACATTCTGGTCGATCCCGAAGGCGCGCTGGAGCGCCGCAACCATTGGGAGAAGACTTCGCACGCGCTGCTAGTCGGCGCGAT
Source organism: Achromobacter deleyi (assembly GCF_016127315.1). Lineage (NCBI taxonomy): Bacteria > Pseudomonadati > Pseudomonadota > Betaproteobacteria > Burkholderiales > Alcaligenaceae > Achromobacter > Achromobacter deleyi. The sequence goes on from NZ_CP065997.1 coordinate 482,978, forward strand.
CTTGCATGTGTTGTACGCGGGCGAGGACAAGACGCTGCGCGGTGTCGCCAACTTTCTGTCCGACCCGGCCAGCCCGTTCGAGCTGACCTTGCACCGGATGATGACCACGCCGCATCTCGGCGATGGCCCGCATTCGGTCGTGGCCTCGGCGGCGCGCGAAGTGCTCAACAAGTCGGACAACGAGCGTTCCGGCGTGTTGAGCACCGCCATGTCGTTCCTCGGCCTGTACCGCGACCCGACGGTGGCCGAAGTCACCTCGCGCTGCGATTGGCGCATCGCCGACCTGATAGCGGCCGAGCATCCGGTGTCGCTGTACCTCGTGGTGCCGCCTTCGGATATTTCGCGGACGAAGCCGCTCATTCGCCTGATCCTCAACCAGATCGGGCGGCGCCTCACGGAATCGCTCGATGGCTCCGACGGCATCGAGCGCCGCCACAAGCTCCTGCTGATGCTCGACGAGTTCCCGGCGCTGGGGCGCCTCGACTTCTTCGAGACGGCGTTGGCCTTCATGGCCGGCTATGGCATCCGCAGCTTCCTCATCGCCCAAAGCCTGAACCAGATCGACAAGGCGTATGGGCAGAACCATTCCATCCTCGATAACTGCCATGTCCGCGTGACGTTTGCGACGAACGACGAACGCACGGCCAAACGGATTTCCGAGACGCTGGGCACGGCTACCGAGCTACGCGCACAGCGCAACTACGCGGGCCACCGGCTCGCGCCGTGGCTGGGGCACCTGATGGTGTCGCGCCAGGAAACCGCGCGCCCGCTGCTGACGCCGGGCGAAGTGATGCAGCTTCCGCCCGACGAAGCCGTGGTGATGGTGTCCAGCGTGGCGCCCATCAAGGCCAAGAAGCTGCGCTACTACGCAGACAGCAATTTCAAGCAGCGCGTGCTGCCGCCGCCTGTGCTTGCAGGCAGTCAGTACACAGATGCGCCGCCATCGCGGCCCGACGACTGGAGCGGGCTGGCGATTCCCGCCATGCCCGCCGCACCGGCTCCAGCTCCCGCTGATGAGCTGGGCAGTACCGACGACGGCGGCCCGCGCCGTCAGCCCGAACTCTCCGAAACCGTCGCCTACGACCCCGAGCGGGCGGCATCCGCAGCCGACCTCGCGCTGCTCGATGACGACGACGACCTGCCGCTTCCCCTTCCTCGCCAGCTTGATCCTGCCATGCAGCGCACGGCCCGGCTGGCCTCCCTCGACCCCAACGACGGAATCGAGCTATGAGCCACTACCGCCTCAACCTGTTCATCCAGCCGGAGCACGCCAAGCGTCTGGACGAGCTGGCCGCCAAGAAAGGCGTGTCCAAGTCGTCCATCGTCGCCGCTGCCTTGGCGTCCTGGCTATCGCCGGACGCGGCAGACCAGCGCGAGGCCGCCATCGCCAAGCGGCTGGATCGCCTTTCGCGCCACGCCGAGCGCATGGAGCGCGACCAGAACATCGCCATCGAAACGCTGGCGCTGTTCATCCGCTACTACCTCACGGTCAGCACGCCAGTTCCCGAGGCACACCAAGACGCGGCGCGCGCCCAGGGCAAGGCGCGGTTCGAGCAGTTCGTGGAGCAGTTGGGCCGTCACCTACTGCGTGGGCGCAGCCTGGTGCGCGATGTGGTGGAGGAACTGCACCCCGACCCGATGCGGATGGATGACGCGGCGGCAGTTGCCGAAGCGCAGGAGCGCGCCTCATGAGCGCCGCGCCTTCGTCCTTCGCCACCTCGCTCGACCGCCGCATTCAGATGCTGCGCACGGCGATGGGGCCGCTAATCGCCGCCGCGCTCGAAGACCCGGACGTGGTGGAAATCATGCTCAACCCGGATCGCACCTTGTGGATCGACCGGCTTTCCTCGGGTCGCGCACCGATGGGCGTGGAGCTGTCCGAAGCGGACGGCGAGCGAATCATCCGCCTTGTCGCCGCCCACATTGGCGCAGAAGTCCATCGCGGCCAGCCGCTGCTGTCCGCCGAGCTGCCCGAAACCGGTGAACGCTTCGAGGGCATCTTGCCACCGGCCGCGCCGGGGCCGGCCTTCGCGCTGCGCAAGCGCGCCATCGGCGTGATTCCGCTGGAGCGGTACGTCATCGACCGAATGATGACCAGCGCGCAGGCGGGCTTTCTCGTTCGCGCCGTGCGCGAGCGACAGAACGTGTTGATCGCCGGGGCTACCAGCAGCGGCAAGACCACGCTTGCCAATGCGCTGCTGGCCGAAATCGCCGCGACGGGCGACCGCGTGCTGGTGCTCGAAGACACGGTGGAACTGCAATGCGCGGCCCGCGACCACGTTCCGCTGCGCACGCGGGCGGGCGTGGTGTCCATGACCGAACTGGTGCGCTCGTCCATGCGCTTGCGGCCGGATCGCGTGGTCGTCGGCGAGGTGCGCGGCGCCGAGGCGCTGGATCTCATCAAGGTGTGGGGCACGGGCCATCCGGGCGGCATCGCCACGATCCACGCTGGTTCCGCGCTGGGCGCGCTGCTGCGCCTAGAGCAACTGATTCTCGAAGTGGCGGTGAACCCGCCCCGTGCGCTGATCGCGGAAGCGGTCAACGTGGTCATCCACATCGCCGGGCGCGGGCGCAAGCGCCGCATCGAGAGCATCGCCCGCGTCGTCGGCTTCGATGGCGTGGGCTACCACCTGGCGGATGCGCTGGAGGCTCCATTCCCGGAGCTGCTGCCGCAGTCCGACTTTTCCTCCCTGTCCCCTGACCACTCTGGAGAACTGCCATGACGCACGTTGATGCTTTCCGTATTTCCGCAAATCCGCTTCCTCGGCCCGCACGGCTGGATGGCCTGGCTCGCCCGGCCATGCAAGGCTTGATGCTCGCTGCCTTCATGCTGCTGCTTGCGGGCACTGCGCAGGCCGCCGGCTCCTCGATGCCCTGGGAAGGCCCGCTGCAATCCATCCTCGAATCCATCCAGGGGCCGGTGGCGCGCATCGTCGCGGTCATCATCATCATCGCCACGGGCCTCGCGCTCGCGTTCGGTGACACGTCGGGCGGCTTTCGCAAGCTGATCCAGATCGTGTTCGGCTTGAGCATCGCCTTCGCCGCGTCCTCGTTCTTCCTGTCGTTCTTCAGCTTCTCGGGCGGGGCCGTCGTATGAGTGCCCCGGACACCTTCGCGGCCGGGTTCGAGGTGCCGCTGCATCGCTCGCTCACCGAGCCGATCCTGCTGGGCGGCGCACCGCGCACCGTGGCGATCGCCAACGGCACCTTGGCCGCCGCTGTCGGGCTGGGCCTGCAACTGTGGATTCCCGGTGTCGTGCTCTGGATCGTCGGCCATTCGCTGGCGATGCGGGGCGCGCGCGTCGATCCGCAGTTCATGGCCGTGTTCGCGCGGCACATCAAGCACCGCCCGCTGCTGGACGTGTAGGGGAGGACGCCGCGATGCTGAACCTCGCCGAATACCGCCAGCGACCGGCCTTGCTCGCCGACTGGCTGCCCTGGGCCGGACTGGTGGCACCGGGCGTCGTCTTGAACAAGGACGGCAGTTTCCAGCGCACGGCGCGCTTTCGTGGCCCCGACCTCGACAGCGCGACGCAAGGCGAGCTGATCGCCACATCGGCGCGCTTGAACAACGCGCTGCGCCGCCTGGGTTCGGGCTGGGCGCTGTTCATCGAAGCCGAGCGCCGGTCTGCCGCCGACTACCCGCACTCCGATTTCCCCGAACCGCTGTCCTGGCTGGTCGATGAAGAACGCCGCGCCGCCTTCGAGGATTCGGGCAACCACTTCGAGAGCGGCTATCACCTGACGCTGGCCTACCTGCCGTCCGAGGAATCCCGTGCTCGGGCCGCGGGCCTGCTGTACGAAAACCGGCCCACCGAAGGCGTGGATTGGCGCGAGCGGCTGCACGCCTTCGTCGCTGAAACGGATCGCATCTTCGACCTGCTCGATGGCGTGATGCCGGAGATCGCCTGGCTTGATGACAGCCAGACGTTGACCTACCTGCATTCGACCGTCTCGACGCGCCGCTACCGCGTCGGCGTTCCCGAAGTGCCGTTCCACATCGACGCGCTGCTGACCGATTCCGCGCTGGTCGGTGGCCTGGCGCCGATGCTGGGCGACCAGCACCTGCGCGTGGTGTCGGTGCGCGGTTTCCCGACCTCGACCTGGCCGGGGATTCTGGACGACCTCAACCGCCTGGGCTTCGCGTATCGCTGGAGTACGCGCTTTCTGTGCCTCGACAAAGCCGAGGCGGAAAAAGAACTCGCCCGACTGCGCCGCCAGTGGTTTGCGAAAAGGAAGAACGTCATCGCGTTGCTGCGCGAGACGATCTTCCAGCAGGAAAGCCCGCTGGTCGATACCGACGCCAACAACAAGGCCGCCGACGCCGATGCTGCCTTGCAGGAGCTGGGCAGCGATCAGGTCGCCTTCGGCTACCTGACGGCGACCGTCACCGTCATGGACGCGGACGCCGCCGTTGCCGACGAGAAGCTGCGCATGGTGGAGCGCGTCATCCAGGGGCGCGGCTTCGTCACCATCCCCGAAACGCTCAACGCCGTGGATGCGTGGCTGTCGTCCATTCCGGGCAACGCATACGCCAATGTCCGCCAGCCCATCGTCTCGACGCTGAACCTGGCGCACATGATGCCGGTGTCGGCGGTATGGGCCGGCCAGGAACGCAATGCGCATCTCGATGGGCCGCCGCTGATCGTCACGCGCACAGACGGCGCCACGCCGTTCCGGCTGGTGACGCACATCGGCGACGTGGGCAACACGCTGGTGGTTGGCCCCATCGGCATGGGCAAGTCGGTGCTGCTGGCGACGATGGCGATGCAGTTCCGCCGCTATCGCGGCTCGCGCATCTTCGCCTTCGACATGGGGCGCTCGATCCGCGCGGCCATCCTGGGCATGGGCGGCGAGCACTACGACCTGGGCGCGGACGACGAGATCGCCTTCCAGCCGCTGGCGCGCATCGACCGAGAGGGCTACCGCACCTGGGCCAGCGAATGGGTGGAAGGCCGCCTGCTGCACGAAGGCGCGGCCGTCGGCCCGGACGAGAAGGCGGCCATCTGGTCTGCGCTGGGGAGCCTGGCCAGCGCGCCGGTGGAGCAGCGCACGCTCACGGGCCTGACGGCCTTGCTGCAATCGAACACCTTGCGCCAGGCACTCGCGCCCTACGTCCTGGGCGGCGCGCACGGCAGGCTGCTGGATGCCGACCACGACCGCCTCGGCACATCCGACGTGCAGGCGTTCGAGATGGAGGAGCTGATGCACAGCAAGGCTGCTGTGCTCGCGGTGCTGCGCTACCTGTTCGCGCGCTTCGAGGAGCGGCTGGATGGTGCGCCCACGCTGCTGATCCTCGATGAAGCCTGGCTGTTCCTCGATGACCCGGTGTTTGCGGCGCGCATCCGCCAGTGGCTCAAGACGCTGCGCAAGAAGAACGTCAGTGTCATCTTCGCCACGCAGTCGCTCGCGGACGTGAAGGATTCGGCCATCGCGCCGGCCATCATCGAAAGCTGCGCGAGCCGGATTTTCTTGCCGAACCCGCAAGCGACCGAACCGCAGATTCGCACGATCTACGAGGGCTTCGGCCTCAACAGCCGGCAGATCGAGATCGTCGCCACTGCGCAACCCAAGCGCGACTACTACTACCAATCCCGCCTCGGCAACCGCGTGTTCGACCTCGACCTGGGGCCGGCGACGCTGGCCTTCGCGGGCGCTTCCACGCCACAAGACCAGCGCGCCATTGATGAAGTTCTTGGCCGCGTGCCGCAGGACGCCGGCGTGCCCGGCTTCGCGGGCGCCTGGCTGCGCCATCGCGGCCTCGATTGGGCGGCAGACCTGCTGCCCTCGTTCCCCGGCCTCACGCCGGATTCCCTCCGTACCGCTGACCACCCCCAGGAGAACCTGCCATGAAAACCCATGCCTCCAAACTCGCCGCGCTGACCGCTGCTTGTGTGCTCGCCTTCGGCATCGCGCAACCCGCGCACGCCTTGTTCGGCGTCGGCGACATCGTGCTCGACCCGACCAATCTTGTGCAGAACACGCTCACGGCGGTTCGCACGCTGGAGCAGATCAACAACCAGATCCGCCAGCTCCAGAACGAAGCGCAGATGCTCATCAACCAGGCGCGCAATCTGGCCAGCCTGCCGTCCAGCGTGGTCGGCCAATTGCGCGCCAATCTGGCGACCACCCAGCGGCTGATCGCGCAGGCCAAGGGCCTGGCCTATGACGTGACGAGCATCGACCGGGAGTTCGCGCGCCTGTATCCCGAGAAGTACGCCGCCACTGTGAGCGGCAATCAGATATACCTCGATGCGCAGGAGCGTTGGAAGAACACGCTCAACGGCCTGCAAACCACCATGCAGATGCAGGCACAGGCGTCGCAGAACCTGAGCGACGACGAAAGCGTGCTGGCCGACCTCGTGGGCAAGAGCCAGTCGGCCGAGGGTGCGTTGCAAGCGATGCAGGCCATGAACCAGTTGCTGGCCTTGCAGGCCAAGCAGTCGATCCAGACGCAGCGGCTTCAGATCACGCAAGACCGCGCGGCCTCGCTGGAGCTAGCGCGGCAAGCGGCGGCCACGGAGCGCGGGCGCGAGGTGACGCGCCGCTTCCTGGGCGAAGGCACGCCGTACACGCCGCAGCCCGTCAATTTCTACAACCGCTGATGGAGGCTGCCATGCAACGCACGCCCATCGTGTTCGCTTTCGCCGTCCATGCGCTTGTGCTGGCCGGCTGTGACCGGCCGCAGCAGGTGCCGGTGAATGCGCTCACCAGCGAACCGGCCCGGCTGCACGCGCTGCGCGCGCAGTGCCGCGCGGGCGAGCACGACGGCGCGCTTTGCGCGCAGGTGGCCCAGGCCGACCTGCGGCGCTTTCTCTCCGGCCAGGCCGGGCCGAATGAGTACCAGACGCTGGCCGACCTGCCGCCGATCCCGCCCAGCTTCGATGAACCCGCCGATGGCAGCGCGGCAATCGCTCTGCCTGGGCAGGAGGACTCGCCATGAACGACGTGACGGTCATCGACCGCTTCCTCGACACCTTCTCGCGCTACATCGACTCGGGCTTTGGCCTGTTGCACGGCGAAGTGGCGTTTCTGACCGCCACGCTGATCGTCATCGACATGACGCTCGCCGGGCTGTTCTGGGCGATGAGCCATGCCACCGGCCAGGGCGAGGACGTGATCGCCAAGCTGATCCGCAAGGTGCTGTACGTCGGCGCCTTCGCCTACATCATCGGCAACTTCAACTGGTTGGCTGGCATCGTGTTCCGCTCCTTCGCCGGGCTGGGCCTGACGGCCAGCGGCTCGACCCTGAGCATGGAGAACTTCCTGCAACCGGGCCGGCTGGCGAAGGTCGGCATCGACGCCGGTGCGCCGATCCTGAAACAGATCGGCGACATGGCGGGCTTCCCCGAAGTCTTCGTGAACATCACGCCCATCGTCGTGATGTTCCTCGCTTGGCTGATCGTCCTGCTGTGCTTCTTCGTGCTGGCGATCCAGCTTTTCATCACGCTGATCGAGTTTAAATTGACGACGCTCGCGGGCTTCGTGCTGGTGCCGTTCGCGCTGTGGAACAAGACGGCGTTCCTGGCCGAGAAGGTACTGGGCAACGTGGTGTCGTCGGGCATCAAGGTGCTGGTGCTGGCCGTCATCGTGGGCATCGGCTCGGGCTTGTTCGCCGAGTTTCAGGTGCAGCCGGCCGAGCCATCCATCGACCACTCCGTGGTCGTGATGCTGGCCTCGCTGACGCTGTTGGCCTTGGGCATCTTCGGGCCGGGCATTGCGACCGGGCTGGTGTCCGGCGGCCCGCAACTCGGCGCGGGCGCGATGGCCGGTGCCGCGCTGGGTGCAGCCGGTGCTGCTGTTGCCGTGGGCGCTGCGGCCACGGGCGTCGGCGGCGCGGTCGCCGCCGGGGCGCGCATGGCACCCGCAGCCGCCAAGCTGGCCGGCAGCGGAGCGCGTGCCGCCACCGGAGCCGCCAGCAGCGCACGGTCGGCGTTTCAGGCGGGATCTGCATCCGCCGGCTGTGGCCTCAAGGGCGCTGCCGCTGGTGTCGGCAATGTCGCCAAGACCGGCGCACAGGCGGCCGGGCAGAAGGTGGCCGAGGGCGCACGCTCGATGAAAGAGCGTGTCGCCGCTGCTTTCCGGCCCGATGACGCCGGATCGGCTTCGGGAGCCGGTGCCGCGCAGGCGGCAAACGAGCCGACCCCATCCGCTGCACAACCCGCCTGGGCCAAGCGCCTGCACCGCAGGCAACAGATCACCCATGCCGCAACCACCGCCGCCCACACGCTGCGCGGCGGCGACGGCGGCAGCTCCAGCCAGGGGCCAAGCCTTCGCGATTCCGATTCCTGATCCTCAAGGAGAACTTCCATGCGATTCAAACGACCGCAGGTGCGCTACGCCGATGCGCCGCAACCTGCCACCCCGTACCAATCCGCGGCGCAAGTCTGGGACGAGCGCATCGGCTCGGCCCGCGTGCAGGCGAAGAACTGGCGCCTGATGGCGTTTGGCTGCCTGACGCTGGCGGTGTTGATGGCCGGCGGCCTCGTCTGGCGCTCGGCGCAGTCCATCGTCACGCCCTATGTGATCGAGGTGGACAACGCAGGCCAGGTGCGCGCCGTTGGCGAAGCCGCCACGCCGTACCGGCCCAGCGATGCGCAGGTGGCTTATCACCTGGGCCGTTTTATCGGGCTGGTGCGCTCGCTATCCATTGACCCCATCGTCGTCCGCCAGAACTGGCTCGATGCCTACGACTACACGACCGACAAGGGCGCTGTGGTGCTCAACGAGTACGCCCGCGTGAACGATCCGTTCGCGCGCATCGGCAAGGAGTCGGTGACGGTGCAGATCACCAGCGTGACCCGCGCCAGCGACACGTCTTTCAACGTGCGCTGGACGGAGACGCGCTTTGTCAATGGCGCGCTGGATCGCACCGAACGCTGGAACGCCGTGGTTTCCATAGTGCAGCAGACGCCGCGCACCGAGCAGCGCGTGCGCAAGAACCCCTTGGGCATCTACGTCAACGGGCTGTCGTGGAGCCGTGAACTGGAAGCGAACGAAGGAGCAAAACCATGAATGATCTTTTCCGTAAATCCGTCCTGCCGGTAATTCTGTTTGTCCTGGCGGGCTGCGCCACGCAGGGCAAGCCGCCGCCCGTTATCTCGCTCGATGAAACCGTGCAGGCCCAGCCGCTGCCGGAACCACCCGCGCCGGTGGAAGTGGTCAAAGTGCCCGAGCCGCTGGCGCTGCCGGCGCAGTTGAAGCCAATGCCCGAGGCAGAAGACGCCAAGCCCGCGCCGGAACCGACCGACGAGAAGGTGCGCGTCTCGCGGGCCAATACGGAGGCCCGCGTTGCGCCCACGCGCGAGGGCTACGTCAACGCGATTCAGGTGTGGCCTTTCACGGATGGCGCGCTGTATCAGGTCTATGCGGCCGTGGGCCGCGTAACCGTGATCGCGCTCCAGCCGGGCGAGGAACTGGTGACGGTGGCCGCCGGCGATACCGTGCGCTGGATCGTCGGAGACACATCGAGCGGCAGCGGCGATGCGTTGCGGGTCAATGTGATGGTGAAGCCGATCCGCTCGGGCCTGAAGACCAATCTGGTCATCACGACCAGTCGGCGCACTTACCTGCTGGAACTGACCTCGACCGAGAAGACGTGGATGGCATCGGTGTCCTGGGAGTACCCGAAGGACAAGATGCTGGCCTTGCAGCGCCAGGCGCAGGCGGCGAGTGCCGCTGCGCCAGTCGATGCCGGGCTGTCGCTGGAGAAGATCCGCTTTCGCTACGCCGTCAGCGGCAGCAATCCGCCGTGGAAGCCGCTGCGCGCCTTCGATGACGGCGAGAAGGTCTATATCCAGTTTCCCGCTGGCATCGCGCAAGGCGAGCTGCCGCCGCTGTTCGTCATCGGCGCGCAGGGCGATGGGCAACTGGTGAACTACCGCTTCCGCTCGCCGTACTACATCGTGGATCGCCTGTTCGGCGCGGCCGAACTGCGCCTGGGAGGCGACAAGGGCGACGTGGTGCGGATCGAGCGCACGGACGGCGTGGCGCGGAGGAACTGACATGAGCCAGGACGACACTCCAGACCATGCCGCGCCACAGGCGGGCAAGGTGGCGCCCGAGGCGGTTGCGCTGCGCGCCCAGCCGCGCCCGGTCACGCGGCTGAACCGGCGCACGCTGGCCATGCTTACCGGCGGCCTGTCGGTCGCTGTGCTCGGGGCTACGATCTGGTCATTGCAGCCGCATCGACGCGGCGCGGGCGAGCAGACCGAGCTTTACAACGTCGATCGCGTCTCGAAGTCCGAAGGGCTGGATGGCCTGCCGACCGACTACTCGAAGCTGCCGCCGAAGGTGCCAGAGCTGGGGCCGCCGCTGCCGGGCGATCTTGGCCCGGCCATCGTGAAGTCGCAGCAGCCGGTGACGCCAACCTATGCGCCGCCGGGGCACGACCCGGAGGATGCGCGACGCAAAGAAGCGGATGCGGCGGCGGCTTCGTCAGTGTTCTTCCGCTCGGATGGCCAAGGCCAGAGCGCCGCCACCGTGGCGCAGGCCGCGCCGGGTGCGCCTGGCGGCGCAAGCACGCTCGCGGCCTTCGACCATCTCGCCGCCGGGCCGGCCTCGACGGCGGCCCAGCCTGCCGACCCGACCACCATGCAGAACCGGCAAGACCAGAAAGAGGCGTTCCTGAAAGGCGGTTCTACGGAAACCCGCAATTCCGGCAATTTGGCGCTGCCAGCATCGCCGTATCAGGTAATGGCCGGAACGGTGATCGCCGGTGCGCTGGTGACAGGCATCAAGTCCGACTTGCCGGGCGACGTGATCGCCACGGTGACGGAGCCGGTCTACGACACGGCGACGGGCAAGTTCCTGTTGATCCCGCAGGGCTCGCGCATCCTGGGCAAATACAACAGCCAGGTGAGCTACGGGCAGAGTCGCGTGCAGGTAGTGTGGAACCGGGTCATCCTGCCGGACACGTCCTCGCTGAAGCTCGACAACCTTGCGGGCACTGACCCGGCCGGATATTCCGGCCTTGAAGATGGCGTCGATTGGCATTGGGATCGGGTCTTTGCTGGCGCGGCGCTGACGACGCTGCTGGGCGTAGGCGCCGAGCTGGCCGCGCCGGAGAACCGGCAGGGCGGCAACCGCATCGTGATCGCCGGGCGCGACAGCGCGCAGGACAGCATCAATCAGGTCGGTCAGGAGATGACCCGGCGCAACATGAACATCCAGCCGACGCTGACCGAGCGGCCGGGCCTGCCGGTGAGGATCATCGTCAACCGCGATCTGGTGTTGCGACCGTACCAACCGATGTTCTTCCAGCGGGGGGCAATGCAATGAGCACGACCAAGAAGCTGCGGCTTGGGCCGCTGCCAAAACTGGAGTCCACGAAGCTGACCTTTGCGTGCCCGGCCAGCCTGAAAGCCGACCTCGACCGCTATGCCGCGCTACACGCGCAGACCTACGGCGAAGCAGTCGATGCGACAACACTCATCCCGCACATGCTGGAGGCATTCATGGCGGGAGATCGTGGATTCAGGAAGGACACGGCAACATGGAGCGCGCCATCGAAGCCGACGTGATGGCGTCGCTCACACCCTGCGGCATTCATCGAACGCGCAGCCTTGGAGCTGCGCGTTCTTCATTCTGGATGCCACCAATCCACTGGACTATGATGGTGAAACAAGCCCGCCGCCCCTCGGCAATCCAGCACGATCAGGTGCGATCCGGCTTTCTCTCCCGACGCTCCTATGTGGCTCCTAGCCAATCAAGCCGCAGTCCTGCGACGCGGCCCCAAAAAGAGCTAACCTACTGTCCCATATACGGTTTCAATCCTTGCGTGCTTTGCACGAAAGACTTGACACCAGAACTTTTTTGCCGCGGGATTACTTGGTGGCGTTGGTCATACTGCCGGGGACGACCCATTCGGCGAACTGGGCTTCGGTGACGTAGCCCAGGGCCAGGGCCGACTCCTTCAGGGACAGGCCTTCCTTGTGCGCCTTCTTGGCGATCTGGGCGGCCTTGTCGTAGCCGATGTGGGGGTTCAGGGCGGTGACCAGCATCAGCGAGCGGTCGACCAGTTCGGCGATGCGTTCGCGGTTGGGCTGGATGCCGGCGGCGCAGTGCTGGTCGAAGCTGGCCATGCCGTCGGTCAGGAGGCGCACCGACTGCAGGAAGTTGTGGATCACCAGGGGCTTGTAGACGTTCAGTTCGAAGTTGCCGCTGGCGCCGCCGATGTTGATGGCGACGTCATTGCCCAGGACCTGGGCGGCCAGCATGGTGATGGCTTCGCACTGGGTCGGGTTGACCTTGCCCGGCATGATGGAGCTGCCGGGTTCGTTTTCGGGGATGCTGATCTCGCCCAGGCCGGAACGCGGGCCGCTGGACAGCCAGCGCACGTCGTTGGCGATCTTCATGAGGCCGGCGGCGAGCGACTTGAGGGCGCCGTGGGCGAACAGCAGGGCTTCGTGCGAGGCCAGGGCCTGGAACTTGTTGGGCGCGGATACGAAGGCGGTTTCGGTGGCGTGGGCCAGTTCGGCCGAGACCTTGGCGGAAAACTGCGGGTGGGCGTTCAGGCCGGTGCCGACGGCGGTGCCGCCGATGGCGAGCTGGTGCAGGCCAGGCAGCGTCGCGCGGATCTGCTGTTCGGCCAGGTCGAGCTGGGCGACGTAGCCGGACAGCTCCTGGCCCAGCGTCAGCGGGGTCGCGTCCTGCAGGTGGGTGCGGCCGATCTTGACGATGTCGTAGAACTCGGCGCTCTTGGCGGCGAAGGTGGCGCGCAGGGTCTTCAGGACCGGCAGCAGGTGGTGCTCGACCTGGACGGCGGCGGCCACGTGCATGGCGGTGGGGAAGGTATCGTTGGACGACTGGCCGCGGTTGACGTGGTCGTTGGGGTGCACCTTGCGTTCTTCGCCGCGCACGCCACCCAGCAGTTCCGAGGCGCGGTTGGCCAGCACCTCGTTCATGTTCATGTTGCTCTGCGTGCCCGAGCCGGTCTGCCACACGGACAGCGGGAATTCGTTGGGCCACTTGCCGGCGATGACTTCATCGGCGGCGCGGATGATGCCGTCGGCGATCTTGGGATCGAGCTCGCCCAGGTCGGCGTTGACCTTGGCGGCCGCGCGCTTCAGGCGCGCCATCGCGATGACCAGCGGCTCGGGCATCTTTTCGGTGGAGATCGCGAAAAAATGCAGCGACCGCTGCGTCTGCGCGCCCCAGAGGTGATCCTCGGGGACTTCGATGGGGCCAAAGGTGTCTTTTTCGATGCGGGTCTTCATGGCGCTTACTGCTCCGTGGCGGCGTCCGTCGCGGCCCGAGGCGTGGCGCCAGGCCGGACTTATTTGAGAATAGCAATCACTAATAAGATTAGCAGAAACCCGAATTCCTATAATTGCGTTCAATCCGTGTTCCCATCCTGACTTTTTACCACTCGCCTCCCGACCCGCGCCATGTCCGCCCCCCTCAGCAGCCTGACCCTGCACCTGCCCGACGAAGCCGCCACGGAAGCGCTGGCGCGCCAGCTCGCCCCCCTTGTCTCCGGCCGTGAAACCGGGCTGGCGGGCGCATGTATCCATCTTCAGGGGGACCTGGGGGCAGGAAAAACGGCCTTCTCCAGGGCATTGTTGCGGGAATGCGGCATCACAGGCCGAATCAAGAGTCCAAGCTACGCGCTGCTTGAATCCTATAAAGTTTCTAACTTATACTTCTATCATCTTGATTTTTATAGATTTAGTGATTCGCGCGAATGGTTGGACGCCGGATTCCGGGATTTGCTGCGTGAGGATGCGGTCGTTTTGATTGAATGGCCGGAACGGGCCGAGGGCCTGTTGCCCCCTCCCGACCTGCAGATTTCCCTGGCGTATGCCGGCCAAGGACGCGATGTCACGCTGAACGCGCACACCGCTCGAGGACAAACATGGTTGAACGCGATTGTCCCCCCGCCCGACACGGCGCCCTCCCCGCGGCAGGCGCCACCCGACGTCGCCTGATCAGCGTCGCCGCCACCCTGCTCGTCCTGCCGGTGGTACCGCGGCTGGCGCAGGCCGCCACCATCCTGGCCGTGCGTACCTGGCCGGCCGATGAATACACCCGCGTCACGCTGGAACTGGACAGCGAGCTCAAGGCCGAACAGTTCACCCTGGAAAATCCCCACCGCCTGGTGGTGGATATCGAGGGACTGACCCTGAGCGCCGCGCTCAATGACCTGGTCTCCAAGGTCCGCCCCGACGATCCCTACATCCAGAGCCTGCGCGTGGCGCAGAACCGTCCCAACGTGGTGCGGCTGGTGTTCGATCTGAAGCAGGCCGTGGCGCCACAGGTGTTCACGCTCAAGCCGGTGGCCGACTACCAGTACCGCCTGGTGCTGGACCTGTATCCCAAGATCGCGCAGGACCCGCTGGTCGCCATCCTGAACAAGGGCGGCCCCGACGCCGACGATCCGCTGGCGCGCATCCTCGAAGACATCCAGCGCAATCCCGCCACCCGCGCCGACCCGCCCGAGCCGCCGCGCGTGCGCGGCCAGCAGCCGGCCGCGCCGCTGCCGGTGCCGAAGTCGCCGCCCGCCAGCGCCGGCCGCGGCAAGCAGCGCATGCTGACCATCGCGCTGGATCCCGGCCATGGCGGCGAGGATCCGGGCGCCATCGGCGGCAGCGGCCTGCGTGAAAAAGACGTGGTGCTGCGCATCGCGCGGCGCCTGAAGGCGCTGATCGACAGCCAGCCCTACATGCGCGCCTACCTGACGCGCGACGACGACTTCTTCGTGCCGCTGCACGTGCGCGTGCAGAAGGCGCGCCGGGTGCATGCCGACCTGTTTGTGTCGATCCACGCCGACGCCTGGATCAAGCCTTCGGCCAACGGCTCGTCGGTGTTCGCGCTGTCGCAGCGCGGCGCCACCAGCGCCCAGGCGCGCTGGATGGCCGACAAGGAAAACGCGGCCGACCTGATCGGCGGCGTCAACCTGGGCAGCCACGACCGCCAGGTGGCCAAGGTGCTGCTGGACCTGTCCACCACCGCGCAGATCAACGACTCGCTCAAGGTCGGCAACGCCTTCCTGGACGAGATCAAGAAGATCAACCGGCTGCACAAGAACAGCGTCGAACAGGCCGGCTTCGCCGTGCTGAAGGCGCCGGACATTCCGTCGGTGCTGGTGGAGACCGCCTTCATCAGCAACCCGCAGGAAGAGGCGCTGCTCAAGACCACGGCGCACCAGGAAAAGCTGGCACAGGCCATGCTGACCGGCATCCAGCGTTACTTCACGGCCAACCCGCCGCTGGCAAGGCTGGGCGACGTCAGCTGAGACCTCGCCGGACACACGAAGGGCCATGCACGCGCGTGGCCCTTTTCTTTTGGGGTGATCGGTCATCGATATCCACGGACGATTTTCCATCGCCTCGCCCGCGGACGGCGGTTTGAATACGGCGCGGTTATCCGCGTCTCGGGTTACACAATCCTATATGAGGCCAAGCGCCCGATTTGCCCCCGGGTTTTCAGACGAATCCATGCAGATATCGAAGGGCGCCCCGGGTAGATTAGCGGCCATCGTTTTGGAAAGAGTCATGGCCGCCACCCCGCCCCGCGTTCCCGCGCAACCCTGTATTTGTCATGCAGGGGTTCGGGAACATGAAATGCACGAAAATATCGCTGGCAACAGCCCTTTTGTTATCCACGACCGCCTACGGTCAGAGCGCGTCGACTGAAACCGCGCCTGGCGACGTCAGGAATGACGCGCATGGCGGCGTGAAAATCTTTTCACCCATCACCGTCACCACCATCAAGCCGGAAGACGTCACCACGCAGTCCATTTCCGCTGATGAGATGAAGCGGATCGGTGGAAACAACTTTGGCACCATCATGCGCTACCAACCGCTGATCAGCGCGTCAGGCGTGAACAGTGGCTCCGGCAACGGCAAATCCGGTTTTGACCGTGGCGGTTACAGCAGCTACAACATCCGTGGCCTGGATGGCAACCGCGTGGCGCTGGACGTAAACGGCATTCCCTTGCCGGATGCCACCGGGCGCAGTTACGCGGTCTCCACCGGCGAAGATACCTTTGGCATCGGCCGCGACTACATCGACCCCTATCTGTACGGCCAGGTGGACATCACTTCCGGCTCGGCTCGCCAGAACACCGTCAAGAACGTGGTCGGCGGCGCCGTGTCATTCATCAGCAAATCACCGGACAGCTATCTCAAGGACAATAAAAGCAGCTATCTGGAATACACCGGCGAGTTCGACACGGCTGACCATGGCTGGCACAACGGCGTGACCACCGCGTTCGGCAATGATGGCGCCAGGGTATTGTTCGCCTACAGCCGACGTGATGGCAGGCAGACGCAAAACAACAGCGGCACCCTGGATACCTACCCGATGCGCTGGAATTCCGATGCGGCGCTGATCAATGGCGTGGTCGATGTTGGCAGCAGCAACCGGCTCATCGGCACGCTGGATTTCTATCACAAGTCCAGCAGGGAAAGCGCGCCCATGTATAAAAAGCTGAACAGCCGCGCGCCCCATGAAAGCATAGTCGGCGCGCACAGCCAGAAGAATTCCACGCAACGCGATTCAATCAGCTTGGCGCATGTATTCACGCCACAAGGCAACGGACTGATCGATACGATGGAGAGCAAGGTCTTCTATCAGCAAACGCGCGTTGGCGACGACACCTATTCGGTACAGGACACGGTCACTTCATCCAGGTCGTGGTCGACCGGGCTGGAGACGGAGAAGCCATTGGAGAATGTCTCGACATTCTCCAATATGAACACCAAGACTTATGGCCTGCAAAGCGAAATCACCAAGGATTATGGCGTCCAGGCATTGAATTACGGCGTGAACTTCTCGATAACGGAGTTTTCCCGGCCGTTTGAACAGGTCGGCGAAAAATACCCAACCTTGCAGCCACAGGGCAACAACAGAACCTACGATACGAACGTGTGGCTGAGCGACACAGTCACCCTCGGCGCGTTCTCGGTGATGCCGGGGCTGAAATACTCGTGGCACACAATCAAACCGCAAGGCTTCGACGCGCCGTCCGACGACAACGCGCTGGGCGGATTGACGCTGGCGGAAATCAACCAGATACACGGCAAGACGTTCAAGGACGGGAAGCTCTTGCCGTCCTTCACCGTCATGTATGCATTCAAGCAGGGGTTCAACACCTATCTGCAATACAAACGCGGGGTGTCCTACCCCACCAGCAGTCAGATAGCCGGAATCTGGCTGCATCCCAGGATTGGACGCGCCTCACCGGCCATGATTGGCAATTCCGATTTGAAACCCGAAACCAGCAATCAGTTTGAGCTAGGGGTGGTTGGCGAGGCTGCCCGGGGCCTTGCCGTGCGCGGCAACGTCTTCTACAACAGCTATGACAATTTCATCTATAACCGCAAGTATGCCTTGAGGGATTACACGACAGGGGCAACGAAACCCGGCGTCGAAGGCCTGCTTGCCAGGCTTCCCGCTTCGATTTCCAGCCTCACCATCGCGGAGAACCGCGACAAGGCCTACATTTATGGCGCCGAGCTGGTCACCAAGGTCGATTATGGCGCCCTGTTCGGCGCCGCCCACGGACTGAGCAGCACTTTTGCCGTGGGATACAACCAGGGCAAATCCAAATCATCGTATTCGGGTGACGGCTGGGCGGAACTGGACAGCGTGCTGCCCGTCAAGGCCATTGCCTCGTTGGCCTGGGATGACCCCCAGAACCGCTATGGCGCAAGCCTTACCGCCACCTTTGTCAAGGGCAAGCAGGCCGTCGATCCGGTTCGGCAGAATTTCCCGAACAACGGCAGCCTCACATTCGAAGAGTATTCCGGGAAATACGAAAAGGATTACAAGCGCATCCCGGGCTACAGCATTTTCGACCTGGCGGCCTATTACAACGTGAAGAAGCACCTGACGTTGGCGATGGGCATCTACAACCTCACCAACCGCAAGTATTGGGAGTACGCCAGCAATAGGAAATTGACCATGGCATCAGACCAGGACCAGCGTGATATCGCCCTGGGTGTCGCGCCTGGCAGGACCTACCAGCTAAGCGTCACCGCGATCTTCTGATCCTGTTCCTTCCATCTCTGGCGGCGGCTGGGGCACCCGCAGGCGCCCCTAGCCGCCCCGGCGCGCGCGCAGCAGCTTGAACAGCGCCGCGCCGACCACCGGCACCACGGCCGCGGCCAGGCCGATCAGGACGATGGTGTTCAGGTGTTCCTTCACCAGCGGGATGTTGCCGAAGAAGTAACCCGCCGCCACCAGGCTCACCACCCACAGCAGCGCGCCCAGGATGTTGAACAGCTGGAAGCGCGACAGCGGCATGTCGGCCACGCCGGCCACGAACGGCGCGAACGTGCGCACCACCGGAATGAAGCGCGACATGACGATGGTCTTGCCGCCGTGCTTCTCGTAGAACGCATGCGTGCGCATCAGCGCGCCCCGATCCAGGAAGCGCAGGTTCATCGAGAACACGCGCGGCCCGATGTAGCGGCCGATGGCGTAGTTCACGCTGTTGCCGGTGATGGCGGCCACGATCAGCAGCGCCCCCAGCAGCACCGGATCCAGGCTGCCCGTGGCGCCGAACGCGCCGGCGATGAACAGCAGCGAATCGCCCGGCAGGAACGGCAGCACCACCAACCCGGTTTCCGCGAAAACGATCAGGAACAGCACCAGATAGACCCACACGCCGTACTGCTGGACCCAGAGCCCGAGGGTCTGGTCGATGTGGAGCACCATTTGGAAAAATTCAAGCATCAATACGTCCCTGGAAGCGGAAGGGGGAATAAGGCAACGACTATAGCCCACCCCATCCAGAGGCTAAAATCATCCGTATAGCTACACCGGAACACCCCATGACAGAACGCCGCTCCATTCTTGCGCTGCCCGACCTGCTGATCAGTCAGATCGCCGCAGGCGAAGTGATCGAGAGACCCGCCTCGGTGCTCAAGGAAATCCTCGAGAACGCCATCGACGCCGGCGGGCGCGCGATCGAGGTGCGCCTGGAGGGCGGCGGCATCCGCCGCATCGCCGTGACCGACGACGGCGGCGGGATTCCGCCCGACGAGCTGCCGCTGGCGCTGGCGCGCCACGCCACCAGCAAGATCCGCAGCCTGCACGAACTCGAATCGGTCGCCTCCATGGGGTTCCGCGGCGAGGCCCTGGCCTCGATCGCCTCGGTGGCGCAGGTGTCCATCATCTCGCGCACCCGCGACGGCGAGCACGCCTGGCAGATCCACGCCGGCAGCATGCAGGTCAGCCCCGCCTCGGGCCCGCCGGGCACCACCGTCGACGTGCGCCAGCTGTTCGACGCGGTGCCGGCGCGCCGCAAGTTCCTGCGCTCGGAAGCCACCGAATTCGGCCACTGCGTCGACGCCATGGAGCGCATTGCCCTGGCCCATCCGCAGATCGCCTTCCGCCTGTTCCACCATGACCGCGCGCAGCGCCAGTGGCTGCCGGCGGAGCCGCCGCAGCGCATCCGCGACGTGCTGGGCGCGGAGTTCGCCGAGCATGGCCTGCTGCTGTCGCACAGCGTCGGCACGGTCAGCCTGGCCGGCATGATCACCCGCCCCACCGCGGCCCGCGCCCGCGCCGACCGCCAATACCTGTACGTCAACGGCCGCTACGTGCGCGACCGCACCGTCAGCCATGCGCTGCGCGCTGCCTATGCCGACGTGCTGCACGGCGACCGCCAGCCGGCCTACGTGCTGTTCCTGGACATCGACCCCGCAGCGGTCGACGTCAACGTGCATCCGGCCAAGCACGAAGTGCGCTTCCGCGACAGCGGCGCCGTGCACCGCTTCGTCAATCACGCGGTCAGCCAGACGCTGGCGCAGACCGGCGGATCGTCGGCGGTGGCGCCAACCCCGGCGGCGCGCGACGACGACGGCGGCTTCGAAACCGTGGCGCCGTCCGGGCCCGCGACGCCCGGCATCGGCCTGCCCGCGTCCGCGCCGGCCGACGCGTCGCCGGCCCGCCCGGGCTACACCGGCGCCAGCCCGGGCGCCGCGCCCGCCTACGGTCTGCGGCCTTCGCCGACGCCGCAGCGCCCGCACACGCAAGTGCCGTTCCGTCTGCACGCCGAGCCGGCCGGCATTCCCGCCGCCGACTGGCAATCGCTGTACCGCCCGCTGACCGAAGACACCGCCGCGCGCGCCGAGCCGCTGCGCGACGTGGCGGCGCTGGCTCCCCAGGCCACGCCCGCGTCGACGCTGCCGGCCGACGAGGAACACCCGCTGGGCATGGCGCTCGGCCAGCTGCACGGCATCTACATCCTGGCGCAGAACCGCCGCGGCATGGTGCTGGTGGACATGCACGCCGCCCACGAACGGGTGGTCTACGAACAGCTCAAGCAGGCGCTGGACGCGCGCAGCCTGCCGCGCCAGGACCTGCTGGTGCCGGTGGTGTTCCACGCCCAGGAAAAGGACGTGGCGGTGGTCGAGGAATTCGAGGAACAGCTGGAAGACCTCGGCTTCCAGATGCGCCCGTCCGGCCCCACCTCGATCGCGGTGCGCTCGGTGCCCGCCATCCTGGCGCGCGGCGACATCGAGACGCTGGCCCGCGCCGTGCTGCGCGACCTGGCCGGCGTGGGCGTGTCGCGCCTGTTGACCGAACAGCGCAACGAACTGCTGTCGACCATGGCCTGCCATGGCTCGGTGCGCGCCAACCGCAAGCTCACCATCGAAGAGATGAACGGCCTGCTGCGGCAGATGGAAGCCACCGAGCGCGCCGACCAGTGCAACCATGGCCGGCCCACCTGGGTGCAGTGGTCGGTGTCCGACCTGGACAAGCTGTTCCTGCGCGGGCAATAGGTCTTGCCCGTGTCCGCCGCCCCTCTCGTCATCTGCCTGGCCGGCCCCACCGCGGCCGGCAAGAGCGCATCTACCCTGGCGCTGGCCGAACGCTGGCCGCTGGAGATCGTCAACGTCGATTCCGCCACCATCTACCGGGGCATGGACATCGGCACCGCCAAGCCGTCAGCGGCCGAACAGGCCCTGGTGCCGCAGCACCTGCTGGACATCCTCGACCCGGCGCAGTCGTATTCGGCCGCCGAATTCCGCGCCGACGCCCTGCGCCTGATCGGCGAGATCACGGCGCGCGGCCGCATTCCGCTGCTGGCCGGCGGCACCATGATGTACTACAAGGCGCTGCGCGACGGCCTGGACGACCTGCCGCAGGCCGACCCGGCCCTGCGCGCCGAACTGGAAGCGCGCGCCGCCCGCGACGGCTGGCCGGCGCTGCACGCCGAACTGGCGCGGCTCGACCCCGTCACCGCCGCGCGCCTGGCGCCCAACGACAGCCAGCGGATCCAGCGCGCGCTGGAAATATGCCAGCTGTCGGGCCAGCCCATGTCGGCGCTGCTCGGCCGCCAACGCGCCAGCGCCGGCGGCGACGACAACCGCTACCTGACCATCAGCCTGGAACCCTCGGAGCGCGCCGCGCTGCACGCGCGCATCGAACAGCGCTTCGACGCGATGCTGGCCAACGGCCTGCTCGACGAGGTGCGCGGCCTGCATGCCCGCGCCGACCTGCACCCGGGCGTGCCCTCGGTGCGCTGCGTCGGCTACCGCCAGATGTGGGCCCATCTCGATGGCGAGATCAGCCTGGAGGACGCCCGCGAGCAAGGCATCGCCGCCACCCGCCAGCTGGCCAAGCGCCAGATCACCTGGCTGCGGGCCCAGCCCGAGCGCGTCATCGTCGACTGCCTGGCGGCCGACGCGGTGGCGCAGACTATCGACGCGGTGGCCACGGCGCTGGCGGACGCGCCTTGACGCAGGGGGATGCCCGCCTGCGGGCCTGACCTTTCGACGCAGCCGTCCCCCGCGGCGGCGCCTGACCACTGGATATCGAACCGATGGACATCAACCAAGCGAACGCGTCTTTTGCGGCCATGCTGCGCAAGCAGGACAAGGCCTTGATCAGCGCAATCCAGCGGTTGCTCCGGGAACGTCCGTTCACGCTCGACACGGGCGTTTCCCCGGAAACCGTGGACGCCATTCACTTCGAGTACGACTGGGAGTCGTTCGCGCCCGTGGCGATTCCCTTGAACACGCGTTCCGGCTACTGTGGCCGGGGCCTGCCGCTGGCATTGCCGTCCCCGCTGATTCCCCCGGATGTCGACGCCGCGTTGACTGACGCCATGGACAACGAGGACGATGATTTCTGCGATGAACTGCGCGAGCAAATGACGGAGACCTACATCGCCTGGTTCCAGGCGGCCTGGCGCGACGCGCGCGCCGCCAACCGGGATGTGCGCGGCTTTCTGTCCGTTCACGACACCCTGTGGCGCACGGATCTGGATACGGGAGAAGAATTCCGCGAGGATGCCGGCCGGGTCAAATTCTTCTAGCCGCCCCGTGAAGCAAAAAACCCGCCACCAGGGCGGGTTTTTTCATTGCGAAGCCAGCCGGCTCAGACCACCACGGTCTGCGGCATGCCTTCGGTCTGGGCGACGATCTCGCCCAGCTTGCTGACGGTTTCGCCCTGCTCGCGCAGCGTGGCGGCGATGGCGTCGGCCTGGGCCGGATCCACCACCAGCACCATGCCGATGCCGCAGTTGAAGACGCGGTACATCTCGGTGTCCTCGACGCCGCCCTGCTGCTGCAGCCACTGGAACAGCTTGGGCATTTCCCAGCTGTCGCGCTGCAGGCGGGCCGACAGGCCGTCCTGCAGGATGCGCGGCACGTTGTCCAGCAGGCCGCCGCCGGTGATGTGGGCCAGGCCCTTGATGGCGGTGCCGTGCTTGGCCAGCGCGGCCAGCACCTGCTTGACGTAGATGCGGGTCGGGGCCATGACCACGTCGACCAGCGGCTGGCCGTGGAAGTCGTCGTCGGGCTTGGCGCCGGCGCGTTCCAGGATCTTGCGCAGCAGCGAATAGCCGTTCGAGTGCGCGCCGCTGGACGCCAGGCCCAGCACCACGTCGCCGACCTTGATCGACTTGCCGTCGATGATGGCCGACTTCTCGACCGCGCCCACGGCGAACCCGGCCAGGTCGTATTCGCCGTCGGGGTACATGCCCGGCATTTCGGCGGTTTCGCCGCCGATCAGGGCGCAGCCCGACAGTTCGCAGCCCTTGGCGATGCCACCCACCACCGACGCCGCCGTGTCCACCGAAAGCTTGCCGCAACCGAAGTAATCCAGGAAGAACAGCGGCTCGGCGCCCTGCACCAGGATGTCGTTAACGCTCATCGCCACCAGGTCGATGCCGACGGTGTCGTGGCGGTTCCAGTCGAACGCCAGGCGCAGCTTGGTGCCCACGCCATCGGTGCCCGAGACCAGCACGGGCTCCTTGTAGTTCTTGGGCACTTCGAACAGGCCGCCAAAGCCGCCGATACCGGCCAGCACCCCGGGGCGCATGGTGCGCGCCGCAAGCGGTTTGATACGGTCGACCAGGGCGTCGCCCGCGTCGATGTCGACACCGGCGTCACGGTAGGTCAGGGGAGCTTTGGGTTGATTCGTCATGAGAAATGCCGTGGGATATGTAACAATTGCTGGGAATTGGGGTGGAACGCCCTGCATTTTACGATGTTGCGGCCCGGTCCAGGCCGGCGGCCGGCGAAAGCCGCCCGCGGCGGGCGGGACGGCCCCGGCCCGGCGCGGCGCCATTTTGGCGCAAACCCAAGCCAGGCAAAGGGCTTGGACGCGACACCGGCGCCCCGGGTGGTTTAAAGTGTAGGGTTGGCCGATAGCGATTTTGCCAGTTTCTGGCGGGCAACGCCGCTCCCGGCCATGGGCTCACCCTGAAGCCTGGCTATACCCGCCTGATCGATAACCTCTCATGAACCGCCAGCTGCTGCTCGACGTTCTTCCCGCGCCAGCGCCCTCGCTGAACAATTTCATCGCCGGTCCCAACGGAGAGGCGCTGGCGGCCGTGCGCACGCTCGCTCCCGGCCGCGCGCTGTATATCTGGGGCGCGGCCGGTTGCGGCCGCAGCCACCTGCTGCGCGCGCTGACCGCGCGCCCCGACGCCGTCTACATCGAGGCCGCCAGCAGCGCCAACATCCTGCGCGTGCTGGCCGAGGCCGACTCCAAGTCGCCCATGCCCAAGTTCGTGGCGGTGGACGACGTGCACCTCATGGACGAGCACCGCCAGGCGGGCTTGTTCGCCTTGTACAACCGCTGGCGCGAATCGGCCGCCACCGGCCGCGCCTTCGCGCTGGCCGTGGCCGGCGACCGCTCGACGCTGTCGATGCCGCTGCGCGAAGACCTGCGCACCCGGCTGGGCTGGGACCTGGTGTTCCGCCTCGACCCGCTGTCCGACGCCGACAAGCTGGCGGCGCTGGCGGCCCAGGCGGCCGAACGCGGCCTGCACCTGGCGCCCGAAATCATCAACTGGATGTTGACGCACCACGAGCGCGACATCCGCAAGCTGGCGGCGTTGCTGGACGCGCTGGACCGCTATTCCCTGGCCACCGGCCGTCCCATCACCCTGCCCCTGCTGCGCGCCATGCTCGCAGACCCTGATTCACAACGCACATGACCTCCCGACGTCTCGCCCTGTTCGACCTGGATCACACCCTGCTGCCGCTCGACAGCGACTACCAATGGGCCGACTATCTGGCGCGCACCGGCCGGGCCGGCGATCCGGACGAGGCCCGCCGCCAGAACGACGACCTGATGGACCGCTACAACCGCGGCGAACTCACCGCCGAACAGGCCGCCGAGTTCATGCTGGGCCTGCTGGCGGCGCACGCGCCGTTCGAGCTGGCCGCCTGGCATGAGGATTTCATGGCCGAGGTCATCCGGCCGTCGATCACCCCCGCCGCGCGCGAACTGGTCGAATCGCACCTGGAAGCCGGCGACCTGTGCGCCGTGGTCACCGCCACCAACAGCTTCGTCACCGCCCCCATCGCCCGCGCCTTCGGCATTCCCCACCTGGTGGCGACCGACGCCGAAGTCCAGCGCGGCCGCTACACCGGCCGCATCCTCGGCACCCCGAGCTTCAAGGAAGGCAAGGTGGTGCGCGTGAACGACTGGCTGGGCGCCATGGGATTAGGACTTGCGGATTTCTCCGAATCGTTTTTCTATAGCGATTCGGTCAATGATGTTCCACTGCTCGAAAAGGTGACCCGTCCGATCGCCGCCAACCCCAGCCCCACCCTGCGCGCCATCGCCCAGGAACGCGGCTGGCAAGTGATCGATCTGTTCGACCACGTCATAGATGCCAAGTCCTAAATGATCACCGAAACCATAAAAAAATTCGTCGGCCGACTGTTCGCGCCGGCAGCCCGGGGGCCCTTGCGCATCGGACGCGACAAGCACGGCATCGACCGCCGCAATGTCTCGCGCCATGCCATCAAGGTGTGCGAGGTGCTGCGCCAGCACGGCTATGACGCCTACATCGTCGGCGGCGCGGTGCGCGACCTGATCGTCGGCCTGGAACCCAAGGACTTCGACGTCGCCACCAACGCCACGCCCGAGCAGATCCGCCCGCTGTTCCGCCGCGCCCGCATCATCGGCCGCCGCTTCCAGCTGGTGCACGTGGTGTTCGGCCAGGAGATCATCGAGACCTCCACCTTCCGCGCGCCCGCCTCGGAAGACCAGGAAACCGACGCGCACGGCCGCATCCTGCGCGACAACGTGTTCGGCACCCACGAGGAAGACGCGGCGCGCCGCGACTTCACCATGAACGCGCTCTACTACGACCCGCACAACGAGGAAGTGATCGACTTCCACAACGGCGTGGCCGACCTGAAGAAGCGCCAGATCCGCATCATCGGCGACCCCGCCAAGCGTTACCGCGAGGATCCCGTGCGCATGCTGCGCGCGGTGCGCTTCGCCGCCAAGCTCAATGGCACGATCGACCCGGCCACGCGCCAGCCGATCCGCACCATGGCCGACCTGATCGAGAACGTGCCGGCCTCGCGCCTGTTCGACGAGATGCTCAAGCTGCTGACCTGCGGCCACGCCATGGACTGCCTGCGCCAACTGCGCGCCGACGGCCTGCACAACGGCCTGCTGCCGCTGCTGGACGTGGTGCTGGAACAGCCGGGCGGTGAGAATTTCGTGGAACTGGCGCTGGAACGCACCGACGCCCGCGTGCGCGCCGGCAAGACCATCAGCCCCAGCTTCCTGTTCGCCGCGCTGCTGTGGCAGCAGGTGGACGTACGCTGGAAGCAGCTGCGCGCCCAGGGCGAGCACACCATCCCGGCGCTGTCGCAGGCCGCCGACTCAGTGCTCGACGAACAGACCGAGAAGCTCGCGATCCAGCGCCGCTTCTCGTCGGACATGCGCGAGATCTGGTTCATGCAGCCGCGCTTCGAGCGCCGCATGGGCAAGACCATCTTCCGCATGATCGAGCAGCCGCGCTTCCGCGCCGCCTGCGACTTCCTGCAGTTGCGCGCCGCCGCCGGCGAGTTCGACAGCGTGCTGGCGCAGTGGTGGATGGACCTGGCCAACGCCGACGACGCCACCCGCGCCGACATGATCGAGGAAGTCTCGCGCCAGCCGCGCGAAGCCAGCGAAGGCCCCGCGCCGGCCGCCCGCAAGCGCCGCCCGCGCCGTCGCCCGTCCTCGCGCGGCGCCCCCGGCAATGCCGGCAACGCCGAATAAGGCCATGACCGCCCCCGTGCGCGCCTACGTCGGGCTGGGCGCCAACCTGGGCGACAGCGCGGCCACGCTGCGCGCGGTGCTGGCCGAACTGGCCGCCGCTAATGGCATCGCGGCGGTGACGGCCTCGCCGTTCTACCGCACGGCGCCGGTGGACGCCACCGGCCCGGACTTCGTCAACGCGGTCGCGGCCCTGGACACCACGCTGGCGCCGCTCGACCTGCTGGACCTGCTGCAGGCGCTGGAACTGCGCCACGGCCGCGAGCGGCCCTACCGCAACGCGCCGCGCACGCTCGACCTGGACCTGCTGCTGCACGGCGACGCCACGCTGGCGCACGAGCGCCTGATCCTGCCGCACCCCCGCATGCAACTGCGCGCCTTCGTGCTGCGCCCGCTGCGCGACCTGGCGCCGGCGCTGACGCTGGCCGGCCGCGGCATCGACGCCTGGCTCGGCGACATCACCGACCAGCCGATCGAACGCCTGGGTTGAACCGCGCCTGGTGGCGCGGTTCCTGCTTTCTTCCCGTTTTTTCTACCGATTGGCCCCGTCAGGCCTTGGGCGCGAACGCCAGCATGGCGCGTTCGACGTCGTCCACGCCGGGCAGGCCGGCCTCGTTGCCCAGGTGCTGGATCTTGTGCGCCGAGGCAGCGCGCGCGAAGGTGAAGTGTTCCTTCCAGGCCAGTTCGGGCCGATTCACATACGACCAGACATAGGCGCCGTGGAACACGTCGCCCGCGCCCGAGGTATCGATGATGCGCGCGGCCGGCACGTCCAGCGACGGCAACGTGTCGACCGCGCCGGTTTCGTCGTACCAGAGCATGCCGCGCTCGCCCAGCGTCACCGCGCCAATGCGGCAGCCGCGCCGCTTGAGCAGGTCCAGCAAGCCGTGCGGCGACAGGTCCAACTGCTCGCACATGCGTTCGGCGCAGACCGCCACGTCGATGTGGCGCAGCAGTTCGTCGGTGTTCTCGCGCACGCCGCCGCCGTCCAGCGAAGTCAGGACGCCGGCCTGGCGGCAGGCGCGCGCGTAGTGCAGCGCGGCGTCGGGCTGGTGGCCGTCCAGGTGCAGCGCGCGGTAGCCGCTGACGTCCAGGCGCGGGAAATCATTCAGGTAATCGGCGTCGCGGGCGCGCACGATGGCGCGCTTGCCATGGTTGGGCATGATGAACGACAGCGACGAGCGCCGCACCTGGCGGCCATGCAGCGTGACGCCATGCGCGGCCGCCATGTCGGTGTACATGTGGCCCAGCCAGTCCGGCGCCAGCGAGCAGATCAGGTCGGGCTTCGTGCCCAGCTTGCCGCACGCGAACGCCGCGGTGACGGCGTTGCCGCCGAATGACACGGCGTAGTCGCGCGCCACGCTTTTCTCGTCGCCGGTGGGCCATTCGTCGGCCAGCACGGTGACGTCGATATAGGTATGCCCGATGAAGAGCGCTTCGCTCATGAGTCCGTCCGCGGTAGGGTTTGCCGGATTGTAGGCCGGGCGGCGGACGGCTCAGCCGGCGGCGTTTTCCCCGGCCTGCGCCAGCACCCGGCGGGCGCGGGTGATGACGGGCGCGTCCACCATCTTGCCGTCCAGCATGAAGGTGCCGGCGGCCTTGTCGCGGTGGGCCGCGACCACGCGGCGGGCCCAGGCCAGCTCGGCCGGATCGGGCGCGAAGGCGGCGTGGATCACCGGCACCTGCGCGGGGTGGATGCACAGCATGCCGCCGAATCCCATCTGCTGCGCGCGCGCCGCGGCGGCGGACAGCCCGGCCTGGTCCTCGACGCCCGGAAAGACCCCGTCCAGCGCCGGCCCCAGGCCGGCGGCGCGGGTCTGCAGCAACACCTGCACGCGCGCGTGGTCCAGCACGGCCTCGGCGCCGGCGGTGTCCGGCGCCAGGCCCAGGTCCAGGCCGTAGTCGAGGCTGCCGAACGCCAGCCGCGCCACCCCGGGCGTGCCCGCGACCTCGGCGGCGTTGAGGATGCCGCGCGCGGTTTCCAGGATGGGAATGACCGGCAGCCCGGTCTGCGCCACGTGGCGCACCTGCGCCAGGCTCTCGGCCTTGGGCAGCAGGATGCCGGCCACCGCGGGCTTGCCGCGGCAGGCCTTGAGGTCGTCATCGTGCCACGAGGTGGAGGCGTCGTTGATGCGCACCCACACCCGCGCCTGCGGCTGCGTGCCGAGGAAGTCGCAGAGCGCTTCGCGGGCCGAGGCCTTGGCCAGGTGCTCGACCGCGTCTTCCAGGTCGACGATGACGGCGTCGGCGCCGCTGGCCAGCGCCTTGGGGATGCGTTCGGGACGGGAGGCCGGCACGAACAACGCGGTACGAACGACGGAATGCATCACACCACCTCCGAAGCATGGAATCGCGCCACCTGTTCGGGCGCGTATCCCAGTGATGCTAGCACCGCATCCGTGTTCTGGCCCACGGCGGGCACCGCCGCCATGCGCGGCGCGAAGGCGTTGCTGCTGGCCGGCGGCAGCAGCGCCGGCAGCGCGCCGGCCGGGCTGTCGACCTGGCTCCAGCGGTCGCGCGCCCGCAATTGCGGGTGGGCCCAGACGCCGGCCATGTCGTTGACCCGGGCATTGGCGATCTGCGCGTCTTCCAGCCGGTCGGTGACCTGCTGCACACTGAGATCGGCGAAGGCCGCCACGATCAGCGCGCGCAGGGCCTCGCGGTTGGCGGTGCGCAGCGAGTTGCTGGCAAAGCGCGGGTCCTCGGCCAGTTCGGCCTGGCGCAGCACCTGGGCGCAGAACACGCGCCATTCACGTTCGTTCTGCAGGCCCAGCATGATGGTGTTGCCGTCGCCGGTGGGGAACGGGCCGTACGGGTAGATCGAGGCGTGGGCCGCGCCGGCGCGCACCGGCGGCTTGGCGCCCTCGAACGCGTAGTACATCGGGAAGCCCATCCACTCGACCATGCTTTCGAGCATGGAGACGTCCAGGCGGCTGCCCAGGCCGGTCTTCTGGCGCAGCAGCAGCGCGTTGAGGATGGCGGAATAGGCGTACATGCCGGCCGAGATGTCGGCGATGGAACACCCCGCCTTGACCGGGTCGTCGGCGGTGCCGGTGACCGACAGGAAGCCGCTTTCGCTCTGGATCAGCAGGTCGTAGGCCTTCTTGTCCTGGTAGGGGCCGCCTTCGCCGTAGCCGGAGATGTCGCAGACGATCAGGCGCGGGAAGCGGGCGTGCAGCGCCTCGAACGACAGGCCCAGGCGCGCCGCGGCGCCGGGCGCCAGGTTCTGCACCAGCACGTCGGCCTGTTGCAGCAGGCGTTCCATGATGTCGGCGGCCTCGTCGCGCTTGAGGTCCAGCGTCAGGCTTTCCTTGGAGCGGTTGGTCCAGACGAAGTGCGACGACAGGCCGCGCACGCGCTCGTCGTAGCCACGGGCGAAGTCGCCCGCGCCGGGGCGTTCGATCTTGATGACGCGCGCGCCCATGTCCGCCAGCTGGCGGGTGCAGAACGGAGCGGCGATGGCGTGTTCGAGGCTGACGACGGTGATGCCGTCCAGCGGGCGGGGGGCTGGCGTGCTCATGCGGTGAACCTCAGTTCGGCCTGGTGGGCCAACGTGCCGTCCTGCTCGGCCCAGAGCCGGGCCAGGCCGGGTTCTTCGATCCGCCCCGCCGCCTGGAACGGCGTCGGCGCGATCAACGGCCGCAGGCCGCGGTACGACAGGTAAGTCGGGCGCGCGTCGGGATGGGCGCGCAGGAAGGCGGCGACCATCTCGGTGGCGATCAGCGGGCCATGCACCACCAGGCCCGGATAGCCTTCGGTGCCGGTGACGTAGGGATGGTCGTAGTGGATGCGGTGGCCGTTGAAGGTCACGGCCGAATAGCGGAACAGCAGCACCGAGGTGGGCTCGATGGTATCGCGCCACTGCGCCTGCGGCGCCGGCTCGGTGCCGGCGAGCTTGGGCGGGGTGGGCTGGCGGTAGACGATGTCCTGCTCTTCCAGGATGGAAACCTCGCCATCCTGGCGGTACTCGTGGCGAACCGTGACGAACAGCAGCGCGCCGGTGCGGCCGGCTTTTTCCTTGACGTCGGCCACCACCGAGACCCGCTCGGCCGGCACGCCCACCCGCAACGGGCGGCGGAACTCGACGCGGCCGCCGGCCCACATGCGGTTGCGGTCGTGCGCCGGCGGCAGGAAGCCGCCGCGGGCCGGATGACCATCCGTCCCCAATCCGTCGGCCGCGACCGTGCTGATGAAGAACGCCCACTGCCACAAGGGCGGCAAGGGGGCGCCGACGGCGGGCGCGGGTCCGCCCAGCGTGGCGGCGATGCGCGCCGCGTGGCCGGGGTCCAGCGCGTCCGCCTGGCGCTCGCCGCTGCCGATCCAGCCGGCCGGGTCTGTCGATGTCATGCCGATATTCCTCTGGTAGATGATTGTTCTGGTGGCTAGCATCCCGCATGCCGCGCGCGCTGTGAATTCATTTTTCCTCAAGGCCGGGTTTGGGGCGCCTGAATCGTGCGCCCGGCGCCGACCGCCGTAATATAGGCGCCATGCACTTCGATCTCGCCGACCTACGCCTGTTCATCCACATCGCCGAATCCCCCAGCCTGACGCAGGCCGCCAAGCGGGCGCACCTGTCGCTGGCCGCCGTCAGCGTGCGGATCAAGGCGCTGGAGAACCAGCTCAACACCCGCCTGTTGTACCGCGACAGCCGCGGCGTGGAAATCACCCCCGCGGGCCAGCGGCTGTTGCAGCATGCGCGGGTCATCATGCGCCAGGTCGATCACCTGAAACACGATTTCCAGGAACAGGCCGACGGCGACGCCGGCCATATCCGCATTTTCGCCAACACCACCGCGGTCACGGAATTCATGCCGGACATCCTGGCGCAGTTCCTGGCGGGCCATCCCGGCGTCACGATCGACCTGCAGGAACGCCTGACCCGCGACATCGTGCGCGGCGTGCTGGACGGCACCACCGACCTGGGCATCGTCGCCGGCCCGGTCGACGCCCCCGAATTGCAGACCATCCACTTCAGCACCGACCGGCTGGTGCTGGTGGTGCCCAACGGCCATGCGCTGCAGGACCAGGACAAGGTCAAGCTGGCCGACGCCGTGCGCTATCCGTTCATCACCATGCACGAGGGCTCGACCCTGGTGGCGTTCCTGCGCGACCAGCTCGAGCGCATCGGCCAGCGCCTGCCACAACGCATCCAGCTGTACAGCTTCGACTCGATCTGCCGCATGGTGCAGGCGGGCGTCGGCGTGGGCGTGATCCCCGACTCGGCCGCGCGCCGCTACGGCGCGGAAATGAAGCTGCGGGTGGTGGAGCTGGACGAGCCCTGGGTGGTGCGCGAGCGCAAGCTGCTGGTGCGCGACATCGACGCCCTGCCCGGCTGCGCCCGCGAGCTGATCGAGCAGATCCGGCAGCCGGCGGCCGCCTGACGCGCGCTCGACCGGCGGCGCAAGGCGCAACGAACGCCTCCGCGCGCCCATACCGCGTCCTGGAACCTTGCCCACACCACAAGAAGCCTCGCGCAGCCCCTAGCGCCCGCTGAACGCCGGCGCGCGCTTCTGCGCGAAGGCGCGCATGCCTTCCAGGTAATCGTCGGTGTAGCCCAGCTCGCGCTGCAAGGCGCATTCCAGGTCGAACTGCCGCGCCAGCGTGTTGCCGCTGGAGGCATGCAGGGCGGCCTTGGTGGCGGCGTAGGCGCGGGTCGGTCCCGCCGCCAGCGTGGCGCGCGCGTCGGCCAGGGTCGCCGCCAGGTCAGCGTCCGGCACCACGCGCCAGATCAGGCCCCAGGCCTCGGCCTGGCGCGCGCTCACCGCTTCGCCGAACAGGGCCGCGCCCATGGCCCGCGCCGAGCCCACCAGGCGCGGCAGGAACCAGGTGCCGCCGGCGTCCGGCAGCAGGCCGATCTTGCTGAAGGCCTGGATGAAGCGCGCCGACTCCACCGCGAACACCACGTCGCACGCCAGCACCAGGCTGGCGCCGGCGCCGGCCGCCACGCCGTTCATCACGCACACCACCGGCGCCGGCAGCGCGCGCAGCCGCATGATGAGCGGCTTGTACAGTTTTTCCAGGTTCTCGCTCAGGTCGCGGCGCGAGCCGTCCTCGGCCGGCTTGCGCTCGCCCAGGTCCTGGCCGGCGCAGAAGCCGCGGCCGGCGCCGGTCAGGATCACGCCGCGCAATCCGGCGTGCGCCTCCAGCGTGTCCAGCGCCCGCGCCAGCTCGGCGTGCATGACCGCGGTGAAGCTGTTCAGGCGCTCGGGGCGGTTGAGCGTGATGACGCCTACGCCCTGCTCCATCGTGAAGGTGATCTCGGTGTAGCGGTCGTCGCTCATGCCAGTTCCTCCAGCACGGCCAATTGCTCGGCGCTGTCGCCCAGCAACAGGTCCGCCACCGTCAGGCGCTTGAAGTAGTCGCCGACCTCAAGTTCGTCCGTCATGCCCATGCCGCCGTGCAGCTGCACCGCCATCTGCGCCACCAGCCGGCCGGCGCGCGCGGTTTCCAGCTTGGCCGAGGCCAGCATGCGGCGGCGCCGCGCCGCGTCGGGCTCGGTCAGCGCGGCCACCGCCACGTAGGCCATCGACAGCGCCAATTCCTTGGCCACCAGCATCTCGGCCAGGCGATGTTGCAGCGCCTGGAACGAGGCCAGCGGCTGGCCGAACTGCTGGCGCGTCTTGAGATAGTCGACGGTGATCTCCAGCAACCGTTCCATCGCGCCCGCCGCATGGGCGCACAGCGCCGCCGTGCCCCATTGCAGCGCCTGCGCCAGGGCCGCGTCGCCCGCCTCGCCTTGCGCCAGCAAGGCGTCCGCGCCAAGCGGCACCGCGTCGAAATCCAGCCGCGCGCAGCGCGCGCCGTCCAGCGTCGGCGTGTCGGTGACGCGCACGCCCCTGGCATCCGCCGGCACCGCCAGCAGCAGCGTGGCGCCGCTTTCGCCGCGCGCGTTCACCAGCCAGGCATGGGCCGCGGCGCCATGCCACACCAGGTGCTTGGCGCCGTCCAGGCGCCAGCCGCTGCCATCGCGCGTCGCGCGGCAGTCGCGCGGATCGGCCTGGTAGCGGCGCCCGGGCTCCTGGTACGCCACGCTGACCACCGTGTCGCCCGAGGCGATGCCCGGCAGCCAGCGGTCGCGCGCCGCATCGCCACACGCGCCGATCAGGGCCGCGCCCATCACGGCGCTGGCAATCACCGGCTCGGCCACCAGTCCGCGCCCCAGCTCCAGGTGCACCGGCAACAGGCTGGCCGGCACCTCGCCGAAACCGCCTGCTTCCTGCGGGATGTTCAGGCCCAGCACGCCCAGCTCGGCCAGCGCGCCCCACGCCGCCGGGTCCAGCCGGCCCGCGGTCTCGCGGGCGCGGCGCTGCGGCCGGGTCCATGCCTGGTCCACCAGGCGGCGCAGGCTGTCGGCCAGCATGCGCTGTTCTTCGGTATAGAGGAAATCCATGCGTCGTGTTCCTTGCGGATGCGGGCCGGGCCTACAGGCCCAGCACCAGGCGGGCGATGATGCCCTTCTGCACTTCGGTGGTGCCGCCATAGATCGAGGTCTTGCGCATGTCGGCATAGCCGGCGCCCGAGGCCGCCGCCATCTCGGGGCCGGGGCCGTGGTAGTCGGCCTCGGCCAGCATCCATTCAGGGTCGTACGGCCAGGCGTCGGGGCCGGCGACTTCCATCTGCAGCATGGCCAGGTCCTGCTGGATCTCGGAGCCGCGGATCTTCAGCACCGAGGCTTCCGGACCGGGCGCGCCGCCGTTGCTGGCGGCCACGCGCAGCAGCAGCATTTCCAGCGCCATGATGTCGACCTCGATGCGCGAGATGCGGTCGCGCATGCGGCTGTCGGCCAGCAGCGGCCGGCCGTGCGAAGTGGCGCGCGCCGCCATGTCCTTGAGGATGCCGAGTTCGCGGTGGCAATGGCCCAGGCCGGCGATGCCGGTGCGTTCGTGGCCCAGCAGGTACTTGGCGTAGGTCCAGCCCTGGTTCTCCTCGCCCACCAGGTTGGCGGCCGGCACCCGCACGTTCTCCAGCCAAACCTCGTTGACGTCGTGGCCGCCGTCGAGCGTGCGGATCGGGCGCACGGTCACGCCCGGCGCGCGCATGTCCAGCAGCAGCATCGAGATGCCGCGCTGCGCGCGCGCCTCGGGATCGGTGCGCGCCAGGCAGAACATCCAGTCGGCGTATTGCGCCAGCGTGGTCCAGGTCTTCTGGCCGTTGACCACGTAGTCATCGCCGTCGCGCACCGCGCGGGTCTTGAGCGAGGCCAGGTCCGACCCCGAGCCCGGCTCGGAATAGCCCTGGCACCACCAGTCCTGCACCCGCGGCATGCGCGGCAGGAAGCGCGCCTGCTGGGCGGCGCTGCCGTACTTCATCAGCACCGGGCCGATCATGGACAGGCCGAACGGCAGCAGGCGCGGCGCCCCGGCCTTGAAGCACTCGACTTCGAAGATCAATCGCTCCAGCGCGTTCCAGCCGGTGCCGCCATGTTCGACCGGCCAGTTCGGCGCGCCCCAGCCCTGGTCGGCCAGGATGTTGTGCCAGCGCACGTAGTCGTCGCGTTCCAGCCGCTGGTGCCGGCGCACCTTGTCGCGGATGTCCCGCGGCAGCCGGTCGGCGGCGAACGCGCGCACCATTTCGCGGAACCGGATCTCTTCCGGCGTCCAGGTCAGATTCATGGCCTACCTCCTTTGATGGGTATCTAGCCATGGCGACCGCGCGCCGGACAATCTGCGGTTGCGGAAGACCGGCTTTTGCCTCGGTGTAGGGCGTGGCACTACGGGCCGGCAAAAGGCCTGCTTCAGCAATGAAGAATGGCACGGGCCGGCGCCAGCCCCGACACTGGCGGCTCATCCATCCGGAACCGCATGCAATGACCGCAACCGACCCACGCGCCACCGAAGGCGTCGAGGCGCAATACCGCCAGGCGCTCAACCAGGGGCGCTTCCAGATCCAGCACTGCGATGCCTGCGATCGCGCGGTGTTCTATCCCCGCATGCTCTGCCCGCACTGCGGCGCCGAAGCGCTGTCGTGGAAGACGCCCGATGGCCGCGGCACCGTCTATTCCACCACCGTGGTGCGGCGCAAGCCCGAGGCGGGCGGCGACTACAACGTGGCGCTGGTCGACCTGGCCGAAGGCGTGCGCCTGATGAGCCGGGTCGAGGGCGTGGCGCCCGAGGCCGTGCGCATCGGCATGGCGG
Organism: Achromobacter deleyi; assembly: GCF_016127315.1. Taxonomy (NCBI): domain Bacteria; kingdom Pseudomonadati; phylum Pseudomonadota; class Betaproteobacteria; order Burkholderiales; family Alcaligenaceae; genus Achromobacter; species Achromobacter deleyi. The sequence goes on from NZ_CP065997.1 coordinate 518,583, forward strand.
TGCGGGCCCAGGTGGCCATGAAGGAAGGCCGCGGCCTGCTGGTCTTCGTGCCGAACAAGGAGGCGCAATGACGCTGAACGATCTGCGCGGCGCCGTCGCGGTGGCGGGCGTCGGCCATGCCGGCCTGGGCCAGGCCAACGGCTACACCGAAATGGAAATCCTGGTACAGGCGGCGCAGCGCGCCGTGGCCGACGCCGGCCTGTCGATGCGCGACATCGACGGCATCTGCACCGCCAGCGTGGCCGCGCCGATGTGGGCGATGCCCGTCATCGAGCACCTGGGCATCCGCCCCAGCTTCATCGACAGCACCATGCTGGGCGGCAGCAGCTTCGTGGCGCACCTGCTGCCGGCGCTGCACGCGCTGGCCTCGGGCCAATGCAACGCGGTGCTGGTCTGCTACGGCAGCACGCAGCGCACCTCGACGCTGAGCCGCGCCGAGATCGGCCGCGTGCGCAAGCAGTTCGATCCGCAGCCCTACGAGACGCCGTATGACCCGTTGAGCCCGCTGTCGTCCTATGCGCTGGCCGCTGCACGCCACATGCACCAGTACGGCACCCGCCGCGAGCACCTGGCGCAGGTCGCGCTGGCCGCCAACCAGTGGGCCCGGCTCAACCCCGAGGCCCAGCTGCGCGAACCGGCCACGCTGGAGCAGATCCTGGGCGCGCGCATGGTGTCCGATCCCCTGAGCGTGCGCGATTGCTGCCTGGTCACCGACGGCGCCGGCGCCTATGTGCTGGTGCGTGCCGACCGCGCCCGCGACCTGCCGCGCCCGCCGGTGTACGTGCTGGGCAACGCCACCGCCGTCTGGAACCGCCAGATCTCGTCGATGGAGGACCTGACCGTCACCGCCGCCAGCGAATCGGGCCGCCGCGCCTACGCCATGGCGGGCGTCTCGGCCCGGGACATCGACGTGGTCGAGCTGTACGACGCCTTCACCATCAACACCCTGCTGTTCCTGGAAGACCTGGGCTTCTGCGCCAAGGGCGAGAGCAAGGACTTCATCGCCGGCGGCGCAATCGCCCCCGGCGGACGGCTGCCGGTCAACACCAACGGCGGCGGCCTGTGCTGCGTGCATCCGGGCATGTACGGCGTCTTCATCATGATCGAGGCCGTGCGGCAGTTGCGCGGCGAGGCCGGCGCGCGCCAGGTGGCCGGCGCCGAGCTGGCGCTGGTGCACGGCAACGGCGGCACGCTGTCCAGCCAGGCCACGGCCATCCTCGGCACCGCCGCCACGCTTTGATGTCCGCCGCAGCAGCCATGTCGCACGCCCAACCGCTCACCCGCATCCACCAGCTGCTGGCCCGCCAGGCCAGCGTCCAGCCCGACGCCATCTGCCTGTACGAGGAAGGCGGCGGCATCCTGACCTATGCGCAACTGTGGCAGCGCGCCCAGGCCGCGGCCGGCTGGCTGGCGGCCGCAGGGGTCGAACCGGGCCATCGCGTGATGATGGTCGGCGAGAACTGCGCCGCCATGATCGTCGCGCTGTTCGGCTGCGGCCTTGTCGGCGCCTGGCCGGTGGGCGTGCACGCGCGCCTGTCGGCGCGCGAGATCGCCGCGATCGGCGCCCATGCGCAGCCCGAGGTCACGCTCTACACCAGCGGCGTCTCATCGGCGGCGGCGGCCCACGCCGAGGCGGCCGGCGCGCAACCGGCCGATGCCGCCGCCTGGGGTCCGGGCGTGCATGCGCGCCATGCGGACAACCCGACCCAGCCCGAGACCGGCGACCAGGCCGCCGAAGTCGCCACCGTGATCTACACCTCCGGCACCACCGGCGCCCCCAAGGGAGTCATGGTGCCGCATCGCGGACTGCTGCACTTCGCCGGCGTCTCGGCCGCCTCACGCCGCCTGAGCCCACAGGACATCGGCTACGCCGCGCTGCCGCTGTCGCACATCTTCGGCATCGCCACCGTGCTGATGGCCACGCTGCATGCCGGCGCCGGCCTGGTGCTGCGCAGCCGCTTCGATCCCGCCGACGCCTTCAAGGCGCTGGCCCATCCCGGCGTCAGCATCCTGCAGGGCGTGCCGATCATGTTCAACCGCATGCTGGCGGCCGCGCCGCCGCGCAACACCCTGCGCGCGTCGGCGCTGCGCTATCTCTACACCGGCGGCGCGGCGCTCGACCCCACCCTCAAGCGCGACGCCGAACGCTACTTCGGCGTCGCCATGCACCACGGCTATGGCATCACCGAATACGCCGGCTCCATGTTCATCACCGACATCGACGCGCCGCCGGCCGATTGCAGCGCCGGCTACGCCGTGGACGGCGTGCAGTTGCGCATCGGCGGTCCCGACGCCGACACGCCGCGGCCGGGTGAACGCGGCGACATCCTGATCCGCGGCCCCGGCGTGATGCTGGGCTACTACCGCGACCCGGCGCAGACCGCGCAGGCGCTGCTGCCTGGCGGCTGGCTCAATACCGGCGACATCGGCTACCTGGATGACCGCGGCGCGCTGTACATCGCCGGCCGCTCCAAGGACCTGATCATCCGTTCCGGCTTCAACGTCTACCCGATCGAGGTGGAGGCGGTCATCAACGCCTTCCCTGGCGTGCGCCTGTCGGCGGTGGTCGGCCGTCCCACCGAGGACCACAACGAGGAAGTCATCGCCTTCGTCGAGCCCCTGGCCGGCGCGCGACTGGACACCCACCTGCTGATGCTGCACCTGCGCGCCCAGCTGGCGCCGTACAAGCGGCCCGCGCAGATCCACTGCATCGACACGATTCCCACCACCGTCAGCGGCAAGATCCTCAAGCAACCGCTGAAAGAAAGGCTGGCGTAGGCGCGGCCCTGCTGTTCCGCTCCGCGACCGGCTCATTCCACAAGGAGACATGAGCGTGAACATCAAGACCCTGCTCGCCGCGGCCGCCGCCGTGGCGGCCATGGCGACCGGCGCCAGCGCCGCCGCCGACAGCGCCTACCCCGACCGCCCCATCCGCCTGCTGGTGGGCTACGCCCCCGGCGGCCCCGTGGACACCACCGCGCGCGTCTTCGCCAAGTACCTGGGCGACAAGCTCGGCCAGGCGGTCGTGGTCGAGAACCGCGCCGGCGCCAGCGGCATGATCGCCTCCGACGCCACCGCCAAGGCGCCGCCCGACGGCTACCTGCTGGGCTTTGCCGCCAGCCCCACGCTGACCATGTCGCCGTTGGTCCAGCGCAGCACCCTGTTCGATCCGCGCAAGGACTTCTCGCTGATCGGCCTGGTGGTCGACTACGCCAACGTGCTGCTGATCGGCCCGCAAGCGCCGGCCAGGAGCGTGGGCGAACTGGTCGACTACGCCCGCGCCCACCCCGACGCCGTGTCGTTCGGCTCGGCCGGTATCGGGGCGTCGAACCACCTGTCGGCCGAACTGCTGAAGAAGCAGGCCGGCGTGCCCATGCTGCACGTGCCCTATCGCGGCAATTCGCCGGCGATGATGGACGTGGTCAGCGGCAAGATCACTTTCATGTTCGACATCACCAGCACCGCCATCCCGTTCATCAAGAGCGGCAAGGCGCGCGCGCTGGCCGTCACGTCGCGCACCCGCAACCCCGAACTGCCCGACGTGCCCACCATGATCGAGGCCGGCATGAAGGACTACGAGGTGGTCGGCTGGTACGCGCTGGTCGGCCCGCGCAAGCTGCCCGACGCCGTGCAGGCGCGCCTGACCCGCGCGCTGTCCGAGGTCTCGCGGGATCCCGCCTTCCGCCGCGCCATGACCGACGGCGGCTACAGCATCAACACCGGCGACGCCGCCGCCCTGCAACAGCGCATCGACCGCGAATACGCCTTGTGGGCCGATGTGATCCAGAGCGCCAACATCCAGGCCAACTGACTCACACAGGAACCCGCCTATGAAGCCATCCGCATTGCGCACGCAGACCCGACTGCCCGTCATCGGCGCCGCCATGTTCCTGGTCTCCGGCCCGGACCTGGTGGCGGCGCAATGCGGCGCCGGCATCATCGGCACCTTCCCGTCGCTGAATGCAAGACCGCAGGAACAGCTGCACGAGTGGATCACCCGCATCGAGGACAAGCTGGCCCGCGCGCGCCAGGCCGATCCACAGGCGCGAATCGCGCCCTACGGCGTCAACCTCATCGTCCACCCCAGCAACGCCCGCTGGCAGGGCGACCTGGCCATCTGCGCCGAACGCCGCGTGCCGCTGGTCATCACCTCGCTGCACCCGCCAGAGGCCGTGGTGCGCGCCGTCCACGCCTATGGCGGCCAGGTCTACCACGACGTCACCACCGTGCGCCACGCCCGCCGCGCCCTGGACGCCGGCGTCGACGGCCTGATCCTGGTCGCCGCCGGCGCCGGCGGCCACGCCGGCCAGCTCAACCCCATCGCCCTGGTCAACGAAGTCCGCGCCTTCCACGACGGCCCCCTGGCCCTGTCCGGCTGCATCAGCCACGGCAAGGACATCCTCGCCGCCCAGGCCCTGGGCTGTGACTTCGCCTACATGGGCACCCGCTTCATCGCCACCCGCGAATCCCTGGCCAACGACGCCTACCGCGAAATGATCCTGCGCGCCCAGGCCGCCGACGTCACGTACACCCCCTACTTCTCCGGCGTCCCCGCCAACTACCTCACCGAAAGCATCCACGCCGCCGGCCTCGACCCCACCCAACTCCCCAACTACGACGCCCCGCCGCCCAACCTGGACAAGAACTCCCGCCCCAAACCCTGGAAAGACATCTGGAGCGCCGGCCAAGGCGTCGGCGCCACCCAGGAAATCCTGTCGGTGGCCGAACTGGTGAACCAACTGGAAACGGAATACCAGGAAGCCAAAGCCGCGCTGCTGCGCTAGCGCACACTCAGCCCCCAGCGCGCAGCCTCATCCCACACTGCAAGACACCGCGTAAGCCTCAAAAGGCCGCCTGCGCGGCCTGTCTTGAGGCGGGCCCCGCAAGCTACTCCACCCGCGCGCCGAAGATGGCAAAAATGCCAAGAACACACCCTCCCCAACCCACGTCGCTGAGTCACATCGCGAGCGTGTGCGGGGGCAGGCGGGGGATGGCGGGGCGTGTAGATGCGCCCGGCGGAAACCGAAGGCAGCCGCCGAAAGGCGGCAACGAGGTTGAGCCCGGGGCAGTCCGGAGCGAACGCTCCGGACCGCAATCGTAGCCCCGCCATCCCCCGCCTGCCCCCGCACACGCGCCAGAAGAACCCAAAGCCCTACTCCAACTTGATCCCCGCCGTCTTGATCACATCCCTCCACTTACCCACCTCGCTTCGCAAGAACGCCCCGAACGCCTCCGGACTCCCCGGCTTAGGCTCCGCCCCCGCCGCCACCATCGCCTGAGCCGTAGCCGGATCCGACAACACCTTCACCATATCCGCATTCACCCGCGCCACGATTTCGGCAGGCGTCCCCTTCGGCGCCAACACCCCGCTCCACGAATACGCCTCATACCCCGGCACCCCCGACTCGGCAATCGTAGGCACCCCCGGCAACATGCTCGACCGCGTCGGATTCCCCACCCCCAACGCCCGCACCTTCCCCGTCTTCAGATGCGGCACCGCCGACGGCCCGTCCGCGAACATCACCTGCACCTGCCCGCCCAGCAGATCCTGCATCGCCGGCGCGCTGCCGCGGTAGGGGATGTGCTGGATCTTCACCCCCGCCATCGCATTGAACAGCTCGCCCGCCAGGTGCGTGCCGCCGCCCGTGCCCGAGGAACTGAACGACAGCTTGCCCGGATTGGCCTTCGCATAGGCGATCAATTCGCTCACCGAATTCACCGGCAGCGACGGGTTCACCACCAGCACGATCGGGAACACCGCCGCCATGCCCACCGGCACGAAATCGCGCGTGATGTCGTAGGTCAGGTCGCCGCGCAGGCTCGGCAGCACGGCATGATGGATCGACGCGAAGAAGAAGTTGTAGCCGTCCGGCTCGGCCTTGGCGGCGAACTGCGCGCCGACGATGCCGCCCGCGCCCGAGCGGTTGTCCACAACGGTCGGCACGGACCACAGGTGGCCCAGCGGCTGCGCCGTGAAACGCGCCGTGGTGTCCACCGGACCGCCGGCCGGGAACGGCACGATGAAGGTCACGGCATGGCCGGGCCAGGTGGCGGCGCGGGCGAAAGTGGGCAGCAAAGTCGTGGCGCACGCAGCGCCCAGCCCCGCGATGACGCGGCGGCGTTGGGGATCTAACAAGGCAGTCTCCTGAGTCGTTCTTGTCGATGGCGCGGCCGCAAGCCACACCGGAACGACGCGGTGCCTTGCCGCCTGCCGGCCCCATTTTTTCTGCTGCCCGCGCATCAGGCGCGGCCGGGGCTTTTTTTATTATTTGCCGCGCCGCCGCTTTTGCCGCTACACATTTTCAAAAGCCCCTCTTTCGCCGGGAGGCCATGTTCGCTGATCGGACACTATCGCCGGCCCGCTGTGGCGTCATGGCGATGGCCACGCGCCCGATCCGCCAACCAAGGCCGGGACATCGCGCGCCAAGCGGCGCACGCCGGCCGCCGTGGCTACTGCCCGCGCGCCGCGCGCTGCACGTGCTCGATGAAGCACTCGGCAAAGCTCGGCAGGTCACGTCCGCGCTGACGGCACAACAAGCGGTCGCGCAGGGCCCAGGGGTCGTCCAGCTTCAGCACATGCAACGCATCGGGCCGGCTGTAGCGCGCCGCGCAGGCGCGCGGCACCACGGCGATGCCGGCGCCGGCCTCGACCATGCGGCACACGGCCTCGAAACTGCCCACGTGCACGCGCTGGCAGATGCGCTTGCCCAGGCCGCTGGCGATGTCTTCCAGGAAGGTCTGGATGGCGCTGTCGGGATGAATGCCGACGAACTGATAGGCGTCGACCAGGTCGGCGAAATGCGCCGACTTCGAAGCCGCCAGCGGATGATCCAGCGCCGTGACCACGGTGAGTTCATCGCGGAACAGCGGCGTCACGTCCAGGCCCTCGACGTCGATGTTGCCGGCCACCAGACCCAGGTCGCCGGCGCCCGCGCGGATCGCGATGACGATGTCGCCCGAGATCTTCTCTTCCAGTTCGACGTCCACGTCCGGGTTCTCGGCCAGGAACGTCGACAGCGCGTCGGCCAGGAAGGAATTGGTGGCGGTGGTATTGGCCAGCAGGCGCAGCCGTCCCTTCAGGCCGCTGGCGTAAGGCTGCAGGTCGGCGTTCAGGCACTCGAGCTGGCGGAACACCGCGTTGGCGTGCTTGAGCAGCACCTCGCCCGCCGGCGTCAGCGCCACGCCCGTGGCCATGCGCACCAGCAGCCGCGCCTTGAAGGCCTCTTCCATGTGCTTGACGCGCGCGCTCGCGGCGGGCAGCGACAGGAACGTGCGTTCGGCCGCGCGGGTCAGATTGAGCGTCTCTCCCACGTTCAGGAAGAGCCGCAGGTCAGTCAGATCATGTCTCATGTTCCACCACACAGAAGGGGGGCATTTCTAATTTTGAATTCTTCGAATGCCGTGACGACCATACCATGGGGCAACCCCGTAAACCATACGGTTTGACGCGGAACTGTTTTCCACGCGGCGCGCGCCGCGGCATCAGGAGTGAGCATCAATGAGCGGTATTGTTTCCGGCAAGGTAGTGGTGGTTACCGGCGCGGGCGGCGGCATCGGCCGCGGCATCGCGCTGGCCATGGCGCAGGCGGGCGCCAAGGTGGTGGTCAACGACATCGGCGTCTCGCTCACCGGCGAAGGCGGCGGCGAAGGCCCCGCGCATGCCGTGGCGCGCGAGATCGCCGCGGCCGGCGGACAAGCCGTCGCCAATACCGACAGCGTGGCCGCCTACGACAGCGCCAGCCGCGTCATCCAGACCGCCATCGACGCCTTCGGCCGCGTCGACGCGGTGATCAACAACGCCGGCAACCTGCGCGACCGGGTTTTCCACAAGATGAGCGAAGAGGAATGGCGCCAGGTCATCGACGTGCACCTGAACGGCTCGTTCTTCATGAGCCGCGCCGCCGCGCCGTATTTCCGCGAGCAGGAATCGGGCGCCTTCGTGCACATGACGTCCACCTCGGGCCTGATCGGCAACTTCGGCCAGGCCAACTACGCCGCCGCCAAGCTCGGCATCGTGGCGCTGTCCAAGTCGATCGCGCTGGACATGGCGCGCTACAACGTGCGCTCGAACTGCATCGCGCCATTCGCCTGGAGCCGCATGACCAGCTCGATTCCCGCCGAGACCGACGAGGAAAAGGCGCGCGTCGAGAAACTCAAGAAAATGGAAGCCGACAAGGTCGCGCCCATGGCCGTGTACCTGGCCAGCGACGCGGCCAGCGCCATCACCGCGCAGGTCTTCGCGGTGCGCGCCAACGAGATCATGCTGATGAGCCAGCCGCGGCCGCTGCGCAGCGTGCACTACAGCGAAGGCTGGACGCCCGAGCTGACCGGCGAGATCGCCGTGCCCGCCATGCGCAAGCACTTCTACGCGTTGGAGCGCTCGCCCGACGTGATCGACTGGGATCCCATCTGAGGCCGCCATGCCACTCGATTACGCGACCGTGAAGCACTGGCGCTTCGACGACGTGCGCCAGCGCTACGACGACAAGGACACCATGCTGTACGCGCTAGGCATCGGCCTGGGGCAGGACCCCGAGGACACCCGGCAGCTGCGCTACGTGTACGAAAAGGACCTTTGCGCCTTTCCCACCATGAGCGTGGTGCTGGGCTATCCGGGATTCTGGATGAGCGACCCGCGCGCCGGCATCGATTGGGTGCGGCTGGTGCATGGCGAACAGCGGCTGGCGCTGCACGCGCCGCTGCCCACGTCGGGCACCGTGATCGGCAGGAGCCGCGTCACCCACGTGATCGACAAGGGCGCGGACAAAGGCGCCATCGTCATCACCGAACGCACGCTGCACGACACCGCCGGCACGCACCTGGCGACCCTGCGGCAAAGCACCTTCTGCCGCGGCGATGGCGGTTTCGGCCAGGGCGATGCCAGCCCCGAGCCGCTGCCCGCCGCGCCGCAGGGCGAACCGGAGCGCCGCTGCGACCTGCGCATTCCGCCGCAGGCGGCGCTGCTGTACCGCCTGAACGCCGACCGCAATCCGCTGCACGCCGACCCCGAGGTGGCGCACCAGGCGGGCTATCCCAAGCCGATCCTGCACGGCCTGTGCTCCTACGGCGTGGCCGCGCATGCGCTGGTGAAGACCTGGTGCGACTATGACGCCTCGCGGCTGACCCGGCTGGACGCGCGGTTCTCGGCGCCGGTGTATCCGGGCGAGACGCTGCAATGCGACATGTGGCGCATGCCGGATGGCCAGATACGCTTCATCGCCCGCGCTGTCGAGCGCGGCATCGTGGTCATGAGCCACGGCACTGCCGAGGTGCGGTCATGACGCGCCCGCCCGCATTGGACGGCGTCCGCGTGCTGGACCTGTCGCGCATCCTGGCCGGCCCCTGGTGCACGCAGAACCTGGCCGACCTGGGCGCCGACGTCATCAAGATCGAGCGCCCCGGCGTCGGCGACGACACCCGCGCCTGGGGCCCGCCCTTCCTCAAGGACGGCCAGGGCATCGACACCAACGAGTCGGCCTACTACCTCAGCGCCAACCGCAACAAGCGTTCGGTCGAGGCCGACATGGCCACGCCGCACGGCGCCGCGCTGATCCGCGAACTGGCGGCGGTCAGCGATATCCTGGTCGAGAACTTCAAGGTCGGCGGACTGGCCAAGTATGGCCTGGACTACGCCAGCCTGAAGGCCATCAATCCGCGCCTGATCTATTGCTCGATCACCGGCTTCGGCCAGGACGGGCCGTTCGCGCGGCGCCCCGGCTACGATTTCATGATCCAGGGCATGGGCGGCCTGATGAGCATCACCGGCGAACGCGACGACCTGCCCGGCGGCGGCCCGCAGAAGGCCGGCGTGGCGGTCACCGACATCGTCACCGGCATGTATGCCACCGTGGCGATCCTGGCGGCCTTGCAGGAACGCCACCGCAGCGGGCTGGGCCAGCACCTGGACATCGCGCTGCTCGACAGCCACGTGGCCTTGCTGGCCAACCAGAATTCCAACTACTTCAATTCCGGCGTGGCGCCGACGCGCGCCGGCAACGCCCACCAGAACGTGGTGCCCTACCAGGTGTTCGCCGCCCGCGACGGCCACCTGATCGTGGCCACCGGCAATGAATCGCAGTACCGCGCCTATTGCGCGGCGATCGGCGCGCCCGAACTGGGCGATGATCCGCGCTTTGCCACCAACCGGCTGCGCGTGACCAACCGCGGCACGCTGGTGCCCTTGCTCGCGGACATCATGCGCGAGGGCAGGCGCGATGACTGGATCGCCCGGCTGGAAGCGGCGGGCGTGCCCTGCGGGCCGATCAACGACATCGCCCAGGCCTTCGCCCATCCGCAGGCGCAGGCGCGGAAACTGCGCCGCGACCTGCCCCACCCTGGCGGCGGCGTCGCGCCCGTGACCGCCAGCCCGCTGCGCTTCTCGGCCTCGCCGGTGGTGTATCGGCGCGCCCCGCCGCTGCTGGGCCAGCACACCGAGGAAGTGCTGCGCGACGTCCTGGGGAAGTCGCCGCAGGCGATTGCCGCATTCGTGGCTGGCCGCGCGGGATAGCAGTCTGATTTCTTGCCATCCCCGCTCGCTTCCTCCGCCCTTGCGCGCCTACATTCACGCAATCAAAGAGATCTCCGCATGCATTGATCAACTTGGTTTTTCTTTACGCAGGGTTGGTCATCAAACGCCGTTTTCGCATTCCTACACTTACCGGCACGTCATTCATCCGTCCGGTAAATGTAGGGTATGTCCATGCAATTCCTGTCTTTCCGAAAACAGTCCGCTCCCTCCAATCGCCTCACGTATGCCGCGCTGCTCATGCTGGCCCTGGGCGCCGGCGCGGCCTTGCCGGACGCGGCGCTCGCCGACGCGGGCAAGCGTGGCGGCGGCCTGGGCGGGCGGGCCATCAAGAACAGCGTCCTGAGTCCGCTCATCCGCGGCGGCGAAGGCGGCGGATTGGAGGCCGTCGTCGCGGGCGGCGTGGTCGGCGCGGGCGGCAATGCCACCAACAGCCCGGGCACCGGCGGTCTCGCCCCCGCAACCCTCGGCGCCGATGAAACAACCATCACGGTCGACGCGCACGGCCGCAATGGCAGTTGCGCCGCGCCGTGCACCCCCGATGGCCCCGATCATTCCGGCGGCGGCGGCGGCGTCGCCATCCTCGGAGGAGAAAACACCCGCCTGACCGTGGCCGCGGGGGTCGACGTCCGGGGCGGCGCGGGCGCGTTGGGCGCCGACGGGCTGGTCTACGCCAGCGGCGCCCAGCACACGGGCGGTGGCGGCGGTGGCGGCGGCGCCGGCATCGCCGTGCAGTCCGGCACCTTGACCCTGAACGGCAACGTCACGGGCGGCGCAGGGGGCCCCTCTCCGAACCATCCCGGCGGCGGCGGCGATGGCGTGGTGCTCGGGCATGGGGACATCATCGTCAATGCGCGGATCTCCGGCGGACAAGGCGGCTGGCGCCGTTATTACTACACCCCGAAATCGGCCAGCGGAGACGGGGGCAGCGGCATATCGATCGGCTCGGGCACCGTCATCAACAACGACGTCGTACTAGGCGGCCGCCCGGGCGCCGTGGAGGTCCCCGCCGCAGCCACCGAGGGCAAGGTCGGCGTCGCGCTGCGCGCCGGCTCCAACACCACGGTCACCAACAAGCGCCGCTTCAACAGCAGCGGCGGCGCCGCCATCGTGTTCGAAGGCAACGACAACACGCTGATCATGTGGTCCGGCTCCGACATCCTTGGCGATGTCCGCTTCATGGGCCAGCGCAATCAACTGGCGCTGGGCAGCGACGACGACGCCCCCACCACGGCGAAGATCTGGAGCGACGGCAATCTCGACTTCGGCACCGATGGCGTCTACACCGTCCGGGTCACGCCCTCCGCGGCGGACCGCCTGGATGTCGTGAATGCCGCCAGGCTCAACGGCGCGGCCGTGAAGGTCAACGCCATGGCATCGGACCTGTACGCCGAGCACACCACCTACACCATCCTGCACGCCGACGGCACGTTCAAGGGCACGCGCTTTGGCGACGTGGCGTCCAACCTGGCGTACCTCACCCCCACACTCAGCTATTCAGATGACGATCAGGACGCCCTGCTGACGTTGGTGCGCAAGGAAGCGCCCGCGCCGCGCCCTCCCGATCCGGCTCCGCCCGTGATTGATCCGGTTCCGCCTCCTCCCGATCCGGTGCCGCCCGTGATTGATCCGGCTCCGCCTTCTGATCCGGTGCCGCCGGTGATTGATCCAGTTCCGCCTTCTCCCGATCCGGTGCCGCCGGTGATTGATCCGGCTCCGCCTTCTGATCCGGTGCCGCCGGTGATTGATCCAGTTCTGCCTTCTCCCGATCCGGTGCCGCCCGTGATTGATCCGGCTCCGCCTTCTCCCGATCCGGTGCCGCCCGTGATTGATCCAGTTCCGCCTTCTCCCGATCCGGTTCCGCCGGAAGCGGGCGGCGGCGCCCCGTCGGGATCGATTCGTTTCGCCGATCTGCTCGGCGGGCGCAACGCCATCGCCGCCGCCAATGCGATCGACGGCCTGCCCGACGGGCATGACCTCTACCGCCACGCGTTGAACCTGCCCGAAGGCGCGCCGCAGGCCTTTTTTTCGGCGCTCGCCGGGGAACTGCACGCCAGCGTCCGCCATGCGCTGCCCGGCCTGGACGCCACGATTCGCAACGTGCCCCTGGCGCATCTGCGCGCCAATCTGTCCGCGGGCCTGCGTCCCGGCGAACCGATCGCGGCGGCCGGCCTGAGCGACGCCGCGCCGGCCGCGTCCACGCTGCCCGTCTCCCGCGCCCGGCCGGTCTGGGCGCAACTGATCGGCAACTGGCAGCGCCAGGACGCGACCGATGACTCGACCGCCGTCCGCCTGCGCACCACCGGTCTCTTCGTCGGCGCGGACCATGCCCTCGGCGCCGGCTGGCGCCTGGGCGGCGCGCTCGGGTACACCGACAGCCAGTTGCGCACCAAAGGCACGGCAGACCGCGGCGGCATCGACAGCTACAGCGCGCTCGCCTACGGCGGCAAGGCCTTCGAGGCCGGTCCCGGCACGCTCAACCTGATGCTGGGTGCGTCCCATACCTGGCACGACATCGACACGCGGCGGCGCGTCGCCGTCGGCGGCCTGGACCAGACGTTGCGAGCCGGCTATCGCGCCAACACCACCCAGGTCTTCACCGAACTGGGCTACACCCTGGCCCCCGGCAACGGCCTGACGCTCGAACCTTACGCGGGCCTGGCGTGGGCCGGCCTGCGCAGCCGGGCATTCCAGGAAAGCGGAGGCAGCGCCGCGCTCTCGGGCACGCGCCAGGCCACCCGCACCACGACGGCCACGCTGGGCCTGCGCGCCGCCCAGTCGCTGCAGATGGGCCCGCTCCAAGGCAGCGTCACGGCCGGCGCTGGCTGGCGCCGCGCCTTCGGCGATCTGCGGCCGACCTCGACGCTGGCGTTCGATACCGGCTCGGCCTTTACCGTCACCGGCGCGCCCATCGCCCGCAACGCCGCGCTGCTCGAAGCCGGGCTGCAGGCGCAGGCCGGCCGCAATGCGACGATCGCGCTGAACTACGCGGGACAACTCGGGGCGGGCAGCCGCGACCACAGCGCCACGCTGAGTTGGCGCTGGACCTTCTGACCGCTCCCTTTATCAGACGGCCTAACCTGCCCCAACCCGCGGTTTTGCGCTCCCTGAACCTTATGATGCCGGTCACCCACTGATAAAGGCTTCCGCAGGCCGACGGCGGCGTGCCCAGGCGCCAATCCACTGACTATCCGCTTGCGCCGCTGCCCTGGGCCTGACTGCGCGCCGTTCGCCCGCAGCGTCGCGAACGCCGGCGATCCGAGGTCTTCCGAGACCTCGGCCGCAATGACGCGGCGGAACATTTTCGTTCGAGTTCAACATGCATTGGTTTTCCCTCAAGCGTCTGTTCCGTCGCAAGCGCGACACGCGAAGCGCCGATCTTTACGGCCAGATCGCGGCGATCCACAAGGCGCAGGCGGTCATCGAATTCGACCTGGACGGGCATGTGCTCATGGCCAACCAGAATTTCCTCGACGCCATGGGCTACACGCTTGAAGAATTGCTGGGGCGGCATCACCGCATCTTCGTCGCGCCCGACCGCCGCGATTCGCCTGAATACATGGCCTTCTGGGACAAGCTCAAGCGCGGCGAATACGACGCCGGGCGCTATCGCCGCATCCACAAGGATGGCGGCGACGTCTGGCTGCAGGCCAGCTACAACCCGATCCTCGATGCCGCCGGCCGGCCCTTCAAGGTGGTCAAGTACGCCACCGACGTCACCGAGCAGCAGCGGCGCCAGGCGGACACCGAAGGCCAGCTCGAAGCCATCTCCAAGGTGCAGGGCATCATCGAGTTCGAACTGGACGGCGCCATCATCCGCGCCAACGACCTGTTCCTGGACGCCATGGGCTATCGCGAAGACGAATTGCGCGGCCGGCACCACAGCATGCTGGTGTTGCCCGAAGAGGTCCGCAGCCCCGCCTACAAGGAATTCTGGCGCAAGCTGCGCGGCGGCGAATACGACACCGGCCAGTACCTGCGCATCGGCAAGAACGGCCGCCGCGTCTGGATCGAGGCCAGCTACAACCCGATCTTCGACGCCGAGGGGCGGCCGTTCAAGGTGGTGAAGTTCGCCACCGACATCACCAAGCGCTTCACCGCCGCGCAGACGCTGCGGGTGGCGGTCCAGGGCCTGACCGAAAACGCCGAACGCGCCAGCCAGGCCAACACGCTGGCGCGCGACGCCTGCCAGGTCGCCGAGGAAGGCGGCAAGACCGTGGCCGGCGTGGTCGCCACCATGGGCGCCATCACCGACAGCTCGCGGCGCATCTCGGAAATCATCGGAGTCATGGATGGCATCGCGTTCCAGACCAACATCCTGGCGCTGAACGCCGCGGTCGAGGCGGCGCGGGCCGGCCCCCATGGCAGGGGTTTCGCGGTGGTGGCGGCGGAAGTGCGCAGCCTGGCCCAGAACAGCGCGTCCGCGGCCAAGGAGATCAAGGACCTGATCACCACCTCGGTCCAGCAGATCGGCAGCGGCGCCGAACAGGTCCAATCCGCCGGCGCCACCATGGAGAACATCGTGACCTCGTCGCGCCGGGTCACCGAGATCATGGGCGAAGTGGTCGAGGTGTCGCTGGCGCAATCGGCCAAGCTGGGCGACGTGACCGAGGACATCACCCAGATGACGGCCGAGGCGGCGCACGAATTGCAGCGCGCCTACGACGTGCATGACCGGCCCGCGACGGCGCGGCCGGCCGCGTCGGCGCGGGCCGCCGCGGCCGGCTCCCCGGCGCCCTCGCAACCGGCGCTGGAGTACGTGCGCTACTGACCGGACCTGGATCGAGCCGGCCAACGAAGCCCGCGCAGACGGCGGGCCCCGACACGCGCCGGCAGGGATAAAAAAAACGGGCGCCGTCTCCGGCGCCCGTTTCGCGTTCCTGCCGCCGGCTTACGCCGTGGCGACCGGGATCTTGCCGATCCGGGCCTGCCATTCCTTCGGGCCGGTGGTGTGGACCGAGGTGCCCTGGGCGTCAACCGCCACGGTCACCGGCATGTCCTTCACGTCGAACTCGTAGATGGCTTCCATGCCCAGGTCGGCGAAACCCAGCACCTTGGCGCCGCGGATCGCCTTGGACACCAGGTAGGCCGCGCCGCCCACGGCCATCAGGTAGGCCGAGCCGTGCTGCTTGATCGACTCGATGGCGACCGGGCCGCGCTCGGACTTGCCGATCATGGCGATCAGGCCGGTCTGCTCCAGCATCATGTCGGTGAACTTGTCCATGCGGGTGGCGGTGGTGGGACCGGCCGGGCCCACCACTTCGTCGCGCACCGGATCGACCGGGCCGACGTAGTAGATGACGCGGTTGGTGAAGTCCACCGGCAGCGGCTCGCCCTTGGCCAGCATGTCCTGGATGCGCTTGTGCGCGGCGTCGCGGCCAGTCAGCATCTTGCCCGACAGCAGCAGGGTCTGGCCCGGCTTCCAGCTGGCGACTTCTTCCTTCGTCAGCGTGTTCAGGTCGACCTGCCTGGACTTGTTGTAGTCCGGCGCCCAGTGCACTTCCGGCCATTCGGACAGCGACGGCGGGTCCAGGCGCGCCGGGCCCGAGCCGTCCAGCTCGAAGTGGGCATGGCGGGTGGCCGCACAGTTCGGGATCATGGCGACGGGCTTGGAGGCCGCGTGCGTCGGGAAGGTGCTGATCTTGACGTCCAGCACGGTCGTCAGGCCGCCCAGGCCCTGGGCGCCGATGCCCAGCGCGTTGACCTTCTCGTACAGCTCGATGCGCAGCTCTTCGAGCTTGTTCTGCGGGCCGCGGGCCAGCAGTTCGTACATGTCGATGTCTTCCATCAGCGACTGCTTGGCCATCAGCATGGCCTTTTCGGCGGTGCCGCCGACGCCGATGCCCAGCATGCCCGGCGGGCACCAGCCGGCGCCCATGGTCGGGACCGTCTTGAGCACCCAGTCCACCAGCGAATCGCTGGGGTTGAGCATGGCGAACTTGGACTTGTTTTCCGAACCGCCGCCCTTCGAAGCCAGCTGCACGTCGACCTTGTCACCCGGGACAAGCTCGACGTGCAGGATACAGGGTGTGTTGTCGCGGGTGTTCTTGCGGGCGAACAGCGGATCGTCCAGCACCGAGGCGCGCAGGGGATTGTCCGGATTCAGGTAGCCGCGGCGCACGCCTTCGTCGCACAGTTCCTGCAGGGTGCGCCTGGTGTCGAAACGCACGCCCATGCCGACCTTCAGGAACACGTTGACGATGCCGGTGTCCTGGCACAGCGGGCGCTTGCCCTCGGCGCACATGCGCGAGTTGGTCAGGATCTGGGCCATCGCGTCGCGCGCGGCCGGGCTTTCCTCGCGCTCGTAGGCGCGGGCCAGGTGGCGGATGTAGTCGACGGGGTGGTAATAGCTGATGAACTGGATGCCATCGGCTATCGACTGGATGAAGTCTTCTTCTTTGATGAGGACGGACATGGCGATATGCGATTAACGAAGGGAACGTGAAAACGCGGCCGACCTACCGGCCAGCCGCGCTGGTGAAAGGATTGCTTTTGCCGCCGGGCCGCCCCAAGGCAAAAGAGCCCCCTTGGGGGGCAGCTAGCTCGCGCAGCGAGCGCGGCGTGGGGGCACCCATTTATTTTCCTTGCCAGACCGGCTTGCGCTTCTCCGCGAAAGCGGTGGCGCCTTCCTTGGCGTCGGCCGACGAGAAGATGTGGGCGATCAGCGGACGCTGGCGGCCGAACATCTCTTCCTGGGTCCAGTCGCCGGACTGCGCCACGATGCTCTTGGCGGTCTGCACCGACAGCGGGCCGTTCTCGACGATGGCGCGGGCCAGTTCCAGCGCGCCGGCCAGGGCGCCGCCCGGCTCGGTCAGGCGGTTGACCAGGCCGAAGCCGTAGGCGCGCTCGGCGCCCAGCATGTCGCCGGTCAGGATCACTTCCATGGCGATGTGGTACGGCAGGCGGCGCGGCAGGCGCAGCATGCCGCCGGCGCCGGCCACCAGGCCGCGCTTGACTTCGGGCAGGCCGAACTTGGCGTTGCTGGCGGCCACGATCAGGTCGGAGGCCAGCGCCATCTCGCAACCGCCCGCCAGCGCGTAGCCTTCGACTGCGGCGATCAGCGGCTTTTTCGGCGGCGCTTCGTTCAGGCCGGCGAAACCGCGGCCTTCGACGTAGGGGCGCTGGCCCGACTTGGCGAACGCCTTCAGGTCCATCCCCGACGAGAACGTGCCGCCCGCGCCCGTCAGGATGCCGATGCGCACGTCGTCGCGGCTGTCCAGCTGGTCGAGCGCCGCGGCCATGGCCTGGGCGGTTTCCAGGTTGATGGCGTTCTTGGCCTCGGGGCGGTTGATGGTGATGATCTGGATGCCGTCGGCGACTTCCACCTTGATCAGGTCAGACATGCGGATGCTCCTTCCGGGGGTTTGGATATTGGTTTTATATAAGACTGGTCAACCCGGAATGATACGACCAATGCCAGGCCGCCGCAGAGCGCCGGCGGGGCAACGTCCGCCTGGAACACGCCCCCGTCGGAGATGTAACCGCGAGGATGTAACCGCCTGGATGCGACCCCAATCCCGGGGTCCGGCCCCGGGGCCGCCCCGGGCCAGTTAAAATGCCCGGTTTCCCACGCCCACGGCAGACGTCGCCCGGCGACCGAATTCCAAGAATCCTATGCTCACCTTTCAGCAAATCATCCTTACGCTCCAGGAATACTGGGACAAGCAGGGTTGCGCCCTGCTGCAGCCCTACGACATGGAAGTCGGCGCCGGCACCTCGCACACCGCCACCTTCCTGCGGGCGATCGGCCCGGAGCCCTGGCGCGCGGCCTACGTGCAGCCCTCGCGCCGCCCCAAGGATGGCCGCTACGGCGAGAACCCCAATCGCCTGCAACACTATTACCAGTACCAGGTGGTGCTGAAACCCGCGCCCCCTGAAATCCTGGACCTGTACATCGGTTCGCTCAAGGCGCTGGGCATCGACCCCACGCAGCACGACATCCGCTTCGTCGAGGACGACTGGGAAAACCCGACGCTGGGCGCCTGGGGCCTGGGCTGGGAAGTCTGGCTCAACGGCATGGAAGTGACCCAGTTCACCTACTTCCAGCAGGTCGGCGGCCTGGATTGCACCCCGACCACGGGCGAGATCACCTACGGCCTGGAACGCCTGGCCATGTACCTGCAGGACGTGCAGAGCGTGTACGACCTGGTCTGGACCGAAGGCGCCAACGGCAACCGCGTGCTGTACCGCGACGTGTTCCACCAGAACGAAGTGGAACAGTCCACCTACAACTTCGAATATTCGTCGGCCGAGATGCTGTTCGCGCACTTCAACGACTACGAAGCCGAGGCCAAGCGCCTGATGGACGTGCCGCTGGCCCTGCCGGCCTATGAAGCCACGCTCAAGGCCGCCCACACCTTCAACATGCTGGACGCGCGCGGCGCGATCAGCGTCACCGAGCGCGCCGCCTATATCGGCCGCATCCGCAACCTGTCGCGCGCCGTCGCGCAGGCCTACTACGATTCCCGCGAACGACTGGGCTTTCCCATGCTGGGCCGCGACAAGGCCGCTGAAGCCCCGCCCTTGGCACATGTAGTCGCGCCGGGCCAACCCGTACTTCTCAGACAATTCAACTTCTCCAGATCGGGGCACGACACCTCCACTGGGGAGGTTGCATAAAAATGACGACGAACATCCGCCCCCTGCTGGTCGAGCTGCTGACCGAAGAACTCCCGCCCAAGGCCCTGCAGAAGCTGGGCCAGGCTTTCGCCGAGGGCGTGCGCGCCACGCTGGCGCGCCACGGCCTGCTGGCCGACGGCTGCGCCGTCGAGCCCTACGCCACGCCGCGCCGCCTGGCGGTGCGCCTGTCGGCCGTGCTGGCCCAGGCGCCCGACCAGGCCTACGCCGAAAAGCTGATGCCCGTGAAGATCGGGCTGACCGAAGACGGCAAGGCCACCCCGGCGCTGCAGAAGAAGCTGACCGCCAAGGGCCTCGAAAACATCGACCTGGCCACCCTGGAACGTGAATCCGACGGCAAGCAGGATTACCTGGTCGCCCGCGGCACCGCGCCGGGCGCGGCGCTGGCCGCCGGCCTGCAGGAAGGCATCGACGCGGCCATCGACGGCCTGCCGATTCCCAAGGTCATGCGCTACCAGCTGGCCGACGGCGAAACCACCGTCAAGTTCGTGCGCCCGGCGCACGGCCTGATCGCGCTGTTCGGCGCCGACGTCGTGCCCGTGGCCGCCCTCGGCCTGACCGCCGGCCGCGAGACGCTGGGTCACCGCTACATGAGCGACGGCGCCATCGCCATCGCCGATGCCGACGCCTACGCCGCCACCCTGGCCGAGAAGGGCCGCGTGGTGGCCTCGTTCGAAGGCCGCCGCGACGAGATCCAGCGCCAGCTGCTGGACCACGCCGGCCGCCTGTCGGCCACGCTGGGCGACGACCCCGAAGTGGCCGCCCTGCTCGATGAAGTCACCGCCCTGGTCGAACACCCCACCGTCTACGTGGGCGAGTTCGAGGAACAGTTCCTGCAAGTGCCGCAGGAATGCCTGATCCTGACCATGCGCCTGAACCAGAAATACTTCCCGCTGTTCGACCCGGCCAGCGGCCGCCTGACGCACCGCTTCCTGATCGTGAGCAACATGCACACGGACAACCCGGTGAACATCGTCGAAGGCAACCAGCGCGTGGTGCGCCCGCGCCTGGCCGACGCCCAGTTCTTCTTCGAAACCGACCGCAAGACGCCGCTGGCCGCGCGCGTCGAGCAACTGGGCTCGATCGTCTACCACAACAAGCTGGGCACCCAGCTCGAACGCGTCGAACGCGTGCGCGCCATCGCCCGCGATGTGGCCGGCAAGCTGGGCGGCGACGTCGCCGCCGCCGACCGCGCCGCGCTGCTGGCCAAGGCCGACCTCGGCTCGAACATGGTGGGCGAGTTCCCCGAGCTGCAAGGCATCATGGGCGCCTACTACGCCGCCGGCGACGGCGAGCCGGACAGCGTCGTGCAGGCGCTGCGCACCCAGTACCGCAACCGTTACGACACGCCGGTCTCGCAGGACGACCTGACCGCCGCCACGCTGTTCATCGCCGAACGCGCCGAGACCCTGGTCGGCATCTGGGCCATCGGCCTGGCGCCCACCGGCGAACGCGACCCCTTCGGCCTGCGCCGCGCCGCGCTGGGCCTGATCAGCGCCTTCGAGCAGCTCCAGGCTGGCGGTTTCCTTTCGATCCGCTCTGGTGATCGCCTGGTGATGACGGCCAACTCATCCGAGATCAAACAACAACTGACTCTTGATAGTCTCCTGGAGACCACCGCCGCTACGTTCCCTGCTGGCAAGATACCCGCGGATACCGTGAGTGAGGTACGGGCCTTTATCTACGAACGCTATCGCAATCAACTCATTAACGAGTTCGACCGCAACGCAGTCGAGGCTGTCATGGCCTTGGTGCCCCCACTGCATCAGATCACAGCCCGAGTGCAAGCCGTGGCCGCATTTGCTCAGATTCCCGAAGCAGCTAGTCTCGCCGCCGCTAACAAGCGCATCGGCAATCTACTCAAGAAAGCCGAAGGCAGCGTTGGCTCGGTGAATGCCGCGGCCCTGGTTGAACCCGCAGAAAAAGCCCTTCTGGCCGCCATCGTCGCCCTGAAGCCGAAGGCTCAGGAAGCGATCGACGCCGGCGACTTCGCCGCCAACCTGCGCACGCTGGCCCAGGCCCGCGAGCCGGTGGATGCCTTCTTCGCCGACATCATGGTCATGGCCGAAGACCCGGCGGTGCGCGCCAACCGGCTGGCGCTGCTGGGCCAGCTGCACTCCCTGATGAACCAGGTCGCTGACATCTCCAGGCTGGCACAGTGAAACTCATCATCCTCGACCGCGACGGCGTCATCAACCAGGACAGCGACGCCTTCGTCAAAAGTCCCGACGAATGGATCGCCCTGCCCGGCAGCCTGCAGGCCATCGCCCGCCTGACCCAGGCGGACTGGACGGTGGTGGTCGCCACCAACCAGTCGGGCCTGGCCCGCGGCCTGTTCGACATGGACACGCTGACCGCCATCCACACCAAGATGCGGCGCGAGCTGGCCGCGGCCGGCGGCAGCGTCGACGCCGTCTTCATGTGCCCGCACGGCCCGGATGACGACTGCACCTGCCGCAAGCCGCGTCCCGGCCTGTTCGAGCAGATCGGCCATCGCTACGACGTCGACCTGGCCGGCGTGCCGGCCGTGGGCGACTCGCTGCGCGACCTGCAGGCCTCCGCCGCCGCCGGTTGCTCGCCCTGGCTGGTGCTGACCGGCAACGGCAAGAAGACGCTGGCCAAGGGCGGCCTGCCCGAGAACACGCGGGTCTGCGACGACCTGTCGGCCGTGGCCGACGCCCTGCTGCAGGACAACTGATGGCCCGGCTGCGCTCATTCCTGTACTTCCTGTTCCTGGCCATCACGGTCATCCCCTACGCCTTCGCCTGCGTGCTGTGGGCGCCGCTGCCGCTGCACCTGCGCTACAAGCTCACGGTGGGCTGGCCGCGCCTGGCCATCTGGGGCGCCAAGGTGTTCTGCGGCATCCGCTGGCAGGTCAAGGGCTGGGAGAACCTGCCCGACGGTCCGGCGGTGCTGCTGTCCAAGCACCAGTCGGCCTGGGAGACCCTGTTCTTCCCGGCCTACATGCCGCGCGAAGTGTGCTTCGTCTACAAGAAGGAACTGCACATGGTGCCGTTCTTCGGCTGGGGCCTGGCGCTGCTGCGCATGATCGCCATCGACCG
The DNA here is from genome assembly GCF_016127315.1 of Achromobacter deleyi. NCBI lineage: Bacteria > Pseudomonadati > Pseudomonadota > Betaproteobacteria > Burkholderiales > Alcaligenaceae > Achromobacter > Achromobacter deleyi. The sequence goes on from NZ_CP065997.1 coordinate 540,807, forward strand.
CGCCAAGGGCCGCGACGCCTTCGACCAGGTGGTCAAGCAGGGACAGGTCCGGCTGGACGAAGGCCGCTGGCCGCTGCTGTTCCCGGAAGGCACCCGCGTGCCGCCGGGCAAGACCGCGCGCTTCAAGATGGGCGGCGCGCTGCTGGCCTCGCGCACCGGCGCGGTGGTCATCCCGGTGGCGCACAACGCCGGCGAATGCTGGCGCCGCAACGCCTTCGTCAAATATCCGGGCATGATTACGCTGTCCATCGGTCCCGCGATAGAATCGAAGGGAATCTCCCCCGAAGAACTGAACCAGAAAGTGCAGGACTGGATCGAAGGGGAAATGCGGCGTCTCAATCCAGAAAGGTATGCCCAGCACTGACCAGCTCGAACTCCTGTTCGACGTGCAAGACGCCGACGCGTCTCCAGACGCGTCGCCTTTGAGCGCGTCTCCCGCGCCACGCAAGGCGCCGGTGGCCACGCCGCCCGCGCCGCTGTTCCCTCCCCCTGCTTCCTCCGCGCCCAAGCCGGCCGGCGAGCCGTTGCTGACGCTGTCGCCCAACGCCGCGGCGCGCGTGCCCACCCCCTGCCCCGATCCGCTGCCGCCCGGCGCGCGCTGGCGCGAGGTGGACACCGATCCGCAGCCCATCGGCTTCGTGCTGCTGCGCTCGCGCCGCCGCAGCATCGGCTTCGTCATCACCGACGACGGCCTGCGCGTCACGGCGCCCAACTGGGTCACCCTGGCGCAGATCGACGACGCGGTGCGCGAGAAGGCCCGCTGGATCGTCGCCAAGCTGCGCGAATGGCATACCCGCAAGCAGCAGCTGGCCATGGCGCACACGCGCTGGCAGGCCGGCGGCGAACTCCCCTACCTGGGCAAGCGCATCGTGCTGGGCGTGGGTGGCGACAGCCGCCAGACCCGCCTGTCCGGCGATGCGGAAGCCCCGGCCGACGGCGACACGCTGTGGCTGGCCCTGCCGGCCGACGCCGACCAGGGCCGCATCCGCGACGCCGCCCAGGCCTGGCTGCAGCAGCGCGCCGGCGCCTGGTTCGGCGCCCGGCTGGCGCACTTCCTGCAGATCAGCGGCCTGAAGATCCGCCGCTGGCGCCTGTCGTCCGCGGCCACGCGCTGGGGCTCGTGCACCAGCGACGGCAACATCATGCTGAACTGGCGCCTGATCCATTTCGCGCCGGCCATCATCGACTATGTCATCGCGCACGAACTGGCGCACTTGCGCGAAATGAACCACAGCCAGGATTTCTGGCGCGAAGTCGGCCAGATCCTGCCCGATTTCGAGGAAGCGAAGAACGTGCTGCGGCGCCACGACCCGGCCTCGCTTCCCCAATTCTAGGGTCGGTGCGAGACGCCCCCGCCCCGCAACCGGCCCCCCACGGAGACATCCCATGCTTCTGCTGATTCCCGGCCCGGTCACGACCGATGCGCGGGTGAAGGCCGCCATGGCGCAGGACTATGCGCCCTGGGACAACGAATTCCGCGCGCTGTACCGCCAGGTCTGCGACGGCGTGCTGCGCGTGGCCCAGGCCGACGCGCACGAGCACGTAGCGCTGGCGCTGCCGGGCTGCGGCCACTTCGCGGTGGAAGCCGCGATCCGCACCCTGGTGCCGGCCGGCGGCCGCCTGCTGGTGCCGTCCACCGGCGCCTACGCGGGCCGCCTGCAGAAGCTGGCCGCCGAGGCCGGCCGCGTCGCCGTGCCGCTGTACGTGGGCGTGCGCGACCGCGTCGATCCCCAGGCCGTGGCGCAGGCGTTGGAACAGGATCCGAGCCTGACGCACGTGGCGCTGGTCTACAGCGAGACCGGCAGCGGCATCTGCCACGACGTGCCGGAACTGGCCCGCATCGCCCACGCGCTGGGCCGCCGCGTCATCGTCGACGCGGTCTCGGCCTTCGGCGCGCTGCCGCTCGACATGCGCGCCCTGCCGGCCGTGGACGCCGTGGTGCTGACCGCCAACAAATGCCTGGAAGGCCTGCCCGGCGCCGCCTTCGTGGTGGGCCGCCGCGACAGCCTGGATGCCGCGCGCGGCAACGCCGGCAGCTGGTCGCTGGACCTGGCCGACATCTACCAGCACACCCTGGCGCCCAACGCCGGCCCGCGCTTCACCCCGCCCGCGCCGACGCTGGCGGCGCTGGCCGTAGCGCTGGAGCTGTATCATCAGGAAGGCCGCGAGGCCCGACTGGCGCGCTACACCGCCAACATGCGCACCCTCTACGACGGCGTAGCCGGCCTGGGGCTCAGCCCCTACCTGCCGCCCGCGCTGCAAGGCCCGATCGTCGTCAACGTGCACGCGCCCGACGCGCCGACCTGGAACCTGCAGCTGTTCGTGGACGCGCTCAAGCAGCGTGGCTTCGTGCTCAGCAATTTCACCAACACCGAACTGCCCACTTTCCGGGTCGGTTGCATCGGCGCCTTCGGGCCCGACCAGATGCGGCTTGCGGTCGACGCCATGGGCGGCGCGCTGCAAGACCTCGGCATAACGCGGGAATCCGCCGGACACGTCCACGGCTTCCCCCCACCTCTCATCGCTTAAGGAATTCCACCATGCGTATGCTCCACACCATGCTGCGAGTCGGCAACCTCGACAAGTCCATCGACTTCTACACCAACGTGCTCGGCATGCGCGTCCTGCGCCGCAACGACTACCCCGACGGCAAGTTCACGCTGGCGTTCGTCGGCTACCAGGATGAGTCCGAAGGCGCCGTGATCGAGCTGACCCACAACTGGGACACCGACAAGTACGACCTGGGCACCGGCTACGGCCACATCGCGCTGGAAGTCGACAACGCCTACGAAGCCTGTGACAAGGTCAAGGAACGCGGCGGCAAGGTCACCCGCGAGGCCGGCCCGATGAAGCACGGCACCACCGTGATCGCCTTCGTCGAGGACCCGGACGGCTACAAGATCGAGTTCATCCAGAAAAAAGGACGAGTGGACTGAACCCCACCCGCCATCGCCATGATCCACTCCATCCTCAAAATGGGCGATCCCCGGCTGCTGCGCGTCGCGCCGCCGGTCGAGCGCTTCGATACCCCCGAACTGCACGCCCTGATCGAAGACATGTTCGAGACCATGGCGGCGGCGCAAGGGGTGGGCCTGGCCGCGCCGCAGATCGGCGTGGACCTGCAACTGGTCATCTTCGGCTTCGACCGCAACGAGCGCTATCCCGACGCGCCGGCGGTGCCGCAGACGATCCTGTGCAATCCGGTCATCACGCCGCTGTCCGACGAAATGGAAGACGGTTGGGAAGGCTGCCTGTCGGTGCCGGGGCTGCGCGGCCTGGTGCCGCGCTACCGCCGCATCCGCTACCAGGGCAAGGATCCGTACGGCCGTGACATCGACCGCGAGGCCGAGGGCTTCCACGCCCGCGTAGTGCAGCACGAATGCGACCACCTGATCGGCCGGCTCTATCCTTCCCGGATCCAGGACTTCTCGAAGTTCGGCTTCACCGAAATCCTGTTCCCGGGCATGGATCCGAATCAGGACGACTGATCGTCCCGCGCCGCGGGAGCCGGGTCCACGCCCGCCTCGCGCGGCGCCAGTTCCTCCGGCGCGAAATCATCCACCTGCAACACCCGCGACACAATCGCCTCGGCCTCTTCCAGCTGCGCCGCCTGTGTCGCCGTGATCGCGCCGTGCCGGTGCGCCTCGCGCCAATCGCGCACGCCCGACTGGCGCAGCCGGTCGCGGATCGGCTGCACCGCATCCACCAGGGCAAACGCGCGGGTCAGCAGCGCCAGCGGATCGGCGTCGCCCTGGCCGCCGCCGCCGGACACGCGCTGCAGGTCGGCCGCCAGCCGCACATGGGTCGGCGACGGCTTGAGCAGCAGTTCCGCGCATTCGCGGCTGAGCGCATCGCCCGGCCCCTTGGCCAGCCGCAACGGCAGGATGGCCGCGCGCAGCGCCCAGGCCAGCGGCCGGCCCGGCAGGTTCGACAGCACCTGGTCCAGGCGCTTCTCGATCTCGGCATAGCCCTGTTCCATGCACCAGCGCACCAGCGGCAGGTCGTCGTGCTTGCGCCCGTCGTCCTCCCAGCGCTTGAGCACGGCCGACAGCAAGTAAAGCTCGGCCAGGATGTCGCCCAGCCGCGCCGAGATCATCTCGCGGCGCTTGAGGCCGCCGCCCAGCCGTGCCAGTGTGGCGTCGGCCAGCAGCGCGAAGCCGGCCGCGTAGCGGCCCAGCCGACGGTAATGCCCGGCGGTGGGGCCGGACACCGGCGACGGCGCCAGCACGCCGCCGGTCCAGGCGCGGCCGACGGCGCGCAGCGTGTTCATGCCGGTGTGGCGCAGGTGGCGCCAGAACACGTCATGGAACACTTCCATGCCGCGCTCTTCGTCGGGATTGCCCAGCGCCAGGATCTCCGGCATCAGGTAGGGATGGGCGCGGATCGCGCCCTGGCCGAAGATGATCAGGTTGCGCGTCAGGATGTTGGCGCCCTCGACCGTGATGGCGATGGGCACCGCCCGGTACAACGCGCCCAGGTAGTTGCTGGGGCCGTCGATCACCGCGCGGCCGGCATGCACGTCCATGGCGTCGTTGACCGACACCCGCATGCGCTCGGTGGCGTGGTACTTCATGATGCCGGACACCACCGCCGGCTTCACGCCCTGGTTCAGCGCCGCGCAGGTCAGGCGCCGGGCCGCTTCCACCAGGTAGGCATTGCCCGCCAGGCTGGCGAGCTTTTCCTGCACGCCCTCGAACTTGCCGACGGGGATGCCGAACTGCTCGCGCACCCGGGCGTACATGCCGGTGGCGTGCGCGCTCATCACGCACGCCGCGGCCGACAGCGACGGCAATGAAATGCCGCGCCCCGCCGCCAGCGCGCTCATCAGCATCTGCCAGCCATGGCCGGCGCGCTCGACCCCGCCGATCAGCGCGTCCAGCGGCACGAACACGTCGCGGCCGCGGTTGGGCCCGTTCTGGAACACCTGCATCGCCGGCAGGTGGCGGCGGCCGATCTCGACGCCCGGCGCGTCGGTCGGCACCAGCGCCACCGAGATGCCGATGTCGCGCGCCTCGCCCAGGATGCCGTCGGGGTCCGACATCTTGAACGCCAGCCCCAGCACCGTGGCCACCGGCCCCAGCGTGATGTAGCGCTTGTGCCAGTTCAGGCGCACGCCGATCAGTTCGCGGCCGTCCACCACCTGACGGCAGACCACGCCGGTATCGACCATGGAGGCGGCGTCGGAGCCGGCCTCGGGGCTGGTCAGGCCGAAGCACGGCACCTCGCGGCCGTCGGCCAGGCGCGGCAGCCAGTAATCGCGCTGGGCCTGCGTGCCGAACTGCATCAGCAGCTCGCCCGGCCCGAGCGAGTTGGGCACCATGACCGTGACGCCGGCGGTGATCGAATAGGCGGAGATGCGCCGCACCACCTCGGAATGCGCGTAGGGCGAGAAACCCAGGCCGCCGTGGCGCTTGGGAATGATCATGCCGAAGAAGCGCTGCGTCTTCAGGAAGGTCCAGACCTCTGGCGGCAGGTCGCGCCGGTGCCAGGTGATGTCCCATTCATCCAGCATGGCGCACAGCTGCGCCACCGGGCCGTCGATGAAGCGTTGCTCGTCCGGCGTCAGGGCGGCGGCGGGTACATCCAGCAGCTTGCGCCAGTCGGGATTGCCGGTGAACAGGTCGGCTTCCCACCAGGTGTCGCCGGCCTCGATGGCCTCGCGTTCGGTGGCAGAGAGCGGAGGCATCGCGTTGCGCGCCCAACGGTACGCGGGTTCGGAGATGCGGCGCCGGCGCCATGCGTTGAAATCCATGAGATCCCTCTCGTTCGATGCCACTGGGCATATCAGGGCAAAGTACCAGAATTGGGCCCTCCGGGCCAAACCCCAGCGGTCCGACTCTGCGACAATGGGCCTCCCCCGCGCTGGTGCGCAATCCAATCGCTATCCGGGCACACACCGCATGCTGAACAAACTCTGGCTGGGCTTCTTCCTGACTGCCGCCGCGGCCGCGCTGTACCGCTGGCTGGCCATCGGCGACCCGGACGTGTTCCGCGCCATGGTCGCCAGCCTGTTCGACATGGCGCGGGTGTCGGTCGAGGTGATGGTGCTGCTGTTCGGCACGCTGACGCTGTGGCTGGGGTTCCTGCGCATCGCCGAGGGCGCCGGGCTGGTGGAACGGCTGGCGCGGCTGCTGGGGCCGCTGTTCGCGCGCCTGATGCCCGAGGTGCCGCGCAACCACCCCGCGATCGGCTTGATCACGCTCAACTTCGCCGCCAACGGTTTGGGCCTGGACAATGCCGCCACGCCCATCGGCCTGCGCGCCATGCGCGAACTGCAATCGCTCAATCCCAGGCCCGACACCGCCAGCAACGCCCAGATCCTGTTCCTGGTGCTCAACGCCTCGTCGCTGACGCTGCTGCCGGTGACGCTGTTCATGTTCCGCGCCCAGCAGGGCGCGCCCGACCCCACCCTGGTGTTCCTGCCGATCCTGCTGGCCACCAGCGCGTCGACGCTGGCCGGCTTCCTGGCGGTGGCGGCGTGCCAGCGCCTGCGCCTGGTCGACCCCGTCGTGATGCTGTGGCTGGGCGGCGCGGCGCTGCTGCTGGGCGGCTTCATGGCGCTGCTGGCCAGCATGTCGGCCAGCGCCATCGCCGCGCTGTCGTCGCTGATGGGCAACCTGGCGCTGTTCGGCATCCTGCTGGCCTTCCTCATCGTCGGCGCCTGGAAGAAAGTGCCGGTCTACGAGGCCTTCATCGAAGGCGCCAAGGAAGGCTTCGACATCGCCAAGAGCCTGCTGCCCTACCTGGTGGCGATGCTGTGCGCGGTCGGGGTGCTGCGGGCCTCGGGCGCGCTCGACTTCCTGCTGGACGGCATCCGCTGGCTGGCCGCGACCGCCGGCTGGGACACGCGTTTCGTCGACGCGCTGCCGACCGCCCTGGTCAAGCCGTTCTCAGGCAGCGCGGCGCGCGCCATGATGCTGGAAACCATGACGCATTTCGGCGTGGACAGCTTCCCCGCGCTGCTGGCGGCGGTGGTGCAGGGCAGCACCGAAACCACCTTCTATGTGCTGGCGGTGTATTTCGGCTCGGTCGGCATCCTGCGCGCGCGCCATGCGGTGGGTTGCGCGCTGGTCGCCGACCTGGCCGGCGTGCTGGCGGCCATCGGCGTGTGCTACTGGTTCTTCGGCTAGGGCCTGCTCACACTAAAAGAAGCCTCGCACAGGCCTGGATCAATCCACCAGCAGGATCTTCATGCCGTTGGTGCCGCCGCTGTCGCGGTAGAAGTCGCCCTTGGTCAGGATGACCCAGTCGCCCTCTTTCACCAGGTTGCGTTTCTTCAGTTCGTCGATGGCGGCGTTGCTGAGGTCGGCCGGCTCGTAGTCCGACGGCGCGAACGGGATGGTGTAGACGCCGCGGAACATGGTCACGCGGTTCTGCGTGAGGCTGTGCGGGCTGTAGCAGTAGATCGGCACGCCCGAGCGGATGCGCGACATGATCAGCGGCGTGTGGCCGCTTTCGGTCAGCGCGATGATGGCCTTGACGCCGGGGAAGTGGTTGGCCGCGTACATGGCCGCCAGCGCGATGGTCTCGTCGCAGCGCGTGAAGGTCTCGCCCAGCCGGTGGTGCGACTGCGTGCTGGTGGGATGCTTTTCCGCGCCCAGGCAGACGCGCGCCATGGCCTGCACCGTCTCGACCGGATAGGCGCCCGAGGCGCTTTCCGCCGACAGCATCACCGCGTCGGTGTAGTCCAGCACCGCGTTGGCCACGTCCGAGACTTCGGCGCGCGTCGGGATCGGACTGGAGATCATCGACTCCATCATCTGGGTCGCGGTGATCACCACCTTGTTCAGGGTGCGGGCGTGCTGGATGATGCGCTTCTGGATGCCGACCAGTTCGGCGTCGCCCACTTCCACGCCCAGGTCGCCGCGCGCCACCATCACGCCGTCGCTGGCGCGGATCAGCGCGTCCAGCGCCTCGTCGTCGGCCACCGCTTCGGCGCGTTCGATCTTGGCGATGATCCAGGCTTCGCTGCCGGCGGCGCGCAGCAGTTCGCGCGCCTCGTCGATGTCGCTGCCATAGCGCGGGAACGACACCGCCACGAAATCCAGCTGCATTTCGGCGGCCAGCTTGATGTCGACGCGATCCTTGTCGGTCAGGCTCGGCGCCGACAGGCCGCCGCCGCGGCGGTTGATGCCCTTGTTGTTGGACAGCGGGCCGCCGACCGTGACGGTGGTGTGGACCTCGTCGCCCGCGACGCTGTCGACCACCAGCACCACACGGCCGTCATCGAGCAGCAGCTCGTCGCCGACGCGGCAGTCCGTCACCAGTTCGGGGTAGTCGATGCCGACGATGCTGGCCGTGCCGGCCTCTTTCGGATGCACCCGCGACAGCGTGAACGGCTGGCCCACCTGCAGCTGCACCAGCTTGTCGGTGAAGCGCGCGATGCGGATCTTGGGGCCTTGCAGGTCGCCCATGATGGCGACGAAGCGGCCCTGCCGCGCGGCGCTCTCGCGCACCAGGCGGGCGCGCTCGCGATGATCGTCGGCGCTGCCGTGCGAGAAGTTCAGCCGCGCCACATCCAGGCCGGCCTTGATCATGGCGTCGATGCGCTCCGGCGTCGACGTCGAGGGCCCCAGGGTGGCGACAATTTTGGTGCGGCGCAATACAGGCATGGCGATCCACTCTCACATGAACAACGAAAGCGCTATGGTACGACGGCGGCGGACACGCGGGTATCATGATCGACATCCCGTCCCCCAACGAACCGTGGCCGACCTCGTGAAAATCGTCATCGCACCCGACTCTTTCAAAGAAAGCGTTTCCGCGCCCGACGCGGCGGCGGCCATCGCCCGCGGCGTCAAGGCCGCCTGCCCCGGCGCGCAGACCGTCTGCATCCCGATGGCGGACGGCGGCGAGGGCACCGTCGAAGCGGTGCTGGCGGCGGCCGGCGGGCAGGCGCGCGAGCGCACGGTCAACGATGCGCTGGGCCACAAGGTCGACGCCGTGTGGGGCCTGCTCGAAGACGGCACCGCCATCATCGAAATGGCCGCGGCCGCGGGGCTTGAATTGATCGCGCCGACCAAGCGCGACCCGATGCGTGCCAGCAGCCATGGCGTGGGCGAACTGATCCTGGCGGCGCTGGACGCCGGCGCCGAGCGCATCATTCTCGGCCTGGGCGGCTCCGCCACCAACGATGGCGGCGCCGGCATGCTGACCGCGCTGGGCCTGCGCCTGCTCGACCAGGACGGCCGCAGCCTGCCGCCGGGCGGCGGCGCGCTGGGCCAGCTGGCCAGCATCGACCTGCGCGGTCTCGACCCGCGGCTGGCGAAGACGCGCATCGTCATCGCCTCCGACGTCGACAACCCGTTGTGCGGGCCGCAGGGCGCGTCGCATATCTTCGGTCCGCAGAAAGGCGCCACGCCCGAACAGGTGCTGGCGCTGGACGCCATGCTCGGCCATTTCGCCGACGTCTGTGCGCGCCAGCTGGGCAGCGACCGCCGCGACGACGCCGGCGCGGGCGCCGCCGGCGGCCTCGGCTTCGCCGCCAAGACCTTCCTGAATGCGCACTTCCGGCCCGGCGTCGAGATCGTCGCCGAGCTCGGCGGCCTGGCGCAGGCCATGGAAGGCGCCACGCTCGCCTTCACCGGCGAAGGCCGCATGGACGCGCAGACCCTGCGCGGCAAGACGCCCGCGGGCGTGGCCCGCATCGCGCACCAGGCCGGTGTGCCGGTGGTGGCGCTGGCCGGCTCGCTGGGCGAAGGCTACGAAGCGCTGCACGCCGGCGGCATCAGCGCCGCCTTCAGCCTCGCGCCCGGCCCCATCACCCTGCACCAGGCGCTGGCCGACGCCGAAAGGCTGCTGCACGACCGCGCCCGCGACGTGATGCAACTGTGGATGGCGGCGCAAAAGCGCATGCTGTAGTCGCCACCACGACGCGACGAAAAAAAGCCCGCTCGACGCGGGCTTTTGCTTGCACGGGGGGGGGCGTGGCCTCAACCGCGCTGCAGCACGCCAGCCTCGACCAGCGCGTCCGACAGGCGGATGTAGCGGTCCACCGAGATGTCCTCGGCGCGCGCGGTGGGCGCGATGTCCAGCGCTTCCCAGGGCACCTGCGGCGCCCAGTCGGCCAGCACCCGGCGCAGCATCTTGCGGCGTTGCGAGAAGGCGCGGGCCACCACGGTCTCGAAGGCGCGCGCGCTGACCGGGCGCAGGCGTTCGGCCGGCAGCGGCACCATGCGCACGATGGCCGACACCACCTTGGGCGGCGGATCGAACGCCTCGGGCGGCACGTCGAACAGCTTGTGCATGCGATAGCGCGACTGCAGCATTACGGACAGGCGGCTGAAGTCGCCGCTGCCGGGTTGCGCCACCATGCGGTCGATCACTTCCCGCTGCAGCATGAAATGCTGGTCGCGGACGTGATCGGCCCAGGTCATCAGGTGGAACAGCAGCGGGCTGGAAATGTTGTAGGGCAGGTTGCCCACCACCCGCAGCCCGGCGCCGAACTGCGAGAAGTCCACCGTCAGCGCGTCGGCCTCGACCACGGTCAGGCGGCCTTCCTCGAATTGCTTGCGCAGCCGCGCCGCCAGGTCGCGGTCGATCTCGACCGCGGTCAGGTGATCGAGCCGCTCGAGCAGCGGCCGGGTCAGCGCCGACAGGCCCGGACCGATCTCGACCACGGTGTCGCCGCGGGCCGGGTTGACCGACCGCACGATCGACTCGACCACGCTCTCGTCGGTCAGGAAGTTCTGGCCAAAGCGCTTGCGCGCCTGGTGTTGAGACATGAAAAAACCCGGGCTGCGATCAGCGGTTGTTCTGGTTGATACGGTCCTGCTTCTCGAGACGGTTGTCGATGTACGCCTGGGCGCGCAACTGATCCAGCCAATCTTCGAAAGCGGGTTGGGCACGGCGCTCGAACAGGGTCTGACGGGCCTTCATGCGGGCCAGGTCGTCGGTGGCGTCGTGCTGGCGGCGCTCTTCGACCTGGATCAGGTGCCAGCCGAACGGCGTCTGGATGGGCTGGCTGATATCGCCGGGCTTGAGCGCGTTCATCGCGGCCTCGAAGGTCGGCACGGTTTCACCCGGGTTGAGCCAACCCAGATCGCCGCCTTGCGGCGCGGTCGCGTCCTGCGAGTACTGGCGCGCCATGTCGGCGAACTTGGCGTCGCCGGCCACCAGGCGCTGGCGCACCTGTTCGAGGCGCTGGCGGGCCTGCTCGTCGCTCATCACGGTCGAGGTCTTGATCAGGATGTGGCGCGCGTGCGTCTGCATCACTTCGACCGGACCTTGCGGCGCCTGGGCCTGGGGTTGCGGACGCGGCTGCGGCGCGGGCGCCGGGGCAGGCGCGCGGGCGGTGCGGCTGGGCGCCGGTTGCGCGTTGCCGCGGTCCATCACCTTGAGAATGTGGAAACCGTTGCCGCTTTGCAGCAGGGTCGAGACCTGACCCTTCTGCAGATTGCCGATGGCCTTGGCGAACAGGTCGGGCCAACCGTCCAGCGGACGCACGCCCATGATGCCGCCCTGCAGGGCTTCGGGGCCGTCCGAGTTGGCGGCCGCCAGGCTGGCGAAGTCATCGCCGCGTTTGGCGCGCGCCAGCAGGTCCTCGGCCTTCTTGCGCAATGCGGCCAGCTGGTCGGGCGACGAGCCTTCCGGCACGCGCACCAGGATCTGCGCCACGGCGTAGAGCATCGGGCCGGCGGGCGCGGCGGCCTGCTCGGGCGCGGCTTCCGGCTGGGGTTGCGGCTGGGCCTGCTGCGCCGACTGGGCCGCGGCGGCGAACGCCGGATTGCGGCGCTGGTCCTTCAGGAAGGCATCGACCTCGGCATCGGAAATGACGATGTTGGAGTCGACCGCGCGCTGGCGCAGGCGATCCGAACGGATTTCGTCGCGCAGCGATTTGCGATAGCTGTCCCAGGAGGTGCCGGATTTCTCGATTTCCTGGCGCAGTTGCGCCGCGCCGATCTTGTTGCGCTCGGCGATGGTCTTGATGGCCATGTCGACCTGGGCATCATCGACGCGGATGCCGAGACGATCGGCCTCGTGGCGCTGCACCCGTTCCATGATGAGGCGCTGCAGCACCTGGTGCTGCAGCGTCTTGTCGTCGGGCACCTGGATGCCGCGCGCCTTCAACTCACCGGCGATGCGCAGCGACGCATCGCGCAATTCGCGCAGAGTGATCACGTCCTTGTCGACCACGGCGGCGATGCCGTCGACGAACTGCTCTCCGGCGGCGGGCGGCGCGCTTTTCTGCGCGGCCGGGGCAGCCGGCGCGTTTTTGGCGCCCTTGGCGTTCGGCTCGGCCGCGTGCGCGGCGGAGAAGGCGGCGCAAACAGCCAGCAACAGCGCGTTGCCGGAGAAGCGACGCAAAGAGTGCAACCTACGCATCATTCATACCTTTCAAATGTAGTCCCGGCAGGCACAGGCGGGGTGATATTCGAGTAGCCGGGGATACTTCTGTTCAGCAGGTTCATCGGATCGGTTCCCAGGGAACCCAGTCCGGTCAACTCCAGCTGGAAGAACAGCGCCGTGTTGGCGTCGGTGGCGGACACCGCATAGCGTTGGAACACCATCCGGCCGACCCAGCAGCAATCGCCCTTGTATTCGAGGCCGGCGATGGCCTGCGTGATACGCGGGGAATCATTGGTGCCGCTGACCGTGCTGGACGGACCGTTGCGCAGCGAATAGTCGACGCGGCCCACGCCGTACCAGCGCTTGGTGAACGGCCACTGCACGGCCAGGCTGATCTGGTTCTGCCCTTGCGGCTGATAGGCCACGCCGGTCTGCGGATCACGCTGGTAGCGATAGGCCAATGCCACCGTCGTCAGGCGCTGCGGCGACCAGCGGCCGCTCAGCAATGTGCGCGACCAGCGGTTGTCATAAGGGTTGTACTGCGCCGCCACGTCGGTCGTGAACGTGTCGGTCAGCGCGGCGCTGGCGCCTACCAGGAAGTCGGAGCGCACGTTCTCGCGCGGCGTTTCGCCGGGCAGCGTCACTTGCTGGTCAGCGAAATACAGGCGCTGCGCCACGGCCAGCGACGCGCGCTCGAAGCCGGTGGAGGCGTCGAGCCAGCGCGTGGTCAGCGCGGCGGTCAGCTGATTGGCGTTGGAAATGCGATCCCAGCCGCCCGTGTAGATATTCTCTTCGAACGCCTGCGAGAAGCTGAAGTCGGACAGCGAGGTGTCGTAGACCGGAATCTTGGATTGGTCACGATACGGCACCCGCAGGTAATACAACCGAGGCTCCAAGGTCTGCGTAGACGCCTTGCCGAACAACGTAGTGTCCCGCTCGAAGATCAGCCCCGTATCGAGCGACATGATCGGCACCGTACGCGACTGCGAGCGTGGGTAGCCAAAATCCGTGCCGGCGTTGGCCGTGCCCGAGTTCAGGTTGAGCCAGTCGCGGCTGAACCAGTTGGTTTGGTACTGCGTGTAGTTCACGCCGACCTTGGGCACCACGAACCAACCTGGGCGAACGATCGGATAGGACACGGTGGGATAGGTCTGCAGACGATCACCGGTGGGGCCAGCGCGATTGCCCAGCAGCAAAGGCTGCTTGAAACGTACCGCCGTCGACGTCCAGTCCACGTCGAAACCGCCCCAATCGTAGCGGGCGCCGCGCAGATAGAATTCCGGCTCCTTGTCATAGGGAGGCGTCAGCAGCGCATTCGGGTCCTGCAGCGTCTGATATTTATAGACTTGAGCGTAGGCGCTCCAGTAAGTCGACCCCCAGCCTACACGCGCGCGCTGGGGCAGATAGGTGGTGGACGCCTGATTCAGGCCCAACTGGGAAATATCGCGGAAGTAGTCATTGTCCGACACCTTCGCCACATCCCAGTCGGCATAGAAGCCATTGCCGAGCAGCTGCTGATGGCGCCACCAGTACATCCAGCGGTCATCGCCGCTGACGTGGTCGTTGGGCAGGTAGGCACCGTAGATGCTGCCGCCGTAGCTCGCGCCCAGGTAGCGGAACTCGCCGCCCAGTTGCAGGCCGCGCTTGGAGAAGTAGCGCGGCTGGATCGTGGCGTCGTAGTTCGGCGCCAGGTTCAGGTAGTAAGGCAGCGAGAAGTCGAAGCCGCCCTTGCTGGTGGTGCCGTACGTCGGCACCAGGAAGCCCGACTTGCGTTCCTTCTTGACCGGGAAGGTCATGTAGGGCGACGCCAGGATCGGCACGTCCTTGAAATACAGCACGCCGCTACGGGCCACGCCTTCGTTTTCATCGAAGTCGATGTCGACCGTCTTGGCCTTGATGTACCACGACGGCGTCTCGCACGAGCAGCCGCTGTAGGTGACCGTGTGCAGCCGCATCTGCGACTTGCTGAAGATTTCGGCGTGTTCCGCCACGGCGAAACCGCCGGTGGCGCCCAGCCAGAAATTGGGTTTCTCGACTTCGCCGGAGTACTTGTCGACGTTGAACTTGGCGTTGGGGCCGGTCACCAGGGTGCCGTCGCGCATCATGCGCGCGTTGCCCTGCACGTCCACCTCGCCGGTGTCCTTGCGATAGTTGATCCGGTCGCCCTTGATGACGCCGTCGATGCGGCGGACCTGGGCCGCGCCGGTCAGGGTCAGGTCGGAATCCGGATCCCCCTCGATGGTGTCCGCTTCCATATAGGCGGGGATGTTCCCGTCGGGCAGGCGGTGCACCCGCAGCCCGGGGGACGTGCGCAGCTCAGGGGCCGCGGTGATCGACGTCGACGAGGGAGCCGAGCCTTGGCTGCCCTGGGCCTGAACGGCCCCGGCGACGCTGATAGCAGATAGGATCAACCACCGAACCTTGCGCACGAGTGAAAACAGCCCTTTTTGACGATGGGGGAACCAGGCAATGGCGCCCGGCAGGGGCCCATGCTAACGGAAACGAGCCGGTATTATAGAGAAGCCGCGCCAGACGCCCAGCCTTATGTGCGCGCAACCCAATTTTCCGCAATATTGCCTTTCTGACACGGATCTTCCTTGAAAAACGATCATGACCCTCGCCTGGAGCAGATCCGCGCCTGGCTGCAAGGCCTGCCCGCCGCCCTGGGACTGGCGGTGGACAGCCTGCGCCCCGCCTCCGCCGACGCCAGTTTCCGCCGCTATTTCCGCCTGGACGCCGCCGGCCGCACCCTGATCGTGATGGACGCGCCGCCCCAGCACGAGGATTGCCGCCCGTTCCTGCACGTGGACCAGTTGCTGCGCGACGCCGGCCTGAACGTGCCCGAAGTGATCGCGCAGGACCTCGGCCAGGGCCTGCTGCTGCTGTCCGACCTGGGCGAACAGACCTATTACCAGCGCATCCAGGACGGCGTGGACGACGCCCGCCTGCAATCGATGTACCGCGACGCCCTGGCGGCGCTGGTGCGCCTGCAACAGGCCGGCACCACCGGCCTGGGCACCTACGACACCGGGCGCCTGGCCGACGAACTCACCCTGTTCCCCGAGTGGTACGTGCAGAAGCACCACGGCGCCGCGCTCGATGACAAGACGCGCCAGGCCCTGGACAAGATCTTCGCCCTGCTCTCGGCCAGCAACGGCAACCAGCCCACCGTGCTGGTGCACCGCGACTACCACTCGCCCAACCTGATGGTCTGCGACCAGCCGCAATACGGCCCCAACCCGGGCGTCATCGACTTCCAGGACGCGCTGGCCGGCCCCATCACCTACGACCTGGCGTCGCTGGTGACGGACGCCCGCACCACCTGGGAAGAACCGCAACAGCTCGACTGGGCCATCCGCTACTGGGAAATGGCGCGCGCCGCCGGCCTGCCGGTCGACGCCGACTTCGCCGAATTCCACCGCGCCTATGAATGGATGGGCCTGCAGCGCAACCTGCGGATCCTGGGCGTCTTCGCCCGCCTGAACCATCGCGACGGCAAGGCTCACTACCTGGCCCACATGCCGCGGGTGAACGGCTACGTGCGCCAGGTGGCCCAGCGCTACGGCGTCTTCACGCCCCTGCTGCGCCTGCTGGACCAGCTCGACGACCGCCAGGTCAGCGTCGGATACACCTTCTGATGCGGGCCATGATCCTTGCCGCGGGCCGCGGCGAACGCATGCGCCCGTTGACCGACCGCCTGCCCAAACCGCTGCTGCCGGTCGGCGGCAAGCCCCTGATCGCCTGGCACCTGGAACGTCTGGCCGCGGCCGGCTTCCAGGACGTGGTCATCAACCACGCCTGGCTCGGCCACGAGATCGAGCGCGCGCTGGGCGACGGCGCGGCCTTCGGCCTGCGGATCCGCTACTCGCCCGAGGCCAGCGCGCTGGAGACCGCCGGCGGCATCGCCCAGGCCCTGCCGCTGCTGGGGCCGGATCCGTTCCTGGTGATCAACGGCGACGTCTGGTGCGACTGGGATCCCGCCGCCGCGCCGGCCCTGGCGGCCGCCCTGCCCGCCGCCGGCGCCTGGCTGCTGATGGCCGACAACCCGCCGCAGCACCCGGAGGGCGATTTCACCCTCACGGCCGACGGTCGGGTCGAGGACGGCGGCGACGCCCGTTTGACCTTTTCCGGCATCGGCGTCTACCATCCCATGCTATTCGCGGGCATTGCCCGCGGCACGGCCGCGCGGCTCGCGCCCCTGCTCCGGCAAGCCATGGAACAGGACCGCGTGCGCGGCGCCCGCCACGCCGGCCGATGGGCCGACATCGGCACCCCCCAACGGCTGGCCGACCTCGACGCCGAACTCCGATCCGGCGCGCGGTAAGGCCCGCCAATGCCCACATATTTCACAATATCAAGGTGCGCAACGAGGCTTGTCCGCGCGCCCATCGCCCCGGGTTAACCGGGTATTCTCTGACGCTTTGGCCAGTGCGCACGGCGCCCGGCCAGGCAACACACAGGACGTTTTCTAGGAATGGGGATGTTTGGAAGATCGCAACGGGCCGTATTCAAGCCCTCCGTATACCAACCCGGCCAACGCACGCGCCGCATGCCGCGCTGGCTGGTCCTGCTGCTGGTGGGCATCGCCCTGGGCGCGGGCGGCGTGCTCTTCCTGCAGACCAACTACGGCCCGCAACGGCTGACCGTCGAGCAATCCGAGCAGCTGCACACCGAACTGAGCGCCTCCAAGCTCGAGAACCAGCGCCTGCAAAGCCAGCTCGAAGAGGCTACGCAGCAACGCGACGCCAACAAGTCCGGCCATGAAAAGCTCACCGCCGACCTGGCCGACACCCGCGCCAAGCTGGATACCCTGAACAAGGAACTGGTGCTGTTCCAGGACGCCATGCCGCCCGATCCCCGCGGCGGCAACCTGGGCATCCGCTCGGCCACCTTCAAGCGCCAGCCCGGCCAGCTCGACTACCAGGTGCTGGTGATGCGCGAAGAGCGCAACGGCGCGCCGTTCAAGGGCACGCTCACCTTCTCCATCGACGGCAGCTACCCCAACGGCCGCGCCGCCACCATCACCCCGGAAGGCCCCACGCTCAACGTCGACCGCTACGACTACGCGCTGGGCCAGCTGAAGCTGCCCGACGGCTTCACCCCCAAGGTCGTGGTGCTGCGCGTCATGGACGGCGGCCAGAAGCAACAGGCCATGCGCATCTACTACGTGCGCAACTGAGCGCCGTCGCGCCCGACAAGACCCGCCCGCCCCGGCGGGTCTTTTTTTGCCTGGACCAAATGGTTGCGTACACAACCAATCCAGCGATATAGTTGCGCAAACAACCAATATCCCGGAGACACCATGACGCCACCCGCCCGCGTGCCCGTCCTGATCGTCGGCGGCGGTCCGGTCGGGCTCACCCTGGCCGCGCTGCTGGCGCATTACGGCATCGCCTCGCTCACGCTCGAGGCCGACGACGGCTATTGCAGCGGCAGCCGCGCCATCTGCATCTCGCGCCGCTCGCAGGAAATCCTGGGCTGGGCCGGCGCCGACGCGGCGCTGACCGCCACCGGCCTGCCCTGGAGCGGCGGTCGCAGCTACTACCGCGACCGCGAAGTGCTGCACTTCGAAATGCCGCACGACCCGACACAGCGCTTCGCGCCGATGGTCAACATCCAGCAGTACTTCGTCGAGGAATACGCGCACCAGGCCATGCTGCGCCAGCCCGGCCTGGCCGCGCTGCAATGGTCGGCCCGCGCCATCGCGGTGCGTCCGGGCCCGGACGGCGTCGACGTCGAGGCCGAGATTGACGGCCAGCGCCACACCGTGCGCGCCGACTGGCTGGTGGCCTGCGACGGCGGCCGCAGCAGCGTGCGCGAGGCGCTCGGCCTGAAGCTGGAAGGCATGCAGTACGAAGGCCGCTACGTCATCGTCGATATCGAACAGGCGTCCGATCGCCCGGTCGAACGGCTGGCCTGGTTCGATCCGCCGTCCAATCCGGGCTCCACCCTGCTGATGCACCGCCAGCCCGGCAACGTCTGGCGCGTCGACTACCAGATCCGCGACGACGAGGATGCCGCCGAGGCGGTCAAGCCCGAGAACGTGCTGCCGCGGGTGCAGAGCCATCTGGACATGATCGGCGAGACCGCGCCGTGGAAGCCGCTCTGGATCTCGCTCTACAACGCCAAATGCCTGACGCTGGGGCGCTACCGCCACGGCCGCGTGCTGTTCGCGGGCGACGCCGCCCACCTGGTGCCGATCTTCGGCGTGCGCGGCCTGAACTCCGGACTGGACGACGCCGGCAATCTCGCCTGGAAACTGGCCTGGGTGCTGCGCGGCCAGGCTGCGGATGCCCTGCTCGACAGCTACAGCGGCGAACGCGTCCACGCCACCCGCCAGAACCTGGCCTACGGCGCCAAGAGCACCGAATTCATGGCGCCGCCGGATTTCGGTTTCCGCCTGATGCGCGAGGCCGCGCTGCGGCTGGCGCTGACCGACGAACGCGCCCGCCCGCTGATCAACCCGCGGCAGTCCGCGCCCATCTCGTATGACGGCTCGCCGTTGAACCTGGCCGATGGCGCCGACGGCCAACACCCCGCCGCCGCCCCCGGCCAGCCCGCGCCCGACCTGCTGCTGGCCGATGCCGACGCGGCGCCGCGCTACCTCAGCGCCTGCTTCGGCCAGGGCTTCGTGCTGCTGGCCTGCGCCCCCGACGCCGCCACCGCCCGCAACCTGCATGCGCTCGCGTCCGCCACCCGGCAAAGCACCCGGCCGTTGCAGGCCATCGCCGTCGACGGACCGGCGCCCGACGCCTGGCGCGACCCGCACCGCCACCTGCAGGAGCGCTTCGGCGCGCGGCCCGGCACGGTCTGGTTGCTGCGGCCGGACGGCTACGTGCTCGGCCGCTGGGCCGCGGCGGACGAGCACGTCCTGCGGGCCGCGCTGGCGCCCTACTACCCGATGATCGACCCTTCACCGCAGGAGCCGCAAGCATGAGCAACGATGAACTGGACCAGGTCTATACCCTGATGGCGCAGACCCTGACCCGCGTCGGCCCCGCGCGGGCGCCGCTGTTCCTGTCGATCCTGGGGCTGTCGGCGCTGGCGCGCCTGCCCGACGCAAACGCCGCCACCGCCCTGCTGGCGCAGGCCGAGGCGGCCAGCGCCGCCCCTGTGGCACACTATCCCGCCGCCACCGCCGACCGCCCGACGTGACCACGCCCGCCCTCGAACGATTTCTGACCTACCGCCTGCACGTGATCAACAAGATCACCGACCGCGACACGAATCGTGCCTACCAGGAAGACTGCGGCATCCCGCTGGGCGAGGCGCGCTGCCTGGCCGCGATCGGCCGCTACGCGCCGCTGTCGGTCAATGACCTGGCGCTGGCCGCCAACCTGAACAAGGGCCAGGCGAGCCGTTCCGCGCAGGCCCTGGTCGAACGCGGACTAATCGAGAAAAAGGATTCCGCGGCCGACGGCCGCGGCGTGGTGCTGTCGCTGACGCCGGCCGGCGACGCGCATTACCGCCGCATCATCGACCTGATCGCGCGCCGCAACCAGGAAATCTTCGGCTGCCTCAGCGCCGACGAACAGCGCCAGCTGGGCGACATGCTCGACCGCCTGATCGCGCACCAGCGCGACCCGTCCGGCGCGCGCGAAGACTGATCCGCCTACCCGGCCGCTTTCGGCGCGGTGGCGCCCATCTGCGCGGCGGTCTCGTCCATGAACTGCGCCATGCGCACATCCAGCTCGGTCACGCCTCCGGCATCGTGCGTGGTCAGCATCACGTCGACCCGGTTGTAGACATTGGTCCACTCGGGATGGTGGTTCAGCTTCTCGGCGAACATCGCCACCCGCGCCATGAACCCGAAGGCGGCGTTGAAATTGGCGAAGCGGAAGCGCTTTTCGATCGCGTCGCGCATCGCGACGGCCTGCCAACCGGACAGGGCCGCGACCGCGATGTCGGTGCCGATACGGGCAGGGGGAAACATGCTCATGGCGAACTCCAGGAAAGGCCAGGAAAGAGCGCCGCGCCGTTCGCGCCGGCAACGGCCCGGCGCGCCATCGCGGCCGGCGGCATGCCGCCGGCGCACGGCGGGCGCGGCGCCCGCATGCTACTACTGCTTGACCGCATACAGGTAGATCTCGACCCGGCGGTTCAGCGCCCGGCCGTCGGCGGTGGCGTTGTCGCCGATCGGGTCGTTGGGCCCGCGCCCTTCGATCGTCAGCCGCGTCGCCGCCACGCCCTGCCGCGACAGATAATCCGTGACGCTGCGCGCCCGGTTCACCGACAAGGTCTGGTTGTGCGCCAGCGCGCCCGTGCTGTCCGTGTGGCCCACCACCTTGGCGCGCAGCTCGGGATGCTGGTTGAGCGAGCGCGCCACGCTGTCCAGCACCGGCAGCAGCGCCGGCTTGAGGTCGGTCTTGTCGGTGTCGAACGACACGTTGCTCGGGATGTTGACCTTCAGGCTGCCATCCGGCATCTCGACCACGTCGATGCCCAGCGAGGTCGCCCCCGACCGCTGCACGTCGTCCTTCACCACCTTCCAGTTGTAGCCAATCAGGCCGCCGGCCACCGCGCCGATACCGGCGCCGACCGCCGCGCCCGTGCCATGGCCGATCAGGGCGCCGATGCCGGCCCCGACGGCCGCGCCCGCCCCGGTTCCCACCGCGGTATTGGTCTGCTGCTGCGTGGCGCACCCCGCCACCAGCACGCCCGTTGCCGCGACTACAGCGATACGCTTGAGCATTGTTCTTGAGTGCATGACAACCTCCACGATCCTGTCGGTGCGCCGGCGGATGCCGGCAGGATTCATGTTAAGGCCAGTCCCGCCCGCTGCGCGCGCCGCGGGCGCGCAACAGTTTGTACCGCGAGCCGGCTAGCGCCCCGCCGCACCGAATCCGGCCAGCCACGGCAGCGCGTCATCCAGCCCCGGCGACTGCGCCGCGGGCGCCGGCGCGCCTTCAGGCAGGGCCAGGCCGACGCGGTTGTGCCAATAGGTGCGCAGGCCCACCTTGCTGGTGCCGAACAGGTCGTAGCCCGAACCCGCCACGAACGCCGCCTGCGCGGCCGGAACCTCCAGCCGCGCCAGCGCCAGTTGGTAGGGCCGCGGATCCGGCTTGTAGTAGCCCGCTTCTTCGGACGTCACCACCACGTCCCAGTCCACCCCCAGCAGAGCGGCCGCGCGATGGCCCAGGCGCCGCGAGCAGTTGGTGACCACGCCCAGCTTGCAATGCGGCCGCAGCGCCCGCAGCAACTCGCGCGCGCCGTCCCAGGCCGGCAACCCGTCCCACCCTGCCTCCAGCGCCGCCGGCGCACTGGCCGGCAGCCCCACGGCCGCGGCGGCGGTCTCGACCAGGTGCTCATAGGGTTGGTAGGCGCCGCAGCCGTAGGTCAGGCGCAGATATTCGGCGCGCCAGGCGCGGCCGCGCGCCTCCGAGCCCGCCGCGGCATTCCATACCGTCCAGGAGTCCAGCAACGCGGTCAACAGGTCGAACAGCACCGCGCGGGGATAGGCGGCGGATGGGGCAACTACGGACATGGCGGCACTCCTTGGATTCGATGCCGTCACTATAGAGACGGCATCGCTCGCCGTGATTTAGCCTGGATGCAATCACCATTCAGTTCCGGCTTAACACCGATCGCTCGTCCGCAGGCATCCGGCCCGTTCGCCACACCCCGGCATTGCCCAGGATCCGCCGGGCATTGCGTTTGCAATTCCATCGGGCAGCGATACAATCACCCGTCTAACGATTGCAATTGCAATCGTAATTTCCCAATCGGGCGCGCCGGCATCCGACCGTCCGGCGCCCGCCCTCATCCGGACTTTCGCGGCATGCGTCTCTTGAACATCGTGTCCTCGCCCCGCGGCGCCCGATCGGCGTCCATCTCGATCGCCGAGTCTTTCCTGGAGGCCTGCGGCCAGGCCCATCCCGGACTCGAGATCGACACCTTGAATGTGTGGGAGGAAGACCTGCCCGACTTCGACAGCCGGGCGATCGGCGCCAAGTACAAGGGCGTCTCGAAAACCCCGCTGGACGACGCCGAGGCCACGATCTGGGCCCGCATCACCGAACTCGCCCGGCGCTTCCAGCAGGCGGACCGGATCGTGCTCGGCGTGCCGATGTGGAATTTCGACTATCCCTACAAGCTCAAGCAACTGATCGACCTGGTCAGCCAGCGCGGCATGCTGTTCAGCTTCGACGGCCGCGCCTACGGCCCGCTGCTCAGCATCCCGCGCGCCCTGGTCATCCACGTGCGCGGCCAGGGCCACGACCCCGTCGCCTACCCGGCCAGCCCCGGCTTCGCGCACCAGGCCGACTACCTCGACTTCTGGCTGAAGTTCATCGGCGTCAAGGAAGTGCGGCGCCTGATGGTCGAACACACCTGGGACGCCCAGGCCACGGACGCCATCGCGCAGGCCAGGATCCGCGCGGCCGCGATCGCGCAGGATTTCTAGCGCGGCGCCGGCGGCCGCCACGGGCCGCCGGCAACCGGACTTACATGCGCGCGCTCAACGTCAGCATCACGTTGCGGGGATCGCCGTAGTAGTTGCTGATGCCGGTGGCGTCGACCTTCTTGTAGTAGACCTTGTCGAAGATGTTGTTGACGTTCAACTGCAGGCGCAGGTTCTTGTTGAAGTCATAGCTCGCCATCGCGTTGTAGACCGCGAACCCGGCCTGGCGCGCCGTGATGCCGCGCGCGCTGGCGTAGGTGTCGCTCTGGGCCTGCACCCCGGCGCCGATCGTCAAGCCGCGCAGCTGGCCCGGCAGGCGATAGGTGGTGAACACGCGCAGCAGGTGGCGCGGATCGAGCGTGCGGATCGGCTGGCCGACATTGCTGGCGGTCGAATCGCTCAGGTACCTGGTGCGGGTGTTGGTGTACCCGGCCATGACCTGCCAGTCGGGCGTGAGCTCTCCGCTCAGTTCCAGTTCCCAGCCCTCGCTGCGCGTCTTGCCGCCGGCGACCTTGCAATAGCCCGTGGGGTAGTTGGGCAGGCAAGGGTTGGCGCTGCCCGCGTCGTCCATGGCCCGGCCCACGTTGTTGATGCGGAACACCGACAGCGCGGCGTTCAGGCGGCCATCGTAGAACGCGCCCTTGATGCCGGCCTCGTAGTCCTCGCCGCGGATCGGCTCCAGCAGGTTGCCGCTGCTGTCGTAGGCCTGCTGCGGCGTGAAGATCTCGCTGTAGCTGCCGTAGACGCTGAAGTTCTCGTTGAGGTCGTAGACCAGGCCCGCGTACGGCGTGATCTCGCGGTCGATGCTGTAGCGCGTCGTGCCCTGCAGCACTTCATAGTCCCACCACGTGGCGCGCGCGCCGACCAGCAGCGTCAACGGATCCGCCAGCGAGATGCGGCCCAGCGCATACAGCGCCTGCTGCTTGGTCCGATTGTTGCTCGCGTCGTAATAGGAGCCGCCCGTGGTGCCCTGCGGCTCCGGGTAGGTGGTCGACGGATCCCAGTCGCGGATATCGATGTTGTTCTTCGGCCCGACGTTGAAATAGCCGCTGGAATTGGTCTGCCGGACGTAGCTGCTCTCGGCGCCGAGCGTCAGGTGGTGAGTGCGGCCGAACAGCTCGACCGGCCCGTTGGCCGTCAGCGAAACGCCATTCTGGTCGCTCGCGCTCTTCGGATAGATCGAGGTGGTGACGTTGTACAGATAGGGATTGGTGGTGCTGGCCCGCGTGATGTACGACTGCTTGAAGCCGCCGTCGAAATAGCGGAAGCGCGTGTTCATCGCGGTGGCCTTCACCTCCCAGCCTCCCTCGAAGCGGTGCTCCAGCTCGAGCATGGCCTGGTCGTTGTAGCGGTTCCAGTGGTTCCAGTCCGCGCCCAGGTAGGTGCTGCGACCCAGCTTCAGGTCCGAACCGTCGAAGCCCCGCGGCAGGCCGCCCCAGGCGCCGGTGGCCTTGAGCTCGGTGTGCTGGAACGAGCCGGTCAGCGTGGTGCGGTCGGTCAGGTCCGCCTGCAGCACGCCATAGAACACCTTGCGATGCTCGTAGCGCGCATCCTGGAAGAAGTCCTTGTTGTCCGCCACCGCGACCACCCGGCCGCGCAGCGTGCCGCTGTCGTTGAAGGCCCCCGAGATGTCGGCCTCGGCGCGGCGGCGGTCCCACGATCCCACCGTCACGTCGGCGCTGGCCTGGAACTCGCGCGTCGGGCGCTTGCGCACCAGGTTCACCGTCGCCGACGGATTGCCCGAGCCGCGCAGGATGCCGGCCGACCCGCGCAGGATCTCGACGCGATCTAGCACCGCCGTGTCGGGCTGGATGAAGTTCGAACCGGCCTGGTACATGTTCATGCCGTCGACCTGCAGCGAATCGATGGCGAAGCCGCGCGAGTAGTAGCTGACCCGCTCGCTGTCGGTGTAGTCGACGGTGACGCCGGGCACGTTCTGCAGCACGTCGTGCAAGTCCGGCAGCTTGCGGTCGTCGAGCAGCTGGCGCGACACGATGGTCACCGGCTGCGGCGTGTCACGCACCGACTGGGCGCCCTTGAAAATCGTGGTGGCCGAGCCGCCGTAGGCGCCCGTGCCCTCGGTCGAGGCTGGATTGAAACCCTGGGCCGTGACCTTGACCGGGGCCAGCAGGGTCGCATCGCCGCTGGCCAGCGGACGCGCCTCGAGGATGTAGGCGCCATTGGCCATGCGGCGAGCCTGCCAGCGCGTGCCGGCCAGCACCTGCCGCAGTCCGTCCTCCACGCCGTAGCTGCCCTGCACGCCGGCCGATGACTCATTGCGCAGCGCATCGGCATCGAACGTCAGCGCAATGCCCGCCTGGCTCGCGAACCGATTGACGACGTCGATCAGCGGACCGGCGGACAGGCTGTAGTGCTGCTGCGAGGCGCCGCTGGCGGCCGGCGCGGCCTGCGCGTGCGCCACGGACGTCTGCAGCGACCAGGCGGCGGCAAGGATCAGGACCAGCCGCCTGGGCGTCAACGCGGCGCGGGAAAGGGAAGCGGATTGGACAGGCAAAGTGAAGGGGAGCATCGGGGAAAATCCGGCTGAGTGAATGGCTTCCTGGTAGGCCGATCCAGGACACGCCAACCGGAACCTCGATTAGAAACAAAATGTATCAGACCGAACGGACCGTTCCCTTGACCCGCGGCACGATCCATGTGACGTAGCGCGTCATGCGCCGGATCTCGACCGGATAGCTGTTTTCCAGCGCATCCAGGGCAAGATCGGCGTTCGCCAGCGGAAACGTGCCCGACACCGGCAATTCCGCCAGGCTGTCATCCAGCAGCAGCCAGCCCGGCCGATAGGCGCGCAGGCGCGCGACGAACTTGCCCAGCGGCATCTTCACCGCCACCAGCGACCCCGTGCGCCATGCCGCGAACCACTCGCTGTCCACATGACGCGGCGCTCCGACCTCGGTGGCGGAGAAGTCCGCCCACTGGTGCGCGTCCACCTGGCGCGCGCCCGCCCGGCCGTCGCGCGGCACGACGCGCACGGCCTGCGTGTTGACCCGCACCTGGCCCTGGCGGTCGCCAACACACACGACGAACTCCGCGCCCGCGGCATGCACATCGCCGAATTCGGTCTGCACCACCACCGCCAGCGAGACATTGCCGCGCTCGCCCGCCGCATTGACATACACACGGCCGTTGCGCAGCAGGATGCGGCTTGCGCCCTCGTCGTAGACCACGTCGGCGGCGCTGTCCGTATCCAGCACCGCCACCGTGCCGTCCCGCAAGGGCAACCGCGAGATCTGTCCGACCGCCGTGCTGAACTCGGCGTTCCAGCGGCGCCAGGCCTGCGGCGCCTGCATACCCAGCATGCCGAGAGGCAGACAGGTGGCGCCCGCCACGGCCAGGCGCAGGATCCGCCGGCGCCCGCTATCGGTGCCCTGCAGGGTGGCCATCGCCACCTGCTTGCACGAGACATCCGAGAAACAGCGCTGCACGGCCTCGACCTTGGTCCAGGCCTGGCGGTTTTCCGGACAGGCCTCGAACCATTGCTGCCAGGCGACGCGCACGCCCTCGTCCTGCTGCGGCGACAGCAGGCGCGCGAACCATTGCGCGGCCTGTTGCGCGGCGTCGCGCTCACGTGCCTTTGCGGTT
Source organism: Achromobacter deleyi (assembly GCF_016127315.1). Lineage (NCBI taxonomy): Bacteria > Pseudomonadati > Pseudomonadota > Betaproteobacteria > Burkholderiales > Alcaligenaceae > Achromobacter > Achromobacter deleyi. The sequence continues at coordinate 567,097 of NZ_CP065997.1, forward strand.
CGGATCATGGTCAATCCAGCATGTCGCAGCAGCGCGCCATGGCGCGCGCCATGTAGTCGCCCACGGTGCGCACGGACACGCCCAGGCTAGCGGCGATCACGGGATAGGACGCGCCCTCGATCATGGCCATCAGGAAGGCCGCCTTGACCTTGCGGCCCAGGCCGTCGAGCATGCGGTCCAGGCGGACCAGCCGCTCCATGACCAGCGCCTGCTCTTCCAGCGAGGGGTGATGCGTCTCGGGCAGGCTTTCGAGCACCTGCAGGTAGGCTTGCTCGAGGGCGCGGCGGCGCCACAGATCGATCAGCAGGCCACGCGCGATGGTCGCCAGGTACGAACGCGGCTCGCGCAGCGTGGCGGCCACATTCGACTGCAGCACGCGAATGAAGGTGTCCTGCGCCAGATCGGCGGCGTCATGCCGGTCGTCCACGCGCACGCGCAACCAACCGGTCAACCACGAGTGATGCGCGCGGTACAGGTCAGAGACGGTCTGCTGGGAATCAGGGCACAAAGCCCCCTCTGTGCTTGGAGGCGGGGACATGCGGGGAACACGGCATTATTTACAATCAATAATCAATCTTATTCGCATTGTTTCGAATCCTCCAAGCTGGAAGGCGAAATTCGATGCGAGGTGTGGCTGGCATGCCGCATTGAGGGCAGGCGTCCGCATGCAACGCGGTAATGATCGTGCCGTGCTGGCCGTCGTTGGTGCGGAGTTGCTGGTGTACCGCGACCGGATCGCGCGGAAAATGAAAAAGGCCGTCGACGATGAACGTCGACGGCCTTTGAAATTCTGGTGGGCTGTGAGTGGCTCGAACACTCGACCTACGGATTAAGAGTCCGCTGCTCTACCAACTGAGCTAACAGCCCTGCATGTTCATTCACAACTGCTTGGGTAACGCCGCTTTCGCGTTGTCGCCGCTGCGTTGTTGTGTTTGACCAGCGAAGAAGCGAGATTATAGGGACCTTTTTTTAATTGTGCAAGTCGATTGCCGATCGACCACAAAAAAGTCGCGTGTCCCCCGACGCAAAGCCGCCAACCGCTCACGGCCCGCCGCCGAAACGGGCCGCCTGCCAAGTGCGGCCCGCCCTCGCTTCAAGACGCATATCGGGCCGCATATCAAGCCCGCACATCAGGCCGCGTACCCGCCGTCCACCGCCAGGCTCGCGCCCGTCACGTAGCGTCCATCGGGACCGGCCAGGAACGCCACCATGCCGGCGATGTCGCGCACCTCGCCATAGTGCGGCAGCGACAGCACCGCCACCAGATCGCCCGCGTGCTCGCCGGCGGCCGGGTTCATGTCGGTGTCGATCGGACCCGGATGCACCACGTTGGCGGTGATGCCGCGCGCGCCCAGGTCACGCGCGAGGCCACGCGTCATGCCCAGCAACGCCGACTTGCTGGCCGAGTACAGCGTCACGCCGGCGCGGCCCGAGCGCTCGGCCAGGCAGCTGCCGATGTTGATGATGCGGCCGCCGTCGGGCATCGCGGCCTGCGCCGCCTGGATCGCGACGAACGGCGCGCGCACGTTGATGTTCATCGTGCGGTCGTAGTCCTCCAGCGTGACCTCGTCCAGCGGGCCAGCCAGGAAGATGCCGGCGTTGTTCACCAGCACGTCCACCGGGCCCAGTTCGCCGATGGCCTGCTCCACCGCCTGCCGCACTTGCGCCGGATCGGCCGAATCGGCCTGGATGGCGCGCGCGCGCCGTCCCTCTGCCTCGAGTTCGCGCGCCAGCGCCTGCGCCGTGTCGCGCGACGAAGCGCTGACGTAGGTGAAGGCCACGTCCGCGCCTTCCGCCGCCAGGCGGCGCACGATCGCCGCGCCGATGCCGCGGCTGCCGCCGGTCACGAAAGCCACTTTTCCGTTCAGGTTCTGCATGGGTCTACCTTAATTTGTAGTGTTCAGTACAAATATCATCGACTGGCGGCGGCCGGACGTCAACGATTTTTTTATCAATCAACACAAAATAGCTCTCGCGAGTAAAATCCGGTGCATGGCAGAACGTGGGCGCCCCAGGAACTTCGACCGGGCCCAGGCCTTGCGCAAGGCCATGGAAGTCTTCTGGTCGAAGGGATATGAAGGAGCATCGCTAACCGATCTGACGGCTGCGATGGGCATCAACTCGCCCAGCCTCTACGGCGCATTCGGCTCAAAAGAAGGACTATTTCGCGAAGCGGTGCAGCTTTACCGCGACACCGACGGCGCCGCCTCGCGCCGCGCCCTGGCCGACGCCGCCACCGCCCGCGCGGGCATCTGCGGCATGCTGCTGGCGGCGGCCGAACGCTTCACCACGCCGGGCGCGCCGCCGGGCTGCCTGATCGTCCTGGGCGCGCCATCCGGCGCCGACACCGATGCCGGCGTGGGCGTGTTCCTGGGCGACAACCGCCGCGAAATGCAAGGCCGCATCCTGGCCCGCCTGACCGCTGGCGCCGCCGCCGGCGAGCTGCCCGCCGGCGCCGACCTGAAAGGGTTGGCGGCGTTCTACACCACCATCCTGCACGGAATGTCGATCCAGGCGCGCGACGGCGCCAGCCGCAAGACCTTGCAAGCGGTAGCGCGCCAGGCGATGTGCGCCTGGGATGCGCTCACCGCCGGCATGCCCCCTTCCGGCCTGCCGCCGGGCCGCGCCCACGCCTGACGGGTTCTTCCATGATCCGCATCGACCTCCGGCGCCTCATCCTCTGGATCAGCCTGCTGTCGATATTCCTGGTGCTGGCCGCCGGCCTGCATGCCAGCTACCTGGTGCAACGCGACCTGCTGCTGCACAACGCGCTCGAGAGCAACCGCGTCTATGCCGCCAAGCTCGCCGCCACCACGGAGTACTTCCTCGGCGACCTGCGGCGCCACCTGGCCTACAGCGCCGACATGCTGGCGGACCTGGAGACCCACCCGGAACTGATGTCGTCCGAGACGCGGCGCCAGGAAGAACAGCTGGGCCACTTCAACTCCAGTTTCGTGGTATCGGCGCAAGGCAAGGTGCTGGCGGTATCGACCTCCTACCCGCAGCTGATGGGCCAGCAGATGACCAGCGAGGCCGCCAGGATCGCGCTGAGCACCCGCCGGCCGTTCATCAGCGAACCCTTCCGCGCCAACTCGGGCCGCTGGCTGATCCTCTACACCCATCCGATCTTCTCGCGCGACTACCGCTATCTCGGCTATATCGCCGGCACGCTCTACCTGCACGAGGACAACGTGCTGGACCGCCTGCTGGGCCAGCACTTCAACCGCGACGACTCGCTGCTGTATGTGCTGGCGCGCGACGGCACCCTGATCTATCACCCCGACCGCAGCCGCCTGGGCAGCATGTCCGCGAACAAGACGGCGCTGGCCGCGGCGCTGCGCGGCGAAACCGGCGAGGCGCGCTTCACCGACGCCACCGGCACCGAGATCCTGGCCGGCTACGCGCCGGTGCCCAGCACCGGCTGGACCATCATCGCGCAGCGGCCGGTGGCCAGCACCCTGCTGCCCCTGAACGACCTGCTGATGGCGACCGCCCGCAACACGCTGCCGCTGCTGCTGCTCTCGATCCTGCTGATCTGGCTGCTGTCGCGCTGGATCGCCCGCCCGCTCGGGGAACTGGCCAGCATCGCCAAGCACATGCAGGATCCCGATTCGGCCGAGCGCATCCGCAAGGTGCGCTCGTGGTATTTCGAGGCCTCGCAGCTCAAGCGCGCGCTGCTGATGGGCCTGACCTCGATCCAGCACAAGATCCGCGACCTGCGCCGCGCGTCCACCACCGACACCCTGACGTCGCTGCTGAACCGGCGCGGCCTGAACGAGGCCATGGCGCTGCTGCAGGCGGCCGATACGCCGCTGGCCATCGTCGCGCTGGACATCGACCACTTCAAGAACGTCAATGATCTTTACGGCCACGCCGCCGGCGACCGCGCGCTGCAGGTGCTGGCGGCGCTGCTGACCGAAGGCTCGCGCAGCGGCGACACGGTCGCGCGCAGCGGCGGCGAGGAATTCGTGATGCTGATGCCGGGGTCGCCGCTGGCCGCCGCGGTGGCCACGGCCGAGCGCCTGCGCCAGAAGCTGGAGGCGCTCGGCACCGAAACCGGCCTGCCCGCGCCGATCACGCTGTCGGCCGGCGTGGCCTGCTATCCGGAACACGGCGCCACGCTGGACGAAGTGATCCAGCGCGCCGACCGCGCCCTCTACTACGCCAAGAACCATGGCCGCAACGCGGTCTGCGTCGCCGACAACCAGGCGCGCGACGGCGCCCGCATGGCGCTGCCGCGCTGACGCCGCCTACTTGCCCTTGGGCGCCGGCGCCTTGGGCGGGGTGCGCATCTGCTTGAGCAGCGTGCCGCAGGAATTGTCGTCGGTGGTGCTGGGCGCGATCAGCGCCAGCAGGCCCGCCGCCGGCGTCAGGATCACGCCCAGCGCCACCATGCCCGCGCCGCGCGCGGCCAGCGGCCCCACGTGCACGCCCACGTCCGGCTTGCCGAAGGTGCCGCGCACGTACAGCGGCGAGCGCAGCGAGAAGATGCGGAAGCCCTTGCTGTCGGGCGTGATGTCCAGGTCGAGCTTCTCGTTCTTGAAGTCCGTGGTGCCGGTGATGTTGATCAACGCGTTCTCGGTATCGAACACGAACACGCGCGGCGTCATCACGCCGCTCTTCATCTCCAGGTCGGCCGCGCCGCAGTTGATCTTGACCTCGTCGTCGCCGAACAGCTTCGAGACGACGTAGTTGCCGACGTTCAGGCCGGCGATCTCCATCAGGCTGCGGCTGATGACGCCGTCGTTGACCAGCATCTTCACGTCGCCGCTGGCCGAGCCGAGCAGCGCGGCCACGGAATTGCCCGTGCCCGACAGCGCCAGGTCGCCGTTCAATTCGCCCAGCGCGCTCTGCATCGCCTCTGTCGCCGGGAACAGCTGCTTGAGCCGCAGCCGCCGCGCGTGCATCTCGACGCGGCCCGTCAGCGGCGCCTTGGATCCATCCAGCCGCACGGTCGCCGCCATGCTGCCGCCGGCCATGCCGAAGCGCAGCGGATCGAGCGTCAGCTGGCCATCCTGCAGGATCACGTGCACCGTCAGGTCCGACAGCGGCAGCTTGGCGTCGTGCACGATGCGGCCGGCCTCCAGCGCCACGTCGGCATCCATGTCGCGCCAGCGGTCGGTGCGGAACGCCTGCGTCGGCAGCACCTTGCCGTTGGGCGGCTTGGCGGGCGCGTCCTTGGGCTTGTCCTGGGCCGGGGCGGGCTTGCCGGACTGCACGCCGATCAGCGGCCCCAGGTCGGCCATGCGCAACTGCCTGGACGACAGCTTGCCCGTCAGTTTCGGACGCGGCGCAGCCAGCGAGAACGTCATGTCGCCGTGCAGATCGCTGTTGCCGACGCGGCCGTTGAAGTCGCGGTACTCGAACACCGCGCCGCCGGCGTTGCGCAGCCTGGCCACCAGATGGCCATCCGTGGAATACGGCGGGGTGTCGGGCAGCGTCACGCCGGTCAGCGGATACAGCTGCGCCATCGAACCGCCCGACAGCTTCAGGCGCAGGTCCAGCGCGCCCAGGTTGGCGGGGTCGGTCAGGGTGCCGGTGATGGCCGCCTTGGTGCCGCCGATCGACACGTCGGCCTGCACCGGGAAGGGCTGCTTCGGATCCTGCAGCGCCAGCATGCCGCCGACCTTGCCTTCGCCCTTGGTGGGCAGGTTCTTGAATTTGCCGTCGACCTTCCAGCCGAAGACGTAGTCACGCGGCGCCGCCGCGGCGGCGTCTTCCGGCAAGAAGGCCGCGCCGGCCACGTCGGCGAACGGCACGGGCTTGCCCAGCGGATCGACCAGCACGGTCAGGTCCGCCTGCAGGATCGCATCGGACAGGCCGACGCTGCCCTTGTCGAAGCCGATTTCATTGATGTCCAGCACCCACGGCGACGGCTCGCCGGTCTCGGGCAGGGTGAAGACCCAGTTGGCGCGGCCATCGGCCAGGCGTTCGAGGTCGGCGGCGGGCTCGGTCAGCTGGATGCGCCGGATCACCACCCGGTGGGCCAGCAGCGGCAGCGGCGACAGGCTGAACTCACCGCGCTTGAGGGTGGCGAATTCCGGCACCCGGGCCCATTCGGTGTTGGCGACGCTGATGTCGTTGGCCACGATGTGCGGCCATGGCACCCATGCGCGCCACCCGCCCTCGTCTGATTCACGCGACCACTCCACGGTCAGGTCGCCGTTGATCGCGAAGGGCCGCCCGATGGCCGCGCTGACGCGTTCATTGATCATCGGGCGGGCGCGGTTCCAGTCGAAGGTGGCAACCAGCACGACCAGCACCGCCACCAGGACGACGAGGCTGCCCACAATCCCGACCGCTATTTTTGTTTTGCGCGTCATCGTTATCATCCTTGCCGTTGCCGCCGGAGCGCCGATGCCCCGGCCCTATTTACCCTCAAGGGTAGCGCGCCGCGCCGGCCGGGTTAAGCTTGCCGGCCTCATAATGTGTACGGATTTTTCCGTGTCATAGGGCGTGGTCGGCAAAAGTTACAAAGCGACCGGGCGGGAACCCGCCGCTCGCCCACCGCGGACGGAATAATTCCTACCGATTTTTTGACGCCCACCCTGTTCAAATGCGCGGCGATCGACCCGCAACCGTCCCGGGGACGGAGCAGCAGTATTACCTGGAGGCCCGATGCGGCATTCGAGCTTGATTTTCGTGCTGGCGGCCTTCGCGCTGCTGACCCTCAGCCGCGTGGCCCTGGCCGCATGGCAATGGCAGCGGGTGCGCAACGCCGGCGGCCTGGCGCCCCTGCTGCTGGGCGGGCTGCGCATCGACGCGCACCAGATCGGCGTGCTGGCCGCGCTGCCGATCGTGCTGTCGCCCTGGCTCGGCCACCTGCCGTTCGCCGCCACCGCCGCCGGCATCTGGTACCTGGTCGCGTTCATCCTGCTGGCCTTCCTGGAAGTCGCCACGCCGCCCTTCATCCTCGAATACGACACCCGTCCCAACCGGCTGTTCGTCGAATACCTGAAGCACCCGCGCGAGGTCTCGGGCATGCTGTGGCGCGGCTACAAGGGCGCGCTGCTGGGCGGCTTCGCCGCCCTGGGGCTGATCGGCTGGGCCGGTTATGCGCTGTTCGGCCACGCCGTGCCCGACGCGCCGCTGGCCTGGTGGCAGATGCCGCTGGCCAGCCTGGCGATCCTGGCGGTGGTGATCCTGGCGATCCGCGGCACCCTCGGCCACCGGCCAATCAACCCGTCGTCGGTGGCCTACAGTTCCGACGGCATGCTCAACACCCTGGCGCTGAACTCGCTCTATAACGTGTTCTACGCCGTCTACAGCATGAGGAACGAGAAGTCGGCCTCCGCCGTGTACGGCGGCATGGACGACGACGACATGCAGCGCCGCGTGCTGACGCAGGCCGGCCTGCCCTATCCGCCGGCCAACCCGGACCACCCCAGCCTGCATCGCCAGCCCGCCAGCCGCAAGACGGCGCGCCCGCTCAACCTGGTCATCATCCTGGAAGAAAGCCTGGGCGCGCAGTACAGCGCCGGCCTGGGCGGCATGGACCTGACGCCCGAACTGGATGCGCTGGCGCGCGACGCCTGGACCTTCACCCGCGCCTACGCCACCGGCACGCGTTCGGTGCGCGGCCTGGAAGCGGTGGTGACCGGTTTCCTGCCGACCCCGGCGCAGGCCGTGCTCAAGCTGCCGCGCTCGCAGCGCGGCTTCTTCTCGCTGGCCGACCTGCTGGGCCGCCACGGCTACCATTCGCGCTTCATCTACGGCGGCGAATCGCACTTCGACAACATGAAGGGCTTTTTCCTGGGCAACGGCTTTCGCCAGATCGTCGACCGCGAGGACTTCATCGATCCGGCCTTCGTCGGCACCTGGGGCGCGTCGGACGAGGACATGTTCAACCAGCTCGACCGGCTGCTGCGCGAGGACGGCGACCAGCCGACCTTCACGCTGGCCTTCAGCGTCTCGAACCACTCGCCCTGGGAATACCCGGCGGGCCGCATCCAGACCGAAGGCAACCCGGCCACGGTGGAGAACACCGTGCGCTATGCCGACTGGGCCCTGGGCCGCTTCTTCGAGCGCGCCAAGGCCGCGCCCCACTGGGAGAACACGGTCTTCCTGATCGCCGCCGACCACGATTCGCGCGTGTTCGGCGCCAGCCTGGTGCCGGTGCGCCACTTCCATATTCCCGCCGTGATCCTGGGCGCCGGCATCGAACCGCGGCGCGACGACCGCCTGATCAGCCAGATCGACCTGGCGCCGACGCTGCTGTCGCTGATCGGCGTCGATACCGAGCACCCGATGCTCGGCCATGACCTGACGCGCAGCACGCCGGGCCGCGCCATCATGCAGTACGACAACACCTACGGCTACCTGAAGGAAAACGACCTGCTGGTGCTGGCGCCGAACAAGACGCCGGTGCAGTACCGCTACACCGCGCCGGAAGACTATGCCCCGGCGCCGCTGGATCCGGCGCTGGCCGACGAGGCGCTGGCGCACGCGCTGTGGCCCAGCTGGGCCTATCGCGAAGGACGCTACTGCATCCCGGGCGCGGCCACCATGGCGCCGGACGCGAAGACGCCGGCTGCAGCCGGGTAGGAGCCGCGGGAAGCCGGCGATGCGCGCCGGCCCGCCGCCACGTTATTCACAGGCGCCCTGCCAACGGGCCGCCTCGGGCCGACCAACTTGGGTCGACCAACGTGGGGGGTCACCTTACTTCGGCCGCCGGAACGCCTTGCGCGCCTTCTCGCTGGGGCCGTGGCAATGGCAACCCGGATGGTGGTCGTTGACCATGCCGACCGACTGCATGAACGCGTAGACCGTGGTCGGGCCGACGAACTTCCAGCCCAGTTTCTTGAGGGCCTTGGACAAGGCCTCCGATTGCGCCGAGGTCGACGCGCCGCGCGTGGACGGGGATCCCGGCGGCGCCTCGAAGCGCCAGAAGAACGCCCCCAGCGACCCTTCGCGCTCGATCATTTCCAGCGCCCGCTGGGCGTTGTTGATGACGGCTTCGATCTTGCCGCGATGGCGCACGATGCCGGCGTCGGCCAGCAGCGCCAGCACCTGCTTTTCGCCGAAGCGCGCGACCTTGGCCGGATCGAACGCGGCGAAGCCGCGGCGGAAGGCCTCGCGCTTGTTCAGGATGGTGCGCCAGCTCAGGCCCGACTGGAATCCTTCCAGGCACAGCTGCTCGAACAGCGCGCGGTCGTCGCCTTGCGGACGGCCCCATTCGTTGTCGTGGTACGCCATGTATTCGGCGGACGTGTCGACCCAGGCGCAGCGGGCGAGGCCGTCGGAAAAGTCGGAGTTGGCGGTCATGGAAATGGGTCCTGGCGGCTATCGGGTTTCCGATGCTACCGCAGCAACGTCCCCGAAAAAAGTCGTAGCGGCCGCAAGCCGAATCCAGCTACTATTTCCCACCCTGATCCCGCGCCGGCCGTGCCCGAGCGCGCCCCGGATCGGCCAGGCGGGCTTGCGGCATGCAAGCCCGTTTTGCGTCATGCCGGGACCGGACAGGCTTTCGGATCCTCCGCCATGTCCCTGCTCGAGACAGCCGCCCTGACCCTGGTGTCGCCCGCCCTGCTGGCCGGCGACAACAACCCCGCCACCAATCCCTGTCTGGACTGCGGCGCCTGTTGTTCGCATTTCCGGGTGTCGTTCTATATCGGCGAACTGGCTGGCGAAAACGGCGGCCAGGTGCCGCTCGACCTCGTGACGCAGATGAGCCCGCTGCGGGCCTGCATGAAGGGCACCGAAATGGGCGGCGGCCGTTGCATCTCGCTGCGCGGCGAGCTGGGCCAGCCCGGCATCCACTGCGCCATCTACGAGAACCGCCCGACGCCGTGCCGCGAGTTCGACATCTGGATGCCCGACGGCTCGCCCAATCCCGATTGCCAGCGGCTGCGGCTGGCGCTGGGCCTGCCCGCGGTGCCGCCGCGGCCCGACGCGGAAAACGATCCGCAAGGCCCGTCGCACCCCAACCAGCCCGACCAGCCGGCCGCGGCCTGATCCGCCTGCCGCCCTAGCGGGCGGCGACCAGCATGGCCTCAGCGCCCGCCTGCGCCTCCTGCCCGCGCGCGGGCCGCGGCGCATTGTCGCGACGCCGCACGCGCACGATGCCCGGATCCTTGCCCAGGAAGCTCAGCACGTTCTGCATCACGCGCTCGCGCTCGTGATCGACACAGATCATGTGATAACTGTCCTGCAGCAGCACCACCGACGCGCCGGGAATGCGCGCCCCCAGCAGCCGCGCCGAACGCGGGCTGGTCAGCTCATCCTCGACCGCGTGCATCACCAGCGTGGGGCAGCGCATCCGCTCCAGGCCGCGCTTGACCATGCCGCGCAGGCGATCGACCTGCCGCACGCAGGCCAGCGGCACCCATTGGTAGTGGAAGCCATCGCCGCGCGCGAAGCCTGCCTTGATGAAGGCCCGCACCAGTTCGCTCTTGACGCCGTAGGGGTCTTCTTCCTCGACCCGGATGCGGCGCGGCACGCCCGGCACGTGATACAGCAGATAGCGCAGGCCCCGGTACCAGGGCGTGCTCCAGCCATCCAGGAACACCGGCGCCGACAGCGACACCAGCGCGCCGCGGGTATGCGACTCGCGCTTGCACAGTTCGACCGCCAGCAAGGCGCCCAGGCACATGCCGATCACGTGCACCACCTCGTACTGCTCGCACAGCTCGCGGTAGCGCCGGGTGACGACGTCCATCCAGTCCTCGACCCGCACGTCCAGCAGGTCCTCGGGCCGCCCCGCGTGGCCGGGCAGCGTCACGCCATGGGTTTCCACCCCGGCGCGCGCCAGCACCTTGTGCAGCGAGCCCATGTCGAATTCCGTGCCGCCCAGGCCGTGGATCAGCAGCGCGCCGGTACGCGGGGTCGTCACGGCATGCTCCCGGCCGGGGCATCGAGCTGCCAGGCGGCGCGCGTGGCCGCCAGCAGGCGCGCCAGGACGTGGGCGAAGGCGAGGACCGGGGTCGGAACCGCGCCGGCGCCGGCGCTCCCGGCCGGCGAGAAAGCGAGGAAAGGTTGGCAAGTCATGGAACACCCTTGATGCATGGAGGGCAGGACGAGAAGACCTGTCCTACCCTGCCGCCATGGTAGGCAAAGGGCATCCGCGAAGATCCGCAAATCTGTCGGGAAAAAGTGAAGATCCGTAAAGGCTGGCCAGGGCTGGACGGCGCGGCCGGCGACGGGTGTTGGCGGCCTGCCGCCACGCGGCCCCGGACCGGCCGGCGGCCCGTCGAAGACTTATTCCCGGCCCGCCAGGTAGCGCGTGGGCGTCATGCCGAAGGCGGCGCGGAAGTTGCCGATGAAGGCGCTGGTGCTCTCGTAGCCGACCGACAGCGCGGCTTCCGTGACCGAACCGCCACGGCACAGCATTTCCAGGCCGCGCAGCAGGCGCGCCTGCTGGCGCCACTGGCCCAGCGTGACGCCGGTCTCCTGGCGGAAACGTCGCATCAGGGTGCGCGTCGACATGTTCAGCCGCTGCGCCCATTCGTCGATGCCGGAGGGGTCGTCGGGCGTGCCCAGCAGCGTGTTGGCCAGGTCCTGCAGGCGCGGATCGTCCGGCATCGGCAGCAGCACCGGGGCGTGCTCGCGCTGCTTGACCTCGACCAGCAGCACTTCGAACAGCTGTTCGAGATAAGCCTCGGACAGCTCGCCGGGCGGGCTGGTGGTGAAGCGCTCCATCAGCGCGTCGATCAGGCGCGACGACGGCCACGAACGGCAATGGTCCGGCAGCCGGGCGCAGGCGTCGGGCCGCACGTACAGGAACGAACCGCGCGCCTCGCCGAACCAGCGCGCGGCGTGCGTCACCCCGGGCGGAATCCAGCCCAGGCTGCCCGGCAGCACGGTCCAGACCTCGGCGCCCGACTGCACCAGCACCAGGCCCTCGTGCACCAGCACCAGCATGCCCTCGTTGTGCACGTGGTCAGGCACCGACAGGCCCTTGGACGCGCGCGGATGGCGCATGCTGAACGGCGTCAGCAGGACATCGGGCAAGGCGTTGTGGACCACGGTCACGCGCATGGTTGGCAGGTTTGAGCTACAGGTTGACGGATTCCCGTTAGCGGGGTCATTTGAAAATGTACATCATTCTCATCATTCGGGCATCGCCCCCGGAATGGAGAATCGACATGGACCCTACCCGCCTGCGCGTGGCCGGCATCAAGGCCACCTTCCCGCGCCTGAAGATCCTGGACATCTTCCACCAGCACGCGGACCAGCACATGAGCGCGGCGGACATCTACCGCAGTCTCATCTCGGAACACAGCAGCATCGGCCTGGCCACGGTTTATCGCGTCATCACGCAACTTGAGGACGCCGGCGTGCTCAAACGTACTCAGCTCGACTCGCACTCCAACGTGTACGAGTTGAATGACAAGGGACACCACGACCACCTGGTCTGCCGCCACTGCGGCCGGATCCAGGAGTCCAGCGACCCCGCGATGGCGCAGCTGGTGCGCGATATCGCCAGGCAACGCGGTTTCGCGCTGGACTCCTACAGCCTGGTGCTTTACGGCGGCTGCGGCTGCCGCAAGGCCGCGCCCGCCCCTTCCATCGGAGAATTCGAATGAACCGCGACCAGTTTTTCTTCCACGACCTGTCCCACTTCCCCATCGTCACCGCCAAGCACGGCAGCGCGCCGGCCGGCTATTCCGCCAGCTGGATCCGCGAGATGGAGATGCTGGTCGACAACCCCCAGACCTTCGTCATGGTGGTGCCGGACATGCGCACCGAGGCCAGCCACGACGACCGCAAGGCCATGATCGACTGGCAGACCACCAACATGCCGCGCCTGAAGGCCCGCTGCCGCGCGTTCATCGCGGTCGAACGCGACGCCGGCGCGCTCGACAAGATCCGCAAGCGCGGCGAGAAGATGGCGCGCGCTTTCGGCATGCCGTTCCTGGCCGTGGCCACGCCGCATGAGGCGGTGCAGTGCGCGCGCGAATTGCTGGGCCAGGCCGGCCCGGGCGGCTTCGCGGTCGACTGACGCGCCGCCGACGCTTCCACACGGCTTTCAAGCGCACCCGCGGGTGCGCTTTTTTTTGCGTCTTCGGCCCGCGCCCGCCCGCAAATCCCGGTACCAGGGCTTATTGCCGAAATTAGAATGCAATATTGATAAATTTGCGATTGTGGCAAAAGGTGTTGCTGGAATAAATTCCACCACTGGCCCAATCGCCTGTCCCACAGGCCCCGGGGCTGGCATTGCAGCGCGCCGGGCTCCCGGAAAGCGCTCTTTCCGCGGCGCAACCCACCCTCGCTTGCGTGGTCCGACGCCGTTGGCCGTGGCGTTCACAAGACGGCACGGCGCGCGGCCACCCCAAGGACCGCCGCCTCCCGCGCTGTTCATAGCGGTTGCCAGCCGCCCGGACTCGACATTGAGATTTACGGCACGCACATCAATGAAGCGATTCCAATTCGACAGCACCGCGCTTCGTTACTTTCTCACTGTCGTCGACACAGGGTCCGTCAATGGCGCCGCCGCGCGGCTCAACGTCGTCAGCTCGGCCGTCAGCCGCCAGATCGCCGGCCTGGAGCAACGCCTGCACAACCAATTGTTCGAGCGCCACCCCAAGGGCATGCGGGTGACCGAAGTCGGCCGCATCCTGGCCGATCACGCGCGCCGCGTCGAGGCCGACGCCGCCCGCACCTATGCCGAAATCGACGGCCAGAACGGCCGCTACACCCAGACCGTGAAGATCGCCGGCGCGCCCGGCTTCGCCGCCTACGCCCTGCCGCGCAAGTTCGCCGCGTTCCAGGCCGAACACCCGACCATCCGCTTCAAGCTGCACATCCTCGACGCCGGCCTGGTGGCCGAACGGGTCCGCTCGGCGCAGGCCGACATCGGCGTCACCTATAGCCACACGGCGGAAAAGGACATTGCCGTGATCTACTCGCATCCCGCCGAGATCGTCGCGGTGATGCGCCCCGGCCACCCGCTGGCCGCCAGCGAGTCGCTGCACATCACGCAACTGTCGGCCTATCCGCTGGCGCTGCCGGATGGCGGCAGCGCCCTGCGGCAGGTGCTGGACATGGCCTGCAGCCTCTACAACGTCACGCTGTCGCCGGCCTTCACCTCGAACCTGCCGGGCGCGGCCTATCACTACGTCCAGGCCAGCGACGCGGTCACGCTGTGCGCCCGCCTGACCGCCAGCGAACACCTGGAAAGCGGGCGGCTGATCTGCCGTCCGATCAACGACGCGCTGCTCAACGCCGGCCAGCTGCAGTTCCAGACCCACGCCTCGCGCCCCCTGTCGGACGCCGCGCACCGCTTCCTGCGCTTCATCCGCAGCGACGCCCCACAACTGTTCTGACCCCGCCGCAAGGCCCGCCAACGCGCGGGAGAGCCAGACTCGGCGGCAGCATTGCCGAAAGCAGAATGCCTCGATGAAAAATGATCAATTGTTAAATTTGTAATTCAAATTTACAGTCAGCCGGATTTTCCGAGACCACGCTTTGACGGGTCAGCCCCAAGACACACACAGGAGCCCCCCCCACCATGCTCAAGAACCTGAAGATACGCACCGGCCTGCTGGCCGTGATGGCCATCTTCGTCCTGGCGCTGGCAACCGCCACAAGCATGGGCTGGCTCTATGCACGGGACGCCGACGTCGCGGTGGACGACCTGAACTCGGTCGCCACCGAGCAGACCCGCCCGCTGTACGAAACGCAGACGCTGCTGCTGCGCAGCCGGCTGATACTGGTGGCCGCCTACCTGGACATCGTCTCCGGCAAGGGCAGCCAGGCCCAGGGCAGCGTCGACCAGGCCAACCAGGCCTTGCAGGAGGCGCGCAAGCGCTTCGCCGTCTACCAGCGCGTGCCCAAGAACACCGAGGCGGGCCTGAAGCTGTCGGGCGAACTCGACAGCGTGTTCAGCGCCTACGTGCGCAGCATCGAGGCGCTGGAAGCCGCCCTGCAGAAGCAGTCGGCCGAAGGCTATGCCGCCGCCGTCGTCGACACCCGCAGCGCCGACGCCCGCTTCGCCGAGCGCGTGACCGGCTTTCTCGAACACACCGAGCGCCGCAGCGCCGCCATCAACGCCGCCTCCGACCAGCGCTACGAACGCGCCGAGCTGTCGACCATCATCATGCTGGCCCTGGCCGCCGCGCTGGCGCTGGGTTGCTGGCGCTTCATCAGCCGCCAGGTGCTGCAGCCCCTCAAGGACGCCGCCACGCATTTCGACCGCATCGCCTCCGGCGACCTGACGCAGCGCGTCGCGGTCAATTCCACCAATGAGATCGGCGTGCTGTTCACCGCCCTCAAGCGCATGCAGGAAAGCCTCACCCGCACCGTCGGCGAAGTGCGCCGCAGCGTCACCGAGATCAACACCGGCGCCGCCGAGATCTCGTCGGGCAACACCAACCTGTCGGCGCGGACCGAGGAACAGGCCGCGTCGCTGGAAGAAACCGCCGCGTCGATGGAAGAGCTCGCCACCGCGGTCAAGCAGAACACCGAACACGCCCACCAGGCCAACAGCCTGGCCGCCGAAAGCCGCGGCGTCGCCCTGCGCGGCGGCCAGGCCGTCGGCCAGGTGGTCGAAACCATGGCCCGCATCTCGGAAAGCTCGCGCCGCATCTCCGAGATCGTCTCGGTGATCGACGGCATCGCCTTCCAGACCAACATCCTGGCCCTGAACGCCGCGGTCGAGGCCGCCCGCGCCGGCGAACAGGGCAAGGGCTTCGCGGTGGTCGCCGGCGAAGTGCGCACCCTGGCCCAGCGCAGCGCCCAGGCCGCGCGCGAAGTGAAAGACCTGATCGAGCAATCCTCCAGCAATGTCGACAGCGGCGCCGAACAAGTCCGCGCGGCCGGCGACACCATGCAGGAAATCGTGGACTCGGTGCAGCGCGTCACCCAGATCATGGCGGAAATCACCGAAGCCTCGACCGAGCAGTCCATCGGCATCGACCAGATCAACCGCGCGGTCACGCAGATGGACGACGTCACCCAGCAGAACGCCGCGCTGGTCGAGGAAGCGGCGGCCGCCGCCTCTTCGCTGGAAGACCAGGCCAAGCGCCTGGCGGCCACCGCCGCGTTCTTCAAGCTGCCCGCCGAAACCGTGATCGACGTGACGCCGCAGGCCATCGCGGCCCCGCTGCGCCCGGCCTACGTCGCCTGACGGCGGGCTTTCCGTCCCGCGGCGATTTAAGACTGCGCCCGATCGGCCGTTGTCCTGTAGGTCAGGCCCCGCGGCATCCCCCGCGACCGGCCTTCAACCGACCACGAGCCCACGACGCATGAGCCGCGCCCTCGCCTGCCATTTTTGCCTCTCGACACTGGCGCAAGGCGCGCCCCTGCTGGAAAGAAACGGGGCCGCCATCTGCAAAACCTGTGCCGACGCCTTCTCGGCCGAGTTCACCGAGCGCGCCTGGGCCATGGCGTCGTCCCTCGACGAACAGCTGGACGTGCTGCTGGTCGAAAGCCAGCGGGCCCTGCAGCACAGCGCGGTCCTGGCCGAACGCGCCCGCGGCTGCGGCCTGAGCCTGGCCGACCTGACAGCCATGCCGCCCCGCACGCTGTCCTGATCCGGCGCGGATCCGTCGCTCTGGTCGACAAGTGATGCCCGGGCTTCTGCCTTGACCTCAACCACGGTTGAGGTTTGATACTGGCGCTCCAGCAATACGATTCGTTCACGGAGCCCAGCATGTCTGCCCGCATCACCCCCGCCCTGCCCTCGCTCGCCTTCATCAACCCGCCCGGCCTGTACGACCCCCGCCCCAATGGCTATTCGCACGTCGCAGTGGCCGACACCCCCGCGCGGCTGATTTTCGCCGCCGGCCAGGGCGGCGAAAACACGCTGGGCGAACTGCAGCCCGATTTCGTGCTGCAGGTGCGCCAGGCGCTCGACAACGTCCAGACCGCGCTGCAAGGCGCCGGCGCCACGCTGTTCGACGTCGCCAAGCTGACCGTGCTGGTGGTGGATCACACCCAGGAACGCCTGGCCCTCTTCACCCAGGAGATCAAGGCGCGCTGGGGCATCCACCTGGCGCCGGCCTGCACCCTGATTCCGGTGCCGCGGCTGGCGCTGGATGGGATGCTGGTGGAGATCGAGGCGACGGCGCTGCTGCCGCTCTGATCCACGCCGCCTGCGGGCGGCGCGGGGGGAGTGAACCCGGCGTTCAGGCGCTGCCGACCGGCGCGCGCTCCAGCAACGCCCGGATCACCTGCAACTGCGCGTCGAACGCCTGCAGGCGCGCGTCCTGGTGGGCGCCCACCGCCTGATTCCAGGCCTGCAGTGTCTCCAGTACCCGCGGCGCCTGCTCCAGCCCCTGCGTCAAACCCTGCGCGCATTGCTCCAGCACCAGGCCCTGCGCCTTCTGCGCTTCGCCCAGGTCCGCCAGCACGCCCGTGGCGCGGCGCAGCTCGGCCGATTCCTCCGCCGATGCATCGGCCAGGGCCCGCACCGCGGTGACGACCGTGCCGCCGCGCTCGATCAGCACCGTCAACATCTCCTCGAGCGACGTCGCGCGCGCCTTGGCCGTGTTCACCTGCGCGATCGCCGCGTCCTGCCAGTCGCCAATCTGCTCGAAGCGCGTCTCGATCTGGGCCTGCACGCGTTCCTCGTGTTCGCGCGCCTGCGCCAGCTGCCGCTGCAAGACCTCGTGCGACTGCAGCGACTCGGCCTGGCGCTGTGCCAGCCGCTCGACCAGCTCGCCCAGGTGGTGCACCTGGCGCGACAGCATCTGCTCGTTCACCACGTCGCCGGGCATGATGCTGAGGCGGTGGTTGCGAACGTCCAGGCATTCCAGCATGAACTTGCGGACGGCGCGGATGTAATCCTCGACCTGTCCCCGCAACAGCACCATCATCAAGCCCAGCAGGATCGACCCCACCAGGCCGAACAGCGATGCCGCGAAGGCGGTGCCCATGGCGGTCAACGGGCTCTGCAACTGCGCCACCAGGCGCCCGAAGACCTGCTCGACCTGCGATCCGTCGACGGCGCTCGTGTTGAGCTCCGCCAGCATCCCGCCGACATCGCCCAGGGTATAGATCAGGCCGATGAACGTGCCGACCAGGCCCAGCGCCACCATCAGGCCGACCAGGAAATCCGGCAATATCTGGGCCTGATAGACCCGCACCCGCAGATCCTGCACGTCTTTTTCCAGGGCCTCCTGGCCCAGCGCGAGCATTTCCTGGCGCAGCAGCACCTTGCCCAGGGTGGTCTGGACATACGGCAGCGTGCGCCAGTCCCTGCCCTGGCCCTCGACCGCGGCGACGAACTGCCTCAAGGCGTCCCATCGCTTGTTGACCCGCAGGCTCTGGTAGACGATGAGTATGGTGCCCACCGCGATACCCGTCAGGATCACGAAGGTGATGGCATGGCCGGACCCCAGCGCCAACTTGATCAGATCGGGCCAGATGGCCGACGCCACCAACGCGCAGATCAGCGGAGACAAGACCTTCGCCACCTGCCAGCGTATCGATCGGGAACGCATCATGATCGGCTCCTCAAGGCTCGACGGACATGGAGACCGTCATGTCTTTCTGCCCGGCGGACGCCGGGGCCATGTGCATCCGGATCTGCCCGGGCGCCACTTTCCGCTTCATCAAATAGTCCTTGATAGAAATGAGATAGAACAAAGCCGTGCGCTTGTTTTCGGTCAGCGCATAGTTCGGCACATAGATCACCACGTCGATGCTGACGCCGCTGTCGCGCCGGGCCTCGAAGTCCTTGAGCGTGCGTTGCAGATCGTCCTCGATCCGCTGGCGGAAACTGTGGTCGTCTTCCGGCATCGTCGGCCCGAACTTGTCAGCCGACTTCGGATGGCCCCCCGCAGCCGCGGCGCTACCCGCCGCATGGCCATCCGCGGCGTTGCCACCCGAGGCCGCCGACCCGCCGCCGGGACCGGCGCCCGCCGCTCTTTGCGCCAGCGCGGCCTGCTTCTTACGCAGAGCAGCCAGTTCCTGCCGCAGGGCATCGTTTTCCCGGCGCAACGTCGCATGCTCCAGCGCGTCCGCCGACGTGCCGGCGGACGCGGCGGCACGCTCATCCTGCCCCCGGGTCGTTTCATCCCGCGCAACGCCTTCGCCCGCGCCGACCACGGCCCCGACCCCGGCACCGGTATCAACGCCGGACGCCGGCACGGCACGAACGGCAGCCGGCATGACCGGCGGCGGCATGCCCGGCGCGTCGCCGTCAGCCCCTTCTGCCTGTCCCAGCGGCAGGTCATTGCCAACCGGCCCCGACGCCCACTGGACGGATTGCGAGGCCTGCGCCTTCGCGCCATCTGCGCCACCCGGTCCAGCTGTGCCACCCGCGCCATGGGCGCCGCCCGCGGCATCGGCGGTATCCGCGGCGTCCACCGCCTCCGCCCGGCCGCCACTGCCAGAGTCCGCCGGCTGCGTTCCCGCCTGCGCGGCAAGGTCCTTGCCACCGGCCGGCTCTCCCCTCGTTGCGCTGCCCGCCGGCGAGCCCGGAACCGTCTTCGACTCATCCAGCCGCTGCTCGATCAGCGCGCGCTGGATCGCCATCTTGGCCATGAGGCCGCTGAACATCCCCAACGACATGGCCAGGATCACGATCACGAAGACCAGCGCCAGCACCAGATTGGAGAAGGCGTCCACGAAGCCCGGCCAGTAGTTGATATTCCCCGAAGATTCGCTATGCATGGCAGCCCTCTCAGATGACCGGGTGGGCGCTGGAATGCAGCGCGCTGTTCAGGTCGAGCGCGACATGGGTATCCACGATCACCTGCAGATGCTCGGCAGAGTGGGTGAACACCGTGTAGCGGTTTCCATCTGATCCGTCGATCTGGCCGTTTTCCTCCCAATAGGACGAGCCTCCCAGGGAGCCGAACTGCAGCACATCGTGCTCACCGCCGCGCACCACCAGTTGGCGGAGCGAGGCATCCAGCAAGGCACTGCCCAACGACATGGCAGACCCGACATCGGACATCAGGCGCACGTCGTCGGAGTCCATGACCAGGGTATTGCCCTGGACATGGACCGCCTTGTCGGCATCCAGGTCCACCACGTTGACCGTGCCGTGCTTGCGCGCGAAATCGATCAACTGCCCGTCGCCGATGACGTCGACCTTCTTGTCGACGATGCCAAAGGCGCCGTTGGCCAGGAACACCATGCCAGATTCGCCATGCGTCATCGGATCGGCCGCCGCTGCGCCCGCCTGGGTCACGGTCGCCAGCAGGGTATGGCTCTGGCCGTCGTCGACCGTGGCCTGGAAGGTGAAAGCGGTGGGGTCCGTTGCCTCATTGATCGCGTTGCCCAGTACGGCGGATTCAAACTGCGCGAATCCAGTCAACGGCGCGAAGGCGGTCTCTCCGGGCTTGACGACACTGACGTGCCAGTCGTCCTTGAGAACGGCCTGCTGGAACAGCGTGGAATCCAGGTAGTGCCATCCCGCCTCCAGGTGCATCGAGGCATACTGCGCATGGGGCTGTCCCTGGTCCGGCGACAGCAGGGTGTAGCCGTCGACCTTGAGCTGCACCTGGTCGTCCCGGGTCGTAGTGCGAAACAGCCAGGTGCCGGCCTCGGCCTGCGCGACCTGGAACCAGCCCGTCGCCCGCCCGATCAGCGACGCCGCGGACATCTTCACGCCGCTGTCGAACGCGTGCTGCCAATCGTAGGGCAGGCTGTCGGCCATGCGGGACACCACCGGCGCCACCGTCGAGGTCAGCGCCAATCCGTCCTGCAGGCTGCGGTTCGCGTCCTCGGGCAGGTTCCAGAACTGCACGCGCAGCCCCTCTGCCGTTCGATGCGCCGTCAAGTCCATCACCTGCAACGTCTCGTCCTTGCCCAGGGGCGCGCTCAGGGTATAGGCCAGCTTCAAGTCGTGTATGGTGGCGGTCGCCCCCAGCGCCACCGCCTTCTCGGCCGGCCCGGTCTGCGCATCGCGGACCACGCTGAACTGGGTCTCCCCGGGGCGGCGCCATTGCATCGTCAAGTACCCCGCCCCGCCCGTGTTGCCCGTATCGACCCGCAGGTAGTGCCAGCCCGCATCCAGGCTGATATCGCCCTGGATGCCAGCGGGCAGGTACCTGCGCCCGACCATCACCCGCTCGCCATCAACGCTGACGATCTCGAAATCGTCCACCACCGGTGATCGGAAGGTCCAGATGCCGGCCTGCTCGGGGCTGACGTGGAACCAGCCGCTTCCAACGTAGTTGGCGATGGCCGAGTACGGCACACCCGGCACCAGGGCGCTGTTGTACACGCCGAAGTTGAGCGCGGGCACCTGTCCCTGGCCGGTCGGATTGGCGGTGCTGGTGGCCCAGATGTTTGCGATGTCGGACGCCTGCCCGCGCCCCATGTTCCAGACGAACACCGAGAATCCTTCGGTATCGAGTTGCACCGCGCTGCCCAGCCCCGCGCCCCCGACCACCTGGACGCTGACCGGCGTGACAACCTGGCCCGGCGCAAGGGCGGCAATGGTCAGCGCGAACGGATGTGAAGACGGCCCCTTGATGCCCGGGTCGTTCTCCACCACCGCGGTCAGGGAATGCACGCCATTGCCCAGCCCTGTCGATACGTAGGTCCAGTTGCGGCCATTGCCATCGACGCTGGCGTAGCCCACCCGGGTATCGCCGTCATACAGGGCGACCCGCTCGCTGCCCAGCAGGCCACGGTCCAGTGCGCCCCCCACCACCAGCGCGGCGCTGGCGATCGTCGCGCCGGATACAACGCTGGACAATCCGGTGGGTTGAGGCGTCGACACGGACAATATCGTCGCGGTCGTGGCGATGGCGGCCTCCTCGATGACCACCGGCTGCGCCTGCGCCGCGGCGACGCGCGTATGCGTGGGGCCTTCCACCTGCACGCTCAGGGTCTGGGCGCCCACGCCGAGGCCCAGCGAAGCGCCCGGGGTGAACGACCAGGCGAAGCGGCCGTCCTTGTCCGCGCTGCCCTGCACCGCTGCGTCGCCCAGCCGCACGGTTTCGCCATTCAGCGTGCGGTACACGCCCAGGACCTCGTCCAGCCCCAGCGCGTGGGACAGCGACCCGCCCAAGGCTTGCGCGGGATCGGTGCGGCTGCTCAGCGCATCGATCCGGATGGCGTCCTCGCCCAGCACCAGGACCGGATAGGCGGCGGCATGGACCGGGTCCGACACCGGCACCGGCTGTTCATTGATGCGAAGCGAGAAGCGATGTTCGCCGTCGGACAATGGCGGCGCGTTGAAGCGCCAGCGCGTGCCGGCAACCGCGGCGACGCCCAGCAGCGCGTCGTTGTCGAAGACCTGCACCTGGTCGCCGGCACGGGGCGCCCGCGCCAGCGTGCCGAAGATCCCGACGCGCTTGCCATCCAGGCTCTGGCCGGGCCGGACACTTTGACCGACGAGCGTATCGAAGCGGCTACCCGGCGACAGCACCTGCCCGGCCGGCAGGACGATCACGGCCTCGACCAACCCCGCCTGAAGGGGGTCTGGCACGGCTTCGTGCACATTGATCCGCAAAGACTCGAACACCAGCGGCGTCTTGGGGCTGTTGCCGGCCCCGCCGATCGAGATCTTGAAGTCATGCAGGCCGTTGCCCAGCGGCACCACGATATCGAAATGCCACTGTTGTTGTTCGACGGTGGCGCGTCCCAGGACCTGGGCGCCATCGCTGACTTCCACATATTCATCGCTGGTCAGCGGCGCGGCCAGCGTGCCGCTGATCGTGAACTGTCGTTCGCCGGTGTTCTGCGCCACGACGTCATCCGCGGAATTTCGGGCCTGGATGCCATCCAACCCTTGCAGGTGAAAGCTGAAGGTAGGCGACGGCATGCCACGAACCGCGCCCTCCGGCGCGGGATAGACCGGCCCCACCTTCGCCGCATTGTCCACCGTCGCGAACAGGTTGACGATGCCGAACGCCATGTCCACGTCGCTGCGCCATTGCCAGGCGGTTCCCTTGACCGTGGCGTCGCCCAGGTAGCTGGCGTTGCCTTTGCCGTCGTCCTGCCAGACGCGCAAGACCTGCGCGTTCGACAACGCCGCGCTGAGCGTGCCGGACACCAGCGGGCGCCGATAGTCGATAGCCCCGTCGACCGGCACATTGCCGACCACCGGACCATCATCGTCGCGCACCGTGTTGATCGTCGCGGTCTGGCTGGGCGTGCTGCTGTCCTTGACGAAGGACACGCTGTTCCCGGCCTCGACCTTGGCGTTGTTGGCCGCCACCACGACTTCCACCGACAGGACGTGCTGGCCGTCCGCCAGTGGCGATGCCGGCTGGAAGTACCATTTCAGCGGATCGGACTTGTCGATCTGGGCCTGGCCCAGCTCGGTGGTGACGCCATTCAAGGTATCCGACACGCGCAGGTATTGCTCGCTGCCGCGCAGCGGCGCGCTCAGCGTGCCTTTGATGAGCGGGGTGGCGTCATCGGTAAGGGGGCGGTCTTGATCCAGCACGTTGCCCCTCAACACCCCCGTCTGGTCATCCAGCTCGGTGATGGCGACATGCTGGATCTGGAGGTTGGCCGTCGCCTCGGCGATGTCGTTGACGATCCCCGTCAAGCGGTTCTCGGGCATCGCGATCAGCGTATAGATTCCCTGCGGCAGGGCCTTGCTTATCTGGAACTCCCAGGTCGTATCGTTCAGCATCCGCGCCACGCCCAGCCGCACCCGCTCGGCGCCGAACGCCTGTCCGAACACCACGATCTGATCCTGCCCCCCCAGGGCGCCGCTGACGGTGCCACGCAATATCGGGAACTGACCCTCGATGGTCGCGTTGGCGTTCAACACGGCCGGCCTTGGATTGTCGATCAACCCGGTGATCGATGCGAACAAGGACGGACTCGGCCCGCTTCCGGCCTCCACCAGCGTCAGCGCTGCCTGCACCGACAATGCGGACACCACGCTGGCATCCCCGGCATCCGCGCCCGGCGGCAGTGCCACCACGCTGTACTGATGAGCCCCCGCCGCCTGATCGGCGGACACCAGCGAATAGCGCCATTCCAGGCCGTTGACTGTGGCGGTTCCCAGCGCCACGCCATCGCGCCGCACCTGCAGCACGGCCCCCTCAGGCAGCGCGCTCGCCAGCTTGCCGGACACCGTCACGCCGCTGTCGCTCATCAACGCCACCAACCCGCCATCCGACAAGGCCAGGCCGCCGACAGGCGCTTCGATCGTGATTGCGTTCTGGTAGACGATCGTCTTCGCCTCCGCGCCCGCGGCCGTCGCCAGCGTCGCCAGGTTGACCGGCCTGGCGGCCACCTCATGCGCGCCCGGCGGCGGCGCCCACAACGTATAGGACCAATGGGTACCCGAGGCATCGACCCCGGCCAGCCCCGCGTCCTTGCCATCGACCGAAACCATGATGCCCATGCCCGGGGCCATCACCTCGGTGATCGTGCCGCTCAGCAGCGTCAAGCCTTGGTCGGTGAAAATGGGCGCGGCGCCCGTCGTCAAGGCGACGGCAAACGTGGGGGCTTCGGCGCCGCTCACCACGAAGCTCACGGGCGCCAGGCCCTGGACCGCCTGGACCGGCGTGCCGCCGTTGAGCAACACGTATTCGACCCGGTGCACGCCCGTCGTCAGGTCGGCGGGCGGCTGGAATGTCCACGCGCCGTCCGTGCCGACCGCCGTCTCGCCAACCACGGCCCCATCGACCAGCACCCGCACCGACAGATCCTTCGTGCTGTCCGTGTTCACCCTGGCCCGCAAGGTTGGACGCAACGTGTCGACCGCCCCCTGCGTCGACAGGCCTTCCACCGATACCGGGGAAAGAGACAGCACATTGACATCGACCGGATCCGACAACACCGCGCCGGCGCCATCCGCCTTGTTCTCGATGGCCGCGCGCAGTTGGCTCACGCCGGCGGGCAGCGAAACCGTGGGCTGCAACGACCAGGTCAGGCCGGAGGTCGTGGCGGTGCCCAGCAACTGGGTGCCGCTGCCGTTCACGGCATAGACCTGCAGCACCTCGGTGGCGTTCAACGCCTTCGCCAAGGTGCCGGACAGGCGCGGACGCGCGTCGTCCAGCACCGCCGTCGCCAGCACATTGCTCGCCGGCATCGCCTTCCCGAGCGTGGTCTGATCCCACGAACCGAGCAGGTTGTTCGCGTCCAGCACCGAGGTAATGGCCACGGCATGGCCGGGCTGCAACACCGATACCACGATTTCCGGGGTCTGCGCCGACACCCGAGCAATACCGTCGGCCGTCAGCAGCACGGCGCTGAAGCGCTGGGGGCCCGCCGCCACATCCGCCTGTGGCCTGAACGACCACGAGACCCCGTCGGCATCCACCTGCGCCACGCCAAGCAGCTTGGTGTTGCCCTGGAAGATCGTCACCGTCTCGCCGTCCTTGAGCGGCACGGCCAGGCGGCCGATCAAGGTCGGGCGTGGATCATCGGTGCGCAGGACGGCCCCCTCTCCCGCCGGCGCGATGGATTGCAGCGAGAACAGATCTCCCCGCGCATCCCCGTGGCCGTCGATCAACGCCGTGATGCTCAGGGACTGCTGGTGCACGATGAATTCCGCCGAGGCCGGGCCGCGCAGGGACAGCGGATCCGCCCGGTTGACCACGCGGGCGGTGAACGCCGTGTCGCCGAAGGGCAGTTCCCGATCGACCTGGAACGTCCAGTCGGCGTTCGTCTCCACGGTGGCGAACCCCAGGAACACCGGATCAACTTGTCCAGGCAGGCGGCCATACACCGCGACACTGCGTCCCCCCGCCAACGCCGAGGAGACATGGCCTTTCAATAGCGGCAACGCGTCGTCGGACGACACCCCGGAAACGTTGTCGCCCGTGAACGAGGATCCGGCCGCATAGAGGTCGCGAGACAGGTTGATCGTGACGATCTCGGCGGGCGTCCCGCTGTCGATGTAGACCGTATGCGACGCAGAGACCACCCGCTGTTCGGCGCCGTCATGGCCCGTCACCTGCGCGGCAATGACATGGGCGCCATCCGCGAGGGCTTCGCCATCGGGCAGCGTGTATGACCACGCCAGGCCGTCCTTGTCGATCGTGGCCTTTTCATCGCGCAATACGCCGTCGATCGTGAACCTGAGTTCCTCGTCCGCCGCCAGCGGCGCGCCCAGGCGGCCGCCAAACGTGAACTTCCCCTGTTTCGAGGCGCCATTGGCCCCCGGCAACAGGATGTTGAGGTCCGGCGCCGCCGGGTCCACGATGGAGTCCAGGAATACCTGCTGCACGCGGATGGCGAATTCCGGCGACAGGTCGCCCGTCTTGTCCATGACGATATTCTCGACCCGCGCCACGAAGGCATGGACACCGGGCACCAGGGATTCCTGGCTCTGGAAAGTCCAATCGGTGCCCGTCAGGGTGGCCTCGCCCATGCGCACCATGTGACCGTCGATACGGTCGTACAACACCACGCGGCGGGTATCGACGTTGATCGCCTTGTCGAGCGTGCCGCGCACGATGCCGCGCGCGTCATCGGTGCTGACGTCCGTCTGCGTCACCAGGGCCTGCAGCGACCCGACCTGATCCTGGTAGCCGGTGATCTCGGCGTGCTCCTGGGGAGCCTGCGTGTCCACCGTGAAGACCGCTCGCGTCACCGCCCGCACCGCGCGCGTGGCGGACTCCTCGATGCGGGCCGATACCTCGTAGCGCCCTTCCTGCCAGACTTGCGGCGCGCCATTGCGTTCTGGCAGGCTGAAACTCCAATCGGTGCCATTCTTGGCGATCGTCGCCACGCCGATCGGCGTGAACAGCGCGGCGTCCTCCGCCTTGACGTAGATCGTCACCCGCTCCTGCGCCAGCAGCAGGGGCGACGCGAGCTTGCCATGCAATATCACCTGGTTGTCGCCGGTGCCATGGCCATCCCGGCTCAACACATTGGCGCCCGTGGTCAGCTCGGTCACGTCGGACAGCGCAATGCTGTTCACGTTGACCGAGGTGAACAGCGTATTGCTGGTCAGTCCCGAATTGACCGCCACCACCCGCGCGTAGATCGTCGCGAGTCCGTCCGGCAACGGGTCCTTCAGGGTGTAGGTCCAGTTGACGCCATTCATGGTTGCCGCGCCCAGCTTGCGCATGGCGCCGCCTGCGTGCGACAGGAACACCTGCACCTGCTGGCCCGAGCTCAATGCGGCGCTCAGGGTGCCGCTGACCACCGGCTTGCTGTCATCGGTGCTGGCGCGAAACTGGACCGGCCCCGTCTGCGACCCATCGGCGGCATGGTTGTCGGTGACGTTCAATGTCAGCACCGACTGCGTCACCGGCAGGGCGACGGCGTCGATCGTGATGGGAGGCGTCGAGTCCGACAGCAGCACCTGGGCCGTCTTGCCGGCCACGATCCGTTCGACCCGGACCTGGAACGCGTGCGCGCCATTGCTCAGGCCTCCGCCGGGACGGAAGGTCCAGGAAGTGCCCGCCACCGCCGCCACGCCCAACAGCGTCACGGGGCCGCCATCGGCCGAGTCGTAGACCGAGACGCGCTCGTTCGGCCCCAGCGGCATGCCCAGCTTGCCCGACAACTGCGGGCGCACGTCGTCGGTATAGGGCGGCTGGGGAAACAGCTTCGCATCCAGCAGATTGCCCTGCAGCGCCCCGACGTTGTCCTGGACCGCGTTGATGGTCACCTGGCTTTCCCTGGCCGTGAACGTCTGGCCCACCGGCCCCAGCTGTCCGTTGGCCCGATTGACGATCCTGGCGGAGAAAGTATGGTCGCCCAGCGCCAGGCTCTCGCCCGGCGTGAAGCTCCAGCTGCCGTCGTTGCGCTGGGTGTTGAGCGTGGCCAGGCCCAGCACGCTCTCGGCCACCGTGCCATCGGGCCGCTTCACGGTGTCGACGATCTGTACCGCGCGCGACACCGGCAGCGTCTTCTCGCCCGCCAGCATGCCCGAGATCAACGGCCGGCGATCATCGGTGCTCTGATTGACGAGCAGCGCGCCGACGAACCCGTTGTTGCCAGGAATCTGGTCGCGAACCTCGGAGATATTGGCCAGCCCGGTGGGCGTGCCCGCATCGACGTCGATGACCCGATCCACCGCCAGGCGGATCTGGCCGCTGGCCGCGTCCACCACCCGGGCCGACAGGGTCGAATGGCCATCCGGCAACTCGCCCCCGCCGTCCTGCGACGCCCCCAGCACCAGTTGCCACGTGAATCCGCCCTGCGCGCGCGGCGTCAGCGTGGCAAGGCCCAACAGGGTCTCGTGCCCCCCTTCTTGCGCGGATACGATCCGCAGCGCCTCGCCCTCGCCCAGCGCGGTAGCCAGCTGGCCGCGCAGCACCGGCGTCTTGTCATCGGTCAGGAACGGCTCGCCGCCGGCGAACACGTTGCCCATGATGGGTCCGGCGGCGTCATCCAGGTTGCTGAATGTCAGGTTGTTGATACGCAGGTTGAAATCGGCATGCCGCGGCCCCATGGCGCCGCCCGCGTTCACCACGCCGGCCATCAGGCGGTAGTTGCCCTGGGCCAGCGCGGGATTGATCTCCAGCGACCAGGCCAGGCCCGTGGCGTCGACCTCCGGGCGGTAGGAAAAGAACCGGTCGGCGTCATTGGCGTCTTCCACCCGGACCAGCAGGCCTTGACCCGGGCGCAACGGCGCGGACAGCGTCCCGGACAGGGAAGGCTTGGTATCGTCGGTGGAGGCGCCGCTGGCGATCGCTCCCGTGTAGACACCCACGTCATCCATGACCCGGTCGATCACCACCTGTTGCTCGGGCAGCTCGGTGCTGACGACGACCGCCGGCGCGCCCGCGCTGAGCAGGAACTGCGGCGCTCCGCCCTGCCCGGCCCGCTCGACCACGGCCCGCAACAGGTGCACGCCATCCTTCAGTTGACTGTCGTCATGGAATTCGTAGCGCCACGCCGCTCCCGACCCGCCGGCGGCAGGCAGGATTTCCGCCTTGCCAATCAGTTTCGGTGCGCCGCCATCGATGCCATCGTAGATGGCCAAGTACTCGTCCGCCGCCAGCTTGCTGCCCAGCGCGCCCGTCAGGATGGGACGGGTGTAGTCCGTCACATGGCTATTGCTCGCCAACAGGTTGACCGAGGTCACGCCCGGAATGATCACACCGTCGAACGACACGGACTGCACGTTGACGTCCCAGCCTCCCCAATTGGACAGCGCATCCGGCGCACTGGCGTCGACGCCGTCGGGATAGGCTGGCGCGAACGCGTTCAAGCCCGGCGAGAACACCTTGACCACCACTTGATGGTTGCCGAACGCCATATCCGACACGGGCGTGAAGGACCACTCCGGCATCTGGCCGTCGTTGGGCGGCGCCACGTTGGCATAGCCCAGCAGTTGCTCGACCCCGCCGTTCAGGCGATCGACCAGCACCAGCACCTGGTCGCCTTCCAGCGCGGCGCTGAGCGTGCCGCTGAAGGAAGGCCGCCGGTCGTCCGTGCTCATATTGGGGCCGAGCGCGCCCACGAAATCATAAGGATCGGTGGACGGATCGCCGACGCCGTCGGCCACCGTGACGATCCGCACGGCCTGCGTCGGCTGGATGCCGACCAGCGCCGGCTCGGTGTACTGGTAAGGGTGCGACACGGTATCGGTGGCGTTGCCGGCCACGTCGCTGATGCGCGCCTGGATTTCGCCCGTGCCGTGCCTGGAGAAGCCCACCGCGACGCTCCATGCCGAACCGTCATCCGACAGCTCGCCCACGGTCCAGGTGGCGCCGCCATCGATCGACACCATGATCCGGTCATCGCCGGTCACCGTCCCGAGCACCGTGCCGCGGATCGTCTGCGAGGCTTGCGTGAACAGGAAGCCGCCGGGCAGCGCCGCCCCGACGAATGGCGTGCTGATGCTGTCGATGGACGCCACGCGGGCGTCCGGCGGCGTGACGTCCAGCACGAAGGCGTGCGAGGCCCCGGACAGCGTCAACGGCTGCTCGCCGTTGACGCCGGTCACCGCCACCCGCGTCAACAGCCGCGCGTCCTCGCCCGCGCCGTCCAGCCGCAGGAAATCGGAAACCCAGGTGCCGCCGCTCGCGCCATCGGCCGCCGGCTTGGCCTGGGCCCCGACCCAGGTCTTGCCGCCATCGGCCGATATCTCGATGTGCGTGTTGGGCCCCAATGTGCCCAGATAATGGCCGGACACGGCCTGCACCGGCTGATTGGTGATGAAGTCGCTGGGCGAAACGCCGGTATCGGCGCTCAGGCCGGCGATCTCATCGACCTCCACGCCGACCAGCCCGTAGGTCCGCAGTTCGGAGCGCGCGACCAGCTCGCCCTTGTCGTCGACGATCACCGCGAACAATCGCTTGGCGCCGTCCTCGCCCAATGTGTTCGAGCCGTAGTCGCCACTGCCCAGCACCACGCTGCCGGCCGCCACCTCGTCCGGCGTCAACGGTCGCGACAGGACCGTGCTGCCATCCATCAGATGCAGCTCGACCCGCTGGCCGGCGCTGATACGGTCGGCGCTGCCGGTCCATGACACGGTCACCGACGGCTGCGCATCCTTGCCCAGCGCGTCGAGCGTGGGGCTGGGGGAATCGCCGGCATCCGTGAACGTCGCCGACATCATCGCCCACGGCATCTGCGGCAACGTGAAGGTATCGAACAAGGCGGGATCGACGAGCTTGCCGAGCAGCGCATTGGCTTCCTGCATGGCCGCCAGCAGGACTGCGCCTTCGACCGTCGGCGCGATCCGCAACGCGCCGTCGGCATCCGGCGACACGCCGCGGGCCAACAGTTGCAGGGTATTCGCCAGCGCCCCCGAAACCGAATCCATGCCCGCCAGGGCCGCCAGCACCTTGCCATACGCCTGGGCGTCCACCGACGCCTGCGCGAAGGTGTCGGCATTGATGGCCACGACGGGCCCCAGGATGTCGACGAGGTGCGCATCGCTGGTGAACTGCGTCATGAGCTTGGCCACCGCGGCCGCCATCGCATTGACCTGCTCGACCGACACCCCGTCCAGCGGCGCGGTCGGATCGGTCGGCGCGCCCACCAGCCGCGTGACGAGTTCGGTCAGCGGCGTCACCGAAATCGACAGTTCGGTCTGCCCCTCGGCCCGGTAGCCGATGGCGCTCAAGGTCGGGAAATCCGTGGCGGCGAACTGCTCCGCCTGCGCCGGCGTCATTCCCTGCGTCAGCGCCAGTGCCTGGCGATACTCGTCGATGTAGCCCTGGCTGTCGCGCACTCTGTCGGACACCACGACCCGCACCAGGCCGACGTAGTCGTTCGGCAGTTCGGCGCGGTAGGACAGCACCTGGCCGCCGGGCCCCAGCACCAGGTCGCCTTGCCCCAGCGCCTGCCCCTTGCCGTCGTACAGCGAGATCGACAGGGTCTGCGCATGGTTGAACACGCCGGCCGCGATGCCGCCAGTGACCTTGACCACCGGCTTGCCGTCAGGGTCCGGCGACGGCGCGGGCGTGCCGCCGCCAGCCTCCGGATGGTCTCCGGCGTCCGGCGCGGGAGCCGCCGCGGCCGGCTTGTCTTCTTCCTTGCCCTTGCCCTTCTTGCCGCCGGACAGTCCCAGGGCCAGGCCGACGAGGCCGACCACGCCGAACATCCAGCCGTACTCCTGGTACCAGGCCTGCGGTTCCTCGGCGCCCTTGCCGTCCTCCTTGGGCGCGGTATCCACGCTGTCCGGCGCCACGGCGGGCGTGTCATCGGCAGCGCCCTGGTCCTCTTGCGTGGTCGGTTCGGATATCGGCACCTCCAGCGCCTCGGCGGCGTCCTTGAGCGTGGTGCTGTCGATATCGACCTTGGTGAACAGTTCCGCGCCCGACAGCAACTGGTCGTCGAACTGCAGCTCGGGCGAGGGCCGTTCCAGCATCTTCACCGCCAGGCCGGGCAGCAGCAATCGGCTGCCATCCTTCATCAGCGCGACCAGGTCGACCCCGACGATCGCCATGGCCTTGACCTCGGAAAGCTTGAAGTTCAGCGGAATGCGACCATCTTTGACAAGGGTGGAGAGCGTCCTGAAGCGGTTTTTCATAGCGATGTATTCACAAAAGGAAAATCAAGATCCCGGGCCTCTGGCCCGGCAAGACAAGGCAAGTCAGCGTTCACCCAGCGATTGCTGCAATCCCTTGGTGATGGGCTTGGCGAGGTACTGGAGCACCGTGCGCTCGCGCGCCTTGATGTCCACGGTGGCGGTCATGCCCGGCCGCAGCCGGATCTGTTCGGACGAATGGCGCTTGAACTCCGCTTCCCGGATCAGGATGCGCACGCGGTAGTAATGCGAAGGCCCCTGGCGCGTCTCTTCCTGCAGCACGTCGGGGCTGATGTAGCTCACCTCTCCCGACATGACGCCGAAGATGGAGGAGTCATAGGCGTCGATGCGCACATTGGCGCCCTGGCCCACCTTGACGAAGGCGATGTCGGCGGGGCTCACCTTGGCCTCGGCCAGCAGGTCGCCGCCGGTCGGCAGGATTTCCATGACCGTTTCGCCCGGGCGCACCACGCCACCTATCGTGTTGACGCGGATGTTGTTGACGATGCCATCCGCCGTGGCGGTCAGCCGGGTCTGCTCCAGCACCTGGTTGCGGTCACGCAGCTGCTCGGTCTGGCTGGTCAGGTCTTCCTGCGCCTTGGTCATTTCCGCCTGCGCGTCCTGGAAGTACTTGTTGCGCCGGCTGGTCATCTGCGCCTCGATGTCGGCGACGGCGCGTTGCAGCCGCAGGATCTCCGCCTGGCTGACATCGCCCGTGGCCACCAGCTTGCGATTGATCGACAGTTCCTGGCGCGCCAGGGCCAGCATGTTGCCCAGCGCCGCCAGGTCTTCTTCGATCGCGGTGCGGCGCTTCTGGTACAGCTCGCGCTGGTTGCGCATGTAGTCGTCGTAGCCGCGCAGATCGAGGGGAAACTCAAGCGGGGTGCCGTAGACCTCGGCATGCAGGCGCGCCAGCGTGATCCGCAATGCCGCCACCTTGGCGTTGCTGTCGCTAACGGCGGCCCGCGCCCGCTCTTCCTGCAGCGTCGCCAGGACGTCGCCGGCACGCACCACGTCGCCCTCGCTGACGTGCAGCTGGGTGATGATGCCGCCGTCGGGCGACTGGATCACCTGCGTGCGGGCTGCGGCGATGATCTGGGCGGGCGCCCGGGTGACCTGGTCGATCTTGCCGACCGCGGCCCAGGCCAGCAACGCGCACAAGCCGGCGAACATGGCGCGCATGCACCAGCGCGCCCGGCGCGGTGGCGTCGCCAGCGACAGCCCATCCCATCCGTCCGCGGGCAGGATCTGCGACAACGCGCCGCCCGCGTCCCGCCCGGCGGGATCGATGATCAGCCGGCTCATGCCTGGCCTCCCGCGACGCTCAGCGTGGCCCCGGCTGCAGCCCGCGCATCGTCGTCGCGCCGCGCGGCCTCGAGGTCTTTCAGGACCGCATCGCGCGGCCCGTCCCTGACGATGCCATTGCCGATCATGACCACCACGCGTTCCACCAGCGGCAGCACATTGGGCTTGTGCGTCACGACCACCAGCGTCGCGCCGGCCTGCGCCTCCTCGGCCAGCACGCCAAGGCAACGGCGCTCCTGGTCGTCGTCCATCGAGGCGGTGGGCTCGTCCAGCAGGATGATGCGCGGCCGGCACAGCAGCAGGCGGGTGAATGCCACCAATTGCCGCTGGCCGCCGCTCAATCCGCGTCCTCCCTCGACAATGGGCCGGTCCAACCCCTTGGGATGCGCGGCCACGATACGATCCATGCCCGTGCGGCGCATGGCGCGCAGGATGTCTTCGTCGCCAGGATCGGGAAGTCCGATCAACAGGTTCTCGCGCAAGGTTCCCTGGAACAGGCGATGATCCTGCTGCAGGTAGCCGATCTGGCGGCTCAGCACCAGGCGGCTGATGTGCGACAGGTCCAGGTCGTCCAGCAACACGCGCCCCGTCTGCGGCACGTACATGCCGGTGAGCACGCGCAACAGTGTCGACTTGCCCGACCCGATGGGCCCGACCACGGCGATCCGCTCGCCGGGCTGGATGCAGAAGCGCGGCACGCGCAAGGCCACGGGATTGTCGCCATAGGCGAACGACACGTCTTCGAGCACGAAGCGCCCTTCGATCCGCTCCGGCACCAGCGGCCGCCGCACGCCATGGTTGTCGGTCTTGAGCTGGTAGAGCTTTTCCAGCCCGTCTTCGGCGGCCCGCGCATGGGCGCGCTGGATCATCAACCCCGGCACCGCCAGGATCGGATTCAGGATGCGGCCACTCAGGATGGAGCAGGCGATCAAGCCGCCTGTGGTCATTTCGCCGCGCATCACTGTCAAGGCGCCCACGACGATCAATGAGGCATAGCTGAGTTGCTGGAGCGAGGCGCCCAGATAGCCCACGTTCTCGCTCAAGTGGCGCATCTTCAGGTCATTGGCGATGGTGCGGGCGCTGACATCGAGCCAGCGCGACAGGAAGCGCCACCCTCCCGCGCCCGCCTTGATGGTCTCGGCCCCTTCGACCGCCTCCACCAGCAGGCCGGTCTTGAGATTGGCGTAGGCCGCGCCCTCCCTGGCCTGGCGCGCCACCCGGCGCTGCGACGACAACCCGACAAGCAATGCGACGACCGCGAACCCCAGCAGCACCAGGCCGACGGCCGATGTTGCCAGCGCCATCACGATCGCAACGAACACCAGGGCCATCGGCAGATCGACCAGGGCGAACAACGAAGAGGCGGTGTAGAACGCGCGCACCTGTTCGTAGCCGCGGATCTGCGAGGCCAGCGAACCGACCGACGCCGGCACCTGGTCGATGCGCAACGACATCAGGCGATGGAAGATGTCGCGCGAGAGCATGCCGTCAACGCCCACCACGACGTGGTCCATGACGCGGGCCCGGGCGATCTTGACGACGAGCTCGATCAGGACACTGATAAATACCCCGGTCGCCAGCACGAACAGGGTGTATTCGCCGCGCGTGGGGATGACACGGTCATACACCTGCATCGAGAACATCGAGGTGGCCAGCGCCAGCAGGCCGACCATCACCGATCCGACGCAAGCCTCGATCAACGCGGCCCGATACGGCCCGATGGCCGCATTGCGGCGCGAGCGGAACGTCACCGCCGGCGCGGGCTCGACCGGGTGCCCGCTGGCCGCCGGTGAACCCGCCGGGCCCTCGGCCAGTTGCACCCGCATGCAGCGTCCATCGAGCGTGGCGCCCTTGACCGCCACGCTCGCGCCGCCACATTCGACCATCCAGTCGCCGGTGGGCGCCAGGTCGGTCACGAGGCCCCATTGGCCGCCTGGCAAGTGGCACAACAGCGGCAGGTGGGCGGGGTCCGGGCGCCGCAATCCTTGCGGCGCGCCCACCCCCAGCTGTCGGCACAACAGATCCAGCTGCTCGGCGGGATGCGACGTACCGGCGCACTGGCGCAGGGCGGACCGCAATTGCAGTGGATCCAGCGCCGAGCCCTGCAATGTGGCCAGCCGACTCAATGCCCAGGCGAGCGATTCCAACGATTCCATCTCGGGGGCAGCGCTCACGGCGCCAGCTCCGTCGCGCCCAGCCGTACCTGCAGGCGGTAGACGGCCGCGGCCAGGGCGGCCTGCGAGTCGGCCCGGGCATATTGGTTCTGCGCCAGTTCCCGGACGGCATTCAGCAGGTCGATCCAGGTCTTGCGCCCGGCGGTGAACTGCCGGGAATAGGAGTCGAGCACGTGTTGCGAACCGGTGACCGCGCTTTGCAGCGCCGCCAGCTGATTCTCGGCCGCCGCGATCTGGTCGATGTCGCCCAGCATCGCCTCGCGCTGTTCGAGCCAGGCCGCATCCACGGCCATGGCCGCAGCCGACACCCGCTCGCGCAACGCGTCGGCCTCGACACCGGTCGAGAACCCCGCGCCCGGCGTGTAGCGCACGCCCACGAACACCGAGGTGCCGCGGTCGGTGCCGGCGCCGGGGTAGGCGTCTCCCAGTGGCCTGTTGACCCGCACGTAGGCCGTCGGCCAACGCTGCGCCCGCTTGGCGTCGAGCTGGGCCCGCATGGCGGCGACATCTCCCTGGGCCATCTTCACGGCCGCGCTATCCCAGGCCTGGGCGCCAATGTCCCGCGACAGCAAGCCGACCGAGGCCGCCTTGACCGATTGCGCATCGGGCCATGCGGCCAGCCTGTCGGCCGACTGGTCCAGCCCGGGCACCCCCGACAACTGCTCGATCCGTTGCGCGGCCAGCCGCAGGGCGGAACGGGCCGTTGTCAGGTCAACCTCGGTCTGCCGCAGGCGCGACAGCGCCAATTCGATGTCGACGGCCGGCGAAGCCTCGGCCGCCACCCGGCGGCGCATCTGCGCCTCGTAGCCACGCAAACGCGTCATGGTTGACTGGGAAATGGCGATCCTGTCGCGCGCACTGATCAGGGACTGCCAGGCGCCGATGACCTGCAGCGCCAGTTGCTGGCGCTGCCAGGCGACCCGCGCCTCGCTCTTGTCCACGTCGGCGCGCGCCCGGTCGATGTTGGCATTGATCTGCCCGCCATCCCACAGCGTCTGCTCGAGCTGGGCGCCGCGCGAGGCGGGCGCGTTGACGGACGTCGAATGCGATTCCATGACCAGGGACGCCGAGGGCCACCAGCGGCGCCGGGCGGCATCGACATCGACCCTGGCGGCGCCCAGCTCCTGCATCGCGCCCCGCGCCAGCGGATGGCCGCTCATTGCCGCATCCACCAATGCCTGCAGCGTAACCGGCGCCCCTGGCGGGAGGACGGCCCCGGCCGCCGCGATGGTCGGCGCCGGCCGTCCGCCGGGCGCCGACGCCTTGGCGGCGCCGGGACCCGCCAACAACGCAAGCCCCAAGAAGGCGCTGGCACACCAACGCGGCAACGCAAGCCGCCCCGGCGTGAACATTCGCCGTCCGGACCCGTCCGGGCCCGGCTTCAACATCAGTGCAGACATAACTTATCCGAATCAACTTCAACTGCAACAATCACCGCGCATCGATGCCTGTGCTATCCGGCATTTCAACCGGTTCACATTTTCACGCCGCCGTTCCGCATTATTTCGACAACGAAAACGATTAACTTTTAAATCACCACTTGGATTCAAAGATAATGCGATGGATATATGCGAACTCCGCCGCGGAAATTCAGGCGCAAGCCGTCCCGCGTCCGACCGCATTACGGGTGGACGAAGAGCATTTTGATGACTTAATTAGAGCACTCGCGACGTGCGCACCAGGTGCGGCGCCATAGGAATTAATTTTCTCGAAGACCCACTTCGCAGCCAGCCTTTGAGAGAAAGACGAGGGCAAAAGAACCCGTCTACGCTTGATTTAATAAAAATTATTGCGCAAAACCGGATTAATAAATCGCATAAATACTTATAAAACAG
The DNA here is from genome assembly GCF_016127315.1 of Achromobacter deleyi. Classification (NCBI taxonomy): domain Bacteria; kingdom Pseudomonadati; phylum Pseudomonadota; class Betaproteobacteria; order Burkholderiales; family Alcaligenaceae; genus Achromobacter; species Achromobacter deleyi. Next base: position 604,158 of record NZ_CP065997.1, read on the forward strand.
TAAGACTGTCTTATATTTCTCATAGCACCCGCCGCACACCCCGGCTCGCTTTCGACGCCGATTCATCCCACCTGATGCGAAGACGCGCGGATATATATTTTGAATATCAAAAACCGCTTTCTTTCATGATGCGGATTCATCCAATGTCGCCCGGGGCTGCGCGTCGGATATCACGATAACGCGCCGAGTCAACGCCTCGTGGATGCGCAGGGGCGCGATGCGCCAACGCGGTCTGTGCATGACGACACGCTCGAAGGATTCCGCGAGGCTGGCGGTTTGCCGGCAATGGCCGGTCTCGGCTCGAACGCGGCATCCATTTTTGCCCGGACGCCGCGCCCTCCCCCGCCGCACGGAAACATTCCAGGCGGACGAGAACATTCCCGGCAGACGAAAAAAAAGCACCGCGATCACTCGCAGGTGCTTGATTCTCTTACCGCCTTCGTGAAAAGGCAGGGGTGGTGGGCTGAGCGAGACTCGAACTCGCGACCAACGGATTAAAAGTCCGCTGCTCTACCGACTGAGCTATCAGCCCGACCGAAGCCCGAAATTATGGCTGATTTCGAAGGCCTTGTCAAAAAATAGGCGCATCCGCGCGTCGGCGCTACAACAGCACCGCGTCAGTGCCGCCCCCTCCGCGGCCCCGCCCCTCTGCCAGGTCGCCGGAACCGGCCGCCCAAAGCAGGACGGCCGCTCGGGCGGCCGTCCTCATCGGGGGGAGCGTTCCTGGATTACCAGGCGGCCACCACCGCGCCCTTGAACTTGGTCTCGATGAACTGCTTCACGGCCGGGCTGTGATAGATGCTGACCAGCTTGGCGAACTCGGGACGGTCCTTGTCCTTTTCACGCACCACCAGCACGTTGGCGTACGGCGAGTTGGGCGATTCCTGGGCGATGGCGTCGGTGGCCGGGTTCAGGCCCGCTTCCAGCGCGAAGTTGGTGTTCACGGCCGAAGCGTCGGTGTCGTCCAGCGAACGCGGCAGCTGGGCGGCGTCCAGTTCGATGAAGCGCAGCTTCTTCGGGTTCTCGATGACGTCGATCGGGGTGGCCTTCAGACCGGCTTCCGGACGCAGCTTGATCAGGCCGTTGGCCTGCAGCAGCAACAGCGCGCGGCCGCCGTTGGTGGGATCGTTGGGCAGCGCGATGCGGGCGCCGTCCTTCAGGTCGGCCAGCGACTTGATCTTCTTGCTGTAGATGCCGATCGGGAAGATCACGGTCTTGGCGATGCTGACCAGCTTGTAGCCGCGGTCGGCGTTGGCGTTGTCCAGGTACGGCTGGTGCTGGTAGCTGTTGACGTCCAGGTCGCCCGCAGCCAGCGCGACGTTGGGCTGCACGTAGTCGGTGAACTCGATCACCTGGATGTTCAGGCCCTGCTTGGCGGCTTCCTGCTTGACCACGTCGAAGATCTGGGCGTGCGGGCCGGCCGTGACGCCGACCTTCAGCGGCTTGTCCTGGGCCAGCGCGGGCTGGGCGAATACGGCGGCGCCGAGGGCGAACGCGGCCAGCGACTTCAAAACCTTGATGCTCATGTTGCGAATTTCCCGAATGTCGGAAGAAGGAGAAGAATGAGGAAAGCCTGTGTTCAACGATGCGAGATGCGGCGCACGTAGCGGTCGCCCAGGCTCTGGATCAGTTGCACCAGCACGATCAGCACGATGACCACGGCGGCCATCACGTCGGACTGGAAGCGCTGGTAGCCGTAGCGGATCGCCAGGTCGCCCAGGCCGCCGCCGCCGATGGCGCCGGCCATGGCCGAGTAGCCGATCAGGCTGACCACGGTGACGATGGTGGCGGCGATCAGGCCGGGCAGCGCCTCGGGCAGCAGCACCTTCATGATGATCTGCATCGGCGACGCGCCCATGGCGCGCGCGGCGGTGATCAGGCCCGGATCGACTTCGCGCATGGCGTTCTCGGCGATGCGCGCCATGAACGGAATCGCGGCCACCGACAGCGGCACGATGGCGGCGGTGGTGCCGATCGAGGTCTGCGCCACCAGGCGCGTGAACGGAATGATGGCGACCATCAGGATCACGAACGGCACCGAACGGGTGGCGTTGATGACCGCGCCCAGCGCGTGGTTGACGGGCTGGTTCTCCAGCATGTTGCCGCGCGCGGTGACGGTCAGGATCACGCCCAGCGGAATGCCGACCAGCACCGCGATGGCGCTGGCCACGCCCACCATCAGCAGGGTGTCAAGCAGCGACGTAATAAGCAGGTCGATCAGTTGCGGGCTCATGAGCAATTTCTTCAACGGTGATGTCACGGGCGGTCAACGCGGCGATGGCGTCCTTGACCGCGGCGGGCGCGCCTTGGGCCAGCACGAACATCGTGCCGACGGCCACGCCCTGGATGTCTTCGACGCGCGCCTGCACCAGGCCGACGTCCAGCGAATACTGCGTCGACAGGTCGGACAGGAACGAGCCCGACGCGTCGGTGCCGGTCAGCGACAGGCGCAGCAGGCGCACGGCCTGGCCCGGCTTGGCGGCGGCCAGCGTCTCGATGCGCTGCTTGACGGCGGCCAGCGTGGCGTCGGTCAGGTCCGACGCGGTCGCGGCCGACACCATGGCGCGGGTCACTTCGTGGCGCGGCTGCGCGAACACTTCGCGCGTGCTGCCCATCTCGACCACTTCGCCCTGCGACAGCACGGCCACGCGGTCGCAGACCTCGCGCACCACTTCCATCTGGTGCGTGATCATGACCACGGTGACGCCGGTCTTGCGGTTGATGTCGCGCAGCAGCGCCAGGATGTTGTGGGTGGTCTCGGGATCGAGCGCGGACGTGGCTTCGTCGCTGAGCAGCACGTCCGGATTGTTGGCCAGGGCGCGCGCGATGCCGACGCGCTGCTTCTGGCCGCCACTGATCTGGCTGGGATAACGGTCGCGCAGGTGCTCCAGGCCCACCAGCGCCAGCAGGCGCTCGACGCGGGCCGGGATCTCGCTCTTGGCGACGCCGGCGATTTCCAGTGGCAGCGCCACGTTGCCGTACACCGTGCGGCGCGACAGCAGGTTGAAGCCCTGGAACACCATGCCGATGCGGCGGCGCTGGGCGCGCAGTTGCGCCTCGTTCAAGCCGGTCAGCGCCTGGCCGCCAATGGCGATGGAGCCCTCGTTGGGACGCTCCAGCAGGTTGATGCACTGGACCAGCGTGCTTTTACCGGCCCCGCTGGGGCCGATGATGCCGAAGACCTCGCCCTGCTGGATGTGCAGGTTGATGCCACGCAGCGCCTGGAACTGGCCGTGCGGCGTGGCGTAGGTCTTGGATAGGTTCTCGATCTGAATCATGGCAAGCGATTTTGTATCTTTTCTCTTCTAAAGAGAACGACCGTTTTTTCCATTTTTAATAACTGACAGTAATATAGAATACGTCCACGCAAAGACGTAAAGGGCAGTCGGGAAGGAAAGCCTTCCTGACTGCCCTTTTTGCATCGGAGGCCGGAGGACCGGCCCCGCCAGGCTCAACGAGCGCGGGAGATACGGACCTCGGCGCCGCGGCGCTTGACCTCCAGGCCTTCCGACGGCGAAATGCGCAGGCCTTCCAGCCCCTTGATGTAGCTGGAGCCCTGCATCTGCATGACGCGGATCTTGTTGCGCATGACCACCGGGTTGTGCACAGGCATGCCGAACATCCAGACTTCGTCGAGGATGCGGGCCGAATTGAATTCGCCCGTGTGCTGCGCCGCCGGGCCGAGACAGAGCATGTGCCCTTCGCGGCCGAATACCGGGAACTGGCCGTGGTCGCAGTCGATGGTCCAGGTGGTGCCGCCTTCGTAGCGGTGGCCGGTGTTCAGGTCCCACCAGGCTTCGCCCTTGGGCAGGTACACCCGCACCTGCTTGCCCGGCGCTGTGATCGGCGCCACCAGCAGGGCCGGGCCCAGCAGGTATTGCAGATCCCATTCGTGGGCATGCGGATCGTTCGGGAACGACAGCGCCATGGAGCGCTGCACCGGCAGGCCGGTGCGCGCGGCATCCTCGATGGCGCCCAGCACATAGGGCACCAGGCGATAGCGCCATTGCATCCAGGTCTTGACCTGGGCCAGCGTCTCGTCGCCGAAGTCCCACGGCAGCAGGCCGTTCACGCCCTGGAACGAGAAGTTCGCCGAGAACACGCCGGCGGTCAGCCAGCGCAGGTACAGCTCGGGCGTCATGTCGGCGGTGCCGCGCGAACCGGTGCCGATGCCGTGCACCTGGACCGGCAGGCCCGAGGCGCCGATCGACAGCGCGGTGCGCAGGGTATGGCGCAGGCCGTCCCAGGTGTTGTCGACCTGCGGCCCCACCTGCCACGGCAGGCGCTGCGCGGCGGGGAACAGGTCGGTGCTGGGCACCACGCCTTCGGGCGGCACCTTCAGACCGGCGACGGCGTCGAACAGCGCGCGGCGCACCAGCAGCGGATACATGCTGCGCAGCGCCGGGCCGGTCTCGCCATTGCGGGCGGTGACACCGTCGGGAATGGCGATCTGGGCGTCGCAGGCCGGCGCGTCCAGGCCGTCCTCGACCAGTTGGCGATGGCGCTCGACCCACAGGTTGTAGATGTCGCGATAGGTCAGGTCCAGCAGGCCGTAGGGCTGGCCGGAGGTGGCCGCGATGCCGTCGAACACCTGCGCCGAGCCGTCTTCACGCGTCAGCAGCCAGCCGCGGTCTTCGAGTTCCTCGAACAGCGGGCTGGTCTTGATGACGCCGGGAAAGCCGGACGCCGCCACATGCACGTTGTGCTTGTGGAACAGCGCCAGCATCTGCTTGGCGTCGGGGAAGCGCTGGGCGTCCCATTCGAAAACGGTCTTGTCGGCCTGGAAGCCCCAGGCCGCCGGCTGCGCCAGGGTCACGGCGTCGACCGGGATCTGGTTCTCGCGCATGCGGCCCAGCAGGGCCACGGTCTGCGTCGGCATTTCGCCGCTGGCCTGCTGCAGCCACGCGCCCATCGCCCACAGCACGGGCTGGCCGGCGCGGCCGGTCAACGCGGTGTACTGATTGAGGATTTCGGCGGGCTCGCCGGCAAACAGGAACACGTCCAGCACCACGTCGTCGACACTGACGACGTAGGCCGAATCGGCCGGCGCCGTGCCGACCGCGTGCTCGACGCGGCGCATCGTGTTGACGTACAGCCCCCAGCCGCGCGGGCTCCATGCCAGCGGCAGGGCGCGATGCTCGGGATCGTCGGAGACCACGGATTCTTCGCGGCGGTTCAGGTCGCCCGGGGTTTCGCCCAGGCCGTACACGCGCTCGTCCGGCAGCAGGGTGAAGCCTGCCGTCCAGACCGCGTCGTCGGCCTGGTCCAGCGCGTTGTGCCCGAATGCGGGCGTATGCGCGGAAACCTCGGACTCGAACACCCGCTCTTCATTGCGGTAGAGCGCAAAGCGCACCGGGTTGGATTGGAGCTCCAGGGCCACATCGCCCTGAGTGACGCGCCAACCGTCCCCACCTTCGCGCGGGGCGATGGCGGCCTCGCCCACCGCCTCCTGGCGCGCGAGCAGCATCTCGGCCACGGCGCGCGCACGCGCGCCGGGCTTGTCATCGGTAAGGTGGTTCGCCTCGCCGCAGCGCAGGCGAAACACACCAGGCGCATGCGCCTCGACTACCAGGTGCAACCCATCGCCCGCGTCGAAATCGATGCGACTGGGGCGGGACGTCAGCAGCTCGATGGTGTCGAGCTGGGTAGTATGGGCAAAGTCGAACTTGGGCGGCACAGAGCATCCCCCGGCTTAAGCCAAAAACCATCAAAAGACGCTATTTTGACGGATTTGAGCTTTGAAATAAACTCGGTCCCTCTTTTGGATGGCGATATCATCCAAAAAAAGGGGTCACAAAGCCCCCGACCGGCCTCCCGCGAGTCATCGCCAGAGCGCCCCCGGAACACCAAATTTGCGCCCAACGCGGGCTTATTTGGCGCCAAATCCTGGCATTTGCCACAATTCTACGCCACCCCATTCCACCCCCGGCGCCCCTGCAGAAGTTTTTTTCAGCGTGGCGCGATCAACCGGGACAGATCGGTTTCAAGAGGTGACGGCTCGCCGCAAAGCCGGGCCGCGATCAGATCCCCCATCAGCGCCGACCAGGACAGCCCGCGCGACGCGTAGCCGGCCGCCAGCCACAGCCCCGGCGCATGGGCCAGCTCGCCCACGGCGGGCAGGCGTCCCGGCAAGACCGCCCGCCACCCCGCCCAGCCCGGCAGGGAGCCCGGCACCAGGGCCTCGAAGGCCGGGAAGCCGCCGCCCAGCAATCCCGCCGCCTTGTCCAGGGCCACGCGCTGGCCTTCGGCGCCGATGCGCGCCTCGGTGGCGCCGTGCACGTAGGTGCTGCCCGCCACGCAACCGGCGCCGGTGTCCGGCAGCAGATAGCCCTCGCCTCCCACCACGCAACGCGGACCGCCGCCCAGCGCCGCCGCCGGCACCAGCGTGACCTCGCCTGCCAGCGCATGCATCTGCGCCACTCGCGGCAGCGGCGCCAGCAGGCCGCTGGCCGCCAGCACGCCCTGCGCGCCGAAGGCGTTGGCCAGGATCACGACATCGGCCCGCGCCAGCTCCGCATCCGCGGCGTCCAGCGCGCGCCACCCGACGCCATCGGGCGCGACCCGCGCCACCGTCCCCGCCGCCACGCGCACGCCGGGCGTCGCCAGCAAGGCCGGAATCAACTCGGCGGGCGATACCAGCATGCCCTGCCCAAAGAAGATGCCGCCGCGCGCCAGCGGCAATCCGGCCAGCGCGCTGGCCTCGTCGCGGCTGACCGCGCGCACCCAGTCGCGCGGAAACGCCAGCACCGACAGCGTTTCCTCCAGCGCGGCTGCGCGGCCGGCGTCACGTTCCAATTGCACGGTGCCGCACACGGTCGGCGCGGCGCCGTCGGCCAGCCCGGCCCAACGAGCCTGGGCGCGTCCGCTGCCGGCGCGCGACAGGCGCGCGCGGGCGTTGTCGTCGCGCGCCAGCACCGGCGTCAGCGCCGCCGCGGCGTGGCCGGCATGGGCCAGCGCGCCCCGCGCCAGCGCCGCATCCAGCACCGTCACGCGCCAGCCTCGCAGCGCCAGGGACTGCGCGATGCCCGCGCCCGCCAGGCCCGCCCCCACCACCAGCGCATGGCGGCCACCCTCGGCCACCGCGGCCGGCGCGACGTCGGCGCCGGCCGCGGCGGTGCCCACCGTCATGTGCCATTTGCCGCCATAGCCCGGCGCCCGCCGCACGTCGAACCCTGCATCGCGCAGGGCCTGGCGCAATTCGCCGGTGCAGGCCCAGGTGGCCACCGTGGCCTGCGGCGCGGCCAGCCGCGCCAGGTCCTTGAGCAAGGCGGCCTGCCACATGCGCGGATTGCGCTCCGGCGCGAAACCATCCAGGAAATACGCATCGACCCGCGCCGCCAGCCGCGGCGCCAGCGCCTGCGCATCGCCGAAACCAAGCGTCAGCGTCACCGCGCCGCCCTCGAATTCCAGCCGGTGCAGGCCGGGCAGCAAGGCTGGCCACTGCGCCGCCAGTTGCGTCGCCAGCGCGGCCACGGGCTCGGGCGCATGGCGCGCCAGCAAGGCCTGCAGGGCCGCGCGGCCGAAGGGGTGCGCCTCCAGCGACACCACGTGCAGGCTGCGCGCGCGCTGCGGATCGTCGCGCCAGGCGCGCCACAACGCCAGGAAATTGAGCCCCAGGCCGAAACCGGTCTCGCAGACCGTGAAGGCGTCGCGTCCGCGCCAGCGTTCCGGCAGGCCGTTGCCCCGCAGGAAAACGTGTTCGGCCTGGCCCAGCGCGCCCGACGGCGAGTGGTAGACGTCGCCATAGGCCGGGCTGTAGAGCCGGCCTTGCGCATCGAATTCAGCGACCGCGGGGGTCAGGGGCACGTAGGACGAAGACATGGAAACAGCGGTGATCGGAAAACACGGATTATCGGCTGGCGCGGCCGGCTGCGTTGGATACGCGCCACGGGCATCGGGGCTTTTGCCGGGCCGCAACGGATTTGACGCATGGCTGGGCTTACACTGGTTTCATGGAAACCTATGACCCGCCCCGCTCGCTTGTCTCGCCCGTAGACCTGTGCGCCGCGCTCGACGCCGCGGTCACGGCAGCCCACGCCGGCGCGGCCATCCTGCAATCCTACGCGCATCATCGCGCCGATCTCGTGATCGATCGCAAGGCGCGCAATGATCTCGTGTCCCAGGCCGACCGCGAGGCCGAGGCCGCGATCATCGAGCAGTTGCAGGCGCGCACGCCCAAGTTCGGCATCGTCGCCGAAGAGACCGGCGGCCAGGCGCAGGGCGCCGCCACCTGGTACATCGACCCGCTCGACGGCACCACCAATTTCCTGCACGACATTCCGCACTACGCCGTGTCGATCGCGCTCATCGCGCACGCCGGCACCGCGGTGTCCCCCACCGAGCGCCTGGCGCGCGACACGCCCGTGGCCGGCGTGGTCTACGACCCCTGCCGCGAAGAACTGTTCACCGCCGTGTACGGCGTGGGCGCCTGGCTCAACGGCCGCCGCATCAACTGCTCGCGCACCCGCACGCTGGACGACGCCGTGCTGGCGACGGGCTTTCCCTTCCGCGACTTTTCCTTCGCCAGCCAGTACATGCCGATGCTGCATGACGCCATCAACCGCGCCCGCGGCGTGCGACGCATGGGCGCGGCCGCGCTGGACCTGGCCTGGACCGCCTGCGGCCGCTATGACGGCTATTGGGAAATGGGCCTGGCGCCCTGGGACGTGGCCGCGGGCACGCTGATCGTGCGCGAAGCCGGCGGCGCCTGCAGCGACATGCACCAGCAGGACTCCTGGCCCATCGGCGGACGCGTCGTGGCCGGCAATCCCGACATCGAACGCGCCCTGCACGAGATGATCGCCCCGCACCTGGACCAGCCGGGCTGAGGCCCGGCCGTCCAGACGCACCGCGCGCTCAGGCCGCCTGGCCCTGCGGCGCGGCGGCCTCGGCGCCCGGACGCAACTCGCGCCGCAGGATCTTGCCGACGTTGCTCTTGGGCAGCTCATCGCGGAACTCGACGAAACGCGGCCGCTTGTAGCCGGTCAGCTTGTCCTTGCACCACTGCTGCACCTGGGCCTCGGTCAGCGACGCGTCCTTCTTCACCACGAACACCTTCACGGCCTCGCCCGAATGCTCGTCCGGCACGCCGATGGCGGCGCATTCGAGCACGCCCGGCATCTGCGACACCGCCGCTTCGACCTCGTTCGGATAGACCTTGAACCCGGACACGGTGATCATGTCCTTCTTGCGGTCGACGATGCGCGTGTAGCCCTTGTCGTCCATGATGCCGATGTCGCCGGTGCGGAAGAATCCGTCGGCCGTCATGACATCCCGGGTCTCGTCGGGCTTCTGCCAATAGCCGGCCATGACCTGCGGCCCGCGGATGCTGACTTCGCCGCGCTCGCCCAGCGGCACCTCGTTGCCGGCATCATCGAGGATGGCGACATAGGTGGACGGCAGCGGCAGGCCGATGGAACCGGAATACGCCGTGGCATCGCACGGATTGACCGTGGCCACCGGCGAGGTTTCCGACAGGCCATAGCCTTCGATCAGCGGCCGCCCGGTGATCTTCAGCCAGCGCTCGGCCACCGCCTGCTGCACCGCCATGCCTCCGCCCAGCGCCAGCCGCAGCCCGGAAAAGTCGAGCCTGGCGAAATCCTCGTTATGGACCAGCGCGTTGAACAGCGTATTGACGCCGGGAAACACGTTGATCGGCGTCTTGCGCCAGGCGTTGATCAGCGACGGCTGGTCGCGCGGGTTGATGACCAGCACGTTGCGCATGCCCGCGTACATGCCGTACAGGCCGCAGACCGTCATGGCGAACACGTGGTACAGCGGCAAGGCGCTCAGCACGGTGATCTGGCGATCCGTCATGTCGTGCAGCGCGGGCGCCGCCACCGCTTCCATCTGCATCACGTTGGACGTCAGGTTGCGGTGCGTCAGCATCGCCCCCTTGGGCACGCCGGTGGTGCCGCCGGTGTATTGCAGCACCGCCAGGTCGTCCATCGAGATGGCCGGCGCGGTGAATGGCAGGCCCGCGCCCGTGGCCAGCAGCTTCGGCAGCATCTGCGCGCCATCGATGTGCCACGCGGGCACCAGCTTCTTGATATAGCGCGCCGCCAGGTTCACCAGCGGCGCCTTCAGGCCGCCCAGCAGGTCGCCCGGCCCGGTCACCACGACGTGCTTGAGCTGGCCGCGGTCGGACACGCTCTGCAGCGTGTGGGCGAAATTCTCGAGGATGACGATGACCGCCGCGCCGCTGTCCAGCAACTGCCGCTGCAGTTCATCGGGGGTATAGAGCGGATTGACGTTGACCACCGCGTGGCCGGCTCGCAGCGTGCCCAGCAGCGCCACCAGGTAGGCCGGCACGTTGGGCATCATCAGCGCGACCCGCGATCCCTTGGGCAGCCCCAGGCTTTGCAGCCAGGCGGCGAACCCGCGGCCATGCGCGTCCAGTTGCGCATAGGTGATGTCGCTGCCCATGGCGGTGCAGGCGATGCGGGTCGCGTACTGCTTGCAGGCCCGGTCCAGCAGGTCGGTCAGCGACGCGTAGCCGTCGACGGAAATATCGGCGGGCACCCCTTTCGGGTAATGGGCAAGCCACGGACGGGTCATGGTGTTTGTCTCCATTAAATTGATTTTTGATTGATGATAACCTTGTTGCGTTCCCAAATTCCGCCTGATTCTTCCCATGAAACTCCTCGATCCCATCGTTGCCTGGCGCGACGATATCTCCCAGATCCGACGCGACATCCACGCGCATCCCGAATTGGCATTCGAGGAATTCCGCACCGCCGACGTGGTCGCGGCCAAGCTCGAAGAATGGGGCATTGAAATCCATCGCGGCCTCGGCGGCACCGGCGTGGTCGGCATCATCCGCGGCGACCGTCCTGGCGAACGCGCCGTCGGCCTGCGCGCCGACATGGACGCCCTGCCCATGCAGGAAGCCAATACCTTCGCCCACGCCAGCAAGCACGCCGGCAAGATGCATGCCTGTGGCCATGACGGCCACACCGCCATGCTGCTGGCCGCCGCGCGCTACCTGGCGCAGCACCGCGACTTCGCGGGCACGGTCTACGTGATCTTCCAGCCCGCCGAGGAAGGCGGCGGCGGCGCCAAGCGCATGATCGACGATGGCCTGTTCACGCGCTTCCCGATGGAAGCCGTGTTCGGCATGCACAACTGGCCCGGCATGGCGCCCGGCCAGTTCGGCGTGACCGCCGGCCCCATCATGGCCTCCAGCAACGAATTCTCCATCGTGGTCAAGGGCAAGGGCACCCATGCCGGCATGCCCAACCTGGGCATTGACCCGGTGATGGCGGCGGTGCAGCTGGCGCAATCGCTGCAGACCATCATCACGCGCAACCGCAATCCGCTCGACGCCGCGGTGCTCAGCATCACGCAGATCCACGCCGGCAGCGCCGACAACGTGGTGCCCAACCACGCCGAGCTGCGCGGCACGGTGCGCACGTTCACGCTGGACGTGCTGGACCTGATCGAACGCCGTATGGAAGAGATCGCCCGCCACACCTGCGCCGCCATGGATTGCGAAGTGGAGTTCACCTTCCAGCGCAACTACCCGCCCACCATCAACCATCCCGAGGAAGCCGCGTTCTGCGCCGACGTGATGCGCGACATCGTCGGTGACGACAAGGTCAACGACCACGTGCAGCCCACCATGGGCGCCGAGGACTTCGCCTTCATGCTGCAGGAACTGCCGGGCTGCTACGTCTGGATCGGCAACGGCCTCGGCGACCACCGCGCCGCCGGCCACGGCCTGGGCCCGTGCATGCTGCACAACGGCAGTTACGACTTCAACGACGAGCTGCTGGCGCTGGGCGGCACCTACTGGGTGCAACTGGCGCTCAAGCGCCTGGCCAAGCCCTGACGTCCCGCTAGAAGCCGCCCCCCTGCCCCGAGCGCACCGCCTGGCACATCGCCAGGAAGCGCTGGGCGGCGCGGGCGGCGGCATCCGCGTGCGGCACCAGGATGCTCAGCGTGCGCGTCAACGGCCGCGGCAACAGCCGCAACGCGGCCAGCGCGCCATCCTCGTGCCGCATCGACATCGCCGACACGAAGCCCACGCCCAGTCCGGCCCGCACCGCCTGCTTCACTCCCTCCACCCCGGCCAGTTCCAGCCCGATCGACGGCGCCAGGCCGGCATCGGCGAACGCCCGCTCGACCAGCCGGCGCACGCCTGAACCCGGTTCCCGCATCACCAGCGCCGACAGCGCCAGGTCGCGCAGCGTCACCGCGCCCTTGCCGGCCAGCGCGTGATCGGCCCGCACGATCGCCACCACTTCGTCCTGCCGCCATGCGTGCACCGCGGTATCGGCGGGCAGGCCCGCCGGCACGTCGCCCTCGATGAACGCCAGGTCCAGCGCGGGCAGGCGCTCGACGATCTCACGGGTGTTGCCATCGGACAGGTGCAGGCTGACCGCCGGAAACGCCTGGCGGAAATCCGCCACCAGGGCGGGCAGCAGGTAGCTGGCGGGCGTGGTGCTGGCCCCCAGCCGCAGCGCGCCGGTTTCCAGGCCGCGCCAGGACTCCCGCACCGCGTGGGCCTGGCGATACACCTGGCGCAGCTGGCGCGCCTGTTCGGCCAGGCGCTCGCCCGCTTCGGTGAGGGCGATGCCGTGGCCGCTGCGGCGGTACAGCGGCTCGCCGAACCATTCCTGCAGGGCGCGCAACTGGCCCGACACGGCCGGCTGCGACAGGTGCAGCTGCTGCGCCGCGCGGCTGATGTTGCCGGCATCGGCCACCGTGGCGAAGGTGAGCAATTGGTCGGGGGTCATGGATCATTCCTGCCCGGGGAAGCCCGCGGCCGCTTAATTATCAGAATTTCCGATATTTCATATCAAAAATGAAAATTTTCCAAATAACGGCCATGAAATTAATATTTCGCCTAGTTATTTAGATATGCATAAAGGCCCGCCATGAGCACCGCCAGCACCACCGTCCCCCAACCGGCCGCCGCCCCCGCCGCGCCAGCCCCCTCGGCCGCCACGGCCACGCCCTGGCGCGACAAGCTCAACGGCGTCCTGTTCGTCGGCCTGATGTCGGCCGCAGTCATGCAGCTGGCGGACCTGCCCGCCATCCGCCAACTGGGCTTTTCGCCGCTGGTGGTCGGCATCGTCTGCGGCATGCTGTACGGCAACTTCCTGCGCGGCACCATGCCGGTCGACTGGGGCGTGGGCGTCAATTTCACCGCGCGCCGCCTGTTGCGCATCGCCGTGGCCTTCTATGGCCTGAACATCAGCATCCAGCAGATCGCCGCCGTCGGCCTGCCGGGCCTGGCGGTCTCGGTGGCGGTGGTGGTGGGCACGCTGCTGATCGGCACCTGGGTCGGCCAGCGCCTGCTCGGGCTGGATCGCGACACCGCCATGCTGACCGCCGCCGGCAGCGCCATCTGTGGCGCGGCCGCCGTGCTGGCCTTCGAACCGACCCTGCGGGCGCAGCCGCACAAGAGCGCCGTGGCGGTGGCCACGGTGGTGCTGTTCGGCACGCTGTCGATGTTCCTGTACCCGGTGCTGTATCACGCCGGCTGGCTGCCGTTCGACACCCAGTCGCTGGGCATCTACATCGGCGGCACCATCCACGAAGTGGCGCAGGTGGTCGGCGCGGCCAGCAACATCGACCCCGCCACCACGGAAGTCGCCACCATCGTCAAGATGACCCGCGTCGCGCTGCTGGTGCCGGTGCTGCTGATCCTCGGCCTGTACCTGCGCAGCGCCGCCAGCCACGCCGGCGGCAGCGCCAAGGGCGCCAAGCTGCCGATCCCCTGGTTCGCGGTCGGCTTCCTGGTCCTGGCCATCATCAACTCGCTCAACATCATCCCGGCCGACGTCGTCGCCGCCATCCGCCGCCTGGACGTCTTCGCCCTGACCATGGCCATGACCGCGCTGGGCATCGAAACCCGCTTCGCCAACATCCGCAAGGCCGGTCCCCGCGTGATGGCGCTGGGCCTGATCCTGTACGTCTGGCTGCTGGTCGGCGGCTACGGCATCGTCAAGCTGGCGTCCTGATCCGCGCCCGCTTCGATAAAGCGTCCCGACGGGGCGCCGGCCCGCGCCGGCGCCCCGTTTTTCCTGCATAATCGGCTGGTTGCCTTGCATTGGAGCCGGCCGCATGACCTCCAGCACCAAAACTCCCTTCACGACTTTGCCCGCCAATCGCGACGCGGTATTGCGCGTCATGCCGATGCCCGCGGACGCCAACATCCACGGGGACGTTTTCGGCGGCTGGATCATGTCCCAGGTCGACATCGCCGGGTCGATTCCCGCCGCCCGCCGCGCGGCCGGCCGGGTCGCCACCGTCGCCGTCAATGCGTTCCAGTTCAAGCAGCCCGTGTTCGTGGGCGACCTGCTCAGCTTCTATACTTCCATCATCAAGACCGGCAAGACCTCCATCACCGTCTCGGTCGAGGTCTACGCGGAACGCCAGCGCCTGGATGCCGAAGTCGTCAAGGTCACCGAAGCCACGCTGACTTACGTCGCCACCGACGAAGCGCGGCGCAGCCGCCCTCTCCCCATTCTTTGAGCCGTATCGCATGACGCAGTCCGCCGCCGCGCAGAAACCGCCCGCGACGCCCCGCCGCCTCGACCCGGAAGACGCGCAGCACGCCCTGGCCGAAGTCCAGGAGCGCCTGCGCCGCCAGCAGCTGGTGGCCGACCTGGTGCATCGCCAGGAAGAAGGCGACGCCAAGGCCAACCTGGTCGAGGACCTGGTGCACCGCCAGCACGAGGCGGAGCTCAAGACCCTGCTGGACGGCCTGCACCCCTCGGACATCGCCTTCATCCTCGAATCGCTGCCCAAGGATGAACGCCAGACGATCTGGAAGCTGGTCAGCCCCGAGCACGATGCCGACGTGCTGCTCGAGGTCGAAGACTGGGTGCGCGAATCGCTGATCGAGGCGATGGACCGCCAGGACCTGGTGGCCGCCACCGGCAACATGGACGCCGACGAATTGGCGGACCTGGCGCCCGACCTGCCGCCGGACGTGGTGGCCGAGGTCCAGAAGGGCCTGACCGAGGAAGAGCGCGCGCAGCTGCTGGAAGCCATGGGCTATCCGGAAGACAGCGTCGGCGCCATCATGGACTTCGAGATGGTCCGGGTGCGCGAGGACGTCACGCTCGAAGTGGTGCTGCGCTACCTGCGCCGCCTGCACGAACTGCCCGACCACACCGACCAGATCTTCGTGGTCGACCGCCAGGACAAGCTGCAGGGCATCCTGCCGCTGTCGCGGCTGCTGGTCAGCGAACCCGAAACCGAAGTGCGCGCGGTCATGAACGCCGACTTCCTGACGCTCAACCCGCTCGACTCCGACGCCGACGCCGCCGGCGCCTTCGAACGCTACGACCTGGTGTCCGCCCCCGTGATGGACGACCAGGGCCGCCTGATCGGCCGCGTCACCATCGCCGACGTGGTCGACGTGATGCGCGAAGACTCGCAGGAACAGGCCCTATCGCGCGCCGGCCTGCAGGAAGAAGACATCTTCGCCCCGGTCAGCACCGCGCTGCGCAACCGCGCGCCCTGGCTGCTGTTCAACCTCTGTACCGCCGCCACGGCTTCGTTCGTGGCCTCGCAATTCGAAGGCACGGTCAGCCAGATCGTGATCCTGGCGTTCCTGATGTCCATCGTCGCCGGCATCGGCGGCAACTCGGGCAACCAGACCATGACGCTGATCATCCGCGCCCTGGCGATGGGCCGGATCACCGGCCGCAACCTGTGGCAGCTGGTCAAGCGCGAGCTGTTCGTGACCCTCATGGTGGGCCTGTGCGGCAGCCTGGTGGCGGCCCTGTTCGCCTGGGTGATTTCGCACTCGCTGTCGATCGCGCTGGTCATGATGGCCGCCATGATCTGCAACATGCTGGTGGGCGCCTCGGTCGGGGTGCTGGTGCCGATGGTGCGGGCCCGTTTCGGCAAGGATCCGGCCATGGGATCCTCGGTCCTGCTGACCTTCGCGACGGACTCCCTGGGCTTTTTCATCTTCCTGGGCCTGGCGACCATTTTCCTGCTGTAGCGCGTCCACAACGGACCCGCACGCGAATGTTTCACCAGATGTCCCGAGCGCTTATTTGACAGCGGTATGACAGTCAATATGACGACCGCTCCGTTACAGTAACGGGGTTGTCATCATTTTCTGTCCCTACAATGACCGCCAGATTCCGGGCAGCGCTTTTTTGCCTGCTGCTCTCCGCTTTCAGCGCCACCGCGCACGCCTGCGACAACCTGCCATCGTGGGCCCAATCCGCCTGTCAACGCCTGGACCAGATCTGGACCGAGGGCGGCAACGACCTCTATTTCAGTGGCTACGCGTGGCACAACCGCGCCATGTACAGCCGTGAAAAGATCGACAGCTTCAACGAACTGGCCTGGGGCGGCGGCTACGGCCGCAGCATCTACGACGAGGACGGCGACTGGCAGGGCCTGTACGCCATGGCGTTCCTGGACTCGCACAGCAAGGTCGAGCCGATCGCCGGCTATGGTTTCCTGAAGATCGGCCGGGTCGGCGAGAATTTCCGGCTGGGCGCCGGCTATACGGTCTTCCTGACCGCGCGCCACGACATCATGAGCTACGTGCCCTTCCCCGGCGTGCTGCCGCTGGTCTCGGCCGGCTACAAGGACACCATGCTGTACGCCACCTACATCCCCGGTTCGCGCGGCGCGGGCAACGTGCTGTTCATGTTCGGCCGCTGGGCCTTCTGACGGCCCGCGCGCGGGCCGCCCTCGCGGCGGGCCGCGTTGCTCAGCAGGGCTGCATGCCCAGCCGGCGCACCAGCTCGCCCAGGCGCCAATCGTCGATGCCGTGGGCGCGCAGCGCCTTTTCGGTTTCCACCACGTAGTCCAGGCACGGGCCCGAATGTCCGACCGCGTTGCGCACCGACGCCAGCAGGCGGTCGTCGCTCAGGTCGGCGGCGTATTCCTGGCAGGCGCGGTTCAACAGGAATACCAGCCCGCGCACCGGCGCCTGCTCGGTATGGCAGGCCAGCCAGCGCGGCGTGTAGGCGCCGGTGACCATCTCGCGGCGCCACAGCGCCTCGAATACCGCGGGGACATCACAGGCGGCGATCTGGAAGGCCACGCCGCGGCAGCAGCCGCCGCGGTCCAGGCCGAACACCAGCCCGGGATTGTCGGGCGAGCCGCGATGGTCGTGCGACCACAGGCACAGCGAGCGGTGATAGCCGCGCACCGTCGCCAGGCGCCGTTCGCGCCAGGCAAAGCCGGGATGCCAGATCAGGGAACCGTAGGCGAACACCCACAGGTCGTCGGCGCCGTTCCATCCAACCAAAAGCTCTTCCACCGACGCGGGTTGCGTCTTCGCCAGTCCGGCACAGCCGGCGGGTACTGCCAACGACATAGGGTCCTCTGATATCCCGGGTTCATTCCCATGGCGGGAATGAGGGATATGCTACGCCGCCTGCCGCGCAAAAGAATTGCGAGATGGGGCGCGCGCAACACGCCGAAAGAAATTTGTATTCGCCGGAGGGCGGCGCCAGGGAAAAAAATTGCGCTTTGCCGCGCGGGCCGGTTTCCGCCCGGCCTGGCGGCCGTTGGCGGCCCGCGTGGCGCGGGAGCCGGCCGCCGCGCCTAGAGCGCGTCCAGCGGCAGTTCGGTGGTGCTCTTGATGACTTCCATCGAGAAACTGGCGCTGACGTCCAGCAGGTCGACCGCGGCGATCAGGCGGCGGTAGAAGCGGTCATAGGCCGCCATGTCCTCGACCACCACCTTGAGCAAGTAGTCGATGTCGCCGGCCATGCGGTGGAATTCGACCACGTTCGGCAGCGCCATGACCGCGTTGATCAGGCTCTGGGTCCATTTCTCGTTGTGCTGGCTGGTCTTGATCGAGACGAACACGGTCAGGTTCAGCCCCAGCGCGCGCGGGTCCAGCAGGATCGCGTTGCGGGCGATGACGCCATCGTCCTTGAGCTTCTGGATGCGGCGCCAGCAGGGGGTGACGGACAGATTGACCTGCTCGGCGATCTCGGCGACCGAGCAGGTGGCGTCCTTCTGCAGCAACGCCAAGATCTTGATGTCCGTCTGGTCCATGGGGATTCCTCAAGCGATATCGCCGCAATCTTGCCCTGACACCCCGCCCGCGTCCAGCCGCGGAACACCCTAAGCGGCCCGGGGAGCCGCCCCGGGCGCGGATTCAGTACGTGCCGGGGTAGCCGCCGCCATCGAGCAGGATGTTCTGCGCCGTCATGTAGCCCGCGTGCGCCGAGCAGACATAGGCGCACAGCGCCCCCAGCTCCTCGGGCTGGCCGTAGCGGCCGGCCGGGCTGGCGCGGCCGCGCTCGTCCCACAGCTGTTCGAAGGTCTTGCCGCCTTCCTCCAGCATGCCGCGGATGTGGCGCGCCTGCGCGTCGGTGGCGAAGGCGCCCGGCAGCAGGTTGTTGATGGTGACGTTGTGGCGCACGGTCTGGCGCGCCAGGCCGCTGACGAAGCCGATCAGCCCGGCGCGCGCGCCGTTGGACAGCCCCAGCTCGGCGTGCGGCGCCTTGACGCTGCGCGAGACGATGTTGACGATGCGCCCGAAGCGCCGCTCGATCATGCCGTCGACCACGCGGCGGATCATGTCGATGGGGCCCAGCATCATGGAATCGAGCGCCGCGATCCAGTCGTCATGGCTCCAGTCGCGGAAATCGCCGGGCATGGGGCCGTCGGCGTTGTTGATCAGGATATCGGGGTGCGGGCACGCGGCCAGCGCGGCGTCGCGCCCCTCGGGCAGCGTCAGGTCGGCCGAGACCCAGCCCACGCCGATGCCCGCCGTGCGCGCGATCTCGGTCGCGGCCTGCTCCAGTGTCTGCGGATTGCGCGCCGCGATAGTCACCGCCACGCCCTCGCGCGCCAATTGCAGGGCACAGGCCCGGCCCATGCCGCGGCTGCCGCCGAATACCAATGCCGTCTTGCCGCTGATCCCCAGATCCATGCCTGACTCTCCAGAGTGGTGCCGTGAAGCGGACCAGTATAGGAGCGGCGGGCCGCCGCGGGGGTGGAAATTTTTTCTAATGTTCGGGCCGGGACGGCCGAATTTGGCAAAGGCATTCCAGCGCAAATCCCTAAGATGAAACCTTGTCATCCAGGGGCCTGCCCATGACCTCCGTCCAACTTGCCACCGCAGACCTGCGCTCGCTGTGCGAATCGGTGCAGGCCGCCCAGATGAACGCGGCCCGCGCCCTGCTGCGCGAGCTGGCCAGCAGCGTCGCCAATGCCGGCGATATGCTGCGCGCCCTGCCCGAAGACCTGCGCGCCGGCCGCGCCGACACCTACACCCGCCACATCGCCTATGCCGATCCGCATGGCGCCTTCACCATCGCCTACCTGATCTGGCGCCCGGGGCAGTTCAGCCCGGTGCATGGCCACAAGACCTGGTGCACCTACCAGGTCCTGCAGGGCGAGCTGGCCGAAACCCACTATCGCTGGGACCCGGCCGCCGCCGCGGCCATTGCCTGTGGCGAGGCTTGCCGCCGCCCGGGCGACGTCGTCACCGCCGCCCCCGGCCTGCGCCAGATCCACCGGCTCGGCAACGCCGGCCCCGGCGTCGCGGTGTCCCTGCACATCTATGGCGTGGATCAGGCCGACCTCTGCACCGGCGTCAATCACCTGGTGCCGACGCCCGCCACGCACTAGTCGCAAGGCGACGATCATCGCAACCAAAGCCCCATGAAAAAAGGCGGAGCCCATGGCTCCGCCTTGTCCTGCCGGCCTGTCAGCCCATCCACTGGCTGACCGGCGCCGCCGCATCCTGCAGCGGCTGCGCCACCACGTCGATCAGCGCCGGGCCGTCGTGCTCCATGGCCGCCTTGATGGCCGCGTCCAGCTTGGCCGGATCCTCGACGCGCCAGGCCTTCACGCCATAGGCTTCGGCGATGCGGGCGTGGTCGGTGCGATCGAAGTCCACGCTGTAGTAACGCTTGTCGTAACCGGCCTTCTGGCTGGCCTTGATCCAGCCATAGACCGAGTTCGAAAACACGATCATCAGCAGCGGCGCCTTGTGGCGCACGATGGTTTCGAGTTCGCCGACCGTGAAGCCGAAGCTGCCGTCGCCCATCACCGACACGCACTTGGCGTTGGGCCGGCCGACCCACGCGCCCAGCGCCGCGGACATCGAGAAGCCCAACGCGCCATGGGCGCGGTTGGTGATGAAGTGGCGGCCGGGCCGCGACACATCGTAGTAGGCCGAGAAGTACGGGCACGGCGTGCCGGGGTCGGCGCACACCACCGCGTCGTCGGGCAGCAGGCGATTGAGCGACTGCACCACCCGTTCGGGACGGATCGGCGCGTCCATGCTGCTGGCCAGCGGTTCCAGCTGGGCGCGGCGCGCGGCCTTGGCGCGGCCCGCCAGCACCGCGCCATCGGCCGCGTCGGACGGCCGGTGCGCCAGGCGCGCCTGCACCTCGGCGCCCAGCGCCTGCAGGGCCAGCCTGGCGTCGCCCACCAGGCCGACTTCGGTCAGGTAGTTGGCGCCGATCACCATCGGGTCGATATCGATGTGCAGGATCGGCACGTCGCGGTTCGGGAAGCGCCAGTGCTCGGTCGAGGTCGAACCCGCGCGGCAGCCGACGAACAGCACCACGTCGGCCGCGGCCACCACGTCGCGCGTCGCCATCACGCCGCCGTTCGAGCCCACCACGCCCGCGTTCAGCGGATGCGTGTCGGCCAGGCTGCCCTGGCCGCTGACGGTCACGCAGACCGCGGCCTTCAGGCTCTCGGCCAGTTCCTGCAGCGCGCCGCTGGCGCCGGCGATCACCACGCCGCCGCCGCAGATGATGACCGGCGCGCGCGCGCCCACCAGGCGCTGCGCGGCGCGCGCCACGTCCGCCGGATCCGGCGCGTAGCGCAGCGAGGGGAATTGCGCGTGTTCCGGCTGGGCCCAGACGTCGGCGGCATCGACCTGCTGCTTCATCACGTCATACGGGAAGCACAGGTGCGCCGAACCGGGCTTGCCGGTGGTCATGGCGCGGAACGCCGCGCGCACCATGCCGGGAATCTGGTCGGCGCGGTCGATGGTGCGGTTCCACTTGGTCAGCGGCCGGTACAGCGCCTCCTGGTCCAGCTCGGTCAGCGGGTATTTGCCGCGCGAGCCCACCGCCACGTCGGAGGTGATGCCCAGCACCGGGATGGACGACTCGTTGGCCTCCACCAGCCCCGGCAGCAGATAGGTCGCGCCGCCGCCGCTCGGGCCTTCGCACACGCCGACCTTGCCGGTCACGCGGGCATAGGCGTCGGCCATGTAGCCGGCGCTGCGCTCGTCCCGGGTCAGGATGTGCTGCATGCCGTGATCGAGCCGGTAGAGCGCGTCGTAGAACGGCAGGCTGGTATCGCCGCACAGGCCGAAAATATGTTTGACGCCGTTGTGTTGCAGCATCCGCACCATTGCTTCGGCGCCGGTCAAGGTATCCATGTCTTCTCCACGCGATGCGCGGACCGGGCGAGGCGCCATCGCGCCCCGCCGCCGGCCGCTCAGTTATCCAGATTGATGTTGCTGCTCTTGATGAACTTGCTCCAGCGGTCGTATTCCGCCTTCACGTAGGCATCCAGCGCCGGACCGTTCGAGGCCACGATCTCGAAGCCCGCCTCTTCCAGCTTCTTCTTGACGTCGGGATCGGCCAGCACGGTATTGAAGGCCTGTGTCAGCTTCTTCACGGTCGCCTCCGGCGTGCCCTTGGGCGCGAACATGCCGCTCCACGAATAAGCGACGAACCCGGGGAAACCGGACTCTGCCACCGTCGGCACGTTGGGCAGGTCCGGCAGGCGCTTCTCGCCGGCCACCGCCAGCGGCTTGATCTTGCCGGCCTGGATCTGGCCGCGCAGCGCGGCAAAGCTCAGCCAGGTCATGTTGGCCTGCCCGCCCACCACCGCCTGGATGGCCGGCCCGCCGCCGCCATACGGCACGTGCAGCAGTTCCACCTTGGACAGGCGCTTGAGTTCCTCGGGCGCCAGGTGGTTCAGCGAACCCACGCCGGTGGAGGCGTAGTTGAACTTGTTGGGCGGCAGCTTGGCCGCGGCCGCCAGGAATTCCTTCAGGTTGTCGCCCGGCACGCCCGGGTTGGCGCCCAGCACCAGCGGAAAGCGCACGGTCTGGGTAATGGCGACGAAGTCCTTGAACGTGTCATAGGGCAGCTTGGGTTTCACCGCCGGATTGATGCCGTGGTTGTCGAAGCTGACCAGCAGCGTGCTGCCGTCGGGCTCGGCCCGCGCCACGAAAGCGGTGGCGATCTGGCTGGCGGCGCCCGGACGGTTTTCCACCACCACGGCGCGGCCGCCCAGTTCCTTGGACAGCCGCGGCTGCAGGATGCGGGCCAGGATGTCGGTGCTGCCGCCGGGCGGATACGGCACCACCAGGATCAGCGGCTTTTCTTCCGCCCGGGCGGGCGCGGCGGCCAATCCGCCCCCCAGCGCGGCAAGCGCGCAAACGGCCGCCAAGGCGCGCCGCATGGTTGTGTAGGTCATGTGTTTTCCCCTGCTGTTGTGGTGTTGGCCGGCGCTGCCGTGGCGGGTTCGGCCTGGTCCCGCATGTAAATCGTGGAAAAACCGGTGCGGATGACATCGGTGATCTGGTCCAGCCGCCGGCCGATGTGGCTGCGCATCATGTCCGGCAAAGCCTCGATGTCGCGCCGCTCCAGCGCCTGGACGATGCGCATGTGCTCGCCCTGGGTATGGCTGCGACGGCCCTGCTGCATGTCGATCCAGCGCACGAAATGGATGCGGGCGTTGACGCTTTCCAGCGCCCGCACGAATTCCTCGTTGCGCGAATAGCGCGCCAGCGTCAGGTGGAATGCTTCGTCCAGTTCCAGCAGGCGGGTCGCGTCGCTGTCCTCGGGTACGTCGCGCGAACGCTCGACGAAGGCGCGCAATGACGCCAGTTCCTCGTCGGTCGCGCGCTCGCAGGCGGCGCGCACGATGCCGGCCTCGAGAACCGCGCGGTATTCATAGAGGCTGTGGATCTGCTTGGCGTCCAGCAGCCGCGCGATGAAGCCGCGGTTCACCGAACGGGTCAGGAACCCTTCCACCATCAGCTGGTTGAGCACCTCGCGCAGGGGCGTGCGGCTCACGTTCAGGCGCCGGGCCAGCTCGACTTCGTTGATGCGTTCGCCCGGTTTGAACTCGAAACTCACCGCCATCGCCTTGACGGCGTTGTACAGCTCGGCCTGGCCGGCCATGGTGCGGGCTGCGGGTCGGGATGACGTCATGAGAGTGTCGGCCGCCTGGGCGCTCCGGGTGGGATTGAAGTGCATACTAAAGTGCATACACTTTGGTCGACAACCCGGGTTTGCCCGCAAGATGCGCGACAAAGCTCCGTCCCTGAAAAAAAGGAAACGGTGAGGTCAAACAGGGAAAAGGCCCGCGCGGCGACCGCGCGCGGAAGGCAGGATCAGACGCCCGTATCGAGCGTGTAGTGGGCGCCGTCGCGGTTTTCCAGCGTCAGCGTGGACAGCACCGGCGTCAGCGCCGAGGCGTCTTCACGCACGTGGATGCGCAGGTTGGCCAGCGGCACGTCCCAGCCGCCCGCGGCGGCTTCGGCCGTCACCCCGGCCACCAGGGCTAGGCGCTCGGCCACCTGGCGCGGCTGCGCCGCGCGGGCGTCGATCCGCAGCAGGCCGCGGGCGCCGTTGGGATGGGCCATCAGCTCGGGCGACCAGACGCACTCGGGCGTCAGGTGGCGACAGAAATACATGCGGATGCCGGGCAGCGGTTGCTCGGCGAAGCGCACGGTATGGAAACGGGCCTCGACTTCCCGGCCATCCAGCATCGCCGGACGGGACAGTTCCTGCATCGGATTGACGGCGAAGCCGGCGGCGAGCAGGCGCTCGCGGGTGGCCTCGGCGTCATAGGTGCGGAACACCAGCGCCTCGAGCCCGAAGGGCGAATCGGCGATTTCCTTGCGCGCCGGCGGCGCGCCGGGCGGCCAGCCCAGCAGTTCGACGTAGGTGCCTTCGAGCACGATCAGGCGGTTGCACGAACCGAGGTTGTGCACCGCCTTGTCGCTCAGGTGAAAGCCCTGGCGCTCGAAGTGCGGCGCCAGCGCATCCAGGCGGTCGCGCACCATGACCACGGCGTGGTCGAACTCGGTGTGGCCGACGGCATGCAGCATGGCGTTATCCGCTCAGACCAGCTTGCCGTGGCACTGCTTGTACTTCTTGCCACTGCCGCACGGGCACGGATCGTTGCGGCCCACCTTGGGCAGCGCGTTGCGCACCGGCTGCGCGCCCGAGTCGTCGGCCGACTGGGCCAGCGCCTCGTCGTAGTCGGAGTGGTGGTACTGCACGTTCTGCACATGCGACTGGGCGGCTTCGGCCTCGGCCTGCTCGACCTGCTCGGACGATTGCACGCGCACCGTCATCAGCACGCGCACGACGTCGTCGCGGATGCGGTCCAGCATGCCCGAGAACAGTTCGAAGGCTTCGCGCTTGTATTCCTGCTTGGGGTTCTTC
The DNA here is from genome assembly GCF_016127315.1 of Achromobacter deleyi. Classification (NCBI taxonomy): domain Bacteria; kingdom Pseudomonadati; phylum Pseudomonadota; class Betaproteobacteria; order Burkholderiales; family Alcaligenaceae; genus Achromobacter; species Achromobacter deleyi. The sequence goes on from NZ_CP065997.1 coordinate 628,538, forward strand.
TGCGCATAGCCGCGCAGATGGATGCCCTGGCGCAGGTAATCCAGCGCCGACAGGTGCTCGCGCCAGTGCGTGTCGATCGCCTGCAGCATGATCGAACGCTCGAACTGCGACCACGACTCGGTGCCGACCTGGTCGACCTTGCCCTGGTAGATGTCGCGCGCCGCCGCGATCACGCGTTCGCGCAGATCCTCGTCGGTCAGGTTGGCTTCCTTCTCGAGCATCTCGGTCAACGGCAGGTGGACCTGCCAGTCGGCCTCCAGCGCCTTTTGCAGGGCCGGGATGTCCCACTGCTCTTCCACCGATTCCGGCGGCACGTAGGTGTTGAACAGGTCGACCACCGCGGCGTCGCGCAGGTTCTCGACCGTGGCGCCGACGCTGGCCGCTTCCAGCACTTCATTGCGCTGCGAGTACAGCACCTTGCGCTGGTCGTTGGCGACGTCGTCGTATTCCAGCAGTTGCTTGCGGATGTCGAAGTTGCGGCCTTCCACCTTGCGCTGCGCGGTCTCGATGGAACGCGTCACCATGCCGGCCTCGATAGGCTCGCCCTCGGGCAGCTTGAGGCGTTCCATGATGGCGCGCACGCGGTCGCCCGCGAAGATGCGCATCAGCGAATCTTCCAGCGACAGGTAGAAGCGCGACGAACCCGGGTCGCCCTGGCGGCCGGCACGGCCACGCAGCTGGTTGTCGATACGGCGCGATTCGTGGCGCTCGGTGCCGATGATGCGCAGGCCGCCGGCAGCCTTCACCTGCTCGTTGAGCGGCTTCCAGTCGGCGCGGACCTTCTCGATGCGCGCGGTCTTTTCGGCTTCGGACAGCGATTCGTCGGCGCGGATCAGGTCGATCTGCTTGTCGACGCTGCCGCCCAGCACGATGTCGGTACCGCGGCCCGCCATGTTGGTGGCGATGGTGATGTGGCCCGGCTTGCCGGCTTCGGCGACGATCTCGGCTTCACGCGCGTGCTGCTTGGCGTTCAGCACTTCGTGCGGCAGCTTGGCCTTTTTCAGCAGGCCCGACAGCAGCTCGGAGTTCTCGATGCTGGTGGTGCCCACCAGCACCGGCTGGCCGCGCTCGTGGCAGTCGCGGATGTCTTCGAGGATGGCGTTGTACTTTTCCGCGTCCGTCTTGAAGACCTGGTCGTTCTGGTCCTTGCGGATCATGGGCTTGTTGGTCGGGATGATGACCGTCTCGAGCCCGTAGATTTCCTGGAATTCGTACGCTTCCGTGTCGGCCGTGCCGGTCATGCCGGACAGCTTCTCGTACATGCGGAAGTAGTTCTGGAAGGTGATCGACGCCAGCGTCTGGTTCTCGTGCTGGATCTTCACGCCTTCCTTGGCCTCGACCGCCTGGTGCAGGCCATCGGACCAGCGGCGGCCCACCATCAGGCGGCCGGTGAATTCGTCGACGATGATGACTTCGCCGTCCTGCACCACGTATTGCTGGTCGCGGAAGAACAGCGTATTGGCGCGCAGCGACACCATCAGGTGGTGCATCAGCGCGATGTGGCGCGGGTCGTACAGCGACTCGCCCTCGGGCAGGATGCCCAGGCGCGCCAGGATGCCTTCGGCATTGACGTGGCCGGCTTCCGACAGGTAGACCTGCTGGCTCTTTTCGTCGACCCAATAGTCGCCCTCGGGTTCCGGTTCCTGCGGCTTGGGCTCGCTGGCCATGCGGGTCAGCAGCGGCGGCACCGCATTCATGCGGATGTAGAGCTCGGTGTGGTCTTCGGCCTGGCCGGAGATGATCAGCGGCGTGCGCGCCTCGTCGATCAGGATCGAGTCCACTTCGTCGACGATGGCGTAGAACAGGCCACGCTGGCGGCGGTCGTCAACACGGTATTCCATGTTGTCGCGCAGGTAGTCGAAACCGAATTCGTTGTTGGTGCCGTAGGTGATGTCGGCGGCGTAGGCGGCCTTCTTTTCCTCGTTCGGCTGCTGCGGCACCACCACGCCCGTGGACAGGCCCAGGAAGTGATACAGGCGTCCCATCCATTCGGCGTCGCGGCGGGCCAGGTAGTCGTTCACCGTGACCACGTGCACGCCCTTGGCGGCGATCGCGTTCAGGTAGACCGGCAGCGTGGCCATCAGCGTCTTGCCTTCGCCCGTGCGCATTTCGGCGATCTTGCCGCTGTGCAGGGCGATGCCGCCCAGCAGCTGCGCATCGAAGTGACGCATGCCGAACACCCGCTTGCCGGCCTCGCGCACGACGGCGAAGGCTTCGGGCAGCAGGTCGTCGAGCGACGTGCCCTCGGAATGGCGGGAACGGAATTCCGCGGTCTTGGCCGCCAGCTCCGCATCGGAGAGCGCGGAGATCTTGGGCTCCAGCCCATTGATCTGGGTTACCAGCTTGCGATACTGCTTAAGCAGCCGGTCGTTGCGGCTACCTATGAGTTTTTTGAGCAGAGAAACCATGCGTATGTCGGCCGCACGAGCCCCGCCGCGCCCCCGAAAGGCTGGGTCGGCGTGACCCGTGACTTGATTTATTTGGTTGAGCGGGGGTCCGCTGGGAAACGAACCAGTTTAACGCACCTGGCGCGTAATAGCCTGGACCTATGGCCAGGGTGGCACTGTAGCCCGGATCGGGCGTCAGCGCGCGGCGCTGCCGCCGCCGGCTTGCGCCACCGTCGGCGGGGCATTCTGCTGCGGCCCCAGGAACAGCCGCGGATCCAGCGGCTGTCCGGCGAGGCGGACCTCGAAATGCAGGTGCGGCCCGGTGGAGCGGCCGGACGAACCGACCCGCGCCACCTGCTGGCCCCGTTCGACCAGCTGCCCCTGCTTGACCATCAGGGACGAGGCGTGGGCATACCGTGTGATCAGGCCGTCGCCATGGTCGATCTCGACCATGTTGCCGTAGCCGGGATGGAACTTGGCTTCCAGCACCACCCCGCCCGAGGCCGCCAGGATCGGCGTGCCTGGCGGCGCGGCGAAGTCCAGCCCCTCGTGCATGGCCGAACGCCCGGTCACGGGGTTGCGGCGCCAGCCGTAGGAAGAACTGAGATAGGGGTAATCGGTGATCGGCATCGCCGTCGGCATGCGGGCCTGGTCGGCCGAGCGCCGGGTCAGCGCCGCGTCCAGCAGCTTGAGGTTGTCGGTCTGCAGGGCCAGCCGTTCCTGGATCTCGTCCAGCTGGCGGCCCAGGGCTTCGGCCGAGGCGGCGCTGGGCGGCGTGCCCTCGGTGAACAGGTCGTCCATCACCTGGGTGGCCTCGGGGGTATGCTGGCTGTCGGCGGGGGCCGAGACCAGTTGCTTGGCGACCTCGGGGTCGGTGTAGGCCACGCCCGCCACCTTGGCCACCCGCTGGCCCAGGCCGTCGATGCTGACCAGCTTGGCCTGCAGCGCGCCCACCTTGGCGGCCAGCAGGTTCATGTTGCCGCGCAGGAAGTCCGCGTCGCGTCCCGGCTGTTCGGACAGCGGCCAGCCCACCGTGTGTACCGCGGGCAGGATGGGTGTAATGTAGCGCTGAAGGGCGGCGCCGAAGATGGCGGCCGTCATCAGCGCGCCCCCCAGAAACAACGCCAAACGCGCGCCTCCCAGGGTGAAATGCCCGTCCCGCCCGTCGCGGGCGTGCATAATCACGATTTTCAAGGTTTGCTTCCTAATTCTCAGAGCCGGGATGAATAGACCCACTTCATACCGTCAACGTTCCAGTTCCAGCCGGCGGAGGGAAAATACCGCCCTGGGATGGCTGGGTCATGACATGCGGGGCGCCGGGGTACTGGCGACCGCCCGCAAGCACTTGCAAATCCAATATGCGGTGGCGGCGATCCTGCCCGCCCCGTTGGGCTCCGTCTGCCAGGTCGGCAAGCTGGAAAACCAGCGCCTTCAACTGGTGGTGCCCAGTGCCGCGCACGCGGCGAAGATGCGTCAATTGGCCCCGCGCATCGCGCAGGCCTTGGCGGACCAAGGCTGGAACCTTAACGAAATTGCGGTGAAGGTACAAGCCGGCCTGCCCAAGCCCGGGGCCCGCCAGCCGCTGCCGCCCAAGGAAGCCCAGCCGCTGGGAACAACCGCGCTGGGCGCCTTCGAGACGCTGCACGACAACCTGCGCCCCGGCCCGCTGGCCGACGCGGTCGCCAAGCTATTGAAGCACCACAAGGGTAGCTGAGAAAACCGGACTTGTCCGGACGCCCGCCATCGGGATGGCGCCTTCGGACCGATGTCCGGGCTGGGCGCGCCCCGCGGATTGCACCTGGACGGCGCTGGCGGGCACAAGGATGGCGACCGGCGCCACCCAATGAAAATGGCCGGATGTCAGCCGGGGACGGTCCCCGGCGCACCGGCCATCAAGGACAGACTGGCCTCAGGCCAGCTGCCATTCGTGCCGGAACGCCTGCGGCGCCTCGGCTTGCGATTCGTAGGTCACCATTTCCCAGGCGTCGCGCTGCGCCAGCAGCGCGCGCGCCAGCTGGTTGTTCAGCGCGTGGCCCGACTTGCATGCCACGTAGCGCGCCACCAGCGGCTTGCCCAGCAGATACAGGTCGCCGATGGCGTCCAGGATCTTGTGCTTCACGAATTCGTCGTCGTAGCGCAGGCCGTCGCTGTTCAACACGCGGTATTCGTCCATGACGATGGCGTTGTCCAGGCTGCCGCCGCGGGCCAGGCCCATCGAGCGCAGCGCCTCGACTTCGTTGACGAAGCCGAAGGTGCGGGCGCGCGCGATCTCGCGCACGTACGAATGGGTGGCGAAATCGATTTCAGCGAAATTCGCGGTCGAGTCGATGGCGGGGTGGCGAAAGTCGATCGAGAAGGCCAGCGCGTACCCTTCGTGGGGTTCGAGCCGGGCCCATTTCTCGTTGCGGCCTTCGCCCTCGCGCACTTCCACCGTCTTCAACACACGGATGAATTGCTTCGGCGCGTTCTGCTCGACGATGCCCGCCGAGCGCAACAGGTACACGAAGGTTGCCGCACTGCCGTCCATGATGGGGACTTCTTCGGCAGTGAGGTCGATATGCAGGTTGTCAATGCCCAGGCCGGCCAGCGCCGACATGAGATGCTCCACCGTGGAGACGCGGACGTTGCCCTGCTGCAGGACGGACGCCATGCGCGTATCGCCCACGCCAGTGGCCTGCGCGGGCAGGTCGACGACTTCGGGCAGATCGACGCGGTGGAACACGATGCCCGTATTGGGCGCTGCCGGACGCAGGGTGAGCTCGACCCGCCGTCCGGAGTGGACGCCGACGCCTGTCGTGCGGACGAGATTCTGAATGCTGCGCTGTCGGAACATGAGACTAAGGTATTTTGAGCCAGGAAGCCGACAAGATGACAAGAGATTGCCGGCGTAACTGACGTATTGTAACTCTGTCCGGTTCTCAACGCCATCAAGGCGTCAGGACCGACCGATAAAACCGTCCCCTATTCAAAGCCGTGCAAGGGAAACACGGGCCGCTCCGCCTCCGGCTTGCCTGCGGGGACAGGCAAGCCGGAGATGAGGGAGTGCATGTAGAGCCTGAAACCAGGCTCCAGGTTCAATCCGCCTGCTTACGCAGGAAAGCCGGGATGTCGAAATGATCCATGCCCGAGCTTTCCAGCGCGCGCACCTGGGCCGACGCCTGGCTGCGCGGGTTGCGCATGACAGACGGCATGTCCAGATTGCGGTAATCACCCTGACCGGCGGCCGGCATCGTGCCCATGGGCATGTTGTCGGTGCCGGTGCGCAGCACTTCAGCGGTGGTCTGCACCAGTTGCGGACGCGCCTGCGCACGGCCCAGGCCGGTCGCAACCACGGTCACGCGCAGGTTTTCACCCATCGATTCGTCGTAGGCGGTGCCGAAGATCACGGTCGCGTCGTCCGAAGCGTAGCTGCGGATCGTTTCCATGATTTCGCGCGTTTCGCGCATCTTCAGCGAGCGGCTGGCGGTGATGTTGACCAGCACGCCGCGCGCGCCGTTCAGGTCCACGCCTTCCAGCAGCGGGCAGGCAATCGCGTGCTCGGCGGCGACGCGGGCGCGGTCAGCGCCCGAAGCCGATGCCGTGCCCATCATGGCCTGGCCCTGCTCGCCCATGATCGTCTTGACGTCTTCGAAGTCGACGTTGACGTTGCCTTCGACGTTGATGATTTCGGCGATACCCGCGCAAGCGTTGTGCAGGATGTCGTCGGCCGAACGGAAGCAGTCTTCCTGCGTCGCGTCCTCGTCCATCAGTTCATACAGGTTCTCGTTGAGCACCACGATGAGCGAATGCACGTGCTTGGCCAGTTCGGCGATGCCGTCCTCGGCCATCTTCAGGCGCTTGTTGCCTTCGAACGTGAAGGGCTTGGTGACCACGCCCACCGTCAGAATGCCCAGCTCCTTGGCGACTTCGGCCACGACCGGGCCTGCGCCCGTGCCGGTGCCGCCGCCCATGCCCGCGGTGATGAAGACCATGTGCGCGCCGTTCAGGGCGGCACGGATCTCTTCACGCGCGGTTTCGGCCGATGCGCGGCCTTGTTCGGGCTTGGCGCCCGCGCCCAGGCCGGTGCGGCCCAGACGGATCTGCACCGGGGCGTTGGTCGCCGCCAGTGCCTGCGCATCGGTGTTGGCGCAGATGAAATCCACGCCGTGCACGCCGCTGCGAATCATGTGCGCGACGGCATTGCCGCCCGCACCGCCCACACCAACGACCTTGATTACGGTCCCTTTGGTGTTGTTCTCAAGCATCTCAAAGTTCATCATGATGACTCCCTCACAAGTCCGATTTGCAAATCACAAAAATTCCCCAACAACCTATATTTTGTGAATCGCCTCAAAGCCGACGCCGACTGCTTTGGTCCGCAACGGGTTTGAGACGCCTCCCCTTTCTGGCCCGGCCCGCCCTACCGCTGCGGATCGTGCCAAGGAGCAGGCCCCAACCTGCCCCCCTCTTTAATTCATGAACCATTCCTTCATGCGCGCCAGCAGGCTCTTGAAATTGCCGGTCTGCGCGGCCACCTTGCGGCCACGCACGCGCTGCATGCGCGCTTCCTGCAGCAAGCCCATCACGGTCGAGAAGCGCGGATTGCGCATCACGTCGGCCAGGCTGCCTTCGTATTCGGGCACCGCCACGCGCACCGGCTTGAGGAACACGTCCTCGGCCAGTTCGATCATGCCGGGCAATTGCGCCGAGCCGCCGGTCAGCACCACGCCGGAAGCCAACAGGTCCTCGTAGCCGGAGTCGCGCACCACCTGCTGCACCAGCGTGAACAGTTCTTCGACGCGCGGCTCGATCACGGCGCCCAGCGCCTGGCGCTTGACCTGGCGCGGGCCGCGGTCGCCCAGGCCCGGCACTTCCACGGACTCGTCCGGGCTGGCCAGCACCTGCTTGGCCACGCCGTAGCGCAGCTTGATTTCCTCGGCATCGGGCGTCGGCGTGCGCAGCATGGCCGCGATGTCGTTGGTGATCTGGTCGCCGGCGATCGGCAGCACGGCGGTGTGGCGGATCGCGCCGCCGGTGAAGATCGCGACATCGGTGGTGCCGCCGCCGATGTCCACCAGCACGACGCCCAGTTCCTTTTCGTCGGCGGTCAGCACGGCCAGGCTCGACGCCAGCGGCTGCAGGATCAGGTCCTGCACTTCCAGGCCGCAGCGGCGCACGCACTTGACGATGTTCTGCGCGGCGCTGACGGCGCCGGTCACGATGTGCACGCGCACTTCCAGGCGCAGGCCGCTCATGCCGATGGGCTCGCGGATGTCTTCCTGGCCGTCGACGATGAACTCCTGCGTCAGCACGTGCAGCACCTGCTGGTCGGTCGGGATGTTCACCGCCTTGGCGGTCTCGATGACGCGGGCGACGTCGGTGGCGGTGACTTCCTTGTCCTTCACGGCGACCATGCCGCTGGAATTGAAGCTGCGGATATGGCTGCCGGCGATGCCGGTGTAGACGTCTCGGATCTTGCAATCTGCCATCAGCTCGGCTTCTTCAAGCGCGCGCTGAATCGAATTCACAGTGGTCTCGATATTGACGACCACGCCCTTGCGCATGCCGCGCGATTCATGCTGGCCGAGGCCGAGCACTTCGAATCGCCCTTCGGGCAGGATTTCAGCCACCACAGCCACCACCTTGCTGGTGCCGATATCGAGGGCGACGATAAGGTCCTTGATGTCACGGGTCATGGCGTTAGCGTTTCTTGGGAGGTTTCGGTGTGGATTTGGGTTTGTTTGCCGACGCGGGCAACGGGGCCAGCGCCAGAGCGAAACCATTGGGATAGCGCAGGTCCGCCTGCGTGATGGTGCGCCCTTCCAGGCGCCCCGCCACGGCGGGCCAGGCCTGCACAAAACGTTGAATGCGCGCCGCGAACGGCAGCGCGCCGGGCAGGCCGTGCGGATCCGGCGCGTCGGCGCCAGGATCGCGACCCAGGTCCAGCAGCATGCCGTTGGACAGCACCACGCGCCAGGCGTAGCGCGGACTCAGCTCCAGCTGCTTGACATGCATATCGAGCGGCGCGAACCAGCGCGCCAGTTCGGCGTAGCGTTGCACCACCAGCGACTCGGTGCCCTCGGGCCCGGAGAACTGCGGCAACACCGTCTCGTCGTCCACCTCGCCCGTGTTGGCCGTGAACGCCTCGCCCCAGGTGTTGATCATCTGGTTCTCGTTCCACAGCGCCAGCGGCTGCTGCTCCTCGATGCGCACGCGCAGCACATTGGGCCAGATCCGCCGCACGGTGGCGTGGCGCACCCACGGCACCGACTCGAAGATCTCGCGCGCGTCGTCCAGGTCCACCGTGAAGAAGTTGCCCTTGAAACGCCCCGCGATCGCCGCGCGCACCGCGCCCGGCGATACATAGTGCAGCTCGGTGTCCGGCGTCGACTCCAGCTCGATCGCCGACAGCGTGAAGTACGGACGCTGCGCCACCCACACCACGCCCGCCAGAAGCATGGCGCAGACCGCCAGCACGGCTAGCGTGTTGGCGATCAGGTTGGTCGTGCGAGCGTCGTTCCACACAGAATGTCCGGGTCAAGTATTGCGCGCGGCGCTGTGCAGCTTGCACGAAGCGTCGGCCAGGATCGCCACGCACAGCTCGGCATAGCTCATGCCGGTGGCGCGGGCCGCCATCGGCACCAGGGAATGGCCGGTCATGCCGGGCGAGGTATTCATTTCGAGCAGCCAGGGGCGGTTGTCGGCGTCCAGCATAAAGTCGGCGCGGCCCCAGCCTTCGCAGCCCAGCGCGCGATAGGCGCGCACCGCGATGTCGGCGACTGCCTCGGCCACGGCCGGCGGCAGCGTCGCCGGGCAGAAGTACTGCGTGTCGTCGGAGAAGTACTTGTGCTCGTAGTCGTAGTTGCCACCCGGCGCGGCGATCTCGATCACCGGCAGCGCGCGCGCGGTCTTGCCGCCGCCCAGGATCGCCACGGTCAGTTCGCGGCCCTGGATGAACTGCTCGGCCAGCACCTCGGCGTCGAACTTGGCGGCCAGCGCGTAGGCGTCCTTCATGTCGGAATAGCCCACCACCTTGGTGATGCCCACGGTCGACCCTTCATGCGGCGGCTTGATGATGAGCGGCAGGCTCAAGCGGTCCGGCACCAGGCGCAGCTCGGTGTCGGCGTCCAGCAATTCGAATTCCGGCGTGGGCAGGCCGTGCTGCAGCCACACGCGCTTGGTCATGGTCTTGTCCATGGCCAGCGCCGAGGCCAGCGGGCCGCTGCCGGTGTAGGGAATGCCCAGCAATTCCAGCGCGCCCTGGATCGAGCCGTCTTCGCCGAAGCGGCCATGCAGCGCGATGAACACGCGCTCGAAGCCCTCGGCGGCCAGCTCGGCCAGGCTGCGCTCGCCCGTGTCGAACAGGTGCGCGTCGACGCCGGCGCTCAACAGCGCCTGGTGCACGCCGGCCCCGGACATCAGGGACACTTCGCGCTCGGCGGAACGGCCGCCGTACAACACACCCACCTTGCCGAATTTCGCGCTCATGCCAATTCTCCAACTTGGGCCGGGACCTTGCTGATCGAGCCCGCCCCCATGACGATCACCACATCGCCGTCACGGACGAAATCGACCACCGCCTGCGGCAGTTCGGCCACGTCCTCGACGAACACCGGTTCGACCTTGCCGGCCACGCGCAGGGCGCGCGACAGGGCCCGGCCGTCGGCGGCCACCAGCGGCGGTTCGCCGGCGGAATAGACTTCGGTCAGCAACACCGCGTCGGCCGTGCCCAGCACGCGCACGAAATCCTCGAAACAGTCGCGGGTACGCGTGTAGCGGTGCGGCTGGAACGCCAGCACGATGCGGCGGTCGGGCCAGGCGCCGCGGGCGGCGGCCAGCGTGGCGGCCATTTCCACCGGGTGGTGGCCGTAGTCGTCGATCACCGTGAAGGTGCCGCCGCCATGCGCGGCCGGCACCGGGAATTCGCCCGTCTGCGTGAAGCGGCGGCCCACGCCCTTGAACGAGGCCAGCGCATCGCAGATGGCTTCATCGGCCACGCCCAGCTCGGTCGCCACGGCGATCGCCGCCAGCGCGTTGCGCACGTTGTGCAGGCCCGGCAGGTTCAGTTCCACCTGCAGCGGCGGCAGCAGCGTGTCGCGGTGGCTGCGTTGCACGTTGAAGCGCATGCGCGTGCCGTCCGCCCGCACCTCGTAGCCGCGCACCATCGCGTCTTCGTTCAGGCCGTAGGAGGTGATGGGACGCGACACGAACGGCATGATCTCGCGCACGTTGGCGTCGTCGGTACACAGCACCGCGCTGCCGTAGAACGGCAGGCGCTGGGTGAATTCAATGAACGCGCTCTTGAGGCGGGCCACGTCGTGGCCGTAGGTGTCCATGTGATCCGCGTCGATGTTGGTCACGATGGCCATCACCGGCAGCAGGTTCAGGAACGAGGCGTCGGATTCGTCGGCCTCGACCACGATGTAGTCGCCCTGCCCCAGGCGCGCATTGGCGCCGGCCGAATTCAGGCGGCCGCCAATCACGAAGGTCGGGTCCAGGTCGCCGGCGGCCAGGATGCTGGCCACCAGGCTGGTGGTGGTGGTCTTGCCATGCGTGCCGGCCACCGCGATGCCGCGCTTCAGGCGCATCAGCTCGGCCAGCATGATGGCGCGCGGCACCACCGGAATGCGCGCGGCGCGGGCCGCGATGACTTCGGGGTTGTCGCCCGCCACCGCGGTCGAGGTGACGATGGCGCCGGCGCCGGTGACGTTGCTGGCGACGTGGCCGATGGCGATGTTCACGCCCAGGCCGGCCAGGCGGCGCGTCACGGCCGACTCGTTCAGGTCGGAGCCGCTGATGGTGTAGCCCAGGTTGAGCAGCACCTCGGCGATGCCGCTCATGCCGGAACCGCCGATGCCTACGAAATGGATATGCTGGATTCTGTGTTTCATGATGAACGCCCCGCTGCTTGTTCACAGACGTCGGCGATATGCGCCGCCGCTTCCGGGTGCGCGTGCGCGCGGGCCCGTTCTGCGACGGCTTGCAGTTCTTGGCGGGAACGCTGGCCCAGCCAGTCCGCCAGCCACTCGGGGCTGAAGGCGTTCTGCGGCTGCAGCCATGCGGCCTGCGCGTCGCTCAGGAAGCGCGCGTTGGCGGTTTGATGGTCATCGATGGCATGGGGCAGCGGCACGAACAGCGCCGCGACGCCGACGGCGGCCACTTCGGACACCGTCATGGCGCCCGCGCGGCAGACCAGCAGGTCGGCATCGCCCATGGCGCCGGCCATGTCGTCGATGAAGGCGCGGCAGTCGGCCGCCACGCCCGCCTGGGCGTAGGCCTGCTGCAGCGCCGGCAAATGTTGTTCGCCGGCCTGGTGCACCACCACCGGACGGCTTTCCAGCGGCAGGCGCGCCAGCGCTTGCGGCACGGCGGTATTGAGCGCCTGGGCGCCCAGGCTGCCGCCCACCACCAGCAGCCGCAGCGGACCGCTGCGGGCGGCGTAGCGCTGCGCCGGGTCGGCCAGCGCGCACAGATCGGCGCGCACCGGGTTGCCCATGGCCTCGCCCTTGGGCAGCACGCCTGGGAACCCGCTCAGCACGCGGCGGGCCATCCTGGCCAGCCACTTGTTGGCGGTGCCGGCCACCGCATTCTGCTCGTGCACCACCAGCGGCGTGCCGCGCAGCGCGGCGATGACGCCGCCGGGGAAGGCGACATAGCCGCCCATGCCCAGCACCACGTCCGGACGCACCGACGACAGCCGCGCCCAGGCCTGGGCGAAAGCGCGCACCAGCAGGAACGGCAGTTTCAGCAGCGCGGCCGCGCCCTTGCCGCGCACGCCGGCGAAACGCAGCGGCACCAGTTCGATGCCGCGCGGCGGCACAAGCCGGCCTTCCATCTTGTCCGGATTGCCCAGCCACATCACGCGCCAGCCGCGCTGGCGCAGCACATCGGCCACGGCCAGGCCGGGCATGATGTGGCCGCCGGTGCCGCCGGCCATGATCAGGATGGTGCGCGACGACGCGGTCATACCCGTCCTCCGCGCATCATGATGCGGCTTTCCACATCCACCCGTATCAGCATGGCCAGGGCGCACAGGTTCATCACCACGCCCGAACCGCCATAGCTCATCAGCGGCAGCGTCAGGCCCTTGGTTGGCAGCAACCCCAGGCACACGCCCATGTTGATGAAGGCCTGCACGCCGAACCACATCGCCACGCCGTGCGCCACCAGGCCCGCGAACGTGCGTTCCATGGCGATGGCCTGGCGGCCGATGTCGAAACCGCGGTAGACGATGATGGCGAACAGCGTGATCACCAGCATCACGCCGGCGAAACCGAGTTCCTCGCCCACCACCGCCATCAGGAAGTCGGTATGCGCTTCGGGCAGGTAGTGCAATTTCTCGACGCTAGCGCCCAGGCCCACACCCAGCCACTCGCCGCGGCCCAGGGCGATCAGCGAATGCGACAGCTGGTAGGCGCTGCCGTAGGCGTTGTCTTCGTTCCAGGGATCCAGGTAGGCGAACAGGCGCGCGCGGCGCCACGGCGACAGCCAGATCAGCATCAGGAAGGTGCTGACCAGCACCGCCAGCAGGCTGCTGAAGTACTTGCCGTTGATGCCGCCCAGGAACAGGATGCCGATCGCGATCGCGACGATCACCATGAACGCGCCCAGGTCGGGCTCGAGCAGCAGCAGCATGCCGACGCCGGCCAGCGCGAACGCCATCGGCAGGAAGCCGCGGGCAAAGGCCTGCATGTGCTCCTGCTTGCGCACCGTGTAGTCGGCGGCATACAGCAGCGCGGCCAGCTTCATCAGTTCGGACGGCTGGAAATTCAGCGGACCCAGCGGAATCCAGCGATGCGCGCCGTTGACCTCGCGGCCGATGCCGGGCACCAGCACCGCCACCAGCAGCACCATCGCCACCACGAACAGCGGCACCGCCAGGCGTTGCCACACGCGGATCGGAATCGCCAGCACGACGGCGCCCGCCACCAGGCCGGCGGTGACGAACAGGCCGTGGCGGATCACGAAGTAATAGCGGCCATAGGAGGCATAGCGCGGGCCGTCGGCCAGCGCGATCGACGCCGAATACACCATCAGCAGGCCGAGCAGCAGCAAGGTCGACGCCGCAATCGCGAGCGGCATGTCGAAATTGCGCATGCGGGTACGGCCGGGCCGTACGGCGTTGACGCTGGCGGTGAGATCGGCGATCAGGCTCATGCCACCTCTCCCCGGTCGCGGGCCAGGTCTTCGACCTCTTCCACGAACACTTGCCCGCGATGCGGGTAATTGCGGAACATGTCCAGGCTGGCGCAGGCGGGCGACAGCAGCACCACGTCGCCGGCCTGGGCCAGTTCGGCGGCGCGGCGCACGGCGTCGCGCAGCGATTCCACGGCGATGCAGTCGACGCCGGTGTCGGCCAGCACGCGGCCGATTTCCGGGCCGTCCTGGCCGATCAGCAGCACCGCGCGCGCATGGCGCGACACCACCGGGATCAACGGCGAGAAGTCCTGGCCCTTGCCCTGGCCGCCGGCGATCAGCACCACCGGCTGGCCCATGCCCTCGAGCGCGGCCACGGTGGCGCCGACGTTGGTGCCCTTGCTGTCATTGATGTAGTCGACGCCGCCGATATTGCGCACAAAGGCGGCGCGATGCGGTTCGCCCGCGTACTCGCGCAGGGCGCGCAGCATGGCGCCCCAGCCCAGGTCCAGGCAGCGCGCCAGTTGCAGCGCGGCCAGCGCGTTCAAGGCATTGTGGATGCCGCGGATGCGCAGCGCGTCGACCGGCATCAGGCGGCTCATGCGGCCCTTGGCGCGCACCGGCTCGGGCGCGTCCTTCTTGCGGCGCACGGGCGCCACCGGCTCGTCGAAATCGACCGGTTCGGCCGCGACCAGCCAGGCCACGCCCTGGCCCAGTTCCAGGCCCATGTCGCCGACCAGCGCCGGCACGTCACGGCCGAAACTGCGCACGGGCATGGCATCCAGCGACGGCACCATGTCCACGGTATATGGATCGTCGCGATTGACGATGGCGATGCGCGCCATCTTCAGCAGGCGCGCCTTGGCGCGGGCATAGGCATCCATGCCGCCGTGCCAGTCCAGATGGTCCTGCGTCACGTTGAGCACGACGGCGGCATCGGCCATCAGCGTGTGCGTGGTCTCGAGCTGAAAGCTCGACAGCTCCAGCACCCACACCTGCGGCAGGTCGTCGGCGTCCAGCGCCCCCATCAGCGCGGTCAGCGCGGCCGGGCTGATGTTGCCCGCGGCCAGCACCGACAGGCCGCTAGCCTGCACCAGGTCGCGCGTCAGCGCGGTGACGGTGGTCTTGCCGTTGGTGCCGGTCACGGCCAGCACCCGCGGACGGTATTCACGGGTCTCGGCCAGCTCGACCAGGGCCCGCGCAAACAACTCCATCTCGCCGATGACTTCGATGCCGCGGGCCTTGGCCTCGCGCAGCAGATCGCCGGCCGGCGCGCCTTCGGGCGCCAGTCCCGGGCTGATGACGACCTGATCCACGCCGTCCAGCAGCGCGACATCGAAGGACGTCTCGCAGCCCAGGCGGTATTCCACCTCGGCCTGCGCCAGCGCATCGCGCAGCGCGGACAGGCCACCCGGCTCCGCGCGCGTGTCGGCCACACGCAGGCGGGCGCCCTGGCGGGCGCTCCAGCGTGCGGCGGCGACACCCGACTCGCCCAATCCGAGGATCAGGACGAGCGGCGCATCGGCGCGGGAGGTTTCCATCGTATTCATCGCAACTTCAGGGTTGAGAGGCCAATCAGCACCAGCATCATGCTGATGATCCAGAAACGCACGACCACCTGGGTTTCCTTCCAGCCGCCCACTTCGAAGTGATGATGCAGCGGAGCCATGCGGAATATGCGTCTACCTGTTCCATAACGTCGCTTGGTGTACTTGAACCACGTCACCTGGATCATCACCGACAGGGTCTCGACCACGAACACGCCGCCCATGATGAACAGCACGATTTCCTGGCGCACGATGACCGCGATGGTGCCCAGCGCGCCGCCCAGCGCCAGCGCGCCGACGTCACCCATGAAGACCTGCGCCGGATACGCGTTGAACCATAAAAATGCCAGCCCCGCGCCGCCGATCGCCGCGCACAACACCATCAATTCCGATGCGCCGGGGATGTACGGGAACAGCAGGTACTTCGAATAGTCGACACGGCCGACCACGTAGGCGAAGATGCCGAGCGCGCTGCCGACCATCACGGTGGGCATGATCGCCAGGCCATCCAGGCCGTCGGTCAGGTTGACGGCGTTGCTGGTGCCGACGATCACGGCCCAGGTCAGCGCCACGAAGCCGAGCACGCCCAGCGGATAGCTGACGGTCTTGAAGAACGGCACGATCAGGTCGGCGCGCGTCGGCAACGACATCGTGAAGCCGCTGCCCACCCAGGCCTTGAAGAGCGGCCACAGTTCGGTGTTGGCGGGCGCCGACACGGCGAACGCCAGATAGACCGCGGCCACCAGGCCGATGGTCGCCTGCCAGAAGAACTTCTGGCGCGCCGGCATGCCTTCCGGATCGCGATAGACCACCTTGCGGTAATCGTCCATCCAGCCGATCCAGCCGAAGCCGAACGTCACCAGCAGCACCACCCACACGAAACGGTTGGTCCAGTCGGCCCACAGCAGCGTGCTGATGGCGATGGAAATCAGGATCAGCACGCCGCCCATGGTCGGAGTGCCGGTCTTGACCAGGTGGGTTTCCGGACCGTACGAGCGCACGGCCTGGCCGATTTTCATCTCGGTCAGCTTGCGGATCACGCGCGGGCCGGCCACCAGGCCGATCAGCAGCGCCGTGGCGCACGCCAGCACCGCGCGCAGCGTGATGTACTCGAACACGCCCAGCGCGCGCACATCATCGGAAAGCAGACGGGCGATCTCAAGCAGCATGGTTGTCCCCCTGCCCCTTGGACGCTTGTCCGTCATTGGAAATAAAAGCCGTCACTACCCGCTCCATGCGCATAAAGCGCGATCCCTTTATCAATACGCAGGACGCGCGCAGGCCGCGCAATGCGGCAACGACTTCGTCTACCGATGCGCAGGCGTGCGCGCCCGTGCCGTAGGCGGCCGCGGCCGCCCGGCTGGCATCGCCTAGCGTGATGAGCGCGTCGAGGCCAAGCTCGCGCGCGTAATTGCCCACCTCTTCATGCATGGCGGGGCCGTTGTCCCCGACCTCGCCCATGTCGCCCAGCACCAGGACACGCGTGCCGGCCATGCGGGCCAGCACATCGATGGCCACGCGAACCGAGTCGGGGTTGGCATTGTAGGTGTCATCGATGAGCAACGTCCCGTCACTCAATTTCTTGTACTGCATGCGGCCCGCGACCGGGCTGAAGCCGGCGAGCGCGCGCACGGCGACCTCCAGCGGCGCCCCCGCGGCGATGGCGCTGGCGATCGCCGCCAACGCATTGCGCAGGTTGTGCACGCCGGGCACCGGCAGCGTCAGGTCGGCGCTGCCCACCGGCGTCACCACGCGGCAGCGCGTCGAATCGACGTCCGCCAGGATCTGCTCGGCATAGACATCCAGACCGGGCTGCAGGCCAAAGCGCAGCGTGCGGCGCGGCGCGGCCAGCTTGTCCCAGATCGCCGCGTAGGGTTCGTCGCCGGGATAGACGGCCACGCCGTCCGCCGGCAGCGCCGTGATGGCGGCGCCGTTTTCCAGCGCCACCGCTTCCACGGTGTGCATGAATTCCTGGTGCTCGCGCTGGGCATTGGTCACCAGCGCCACGCTCGGCGCCGCGATGGCGGCCAGCTGGGCGATCTCGCCCGGATGGTTCATGCCGAGCTCGAACACGGCGGCGCGATGTTCCGGGCGCAGGCGCAGCAGCGTCAGCGGCACGCCGATGTCGTTGTTCAGGTTGCCCGCCGTCGCCAGGCGACCCGTCTCGCCGCGCCAACCCGCCAGCATGGCCGAGATCATTTCCTTGGTGGTGGTCTTGCCGTTGCTACCCGTCACCGCCACCACCGGCAGCGTGAAGCGGGCGCGCCAGGCGGCGCCGATGCGCATCAGCGCCACGCGGGTATCGCCCAGCACCAGTTGCGGCAGGCTCGAATCCGGCACGGGATGCGCGACCACCGCAGCGCAGGCGCCACGCTCGGCGGCCTGGTCCAGGTAGTTGTGGGCGTCGAAGTTGTCGCCCGCCAGCGCCACGAACAACTCGCCGGCGCCGATGCGCCGCGTGTCCGTCGAGATGCCCTTGACCAGCGGCAGCAGCAGCGCCAGCCGCGCCCATTCGCGGTCGTCGAACGGCAGTTTCTCGCCGCCGATGTCCTGGTAGGTTTCGTGGCCCTTGCCCGCCAGCAGCACCACGTCTTCAGGCGCGCTGGCCCAGACGGTCTGCATGATGGCGCGGGCGCGGTCGACCTGGACCTCGGCGCCGGCCCCGGCCGGGATGCCCGCCAGGATCTGCGCCACGATGGCTTCGGGCGATTCGCTGCGGGGGTTGTCGCTCGACACCACCACGTGGTCGGCCAGCTCGGCGGCAATACGGCCCATCTCCGGACGCTTGCCCGGATCGCGCTCGCCGCCGCAACCGAACACGCACACCAGGCGGCCGGCGCGCGCCTGCGCCACCGGGCGCAGCGCGGCCAGTGCGCGTGCCAGCGCATCGGGCGTGTGGGCATAGTCGACCACCACCAGCGCGCCGCGGCCGGCGTTGGCCTGGGTGCTGGTGGCAACGGGTTCCACCGTCTGCAGGCGGCCATCGACCGGGTCGGTCGCGGCCAGCTCGCGCGCGATCTGCGCGAACGGCAGGCCCAGCTTGTACAGCACGCCGGCAACCAGCAGCAGGTTCGAGACGTTGTGCGCCCCCAGCAGACGCGTCACGATCTGCGCCTCGCCATGCGGCGACACCAGGGTGAAGATCTGGCCTTGGGCGGTGGCTTGCAGGTCACGCGCGCGCATCGCGGCGGGAATCGCGGGATCCGCGCTCAGGCTGTAGCCCATCACCGACAGGTCCGACGGCAGCGAGGCGATCAGGCGGCGGCCGGCCTCGTCGTCGGCGTTCACCACCGCGGCGCTCAGGCCCGGCCAACGGAACAGGCGCGCCTTGGCGGCCTCGTAGCGTTCCATGGTGCCGTGATAGTCGAGATGATCGCGGGTCAGGTTGGTGTAGGCGGCCAGCGCCACCCGCACGCCGTCCATGCGGCCCTGCTCGATACCGATCGACGACGCTTCCATCGCCACCGCCTTGGCGCCGGCGTCGCGCATGGCGGCCAGCAGGCGGTGCACGGTCAGCACGTCGGGGGTCGTGAGGCTGCCGCCCAGCGTCTGCCCGTCCGGCAGCACGGCGCCCAGGGTGCCGATGGTGCCGCAGGGCTTGTCGTTGCGGCCCAGCGCGTGGGCGATCCATTGCACCGACGAGGTCTTGCCGTTGGTGCCGGTCACGGCCACCACGGCCAGCGCCGACGACGGCCGGCCGTACCAGGTGTCGCCCAGTTCGCCCAGCAGGGCGCGCAGGCCGGTCACCGGCAGCATCGGCGTATCGCCAGCGGCGGCCGCGGCCTCGATGGCTTCGGTGGCGGGCGCTTCGAACAATACCGCGCTGGCGCCCAGCGCCAACGCCTTCTCTATATATAGACGGCCATCGCTGGCCAGCCCGGGGCAGGCGACGAATACGTCGCCCGGCTCGATCTCGCGGGAGTCCAGCTTCAGGTGCGCGGTCAGCGACACGCGCGAATGCAACCACGCCACGGCTTGTTCGACCGTGGCGGCGGGGGATGAGAGGAAGCCTTTGGCGCTCATCTGCCTGGCTCCTTGATACCGGCAACAATAGTGGATTCGAAGGGTGCGTCCGGTCGCACCCCCATCAGCCGCAGACTCCCGCCGACGATATGGGAGAACACGGGTGCGGCGATCGCGCCGCCGTAATAGCCGCCGACCGTGGGCTCGTCGATCGAGACGGCCACCACGATCCTGGGATCGGACACCGGCGCAAAGCCCACGTACGAGCTGCGGTAGCGCTGCATGCTGTACTTGCCGTCGACGATCTTGCGCGCGGTGCCGCTCTTGCCGGCCACGCGGTAGCCCTGGACCTGGGCGGCCTTGGTGCCTTCCGGACCGGCGGCCGCTTCCAGCATGCCGCGCACCAGCGCGGTGGTCTTGGGCGTATAGATCTTGACGCTGGTCGGATCGCTGTCGCGCTTGACCAGGGTCAGCGACACCATGTCGCCGTTGCGGGCGAACACGGTGTAGGCGCGCGCCACCTGCAGCAGCGACACCGACAGGCCGTAGCCATAGGCCATGGTGGCCTTCTCGATCAGGCGCCAGCGGTCCCACGGACGCAGGCGGCCGGGTGCCGCGCCGGGGAATCCCACCTGCGGCGCCTGGCCGAGGCCCAATTCGGTAAAGCGATCCCACATTTCACGGGATTCCAGCTTCTCGGAGATCATCGTCATGCCGATGTTGCTGGACTTGCGCAGCACGCCGGCCACGTCCAGCGTGCCGTTACGGCTGACGTCGCTGATCGTGCTGCCCTGGTAGGTGAAACGGCCGTTGCCGGTCTCGAACAGGGTCGAGGTCGTGATGCGGCCCAGGTCCAGCGCCAGCGCGGCGGTGAACGGCTTCATGATCGAGCCGGGCTCGAACGTGTCGGTGATGGCCTGGTTGCGCAGGTTGGCGCCGTGGAAGGTCTCGCGCTTGTTCGGATCGAAGGTCGGCACGTTGGCCAGCGCCAGGATCTCGCCGGTGTGGACGTCCACGACCACGGCGGTGGCGCCCTTGGCCTGGTGCTTGTCCATGGCGTCCTTCAGCTCCTTGAACACCAGGTACTGCAGGCGGGTATCGATCGACAGGCGCAGATCGCGGCCATCCACCGGCAGCGTCACGGCCTGCACGTCCTCGATGACGCGGCCCAGCCGGTCCTTGATGACGCGGCGGCTGCCCGGGCGGCCCGACAACTGCTGGTTGAAAGTCAGCTCGACGCCTTCCTGGCCCTGGTCCTCGACGCTGTTGAAACCCACCACGTGGGCCATCACGTCGCCGTCCGGGTAGTAGCGGCGGGTCTCGGGCTGCTGGTGCACGCCGGGCAGGCCGAGCTGCTTGATCTTGTCGGCCACGTCCATCGAGACCTGACGCTTCAGGTAGACGAAATTCTTGTCTTCCTCGACCCGGCGGCGCAGGTCGGCGATCGGAGTCTCGAGCAGCTTGGCCAGCGAATCCAGCTGGCTGGCCGTGGCCTGCTTCAGGTCTTCGGGAATGGCCCAGATGGCGCGCGCCGGCACGCTGGATGCCAGCACCGCGCCATTGCGGTCCATGATCTTGCCGCGCGTGGCGGACAGCGTCAGGGTGCGCTCGTAGCGGCGCTCGCCCTGCTGCTGCAGGAATTCGGTGGACAGCCCCTGCAGGAACAGCGCGCGGCCGGCCAGCACCGTGAAGCCGCCGAACAGCAGGATCAGCACCAGGCGCGCGCGCCAGGTGGGCAACTGGCCGCGCAGCACCGGATTGTCGAAGAACGGAACGCGCTTCATTGGGCGCCTCCATTGGCCGGCACCGGCGCCTGGTTCAGGTAGAGCGTGCGGTCAGGCACGATGGGAATCATCTTCAGGCTGTCGCGCGCGATCACGTCGACCCGCGCGTTGCGCGCCAGCTCGGCGCGTTCCAGCTGCAAACGCCGCCAGTTGGTTTCCAGGTCGCGCGCCTGCGCCTGATCGCGGCCCAGCTCGACGAAGAGCTGGCGCGACTGATACCGGCTGGTGACCAGGGAAATGGCCGACAGCATCAGCAAAGCCGCAACGATCAGGTTGACGCGACCCATCAGCGGCGCCCTCCCTTGCCGCCGCGGCGAGGCGGCGGAGCCAGATCGCTGCCGGGCAGCGAACCGATTTTCACGAAGGCCATGCCGCCCTCGGCGGGCAAGGGCGTGACGGTACGCTCGGCGACGCGCAGCACCGCCGAACGGGCGCGCGCATTGGCCGAGACTTCATCGTCTTCGGCCAGCACGCGTCCCAGGGAACGCAGGACCGGCTGGGGCATTTCGCTTTCGCGCAGGGGCAGGCGCGCATGCGCGGCAGCCGGACGAGCCGCCGCCGCGATGCACTGCTTGACCATGCGGTCTTCAAGCGAATGAAAGCTGATCACCGCCAACCTCCCCCCTGGGGCAAGCAGGTCTAGAGCTGACGCGAGGGTGCGCGCGAGCTCTTCGAGTTCCCGATTGATGTAAATCCGTAGAGCTTGAAAGGTGCGTGTGGCCGGATGCTGCCCCTTTTCGCGCGTGCGGACGGCGCTGGCGACGCACTCGGCAAGTTCGAGCGTGGTGCGCAGCGGCCTTGTTGCGCGGCGAGCAGCAATCGCCTTTGCAACCTGAAAAGCAAACCGTTCTTCGCCATAATCCGCTATGACCTCCCGCATCTCATCCACACTGGCTTGCGCCAGCCAATCCGCCACCGTGGGTCCACGAGTGGTGTCCATCCGCATGTCGAGCGGCCCGTCCCGCATGAACGAGAAACCGCGCTCGGCATCATCGATCTGAGGCGACGACACGCCCAGATCCAGCATCACGCCATCGACCTTCTCGATGCCGAGCTGCCGCAATTCTTCGGCCATGGTGGCAAAGCCGCCATGCACCACCGTCACCCGGGCGTCCGCTGTCGCCAACGCATTGGCTACCGCGATCGCCTCGGGATCCTTGTCGAACACCACCAGGCGCGCCGCCGGGCCCAGGCGACCAAGCAGCTCGCGGCTGTGACCGCCGCGACCAAAGGTGCCGTCCACGAAGACGCCGCGTTCCGCTCGCGTAGCCGCGGCTGGCTCGTCGCCGGGCTGCGACCGTGCCGCGCCCTTGCCGCCGAAATCGGCCAGCAACAGCGCGTCCACCGTCGGCTCCAGCAGGACGGGCCGATGTTCGAATTCCATAACTCTTTCAGAACGAAAACTGATTCAACACATCCGGCATACCCTTGGCCAGGTCTTCAGCCTCGCGGCTGGCCAGGGTAGCGGCATCCCACAGCTCGAAGTGGGCGCCCAGACCGAGCAGCATCACATCGCGCGTCATACCGGAAGCGTTGCGCAGTTCAGGCGCGATCAGGACGCGGCCGGAGCCGTCCAGTTCCACGTCCTGAGCGTTGCCCAGCAACAGCCGCTGCAACGCACGCGCCGTCATGGGAAAGGCGGCAATCTGCTCGCGCTTCTTTTCCCACTCGGGCCGCGGGTACACCAGCAGGCAGCCGTCTGGGTGGCGGGTCAGGGTCAGGCGGCCTTCGGCCTGCGCCATCAGCGCGTCACGATGCCGGGTCGGAATCGAGATCCGTCCCTTGGCATCCAGCGTGAGCGCGCTGCTTCCCTGAAACACCACTTTTACCCCACTTAATTGCACAATTTCCTACTATTTCCCACTCTACGGTATGGCAATGGGGCGGTCAAGCGCACGGTTGCAATTTTTTCAATCACAACAAGGACTTAGAGCAACTTGTAAATGCGCAAAAAGAAAAACCTCCCAATAAATCAGGAGGTTGCGTCACTATCTAAAAGTGCTTCTTAAGAAGTGGCGGCTAACAATGCCTTTGCATTGTTTTACCCAGCCCGCTTGCCAAGGGTTGGCGGGCGTTCCGCGCCAGATGGCGGGAGGCCGGGCTTGAAAAAAGCCTGCGGCGGCCCCGCTCCGATGAGAAATCCAATGCAAGACGGGTCTATAGGCCGGATTCTGTACGCCAGGTTTCCCTGGCGGGCGATCATTCCTCTGCGCGGATCATTGCTGAGCCGCTGTAGCCACCTACCCGCATGCTTGGACGGAGCCGCCCTTCGCGACCCGAAAGCCGCACGCATGCCTATTTGATGTTGCTCCGGGTAGAGGTTGCCGCGTTTCACCCTGCGATGCCGCCGACCGTTACCGGCCGGCGCGATACGGAGATGGCCGTATCGGTGCGCGACTGGCGCGCCCGCCCCGCAGACTCGTCTCTGTGGCCCTATTCCTCGACCGCGCCCGAAGACGCGACCGGACGGCCGTTAGCCGCTACCCTGCCCTGTGGAGTCCGGACCTTCCTCGATGGACTTGCATCCACCGCGACCGCCCGACCCGCCTTGCGGTGCGTATTCTAGTACAGGTCGCGGCTCCGTCCCCGAACAGCGGCGCGGGTTCCTGCGACAATACCGGTCTGATCCGCTTATCCGCCGCAAGAACGACCCCACTACATGGCTCTCGCAACGCTCATCACCCTGACCGACATCCAGCTGGCCTATGGCCACCACCCGCTGCTGGACCACGCCGACTTCGCCATCCAGGCCGGCGAGCGCATCGGCCTCATCGGCCGCAACGGCGCCGGCAAGTCCTCGCTGCTGCGGCTGCTGGACGGCCGCACCGTGCCCGACGATGGCGACATCGCCCGCACCTCGGGCCTGCGCGTGGCCACGGTCGAACAGGAACCAGAACTGGACGAGAACGCCACCGTCTTCGACGTGGTCTGCAATGTCGACGGCGACCATGAAGACTGGCAGCGCCCCTCGCGCGTGCGCGCCGTGCTGGAAAAGCTCGGCCTGCCGGCGGACGCCCAGATCGCCGGTCTGTCGGGTGGCACCCGCAAGCGCGTCGCGCTGGCCCGCGCGCTGGTCGAGGAACCCGACCTGCTGCTGCTGGACGAGCCCACCAACCACCTCGACTTCGACGGCATCGCCTGGCTCGAAGAGATGCTGCGCACCTGGAAGGGCGCCGCCGTCATCATCACCCACGATCGCCGCTTCCTGGATTCGGTGGCCACCCGCATCGTCGAACTGGACCGCGGCCGGCTGCTCAGCTTCCCCGGCAACTTCTCGCAATGGCAGGAGCGCAAGGCCCAGTGGCTGGAATCCGAGCGCCTCGAACAGGCCCGCTTCGACAAGCTGCTGGCCCAGGAAGAAGTCTGGATCCGCAAGGGCGTGGAAGCGCGCCGCACCCGCAACGAAGGCCGCGTGCGCCGCCTGGAACGCCTGCGCGTCGAACGCGCCGAGCGCCGTGAACGCGTCGGCGACGTGTCGCTGGCGCTGGCCGAGGGCCAGCGCTCGGGCAAGATGGTGGCCGAACTGGAACACGTCGGCAAACGCTTCGGCGACAAGATCGTGGTGGACGACTACTCCACCACCATCCTGCGCGGCGACCGCATCGGCATCGTCGGCCCCAACGGCGCCGGCAAGACCACGCTGCTCAAGCTGATCCTGGGCGAAATGCAGCCCGACAGCGGCAAGACCCGCATGGGCACCAATGTGTCGGTGGCGTACTTCGACCAGATGCGAGCCCAGCTCGACGAGAACGCGACGCTGGTCGACATCATCAGCCCGGGCAGCGAGTGGGTCGAGATCGGCGGCACCCGCAAGCACGTCATGAGCTATCTCGGCGACTTCCTGTTCTCGCCCGCCCGCGCCGGCTCGCCGGTGCGCAGCCTGTCGGGCGGCGAACGCGCCCGCCTGTTGCTGGCGCGCCTGTTCGCGCGCCCCGCCAACGTGCTGGTGCTGGACGAACCCACCAACGACCTCGATATCGAAACGCTGGAACTGCTCGAAGAACTGCTGCAGGAATACTCGGGCACGGTGCTGCTGGTCAGCCACGACCGCGCCTTCCTGAACAACGTCGTCACCCAGACCATCGCCTACGAAGGCAACGGCCACTGGCGCGACTACGTCGGCGGCTACGACGAATGGGTGGCCCAGCGTCCCGCCCCGGCGCCCGGCGCCGCGGCGGAGGAAGACGCGGCCAAGGCGGCACGCGCCGCCGACGAAGCCGCGGCCCGCGCCAAGGCCGCCAAGCCCAAGCCGGCCCGCGCCACCAAGATGAATTCGTGGGAACTGCGCGAACTCGAAGGCCTGCCCGAAGCCATCGCCGTGCTCGAAGCGCAGCAGGCCGAACTGGCCGGCAAGCTCGCCGACGGCAGCCTCTACCGCGATGCGCCAGCCGAAGTCGAACGCATCAACAGCGAGTTGTCCAAACTGGAAAGCGAGCTCGAGGAAAAGTTCGCGCGCTGGGAACTGCTCGAAGCGCGCCGCGAAAGCGCCCTCTGATGCGATAGCGGGACCGCCGCAGCCGCGGCGGGTCCGTCACCGCGCCACCAGCTTCAGCGCCCTCTATATATATAGAAGGCGGCCGCCATGCACGATGTCCACATGGCGGCGGCTGACGCGCTCAGACGGTGGCGCGCCAGGCCAGCGTCTCGCCGGCGGCCAGCGGCACCAGCCCGGTGTCGCCGAACGGCACTTCGTCCGGAATCTGATAGCTCTCGCGCACCAGCGTCAGCTTGCCGGTGTTGCGCGGCAGGCCGTAGAAATCCGGACCGTGGAAGCTGGCGAAGCCTTCCAGCTTGTCCAGCTTGCCGACCGCATCGAACGCCGTCGCGTACAACTCCATCGCATGCAGCGCGGTATAACAGCCGGCACAGCCGCAGGCGTGTTCTTTCAGGCCACGCGCATGCGGCGCGCTGTCGGTGCCAAGGAAGAACCGCGGGCTGCCGCTGGTCGCGGCTTCCACCAGCGCCAGCCGGTGGGTTTCGCGCTTGAGGATCGGCAGGCAGTACCAGTGCGGCCGCACGCCGCCCTGGAAGATCGCATTGCGGTTGTACAGCAGGTGCTGCGGCGTGATCGTGGCCGCGATCGGACCTTCGGCATCGCGCACGTATTCAGCGCCTTCCTTGGTAGTGATGTGCTCGAACACCACCTTCAGCGCCGGGAACGCGCGGCGCAGCGGCTTCATCACGCGCTCCACGAAAATCGCTTCACGGTCGAACACGTCGATCGACGGATCCGTCACTTCGCCGTGCACCAGCAGCGGCATGCCGCATTTCTCCAGCGCTTCCAGCGCCTTGGCGCACTTGCCCAGCAGGTCGGTCACGCCGGCGTCGGAGTTGGTGGTCGCGCCCGCGGGATACAGCTTGACCGCATAGACCTGGCCCGACTCGTGCGCGCGGTAGATCTCCTCGGCCGAGGTGTTGTCGGTCAGGTACAGCGTCATCAGCGGCGTGAAGGCGTCGGCATCGCCGCCCGCCTTGGTCAGCGCGGCCAGGATGCGGCCGCGATAGGCCAGCGCCTGCTCGGTGGTGGTCACCGGCGGCTTCAGGTTGGGCATGATGATGGCGCGGGCGAACTGCCTGGCCGTATCGGCCACCACCGCTTCCAGCGCCGCGCCGTCGCGCAGGTGCAGGTGCCAATCGTCGGGGCGGGTGATGATCAGTTGATTCGTGTTTTGCGTGGACATGGAGAGCTTCTTAATCTGCCAGCGGCATGCCCCGTTCGGCCAGCGCGCAGAACATCGCGCTGCCCAGGGGAATGACGGCATCGTTGAAATCGAAATGCGAGTTGTGCAGCACGCAGCCGGAGTCGGCTCCGCCCTGCCCCAACCGGAAATAGGCGCCAGGCTTGCTTTGCAGCATGAAGGAGAAATCCTCCGACCCCATCGACGGTACCAGATCGCGCACCACGTTTTCCTTGCCGATCATCTCGGTGGCGATGTCGGCGACCAGGTTGGCGTGCTGCGGCGTGTTCAGGGTCGCGGGATAGATGCGTTCATAGGTGAGTTCGGCGGTGCCGCCAAAGGCGCTCGCAATCGCCGTGACCAGCTCGCGCATGCGCGTCTCGACCATTTCCTGCACCGACTTGCGGAACGTGCGCACCGTGCCCACCATCCGGGCCTCGCGCGGAATCACGCTCATCGCGCCGGGATGGCCCGCCTGCAGCGAGCCGATGGAGACCACCGCGGAGTCCAGCGGATTGACGTTGCGCGACACGATGGTCTGCAACGCCGTGATGATCTGGCCGGCGATCGTGACCGGGTCGATCGTCTGATAAGGATGCGCGCCATGGCCGCCTCGGCCGGTGATCAGGATCTCGAAGCGGTCGGCCGCCGCCATCATCGGCCCCGGATTGATGCCGATGGTGCCAGGCTTCAGGCCGGGCCAGTTGTGCAACGCATAGATGGCGTCACACGGAAAAGTGTCGAATAACCCGTCCTCCATCATGGCTTTGGCGCCGCCGCGTCCTTCCTCGGCCGGCTGGAAGATGAGCACGGCGGTGCCATCGAAATTGCGCGTCTGCGCCAGGTACTTCGCCGCCCCGATCAGCACCGCCGTATGGCCGTCATGGCCGCAACCGTGCATCAGGCCCGGCTTGGTCGACTTGTGGCCAAACGCGTTGTCCTCCGTCATCGGCAGCGCATCCATGTCGGCGCGCAGGCCGATCATGCGGCCGCTATCGCAGCGTTTGCCGCGGATGACGCCCACCACGCCGGTCTTGCCGATCCCCCGATGCACCTCGATTCCCAGCGCCTCGAGCGCGCCGGCAACGATCCCGGACGTCCGGACTTCTTCGAAGCCAAGCTCGGGATGGGCATGCAAGTCGCGCCGCAGCGCCGTCAATTCGTCATGAAACAGCCGAATCGATTCCAAAGCAGAACGTGCGTACATAGGAGGTTACAGAATGACGTGAGAGGGGGGACAGTCGGGATATTTTAGTTGCTACAGAGGATAAATGCCTTTGTCTTTACCGGAGAGACACGTTATGCTCCGGCCGCAGGACAATTTTTCCAACAGCCAGAGAAGGAGCGCCGCATTATGGCCACAACCTCCAAACCCGCGACCGCGCGCAAGCCGAACGCTGCATTCATGAAGCCCCTGACTCCCAGCGCCGAACTGGCTGCTGTGATCGGTTCGGAAGCCGTGCCGCGCACCGAGGTCACCAAGAAGATCTGGGAATACATCAAGAAGCACAACCTGCAAGATGCGAGCAACAAGCGCAACATCAACGCCGATGCCAAGCTGCGCCCGATCTTCGGCAAGGATCAGGTCACGATGTTCGAACTGACCAAGCTGGTCAACGCACATCTGAAGTAAGCAGGCAAAGGGCGTACCCGGTACGTCCCTGCCTCGATACTGTCGCGACGCCCTGGCTTGAACGCCGGGCGGACCCGACTTCCGGCGATTCCCGCCAACGCAGGCTTTCCGCCTTGCCCAGCCAGTCCCATACCCGCGATGGGCACGGCTTCCTTCCCCGCCTTATCCGTCTTGCATGCGAACGCAGCCGCGTCGAATCGCATGGACAACGTCATCCCGGTCTTGGTCGATCTAGAGGCATGAACAGCGTCATCACGATCGTGGCGGATCGAGATGCATGAACGGCATCTCCCCGGTAGTGACTGGTTGCGAAGGTGAGCAACATGCGCTTTGTTGCGACGGATCGCGAGCGTGAAACATCACCGTTCACGACGCACGATGCGCGCGCGTACCGACCGGGTACAGCACAGCAAAGGTCCGCGATATCTCCCGGCACGCGATGTCTCGCGCGCGACGACCTCCCCTCATCACCTTGCGCGGAACGCCTATCCGGCATCTCATGCGCAATGCCATCAATCACATTAGTCATTGCCCGCAAAGCCTTGCCAGGCTTGGCTCTTCAGCGTTTCGCCAACGCCGGCGAGAGGCGCGATCTGCGCGCTTCCTCGAGCAACCACGCGCGAAACGCCTGTGCGTCCGGTCGCTGCGCGGCCGTGCGCGAAGATACCAGCCAGTAGCTATAGTCGTTGGGCAGCACCTGGTCGAACAGGCGGACCAGCTTGCCGGCGCGCAGGTCATCGGCCGCCAACACCAAGCGTCCCAACGCCACGCCCGCGCCATCGGCCGCCGCTTGCAGGACCAGCGCGGCATCACTGAATTGCACGCCCCGCGTCAGGTCCAGCGACACCTGCGCCAGTTCGCACCACTGCCGCCATGCCGCACGCGGCTCATCGTGCAGCAGCATGACGCTTGCCAGATCGGCGGGTTCCGACAATGCCGGCGGGCCTTCCGCCAAGCGGGGATGGCATACCGGACTCAGGTACTCCCGCGCGATCAGGTCCGCCTTCATTCCGGCCAACGGTCCAGGCCGGAACGGATGCCAAGATCGAACTCGTCATCGCCCGGCCACAAGCGCGCCGAGCTGTCGACACGGAACTCGATCTCGGGATGCCGTTGACGAAACGCCGGCAGGCGTCGCATCAGCTCGATTAGGCAGGGTTATCGAAGGCATGAGAATAGATCGTTTTGCCAGCCCCGGTAAGCCCCGTCTATTGGCCGCTTCGCCGGCGTTCGGTCCGATACCCGAGCCGGCCCACGGCAAGCCAAGGAGCGGCAATGGCGGGATGGGAAGTCTGGACGGCGTTTCTCGGGTACGCGGTGCCCATGGTCATCAGCCCCGGACCGGGCAATACGCTGCTGGCCACCGCGGGCGGCCGCTACGGCGTGCGGGGATCGGTGCCATTCTGGGCAGGATTCGAAGCCGCCAACCTGGCGCTGTGCGCCCTCTACGGCCTGGGCCTGGGCGGCGCCCTGCATGAGCACCCGCAAATCCACGTCGTGCTGAAATGGGCGGGCGTCCTCTACCTGCTCTATCTCGCCTGGGGGTTCTTTCAGGCATCGGCCAAGCCCGCGAGCCAGGCTGCCAACACCCGCCCGCTCGGCTTCGTCGACGGATTCATCTGCGTGATCCTGAATCCGAAGATCCACTCGATGATCTTGGTCATGTTCGCGCAGTTCCTCATGCCCGGCGTCAGCCTGTCGCTGCAGGTCGGACAACTCAGCGCCGCGTTCGTGATCCTGGGCCTGTTCTGCCATTTCCCGTGGATCTACGGCGGCAAGGTCATCCTGGGACGCTTCAATTCGCCGCGGGCGCTGCGCATCCAGGCGGCGGTATTCGGCGGCGCCATGTTGCTGGTCGCGCTGTACGTGGCACTGAACGGATAAAAAACTGCTCGTGTCAAGCCATTTGTGCAAATCGCACGAGGTCTAAAACTCTATATGGGACGCAAAGTTAGCTCTGTTTAGGGCCGCTTGAAGCGACTCGGGCATCGTGGGCTAGGTGCCACATAAGAGCGACAGGAGAGAAAGCCGGAGCGCGTTGCATCGGGCACGTTTTCCAACAGCAGACCGACTTGCGTTTCCATAATAGCCCAACTGACCGACTCCCAGAACGATGAAAGCGCAGCCCGTAGGCTGCGCTTTCATCGTGAGTGACTGGTGAGTGTGTCTGCATCGTCAGCCCGATTGAGGCGGTGCGGCCTTGCCCCTACCTCCCTTCCTGAATCCCCGATCCGCTGCCATGAACGCCTCCAGCATGTGCGGAATCAACGTCGTCGCATCGACCGCTTCGCCGTATGCCTGCGCGTGCAACGCGGCGTAGCGGTCGAGGTCGGCTTTCAGGCTGGCCGGGCAAGCGAAGGTCAGCTTCACATTCTCGGTCTTGGGCAGCGGGCCGAGCCGCAGTTTCTTGGTCGTGCTCATTGCATCGCTCCCCGCTGGAAGAACATCGGCTGGTACGGACGCAACACCAGATCGCGGTTGACGATGATGCGAACCGGTAGGCCCGGCCGTTCGGTCAGCGTCGGCTGGATGTTCATGTTGCGCCGGGTCATCTCCTGTCCGACCTGATTGATGCTGTCCTGTGCGCTATCGCGCCCGGCGATCACGATGCGGTTGCCGTTCTGCCGGTTCTCCGGTGCGGCCAGCTCGGCGCCCACGCCCAGCAGCGTCGTCAGCGCCGCGCCGGCAAAGACGCGATCCCAATGCCAATCGACGCCATCCTCCAGGCCGGCGTAGCCGGCCGGGTCGGTGCCCGCGAGGTTGTCGAGCTTCAGCGAAGACGTGTCCGGCAGGATGACGCGGTTCCACACCACCTGCACGCGGCTCTGCCCATAGCTCACCTGGCTGTTGTACTTGCCCAGGATGCGCGACCCTTGGGGGATCAGCAGGAACTTGCCCGTGGCCGTGTCGTAGACCGGCTCCGTCACCGTGGCGATCACGTCGCCCGGTAAGTCCGACTTGATACCCGTCACCAACGCCCCGGCGATCACCGTTCCCGCCATGACCTGATACGGCGAGGACGGCATTTGCAGATTGCCGGAATTGCGGGTTTCCGTAGAGCCGCCTTTCAGGAACGCCTCTTTCTGGTCTTGCCGGTTCTGCATGGCGATGGGATCGGATGGCTGGGCCGCCGTCGAGGCCGGCCCAGCGGCCAGCGGGTCGAAGCCCGCCAAGGCACTGCCGGGCGCAGCCGCAGCGGCTTGCGCCGTGACCGGCGCGGTGGCCTTGCCTTGGTTGCCCGAGCGGAAGAACACCGACGAACCCGCCGCCGCATCAGCCTCCTTGCGCCGCGCATCCTCCGGGTCGTGGCCCGGTGGCGCATACGTCGGCGTCGCCGGCTGCTGCGACTTCACGATGGCCGGGCCGAGATCGCCCGGCAGCGGTGGCCCCAACTCGGGCACCTTCGGCGGCAGCTTCGAGTAGTCGGCCGGCAGGCCGTCCAACCCTTCGGACTTCGAGACACGATCCACGTTGTAAAGCTCGGTCTGCTCGCCCGCGCCGCGCCGGTGCGGCTGCAATGACCAGATCGTGGCCCCGAGCACGGCGACCGACAGGCCGCCCGTGAGCATGGCCAAGGTGCGCCGGTTCAGGCGCGTGACCGGGCGCGGTTGGGCGCGCAGCGCCACTGCCTCGGGTGCGACCTTGCCCGCCTGCGGTGCAAGATCAGGAGAATCGTCCTGGCTCATGGTCAGTTCCTCCGCGTGCCACCGGAAACGCCATCAGTGCGCTCGATCCGCACCACATCACCCTTGTCTCCGCCCAGGCGCAGCTCGGCGGCGCCGAACAGGCGATCCACGATGTAGTACGGGGAGCGGAAGCGGTAGTTCACCAGTTGCCCATCGCCCTGCGCGCCGATCACGAACAGCGGCGGCAACTCGCCTTGGGCAATGCCCGG
This sequence comes from Achromobacter deleyi, assembly GCF_016127315.1. NCBI lineage: Bacteria > Pseudomonadati > Pseudomonadota > Betaproteobacteria > Burkholderiales > Alcaligenaceae > Achromobacter > Achromobacter deleyi. The sequence goes on from NZ_CP065997.1 coordinate 660,540, forward strand.
CGGGAACTGGATATAGACCTTCTCGCCGTCATCGAAGGCGCGCAGCGGCTTCCACGGCGGATTGCTCCCGCTGACCGCGTAGCGGAATCGGATCTTCTCCAACGACAGGCCGCTATCGACCGGCGCGGCGGCGCTGGCCGCCTGCGCCTGGCGCTGCAAGGCCAGCATCTTGTCCTTGGGATATTCCCAGGACACCGACGCCATCCACGTCTTCTCGGTCGAGGTCAGTTCCAGCAGATAGGTACGCCTGCTGGTGGTGATGACCAGATTGGTCTTGAGGCCCGAGCGGATGGGCTTGACCATGACATTCACGCGCAGCGCATCACCGCTGCTGCTCGATGTGTCGCCCACGATCCAGCGCACCGTATCGCCCGCCGCCACCGTCACCAGCTCCTCGCCCGGCTGGAGCGCGATCACCGTCACGCGACCCACAGCCGCATAGACCTGATACAGCGCGCCGTCCGTGAAGGGCCAGACTTGAATCGCATTGACGTAGCCCTCGCGCGTAGGCGCAATGCGCGCCTCGGCGTTGGCGCGGGACACGCGCACGGTTTCATCGGCGGGTTCCGGCGTGGGCTTGGCATCCGGCACAGGTTTCATCTGCGCCGGCATCGGCAGCACTTGCGGAACGGCCACCACTTCCACAGGCGCAGGCGGCTCCGGCAGCGGCTGGGCCTGCACCGGCTCATCGAGCGAGATGGACGGCGGTGGCTTGCCTTGCGTGGCGCAGCCAGAGAACAGCACGGTCGAAGCCAGAAGCATCACCGGCAAGGCGGATTTACGGAAAAGATCATTCATGGTTTTGCTCCTTCGTTCGCTTCCAGTTCGCGGCTCCAAGACAGCCCGTTGACGTAGATGCCCAAGGGGTTCTTGCGCAGACGCTGCTCGGTGCGCGGGGTTTGCAGCACCGTGGAAATCACCGCGTTCCAGCGTTCGGTGCGATCCAGCGCGCCGTTGACAAAGCGCGTCTCCGTCCAGCGCACGTTGAAAGACGTGTCGCTGGCGCGGGTCACGCTGGTGATCTGCACCGTCACCGACTCCTTGCCGATGCGCGCGAACGGGTCATTGGTGCGGGCGTATTCGTTGAGCGCGATGGCGCCCTTGTCCGTGGTGTAGTCGTAGGCGTCGAGCCAGTTCTGCCGCACCACGATGGGGTCGATGGACAGCGAGCGCACCAGGCCGATGAAGCGGCCCAGGTGGTAGGCGATCTGCGCATCGCTGGGCCGGTACGGCGCGGCGGCCTCGCCCACGGCGCGCACCTGGCCCGCGTTGTCCACCTCGATGACATAGGGCGTGACGATGGACTGCGCCGAACGCCACACCAGCCCGCCGGCCATCAGCACGGCCAAGGTGAGGCAGCCAAAGGCCATGAAGCGCCAGTTCTTCGCCTGCACGCGGGCCGAGCCGATGCGCTCGTCCCAGACCTGGGCGGCGGCTTGGTACGGAGTGGCAGGTTGCGGTGTGTCGGCGTAGCGCACCTGCGGTCGTTTGAATCGCATGGGAGTTCTCCTTATGAATCGGAATCGCGAAGGCTTGGGCCCTGGCTGGAGCTACCGCCATCGCCGCCGCGCAGCGTGTGGGCGGCGGTGGTCGCGGCATGGGTGAGCTGCTGCCTGCGATGCAGGCGCTTGGCCCAGGCGGGTTGCGCAGTGGATGGGGGCGGCTCGGTTGCCGCCTGCGCGGCACCGGCACCCGACGCCGATCCGGCGTCATCGGGTCGGAAGGCAGCGGCGACACGCTCCTTCATTGAGCGTGCGCCTTCGGCCACCTTCTGCCCGGTCGCCTGCGCGCCAGTCTTGGCAACGTTGCCCACGCCGACGGCAGTGCCCTTGAGGCCACCGCCTGCCGAAGCAGAACCGGCCTGGAACGCCGACCGCGCGCTGCTGGCGGCTCCAGCAGCAGCCCGCGCACCGCTGCCGGCCAGCTTGGCGGCTGCGGGCGCCATGCGCGCCCCGGCGGCGACTGCACCGCCAACGCCTGTGGCCGCAGCGCCCACGGCAACAGCAGCGCCAGCCCCACCCAGCGCGGCGCCCGCCATCGCACCTGCCCCGAGCTGCGGCCCGCCGGACACCAGCCCGGTCGCAATGCCCGGCCCGAAGATGCCCAAGGCCAGCAGCGTCAGCGAGGTCAGCATCACGACCACGGAGTGGTCGATGGATGACTCGGTCGGCTGCACCTGAAACTCGGCGAACAACCCGGAGCCGATGCCCACGATGACCGCGAGCACCAGCACCTTGATGCCTGATGACACCACGTTGCCCAGCACCTTCTCTGCAAGGAACGCGGTCTTGTTCCAGAGCGCGAACGGCACCAGCACGAAGCCCGCGAGCGTGGTCAGCTTGAACTCGATCAGCGTGATGAAAAGCTGGATCGCCAGCACGAAGAAGCACAGCAGGACGATCAGCCACGCGAGGAACATCACGACGATGGGCGTGATGTTCACGAACACTTCGGGAAAGCCCGCCATGTCGCCGATCTGCTTGAGGATCGGCGCCCCGGCGTCGATGCCGACCTTCGCCAGCCGGCCCGGTTGCAGGAAGTTTTCCATGCTCAGGGCCGAGCCGCTGGCCGTCAGGCCCAGCCCGGCGAAGGAGCGGAACACGATGCCGGCCAACCAGTTGAAGTTGCCGATGATGTAGGCGAAGGCGCCGACGTACAGCACCTTGCGGATCAGCTTGGCGATCACGTCCTCGCCCTGGCCGGTGGCATGGCTCATCGCCCAGAACAGCCCGGCGAGCGTTATGTCGATGACGATCAGCGTGGCGGTCAGAAACGCCACTTCGCCGTGCAACAGGCCAAAGCCCGAGTCGATGTAGCGCGAGAAGGTGTCGAGGAAGCGGTCGATGACCGTCACGTCGTTCATGGCGAGTCCTCCTGCCCAGGCAGAGCGATTGCCGCACTGCAATCGGCGGGTTCATCGAAGCCGGGCGGAATCGGCGGCAGGTCGGCCAGCGTCTGGTACTCGCCCGGCCCAGCCTGGCCGGAGAGAAAGCGCCCCAGGTCGGCCTGGGCCACCTGCGCGCAAAACGTGCCGCCCTGCGCGCGCAGCCGGGCCGGATCGGCGGCAAGTGCATTCACCGGCAACTGCTGCGGCCAGCCACAGCCGGCCAGCACAAGCGCATGAACGGCGAAGGCGAACACGACGGGCGTGTGTTGCATGGCAGCCTCCGTCAGCGGTTGTAGAAATTGACGGGCTGCGGCGTGTACGGCGTGCCTTCGCCCAGGAAACGGCGCGTCACCTCGCGCCCGCGCTCCGTGGCCGCCGCCTGCCGCGCCAGTTCCAGCGCGGCCGCGCGGTCTTGCGTGATCTGGAGCCGCTGCGTCTGGATCGACTGCTTGGCCTGCAAGGCCAGCAACTGGTTCATGGCCTGCATTGCTTGCAGCGCACCCTCGGCCGACTGGCTCTTGCCCACGAGGTCGGCCAGCACGCTTTCGTCGTCGCTCAGGTTCTGCGATGCCTGGGCCTGCATCTGCATGGTGGTTTGCAGGCCGTTGAGCGTGTTCTTCCAACGCTCCTGCGCATCGATGTACATCTGATTGCCGCTCACCGTGGCGGCGTACTTCTCGGGATACAGGCGCGCGAACTCGCGGTCGATGCTCGTCACGTCGTAGGCCAAGCCCTTGGCCTGCGCGATCAACCGCTGGGTGGTCGCCAGGTTCGCGCGCAACTGGCCGACCACGCTGGACGGCAGGCTGGCCAGGTTGCGTGCCTGGTTGATGAGCATCTGCGCTTCGTTCTGGAGCTGGCGGATCTGGTTGTTGATCTGCTCCAGCGTGCGCGCAGCCGTCATCGTGTTCTGAATCAGATTGGTCGGGTCGAGCACGATGTCGCCGACGCCGAACAAGGCATGCGCGGGCTGCGCGATGCCGAAGGCGAGCACGCAGACAGCGGTCAGCGCGGCGAGTTTGGGGGTATGCAATTTCATGGCTGGTTCTCCTGGGGGTGGTCAGCGGTACGGAGGGAACCCGGCGCGAGGCCGGGGAACGAGGGCAGCAGGTCAGCCGCCCAATCGAGGCCGCGATGGCGCAGCCAGGCGCCCGCGAAGCCGGGCACGCCGGCGTCGGCCAGCACGCGGTCTATGTCTCGCTGGTCTTGCGGCGTGGAAGCGCCCGCGAAGGCCAGCGTCGCCGGCCCCAGGTCGAGGTCGAACACGCGGTTGCCGAGGCGGGATTGGTAGTAGTAGTCGCGCTTGGGCTGCGCGGTGGCTACGATCTCGATCTGCCGGCTGTTGAGGCCGAAGCCCTCGTAGATCGTGCGAATCTGCGGTTCGGTCGCTTGCGGGTTCGGCAAGAAAATCCGACTCGCGCAGCTTTCGATGATGGCCGGCGCGATGGCCGAGTCCTTCACGTCCGCGAGCGACTGCGTTGCGAAGATCACGCTGACGTTCTTCTTGCGCAGCGTCTTGAGCCACTGGCGGATGCGCGCCGCAAACACCGGGTCGTCGAGGAACAGCCACGCTTCATCAAGGATCAGCAGCGTGGGCGCACCATCCAGCCGCTCCTCGAAGCGCGCGAACAGGTAGCGCAGCACCGCGAGCACAGCGGCCTTGCTGTGCATCAGCTCCTCCATCTCGAACGCCTGCACATCGGCCGTGCCGAGGCGGTCATGGTCGGCATCCAGCAGCCTGCCGTGCGCGCCGCCCAGGACGTAGGGCGCGAGTGCCTGGCGCAACGTGTTCGATTGCAGCAACGCCGTCAGGCCCGTGAGCGTGCGCTGCTCCACCGGCGCGCTGGCCAGGCTCCCCAGCGCAGACCAGATGGCCGCCTTCTCGTCCGGGCCGACGGCCGCGCCTTCGTGCAGCAGGCGGCCTTCCACCCATTCGCTGGCCCAGGTGCGGTAGCCCTCGCGGTCGATGCGTGCGAGCGGCTGGAAGGCGATCTCGTCATCCGCGCCCAGGTCGTAGTGCTCGCCGCCCATGCCCAGGATGGCCGCACGGATCGAACGCCCCATGTCGAAGGCGAAGATGCGCGAGCCGCGATAGCGGCGGAACTGAATCGCCATCGTCGCCAGCAACACCGACTTGCCCATGCCGATGGGGCCAACCACCAGCGTGTTGCCCACGTCGCCGATGTGCGTCACCAGCCGGAACGGCGTCGCGCCGTCTGTGCGCGTGACGATCAGCGGCGGGCCATCGAGATGCGCATTGCGCTCCTGGCCGGCCCATACCGCCGACACCGGCATCATGTGCGCCAGGTTCAGCGTCGAGACGATGGGCTGGCGCACATTCGCATAGGCGTTGCCGGGGATCGAGGACAGCCACGCATCCACGGCGTTCAAGGTTTCGGGGATCGTCACGAAACCCCGGCCCTGAATCACACGCTCCACCATCCGCAGCTTCTCGTCGGCCACAGTAGCGTCTGCATCCATGACAGTGACGGTCGCCGTCAGGTAGCCGAAGGCGACTTGATCGCTGCCCAGCTCCTGCAACGCAGCATCCGCATCGGCGGCCTTGTTGTTGGCGTCGGTATCGACCAGCGGGCTTTCCTGCTGGAAAATCGTTTCGCGCAGCAGCGCGATGATGTTCTTGCGCTTGGCGAACCACTGGCGGCGCAGGCGCCCCAACTCCCGTTCCGCCTCAGCTTTGTCCAGGCAGAGAAAGCGCGTACTCCAGCGATACGCAAAGCCCAGGCGGTTGAGGTCGTCCAGAATCCCCGGCCAGGTCGAAGTCGGAAAGCCTCGCACCGACACCACGCGCAGGTGCTGGTCGCCCAGCATGGGCGACAGGCCGCCGACCAGCGCGGAGTCCGTCAGCAGCGCGTCGATATGGAACGGCACTTCGGGCACGCCGACGCGGTAGCGTCGCGTCGAGACGGTCGCGTGCAGGTAGGTTAGCGTCTGGCTGTCGTCCAACCAGGCGATCTCCGGCATCACGCCGTCGAGCAGGTCAAAGACGCGATCCGTCTCTGCGACGAAGGCCGTCAGACGCTCGCGCCAATCCACGCCTTCGGTGGGCCGGTTCTCGTACAGCATCCCCGCCGCGCGGGCGCGCGATTCCTCTGGCGGCAGGTACACCAGCGTCAGGTGGTAGCAGCTCTCGAAGTGATTGCCCGAGTCCTCAAACGTGGCGCGGCGTTCCTCATCGACCAGCCAGGACAACGGTTCGGGGAAATCAGAGTGCGGGTAGTGGGCGGCGGCGCGGCGCTCGGCTTCGATGAACAGCGCCCAGCCCGAACCCAGGCGGCGCAGCGCGTTGTTCAAGCGCGCCGACGTGGCGATCAGCTCGCCTTGCGTCGCGCTGTCAAGGTCGGGGCCACGAAAGCGCGCCGTGCGCTGGAAGCTGCCGTCCTTGTTCAAGACGACGCCCGGCGCCACCAGTCCGGCCCAGGGCAGCCAGTCGGCGAGCAAGGCCGGGCGCTGGCGGTATTCGGCGAGGTTCAGCATCGCGGCGTCCTCCCCTACACGTCCAACAGCGGGCGGTGCTTGATGTGCCGGGCGAACACGGCCATGAACTGCGGATCGACGCGCGCGCCCCACATCGCCAGCGAATGGCCGACGATCCAGAGCACGACACCGGGAATCCACAGTTGCAGGCCCAGCCCGACAGCGGCGGCCAACGTGCCGTTGGCAATCGCCACGGTGCGCGGCGCGCCGCCCAGCAGAATCGGCTCGGTCAGCGAGCGATGCAGCGGCACCTCGAACCCGGCCGCGAAGGTGTCCGGGGCACTCATACGACGGCCCCGCCCGAGAAGCTGAAGAACGACAGGAAGAAGCTCGAAGCCGCGAACGCGATGGACAGGCCAAACACGATCTGGATCAGCTTGCGAAAGCCGCCCGACGTGTCACCGAACGCGAGCGCGAGGCCCGTGGCGATGATGATGATGACCGCGACGATGCGCGCCACCGGCCCCTGGATGGATTCGAGGATGGATTGCAGCGGGCCTTCCCAGGGCATCGAGGAGCCGGCGGCCTGCGCAGTGCCCGCAAGCAGCAGCATGAAGGCAGCGAGCATCAAGCCTTGCATGGCCGGGCGAGCCAGGCCATCCAGCCGTGCGGGCCGAGGAAGCGGATTTGCGGAAATACGGAAAGCATCAACGTGCGTCATGGCAGTTCTCCAGAGTGGTCAGGGGACAGGGAGGAAAAGTCGGACTGCGGCAGCAGCTCCGGGAATGGAGCCTCCAGCGCATCCGCCAGGTGGTAGCCCACGCCATCGAAGCCGACGACGCGGGCGATGCTCTCGATGCGGCGCTTGCGCCCGCGCCCGGCGATGTGGATGACCACGTTGACCGCTTCCGCGATCAGCGCGCGGGGCGGGTTCACCGCCACTTCGAGAATCAGTTGCTCCAGGCGCAGCAGCGCGCCCAGCGCGGAGCCGGCATGGATCGTGGCAATGCCGCCCGGATGGCCGGTGCCCCACACCTTGACGAGATCCAGCGCCTCGGCGCCGCGCACCTCGCCGACGACCACGCGATCCGGGCGCAGGCGCATGGACGAGCGCACCAGCTCGGTCATGGACACCACGCCCGCGCGCGTGCGTAGCGGCACGTGGTCGCGGGCCGCGCATTGCAGCTCCACCGTGTCTTCAAGCACCAGCACGCGGTCGCCCGTCGCGGCGATTTCGGCCAGCAGCGCATTGGCGAGCGTGGTCTTGCCGCTGCTGGTAGCCCCGGCGATCAACACGTTCTGTCGCTCGCGCACGGCGCGAACGAGAAAGCCCGCCTGCGCGCTGGTCATCATTCCGTCGATGACGTACCGCTCCAGCGGAATCACGCCGATGGCGCGCTTGCGCAGCGCGAAGGCCGGCCCCGGCGCAGCGGGCGGCAGGATGCCTTCGAAGCGTTCGCCCGTCTCGGGCAGCTCGGCGGACAGCAGCGGCTGGCCGCGATGCACTTCCGCGCCGACGTGGGCGGCGACGAGGCGAATGATCCGCTCGCCATCGGCTTCGGACAGCTCCACCCCCATCGGTGCGCGGCCTGACGAAAGCCGGTCGACCCACAAGGTTCGATCCGGGTTGAGCATCACTTCCACCACGTCCGGGTCTTCGAGCGCGGCGGCGATCAGCGGCCCCATCGCCGTGCGCAGCATCTGAATGCGGCGGTCGAGCGAGGTGGCGAAGGACGAAGGCGCGGCGCTCATGAGGCACGCTCCTGCGCTTCGGCAACTGCCGCCGCGTCATCCATCCGCATCGGGTCGGGGTGCAGTTCCTCTACCACGTCGCGCACCAGGCTGCGCCCGCGCAGCAGGTGACGGCCCAACTGCTCCACGAACTGCTCGAACCGCGCCTTGCCCTGGGCACGTGCCGCGTCTTGGTGCGCCTCGGGAACTGGCGTGCTGACCGTGAGGAAGTAGCGGATGAACAGCGCCAGCGTTTCGATTTGGATGTTCTGGTCGCGCTCCAGCCGCTCGGCCTGGCGCGACAGGCGATCCAGCCGCTTGGCGATGGCGGCCTCGCGCTGGTCTGCCGCGTCCGGCGACAGCCAGGACGCCAAGGCAGCGGCGACGATGGACGACTTGGACACGCCTTTCTTGGCGGCCAGTTCGTCCAGGCGCTTGGCGTGCTCCGGCTGGATGAACAGGTTAAGGCGGTAGTGGCTCATAGCTCGATTCCGTCGTTGGGGTCGAGGGAAGCCAGCCGGGCCGTGCGCTGCATGGCCGGATCAAGCTGGCGTGGAAGGGGAAGCGGCAGGTCGTCGTCGTCATCGAACAGCGCGAGGTCGGCTGCGGACGCGGCCAGATCGGGGTCATAGGCGACGGCTTCGGAGAGTTCGGGCTGACGGCGCGGGCCGCCGTCGTCGGTACTGCCCAGCTCATCAGCAGGAGCGGGAGCCGGTGCGGCGGGCATGGCGGGAATCGCCAGCCCGCTCCAGTCGTCGGGCCGCGAGGGCGGCGCGTCGGCGTACTGCCCGTCCACCAGCACGGGTGGCGGCAGCACGCGGGGCTTGAAATTGGCGTCCGCGTAGTAGCGCAGCTTCTTCGCACGGATCGGCGCCACGCTGGACACCATCACCACAGCGTCACCGGGCGGAAGCTGCATCACTTCGCCCGGCGTCAGCAGCGGACGTGCGGTTTCCTGGCGCGACACCATCAGGTGGCCGAGCCACGGCGCGAGCCGGTGGCCCGCGTAGTTGCGCTGGGCGCGCAGCTCGGTGGCCGTACCCAGCGTCTCGGAAATCCGTTTGGCGGTGCGCTCGTCGTTCGTGGCGAACGTCACGCGCACATGGCAGTTGTCGAGGATCGAATGGTTCTGCCCATACGCCTTGTCGATCTGGTTCAGGCTTTGGGCGATGAGGAAGCTGCGGATGCCATAGCCCGCCATGAAGGCCAATGCCGTCTCGAAGAAGTCCAGGCGCCCAAGCGCCGGGAACTCGTCGAGCATCAGCAGCAGCTTGTGGCGGCGCGCGATGCCGTCGGAGCCATCGAGCGATTCCGTCAGCCGCCGCCCGATCTGATTGAGGATCAGGCGGATCAGCGGCTTCGTCCGCGAAATATCCGAAGGCGGCACCACGAGGTACAGCGACACCGGATGCTCGGCCGCGATCAGGTCGGCGATGCGCCAATCGCAACGCGACGTGACTTCGGCCACCGTGGGATCACGGTACAGGCCGAGGAACGACATGGCGGTGCTCAACACGCCGGAGCGTTCGTTGTCCGACTTGTTGAGCACTTCGCGCGCCGCCGAGGCCACGACCGAATGCGGGCCATCGCCGAGATGCGGCGTGGTCATCATCCGGTGCAAGGTCAGCTCGAACGGGCAAGCCGGGTCGGAGAGGAAGTTGGCGACGCCGCGCAGCGTCTTGTCTTCGCCCGCGTAGAGCACATGCAGGATGGCGCCGACCAGCAGCGCGTGCGAGGTCTTTTCCCAATGGTTGCGCCGCTCCAGCGCGCCTTCGGGATCGACCAGAATGTCCGCGATGTTCTGCACGTCGCGCACTTCATGCGCGCCGCGCCGCACCTCCAGCAGCGGGTTGTAGGCCGCCGACTTCGCATCGGTCGGGTTGAACAGCAGGCAGTGGCTGAACCGACTGCGCCAGCCTGCGGTGATCTGCCAGTTCTCGCCCTTGATGTCGTGGATGACGGCCGAGGCCGGCCAGGACAGCAGCGTCGGCACCACCAGGCCAACGCCTTTACCGCTGCGCGTGGGTGCGAAGGTCAGGACGTGTTCCGGCCCTTCATGCCGCAGGTACTGACGGTCGTGCTGGCCGAGGAACACGCCGGCCGGCTGCGTGAGTCCCGCCTTGCGAATGTCATCCGCGTTCGCCCAGCGGGCCGAGCCGTAAGTCGTGACCAGGCGCGATTGCCGCGAGCGCCAGATCGACATGCCAATCGCCACCAGCACGGCGACGAGACCACTGCCGCCCGCAATAGCGCCGCCGATGTCGAACACGCGGGGCGCGTAGGCATCGAAGAAGAACCACCACTCGAACAGTCGCCACGGGTGATAGACCGGCGTGCCTAGAAAATCGAACCACGGCGAGCCAAGGCGTAGTTGATAGCCCAGGGCCGCTGCCGTCCATTGTGTGGCGCTCCACACACCGGCGATCACGATGCCGAATACCACGGCGATCTGACCGAACAGCACGTTCGTCCCTTGCATAACCTCGCCTCCGATCACGGCACACGGAGGTGCCGCAGCACTGAGGATCAAGGCGTGCGTACAGGCCGGTCAAAGGCCGTTATGGCTGTGATTTAGGCCGAAAAAGCCAGATTTCTTGCAGGGTCGAAAGCCATAAGAACGCAGCGTGCGCGAGCACGTTGCGGCGTGACGAGGTCACGGCGAGAACTTTGTCGCTACGAAGCGACTACAACAAGGTTATTTGGATTTCTGCTCAGGTCGATCACCGAAGAAGCGGCGATTGGCGGCTTCGGCCGCACGGCGGCAAAGTTCATCGCCGACCTTCGCACGATCCTCCTTGCATTGCCGTTGAATCTCCTTGATGCGCTCGGGATGCGCCGCGAGGAAATCCACGGTTTCCGAAGGTTGAGACGAGCCACATGCGGTCAGTGCGACGGTCAGCATCAGTAGCATCACTCTGTTCATGATTCCAGTCCTTTCGTCGGATGGTTCAGGCATCGTCGGCAGCGTCGATACCGTCTGCCGAATCAATGAAGGCCACACGCTCGATGAACCGAGCCAGCATCTCGGACGGCTCCGCATCGCGGCGTAGCAGATAGGTCGTAAGCATGTATGGCTTGCCTGCCAAGCGGCGGGCCACGACACCCGGCTCGCGGCTGGAGGCGATATGCGCCTCGCCCGCTAGGCCCAAAGCCAGGCCAGCGGAAACCAGCGTCATCATCACGTCGAAGGTTGCCACGCGCTGCGCAATCAGCGGCTCCTGATCGAGCTTGCGCAGAAAACGATCGATCTGCCGCGCGTGGCCTTCGCAGACCGCCGGGTCGCCCAGTGCCAACGGATAGCGCAGCACTTCTTTCAGCGGAACCTGTTTGAAGGCGAGCACGGGATGGCGGGCTGGCACCGCTACCATCAGTTCATCTTCCCAAGCAGGTGTGACCAAGATACCATCGCCTCCATCCTCTGCCATCGAAAAACCTACGTCATACAGATCTTCATGCAAACCCTTGATCTGCAGCCCGAGCGGCACCTCAAACAGACGCATCTCAACTTCAGGGTCCTCTTCACGGCATCGCGCCAGCAAAGTTGACAATCGTGTGGGTGTTACACCATCAGACAAGGCAATGCGTAACTGGCCTAAAAATCCGTTGGTGGCCGACTTGACGCCATCACGGGCCTGATCCAATGCGGTAAAAATGCGCGGGACATGCTCCAAAAGCTGTCGCCCGGCACGGGTTAGTTGAGTGCTTCGGGTAGTACGAATGAATAAACGAGCACCAAGTTCCTCTTCTAATTCTTTGATAGTGCGTGAAAGTGGAGATTGGTCGATATGTAGTCGTTCAGCGGCGCGAGCGAAATGAAGTTCCTCCGCAACGATGAGAAAGCAGCGAAGATGTCGAAGCTCCATTGTGCTCACTCCACTTTAATTCGTCTAATTTCATTTGCGCGGCTAATTAATCAGCCTTTGCCAGAGTGCTGACAGCCAAACCCCCCCGGTCAGCAAAGTGGCTAACAGCACGGCAGCGCTTCCCATGTCCTTTGCACGCTTTGATAGCTCATGCCATTGAGGGCCAATACGATCAATCGCCGATTCCACAGCAGTATTGAGTAGCTCCACAATCATCAAAATAAGGATACTTCCTGAGAGAAGAGCGACTTCGACCCATCCCTGCCCCAACCAGAAGGCCAATGGGACCAACACAAAGGAAAATACTGACTCAAGTCTAAAGGCCGGCTCATTCCATCCAGCGCGCAATCCCTGAATTGAGTAATGGGACGCATGCCAAATTCTCAATATTCCTCGGCGAGATTTTTGTTTATTTTCGAATGCGGACATGGAATCAGCTGCGATTGTGTGTTTTTTATCTTTCATGAGAACAACTCTTATATATTCTTATCATCACAGCCAAAGAAAAAATCGAAATTCCTATCGTACTCACTTGTTTTAACCTGCATTAGCCCCAAGACAGACGAAAACAATGCGTCGTGATCCGCATAAGAGCGGGCTCGCTCACTCAAACAGCCAATATTCAGCCCGCGACTTTGCGTAAACGTTGAAGAGAACCACATAACCAAAGGAACACGAGTCTGCTCTTGTGGAGCAATCGCATAAGGCATGCCGTGCAGAAAAAGACCCTTCTCGCCCAGGGATTCGCCGTGATCCGAGACGAATATCATAGCTGTGTCGTAGTCGGAAAGCCCCTGCAATTGTTTGATGGCTCGGCTTAGGAAATGATCTGTGTAGAGAATAGCGTTGTCGTAGCTATTCACGATCTGTTCGCGGGTGCATTTCCCCATTTCCGGTGTGTCGCATGTTGGGATGAATTTGCGATACGCTGCTGGGTATCGTTGAAAGTAGCTGGGGCCATGATTTCCAATCTGGTGCAAAAAAATCACACGATCACCGGGAATTTTGCGAGCCTGAGCTGGTAAGTCTTCAAGCAAAATCTCATCGAAACACCGACCATCAACGCATAAAGAGGGACTTTGTGCGTTCCCTAGACGTTGATTTTCGAGACCATCGCACACCCCTTTGCAACCTGACTGGTTATCCCTCCATAAGGTGGTAATACCAGCACGCTCCAGAACATGCAGTAAGGATTGGTGTGAACGAATCTTGTCCTCATCGTAGTTTCGGCGACCAAAGGACGAGAACATGCAAGGCACAGAAACCTCGGTGTTAGTTCCACAGGAGTGCATGTCGGAGAAATTGATCACACCTATCTGAGCCAATTGAGGCGTTGTTTCGCGTGCATAGCCGTTCAATCCCCAGTTTTGGGCGCGAGCCGTCTCGCCTACGACAAAGACTAATAAACGTGGCCGACTGCCTTCGGGCCTGACTGTTGCAACGGCATCAGCTCCAATGGTTTTCTTTTCGGCGGACTGCGTGATAGAGGAACCTTTTAGTGCCTTCGGTAAGCCCACCAGATAGTTTCCCGGTGTAATCAAGTATCGAACTTCGCGATGATTTCTCATCAGTGCGGACATGTCCTGAAATGACAGCATGACACCGACCGAAATCATCAGTGCCGAAAACAGCATTAATCCCATACGCCACACGGTTGCTTTCAGCCAAGTACGCCCGACCAATCGGATTCGCCAAAGCAAAATAATCGGCACTACTGCCAGTTGGCTTAGTGGAGCAATCAATGCAGGCGTCAGTAGCTCGCGACTTTCCTTGAAGTCTGTGGCTAGAACATTGCGCAACATGCTCGAATCGAGGTAGATATGAAAGCTGCGCATGTAGTGTGTTGCGAGGGCAGAGGCAACAAACAGCACCGCAAGTAAAACCCTGGCATTCCAGCGCCATACAACCAAACTCAACAGCAGACTGTGTATTCCCACCAGAAACAGCAGTACGGATGTGCCCATGCGTAGACTGGACTGGACGCCTAAGGCGCTACTCCAAAATAGACCATTGCAGGCCAGTGCAAAGAAAATACTGGTCATCAAGATCAGCCACTCGACGCTGCATTGTGGTCGCCAATGGCTTAGGTTCTTGAGGTTTGCAGTTCTGAATCGCGGCACCAGACCGAGAGCCTGTTTGAAAGTTCTCATGCTTGGAACCCCGATGAATGGACATCGCCTGAGCCACCAACAAACCAGCGTTGCCAGACCATGAAAAGACCCAAGGCAACGACCCAACAAATCAGGAGTGTCCACAAGTCATGAGAAAGGAAATGGGCTCCGCGCACCTGCTGGGTCCATCCAAAGATGGCACCTATCATCAAACCTGCGGCCAAGGCCATCCAACGCCAGGCAGGACGAACCATCAAGGTAAAGAAATAGAGGCTGACCCATGCATATCCGGCACTTGCATGCCCTGCGGGAAAGCACACACCGCGCGGCATACCGGGCGGGCGTGTTTCAAACAGGCCCACAAACACTCGCGCTCCGCCATAGCGCACCAAGTTCCAGGGGCAATCCATGTTAGTGAACGATTTCAGCGCCGAAACCATCAGTGCCGCGATCACGTACGCACAAAAAAGATACAGTAGCGGCCAGCGTAGGTGTGCTGTGCAATTGTTGCTACGTTTTTTTCTCCAAGCCCAGATGCACGTTGCTGCAACCACAATTGCCAGCAAGGTGGAAAGATTCTTCCCACCCCGATGCAGCAGGTTGTTGGTTAGCCAGGCATCCCGCAAAGCCCATCGGCTGCCCTGCAAGCGATAGAGATGATCGGCGACCCAGAAGTCCCCACCGCCATCCATCAATAGACTGCTGATGATCAGCGCCGCACCCGCTGGTAGCGCTAAATGAGTGATTAAGAATCGAGGTGCGAATAGTGCGTTGGATAGTGGGGCGTTGCCCAGTAGTCGGAATTCATTGGGGGGCATCGGCATGTGCCTCCTTCGAATGCCACAGCGCATGCGCATCGATACGCACCAGTGCCGATGCTTGCAGCGCATCGACGCGAACCTGTGCCTCGGCTAGTCGTGTCTGGCGCAGGTTGCGCAGCGTCAAAAGGTATTCGGCCAAGGGGGCCTCTCCCAATTCCCAAGCCCGCCGCGTGCGGTTGCTGGCCGTGGTCTGCGCGGCCAGCGCCTGCGTGAATGATTGCCACTGCGTGCGCTTACTATCCGCTGCTTGCACGGCGACCCACGCACCTTGCTCCACCGCGCGCCGCACGCCGAGCGCCTCGGCCTCTGCGGCCGCCGCGTTGGCGCTTTCCGTGGCGGCCATTGCACTGCGATAGTCCGTGCCAAATGGCACCGTCAAGACAACGCCAATGACACGTTCCGCCCCGCCGCGTTCAGACATCATGCGTACCCCGACGGTGGGGTCGGGCGTGCGGTTGGCGCGAGCGCGCTCGGCCACCTTGGCAAGGCGAGCCGCCTCTCCATCGGCAATGCCGATTTCGACGCTTTGTCGCACAATTCGCGCCAGCCACTCCTGTACCCCGCCCGGCAAGGGATCGGGATCTGGCAGGGTGGATGGCCGTGCGGGAATCTCAATGCCGGGGAACTCAATCACCAACGTCTGTCGTGCTTCCCGTTCTGCATCGCGCGCGGCGCTAACCTGGGCCGCAAGCAGTGCGCGTTCGGCTTGCAAAACGTCGCTGTCCCGCCGCGCGGCATCGCCCAGGGCCACGCGCCGGGCCATTGCTTCCTGCTCACGAATAAGCAACTTTTCCTGCGCTTGCATCTCGTCAGCCACGATGAAACTGCGCAGCCATCCGGCCCAGACTTCCAGCAGTCGCCTTGCCATCTGGTGCTCGGCATCTTCAAGGCGCATACCGGCCACGCCGCGGGTGCGGCTGCCGATCTCCCGATCCAGACGCGCCTTGTTTGGCAAGCGAACAGCACGGCTGAGCTGGATTTCCCATTCGTTGTAGCGATGCGCTTCGTTGGTCACGTTGCGACGTTGTAGGCCGCTACTGAGTTCAAACTCGTGGCTACCGGCTTCAAGGGCGCTTTGCGTGGCAGCAGCCGCGTCCAAGCGAGCGGCTGCGGCATTCACGACCGGCTGGGTTTTCATCGCTGCTTCGACTTGCACCTGCGCAGGTAGCCAGGAGAGATCATCGGCGCGCGCTTGCGCGGGATGAAATGTCAAAACCGCGATAGCCACCATGACGGCACCAGCCGGTAGTACCAGGCTGCATCCTTTGTTTTTACTCGTCATACCAGTCTTCCACTTGCCAACACCGACTCCACCCACCAGCGGACATCGCTAGACGCGATGCGCTGGCGCAGATGCGCCAGGACCTGTTCCAGTTGTTCGTATTCGATCAACACCCAGATGACGCGCCGATCCACACGGCCGCGAACCTTCTCGCGAATGGACGCGCGCGCGAAGTCGCCGGTATGCCCTTCGGCGTGCAACAGGGTGAACCCTGGCAGCACCGGGTCGGCCATCAGGGCATCGGTGACGGCGTCTTCGAGCGTGGGTGGAAACACCAGATTCAGGCGCACCAGTTGCGCTTCTTTCAATCCGTTCATGCGTGGACTCCTTGTTGTGAGGAGATGGCCTGGCCGAATCGCCGGTACAGCACCGGCAGCAGGACCAGGGTCAGCGCCGTGGAACTGACCAGTCCGCCAATCACCACGATGGCGAGTGGGCGCTGGATCTCAGAGCCAGGGCCACTGGCCAGCAGCAGGGGCACCAGGCCAAAGGCGGTGATGGAAGCCGTCATCAGCACGGGGCGCAGCCGTCGCAGCGAACCTTCGCGCACCACCTGTTCCATGGGCAGGCCTAGCGCGTGCAGGTGGTTGAAGTGCGTCACCAGCACCAATCCGTTGAGCACGGCGATGCCCAGCAGCGCGATGAAGCCGACCGAAGCAGGCACCGACAGGTACTGCCCCGACAGCCACAGCGCTGCCACGCCGCCGACCATGGCAAACGGCACGTTGCCGAGGATGAGCGCGGCCTGCCGCACCGAGCCGAAGGTCATGAACAGCACGAAGAAAATCAGCCCCAGGGCCACCGGCACCACCATGCCTAGGCGGGCCGCTGCACGTTGCTGGTTCTCAAACTGCCCGCCCCATTCGACGCGGTAGCCGGGCGGCAGCGGCACGTCGCGCGCCACGGCTTCGCGCGCTTCATCTACGAAGCCGACCAGATCGCGCCCGCTCACGCTGGACTGGATCAGCGCGAAGCGCGAACCGTTCTCGCGCCGCACCAGCACGGGGCCATCGGTGGTGGCGATGCGCGCCAGCGAGGCTAGGGGGATCTCGCCCTGATCGCCACGGGCGAGCTGCAAGTCCTTGAACCGCTCGGCCGATCCGCGCAGCCGGGCATCCCCGCGCACCACGATGGGCGTGCGCCTGTCCGGCTCGATCACCAGCCCGGCCGGCACGCCTTCGAGCTGCGCACGCAGCTCGTCCTGAACCTGCGTCACGGCCAGTCCGGCGCGACCGGCCGCCTGCGCATCCACCTTCACCTGCAGGTATTCCACGCTGTCGCTGGCCTGGGTGAGCACGTCGCGCGCACCGGGCACTTTCTCGATGCGAGCGGCCATGCGCTGCGCCAGATCGCCCAGCGTTTGCAGATCAGGGCCGAACAGCTTGACGGCCACGTCGCCCCGGCTGCCGGTGAGCATTTCCGAGATGCGCATCTCGATGGGCTGGGTAAAGCCGAATTCCAGGCCGGGGAAGGCATCCATCACCTTGCGTATCTCGGCACTCAACGCGTCCTTGTCGGCTGCATGCCAATCCTTGCGCGGTGCGAGCTGCATGAACAGGTCGGTTTCGTTCAGGCCCATCGGGTCGAGCCCCAGCTCGTCCGAGCCCACCCGCCCGATGCTGTGCCGCACCTCGGGCACCGCCGCACCGATGGCCTTCTGCACCGCCAGGTCAATCTCCAGCGAGCGCTGCAACCCAATGGACGGCGGCTTTTGCAGTTGCAGCAGGATATCGCCCTCATCCATCGTCGGCATGAACGCCTTGCCCGTGCCGAGGTAGGCCACCACACCCAATGCCAGGGCCGCGATAGCGACCGCCGATGCGCGTAGCGGGTGGTGAAGCGCAGCCTCCAGCAGCGGTTGGTACAGGCGCGTGGCCCAGCGCATCACCCACGGCTCGGTGTGCGCGTGTTCCTTGAGGAGCAGCGAGGCCAGCACCGGCACCAGCGTGAGCGACAGCAGCAGCGAGACGCCCAGGGCGAACACGATGGTCAGCGCCACCGGCACAAACAGTTTGCCTTCCAACCCTTGCAGCGTGAGCAGGGGCATGAAGGTCAGACAGATGATGAGGATGCCCGAGGCCACAGGCATGGCGACCTCGCGCGCCGCGGCGAATATGCGGTGCAGGCGCGGCTGGTGCGCACTGGGCGCGTGCGGGTCGAGCCGACTGACGGCGTTTTCCACCACCACCACGGCAGCATCCACCAGCATGCCGATGGCGATTGCGAGCCCACCCAGGCTCATCAGGTTGGCGCTCATGCCGACAAGGCGCATCAGCAAGAAGGTACCCAGCGCCGCCAAAGGCACCATCACCGCCACCACCAGCGCGGCGCGAAGCTCGCCGAGGAACAGAAGCAGCAGGATGACGACCAGTACCGTCGCTTCCAGCAAGGCGCTTTCCACCGTGCCCACGGCGCGCTCGATCAGCGTGCTGCGGTCATAGAACGGCACCACCTTGACGCCGGGCGGCAGGCTGGGAGCCACCTCGTCCAGCCGGGCGCGAATGGCCTTCACGAGCGCCGAAGCATCGGCCCCGCGCAGCGCCACCACGATGCCTTCCACCGCTTCGCCCGCGCCGTCCCGGGTGACTGCGCCATAGCGAGTCACGCCTTCGATGCGCACCTGGGCCACGTCGCCCAGGCGAACTGGGGCCGTGCCATTGGCCCCCGCGCGCAGGATCAGACGGGATAAATCGTCCAAAGTGTGGATCGCGCCTTCGGCGCGCACGATCAGCGTGTCCTCGCCCGCATCCAGGCGGCCCGCGCCGTCGTTGCGGTTGTTGCGGCCGATCGCAGTGATGACGTCCGAGAAGCCGAGGCCCGCAGCGGAAAGCCGCGCGCGATCAGGCACCACGGCAAAGCTCTTGGCTTCGCCGCCCAGCACGTTGACATCGGCAACGCCGGGCAGCGTGCGCAGGGCCGGGCGCAGCGTCCAGTCCAGCAGGGCGCGCCGCTCGCTCAGCGTGAGGCTGCCGCCTTCGATGGTGAACATGAACACGTCTGACAGCGGCGTCGAAATCGGTGCCAGCCCGCCGCTGACGCCGTCGGGCAGACTGCCCGAAACACCGGCATAGCGTTCAGCCACCTGCTGACGCGCCCAGTAGATGTCGCTGCCTTCGGCGAAGTCCAGCGTGATGTCGGCGATGGCGTACTTGGCCGTGGAGCGCAGCATCACGCCCCGCGGCACGCCGAGCAACTCCATCTCCAGCGGCGTGATCACGCGCGACTCCACCTCCTCGGGCGTCATGCCAGGGGCCTTGATAATCAGCTTGACCTGCGTTGGGGAAATGTCCGGATAGGCGTCGATCGGCAGTTGCAGGAAGGCCGCCAGGCCCGCACCCGCCAAAGCCAGCACGCCAAGCAGTACCAGCGCACGTTGGCGCAGGGAAAATTCAATCAGACGGGACAACATGCGTGGTCGCCCCTCATTGCAATGGAATGATGGATTTGAGCAGTGCCGTACCGCGCACGACGACCTGCATGCCTGCCGCAAGCGGCGCAGTGTCTGGCGAGACGGCACGCACGGCGCTTGACGCCTCTGATTCGTCTTGCCCCAGCAGTTGCACCGGAACAGCGCGGACGTGTAGGTCGCCTTGCTTGTCTTGCGATGACGGCTCAGCAACGTAGAGCACGTGGGCGCTGCCCGCTGGCAGCAGTGCGGACGATGGCACGCTCAAGGTGCCCTGCGGTGCTGGCAGCAACAGCGCGACACTGATCTGCTGCCCGGCCGCATAGCGGTCTGCCCCTGCCTGATCTGCATCGACGCGGGCACGTACCCGCAGGCTCTGACTACTGAGGTCAGTGTCGCCACCAACAGCCGTCACGCGAGCGATCGTGCCATCGGGAAGACGCACTTCCAAGCCTGGGTGGAGATCCGAGCGCCAGCGCAGCGGAACCGCGACGCTGACATCCAGCGGACCAGGCTGAGCCACTATAAAGGCGATGTCGAGCGGCGCAACCGCCTGCCCGAGGCTCAGGTGACGACGCATCACTCGCCCGGACAAAGGCGCCAGCAATTCATACTCGCCGGCCTGCCCGCCGCTAACGGGTCGAAGCCGTGCGAGGGCGCCATTGGCCTCTTGCAACGTACTTTGCGCAGCCGCCGCGCGCGCCTGGGTTTGCTCGTTGCGCGTGGCTGGGATGATGCCCTCGGCCAATAGCGTGGCATCGCGCCGGGCCTGCGCCGCGGCCACCGCCGCTTCGGTGCGGGCACGCGCCAGATCAGCCTGCGAAGCCAGAACGTCCTTGCTCTGGATGCGCGCCAGCGCCTGTCCTTGGCGCACTGCGGTGCCTTCATCGACCAGAACGCGCGTCACCACACCGCCATAGGGCGCCACGACCTGCGCGCTGGCCGAGAGTGGTGCCACCGTCTGCGCGGGTAAGCCATCCAGCGGTATCACTGCGGCATCCTTGACGAGTGCGGTTTCCACACCCTGCGCGTGAAGCTGAGCGGCGTTGAGGTGAACGCCGCCAGCGTTCGGTTGGGCGACAGCCTCGCTCGCGTCTCTATCGGCCACGGTTGTCTGCTGCGTTGTCCAAGCCCACCAGCCGTACCCTACGGCAGCTAGAACTGCCACACTGACGGCGGACAGGGCCAAGGTCTTGGTTCGGCTGGCGGTGCCCGCCGCTTTCAAGGTCGGGAAGCTCATGCTTGTGCCGCCCCAAACGACGTAGAGCAGAGTAGAAAGCACACAGCGCGGATTGAAAATCCGTCGCATATGAAGCGGTGCGCGAGGTTAATGAGGCGAAACATGCGGTCGATCTCTTGTAAAAGATCGGCTCATGTTCTTCGGTGAAGCTTTGAGAAAGCTTTGGAGAAAGCGAAATTTGCTCAGTACGATGTATTTCGGCGAAACGCCTGCTTTGAGCAGCAAGCAATCGATAAACTGACTTTTCAGTAACTTGCTCTGATATGCTAGCGGTGCGCCTTTGCTACCTCAAACATCGGAGCTATACACCATGAATGTCAGGAATTCCGAATACCGTTTCAGTCCTTTGGTCATAGGACTGCATTGGCTGACTGTGCTTCTCATCATCGCGGTCTATGCGAGCATGGAGCTGCGCGGACTGGCACCCAAGGGCGCCTTGAGAGACGCCATGAAGTCCTTGCACTACCTGCTGGGCCTCAGCGTTCTGGTGATCGTCGTGATCCGTATCGGGGTGCGCATCCAGGCGGGCGTGAAGCCCGCGATCCAACCACCCATGCCACGCTGGCAGGCCACGCTCGCCGATGTCATGCACTATGCGCTCTACAGCTTCATGCTCGCCATGCCGCTGCTCGGATGGCTCACCTTGAGTGCGGCGGGCAAGCCGATTGTTCTGTTTGGCTTGCCCATTCCCTCTCTGATCGGCACCGACGTTGCTTTGTCGCGCCAACTCAAGGATGTCCATGAGGCGCTGGCGACATTGGGCTATGTCTTGATCGGATCGCATGCGATGGCGGCGCTGTTGCACCACTACGTCATGCGTGACAACACACTGGTTCGCATGCTTCCCGGTCGTCGCCCCTGACCTACTGGCCTCAGGCTGCTTTATATGGATTCGAATCTCCAATGACCAAATTTCACCACCGCGCCCACCCTGAAAGTCACCGCACTGAACATATCGGATGGCTGCGCGCCGCTGTTCTGGGTGCCAATGACGGCATCATTTCCACGGCCAGCCTGGTTGCAGGCGTGGCTGCTGCCCATGCAAGCCATGCCAGCATCATGACCACGGCCATCGCGGGGTTGGTAGCCGGTGCCATGTCCATGGCTGCAGGCGAGTTCGTGTCGGTCTATTCACAAGCTGATACGGAGAAGGCGGATTTGGCGCGGGAACGTGATGAACTGGAAAACAGTCCGGAAGCAGAGCATCGGGAACTAACGGCCATCTATGTCCGGCGTGGCCTGGATCATCGACTCGCGGATCAGGTCGCCACGCAATTGATGGCGCATGATGCGCTGGGCGCGCACGCGCGCGATGAATTGGGCATTTCTGAAACCTTGAGCGCTCGCCCGCTGCAAGCCGCCATGGCGTCCGCTGGGAGCTTCGCGGTGGGTGCGGCCATGCCGCTGGCCGTGGTTCTGTTGGCGCCGGAGCAGAGCCTGCTCTATTGGATCGTCGCGACGGCGATTGTCTTCCTGGCCCTTCTCGGCGCTGCGGCCGCTGCCGTGGGTGGTACGCCGCTCTTCAAAAGTGCGCTGCGCGTCGCGTTCTGGGGCACATTTGCCATGGCGGTGACAGCGGGCGTGGGAGCCATGTTCGGCACTGCGGTGTAGATCTGCGTCAATCTCAGAGCAGCGGTGGCCAAGGGCCAAGCCGCGCGGACAGCCGACCGTTGTCCAGTGAGAACGCCAGCGGCAGGTCTATGGCATGCGCGAGCGCCAGGGCCAGTGCAAGTCCCAGCCCGGCGTGGTGCGCCGTGCCACCTTCGGAATCCTTGCGCCAGAAGCGAAGTCCGAATTGATCCAGATCGGATGCCTGCAAATTGGGAGCTGTGTTGACGATGGTCAACATCCAGCCGGAAGCCGCGCGCTCCAGCCTACATTGAATGTCGTCGCCTTCGGGCGCGTATTCGATGGCATTGCGCAAGAGGTTGGAGACGATGCGTTCGATCACGCCCTGATCGCTTTGCACCCATGCCGATTCAGGCAAAGTCACACGGATAGGTGACTTGGGTGCCATTTGCTGGACGTTGAATCCCGCCAGCAACTCTTGCAGCAAAGCTGTTAGATCCAGAGGATCAAGCGCAAGTGTGTGTTGGCCGGATTCAAGCCGCGCCAACAACAGCAGAGTGTCCACACTGCGCTGCATGCGTGAACTGGCCTGGATCGTTGCATTCAGGGCGCGCTGGATTTGGGTCGGGTCGGCATCGATCAAAGCGCTTTCTGCGCTGATGCGGATTTCTGCCAAGGGCGTGCGCAACTCGTGGGCCACGTCGCGGGAGAAGCGGCGCTCGCGGGCAATGGCCGCATACAGGTGATGCAAGCCCTGATTGAAGGCTTCGGCAAACGGCCGCAGTTCGCGTGGAAAGTCCGCTCCGGTCCGCGCAATCGGCCGATCCGAACGCAGGTCGGCCAGTTGCACGCCGACGCGCTCCAGCATGACCACGATGCGCCGAACCATGAGCAGCGCCAGGCCTGTGGCCAGGAGCGTCGCCAGCACGATACCGCCCAGGAGCGTGAAGTGGATGCGCCGTTCGGTTTGATCCCAATCCCGACGTTCTGTTGCCACAACCAGCAATCGAGATTCCTCACCTCTTACCGGCACGCGCGTCGCCAGCGCGCGGCCCGCGTGGCCGTCCGGGAGTATCACGTCGTAGTAGCGTGGGGTGCCTTGCTCCACCGGTCCAAGCGCCAGCTCGGCCCCAGCACTGCTGGGCGAACGCAGCAAGGTCCGGTGGGTCTGCGAATCGAAGACCGTGAAGAACTCGGTATGCCCGCCAGGCTCGTATTCCGGCATGAGGCTTTCGAGCTTTCTCGCATCCAACTCCTGCAGCACGCGCCCCACCGCCGCTGATCGTTGCATCAGGGTGGTATCCATCCGTCGGTAGATTTCGTGGTCGATCCAGTAGTCGAGGACGGGAAACAGGATGGCGAAGGTTCCTCCAATGCAGATCACCAGGCTGGCAGCCAGCCGCCGCTGCAAGGACCAGGATCTGCCTTGACTCGCATCAGAGAGGGCTTCGGAATCGGGACGTACCATCGTTCAGGGCAGTATGTAGCCGAAGCCACGTCGTGTCACGATCAGTTCATCCAGGCCGCACTGGGCGAGCTTGGTTCGCAAGGTGCTGACGATCACCTCCACCACCTTGTCCGATGCATCGCTGCGGCTGTCGTACAAATGTTCAAAAATCTGCGGGCGCGACAGCGTGGCGCCGCGCCGACGCAGCAGCAAGTCGAGCAGTCCATATTCCTTCGGCGTGAGCCCAAGATCAATGCCCTTGAACCTCGCGGTGCGCGAGCGCGGATCGACCTCCAGATCGCCGTGGCGCAGAACTGGAACGTCCCGTTGCGGCGGACGCCGCACCAGCGCCCGCAGGCGAGCCAGCAGTTCGGCCAGCTCGAAGGGTTTTGTCAGGTAGTCATCGGCACCCGCATCCAAGGCCCGCACCCGGTCGTCAAGCAGTTCGCGCGCGGAGAGCACCAATACCGGTGCGGCATGGGCCTCCCGGCTCAATGCGCGCAACACGCCAAAGCCGTCCAGCCGGGGCAGCATCAAGTCCAGAATGATGGCGTCGTACCGGTAGCTGGCAAGAAACTTCAGCGCGGACACGCCATCGGCTGCTGTATCGCAGGCATAGCCTTCCGACTGAAGGCTCTGGCTCAGGGCTTCGGCCAGCGTTTGCGAGTCTTCCACGATCAATACGCGCATATGCTTTCTTCCATTCAGCGCATCTCGAAAAGCTCTTGGTGGAAGGCTTCTGGCTCCAACCCCTGGGCCAGCAGGTCGGCGCGCAACGCGCGGCCGAAGGCCGTGGGGCCGCAGAACCAGACGCTGGCGTCTTTCCAACCCGGCACCATGGCACGCAGGCGTTCACCCGTCAGGCGACCGTTCTGCTTGTCGATGAGCAGGTGCAGCACAACGCCGGCCGCCTGGCTGTCGGCGCGCAGTTTCTCGATGGCCTGCGGATCAACGTCGCTCGTAGGATGAAACAAATCGACCGGGCGTGCGTCTTGGCCTTTATGCTGCGCCAAATACTTCATGCGCGCAATGAATGGCGTGATACCGATGCCGGCGCCGATCCAGATCTGGCGGGCCTTCTCGTCGTCGAAAGTGAAGCAGCCGTAAGGCCCCTCGACCGTTACCTGGTCGCCTACCCGTAGGCGCTCAGGCAGCCGGCGGGTGTGGTCGCCCAGCGCCTTGGTGATGAAGGTAATGCGCCGGTCTTCCGGCACCCAGGCTGAGGCTAGCGTGTAGGGGTGCGGGCCTTCTTTCGGGTTGGACATGGCGAAGGCAAACTGTCCGGGCCGGTGGCCGGGCCAGGCCGGGTCCATTCGCAGGGTGGTTTCCAGCACGTTCAGCGCAGAGTAGGTCTGCAGCGATTCGATGACACCGTGCGTGGTGCGCTGCGCACCGACCCGGCCCAGCAGCACCCACACCGCCGATACCGTGCCGCTCGCCAGCAGCATAGCCAAAGCCCAGCCCACGGGCTGCGCCCAGTAGGAGAACTGAACCAGCACCAAGGTGTGGAAGGCCAGCACCAAGTAGATCGCTGCCATCCAGTGGTGCGTCTTGGCGAACAGCCGGTATGGAAAGCGCTTGACCAAAGCCAGTACCAGTAGCACCGCGACGGCGTAGAAGGCCCATTCGCCCAAGTCCTCGGCCAGTCCGCGCCAGCCACGCAGCGCCGATTCAATGGAGCCCATTGAATCAGCCGCTGCGCGGGGCTTGCGCGCCGGGCGCGTCAGCCAGCCCCAGCCTACGGCCCACTTAGTACCCTGCGCCCACAGCCAGTGTATTGTTGCAGCGGCCAGAGCGGCGATGCCGAGCCACTTGTGCAGGCGGTACATCTTGTCCAGTCCGTTCAAGCTGGGCTCCAGCCACGCAGGGCGCGTGGCCAGCACCATCGCCACGGACATCGTGCCGATGGCCAGTACGCCGCTGTATTGAATCCATACCGTTCGCAGGGCGAAGTAGTTGGACTGTGCAGGCCAGAGCGTATCGGTAAAAAGCCATAGAGCGCTCAATGCCAGCGCAAAAAACCAGAACGTCCAAATTATTCTCTTCATCGTGGATTTGCCCTAAATTCTGCGGAAGGCGCATGCGGTACTGGTCTGAAACCATCAATCCAGATACGCGATAGCATGCCTTTGAATGTGGCCATGTATCCGAAATTACAGAAAATTTTAATTCTGGAATCCCAACCTTTGGTAATGCTTTGGATTGATCAACTATCAATAAATAGGATCTAATTTTTCCCACCGGCTTGTGGCATTACCTTGACTCAAGAAATGGTTGGCCCCCGATGCCGCCCAATCTCCCATGACACCGCGCCGCCGCGCACCGTCCCGGCAAGCTGCTGCCCCATTCGCTGCTCGATCACCGGTTTCCACGGCACCAGGCTGAACCCCATGCCGTCATCGAGCATCGCGTAGCGCCCGCTGGCAAGCATGACGGAGCGCCGGTAGATGCCGGCCACGCGCTGCCCATCGGACACGGGTCGATGCTCCAAGCCAGTTTCGGCCGCAATGTCTTTGGCGACCTGCGCCAGTTCCCGGTTGCGCAGTGTGCCCAGCAGGTTGCGCGCCAGGATCACGCGCTGGCCGCGCCGCACGGCCAATCCCTGTTCGGCCAGGAAGTCGGCGCGCTGCTGCATCGCCTGTTTGGCCTCGCTGCCAAAGCCGAGGTCGCCCAGGCCCGAGCCGCCGCCGATCAATTGCTGGTCGAGCCAAGTGGCCCCAATCACGCGGGCCTGCCGCTCGATGGGCAGGTGCGATTTCAGTTCCACCGCCACGCCGCCCAGACGCTGCGCGTCGTAGCGGCGGCCCTGTTCGGCCAGGTCGTCCGGCACCTTCCAAAGTCCCTCGGCCACGCGCTCCACGATGCCGGCGCGGCGCAGGGCTTCCAGCCGGCGGACGTGGACCGCGACGACTTCCTGCGGATCACGGCCCGGCACTGTCTGCCCCTGCGCGACGGCCAGATGATGGTCGGTGCGGTACAGGCCACCGCTCGCCAGTGCGGTGATGTTCTTGTCGGCCGCACGCACGTCGGCCGATCCCTTCACCGCCACCACGGCGCCGGTCGGATAGTTCGCCAGCTCGTCGCGGGCATTGAGCGCGACGTAGTGGGCCTTGCCGTCCACGCCGTCGATGACCAGATAGCCCCGGTCGCGCAGCTCGTCGGCCAGCCCCTTCGCGGCTACGCGCCCGAGAATGGTTCGGCCATCGTCGCCCGGCTCGAACACTGCCAGCTCGCGCGGCTCGCCGCGCATGGCCCGCTGCATGGTGCGGATGATGTCGCCACGCTCGCCCAGGGTGCGCAGGGTCTTTCCCGCGTCGGCGTGGACGGCCCAGGTGCCGGGCTGCATTTCGTCGGCCAGGCCCAGGCGCTGCAAGCGTTGCAGCCGGCCAACCAGCAACAGGCGCTGGCGTTGCAGTCTCGGTTCGTTGAAGCGTTCGATCTGCACTCGGCCGTCGTCGCCGGCCTCGCGTTGCAGGGTGCGATCCAGGCTCGTCCACCGCTCCTGCTTCACCTCGCGCTGCAAGGTCTGCTGGATCTCCAGCTCGGTGCGCGGCCCCAGCCATTCGGTCGCCAGCTCGGCGGCGCGATGGCGGAAGCCATCGGCGATGTAGTCGCCCGCAATGATGAGGTCTTTGCCGGTGTCGTCGCGCCCGCGCACGACTATGTGCGTGTGCGGGTTGTCGGTGTTCCAGTGGTTGACGGCCACCCAATCGAGGCCCGTGCCCAGGTCGGCTTCCATGCGGCCCATGAGGTGCCGCGTGTAGGTGCGCAGGTCTTCCAGCTCGGCGCCATCCTCGGGCGAGAGGATGAAGCGGAAATGGTGTCGGTCGTCGGCGCAGCGTTCCTTGAAGGCGTCGAGGTCGGCGGCATCGGTCTGCGGCCCGTAGGCTTGGCCCGGCTCGCCATCGCGGCCCACGCCATCGCGCTCGATGTAGCGCAGGTGCTTGGCGAGCGACTGCGGGCTGGCCTGGCGCTGGTTGACCAGCAGCGTCTTGATGGTCACGCGCCGCGACATGGGCGTGAGCTTCGCCCCCGCGAAGCGCGCCGCCGTGTGGCCGCGCCCCAGGCGCGAACCGGGCCGCTGGCCGGTGTCCGCGCCCTTGCCGGTTCCGCCTGGACGGCGCACTGAGGACTTGCCGCTGCTGGCCTTGCCTGCCTGCTTGAGTACCTTGGAAACGAAGCTCTGACCTTGGCCCTTGCCTCGGTTCTTCGGGGCGCTGGGGCGGATGCGGAAATCTTCATCGCGGCGGTTGCTCATGGCTGCGCTCCCTGAAGGCTGTGGCGTGTCCGGTCGTGCAAAGCACGCGGACATGCCTGTACCGGCGCGGGCCTCGCGCCCCAAGCGGCACGGCGGCGAAGCCGCGCCGTGCCGCGCCACCCCCACGTGCAGACAGGCTTTGCGGGCCGACAGGTGCCGCCCCCTTTTGTCTTGCCTTCCGCCTTTGCCCCTCGCTGGCGCTCCAGGCGGCGGCGGCCCGGCGGCGCTGCTGCGCGAGCAGCCAGCGCGCCGGCGAACGCGCGAACAGGTGTGATGAGGGCCACAGGCCGGGCGCGTTCTAGGCAAGACGCCTGCACATGGGAAGGCAGCGCCGGATATTGCGCGAGGTGCAGCGCGAATGCGCTCGCACTGCACGCGCAACGACACGGCAACGTGCAGCGAGTCGTTGGCCATCATGGGCGGGACTCCAGCCAGACCGGATGCGCGACACCGATCACGGTGGACGCGCTGACCGGCCCGAAATACCGGCTATCGAACGACGCCGGGTTGGTCACGCTCAAGAGGAACAGTTCGCCAGGCCGAAGCTGGCGGCACTGCCTCCATGAGGGCAGCGGACGGCCCAGCCGGTCGGTGGGTAGGACGGCGGCCACCGGCACGCCGTCGATCCAGACCAGCGCATCGAACACGCACACCGATTGCGGCGCGACCGCGCCCACGCGCTTGAGCAACGGCACGCGCGCAGGCAGGTAGCGGCGCTGCGCAGCCAGCGCGGCGGTGTCCGCCGGCAACGTGGTCAGGACGATGCTGCCAACGGACAAAGGCCGGAGCAGCGAGCCGGTGTGCTGGTGGAGCGGCTCCACGTGATACCAGCCGACCGCCACGCTGTCGGATGGGTTGTAGATCAGGCGCGGCATCGGTTGCACGAAGGACGCCCAGGCCAGCGCAGCGAGGCCGCAGGCGGACAGGCCCGCCAGCACGAGGCGAGCGCGCAAACGTGCGCGGGGCGAGCGAGGACGCGGCGCGGTGCCGGCAGTCGAAACGGCGGTCATGGCAACCCCCTCCCGATGAGCCAAGCGGCGTGCCGCTCGGCGGTGTATTCGGGCAGCGGCAGGCGCGCAGCGAGCCGGTTGGCGAGCGTGCGCCAGTACGCGGGCGAAACGGCGACGGGCGCGATGCCCATCGCCTCGATGGCGTCGATGCGTTCCAGCACGGCGCGCACTGCGTTCTCGCCCTCGGCGTGCAGCAGCAGGCGCGCGCCCGGCTGTACGCCGGGGATGCGCTGTGCCGCATCGAGCGGCATGCAAGTCTGCATGACCATGAGCTGCCAGCGGATCGTGCCGTAATCGTTGGCTTGCCAGCGAACACGGCACAGAACCGCGTTCGGCAGGAACACGGCGCAGCGGCGCCAGCGGTCAAGTTGGTAAGTGCGCGCGGGTTCACCGAAGCGCAGATAGAGCTTGAAACGGGCTTCGATGTAGGCCAGCGCCACGCGCGTCAGCGGCGCGCTGGCAGGCTGGACGGTGGTAGGTGCTGCGAGCGCAGCCGTGGCCGTGCCAGCGGCAGGCAAAGCGGATGCAGTCATGGTGTGTGCTCCTTGCGGTGCTCTGGAAACTCCCGCTCCAGCAGGCTGCGCAGCAGGTCGGCCACGGTCACGCCTTGCGTGAAGGCCGATACCTTGATGCGCGAGCGCATCGCGGGCGTGATGTCGAGCGTCAGGCGAGCCGTGTAGAGGTCTACCTTGCCCAGCGCATCCGCGTCGCCCTGGCGAATCCACGCCTCGGCGTGCGGATTCGCCGGCGGGCGCGCGCCGATGCCGACGCGCTTGGCCGGGCGTTTGCTGTTCGGTGGCGGCTTTGCTGTCATGGCGTCCACCACAGCAGTTCGTCCACCAGGGCTGTGATTTCGCGGGCGGCGGCGCTGTCCGGCGCCGTCTCGCGTGCAAGCCGGCCAGCAGCCACGCTGTCGGCGAAGACGATGCGTTGATGCACTTCCGAGCGCAGCGCGGGAAGCGGCTGGTCTGCGAGCGCCTGGCGCGCTTCGCGCCCGATCACGGTGGTACTGACGCGCCGATTGATGACGAAGGCCGCGCGTAGCGCAGGCCGAAACACCTGCGCCTCGCGAATCAGCGCGACCATCTCGGCGCTGGCCCACAGGTCATAGGGACTGGGCTGCACCGGGATCAGCACGCGCTCGGCCGCCAGCAGCGCGGAGCGCGCCAAGGCGGCAATGCGCGGCGGGCCGTCGATGACGACGTGATCGGCCCGTCTGGCGAGTTCCGGCGCTTCCTGATGCAGCGTTTCGCGGGCGAGGCCCACGGCACTGAACAACCGTGGCAAGCCTTGCTGGCTTCGGCGCTGCGTCCAGTCCAGCGATGAACCCTGCGGGTCGGCGTCCAGCAGCACGACGTGCTGCCCGCGCATCGCCAACTCGCCGGCGATGTGCGTGGCGAGCGTGGTCTTGCCCACGCCGCCCTTCTGGTTGAGCAGCGCGACGATCATGGCCTGGCCCTCCATGCTGGAAAGCCCGGCTGTTGCCGCTGCGTTTGCGGCCGCGTGGTGGTTGTCCACCGCAGCGGCGTTTCCCTACTAAAAGTTAGAGAAATTAAGTTAGGGAAGTTAGAGGGCAAGGAAACCCAGTGCTGGCGCGGGTTTGCGGCCGATCGGCACGCCTGATAGCACGATAGTTCCACGCCTGATAGCACGATACCCCGCACGCCTGATAGCACGACACCATCCACAGGATTTTCCGAAGTTATCCCCGTGCCGTATGCGGCACGGGCCGGAAGGTCAGCAGCTCCATGCCGTTGTCCGGCATCCGCTCGATGCCTAGGACGTAGCCGGGCAGCGACTGCCGTGCGACCAGCGCGCGCAGATCGCAGGCGAAGTCGTAGGGCTTCGCGGTGCTGCCGGACTTCTGGTGCAGGTAGCGGAAGTCGAATTGCCAGCCGTATTCCTGCTTGCCGCCGTGCTTGCGTACCAGTCGATACAGCCACCGCTCGATGCCGCCCGTGAGCCGGAAGTACGCCGGGTCGATGGTCAGCGCCAGGGCGGCGTCGAGCACGCCGGCATAGAACCAGTCCGGCAGGATCAGTTCGATGCCCAGCGGCGTGCCACTGGCATCGGCCAGTTCCTTCCATTCGTTGATCCACGAAAACCGATGCAAGCGTCGCCCGGTCGTCTCGCGGATGGACGTGGCCACGGTGGTCGATTGCAGCCGATCCAAGGCCGCTTTGAGGCGCTGGTAGTCGCGCAGTGACTTGCCGCGCCCGATGAAGCGCAGGATCTCGTAGGGAGTGGCGCGCATCAGCCGCGAGGGGCGCAGGCCCGCATCCTTCGCCTCCACGATCTGCGAGGCCGCCCAGATCAGCACGTCCGCATCCCAAATCGTGGCGATGCCGTGCTCGGCCGTGCCTTCCACGCGGATCGTCACGTTGCCCGCGCGGAAGTCGATGGGCTTGACCCGCTTGGACTTGCCGAGCGAGAAGAACGGATAGGCCATCAAGTCCTGGCTGTCGCGCGGTGCCATGTCGCCGGGCAAGGCGCGGAACAGGTCGAGCTGTTCGCGCTCCTGCAACGGCCGCTGCCGGGACGGCAGCGCGGTGCTGGACATGGCGATGGCCTGCCGCGCGCCGCCGATCAGCGCGCACGGCTGTCGGCCGAGTGGTGCTCGGCGTATTCGGGATCGGAGGTCGTCTCGAAGCTGCGGTCGGCAGCCCAGGCATCGAGGTCGGCCACGGCGTACATGACGCGCCGGCCGAACTTGCGAAAGCGCGGGCCGCCGCCGATCACGCGCTGCTTTTCCAGCGTGCGCGGCGACAGGCGCAAGTATTCGGCGGCTTCGTCGTTGGTGAGATAGCGTTGGGGCTGCGCGGCAGCGGTCGAGACAGTGGCGGCAGGCCGCAAGGGAGCAGGACGCATGGTAAGAACCTCCATAGCTTTCAAAGCTCCGGCCACACAGCGCAACCGGATGGAGGCAGTCTCAGAAAACGAAGCCCTCTTGCTCAGGGTCGTTTTGCGTCCTCTTCAAAACGACCCTTCTCAAGCGGCGCAAGCTGTGCTAGGCGGCGATAGCCGCCGCGCATCAGCGCATCGCCGCGCCGCACCAGGCGGCGCACCTTGGAGCGCAGGCCGCCGTCGCTGTACCAATCGGCCACGGCGTCCACGCCGAACAGCCCTTCGCCAACCTCGCGCAAGGACGCACCGGCCAGGGTTGCGTCGAGCGCCTGCAAGGTATGCAGCTCCAGCAGCGCGGCAGGAGGCGGCCTGGGCATGGCATGGGCCAGAGCGGCATTCGGCACGGGCGCATGGCCACGGGCAGGCGCGGCAGCGCCGCCGCCACCACTTCCGCGATAGGCATGGGCGACCGCCATGCCATCTTCCAGTCCGGGAGCAAGCGCGAAGCGCGCGCAATGGCCGGGGCTGCGCGCGATCAGCGCCAGACCCTTGCCGTCGTGCAGCAGTTGCTTGTGTCCGGGTATGCGCCAGAACGCGAAGACGGCCGCATCCGGCGGTGGATCGGCATCGGGATGGAGCTGCACCACGGCCGCATGACCGGGCAGCCAGGCTGGATGCGCGTCGCGCGCATCCAGCGCCGGGTCTTCCAGCAGGCGCAAGCCCCAGCGATGCGCCGCCTGCTGTGCGGCCTGCGTCCGGCGATGGTGGCGCAGCCAGTCGAGCCGGTAGTCGGGATGCCTGCGCAGGTACTCCCAGGCCAGCGCAAGCGCATCCAGCCACAGGATGTAGAGGTAGGCGGCAGTGGGATACCAGTGCGCAACATGATGAGACTGGATCATGGCGAAAGCTCCTGTAGAACCGCAGGAACGCCGCCACGGGCAGATCAAAACGGAGCTACCGCATCCAGATCAAAACCATCATTTGCATCAATTCAAAGCTGTAACATGCGGTGTCAAGACCAATTGGCTCCGGTGTATTGCGAATCCCGTCCGAATGCGACGGCCGCCTGACCTCAAAACGTCCTGCGGCATAAAGCACCGTGCCCGAACCCGCATCAGAGATCGTGACTGATTCGGTCATGCCAGCACGGTTTTGGTGCAAGAGTGCGAATTCAGACCGGACAGGTCTGGAGTAAGACGGAAATAGTCTCAATACGCCTCGCTTGGCCGCAGGGCGAATCGCTCAATCGAGGACGGAACCGTTCTCCTGGGCCAGCCGCAGATATTCCGACAGCGGGCGTGCCGCCTGGAAATACCGATCACGCATCACGGGCTGCTTGCGCGGCCCGACGATGGACTCCAGATCGGACAGCTTCACGGTGCCCAGCTCAGGCATACCGATCCCCAGGTCGATCAGGCCGAAGGCCGTATCGGCATCAACGGGATCGAGCGCGGTCAGCAGCCAGATGGCGTGCGCGTCGGGGGTGAACAGCCGCACGACGGGTAGCGGGTCGATGGCCTCGCCACCGGCACGGGCCCGGCCGTGGGCCAGCAACTGCCTGCGCTCGTCCTCGGTGATGAGTCGATTCATGGGCGGCCCCTTCTTGGAACAAATCCGCCGAAACGTGAAAACGTAAAGCCATCTCGGCGGATTTGGAGATATGCACGGATGCGGCTTTGCGCTTTTGTGGGAAGCCGCAAAGGCGGATTTCCGTAAAAACGTAGAACCACAAAAAAGGATTGAATCGTATGAATGAGTTAAAGATAACGTGGTTTTAATTGTGCTGCGAATTGACGCTTCTGTCTATGCAGAAGCGAACCGTCCAGCGCGGCCGACCGGCCGGCTCCACCACCCATGACGCCGAGTTGGCTCACGCCTTCGGCGCGGCGGTGCGTGCGCTGCGGATGGAGCGCGGCATCGCGCAAGAATCGCTGGCGCACCAGGCCGGCATCGAGCGCTCCCACATGGGCAAGATCGAGCGCGGCGAGCACATGCCCACGCTGGCGATCATCTTCAAGATCGCCGGTGCGCTCGAATGCAGCACGGCCGTGCTGATGAGCGAGGCTGAAAGCCAGCTCGCAGCAGCGGCCCAGCCGTAGGCGATGGCCGGCCGATCCAGCACTATCTTGACGAAGACTGAAGATCAATGACATTGCTCCAGAACGATCCCATTACCCAACTGGCGTTTTCCGTATACGAGAACAAAGGCGTCTTCGCTGTTCTACTGGGGTCGGGCCTG
Organism: Achromobacter deleyi; assembly: GCF_016127315.1. Lineage (NCBI taxonomy): Bacteria > Pseudomonadati > Pseudomonadota > Betaproteobacteria > Burkholderiales > Alcaligenaceae > Achromobacter > Achromobacter deleyi. Next base: position 694,683 of record NZ_CP065997.1, read on the forward strand.
TCTCGCTCCGCAGAAATTCCTACAGGCTGGGAAATCACTCTGGACTTGGTGCGCCGCGTAGCCGAGGCTCAAGGTGCTCCAGAGCAATCTGACTGGGCGAAGTGGTATCGCGAAAAGACAGGCCAGGAACCGAACTATTCCGTGTTGCTGGAGGAGATCGCCAGCTCACCGGATGAACGCAGGGCGATCCTGCATCGCTACATCGAGCCGGATGAACAGGATCGCGAGGAAGGTCGGAAGACGCCAACCAAAGCACACCACGCCATTGCACAGTTGGTTCGAGCCGGTTATGTGCGGGTCATCGTCACCACCAATTTCGACCGGCTCATGGAGAACGCCCTGCGGGAACAGGGGATCGAGCCGACGGTCGTGGCCTCTGCGGACGCGCTCGCGGGCGCCGAACCTTTGACCCACAGCCACTGCTATGTGCTCAAGCTGCATGGCGACTACAAGGACGCCCGTATCCTGAACACCGATCAGGAACTGAGCGCCTATCCCGATGGCTACAACCGGCTGCTGGATCGCATCTTTGATGAGCATGGTCTGATCATCTGCGGCTGGTCAGGCGAGTGGGATCATGCCTTGCGTGCAGCCTTCCTTCGCGCACCCAACCGGCGCTATCCGGTCTATTGGGCGGCGCGCGGAACGCTGGGATCGGGCGCACAAGAGTTGGCGACACACAGGGCCGCAAGGGCCATTCCGATCACTGGTGCCGATGAGTTCTTCCAAACTCTTCAGCAGCGAGTCGAGACCCTTGAGAAAAGCCAGCGTCAGAACCCTTTGAGCGTGGAACTGCTGGTCAGCAGCGCCAAACGCTATCTCGCCAAGCCTGAGCATCGCATTCAGTTGGATGAGCTTTTCGCGCAGGAGACTGATCGGCTACTCGCCCAATTGGACGGTGACATGTTTTCCGTGCAGGGACAGTGGAGCCCGGAGAGCTTCCGCGCAAGAATCCGGCTGTATGAGTCCATGACCGAGCCGCTGGCCCGCATGGCGGGCGTTCTCGGGCGATGGGGCGACGGCAAGGACTTTGACGTGGTGTTGGACGTGCTTCGCAGCCTGTACCACCACGCTGGCAAGATCGGCAACGGCCTGACTGCGTGGCTGAATCTCCGCGCCTATCCCGCCGTTCTGATCTTCACGGCCTATGGGATCGGGCTAACCAAAGCTGCGCGATGGGACACGCTGCTCAAGCTGTTTTCGTCCGCGCTGGCCACGGAACATCGCGAACCGCAGCGGATTGTCTCGACACTGTTCCTCTGGTCGTGGGCAGGCGGCGAACAACAACTCTGGCAACAGCTCGAAGATATGGATCGTCGCAAGACTCCGCTGAGCGATCATCTTCTGGAAGTGATGACGCATTGGCGCAAGAGCTTCACAGGTGCCGATGCAAATTTCGAACTGCTGTTCGAGCGCTTCGAGGTGACGGGGTCGCTTGCTGCGTTCCATGAGAACGATGAGGCGCAGTTGGAGAAAGCCATCGAGGCATCAGCGGCGCGCAATGATGTGCTTGCCTGGATGCCAGTTGGCCGATCCGGCTGGCACAGCGCCGGGGCACGAACGCTGCTTCAAGAGCTTGAGGATGAGTCTCGGATCGCTGAGCTTTTGAAGGCAGGCTACGCCAAGGGAAGCCGCCGCTTTCTTCAACTCTTCGTCGAAAACTTCAAGCTGTACGCCCGGCGTATGGGCTGGTAACGCATTTGCTGTGCTGAAGCGCCCCGCCGCATGGCGGGGCACGGTGGCGGTCACGCCGCCTGGGGCTTGCTGCGCGACCAGATCAGGTCGTGCGTGCCGTCCTCGCCTTCGATCAGACGGGCGTAGACCGTGGCCGGGAACGAAGGATCATCGAGGGTCACGGAGATGTACTCCCGCCCGGCCTCGCTGGTCTTCTTCCACGCCGCGCCGATGTCATGACTGGCGGCCTGCAGGCGGAAGTCCGGAGCCTTCTCGTTGTCCCCCTTGTCGTTGGACACCAGCTTGACCTTGACGTTGAGTGTCAGGGTGCGAAGCGTGCCGGTGAAGCCGTCTTTGTCTGCGGTGAAGGTGCCGATGTTGGCCATGCTGATTTCTCCTTACGGTGGAACAAGGTTCGCGCCCATCGCGTCCTTGTTGTGATCCGGCCGGCGGGGGGCGGGCTGGCTGCACCGCTTGCGGCCGCAACGCAGTGAAGGGCCGGGAGGCGAAAAGAATTTGTCCCGCGAGGAATGCGCCGAACGCAGTGACAAAGCAGGGGAAATTGTTTTCGTCGGACGGTTGCAGCCATGAAGCCCGAGGCGCAGCCGCGCCCCTGCCAGGATTCACAACAACACAAGGACGCCTTGGGCCGAACCACCCCCATCCGAAAGGAGACAGGGCCGGCTCGGCATCCCCGCCCGAAGGCTGCACCGGCTCGTCCCCTGACGCGGGCCAGGTCAATCCCCCGACGATAGGCGAGAACGCCCCCGCCGCACCTTCCGGCGCCGGTCTTGAGGCGTGGCCTGGAAGCTCCATAGCGATGCCGGGTGGGTTGTCCGTGAACCGTCCTTCGTGACGTGATGGGCAGGAACCGCCAGCGTCGAAGACGGCACGCATTTGCACAACCTGCCGCAGAAAGCCCCGGCGTACCCACCAGGCCCTGCCCACACGGCGGGGCGCTGGCCGGGCCGATCCAGCGCAGCCGGTTCGGCCGCATCGAGGGGTGCCAAGCCGTGCGCGGCGGGGATAGCCCGCAGGGCTTTCCCCTGGAAGCAAACGCAGTGCGCAGCGCCGCAGGCGCGAAGGCGTGAGCAACTGTCTTGAAAGTCAAGCCACGCAGGCTTGATCCAGCATAAGCGGCATTGCCATTGATTCAATAATTGATGTATTATTGAATAATGAATGAAGCCCAAGCCGTTTCCGCCCTCGGTGCCCTGGCCCATGCCCAGCGCCTGCGCGTGTTCCGATCCCTAGTCGTCGCCGGCCCCGAAGGGCTCACGCCCAGCGTTCTGGCCGATCAGCTCGACGTGGCCCGCAACGCGCTGTCCTTCCACCTGAAGGAACTGGCTCATGCTGGCCTCGTCACCATCGAACAGCAAGGCCGCAACCTGATCTACCGCGCCGACTTCAGCCAGATGAATGGGCTGCTCGGCTACCTGACCGAGCACTGCTGCCAAGGCAGCACGTGCGAGGTCAGTGATTCCTCCTCTGCCTGTACCTCCTGCTGAAAGGATCTCCCCATGAAGCGCTTCCACGTCCACCTGCACGTCGATGACCTGAACCGCAGCATCGGCTTCTATTCCCAACTGTTCGCCGCGCAGCCCGCGCGCGTCGAAAGCGACTACGCCAAATGGATGCTCGAAGACCCGCCGGTCAACTTCGCCATCTCCACACGTGGCAACAAGCCGGGCATTGACCACCTGGGTATCCAGACCGACGATGCCGAGGAATTGGCGGTGCTGAAGGCCCGCGCCGAGGCGGCCGACATGACGCTGCTGGACGAGGGCACCACGACCTGCTGCTACGCGCGCAGCGAGAAGCACTGGATCACCGACCCGCAGGGCGTGGCCTGGGAGCACTTTCACACGCTGGGCAATATTCCGGTCTTTAACGAAGCGGCGCCTGCAGCGACTTCCGCCGCAGCGTGCTGTACCCCGGTGCGCGGCAAGCCGATGGGCGTTGCGGTGAAGCCGGCCTCCTCCTGCTGCTGATGTGAGATACCCATGACCACCGACAAGATCTACAGCGCCCTGTTCATCTGCACGGGTAACTCGGCTCGCTCCATCCTGGCCGAAGGCATCCTCAATGAATTGGGCCAGGGGCGCTTTCGCGCCTACTCGGCGGGCAGCCACCCCAAGGGCGAAGTCCACCCACTGGCGCTCGCCACGCTGGAGCGGCTGCACATGCCGACCGCTGGCTACCGCAGCAAGAACTGGGATGAGTTCGCGGCGCCCGGTGCACCGGAGCTGGATTTCATATTCACGGTCTGCGACAACGCCGCCGGCGAGGTCTGCCCGGTGTGGCCGGGACGGCCAATGTCGGCGCATTGGGGCGTTCCTGACCCCGCAGCCGTCAAAGGCACCGATGAGCAGAAGCGCAAGGCATTCACGGATGCGGCGCTGACGCTGCGCCGACGCATCGAGCTGTTCCTGTCGCTGCCGCTGCAGCGGCTGGACGCCATGTCGTTGCAGCATGAGCTGCGCAATATCGGTACGAAGTGAGGCCGGGGCAATGAATGCAATCCCTGAAGCGCTGCGGCCTGAACAAGCGCCGCAGCCCATGAGCCTCTTCGAGCGCTACCTGACGCTGTGGGTGTTCCTGTGCATCGTGCTGGGCGTGGCCCTGGGCCAGTTCGCACCCGGCGTGTTCCAGGCCATCGGCCGCCTCGAGGTCGCGCAGGTCAACCTGCCGGTGGGCCTGTTGATCTGGGTCATGGTCATTCCCATGCTGCTCAAGGTGGACTTCGGTGCGCTGGGCCAGGTCAGGCAGCATTGGCGCGGCATTGGCGTGACGCTGTTCATCAACTGGGCCGTCAAGCCGTTTTCGATGGCGCTGCTGGCCTGGATCTTCGTGCGCCAGATCTTCGCCCAGTGGCTGCCGGCCGACCAGCTCGACAGCTATGTTGCCGGCCTGATCCTGCTGGCCGCCGCGCCCTGCACGGCCATGGTCTTCGTCTGGAGCCGGCTGACCGGCGGCGACCCGGCGTTCACGCTGTCGCAGGTGGCGCTGAACGACACCATCATGGTCTTCGCCTTTGCGCCCATCGTCGGCCTGCTGCTGGGCCTGTCGTCCATCAGCGTGCCCTGGAGCACGCTGATGGTGTCGGTGCTGCTCTACATCGTGATCCCGGTCATCCTCGCGCAACTCTGGCGCCGCGCGCTGCTGCGCCAGGGCCAGGCCGCCTTCGATGCCGCGCTGGCCCGCATCGGCCCGCTGTCCATGGCCGCGCTGCTGCTCACGCTGGTGCTGCTGTTCGCCTTCCAGGGCGAGGCCATCCTGCGCCAACCGCTGGTGATCGCCATGCTGGCCGTGCCCATCCTGATCCAGGTGCTGTTCAACTCGGGGCTGGCCTACTGGCTCAACCGCCAGGTGGGCGAGCAGCACCGCATCGCCTGCCCGTCGGCACTGATCGGCGCTTCCAATTTCTTCGAATTGGCGGTGGCCGCCGCCATCAGCCTGTTCGGCTTCCAGTCCGGCGCGGCGCTGGCCACCGTGGTCGGCGTGCTGATCGAGGTACCCGTGATGCTGCTGGTCGTGCGCGTGGTCAACCGCTCGCGCGGCTGGTACGAATGCGGCCCGAACCCTTCCTCCCGCTAACCCAGGCAAGCCACCATGAGCAACATCACCATCTACCACAACCCCGCCTGCGGCACGTCGCGCAACGTGCTGGCCCTGATCCGCAACAGCGGCGAGGAGCCCACGGTCATCGAGTACCTGAAGACGCCGCCCGACCGGGCGACGCTGACGGCACTGATCGCCGCGATGGGCGTATCGGCGCGCGCCGTGCTGCGCGAGAAAGGCACGCCCTATGCCGAGCTGGGCCTGGATGACCCGCAGTGGAGCGACGTGCAGTTGATCGACTTCATGCTCCAGCACCCCGTCCTCATCAACCGGCCCATCGTGGTCACGCCGCTGGGCACGCGCCTGTGCCGGCCATCGGAGGCCGTGCTGGACATCTTGCCGCAGCCGCAGCGCGGCGCGTTCAACAAAGAGGATGGTGAGGCCGTGGTGGATGCTGAGGGTCGCAAGGTCTAAATACCTCTGCGTGCGCAGTCGGGTGATCTGAAGCTGATATTATCGAATTTCGTTATCGATATTCGATATGAAAGAACAATCGACACCGCGCGCTATGGAGCACCACGACTTGCTGTCGGGACTGATCCGCCTGCATGTGCTGCACCACGCGGCCGAGCAGGAGATCTACGGGCAATGGATGATCGACGAGCTGGCCCACCACGGCTACCGCCTCTCTCCCGGAACGCTGTACCCGATGTTGCACAAGATGGAGCGCGACGGCTACCTCGTCTCCCGCCAGGAGCGTGAAGGGCGCACCGTGCGCAAGCTCTACACGATCACGCCCAAGGGCAAGGAAGGCTTGGCACTGGCCAAGGAACGCATCCGGGAGTTCACCGGGGAGGCGATGCACAAATGACAGATTCAACCAACACCTTGCAGCATGAGTCCGCAGCCGCGCGCGGCTCACCCGTCGAAGTCTTCGGCGCCTTTCTCAAGCTGGGGCTGACCTCCTTCGGCGGGCCGATCGCGCACCTGGGCTATTTCCGCTCGGAGTTTGTCGAGCGCCGCCGCTGGCTGGATGACCGCAGCTACTCCGACCTGGTCGCCCTGTGCCAGCTCCTGCCCGGCCCGGCCAGCAGCCAGGTGGGCATGGCGCTGGGGCTGGGCCGCGCGGGCTGGCTGGGGCTGCTGGCGGCCTGGGCCGGATTCACCTTGCCATCGGCGATTGCGCTGATCCTGTTCGCCTTTGGCATCGCCGAGTACCAGGGGCTGGCCCAGTCCGGCTGGGTCCATGGGCTCAAGGTGGTGGCCGTGGCCATCGTGGCCCAGGCAGTCTGGGGCATGGCCCGGTCGTTGTGCCCGGACCGGTCGCGCGCCGCCCTGGCCATTCTGGCGGCGCTGCTGACCATCATTCTTCCCTCGGCGATGGGGCAGATCGCCGCCATCACGGTGGCGGGATTGCTGGGCTGGTGGGGCTTGAAGATCGCACAGCCTGGCGGCGGCCATGCCCATAGCTACCCGGTTTCGCGCAAGCTGGGCGTCGTGGCACTGCTGCTGTTTGCCGCCCCACTCGTTGGGCTGCCCCTGTGGGCCGCAGCCACGGACTCGTTCACGATAGCGCTGCTGGAAGGGGTGTATCGCTCCGGTGCATTGGTCTTCGGTGGTGGGCACGTCGTGCTGCCGCTGCTGCAGGCCGCCGTGGTGCCGAGCGGCGTCGTGAGCAACGCCGACTTCCTGGCCGGCTACGGCGCGGCGCAGGCCGTGCCGGGGCCGCTGTTCACGTTCTCGGCCTACCTCGGCGCGGTTGCTCACGGCCCGCTGCATGGCTGGATCGGCGGGCTGGCACTCCTGGGCACCATCTTCCTCCCGGCCTTCTTCGTGCTGGTCGGCGCACTGCCATTTTGGGAAGGATTGCGCCACCGCGCGGGCATCCAGACGGCCATGGCCGGCATCAACGCCGGCGTGGTCGGCATTCTGGTGTCCGCCCTCTATGACCCGGTATGGACGAGTGCCATCCACGGCAAGGCGGATTTTGGGCTGGCGCTGCTCTCGTTCGGGCTGCTGACGGTGGGACGCGTGCCGCCAGCGCTCGTGGTGCTGCTGGCCGGGCTGGCGGGCTGGGTCATGGCGATGGGTATCTGAAGCCCATTCGCCGGCGCAGCGGCCGGCCGGACATGGGGACACTCTCCAGCAATTTCAGGCCTGTGCAAGCTGGTCATTCCATGGCCGCCCGCTTTTGACCATGGCATTCAGGATAATCAGCAGCTTGCGCATGCAGGCCACGATGGCCACCTTCTTCGGCTTGCCTGCCGCCAGCAGACGCTCATAGCAACGCCGTATCACGGCGTTGTGACGCATGGCGACGATGGCGGCCATGTACAAAGCGCTCCTGACCGCGGCACGTCCGCCGCAGATGAAGCGTTTGCCGCGGGCCTGGCCCGAGTCCCGGTTCATCGGAGCGACGCCTACCAGCGCAGAGATCTGCCTGGCCTTGAGCCGGCCAAGCTCTGGCAGCTCGGACATCAGCGTCGCAGCCGTTGCCGGACCAACCCCTTTGACGCTCTTGAGCAAGGCGGCCAGATCGGGCTGATGGTACGCCAAGTGTTCCGCAATCCTCCGATCCAGCGCTTCAAGCTGTCTCGACAGCACATCCATCAGTTCCACAATGTCCTGCACCACCTCGGCATGCGCCATGTGCTTGCGCTGGCGCTCACTGACCAGAAGGCGCACCAGTTGCCGGCGTCGAAGCACCAGTGCATGAAGGTATTGCTGCGCCTGGTCTGGCATCGGCTTGATGAAGCGGTCTCGATCCGGCCGCAGATTCAGCACCTGGGCCAGCTCAGCCAGCATGCGGGCATCCACGCTGTCGGTCTTGACTAGGCGCCCCATGGCCTTGGCGAAGTCCCGTGCCTGCCGAGGGTTGATGACGACGACAGCGAATCCCGCAGCTTGAAGTGCGCAGGCGCAGGCCAGTTGGTACTGTCCGGTCGCCTCCATCACGATCAGCGAGACCTGATGGTTTTTCAGCTCTTCGATCAACGCTTGATGCCCGGCACCATCGTTGCTGAATATGGCCGTAGGCTGCTCGTGCCCCATGGCTACATCCATGGTCTTCTTGGAGATGTCGATACCGACTGCAATTTGATTGGCCATGATCCCTGCGTCCCTTCCTTGCAAATGCGAACGGCGTTCACGCAACTGTTCGGGCTTTCAGAGATCGGGCGCATGCATGCGCCCAAGACTCACGCACGGGCTCCATGGGCACCGAGGGATGACGGGCTACATGCTGCGGCCAACCCCGAACCCTGACAGGTCCGGGCGTGACGGCACTGCCGGACACGCACTTCAAAGATACAAGGGATTGGAGCCGGATGGCCGTGACGGCAAAGACGGCACGGGGCGCAGCCCGAAAGCCCGGCGGCGCATCGCGCCGACACGACCAAAACAACCAACATCAGGCACCATAGAGCTTTCTGAATCAGTGCCAGCGTATAGCGGACAACAACTCCAACACGTTTAACGATGACTCAAACACTTTGCCCATATGCCCTGACGCCGCTCGCATCGGGAGAAAGCAACGATGAGCACATACTTCCCGTCGCCCTGGGCGCTCCGGCCAGCTTTACGGTTCGCGCGCTAGCCGCTGAAAACAGTCGGATGAATGACCTCATCGACGAGCCGACAGTCAACGATCCGATGGTGCGTTTTCTGGCTATGTCTCAGGGAGTGGTCTCCCGGTCTGGCAACGTCAAAGCAGCCGTGGATGGAACTGTTCACGGTAGCGGCGAGGACGTGAGAGCTATGTTCTCGCAGAACGGTCTGGATCTGAAGTTCCATCAGCCAGTGGACACCGACAGTCAGGGACGAGTGATCGGTGTTCGCGGCTTTGGTGATGCGGCCAGACAGATGGCGAACCAAATCGCGGCGAACTACGCAAAGAAGGGCATCGCCGTCGAACTTGGGGCAGAGACAAGCCAGGGGCAACCTCAACTGAACATGCGGCTAGTCGCCGACATGCTCATGATTCGGCGGCAACTGTTCAAAATCGCCTATCTCACGACAGTGAGAATCTTCGGTGACGAGGCAATCACAGGGCCAAGTGGTCAGCAGCTACGGGCTGCGATGATGGCCGAGAGTGATGAGGCTCTGGCTCGCACCAAGATCGCCGGCGCGGCGTTCCAGCCGCTGCCGCCCGGGTTTGCTCGTTCTGCAAGACACGCTGAACACGCCATTACCTGCGCCGTTATGCCCAGCGTTGGTGTGGTGATTTCCATTGATCTGTTTGGGTGCTTCACCCTATTTACGGTGACACCTGCGGCTGGAATCTCTGCCGATGAAGGAACGGGCGAGGTAATCACGATTGACGCCTCCAGCTCGAAGCTCACGAGCCACCCATACCTAGAGGCGCTGCCAGGGCTGGTGGCAGCCTCCTTCCGGGGCTGACACCTCTAACGCCGCCACCTGAGCGACCGCGAGGGCGGCGGCGTTCTGATTCGGCTGTTGGCCTTCAACACCGGGCGCGGCCACTGCCGCGCCCGGATTTTGCCGCGGTTATTCCTTCGTCTCGATGATCCACCACACGGCGCGCGGCAAGGCGCGGCCCGTGATGGGGTGAATGTCCGTGAGGTCAGCGCGGGCCGTCCAGCCCGAGGGCGGACGGTAGCCGCGCACGTCGCCTTCGCCGTGCCAGCGGCGGGCGCGCACCGTGCCGGGTGCGTAGATTGCCGCCATGCGTGGGCGGCTGGTGGTAGTGCGGATCATGAGCGGTTCTCCTTCCAGCGAAGCGCCCCGGTCGAAACCGGGGCGCTTGCCTGCGGCGCGGGTCAAGCGGCCAGCGCCTCGGCGGATTCATCCGCCACAGCCTCGGCATCCATCGGCGCGTCCTGCTCCGGGCCTTCTCCCTGCGCGGCATCCTGCGGGCCTGCGGCCTTGAAGGTGACGGGCATCCACCCCGTGCCATCCGCCAGCCGTTCGGCTTCGCTGGCAATGTCGGCCTTCTTCAACTTCGCCAGCCGGGAAACCTGCTCGGGCGCGTACTCGCCCACGGCTTGCAGAATCGCGGCCTTCGGCACATGCCGGAAATAACCGTCATTGGTGGGCTGCCACCATGCGGCCATGTTCAACCCCACGGCCTGCGCGAGTTCTGCGCCCGGTTGCTGCGGCGTGGCGCGGGGCGTCACCACGTCCACCGTGGACGCCACGCACAAGGCCAGCAGGCGCACCAGTTCATCTTGCGGCTTCGCCAGCAGCGCGGCGAACAGTTCGGCGCTGTCCTGCGGCAAGGCTTCGCCCGCCACCTGTTGCAGTTCGCGCAGCGCCACGGCGGCGGGCGATTCCGGCCAGTCCGGGGCCATGCCTTCCAGTCGGTCTTGCACTTTCAGGCTTACGCCCAGCGGCAACGCATCATGGCGGGGGCCGTAGTGGCTCCCCTGCATGACGGTCTGTACCATGCCATGCACCACAGCAGCCAGCGCGACTTGTGGATGCCGGGCCACCTCGATTTGCAGCGCGGCGGTACGGTGGGCGCTCAACCGCTGCGCCAGCCGGTCGGACATGGCGGCGGCCTTGGGTTGCTCCTCGTCCTCGCCTTCGTCGTCGTTCTCGGCACCCTCGCCGTTGAAACCCTGCCGCAGCTTTTCCAGCGTGCGCAGCGCCTTGGCCTCGGCCTCGCGCATCAGGCCGCGATGAATCACGGCTTCGCCGTTGCGGTCGATGGTGACGATGGCACCGGCTGCGGCCATCACGTTCGGGCTGTAGCCCTGCAAGCCATCTTCCAGCGTCTGCAACTGCTCGCCCACGGCTTCGCCTTCCTCCTGCAAAGCGTCGGCCTTGTCCTCGTCGTCGGCATCCATCGCCGTATCCACGGCTTCACCGATGGCCCGCATCTTTTCCTGCAGCTTTTCGATGCGCTGTGCCTCGCGCTTGTTCGGCTCGCGGCGCTCCCTCGGCGCACGCTGGAAAGCGTGCAGGTCGGCATGGGTCACGCCCGGCGTGGCATCCACCCAGGCCCAGCCCTCGGCGCGGACGGTGGCGGCGATGCCCGCCAGCCGGTCTTGCGCCAGCTGCTCCAGCAGCGCGGCATCGGTCAGGTACACGCCCGCATCGCCTTCCGCGAACAGGTCACGGCGCACGCCACCGCCTGCGGCCTCGTAGGTGTCCAGCCCGACGAAGCGCACCAGCGGATGCCGGTAGGCGTCGATTTCTCGCTCGGTGAGACGGTCGCGCAGTGCGGACGGCTGGCGCTGCCATGTCGGCGCATCGTAGAAGGCGCTTTCCTGCGCGGCGTGGTCGTCAGTGATGGACAAGGCCATCAACTGATCGAGCGTGACGGCATCGGCGCGGTAGTCGGCCATCAGGCGCGGCGACACATTGGCGAGTTTCAGGCGGCGTTGCACCACCAGCGGCGTGACGGAGAAATCCGCCGCAATGTCCTCGATGGGGCGGCCTTCGGCCACCAGCGCGGCGAATGCTTCGAACTGGTCGGCGGGGTGCATGGCTTCGCGCTGCACGTTCTCCGTAAGGCTGGCGGTGCGGGCCGTGCAATCGGCCACTAGCAGGCAAGGCACCTCCCATTCTTTGCTGATGCGGTGCTTCTTCGCCAGAAGCTTGAGGGCTGCGAGGCGACGGCCACCGGCCACGACTTCGTAATGCTCGCCATCGGCGGATGCGATCACGATCAGGTTTTGCAGCAGGCCGACACGCTGAATGGACGCGGCCAGTTCGGGGATGGACATGCGCGGGGTCTTGCGCACGTTGCGGCCCGTGGGGCGCAACACCAGCCGCGACAGCGGAACCAGAATCAGGTTCTTGGTCGGGTCGGCGGCTTCCAGCGGGATAGCGGCGGCGTTGACGGCGCGGACTTCGGTGTAGGTGATGGCGTTCATGGTGGTTCTCCAATCGAGTTAAACAAGGAATGGAGGGGAAACCGCCCCTCCGGCGGGGGGACGGGTCAGGCTTTCAACTGGCGCAGGCCATCGGCCAGCATCCACAAGGCGCGATTCAGGCGCACATCGGAATCAATGCCCTGCACGGGGCGGGTCTGCTGGCGGCGTCCGTTGGCGCTGCGGCCATGCAATCCGCCTTTGGTCAGGTTTTCTTGGGTGCGGTTGAACACGCTCCACAAGTCCGGGCGGCGGTCGTCGAACCGGCGCGGCATCAAGATTTGCGATTCGGTGATGGGCGCGGGCTTGTCCGGGTCGTCGTACTTGAGGGACAGCGCGGCGCGGGCGAAAACTTCGGCCTCGCCCTCGTCCAAGGTGATGCCGCGCATCAGGTCGCGGGATTCCTTCACCCGCTCGAAGCCGCTCAATACCTCGAAAGCACCTTCGATGACGGAACCGGCCACGTCGCCTTTGTGGGGGACGCGCACATCGGCCACGGTTTCGCCGCACACGAGGCCATTGCTGCAAACGAACCGGAACATCCCGGCCAGCATCTGATAGCTGCTCGTGCCGTCATGGGAGTTGAGCAGCACGATTTCATTGGCTTCCGCGCCGTTGATCTGGCTGGCGTGGCGCAGGCGAATCATGTGTTTGGTGTGCTCGCGCTTGCCTTCATTGCGCACGCGGGTTTGCGTCACCATGAAAGGCTGGAACCCTTCTTTCCGAAGCTCGGTCAGCACGGCGGCGGTGGGGATGTAGGCGTACCGCTGCGAACGGCTTTCATGCGGGGCGTCCGCGAAGATGGACGGCGCGACACGGTGAATCTGGTCATCGGTCAGCGGGTAATCGCTGCGCAGCGAAGGGGAACGGGAAGCGAAACGGGATGCGAGTTGCATGGTCTTTCTCCTGACGAAAAGGGTTTGCTGTTCAAACCGCACACCGGATTCCTAGATTCGGAGCCCAGCCTTTCGGCTGTTTTGTGCGGTTGGCACGAGGAACCCGGTTGGCCCTGTTGCCACCGTCTTTCCTGAGTTCATCGCCCGCGACGGTCAGGAGCGCGCGAACGGGTGCCGTCAAGGAGGCAAGCGCAGGGTTGGTGCGGCCCGCAGGCGCAGCCGAGGACACGGCCCTGCGCGCCTTGACGGCACACGACCGCGGGCTACAGTCGCGGTGAAGGTGATGAAATCAGGGGAGACGGCTGGACATGGCAACGGCCCCCCCTGTGTGCCGAACCGCACGGCAAGCGAAGCGCGCAGGCCCGAAGCTGGAAGCCGGGCCGGAGGCGTCAGCGATGCGAAAGGCTGGCTGGCAAAGCCAGTCCCGCCAGGGATGAGCGACTAGCGAACCTGGAGCAGCGCGATCCGCGAAGCGGAGACGCAAAAGAACTCTTCGTTTATTATTTATTTTGCAAGCAAATGTTGCTAAAGCAAGAACACGGGGGGCTAAAAGTGATCGTCTGTATTAACCGTCTCAAGCAGTTCGGCATCTTCAGCGACTTCAATGGAACGAAGATCCAGAAGTTCGGCCGGTACAACCTTGTCTATGGCTGGAACGGAACAGGCAAGTCAACCCTATCGAATCTATTCTCTTGCTTTGAGCTTCGCTCGATGGTTCCTCGCTTCAGTGCGGGCCAGTTTTCAGTCGTTTTGGAGGACGGCTCCACGATCACGGAAACCACACTCCCGTCATCCCAATTAAATATCCATGTCTTCAATCAACGATTTGTGCATGAGAACATTGATTGGGACAAATCCGTAAAAAGCATCCTTCTCATTGCGAAAGAGAAGATTGATGACTTGCAGAAACTGGAGAAGCTAAAAGGCGAGCTTCAATCGAAAAAGAAAGCTCACGACGAAAAGCAAAGCGACATCAAGAAGCAGCGTGAAGCATTGGATAAATTTCTGACCAATGCTGCCAAAAAAATGAAGCTAGGACTTCAGGCGATTGATACGAGCGATAGCTACTACTTGAATTACGATCGCCGAAAGCTTTCTAATTTCATTCAGAGTAATGGCGATGCCATTATTAAGCCTGACTCGGTTCTTCCAGATGAAAAGGTCATCGACCTTACGAATGCCGCCAAGCCAGATCAGCTTCCAAGCATCACTTTCGCCTCAACGGCCATTGAGCCGGACTACTTTAAGAAGGCGGCAGGTCGCATCAGAGACTTGATTGGAACTACAGCAGTCAATCAAGCTATCCAGCGGCTGACTGATAACCCGGACATTCGTGACTGGGTTCAAACAGGCTTGGAAATTCATAAGAACCATGATTCGCAATCCTGCGAGTTCTGCGGCTCCCCATTCACCCAGCTTCGTGCCGAGGCACTTGCCGCTCACTTCAGCAAAGAGTTCACGGATTTTCAAAGCCGACTTCAGAGCGCCGCGATTTGGATTGAATCTCAAGGTGCTCCAGCCAATCAGTTGCCCGCAGCGACGGAGTTTTATAAAGAGCTATCGGCTGACGCAGATAAGCTCCAGAAGGAATACACATCTGCTGCTGAGAAGATCAACCAGCAAATAAACGGATGGCGGCAAGCTCTGAAAGCCAAAATTACAGACCCTGCAAAGACAGACATTCAGATTTCGGATGTGGTTGAAGAGGATGTCACGAATTTCAATGAGATCCTAAAGTCGATCGTTGCGCTCGTCGGAAAGCACAACAATAAGACTTCAAACTTCAAATCTGAGACATCCAAAAGCAAGGTGGCACTGGAACTTCACTTTGCTGCGGCTGAGGTGCAAGAATTTGACTATGCTGGAAGTGAGAAGAAATGCAATGACCTTGAGGCTGAAGCAAAGAATGACTACAAGGAAATTGAAAAACTTGGTCAAGAGGTCGGAGCAATAGAGGCGCTGCTCTCAAATGAGACGGTTGGGGCGAAGGAGTTCAATGACATCCTGCATCGTTTCATCGGTCGCTCTGAGCTTTGCCTGAGCTTTAATCAAAAGAAAAAAGGCTATGAGATCATCAGAAACGGAGTGGGTGAGCATGATGGGAATTTGAGCGAAGGTGAGAAGACTGCGATTGCATTTGTCTACTTCATCACGAAGCTCAAAGAAAACGGAAACAACATCAAGGAAACGATTGTGGTTGTTGATGATCCCGTCTCAAGCTTTGACTCAAATCACTTGTTTCATGCCTATTCGTTCCTAAGAACTCAATGCACTGAAGCCAAGCAACTTTTTGTGCTGACTCATAACTTCACCTACTTCAAGCTAGTGAGAGACTGGTTCACTGGAACGAACAGGAACAGGATTGCCAAAGGAAAAGCTGAGAATTGCTTCTTCTATCGACTGGATGCGCCTCCTGGCTCACCCCGCCATTCGCTGCTTGTTGACGCCGATGATTCTCTGAAAAATTACGGCTCTGAGTATCACTACATCTTCAAAAAGCTCTATGAATACAGGGCGCATACGATCCTTAATAGAGATGAAGCCTTTTTGACTGCGAACCTCGCTCGCAAGCTCATTGAATCGTTCTTTACCTTCAAATATCCCAGGCGGAGAAGCGACATAAGTCAACTGATGGATGTTGGTCTGAAAGACTGCGCTATCACAACGCCGGAACTCAAGGAAAAAATATATCGCTTTATCAACAAATACTCGCATAGCGATGTAATTGAAATAACCGAGGAATCGGCAGAAAACTTGGCTGGCGAAAGCCATAGCGTCATCGGACACATCTTTCAGTGGTTTGAAGAAGTGGACAAGAAGCATTACGACGAAATGATTCAGGTTGTGACTTCTTGAGCATTAACTTCAGAACGAAGGCACGGACAGGCAAGGGCTGTGCGCAGGCCCTGCCAGCAGGCGCAGCAAAAAGGGGCCGAAGCCCCTTGAGCTAGATCAGCCCACGCTCGGCGAACGATGCCGTTGCGTTGCCGGCGACGATGACGTGATCGAGTACGCGCACGTCCACAAGCCCCAGTGCTTCCCTGAGCCGCTGGGTCAGCGTTTGGTCTGCCGCACTCGGCTCGGGATTGCCGCTCGGATGATTGTGCGAAACGATGACCGCGGCCGCGTTGTGCCGCAGGGCTGCCTTGACCACCTCGCGCGGATGAACTTCGGCCGAGTCGATGGTGCCCTGGAACATCTCGGCATACTCGATCAGACGATGCTGTGTATCGAGGAACAGCACAGCGAACACTTCATGCTCGAAGCCGCCCAGCTTGGTGCACAGGTACTCCTTGACCGCCGCCGGCGAAGTGAACGATGCACCGCGCTGCATCTTGTGCTCGATGGCCTGGCGCGCAGCATCCAGAATCTGGTCGGCCGTCGCCGGCTGGTAGTGACCCTGCGCATCGCGCACCATCAGCGAGGCGTCGAACGAGGAAAAGGAAAATTGCGACATGAGCGTGCTCCGGTTGCACGGGCGGAATTGCCCGGAACCGTCGCCAGCACGGCGCAGCGCAAGCAGTCAGGGGTCGCAGACGGCCGCCAGGACGCAAGCGCGCATAGCGCGCGAAGCCCTTGACGGCGAGAACGCCGTGATACGGTGAAGGGAACAGCAAGACCGCCCACACCCGCCCACTGCACACCCTCGGCTTTTGGGGCAAGCGGAGCGCGCAGGCCCGGATCAACGAGCAGGGCCGGAGGCGTCAGTGATGGAAGCCCGGCAGGGACGAGACTCGCGCCGCGAGGCTCGATGCGCAGCACGACAGCGCGACGGCGGTGCGCCGGGACGCCCAAATGCCCGGGACAGAACTACTCGGCATCCGTCTTGCGCTGCTCAATCTGCAACCGTGCCCGTTCGGTCGCCTGCTGCAACCGCTCTCCCAGCACCGCACGCGGTGGCAAGCTCGTCAGGTACTCGGCAACGTGGATGCCCGACTTGTCCAACTCCAGCAACTCGATCTGCTCACGCTTCTTGCCGGTGCAAAGAATGATCCCCAGCGGCGAGGCTTCTTCCGGCTCGCGCTCATGCTTGTCCAGCCAGCGCAGATAAAGCTCCATCTGCCCCTTGTACGCGGCCTTGAACTCGCCAACCTTCAATTCCACCGCCACCAGGCGCCGCAGCTTGCGGTTGTAGAACAGCAGATCGAGGTGGAAATCCTCGTCGTCGATCTGGATGCGTTTCTGCCGGGCAACGAAGGAGAAACCCGCACCCAGTTCCAGCAGGAAGGACTCCATTTCGCGGATGATCGCGGCCTCCAAGTCGCCTTCCTGCCAGGTGTCCCGCAGCCCGAGGAAGTCGAGGATGTACGGATCGCGCATGACCAGGGCGGGCGACATGCGCTGCGCATCGCGCATCGTCGCCAACTCCTGCGCGATGGTTTCGTCCGGCTTTTGGGACAGCGCCGTGCGCTCGTAGAGCATCGAGTCGATGCGTTCGCGCAGCGTCCGCACGCTCCAGCGGCCGGCGCTCGCCATCTGCGCGTAATAGTCCCGCTGGAGCGGGTCTTTGAGCGGCAGCAGGGCCAGAAAATGTGACCAGCTCAATTGTCGTGACAGCGTCACGACAATTGGCTCGTCCGAGTAGGTGGCGGCGAACTGCACCATCCGGCGCAGATTCTTGTCCGCGAAGCTGCGCCCGTAGTCGCGTACCAACTGCTCGGCCAAGGTTGGCAGGATTTCCTCGCCGTACCCGGCTCGCTGACCGGCCAGCACTTCCGTATGGATGCGCTGGCCGATGCGCCAGAACAGCAGGGTCAGCTCGGCATTGACGGCCGAGGCAGCGCGCTTGTGCGCCGCCTCGATCAGCGCCCGAATATCGCCCAGCAGCGCCGACGGCACTGCGGAGGACGCCACGGATACTTTGCGCCGGTTCATGTCGTCACCTCCACGGGGCGCTGCGCCCTAGTGATTGTCTTGCGCCGGTTCGCCACCAGTTCGGCCGCCTTGCGCACCGGGTCATCCTCGGTGTGGACATAGCGCATGAACATCGCCACGGTCTTGTGCGCCGTCAGCGCCATGCCGACCTTGACCGGAATGCCAGAGTTGGCAATGTCCGTGGCCGAGCGATGGCGGATGCCGTGCGTGCCGACGTGGGCCGCGCCGGCCGCCTTGAGCGCGCGGCACCAGCCGCCGTAATACTCGCCCGTGGTCAAGTGCTGGCCCGTATGGCTCGGGGACGGCAGCACATGGGGAATGCCGTCCTGCCTCGGCGCGGTCGAAAGCAGTCGGTAGGCTTCCTCACTCATCGGCTTGGACATGCCGCCGGTCTTGCTGTCGGGCCAAACCACGCGGCGGTTCTCGAAATCCACCCAATCCCATTGGAGCGTGACGATTTCGCCACGGCGGGCAGCGAACTCGAATTGCAAGCGGATCGCCAGGGGAATGACGTAAGGCTCCAGCCCTTCCGCCTCCAGCTTGCTCAGATGGCGGAAGATCCGCGCCATGTCCTCGTCGCTGATGAGGTGCGTGGCCTTCCCGTTGGGGTACATCGGGACGTGGCGGCACGGGTTGGTTCCATCCGTCCGGTAGCCCCACACCTCGGCCAGATTGAACATCCTGCGCATCACGCTGAAAGCGTTGTTGGCCTCGGCCGGCTTGTGGGCCATCTTCTTCATCACTGTGGCCACGTCGGGCCGCTTCACGTCCTGCACCTTCATCCGGCCCAGCATCGGAACGATGCAGCGGTCTATGACGGCCTGATAGCCGCGTTGCGTGCTGGGCTTGTTGCGCAGCTTGGAGTAGTCCTCCATGAACTTGCCACACAGTTCCGCGACCGTGGGCGCGGCACGGGCGGCGGCCTTGGCCGCCCCAGGATCACCGCCCTTGCGCACCTCGGCCAGCCACTCCTGGGCCAAGGCGCGGGCCTGCTCGACAGTCAGTTCCCCATACAGGCCCAAGGCGGGCTTGCGCCGCTCTCCGGCGTTCGTGCGGTATTGCAGCATGAACACCTTGCGGCCCGCCGGGGTGATCTTGCAGAGGAAGCCGGGCACCATCGTGTCCCGGAGTTCGACAGCCTGCGCCTGCGGTTGTGCCGCATCGACGGCGGACTTGGTGAGCTTGAGTTTTGCCATGATGACTCCTCGGAACAACCCGGTTTCCAAGAACCACATGGGAGCCATGCGAGCACAAGCCGGGTCAGGTTTCAGAAAGCACCGGCATATGTTGAACTCGCCTAAGTCATTGATAAACCTGCTGTATCTGGCTTGGGCGTAGTCCGGCGTAATATCGGGCTGGAGTCATCGTGAAATAAAAAAAGGCCGGCGTAAGCCGGCCTTTGTGTTCGAGCGCCTGGAATCAGGCGTAGGAGGTCGGTGCGACGCCGTCCAGCAGGGCCAACCAGCCCTTGATCAGGCGGTACAAGCCCCACACCACCGTCGCGACCACGCCGATCCAGCCAATATAGATGATCAGCGCCAAGCAGCTGATGGCCAGCCACAGCAGCGCCCACCAGAAGGTGCGCAACAGCCAGTCGAAATGGGCCGCATAAACGGTGCCGGCGACGTCCGAGCGCTTCAGGTACATCAGCACGACGGCCGCCAGCGTGGCGATGCCCAGGAAACCACTGGTCAGAAAGCCCAGGGCGAACAAACCATAGGCCACATGGGTCAGCGTGCGCAGGTCTAATGCCGTACCGGGCGCGGGGGTCTGGGTATCACTCACGATTACGCTCCAACAATTGACTCGGTCAATCTTACCGCACAAACCCAGCCGGCCCACGAGCGTTGTTATTTGGGCACATTCAATGCTGGCGCGGGTTGCAGGCTTGCTCAAGGTGATTTTGGGTGTCCGTTTTCAGCGCCAGGAAGACAGCCGCGCCGTCGATTGCGCGAGCTGGCGCGCCGCCCTGAAGGCAACATCGCCGGGCTGAAGCCAACGCTGAAAATCATCAGCTCACAAAGCAAAAACCCCCGTGCGGCGCCAGCCGCACGGGGGTTTCTTTTTGGGGTTCGCAGCGTGGCATCGGACGAGAGCGTCCGCGCAAGAGACGTTCACCGACGAAAAGACGTCCACCCGACGCCGCCCGTCTCAGAGACCTGGCCAAGCGCCAGTTTGCACGCACAAAAGACAAAACCCCACAGGCGTAGCCTATGGGGTTTTGCGGAATAAAAGCCTGACGATGACCTACTTTCACAGACGTCCGTCCACTATCATCGGCGCAAAGGCGTTTCACTGTCCTGTTCGGGATGGGAAGGAGTGGTACCACCTTGCTATGGTCGTCAGGCGTAACTGGTTGAGAGATTGTCCTTGGGGGACAACCGCTCCAATCTTGGAAGAAGCGCAACGTGTGGGAGATCAGAGGCTAGCTCGATGATCCCGCACAGTGGGTGTAATTGGTGTTGGCTGGCTGCTGACGGGGCAGCCAGATTTTGTATTGAACGACACTTGGAACGCTATACCACCAGGTCATAACCATCAGTGTTATAGGATCAAGCCTCACGAGCAATTAGTATCGGTTAGCTTAACGCATTACTGCGCTTCCACACCCGACCTATCAACGTCCTGGTCTCGAACGACTCTTTAGGGGGATCAAGTCCCCGGGATACCTAATCTTCAGACGAGTTTCCCGCTTAGATGCCTTCAGCGGTTATCTCTTCCGTACTTAGCTACCCGGCAATGCCATTGGCATGACAACCGGTACACCAGAGGTACGTCCACTCCGGTCCTCTCGTACTAGGAGCAGGCTCCGTCAAGTATCCAACGCCCACGGCAGATAGGGACCAAACTGTCTCACGACGTTTTAAACCCAGCTCACGTACCTCTTTAAATGGCGAACAGCCATACCCTTGGGACCGGCTACAGCCCCAGGATGAGATGAGCCGACATCGAGGTGCCAAACACCGCCGTCGATATGAACTCTTGGGCGGTATCAGCCTGTTATCCCCAGAGTACCTTTTATCCGTTGAGCGATGGCCCTTCCATTCAGAACCACCGGATCACTATGTCCTGCTTTCGCACCTGTTCGACTTGTCAGTCTCACAGTCAAGCACGCTTATGCCATTGCACTATCAGCACGATTTCCGACCGTACCTAGCGTACCTTCGAACTCCTCCGTTACACTTTGGGAGGAGACCGCCCCAGTCAAACTGCCCACCATGCACTGTCCCCGATCCGGATAACGGACCAAGGTTAGAACCGCAAACAAACCAGGGTGGTATTTCAAGGATGGCTCCACGTGATCTAGCGACCACGCTTCAAAGCCTCCCACCTATCCTACACAGGCCGGTTCACAGTCCAATGCAAAGCTACAGTAAAGGTTCATGGGGTCTTTCCGTCTAGCCGCGGGTAGATTGCATCATCACAAACACTTCAACTTCGCTGAGTCTCAGGAGGAGACAGTGTGGCCATCGTTACGCCATTCGTGCAGGTCGGAACTTACCCGACAAGGAATTTCGCTACCTTAGGACCGTTATAGTTACGGCCGCCGTTTACCGGGGCTTCGATCAAGAGCTTGCACCCCATCACTTAACCTTCCGGCACCGGGCAGGCGTCACACCCTATACGTCGACTTTCGTCTTTGCAGAGTGCTGTGTTTTTAATAAACAGTCGCAGCCACCGATTCTCTGCGACCCCATCATGCTAAGCGCGCAGGCGCTTCACACTACCGGGGTATACCTTCTCCCGAAGTTACGGTATCAATTTGCCGAGTTCCTTCTCCTGAGTTCTCTCAAGCGCCTTGGAATATTCATCCCGTCCACCTGTGTCGGTTTGCGGTACGGTCTCGTACAGCTGAAGCTTAGAGGCTTTTCTTGGAACCACTTCCAATCACTTCGCAAGCAATGCTCGCTCGTGCCATACCCTTGATTTACGCGCCCGGATTTGCCTAAGCGCCATCTTCGATACAGCAACAGGGACATCCAACACCCTGATGATCTTCCGCGATCCGTCCCCCATCGCACTGTACGACGGTACTGGAATATTAACCAGTTTCCCATCAGCTACGCATCTCTGCCTCGCCTTAGGGGCCGACTCACCCTGCGCCGATGAACGTTGCGCAGGAAACCTTGGACTTACGGCGAGGGGGCTTTTCACCCCCTTTATCGCTACTCATGTCAGCATTCGCACTTCTGATACCTCCAGCAGCCTTTACAAGCCACCTTCGCAGGCTTACAGAACGCTCTCCTACCGCGTGCACTAAAAGTGCACACCCGCAGCTTCGGTTTATCGCTTAGCCCCGTTACATCTTCCGCGCAGGACGACTCGATCAGTGAGCTATTACGCTTTCTTTAAAGGATGGCTGCTTCTAAGCCAACCTCCTGACTGTCTATGCCTTCCCACTTCGTTTCCCACTTAGCGATAATTCGGGACCTTAGCTGGCGGTCTGGGTTGTTTCCCTCTTGAGTCCGGACGTTAGCACCCGGTGCTCTGTCTCCCAAGCTGTACTTGCGGGTATTCGGAGTTTGCCATAGTTTGGTAAGTCGCCATGACCCCTAGCTATAACAGTGCTCTACCCCCGCAGTAATACTTGAGGCACTACCTAAATAGTTTTCGGAGAGAACCAGCTATTTCCAGATTTGTTTAGCCTTTCACCCCTATCCACAGCTCATCCCCTAATTTTTCAACATTAGTGGGTTCGGTCCTCCAGCACGTGTTACCGTGCCTTCAACCTGGCCATGGATAGATCATCTGGTTTCGGGTCTACACCCAGCGACTGAATCGCCCTATTCGGACTCGCTTTCGCTACGGCTTCCCTATTCGGTTAACCTTGCCACTGAATGTAAGTCGCTGACCCATTATACAAAAGGTACGCAGTCACCCCACAAGGAGGCTCCTACTGTTTGTATGCATACGGTTTCAGGATCTATTTCACTCCCCTTCCGGGTTCTTTTCGCCTTTCCCTCACGGTACTGGTTCACTATCGGTCGATCACGAGTATTTAGCCTTGGAGGATGGTCCCCCCATCTTCAAACAGGATTTCACGTGTCCCGCCCTACTTTTCTTACGCTTAGTTCCACACACAAAATTTCGTCTACAGGGCTATCACCTGCTACGGCCGGACTTTCCATTCCGTTCGACTATCTTGCATGCTAAAACGTAAAGGCTCTTCCGATTTCGCTCGCCACTACTTTCGGAATCTCGGTTGATTTCTTTTCCTCGAGCTACTGAGATGTTTCAGTTCACCCGGTTCGCTTCCACTGACCTATGTATTCAGTCAGGGATACTCCTTGCGGAGTGGGTTTCCCCATTCGGATATCTGCGGATCAAAGCTTGTTTGCCAGCTCCCCGCAGCTTTTCGCAGGCTACTACGTCCTTCATCGCCTGTGATCGCCAAGGCATCCACCATATGCACTTAGTCGCTTGATCCTATAACGCTGTAGGCTATAGGACCTGAGTATTAGCGTTTGTGCCGTTCATAAGTTTCAAAGCAGTCTGAGGTTATTCACCCCAGTCTTGAGAACTTGGAACAAAATTAATGCAATCACAACCCGTACTTATCTTCATCAGCTTGCGCCGAGTACTTGATAAGTACATTTCGTTGTGCTTCTTCCAGATTGTTAAAGAACGAATATAGCTGTCAGGTAAAACCTAACTCATAAGACCGGGCAGAAATTATCTACACGACGCTATGAGTTAGCCTCTACATCACCACCAGGTGATCTTAAAGTCTTGGTGGAGGTGAACGGGATCGAACCGATGACATCCTGCTTGCAAAGCAGGCGCTCTCCCAGCTGAGCTACACCCCCATATTCACGGTATCAACTACCTGCGAATACTTGGTGGGTCTGGTTGGATTCGAACCAACGACCCCCGCCTTATCAAGACGGTGCTCTAACCGACTGAGCTACAGACCCAAAACCTTCTCGGATCAGTAGTCAGGAGTCATGGACACAGGGAGGAATCCCTCTACCCAAGCCCACAACCGATCCCAGCTATATATCAAACAACCGATAAGAGTGGACGCTTAACACGAGCACTAAGCTCTGAAAGGAGGTGATCCAGCCGCACCTTCCGATACGGCTACCTTGTTACGACTTCACCCCAGTCATGAATCCTACCGTGGTAATCGCCCCCTTGCGGTTAGGCTAACTACTTCTGGTAAAACCCACTCCCATGGTGTGACGGGCGGTGTGTACAAGACCCGGGAACGTATTCACCGCGACATGCTGATCCGCGATTACTAGCGATTCCGACTTCACGCAGTCGAGTTGCAGACTGCGATCCGGACTACGATCGGGTTTCTGGGATTGGCTCCCCCTCGCGGGTTGGCGACCCTCTGTCCCGACCATTGTATGACGTGTGAAGCCCTACCCATAAGGGCCATGAGGACTTGACGTCATCCCCACCTTCCTCCGGTTTGTCACCGGCAGTCTCATTAGAGTGCCCTTTCGTAGCAACTAATGACAAGGGTTGCGCTCGTTGCGGGACTTAACCCAACATCTCACGACACGAGCTGACGACAGCCATGCAGCACCTGTGTTCCGGTTCTCTTGCGAGCACTACCAAATCTCTTCGGCATTCCAGACATGTCAAGGGTAGGTAAGGTTTTTCGCGTTGCATCGAATTAATCCACATCATCCACCGCTTGTGCGGGTCCCCGTCAATTCCTTTGAGTTTTAATCTTGCGACCGTACTCCCCAGGCGGTCAACTTCACGCGTTAGCTGCGCTACCAAGGCCCGAAGGCCCCAACAGCTAGTTGACATCGTTTAGGGCGTGGACTACCAGGGTATCTAATCCTGTTTGCTCCCCACGCTTTCGTGCATGAGCGTCAGTGTTATCCCAGGAGGCTGCCTTCGCCATCGGTGTTCCTCCGCATATCTACGCATTTCACTGCTACACGCGGAATTCCACCTCCCTCTGACACACTCTAGCTCGGTAGTTAAAAATGCAGTTCCAAAGTTAAGCTCTGGGATTTCACATCTTTCTTTCCGAACCGCCTGCGCACGCTTTACGCCCAGTAATTCCGATTAACGCTTGCACCCTACGTATTACCGCGGCTGCTGGCACGTAGTTAGCCGGTGCTTATTCTGCAGGTACCGTCAGTTTCACGGGGTATTAACCCATGACGTTTCTTTCCTGCCAAAAGTGCTTTACAACCCGAAGGCCTTCATCGCACACGCGGGATGGCTGGATCAGGGTTTCCCCCATTGTCCAAAATTCCCCACTGCTGCCTCCCGTAGGAGTCTGGGCCGTGTCTCAGTCCCAGTGTGGCTGGTCGTCCTCTCAAACCAGCTACGGATCGTCGCCTTGGTGAGCCGTTACCCCACCAACTAGCTAATCCGATATCGGCCGCTCTAATAGTGCAAGGTCTTGCGATCCCCTGCTTTCCCCCGTAGGGCGTATGCGGTATTAGCTACGCTTTCGCGTAGTTATCCCCCGCTACTAGGCACGTTCCGATACATTACTCACCCGTTCGCCACTCGCCACCAGACCGAAGTCCGTGCTGCCGTTCGACTTGCATGTGTAAGGCATCCCGCTAGCGTTCAATCTGAGCCAGGATCAAACTCTTCAGTTTAATCTCTGTATTTGTTTCGTATTTCTTAGTTCCGAAGAACCGAGTCATACGTCGCTACTCAAAGGAAGTGAGGTATGTTCTTAAACTTGACGTCTAAGGTACTTCACTTCTAGTGAGCACTTGATTTCATTGTGCTTGTGACCGAAGTCACTATGCACTCGCATCAAGCGCCCACACTTATCGGTTGTTTAATTGTTAAAGAGCGGTACTGCTAAATTCTGCACTACTTACTGCATCTTCTGCTTTCTTCGGCGATTTCGCTTTCGCGTCGATCGCTGTGTCAGCAGCAGAGAAACGAGATTATGAAGAAGTTTTTATCGTTTGTCAAGTCAGCGTCGTTTGATTCACTTCGCTTTCTTGCCTACGACCTCTTCAGGTCTCACCAGGCTCGCACCCGGCTTTCTCTTTAGCAGCTATCGAAATATCAGGGTTAACCCTAAGTTTTCGGTAACTGCCAAGCCTGAAACTATAACACAACTTTTGCAGATCATGCAACCGGCTTTTGCCTAATTTGCATCCTATCTTGCAACCCTGCCGCACCGGTGAATCACTTCACTTTCACAGCAGCTCCGGATCACTCCAGAGGTTGGTTACCGCCCAGTCAGCTTGCAACGCCTTTCAGACCACCCTACCGGGTAAACCCTGATTTGCCGTCACCAGCCAAGCCCAAGACTATAGCACAATTTTTGCAGGTTATGCAACTGGCTTCTGCCTGATTTGCACCACCTCTTGCAAAATTCGCTGACTGCCGGTTCGAGAGAATCATTGCTGACCCACCGCCTTGCTGCCCTGCGGCAGATCCGTTCGCCGTAGCGTTCGAATCCGTTGCACTTGCCTGGCCTCGCTGCTCAACAAAACTGCTTGAACTGCGAAGGAGCGAGACTATAGCACAGAATTTTGGCTTGTCACGCCAGGATGACACTCGTTTTGCAGAAAGATGATGTTTTCGAGGGACGCACCCTGTATTTCCCCTGGGAATGTCATGCACGTCTCACTATCGGGGACCCGAATCCCGGGAAAGCGCTCCCCCGAATGCGGTGCAGTCAGGCGGGTCCGATCGCGCCCCGGGGAGGCAGTCATCCCACCCGCCCCTATATATAGTGGCGAGACAGCTTGATGGCATCCCCCTTCAGCTTTTCCACGCAAGATGTCGACGACCTGGCGCCGTCACTCTCCCTATGGGCTGTCCTGCCTATATATAAGGGGCAGCTTCCCTTCCCAGAATGCTGCCCCTGATATGCGCGCCCTTACCCTATATATAGATAGGGCTCGACGACGAGGCACCCCCTGTCCCTTTCCGAGAAGCCCTCCACTCGATGTCGGCATCCCTATATGGAAAGCGCCGCAGAAGAGGCGGACACACCTGCCACTCCCCTACAGCCGCAGCTCGGTGGTCTCCTTGATCTGCTGTAGCGCGAAGAACGACCGCATGTCGACCACCGCGGGATGGCGCATCAGGGTGTCCATGGCGAACTTGGAGAAATGCGCCAGGTCGGCGACCTGGATGCGCAGCAGGTAGTCCATGTCGCCGGACATGGCATAGCACTCGACCACCTCGGGCCAGAGCTGGACATCGCGGGCGAAGTCGCTCATGGGCGCATGACTGGAACCGCTGTGCTTGTTCAGGCGGATGTTGACGTAGGCCAGCAGGCCCAGCCCGACCTTTTCGGCGTCGATCAGCGCCACGTATTTCTTGATGAAGCCCTTCTCTTCCAGCCGCCGCACCCGGCGCAGGCAAGGGCTGGGCGACAGGGAGACGCGGTCGGCCAGCTCCTGGTTGCTCAGGCGGCCATCGCGTTGCAATTCGGCCAGGATCCTTATATCTGTCCTATCCAGCTCTATGTCAGACATTTTCAGCCCCATATTTTTTATCTTGGGCAATATTATTGCTCAACCTTGCCACTTTCGCGACATGTTTGCAATTGTCTGCCTGCCTTTCCTCCCTACAATCTTCATCCTAGACTTGAACGACAAGTCGCCTCTACAACGACTCAAGGGAGCAGACTCATGAGCAGCGCTTTCCAACCCTGGGACAACCCGATGGGCACCGCCGGGTTCGAATTCATCGAATATGCCGCGCCGGACCCCGCCGCGCTGCGCAAGGTGTTCGAACTGCTGGGCTTCAAGGCAATCGCCAAGCACCGCCACAAGGACGTGACGCTGTACCGCCAGGGCGGCGTGAATTTCCTGATCAACGCCGAACCCGATTCCTTCGCGCAGCGTTTCGCCCGCCTGCATGGCCCGTCGATCTGTGCGATCGGCTTTCGCGTGCAGGATGCCGCCGCCGCGTACAAGCGCGCGCTGGAGCTGGGCGCCTGGGGTTTCGACTCGCACAGCGGCCCGATGGAACTGAACATCCCCGCGATCAAGGGCATCGGCGATTCGCTGATCTACCTGGTGGACCGCTGGACTGGCAAGGAAGGCCACGGCGGCATCGGCGACATCAGCATCTATGACGTCGACTTCGTGCCGGTGGATCCGCAGAATGCGCAGGCCGACCTGAACCACCGCGGCGCCGGGCTGACGCTGGTGGACCACCTGACGCACAACGTGCACAAGGGCCGCATGGCCGAGTGGTCGGAGTTCTACGAGCGCCTGTTCAACTTCCGCGAGGTGCGCTACTTCGACATCGAGGGCAAGGTGACGGGCGTGAAGTCCAAGGCCATGACCTCGCCGTGCGGCAACATCCGCATTCCCATCAACGAGGAAGGCACCGAAGAGAAGGGCCAGATCCAGGAATACCTGGACCTGTACCGCGGCGAAGGCATCCAGCACATCGCCATGGCCACCGAGGACATCTACGGCACGATCGAGGCCCTGCGCGCCAATGGCGTGGTGTTCCTGGATACGCCGGAGACCTACTACGAGCTGCTGGACCGCCGCCTGCCCAACCATGGTGAAGACGTGCCGCGCCTGCAGAAGAACCGCATCCTGCTGGACGGCGCCCCCGACGGCGGCCTGCTGCTGCAGATCTTCACCGAGAACCAGATCGGCCCGATCTTCTTCGAGATCATCCAGCGCAAGGGCAACGACGGTTTCGGCGAAGGCAATTTCAAGGCGCTGTTCGAGTCCATCGAACTGGACCAGATGCGCCGCGGCGTGGTGAAAGCCGTCGACTGACCGCTTCCCCCTCCAGCGCTGGGGCCCATGTGCCCGGCGCTGGCCTTGAAACCTCGCCTTGCGCGAGGTTTTTTTTCGCCTGTCTTATTTCGTCAGGCGATCCTGGAACTGCTTGCGGAACTTGGCGACCTTGGGCGCGATCACGAACTGGCAATAGCCCTGTTCGGGATGCAGCGCGAAGTAGTCGCGGTGATAGTCCTCGGCCTGCCAGAAGTGCGCGGGCGCCAGCAGCTTGGTGACGATGGGCGCGTCATAGACTTTCTGCGCCTCGACCTCGGCGATGACGGCTTCGGCCTGCTCGCGCTGGGTGTCGTTCTGCCAGAAGATGGCCGACTCGTATTGCGGGCCGACGTCGTTGCCCTGGCGGCCCGGGGTGGTCGGGTCGTGGGTGGCGAAGAACACGCGCAGCAGGTCGCTGTAGGACAGTTCGGCCGGATCGAATTCGACGCGGGCGACCTCGATGTGGCCGGTGTCCTTGCCGCAGACCTGTTCGTAGCTGGGGTTGTCGACGTGTCCGCCGCTGTAGCCGGGCAGCACGCTCTTGACGCCGCGCAGGTCGGTGAAGACCGCCTCGACGCACCAGAAACAGCCGCCGCCGAGAACGGCGACCTCATTGCCCGGGGAGGGTTGTTCTGCCATGACGATTCCTTTCCTGAAACTTTTCAGAGACGATACGACTACTTCTTGGCCGGCGCCAGCGTCAGGATCCATTCGGCCAGCAGGCGGGCGTCTTCCGGACTGACGTGGGTCTGCGCCGGCATCGGCACGGCGCCCCAGGCGCCGCGGCCGCCCCCGCGGATCTTGCCCGCCAGGTAGTCCACCATGGCATCGCCCTGCCCGGCATAGCGTTCGGCCACGCTGGCCAGCGGCGGTCCGACGCGCTTGACGTCGACCTGGTGACAGGCCATGCAGGCTTTGCTCTTGGCCAGATCCAGGCCGGTGGTTTGCCCCTGGGCCGCGCCGGCGGCCAACAGGCCGGCGGCGACCGCCAACAGACTACGTATCAAATGCATCGGTTACCGCCCCACGGCTCGCGGTGCTGGCGAGCTTGCCGAACTTGGCAAGCACACCGCGTGTATAACGCGGCTTGGGCTGGACCCAGGCCTGGCGACGAGCCGCCATCTCTTCGTCGCTGATATTGAGCTGCAACAGCAGCTTGTGGGCATCGATGGTAACCGAATCTCCCTCCTGGATCAGCGCGATGGGGCCGCCCACGAAGGCCTCGGGCGCGACGTGGCCGACCACCATGCCCCAGGTGCCGCCGGAAAAGCGGCCATCGGTGATGAGGCCCACGGTTTCGCCCAGCCCCTGCCCGACCAATGCGGAGGTCGGCGCCAGCATTTCACGCATGCCGGGCCCGCCCTTGGGGCCTTCGTAGCGGATCACCACCACGTCGCCATCGCGGATCTGGCGCGCCATGATGGCGGCCATGGCGTCGTCCTCGGAATCGAAGACGCGCGCCGGCCCGGTGATCACCGGATTCTTCAGGCCGGTGATCTTGGCCACGCAGCCTTCCGGCGACAGGTTGCCCTTGAGGATGGCCAGATGGCCCTGGGGATAGAGGGCGCGATCCAGCGGCATGATGACGTCCTGGTCGGCGCGCGGCGTATCGGGCACATCGGTCAGGGACTGCGCGATCGTCTGGCCGGTGATGGTGACGCAATCGCCATGCAGCAGCCCGGCGTTGAGCAGCAGCTTCATGACCTGCGGGATGCCGCCGGCGCGATGCAGGTCGGTCGCCACGTATTTGCCGGACGGCTTGAGGTCGCACAGCACCGGCACGCGCTGGCGGATGCGCTCGAAGTCGTCGATGGTCCAGGGCACTTCGGCGGCATGCGCGATGGCCAGGAAATGCAGCACCGCGTTGGTCGAGCCGCCCGTCGCCATGATGACAGAGACGGCGTTCTCGATGGACTCGCGGGTGATGATGTCGCGCGGGCGCAGGCCGCGGCGGACGGCGTCCACCAACACGCGGGCCGATTCCGCGGCCGAGACGACTTTCTCGTCGTCCTCGTTGGCCATGGTGCTGGAATACGGCAGGCTCATGCCCATGGCCTCGAAGGCCGAGCTCATGGTGTTGGCGGTGTACATGCCGCCACAGGAGCCCGAGCCGGGGATGGCGCATTTCTCGATCTGCTTGAAGTCGGCCTCTTCCATGCGGCCCATGGTGTATTCGCCGACCGCCTCGAACACCGAGACGATGGTCAGGTCCTTGCCCTGGTAGCGGCCCGGCTTGATGGTGCCGCCGTAGACGTAGATGCCCGGCACGTTCATGCGCGCCAGCGCGATCATGCCGCCCGGCATGTTCTTGTCGCAGCCGCCGATGACCACCACGCCGTCCATCCACTGGCCCTGCGCGGCGGTCTCGATACAGTCGGCGATGACTTCGCGCGACACCAGCGAGTACTTCATGCCCTCGGTGCCCATGGACATGCCGTCGGAAATCGTTGGCGTGCCGAACACCTGCGGATTGGCCTTGGCGCCGCGGATGGCCTCGATGGCGGCATCGGCCAGGCGCTGCAGGCCGCTGTTGCACGGCGTGATGGTCGAATGGCCATTGGCCACGCCGATCATCGGGTTTTCGAAGTCGGCTTCCTGGTAGCCCAGCGCGTAATACATGGCGCGATTGGGCGCGCGGGCGACGCCGTGCGTGATGTGGCGGGAACGTTCGTTGTGCGACATGGTCTGTTGTCTCCTGTCGGCCGTCAGGGCGCGGACATGGCGACCGCGCCCGGGAGGGTGGCCAGTTCGCTCGCGGGCGAATCTCGGGGTGGACCGGCGCGCAAGGACAATGCGCTTGCATGTCGATCTACCGCAGGGCTCGCCGGTTATTATCATTCAACTTCATTGTGTCGGGCGGAACATGCTGCAATATCCAAAATTCGACCCCATTGCCCTGCAGATCGGGCCCTTGGCCATCCATTGGTACGGACTGATGTATCTGGCGGGCTTCGCCCTGGTGTACCTGCTGGGCCGGCGCCGCATCACCAGCGGCCACACCACGTCCCTGAACGTGCGCGACCTGGAAGACCTGATCTTCTACAGTGTGCTGGGGGTGGTGCTCGGCGGGCGGCTGGGCTACGTGCTGTTCTACAAGCCCAGCTATTACCTGGCGCATCCGCTGGAAGTGGCCTACCTGTGGGAAGGCGGCATGTCGTTCCATGGCGGCCTGATCGGCGTGATCCTGGTGATGCTGCTGTTCGCCCGCAAGAAGCGCCTGCCGTTCTTCGCCGTCAGCGACTTCATCGCGCCGCTGATCCCGCTGGGACTGGGTTTCGGCCGCCTGGGCAACTTCATCAATGGTGAACTGTGGGGCCGCCCGACCGACGTGCCGTGGGCGATGATCTTCCCGAGCAGCGGCGACGGCGTCCCGCGCCATCCTTCCCAACTGTATGAGCTGGGCCTGGAAGGCATCGTGCTATTCGCGCTGATGTGGTGGTTCTCGAGCAAGCCGCGCCCCCTGGGCCAGGTGAGCGCGGTATTCCTGATGGGCTACGGAACGTTCCGTTTCCTGGTGGAATTCACCCGCGAGCCGGACAACTTCCTGGGCCTGCTCGCGGGCGGGTTGAGCATGGGACAGTGGCTGTCCCTGCCGATGGTCGCCCTGGGCGCCATCATGTTCGTGCTTACTGCAAAACGATCGTCCCGTTGACCGAGATGCTGACCGTGACGTCTCCCGCTTCCAGGGGGACGTCCGCGCTGTAGCCCGCGCCGCCGGAGGCGTCCTTGGCCATCGCGCCCATCATGCGCGGCATCGGCGTGACGCCGCCGGCGCCGCCCAGTTCCAGCTTGCTCAGGCGGTAGCCCGAAAAGCCGAAGGCATTGGCCGCGGCCAGCGCGCGGTCCTTGAAGGCCTGCGCGGCTTCCTTGAGCAGCTTGCGTTCCTCGGCGTCGCGCACTTCGCGCGACAGCGAGAAGCTGATGTTGGAAATGGCGGTCTTGTCGGACAGCTTGGACGCCAGCGCGGCGGCCGCCGCGAAATCCTTCGATTCGAGAATGATCTCGCCCTGGCCGCGCCAGGTGGTGCTGGTCTTGCCCTTGCTGCTGCTGGTGGAATTGGGCCAGACGTTGAAGCTGCCGGTGCGCACGTCGACGCCCTTGGTGTCACGCGCGCGCTTGGCCACGTCGTCGAGCATCTCCGTGAGCTTCTTGCCGGCGGTGGGCTGATCCGCCGCTTCGGTCTCGGCCGACAGCGAAATGCGCACCGTGTCCTGCTTGACCTCGGAAGACGCGGTGGCTTGCAGGGTCAGTTCCGGCGACCGGTTGGCCGCGGATTCCGCTGCGGCGGGCGCCGGCGCCGGGTTCTGCGCGAAGACGGGTTGCGCCATCGACAGAGCGGCCACGGCCGCGCACGCCGCGCCAAGTTTGGTCAGCGAAAAAACGGGGGATTTCAACATGGACTGGTCCTATGAGGGAGGACGATGGGGGGGAGGCGCCCGGCGCGGACCTGCGCTCATGGCAGGCCCGCTGGGATAGATGCCCCGCCTGTGCCGTCAAGGCCGGCATCTCGAACCCTGAGGTTCAAGGTGGTCGCGTTCCGAAGAGCGTCGGGTTCGTCTACGAGAGACAATCACTCCAGCTCTGCACTCCCGCAACCAATATGCCATAAGACATAGGTTCAGAGAATGTATGGCCAGGTCACGGACACGGCAGGGACAAACTGAAAATACTGAAAAAACCTTGGTGAAAACCGCTTATGAACGTCAGAGGAGTTTTTCCTGGCCCGACAGCGCGTCGTCCAGCACTGCGTTCATGTCCTCGATTCTACGCTTGAAGTCGCCGACCGCCAAACCGCCCAGCGGACCATCGGGCGCTTTCATGGCGAGCAGTTCGCCAGCCACCTGCAGCGCGGCCATGACGGCGATGCGCTCGTTGCTGGAGACCTTGCCCGTGCCCTGGATGCGCAGCATGAGCTGGTCGACGTGGCGCACGGCGGCCATCAGCGTGGGTTTTTCCTCGGCCGAGCAGGCCAGCGAGTAGTCGCGCCCCAGGATCGTTACATCTACGCGTTCCATCAGTGTTGCTCTCCGGACGGCGCACCCGGCAGACGGGCCAGGACGGCGTCGATGCGCTCGCGAGCCGAGGCGGCGGCCACGCGCAGGCGCTGTAGTTCGGTGTCGCGGCTTTGCAGGGTGCCCTGCATCTCGGTTTCCCGAGCCGTGAAACGCGCCTCGAGCGACTGGCGCTCGGCGGTTTCGCGAGCGAGCTGTTCGCGCAGGGCCACTTCGGCCTTCTGCGCCTGCTCCAGCATCGCGGTGACGGCGCCGTCGTTGTCTTGCAGCTTGCCCTGCAGCGCGGCGATGTCGGCATCGCGCTCGGCGGCGCGCTGCTTGAGCACGCGCTGCTCGGCTTCGGTTTCATTCAGGCGCATACGCAATGCGTCACGCTCGGCATGGAGTTGCCGGGTGCGTTGCACCAGTTGCCCGATACGGGCGGCGAGTTGGTCTAGGTCTTGCAGCATGGGCGCTATCGTAAACCATCCAGGGGGGAATCGGGCCGCTTCACGCAAGGTGAGAAACACGGCAATATTCAGTAGGAAATGCAGGCGGCATTGCCAGCGGCGGGCAACATACCCGATCAGGCACAACTAGAAAAGTCCCTCGCGCCCGGCAAGTGGCAGGTCAAGTGGACCTGCTTTCGCATTTCTTTCTATAAACTTTCACTTAGCTTTCAAACAACCATCAATCTGCCCGCCCCGTTACATCTGGGGATCGGGAGTTCCCCAATTCTAGGGAAAACCCCAGGCTTTCACCTAGCTTACAGGGTTTGCATCGTCGCGGGCGTCCATTACCATTCGCCCTTTCAAGAAGCCGCGCCGAAGCTTTCAGAAGAACACCGGGCACCGCGACGTGCCTTTTTTGTGCCTGTCACCTGGCTTTCCGGCAGCCCGGACAGATCACAAGCCTCTTTTTATCTACATGCTGTAAACAGGAGCCAACCAATCATGCAGCTACGCAATCGACAGGACTTCTGGTCGGGGGTGATGTTCATCGCCCTTGGACTGGGATTCGCCTGGCAAGCCAGCAGCTACCAAATGGGTACTGCCGCCCGGATGGGCCCCGGGTATTTTCCTTTCTGGCTGGGCATTGTTCTCGCATTGCTGGGCGCCATCGTGCTGCTTGGTTCGATGTCCAAGAAAGCCCAGGAGACGCACGTCGACAAGTTCGACTGGCGCATCGTTTTCCTGGTGGTCGGATCCGTGGTCATCTATGGCCTGGTCCTGAAACTGCTGGGCATCTATATCTCGGTGTTCATTCTGGTGGTGATCAGCAGCCTGGCCAGCCACGAGTTCAGCCTCAAGGTCGCCGTTGCCAACGGCATCTTCCTGGTGGTGTTCTCGTATCTGGCGTTCGTCAAGGGGCTGGGGCTGATTTTCCCGCTGTGGCCGTCGTTTCTGGGCATGAACTGAGGAGCAACCGGTCATGGAATTGTTTGACAACCTGATGTTGGGTTTCTCGGTGGCGTTCACGCCCGAGAACCTGTTGTACGCGCTGCTGGGCTGCGTCCTGGGTACGCTGATCGGCGTGCTGCCGGGTATCGGCCCCGTCCCGACCATCGCGATGCTGCTGCCGATCACGTACGTGCTGCCCCCGGTGGCCGGCCTGATCATGCTGGCGGGTATCTATTACGGTGCGCAATACGGTGGCTCGACCACGGCCATCCTGGTGGCGTTGCCAGGGGAAACGTCCGCGGTGGTGACCGTGCTGGACGGTCACCAGATGGCCCGCAACGGCCGTGCTGGCGCCGCGCTGGCGATCGCCGCCCTGGGTTCGTTCTTCGCCGGTTGCGTGGCCACGCTGCTGCTGGCCGCCTTCGCGCCCCCGCTGGCTGAAGTCGCCTTCAAGTTCGGCCCCGCCGAGTACTTCTCGCTGATGTGCCTGGGCCTGGTCGGCGCCGTGGTGCTGGCCTCGGGCTCGCTGCCCAAGGCGATCGCAATGATCATCCTGGGTCTGCTGCTGGGCATGGTCGGCACCGACGTCAACTCGGGCGTGGCCCGCTTCGACTTCGGCGTGCCGGAACTGCAGGACGGCATCGACTTCGCCATCGTGGCCATGGGCGTGTTCGGCTTCGCCGAAATCATGACCAACCTCGAGCAGAAGGAAAACCGCGTCGACATCACCGACAAGATCGGCTCGCTGTACCCGAACAAGCAGGAATTCAAGGAATCGTACCCCGCGGTCCTGCGCGGCACGGCCCTGGGTTCGGCCCTGGGCATCCTGCCGGGCGGTGGCGCCGTGCTGTCGTCGTTCGCTTCGTACACGCTGGAGAAGAAGATCTCGCGCAATCCGGAACGCTTCGGCAAGGGCCACCCGGCCGGCCTGGCAGGCCCGGAATCGGCCAACAACGCCGCCGCCCAGACCTCCTTCATCCCGCTGCTGACCCTGGGTATCCCGGGCAACGCCGTGATGGCGCTGATGGTCGGCGCGATGACGATCCACAACATCCAGCCCGGCCCGCAAGTGATGACGAGCCACCCCGAGCTGTTCTGGGGCCTGATCGCCTCGATGTGGATCGGCAACCTGATGCTGGTGGTCCTGAACCTGCCGCTGATCGGCCTGTGGGTCAAGCTGCTCAAGGTGCCCTACCGCATCCTGTTCCCGGCGATCCTGGTGTTCTGCACCATCGGTGTGTACTCGCTCAACTACAACTCGTTCGACATCTTCACGACCGCCATGTTCGGCATCGTGGGCTATGTCTGGTCGAAGCTGAAGTGCGAAGGCGCGCCGCTGCTGCTGGGCCTGGTGCTCGGCCCCATGATGGAAGAGAACTTCCGTCGCGCCCTGCTGCTGTCGCGTGGCGACTTCAGCACCTTCGTGACGCGTCCGCTGTCGGCCTCGCTGCTGGCCGTGGCGGTGTTCCTGGTGATCCTGGTGGCCCTGCCGGCGATCCGCAAGAAGCGCGAAGAGACCTTCGTCGAAGAAGAATAAGGCCTTGCCCGCCGCCGCATGGCGGCGCCGCTCTGCACCTTCCGAACCCCCGGTCCGCCGGGGGTTTTTCTTTGGGCGCGCGATGGCGGTTCGCCAGGCCCGCCCCGGCATAGGCAACAAATCACTACAGTCCAATACAGAGTGTGCCCCGGGGCCGAGGCATCTACGTTAAGCTACGGGTTTACCCCCACGCGATGATTCGAGATGAACTTCGACTGGAACAACCCCTATCCCACCGCGCGTACGCCGGTCTTCGCCCGCAACGTCGTCGCCACCTCGCAGCCGCTGGCGGCGCAGGCGGGACTGCGCATCCTGGCCAACGGCGGCAATGCGGTGGACGCGGCGATCGCCGCGGCCGCGACGCTGACACTGACCGAACCGGTCAGCAACGGCCTGGGATCGGATTGCTTCGCCATCGTCTGGGACGGCTCGAAACTGCACGGCCTGAACGCCTCGGGGCCGGCGCCGGCGGCCTGGAACCTGGACTATTTCCGCCGCAAGCACCAGGGCGCGATACCGACCCGTGGCTGGGACAGCGTCACGGTGCCGGGCTGCGTGGCCGGCTGGGCGGCGCTGCATGAAAAGCTGGGCAAGCTGCCGTTCGCCGACGTGCTGGCCCCTGCGATCGACTATGCCGAACGCGGCTTCGCCATCAGTCCCATGGTGCGGCAGAAATGGGCCGCGCAGGCCGACATGCTGCAGCCCCAACCCGGCTTCGCCGAACACTTCCTGCCGCGCGGCCGGGCGCCGCACATCGGCGAGCATTTCGTGCTGAAGGCCGCCGCGGCCACGCTCAAGCGCATCGCCGCCACCCGCGGCCGCGATTTCTACGAAGGCGAGACGGCCCACAAGCTGGTCGCCCATGCGCAGGCCCACGAAGCCGCCATGACGCTGGCCGACCTGCGCGACTACGCGCCGGAATGGGTGACGCCGATCAGCCAGTCCTACCGCGGCCACACGCTGCACCAGATCCCGCCCAACGGCCAGGGCATTGCCGCCCTGATCGCGCTGGGCATCCTGCAGAACTTCGATCTGGCGGCGCGGCCGGTGGATCACCCGGAAACCCAGCATCTGCTGATCGAGGCCATGAAGCTGGCCTTCGCCGACGTCTACACGCATGTCGCCGACGGCCGCCACATGCGGCTGTCGCCGGAGCAGATGCTACGCGCCGACTACCTGGCCGAGCGCGCCCGCCTGATCGACCCCAACGTGGCCCAGGCCTTCGCCTGCGGCCACGCGCCGCAGGGCGGCACGGTCTACCTGACGGCCGCCGACCGCAACGGCATGATGGTGAGCTTCATCCAGTCCAACTACATGGGCTTCGGCTCGGGCGTGGTGGTGCCGGGCACCGGCGTCAGCCTGCAGAACCGCGGCCACTGTTTCAGCACCCAGGCCGATCACCCCAACGTGGTGGCGGGCGGCAAGCGCCCTTTCCACACCATCATCCCGGGCTTCCTGATGCGCGATGGCGCGCCGGTCATGAGCTTCGGCGTGATGGGCGGCAACATGCAGCCCCAAGGCCAGATGCAGACGCTGGTGCGCATGCTCGACTATGGCCAGCAGCCGCAGGCCGCCTGTGACGCGCCGCGCTGGAAGTGGAACCAGGGGCTGGCGATCGACATGGAGGCCTCCATGCCCCCCGCGGTGGCGCAAGGCCTGCGCACGCGCGGCCACGTGCTCGAGGGCATCGACGACCCCTACATGGACTTCGGCTCGGGCCAGTTCATCTGGCGCCTGGGCGACCCGGCGGTCGATGGCTACGTCAGCGCCAGCGACAGCCGCCGCGACGGACTCGCCGCCGGCTTTTGATTGCGTTAAGGTTACTGCCTCAGGTTTTCCTTTCCACAGCGGAGTCCCCTGCATGGCATCGATCGGTACCAAGAGCTACGACGCAGTCGTGGCCCAGAAAGTCGCATTCCTCGGATTGGGCGTGATGGGCCTGCCCATGGCCGGCCACCTGGCCCGTGCCGGGCACGACGTCACCGTCTACAACCGCACGCCGTCCAAGGCGCAGGCCTGGGCCAGCGAATTCGGCGGCCGCAGCGCCGTGACGCCGCGCGAAGCCGTGGCGGGCGCGCAGATCGTGTTCGCCTGCGTCGGCAACGACGATGACCTGCGCAGCGTCACCCTCGGGCCGGATGGCGCGTTCGCCGGCATGGCGCCGGGCGCGGTGTTCGTGGACCACACCACCGCCTCGGCGGACGTGGCGCGCGAACTCTACGCGCAAGCCAAGGACCTGGGCCTGAACTTCATCGACGCGCCGGTATCCGGTGGCCAGGCCGGCGCCGTCAACGGCGTGCTGACCATCATGTGCGGCGGCGAGCAGGCGGTGTTCGACGCCGTCAAGCCGGTGGCGCAGGCGTTCGGCCGCGCGGTGACGCGCGTGGGCCCGCCGGGAGCCGGCCAGCTGGCCAAGATGGTCAACCAGATCTGTATCGCCGGCATCGTGCAGGGCCTGTCGGAAGCCGTGGCGTTCGGCCAGGCCGCCGACCTGGACATGAAGCTGGTGCTGGACGTCATCAGCAAGGGCGCCGCGCAGAGCTGGCAGATGGAGAACCGCGGCGGCACCATGGTCGACGACAAATTCGACTTCGGTTTCGCCGTCGACTGGATGCGCAAGGACCTGGGCCTGGTGCTGGCCGAGGCGCGCCACAATGGCGCCCGCCTGCCGCTGACGGCGCTGGTGGACCAGTTCTACGGCGACGTGCAGCAGATGGGCGGCGGCCGCTGGGACACGTCCAGCCTGATCAAGCGGCTGCGCGACTGACGCGCCACCGGCAGGCAGGAAAAAGCGGACCCGAAGGTCCGCTTTTTTTACGTCAGGCCGCTTGCAGCGCGACTTGCGGCCGGCCCAGGTCCAGCGCGTCGATGCGCTGGCGCGCCAGCGACACGCCTTCGAGCGCGGCGACTTCGCCCATCGCCATGCCTTCGGCGGCAATGAAGTTCACCTCGTTCATGCCGAGGAAACCCAGCATCTGCCGCAGGTACGGCGTCATCGTGTCGGCGGGCGTGCCTTCGGCCTTGCCGCCGCGCGCGGTCAGCACGAACACCTGCTTACCCTTCACCAGGCCCTCGGGCACGCCTTCCGGCGTATAACGGAACGTGACGCCGGCACGGGCGACATGGTCCAGGTAGGTCTTGAACTGCGCCGGCAGGTTGAAGTTGTAGACCGGCACGGCGAACACGATACGGTCGGCCTGCATCAGCTCGGCCACCAGGGCATCGCTGCGTTCGACAATGCGTTGCTGCTCGACGTCGCGGGCGTCGGCCGGCGTGAACAGGGCGCCGGCGGTCGCGCCGTCGAAGTACGGCAGCGGCTGGGCGCCGATATCGCGAATGGTGACGACGGCGGCCGGATCGGCCTGCTTGATGCGGGCGACCATGTGGTCGGCCAATTGCTTGCTGTGCGAGCGGTCGCCCAGAATCGAGGACAGGATGACAAGGGTCTTCATAACGTGATCTCCAGTGCGGACCGCGAAAAGCGCGTGTCCTGAGTGCATGAGGTCACTGTAGATCGCTTAATTGTTCACATAAACCCATGTATGATGAACTATTCGTTCCAGTTATAGAACAATCATGCAAGACCTAAACGACCTCTATTACTTTTCCCAAGTCGTCGAGCAAGGCGGCTTCAGCGCCGCCGCGCGCGCGCTGGACATTCCCAAATCGCGCCTGTCGCGCCGCATTTCGCACCTGGAGGAAAGCCTGGGGGTACGGCTCCTGCAACGCACCACCCGGCGCCTGCGCCTGACCGCGGCCGGCGAGCGATACCTGCATTACTGCCGCGAGATGGCCGCCTCGGCCCGCGCGGCCGACGACGCCATGCGCCAGTTGCAGTCCCAGCCCGCCGGGCCGGTGGTGGTCAGTTGCCCGGTATCGATCGCGCAGGACGTGCTGGCGCCGCTGCTGCCGGAATTCCTGGACGCCTGGCCGGCGATCTCGGTGCAGTTGCTGGTGACCAACCGCCGGGTCGACCTGATCCGCGAGGGCGTGGACCTGGCCCTGCGCGTGCGGACCAAGCTGGATACCGATGCCGAACTGGTGGTGCGCCACCTGGGCACCGCGCGCGGCACGCTGGTGGCCAGCCCCGGCTACCTGCAGCGCCATGGCGCGCCCGACACCCCGCAGGACCTGGCCTCGCACACCACGTTGAGCTTCAGCGATCCGCAGAACGAGGTGCGCTGGCCGCTGCGCAACGACAAGGGCGAGGAAGTGCATATCGAACTGAAGCCGCAGCTGTCATGCAACGACTTCATCGTGCTGGTGGAAGCCGCCGTGCGCGGCCGCGGCATCGCGCTGCTGCCGTCGATCGCGACCCAGGAGGAACTGCGCCGCGGCCAGCTGGTGCCGGTGCTGCCGCAATGGCAATCGCCCGAAGGCATCGTCCACTGCATCTACCCGTCGCGCCGCGGCATGATGCCGGCCGTGCGCACGCTGCTCGACTTCCTGTCGGAGCGCCTGCCTGCCACCTACCAGCGGCTGGAAAAGCAAGGCGCCGCCGCGCCCGTCGCTCAGTAGCCGCGCGTACGCTCGACCACGCCGGTGATCGGCTCGCCGCGCATCATCCTGGCGACCTTGGCGGCGATCTGCGCGATGCTCTCGTCGCGCAGGGTGCGGGCGGCGATGTGCGGCGTGACGTGCACGCGCGGATCGCGCCAGAACGGATGATCCTGCGGCAGCGGCTCGGTGTGGAACACATCGAGCGTGGCGCCGGCGATCTCGCCTTCTTCGAGCATCTGCACCAGGTCTTCCTCGACCAGGTGTTCACCGCGGCCGACGTTGACCAGATGCGCCTCGGGCAGCAGTTGGCCGAGCGTGTCGCGATTGAGGATGCCGCGGGTGTCGGGCGTCAACGGCAGCACGTTCACCAGGAAGCGCGTGCGCGCCAGGAAGGCCGGCAGGGCCTCCTGGCCGGAGAACGACTCGACGCCGGCGATCTCGCGCGGGGTGCGCGACCAGCCCGCCACCGGATAACCGAACTCGGCCAGCGTCTGCGCGACGCGCGCGCCAACCTGTCCCAGGCCCAGCACGCCCACCGGCCAGTCGGCCTGGCGCGTGCCTTCGCGCGTGTCCCAGTGCTGGCGCGCCTGCGACTGGTCGAAGGCCTCGAAATCACGCGACACGCGCAGCAAGGCGTAGAGCGCGTACTCGGCCATCTGCACCGACATGCCGGCGTCCTCCAGGCGGACGATGCGCACGTGCGGCGGGATTTCTTTCATCTTGAGCAAGGCGTCCACGCCCGCGCCCAGGTTGAACAGCGTCTCGATGCGGGTTTCGTGCCGGAACAGTTCCACCGGCGGCTTCCACACCAGCGCGACCTCGGCGCCCGAGGGCGGGCCATCGGGATTCCAGACGGAAATGCGACAGCCGGGCATGGCGGCTTCCAGGCGCGGGACCCAGACGTCGGGGTCGTGCAGCGGGCAGGCAAAGAGGATATGCATGGTGGGAATCCGGACGGGCTCGGGAAACCGCAAGCATGGGGGAAGACGGGCCGTAAATCAAACGGCCCGGCATGAAGCCGGGCCGTTTTCAGAGCGGGGGACGCGGGACGATCAGGCCGTCTGCGTGACCGTCGGCTTGTTCTTGTTCTTGCCGCGGCGCAGGAAGGCCCACACCTGCAGCAGGATCAGCAGCGCGCTGGCGCCGATGAACCAGGCGCTGATCGGACGTTGCACGAACACCGCCAGGTCACCGCGCGACAGCAGCAGGGCGCGGCGGAAGTTCTCTTCGACCATGGGCCCCAGCACGAAGCCGAGCAGGATCGGCGCGACCGAGAATTCGAGCGTCATCAGGATGGCGCCGATCACACCGAAGGCCAGCACTTCCCAGATCTGGAAGAGGCTGTTCTGGGTACTGAACACGCCCACCGCGATGAAGAACAGCGCCGACGGGAACAGGTAGCGATAAGGCACCTGCAGCAGCTTGACCCAGACACCGATCAGCGGCACGTTGAGCACCATCAGCAGCACGTTGCCCACCCAGAAGCTGGCGATCAGGCCCCAGAAGATGTCCGGATGCTCGGTGATCAGCTGCGGGCCGGGCTGGATGCCCTGGATCAGCAGCGCGCCCAGGATCAGCGCCATCACCGCGTCGCCGGGAATGCCCAGGCTCATCGTGGGGATGAAGTCGACCTGCGTCTTCGAGTGCGACGACGCTTCGGGCGAGGCCACGCCGGCGATCATGCCGGTGCCGAACTTCTCGGGCGTCCTGGAGATCTTGCGTTCCAGCGCGTAGGCCACGAAGGTGGTGATGGTCGGGCCGGTGCCGGGCATGGCGCCGAACAGCGTGCCCACGGCGGTGCCGCGCACCATCGGCCAGAAGGCCGTCTTCAGTTCCTGCTTGCTGGGACGCATGTCGCGCAGGCGCAGCTTGGCGCCGCTGCCGATGATGGTCATGCGGTTGACGCTCATCAGGAAGTCGGCCACGCCGAACAGGCCCATCGAGATCGCCACCAGTTCCAGGCCGTCGGACAGGTCGAGCAGGCCGAACGAGAAGCGGATAGTGCCGGTGTTCACGTCGGTGCCGACCACGCCGCACATCAGGCCGAACAGCGTCATGGCCACGCCTTTCAGCGGCGAGCCGCGCGACATGGTGGCGCCGGCCAGCAGGCCCAGCAGCATGATCGAGAAGATCTCGGTCGGGCCGAACTTGAAGGCAACTTCGACCAGCAGCGGCGAGGCGAAGATCATGACGATGATGCCGACCGAGGCCGCGAAGAACGAGCAGATCATCGTGATGCCGAGCGCTGTCCCCCCCTTGCCCTGTTTGGTCAGTGGATATCCGTCAAGACACGTCACCGCGTGCGGCGGGTGCGAAGGCAGGTTGAGCAGGATCGCGCCGATGGCGCCGCCGTACTGCGAGCCGTAGAAGATACCGGCCAGCATCAGGATGGCGGGCACCGGCTGCATCACGTAGGTCAGCGGCAGCAGGATCGAGATCGCCGACAGCGCGCCCATGCCGGGCAGCACGCCGATGAGGTTGCCCACCAGCACGCCGAAGAACGACCACATCAGGTTGTGGAGCTGGAACGCGACGCCGAAGCCGTACCAGAGGTCGGTCAAAGATTGAGAAATCATGGCGCATCAACCCCAGCGAAACAGCGGCAGCTGCAGTTGCAGCGCCCACCAGAAAACCACCACCGCGATCACGGACATGCCGAGCGACAGTACGAACGCCTGCTTGACCGTGTTCTTGCGGTCACCCAGTGCGGAGATGAAGACGATGGCGAAGGTCGCGGGCAGCAGGCCGCCATAGTGGCCCAGCAGCAGGAACGCCAGCGTGCCCAGCAGGATGCAGGCGCTGCCGCGGAAATCCGGCAGGCCATGCGCGTGGCCGTCACCCGGCGGAGGCGGCGTGGCATCGCCGGAACGCGCCGAAACAGCGATCAGGATCCCCGTCAATGCGAGCAGGCCGCCCAATGCCGCGGGGAAGAACCCGGGGCCCATGTGGCTGAGCGTTCCAATGTGATAGTCCGTACCACCGTAGATCGCCCCCAATCCGATAAGGACCATCAGCGCGCCGCCGTAATAGTCCTTTCTATTAATTGTTTTTTGCACTTCCATCCTCCTGAAGCAGGGCCGTGCGGGCCCCTGGGATGCCGCCCGGAACGAGCGCCACCCGGCCTTTTCAACAACAGGCCGGTTCGCAGGTTAAGGAAGGAAGCTGCTAATTCGCTTTCTATGCGCTGTCGGCCTCCTGAATCCGGGGGTTATCCCTGATGGAAATCCGCGTACTGCGCAATGAAGGCTAGGG
Source organism: Achromobacter deleyi (assembly GCF_016127315.1). NCBI lineage: Bacteria > Pseudomonadati > Pseudomonadota > Betaproteobacteria > Burkholderiales > Alcaligenaceae > Achromobacter > Achromobacter deleyi. Next base: position 738,902 of record NZ_CP065997.1, read on the forward strand.
AGAAAGAATGAAAGCTTCGGCGATTACTGGTCGCCGGTGAACTCGACGTCGGCGGGCCGCGGGTATTGCGACACCGTCGCGGCCGGCGGCAGCCACAGGACGGACGCCAGGCCGACGCCGCCCTGCGCGTTGGGCTCGCCATCGCGCAATTCGATGTCGCCGTCGTTGCGGCGGGCGTAGGCGCGCGCGATCGCCAATCCCAGGCCGGAGCCGGAGGACGTGACCGGCTTGTCCGTGCCGACCCGCTCGAAGCGGGCGAAGGCGCGCGCGCGCAGGTCCGGATCGAGCCCCGGGCCGTTGTCGGACACGGCGACTTCGGCGCGATCGCCGACGCGGCTGACCGAGACCGTGATGCGCGCCCCCACGGGCGCGTAATGGATGGCGTTGTGCACCAGGTTGGACAGGGCCTCGTGCAACTCGGCCTCGTTGCCGGAGACCGGGACGTCGACCTCGTGGCCCTGCTCGTTGGTGGCCTGCACCCAGCCCAGGTCCTGCTGTTTCTCGTGCGCCAGCGGCAGGTACTGCAGCACCACTTCGCGCGAGACCGCGTTCAGGTCGAGCAACTGGCGGGGCAACTGGTCGGCCTGGTTGGCGTGCGCCAGCGACAGCAACTGCTCGGTCAGGCGGCGAGTGCGCCCCAGCTGGTCGACGATGGCGCGCAAGCCTTCCTGGGCGCGCGCCGGGTCGCGCTCGCGCAGGGCGTACTGGGCCTGGGTCAGCATGATGGCCAGCGGCGTGCGCAACTGGTGCGAAGCGTCGGCCAGGAAGTGAGACTGTTCGTCCAGCACGCGGCGGTAGCGGGCGATGTGGTGGTTGACGGCGTCGACCAGCGGCGCCACTTCGCTCGGCACGCGCGAGGCGTCGAGCGGAGTCAGGTCCTCGGGTCGGCGGTTGCGGATGTCGGCGCGCAGCCGCCGCAACGGCTTCAGGGCCCAGGACACGCCCCACCAGACCAGCAGCACGACCAGCGCCAGCATGCGGGCGTCGCGCAGGATTTCCTGGCGACGGGCGTTGTCTTCGGCCTCGATGCGCTTGCCCGTGCTTTCGGCCACCAGCACCAGCACCTGGCGGTGGACGCCCTGGTAATACAGGTCGCGCACCAGCGACACCACCCGCACCGGGTCGTTGCGGTAGACCCCGTCGTAGAACACAGGCAAGCCATTCGAGCGCGGCCAGGTGGGCGGCCGCGGCAGTTCGGGCATGCCCAGCAGGGTCTTGCCCTGCTCGGCCGGCACCGGCGAATCATCCGGCAGGGGCGGGTCGACCTGCTCGATGCGGAAATACTTGCGCAGGCCGGCGCGCGATTCCAGCATGACCTGGGCGTACAGCGGCGTGGCCACCTGCAGTGAACCGTCGGGCGCGAATTCCAGGCTGCTCTCGAGCACGCGGGCGGGCTCGACCAGGGCGCTGTCGTAGGCCTCGTTGGTGATCTCGGACAGGGTGCGGTAGTCGTTCAGGCTGTCGATGACCAGCAGCGCCACCACGCCGGGCAGCAGCAGGATGATCAGCAGCGCGCGGATGCCGACCCGCGGCAACCCTGGGATCCGGAGGCTCACGAGGGGATCAGGAGTCGGCGGCTTCGCTGGCCACGCTTTCCAGCATGTAGCCCAGGCCGCGGACGGTCACGATGCGCACGTCACTGCCGGCCAGCTTCTTGCGCAGGCGGTGCAGCACCACCTCGATGGCGTCGGGGTTGGCTTCGCTGTCGTGGGTAAAGACCTTGCCGAACAGCTGCGACTTGTCCACCGGATAGCCGCTGCGCGTCAGCAGCGCCGCCAGGGCGGCGTGCTCGCGCGGGGTCAGGAACAGCAGGGAGCCGTCGAGGGTGAAGGCGCGGCTTTCGCTGTCGTAGGACAGCGAGCCGCATTGCAGGCGCGGATGCTGGCGGCCGCGGCTGCGGCGCACCAGCGCGGTCAGGCGGGCTTCCAGCTCTTCGAGGGCGAACGGCTTGGTCAGGAAGTCGTCGGCGCCCAGGTTCAGGCCGCGCACGCGGTCCTGCAGCGCGCCCTGGGCGGTCAGCAGCAGCACCGGGGTGCGGTCGTCGCGGTTGCGCATTTCGCGCAACACCACCAGGCCATGCTTGTCGGGCAGGCGCAGGTCCATGACGATGGCGTCGTACTCGGTGCCCGCCATGAACGCTTCGGCCGTGCGGGCGTCGGCCGCGTGGTCCGGCACGAACCCGCTCTGCGCGAGCGCGCGCATCAGCCAGGACGCCATGTCCCGTTCATCTTCAACCAATAATATGCGCATGACCGTCCGTTCCTTCGGGCAAGTTCTCTGCCGCCCGCTGCCCATGCACGCGCTGACGCAGGTAGCGGGTTTCGTGGTGACGCCGAAAGAGGATTGCCGACAACTCGTTCAACGCCTGGGTATAGACGTCCCGCTTGAACTCGATCACGGCATCCAGCGGCACCCAGTACTGGCTCCAGCGCCAGGCGTCGAATTCCGGATGCTGCGTCGCGCGCAGGCAAACGTCGCTGTCACGTCCCACCAGGCGCAACAAGAACCAAATCTGCTTTTGTCCTTTATAGTGGCCACGCCACTCACGCCGGACGAAGTGATCGGGCACGTTATAACGTAACCAATCGCGTGTACGCCCCAAAATACGGACATGCTCGGGCTTCAAGCCCACCTCTTCATGGAGCTCGCGATACATGGCCTGCACCGGGCTTTCGCCGTACTTGATGCCGCCCTGCGGGAACTGCCAGGCATGTTCCCTGATACGCTTGCCCCAAAAGACCTCGTTTCTGCTATTGACGAGAATGATGCCGACATTGGGGCGGTAGCCTTCGCGGTCAAGCATGGGCCACCCCCACCGAATTCAATACAATTACAGTCGATTATACGTATCTGCTGCCACCTTTAAACATGCGCGCATCCAACTACCACATCAACACCCTCAAAGAAGCCCCTTCCGAAGCGGAAGTCGCCAGCCACCAGCTCATGACCCGGGCCGGGATGATCCGCAAGCTGGCGGGCGGCATCTACACCTACATGCCCCTCGGCCTCAAGGTCATCCGCAAGGTCGAGGCCATCGTCCGCGAGGAAATGAACGCCTCGGGCGCCATCGAGCTGCTGATGCCGGTGGTCCAGCCGGCCGAGCTCTGGATGGAATCCGGCCGCTGGGAACAGTACGGCGCGGAACTGCTGCGCATCAAGGACCGGCACCAGCGCGACTTCGTGCTGCAGCCGACCTCGGAAGAGGTGATCACCGACATCGCCCGCAACGAGATCCACAGCTACCGCCAGCTGCCGCTGAATTTCTATCACATCCAGACCAAGTTCCGGGACGAGCGCCGTCCCCGCTTCGGCCTGATGCGCGGCCGTGAATTCACCATGAAGGACGCCTACTCCTTCGACCGCGACGAAGCCGGCGCCCAGCGCAGCTACGACACCATGTACGCCGCGTACATGCGCATTTTCGGCCGCCTGGGCCTGGAATTCCGCGCGGTGGCGGCCGACACCGGCTCCATCGGCGGCACCCGCAGCCATGAATTCCAGGTGATCGCCGACACCGGCGAGGACCTGCTGGTCTACAACGCCGACTCCGACTACGCCGCCAACATCGAGCTGGCCGAAGCTCCCAGCCTGTACCCCACGCGAGGCGCGGCCACCCAGGCGATGGCCGACGTGGCCACCCCCGGCGCCGCCAAGTGCGAGGACGTGGCCCGCCTGCTGGGCCTGCCGCTGGAGCAGACGATCAAGTCGATCGTGCTGGCCACCGACGGCGACAAGGGCAAGGTCGACGTCTGGCTGCTGCTGCTGCGCGGCGACCATGAGCTGAACGAAATCAAGGCCGCCAAGCTGCCGGGCCTGGCGGGCTTCCGCTTCGCCACCGAGAGCGAGATCGTCGAACACTTCGGCTGCAAGCCGGGCTACCTGGGTCCCGTCCGCACCGCCCGCCCCGTGCACGTCATCGCCGACCGCACCGTGGCCAACATGGCCGACTTCGTCTGCGGCGCCAACCGCGAAGACTTCCACATCCAGGGCGTGAACTGGGGCCGCGACCTGCCGGAGCCGGAACTCGTGGCCGACCTGCGCAACGTGGTCGCCGGCGACCCCTCGCCGGACGGCAAGGGCACGCTGTCGATCCAGCGCGGCATCGAAGTGGGACACGTTTTTTACCTGGGTAAAAAGTACTCGGAAGCCCTAAAGGCCACCTTCCTGGACGAGACCGGCAAGCCGGCCGTGCTGGAAATGGGCTGCTACGGCATCGGCGTGACCCGCATCGTCGGCGCCGCCATCGAACAGAACCACGACGCCCGCGGCATCATCTGGCCGCGCGCCCTGGCGCCGTTCGAAGTGGTGATCTGCCCGGTCGGCTGGGGCAAAAGCGAAACCGTGCGTAACACCTCCCTGAAGCTGTACGAATCGCTGCTGGCGCGCGGCGTGGACGTCATCCTGGACGACCGCGATGCCCGCCCCGGCGTCATGTTCGCCGAGTGGGAATTGATCGGCGCGCCGCTCCGTGTAACAGTTGGAGAACGCGGCCTGAACGACGGTGTGGTGGAATTGCAGGCCCGTCGGGAAACCGAAGCGGCCAAGATTCCGGTAGAGTCCGCGCTTGAAGCCGTGCTGACGAAACTCGACACGCTGTAAACCCTAAAGTAACCACGGACTTTTCGCGTCCCGACCCGCATCATCGAAGCCCGCATCGTGACCGATCCGAAGTCCGCCGAATCCCGCCTGCAGGTCCGCGTCTACTATGAAGACACGGACGCGGGCGGGGTGGTTTTCTACGCCAACTACCTAAAATTCCTGGAACGCGCCCGCACCGAGTGGCTGCGCGACCTGGGAGTCAACCAATCCGGCCTGGCCGCCAGCGAGCAACGCCTGTTCGTCGTCCGCGCGCTGGACATGTCCTACCGCAAGCCAGCCAAACTGGACGATTTGCTTACCATACGCAGCCGAGTCACACGACTGGGCCGCGCTTCGATACACTTCGCGCAGCGCGCAGAACGGGACGGGGAACTGCTTGCCGAAGGCAATATCCAAGTCTGCTGCGTCGATGCCGTCAACATGCGGCCGGTGGAACTACCGGCCGACGTCCGCGCCAAACTGGAATCAATTCAGGAATAACCATGCAAGCCACCAACGACATGTCGTTGCTTTCGTTGATTTCGCACGCCAGCGTGCCGGTTCAGCTGATCATGCTGATGCTCCTGGGCATCTCGATCATGTCCTGGACCTACATCTTCGCCAAGCGGCTGGCCATCAAGCGCGCCCATGCCCAGACCCGCCGCTTCGAGGATGACTTCTGGTCCGGCGGCGACCTGTCGATGCTGCAGCAGGCCGTGGCCTCGCGCCGCGACGAGCAAGGCGCCCTGGCCCGCATCTTCGACGCCGGCATGACCGAATTCCTGAAGGCCCGCCGCGGCAACGCCGGCAGTGACGCCACCGCCCTGCTCGACGGCCCGCGCCGCGCCATGCGCGCCGCCTATCAGCGCGAGATGGACTCGCTCGAATCGCACCTGAACTTCCTGGCCTCGGCCGGTTCGGTCTCGCCCTACATCGGCCTGCTTGGCACGGTCTGGGGCATCATGCACGCCTTCATCGGCCTGTCGAACATGCAGCAGGCCACGCTGGCCTCGGTGGCCCCCGGCATCGCCGAAGCGCTGATCGCCACCGCCATCGGCCTGTTCGCCGCCATCCCCGCGGTGGTCGCGTACAACCGCTTCACCAACGACATCGACCGCATCTCGATCCGTTTCGACAGTTTCGTCGATGAATTCCTGAACATTCTGCAACGGCAGGTACGCTAATGCCCTCGGTAAGCTCGCGCGGCAGGTCCGGCCGCCGCATGAAGGCCGACATCAATGTGGTGCCCTACATCGACGTGATGCTGGTGCTGCTGGTCATCTTCATGGTGACCGCGCCGCTGATCACGCCGGGCCTGATCCAGCTGCCCTCGGTGGGCGCGGCGTCCGATGTGCCGGTCAAGCCGCTGGAAGTCCAGATTTCGGAAGACGGCAAGATCGCGCTGCGCATGCGCGAACCCGGCGCCACCCTGCAGGACATCGCCCGTCCCGAGCTGGTGGCGCAAGTGCGCTCGCGCATCACCGCGGAAACCCCGGTGGTGATCGCGGCCGACGGCAAGGTGCCCTACGAGACGGTCGTGAAGGTCATGGACGAGCTGCGTACCAATGGCATCACCCGCCTGGGCCTGCTGGTGGACCAGTCCGCCGGCGGCAACCAGCCCGCCCCCGCGAAAAAACGCTAACGCGACGCCTTCCGCCGGCGCCGCCGGCCTGCAACGCTCATGACGCCACCCATCATTCGACACCACAGCGGCCCCCCGGCCACGCCGCCCAACAACGACAACCGGATCGCCCTGATCCTGGCGTTGCTGGTGCACGCGCTGCTGCTGGCCGTGTTGATCTTCAACCTGAACTGGCGCACCGAAGCCCCGGGCCCGGTGGAAGTGCAGCTGTGGGCCGACGGCAATTCGCCCGTCTCGCCCCCGCCGCAACCCCAGCCCGAACCGCCCAAGCCCCAGCCCAAGCCGCAACCCCAGCCGGAACCGGAAAAGACGCCGGAGCCGCCGCCTCCCCCGCCGCCGCCCAAGCCGGAACCGCAAGCCCAGCCCAAGCCTGACGAGGTGGATCCGGAAATCGCGCTGCAGGAAGCCAAGAAGAAGCGCGAGCAGGAAGAGCAGGCGCGCCAGGCCGCCGAGGCCGCCAAGGAAAAGGCGCGCCTGGAGGAAGAGCGCAAGCAGGCCGAACTGAAGGAAAAGAAGCGCCTGGAACAGGAACGCCAGGCCGCCGAGAAGGCAGCCGCGGACAAGGCGGCCGCCGACAAGGCCGCTGCGGACAAGGCCGCGGCCGACAAGGCTGCCGCCGAGAAGAAGGCCAAGGACGACGCCGCCAAGAAGGCGGCCGAGAAAGCCGCCGCCGACAAGGCCGCCGCGGACAAGGCGGCCGCCGAGAAAGCCGCGGCTGACAAGGCCGCCGCCGAAAAGGCCGCTGCCGAGAAGAAGGCCAAGGAAGAAGCCGCCAAGAAGGCCGCTGCCGACAAGGCCCTGAAGGACGCGTTCCGCAACGACGCCCTGGGCGCTGCCGGCATCCCCGGCGGCACCGCCGACCGCAACCAGGCCGGTGGCGGCCGCGACAGCGGCTACGGCGCCAAGGTGCGCGCCTGCGTGCAGCCCGGCGTGGCCTACCCGCCGCCGCCGCGCAGCGGCTCGGACAATCCGACGGCCCAATACCGGGTACAGTTAGGTTCTGACGGGAAGGTTAACGGCGTCACGCTGACCAGCTCTTCCGGCAACCCGGGCTTCGACCGCGCGGTCGAGACCGGCATCCGCCGTTGCAACCCCTTCCCCAAGCCCTCGACCGGCCGCTACGAGCCCATCATTGACGTTGTGTACAGAATGTATGATTGACAGGAGATTGCTGATTATGACTCCCGCCCATAGCCGACGAGCTTCCCCCCTCGTTCTCTGGCGATCGTATGGATTCGGCCTGTTGCTGCTGGCGCTTGCGTGCCTGATGGCCATCAAGCCCGCCCAGGCCCAGCTGCGTGTCGACATTTCCGGCACCGGCGCCACCCAATACCCCGTTGCCATCGCCGATTTCGCGGTGGATGATGCCCACGGCCGCGCCCTGGCCGAAGTGATCCGCGCCGACCTGACCCGCACGGGCCAGTTCCGCCTGATCAACGCCGCCGGCTCGGGCCTGAACGTCGATTCGCCCATCGCCCACGACGACTGGCGCGCCAAGGGCGCCGACTTCATCGCCTATGGCAGCATCGTGCGTGGCGCCGATGGCCGCTACGACGTGCGCTACCGCCTGGCCGACACGGTCAAGAAGGGCCAGCTGGACGGCGTCGCGTTCTCCGGCACCGAGCAGGAACTGCGCCGCGTCGCCCACCAGATCGCCGATCGCATCTATGAAAAGATCACCGGCGTGCGCGGCGTGTTCTCGACCCGCATCGCCTACGTGCTCAAGCAAGGCGCCACCTACGAACTGCAGGTCGCTGACGCCGACGGCCAGAATCCCCAGGTCGCGCTGCGCTCGCGCGAGCCGATCATCTCGCCCGCCTGGTCGCCCGATGGTTCCAAGCTGGCGTACGTGAGCTTCGAATCCGGCAAGCCGGTGGTGTACGTGCACACGCTGGCCACCAGCGCCCGCGTGCCTGTCGCCAACTTCAAGGGCAACAACAGCGCCCCCGGCTGGTCGCCCGACGGCACCCAGTTGGCGGTGGCTCTGACGCGTGACGGTCTGTCGCAAATTTACATCGTTAGCGCGGCCGGCGGCTCGAATATGAAGCGAGTTACGCGTTCTCCCGGGATTGACACCGAGCCGAGCTTTACGCCGGACGGCCGTTCCATTATCTTTACCAGTGACCGCAGCGGCGGGCCGCAAATTTATCAAACCGGCCTGGACGGTGGCGATGCTCGCCGCCTCACGTTTAATGGTGGTTACAACATCTCACCCCGAATTTCCCCCGATGGATCGACGCTGCTGTACGTTGCCAGACGCGACGGCGCGTTCCGAATCGCATCGTTGAACCTGTCCTCCGGCTCGGAGAACTTGTTGACCGATGGTCGTGACGATCAGTCGCCAAGCTTCGCGCCGAACGGCATGCAAGTCCTCTACGCCGCGATCCAAAACGGACGTAGCGTGCTTGCAGGCGTTTCGAGTGATGGCCGCGTACGGCAGACGCTTTCGGTACTGAACGGGGAAATACGTGAACCGACTTGGGGCCCATTTACCCGATAACACGTGTGACTCTCTTTGCAAAGGAACTATCATGAAGTCGCGCATTGCCAAAAGCCTAACCATCGCCGCTCTGGCTGCCACCCTGGCAGCTTGCAGCTCCGTCCCTCTCGACGATAAAGCGGGTCAGGGCGGAGGCGCTGGCCAAGGATCCTCGGCCTCCGGCCAGATCCTTGATCCCTTCAACCCCCAAAGCATCCTGGCGCAACAGCGCTCGGTATACTTTGACTTCGACAGCTACACGGTGTCCGACCAGTACCGCGGCTTGGTGGAAACCCACGCCCGTTACCTGGCTTCGCACCAGCAGCAGAAAATCAAGATCGAAGGCAACACCGACGAACGCGGCGGCGCCGAATACAACCTGGCCCTGGGCCAGCGCCGTGCCGACGCCGTGCGTCGCATGATGACCCTGCTGGGCGTCAGCGACAACCAGATCGAAACCATCAGCTTCGGTAAAGAAAAGCCGAAGGCGACTGGCTCGTCGGAAGCCGACTTTGCGGAAAACCGCCGCGCCGATATCGTTTATCAGCGCTAAGCTTTTCGTATAGTTAAGTGCCCCACCACGCGTCGGGACGGTCAACCGGCCGTCCCGACGTTTGCTTTTATCCCCCGGGAATTTTCATGCGCGATAACGTTCTGTCCCTGCGTCCCTTGATGGCGGCCACCGGCCTGGTGCTGGCAGCCCTGACGGCGCCCGCCCACGCTTTCTCAGATGACGAGGCCCGCAAGGCCATCCTGGATTTGCGCCAGCAGGTGCAGCAGCAGAACGAGCAGAGCCAACGCGCCAAGCTGCAACTGGCCGACCAGATCCAGGCGCTGCAGCAGGAAGTGGCCCAGTTGCGCGACCAGCTGGAACTGGTGTCGCGCCAGCAGCCCAGCGCCAACAAGCCGGGCGGCACCGCCGGCGGCGCCAACCCGCCGGGCGCGACGGCCGGTGATCCGCAGGAGCAGGCCGCCTACGACGGCGCCATCGACCTGTTCCGCAAGGGCCAGTACAAGGAAGCGTCCGAATCGCTGGCCGCCTTCACCGCGCTCTACCCCGCCAGCCAGCTCGCGCCCAGCGCCCAGTTCTACCTGGGCAGCAGCCGCTACGCGCTGAAGGACTTCAAGGGCGCCATCGAGCAGTTGAACGCCATGGTGCAGAAGGCGCCCGACAACGCCCGCGCCCCCGACGCCCTGCTGGTAATCGCCGGCAGCCAGATCGAGATGAACAACCGCGCCGGCGCCAAGACCACGCTGCAGCGCATCGTTCGCGACTACCCGACCACGCCGGCCGCCAACACGGCCAAGAGCCGCCTGCAACTGCTGCAGTAATGGCGGAAGCCGCCTCCGCGGTCGCCGCCTATCGGCACATCCTGCGCCGCCGGGCAGGGCTCATCGCCCTGCTGCTGGCGGCGATTTGCATTGGGCTGCTGCTCGACGTCACGCTCGGCCCCTCGGGCCTGGGCTGGGGCGAGCTGTGGCGCACCCTGAGCGCGCCGGCGTCGGCCGACCCGACGCTGCGCGTCATCGTCTGGGACATCCGGCTGCCCTACGCCCTGATGGCCGCGCTGGTCGGCATGGCGCTGGGACTGGCGGGCGCCGAGATGCAGACCATCCTGAACAATCCCCTGGCCAGCCCGTTCACGCTGGGCGTGTCGTCCGCGGCCGCCTTCGGCGCGTCGCTGGCCATCGTGCTGCACCTGGGGCTGCCCGGCGTGCCCGACGGCTGGCTGATCGCCGGCAACGCCTTCCTGTTCGCCATGCTGGCGGCCCTGCTGCTCGACGGCGTGGCGCGCCGCGGCGGCATGAACAGCTCGGGCGTGGTGCTGTTCGGCATCGCCATGGTGTTCACCTTCAACGCGCTGGTGTCGCTGGTGCAGTTCACCGCCAGCGCCGAGGCGCTGCAGAACCTGGTGTTCTGGACCATGGGCAGCCTGTCGCGCTCGAGCTGGACCACCGTGGCCGCGCTGGGGCTGGCATTCGCCGTGGCGCTGCCGCTGGCCATGCGCCAGTCCTGGAAACTGACCGCGCTGCGGCTGGGCGAGGAACGCGCGGCGAGCTTCGGCGTGGACGTGCGGCGGGTGCGGGTGACGGCATTGGCGCGCGTCAGCCTGCTGTCGGCGCTCGCGGTGGCGTTCGTCGGCACCATCGGCTTCATCGGCCTGATCGCTCCCCATATCGCCCGCCGCCTGGTGGGCGAGGACCATCGTTTCTTCCTGCCGGGCAGCGCCCTGGTGGGCGGCGTCATCCTGTCGCTGGCGTCGGTCGCGTCCAAGAACCTCGCGCCCGGCGTCATCGTGCCGGTGGGGATCGTCACGTCGCTGATCGGCATTCCGTTCTTCGTGGCGGTGGTGTTGCGCCGGAGCATGCCGTGAGCGCGGCGCCGACGCTGGCCATCTCGGCCATCACCGCTGGCTATGGCGGCCAGGACGTGCTGCATGGCCTGTCGCTGCCGCCCCTGGGCGCCGGCGAGGTCACGGCCCTGCTGGGCCCCAACGGCAGCGGCAAATCGACGTTGCTCAAGGCCCTGGCGGGCCTGGTGAAGGTGCGCGCCGGCCACGCCCTGCTGGACGGCAAGGATCTGGTCCGGCTGGACTTCGCGGCGCGCGCGCGCCATCTGGTGTACCTGCCGCAGAGCCTGCCCGCGGCCGTGCATTTGCGGGTGTTCGAGTCGGTGCTGGTGGCGGCGCGCGCCAGCGAGGCCGAGGGACCGCCCGCCGACCTGCATGCGATCGACCGGCTGCTGGAGCGGCTGGGCATTGGTCATCTGGCGCTGTCATACCTGGACGCGCTGTCCGGCGGCCAGAAGCAGCTGGTGGGACTGGCCCAGGCGCTGGTGCGGCGGCCGCGGGTGCTGCTGCTGGACGAGCCGCTGTCGGCGCTGGACCTGAACTACCAGTTCCATGTGATGCGGCTGCTGAAACAGGAAACCGCGCAGCACGGCCTCATCACGGTGATCGTGCTGCACGACCTGAACGTGGCGCTGCAGCACGCCGACCGGGCGGTGATGATCCACGGCGGCAAGCTGGTCGCCGCGGGCGCGCCGGCCGAGGTCATCACGCCGGCCTCGCTGGCCGCCGTGTACGGCGTGCGCGGCCGGGTCGAGGCCTGCTCGCAGGGAAGATTGCAGGTGCTGATCGACGACCTGGAAGCCCACCCGCACTGATACGGCGGGCGCCCTTTTTCCCCGCGCCCTGGCGGCGCGCTCACTACCTGGAAACGCTAGGCGCGCTGCGCCACGTCGGCGACCGGCGCGCCGGTCATGGCGGCCAATTGCCGCGGCGTCAGATTGAACACGGCGTGCGGATGGCCCGCCGCCGCCCACAGGCTGTCGTACTGGAACAGGTCCTGGTCCAGCAGCATCACGGGCTTGACCGCGTGGCCGATGGGGCAGACGCCGCCGATGGCGTAGCCGGTCATCTCGCGCACGAACTTGGCGTCGGCCTTGGCCAGCGCGCCGACCTGCTCGGCGACCTTGGCCTCGTCGACGCGGTTGATGCCGCTGGCGATGACCAGCACCGGCGCGTCGTCCGCGGCCCGGCGGAAGATGATCGACTTGGCGATCTGCGCCACCTCGCAGCCCAGGCCCGCCGCCGCTTCCGCCGAGGTCTTGCCGGTCTGCGGCAGCACCACCACGGGCTTGTCATGGCCCAGGTCGGCCAGCAGGCGGGCAACGCGTTGGGCGGATTCGGGAAGATCGGCGGGGGACATCGGGCGCGCTCCGTGCGAGAGGGAGAAGGGGGAATCGAGTGTATCAGCCCGGCCGTCCCGCTCCCACGGGCGGCGCCCGCCGGGGCTAACGGGCTAGAATGCCGGCCTGGCTTTCCCTACTCGAACCCGATGCGTTCCGAACCCGTCCTGCCCCTGCAAACCGCCGATGTCGGCGGCTACGCCATGTCCTACACCGAATACGGCGAGGGCGCGCCCCTGGTGCTGGTGCACGGGTCGCTGTCGGACTGTCGCTACTGGAAATCGCAGATGGCGCCGCTGGGCCGCTCGTTCCGCGTGCTGGCGGTCTGCCTGCGGCGCTACTGGCCCGAGGCCTGGGATGGCGAGGGCGACGGCTTCTCGGTGGCGCAGCATGCCGCCGACGTGCTGGCCTTCATCGACCGGGTGGCCGGCGAGCCGGCGCACCTGGTGGGCCATTCGCGCGGCGGCCGGGTGGCGCTGGAAGCGGCGCTGGCCCGCCCCGACGCGCTGCGCAGCCTGACGCTGGCCGACCCCGGCCTGCCGCTGCCCGGCGACGACGATGCCCGCGGCGGCTTTCGCCAGCGGGCGCTCGAACTGATCCGCGACGGCGCCGTGGAAGAAGGCCTGGCGCTGTTCGTCGATACCGTGACGGGGCCGGACACCTGGCAACGCATGGTGCCCTGGTTCAAGGAAATGGTGCGCGACAACGCCGGCACGCTGTTCGGCCAGGCCCGCGAGACCCCGGCCGCGCTGAGCCCGCAGCAGATCGCCTCGCTGACCCTGCCCACGCTGCTGATCGGCGGCGCATTGAGCCCGGCCCCCTACCCCGCGGTGCTCGACGCCCTGGAGAGCTGGCTGCCGCAATCGCGGCGGCTGGACATCGCCGGCTCGTCGCACGGCATGAACCTGGGCAACCCGCGCGCCTTCAACGGCGCGATCGAATCGTTCCTGCGCGGCTGAGCCGCGCGCCGTCAGGGCTCGACCGACGGCGTGTGCTTGAGGCGCTTGAGCACGAAGGTCGAGCGGCTGTGGCGCACGCCGGGCAGCTTGTAGAGCCGCTTGCGCAGGAATTCCTCGTAGCCTTCGGTGCCGGCCACCGCAACCTTGATCAGGTAGTCATATTCGCCCGTCACCAGGAACGCCTCCACCACCTGCGGCAGGCGCGTGATCGCCTCGCCGAAACGCGCCAGCGTGTCATCGTCGTGGTGTTCGAGCGTGACCTCGATCATGACGGTATCGGGCAGGCCCAGCGCCTTCTGGTTCAGCAGGGCCGCGTAGCCCTCGATCACGCCCGCGTCCTCCAGCGCCTTGACCCGGTTCCAGCAGGGGGTGGGCGACAGGCCGACCTGCTCGGCCAGTTTCAGGTTGGTGAGCCGGCCGTCGGCGCGCAGGGCGCGCAGGATCTTGCGGTCGGTTTCATCGATTTTGGGTGGGTTGGACACGGCGGAAAATCCGTAAAAGAGAATATCCCTGTAAAACAGGATTCTAGAGGATATATATTCCTTTATCACCGCCAGAATGGCGAGAATCAGGAAACCTATTTTCCCGACCCAGTCGTAGACTTTCCAGCAAGACGGGCATTACCCCGCCCGTCGGATCCAGCGCCCGCGCCGCGGCACAACCCGGCACCGGCGCCGGTGTAGTCCACCGCAGTGTGCCGCGCGCCGATCCGCGCGGCGGGAAATCATGTCTCACGCAGCAGCAGTACCCGCAAGAACCGGCCTGGGCCTGTCCGGCGCCGCCATGCTCCTGGCCGCGCCGGCGCTATTCGCCTCCAACATGGTGGCCGCCCGCTGGGCCCACGACGCCGCCCTTCCCCCCGTTTTCCTGGCTTTCGGCCGCTGGCTGCTCGCCTTCCTGATCCTGTTGCCGCTGGCCGCGCCGGCCTTGCTGCGGCATCGCCAAGCGCTGTGGCGCGGCCTGCCCACGCTGCTGCCGCTGGCCGTGCTGGGCATGGGCGTGGCGGTGGCGCCGCAGTACATCGGCGCCCAGAGCACCAGCGCCACCAACATCGCCCTGATCTTCTCGTGCAGCCCGATCCTGGTGGCGCTGCTGGAGGCCGTCATCTGGCGCAAACCCCTTTCGCCCCTGCGCGCCACCGGCCTGGTGCTGGCGCTGGGCGGCGTGCTGGTGGTGCTGACGCGCGGCGACGCCTGGGCGCTGGCGCGGCTGGCGTTCGGCCAGGGCGACCTGTGGGTGCTGTTGGCCGCCACGGGCTGGGCGTTCTATACGGTGCTGCAAAAGCGCCTGACGCTGCCGGCGGTGCCCGATGGCGCGCGGCTGGCGGCGATGATGCTGGGCGGCGCGATCGCGCTGGCGCCATTCGCCGGGATCGAGGCCGCCGCCGGCGCCACCCCGCCCTGGAGCGATCCTCGGCTGGCGGCGGTGCTGCTGTTCCTGGCGATCGTGCCGAGCCTGGGCGCGTACTACGTCTACGGTCGCCTGATCAGCCGCGCCGGTCCCGCCACCGCGGGCCTGTCGATGTTCCTGGTGCCGGTGTATGCGGCGCTGCTGGCCTGGCCGCTGCTGGGCGAGGCGCCGCAGCTGTTCCATGCCTACGGCTTCGTGATGATCCTGCTGGGCGTGAAGCTGGCGTCCTCGCGCATGCGGACGACCGCGGCTGGCGCTGCCGCCCCGGCCTGAAAAAAGGGCCACCCGCGCGGGTGGCCCTTGTTCCGAACGGATCGGGATTCAGCGGCCCGAACCCTGCGCCGCGATCACTTCCTGCGCCACTTGGCGCGGCGCTTCGGCGTAGTGCTTGAACTCCATGGTGTAGGTGGCACGGCCCTGCGTCAGTGAACGCAGCGAGGTGGAGTAGCCGAACATCTCGGCCAGCGGCACCTCGGCGCGCACCACCTTGCCGCCGCCCCCGGCGATATCTTCCATGCCCTGCACCATGCCGCGGCGCGACGACAGGTCGCCCATGACGTTGCCGGTGAAGTCCTCGGGCGTTTCCACCTCGACCTGCATCATCGGTTCCAGCAGCACCGGATCGGCGCGCCGCATGCCTTCCTTGAAGGCCATCGAGCCGGCCATCTTGAAGGCGTTTTCGTTCGAGTCCACGTCGTGGTACGAACCGAAGAACAGCGTCACCTTCACGTCGACCACCGGATAGCCCGCCAGCACGCCGGCGTTGAGCGATTCGCGGATGCCCTTGTCCACCGCCGGGATGAACTCGCGCGGCACCACGCCGCCCTTGATGGCGTCGACGAATTCGTAGCCCTTGCCCGGTTCCTGCGGCTCGAGCTTGAGCACCACGTGGCCGTACTGGCCGCGGCCGCCCGACTGCTTGACGAACTTGCCTTCGACTTCGTCACAGGTCTTGCGGATGGTCTCGCGGTAGGCGACCTGCGGCTTGCCCACCGTGGCCTCGACGCCGAACTCGCGCTTCATGCGGTCGACCAGGATTTCCAGGTGCAACTCGCCCATGCCGGAGATGATGGTCTGGCCGGATTCCTCGTCGGTGCGCACGCGGAACGACGGGTCCTCCTGCGCCAGCCGGCCCAGGGCGATGCCCATCTTCTCCTGGTCGGCCTTGGTCTTGGGCTCGACCGCCTGCGAGATGACGGGCTCGGGGAACACCATGCGCTCCAGCACGATGACGTGCGACGGGTCGGTCAGCGTGTCGCCGGTGGTGACGTCCTTGACGCCCACGGCGGCGGCGATGTCGCCGGCGTAGACCTCGGTGATCTCGCGCCGTTCATTGGCATGCATCTGCAGGATGCGGCCCAGGCGCTCCTTCTTTTCCTTGATCGGGTTGTAGACCGAGTCGCCGGACTTGACCACGCCCGAGTAGACGCGGAAGAACACCAGCTGGCCCACGAACGGGTCGGTCATGATCTTGAAGGCCAGCGCCGAGAACGGCTCCTTGTCGGTCGGATGGCGCTCGATTTCGTGGTCGCGCTCGTCGTGGCCCTTGATGGCGGGCACGTCGACCGGCGACGGCAGGTAGTCGATGACCGCGTCCAGCATGGCCTGCACGCCCTTGTTCTTGAAGGCGCTGCCGCACAGCATCGGCACGATCTCGTTGGCGACCGTGCGCTGGCGCAGGCCCTGTTTGATCTCGGCTTCGGTCAGCGCTTCGCCGCCCAGGTATTTCTCCAGCAGCGCCTCGTTGGCCTCGGCGGCCTTCTCGACCATCTTGTCGTGCCATTCCTGCGCCTGCGCCTGCAGCGCCGGCGGGATGTCGCGGTACTCGAAACGCACGCCCTGGCTGGCGTCGTCCCAGATGATGGCCTTCATCTTGACCAGGTCGATCACGCCCTCGAAGCCGTCCTCGGCGCCCACCGGCAACTGCACGGGCACGGCGTCGCCCTTCAGGCGCTCGGTGATCTGGCGCTGCACGCGCAGGAAGTCCGCGCCGACGCGGTCCATCTTGTTGACGAAGGCCAGCCGCGGCACGCGGTACTTGTTGGCCTGGCGCCAGACGGTCTCGGATTGCGGCTGCACGCCGCCGACCGCGTCATAGACCATGACGGCGCCGTCCAGTACGCGCATGGAGCGTTCGACCTCGATGGTGAAGTCGACGTGGCCCGGCGTGTCGATGATGTTGATGCGGTGCTCGGGATAGTTTCCGCCCATGCCCTTCCAGAAGGCGGTGGTGGCGGCGGACGTGATAGTAATGCCACGTTCCTGTTCCTGCTCCATCCAGTCCATCACGGCGGCGCCGTTGTGCACTTCGCCGATCTTGTGGGTGATACCGGTATAGAAGAGGATGCGCTCGGTGGTCGTCGTCTTGCCCGCGTCGATGTGGGCGCTGATGCCGATGTTCCGGTATAGCTCGATAGGCGTCTTGCGAGTCATGGCCTCGTTCCTTGCAGTAATCACCAGGAATGGGCGGCAGGTCCGACCGGATACTGCCGCGGCGGGCGCCATGCCGCGTGAGAGGTGTGCTCGGGGATTGCGAAACCGCGCCCGCACTTATCCGTAAATATTACGCGCCGCGAGCCGGTTTACAAGCTTTAGCCATAAGCGCCATAGGGAATGGCGCGGGCAAGAAAAAGCCCCTCGGCGGGAGGGGCTGGGCACGGCATTGGCGCTGGCGGGCCTGACAGCGGCCTGACTCAGGCCGCGCGGGCCGGGATTACTTCTTTTCTTCCTTGACGCGGTACACCAGCACGGCGGTGCTGGCCAGCGACAGCACCTTGGCGGTGACGCTGCCCAGCAGCAGGCGCGACAGGCCGCTGCGGCCGTGGCTGCCGATGAAGATCAGGTCGCAACCGGCGTCGGCGGCGGCCTGGACGATGCCGTCGGCCACGTTGAAGTTGGACACGGCGCGCGCCTCGGACTTCACGCCGGCGGTGTCGGCGCGGTCGGTGATCTGCTTGAGGTACTTGTCGGCCTGCTCGGCCGAGGCCTTTTCGTAGTCTTCGTCGGTGATGGCGTAGGCCGCGGCCATGCCGTCGAAACCGATGGTGGCGGCGAACGGCTGCGTCACGTAGAGGGCGACGACGTCAGCGCCCACGGAGCGCGCGAAGGAAATGCCGGCGTTGGCGGCTTGGGCCGACAGCGGCGAGCCGTCGGTGGGAATCAGGATCTTCTTGAACATCTTGCCTGCTCCTGTTTGAGAGGAATCTCCATGCTACCGGAAACCCGCCAGGTTCACATCAAGCGAACCCGGGGTCCTTGATGCGCGTCAACCCAGCTGCTGGGCGGCGGCGAACAGGTTGGTGCAGCGGGTGCCGGTGCGGCAGTACGCCAGCACGGGGCCCGGCAAGGTGCGCAGCAGTTCGGCGAAGCGGACCACGTCGGCCGCGGTCATGGCGCTGCCGACGACCGGCTGGTATTCGATTTTCAGACCGGCGGCGGCGGCGGCCCTGGAGACGTCGGCGGCGGTCGGCTGGTCGGGGCCGCCCTCGAAGTCGGGACGGTTGATGATGACGCTCTTGTAGCCGGCGGCGGCCACGTCGGCCATGTCGTCGGGACCCAGTTGCGGGGCGACGGCGAAATTCTCGGTGAGGGGCTTGATCGGTGCGGACATGGCGATTCCTTGATGGGGGTGACTGCGCATTATTGTAGGAGCCGTTTCAGGCGAAAAGTTTTTCCAGCAGATTCCAGACGCCGCGGTCATCGACCATCGGCACCGAAAACCGCAACATGGTCGACGGCCCCTGCGACGGCGAGAACAGCGTGCCGGGCGCCAGCAGCATGCCCTGGTCGGCGGCGGCGCGGG
The DNA here is from genome assembly GCF_016127315.1 of Achromobacter deleyi. NCBI lineage: Bacteria > Pseudomonadati > Pseudomonadota > Betaproteobacteria > Burkholderiales > Alcaligenaceae > Achromobacter > Achromobacter deleyi. The sequence goes on from NZ_CP065997.1 coordinate 757,463, forward strand.
CCAGCACCTCGCTGTCGCGCCCGCAATCGGCCCACACGAACATGCCCGCCTGCGGTTCGTGCGGGATCGTCAGGCCGAGCTTCTGCAGGCCCTTCAGGCAGCGCTGGCGGGCCTCGTCCACCCGCAGCCGCACGCGCTCGATATGGCGCCGGTATTGCCCTTCCATCAGCACCCGGTGCACCACCCGTTCGCCCAGCTCGGGCGAGGTCAGCCCGGCCAGCATTTTCAGGTCGGCCAGTTTCTGCAGGATGTCAGGATTGGCCGCCAGATAGCCCACGCGCAGGCTCGCCGCCAGCATCTTGGAATAGCCGCTGACCAGGATGACGCGGTTGAGCCGGTCCAGCACCGCCAGCTTCATGGCGCCGCCCGGATGCAGCTCGCCGTAGGTGTCGTCTTCCACCACGATGAAGTCGTGGCGCTCGGCGATGCGCAGGATGTCGTAGGCGGCGCCGGCCGACAGGGTGTGGCCGGTGGGGTTGTGGACCGCGCTGTTGATGATGAACAGTTTCGGCTTGTGCTGCGCCGCCAGCTGCTCGAGCAAGGCGGTGTCAGGGCCGTCGGGGCCGCGCGGCACGCCGATAAGCCGGGCGCCGAAGGCGGCCAGGCGGCCGAAGATGACGAACCAGGCCGGATCCTCGACCAGCACGGTATCGCCCGGCTGCACCAGCAGGCGGGCGATCAGGTCCAGCGCGTGGGTGACGCCGTTGGTGGTGAGCAGGTTGCGCTCGGGATGGGCCGGCACGCCGTCGCTCTGCAGCGAGGCGGCGATCTGCTGGCGCAGCGGCGAAAACCCCTGCGGATGGCCATAGGACACGAGATGGCCGCGCACCGAGCGGCCCACGGCGCGCACCGCGCCCGCCACCATTTCAGGATCGAGCCAGTCGGCCGGCAGCAGGCCGGCGCCGCCCGGCATGCCGGGGCCGCCACCCTCGCGGAACATGCTGCGCAGCAGCCAGGCGATATCGACCCGCGCCGGCGGCGTGAAATTCTGCGTCGACGCGGGCACGGCGACCGGGGCCAGCGGCCCGCTGCGGGCGCGCACGAAAAAGCCGGCGCCGCGCCGCGACTGCACCAGGCCGCGCGCCACCAGCCGGTCGTAGGCTTCCACCACCGTGAAGCGGCTGACGCCGGACTGTTCGGCCATCTTGCGGATGGACGGCAGGCGGGTTCCCGGACGCAGGCCCTGCTCGTCGATGCGCCGGGCCAGGCCGTCGGCCAATTGCGCCACCAGGGTGGCGTCGGCCTGGCGCACGGGCTGCCAGGGCATGGAAGGCGAAGCAACTGTCATGGGGATTTCACCAGGCCAGCGGTTGAAGTGACATGTATAAGTGTACCGGTACTGTACCGATAACTATGCGTAGAGTGACAGCAATGGCATCAGCCCGCAAGTCTCGCGGACCGCCCCCATTTTTCGACGCCCCGCCATGAACCGCTCCGTGCCGTATCCCGCCCTCCAGGCCGCCCCCGCCGCGTCGCCCTGGGAAGGCTACGGCTACGGCTTCCTGGGGGTGCTGGTGTTTTCGCTGACGCTGCCGATGACGCGCGTGGCGGTGACGGAACTGCCGCCGCTGCTGGTGGGCCTGGGACGCGCCCTGCTGGCCGCGGTGCCGGCCCTGGCGCTGCTGTGGCTGACCCGCAGCCGCCGGCCCGGACGCGCCGAATGGCCGGGGGTGATCCTGGCCGCGCTGGGCATCGTGGTCGGCTGGCCGCTGGCCTCGTCGCTGGCGATGCAGACCGTGGCATCGTCGCACGGCGCCGTGTTCAACGGCCTGCTGCCGCTGTCGACCGCCGTATTCGCGGCCTGGCGCAGCGGTGAACGGCCGTCGCCCGCGTTCTGGGCCTGGGCCGCGGTGGGCGCCGTGCTGGTGGCCACGTTCGCCTTGCGCCAGGGCCACGGCACGCTGTCGATCGGCGATTTCTGGCTGCTGCTGGCGGTGCTGCTGGGCGGCCTGGGGTATGCCGAGGGCGCCCGCGCCGCGCGCACGCTTGGCGGCTGGCGCACCATCTGCTGGGCGCTGGTGATCAGCGCGCCGGTGCTGGCCGCGCCGGTGGGCTGGATGGCCGCGCAACAGCCCGGCTGGCCGCGCGCGGACGTGATCGCGGCCTGCGCCTACCTGGCGTTCGGTTCGATGTTCCTGGGATTTTTCGCCTGGTATCGCGGCCTGGCCGCGGGCGGCATCGCCCGGGTCGGACAGATTCAATTGCTGCAGCCGTTCCTGACGGTGCTGGCCGCAGCCCTGTTTTTCGACGAAGCGGTGGACCCGGGTACCTACCTGTTCGCCGCCGCCGTCATCGTGGTCATCGCCGGCGGACGCCGCGCGATCATTGGAGTCAAGAAATGACGTTGTTCCCCGCCAGCCTCGCCGATGTGCCGCTCGCTTCCCTGTCCTTGCTGGGCCCCCTGGCGCTGTTCGCCCTGGTCAGTTCGATCACGCCCGGGCCGAACAACGTCATGCTGGCCGCGTCCGGCCTGAACTTCGGCTTTCGCCGCAGCATGCCGCACCTGCTGGGCGTGAACCTCGGCTTCACGCTGATGATCTTCCTGGTGGGCGTGGGGCTGGGGTCGGTGTTCCAGCAGGTGCCGCAGCTGTACACCGTGCTCAAGTACGTGGGCGCCGCCTACCTGCTGTACCTGGCCTGGAAGATCGCCAACTCGGGCGGCATGGAGGATGGCGCCGTCAACGGCAAGCCGATGACCTTCCTGCAGGCGGCCGCGTTCCAGTGGGTCAACCCCAAGGCCTGGGTGATGGCGGTCGGCGTGATCGCCACCTACACGCCGCAGGCCGGCTTCTTCGCCAACCTGGTCATCGCCACGGTGGTGTGCGGCATCGTCAACCTGCCCAGCATCGGCATCTGGGTCACCTTCGGCACCGCCCTGCGGCGGGTGCTGCACAAGCCGTGGGCGATCCGCGCCTTCAACATCAGCATGGCGCTGCTGCTGGTGGCCTCGCTGTATCCGGTGGCGCTGGAAGCCTTGCACTGACGCGGCCGGATCAGGCCAGCAGCGCGACCACCACGGCGGGCGTGACCAGCACATTGAACAGCCCCGCCATCACCATCACCAGCCCGGCCACCGCGCCCTCTTCGGCCGCCAGCTCGCGGGCCTTGGCGGTGCCGGCGCCATGCGCGCCCATGCCGAACAGGGCGCCGCGCGCCAGGGCCGAGCGCAGCGGCAGCCAGCGGCGCATGCACTGGCCGATGGCCGCGCCGAACACCCCGGTGACGATGACGAACACCGCGGTCAGGTCCGGCGCGCCGCCGACGTGCGACGACACCGCCACCGCGAACGGCGTGGCCACCGAGCGCGGCAACAGGCTCAGCCGCAGATCCGGCGGCAGGTCAAGCAGGCTGCCCAGCGACCAGGCGCTGAGACCGGCGATGGCGCTGCCGACCACCACGCCCGCCGCCAGCACCGGCCAGTAGCGGCGGATCAGCGCGCGCTGCTCGTACAGCGGCAGCGCGAAGGCGACGATCACCGGCCCCAGCATCATCATCAGCCAGTGCGAGCCGGACATGTAGTCGCGGTAGCCGGTGTGCAGCAGCAGCGCCAGCATCAGCAGCAGGGCCGGCGCCACCACCAGCGTGGACGTCCACCAGTACGCATAGCGGCGGTAGAACAGGCGCGCGCAGACATAGGCCAGCACGGTGGCCAGCGGCCAGAACAGCAGATTGAATTCAGCCCGCATGGCGGTTCATCCAGCGGTAGCAGAGGTCGATCGTCAGCGCCGTGCCGGCCATGACCAGCGCGGTGCCCAGCAGGATCACGACCAGCAGCTTGGCGCCCAGCACGCCCAGGAATTCGCGATGGTCCAGCAGCGACATCACCGCGGGCACGAAGAACAGCAGCATTTCGCCCAGCAGCCAGCTGGCGCCGCGATGCACATTGCGCACCCGCAGCAGGCCCGAGGCCAGCAGCGCCAGCACCAGCGCCATGCCGATGACGCCGCCCGGCACCGGCAGGCCGGCCGCGTTGGCCAGCATCTGGCCCAACAGGGAAAACAGGGTGATGAGGACGATCTGCAGCAATCGGCTGCGGCGCAGCAGGCTGCGCAGGAGGACGGGATAGCGAGGGCGAGACATGGGGAGGGATTCCAGCGGATGGAACCGTTTTACGCCTGCCCGCGTCATAGATAAAATGAATTTGTCGAATCCAACCCATTCCAATCAGGCATAACCATGGATCTGCGGCCCTTGCGCGCATTGGTGGAGGTGGTCCGTCAGGGCGGTTTTTCCCAGGCGGCCAAGACCGTGTTCGCCACCCAGCCCACGGTCAGCAAGGCCGTGCGCCAACTGGAGGACGAAATCGGCATGCCCCTGCTCGACCGCCAGGCGCAGCCGCCGCGGCTGACCGAGGCCGGCGAAATCGTCTACCGGCGCGCGGTCAAGATGTTGGCCGAACGCGACGATCTGTACGCCGAGCTGGACGAGCTGCGCGGCCTGAAGCGCGGCGTGTTGCGGCTGGGCCTGCCGCCGCTGGGCAGCAACGCGCTGTTCGCGCCGATGTTCGCGCGCTTTCGCAGCCGCTATCCGCAGATCGAGATCAGCCTGCTGGAACATGGCGGCCATCGGCTCGAGGAAATGGTGATGGCCGGCGAGATCGAGCTGGCCGCTTCGCTGCGTCCGGAATCCGGCGAGCTCGACTGGCAGCCGGTGGCGCGCGAACCACTGATCGCGCTATTGCCCGCCGACCATGCTGACGCGCGCGCCGCCGCCATCGGCCTGGAACAGCTGCGCGACTCGCCCTTCATCCTGTTCGAGACCGGCTTCGCGCTGAATCGCGTCATCCTGGACGCCTGCCAGCGGGCCGGCTTCGCCCCGGCGATCGCCGCCCGCAGCGGCCAGATCGACTTCATCGTGGCGCTGGTCATGGCTGGCATGGGCGTGGCCTTCCTGCCGCGCCTGAAGGCCAACGAGGAACGGCACACGGGCGTGGCGCGGGTGCCGCTGCGCGATGCCGGCACGGACTGGGAGATGGGCCTGGTGTGGCGCCGCGGCGGCTATCTGTCGCATGCCGCCCAGGCCTGGCTGGCGCTGGCGCGCGAGATGCATCCGGATACCGCTTGACGCGAGCCGCCAACACCCGCCGTTGTATGCTGGCGCCGGAACCGTGCCCGTCGGCGCGGGTCATATCTTCCATGCCCGCCCTGCCCCGCCCCACCCTGCGCCGCCTGATCGGCGCCGCCGTGCTCGCCGCCGCCAGCGTGGTCGGCTGCTCGCAGCTCGACTCCTGGCAGCGCCAGACCATCTTCTCGCCGCAATCCGAGCCGCAGACGTGGTGGCGCGAGCCGGCCAAGGGCACCCAGGTCTACGACCTGGCGCTGGCCAACGGCGACAAGGTCCGCGCCTGGTACTGGCAAAGCCCGCAAGCCAACGCACCCACCGTGCTGTATCTGCACGGCGCGCGCTGGAACCTCAATGGCAGCGCCTTCCGCATCGACGGCTGGACCCGCAAGGGCTATTCGATCCTGGCGATCGACTACCGCGGCTTCGGCGCGTCCACGCCGCGCCTGCCGTCCGAGGCCAGCGCGCTGGAAGACGCGATGGCCGGGTTGAAGGAACTGGCCCGCCTGCAGCCCGACCCGGCGCGCCGCTTCGTCTACGGCCACAGCCTGGGCGGCGCCATCGCCATCGACCTGGCGGCGCGGCCGGACCAGCCCGACTTCGCCGGCCTGATCGTCGAATCCAGTTTCACCAGCATCAGCGCCATGCTGGCGACCCTGAAGTGGGGCCGCGTGCCCGGCGCCAGCCTGCTGGTGACGCAGCCGTTCGATTCGGTCGACAAGCTGGCCGCCATGCACACGCCGATGCTGTTCATGCACGGCACCGCCGACCGCGTGGTGCCGCACACCATGAGCGACGAGCTCTACGCCGCCGCGCGCAGCGTTTCGCCCGACCTGAAGCGGCTGGTCAAGATCGAGGGCGCCACCCATTCGGGCGCGTTCCGCAGCGGCGAACAGTACGACGACGCCGTCAAGACCTTCATCCAGGACGCCAGCCGCGCGTATCGCCGCAAGGCCGGCTGACGCGGCAGGCCCGCGTCGTCATCGCCTTATTCAACCCATTGTGTCTTTTCCCGGGGGAAAACCCGCTCTCGGGAAACTCCCATATCAAAATATCTTCTAAATATATTTAACGGATATTAGACTTTCTCCCACCCGCCGCTCTTCCTTCGCGGCGCCGGCCATCCGAGGAGAATCAAGTTGAGTAACGTGCGTTGGCAGGGCGTCTTTCCTGCCGTAACCAGTAAGTTCCATGCCGACGAAACCCTCGACTTCGAAGCGATGCGCAAGCATTTCGGCTTCCTGATCGACAACGGCGTCCATGGCCTCGTCACCTGCGGTTCGCTGGGCGAAGCCAGCACCCTGACGCTGGAGGAAAAGCTGGCGGTGACGCGTTGCGCCGTGGAAGTCAGCGGCGGCCGCATCCCGGTGCTGGCCAACGTGTCCGAAACCAGCACCCGCGAGGCGCTGCGCTTCATCAAGGCGGCGGTGGAACTGGGCGTGGACGGCTTCATGCTGATGCCTTCGCTGATCTACGTGGCCGATGCGCGCGAGGCGATGCAGAGCATCCGCACCCTGGCCGAGGCCGCCGCCAAGCCCTGCATGATCTACAACAACCCGGTCGCCTACCGCGTCGACCTCAAGCCCGAGCACATGGCCGAGCTGGCCGACTGCCCATGGCTGGTCGCGATCAAGGAAAGCAGCGACGACATCCGCCGCGTGACCGACCTGCGCAACAAACTGGGCGACCGCTTCCAGCTGTTCATCGGCGTCGACGACCTGTCGTTCGAAGCCCTGGCGCTGGGCGCCGACGGCCTGCTGGCCGGCCTGGTGACCGCGTTCCCGCGCGAGACCGTGGCCCTGTACGACCTGATGAAGGCCGGCAAGTGGCAGGAAGCGCTGGCGCTGTACCAGTGGTTCACGCCGCTGCTGCACCTGGACGTCTCGACCAAGCTGGTGCAGAACATCAAGCTGGCCGAGACCCTGGCCGGCGTCGGCAACGAACACGTGCGCCGTCCGCGCCTGCCGCTGGTGGGCGCCGAGCGCGAACGCTGCGCCGGCATCATCGAAGCGGCGCTGGCCAAGCGGCCGCGGCAATACCAGTCGAAGTAAGCGACCCAGCCCGAAGCAGGACCGGCGCGCCCGCATGGCCGTGGCGCGCCGTCCTTGCGCCAGCCTCTCGGACACCATGCACAGCGACATCATCCTTCAGACCCGGGGCCTCACCAAGGAATTCCGCGGCTTCGTGGCGGTCAACGACGTCAACCTGAGCGTCAGGCGCGGCGCGATCCATGCGCTGATCGGTCCCAACGGGGCCGGCAAGACCACGGTCTTCAACCTGCTCACCAAGTTCCACATCCCGACCCGCGGCGAGATCGTCTACGACGGCGTCGACATCACCAGCGAACGGCCGGCGCAGACGGCGCGGCGCGGCATCGTGCGCTCGTTCCAGATCTCGGCGGTGTTCCCGCAATTGTCGGTGCGCGAGAACGTGCGCGTGGCCTTGCAGCGCAAGCTGGGCGTGGACTATTGCTTCTGGCGTTCGGAGCGCTCGCTGGAGCGGCTGCACCAGCGGGTGGAGGAACTGCTCGACCAGGTCGGCCTGCGCGCGCAGCTGGACGTGGCCGCCGGCGACCTGCCCTACGGCCGCAAGCGCACGCTGGAGATCGCCACCACGCTGGCGCTGGAACCCGAGCTGTTGCTGCTGGACGAACCGACCCAGGGCATGGGCCACGAGGACGTCGACCGCGTCAAGCACCTGATCAAGCAGGTCTCGGCCGGCCGCAGCATCCTGATGGTGGAACACAACATGAAGGTGGTGGCCGACATCTGCGACCGCATCACCGTCCTGCAGCGCGGCGAGATCCTGGCCGAAGGCCCGTACGCCGAGGTGTCCGCGAACCCCGCGGTGCGCGAAGCGTACATGGGAGCGGAAGATGAATGACAAGACCCCGGCGCGGTCCATGCTGGAGATCCGCGGCCTGCACGCCTGGTATGGCGAATCGCACATCCTGCACGGCATCGACCTGGACGTGAAGGCGGGCGAGTGCATCACGCTGCTGGGCCGCAATGGCGCCGGCCGCAGTTCGACCCTGAAGTCGGTGCTGGGCCTGGTGGGCCGGCGCAGCGGCTCCATCAAGGTGCAAGGCCAGGAGACCATCGGCCTGCCGCCGCACAAGATCGCGCGCCGGGGCATCGGCTATTGCCCCGAAGAGCGCGGCATCTACGCCTCGCTGACCGCCGAGGAAAACCTCATGCTGCTGCCCTCGGTGGGGCCGGACGGCATGTCGGTGGAAGAGATCTACACGATGTTCCCCAACCTGAAGGAACGCGCCCACAGCCCCGGCACCCGGCTGTCTGGCGGCGAGCAGCAGATGCTGGCGATGGCGCGCATCCTGCGCACCGGCGCCCGCCTGCTGCTGCTCGATGAAATCACCGAAGGCCTGGCGCCCGTCATCGTGCAGGCGCTGGGCCGGGTGATCCGGCAATTGCAGGAGCGCGGCTACACCACCGTGCTGGTCGAGCAGAACTTCCGCTTCGCCCGGCACCTGGCCGACCGCCATTACGTCATCGAGCATGGCCAGGTGGCCGCCGTGATCGAGCGGGCCGAAGTCGAGCGGTCGCAGGACCGGCTCAACGCCCTGCTCGGCATCTGAGGGCCGTCGCGCGCAGTTCCCCGTCGTTGCAGTTTCCCGTGGTGCTTCCGACCGCAGTCCCCCCATTCCCATACGGAGCGTAGTCAGATGAAATTGAATCGAATCGCAGCGGCGCTGTGCGCCATCGGCCTGGCGGGCGTCGCCCACGCCGAGGCCGGCATCAGCGACGGCATCGTCAAGGTCGGCGTGCTGACCGACCTGTCCGGCGTCTATTCCGACCTGGCCGGCAACGGCTCGGTGATCGCGGCGCGCATGGCGGCCGAGGAAATGGGCAACAAGGTGCTGGGCAAGCCGGTCGAAGTGGTGGCCGCCGACCACCAGAACAAGCCCGACGTCGCCGCCAACCTGGCGCGCGAATGGTTCGACCAGGGCAAGGTCGACATGATCACCGACTTCCCCACCGCGTCGACCGCGCTGGCCGTGATGGAGATCGCGCGCCAGAAGAACCGCGTGACCATGCCGTCCGCGGGCCTGTCGACCGCGATCCTGGGCGAGAAATGCTCGCCGCTGAATGCGCAGTGGACCACCAACACCTATGCGCTGGCGGCCGGCACGGCGCGCGCGCTGGTCAAGGAAGGCAAGAAGACCTGGTACTTCATCACCGCCGACTACACCTTCGGCCACTCGCTGGAGAAGGACGCCACCGAAGTCATCCAGGAAAACGGCGGCAGCGTCGTCGGCGTATCGCGCCACCCCTTCCCCGGCAACGATTTCTCGTCGTTCCTGCTGAAGGCGCAGGCCTCCAAGGCCGACGTGATCGCCCTGGCCAACGCCGGCAACGACACCGTCAACGCGGTCAAGCAGGCCAATGAGTTCGGCATCACCAAGAAGCAGATCGTGGCGCCGCTGCTGACCTACATCTCGGACGTGCACAGCATGGGCCTGGCCAAGGCGCAGGGCATGTACCTGACCGAGGCGTTCTACTGGGACTACGACGACGCCTCGCGCGCCTGGGCCAAGAAGTTCTTCGAGAAGGCCAAGAAAATGCCGACGGCCTCGCAGGCCGGGGTCTATTCGGCCACGCTGTCGTACCTGAAGGCGATCGAGGCGGCCGGCACCGACGAGGCGCCGGCGGTCATGGCCAAGCTGCGCGAGATGACCATCAACGACGCCGTGATCCGCAACGGCAAGCTGCGCGCGGACGGCGCGCTGGTGCACGACATGCTGCTGTTGCAGGTGAAGGCGCCGGCCGAATCCAAGGCGCCGTGGGATTACTACCATGTCAAGGCCGTGCTCAAGGGCGACGAAGTCTTCCCCAAGCCGCAGGCCGCCTGCCCGCTGAACAAGTCATGACGCCCGCCGGCGCAGGGCGGCTTGCGCCCGGCGCCGGTTCGATCCGCCCGCGGCGCGCGGCAACGCGCGCCTCCCGCAAACCGACGCGTCCCGTGTCCGACCGCCGCCCACTATGTTCGACATCTCGCTTCCCGCCCTGCTCGCCCAACTGCTGGTGGGGCTGATCAACGGCTGCTTCTACGCCATTCTCAGCATGGGGCTGGCCATCATCTTCGGCCTGCTCAACATCGTCAATTTCACCCATGGCGCCCAGTTCATGATGGCGGCGTTCCTGGCGTGGATCGGCTTCACCCAGCTGCCGCAGCTGCTGGGCCCGGGCGCGCAGATCAATTTCTGGGCGGCGCTGGTGCTGGCGCCGCTGCTGGTCGGCGCGGTCGGCGTGGTGATCGAGAAGACGCTGCTCAAGCGGCTCTATCACCTGGACCACCTGTACGGCCTGCTGCTGACCTTCGGCATCGCGCTGATGATGGAAGGCGGCTTTCGCTACTTCTACGGCATTTCCGGCGTGGGCTACGAGCCGCCCGAGATCCTGCTGGGCGGCTTCGACCTGGGCTTCATGTTCCTGCCGGCGTACCGCGCCTTCGTGGTGGTGGCGTCGCTGCTGCTGTGCCTGCTGACCTGGTACCTGTTCGAGCGCACCCGCCTGGGCGCGCTGCTGCGCGCCGGCACCGAGAACGCCCGGCTGCTGCAGGCCTTTGGCGTCAACGTGCCGGTGATGATCACGCTGACCTACGGCTTCGGCGTGGCGCTGGCCGGCGTGGCCGGCGTGCTGGCCGCGCCCGTCATGCAGATCAATCCGCTGATGGGGTCCAACCTGCTCAATATCGTGTTCGCGGTGGTGGTGATCGGCGGCCTCGGCTCGATCATGGGCGCCATCGTCACCGGCCTGGCGCTGGGCCTGCTGGAGGGCCTGGCCAAGGTGTTCTACCCCGAAGCGTCCACCGTGGTTGTGTTCATCGTGATGGCGGTGGTGCTGCTGACGCGCCCCGCGGGCCTGTTCGGCAAGGAGAAATAAGGTGTCGCGCTTCCCCCTTTCCATCCGCATCCTGGCGCTGCTGCTGGTGCCGGCGCTGCTGGTTCCGTGGTTCCCGCAGGTGGTGTACCCGGTGTTCATGATGAAGGTGCTGTGCTTCGCGCTGTTCGCGCTGGCGTTCAACCTGCTGACCGGCTTCACCGGCCTGGTGTCGTTCGGCCATGCCGCCTTCTTCGGCTGGGCCGGCTATGCCGCCGGCGAGATGATGATCCTGTACGGCGCCGCCGGCCTGCCGCCGGAACTGGCCATCCTGTGCGGCGTGGCCATGGCCGCCGCCATCGGCTACGCGATCGGCTGGCTGGCGATCCGCCGCACCGGCATCTATTTCGCCATGATCACGCTGGCCTTGTCGCAGGTGGCGTATTTCATGGCCGTGCAGGTCGGGTGGACGCGCGGCGAGGACGGCATGCAGGGCATTCCGCGCGGCAAGTTCCTGGGCCTGGTCGACCTGAGCGCCGACACCAACATGTATTACTTCACGCTGGGCGTGTTCGTGCTGGGGTTCCTGTTCGTCTACCGGGTCATCCATTCGCCCTTCGGACAGGTGCTCAAGACCATCCGCGACAACGCGCCGCGGGCGATTTCGCTGGGGTACGATACGGATCGGTGCAAGCTGCTGGCGTTCGTGCTGTCGGCCTCGGTGGCCGGCCTGGCGGGTTCGCTCAAGGCGCTGGTGCTGCAGCTGGTGGCGCTCAACGACGTGTCGCTGGCCACCTCCACCGAAGTGCTGCTGATGACGCTGCTGGGCGGTATCGGCACCGTGTGGGGTCCCGTGGTGGGCGCCACGCTGGTCGTCAGCCTGCAGAATTACCTGGCCACCCTGGGCGATGTCGTCACCATCGTCATCGGGTTGATTTTCGTGTTGTGCGTGTCGTTCTTCCGGCGCGGGTTCGTCGGCGAATGGCTGGCCTACACGCAGTGGCGCAAAACGAAGGAAAACAACCGTTGATGGCAGGAGCAGAACCCAAACGGCGCGCGGCCGACGTCGCCTATGACCAGATCGAAAGCATGATCGCCACCCTGCAATTGCAGCCGGGCAGCGCGGTCGTGGAAGCCGATCTGGTCGAAAAGACCGGCCTGGGCCGCACCCCGCTGCGCGAAGCCTTGCTGCGCATGGTGGCGGCCGGCCTGATCCGCCAGGAGCCGCGGCGCGGCCTGCGGGTCTCGATGATCCAGCTGGCCGACCACATGGACCTGATCCAGACCCGCCGGGCGCTGGAACAGCTGATCGCCGCCAGCGCCGCGCGCCGCGCCACGCCCGCGCAGCGCGCCCAGATCGTCGAATGCGCCGCGCAGATGGTGCGCGCGGCCGAGGGCGGCAACCTGGACGATTACATGCAGGCCGACCAGTTGCTCGACCACGTCTGCCACAGCGCCTGTCGCAATGTGTCGGCGGTGAACGCGGTGGAACCGCTGATCATCCAGTGCCGGCGCTTCTGGTACGCCTACCAGCACGAAGGCGACATCGCCGAGGGCGCGCGCCGCCACATGGCCATGGCCGCCGGCATCGCCACCGGCGACGAAGCCGCGGCGATCCAGGGCGCGGATTCGCTGATGGATTACCTGGAAATGTTCACGCGCAAGGTGATTGACGCGTAGCGGGGGCCGGCGCGGCGTCCGTGGCGCCGCGCGCCAGCCACGCCATCACGCGCGGACGGGCGCGGTCGTACGCCAGGTTGTAGAAAAAGGCGTACGGCAGGTAGAACAGCACCAGCCCGATATCCAGCACGAAAGCCTGCCACAGGCTGATGCTGAGCCACCAGGCGGCCAGCGGGATCACGATGAGGATCAGCCCCAACTCGAAGCCGAACGCGTGGATCACGCGCACGCGCAGGTTGCGGGTGATGCCCAGGCGGTTTTCAAGGCGGTCGAAGCCGGCGTTGTAGATCATGTTCCAGAGCAGCGCGATCCAGGCGATCACGGCGGTCAGCACGCCCATTTCGAACAGCGACTTGCCCATGGCCCAGGCGGCTACCGGCGCGCACAGGCCGATGGCGAGGATTTCGAACAGGAAAGCGTGGAGAAAACGCTCTTTGATGGATTTCTTGGCTTGCGTCATGACCCACTCCGAGGTCGGTTGCTTGAGTAACCCGACAATTTTCGACGATATTTCCGGTACGATAAAGATGATATCCATCGGAAAATCCGATAACAAGGACGCCCGCCGCCATGCGCCATTCCCTCGAATCCCTGGCCACCTTCGCCCAGGTGGCCGCCGAAGGCACGTTCTCGGCCGCGGCCCGCAAGCTGGGCAAGAGCCAGTCCACCGTCAGCGAGACCATCGCCAATCTCGAGGTCGACCTGAACGTGACGCTGTTCGACCGCGGCCAGCGCCAGCCGGCCCTGACCGAGGCCGGCCAGGTGCTGCTGGGCCAGGCCTTGCAGGTGCTGGCGGCCAATGACCGCCTGAACCGCAGCGCCAGCCAGCTGTCGGCCGGGCTGGAGCCGCGCCTGACGGTGGTGCTGTCGGACACGTTTCAGTCCGAAACCTTTGAGAACATGCTCAGCCAGATCGACCAGCGCTATCCGGCGCTGCGCTTCGAATGCCTGATCGCGGAATACGAGGACGTGGTGGCGCTGGTGCAGCAGGGCCGCGCCCACCTGGGGCTGATGGCGGCGCAGGAAAGCTATCCGCCCGACATGGCCCACGCGACGCTGCGCGAAGCCTCGGAGATCGTGCTGTGCGTGGGCCGCGGCCATCCGCTGGCGACGCTGTCCGGCGTCACGCAGGATCACCTGAAGACCGAACGCGAGCTGCGCCTGAGCACCTACGAGCTGGACGACAAGGATCCCGCGCCGTCGCAGTCGACCTGGTCGGCGCCGGGCTATCTGATGCTGCTGGAAATGGCCATGCTGGGATTCGGCTGGACCGAGCTGCCGCGCTGGATGCTGCAACGCTTCGGCCGCGGGCAACTGGTGGAACTGGCGGTGCCGGGCTGGCCGCGCCAGATCCGGGTGGATGCAGTGTGGTCGACCCGCCGACCGCTGGGGCCGGCCGGCGCCTGGCTGCTGCAGAGCCTGACGCGGGCTTGATGACTGGATGATTCAGGCGCCGGCCATGAAGCCCGACGCGCCCGGCAATCCTGGAAGAATGCCTAGCGCGCGCCGAGCGGCAGGCGCGAGATGCGCACGCCGTTGGCGGTCAGCCAGTCACCCAGCTTGGGGCAGGCCAGCACGTCGAATTCCGCGCGACGCTGGCGCGCCATGGCGCTGTCGCCGCGGCTGTCCTTGGCCGGATGGCACATCAGCAGATCGCAATCGCGGGCATTGAACAGCCAGTTCTGCAGCAGGTCGGCGTAGCGCCGCTTGCCGCCTTCGAAACCGTAGACGCCCAGCAGCCGGCGGTTGGTGCGCAGGCCTTCGGCGCGGGCCTGGCGGCCCAGCGCGGCCGCGCCCAGCGCGCCGATGACGCGCGCCTTGAAGGATTCCTTGAGCGGGATGCCGCACAGCAGGCCCGGCGCGGTCTGACGCAGCCACGGCATGCGGGCGCTATAGCGCTGCTTGAGCAGGCGCAGCAGGCGATCACGGATGATCGGCAGCTGGTGCACGTGCTGATGTCCGTCCACGTAATCGGGCGCGCGGCCGAAAGCGGCCTCGAACGCATCGAACTGGCGCGCCAGGTGCAGATCGACCCAGTCCGCGTCCAGACGGCCGGCGTAGGCGCGCAGGATCAGGCGCGACAGCGACGGCAGGTCCGCGTCGGCGCCGAAGCCGAGCGGCTCGGTGAAGTTCACATGCAGGCCGAGATCGGCATCCAGCGCCGCCAGGCGCGGGGCGTTGGCGACGCAGGTCGGCCCCAGCGACAGGCAGCTGACCGCGCTCAGCCGGCCCATGCCCGCCAGCACGATCATGCCTTCATCAATGTCGGCATTCATGCCAAAATCATCACCGCAGACCACAATGCGCTTGGTCAAGCTCTCACCCCGCCATTTTTTCTCGACACGCCCCGCATGCGCGCCCTGCTTCAACAAGTCAGCCTGTTCATCGCCGTCGGATGCGCAGCGGCCGCCACCCACTGGGGCATCGCCGTCGCCAGCGTGGAAGCCTTCGGCGCCGCGCCACTCCTGGCCAACCTGATCGGCTGGCTGGTGGCGTTCATTGTGTCCTTCAGCGGGCATTACCGGCTCACGTTCAGACATTCGACAACACCCTGGACCATAGCAGTTCGCCGTTTCTTCTTCATTTCAGCCATCGGCTTCCTCATCAATGAGTCGGCTTACGCCTGGTTGCTACGGGTAACCGCTGTTCGCTACGACATCCTGCTGGCGCTCATCCTGATCGGCCTGGCGGTCGCCACCTTCGTCACGAGCCGGCTTTGGGCGTTCCGCCACAAACCCGCTGCTTGAAAGCAGCGTCCGATACCACCGTCCAGATCAGGTATTTCACGCTGGTCGCGGTCGGCTCCCGGCCGGCCAGCGCCGCGTAGTTGCCGGCATCCGACGCCGTGCCCCAGACCCAGAAGCGCGCCCCGTCGGGCGCCGCGCACAGGCGGGCCTGGAATTCGGCGGCGCTGATCAGCACCTGCTTGCCGACCTGGGGCTCGAACTTGGCGGCGTCGTAGAGCTCCTTGCGCCAGTTGTCGCGCACCGGCACTTCCGGATTGAGCCAGTCGTCCACCACCCAGATGGGGTTGGGGGCCTTGGCGTACAGCGCCAGATCGAACGGATAGGTATGCAGCGACACGAAGGTATCGCCGGGCTGCTGCAACGAGCGGATCTGCGCGGCCAGCGGGCCGGCGCTACCGCGGGCGGAGTGGGTCGCGATGCCGATGGCCAGCACGCAGATGCCGGCGCCGACGGCGGCGCAGATGCGCACCAGGCGAGGCGTCAGGACATCGTTCTTCTGGCGGGCCGCGGCGACGATCACCTCCGCCAGCATGAAGGCCAGCGGCGGCAGCGCCGGCAGCACGTAGCCGACCAGCTTGGAGTTGGGCAGCGAGAAGAAGCCCACCACCACCACGAACCAGACCAGCGCCAGGCGCCGCAGGTCGCGCTGCGGACCCTCGACCCAGAACGCCTTGCGCAGGATGCCGCCGCCCCACAGGGACCACGGCAGGCTCAGTCCGACCACCACGGGCAGGTAGAACCAGAACGGCTGGGCGTTGTTGAAACCGGTGGCGGCGAAACGCTGGAAATGCTGGTAGACGAAGAAGTAGTCGTAGAAGCCGGGGTAGCGGATCTGCATCAGCGCGAACCACGGCACCGCGACCACCGCGAACACCAGCAGCGCGAGCGGCCAGACCAGCGCGCCCAGGCCGCGCCAGCGGCGGCTCCAGACCAGCCAGACGAACAGGATGGCGCCCGGCAGCACCAGGCCGATCAGGCCCTTGGCCAGCACCGCCAGGCCGGCCAGCGCGGCGGCGGCCAGCGACATCCAGCGATAGGCCTCGCCGCGCTCGACGCGCAGCACGGTGTCGGCCGCGGCCAGCACGCACAGCGTGATCATGCCGGCGACCAGCATGTCCAGGTTGGCGAACTGCGAACCGCCGTAGAAGAACGGCACGGTGGCCAGCACCAGCGCGGTCAGCGTCGCGGTGGCGGCGTCGCGGTAGCGCCGCACGAAGGCATACAGCGCGGCGATCGCGGCCCAGGACGCCAGCAGCGACGGCAGGCGCGCGGCCCACGGATGCACGCCGAACACGGTGAAGGACAGCTCGGTCAGCCAGTAGTACAGCGGCGGCTTGTGGAAATACGGCATGCCGTCCAGCAGCGGCACCATGTGCGAGCCGCTGCGCAGCATGTCCCAGGCGACGCCCGCGTAGCGGCCTTCGTCAGGCAGCGTCAGGGGCCGCACCCAGGCCAGGAAGGCCAGCCAGAAGCCAATCGCGAGCAGGAACCTGCCCGCCGGCGGGATCCAATCGGAACGCGCCGGCTGTTGCATCGTGGCGGCCATCAGTGTGCGACCTTGTCGGTGCGGGCGGCCTGCCCCTGGCGGCGGCGCACGACGAACAGCGGGCGCCCCTTGACCTCGTCGAAGATGCGGGCGACGTATTCACCCACCACGCCCAGCGAGATCAGATTGACGCCGGCGAAGAACAGCACCGCCGTCACGATGGTGGTCCAGCCCGATACCGGGTTGCCGGACACGAGGAAGTCGATCACCAGGAAGGCCGCGTAGGCCATCGCCAGCACGGCGAACAGCACGCCGACCAGGCTGACCAGGCGCAGCGGCCAGGTGGTGAAGGCGGTCAGGCCGTCCAGCGCCAGCCGCGCCAGGCGCATGCTGCCGAAGCGGCTGTCGCCGTGCATGCGTTCGTCGGGGGTGTAAGGCAGCGCCTCGCCCTTGAAACCGACCCAGGCGTACAGGCCCTTCATGAAGCGGGTGCGCTCGGGCAGCGCGTTCAGCGCGTCCACCACGTTGCGGCTCATCAGGCGGAAGTCGCCGGCGTGGGCCGGCACATCGACGCCGCGGGCGCCGCTCAGCAGCTTGTAGAACCAGCGGGCGCCGGTGCGCTTGACCCAGGACTCGTCGCTGCGGGTTTCGCGCACGGCGTAGACCATTTCAGCGCCGGCGGCCCAGCGGGCCAGCATCTGCTCGATCAGCGCGGGCGGATGCTGCATGTCCGCGTCCAGGCAGATCACGACGTCGCCGGTGGCGCTTTCGAGCCCGGCGCTGAGCGCGGCTTCCTTGCCGAAATTGCGCGACAGCTGCACGTAGCGGAAGCCATCGTACTGCGACCATTCGGCCATCAGCGCCTCGGTGCCATCGGTGCTGCCGTCATCGGCGACGATGATCTCCCAGCCGGTGCACAACGCCGACAGCCGGCTGCGCAGCAGCGGCAGCAGCACGCGCAGGTTCTCGCATTCATTCAGGCACGGAATGACGCAGGTGACGCAGGCGTCGTAAGGCACGTTGGCGGCGGCCGTCCCCCAGACCGCTTCCACGGGAAACGCTTTGGTCAGGACTTGCTGCCCCTGGGGCTCGGACCGGAATTGGATATGCATGGTGCTCTGAAATTGGAATGCGGGACGTTATGCCGGGCAGTATGCGCAAGCCATCGTCGAATTTTCATCAAATGCCACGGCTATAAGACTGGTCGCATTCCGGCGATTCTAGGGAGCGGCGCCGCCAGGGATATAAAGTCGCGTAAATCTCTGTCCCCGATTTGTGAAGAGACGTGAAAGGGCGTCCCCGCGGGCATCGGTAAAATGCGGGAAGTTCTTGTTTTCACAGGGTGTTATGCAATATCGAGTCCGCCCCATGCTGGCCGGCGACGTGGACGCCATCCTCGAGGTCCAGGCCGGCGCCTATCCGGGCTTCCTGCTGGAAAGCGCTGATTTCTTCCTCAACCGGCTGGCGCTGGCGCCCGCGCACTGCTGGGTGGCGCAGGCCGCCGCGCCTGGCGACGGGCTGCTGGGCTACCTGGTTTCGTACCCGTGGAACGCCGGCCTGCCGCCGACCCTGGACGCGCCGCTGACCACGCTGCCGGAGCCCGCCGACCACTGGTTCCTGCACGACTGCGCCGTGGCGCCCTCGGCCCAGGGCCTGGGCGTGGGCCAGGCCCTGCTGCGCACGGCGGCGGGGCACGCCACTCAGGCGGGGCTGCGACGCGCCAGCCTGGTGTCGCTGGGCTCGGCCGTGGGTTACTGGCTGCGCCACGGCTATGCGCCGGTTGCCGCCGGCGGCCGGGAGCTGGCCGCCAAGCTCGAAGGCTATGGCCCGCAGGCCAGTTACATGGCGCGCGCCTTTCCGCTCTGACCTCCCGGGGGCCACGCGCCGCCCCTTTCGTCCGTTGCCCCGCGAGGCACGAAGGTTTCCATGATTTCACTCTCGCCCGTCCAATCCCTGCTGGCCTGCTGCCTGGTGCTGGCCATCGGCCGCGTCCTGACCACCCGCATCGGCGTGCTGGCGCGCTACAGCATCCCGGACCCGATCGTCGGCGGCCTGCTGTTCGCGATCGGCGCCTACGCGCTGTCGACCTGGGGCGGCCACGCCGTGTCCCTGGAAACCAGCATCAAGCCGACCCTGTTGCTGCTGTTCTTCGGTTGCATCGGCCTGACGGCGAACCTGAAACTGCTGGCCAAGGGCGGCCCGCGGCTGATCGCGTTCCTGCTGGCGCTGATTCCGTTCCTGGTGCTGCAGAACGCCGTGGGGCTGGGCATGGCCTGGCTGCTGGACATGCACCCGTTGATGGGGCTGCTGGGCGGCACCATCACGCTGGTCGGCGGGCACGGCACGGGCGCGGCCTACGCCACCCGCTTCGCCGACGTCAACAACATCCAGGACGTGATGGCGCTGGCCATGACGGCGGCGACGATCGGCCTGGTGCTGGGCGGCGTGGTCGGCGGACCGGTCGCGGAATGGCTGATGCGCCGCCACAAGCTGGCCGGCAGCCTGGACCGCCAGTCGGCCGCGAGCCACGAGGCGCCCGACCTGACCGGAACGCAGCCGCCGTCGACCGCGGCCTCGTTCATCACGTCGATGACCGCCGCCTTCGTCTGCCTGGTGGCGGGCGGCTACCTCGCCACGCTGGTGGAAGACGCGCCGGTGAGCCTGCCCAATTTCCTCTGGTGCCTGGCGACGGGCGTGCTGATCCGCAACGGCGGCGAGCACCTGGGCCTGAAGCTGGACGACCGCGCCACCGAGATCATCGGCACCATCACGCTGTCGCTGTTCCTGGCCATGACGATGATGACGCTGGACCTGACCAGCGTGGCGCGGCTGGCCGGACCGCTGGCGCTGATCCTGGCGGTGCAGACGCTGTTCTGCGCGCTGTATTCGGCCTGGGTGGTATTCCGGTTGCTCAAGAGCGACTACGAGGCCGCCATCATGTCGGCTGCGTTCTGCGGCTTCTCGCTGGGCGCCACGGCCACCGCCATCGCCAATATGCAGGCGCTGACGCGGCGCCACGGCCCGGCGCCGCAGGCCTTCATCGTGGTGCCGGTGACGGGCGCGTTCCTGGTGGACATTCTCAACGTGATCGTCCTGACCTCGTTGATCTCCCTGCCGTTCGTGGGAGGGATGTGACCATGCTGAAGCGATTCCTGCTGCTGGCCCTGTGCCTCCTGCTGGCCGCCTGCGGCCGCGCCCCCGACGCCGACGCGCTGCGCGCCGACGTCGAGCGCGGCCTGGCCGCCACCTATGGCGCGGACCTGTTCCGCGTCGACCAGCTCAAGCGCATGGGGTCGGCCGCCGACAGCAGCGCACCTGCTGGAGAAACCCGCCGCGTGGTCTATTACGACCTGCGGCTGGCGGTGACGCGCGATATCGCGCTGGGTGCCTGGGACCAACCCGGCGCCGCGGCGCTGGTGACCCTGCTGGGCGCCGGTCCGCGCAGCATCAGCGGCGTGAAATCCAGCGGCAACCAGGCCGGCGACGAGATCGTCGCCCACGCCAGCGCCATCTACCGCAAGGACGGCGACGCCTGGACGCTGGTAACCCCGGCCGGCTTCAAGGCCGCCGAGGCGCCGTCGCTGGACACCGGCGCGCCGCCGCCCGTGACGCAGCGGCTGCTCGACACGCTGGACCAGATCACCCATTCGGTCGCCTACAGCGCCTCCAGCACGGCGCAGCACGTGGTGCAGCAGGAGCTGGAACGCTCCGTCGCGCGCATCAACGGCCGGCTGGCGCGGATGCAGCAGGGCTATCCGCTGGCGGGCGGCCCGGATCGCGGGGAATACGTCACCTTCGCGCGCGCCCTGGGCGCCGTGGGCCAGGCCCGCCAGATCCGCGTCACGCCGCTGATCACCGGCGGCGGGGCCGAGAACATCGCCCTGCTGCGCAGCGGCGACGCGGTGGTCGGACTGGCTCAGGCCGACACCGCCAAGCTGGCGTACGAGGGCCGCGGTCCATTCGCGTCGCAAGGGCCGTTCGCCGGCCTGCGGGCGCTGGGCAGCCTCTATCCCGAAATGGTGCACATCGTCGTGCGCGACGACGCCAGGCTGCGCGGCGTGCGTGACCTGAAGGGCAAGAAGATCGCGCTCGGCGCGGAAGGCTCCGCGGTGCGCGCCACGCTCGAAGCGGTGCTGGCGGCGCATGGCCTGCAGGCCGGACGCGACTACGAGGCGGTGCCCACCCCCTTCACCGCTTCGCTGCCGGCGCTGAACGCCGGTACCATCGACGCCGCCGCGCAGGTGATCGGCATTCCCGCCACGCCCTTGCGCGACGCGCTGACCCAGGCGCACCTGAAGCTGCTGCCGCTCGATCCGGCCGCGGTCAAGGCCCTGGCCGCGCAGGACGACGCGCTGATGCCGCTGGGGATACCGGCGGGCACCTACCCGAACCAGCCCGAACCGGTGGCCACCATCGGCACCGCGGCGCTGCTGCTGACCACCTCGGACCTGACCCGCGACGAAGCCCTGCAGGTGGTGCGGGCGGTCTACCAGACCGGACAGGACCTGCTGGCCGCCGGTTCGCCGCAGGGCGCCCAGGTCAACGTCGCCAACGCCCGGCGCGGCCTGACCGTGCCGCTGCACGACGGCGCCGAGGAAGGACTGGCCGCGCTCGAAAATGCCAAACCGCGCTGACCGCGCTTGCGCTTATGATGGCGCTCCCAATCAGGAATCTTCATGAACAAATTCGATCTGCAAAAGAACCAGGCGCTGAAACTGGCCGGCCAACTCAAGCAAGCCGCCACGCCCGACCGCTTCGGCACCGCCTCCCAGGCGCCTGACCGCCGTGAACAGCGCAAGCTGGATCAGGCCGCCGGCCTGGTGCCCTTTCCCGTGAAGCTGTCGCAGGCCCAGGCGGACCAGTTGCGCGCCGCCGCCGCCGAACGCGGCGTGAGCACCAACGACATCGTCGCCGAAGCGCTGCAGAAGGCCCTGGGCTGATGCAGATCTGGGTCGACGCGGACGCCTGCCCGGGCGTCATCAAGGACATCCTGTTCCGCGCCGCGCAGCGCTGGCAGGTGTCCCTGACGCTGGTGGCGAACCAGGCGCTGCACACGCCGCCGTCGCCGCTGATCCGCGCGGTGCAGGTGCCGCGCGGCTTCGACGTGGCCGATGCCCACATCGCCGAACGCGCGGTGGCGGGCGACCTGGTGATCACGGGCGACATCCCGCTGGCCGCGCAGGTGCTGGAGAAAGGCGCGATGGCGCTGAATCCGCGCGGCGAACGCTATTCGCCGGAGACCATCCGCGAACGGCTGGCGGTGCGGGACATGATGGAGGAATTGCGCGCCAGCGGCGTGGACACGGGCGGACCGCCCTCGTTCAGCCAGGCCGACCGCAAGGCCTTCGCCAACCAGCTCGATACCCTGCTGGCGCGCGCGGCGCGGCTGGCCGCGCCCAAGGCCTGACCCCGCGCGGGCGGCCTGCGCCCGCGGGCCGTCAATAGAACGTGATGTACGCCTTGTAGATGATGGTGCCAATGGCGGTGATGAGGCCGATGCCCATCAATCCCATGCCGATGTTGCGGTCCCGCAGTCCAAACCCGAGCAGCATGAGCGCGACGCCCGTGCAGATGATGATCAACATGGTGTTGGTGCTGGGGTGCATAGAGGTCTCCCGGTAAACGACGCGTTTCTCGTCTCAGCCTGTGTTTGCGTTGGCTTCTGCCGCTGCATCCACATCCGGTCGCCGCGGCCCGGCCTTGCCGGCCGGGACTGCGACTTCAGCTTCCATCATAGACAACCCTGGGCACGATTGCGCGCAAGCCCGGCGCCGGCGCTTGCGGCATATCAAGGGCGGCGCGAATGGCCGCGCTACTGCCCCCCGTCCTACTGCCCACGCTCACTGCCCCCCGCGCGACAAACCGGACGCGGTGACCCGTCCTGTCCTAGGTTGACACCTACGGGCCGGTATCCGTAGCGATGCTACGGACTGAGCACCCGATGAACTTCATCGGGTGTTTTGCATTGTAGGGACAGGTGTGGGCGCTCGGTGTTGTAGATCTGGACGGACTGCCTGACCATGAGCCTGGCTTGAGCCAGATCGGCAGGCCTGTGGAGCAACAACTCTCCCTTGAGGATGCCGTTGACCCGCTCGGCCAAGGCATTCTGGTAGCAATCGTAGCCGTCGGTCATCGAGCAACGAATGCCATGGCGGGTGTGCAGACGCTGGTAATACGTCGAGCAGTACTGGATGCCTCGATCCGAGTGGTGCACCAGCGGTTGGCTCGAGCGCCGCGAGCGCAACGCCATCTCCAGCGCGCGGCGCACCCCTTCGGTTTGCAGGTTCTCGGCCACGTGATAGCCCACGATCTTGCGCGAGTAGGCGTCGGTCACCAGGCTCAAGTAGGTGCACCGCTGGGCGGTCGGCAGGTAGGTGATGTCGGCCACCCAGACCTGCTCGGGACCGGTCGCCACCACTTGGCCTTCGCCTGCCTTGAGCAGGTTCGGGTGGCGCCGGAAGCGGTGATGGCTGTCCGTGGTCTTGTGGTACGCCCGGCGCGGCCGCACCAGCATCCGGGCGCTGCGCAGGATGTCGAACAGCGCATCGCGCCCTGCCTTGATCCCCGCCTCGCGTAGCGGCTGACGCAGCACGTGATGCAGCTTGCGCGTACCCAGCTTCGGTTGCCGCACCCGCAGCGCCGTTACCATCGACACCACCTGGCACGCCTGCTGCTGGCGCTCTCGCTCCCTGTGCCTGCTCTTGTAGTAGGCCTGGCGGCTGTGACCCATGTATCGGCAAGCCCTTGCCACGCTCAACCCTTGGACGAGCTTTTGCGTGAGGACTTGCCCGAAGGCTTTTTTACGACGCGCACCCCGTAGTCCTTCTCCAGCACGTTGACCACGGCCTCGAACAACTGCGCTTTCTCGCGCGCCTCCTTGAGCTGCACCTCCAGCTCCTTGATCCTCTGCTCGGGCGTGAGCGCCTTGCCCTGACGATCCATATCCACTCCTCTGACCGTCGGCAGGCTCCAGCCACTCCAGCCCGGGCGTCCATGCTTGCGCAGCCACACCAGCACTGTCGACCGGCCTTGGATCCCATAGCGACGCTGCGCCTCTTTGTACGTCAGCTCGCCTTTTTCCACCTGCTCGACCACCGACAGTTTAAAAGCCAGGCTGTAATCCCGCTGCGTTCGCTTCATCCTTGATTCCAATTGACTCTCCTTTTCTTCTCTCAAAAAGGTGTCAACCAAATTCAGGACGGGTCACGGAAAACAAAAAAGCCAACCGCGGGCGGTTGGCTTCATTGCCTGAAAGGACCGGCAGTGCCGTTGGGGTTGCCTATTGACGTCACCTTGTCAGGCTTACCTTTCACCCCGTCTCGAATCGCAATTGCCTGCTTTGCAGCCTGGCGATGCTTTTCGAGGGTCTTTGGTGGGTGGTACAAGTTTCGAACTTGTGACCCCTGCCGTGTGAAGGCAGTGCTCTACCACTGAGCTAACCACCCCGAAAGAGGCGAAATATTAGCACGCTTTTTTGGATGTGTGCAAGTCGCCTCGAAAAAACTTCAGCTGACCGCAGCCGGCGCGTCCATTTTGCGCCAGACGCACTCGCCGCCCACCGACTTGTCCAGCGTCGCCAGATAGGTTTCGTGCTCGGCCAGCTCGGCCTCGCTGGCCTTGACCACCGGCAGGCCCGAGGCGTCGAACTTCGCCAGCACCACGCCGCCGCCCGCGCCCGCGTCGTTGTCGTCGACGTCGATCAGCAGCGCGTCCTGCCCCCGGGTCATGGCCAGCCAGACTTCCGCCAGCAGCTGCGAGTCGAGCAATGCGCCGTGCAGCGTGCGGTGCGCATTCGAGATGCCGAAGCGATCGCACAGCGCGTCCAGCGAGTTGCGCTTGCCCGGGAACAGCGAGCGCGCGTGCAGCAGCGAGTCGGTGATCGTCTCGCAGTACTCGGTGATCGGGCCGCGGCCGGTCTTGGCCAGCTCGGCGTTGAAAAACTTGACGTCGAACGCGGCATTGTGCGCGATCAACTCGGCGCCCTCGATGAACTTGACGAATTCATCTGCCACTTCGCCGAAGCGCGGCTTGTCGGACAGGAATTCGGTGGTCAGGCCGTGCACCGCCAGCGCCTCGGGGTCGCTGTCGCGATCCGGGTTCAGGTAGATGTGCAGGTTGTTGCCGGTGGACATCCGGTTGACCAGTTCGACGCAACCGATTTCGACGATGCGGTGTCCCTGGGCGGGATCCAGCCCGGTGGTTTCAGTGTCAAAGATGATCTGGCGCATAAAGCTATTCCGACGCTTGGGCCGCGGACGCCGACGGCGCGTGGCCCTCCGGCGGTTCGGCCGAAGAATGCGCTGCGCTGCCGGCCGGGCCGGGTTTCCTGCGTGCGGTGGCGATCAGGGTGTAGGCCACCGGCACGACGAACAAGGTCAATAGTGTACCCAGCATCAGCCCGCCCACCAGGACCCAGCCGATCTGCTGGCGCGATTCGGCGCCCGCGCCCGAGGACAGCGCCAGCGGCACGGTGCCCAGCACCATGGCGCCGGTGGTCATCAGGATCGGCCGCAGGCGCAGCACGCTGGCCTCGGTCACGGCCTCGAACAGGGCCTTGCCCTCGTCGCGCAGCTGGTTGGTGAATTCGACGATCAGGATGCCGTGCTTGGTGATCAGGCCGACCAGCGTGATCAGGCCGATCTGGCTGTAGATCGACAGCGTGCCGCCGGTCAGCCACAGCGCCAGCAGCGCGCCGGTCATGGACAGCGGCACCGACAGCATGATGATGAAGGGGTTGCGCCAGCTCTCGAACTGGGCGGCCAGCACCAGGTAGATGAAGGCCAGCGCCATGGCGAACACCAGGTAGATGCTGCCGGACGAGTCACGGAATTCGCGCGACTGGCCGTCCAGGTCGGTCACCACCGTGTTGGGCAGCACCTCGCGGGCAACCTGGTGCATGTGCGCGAGCACCTCGCCCAGCGCATAGCCCGGCGCCACCGCGGCGTCGATCTTGACCGCGCGCAGGCGGTTGAAGTGGTTCAGCGACTGCGGCGACACGCCCTCGTGCACGGCCACCAGGTTGTCCAGCTGCACCATGCTGCCGTCGCGCGCCCGCACGTGGATGCCGGAGATGTCGGTGGGCGTGGCGCGGTCGCGCGGCGTGACCTGCACGATCACGTCGTACTGCTCGCCCTGGTCCTTGTAGCGGGTCACCTGGCGCCCGCCCAGCATCGATTCGAGGGTGCGGCCCACGGTGTCGACGTTGGTGCCGACGTCGGCCATCTTGTCGCGGTCCACCCGCACCCGCAGCTCGGGCGTGTTCAGGCGCAGGTCGGTGTCCAGGTTGAGCAGGCCGGGATACTTGCGCAGCTCCGTCAGGAACACTTCGGTCAGGCGCGACAGTTCCTCGTACGAAGCCTGGCTCATGATGATGAACTCGACCGGCTTGGAACGCGCCGACTGGCCCAGCGACGGCGGGTTGGTCGGGAACGCCCGCACCCCCGGCAGCGACGAGAACAGCGGCTGCAGTTCCTGCGTGATGGCCTGCTGGCGGCGGCCGCGCTCTTCCCAGGGCTTCAGGCGCAGGATCGCGGTGCCGTCGGTCACCGTGGGAAAGCCCACCGTGACCTGGCTGCCGCTGGCTTCCGGAATGGCGGCATAGAACTGCTCGATGCCAAGCATGCTGTCGAGCGTGTAGTTCAGCGTGGCGCCTTCCGGCGAGCTGACGATGCCGAACACCACGCCGCGATCCTCGATCGGCGCCAGCTCGCTCTTGACCACCTTGAACAGCACGCCGCTGCCGGCGGCCACCGCGACGCCGATCGCCACCACCACCCAGCGATGCCGCAGCGACGCCCCCAGCGCCCGCCGATAGCCATTGCTCATGGCGTTGAGCCAGCCTTCGATCAGGTTGTACCAGCGGCTGTGGCTGCTCTGGTGGCGCAGCAGCACCGAGCACATCATCGGCGTCAGGGTCAGCGCCACGAAGCCGGACACCAGCACCGCGCCGGCCAGCGCCAGCGCGAACTCGATGAACAGGCGTCCGGTGCGGCCGGTGGCGAACGCCAGCGGCGCATACACCGTCACCAGGGTCATGGTCATGGCCACCACGGCGAAGCCGATCTCGCGCGAGCCGCGCAGCGCCGCTTCCCTGCGCGGCATGCCGTCCTCGATGTGGCGGTAGATGTTCTCCAGCACCACGATGGCGTCGTCCACCACCAGTCCGATGGCCAGCACCATGGCCAGCAGCGTCAGCGTATTGATGGAAAAGCCGAAGAAATACATCAGCGCGCAGGCGCCCACCAGCGACACCGGGATGGTGACGATGGGAATGATGCTGGCGCGCAGGTTGCGCAGGAAGAAGAAGATCACCAGCACCACCAGGATGATGGCCTCGCCGATGGTGTGGAACACCGAGTCGATGGAACGCTCGATGAACACCGACGAGTCGTAGGCGATGGTCAGCTTCATGCCCGCGGGCAGGTTCTCGTTCAGCCGCACCACTTCCTCGCGCGCGGCCTTGGACAGCTCCAGCGGGTTGGCGGTGGACTGGCGCGTCACGCCGATGTTGATGGCCGGCTTGCCGTTGAAGCGCGACAGGATGCGGTCGTTGGCGGCGCCGATCTCGACCTTGGAGACGTCGCGCAGCCGCACCGGATAGCCCTTCACGTTGGCGACGATGACGTTCTCGAACTGCGCCGGCGTCTGCAGGTCGGTGGACGACACCACCGAGAACTCGCGCGCCCGCGACTCGATGCGGCCGGCCGGGATCTCCACGTTCTGGCTGCGCAGCGCCGACTCCACGTCCTGCACCGTCAGGCCGTAGGCGGCCAGCTTGTCGCGATCCACGTAGATGCGCATGGACGGCAGGCGTTCGCCGAACACCCGCACCTCGGCCGCGCCCGGCAGCACCGACAGGCGGGTCTTGATGTAGCGGTTGATGTAGTCGGAAGTCTGGATCGCGGAATACGAGCCGGACTCGACCGCGATGTAGATGATGGGCTGCGAATCGGCCTCGACCTTGCCGATGATGGGCTCGTCGATTTCATCGGGCAGGAAGCGGCGCGCGCGCGAGACCTTGTCGCGCACCTCGGCCGCCGCGGCGTCCGGGTTGCGCGACAGGTTGAACTTGATGTTGATCAGGCTGCGCTCGGAGCGGCTGCGCGAGGTCATCACGTCCACGCCCTCGATGCCGGCCAGCTGGTCTTCCAGCGGCTTGGTCACCTGCGACTCGATCACCTCGGGCGAGGCGCCCTTGTAGGTGGTGTCGACCGAGACGATGGGTTCGTCGATCTTGGGATATTCGCGCACCGTCAGGCGCGAATACGAGATCAGGCCGATCAGCACGATGACCAGCGACAGCACCGACGCAAACACCGGCCGTTTGATACAGGTTTCCGAGATACGCATGAGGGGCCGCCGTTCGCTGGAAAGATGGCGTCAGGCGCCGTTTTTGACGACCTGCACCGGGCCGCCGTCGGTGACGCGCTGCAGGCCCGACACCACCAGCTGGTCGCCGGCCGCCACGCCCGTCAGGATCTCGACCTTGCCCTCGCGGCGCTCGCCGATGGTGACTTCGCGGCGCTCGGCCACGCCGTCCTTGACGCGGTACACGTACTGCGTCTCGCCGGACGGCGACAGCGCGGCCTCGGGCGCGACCAGCGCCTTGTCCTGGTTGAACAGCAGTTGCACCCGGGCGAACATGCCGGGGCGCAGCAGCGAATCGGCGTTGGCCACGGTGGCGCGCAACAGGATCGAACGTCCGCCCGCGTCGACCAGCGGGCTGACGGCATACACCAGGCCCGGGCGTTCCTGGCCGGGCAAGGCGTCCAGCCGCAACGTCAGTTGCTGGCCCACGCCGACCTTGCTGAGATACATCTCGGGCACGCGGAAATCCACCTTGAGCGGGTCGATCGCTTCCAGCGGCGCCAGGTCCTGGCCCTGGTTCACGTAGTCGCCCACCGACACGCTGCGCAGGCCGGCGAAACCGGCGAACGGCGCGCTGATGGTCATCTTGTCCAGGCGCGCCTGGGCCAGCGCCACCGCGGCTTCCTGCACCTTGAGCGTGCTGGCCGACTCGTCGCGCGCCTGCTGGCTGACGAAGCCCTTGGCCTGCAGCGCCACGGCGCGGCGATAGTGGCTCTGCGCCAGCGCCAGGTTGGCGCGCGCCTGCGCCAGTTCGGCGCGCGGCACGGAATCATCCAGGCGGATCAGCGCCTGGCCGCGCTTGACCGGCTGGCCTTCCTTGAAGTCGATCGACTGGATGCGGCCGGCCACTTCGGGCCGCAGCATCACCGCTTCGTCCGAGCGCAGGCTGCCCACGGCCGACAGGCCACGGGCGAACGGAATTTCCGCAACGGCGGAGACCTCGACCCGCACCGGGGCAGGCTTGGAGACGGGTTTGGCGGGCGCGGCGGCGGCCACCGGCGTGGCGGCCGGCGCGAGCCAGCGCGGCACGAATACGCCCAGAGCGGCCCCCGCGGCCACTCCTGCCGCGACAGCGGCCAGCAATGCAGCTTTTTTCATGCGAGTGTGGCGGTATCGCGGCGCGTGCCAGGCATCCCCCGCTGGGACGGCGCCGCAGGAACAGGATCAAGGGTTGGCACTTTAGCACCGGATTTACAACCTGGAACAATCCTGAAGCGCGCTGAAAGCACTAAACCGGTCGACCCAGGGTATTTCCCGATGCGGGCGGCGCCGCCCGCGCATGCGCATCGGTGAAAACACGCATGCTTTCGCCGATGCCGGGCGCTGCCCGATGCCGCCCGGCGGGCCGGTCAGCCCCGGCGGACCGACTCGACGCCCTGGTTGGCGAGCTGGTCGGCGCGTTCGTTGCCGGGATCGCCGGCATGGCCGCGGACCCAGCGCCACGACACGGTGTGGCGGCGCACCTGGTCATCCAGCGCCTGCCACAGCTCGGCGTTCTTGACCGGCTTCTTGTCGGCCGTCATCCAGCCGCGCCGCTTCCAGTTGGCGAGCCATTCGGTCATGCCCTTCATGACGTACTGGGAGTCGGTGTGGATGGTGACGACGCACGGGCGCTTGAGCGCGCGCAGGCCCTCGATCACGGCCAGCAATTCCATGCGGTTGTTGGTGGTCTGGGCCTCGCCGCCGTGCATGGTCTTTTCGTGCGCGCCGGCGCGCATCAACACGCCCCAACCGCCCGGACCCGGATTGCCCTTGCAGGCGCCGTCGGTCCACATTTCCACTTTCTGGTCGTTCGCGTTGTCGTCCTGCATGGTGCTGCTTGTATGTCCTTGTTCTTTCAATGTAAATGCGGCCTGCCGCTCAGGAGCGGTCGAAGCCGTCGTCCGCCTGGCGGTTGACCACCACCGAGGCCGCGCGGGCGCGCTTGGGCTTGGTCTTCCAGGCCGGGCCGATGATACGCATGCTGGCCACGCGCTTGACGGCCGACACCAGGTAGACCGCGCCGCCCAGGCTCCACCAGCGCGCGCCGGCCGACTCCAGGAAACCCCAGCGCTGCAGCCATTTCTCGCTGCGGCAGGCCGGCGCGTAGCAGCCGAAATGGCTTTGCTCGACTTCCAGCGACAGCAGCTTGAACCAGTCTTTCAGGCGCGGCAGCGAGACCTGCGAGGCCGGCGGCTGGGGCAGCCAGGGCTCCATGCCCGGCATGCGCGTGCGCGCGCCCCACATGCTCCAGGGGTTGAAGCCGGAGATCACCACCCGCCCTTCCGGCACCAGCACGCGCTCGACCTCGCGCAGCACGTTGTGCGGTTCCTCGGCGCATTCGAAGGCGTGCGGCAGGATCAGCAGGTCCACGCTCTGCGATTCGAACGGCAGCGCTTCGGGCTGGGCCAGCACCACCCGCGACTGCCAGCCGGTGATGCTCTCGGGCGATGGCGTCTCGGTGCCCACATAGCCCTTGAACGGCATGCGGTTGGCGCGCAGCAGGTTCAGGTCGGCCAGGCCGACCTGCCAGGCGTAATATCCGAAGACGTCCGCCACGGCCGCGTCGAACTGCGCGCGCTCCCAGGCCAGGGCGTATTGCCCTGGCGGGGTCTGGAACCATTCGGCCAGTTCTACAATCGGCGGAGTTTCTTCTGCCACGTTTTTATCCCTTCGAATCCCATGCAAGCCTTGACCGCCCCCGCAGGCGGCCGCGAGCGCAATGCCGCGGTCTTGCCCCTGCCCGCCTTCACCGACAACTATATCTGGGCCATCGTCCGCGACGGCCAGGCCGCCGTGGTCGACCCCGGCGAAGCCGGCCCGGTGCTGCAATGGCTGGCCCGCGAAGGCCTGAAGCTGCGCGCCATTCTACTCACGCACCACCACGGCGACCATGTGGGCGGCGTGCTTGAATTGTCCCGCATCGGCGACATCACGGTATATGGTCCTGCGCGCGAAAAGCTGCCGCGCTGCGACGTGCCGCTGGTCGAGGGCGACCGCGTGGTGCTGCCGGAACTGGACCTGGACCTGACCGTCCTGGACGTGCCGGGACACACCGCGGGCCACATTGCGTACACCGGCCGGGCGGCGGGAAAACAGCCTGTGCTGTTCTGTGGCGACACCCTGTTTGCCGGGGGCTGTGGCCGGCTTTTCGAGGGCACTCCCGCGCAAATGTCTGATTCCTTGGAAAAATTTTCTGTTTTACCGCCGGATACACAGGTTTTTTGCGCACACGAGTACACTCTAGCGAACTTGCGCTGGGCCATGGCGGTCGAACCCGCCAACCGCACCCTGCAACAGTGGTATCAGCGGGCCCGGCAATTACGCGCAGAAGGTCTTCCCACGCTTCCGTCGACCATCGGTCAGGAACGCGCGACCAACCCGTTTTTGCGTACGCAGCAAGCTGACGTCGTCCGCGCCGCAGACAACTGGGCCGGCCACGACCACCCGACGCCGGTAGAGGTTTTTGCCTCCCTTCGTGAATGGAAGAACGATTTCAAGTGACCGCCCGATGAATCTATCCCGACTCCTTCTGCCGCTTCTGCTGGCAGTCCTCGCCGGTTGCGCAGGAACCAAATCCCACGACAGCAAGAACCTCACCACCAACTCCCAAGGGCGCTACATCGCCCGCGACACGTCCCGCACGGTCGACCTGACCAATCCGCCGGCCGACGCCTGGGACCGCATCCGCCGCGGCTTCGCCATCCCCAACCTGAACACCGACCTCTCGCAGCAGTGGACCGACTATTACGCGTCCCACCCCGAGGCGGTGCAGCGCATGGCCGAACGCGCCGGCAAGTACCTGTATTTCATCGTCGACGAGATCAATCGCCGCGGCCTGCCGACCGAGCTGGCGCTGCTGCCGTTCGTCGAAAGCGCCTACAACCCCACCGCGCTGTCGCGCGCCCAGGCCTCGGGCCTGTGGCAGTTCGTGCCGGCCACCGGCCAGCACTTCAACCTGAAGCAGGACTGGTGGCGCGACGAGCGCCGCGACCCCATCGCCTCGACCAACGCGGCGCTGGACTACCTGGAAAAGCTGTTCGAGATGCAGGGCGACTGGTACCTGGCGCTGGCCTCGTACAACTGGGGCGAAGGCTCGGTGCAGCGCGCCATGGCCAAGAACGAGGCCGCCGGCCAGCCCACGGACTACCTGTCCCTGAACATGCCGGACGAGACCCGCAACTACGTTCCCAAGCTGCAGGCCATCAAGAACATCATCGCCGACCCGCAACGCTACGCGGTGGCGCTGCCGCCGGTCGGCAACACGCCGTACTTCGTGACGGTGCAGAAGAACAGCGACATCGACCTGGAAATCGCCGCCAAGCTGGCCGAAATGCCGCTGGACGAATTCAAGGCGCTGAACCCGTCGTTCAACCGGCCCGTGATCCGCGCCGACCACGCCCCCACGCTGCTGCTGCCGGCCGACCGCGTCGAGATCTTCAACGCCAACCTGACCAACTACAAGGGCGACCTGAGCGCCTGGAAGGTCTACCATTCGCGCCGCGGCGAATCCTACGCCTCGATCGCCAAGCGTTTCGGCGTCACCGAGGCCAAGCTGCGCGAAACCAACGACATCGGCTCGCGCCAGAAGGTCGCTTCCGGCCAGTCGCTGCTGGTGCCGGGCGACCCGGGCGCCGGCGGCGTGCAACTGGCCTCGCTGGCCGCGCCGGTCGGCGCGCTCGATTCGGCCCCCGCCAACACCAGCAAGGCGCCGGCGCCGCGCGGCAAGGCCGCGGCCCCCGCCGCGCGCGGCGCCGCCGCCCGTCCCAACGTGCGCACCCATAAGGTGCGCCAGGGCGACACGCTGTTCTCGCTGGCCAAGCAGTACGGCACCTCGGTCGACGCGCTGCGCGCCCTGAACAACCTCAAGGGCAACGCGCTCAAGATCGGCGCCCAGCTGCGCGTGCCGGGCACCAACGCCCGCGGCTGATCCCCCGCCGATCCGTCTTTCGCAGCGGCGCCCACCCGGGCGCCGCGCTGTTTTGTCCGCGAGGCCGCCAAACTCCTTAAAATAGGCGGTCTCCAGCAGGAAAAAAATCAAAGGAACCACACACATGGGCTTTCTCGCCGGCAAACGCATCCTGGTCACCGGGGTGCTTTCCAACCGCTCCATCGCCTACGGCATCGCGCGCGCCTGCCACCAGCAGGGCGCCGAACTGGCCTTCACCTACGTCGGTGACCGCTTCAAGGACCGCGTGGCCGAATTCGCCGCCGAATTCGGCAGCGACATCGTGCTGCCCTGCGACGTCGCCGAAGACAGCCAGATCGAAGCCACCTTCACCGACCTGGCCAAGCGCTGGGACGGCCTGGACGGCCTGGTGCACTCGATCGGCTTCGCGCCGCGCGAGGCCATCGCCGGCAACTTCCTGGACGGCCTGTCGCGCGAAGGCTTCCGCATCGCCCACGACATCTCCGCCTATAGCTTCGCCGCCATGGCCAAGGCCGCGCTGCCGCTGATGGAAGGCCGCAACGGCTCGGTGCTGACGCTGACCTACCTGGGCGCCGAACGCGTGGTGCCCAACTACAACACCATGGGCCTGGCCAAGGCCTCGCTCGAAGCCAGCGTGCGCTACTTGGCCACGGCGCTGGGCCCGCGCGGCATCCGCGCCAACGGCATTTCGGCCGGCCCGATCAAGACGCTGGCCGCCAGCGGCATCAAGGACTTCTCGGCCATCCTGAAGTTCGTCGAGGCCCAGGCGCCGCTGCGCCGCAACGTCACCATCGATGACGTCGGCAACGTCGCCGCGTTCATGCTGTCGGATCTGGCCGCCGGCGTCACCGGCGAAATCACCCACGTGGACGCCGGTTTCTCGACCATCGTCCCGGGCATGGAAGAGTAATTCCGCTGACAGGCCGGGCGCCCTGCCCGGCCGCCTGCCCGCGCCGGGCGGTTCACCCGCCCGGCGGGGCGCCCTCTCAGGCCGGCCGCACGATCAGCGTGGACACCTGCACGTCCACCGCCGTCATCAGCTTGTGGATCGGGCATTTCTCGGCCACGGCCAGCAATTCGTCGATCTGCGCGTCCGACAGCTCGCCATGCAGCGTCAGCTTGGCGGTCAGGCGATAGATGCCCTTGCGTTCCTCGCCGGCGTCGCGCACCACGTCCACCCCCACCGACTCCAGCGGCAGCCCCTTGCGCTGCGCATAGACCATCAGCGTCATGGCCTTGCAGCCGCCCAGCGCCGTGTCGAAGTAGTCGTGCGGATCCGGGCCGGCGCCTTGCGGCTGGGGCATGTCCAGCGGCAGGTCGTGGCCTTCGGCCGTGGCGGTGAATTGCAGGGTCTTGGGCGCGTTCTGGCGCACGTGGATAGTCATGGGCGGAATTCCTCGCGTTGCGGGCGGCGCGCATGGCCGCCCCAACCCCGGTTGTAGCATCCGGCGCCCGCGCCCCGGCCTGGCGCAACATCCATTTCTGACTGTAAGCTGAACTTCCGGACGGAACCGCGGTCGGATATTCCTGTCCGCAAGATCGATTGCATTCACCAGGAAATTCGCATGAGCGCCAGACAACTTCTCGACCAACTGCTGCAATCCGGCCAGGGCCTGCTGGCCGACGCCGGTTCCAAGGTGCAGACCGCCACCGGCGGCAAGGGCGGCTCGTTCCTGACCGGCCTGGGCGGCGGCGCCCTCGGCGCGGGCGCGCTCGGCCTGCTGCTGGGCAGCAAGAAGGCCCGCAAGATCGGCGGCAAGGTCGCCATGTACGGCGGCATGGCGGCGCTTGGCGCCCTGGCCTACCGCGCCTATGGCGACTGGCAGCGCAACCAGGCTGGCGCGCCAGCCGCCCCGCCGCAGACGCTGGATCGCCTGCCGGCCCCGGAAGCCGAACAACACAGCACCGCGGTGCTCACCGCCATGATCGGCGCGGCCAAGGCCGACGGCCACATCGGCCCGGAGGAACGCACCCTGCTCGAAACCGAGCTGGCCAAGCTGTCCAGCGATGCGCAGGACCGCCGCTGGCTGGAGACCGAGCTGTCGCGCCCGCTCGACCCTGCGCAAATCGCGCAATCGGCCCGGACGCCGGAGATGGCGGCCGAGATGTACCTGGCCAGCCTGCTGGTGGTGGACGAGGAAAGCTACATGGAGCGCGCCTACCTGGACGAGCTGGCGCGCCAGCTCAAGCTGCAGCCGGGGCTGAAGGGACAGCTGGAGCAACACGCCCGCGCCGCCGTCTGAGCGGCGCCGGGCCGTCTACCGCCCGCGCGCGGCGGACCCGCAGCGTGGCCAGACGGGACGGCGCGCCGTCCCGCCATGCGCATCAATCGGCGCGCAGCCCGATCGCGTCGGTCAGCGCCGTGTAGCGGTCGATATCCGCATTGATCATGTCCTGGAACGCGCGCGGCGAGCTCGTGGTCGGCGTGAAGCCCTGCTCGCGCAGCGCGGCCTGCACGTCCGGGCGCAGCATGATGCGGGCGAGCGTCGTGTTCAGCTTGGCCACCACCGCCGGCGGCGTGGCCGCCGGCGCCAGCAGGCCGTGCCATTGGTCGAGCGCGTAGCCCGCCACGCCCTGCTCCGCCACCGTGGGCACCTCGGGCAGGAGCGGCGAGCGCTGCGGCGACGTGACGGCCAAGGCCCGCAAGCGGCCCGCCGCGATCAGCGGCGCGGCGCTGGACGCGGTGACGATCCCCATGCCGACCTGCCCCGACACCACGTCGGTCAGCGCCGGTCCGCAGCCCTTGTAGGGCACGTGCTGCAGCGGCGCGCCGGTGGCTCGCGTCAGCATTTCGCCGGCCAGGTGCTGCGGCGTGCCGTTGCCGCACGAGGCGAACGGCAGCGGCCGCTCCGGCCGCGCGGCGTTGCGCGCGTCGTCCAGCGTGCGCAGCGGCGAGGCCGCCGGCACCACGAACACGGACGGCACGAAGGCCACGTTGATCACCGCCGCGAAGTCGCGCTTGGGCGCGAAGCCCAGGTTGCGGTAGACACCGGGGTTGATGGCGAACGAGCTGTTGACCATCAGCAGCGTGTAGCCGTCCGGCGCCGACTCTGCCACGGCGCGGGCGCCGATGTTGCCGCTGGCGCCGGGACGGTTCTCGACCACCACCGACTGGCCGAACTGTTCCTGCAGGCTCGCGCCCAGGCGCCGCGCCAGCAGGTCGGTGCCGCCGCCCGGCGGAAAGGTCACCACGATGGTGATGGGGTGCGAAGGATAGGTGGCGTCCCCGGGCGTGTCGCCGGAGGGCGGATTGCCGCAGGCGCCGAGCGCCAGGGTCAGCAACAGCAGGGAGGATCGAAGCGCGCGTTTCATGATGCTTGCCTGTCGTGATGCGCCGGTCTCAGGCGTCCAGCCCGATGTCCAGCACTTTGGCGCTGTGGGTCAGCCAGCCCACGGCGATCTGGTCGACGCCGGTGGCCGCCACCGCCGCCGCGGTCTCGGGCGTGATGCGGCCGGAGGCCTCGGTGATGGCGCGGCCGCGCGCCATGGCGACGGCCTGGCGCAATTGGTCCAGGCTCATGTTGTCCAGCAGCACCACGTCCACGCCCAGCGCCAGGGCCGTTTCCAGCTGTTCCAGCGTGTCCACTTCCAGCTCGATCTTGACCATGTGGCCGACGCCGGCGCGGGCGCGCGCCACCGCGGCCTCGATGCCGCCGGCCAGCGCGATGTGGTTGTCCTTGATGAGCACGGCGTCGTCGAGCCCGTAGCGGTGATTGCTGCCGCCGCCCACGCGCACGGCGTATTTCTGCACCGCGCGCAAGCCCGGCATGGTCTTGCGGGTGCAGGTGACGCGGGCGCCATGGCCGGCGATGGCGCGCGCGATCGACGCCGTGGCCGTGGCCACGCCGCTCAGGTGGCACAGGAAGTTCAGCGCGACCCGCTCGGCGGTCAGCATGGCGCGGGCGTTGCCGCGAATGCGCGCGATCTCCGTGCCCGGCGCCAGGTCGGCGCCGTCACGCTGGGCGACGTCGAATTCGATGGCGGGATCGAGCGCGCGGAAGGCCAGCCGCGCCAGGTCCAATCCGGCCAGCACGCCTTCCTGGCGCGCCACCAGGCGCGTCTGCGCCACGGCGTCGGCCGGCACGATGGCGTCGGTGGTCAGGTCTCCGGCCCGCCCCAGGTCCTCGAGCAGGGCCGCGCGCACCAGCGGCTCCAGCATGACATCCGGCAGGGAGGGAATGGCCAAACGGGCGGCGGGCGCATCAGCATTAATGCTCATTTTGAGTATTTTGTGGTTAAAAAAAGGCGCGCAAATAATGCGCATGCACTTATGCTAAAGATGAGTATATGGCGTTGTCAAGCGTCACATGGCGCGTGACAGCGGCAGCTTGCTGCCGGCGATGGCGCGTTCGAGCAGCACGTCGCGGCGGAAGCGGAACAATTTGGCGGGGCGTCCCGCCGTGCCGGTGGCCATTTCGCCGGTCTCTTCCACCAGCGCCTGCTGTTCGATCAGGCGGCGGAAATTCTGCTTGTGCAGGCCGCGTCCGGCCAGGGCCTCGACCGCCAGCTGTAGCTGCAGCAGCGTGAACTGCGCCGGCATCAGTTCGAACACCACCGGCCGGTACTTGATCTTGGCGCGCAGCCGCGCGATGCCGGTGGCCAGGATGCGGCGATGGTCATGGCGCATGGGCTCGCCCGGCAGCGGCGCGGCCGCGTCGGGATGGCGGCGCGCCGCTTCCGGCACCAGGCCGGCCTCGAACAGCAACTCGTAGCGTTGCAGCACCATGTCCTCGTTCCAGGCGGCGCCATCCAGACCGAAGGTGATGGCGGCGCGCTGGCGGCGGCGCTGGCGCGCGGCGTCGTTGTCCGTGTCGTCGCACCAGGCCTGCAGGCGCGGCACGATCACCTCGTCCACCAGCGCCGGCGTGCCCGCGCGGCGGTCTTCCCACGGAAAGTAACGGTACCAGTCCTGCCAGCCGACTTGCGCCACGCCGGTCTCGCCGGCCTCGCGCGTCAGGCCGAGGTAGCTGACCGACATGACGCGCGCGCCCGACTCGTCGGAACGGTCGCCGTCTGCGAAGGTGTAGAGCTGCTCGACGTAACCGAGCGGATGATGCGTCTGCGTCTCGACCCAGGCCCGCAGGCCCGCCTGCAGCGAGCGGTGCGACAGCTCGAACGGCCCCGCCGGCAGGGCCCGCGCGTCGTCGGTGGTCAGCACGCGCGGCTCGCCGTTGGTGACGGCGACCAGGACGGCGACGAGTTCGGCGTGGACGGAGCGTTCGACGGATTCGGTCAAGGTGGCGGATGAAAATGAGAGAAACCGGGCGCGGTGACGCGACGCCGCGAGGCGCTCGGCATTATAAGGTCCGGGCCCTGCAACAGCCCCTTGCAAACGTGACAGCGCAACCCGCCGCAAGGGCCGCGCGCGGCCCTAAGATGAAGAGGAATCCCCGGCGCGCCGCCATCCTGGGACGCCCGCAACCGGAGCCGTCATCATGCTGAAAACCGTCACTGATTCCTCCGCCGCCGACAACAAACCGGACACGGCCGCGGAGCCCAAGCCGCCCGTCGATCCCCGCAAGGGCACGGGTATCCTGCCGATGCCGGACCAGAGCGCCGTGGTCGCCGGCATGCCGCGCCGCGGCCGCGCCATCGAGGCGCCCGGCGACCCCGGCATCATCACGCCCGAGGACGACGTGCTGGACACGTCATACGAAAACCGCAAGAACTGAACCACGCGCGCCGCGTCGCGGCGCGCGGCAATCAGGCGACCTTGGCCACCGCGTCCTGGCGCGTGTCGACCACCGTCAGGATGGCCAGGAAGCCGCTGATGTCGAACACCTCGCGCACGTGCGGCTGCATCGCGCACAGCGCCAGGGCGCCCGAGCCCTGCTTCAGGCGCTTGGCCAGCACCAGCACCACGCGCAGGCCGGCGCTGGAGATGTAGTTCAGGTTCGACATGTCGAGCACGAAACGGCGTTCGCCTTTCTCGACGTGCGACAGCAGGTCGGCTTCAATGCCGGCGGCGTTGCCGCTGTTGATCTGGCCTTCGGGCGAGACAACCAGCACTTCCCCGACCTTCTCGATTGCGAGATTCATAGTGGTTCCCGTAAATGACCGACGCCCCGGATCCCGGCGCTTGCGGGCGGCGGCGCGATGCCGAGATGATACGCGAGGCGCCCGCGCAGCCAAACGCAAACGTCGAACGACAGCCGCAAGAGGCCGGCCCGTTACGCCAGCGGGCCGCAATCGGGCATACTTCCACCTGCACGTGTACCACTGAACGCAAGGCGACCATGCCCCCTCAGCCCGATACGCTTGACCTCGTACCCGACGCCCGCGCCGTCGCCTCCGCCATTGAATGGCTCGAGGCCATCGCCGAGCGCGACGCCTGGTCTCCCAAGCTGAGTTTCGGTCTGTCCTTGAGTCTGGACGAAGCGCTGACGAACATCGTTTCGTACGCCTTCGACGATCCCTTGCTCGCCCCCGATCCCGCCCACGTCAGCCTGGCCTGCCGCCAGGATGACGAGTGGATCTCGCTGGAGATAATCGACAATGGCCGTCCGTACGATCCCACCAAGACCCCGCCGCCCCCATTGGCCGCGACGCTCGATGACGCCGAAATCGGCGGCCACGGCGTGCGGCTGATGCAGCACTATCTGCACGACCTGCGCTACACCCGCAACGGCAATGAGAACCGCCTGACGCTCGTGATGCGCGCCGCGTGACCCTCACTGGCGCGTTCGATCAAGGCGCGCTATCGACAACTCGCAGTGCATAGACAGAAAGTACCGAACAAAACCCGGTCATCTGTCACTCATGCATAGCCCGTGCGCCGGTCGCGCGCGGACCTCGCCCAGATGCCGCCCGTGAACGCTCCCTATCGTCCAGAAGGATTGCTTGCCCGCCCCTTGTACGCCCGCGTCGACGCGAGCGCCGTGGCCCACAATCTCGCGCGTCTGCGCGCCACCCTGCCCCGCGCCGTGGCGTCGGGCGCCGCCGCGCCGCGCCTGTGGGCCACCGTCAAGGCCGATGCCTACGGCCACGGCCTGGCGCGCGTGCTGCCCGCGTTGCGCGGCGCCGACGGACTGGCGGTGCTGCACCTGGACGAGGCGCGCGCCTGCCGCCGGCTGGGCTGGGACGGCCCGGTGCTGGTCTACGGCGGCCTCTACTCACAGGCCGACACGCTGCTGCTGGACACGCCGGGCCTGCACCTGGTCATCACGCATGCCGCGCAACTGGACTGGCTGGCACAGTCCCCTGCGGCCGAGCGGCCGTCGGTCTGGCTGCGCTTTGCCGGCGACATCCATCACACCGGCTTCAACGCCGACGACTACCGCGCCGCGTTCGCGCATGCCGGCAGCCTGGCCGCGCGCGGCCTGGTCGGCGAGGTCGGCCACCTGAACCACTACGCCCGCGCCGACGAAACCGATGGCGTGGATGATGCCGACGCGCGCTTTCGCGAGGTCATCCGCGACTTGCCCGGGCCGGTCTCCACCAGCAATTCCGCCGCCATGCTCGGCCACGCGGCGCGCGCCGCGGCCACGCAATGGGTACGACCGGGCCTGGCGCTGTACGGCGCCAGCCCGTTCGCGCACCGCAGCGCCGCGCAACTGGACCTGCGGCCGGCGATGTCGCTGCACTCGCAGGTGGTGGGCATCCAGCGCGTGCCGGCCGGCGCCGGCGTCGGCTACAGCGGCGCGTTCCTCGCGCCCACGGCGATGGACGTGGGTATCGTCACCTGCGGTTATGCCGACGGCTACCCGCGCCACGCGCCGACCGGCACGCCGGTGGTGGTGGCCGGCATCCGCACGCGGCTGCTGGGCCGCGTTTCCATGGACATGATGGCGGTGGACCTGGGCCCCGTGCCGCATGCCGCGATCGGCTCGCCCGTGACCCTGTGGGGCGCGGAAGGCCTGCCGGTGGAGGAAGTCGCGCTGGCGGCGGGCACCATCGCCGCCCAGTTATTGACGGGCTTGAGCGCGCGCGTGCCGGTGGCGCTGGCCGGCGCCGGCGCGGCGCGCTGAATGGCGCGGCCCGCGCGCCACGCTGACGACCTGACGCGAACCGCGGCCCCGCCGCCGCGCTCAGGCGGTTTCTTCGCGCGGCCGGGCCGGCGCGAACAACAGGAACAGCAAGGTCGCGACCAGGTAGATCACGCCGGTCGCGGCCAGGCCCGCGCCCATGCCGGCGGCGCCGAACATGGCGCCGACCACCAGCGGCCCGGCCATCTGGCCGAGCTTGTCGGCGGCCCGCATGACGCTGGTGGCGCCCGCGGCGCCGTAGCGCTGCACGTCCGGCAGCGCCAGCATGTAGGGCGACTGCGACGCGCCGGCGAAGCAGCTGGCCAATGCCAGCAACAGCACCGCCGCCGCCGCGGCCAGCAGGCCGCTGTTGAAGTACAGCCCGAGCATGCCGAGGCTGCCGACCAGGCCGCCCAGCACGATCCAGCTCTTCTTGATGCGGCTGCGGTCCACCACCCGGCCCATCAGCGGCCCGACGTAGATGACGCACAGGCCGTAGATCATCAGCACCCGGCCGATGCTGGACGCGGCCACGCCCTCGGCCTCCAGGTACAGCGGCAGCGCGAACGACAGCAGGCCGACCTGCGCGATCGAGAACGGAATCACGCTGCCCACCAGCAACAGGCCGAAGTCGCGGGTGAACAGCAGCTTCAAGGTGTCCGACAGATGCGCGCGGGCGCGCCCGGCGGCCTGCGCGGCCAGCTGGCGGCCGCGATCCATGTAGGGGCGCATCAGGATCAGCACGCCGGCCAGCGGCATCACCAGCATCACGGCGCCCACGGCGAACACCGCGCGGAAACCGACCTGCTCCATCAGCATCGCGCCCACCGCGGCGCCGGACAGGTGGCCGGCGAACAGGCCGGCGATCACGCCGGTCATGTTGCGGCCGCGATATTGCGCCGGGCTGCGCGTGACGATGAAGCCCTGCAGGCCCATCCAGGTCAGGCCGTAGCCCAGGCCCACCAGGCCGCGCGCGGCGCTGAACATCAGCAGATTGGAAGCGGCCGCGCACGCCAGCATGCCGGCGGCGGACACGCCCAGGCCGGCCAGCACCGGCACCTGCCAGCCCTTGCGGTCGGTCAGGCGGCCGGCCAGCAGCGAAGTCAGCAGGCCGCAGCCCATTTCCACGGAGATCGGCAACGCCAGCAGCAGATTGGCCGGCAGCTCGAGCCCGCCCGCGGACAGGCTGCGCGCATACAGTGGCAGGAAGCCCAGCGGCAAGGCCCACGCGAACAGGAAGCCGAACATCACCGGCCGCGCGATGCGGCCCACCTCGGAAGCGTCGTCCGGGCCAACGCGGCTGCCATCGGGCAGCGTGGCGCGCGCGGCGAAGGCGCGGTTCATCAGCAGCGCCAGCAGCAACAGCATCTCGATCGCGGCCACCAGCGCCACCGCCACCACGGTGACGGCATCGAGCGCGCGGCTGCGCACGCCCGCCGCGATGACGTCGCTCGACAGGCGCAGCACCAGGTCGCCGTGCGCCTTGGGATCGGCCAGCGCCGCGCCCAGCGGCAGCACCAGCGTCAGGTCATCGGCCTGCGGCCGGGTCGCCGGCAACGCCGACACGTCGAGCGCGCCGCGCGCGTCGGCGCCATACAGCACGCGGCCGTCGCGATCGGCCAGTTCGATCTGCGCGACCGCCGGGAACGTGCCGGCCAGGCGCGTGAACGGCGCTTCCACGCCGCGCAGCCGGTCCACCTCGAGGCCGTAGCCGAGCACCCGGTTCAGGTCGCGCTGCAGGCCCTCGGCCAGCAGCCCGACGTTGTTGCGCGTGACTTCCACCCAGCCGCTGCGGAACGTGGAAATGGTGTAGGCGGCGTACACGCCCTGCGCCAGCACCAGCGCCAGCAACGGCACCACGAAGCGCGCGCGGCCGCCCGCGGCCAGCGAGGTCAGCGGCACGATGTACTTGAAGACGGCGGCCAGGCCCAGCCCGACCAGCACCGTGACGGCCAGCAGCACCTGCAGGTTGTCGATGATGAGCCGGCGGCTGGCCTCGCCGTCCTTGGCGGCCGACAGCACCACGGCGCCGACGCTCTTGCCGCCGGCGGCGGCCAGCGGCACGGCCACCGTCACGCGGTCGTCGTGCACCGCGACCAGCGCGCCGGAGCCGCGGCGCGCCAGGCCCGCGACCAACGGCCCGCCCGCGTCGAGCGTGCGCGCCAGTTCCGCGGCGTCCTCGGGCAGCTCGCCCTCGGTGGCCACGGCCTGGCCGTCGGCCATCAGCACCGCCGCGCCCTGCACGCCGCGCGAGCGCGCGACGCCGTCATGCAAGGTGTCGCGCAGGCCGAAATACTGTTCCAGCGGCTTGCCCAGGCGCAGGCCGTTCTCGATATTGCCGGCGACGCGACGCGCCACCACTTCGACGCGGTCGGCGGTGGTGTCCACCACCAGCCGGTTCAACGCCGACAGGCTGAGCGCGCCGATAAGCGCCTGCGCCAGCAGCAGCACGGCCAGACAGGCCAGAGTGACTTCCAGTACCGGGCGACGACGCAACCCATCGAGCACTACTTGTATTGGTTCGCTACGCATGGGGCCACGCCGTCGCAAAGTATTTACACACGGGCACTAATGGTATTTACAATTAATGCAAATTGCATCCTATTTCACGCCTTCACCTCATCCGCCGCCTATCGCCCCCATGTCGTTGCGCTCGCTCCGTAGCAAGATTTTTCTACTGGTCGTAGCGCTGCTCCTGGCGGTCGCGGCATTCGTGATGCTGACCTCGCAGCGCAACGTCACCCGCACGGTGATGAACAGCGAGCGCCACGCCGTCAGCAACGTCATGGAACTGGTGCTGCGCGACGCCGAGGCCCGCTGGGGCGCGCTGCTGGCCGACAAGATCTCCACGGTGCGCAGCGGCCGGCGCCAGCTGATGCAGAGCGGCACCGTGGTGGCCGCGGCGCTCGGCGCCTATGCCGACCTGGCCGAGCGCGGCATCATGACGCCCGGCGCCGCCAAGGGCATGGCGCGCGCCTGGATCAACCACCTCAAGCTCGACGACCGCCGCTACGCCTTCGTCTACGACGCCGACTTCCAGGTGCTGGCCAGCGGCAATCCCGACATGATCGACCGCGACCTGTCGTCGCTGTCCGACTTCAAGAACCGGCCGCTGGCGCAGGCGCTGCTGGAAGAGAGCCGCACGTCCGGCTACGGTTTCGCGATCTACCGCTGGCCGCCGTCGGCGCAGCGCGGCGACGGCGAGACGCGCTACGCCTACTTCGGCTATTTCCGCCCGTGGAACTGGGTGTTCGCCATTTCCGACAGCGCCCAGGACGTGATCGAGCAGATCGAGACGCGCCGCGAGCAGCTGGAAAATTCGGTGCGCGACACGCTGTCGAAACTGACCCTGGCGCAGTCCGGCTTCATCTTCATCGCCGCCGACGACGGCCGCATGATCGTGCCGCCGCCCGAGGCCCGCGCCGGCCTGCTGGACGCCAAGGACGGCGGCGGCGAGACGCTGCGCGCGCTGCTGGCGCGCCAGGATGGCGGCGGCAAGCTGCAGAGCCTGCGCTTCGAGGGCGGCGACGGCCCCTGGCAGATCGAAAGCGCGCGCTTCGCGCCGCTGGGCTGGACCGTGGTGGCGGTGGTGCCCGAAAGCGACCTGACCGCGCCGGCGCGCGAGCTGCTCAACCGCCAGGCGCTGATCTTCGTCGGCATGATGCTGGTGGCGCTGGTGTGCGCCTGGCTGGTGGCCGCGCGCATCGTGCGGCCGCTGGAAACGCTGACCCACTACGCCCGCCTGCTGCCCGAACAGGACCTGACCGCGGAATCGGCCGTGCCCGCCCACATCGCCGCCCT
Source organism: Achromobacter deleyi (assembly GCF_016127315.1). NCBI lineage: Bacteria > Pseudomonadati > Pseudomonadota > Betaproteobacteria > Burkholderiales > Alcaligenaceae > Achromobacter > Achromobacter deleyi. The sequence continues at coordinate 802,318 of NZ_CP065997.1, forward strand.
GCCCGACAGGCACAAGGACGAAGTGGGCCGGCTGGCGGCGTCGTTCCTGTTCATGGACCGCAAGCTGCGCGAGAACGTCGCCCGCCTGATGCGCGAGACCACCGCGCGCGAACGCTTCGAGAGCGAACTGAACATCGCCCGCGCGATCCAGCTCGGCCTGCTGCCGGTGCCGCTGTCGCCCATCACGCGCGAGCAGATCGACCTGAACGCGGTGATGCTGCCGGCCAAGGAAGTGGGCGGCGACCTCTACGACTATTTCACGCTGCCCGACGGCCGACTGTGCCTGGCCATCGGCGACGTGTCGGACAAGGGCGTACCGGCGGCGCTGTTCATGGCGGTCACGCGCACCCTGATCCGCGCCACCGCCGAGGACGAGACCGACCCGGCGTTGATCATGCAGAAGATCAACAACCGCCTGTCCGAGAACAACCCGAACATGATGTTCGTCACGCTGCTGATCGGCGTGCTGCACATGACCACGGGCGAACTGAAGTGGGCCAACGCCGGCCACCTGCCGCCCGCGGTGGTGGGCGCGGATGGCGTGGTGCGGCTGCTGGAAGGCCGCAGCGGCCCGGCCTGCGGCGTGCAGGAAGACCTGACCTACCGCTGCCTGTCGACGGTGCTGGCGCCGGGCGAAATGCTGGTGGGCTATACCGACGGCATCACCGAGGCCGTCAATCCGCAGAATGCGCAGTATGGCGATCCACGCCTGCTGGCCGTGCTGTCCAACCCTCCCGTGCCGGCGGCCAACCTGGCCAAGCGTCTGCTGGAAGACGTGCAGGCCTTTGCCGACGGCGCGGAACAATCCGATGACATCACATTGATCGTGATCCGCCGCCCATGAAGACCTCGTTGCCCACCCTATTGCTGAGCCTGGCCCTGCTGGCGCCCGCCGCATGCCTGGCCCAGGCGGCGTCGCCCGCGGCCGGCGCCCCCACGGCGACGGCCGCCGCCGCGCCCCAGGTCTTTCCCACCAAGCCGGTGCCGCGCCCCGACGGCAAGAAATGGCGCATCGGTTATTTCGAGAGCGGCGACTACAGCGAATACCCGCGCACGCTGCGCGTCACCGTGGACGGCCTGCAGAAGCTGGGCTGGATCACCGTGCCGACCATTCCCGACGGCCTGAACGGCAAGCAGATGTGGGAATACCTGGCCGAAAACGCGCGCAGCGACACGCTCGAATTCGTGCGCGACGCCTGGTGGCAGCCCGGCAACTTCGACGCCGCGCAGCGGCCGGCGGTGCGCGCCGCGATCAAGCAGCGGCTGGAGGAAAAGAAGGACATCGACCTGATCATTGCCATGGGCACCTGGGCCGGCCAGGACATGGCGGGCATGGGCGCGCCGGTCCCGACCATCGTCGCCTCGACCAGCGACGCCGTCGGCGCCCGCATCACCCGCTCGGCGCAGGACAGCGGCCTGGACAACCTGCACGCCCGCGTGCAGCCCGAACGCTATCAGCGACAGGTCCGCCTGTTCCACGAAATCGTGCCGTTCAAGCGGCTCGGCCTGGTCTACGAAGACAGCCCCGAAGGCCGCACCTACAGCGCGGTCGACGCGGTCGAGCAGGTGGCGCGCGAGCAGGGCTTCGAGGTGCTGACCTGCAACGCGCCGTCCAACGGCATCGCGCCCGAGGCCGCGACCCGCAACGCGCTCGAATGCTATGCCAAGCTGGCGCCGAAGATCGACGCGGCCTATGTCACGGTGCACCGCGGCGTGACGCCGGTGTCGATCGACACGGTGGCCGAGATCCTGCGGCAGGCGCGCGTGCCCAGTTTCTCGATGCTGGGCTCGGAAGAGGTCAAGCACGGACTGCTGCTGAGCCTGGCCCAGGCGGACTATTCGTACGTCGGCCTGTTCTACGCCGAGACCATGGCGCGCATCTTCAACGGCGCCAAGGCCCGCGAGCTGAGCCAGGTCTGGATCGACCCGGCCAAGATCGCGCTGAACCTGCAGACCGCGCGCGTCATCGGCTTCGATCCGCCCGTGGATATCCTGCTGGCGGCCGACGAAGTCTACGAGGCCCGGTAACCCCCTGTTTCCATGGCGCGGCCCGAAATTTCGCAATGGCATAAAATCGGCACACGTGTCATGGCGATGGAACTAAAGCGCCAACCGGGTTACTCAATCACAGGGGCTGTTGAATCTCCTATGGGCCCGATCTCGGACACGCCGGATTTATTGGCTGCATGACAATTTCATCGGTTACCCCTTCATCGCCGTTCGTCTCTCTCGAAGCCTTCGCCAAGGCGGCGGAGAGCGGGCAGGACGTCTATGTCGACGTCGCGGGCGAAAAACTGCAGGTCCTGGGCATGGGCACCACGCCCGGCGGCCGCAGCGTGGCGTGGGTGGCGCCCAATGTCGACACGACCGAAATGTTCGCGCAGGCGCTGGCCCGCAGTTATGGCCAGGGCATCGCCAGCGCCGTGTCGCGCGAACTCGGCCTGGAACCCAACCCCGGCAAGCCGCTGTCCGCGCGCACCGTCGCGCAGGCGCTCGACATGGCGCAGACCTCGCGCGACGCGCTTTCCGGCGTCGACTTCCTGACGCGCCTGGCGCTGTCCGCCACCAACGGCGCGCCCGCCTTCCAGCAAGCCTGTAGCGATGCCGGCGTGGCGCCCGCCAGCCTCGATGCCGCCCGCCGCGGCGCGCTGGATCAGGCCATGCAGGCCCGCTTCGACCAGGCCGCCCAGTCCGGCCAGAGCCCGGTCTCTCTGGGCACCGCCGCCGCCTGGCTGCGCGACCTGCTCAAGGCCGGTTGAGGCCGGCCAAGGTCGGCTGGGCCCGGCGCCCAGGCCGCCGCCGATGGATTCCGGTCCGCGGAATCACGCCTCCAACGGTTTACTTGTTTTTACATTTCTGACGCTGAAAACGTGATTTTTGCCTCAATATTTCGATTTTCGAAATATTGTGACACGTGTAAGCTGCGATAATTCGCGGCATGCCGGTAGTAACTTGTAGCTTCATACACGTTTCTTTTCGCCTCCCATGACCAACCCCAGCGATTGCACAGCCGCTTCCCAGGAAGCGGATTTGCCGCCCATTCGCGCTGACGAAGGGCAGGGCTGGGACACGGGCGAGGAATACCTGCTGCGCGACCTGGTGCGGGAGCACTCCACCCGGCTGCAGCGCTTCATCATCAAGCACATCGGCAACACCACCGAGGCCGAAGACCTGGCCCAGCAGGCCTTTGTCGAAGCGGCCCGCTCGTACCGCAGCTTTCGCGGCGAATCGCAACTGTCCTCCTGGCTCTACGGCATCGCGCTCAACCTGGTGCGCAACTACCTGTCGCGCGCGCCGGAACGGCGCCACGATTTCGTCAGTGACAGCGTGCTGGCCGAACACGCCAGCGGCGACCTGTCCCCCGATCGAGCGCTCGAGCAGCGCCAGACCTTGACGCTGCTGCAGGAATCGCTGGACGAGCTGCCCGAGAACATGCGCGACATCCTGCTCATGGTCGGCATCGACGAAATCTCGTACGAAGACGCCGCCGCCCTGCTGACGGTGCCGGTCGGCACCGTGCGCAGCCGCCTGTCGCGGGCGCGCGCGGCGCTGCGCGACAAGCTGGCCCAGAAGGGCCTGCGGCTCGACGACTGAGCCGCCCGCCACTACGGCGCCCTGCCCGTTCCCGGCGCCGCCACCGGCTCGACCTGGATCACCGGCCCCTGCTGCGCGTTCGACTTGCCTTCCAGCACCGGCGCGGCCGTCGGCGTGCCATCCAGCCATTCCGAGGCGCGCACCGGTCCGCTGCTGCGGCGCAATTCCACGTTCGGCCCGAACACGATGCGGGTGCGCTGGCTCTGCGCCAGGTCGAGGTATTGGCCCGCCGTCATGCGGTCGCCGCCCCAGGTGGCGTTGAGCATCGGGCCGGTGCCGGCCGCGCCGGGCGTGGCCACCACTTCGCCGTTGATCGCGACCACCTTGGGCCGGATCAGGAACAGGCGCTCGCGCCGCTGCACGGTCTTGGACTTGTTGGAGAACAGCAGCCCCAGCCCTGGGATGTCGCCCAGGATCGGCACCTTGTCGACCTGCTCGGAATTCTGGCTGCTGTTGTAGCCGCCGATCAGCAGCGTCTGGTCGTTGCCGACGATGGCCAGCGTGCTGATGTTGCTCTTGCGCACCGTGGGCAGGTTGTCGATCTGGCGCTCTTCCTGGATGCGGCCGTCCTCGATGTCCACCGTCAGTTCGACTCGCGCGCCGTTCTTCGATTCGATATGGCGCGGCGTCACGCGCAGCGAGGTGCCGACGGTCACCGGCGTCACGGTGGCCACGCGCTCGCCGCGCGTCTGGATGTAGAACGTGTCGGACAGGTCGATCATGGCGCCCAGGTTGTCGGCCGTCAGGATCGACGGCTGCGACAGGATGTTCGCCTGGCCCTTGGTCTGCAACGCGCGCAGGCGCGCCGCCAGCGTGTTGCCGATACTCACGCCGATGGTGCCCGGCGACAGCGCGGCGCCGCTTTCCAGCGGCAGGCCGCCACTGGGGCCCAGGCCCAGGTTGCCGTAGCCGAAGGTGGTGGAGCCGGCGCGCGCGCCCCAGGTCACGCCCAGTTCGCTGACCAGGTCGGAGTTGACGTCCACGATCATCGCCTCGATCTCGACCAGCGTGCTGGGCAGGTCGAGCTGTTCGATCAGGCTGCGGTAGATGGGGATGCGGTCCGGGATGTCCTGCACGATGATGGCATTCAGGCGCGCATCGGCCTGCACCGTGGGTTCGCGCAGCCGCAGGCCGGACTTGCCGGCAACGGGCGCCGGCGCCTGGCCGCCGCCCTGCCCCGCGGCCGCGCCGGCCTCGCCGCCACCTTGCGGAAAGGCCGGCGGGTTGTCGCGCAGCGGCGCCGCGATGGCCGCCAGCGTTTCGTTGTTGGCCCCGCCGCCGCCACCCGTGATCAGGTTGCGCAGCACCGTGGACAGGCCCGGCGTCACTACCTTCTGGTCGCGGTAGCTGATGGTGCGGTCGTTGACCGAGGCGTGCTTGAGCCGGAACACCGCCACCTGCTGGCCGCCGGCGCCCATCGGCAAGGCCGCCACGGTACGCTCCACCAGGTCGACGTAGCCGGGCGGCCCCGACACCAGCGCGATGCCCTGGTCCGGCAGCTCGCCCCAGCCGAAGCGCGGATCCAGCACGCCCAGCTGCTGCAGCGCCTGGCGCAGCGCGCTGATGGAGCTGCCCATGGCGCTGACCGAACGCGTCTTCATGTCGTTGGTGCGGCTGACGAACAGCGTGCCGGCGTACACGAACCAGTTGAAGCCGTAAACGCCGCCCAGCCGGTCCATGAACTCGGTCGGCGTGTTGGCATTGAACTTGCCGTTGACCGTGCCCGAGACGTTGGGCCCGAGCTGCAATGACAGGCTGAAGCCGCCGGCGAATTCGCGCAGCAGCGTCTGCAGGTTCTCGTCGCGGGCATAGTAGCTGTAGGGCACGTTCGGCCAGTTCGGCGCGGCTTGCACGCCGGCCGCCAGGCCCAGCGACAACGCGGTCGCCAGAATCATCCGCTTCAACACTCTCTCTCCTCGGGCGACATGCCCGTCACGCGTATTCATGCCAGCCGCCGCACGGCGCCGGCCCAAAAAGACAGCGCATTGGTGAACGCGCCCATGGCTTCGTCCAGCGCAAGTTCGCCGCTGCCGGGCTGCAGCGATTGCTGCAGCCACAGCGCGCGGTCCTGCGGATCGACCACGCAGGTGGCCGCGTGCCGCGCCAGCATGCCCGCGGCCAGCTTGCCGATTTCCGTCACCAGCCGGTCGCGGTCGGCGTCGTTGGCCGGCAGCGCGCACAGGCGCGCGCTCATCGCCAGCCAGCCGTCGCGCGCCGGCTGCAGATGCACGCGGTAGGTCTGGTCGACCACCACGGTAAGGCGGCCATCCGCGCGGGTCGATGGCGGCAGGCCATGCCGCGCCGCATAGGCGGAAATCAGGGGATGCTGGGGTGCGTTCATGTCGGATCGTCCGGGGTGCCGGCCAGTTTCCTGACGAGCCGCAGGACTTCGGCGACGGGTTCGATCAGTTCGCTGGGGATGTATTGGTCGGGCTGCGCGGACGCCATCAGCGCTCGCGCCAGGGGAATGTTCTGCATCACCGGCACGCCGGCCTCGCGCGCCGCCGCCATCATCTGCTCGGCCAGCGCGCCCTCGCCCTTGGCCAGCACCACCGGCAGCGGCGTCTCGTCGGGCTCGTAATAGATCGCCACCGCCAGGTGGGTCGGGTTGGTCACCAGCACCGACGCCTTGCGCGTGCTGGCGACCGCGCCGTGCATCACCATTTCCTGGTGCAGGTGCTTGCGCTTGTGCTTGATGTGGGGGTCGCCCTCCATCTCCTTGAATTCCTGCTTGATGTCTTCCTTGCTCATCATCAGCCCCTTGCGGTACTGCATGCGCTGCCAGACAAAGTCGGCCAGGGAAATCACCACGTAGGCCACCGCGATGTTCACGATCAGCGTGCGCATCATGCCGCCCACGCCCGCCTCCAGGCCGGCCAGGCCGCTGTGCGGCACCGCCATCAGTTCGGGCAGCGCGTCGCGCACCACCAGCGTCACCAGCGCCGACAGGAAGGCGATCTTGATGACGGACTTGAGCAGCTCGACCAGGTTCTTCTTCGAGAAGATATTCTTCAGGTTGCTCATGACGTCGAGCTTCTTGGCCGAGGGCTTGAGCTTCTCGAACGCCAGCACCACGCCCACCTGCAGGAATTCGGCGAACATGCCCACGATCAGCACGATCAGCACGAACGGCAGCACCAGGTAGACGGCTTCGCGCAGCGCCGCGTCCAGCGCCACCGGCAGCGCCTGCTCGAACGGCTGCCCCACCAGCGTCGACGGGATCAGCACCAGCCGCCCCAGCGACTCGATGATGCCGTGGGCGTTGCCCAGCATGTAGCCGAACAGCGCCAGCACCAGCAGCGTCTGCGTGAAGTCCTTGCTGTGCGCGACGTCGCCCTTCTGGCGCGCGTCGCGCAGCTTCTTGTGGGTTGGCTGTTCGGTCTTTTCGCCGCTCATGGCGCCCGCCACTGGTTGTCGAGGAAGGGCAAGGCCGAGCTGATCTGTCCCGTGGCCTCGGCCGCGTACTCGAACAGCGTGTTCATGTAGAGCACCATCACCAGCAGCGCCAGCGCGCTCTTGATCGGCATCGCCAGGAAGAACACCTGCAATTGCGGCGCGAAGCGGCTCACCAGCGCCAGTCCGACCTCGGCCAGGAACATCGAGATGATGGCGGGCGCGGCGAACAGCAGCGTCAGCCGCAGGAAGCGGCCCAGCTGGTCCAGCATCAGCGGCACGCTTTCATGGCGCAGCGTCGGCGTCCAGTCCCACAGGTCCCACAGCCGGAAGCTGTCGTACAGCATGGTCAGCATCAGCATGAAGCCGCCACCCACCAGGAAGAACACCATGAAGGCCTGATTGAACAGGATGCCGAGCGGCGACGAGTCGTTGCCGGTGGCCGGATTGATGGTCGCGCCCAGGCTGGCGCCGCGCTGGTTGTCGACCACGAAGCCCACCGCCTCGAAGATCCAGAACGGGATCGCCACCAGGAAACCCATCACCAGGCCGATGAAGACTTCCTTGGCCACCAGCAGCACCAGTTCGATCGCGCCCAGGTCGATCACGGCATAGCGCGGCGCCAGCGCCGGCACCAGCACCAGGCCGATGGCGGCGCAGATGGCATAGCGCAGCATGCCGGGCAGCAGCTGGCGGTTGAACAGGGGCAGCATCGCGCACAGCGCCAGGATCCGCGGCTGCGTCAGCGCCAGCGTGCCCAGGAAGACTTTCGCTTCGATATAGGTGATGCCCGAGATCATGGTGGCCGGCCGCTCCTAGTGGATCTTGTAGAAGAGGTCGAACACGGAGATCGTGAAGTTGTACAGCTCGGCGCTGAGCCAGCGCGCCGTCAGCAGGATCGTGGCGAACACCGCGATCAGCTTGACGGCGAACGACAGCGTCTGCTCCTGGATCTGCGTCAGCGCCTGGAACAGCGAAAACAGCGTGCCCACGATCGCGGCGACGGCGATCGGCGGCAGCGACAGCCACAGCACCAGGTAGAGCGCCTGGGTCATGTAGGAGACGAGGTCGACGGTTCCCATGGCGGCCTCAGGTGTAGGACAGCACCAGGCCCTGGATCAGCCGCGTCCAGCCGTCGACCATGACGAACAGGAACAGCTTCAGGGGCATGGAGATCGTGACCGGCGACACCATCATCATGCCCATCGCCAGCAGGATGTTGGAGACGATCAGGTCGATGATGACGAACGGCAGGTACAGCAGGAAGCCGATCTGGAACGCGGCGGTCAGTTCCGACAGCAGGAACGACGGGATCAGCACCAGCAGGTCGTCTTCCTTGAGGTTGCGGGCCTGCTGCTCGCCCCACAACCCGCGCGCGGTGCGCAGGAAGAAATCGCGCTGCTCGGGGCGGCTGTTCTTGAGCATGAAGCCGCGCATCGGCTCGGCGCCGCGCGCGACCGCGTCGAGGATGCCTTCGAGCCGGTCCGGCTGCGGCGCGCCCGGCGCCACCACCGCGGGCGGCGCGCGCAGTTCGTCGCCGATCTGCATCACCACCGGCCCCATGACGTAGGCGGACAGGATCAGCGCCAGCCCGTACAACGCCATGTTGGGCGGCACCTGCTGCACGCCCAGGGCATTGCGAACCAGCGTCAGCACCACCGCGATCTTCAGGAACGAGGTGGTCATGACGGCGGCCAGCGGCACCAGCGCCAAGAGCGCCAGGACCACCGCCAGGCTGATCGGATCCGCGCCGTTCATGCGCCCGCCTTGCCCAGCCGGTGCAGCGTCACCCCGATGCGGCCGTCGATCTCGACCAGCTCGCCGCTGCCCACCAGCGCGCCGTTGGCGCGCACCAGCACCGGGCCGTCGGCCAGCGGCCGCTCCAGGTCGAAGGTCTCGCCGGGTTGCAGCTGCCGCAGCTCGCCCAGCGTGATCTGGCGCTCGCCCAGCTCGAAGGTCAGTCGGACGGGGATGGCGTCGATATCGAGCGGCGTCTGGGCGCCCGCTTCGGCATCCAACGGCGGTTGCGGCGTCTCGGTCATGAGGGAAGTCCAGCCTTGGGTAACGAGGTATGAGGAGCCCTGGCGGCGCACGCGCAGCCCCTGGCCGTCGGCGCCCAGCCACAGTTCGCCGTCGGGAGAGACCAGGCAGTGGTCCAGGAAAAGGGTGTCGCGCGGCGCCATGCCGCGCAGTTCGGCCGCGGCCAGGTGGGTCCAGCCCAGGCAGGCGCGGATGCGCACCGGCACGGCATCGAGGTCGATCTCGTTGGCCGCCGGCGCGGCGCGGCCGACCAGGCCGGCCAGCAGCATCAGGCCGAGGCCATCGGTATCCAGCGTGGCGTAGATCGAGGCGCCGTTGACGGGATGGCGCGCCGCGACGGTCCAGCCGTGCGCCAGGGCCGGCGCCGGGCCATCGCGGCCGACCACGCGCAGGGGACCGCCCGGCGATACCTCGGCCAGGCCCGCCACCACCTCGGCCAACAACGTCTCAATGGCGGTCGACACCAGCGCCGGCGGCACCGCGCCGGCATCGACATCGGGCAGGCGCGCGGCCAGCCAGGCGTCGGCCGCGCTGGCCGGCAGGCCCAGCCGCAAGCGCGCGCCGGCCCATTCCAGGTCGGCCGACAGCGTGGCCGACTGGCGCAGGGCCTCGGCCACGCCGGGCGTGAAACCCAGGCGCCATTGCGCGGGCTCGGCGTCGGCGCCGGCCAGCGGCGCGAGCGTGACCGCCAGGTCGGCGCCGTGGCGCGCGATCAGCGTGCGGGCGCGGGCCTCGTTGCCGGACAGGCGCGGCAACGGCGGCGGGGAAGAGGAAAGAAGCGTACTGGCTGTCATGGGTTCCAGGGATCAACGGACCGGCGCGTCGGCGTCGGTTTCCGTCAGGCAGGGGTCTTCCGGGTCATCGGTGCCGACACGCACGCGCGTCGGCCGCGCCAGGCTGTCGGCCAATTGTTCGGCCAGCGGCCGCGCCATGGCGGCCAGGCGTTCACGCGACGTTTCGTTGGCGCAGACGAAGTCGGCGATGACGCGACCGCCATCTTCATAGACCGACACGCTGACGCCGGGCAGCACGTCGTCCTTCAATTCGACCCGCACCTGGCGCCGGCCCTGGCTGCCATCGGCCACCAGCAACTGTTCGGCGCTGCCTTGCAGCGCCTGCGCCAGGGCCTGCGATGTCGCGTCGGCTGGCGCGGGCGCATCGGCCCGGGCCGCGCCGAACAGCGAGAACGGCGAGGGCGCGGCCGGCGGCGCGACGGGCGGCTCGTCCTTGCCGCGCGCCATGGCCTGCTCGAAGGCGTGCTTGTCGGCGTCGCTGGCCTGGCGGCCGGACGTCTGCGCATCCGATTGGGCCAGGCCCGAACCCTGGGCGATCGCGGTATCCAGGCCGATGCGGCGGTCGATGCTCATGCCGGCTCGAACTCCTCGTGCTGTTCCCAGTCTTCGCGGTCGCGCGACAGCGAGGCGGCCTCTTCCATTTCCATGTCTTCCTTGTGCTCCAGCGCCTTCAGGTGCTCGGCCAGGTGGATGCTGGCCAGTTCCACGAACTTGCCGGTCAGGCGCACCGCCTGCTGGTGCTGGGCGCGGCGGTCGGCCAGCGCCTGGTTTTCCTCGCGCAGGCGCTCGGCCGCCTGTTCCACGACCTGCTCGCGCTGGCGTTCGCCTTCGCGCAGGCCGGCCACGCCCTGCAGCACGTCCTCGATCTCGCGCACCCGCACCACGCGGCTGCACAGGTCGCTGTACATGGCCCGTTCGCGCCGCTCGGACTCATCGCGGAAGTCCGCCAGCGCCCGCTCGGAGGCCACGCGCGCGGCGTCGGCCTCGGCGTGGCGCAGCCGCTGGCGCGATACCGCGATCTCGGCCTGGCCTTCGCGAAAGCGCTTGATGGCGAGCAGTTCGTCAAAGACGCTCATGCCGTCCCCACAATGGCGGTCATCTGCGCCAGGGCATCGGGCAGCGTGGCGCGCTCGTCCGTGCGCTGGCGCAGGAACTGGTTGATCGCCGCGATCTTGTCGATGGCCTCGTCGGTGACCGCGTCGCCGCCGCGCTTGTATTCGCCGATCTTCACCAGCAGCTCGACTTCCTGATACTTGGCCATCAGCTCGCGCAGGCGGCCCGCGGCGCGCTTGTGTTCGGGCGTGATGACCGCGTTCATGACGCGGCTGGCCGAGGCCAGCACGTCGATGGCCGGATAGTGGTTGGCCGCGCCGAGCTTGCGCGACAGCACGATGTGGCCGTCGAGGATGGAGCGGGTCTCGTCGGCGATGGGCTCGGTCATGTCGTCGCCCTCCACCAGCACCGTGTACAACGCGGTGATGGAACCGTGCTCGTTCATGCCGGCGCGCTCCATCAGCTTGGGCAGCGTGGCGAACACCGACGGCGGGTAGCCGCGGCGGGTCGGCGGCTCGCCCGCGGCCAGGCCGATCTCGCGCTGGGCGCGGGCAAAGCGCGTCACCGAGTCCATCAGGAACAGCACGCGCTTGCCCTGGTCGCGGAAGTATTCAGCGATGGCCGTGGCCACATAGGCGGCCTTGGCGCGTTCCATCGACGACTTGTCGCTGGTGGCGCAGACGATCACGCTCTTGCGGCGGCCCTCGCGACCCAGTTCGTGCTCCAGGAATTCGCGCACCTCGCGGCCGCGTTCGCCGATCAGCGCCACCACCGTCACGTCCACCGCCGCGCCCTTGACCAGCATGCCCATCAGGGTCGACTTGCCGCCGCCCGCGGCGGCGAAGATGCCCATGCGCTGGCCTTCGCCGCAGGTCAGCACGCTGTCCAGCGCGCGCACGCCCAGCTCCAGCGGCTGCGAGATGATGCGGCGCTTGAGCGGGTCCGGCGCCTCGGCGAACACGGGGTAGAACTTGCTGGCCTCCAGCGGGCCCAGCTCGGCCTCGTCCAGCGGCCGGCCCAGGCCGTCCAGCACCCGGCCCAGCAGCCCCGGGCCCACGGGCACCATGTGGGCGCGGCCGGTGGGAATGACCTCGGTGGCGGTGGAGATGCCGTACATGTCGCCGATCGGCGTGAGCAGCGCGGCGTCGCGCGCGAAGCCCACCACCTCGCCCTTCATCTCGAAGTTCTCGCCCGGGTTGCGCAGGATGCAGACCTCGCCCACCTTCACCGACGGCACCACCGCCTTGATGATGGTGCCGATCACCTGGATCACGCGGCCCTTGATGCGCAGCGTCGGCGTGTCCTGCAGCGCCAGCTCCATCATTTCGGAGATGTAGTCGAACTGGCGCATGGCTAGACGCGGCTGCCCAGCGTGCGCTGGAAGGCCTGGCGCAGCGCCTGGATCTGCCCTTCCAGGCTGGCCTCGACCATGCCGATCTCGCTTTCGAGGATGCAGGCGCCGCGCGCCAGCCGGCCATCGGCCAGGATGTCGAGGTAGCCCACGCCGGGATAGGCCGCCAGCAGGTCGTTGATCTGTTCGCGCACCGTGTCGACCTCGGCCGGATTCAGCCGCAAGGTCATCTGCTTCTGGTTGCGCACCACCGCCAGGGCGTTGCGCACCACCACCATGACCTTCTCGCGGTCGTCGAAGCCATCGACCACCTTGCGCACGGCCGACATCACCAGTTCGACCATTTCGTTCTCGACGCCGGCGAAGTACTCGACCGTGCGGCCGACGGTCTCGATCATCTTCTCGGCCTGGTCCAGCAACGCCGCCTCGCGGCCCTCTTCGTAGCCGCGCTGGCGTTCGGCCTCGAACGCCGCCTGGGCGCCGCCGATGATTTCGTCGGCCCGCGCCCGCGCTTGCGCCAGCAGCTGCTCGGCATCGGCCCATGCCGCCAGCTCGGCGCCGCGCAACACGCGCGCGGCGGGGTCGATGCGGCCGGCCGCGGCGCGCGGCGTCAGCGGATCGCGGGGAATGAGGAAAGCCATGCGGGCTCCGTTTTCTTCAGTAGCGACAGGCCCAGCGCCAGCGCCTGCGGCGCGGGCAGGGGCGCCGGCGGCGCGGGCAGGTCGGGCAGTTTCAGTTCGGCGCGTTGCGCCAGCTCGGGGCCGGCGCCGCTCAGGGCCGCGCGCAACGCGCCCAGGCCCAGCGTGTCCACCGCGGCGGTGGTCTCGGCCAGGGTCCAGGCGGCGCTGTCGGCCAGGCCGTCATGCAGCCCCGCGGCCGTGCGCCGGGTGAAATCCAGCAGGTCCGCGCCCAGGTGCGCGATCAGCGCCCGCACCTCGTCGCCGGCGATGGCGCGGCGCAAGCGCGGCCCGCACAGCACCGCGCCCAGCCGGCGGGCGCACTGCGCCAACGAGTCCGGCGCCAGCAGCGCCAGCGCCAGTTCGGGGCGGGCGGGATCGGTCACGGGGCGTTGCCACAAGCCCAGCGCGTCCAGGATCTCGCGCGACCAATGCCGGTGCCACGCCGGCGCCAGTCCGGGCGCGGCGGCAATCGCCGCCAGCGCGGCCGGCGGCGCGTAGGCCGCGTGGCGGCTCGGGTGCAGCGTGCGGCTGGGCAGCTGGTTGAATTCAACCAGCCTGCGGTCCAGCGCCGCCGATGCGGGCATCATCGTCAGCGGGCCTCGGACACGGGTTCGCGGCGCTCGGGCCGGGCGCGGCCCGGCACGCCGTAGCGCCACAGCACGTAGGCCAGCGCGCCGGCCAGGGCCAGTACCAGCAGGATCAGCAGCGCCAGCCACGCCAGCAGCGTGACCGACGAGCCCTCGCCCACCTCGATGCCCAGCACCTGGCGCGTGGCGTGGCCGGCGGCCGAGGCCGCGGCGGCGGGCTGCGCCGACACCAGCGCGATCGACACGCGGTCTTCGGTCAGCCCGGGAATCGCGTGCGTGACCAGCTTGCGGATCTGCGGCTGCAACGCGTCCAGGTTGTAGCCCGCCTGGTGCTTGATGAACACCGCCGCGGTCGACGGCGTGGTGTTCTCGCCCACGCCGCCGCGCTCGGGCAGCACCACGTGCACCCGCGCGGCCAGCACGCCATCCATCTGCGACAGGGTGTTGGTGAGCTCCTGCGACAGCGCGTAGATATACCGGGCGCGCTCTTCCAGCGGCGACGACACCAGGCCTTCCTTGCGGAAGATCTGCCCCATGCCGTCGAAGCGCTCGCGCGGCAGGCCGCGGGCGCGCAGGATGTCGAGCGCGCGCGCCACCTGCTGGCCGTCCACCGACACGGCCACGCCGGTCTTGGTGGTGGCCTTCTGCGCGGAGATGCCGGCGTCCAGCAGCACCGACAGCACCTCGTTGGCCTCGCTCTCGTTAGCGGCCGAGAACAGCTCCACGCGCGATCCGCAGGCCGCCAGCAGCAACGCCAGGCCCAGCACCAGCCAGCGCAGCCGCAGCAGCGCCGAGGCCGGGCCGCGGCCGGACGCGACAGGGAAAGACAGGGATGAAACGGCTTGCATTAGGACATCCTGACGAGCGAATCGATGTTCTGCGTGGTGCGCGAGACGGCCTTGCCGACCAGCTCGTACTGCACCGACACCTGCACCAGGTCGGCCTGCAGCCGCAGCATGTCGGCGATGGCGGGCTGTGAAGACATGGCGTCCAGGCGGCCCGAGATGTTCTGCCACTTCTCCGAGTATTCGGTGGTGGTGTTGCGCAGGCTGGCCAGGATCTGGTTGCCGAGCGTGGCCGGCGCCGCGTCGGTGGCGGGCGTGAAGGCCGATTGCAGCGCGGCCTGCAGGCCGGTCAGCGCGGGCGCGTCGGCCTGCGGCGCGGCCATCAACTGCGCGAAGCGTTCGGTGACCAGCTCGGACGGCGCGGCCTTTGCCGTTTCCAGCACGGGCGCCAAGGCGGCGGAAAGTGCGGTGATCTCCATGATTCCCCTAGGGCGTGTCGCCCTTCGTTTCGGTTTCCAATCCCAGCAGCGAGCGCGCCAGCGCGACGCCTTCGTCACCCTCGCGGCCTTGCGCGCAGGTCTGCAGCAGGCGCGTGCTCTCGGCGTTGCGGCCGGCCAGTTGCAGGGCCAGCCCGCGCCAGGGCGCCAGCACGCCGCGTTCGGCGGCCGCGCTGGCCTCGCCCTGCTCCAGCAGCCGCACGGCCTCGTCGGCGCGGCCCGCGTTCAGGCGGGCCACCGCCAACCCCAGCCAGGGATAGGCCCGCCCCGGACGCAAGGCGCGCAGCGCCTGGAAGATGGCGTCGGCATGGGCCACGTCGCCGCGGCCGGCCGCCAGGAATCCCACCTCGGCGAGGATGCGCGCGTCGTCCGCATCAAGTACAAAAGCCGTCTCACCCGAGACGGCTGTTGCCGAGCCTGCATCGACCCTATCGATCATGGCGTTTCCAGTTCACGAATGGCCCTCTTTTGCCGTCAGCGCCAGCAGGCTCGCGGCGCGCGCGCCCAACGGGGCGTAGGCGCTGTCGGCCTCGGCCGCGGCCACCACCAACCGCAACGATTCGCGCGCCGCCTCGGGCTGCGCCAGGGCCAGCTGGCATTCGGCCACGCGCAGCGTGGCTTCCGGCGCCAACGGATACAGCACGCCGATCAGCGACTGGATCCGGATCGCCTCTTCGTAGCGCGCCTGCATCTGCAGGCACAAGGCCAGCCCGGCCAGGTAATGCTTGCGCGTGGGTCCGTATTGCGACAGGAAGGCGAACAGCGGCAACGCCTGGGCGTACTGGGCTTGCGCCACATGGGCGTACGCCATGGCATAGATCACCTCGAGCTGGTCGGCGGTGAGCCGCTGGCTGCCCGGCAACGCCGCCAGGCCGTCATACAGTTGCTGCCCGAAGGCGCTGCGCGGGGTCGCGGATGGGGATAGGGACACTTTGGTTCGCTCCGATATTGATGCCAGTCAGACCATGGCGCGCTTGCCGATGTTGGCGGTGACCTGGCTCATGCTTTCGGCCGTCGCATTGATCATCTTGCTGACCATCTGCATCGACTCGTCCATGGCCTGCATCACGCTCTTGATCTTTTCGCGGTCTTCTTCCATCGAGGCCTGCAGCTTGACCAGCAGGGCCTCGAGCGCCTTCTTGTCGGCCAGCACCTTGTCGGCCGCCTCCTGCGCCTGCGCCGACTTGATGGTTTCGGCCCCGGTGATGACCTGGCCCGCGCCCTTGGCCACCGCGGCCGCGCCCGACGCCACCTGGCCGGCCGTCTTGGCGGTATCGGCCACCGTGCGCGCGGTCTGCGAGCCGACATTGGCCGCCGCATTGGCCCCCGCGGACACGGCGCCCGCGCCAAACGAGGCCACCGCCATCACCACCCCCACCGTGATGGTCGCGGCCAGTCCGACCGCCATCGCGATGTAGCCGGCGGTCTGCGGGTCGGCGCCCGCCACCACCGCGATGGCGCCGGCCATCTTGCCCAGCGCGCCCGGCTCGATGAGGACGGCGCCGGTCATCAACATGGCCGCGCCGGCGACGATATTGCCGATCTTCTCGGCCAGCTCCGGTTCCACCCCGAAGGCCTGCAGCAACTTGCTCACGGCCTGGGTGATGAGATTGCTGATGCTGATTTCAGGGCCGCCGCACTCGGCGGATATCTGGTTCGCCAGCAGGCTGACCGCGCCGGCCACCGCGATGGCCGCCAGCGTCACCATGACCGGCCCGGCCGCGCCGCCCGTCACGGCCGTGGCCGCCACGGCGGCCACCACCATCAGGGCCGCCGCGATCGCCGCCACGATGGCGCCGATCCAGCCGAAGATCTTGCCCAGGATGCCGCCCTTGTCGGCCTCCTTGCTCTTCTGGATCCACTCATCGACCTTGCGCGCCTGCTCTTCGTTGTTCTTGGCCTGTTCGATGCGGTTGTTCTCGATGTTTTCCTTGGCGGAGCGCAGTTGCGCGTCCTGCGTCTTGCCCTGCAGGGCGCGCAGCAGGTCCACCATCTCGGATGCCGAGAATTCACGGGCGGGCGGGGCGATGGCGGGCTTGCCATTGGCGTTGGTGACGCCATCGCCGCCACTGTTGCGCGCCTGCGCCACGCTCGATGCCCATTGCGAGGCCAGCGCGGCCAGGTCCAGGCCGCTGGCGGCGCGCAGGGCGGCCTCGGCCGCCGCGCCCGTGGCGGCGCCGGCGCCGGACGGATCCAGCGCGGGCGTCAGCCCGGCATTGCCGGTCGAAGGGCGGATATCCATGATCGTGGCTCCCCTGGCGGACTCAGAGATTGCGGGCGATGCCGCGGTTGGTTTCGCTGCGGCTCTGCTCGATCGCACCAAGCTTGTCGCGCACGTCGCGGATGACGTCCATCATCTGCTGCATCACGTCATTGGCCTGCTGCGCGCCCGACTCGAACACCTTGGCATCGGCTTCCAGCCGCGCGCGGTCGGCGTCGGCCGCGCCGGCCTTGCGGTCATAGGCGGCCTGCACGATGCCGCCGACGCCGCCCGCCATGCCGCTCAGGCCCTGGCCGATGCCGGAGGCATTGTTGGCGAAGCCGTCGAGCCTGGCCTGCGTCACGGTCTGCTGCGCGGTCAGCGGGCTGGACGTGGTGGTCATGCGGGCCGAGGCTCCCATCGCCGCCACGCCGCCAGCGCCGACGCCGGCCTGGATGACGCCGCCGACGATCTGGCTGATGCCCTGCGCCAGCGCCCCCTTGAAGCGCTCTTCGGCGGCTTCCTTGATCTTGTCGGCCGCCCCCATCAAGGCCTGCGTCTGCGCATCCATCGACGCCGCGCGGTCGGCGCGGGCGGCGTTGCGCTGCTCCTGCGAGATCTTCTGCAACAGCGCCATCACCGCGTACATGTCGGTATCGGCGCTCGCCATCAGCTTGTTCAGCGCTTCGGCCACCCCGGCGGCATCGCCTTTCGGAGGCGGCGGCAGGCCCAGGGCCGCCAGCTTGTCGGCCGCGCCGCCCTTGCCCACGAACTGCGTGGCGTCCAGCTGGGTGAAACCGGGCGGGGTCGCCGGCGCGGCGTCGGCGCCGGCCAGAGGATCGAGCAGCGCCGGATTGATGGCGCCCGGGTTGTTGATGTTGATCATCTCAATTCTCCTTGGCGCCACGCGCCGCCAGCAGGTCGCGCAGTCCCTGCGCGCGTTCGGCCAGCACGGCGTGGCGATCCGGTTTGCACATGGCCAGCGCCAGCTCGCACGACTGCAGGGCGGCCGCCGGCTGGCCCATTTCCAGCAGGCATTGGGCGGCATGGAACACCGGCGCCGGCTCCAGCGGGTCGAGCAGCGCGGCGGCCATGTACTGCTGCAGCGCGTCGGCGTGCTTGCCCATGGCCTGGGCGGTGGCGCCCAGGGCCACCAGGTAGCGATGCTCGGTGTGATCCAGGGTCACCAGGTAGGCCAGCACCTTGAGCGCGTCGGCATAGCGCCCTTTTTCATACAGGCCGTAACCCAGGCCATAGAGCGCCTCGCACTCGTCGGCGGTCACGCCCTTGAGCTGGCCCAGGCTGCCGCCCCTGGCCATCTGCTCGACGATCTGGTCATGCAGCGCTGCGTATTCCGCGCCGGTCATCGGCGCCTGGGCGGTGGTGGTCATGGCGGGCTCCAGGATCGGCAGGGTCAGACCATCGTGCGCGGACGCTTGACCGGGGCGCCCGCGGCGCGCGGCGTGCTGCGCTGGCGGGCATAGGCCGCTTCCTGCTCGACTTCGCGGTCGACCGCCTCCATGTCCTGGCGGAACAGGGCCTCGGCCTCCTCGCGCTGGCGCTCGTCCATCGGCTGCGCCTGCAGCGTGGCACGGACCTTGTCCGGGTCCAGGCCGAGCTTGCGCAGGTTGTCGTCGGACGCTTCGATGGACTGGCGGGCATCGCGCACGGCGGCTTCGGCGCGCTCGATGATGTCCTGGATGTTCTGGTCTTGGGTGTCGGCCATTGCCGGTCTCCGGATTGCGGGCGGGAAGGAAGGGGTGGGGATCAGCGCATGTTGCCGATGATCGACGAGCGGCTGTCCTGCATTTTCTTGATGAAGTTGGTCATCGTGTCGAAGGCCTCGTTACGCTTGTTCGACAGGCTCTGCAGGCGCAGCATGTCCATCTGCTGGCTGTTGCTGGCGGCGTCGAGCTTGCTCTTGATGTCGGGAATGGCCTTTTCCAGGCCCTCGCGGGTGGGCATGCCGGTCACGTTGGCGCCGATGACGTTGCCGGCGGCATCCTTGATCGGCGTGGCCTTGACCGGCGCCGGGTCCATGCCCAGCTTGAACGCCTGCGTGGCGTAGTCCGTGGCCAGCGCCTTGTTGGTCGGCGTGCCGGCGCCTTCCTTGACCTGGTCGCCCGGCTTGGCGTCCTTGGAGTCCAGCGTGCCCTTCATGCCGTTGAGCTTGGCCTGCATGTCGTTCAGGGCGCCGGTCACTTCGTTGCGCTTCTGCACTTCCTCGATCTGGCTCTTGAGCTGGCTGTCCAGCAGCTTGGTGCGCTCGGACTGGACCATCATCAAGGCGGTCTCGATGTCCATGCCGGAGATGTTGCTCAGGTTGATGCCGTTGACGCCGGCGTTGCTCACGTTCATGTTCAAGATAAGCTCCTGGTCCGGGCGGATCGCCTGGCTTCGATGTTTCGGTTGACCGACTATGCAGCTTGAGTAACGGAACCCGGCGTCAGGTTCCACGAATCTTCTCGGAAATCGCCATCTTGCTGTCCTGCATCTTCCTGACGTAGTTGGTCAGCATGTCCGCCGACTCATTGCGGCGGTTCATCAGGGCCTGCAGGCGCAGCATCTGGTCCTGTTGCAGGTTGGAGGCCTCGTCGATGGCGCCCTGCACCCGGGTCACCGCCTTGCGCAGTTCGCCGTATTCCGAGTCGTAGCGAATGCCGCCGGGGCAGCGATTAAGGGTTTGCCCGGGGTAGTCGGGCGTCATGAAGCCTTCACTGCCGGCCATTTTCTTGACCAGGTCCACGGCCAGGAAATGGCCGCGCAGATCGCCTTTGTCGCGCCACTGGGCCAGCAGCTCGGCCTGCCCGGGCGGCAGGTAGGCGCGAGCGAATTCCTTCATGTCGCCCATGTGGCCGAACAGGCGCCAGGTATTGCCATCGGAAGAGAATCCCAGGTTGATGCCGGCCTCGGCCGCCGCCCGGTTGATGCTGTCGGCCTGGCGGAAACTCCAGCCGCCATGGGCGTCGTCCCATTCCTTGTCGTACTTGGCCCCGGCATTGAACTGCGCCTGCACCGCTTTCAGGCCGGCCTGGACCGTGTTGAGCAGCTCCAGGCGCCGGTTGAGCGCGCGCAACTCCTGGATCTGGGTCTCGATCTGCTTATCCAGCAGGCGCCCGCGCTCGCCCTGCACGCTGAGCATCGCGGTTTCCTGGTCCGCGCCCACCAGGTCGGCGCCGCGCACGCCGCTGGAGCTCTCCAGGCCCACCCCGCCCAGGCTGGGCTGGTTGCCATTGACTGGTCCGACCATCGCTTGCCCCCGTTTGTCCGGTCAACGCATGTTGCCGATGATCGACGACCGGCTTTCCTGCATCTTCTTGATGAAGTTGGTCATCACGTCGAACGCCTCGTTGCGCTTGCCGGTCAGGCCCTGCAACCGCAGCATTTCCATCTGCTGGGTATTGCCGAGGTTGTCGAGCGAGCTCTTGATCTCGTTGACCGCCTGGGTGTTGGCATCGATCGCCTTGCCGTTGCTGGCGATCTGGGCCTCCAGCGCCGCGATCTTGCCGCCAAGCTGATCGACGAACCCCTGGACCACCCGGCCCTTGGCATCCATGGTGCCGTTGCGATCGACATCGCGGGGCGCGTCGTCACCCGTCGGAATGGTCAGCCCGGCCGCCTTGATCTGGTCGAGCGTGGCGTGCGAGAGCGCCTTGTCGTCCCCCTGGCCCCAGGACAGCCCATACCAGCCCTCGGGATTGGGGCACTTGCTGGCCGCAAGCCGGCCCTGCAGATCCTTGAGTTGGTCGATCTGCCCCTGCAGCGTCACATTGGACGACTCCAGTTTCAGGCTGTCGGCCGTCTTGGCGTTCATGGCCTCGTTCAGGCCCGCCATCTGCGCATTGCGGCCATTGACCGAGTCCAGTTGCTGGCGCAGGGCGTCCTCCAGCAGCTGCGAACGCTGGGTCTGGACCGCCATCAGCGCGGTCTCGATGTCCATGCTGGACAGATCCATCCCCGCCACGCCCCCCACTCCCACTCCGGAAACCGTAGACATTCCTTTCTCCTTGATTGACCGTCCGCGCCGCCTGGCGGGCGTCTGGACGACACGGGTTAACCCTAGAATTCGGTGCGGCGGAAATGGGTTCTGTCGAATCCGTGGCCTGCTGGTGTACGTAACCGACGCCGCGCCTTGGTTCCATGAAAGAACGATGGAACTTTCCCCGCCCAACCGTTACTACCCCTGACTGTGCGCGGCCTTCGTCCGCCGTTTCTCGCGCCTTCATGAACCGTATCGACGCCGGCCTGCCCGCTTCCGCTTTCTCGTCCACGACCTCGCACGCCGACCTCCAGAACGGCCAGCAGCAGGTCGGCACGATGCTGGGCCAGGCCGCCATGACGGTGGACGGCGAGATCTCGCTGGCGGATTCGGCCGAGGAACTCAGCCTGCACATGGCCGAGAAGACCGAGGACAAGCACCACGCCGAACGCAAGATCGGCCGCGACGCCCCGCTGCAGCTGCTCAGCGCCGAGGCCATCGTGGCCTACCTGGCCGAGTCGCACGACGCCGACGCCCAGGAAAAACTGATCGAGCTGGCGCGCCACCTGCTGGCCGGCGGCGCCGACCCGCGCCAGGCCGCCGCCCGGGCGTTCGGCGACGCCACCCGCCAGTACCTCGGCCTGCAATACGCGCTGCGCCAGGGCGAGCGCGAAGGCGCTCCCGACGAAATACTGGACGGCCTGCGCGAGGCGCTGGCCGACCTGGAACTGGAAAGCGGTCCGCAGATACGCGCCAGCCTGAACACCGTCGGCGCCGCCGCCGGCTACGCCAATGACGCCCGCGGCGTGGCCGACTTCCAGCGCACCTACCAGGACGTGGTGCTGGGCGAGGCCTCGCTGGCCAAGACCCTGTCGCTGGCGCTGGAACGCTTCGGCGGCAAGGACGTGGCGCGTGGCCTGCAGCAGCTGATCCAGGCGCTCGGCCAGGACCTGGCCGCGGCCCGCCCCTCCACCAGCCAGGACCGGCTGCAGGCGCTGATGCAGGATCTCTATCAGCTGGGCGTGGCGGTCACGGTGCTCGACGGCTGCGGCGAGCTGGGCGAGAAAATGGCGCGCGAGCACGGCAAACCCCTGGCGGCCGACAAGCTGATGCTGGACCTGGTCAACGTCAGCAACGAGAAGTGGCTGTCCGAATCGCGTTTCGCGGCACTGGCGGCCACCCATGGCGCCGACAGCGTCGCCGCCCGCATCACCTTCCTGGGCGGCATCCGCGCGGTGCTCAAGGATCTGCCGCTGCCGATGTTCCCCGACCTGGACGCCCGCCAATCGGTCCTGAGCGCGACGCAACTGGCCCTGGACGCGGCCATCGACGAGGAATACGAATGAACAGCCTGGATCGCGCCCTGGCCGCCTTCGGCGAGACCATCGGCCTGGACCGGCTGGGCCTGGGGCCGCGCGGCAACCTGGCGCTGCAACTGGATTCGGGCCGCCGCGTCGCGATCGAGACGGCCGGCGACGAAGTGCTGGTCTACGTCTCCGAGCCGGTGCCCTACGACGCCGCGCCGCGCCTGCTGCAGGCCTGGCGGCGGGCCCACCATTCGCATCAGGCGGGCTACCCGGTCCAGGTGGCCCTGCGCGACCAGGACGGCATTCCCCGGCTGCTGGCGCTGACCCGCCTGCCGGCCGACCAGACCGACGCCCCCGCGCTGCGGCGCGCGGTGGACACGCTGGCGCGCTGGCTCGACGACGCGCGCGCCGACTGACCCCGGAACGGAGACCCACACCATGTCCGATATGCGCATCAGCGGCTTCGCCTTCGACCGGGGCCTGGACGGCATCAGCTACGCCGGCCGCGAAACCACCGGTCAGCACCTGCCGGAACGCCAGGAGCTGGCGCCGCCGGCCGATGGCGTCAAGGCGCAGCTGGCGCAACTGCTCGACACCCCGAACATCGACCGCTACCTCGACGGCCAGCTGCGCCCCACGGTCGCCAACCGCGACCTGCTGCTGCCCGGCAAGTTCGCCCAGGCCCTGCAGGCGACGCTGGAAGGCCTGTCCGCCGCGGCCGAACAAAGCCAGGACCGCAATCCCGAGGACGCCCGCGCGCTGAACCGCGCGGTGCGGCTGCTCAAGGACGAGGCCGGCCTGCGCGACCTGGTCGCCATGTACCGCAGCGCGCTGTACCAGGGATGAACGCCTCCATGCCCCTGACGCCCGATGCCCGCGAGCTGCTCAGCCTGCTGGCCTATGTCTACCTGGAAAACAACCGGCCCGAAAAAACCGCCGTGGTGCTGAACGCGCTGCGCACCCTGGGGCTGGCCGACACCCGCCAGCTCGCCACGCTGGCGCTGGCGCAACTGCGCGCCGGCAAGCCCGACGCGGCCCTGTCGACGCTCGACCAGCTGGCCATGCAGGGCGGCGTCGACGCGCCCTTTCACCTGATCCGCTCGCAGGCGCTGTTGGCCCTGGAGCGGCGCGACGAGGCCGCCGCGGCCATGCGCGCCTACGTTGCCCTGCGCCCCGCCGTGGCGGTCGCCCCCACCGAAGCAGAAACGACTTGAGCCGCCCCATGCAAGCCCTGAACCGCGTCGTCGCCGTCGCCACCAGCCGCAACGATATCGTCCTGGCGGTCCTGATCGTCTCGATCATTTTCATGATGATCCTGCCGCTGCCGACGACCCTGGTCGACGTGCTGATCGGCGCCAACATGACGCTGTCGGCCATCCTGCTGATGGTGGCCATGTACCTGCCGTCGCCGCTGGCGTTCTCGTCGTTCCCCTCGGTGCTGCTGGTCACCACGCTGTTCCGCCTGGGCATCTCGATCGCCACCACCCGCCTGATCCTGCTGCAGGGCGACGCCGGCCACATCATCGAGACCTTCGGCAACTTCGTGGTCGGCGGCAACCTGATCGTCGGCCTGGTGGTGTTCCTGATCCTCACCATCGTGCAGTTCGTGGTCATCACCAAGGGCGCCGAGCGCGTGGCCGAAGTGGCGGCGCGCTTCTCGCTGGACGCCATGCCCGGCAAGCAGATGTCGATCGACGCCGACCTGCGCGCCGGCACCATCGACATGGACGAGGCGCGCAAGCGCCGCTCGGTGGTCGAAAAGGAAAGCCAGCTCTACGGCGCCATGGACGGCGCCATGAAGTTCGTCAAGGGCGACGCCATCGCCGGCCTCATCATCGTCGCGGTCAACCTGCTCGGCGGCATCCTCATCGGCACCATGCAGCGCGGCCTGACCGCCGGCGAAGCCGTGCAGGTGTACTCCATCCTGACCATCGGCGACGGCCTGATCGCGCAGATCCCGGCGCTCTTCATCGCCATCTGCGCCGGCATCATCGTGACTCGGGTGCAGACCGGCGACGGCCCTTCCAACGTCGGCAAGGACATCGGCGCCCAGGTGCTGGCGCAGCCGCGCGCGCTGCTGATCGCCGCCGCCATCGCGGTCGGCATGGGCCTGATCCCCGGCATGCCCACACTGACCTTCCTGGCGCTGGCCGCGGTGGTCGGCACCATCGGCTTCGTGCTGCTGCGCGGCACGCGCAAGGTGGTGGACGAGAAAACCGGCGAGATCACCGAGATCCCGGCCCTGGCGGCCGACGGCCAGAAGCCGCAGGCCAAGCCGCGCGCCGACGGCAGCGCCGAGTTCGCGCCCACGCTGCCGCTGATGATCGACGTGGCCGCCGCGCTGCAGCGCAGCTTCGACGCCGACGAGCTCAACGAGGAACTGCTGAAGATCCGCCGCGCGCTGTACTTCGACCTGGGCGTGCCCTTCCCCGGCATCCAGCTGCGCTTCAACGACGCGCTGGCGGCGGACACCTACAACATCCTGTTGTCCGAAGTGCCGGTGTCGCAGGGCAAACTGCGGCCGGGCGCGGTGCTGGTGCGCGACACGGAACAGAACCTGCAGGCGCTGCAGGTTCCCTACGAAACCGACAAGCGCTTCCTCCCCAACATTGCCACGCTGTGGGTCGAGGCGCGCCTGGCGCAGACCCTGTCGGCCGCCGGCATTCCGTTCCTGGACCCGCACCAGGTGCTGACCTGGCACCTGGCCTTCGTGCTGAAGAAGTATTCGTCGGATTTCATCGGCATCCAGGAAACCCGCTTCCTGCTGACGGCCATGGAAGACCGCTTCCCCGACCTGGTCAAGGAAGCGCTGCGCGTGATGCCAGTGCAGAAGATCGCCGAGATCCTGCAGCGGCTGGTGTCCGAGGACATCTCGGTGCGCAACCTGCGCGCGGTGCTGGAAGCGCTGATCGAATGGGGCCAGAAGGAAAAGGACTCGGTGCTGCTGACCGAATACGTGCGGGTCTCGCTCAAGCGCCACATCAGCTACAAGTATTCCAGCGGCCAGAACATCCTGCCCGCCTACCTGTTGGCGCCCAATGTCGAAGAGACGGTGCGCGGCGCCATCCGCCAGACCTCGGCGGGCAGCTACCTGGCGCTCGACCCCAACGCCTCGCGCAAGCTGGTGGACAACATCAAGCGCGCCACCGGCGACCTGAGCGCGGCGGCGCAGAAGCCGGTGCTGCTGACCTCGATGGACATCCGCCGCTACCTGCGCAAGATGATCGAACAGGACCTGTATGAGCTGCCGGTGCTGTCCTACCAGGAGCTGACCCAGGAAATCAACGTGCAGCCGCTGGCCAGGGTGGACCTGTGAACCCGCCCGCAACCGGAGCCCCCTCATGAGCGAAGCGCTGGAACTGCGCGTGCTGTCCGGCCTGCATCGCGATGCGCGCTGCCAGGTCGCGGACGGCGCCGTGCTGGGGGCCGACCCGGCCTGCGACATCGTGCTGGCCGACGACGGCATGGGCCCGCGCGCCGCGCGCGTGCGCATCGGCGAAGGCGGCTGGGACCTGGCGCTGGACGATGGCGCGCCCAGCCAGCAACCCGGCACGCCGTTCAACCGGCCGGTGCCGCTGGGCCCGGTCTGGATCACCGTGGCTCGCCGCGGCGACCCCTGGGCCAACGCGCCCGACGCCGCCAACGACGCGCTGGCGCGCGTGGCGGCCGAACCGGACGCCGCGCCCGAAACGCTGCCCCCGATCGCGCCGGCGGCCACGCCGCCGGTCAGCGACGAAGACCGCCAGCTGGAACGGCGCCTGCCGCTGCCGCCCGCGCAGGGCCGGCGCCGCAAGCGTGACTCCTGGCCCATGGTGCTGGGCCTGGCCGCGGTGGTGCTGACCATCGTCGTCGCCATCGTCCTGACCCTGATGCCGCAATCCACCGCCAGCCGCGCGCCGCAGGTCGACCCGCGCCTGGCGGCCGCGGAAAAATCCGTGGGGCAGATCTCCGCGGTCTTCGAGCGCATGGGCCTGGCCTCGCGCCTGCACGTCTCGATGGCGCGCGACGGCGTGGTGACGGTGTCCGGCTGGGTGCGCAACGCCGCCGAACAGGATGCCGTGGCCTCGGCGCTGTCGCAGATCTGGCCGATGCCCGCCATGCGCATCAGCAACGAAGACGAGGTGGTGCGCACCGCCCGTACCGCGCTGCGCGCCTTCAACGTGCGCTACGAGCCGCGCTACGAGGGCGATGGCCGCCTGAACGTCGCCGGCATCGCCAGCAGCGCGCGCGAACGCGCCTCGGCGCTGGATGCGCTGCGCGCGCAACTGCCCGGCATGACGGTGCTGGGCAACAACATCGCGCTGACGCAGCAACTGAGCGACACCTTGTCCAGCCAGTTGGTGGACGCGGGCCTGTCCGGCGTCACGCTCGCATGGAAACCCGACCACCTGGAGATCGCCGCCGGCGCGCTCGACGACGACCAGCAGGCCCGCCTGCAGGACGTGTTGAACGAGTTCAACCAGAACCACCTCGGCGTCGCCAGGCTGGCCGCGGCCAGCGCCTCGCCGGCGGCCGACAGCGTGCCGTTCGTGATCCGCAGCGTGGTCGGCGGGCCGCAGCCCTTCATCGTGCTGGAAGACGGCAGCAAGCTGCTGGTGGGCGGCGTCTACCGCAAGTACCGCCTGGTCTCCGTGGAAAACACCCGCATCATTTTCGAAGGCCCGCGCGCCGCCATCGTGACGCGCTGACATCCCAACCGCCCCTGCCGCCATGACCGATCCGACTGCCCTGACCGAACTGGAACAACGCCTGGCCGCCCCCGGCGGCGGCGCCTTGCGCGCCGCCCTGTCGCAACGGCTCGCCGAACTGGAACACACTGCCGGCCAGCGCCTGGATTCTGGCCTGGTGCCGGTCGCGTTCCAGCAATACCAGGCGGTGGCGCAGGCCGCCGCCGCCGCGCGCGCGGTGCTGGCCGCGCTGCCGCTCGATCCCCGCGAAGGCGCCGACGCGCCGCCCGCCGCTTTTTCTCCCCTGAATCGCTAGGAGACGCATCATGGCTTTGAACGGTTTGACCGGCTCGTCCGGCCTGAATTTCAACAGCGTGAACAACACGATCTACGACAGCATCCGCTCGCAGGAAAGCAACCTGCAGACGACGCTGTCCAACCTGCGCACCAACGCCGACGGCAGCGTGTCGCAGGCGGACATGTTGAAGATGCAGCAACAGGTGCAGCAATGGACCATGCTGATCGAGATCCAGAGCACGATCACCAAGCAGATCGCGGACTCGCTCAAGGGCGTGATCCAGAAAGCCAGCTGAGCCGGCTCCGGCGCCCGCCGCGCGGGTTCAGACAGACTGCATCATGAAGGCGGGATTGCGCCACGGCGCGTCCGCGCCCGGCTCGGCGCGCGCGGCGCGCTTCTCCCAGGCCTCGACCTGGTTGAGCAGCGCATCGATCGCGGCCAGCAGCGCGTCCGCGCCGCATTGTTCGCGCGCCACGCCCAACTGCAGGTGCATGCGGCCATCCGGGGCCGCGCACGCCACCACGCCGCCGCCCGCCTGCAGGAAGTTGCCCTGCGCGGCCAAGAGCGCCAGCGCGCCGTCCATCTTGCCCCCGCCCACCGCGCACGACAGCAGGATCTGGCCGCGCGCGCCATGCGCCATCACCTGCACCAGGTGACGGCCATCGAAGGCCAGCTGGCACAGGCCGCCCTCGGCGGGCGCCAGCGCGGGAATGCCCAGGGCCTGGCCGAGTTCGGAAAGCACCTGGGCGAATTGAGGGTCTGACACGGTGACGAGTGGCGATGCCGGCGCGCCGGGCGCGGCCGCGCGAAGCGCGAGATGGACGAAGCGCCATTATGGCACCCGCGCCGCGCGAATCCCAAGCCTCGGCAGCTCGAACGCCTGGGCCGCTTGCGGCGGCTGCCGGACTTCGAGCATGGACACAAGGACAGCGGGCGATTCAGAGCGGCACCGCCGCCCTGGCCTCGCACACCTTGGCCAGGCGGCGCGGATCGCCATCGAGCTCGCGCCACAGGCGCAGCAGCCGGTCCGCGCCGCTGCTGCGCGCATCCACCGCGTAACGCGCATAGCCGAGCCAATGCCGTTCCTGCGGCGCCAGCCCGCCTTCGGCCACCGCCAGCACCTCGCCGGCCAGGGCATGCACCGCGGGATCGTGCAGCGCGTCGCGCATGGCGTCGGCGCGCATGGCCCGCAGGCGCAGCCAGCCCCATGACCGCAACAGATCCTCAGCTTGCGGCAAGTTGCGCATCAATCCCAGTTGCAGCGCCGACGGCGCCATCACCAGCGTCGTCGCCACCTCGCGTCCCGCCTCGCGCAGCAATTGCGCGTCGGCGAAGCCGGCGCCGGGCGCGCGGCCTTCGATGTAGCCGCTGGCGCCCAGCTGCGCGTACAGCTCCTCGATGCCGCCCGGCCGCCGCCAGGCTTCACGTAGCGCCTCCAGCGATGGCGGCGTCGCCAGCCGATAGCGCCAGCGCGCATCGAGGAAATGCGCGAACTGCGAATACTCGAAATGCGCGCCCTGCGGCGTGATGGTGACGCCCTCGCCGGTGTCCGACCGCCGGCCCGGCCAGCCGTCCGACGCCAGGAACGCCGACAGGCAGGGCGACCCGCGCAGGTATACGCCAGTGGCCGACTTGTAGCCATCGTCCGTCGCCAGCGGCAGGCAGCGGCTGGCGGTGCCGGGCGCGAACATCCAGCGGAAATAATCGCCCAGGTCCACGAACGGCCGTTCGGGCAGGCGTTGCAGGTGGTAGTCGCCGGCATAGCGCGAATGGCGGAACATGCGGTCCCACACCGTCAGCCGGTTTTCCTTCAGGCCGGTCGCGCGGCCGTTCTCCAGCGGACTGTTGGCGAAGATCGCGATGCTGGCCGGCGCCAGCGCCAGCACCACGTTGAGCGCGCGCGCCGCCTGCGTCACGTCCACCGACGTGCACGGGCTGTTCTGCGCCTTGGCATCGATGCCCACGCGATGCAGCCATTCACGGTGGCCCACCAGCTCGCGGTAGATCGGCCGCGGCACGTGCACCGTCGCGTACCACGACGGGTCCAGCGTGCAGTCCGGATGTTCCGACGCATTCAGCAGCACCGCGCCTTCCGCTTCCAGCGCGCGGCTGGCATCGTGCAGTTCCAGCATGGTGCGCCGCGCCAGCTCGGCCAGTCCGCCGTCGTCTTCGGACACCGGCGCGAACGCGGTCTCGAGCAGGTTGAAGCCGTTGTCCAGGCCGCTTTCGCCGGCCGCCACCGACACGCCGACGATGCGCTCGCCGATGCGCGTCAGGCCAGGCGCCTCGCCACGTGCCGCCTTGATCGCGGCCAGCGCCTCGAAGTAGCCGCCCACCGGGTGACTGGCGCCGGTATCGCGCCGCGCCACCGCCATCTCCATTTCCAGCCCCAGCGTGCGTCCCGCGCGCGGCGTCATCGCGCCGCTCCCGCGGCGCGCGGGCAGCTCCGGCGGTCCGGAACGGAAAGGGTGGCGGCGTGCATCAAGACTGTCTCCTTGTTCTGTTGGCGCAGGGCGCGCCGCAAGCTGAGTAACACCGATGGCGCCGCCGTTCCCCGGCGGCCGGCGAGATCGCCTCAGGCGGGCTCGGCCATGTCCTGGAAGCGCCGCGTGAGGATGTCGACGAAGGCCTCGGTCACCACCGACGGCGCGGTCTGCGCCGGATAGGCCATGCAGACCCGCACCGGCAGCCTGGGCATGAACGGGCGTATCGCCAGCTGCTGCGCGAAGACGTCGGCGATATACGGATTGACGATCCCCAGGCCGGTGCCGGCCGCGGCCAGCGCGCAGATCGTCGATGAATACGTGGTCTCGATTTCCGACACCGGCTGCACCTGATGCGCCAGCATCGCGCCGCGCAACTGCAGGTAGACGTCGTCGTCGGCGTTCAGCACCAGCAGCCGGCGTTCGTTCAGGTCGGCGATGCCGATGGCCGGCAGCGCCGCCAGCGGATGGTCCGGCCGCATGACGCAGACCGCGGCGCTTTCGTGCAGGCTTTGCAGCGACAGGTGCGCGCCATCCAGCGGCACCGTCGTCACCACCACGTCATAGGTGCCATGCAGCAGCCCCTCGCGCAGATACTGGCTGCCCACGGTCTGCATGTTGATGTGCACGTCGGGATAGCGCTGCGCGAATTCCTCGACCGCGCCGGGCAGCATGCCCAGGCCCAGCGCCGGCGTGCAGGCCAGCCGCAACACCCCGCTGCCGCTGCGCCGCATGGCGGCCACCCGGTCCTCGATGCGCTCCAGGCCGACGAAGTGGCGCTTGACCGTATCGAACAGGTCCTTGGCCTCGCGCGTCGGCCGCAGGCGGCCGCGCTCCATGTCGAACAATTTCAGGCCGCTGGCCTGTTGCGCCTGCGCCAGCAGGCGGCTCACCGACGGTTGCGTGGTGCGCAGCATCTGCGCCGCGCCGGTGGTGGTGCCGGCCAGCATTACCGCGTGGAAGGCTTCGATCTGACGGAAATTCAGCGGTCGGCTCATGGGGTCACAGGGTATAGCAAACTTGCATAGACTATGCCGAAAAAAGAATTTTTTCAAATACTTAGCCACTCCTACACTCGTGGCTCTTCGGGTGCTCCTGTTCCGCGCCTCAACGAAAAACCAACCGCTGTAGGGGAAATACCATGCGTTCAAGCCGTCCCTGGCGCCGCCGCGTCCTGCAAGCCCTTTGCCTGACCCTGGCGAGCGCGGCCCTGCCGTTCGCCGCCCAGGCCCAAGCCAATTATCCGGAACATCCGTTACGGATCATCGTGCCGTTCACCGCGGGCGGCAGCTCCGACATCCAGGGACGCCTGCTGGCCGAACACCTGGGCAAGCTCTACGGCCAGCCGGTCGTGGTCGAGAACCGTCCCGGCGCGGGCGGCCATATCGGCGGCAAGTACGTCGCCGACTCCGGCCCCGACGGCTACACCCTGCTGCTCGGCTCCATCGGCCTGCATGCCACCTACGGCGTCTATAAGAACCTGAACTACCGGCCCGCCGACGATCTCAAGGTCATCACCGTCGTCGCCGAAATGCCGCACGTGGTCGTGGCCAGCCCCACCCTCGAAGCCAACACCCTGGCCGAGCTGACCGCCCAGGCCAAGGCCAAGCCCGACAGCCTGCACTTCGGCTCGGCCGGCGTCGGCTCCTCGGTGCATATGGTAGGCGAACTCTACAAAATGGCCTCGCAGGCCCCGATCGTGCACATTCCCTACCGCGGCAGTTCGGCCGCCATCAACGACCTGCTCGGCGGCCAGATCCAGCTGCTGTTCGAGAACGTGCCCACCACCATCGGCTACATCCAGAGCGGCAAGCTCAAGGCGCTGGCCATCACCGGCGCCACCCGCTCGGCCGCGCTGCCCAACGTGCCCACCGCCGCCGAGGCCGGCCTGCCGGGCCTGACCGTGACGTCCTGGACCACGCTGGCCGCCAGCAAGGACGTGCCCGACGCGCTGATCGAGAAAATCAGCGCCGACCTGCGCCGCGTCTACGCCGATCCGTCGTTCCGCGCCGGCCTCGAGCGGCTGGGCATGACGCCCGTGGGCAACAGCCCGGCCGAGGCGCGCGACTTCGTCGAGCGCGAACGCGCGCGCTGGAACAAGGTCATCGAGACCGAACACATCAGCGCCGGCTGACCTTCCCATTCTTCATTTGATGAGTCGCATGACCACTCCCGCCATCGCCTGCCGCCGCCTGCAAGACGCGCCCTGGCATCACTTCTTCGGCTACTACAACAAGACCGTCTGGCACCGCGGCGGCCGCTACCTGCTGGCCAACCGCACGCCGGTCAAGGACGCCGTCCTCACGCCCGGGCTGCGCGCCGAGGTCGGCTACTTCGACCTGCAGGACGGCGACCGCTACCACGCCGTCGGCGCCACCACCGCCTGGAACTGGCAGATGGGCTGCCAGTTGCAGTGGCTGGACGGCCAGGCCGAGCCGCAGCTGATCTACAACAGCCGGCGCGACGACGATGGCGGCTTCTATCCCGGATTCCGCTCGGCGGTCCACAACCTCGTCACCGGCCAGACCCGCTACCTGCCGCTGCCGATCTACGTCGCCGCCCCCGACAGCCGCTACGCGCTGTGCGTGGACTACCGCCGGCTCTACATCACGCACCAGACCATCGGCTACAGCGAACACGCGCCCGCGCCGGTGGCCAACGCGCCGGCCGACGACGGCATCCACACGCTCGACCTGGACAGCGGCGCCCACCGCCTGCTGGTCAGCTACGCCGACCTGCGCAACTTCCATCCGCGCGCCTCGATGGAACGCGCCATCCACTGGGTCAGCCACATCGAGGTCAACCCCTCGTCGACGCGCATCCTGTTCCTGCATCGCTGGACCGAGCGCGTCGAGGACGAGACCTGCTTCCTGCACCGCCTCATCACCATGAACCCGGACGGCAGCGACATGCGCCTGCTGGAATGTTCCGACCACCCGCTGCCGCAGCTGGCCGACGATTTCGATCCGGACGCGGTCGGCACCTTCGACTACGAGAAATCGGAATACCAGATCTCGCATCCGCTGTGGCGCGACGACCGCTCGATCATTGTCTGGGGACCGCATGCCGGCCGCATCCACTACCACCTGTACGAAGACGCCGACGGCGGACAGGTGCAGGTGGTGGGCGACGGCGTTCTCACCGAGAACGGCCACATGACGTTTTCACCGGTGGACAGCCGCTGGCTGCTGAGCGACACCTATCCCGATCCCGTCACCCACGAACGCATCCTGTTCCTCTATGACATGCGCACCGGGCAACGCCACGACCTCGGCAGCTTCTACGCCGACCCGGCCCTGTCCAAGGAAAACCGCTGCGACCTGCATCCGCGCTGGAGCCGCGACGGCACGCAGGTGTGCGTGGACTCGGTGCACGAAGGCGAACGCCAGATGTACGTGCTGGACGTCGCGCCGATCGTGAAAGCCTGACGCCGCTCAGCCTTCGCGCGCGACCTGGCGCAGCGCCTGCTCGAACACGTCCGCCGGCTGGCCGCCGGACACCAGGTACTTGCCGTTCAGGATCACCGACGGCACCGAGGTGATGCCGCGGTCGCGCCATTCGGCTTCTTCCTTGCGCACCTCTTCGCTGTAGCGGCCCGAGGCCAGCACCGCGCGCGCCTCGGCCGCGTCCAGGCCGGCGTCGGCCGCCGCCTGCACCAGCACCTCGACGTCGCTGGTGTCCTGGTTGTCGAAGTGATAGGTCTCCAGCAGGCGCTTTTTCAGCGCCGTCTGGCTGCCCTGGCCCTCCAGGCCGGCCCAATGCAGCAGGCGGTGGGCATCGAAGGTATTGAACGAGCGGTTGTCGTCGCCCATGCGCATGCGCATGCGCATCCCGACCGCCGCGGCGCGCTCGCTGATCACCTTGCGATTGGCCTGCACCTGCTCGCGGCTGTAGCCATACTTGGCCATCAGGCGCTCGATGGTGTTCTGGCCGCCCTTGGGCATGTCGGGATTGAGCTCGAACGGCCGGAAATGCAACTCGACCTCGGCCTCGTCGCCCACCCGCTCGATCGCGGCCAGCAGGCCGCCCAGGCCGACCGCGCACCAGGGGCAGGCGACATCGGACACGAAATCAACAGTGATCTTGGACATGGAACTCTCCGGGAACAGTCCCCAAGCGTAGACCAAACCACGGCGCCACATTGAAGAAACCCTGGGCGCGCCAGGGCCGGGCCGCCTAGCGCGCCGCTTTCCGATCGAACAGGATCCGCTCGATCGCGCGCACGCGGTCGCGGCGCCGCCTGACCGCGCGCACCGCCCTGCCAAAAAGGCGCTTGCGCCGCCTGGCCTCGCGGCTGGCCTGCAGATGCTCGATGAACACCTCGTCGCACGCCGCATTGTCGGTCTTGTCGAAGATCCAGCAATAGGCAACGGGCAGCCGCGCCTGCCGATAACGCGGCTCGGCGGACGAGGCGTCCTCGGCCAGCAGGCGCTCCAGCACCCGCTGGTCCCACTCGTCGGGATTCTCCGCGCAGGCCCGCGCCCATGCTTGCAACAGCGCGGACGCGCCCGCCGTATGGTTGATGAAAAGCGTGCCGCTCAGCAACTGGCCGCCGGGCTCATGGTAGGCGGCGATATCGCAGTCCAACGCGGCCAGCGTCGGCCACGGATCGCGATGAAACACCGCATCCACGTCGACATACAGCAGCGGCCCCGTGTGCTTCTTGCGCATGGCAACCAGCACCGATGGCTTCATGGACGCATTGCGCACCCAGGACCCGGTGGATTCGATCGGCTCGGCGTCGACGGCAAGCCCCAGCCGTTGCGCCGAGCGCAGCAGGCGATTCTTTTCCGCCTCGTAAATGCTGTCGCGGGTGAAAAACGCCACCACCATGCCCGTGGCGCTGCCTCGTCGCCCGCCCGGCGCCACCGTTTCGGGCCCCGGAAAGCTCGGAACCCCTCGCGCCTGCTCCGCGGACCAGCCAAACCACCTGCGTCGAAACCAATCGAACATGATGCGCCACGCTTTTCAAGATCAGGCAAAGCGGGCGTACCGGCGACGTCATGTCGACAGCGGGGGCAGGCTCGCACAACGCTTCTTCCGCCGTAACGCGACGCACGAGGGTGCGGGCGGTACCGGCGCGGGAGCAAAGCGCAGGCGAAGTTTATGAATCGACGCGATGCGCGTCGACGCAATTGCAATCAGTCGAAATTCAAATCGCCACGCTGAAATAATTCTGTGCGGCGCTTCCCTCTGAAAGGCCTTTTCAGGCCCAACAGAACTTTCAACCTGCTTTCCGGGCAAGGCCCAACGCGCGCCGGGAAAATCCCGGCGACGTCGGCGCCGTGGTCGGCCGGATCAGGCGTACTGCGCGAGGCCGCCTCCCAGCGACCAGTTTTCCTTCAGCACCTCGACGAGGTTCACGAACACATCCTCGGGCCGCAGGCCGGGATCTTCGCCAAGCAATTCCGCAATCCGCCGGAACAGCGCCTTCTTCTGTTCCAACGTACGCGTGTTGTTCGCGGTGATCTGGATGAACACCAGATCGTCGCTTCGAGCGATGTCGAGGTAGGTCGCCCCGTAACGGAAATTCGCGGCCTCGTGCTCGGTCATGACCATGAACTGGTCATCTTCGGGAACATTGAATGTCTCGCGCAGCGCACGATAAACGCTGTCGAAGATCGCTTGCCTGTAGGCCTCCGGCTTTCCGGAGCGCAACGAAATATGAGCGAACGGCATGGGAAATTTCCTCCTTGGTGGTCCCGCTGCCCATTATCCATTCTGATAATGTATGCGTTCTTATTTCAACGATAAAGTTTTGAAATGACCAAGCGCGCCCTCGACCTGGAGGCGGTCAGAGCCTTCATCCGCATCGCCGAGCTGGGCAGTTTCACCCGCGCCGCCGAATCGCTGCAGACCACCCAGGCGGCGATCAGCCTGAAGCTCAAGCGGCTCGAAGAACGGCTGGATTTCAGGCTCGTCGAACGCACGCCCCGGCGCGTGGAGCTTTCGACCCATGGCGCGACCTTTCTCGAGCATGCGCGCAAGCTCATCGAGGCGCACGACCGGGCGGTCTCGGTGGTTGCAGGAACGCGGCAGCGTCTCGCCATCGGCATCAGCGACCATGTCGCGGGTCCGGAACTGCCGGCGCTGATCGCACGCATGAACGCGCAGGATCCCCGGCTGCTGATCGAAATCCGGATCGGCTCGTCGGCCGAGCTGCTGCAACGTTTCGACCACAGGGAGCTCGATACCGTGATCGTCCGCTTCCAGGCCGGCCGCGGCGATGGGGAAATCCTCGCCGAAGAACAGTTCGGCTGGTTCGCCATGCCCGGATGGCAACAGCGGGCCGGTGAGCCGCTGCCGCTGGCCACGATGGCCGAGCCCTGTGGCGTGCGGGCCCTGGCCGAGCAACTGCTCGATGCGGCCGGCATACCCTGGACCGAAGTGTTCGTCGGTGGCGGCGTGATGACGGTCGCCGCCGCCGTCATGGCCGGGCTCGGGGTGGCGGCGCTTGCCCCGCGCATGGTGCCGTTCGGCGCGGTCGACGTCGGCCCCAGGCTGGGGCTGCCGGATCTGCCGCGGCTGCCCATCCTGCTGCATACCCGGGTCAGGGACAGCCGCGCGCGGGATGCGCTGGCCGCGCTCTCGGCGGCCTTTCGCGGCGCGGTGCGAAGCTGATCGTTCGAAGCGACGCCACGGGCCGCTTGAACACCCAAGGAGGGGGAACGTCGCTTACGGCCGGTTCTCGCCAGGCAACAAAAAACCCGCAGAACCAATGTTCATGCGGGTTTTGGGGGCAAGCAGCGGGCGGATGACCGCGCGGCAACGCTTGTGAAATTCTTGGCGGACAGAGGGGGATTCGAACCCCCGATACGCTTTTGACGTATACACGCTTTCCAGGCGTGCGCCTTCAACCACTCGGCCACCTGTCCTGATCCGGTACGCATTGCGAAAAATGCGAATCCGCGATTCTAGCAGATCGGCAAGAAAGCTGCATTGGCGGCGCGGGAAAAGAAAAAAGGGGACGCCATTGCATCCCCTTTTTGCTACCGGAGCCCGCGCCGGCCAGGCCATGGCGGCTCCGAGCCTCCATCGCTCAGGCGTTAGGCGGATCCTGCTCGCGGTACGAGCCGACCGTGCCGTCAGGCTCGGTCTCCTCCAGTCGCACGCGGAACCCCCACAGGCGCGCCAGGTGTTTCATCACCTGCTCGGCATCCTCGGCCGCCAGCGGCCGGCCGCGGCTCTTCAGGTGGCGCAGCACCAGCGAACGGTCGGCGTCGCGGTTGAAACGGACCACCTGGATGTCCGGCACCTGGTTGTCGCGGTTGTGCTGCGCGGCCAGCAGGCGGCGGATGTCGCGGTAGCCGTCGTCGTCATGGATGGCGGCGACTTCCAGCTTGGGATTGGCCTGGTGGTCGGAGATCGCGAAGAAGCGGAACTCGCGGATCAGGCGCGGCGACAGGTACTGCGAGATGAAGGACTCGTCCTTGAAATTGCGCATGGCGAAGTCGAGCGTCTTCAGCCAGTCGCTGCCGGCGATGTCGGGGAACCAACGGCGGTCCTCGTCGGTGGGTTTTTCACAGATGCGGCGGATGTCCGACATCATCGCGAAGCCCAGCGCGTACGGGTTGATGCCGCCGTAGCCGCGCTCGTCGAAGCCGCGCTGGCTGACGACGTTGGTGTGGCTCTGCAGGAACTCCATCATGAAGCCGTCGTTGACCAGCCCCTTCTCGTGCAACCGGTTCAGGATGGTGTAGTGCCAGAACGTGGCCCAGCCTTCGTTCATCACCTTGGTCTGGGTCTGCGGATAGAAGTACTGGGCGACCTTGCGCACGATGCGCACCAGCTCCTTCTGCCACGGCGCCAGCTTGGGCGAGTACTTCTCGATGAAGTACAGCAGGTTCTCTTCCGGCTCGGGCGGGAACACCGACGCGGCGACCCGCTCGTCCTTGTCGGACTCCAGCCGCGGCAGCGTGCGCCACAGGTCGTTGTACTGCAGGCGCGCGTGCTCCTGGCGTTCGGCCTGGCGCGCGGCCTCTTCCTTGTACGAGATCGGCGTGGGCCGCTTGTAGCGGTCGACCCCATGGTGCGACAGCGCGTGGCAGGAATCCAGCAGCGCCTCCACCGCGTCGATGCCGTAGCGGTCCTCGCAGTCCATCACGTACTTGCGGGCGAACACCAGGTAGTCCAGCACGCCATCGGCGTCGGTCCACTGGCGGAACAGGTAATTGCCCTTGAAGAACGAGTTGTGGCCGTAGCAGGCGTGCGCGATCACCAGCGCCTGCATCGTCATGGAATTCTCTTCCATGAGATACGCGATGCAGGGGTTGGAGTTGATCACGATCTCGTAGGCCAGGCCCTGCATGCCGCGCCGATAGAACTGCTCGTTGCGGATGAACTCCTTGCCGTACGACCAGTGCGGATAGCCAATCGGCAGGCCCGCCGACGCATAGGCGTCCAGCATCTGCTCCGAGGTGATGACCTCGATCTGGTTCGGATAGGTGTCCAGCCCGTATTCGCGCGCGACCTGCGAGATCGCGTCGTCATAGGACTGGATCAGTTCGAACGTCCATTCGGAACCTTGCGACAGCGGCCGGGGGCTGCCGGCCGACTCCGGCTCCACGAGTGCGCCCAGGATGGCATTCATGCGGTTTCCTTCTTGAACAGGTCATGGAACACGGGATAGATTTCCCCGCGATCGCAAATCCGCCGCATCACGAAATGCGGCGCCAGCTTCTGTTCATATTCCGCCCACAGGCTGCTCTTGCGCGCCTCCTGCGAGTCGGGAACCTCGATATAGGCGAAGTAGCGCGTGGCCGGCAGCAGGTGCTCGGCCAGGAAGCGCGCGCTCTTGCCCGCGTCGGCGCCGAACGAGTCGCCGTCGCTGGCCTGCGCCGCGTACACGTTCCAGGCCGTGGGCGGATAGCGCTTCTCGACGATCTCGCGCATCAGCTCCAGCGCCGACAGCACGATGGTGCCGCCGCTCTTGGGATCGTAGAAGAAGGTCTGCTCGTCCACTTCCTCGGCGTTGTCCGTGTGGCGGATGAAGACCAGGTCGACGTGCTCGTACTTGCGCGACAGGAACAGGTACAGCAGCGTGAAGAAGCGCTTGGCCAGGTCCTTCTTGCCCTCGTCCATCGAGCCGGACACGTCCATCAGGCAGAACATGACCGCGCGCGCCATCGGGATCGCGACCGACACGCGGTTGCGGTAGCGCAAGTCCAGGTCGTCCAGGAACGGCACGCGCGCCAGGCGCTCGCGGCAGTCCTCGACATCCTGCTCCAGGGCCTTGATCTGGTCGGCGGGCTCGCCCGCCGCCTTGGCCTTGGCCAGGCGCTCTTCCGCGTCCTCGAGATCGGCGCGCGCCTTCACGCTCAGCGCCACCCGCCGCGCCAGCGACGACTTCAGCGTGCGGCTGATGCTGAGCATGCTGGGCGAGCCGGTGGTGGTGTAGCCGGCGCGCTGCCATTTCTTCTGACTGACCTCGCCCAGCTGGGTGCGCGCCAGGTGAGGCAGTTCCAGGTCCTCGAAGAACAGGTTCAGGAATTCGGCCCGCGACAGGCTGAAGGTGAACTGATCGACCGCCTCGCCCTCGCCGGGCTCGGACCCGCCTTGGCCGTCTCCTCCCTGAGGCCGGTCGAACGTGTCGCCCTTGGCGAACTCGCGATTGCCCGGATGCACCATTTCCCGGTCGCCACCCGCGCCGTGCCGGAACGTCGGCTCGGAAATATCGCGGGCGGGCAGGTTGATCTCGCCGCCCTGATCCATGTCCTGGATCGAGCGGTCGCGGATCATCCCGTGGACCGCCTTGCGGATCTGGTCCTTGTAACGCCGCAGAAAGCGCTCCCGGTTAACGGCGCTCTTGTTGCGCCCGTTAAGACGGCGATCGATCAGTGAATTCATGATTCACCTCGCTCAGGAAGACTTCCTCACACGGAGGTACCACTCGCACAGCAGCCTGACCTGCTTTTCCGTGTAGCCCTTTTCCACCATCCGGTCGACGAAGCTCTGGTGCTTCGACTTGTCCTCGGCCGACGCCTTGGCGTTGAACGAGATCACCGGCAACAGGTCTTCCGTGTTCGAGAACATCTTCTTCTCGATCACTTCGCGCAGCTTTTCATAGCTGGTCCAGGTCGGGTTGCGGCCGTTGTTGTTGGCGCGCGCCCGCAGCACGAAGTTCACGATCTCGTTGCGGAAGTCCTTCGGATTGGCGATGCCGGCCGGCTTCTCGATCTTCTCCAGTTCGTCGTTCAAGGCGCTGCGGTCGAAGCTCTCGCCAGTTTCAGGGTCGCGGAATTCCTCGTCCTGGATCCAGCAGTCGGCGAACGTGACGTAGCGGTCGAAGATGTTCTGGCCATACTCCGAGTACGACTCGAGGTACGCGGTCTGGATCTCCTTGCCGATGAACTCGGCATAGCGCGGCGCCAGGAAGCCCTTGATGAACTCCAGGTAGCGCCGGCGGATTTCCTCCGGATAGTCCTCGCGCCCGATGCGCTGCTCGAGCACATACATCAGGTGCACCGGATTGGCCGCCACCTCGGTCTGGTCGTAGTTGAAGACGCTGGACAGGATCTTGTACGCGAAGCGCGTCGAGACCCCGTTCATGCCTTCGTCGGTGCCGGCGTAATCCTTGTACTCCTGCAGCGCCTTGGCCTTCGGGTCGACGTCCTTCAGGCTTTCGCCGTCATAGACGCGCAGCTTCGAATAGATGCTGGAATTCTCCGGCTCCTTCAGCCGGGTCAGCACCGAGAACTGCGCCATCATGTCCAGCGTTCCCGGC
The DNA here is from genome assembly GCF_016127315.1 of Achromobacter deleyi. Taxonomy (NCBI): domain Bacteria; kingdom Pseudomonadati; phylum Pseudomonadota; class Betaproteobacteria; order Burkholderiales; family Alcaligenaceae; genus Achromobacter; species Achromobacter deleyi. The sequence continues at coordinate 842,749 of NZ_CP065997.1, forward strand.
GCGCACGGCGCCGTCGACAGCGAGCTGTGATGCAGCAGCTTTTCGTAGATACGGACTTCTTCCGAGACCTGCAGGCAGTAAGGCACCTTGACGATATAGATACGGTCGAGGAAAGCCTCGTTGTGCTTGTTGTTGCGGAAGGTCTGCCATTCCGACTCGTTCGAGTGCGCCAGGATGCAACCGTTGAAGGGGATCGCCGAGAAACCCTCGGTGCCCTTGAAGTTGCCTTCCTGCGTCGCCGTCAAGAGCGGATGCAGCATCTTGATCGGCGCCTTGAACATTTCCACGAACTCGAGCAGGCCCTGGTTGGCCAGGCACAAGCCGCCGGAATAGCTGTAGGCGTCCGGGTCGTCCTGCGAATGGCGGTCGAGCTTGCGGATGTCGACCTTGCCGACCAGCGACGAGATGTCCTGGTTGTTCTCGTCACCCGGTTCGGTCTTGGCGATCGCCACTTGGCGCAGCACCGACGGGTTCAGGCGCACCACGCGGAATTGCGAGATGTCGCCGTCGAACTCCTTCAGGCGCTTGACCGCCCACGGCGACATGATGCCCGTGAGGTAGCGGCGCGGAATGCCGTATTCCTTTTCGAGCGTGTCGCCGAAGCGTTCCGGATGGAACAGGCCGAGCGGCGACTCGTTCACCGGCGAGCCCTTGAGCGCGTAGATGGGGAAGCTCTCCATCAGCACCTTGAGGCGTTCGGCGATGGACGACTTGCCGCCGCCGACGGGCCCCAGCAGATAGAGGATTTGCTTGCGCTCTTCCAGTCCCTGCGCGGCGTGCTTGAAGAACGCCACGATCTGCCCGATGACGTCCTCCATGCCGTAGAACTCCTGGAACGCCGGATAGCGCCGGATGGTCCGGTTGGAAAACAAACGGGAAAGACGTGGGTCGTTGCGCGTATCCACGATTTCAGGTTCGCCAATCGCCGCCAGCATGCGCTCAGCGGGGCTGGCGTACGCCATCGGGTCGCGTTTGGCGAGGTCCAGATATTCCTCTAGGGAAAGCTCTGATTCCTGTTCTCTTGCATACTGCGACTTGAAGCCTTCGACGATGTTTTGCACGGAAACCTCCTACAACACGCGAAAAAGCCATGACGTCCCTACGTGTCCCCATTGTGTGCCTCAGTGCTTCAGCGTGACTAGTCAATCTCGCTATTAGCAATCTCGGCACGGTCGTATGTTGCTTTCGCCACACATCAACCAAGAGCACGATCGGGCCCTTTCCGTTTAGGCTGCACCCTGCAGACACAAGTTCCGTCAGGGATTGCAACCAACGTGAATAAGTTCACTCGTTCGCCTTCAGCATATCGCTGTAGAACGGGCGCATGACGCAGCCACGCACGAAATGGTCAGCAATGATTTGAAGGGATGAGATATCCCGGTGGATTCTTATGATCCGGACGCAAGTCCGGTGCGTTCGCTATGCGATGGCAGCGAACGGTCTGAACGGCGCAAGGCGACTGCGTTCAGCAACGTGTCGGTTCGGTTTGTGAAAAGCGCCGGTACGCGACACTGGAATCCGTGGTGACGAGGGCGCGTGGCGGGTCGTGGAGCAAGCCATGCGCGCGTAGCGCCAAGTCATGACCTAGCTTAAGCCCAATTGACGGTTTTGTGGCAATTCATTTGTGCACACGCGGTAAAAAAAAGCTGTCGGATGCTTCGACGCGGCCATGCAGGAATCGCTCCCAAACTTGCTGCCATCACGCCGCGAGCCGCGCGGGCAAACGCTATGCGGCCGATGGTCCACGGCTATCGCGCGGATTGTTGGCAGCCAGGCATCGAGAGTGCTAATACCCCTTGCGGCGTCAAGGATAGAATCACGCATCCCGCGACACCGCGCACGCCACCGCTTTCAAACACCGTCCGTCCGATCATGCCGCCCCGCCCGCGCCCCATCATGCAAGGGCTCCGCATTGTCCGCGCGCCGATGCGTTGGCGGCGTCTGGCGGCCGTGTGCGGCGTGCTGTTGCTGGCCGCATGCGAACGCGCCTCGCCGCCCCTGCCCAACGATGCCTATGTGTGGCAACGGCAGTGGACGCCCGCGCTGGTCAGCGCGCTGGCCGAGGGCGCGGATGCCGTGCGCTCATGGCGGGTTCTGTCGGCCGAACTGCGCGCCGACGGCGCCTGGTTCGACGCGGCGCCCGACCTGGCCGCGCTGGCCGCATCGCAACGGCCCGTGGTGCTGGTGTTGCGGCTGGATGGCCGCGTCAACGAGCTGCGCGACGCCGACATCGCCGATCGCGCCGCCGCCGCGCTGGCGGCCTGGCGCCAGGCCGGCGTCACGCTGGCCGGCCTGGAAATCGATTACGACTGCGCCACCTCGAAGCTGCCGGCCTATGCCGCCTTGCTGGCGACGCTGAAGACCCGCCTCGGCGCCAGCCTGCCGTTGTCGATCACCGCCCTGCCCACCTGGCTCGACAGCCCCGCGCTGCCGGCGTTGCTGGCGGTGCCGGACGAAACCGTGCTGCAGGTCCACGCCGTGCAGAACCCCACGCAAGGCCTGTTCGACGCCAAGCGGGCCCGCGCCTGGCTCGATGCCTACGCGCGCCATGCCGCCAAACCCTGGCGCGTGGCGCTGCCTTCGTATGGCAGCCGCGTCGCGTGGGACGAGCATGGCCGGATCGCCGCGGTCGAAAGCGAACGCCCGGCGTTGATGCCGGGCGGCCGCTCGGCCGAGCTGCTGGTCACGCCCGATGCCATGGCGGCCTTTGTCGCGACGCTCGATCGCGATCGCCCGTCGGGGCTGAGCGGCATCGTCTGGTTCCGCCTGCCGACCCAGGCCGACACGCGCGCCTGGAGCCTGCCAACCTGGCGCGCCGTGCTGGCGCGCCAGCCGCTGACGCCGAAGCTGGAGGTTACCGCCGCCGCGCCCGGCGCCGGCGGCGCGCGCGACGTGCGGCTGGCCAACCGCGGCAACGCCGACACCGCGCTCCCGTTCACCGTGCGGCTCGACGCCACTTGCAGCGCCGCCGACGGCATCAACGGCTACACCCTTGAATACGATCGCGATGGCAGGTATCTTCGCCGCGCGCAGGATGGCTTGCTGCGCGCCGGCGCCGAACGCGCCATTGGATGGATCCGCTGTGACTCCGCAACCCCGAGCTTCCATGTACAACCGTAAATCGCTTGCCGCCGCGCTGGCGCTGGCCTGCGCCGCCGGCGCCGGCATCGTCATCGCCTGCGGCCCGGACTTCCCGCCGCAGTTGCTGGACGACCGCGCCGGCACGCTGCAGGGCACGCCCGCCAACTCGTTCGCCTACGAAGCGGCGCGGCTGATGCCGGCCACGGACGCGCTGCGGGCCAACGAATCGCCGCTGCTGCCGGACGGCACATACCGCTCCGACGCCATCCCCGAAGCGTTCGACGCGACGCTGACGCCGGCGCAACGGCAACAAGCGCGGGCGATGCGCGCCCGTCCCGACGGCGACCAGGCCTACGCCGCCGGCGACGGCCTGCCGGAAGCCGCGCGCCTCTATGCCGCCGCCGCGGTGGACTACCGCAGCGCCGCCCAGGCGCCGGACGAACCGCGCCTGGAACGCGCGCGCCAGCGCCTGCTGGCCATCCTGGCGCTGCCGGCGGAACAGGCCGCAACCCGCAGCGTCTGGGCCGCCTACCTGCTGGCCGAAATCGGGGACATCGGAACCACGCCGGCGACGGATCACCCGGCGCAAGCCTATGCCCGCGTGCGCGAACTGGCGCGGCAAGGCGCGCCCGACCCCTTGGGCCTGGCCGTCGCCAGCTACGGCCAGCAAGCGCGCCTGTCGCTGTCCGGCAGCCTGGGCCAATGCGCCTACGAAGACCTGTTCAACGCCTCGCCCTGCATGGATGCGATCGCGCCGGCCGACCTGCAGCGGGCCGTGCGCCTGTATGCCGCCCAGGCCGCGCGCGATTCGATCAGCGGCCGCGAATCCTTGCGCCTGATGGCCGACTGGGCGTTGGCGTCGCCGACGCGCGCCATCCGCCTGATCGACGACCCGGTCAGCCAGCGCCTGCTGGTGGCGTACGGCCTGGCCCGGCTGGGCGACATCGTCGACGGCAAGCCCGACAGCGCGCGCGACCCCTTCGCCAACTTCGAGGCCACCGGCCGGCTGAGCCTGGCCGATGCCGCCGATGGCACGCCCAACATCACGCCCAACCCCGCGCTGCAATCGCTGGTGGCCGCGCTGCAGACGCAGGATCCGCAGCGGATCGTGGATGCCGACCGGGTCGCGGCGCTGGCCTACCGCGTCGGCCGCTACGACCTGGCGCAAGGACTGGCCGACCGGCTCGACACGGCGCTGGCCTGGTGGGTGCGCGCCAAGCTGGCGATCCGCCGCGGCGACAACGAACTGGCCGCCCAGGCCTACGCCCGCGCGGTGGATGCGTTCCCGCGCGGTGACGGCAGCGTCGAGGCGCAAGCCGGCGCGCTGCTCAAGGGCGAACAGGGCGTGCTGTCGCTGTCGCGCGGCCAATACGTCGAAGCCCTCGACCAGTTGTACCGGGCCGCCGTGGCGGGCGACGGCGCGCCCCCGCCCGAAGAAGGCTGGCCGCTCTCGCCTTATTGGAACGACGCGGCCTACGTGGCCGAACGCGTGCTGACGACCGAAGAACTCAAGGCCTATGTCGACCGACTGCCGCCGCCCCCGCCCGCGCCGTCGCGGCCGCCGGGCTTCAGCCGCTACACGACCGACCAGTTCTATGAATGGAGCCGCCTGAACCAGCCGCCCGTCCATGACCGCCTGCGCCAGCTGCTGGCGCGCCGGCTGGTGCGGGAAAGCCGGGTGGCCGAGGCCTTGCCGTACTTCCCCGCGGATTCCGATCCGCGCTTCGCCACGCTCGACTACGACGACGGCAACTGGACGATCCGGGAGTCCGATCTCCGCCAGCGCGCCGCGCAGTATGGCGACGCGCTGCAGGCCGCCGGCAACGCGTGGGGCCGCACCACGCGCGCCGAGGCCTGGTACGCCGCCGCCAAGCTCGCGCGCCGCGACGGCATGCGCATCATGGGCTACGAACAGGGACCGGACTACGCCGTCTACGAGGGCAACTATTCGGCCGGCGCCGGCCGCGACGCCAACCCCTGGTGGCGCGAGGCCCGCGCCGATGCCGGCGTGCCGATGGACACCCCGCAGCAGCGCGCCGAGGCGGACCTGCCCGGCCCCTTCGTGACCCAGGAAGAACGCGTGCGCTACGCGGCCAGCGAGGCGCGGCCCAACGTGCGCTATCACTACCGCCAGATCGCCGCCGACTACGCGATGAAGGCGGCCGACGAACTGCCGACCCGCTCGCAGGCATTCGCGGCCACGCTCTGCCGCGGCGCCCGCTACGTCATCGACGACACGCCGGAACGGGCCACCGCCATCTATCTGCGTTACGTGGACCAGGGGGCCCAGGTGCCCTTCAGCGGCAGCTTCGGCCGCGAATGCCCGGAACCGGATTTCCAGTCGGCCTCGCGCTTTCACTACATCCAGGCATGGAAGGCCTGGGAACGGGCGCGCAAGCAGCATCCGGGCATATTGCTGGCCGTCGGCCTGCTGGCGCTGGCGGCGCTCGGCGCCGGCCTGTGGGCCTGGCGCAATGGCGCGCCGGCCGGCAACGGCAAGAAGCGCCAGGATCCGTTGGCGTAAAAAGGCGCCCCGCACGGGCGCTACGGCGTCCCGGCGGCGGGCAACTCGACCCGCCGCAGCAACCCTCGCCAGTGCTCGGGCACCCGGGCGCGCAGGCGCAGGTCGGCCGCCACCCGCTCGGCCTCGATGAATTCGTAGCGCGGGGCGGCATCCAGCCGTTCCAGCATGGGCAGCTTGACCACGCCGGCGGCATCGCCCAGCAGCATTGGCGCCATATAGATAAGCAGTTCGTCGATGCAGCCGGCCGCGACCAGCGCGCCGCTCAGGCCGGCGCCGGCCTCGACGTGGACTTCGTTGAACTGCTGCGCGGCGAACCAGCGCATCATCGCCGGCAGGTCGACCCGGTCGGGCGTCTCGGCGGGCAGCGCCACCACGCGCACGTTCCTGGCCTCCAGCCGCGCCTGCTTGGCGGCGTCGGCGCGGGCCGTGAACACGATGACCTCGCCGCCGTCGAACAGGCGCGCGTCCTCGGGAATCTCGAAGCGGCCGTCGACCACCGCCCGGCGCGGCTGGCGCGGCGTCTGGACGCTGCGCACGGTCAATTGCGGATCGTCCTTGAGCACGGTGCCGATGCCGGTCAGCACCACGCAGCTGCGGGCGCGCCAGCGATGGCCGTCGGCGCGCGCCTCGGGGCCGGTGATCCATTGCGACAGGCCGTTGTGCAACGCGCTGCGGCCGTCCAGCGACGCCGCCATCTTGAGCCAGGTCCAGGGCAGCCCGCGGCTCATGCGCGAGATGAAGCCGGCGTTCAGCGCCAGCGCCTCTTCGCGGCAGATGCCGGTGGTGACGGCGATGCCGGCCTCGCGCAGCCGCGCCAGGCCCTTGCCGTTGACCAGCGGATTGGGGTCGCCGATCGCCACCACCACGCGCGCCGGCGCGGCCGCCAGCAGCGCATCCACGCAGGGCGGCGTGCGGCCGAAATGGCTGCAAGGCTCCAGCGTGACGTAGACGGTGGCGCCTGCCACCGATTCGCCGCGCGCCTGGGCATCGCGCAGCGCGCAGACTTCGGCATGCGGGCCGCCGGGCGGCTGGGTCGCGCCCTCGCCCAGCACGCGGCCATCGCGCACGATCACGCAGCCCACCCGGGGGTTGGGCGCGGTCGAATACATCACGGTCTGCGCCAGGGCCAGGGCGCGCCGCATCCAGGACAGGTCATCGGCTTGGCCGGGGGTCGGGCTGGAATTCATCATCATGGCCAAATTGTATGTCCGAGACGGGCCCACGGCACGCCGCGCCCGCTGGCGCTATGATGGCCGAGGTGGCCCGAAATGCATGTCCGTTTTGGGCCGATGCAGGTCTGGAGACGGCCTCGCCCGGGAGCCGGGGCAGGCCCACAATACGCCACGTACCTCCTGAAATCCCACGGCACGGAGCCCGCCGCCATGAAACAAGCATTGATCGTCATCGACGTCCAGGATTCCTTCCGCCAGCGTCCGTTTTGGGACGAATCGGAATACCCGGCATTCGTCTCGCAACTGCAGGGCCTGATCGACGCCGCCCGCGCCCGCGACATCCCGGTGCTGCAAGTGTTCCACATCAGCGCCGCCAACGACCCGGCCAACCCGTTTTCGCTGGCCTCCGGCCACGTCAAGACGCTGAAGGAACTGCGCATCACCCCCGACGCCGTGTTCCACAAGACCGTGCATTCCTCGCTCTACGCCAAGGACGCCGACGGCGCCACGCTGCAGGACTGGCTGCGCAAGCACGGCATCGAAGGCGTCATCGTCAGCGGCATCCGCACCGAACAGTGCTGCGAGACCACCACCCGCCACGCCAGCGACGACGGCTTCAAGGTGGTGTTCCCGACCGACGCCACGCTGACCTTCGCGATGCAGAGCCCGTCCGGCAAGCACTACACGCCGGCCGAGATCCGCGACGCCACCGAACTGGTCCTGCAGGGCCGCTTCGCCCGCATCGCCCGCGCCGCCGACGTCTTCGCCGACGCGCAATAAGGCAACCGACCATGATTCCCGTGCACTTCGTGTTGCCCCGGGGAATCGTGCTGCTCGACGTGGCCGGGCCGGCCGAGGCGTTCCGGGGCGCCAACAAGCTGTGCCCGGACGCCTTCTCGCAGCATTTCTGCGGCCCGTCGACCGAAGTCGAAAGTGGCATTCCCGGCCTGCACCTGGCCCGGATCCAGCCGCTGCCCGAGAAACTGCCGCCTGAGGCGCTGGTGATCGTGTCCGGCGTGGTCGGCAAGCACATCCGCCTGGATGAGCCCGAGGCCCGCCTCATCATCGACTGGCTGGCGGCGCGCCATCCGGCCGACGGCTTCACACTGATGACCGTCTGCGCCGGCGCCCTGTTCGCCGCCGCGGCCGGCCTGACGCGCCAGCGCGACTGCACCACGCACCACAGCTGCCTGGCGCAGCTGGCCGACCTGGATCCCAGCGCCAGGCTGCACGACAACCGCATCTTCGTGGAAGACGGCAACCTGGTCAGCAGCGCCGGCATCACCGCCGGCATCGACCTGGCGCTGCACATGGTGGCGCGCCATTGCGGCCCGCGCGTGGCCAGCGAGGTGGCGCGCGACATGGTGGTATACCAGCGCCGCGCCGGCACCGACTCGGCGCTGTCGCCCTGGCTGGAGCACCGCAACCACATGCATCCGGGCGTGCACCGGGTGCAGGACGCGGTGGTGCGCAACCCCGCGGCGCCCTGGTCGGCGCAATCGCTGGCCGAGCAGGCCCACACCAGCGCCCGCCACCTGACGCGGCTGTTCCGCGAGCATGCCGGCTGCACTCCGATGGACTACCTGTATCAGATACGCGTCGCGCTGGCGCGCGACATGCTGCGCGAAACCCGCTTGAACCTGGAGTTGGTGGCGGAGAAATCCGGCTTCGGCTCGGCCCAGCACCTGCGCCGCGTGTGGCGCCGGTTCCAGCCGCAGACGCCCAGCATGGCGCGGTCGGTGGCGCTTTAACGCGCCGGGCCGCGCCGCGGCCTCATTCCTTGCGCAGCTTGCCGGGCAGCACTGGTCCCTGCATCTCGCGGATCGCCTCGACGAATTCGCCGATGTCCTCGAAGCTCTTGTAGACCGAGGCGAAGCGCACGTAGGCCACCTTGTCGAGCTTGCGCAGCTCGTTCATGACCAGTTCGCCGATGTGCCCGGAGGCCACTTCGCGCAGGCCGCTGGCCAGCAGCTGTTCCTCGATGCGGGCCACGGCCGCGTCCACGTCCTCGGTGCTGACCGGACGCTTGCGCAGCGCCAGGCTCAGGCTGGCGCGCAGCTTGGCGGGATCGTAGTCGCTGCGGCTGCCATTGCGCTTGACCACGGAAGGCAGCGCCAGCTCCACCCGCTCGTAGGTGGTAAAGCGCTTGTCACAGGATTGGCAGCGACGCCGGCGGCGGATCGCATCGCCCTCTTCCGAGACACGGCTGTCGACGACCTGCGTTTCGGAATTGCCGCAAAATGGACACCGCATGTGTGATCCCTGAAAACACGGAAAGCAATAATTCAGCGATATTGTAACGATGTGGCAGTGTATCGGTGTCAGGAGGGGCCAAATTCGTCCCTGCGCACGCGACGGACATTTTCTCCGCAGCGCCGCGGCACATCGGAACGGAGCGCCCCCTCATTCAAACCGTACGTTCACCATGACCTGGGTGGTGAACTTGCCGAGTTTCATGCCATCGGCGCTACCCGTTGGCGACAATTCGGCGGCGTAGGTATTACGCAATGACAAGGTGCTGCCATGCAACGCGCCGAAGTTGCCTTTCGGGGGAACGACGGCCTGGTTCAGAATGACCGGCTGGCCAGCGGGATCGGTGATCTGCATTTGCAGGCCGTTTTCCTGGCCTTCCTCGTTGCGCAGGAAGATGAAGCGCCCATCGCTGGAGAGACGCTCCGTGCCCATCGGCGTGAATGTCGCCGTGAGCGGCAGGTAGAACTCTTGATCGGGTCCCTCCCCCGGTCTGGCCGTCGTGAGGCTGCCGGTCGAGCAGGAGGGATTGATCCGCGCGGTGACATTGAAGGGCCGCTGCTGCGGCAAGGTTCCCATATAGCCGGCGGTCGCGACCACGCGGTCGAACTGAACCAGATTGTCCACGCCGACGTCGCCGATGCAGGCATCGGGGATGTACTGCAGCCGCGTGGAGCTGGTGGTCAGGAAGATGCCCGGGTTGCCTGTGCCGGTGAAGTCGGAGATCAGCTTGATCATCGTGGTTCCGGGCACCGGGTAGCGCCCCGGATTGACCTTCCTGCTTTTCACGCTCAGCCGCAGGACGATTGTGGCGTGCTGCGGCCGTTGCTGATCGGCGGGCAGGGTTCTGTCAAACGGGACGCCGATCGGAAAGAATTCGGGGAAGACCTGTGCGACGGACTCCAATGCCTTGGGAGACCAGGGATTGGCCTCATTGCCGTCGACGATGATATCCAGGGCCAGGCCGGAATCCCTCAGGGCGTTTCTCAGCGGGGTAAAGTCCCCAAGCGTCGTGAGCATGGGCTGATTCTTGGCCGGGCCTGACGTATAGGTGCATAAGTAATCTACGGCGTAGGGTTGGCTTCGATAGAGGACCGTGCCTTCCGGGGGGATTTTGCTCAAGGCGAAACTCACCGAGGGCGGCAGATGGAATTGCACGGTGCCGGCAGACCCCATGACGGAATGACATTCATCGCCTAGCGCTGTCGCCGGGATCAGCAACGCGCAGGCGATGAGCAGCCCTGCCATCAGCGCGCCCGAGCGGCCTCGGCGCGCAAATCGTGTCCGTTCAGTCATGCCGTCTTCTCGGGAACATGGCCGTTGCCCGATAGGTTGGAGGTTCGTTGCCATTTCAAGAAAAGGGGCGTTGCATGCCGTGGCGAGGACTGCGGGCAAGGCAACCGACACGGCCCCTGATCCAGGGCCGTGTCGGTTGGCAGCGTCGGACGGCGCTCGGTGGAGGCGGAAAATGGATCGAGCGATGGCGCCCGAAGCGACTCTGAATATAGGTCGGCCGAGCCCGGCTTTTGCCGTTCAGCCATAGGAGGGATTACCAAATCGGGGGGGTAATGAAGGCCTGAACGGGGGTGCGAAACCGCGCCGGCGGGGGCACCGGCCCGGAAAACAAAAGGACGGCCCCTTGCGGAGCCGTCCGTGTCACATGCGGGCGGAAAGAATCCGCCGTCGCATCACTTCTTGCCGTACACCGGCAGGCGCGCGGTCAGTTCGTTGACCTTGGCGCGCACGGCGGCGATGTTGGCTTCGTCGCGCGGGTTGTCCAGCACGTCGGCGATCAGGTTGGCGGTCAGCTCGGCCTCGGCTTCGGTGAAGCCGCGGGTGGTCATGGCCGGGGTGCCCAGGCGGATGCCGCTGGTCACGAAGGGCTTTTCCGGATCGTTCGGGATGGCGTTCTTGTTGACCGTGATGTGGGCCTGGCCCAGCACGGCTTCGGCTTCCTTGCCCGTGATGCCCTTGGAGCGCAGGTCCACCAGCATGACGTGGCTTTCGGTGCGGCCCGAGACAATGCGCAGGCCACGCTTGACCAGCGTGTCGGCCAGCACCTTGGCGTTCTTGACCACTTGCTGCGCGTAGGTCTTGAATTCGGGTTCCAGCGCTTCCTTGAAGGCCACCGCCTTGCCGGCGATGACGTGCATCAGCGGACCGCCCTGGATGCCGGGGAAGATGGCCGAGTTGATGATCTTCTCGTACTCGGCCTTCATCATGATGACGCCGCCGCGCGGGCCGCGCAGCGACTTGTGCGTGGTCGAGGTGACGAAGTCGGCGTGCGGCACCGGGTTGGGGTACGCGCCACCGGCGACCAGGCCGGCGTAGTGGGCGATGTCGACCATGAACAGCGCGCCGTTGTCGTGGGCGATGCGGGCCATGCGCTCGAAGTCGATGTGCAGGGCGTAGGCCGAGGCGCCGGCGACGATCAGCTTGGGCTTGTGTTCCTTGGCCAGTTGCTCGACCTGGGCGTAGTTCAGGACTTCGTTTTCGTCCAGGCCGTACGAGATGAAGTTGTACAGCTTGCCCGAGGCGTTGACCGACGCGCCGTGCGTCAGGTGGCCGCCTTCGGCCAGGCTCATGCCCAGCACGGTGTCGCCCGGCTTCAGGACGGCCATGTACACGCCCTGGTTGGCCTGCGAACCCGAGTTGGGCTGCACGTTGGCGGCTTCGGCGCCGAAGATCTGCTTCAGGCGGTCGATGGCCAGCTGCTCGACCACGTCGACGTATTCGCAACCGCCGTAGTAGCGCTTGCCCGGGTAGCCTTCGGCGTACTTGTTCGTGAGCTGCGTGCCCTGGGCTTCCATGACGGCCGGGCTGGCATAGTTCTCCGAAGCGATCAGCTCGATGTGCTGCTCTTGGCGAACGTCTTCCTTCTGGATGGCGGCCCAGACGTCCGGGTCAGCCTTGGAGAGGGTGAGGTTGCGGTCAAACATGACGGGGGGTTCCTGAGGCGGTAAGAGAGGAGGAAACTGCGCCCGGGTGGGTAAACCCGGATAATGACGAATAGTTTACCGCGTACCGCCGCTTCCCCTGTCGCCAAAATGCCCCGAATGGCGGCAAAATTACCGCCAAGGGCGCGAAAATTCCGGCATCCCTGCGTGGCTGGAAAACGCTCTCAACCCGACTTGAGAAACTTTCATGCAAACCCAGACTTTGATTGCGTACACCCTGGTCGCCGCCGTCAGCGTCGTCACCCCCGGCCCGGCCAGCATCCTGGCCATGCGCAATGGCGCCGCCGGCGGCCTGCGCGCGGTGCTGCCGTCGTCGCTGGGCAACGTCACCGGCCTGTTCCTGCTGTCCGCCGCCGCCATGCTGGGCCTGGGCGTGGTGCTGCAATCGTCCGCCCTGCTGTTCGCCGCCCTCAAGATCGCCGGCGCCGCCTACCTGATCTACCTGGGCCTGCGCCACCTGCTGGGCCGCAGCAGCGTGGCCGCGCCGCCGCCGGACAGCCTGGGCCGCCCGCCGCGCGGCGCGCTGGCGCTGTACCTCGAAGCGGCCTTCGTGGCCGGCCTGAATCCCAAGCCCATCCTGTTCTTCACCGCGCTGTTCCCGCAGTTCCTGAACGCGGCCGAACCGCTGCTGCCGCAGTTCTTCATCCTGACCGGCATCTTCATGGGCCTGTCGCTGCCCTCGCTGCTGGCCTACGGCCTGCTGGCGCGCCGCGCCCGCCGCCTGTTCCAGCAGCCGCGCGCGGTGCGCTGGATCAACCGGGCGGTGGGCTCGGTATTCGTCGCCTTCGGCGTGGCATTGCTGCGCCTGAAGCGCGCTGGCGCCTGAGGGCGCGGCGCGTCGGGCGAATGTGCCGGAAATAAAAAAGGGCCGCATTGATGCGGCCCTTTTTGCTGATCGCGGCGATCAGGACGCCGAGGTTGCGCCGATCTGCTTGGGCGCCAGCGCCGGGTTGAGCGTGTAGGTGCCCGTCAGCGACGCCTGCGCCAACACGTGCTTCTGGATGGCGCGCAGCGCGTCCTCGCCGGTGAACGCCCCCTGCAGGTTCAGCGTGTGGACGTCCAGCGCGTACAGCGTGAAGACGTAGCGATGCACCAGCGCGTCGTTCCAGGGCGGGCACGGGCCGTCATAGCCGAAGTAGTCGCCGCTCATGTCGTGGTCGTTGGCGAACCAGGACGAGTACGAGTTGATGCCCTGGCGGGCATCCAGCGGCGCCAGCGGGCCGCCCTTGCCGCGCGGCGTGATGCCGCTGGAAAAGGCGCCTTCGTCGATGTCGCGCATGTCGGCGGCCAGGTCCACCAGCACCCAGTGGAAGAAATCCACCCGCGGCAGGTCGGCCGGCACCTCGCGGCCCTCCTGGTTGACGTCGTCGGGCTTGGAGGGAACGTCCGGGTCGTGGCAGATCAAGGCGAACGACTGCGTACCCGCCGGGACGTCGTCCCAGGAAAACTGCGGGTTGAAGTTGTCAGCCAGCGCGACGTGCGATTGCGCATCGATCTTGCCGAAGGCGTAGCGCTCCGGAATCGACTCGTGATCGGAAAAAGACAAACTCGAAAGTTTCATGTCGTGCTCCTTGAAGTGCTGCGAAGGCATTCCAGCCTTGAACGTCCCTCCAGCGTATCAAAATCTTCGCGATTATGGGTTCAACTTAACACGCGCGAACTTGCGCTTGCCCACCTGGACGACGTAAGTCCCTGCCGGCAGTTGCAACGATTTGTCTTCCACCCGGTCGCCATTGACCCGCACCCCGCCCTGTTCGACGTTGCGCTGCGCCTCGGAACCCGATGCCACCAGCCCCGCTTCGCGCAGCAGCTTGAGGATGCCGACCGGCGCGCCGCCGATGCTGACCTCGGGCATGTCTTCCGGAATCGCGCCGTCGCGGAAACGCGCCTCGAACGTGGCCAGCGCGTCGTCGGCCGCCTTGGCGGAATGGAAGCGGGCGATGATTTCCTGGGCCAGCATGACCTTGGCGTCGCGCGGATTGCGGCCGCCCTCGATCTCCTGGCGCAGCGCGGCGATGTCTTCCAGCGAGCGGAACGACAGCAGCTCGAAGTAACGCCACATCAGCGTGTCGGAAATCGACATCAGCTTGCCGAACATCGAATCGGGCGACTCCGAAATGCCGATGTAGTTGCCCTTGGACTTGGACATCTTCTCGACGCCGTCGGTGCCGACCAGCAGCGGCATCGTCAGGATGCACTGCGGCTCCTGGCCATACTCCTTCTGCAGCTCGCGGCCGACCAGCAAGTTGAACTTCTGATCGGTGCCCCCCAGCTCCAGATCGGACTTCAGCGCCACCGAGTCGTAACCCTGCATCAGCGGGTACAGGAATTCATGCACCGAGATCGGGATGCCGCCCTTGAAGCGCTTGGTGAAATCCTCGCGTTCCATCATGCGCGCCACGGTATAGCGCGACGCCAGCTGGATCATGCCGCGGGCGCCCAGCGGGTCGCACCACTCGGAGTTGTAACGGATCTCGGTGCGGGCCGGATCCAGCACCAGGCTGGCCTGCGCATAGTAGGTCTTGGCGTTGGCCTCGATCTGTTCGCGCGTCAGCGGCGGACGGGTGCTGTTGCGGCCGCTGGGGTCGCCGATGGTCGAGGTGAAGTCGCCGATCAGGAAGATGACCTCGTGGCCCAGGTCCTGCAACTGGCGCATCTTGTTGAGCACGACGGTGTGGCCCAGGTGGATGTCCGGCGCGGTCGGATCCAGCCCCAGCTTGATCCGCAGCGGCACGCCGGTGGCGCGGCTGCGGGCCAGCTTGCGGGCGAATTCGGATTCGACCAGCAGTTCATCGCATCCGCGCTTGGCAATACGCAGATCGGCTTCGACTTCGGGGGTGATGGGGGCTTCTGAAGATGACATTTTTGGGGGGGCCGCGACGGCTTCAGCCGATAAAAAGGTGTAAAAAGTGACGAAAACTATCGAAAATTCTAGCCGAATCAGCTAGGATACCGCCCTAATCATACGCAACTGTCATATATACGCAGTTGCGCACCGGTCACCCGCTGTTCACAAGTTGCGCCCCGCGCCAGCCCTTGCCCCGGAAAACGTGGCGCGCGGGGGCCGTTCGTGTCACGCACCCTGCGAGCTCAAGCCACCTGAGAGGGTATCTTCACGATGAATCGTGGCCTCCACGACATGGCGAGTAGCATCAAGCGCAAAGTTGCTGCCCTGTTTGCGCCCGTCGAGCCCAAGCCCCATC
This sequence comes from Achromobacter deleyi, assembly GCF_016127315.1. NCBI lineage: Bacteria > Pseudomonadati > Pseudomonadota > Betaproteobacteria > Burkholderiales > Alcaligenaceae > Achromobacter > Achromobacter deleyi. The sequence goes on from NZ_CP065997.1 coordinate 857,936, forward strand.
GCTCGGGACTTCTCCGTCGCACTCTTCTCGTCACCGCAATGGGTCTGTTTGCCGGCGCCGCCGCCCTGGGCATGGTGCAGCAACCCGACCGCAGCGAACTCCCCCCCACCCGCGTCATCCAGAGCATCCTGCCGCTGACCACCGAACAGGTCGAAGTCAGCACGCCCAGCGCCGCGCCGTACATCAGCGAAACCCGCATCCGCGCGGGCGACACGCTGGCCGCCGTGCTGCAGCGCCTGGAACTGGATTCGCCGGATCTGCAGACCTTCCTGACCCACGACGCCAGCGCGCGCAGCATCTACAAGCTGTACCCGGGTCGTTCGGTGCAGGCCGCGACCGACGCGGAAGGCAACCTGATCTGGCTGCGCTACATCCACACCCCCGGCAACGAGACTGACGGCCAGGTCGTCACCCGCATGCTGCACGTGGCGCGCACCGACAACGGCTACAAGGCCGAGGAAATCACCGAGAGCACCGATCGCCAGACCCGCGTCGCCGTGGGCACGATCCGCTCCTCGCTGTTCGGCGCCACCGATGCCGCCGGCATCCCGGATTCGGTCACCATGCAGATGGCCGACATCCTCAGCGCCAAGATCGACTTCCTGCGCGACCTGCGCCAGGGCGACCAGTTCCGCGTGGTCTACGAAGTGCGCTCGCACGACGGCCGCTACGCCGGCGCGGGCCGCGTGCTGGCCCTGGAATTCATCAACGGCGGCAAGACCTACTCCGCCGTCTGGTTCAGCGCCGACAACAAGACCGGCTCGTACTACGACTTCGACGGCACCAGCCTGCGCGGCGCGTTCCTGCGCACCGCCCTGAAGTTCAGCCGCATCAGCTCGACGTTCGGCATGCGCATGCATCCGATCCACAAGACCTGGACGGGCCACAAGGGCGTGGACTACGCCGCGCCCTCGGGCACGCCGATCCACTCCACGGCCGACGGCACGGTGGAGTTCTCGGGCTGGCAGAACGGCTACGGCAACGTGGTCATCATCAAGCACCACGGCAAGTACTCGACGCTGTACGCTCACCAGAGCCGCATCGCCGAAGGCATCACCAAGGGCAGCAAGATCTCGCAGGGCCAACTGATCGGCTACGTCGGCGCCACCGGCTGGGCCACCGGTCCGCACCTGCACTACGAGTTCCGCGTGGACAACCAGCCGATCGACCCGCTGTCGGTCGACCTGCCCGTCGCCCGCGCCCTGGAACCGGCCGAGATCCGTGCCTTCAACCAGGCCGTGGCGCCGTACAAGCAGCAGATCCAGCTGCTCACCGAATTCCAGCAGACCCTGCCCGACGCGCTGACCAACGTGGCCAGCCGCTAAGCCGGACCTGCATGACGCACCCGCAAGGCGGCCCGCGCATCTCGATGCCGGGCCGCTTTTTTTTCAGGCGGCATCCGATATGACGACACCCCAGCATTTCATCGGCCTGATGTCCGGCACCAGCGTGGACGGCGTCGACGGCGTCCTGGCGCGCCTGCGCGACGGCCTGCCGCCGCAGGTGCTGGCCAGCGCCAGCCTGCCGATGCCGGCCGCGCTGCGCGCCGAATTGCTGGCGCTGAACCTGGCCGGCGACGACGAACTGGCGCGCGGCGCGCTGGCCGCCAATGCGCTGGCGCGCCTGTATGCGCAGGCGGTGGCCGACCTGCTGGCCGGCGCCGGGTTGCGGGCGCAGGACGTCGCCGCCATCGGCGCACACGGCCAGACTGTGCGCCACCGCCCCGACAGCGGCTACACCGTGCAGTTGAACGCGCCCGCCCTGCTGGCCGAGCTGACCGACATCGACGTGGTGGCGGACTTCCGCAGCCGCGACGTGGCCGCCGGCGGCCAGGGCGCGCCGCTGGTGCCGCCGTTCCATGCGGCCGTGTTTGGCGCGCCGCAAGGCCGCGCCGTGCTCAACCTGGGCGGCATCGCCAACGTCACGCTGCTGGCGCCGGGGCAGGCGCCGCGCGGCTTCGACACCGGCCCGGCCAACGTCTTCCTGGACGGCTGGTGCCAGCGGCATCTGGGCCAGCCCTACGATGCCGATGGCCGCTGGGCCGCCACTGGCCAGGTGCTGGCGCCGCTGCTGGAACAACTGATCGCGAGCGAACCCTGGTTCGCGCTGCCGCCGCCCAAATCGACCGGCCGCGACCTCTTCAACCTGCGCTGGCTGGACGACCGGCTGGCCGCCTTTGACGGCCCCAGGCCGGCCCCGCAGGACGTGCAGGCCACCCTGCAGCGTCTGACGGCCCGCACCGTGGCCAATGCCATCGACGCCGCCGGCGACGACGTGCGCGAGCTCTATGTGTGCGGCGGCGGCGCCCACAACCCAGGGTTGATGCGCGAGTTGGCGTATTGCCTGCAGCGTCCGGTGCATGCCACCGACGCGCTGGGCGTCCCGGCGCAGCAGGTCGAGGCGCTGGCCTTCGCCTGGCTGGCGCAGGCCTTCCTGGCACGCCGGCCCGCCGGCCTGCCCAGCGTCACCGGCGCCCGCGGGCCGCGTATCCTGGGCGCGCTCTACCCCGCCTGACGCCCCGCTCGCGCCCAGCAAAAAGCCCTTCGGAAAACCGAAGGGCTTTTTTGTCGGTCGGACAGACGGCGGCGCGCTGTCATCGCGGCCCGACGCCGCGCGCGGAATTACACCGAGAACGACGAACCGCAGCCGCAGGTGGTGCTGGCGTTGGGATTGCGGATGACGAACTGCGCGCCTTCCAGGTCTTCCTTGTAGTCGATCTCGGCGCCGACCAGGTACTGGAAGCTCATGGGGTCGACCAGCAGTTGCACGCCAGCCTTGTCCAGCACGGTGTCGTCTTCGTTGACGACTTCATCGAACGTGAAACCGTACTGGAAACCCGAACAGCCGCCGCCCTGCACGAACACGCGCAGCTTCAGCTCGGGATTGCCTTCCTCGGCCAGCAGGTCCTTGACCTTGGCGGCTGCCGAGTCGGTGAACACCAGGGGAGCAGGCGGGGCGGCCTGCAGGTCGACGGTTTCGGTCACTGCATTCATGATTCACTCCTGGCCGCTGGGGCCGTATTCCGATGAGCGGCTGCGCCACTCGCATGTAGTCACTATAGCGCAGGCGCCGCCCGGACTCAAAGTTCGAGCTTGACACTGCGGGAGGCGCGGACCACATCGCCCTCCAGGACACTGATGGTCACGCTTTCGGGGACAAATCCCTCGGGCACCGCCAGGACGCCCTGGCTGCGCTGGTACTGGTCGAACTGCAACGCCAGGGAGGCGGCCGTCGTGGTTTCGCCGGTGGCGGGCACCGGGCCGCTTTCGGCCTTGACCAGCATCGGCGCCAGGTCGACGGTGACGGTTTCGCCCTTGAGCGTGCCGGTGGCCTGGAACCGCAGCGTGCCGGCAAACGGGGCCGCGCCATTGCGGCCGCTGCGCATCAGCAGCACCTTGTAGCGCAGGCCGCCGCCGTCGCGGTCGATCTGGGCGCCGCGGATGTCCACGGTGCCTTCCGGCCCCGGCGGCAGCAATTGTTCGTAGAACGCCAGCTGGTCGCGCACCCGGCCGACTTCGGCCTGCGCCGCGTGCAGCTGGGTTTCGAGTTCCTGGCGCGCCGAGCGCTCGATCACGAGCTCGCCGTCGGCGGTGTCGAGCTGGCCGCGGGTATAGCGCAGCTGGACCGCCTGCTGGCGCATGGCTTCGTCGCGCGCCTCGGCCTGGTCGGCGCTGAGCACCACCGCGTCCTTGGGCTGGTAGACGCCACGGGCGTAGTAATAGCCGGCCGCGGCCCCCACCAGCACGCCCGCCAGCACGCCGGCGGCAACCCGCAGGCCAAGGCCGGGGCGGGAGGTTCGAGGTGTCGGGGAAGAATCGTTGGACATGGAAAGCGGGCCGGCGGGCTGGCCGCCGGCCCGGCGCGGCATCAGGGCAGGATCGCGACCTGGTCGAGACCGACGGTCTCGGGGAAACCGAACATCAGGTTCATGTTCTGCACGGCCTGGCCGGCCGCGCCCTTCACCAGGTTGTCCTGCACCACCATGATGATGAGCTGGTCGCCGCCGCCCGGACGCGACAGCGCGATGCGCAGGTTGTTCGAGGCGCGCACCGAGCGCGTCTCGGGCAGGCTGCCGGCGGGCATGACGTCGACGAACGGCTCGTCGGCATAGCGCTGCTCGAACAGGGCCTGGAAGTCGGTGTCGCGCGCCTCGGGCTTGATGCGGGCGTAGATGGTCGAGTACATGCCGCGGATCATCGGCACCAGGTGCGGCACGAAGGTCAGGCCGACCTTGCCGCCGGCGATCTTCTCGAGCTGGGCGACGATTTCGGGATGGTGGCGGTGGCCGGCCACGCCGTAGGCCTTGAAGTTGTCCGAGGCCTCAGAAAACAGCGAACCGACTTCGGCCTTGCGGCCGGCGCCCGACACGCCCGACTTGCAGTCGGCGATCAGGGTCTGCGCATCGACCAGCTGCTTGCCGCCTTCGAGCAGCGGGGCCAGGCCCAGCAGCACGGTGGTCGGGTAGCAGCCCGGGTTGCCGATCACGCGCGCCTTGGAGATGGCTTCGCGGTTCAGCTCGACCAGGCCGTACTGGGATTCAGCCAGGATGTCCGGGCAGGTATGGGGAATCTTGTACCAGCGTTCGAAGGTGGGCACGTCCTGCAGGCGGAAGTCCGCGGCCAGGTCGATGACCTTGGTGCCGGCGGCGATCAGTTCCTGGGCCTGGGCCATGGCCACACCATGGGGCGTGGCGAAGAACACCACGTCGCAGTCGGTCAGCGTGGCCTTTTCCGGCGAGGAAAAGGCAATCTGCACGCGGCCGCGCAGGTTCGGGTACATGTCGGCCACCGGCAGCCCGTCTTCCTTGCGGGACGTGATGGCGGTCAATTCCACATGGGGATGCTGCGACAGCAAGCGCAGCAGTTCGACGCCGGTGTAACCGGTGCCGCCGACGATACCAACCTTGATGCGGGAGTTCGATGCTTGGGCCATGATGTGTGCTCTTCGTAGAACGAGGCTCGATTGTATCGCTCGGACAACCGGCCTTGCCGCCACGCCTGAAAGCGCGCGGCGACCGTTGTCCGACCGGACGAAGCCTGCGGAGTTCCGCGGGCCTGGATCGGGGCCTGGGCCCCGGGATGTAAAAAAAAGCCCGCACGAGGCGGGCTTTTTTCGCAGCGATTAACGCTTGCTGAACTGCTTGCGACGGCGCGCCTTGCGGAAGCCGACCTTCTTGCGTTCGACTTCGCGGGCATCGCGGGTCACGAAACCCGCTTGCGACAGCGCGGGCTTCAGGGTCGCGTCGTAGTCGATCAGGGCACGCGTGATGCCGTGACGGACTGCGCCGGCCTGGCCGGTTTCACCGCCGCCGTGCACGTTGACCTTGATGTCGAACGATTCCAGGTGGCCGGTCAGTTCCAGCGGCTGGCGCACGACCATGCGGCCGGTTTCACGAGCGAAGAACTCGTCGACGGGCTTGCCGTTGACGACGATCTTGCCGGTGCCCTTCTTGATGAAAACGCGAGCCACCGAAGTTTTGCGACGGCCGGTTCCGTAGTTCCAGTTACCGATCATGGCGTTTCCTTAGATATCCAGCGTCTTGGGCTGCTGGGCGGTGTGCGGGTGCTCGGCACCGGCATAGACCTTCAGCTTCTTGATCATGGCGTAGCCCAGAGGACCCTTGGGCAGCATGCCCTTGACGGCCTTCTGGATGGCGCGACCGGGAAAACGCTCTTGCATCTTCTCGAAGTTCGTTTCGCGGATACCGCCCGGGTACGTGGTGTGGCGGAAGTACTTCTTGTCCTTCGCCTTGGTACCGGTAACGACGATATCGGAAGCGTTGATGATGACGATGTAATCGCCAGTATCAACGTGCGGCGTGAATTCAGGTTTGTGCTTGCCACGCAGACGACGTGCGACTTCGCTGGCCACACGACCGAGGACTTTGCCCTTGGCGTCGATCACAAACCAGTCACGTTGGACTTCATGCGGCTTGGCCACAAAGGTCTTCATGATGGTTCCTAGATATAAAAATGGTCTCTGACTGGACGATCCAGCCAGGCTTTTTTCCTCAACTAGACAATGGAGCCGGCATCTTTCCAGCAACTGGGTTTCAGTGCCGGGTTTGAGCCGATCGGGTTTGAGCCGATCGCTTTTCAGCCGATCCATTGCCCCTATCGACGTCCCGCCTAAGCGTTATTACCCGCCCGTGCAATGGTCAAAATGAGGGAAAGCCTGAAATTCTACCACGGATGCTCAAAAAATGGGCAATCGCGGTCGGATCCAGGCAAACGAACAGCCGCTCCCTGGGCAGCGGCTGTCGCATTCTTAAAAAGGGACGCAAGTGCAGCCCTTTCGGCCCCGCCCAGTGCCCCGCCGCGCGGCGCGGATCAGGCGCCCAGGTAGGCTTCCAGCACCCGCGGATGGCCCAGCAGCCCGCGGCCGGTGCCCGACAGCGCCATGGCGCCGTTCTCCAGCACGTAGCCGTGCTGGGCGATCTTGAGCGCCTGGCGCACGTTCTGCTCCACCAGGAACAGGGTCAGGCCGTCGGCATTGATCGCCCGCAGCGAGCGGAAGATTTCCTGCACCACGATCGGCGCCAGGCCCATCGACGGCTCGTCCAGCAGCAGCAGGCGCGGCTTGGCCATCAGGGCGCGGCCGATCGCCAGCATCTGCTGTTCGCCGCCGGAGAGGTTGCCGGCGATGCCGGTGATCCGCTCTTTCAGGCGCGGGAACAGGTTGAAGACGTATTCCAGGTCCGAGTCGACGTTCTTCAGGCCACGACGGTAGGCGCCCAGCTCGAGGTTTTCGAGCACGGTCATGGTGGTGAGGATGGCCCGGCCTTCCGGCACCTGGACGATGCCGCGCGCCACCAACTGGTGCGGCGCCAGGTTGGTGACGTCCTCGCCTTCGAACAGGATCTTGCCGCGCGCCTTGGGCAGCAGGCCCGACAGGGCCAGCAGCGTGGTCGACTTGCCGGCGCCGTTGGCGCCGACCAGGGCGGTGATTTCCTTGGCTTCCAGGTCCAGGTCGATGCCGCGGACGGCTTCGATATGGCCGTAGTTGACCTCGAGTCCGCGGACTTCCAGCATTGCGCTCATTGTGCGGCCTCCGCGTTGTCGATGTCGTCGTCGTCCTCGCGGCCCAGGTAGGCCTCGATGACCTGCTCGTTGTTGCGGATCTCTTCGGGTCCGCCGCAAGCGATGATCTTGCCGAAGTTCAGCACCGCGATGCGTTCGCACAGCCCCATCACGAAGCGCATGTCGTGCTCGATCATGAGGATGGTGTAGCCGCGGTCGCGGATCGCCAGGATCTCGCGCATCAACTCGGCGCGTTCGCCGGTGTTCATGCCGGCGACCGGCTCGTCCAGCAGCAGCAGCTTGGGCTCGGTGGCCAGCGCGCGCGCCAGCTCCAGGCGGCGCTGTTCGCCGTACGACAGGTTGTCGGCCAGGTCGTTGGCCTTGTGGTCCAGGCGCATCCACGTCAGCAGCTCGTGGGCGCGCTCGCGGGCGCGCTTCTCATGCTCGCGGTAGCCCGGCAGGCCCAGCAGCAGGCTGGGGAAGCCGTAGTTCATGTGGCGATAAGCGCCCACCACCACGTTCTCCAGCAACGTCATCTCCTTGAAGAGACGGATGTTCTGGAAAGTGCGGGCGATGCCCATGCGGGTGATGGCGTGCGGCTTGCGGCGCAGCAGGCTTTCGCCCTTGAAGGCGATGCCGCCGCCGCTGGGCGGCAGCAGGCCGGTGATCAGGTTGAACACCGTGGTCTTGCCGGCGCCGTTGGGGCCGATCAGGCCGAAGATCGCGCCTTCGGGCACCGACAGGCTGACGTCATGCAGCACGTGCAGGCCGCCGAAGCTCTTGGAAACGGAGGTCAGCTCAAGCATGGCGCTTGCCTCCTTGACGCATCCAGCGCTTGAAGCGCGCCGGATCCCAGATGCCTTGCGGCAGGAACAGCACAATCACCACCAGGATCACTCCGTTGATGACCAGGCGGAAATCCGCGAAACCGCGCAGCATCTCGGGCAGCACGGTAATGATGAAGCTGCCGAGCACGGGACCGGCCAGGCCGCCGATACCGCCCAGGATGGCCATCGTCAGGATTTCAACGCCACGGTCGAAGCCGTATTCGTTGGGGCCGATGAAGAAGGTCAGATGCGCGTTGAGGGCGCCGGCCAGGCCGGCGATCATCGCGCCCGCCACGAAGGCCAGCATCTTGTTGGCGCGCACGTCGATGCCCATCAGGCCCGCCGCGGTCTCGTCGCCGCGGATGGCCTCGAAGGCGCGTCCGATCTTCGAAGCGCGCACGCGCCACAGCACGAACAGCACGATGACGACCGCCAGGATGACGTGCCACCACTGCGTCAACTGCGGAATGCCGTTCAGGCCCAGCGCGCCGCCGGTGATCGACTCGGTGTTCAGCACCGTCACCCGCACCACTTCGCCGAAGCCCAGCGTGGCCATGGCGAGGTAGACCCCTGACAGCCGCAAGGTCGGCAAGCCGATCAGCGCCGCCACCAGGGCTGGCGCCGCCATGCCGCCGGCCAGCGCGACCGGGAACGAGACGTCGTAGTTCATGGTGAGCAACGCCGCCGCGTAGGCGCCGATGCCCATGAAGGCCGCATTGGCCATGGCCAGCATGCCGCAGGCAAGCGTCAGCCAGATGGAGAGGGCCAGCAGGGCGTTGGTGCCGAGCGTCAGCACCAGGTTGCCATAGATGGCCCAGAAGTTTTCGAATCCGCTCATACTCACGCCTTGCGTTGAACCACTTTGCCGAACAGACCTTGCGGGCGCACCAGCAGGATCAGGAACAGCAGGCCGAATGCCACCGCGTCGCGCATGGTGGAGCCGATGTAGGCCACCGACAGCACTTCAGCGAAGCCCAGGAACAGCCCGCCCAGCATGGCGCCGCGAATGTCGCCCATGCCGCCGAGGATGATGACCGCGATGCCCTTGTGCAGCATCGGCTGGCCCATCAACGGGAACAGCGCATTCGAGTACAGGCCGATCAGCACGCCCGCGACCCCGCCCAGGGCGGCGGCGGCGAACGAGGTGGTGATGAAGAGCTTTTCGACGTTGATGCCCAGCAGCCAGGCGGCCTTGGGCGATTCGGCAATGGCGCGCAGGGCGCGGCCGAACTGCGTGCGACGCATCACGAACATCAGCAGGGCCATCAGCGCGAACGACAGGAAGATGATGCCCAGTTCGATCACGGTCAGGTGCAGGCCGGCGATCTCGATGACTTCCTCGGGCACGGTGCCGTGCGGGAAGCGCAGGTTGCTGGCGCCGAAGATGCCTTGCGCGCCATTGTTCAGGATGATGCCCACGCCGATCGTGGCGATCATGGGGATCAGGTGGGGTGCATTGCGTTTACGCAGCGGCTTGAGCACCAGGTAGTCGATGATGACCCCGGTGAAGCCGGCAACGAAAAATGCCACCATCAGCGCCGCCCACAGGGGCAGGCCGAAATGCTGCACCACGGAGAGCGCCGCGTAGGCCCCCACCATGAAGACGGCGCCATGCGCGAGGTTGATCACCCCGAGCACGCCGAATACCAGCGTGAAGCCCAGCGCGAACAGTGCGTACACACAGCCCAGCGACAAGGCGTTAACGAATTGTTGTTCCAACATGATGGGACATATTCCAAATCAAAAAAGAGCCTCCACGCTGCGCCCCCTGCGTGGACTTGCCGCTCGCCAGGCTCGGCTTCGGGACCCGGGGCAGGCCTGTGTAAGGCCTTCCACGCCGCGCATTGCGTGGACCTGCCGCCCTGAGAGAGCCGTTCTATTCCTGGGGAGTCCTACGATAAAAAGCGCCTTGCGGACCGCGGCCAGCCGCCGTCCGCAAGGCGCATCCCCCCGCGCGGGGATGCGGACTGCTTACTTCTCGATGACGTACTTGCCGTCCTTGGTCACGCTGACGATCGGCGCCTGGTCGGCGTCGTAGCCGGCGGGCTTGCCGGCGCGGTCGGTGGCCTGGCGGAACTTGAAGCCGCCGGTGGCGCCGGTCCATTGGACCGACGGCAGCGCGTCACGCAGGGCGGCGCGATCCTTGGCCAGTTCGCCGGAGATCTTGGTGTTCTTCAGGGCCTGGGCGACGATGTACATGGCGTCGTACGACTGCGCGGCGAACTGGTCGGGCGCGCCGTTGAACTTGGCCTTGTAGGCGTCGATGAACTTGACGTTCTCGGGGGCCTTGTTCTCGATCGACCACGGGCTGCCGATCCACAGGTTGTTCGACGCGCCGCCGGGGGCCAGGTCGAAGATCTTGACCGAGTTCATGCCGTTGCCGCCGATGACGGGCACGTTCAGGCCCAGCTGACGGGCCTGCACCATGATCGGGGCGCCTTCGGCCAGCAGCGCCGACAGCACGATGGCGTCGGGGTTGGTGCCCTTGATCTTGGTCAGCTGGGCCTTGAAGTCGACGTCGCCCTTGGCGAACGTTTCGGTCGTGGTGACCGGGATCTTCTGGTCTTCCAGGGCCTTCTTGAAGTTGTCGTAGCCGCTCTTGGTGAAAACGTCGTCGTTGCCGTACAGCACGGCCACGTTCTTCAGGCCGGTCTTGGCCTTGACGGTGGAGATGGTGGCCGGCAGCACGTCGGCTTCGGTGACCGAGTTGCGGAACACGTAGTTGCCGATCGAGGTGATGCCGTCGGCGGTGTTGGAGGTGCCGAAGGCGACCGTCTTGGCGGCCTGGGCGACCGGGTCGGCGGCCTGGGCCGAGTTCGACAGCGTCGGGCCGAAGACCATCAGGACGTTGTCCTTGAAGATCAGCTTCTTGAAGACGTTGATGGCTTCTTCTTTCTTGCCTTGCTCGTCCTCGACCACCAGCACGATCTTGTTGCCGTTGATCCCGCCCGCGGCGTTGATCTCGTCAGCCGCCAGTTGGAAACCATTGCGGATCGACACGCCGTACTGGGCGGCGCCGCCCGACAGGGCCTCGGCCACGCCCAGCTTGATGTCGGCCGCATGGGCAGCCGGGACGATACCGGCGGCGATCAGCGCGGCCAGCAGCTTCTTGGTCTTGGATTGCATGGTTGATACCACCTTAAAGTCTGTCTCGGAATGTTGGTTATCCAGGCCGGGATGTTCCCGCCGGATTGACGTCCAATGGCGCCTGAAGGCGTCACGTTTGCGCGTCAAGACCCGGGATATTACTCCTTTGTATCAGGCCGAAACTCGAATGCCGTTCAACAAAAGGAGCAAAACCGCCCATTTTTTTGTAAAAAAACCGGGGTTATCAGCGAAAACCCCACCTCCAACCGAATGCCATTCGGCATCCGGACCTGCCATCAGCTGCGCGCCGACAGCGCCACGCCCAGGTACTGGTCGTAGGCGCCGCGGGTCAGGCGGAACCAGGGCATCGCGCTGTCGCGAAAGCCCATGTAGTTGTCGTGGATCGTCTTGAACTTCGGGTCTTTCTCGCTCAAGTCCTTGTAGACCTGCAGGGACGCCTCGAACGCCGCGTCCATGACCGAGCGCGGCAAGGCGCGCACCTGCGCGCCGGCCGCGACCAGCTGGGCCAGCGCGGCGGGATTGCGGGCGGCGTAGGCCGCCGTGGTGCGGGTGTGCGCGGCCAGGGCGGCGGCCTCGAGCACGGCCTGGTAGTGCTTGGGCAACTTGGCCCAGGCCTCTTCATTGATATAGAGCGACAGCTGTTCGCTGGCGGCCCACCAGCTGGGACCGTAGTAGAACTTGGCGGTTTTGTTCAGGCCCAGCTTGCCGTCGTCGTAGGCGCCTGCGCCGGCCACGGCGTCCGGGCCCGTCTTGGCGGCCGTCTCGGCGGGCTTGGCTCCATCAGTGGGCTTGGCGCCGTCGGCGGGCTTTGCTCCATCGGCAGGCTTGGCCCCGTCAGCGGGCTTGCCGCCCTCCGCCGGCTTGGCGTCCTTGGGATCCTTGGCGGCTTCGGCCGGCTTGGCCTCCTTGGCGGCCTCGGCGCCCTTCCCTTCATCGGCCTGCGCGGCCGCTCCGGCCTGCTGCGTCGCCACGCCCAGGTGCGCCAGCACCTGCGCCGCCAGGCCGTCGACGCGCATCCTCAGGTCTTTAAGATCGGTGGCACGCTTGATCTCGCGGTTGGACCACAGGCCCATCTGCGAACCGGTGTTGCCGAGCGGAAAGTTGATGATCTTCTGCGCCTTGAACAGCTCGCGCGTCAGGCGCAGGCCGTCGCCTTCGAGCATCCAGGCATTCATCTGGCCCGCGTCGAGTCCGAACGGCACCGCCGAATCGAAGCAGAAGGCGGGGTTTTTGGCGAAGTAGATGCCTGAAGAGACGTGGGCGCACTCGACCTTGGCGGCGCCGACCGCGTCCATCAGTTCCGCCGCGGGCGCGATCTCGCCGTCCGCCAACTGGCGGATGCTGAACTTGCCGCCGGTGGCGTCGGAGACGAATTTGCGGAAGATCTCGCCGGCGCCGAAGCGCAGGTCCAGCGCGGCCTGGAAGCCCGACGCCAGGCGCCAGCTGATCGAGGGGGAATCCTGCGCCAGGGCGGGAGCGCTGATCGCCGCCCCCGTCGCCACGGCGCCCAGGCCGGCCTGCTTCAAGAATGAACGTCGTTGCATCTCTTTGCTCCTCTACAGCGATACCAGTTTGAGCAATACCCGCCGGATATTACACGTTGCAATCGTGCCTGACGGCTAGAGGAATTCCCGAGCGGTCAAGGATTGCAAAGAGCGCGCAAACGACAACGCCCGCCTGTCGGAGCCCGCGGGCCCCGCGCAGGCGGGCGTTGCCAGGGCGACGCGGAATCAGGTGCCCGCGATCGCCATCTGCTCGATCAGGATCGAGCCGGTGGTCTTGGTGCCGCGCGAGATCGTGTCGGCGCCCACCGCGACGATCTGGCGGAACATGTCCGACAGGTTGCCGGCGATGGTGATTTCCTGCACCGCGTGCTGGATCTGGCCGTTCTCGACCCAGTAGCCGAACGCGCCGCGCGAGTAGTCGCCGGTGACGTAGTTCACGCCCTGCCCGATCAGCTCGGTGACCAGGAAGCCGGTGCCCATCTTCTTGAGCATGGCCTCGAAGTCGTCGCCGCGGCGCGTCAGCGTGGAGCTGAAGACCAGGTTGTGCGAGCCGCCGGCGTTGCCGGTGGTCTGCATGCCGAGCTTGCGCGCGGTGTAGGAAGACAGGAAATAGCCTTCCAGCACGCCGGCCGACACCACGCTGCGCTTGCGGGTGCGCACGCCTTCGTCGTCGAACGGCGAGCTGCCCATGGCGCCGCGGATGTGCGGGTCTTCGGTCAGGTTGATGTGCTCGGGGAAGATCGGCTTGCCCAGGGCGTCGAGCAGGAAGCTGGCCTTGCGGTACAGCGCGCCGCCGTTGGCGGCCTGCGTCAGGGCGCCGACCAGGCCGAGCGCCAGCGGCGCCTCGAACAGGACCGGGAACTTGCCGGTGCGGATGCGGCGCGCCGACAGGCGCGACAGGGTGCGCTCGGCGGCGTAGCGGCCGACGGCCTCGGGCGTGGCCAGCTTGGCCGGATCGCGCTCGGAGGTGTACCAGTAGTCGCGCTGCATGCCGTTGCCGCGCCCGGCGATGGGCGCCACCGACAGGCTGTGGCGCGAATACGGGTAGCCGCCCAGGAATCCACGGGTGTTGCCCATGACGAACTGGCCTTCGTAGGTGCCGACCGTGGCGCCATCGGTATTGGTGATGCGCGCATCGACCTCGCGCGCGGCGCGTTCGGCGCGCAGCGCCAGCTCGGCGGCTTCCTCGGTGGACACCGTCCAGGCGCGATGCAGGTCGAGGTCGGGGAATTCGGTGGCCAGCTGGTCGGCGTCGGGCAGGCCGGCGGCCGGGTCGGCGGCGGTGTGGCGGGCGATGTGCCAGGCGGCTTCGACCGTCTGGCGCAGCGCGGCCTCGGAGAAGTCGGAGGTCGAGGCGGAGCCGCGGCTCTGGCCGGCGTAGACCGTCAGGTCGAGCGAGCGGTCACGGGTCTGTTCGACGGTCTCGATGTCGTTCTTGCGCACCGATACCGACAGGCCCAGGCTTTCGGAAACTTCGGCCGCGGCGTCCGAGGCGCCGATCTGGCGCGCGTAGGCCAGCGTTTGCTCGACGAGTTCGGAAAAACGCGCGTGATTGGCCGCCAGCGGCAAGGAGGAGGAGGATTTGACCATTGCTGTCCAATTTGCAGAGACGGTTATCATAGCCAAGTCTGTCATTGCGCAGTTTTCCATGAATTCCCATATCGAAGAAGAATCCACCGACGGCTACGACGAGAACGGCTACGATCGTCCCAGCAAGTCCCAGGTCAAGCGCGACATGCACGCGCTGCTGGACCTGGGCAAGCAGCTGATCGAACTGTCCCCCGATCGCCTCAAGCAGTTGCCCCTGGCCGAACGCCTCTACGAGGCGATCCGCGAGGCGCAGCGCACCACCAGCCGCGAAGGCCGGCGCCGCCAGACCCACTTCGTGGGCAAGCTGATGCGCGACGCCCCCGCCGACGAGATCCGCGCCCAGCTCGACGTCTGGGAAAACGGCTCGCGCGAGGAAACCGCGGCCATGCACCGCCTGGAAACCCTGCGCGACCGCCTGCTCGACGACGACGAGGCTCTGACCAAGCTGCTGAACGACAATCCGCAGGCGGATGTGCAGCAATTGCGCGCGGTGATTCGCGCCGCCCGCAAGGAAAAGGCGGCCAATTCCGCCCTGCTGCAAGGCCAGGAACCGCAGAAAAAGCACTATCGCGCGCTGTTCCAGACCCTCAAGACCCTCACCCACTGATTGCGCCCGCCGTCCATGAACGCCCCGACCGACCTGCTCGATTGCATCGAGATCGAAACCGCCCCCAACCCCACGCACGCCGTGATCTGGCTGCACGGCCTGGGCGCCGACGGCAACGACTTCGCGCCCATCGTGCCGGAACTCGACCTGCCGGCCGGCCTGGGCGTGCGCTTCGTCTTCCCCAATGCCCCGGTGCAGCGCGTCACCATCAACAATGGCATGGCGATGCGTTCCTGGTACGACATCCTGGTGATGGACCTGGTGCGGGTGGAAGACGCCAAGGGCATCCGCGCCTCGGAAGCCGCGATCCACAAGCTGATCGCGCGCGAGAACGCGCGCGGCATCCCGACCTCGAACATCGTGCTGGCGGGCTTCTCGCAAGGCTGCGCCATGACCCTGCACACGGGCCTGCGCCTGCAGGACAAGCTGGCCGGCATGATGGGCCTGTCGGGCTACCTGCCGCTGCTGGACAGCGCCGAGACCGAGCGCGCCCCGGCCAACCAGCGCACCCCGATCTTCCTGGCCCACGGCCTGTATGACCCGGTGGTGTCGCTGCCGCGCGCCGAGGCCTCGCGGGCCGAGCTGGAGCGCCTGGGCTACGACGTGCGCTGGCACACCTACCCCATGCCGCACTCGGTCTGCGCCGAGGAAGTGGCCGACATCTCGCGCTTCCTGAACCAGGTCCTGGCCTGACGCGGGCGGCGCGCGCCGCGCCGCTGCCCCCCAGGCTCGGACTCTCCGGGCCATTCCAACGGGGGATTCCCCTGCTTTGTATACCAAGTGGTATTCCAGCGCCGGATTTTCCGGCGCCGGCTGACGCTCGCCCCTAGAGAAAACGCCAATATCAAAACGCTTGTGGGCCGCGATTGTTGAATATAGTATTCAATCACGCCGTATCGGCCCGGGCAAAAAAAGTTCGGGCTTCCCTGTTGTTGCAGTCGATCCATCCCATTGGCCGTGTCGCGCCGGGTTTCGGCGAGGCATTCAGACGCAGGAGAAAGTCCCGTGAAGCCCTTGCCATTGCCCCGCCGGGCAGCGGTGGCGCTGTTTGCCGCGCTCGCCGCCATCGCCCCCTTCGCCAGCCACGGCGAAACCCTGAATCCTCCCGTGAAGGTGCGCTACGAAGAGGTGGTGCGCTCGATCCTGTACGTGCCCAAGTACGTTGCCTTGTCGCAGGGCTACTTCAAGGACGCCGGGCTGGACGTGTCCATGAAGACCTCGCAGGGTACCGACAAGGGCATGACCGCCCTGCTCTCGGGCAGCGCCGACATCGTGCTGATCGGCCCCGAGGCCTCGATCTACGTGCAGAACAGCGAATCGCCGGTCAAGCCCAAGATCTTCGCCGGGCTGACCGCCACCGACGGCTTCTTCCTGCTGGCGCGCAAACCGGTCGAGAAATTCGACTGGAGCATGCTCAAGGGCAAGGAGGTGATCGGCTTCCGGCCCGGGTCGAACCCCATCGTGTTCCTGGAGACCGCGCTGCGCAAGCACGGCCTGGATCCGCAGAAGGACGTCAAGCTGCTCAACAACATCGGCATCCCCGCGCGCGCCGGCGCCTGGATGGCCGGCCAGGGCGAGTACGGCATTTTCCTGGAACCCGAGGCCGGCGAGCTGGTGCGCAACGGCAAGGGCTACATCGTGGCCTCGGTCGGCCACGAGGTCGGCCAGGTGGACTACACGGTTTTCACCGCCACCGACAAGTACATCCGCGACAACCCCAAGGTGATCCAGGCCTGGACCAACGTGGTGGCGCGCGCGGAAAAGTACGTGAAGGACACGCCGGCGGCCACGCTGGCGCCGCAGATCATGAGCTACTTCCCCGGCATGGACGCGGGCGCGGTGACCGACGCCATCGAGCGCTACAAGCAGTACCAGATCTGGAAGACCACGCCGCTGGTGACGGCCGAGGCCATGAACCAGCTGCAGGACATGCTGATCGCCAGCGCGGTGATGAAGGACGGCGCCCGCGTCAAATACGAAGACGTGGTGGTGGCCGACTTCGCCAGGAAGGTGCCGTGATGAGCGCCGTCGTCCACAATCTCAAGCCGGACCCGGCCACGGCCAAGATCGAACTGCGCGATGTCTGTTTGAGCTACTTCACGCCGGAAGGCGAGACCGAAGCGCTGTCGCAGGTGTCGTTCGCGCTGGCGCCGGGCGAATTCGTCAGCCTGATCGGCCAGAGCGGCTGTGGCAAGAGCACGTTGCTGTCGCTGATCGCCGGCCTGCACGCGCCGACCTCGGGCACGGTGATGATCGACGGCCAGGCGGTCACCGAACCCAATCCGCGCATCGGCTACATGCTGCAGCAGGACTATCTTTTCGAGTGGCGCACCATCCTCGACAACGTCATGCTGGGCGCCGAGATCCAGGGCCGGCGCGATGCGCGCAGCGAGGCGCGGGCCGTGCACCTGCTGGAAAAGTGCGGGCTGGGCGCGTTCCTGTCGCACACGCCGCGCCAGCTGTCGGGCGGCATGCGCCAGCGCGCGGCGCTGGCGCGCACGCTGGTCACCGAGCCCGACGTGATCCTGCTGGATGAGCCATTCTCGGCGCTCGATTCGCAGACCCGGCTGGCGATCTCCGACGAGGTCGTCGACATCCTGCGGCGCGAGGGCAAGACGGTGGTGCTGGTGACCCACGACATCGGCGAGGCCATCGCCATGACCGACCGCGTCATCGTGCTGTCGCGCCGGCCCGGCCGGCTCAAGAGCCAGTACCGCATCCACTACGGCGACGGCGCCCGCCCGACGCCGTTCCAGGCCCGCTCGCGGCCGGAATTCAATGCCTACTTCAAACAGCTCTGGGACGAGCTGGACGTCCATGTGGAGGGTTGAGCCGTGAACGCACCGATTGCCAACACCGTGCCGCTGCGCGCCGTGCCCGCGCCCAGCCAGAAGTACCTGGACTACCTGCGGCGCGACCGCGCCCGCCGCCGCAACATCCGCATCGCCCAGGCGCTGCTGCTGGTGGTGTTCCTGTGCGCCTGGGAAATCCTGCCGCGCATGCACATCCTGAACCCGCTGCTGACCAGCTATCCGAGCGCGCTGTGGCCGACCTTCCTGGAGCTGTGGAGCCACGGCAACCTGGCCCAACACATCGCCACCACGCTGTCGGCCACGCTGGTCGGCTTCACGCTCAGCATGGTGATCGGCATCATCGTCGCCGCCGCGCTGTGGTGGTCGGACTTCCTGTACAAGGTGCTGGACCCGTTCCTGGTGGTGGCCAACGCCATGCCCAAGATCGCCTTCGTGCCGATCTTCTACCTGTGGCTGGGGTCGGACTACGCGGTCTACGGCATGGCCGTGGCGATCGCCGTGTTCGTGACCATCATGGTGGTGTACGCCGGCTTTCGCGCCATCGACCTGAACAAGGTCAAGCTGGCCCGCACCTTCGGCGCCAGCCGCTGGCAGGTGCTGACCAAGGTGGTGCTGCCGGGCAGCGTGCCGACCCTGATCGCCGCGGTCAAGATGAACATCGGCCTGGCGCTGGTGGGCGTCATCGTCGGCGAATTCCAGTCGGCCGACTCGGGCCTGGGCTTTCTCATCATGAACGGCAGCCAGGTCTTCAAGCTGAACATCGTCATGACCGCCATCGCCATGCTGGCGCTGATCTCCAGCGTGATGTACCTGGTGGTGTACCGCATCGAAGCCGCCGTGTCGCGGCGCTACGGATAAGGAGCCGCCATGCAGATTCCGCAATGGGTCCAGGACCGCGTCATCGCCCGCCAGGGCTGCCTGCATCCCTACGACAGCCTGCCCGGCGCCCGCACCGCGGTGGTGGT
This sequence comes from Achromobacter deleyi, assembly GCF_016127315.1. Lineage (NCBI taxonomy): Bacteria > Pseudomonadati > Pseudomonadota > Betaproteobacteria > Burkholderiales > Alcaligenaceae > Achromobacter > Achromobacter deleyi. The sequence continues at coordinate 876,370 of NZ_CP065997.1, forward strand.
GATCGACATGCAGCAGTATTTCACGCTGCCTGGCTACCAGGGCGAATGCGCCGCGGCGCGCGACATCATCGCGCCGGTCAACCGCCTGTGCGACGCGGTGCGCGCGGCCGGCGGCAGGGTGGTCTGGGTGCAGACCGCGTCCGACAACGCCGACGCCTTCTGGTCGCACCACCATGGCGTGATGCTGACGCCGGAGCGCAGCGCGCGGCGCCTGGAAACCCTGCGGCGCGACGCGCCGGGCTACGCCCTGCATCCGGACCTGCGGCCGGCCGACAGCGACCTGCGCGTGACCAAGCGCTTCTACAGCGCCATGGCCACGGGATCGTCGGAACTGGAACCGCTGCTGCGCGGACGCGGCGTGGACACGCTGCTGATCGCCGGCACGGTCACCAACGTCTGCTGCGAATCGACCGCGCGCGACGCGATGATGCGCGACTTCCGCACCATCATGGTGGACGACGCGCTGGCCGCGGTGACGCCCGCCGAGCACGAAAACGCCCTGCATGGCTGGCTGCTGTTCTTCGGCGACGTGCTGTCGGTGGACGAGGTGTCGACGCGGCTGCGGCCGGCGCAGGCCGCCCGCAAGACGGCCTGAACGCGCGCCGCGGCGATTGGCGCGGCGCCGGCCGGCGCCGCGTCAGTCCAGGTCCAGCCAGACCCGCCGCATGGTCGGGTCTTCCGGATCCGGATCGTTGGTGAACCCCAGGCTGGTCATCAGCGACAGCATCGGCCGGTTGGTCGACAGCACCAGGCCATCGATGTATTCCAGCCCCTGCTCGCGCGCCGCGTCGATCAGCGCCGTCATCAGCTGGCGGCCCAGGCCGCGCCGCTGCCAGTCGTCGCCGATCACCAGCGCGTATTCCGCGCCGCGCCCGTCGGGGTTGCGCAGATAGTGCGCGAAACCGACCAGCACCTCGTGCGGGTGGCCGCGGTTGGCCGGGTTGGGCACCTGGGTGGCGGCCACCAGCGCCAGCTCGCGGTGGTAGTCCACCTGGGTGTAGCGCGACACCATGCGCGGCGTCAGTTCGCGCATCATCGACACGAAGCGCATGTAGCGCGAGCGTTCCGACAGGCCGCGGATGAAGTCCTGCAGCGGCTGGCCGTCCTCGGGGCGGATCGGCCGCAGCACCCACGGGATGCCGTCGGCGAAGCGGCGCACCTGCACCAGGCGCGCCGGGTACGGATGGATCGCCATGTGCGGGTAGCCGGCGGTCTGCGGCGTTTCGCAGCCCGGCGTCTCGGCCAGCATCATGCGCAGGCCGCCGGCGCGCAGGTGGGTTTCACCGGCATAGAGCGGATCGATGTCGAGCGTCTCGATGTCAGGCAGTTCCGACACCATCTCGGAGACCAGCACCAGCGCCTGCTGCAGCGCCTCGGCGGCCAGGTGGCCGACGCGCGGCGCCAGCACCCGGCGCCACAGGCGGCTGCGCTCGATCATCTGGCGCGCCAGGAAGCCGTTGAGCGGCGGCAGGTCGATGCCGCGGTCGGATTGCGACAGCACCGCGTCCGGGCCGCCGGCGCCGAAGCGGATGACCGGTCCGAACTGCGGATCGCGCCGCACCCGGATCGCCATGGGGCGGGATTCCGGCTCGGCCGCGGCCACGTCCACCGGCATGTCGCGCAGCGGCACGTAGAACAACGCCAGCAGCGCGCGGATCTCCGCGGTATTCAATTCGCGCCGGCAATCGGCCCGCACCCGCGCCAGGATCTCGCGCGCGGCGGTCAGGTCGGGCACGTGGGTCGACGGCTCGGGCGGCTGGGTCTGCAGCAGCAGTTGCTGGTTGTAGTGGTGCGTGGCCAGCACGCCGAAGGCGTCGGCCGCGGATTCGGGCGTGCGGAACGCCGAGGTGCCGGCGTCGTCCAGCATGCGCCGCAACGGCCGCATGCCGGCGTCGCCCATGAAGCAGGTGACCACCGGCTTCCTGGCCTTGGGCGCGATCAGCGCCAGTTCGCGCGCCACCGCCGGCATGTCGGCCAGCGCGTCGGGCGCCAGCAGCACCAGCACACCGTCCACGCCGGTATCGTCCAGCACCACGTCGAGGATGGCGCGGATGCGTTCGGGCGTCAGCGGCACGTAGGTGATGACCGGGTTGGTGCTGGCCGCGTCCGGCTCCAGCATCGCCGCCAGCGCGCGCTGCGTGGCCGGCGTCAGGTCGGCGCGCAGCACCGCGGCGTCGGGGCCGATCAGGTCCATGGCCAATTGGGGGGGGCCGCTGCCGTTGGAGATCAACGCCACGCGCCGGCCCTTGGGACGGCGCGTGTAACCCAGCACCTTGACCGCCGAGAACAGCTGCACGAAGTAGCGCACCCGCACCGCGCCGGCGCGCCGCAGGGCGGCGTCGAAGATGGCGTCGGCGCTGTCGCTGTCGGCGCGGCCGGCCTTGAGCACGATGACCGGCTTGACGCTGGCCGCGGCGCGCAGCGTGCTCATGAATTCGCGGGCCGGGCCGACGTCTTCCAGGTACAGCACGATGCTGTCGGTGCGCGGGTCGCTGGCCAGATAGTCAAGCACCCTGGACAGGCCCACCACCGCCTCGTCGCCCAGCGACACGGCGGTGGAAAAGCCGATGTGCACGTCCTCGGCCCAATCCATGACGGCGGCCATGATGGAGCGCGACTGCGCCAGCAGCGCCACGCGGCCGGCGCGCGCCAGCACCGGGTGCTGGCTCAGGTTCAGCCCGGCATGCGGCCGCTGGGCGCCGAACGAGCGCGGTCCCAGCAGTTCGCAGCGGTTTTCCTCGGCCCAGGCGCGGCACAGCGCCAGCGTGCCGCGCGGATACGGATCGGGCAGTTCGTGCGGCAGCAGGATGACCGCGCGCGGCGCCAGCGGCGCCAGCCGGCGCAGGGTCTCGGGCAGCACGGCGGGCGAGACGCAAACCAGGGCCAGATCGGGCCGCTCGCCGGCGGCCAGGCCCTGGAGCGTCTCCGGCAGGTCGGGCGCGGCGCCGGTTTCGCAGGCCACCACCGTGGTTTTCGCCTTGAGCGCGGGCGACAGGGAGCCCGCCGCCGGCAGCGGCCGATCGGCGACGATCACCAGCGAACCGGGTTCGAACATCGGGGCAAGAGCGTGTCGCAGCATGGCGGGAACAGGCACTAATCTAAAATAGCGTTCATCGTAACAAGACAATCCCCACGTCCGCTTGATCCAGGCCCAGCCCGCCGCCGCTTCGTGGCGCCGCAGCCGCTATCATTGCTTCCTATGACTTCCAACGCCTCCTCCCCCATCCGTACCCGCTTCGCGCCTTCGCCCACGGGCTTCCTGCACCTGGGCGGCGCCCGCACCGCGCTGTTCTCCTGGGCCTTCGCGCGTCACCACAAGGGCACTTTCGTGCTGCGCATCGAAGACACGGACGTCGAACGCTCGACGCCGGAAGCCGTGCAGGCCATCCTGGACAGCATGGACTGGCTCGGCATGCAGCCGGACGAAGGCCCGTTCTACCAGATGCAGCGCATGGACCGCTACCGCGAAGTGGTGGCGCAGATGCTGACCGCTGGCACCGCCTACCACTGCTACAGCTCGCCCGAGGAAGTCGAGGCCATGCGCGAGGCCGCCCGCGCCCGCGGCGACAAGCCGCGCTACGACGGCACCTGGCGCCCCGAGGCCGGCAAGACCCTGCCGCCGGTGCCCGAAGGCCGCAAGCCCGTGGTGCGCTTCAAGAATCCCCAGGACGGCGCCACCGCCTGGAACGACATGGTCAAGGGCCCCATCAGCTTCGACAACACCGAGCTGGACGACCTGATCATCGCGCGCCCGGACGGCACCCCCACCTACAACTTCTGCGTGGTGGTGGACGACTGGGACATGGGCATCACCCACGTGCTGCGCGGCGATGACCACGTCAACAACACCCCGCGCCAGATCAACATCCTGCGCGCGCTGGGCGCCACCCTGCCCGAATACGGCCACGTGCCCATGATCCTCGGCCCGGACGGCGAAAAGCTGTCCAAGCGCCACGGCGCGGTAAACGTCATGGAATACGACAACGAGGGCTACCTGCCCGAGGCCATGATCAACTACCTGGCACGCCTGGGCTGGAGCCACGGCGACGACGAACTCTTCAGCCGCGACCAGCTGGTGGAATGGTTCGACACCCGCCACCTGTCCAAGTCGGCCTCGCAATGGGACCCGAAGAAGCTGAACTGGGTCAACGCCCACTACATCAAGCAGATGGACAACGCCGAACTGGCCGAGCGCGTGGCGCCGCGCGTCGCCCATCGCGGCGGCTACCCGGAAAAGATCGACCTGCCGGGCGTGATGGGCCTGCTCAAGGACCGCGCCGAGACCCTGGAACAGCTGGCCGACGGCGCCATGCTGTTCTGCGGTGAATTCAAGCCGGCCGCGCCGGAGCTGGTCGAGCAGCACCTGACCGCCGCCGCGCGCGAGGCGCTGGCCGACTTCGCCCAGCGCGCCCAGGGCGCCGACTGGACCCGCGAGGCCATCTCGGCGCTGATCAAGGCCGTGCTGGCCGACCGCGGCCTGAAGATGCCGCAGCTGGCGATCCCGCTGCGCGTGGCCGTCACCGGCCAGACCCAGACGCCCGCGGTCGACGCGGTGCTGGCCCTGCTGGGCAAGGACGTGGTGATCAAGCGCCTGGCCGCGATCTGATCGGGCTCGCGCCCACGAAAAAGCCCCGTCCGGCCTGGCCGTTCGGGGCTTTTTTTCGGTCTCGCGGACCGGCCCATGCGCCAGCGCCGCACGGCGCGAGGCGTCCTAGGTGGCCTTGGGACGCGTCTTCAAGGCCCGCGAGAAGAACGCGCCCAGCAGCGGCAGCAGCACGGCCGAGCCACCGAACAGCACCGCCGCGCCGGCCTCGTCCACCACCGAGCCGGCCAGCGCCACGCCCGCCGCCTGCCCCATGAACAGGCAGGATGCGAACCAGGCCACCGCCGTGCCGCGCGCCGACGGCACCATCTGGGTGGCGTTGGTCTGCAGCGTGGCATGCAGCAGGTAGTAGCCGAAACCGGCCAGCACGCTGGCCAGCAGGCTCCACAGCCACACCGGCCCCAGCAGGTACGACAGGAAGGCCACGCCCAGCACCAGCCCGCCCGCCACCGCCAGGCCGCGTTCGCCCAGCCGCTTGAGGATGCGGCCCGCCACCACCGTGTAAAGCAGCCCGCCCACCGCGTACACCGCCACCAGCGCCCCAGCCGCGGTCAGCGAGATATCGAAGCGTTCATGCAGGTAGGACGGCGCGAACGCCAGGGCGCCGAACACCAGCAGGCCCTCGATGAACACCGTGGCCAGCACCACGCGCGCCCACGGCGTACCCAGCACCAGCCGCGCCTGCGCCACGAAGCCCTGGCGCGGCGCGTTCGGATCGACCACGCCCAGCCCCAGGGCGCGTTGGCGCCGCACTTCCAGGTGCAGCAGCGTGCCCACCACCAGATAGCCGCACACCAGCGCCGCGAAGGCCCAGCGCCAGCCCAGGGTGTCGGCGAACAGGCCGCCGGCCAGCTGGCCGGCCGCCATGCCCAGGATGGTGCCGGTCAGGAAGCGCGCCAGCGTCGCCTGGCGGCGTTCATAGGGCACGGTGTCGCCGATCCAGGCCATCGACAGCGGCACGATGCCCGCGCCCGCGGCGCCAGACAGCGCGCGGCACAACACCAGCACGTCCAGCGTCTCGGCCACGAAGGCGCCGGCGCTGCCCAGCGCGCAGGCGAACGTCGCCACGCTGACGACGCGGTACTTGCCGTAGCGGTCGCCGACCGGGCCGAAGAACATCTGCAGCACGCCATAGGCCACCGCGAACGCGGTCACCGCGCGCGCGGCCTGGCCGGTGGAGGCGCCGAACTCGGCGGCCAGCTGCGGCAGCATGGGATCACAGAGACGGAAGGCGCTGGCGCTGACGAAAGCGGCCAGGGCGAGCAACGCGATGGCGCGTGCTTCGGAAGAGAGGGCGGGCATGGAGGGCCGGCGGCGGATGGAGGACGAAGTCCGCACCTTACCGCAGCCCGGGCCGCTTGGCGACGCCGGCGGCGCGATGGCGTCCGCCCGGCATAACGGCCGGCGGCCGGACGCCCCCCGGAGATCAATACGGCAGGCGGTAGCCCTGCGGCATGCGGCGCGCGGTCACGACCTGGCCGCCGCTCTTGAGCTCGCGCAGCGTCAGCTTGGCCTGCTCGACCCTCTCGACGCGGTAGCGGTTGACGTAGATCGGATCGCCGGCATCGACGAGCTCGCCGTTCGATTGCGTGGTCTGCATCGTGTAGACGCCATCCACCACGCTCCAGCAGCCGGTCTCGCGCAGCGCCGGACGCGTCTTGCGGCCGATCTTCAGCTGCGTCTCATAGGCCATGCGGCCGTCGGGATACAGCACCGTGAGCGCCTGGAGGTCGCCGCTGACGCCCTTCGGCTTGGAATTCGAATACCAGGTGCCGACCATGGGATCGCCGCTCTTGGCGGGCACGCACGCGATCGGCTTGGGCGGCCCTTCCGGCTGGGCCTCGGTAATGGCGGCGGGCTTGCGGGTGACGCAACCGGCCAGGACCAGAAGGGCGCAAGCCACGCCCGCCGAACGCAAATACACACTGCTCATGACTTCCTCAACACGTCTGTCGACGCGCCGCGCCGCTCAGATCGGCACGCCCTTCGCGCAGCAAACACCACGCACTCTAAAGACGCGCCACGGAAGAATCAACGACGATCCGCGCCGTGTGCAATTGCGCAACAGTCCTCGCCGAAAAGCCCGTGTTTTAAGGCCCCAACACGCAAAAATGCGTTGGTTTCAAGCGACACTGCGGCCGCCGCGGGCGGCCTTGGCGCGCAGCATTTCCTCCATGCGCGCGGCGGCCGGCGACAGGCTGCGGCCGGCCAGCCGCGTGATGCCCAGCTCGCGCTCGATGCGCGGCCGGGCCAGCGGCACGAAAACCAGACCGGGTGAATCCGGCGGCACGCCCAGCCGCGCCAGCACCGTCACGCCCACGCCGCGTTCGAGCATCGCCAGCAGCGACATCATGTTGGACACGAACACCTGGCGCTCCATCATGAACGCGGCCTGCGGATAGTCCGCCAGTTGCCGGTGCGCCACCGTGCCCACCAGCGGCAGCCCGGCGATCTCGCGCCAGGTCACGGACTTGCGCCCCGCCAGCGGATGGCCGCGATGGCAGACCAGTCCGAACGCGTCGCGCAGCAGCGGCTCGAACGCCAGTCGCCGGTCGCGCAGCACCGGGCTGCACACCCCCAGCTCGACCTCGCCCGCCAGCACCATGCGCTCCACGCCCTCCGAGTTGTCGTCGAACAGGCGCAGCGCCACCGCCGGAAACCGCTCGCGGTAGGCGGCCACCAGCTCGGGCAGCCAATGCGTCGCGACCGTCGCCACCGAGGCCATGGTCAGGGTGCCGGCCTCGTTGCTGGCCAGTCCCGCCAGCGTCCCCGCCACGCGGTCATGGTGCTCGACCAGCTCGCGCGCCAGCGGCAGGCAGTCCTGGCCGAAGCGCGTCAGCGCGTTGCCGTTGCCGCGCTCGAACAGCGGCTGGCCCAGGCGCTGCTCCATTTCACGGATCGACAGCGACAGGGCCGGCTGCGAGCGGAACGCGCGCGCGGCGGCGGCGCGGAAGCTGCGCAATTCGGCCACCAGCAGGAAGTGCCGGTAGTGCGCAATGGAAAGTTCGGGCAAGGCGGGCATCGTGGCATCTGATTTGATGAACTTATCAAATCATAGGAAAAATAAAGTTTTCTCATCATAGGGCGGCACTTAACATGGCCGCAATGACTACCGCGACCCTTTCCCCCGCCGCCGCCCGCGCCGTCGATCCGCTCGACTTCAGCCTGGCCGACCGGCTGCCCGCCCACCCCGCCGGCCAGGGCCGGCTGTTGACCGCCGCCGCGCCCAACGGCAGGCCCGGCCTGCTGCTGGTGCCCGGGGCCTATCACGGCGCCTGGTGCTACGCGCATTACCTGGACCATTTCGCCCGCGCCGGCCTGGCCTGCGCCGCCCTTGACGTGCGCGGCCACGGCGCCTTGCCGCAGGATGAAGGCTTCATCGACGCCGGCATCGCCGACCTGGCCGCCGACGTCGTCAGCGCGCTCGACCTGCTGGACGCCCCCACCGTGGTGGTGGGCCACAGCATGGGCGCCCTGCCCGCGCTGCTGGCGGCCAGCCAGCGCGCCGTCGCTGGCGTCGTGCTGATGGCGCCGTCGCCGCCCGCCAACCTGCCCGGCGCGCTGGGCCTGCCGCCGGTGCCCGCCGACGCCGTGCGCGCCGCGCCCGCCGCCAGCGAGATCCGCGCCCGCTTCCTGGCCACCTCGCCGACCCGCGACGTCAGCGCCGTCACGCAACGCCTCAACCCCGAAAGCCCGCGCGTGCTCAACGACCGCTACCTGCTGCGCGTGCCCGTCGACCCCGCCGTCATCACCGCCCCCGGCCTGTGCCTGGAGGCCGGCCTGGATACCCACGACCGCCATCCGCCCGGCCAGGACCACGCCATCGCGCGCCTGTTCGGCTTTTCGCACGCCGTCCTCGCCGGACAGCCGCACTGCATGATGTACGGCGACCAATGGCAGGTCGGCGCGAACGCCATCCTCGACTGGTATCGCCAGCAGTTCGGCTGAGCCACGACGCCCTCCCACGCCAGACACCTTTCCAGCCATCGACAGCCGCCAACGAACCCCAAGACCGATCCGCCCGGCTCGCGTCCCGCGCGCCACGAAGCACACCGCAAGCCACAAAACATGACGGCGCCACCGCCGCCCCAGGAGACAAGCATGACCCTCACCGCCCTCGCGCCCCGCGCATTCCTGCGCCACGCGCTCGCCGCCGCCAGCCTGCTTCTTGCCGGCGCATCCCACGCCGCCGGCTGGCCCGAGAAGCCCATCACGCTGATCGTCCCGTCCGCCGCCGGCGGCGCCGCCGACCTCACCGCCCGCACCTTCGCCCAGTTCCTGGGCAAGCAGATCGGCCAGACCATCATCGTCGAAGACCGCCCCGGCGCCGGCGGCATCGTCGGCACCAACGCCGCCAAGAACGCCCCCGCCGACGGCTACACCTTCCTGCTGTCCACCAACTCCACCCACGCCGCCAACCAGTTCCTCTACAAGCGCCTGCCCTACGACGCCCAGAAGGACTTCGTGCAGATCGGCATGCTCGGCACCTTCGGCACCGTCGGCATCGTCGCTCCCGACAGCCCCTACCGCACCGTGCCCGAGCTGGTTGACTACGCCAAGAAGCACCCCGGCGAAGTGTTCTTCGGCTACTACAGCTCGTCCTCGCAAGTGCCGTCCGAACTCTTCAAGCAGCGCGCCGGCATCAACATCGGCGCCGCCGGCTACAAAAACATCACCCAGATCATCACCGACCTGCGCGGCAAGCAGATCGGCTTCGCCTTCGTCGACTACCTGACCGCCATGGGCCAGATCGACGGCAAGGGCCTCGCCCCCTTGGCCGTCACCGCCGCCCAGCGCCATCCCGCCTGGCCCGACGTCCCCACCATGTCGACCTACTACCCCGACTTCATCGTCGCCGGCTGGCTCGGCATCTCCGCCCCCGCCGGCACCCCGCCCGACGTCGTCGCCAAGATGAACGCCGCCACCCAGGCCGCCGTCAACGACCCCGCCACCGCCGACAAACTCCGCGCCCTGGGCCTCACCCCCGAAGCCATGGACACCGCCCGCTTCGACACCTTCGTCAAGGAAGACACCGCCCGCTGGAAGGAATGGATCAAAATCTCCGGCATCCAGCCCCAGTAAGACACTCTATATATAGAGACCATCCCAAAACCGCCCATTAAGTCTCATCGTGAGCGAGTGACGGGGCAGGCGGGGGGATGGCGGGGCGTGTAGATGCCCCCAAGGGAAACCGTAGGGAAGGCCGTAGGCCTGGACGAGGTTGACGCAGGGGAAGTCCGGAGCGAACGCTCCGGACCGCAATCGTAGCCCCGCCATCCCCCCGCCTGCCCCGGCTCCCGCGGCTAAAGAACCCAATCCGCCGCAAGAACAGCTAAAGAAGCCGCCCTACAAAGGCAACTTCAACTCATGCTTGATCTCCCGCAACGCCACAATCGTCCGCGTCTGCCGAATCCCAGGCATGTTGAACAAGAACCGATGCAGAAACCGGTCATAAGCCTCCGGGCTCTCCACCAGGATCTTCAGCAGAAAGTCCGAATCCCCCGTGACGGCATAGCACTCGAGGATCTCCGGCGCATCCCGCACCGACCGCTCGAAGTTCTCCACCGTGTTCGCCGAATGCCGCTCCAGGCTGATCTGCGCGAACATACAGCCCAACCCCACCTTGCTGCGATCCACCTGCGCGCTGTAGCCCTGGATCACGCCGCTGGCCTCCAGCGCCTTCACCCGCCGCCATACCGGCGCCGCCGATAGCCCCACCTTGTCCGAAAGCTGCTGCGCCGAGGCCCGGCCATCCTCCTGCAGGGCCTTGAGGATGCCGATATCGGTCTTGTCCATCGTTTTGTCTCCTGTTTGGGTCGAAATTCCGCGAACACGAAATGTTCATTGCGAATTATAGGGATAGCACGATCCGAAAACGCAATAAACCCGATGCCGCGCGAACCTATCATGGTGCCGACTACAGGAGCATTCATGATGGACGGTACCCCCGCCGCCGAGCCCACGCTGGACCTCGATTACCAGCTCGCCGACAACCTCACCCGCGAGACCGGCCGCATCTTCCTCACCGGCACCCAGGCCCTGGTGCGCATCATGCTGACCCAGCGCCGCGTCGACCGCGAGCGCGGCCTGAACACCGCCGGCTTCGTCTCCGGCTACCGCGGCTCGCCCCTGGGCGGCGTCGACATGGCGATGTGGAAGGCGCAGAAGGCGCTCGACGCCAACCAGATCTCGTTCCTGCCCGGCATCAACGAGGACATGGCCGCCACCGCCGTCATGGGCACGCAGCAGGCCGGCGTGCGCGCCGACCGCAACGTCGATGGCGTCTTCGCCATGTGGTACGGCAAGGGCCCCGGCGTGGACCGCGCCGGCGACGCCCTGCACCACGGCAACGCGGCCGGCGCCTCGCGCCATGGCGGGGTGCTGGTGGTGGTGGGCGATGACCACACCGCCGTCTCCTCCTCGATCCCGCACGCCAGCGAGGCCTCGCTGATCGGCTGGCAGATGCCCATCGTGCACCCGGCCTCGATCGACGAATACGAAACCTTCGCCCTGTGGGGCTGGGCCCTGTCGCGCCATTCCGGCACCTGGGTCGCCTTCAAGGCCGTGTCCGAGACCATCGAGAGCGGCCACTCGTTCACCCCCGCGCCGGTGCGCGCCTATGACATGCCGGCCGATCCGGACCTGCCGCCCGAAGCGCTGGAATATTCCGCGCGCGACTTCCTGTCGCTGGCGGTCGAAACCCGCATGAACCTGCGCATGAAGGCGGTCGCCGCCTTCGCCCGCCGCCACAGCATCGACCGCCTCACCTGTCCGGCGCCCAGGGCCACGGTCGGCATCGTCACCGTCGGCAAGGCCCACCTGGACACCATGGAAGCGCTGTCGCGCCTGGGCGTGGACACCGTCACCGCCAACGCGCCGGTGCGCATCTACAAACCCGGCCTGACCTGGCCGCTGGACGCCGAACGCATGCTCGACTTCGCGCGCGGCCTGTCGCACATCCTCGTGATCGAGGAAAAAGGCGCCGTCGTCGAGACCCAGCTCAAGGACCTGCTGTTCAACCTGCCCGAGCGCGCCACCGTGGTCGGCAAGAAGGGCTTCGACGGCGAAGCGCTGGTGCCGTCCGCCGGCCAGCTGCGCCCGTCGCTGCTGGCGCGGCCGCTGGCCATGTGGCTGTCGCGCAGCGCCGGCCTGCAGCCCGGTGTCGACCTGGCCACCTTCGACTGCCAGGACATGCTGTCCAACGACGCCGACGGCATGCGCCGCCGCCCCTACTTCTGTTCTGGCTGTCCGCACAGCACCTCGACCAAGGTGCCCGAGGGCAGCCAGGCGCTGTCGGGCGTGGGCTGCCACTACATGGCCGCCTGGATGGACCGCGACACCGGCGGCCTGACCCAGATGGGCGGCGAAGGGGTCGACTGGATCGGCCTGTCGCGCTACACCAGGATGCCGCACATCTTCCAGAACATGGGGGAAGGCACCTACTACCACTCCGGCTACCTGGCGATCCGCCAGGCCGTGGCCGCCAAGGCCAACATCACCTACAAGATCCTGTTCAACGACGCCGTCGCCATGACCGGCGGCCAGCCGGTGGACGGGCCGATCTCGGTGCCGCAGATCTGCCAGCAGCTGCGCGGCGAAAACGTCGCCCGCATCGTCGTCACCAGCGACGAGCCTGAGAAATACCAGGGCGTGGACCTGGGCGCCGGCATCAAGGTGCATCATCGCCGCGACCTCGATGCCCTGCAGCGCGAGCTGCGCGAAATCCCCGGCGTCACCGTGCTGATCCACGACCAGACCTGCGCCGCCGAAAAGCGCCGCCGCCGCAAGAAGAACCAGTTCCCCGACCCGGCCCGCCGCATGCTGATCAACAGCGCGGTGTGCGAAGGCTGCGGCGACTGCGGCGTGAAATCGAACTGCCTGTCGGTGGTGCCGCTGGAAACGCCGTATGGCCGCAAGCGCGCCATCGACCAGTCCAGCTGCAACAAGGACTACTCCTGCGCCGAGGGCTTCTGCCCCAGCTTCGTCTCGGTCATGGGCGGCAAGCCCAGGAAGAGCGCCGCGCCCAAGGCCGACCAGGAACGCCTGCAGCAGCTGATCCAGCAATTGCCGCTGCCGCAATCGCTGGCGCTGGAACGCCCCTACCGCCTGCTGGTGGCGGGCATGGGCGGCACCGGCGTCATCACCATCGGCGCCATCGTGTCGATGGCGGCCCACCTGGAAGGCCTGTCGGCCGCGGTGCTGGACCTGACCGGCCTGGCGCAGAAGGGCGGCACGGTGGTCAGCCACATCCGCCTGGCGCCCGCCGGCGCCGCCGCCGGCCCGGTGCGCCTGGACTGGCAGCAGGCCGATGCCGCCATCCTGTGCGATCCGGTCGCCGCCGTCGCGCCCGACTCGCTCGGCGCGCTGCGCCGCGGCCACACCCAGGTCACCGTCAACACCTACGTCGCGCCGGTGTCCGATTTCACCCGCAACCCGGACGCCGCCATGCGGCCGGAAGCGCTGCTGGCCAAGATCCGCCACGCAGCGGGCGACGAACACACCGCCGCCATCGACGCGCACGAAGCCGCGCTGGCCCTGTTCGGCGACAGCATCCTATCGAACATGTTCATGCTGGGCTACGCCTGGCAGCGCGGCGGCGTGCCGCTGTCGCAGGCCGCCATCAACCGCGCCATCGAACTGAACGGCGTCGCCGTGGCCGCCAACCGCGCCGCGTTCGACAGCGGCCGCCTGGCCGCGCACCAGCCCGACGCGCTGGAAGGCGCGCTGCGCCCGCGCGCCCAGGTGGTGCAACTGCATGTGCCGGAGACCTTCGAGCGCGCCGTGGCGCGCCGCGTCGACGACCTGACCGCCTACCAGGACGCCGCCTACGCGCAGGCCTACCGCGACATGGTCGAGCGCGTCGCCGCGCGCGAACGCGAGCTGGCGCCCGACGCCAGGAGTCCGCGCCTGGCCATGGCGGTGGCGCGCGGCCTGTTCAAGCTGATGGCCTACAAGGACGAATACGAAGTCGCCCGCCTCTACACCGGCGAGGCCTTCCAGGCCCAGCTCAAGGGCCAGTTCGAAGGCGACTACAGCCTGCGCTTTCACATGGCGCCGCCGATCTTCGCGCGCAAGGACCCGCGCACCGGCGTGCCGCGCAAGGTGACGCTGGGCCCGCGCACCATGACCGCGCTCAAGCTGCTGACCCGCTTCAAGCGCCTGCGCGGCACCTGGTTCGATCCGTTCGGCCACACCGCCGAGCGCAAGATGGAGCGGGCACTGGTGGGCGAGTACCGCCAGACCATAGACCAGTTGCTCGCAGGGTTGAATCGCGACAACCTGGCGCAAGCAGCTACAATCGCCGCCCTTGCAGAAACCATCCGCGGCTTCGGCCACGTGAAGGCTGCGAACGTCGAGAAGTACAGGACGGAGCTGGCCCGCTCGATGCAAAGCTATACGGCGCCTGCCCCGCGCGAAGTGCCCCTGCGGAAAACCGCATAAACACTCGCGCTGAGCCGCAATCTCCTGGGCGCGCCTTGCTAGGCGCGCCCAGTGCATTTAGTAACAATGTTTTGGGAACCTGATCCTATCTTCTTCTTGTAGCTGTCGTACTCGATCACTAGAATTAGTGTCCAACGAGGGGTGCTACACTACATGTTGTGGTCGCCTAACCGCTGATACTCGTCGGCCACGCCATACGGATTCGTCCGTCCAAGCGTTGCGACCCCCTCAATAAGATCCAATTTCGTACCTGACATGACGTCGTCATGTCGCTATCTACGCGCTTTTCGCACAGGAGCTTCCATGCAGACTACGATCGCCTCTGTGACCCGGCCCTCGGCCGTGCCGCCCTCTCAAACCGATTCCCCTGCCGACGCCAATGGCGGGCAATGGGCCAGCTACAACATCATTCGCCGCAATGGCTCGGTGGTCGGGTTCGAACCCGGCAAGATCGCCATCGCCATGACCAAGGCGTTCCTGGCCGTCAACGGCGGCCAAGGCGCGGCCTCGGCCCGCGTGCGCGAGCTGGTTGAACAGCTGACGACCCAGGCCGTCAACGCGCTGGTGCGCAACCGCCCCGGTGGCGGCACCTTCCACATCGAAGACATCCAGGACCAGGTCGAACTGGCCCTGATGCGCTCGGGCCAGCATGACGTCGCCCGCGCCTACGTGCTCTACCGCGAAAAGCGCACCCAGGAACGCGCCGCCGCCGCGGCCGCCGAAGGCCAGCAAAAGACCGACGCCCTGCCGCAGGAAAATGTGCTGCACGTCACGGACGCGGGTGTCCGCCGTCCGCTGGACATCGCCGAACTGCGCGCCACCATCGTCGCCGCCGGTGAAGGCCTGGCCGAATTCATCGACTCCGAAGCCATCCTGAAGGAAACGGTCAAGAACCTGTACGACGGCATCCCCGTCGACGAAGTGTTCAAGTCCGCCATCCTGTCGGCGCGCGCGCTGGTCGAGAAGGATCCGGCCTACAGCCAGGTCACCGCCCGCCTGCTGCTGCACACGATCCGCAAGGAAGTGCTGGGCCAGGAAGTCTCGCAGGACGGCATGACCGCCCACTACGCCGAGTACTTCCCCACCTTCATCGCCCGCGGCATCGAAGGCGGCCTGCTCTCGCCCGACCTGGCCAGCTATGACCTGACCAAGCTGGGCAAGGCCTTGAACGCCAAGCGCGACCTGCAGTTCGGCTACCTCGGCCTGCAGACCCTGTACGACCGCTACTTCCTGCACATCCGCGGCACCCGCATCGAACTGCCGCAGGTGTTCTTCATGCGCGTGGCCATGGGCCTGGCGCTGCGCGAGACCGATCGCGAAGCCCGCGCCATCGAGTTCTACGAGATCCTGTCGTCGTTCGACTTCATGAGCTCGACCCCGACGCTGTTCAACTCGGGCACCCTGCACTCGCAGCTGTCGTCGTGCTACCTGACCACCGTCTCCGACGACCTGGAAGGCATCTACGACGCCATCAAGGAAAACGCGCTGCTGGCCAAGTACGCCGGCGGCCTGGGCAACGACTGGACCCCGGTGCGCGCGCTGCGCAGCCACATCAAGGGCACCAACGGCGAAAGCCAGGGCGTGGTCCCGTTCCTGAAGGTCGTCAACGACACCGCCGTCGCGGTGAACCAGGGCGGCAAGCGCAAGGGCGCGGTCTGCACCTACCTGGAATCGTGGCACCTGGACATCGAGGAATTCCTCGAACTGCGCAAGAACACCGGCGACGAGCGTCGTCGCACCCACGATATGAACACGGCGAACTGGATTCCCGACCTGTTCATGAAGCGCGTCATGGAAGGCGGCGAATGGACCCTGTTCTCGCCGTCCGACTGCCCCGACCTGCACGACAAGTACGGCAAGGCCTTCGAAGAAGCCTACGTCGGCTATGAAGCGCGCGTTGCCAGCGGCGACCTGAAGCTGTTCAAGAAGATGCCGGCGCTGAACCTGTGGCGCAAGATGCTGTCGATGCTGTTCGAAACCGGCCACCCGTGGATCACGTTCAAGGATCCGTGCAACATCCGTTCGCCGCAGCAGCACGTCGGCGTGGTCCACAGTTCGAACCTGTGCACCGAGATCACCCTGAACACCAACGAATCGGAAATCGCGGTTTGCAACCTGGGTTCGGTGAACCTGGTCGCCCACATGAAACCCGCCGCCGGCGGCGGTTTCGAACTCGACCACGACAAGATCAAGCGCACCGTCAGCATCGCCATGCGCATGCTCGACAACGTCATCGACATCAACTACTACGCCGTCGAGAAGGCCCGCAACTCCAATGCGCGCCATCGTCCGGTGGGCATGGGCATCATGGGTTTCCAGGACTGCCTGCAGATGATGCGCGTGCCGTACGCGTCGCACGCCGCCGTCGAATTCGCCGACACCTCGATGGAAGCCGTGTGCTATCACGCCTACTGGGCCTCGAGCCTGCTGGCTGAAGAACGTGGTCGCTATCAATCGTACGAAGGCTCGCTGTGGTCGCGTGGCATCCTGCCGCAAGACACGTTGAAGATGCTGCGTGACGAACGCGGTGGTCATGTCGAGGTCGATGAATCGAGCACGCTCGATTGGGATGCGTTGCGCGCGCGCATCAATCAACACGGCATGCGCAACTCCAATTGCATCGCAATCGCCCCAACCGCGACTATTTCCAATATCATTGGTGTATCTGCGTGCATCGAACCCACTTTCCAGAACTTGTACGTCAAATCGAATCTCTCCGGCGAGTTCACGGTCGTTAACGATTACCTCGTGCGTGACCTGAAGAAACTCGGTCTCTGGGACGAAGTCATGGTCGCCGACCTCAAGTACTTCGACGGCAGCCTGTCCCGCATCGATCGCGTACCTTCCGAACTCCGCGAACTCTACGCCACCGCGTTCGAAGTCGAACCGAGCTGGCTGGTGGAATGCGCCTCGCGTCGCCAGAAGTGGATCGATCAGGCCCAGTCGCTGAACATCTACATGGCCGGCGCCTCCGGCAAGAAGCTGGACGACACCTACAAGCTGGCTTGGAAGCGTGGCCTGAAGACGACCTATTACCTGCGTACCCTCGGCGCCACCAGCGCCGAGAAGTCGACGGGACGCGGCGGCGAACTGAACGCCGTCACTGCCGGTGGCCAATCCACCGCCGCTCCCGTGTCCGCTGCACCTGTTTTGCCGGAACCCGAAGTTCTCGGGGCGGTTTGCACCATGCGGCCGGGCGACCCCGGCTTCGAAGAGTGCGAAGCCTGCCAATAAACCGCCTCCGGAGAATGAATCATGATTAATTGGGAAGACGACACCCTCGCCACGCAACCTGCACAAGCCCCCGCGCCCGCGGCGGGCGGGCAGGCTGCGCCCGAAGTCCGGGCGGCGACGGGCGTGTTCGGCGACACCGCCATGCCGACCCCGGCCGCGCCGCAGCATGCGGCCGGCCTGACGGCCAGCGGCAGCGCCACCTCGCAACGCGTGAAGGTTGCCGACAAGCGCATCATCAATGGCGAGACCGACGTCAACCAGCTGGTGCCGTTCAAGTACAAGTGGGCATGGGAGAAATACCTGGCCACGTGCGCGAACCACTGGATGCCGCAAGAAATCAACATGTCGCGCGACATCGCCCTCTGGAAGAACCCGAACGGGCTCACCGAGGACGAGCGCCGCATCGTCAAGCGCAACCTGGGTTTCTTCGTCACGGCCGACTCGCTGGCCGCGAACAACATCGTGCTGGGCACCTACCGCCACATCACGGCGCCCGAATGCCGCCAGTTCCTGCTGCGCCAGGCCTTCGAAGAAGCCATCCACACGCACGCCTATCAATACATCGTCGAAAGCCTGGACCTGGACGAAGCGGAGATCTTCAACGCTTACAACGAAGTGCCGTCCATCCGCGCCAAGGACGAGTTCCTGATCCCGTTCATCGACGCGATCGCGGACCCCAACTTCAAGACGGGCACGCCCGAAGCCGACCAGACGCTGCTGAAGTCCCTGATCGTCTTCGCTTGCCTGATGGAAGGCCTGTTCTTCTACGTTGGCTTCACGCAGATCCTGGCGCTCGGTCGCCAGAACAAGATGACCGGCGCGGCCGAGCAGTACATGTACATCCTGCGCGATGAATCCATGCACTGCAATTTCGGCATCGACCTGATCAACACCGTCAAACTGGAAAATCCGCATCTGTGGACGCCGGAATTCCGCGAAGAAATTCGAGAACTCTTCCGCAAAGCGGTCGAACTCGAATACGCTTACGCCGAAGACACGATGCCGCGTGGTGTGTTGGGCTTGAACGCTCCCATGTTCAAATCCTACCTGCGCTTCATCGCCAACCGTCGTTGCCAGCAAATCGGTATCGAACCGCTGTACCCGCAGGAAGAGAATCCCTTCCCGTGGATGGCGGAGATGATCGATCTTAAGAAGGAACGCAACTTTTTTGAAACTCGCGTGATCGAATACCAAACCGGTGGCACGCTGAGCTGGGAGTAACGTAGTTCGCCTTCGGGCCCGGCGCGGGCACGCTCTTGCAAAGAGCGTCGCGTTCGCGCCAGGCTCGAGGACGATCTCCCAGGTCAGGGTGTTTTCGAACACGTAGAACAAGCGGTAGGCGGTCTGTGATCAGACTGCCCACCGGCGCCATTTGAAATGGCTCGCGCCAAAGGAGCGGGGGCCATATCAAATGGCTGTGCCGAATTCATTAGCGCAAACCGTAGTAGCTGTTGCTCGCACAGAACAGCGGCATGCGCCGATGAATAGCCCGGGCACGGTTCGCCTTGTTGGCGGATCGGGGCACGGGTTTAAGTTCTGGGACCCCTGAACCTAAGGAGCATGACCATGGCAACAGCCAAGAAAGCCGTAAAGAAAGCGGTGAAGAAGCCCGCCGCCAAGAAGGCAGTAGCGAAGAAGGCCGCCCCGGCCAAGAAAGCTGCCGTCAAGAAGGTAGCCGTCAAGAAGGTCGCCGCCAAGAAGCCGGCGGTGAAGAAGGTTGCCGCCAAGAAGCCGGCCGCCAAGAAGGTCGCGAAGAAAGCGGTAGCCAAGAAGGCCGTCGCCAAGAAAGTCGCGGCCAAGAAGCCGGTAGCCAAGAAGGCAGCGGCCAAGAAGGTCGTCGCCAAGAAGGCGGTTGCCAAGAAGGCCGTCGCCAAGAAAGCGGTAGCCAAGAAGGTCGTCGCCAAGAAGGTCGTCGCCAAGAAAGCGGTAGCCAAGAAGGCGGTTGCCAAGAAGGCCCCCGCCAAGAAGGCGGTCGCCAAGAAAGCCGTAGCCAAGAAGGCCCCGGCTGCCAAGAAGCCCGCTGCCAAGCCTGCCGCGAAGCCTGCTGCCAAGCCGGCCGCCAAGCCTGCTGCGAAGCCTGCCGCTGCCAAGAAGCCCGCTGCGAAGAAAGCCGCTCCGAAGAAGCCCGCCACGCCGCCGTCCACGGCTGCTGCCCCGGGCGCGAAGACCGCGCTGAACCCCGCCGCGTCGTGGCCGTTCCCGACGGGTGGCCGTCCGTAATCGGACCGGTCACAACGGTAGCAGTACCTCAAACCGCCTGGCTCCGGCCAGGCGGTTTTTATTTGCCCCTTCCCCGAAGAAAGAAGCGCGTCCGCGCGGCTTGGGCGCTACCGTTGCCGCAATGCCGTGAGACAATAAAAGCCGTCATCATTAGGTAGATAGCGTCCATGCTCGGTGAAATCCTTCGCTTCCTGCTCGAAATCGCGTTCACGCTGTTCGGCGCCGCACTCATCGCCCGCGCCTGGATGCACGCGATACGGCTGCATCCCTTCAATCCGCTGGCGCGCGTCATCTATCAGGCCACCAACTGGCTGGTGCTGCCGCTGCGCAAGATCATTCCCGCCGGCAACAAGATCGACTGGACCAGCCTGGTCGCCACCTGGCTGGCGGCGCTGGTCTACCTGCTGCTGATCTGGCTGATCGCCATCGGCGCGCTGATCCCGGCCGCGCTGCTGCCCTCGGCCATGCTGTCGGCGCTGCTGATGGCGCTCAAGTGGGCGCTGAACCTGGTGGTGTGGCTGACGCTGATCCAGGCGGTGCTGTCGTGGGTCAACCCGATGGCGCCCATGATGCCGATGCTGCAGGCGCTGACCGCGCCGATGCTGGATCCCATCCGCCGGCTGCTGCCGCGCACCTCGATCGACTTCTCGCCGCTGGTGCTGCTGATCGTGGCGCAGGTCCTGCTGATGGTGCTGGCGCGCCTGAGCTACAGCATGATGGGCGTCTGAAACGACAACGGCCCGGCGAACTGCCCGGGCCGTCTCTGGCGCACGCCGCGGGCGGCGCGTTACGCCGGAATCGCGGCGTAGATATCGATCAGCTTCTTGCGATCGATCTTGTGGTTGTTCGACATCGGCAGCGCCGCGCAGGCCACCAGCTCGGACGGCACCATATAGGGCGGCAGGCGCTGCCCCAGCTTATCTTTCCACCCCGTCAACGCATCCTGGGCCAGCAGGGTGGCTTCGGCCTGCTCGGCCGCCACGCCGGCGACAAAGCCGATCAGACGCACCGCGGTGCCGTCCGGCCGCCGCAGCACCGCGCAGGCGCCGCCTTCGACGCCCGGCAGGCCATGCAGGGCCTCGTCGATCTCCGCCAGCTCGATGCGATAGCCGTTCAGCTTGATCTGGTCATCCATCCGGCCGCGGCAGAACAGCAGGCCGTCCGCATCCAGCTGCCCCAGGTCGCCGGTGCGAAAGCCGCGGCGGCCATCCTCGGCCACGAACAGCTTGACCTCGTTCAGGTCCTGGCGGTTCAGGTAGCCGCGCATGACGTGGGCGCCGATGATGCAGATCTCGCCGTCCTCGATGCGCAATTCGCTATCGGGCTTGGCATGGCCGACGGGCAGCGGATCGTGCGCCGCCAGCACCGCGTCGGTGATGGCGACCCAGGTCGTGGCCACGGTGGCCTCGGTCGGACCGTAGGTATTCAGGATGACGGCGTCCGGGAAACGCTGGCGCAGTTTCTTCGCCAGCGCCGCCGGCAACGGCTCGCCGCAGAACAGGAAGGTGCGCAGCGTCGGCAGCGTGGCCGGCGAGAAATCGCGGTTGGCCAGTTGCTGGTGGGCGAACGACGGCGTCGAGACCCAGGCCGTCACGCCGTTCTGCGCCAGCCGGCTCATCCAGGTCGCGGCCGCGCCGATCTGCTCGCGCGAATTCAGCACGCAGGTGCCGCCGGCGGCCAGCGTGGCGAACACCTCGTACATCGACAGGTCGAAGCTGAATGGCGCCTGGTTCATGAACACCGGCGCCTCGCCCAGATCGAAGCTGCCGAGCATCCAGTCGCCCAGCAGGCCGACGCTTTCGCGGCCGATCTGCACGCCCTTGGGGTCGCCGGTGCTGCCGGACGTGAACATGACGTAGGCCAGGCCGCGCTCGGCCAGCTCGGCGCCCTCGCCCGGCTCGAAGCCGCGCGCGGCCGCGTCGTAGACGGCGGCGGCGCGCACGATTTCGACGATGCGGCGCAGGCGCTCGGGCGGATAGATGGTGTCGACCGGCACGAACGGCGCGCCGACCAGCAGCGCGCCCACCATGGCGACGAAGAACGAGGCTTCCTTGTGGCCATAGATGGCGACCGGCACGTCCGGCGCCGCGCCATGCGCGCGCGCCTCGTCGGCCCAGGCCGTGGCTTCGTCGCGCAGTTGCGCCCAGGTCAGGCTGCGGTCGGCGCCGACCACCGCGAGCGCGTCGGGCGCGCGCGCGGAGTCAACGAACTGGAAGGTCTTCAGGTCGAAACGCATGCCGAAACTCCGGGCATCAGATGGGACTGCGACCGCTGAACACGTAAAGCGCCAGGGCAGCCAGAATCAAAGTGAGGACGCGCCCGAGGAAACGCATGACGGGCCGCGCCAGCGTGGCCTGCAGGGCCGGGCGGGTGCGCGCCGCGTTGATCAGCAGGTTGTGGCCCACCGAGTACGCGCCGAACATCAGGCCGCTGACGATGTAGTGCACCGACAGGCCGTTCCACACGCCCATCGCCAGCAGCGTGGCGAAGATGCCGATGTTCTGCGCCGCCATCCGGTGGCGCGAGAAGAACGAGGTCTTGCTCAGCGCCTTGTAGATCGGCATGAACACCACGTCGCGCAGCCACTCGGACAGGCTGATGTGCCAACGGCGCCAGAAGTCCTGCGGATTGAGCGTCGCCAGCGGGTTGCGGAAGTTGATCGGCAGGGTGAAGCCGAACAACATGCCGATACCGATGGCCATGGTGGAATAGCCGGCGAAATCGAAGAACAGGTAGGCGCTGTAGAGCGAGGCGTTCAGCGCCACGCCGGTGAACGAGTAGTCGTGCGCGTCCAGGGTCGACAGGCCGTAGCGCCAGATCAGCTCGGCCAGGCCGAACTTCTGGATCACGCCCAGCATGATCAGTTCCAGGCCCGCCAGCCAGGTGTTCAGGTTCACGCCTTCGTAGCCGCGCTTGAGATCGGCCTGGAAGCTGCGCCAGCGGTACATCGGACCGGCCAGCAGCGTCAGCGGGAAGAACAGGTAGATGAAGTAATCCAGCGGCGACACGCGCTCGTTGCGCGGCGCGAACAGCAGCACGTCGATGGCGCGGAAGGTGGCGAACGACAGGCCCAGCATCGCGCCCAGGTGCGAGACGCCGGTCTTCACCAGCAGCAGCGGCGTCATCGTGATGATGACGGCCAGCCAGGTCGGGATGTATTTGCGGCGCATGGCCCACAGCGCGCTGCCCGAAATGGCCAGCAGCGCGATCGGCTGATAGGGACGCGCCCAGAACACCGCCATCCACACGCCCAGGCAGATCACGCCGATGATGTGGCGATAACCGATGCGCAGGGGCATGCCGAACGAACGGTACGCCAACAGACCCAGCCCGCCGAACAGGGCGCCGCCGAAGAAGCTCAAGCTTGCGAACAATTCCATGCTGCGGTCAGAACTGTTGATATTGGAATTCGACCTTGATAGGTCCGCCGCTACCCGTGGTGGGCTGCGCCTGCAGCACGAACACCAGGATCACCCCGATATACAGGCAGAGATGCCAGAAGAAGCGGCGCCCCCAGGCCTTGACCGCCTTGCGGGCGTCCGGCCCCTGGGCGGCGCCGTCCGGCGTCGCATCGGTTTTCTGAGAGGGGTTCATCGGGAAAAGTACTCCGCAATGCCTTGGTCCGCCATCGCCCAACCGAGCTCGGCCAGATGCATGTCATCACGCACCATGCCCGGTTCGAAGGGAATGCTGTACATATCGAGGCAACCCATCTGGTAGCGCTGGCACATGCCGGTGATGGCGGCCACCACCGGGTCGAAGCGCTCGACGTCCAGGATGAGCTTGGGATTGAACGGCTGGATCACGAAGTAGGCCTTGACCTTGCGCCGTTGCAGCAAGGCCATGACACGCGACAGGTCGCCCAGCTCGGTGCGGGTGAGCGGATCGACGTTGGCGAACTCGTTGCGCGCCGGCGAATACAGCGGCGCCAGGTACTGCTTGTAGTAGTCGTCGCGCACGTCGTAGGGATTGTTGCTGCCCAACTGGTGCTCGACTTCGCGTGCTTCATGCGTCAGGCGCGACCACTGGCCGGAATTGAGCTTGGCCGACAGGGGCCACGAGACGAAGCGGTGCGCGGGCACCGACAGCTTGCTGCGCGGACGGTCGGGCGCGGGTTCCTTGCGCGCGTTCCACCACAGCGACAGCTTGTCCTTGAGCTCGGCGACCTGGCCATTGGCGATCAGCCACAGCAGGCCCCAGTTGGCGTTGTCGCTGATCCAGGTCTGCATCTGTTCGCGCGTGCTGGGCTTGTCCCAGAGGCGTTCCCAGACCGGGCCGGTCACGTGCTCGGCGAACGCGCTGCGCGGCAGCTGGCCGCCCGAGGCGAACCAGGCTGGCGACACCATGATCACCAGCCGCGTGTTCGGCGTCAGCGAATCGGCCACCGACTCGAGCACGCTGACAATGCCGTACGACTGGAACATGGCGTGGCCGTAGGCCAGCGTCGGCACCTTCAGTTCTTCGGGGAAGAAGCGGTAAGGCACGAAACGCAGGTCATGGCTGGACAATTCGGACGAACCGAGCACCACCAGCGTCCCGTCGCTGAGCGCATTGCCCAGCCGGTTCAGGTTGACGTGCTGCGTGCCCCAATCCGGCCCCAGATTGGGCAGGTAGTTGCTCTTGGACGCCGCCACCGTGGAAACCGGATTGACGATGCTGGACAGCACGTCGTCCGCGCCACAAAAGGCCCCATACGCCAGCGCCACCGCCGTGGTGGCTGCTGCAACGTGGGACAACAGGCGGGTATTGCTAAATATTGGCAGCGACATAGCCGGCGAGCGTGCGGACCGACTGCAGATGCTCCGCGATCTCGGGAGCCGGAATGCTGCAGCCGTACTCCGCCTCGACCGCCAGCGTGATATCCACGGCGGCGAGCGAGTCGACCAGGCCAGTGGCAATCAGTTGCGTATCGGGAGTGACTTTCTTCATGACGATCGACTCAACGATAGAGCCGATCTTGGTGTGGAGTTCTTGCTCGGTATGCATAGAGAGTGCGGCGTTACATTGCCTCGTCGGCAAAATATTCCCCGCCCCGAGATACAGGACGGCGAGTATACAAAAAATCGCTGAAAATCGACTGACATTCACAGCATCCTGGAGCGCCCCGCCGACGCACTTGGTTACATCAAAGTCGGGCGGCGAGATCGCTCACGGATGCAATCATGGCACTACAAACGTCGAATCGCCATGAAACTTACAGACCAAATCGCTATAAAAAGCGCGTAAACGTAACGCTTGCGGGTAAATACCGGGTGCTGCGTTGCAGCGGAACGACAGATTTCCGCGCGGCATCCGTCCCCTGCCCCATTGGCGGTCCTGTTGGTGAGCCCTTTTGGCGGCCCCCAAAGGCCCGCCATCGCAGCCACCCAAAAACAGAAAAGCCCGCTTTCGCGGGCTTTTCCATTGGCCGACGCCAACCTTTTACATCGGCGTGACGCGCGTGGGACCAGCGCCGCTGATGACCTGCACGCGCTGGCCGACGCTGATCGGCACATCGGCTTCCTGGGCCACGACGCGGGTTTCGCCGTTATCCAGGCGCACCGTGATTTCGTAGCCGGAATTCTTGCCGACCTGGTTTTCCACCGCGTTACCCGCCAGGGCACCAAGGATGGCGCCGCCGACGGTGGCGATGGTGCGGCCCGTGCCGCCACCGATGGCGTTGCCCGCCACGCCGCCCAGTGCGCCGCCAGCCAGCATGCCGACGCCGCTGGACTTGTCGTTCTGGATGACGATGGGACGCACGCCCGTTACCGTGCCCGTGCGGACGATCTGCTCGCGCTGGGCTTGATCATAGCTATACACACCGCTGGACGCGCTGCGATTGGCACAACCGCCCAGGACAGCCATCGAGGTCACGATGGCAGCCACGGCCAGCCACCGGCCAGTACGCGGCGTCAACAAGGAAAAGGTTTTGCTTTGGTTCATTTGGACTCCTCGATCGGGGACTGCCGACGCTCTGATCATACTCTGCCCAGACAGGACGGCAGCCTAACGTGCAACACACTGAAACTCACCGCCATGGGCGGAAAACCGATTTGCAAACCGGCCGCGGTGTTCTCACGCCGCGGCCGGTTTTCTTGACTGCAATTCGACCATCCCGGCCGCTACAGGTTCCCGAAGCGGCCCAGGGCTGACGACGGGGTTCAGGCCGGCAGATGGATGCCGTAGGTGGCGTGCAGCACGGCGTCGATCTCGGCGCGCGAGGGCGCGTGGTTCTGCGGACCGCGCGAGGCGATCTTGATGGCGCCCATGACGTTGCCCAGGCGGCAGCTGTCTTCCCAGTTCCAGCCGCTGGTCAGGCCATAGAGCAGGCCGCCGCGCTGCGCGTCGCCGCAACCGGTGGGGTCGACCACCTGGGTGGCGCGTACCGGGGCGATCTGGATGGTCTTGCCGTCGGTCAGCAGCGTGGCGCCTTCGGCGCCGCGGGTCACGACCACGGCCTGCAGCTTGGTGGCGATGTCGGCCATGCTGCGGCCGGTGCGTTGTTCCACCACGCCGGCTTCATAGTCGTTGACCGTCAGGGCCTGCGCCAGGCCGAGCATGCGTTCCAGGTCGGCGCCGTCGAACAGCGGCATGGCCTGGCCCAGGTCGAAGATGAAGGGGATGCCCTGCTTATGCAGGCGCTCGGCGTGGGCGAACATGCCTTCCTTGGCGTCCGGGGCGACGATGCCCCAGGCGGCCTTGGCGTCGCTCAGGTCGTTGCTGGCGGAGAAGGACATGGCGCCCGGGTGGAACGCGGTGATCTGGTTGTCGTCCAGGTCGGTGGTGATGAAGCACTGCGCGGTGAAGGTGCCGGGCACGACCTTGACTCGGCTGGTGTCGATACCGAGGCCGCCCAGGCGCTCGAGGTATTCGCCGGCGTCCTCGCCCACGGTGGCCACCGGCACGGGCTTGCCGCCCAGCAGATTCATGTTGTAGGCGATGTTGCCGGAGCAGCCGCCGTATTCCTTGCGCATGCTGGGAACCAGGAACGACACGCTCAGGGATTGGATGCGGTCGGCCAGGATGTGTTCCTTGAAGCGGCCTTCGAACACCGCGATGGTGTCGAACGCCATCGAACCGCAGACCAGAACAGGGGTTGCCATGAATGTCATCCTTCAGGGAAAGAACTTGTCGAGTTGGTAGCCGTTGACCTGGACACCGGTCACTTCAATCGGCACGGAAATCTTCAGTTCGCCCGCCGGTCCGAAGGGACCGCGCAACTGCTCGGGCGTCAGGTAATTCTCGGGCATCAGTACCCGCCGCACCACCACGGTGTCCGACAAATCAGTCAGGTCCAGCACCAGCGCGGGCCAGTGCTGCGGCTTGTCGTAGCGATTGCGCAGGACCAGGTTCAACACCAGCCGGGTGCGGCCGTCGTCGATGGCGGCGGCGCCCGTGGGCGGCTGCAGCGACGACGAGGAAATCGCGATCCGCTCGAGGCGGCGCGCGTAGCCGACCGTGCAGCCGAGCGGCTTGCAGACGGTCTCGAGCGCGGGCCGCAGGACCGGCACGGAGTTGGCGATATCGATGCGGTACACGTACAGCAGCTGCAAGCCCAACGCGATCAGGCCGAGCAGGCAGGCGTAGCCCCACAGCTTGCGCAGCAGGCCGCGGCGCTCCTGGCGGTCCTGGTCGAGGAATTCGGGCGGCGCGCGGCCGACGTCGGTGGCGCTGGAATAGCGCGTGCGCGTGTCGCCCAGGATCGGTTCCGGCGAATCCTCGTCGCGCTCGGGATCGGCATCGACGCCGTCGTGAGGGTCATCGTGATGCCTGTCGCGATCGTCGTCGTGATCCGTGTCGCGGTCATCCTCGTCATCGTCATGGCGCGAATCGGCGGCGTCGTCACGCACCACGAAGACCGGCTCGGCCGGCCGGGTGGCGCGCGGTGCGTCCCAGCGCGCGCTGTCGCGCACCGCCACGATGGGCTCGTCGCGCGGCGCGGCGGGTTCCTGCCAGCGCGGCGGCCGGGCCAGGCGCGGCTCGTCGTCGTAGCGGTCGAGGTCTTCGTTTTCGTCTTCGTCGTCATCGCCCTCTTCCGCCAGCGCGGCGTCGGGTTCGATGCGGCGGCGGATGTCGTCGCGGCCGCGCAGCACCGCCGGCGGCATCGCCGGGGGCTCGACGCGCGGCGAGGGACTGGCGGCCAAAGCCGTCGGCGCGATGGCGGGCGGCGGCGTGACGGGCCAGGCCGCATCCTCGCGCGCAGCAGGCGCCAGGAAAGGCTCGTCGGGCAGGTCGTCCCAGGGCGCCACGGCGCGCGGCTCGGCGGACGGCCGTTGCACCAAGGGCGGCGGCTCGTCGGCGGCGGCCGGCGCGGACGGCGCCAGGACCGGCGCGGCGATCACCGAGGCAGCGATGGGAGGAACGGGCCGGGTGGCGGCCGGCGACGGGACGGCCCCCGAGGCGCCCGTGGCTGGCAGGCCGGCGGGGGGAATAGCGGGAACGGGGACGTGAGCGGGCGGCGTGTCCGTCGCCGGGATGCCCGCAGCCGGTACGCCCGCAGCCGGTACGCCCGATGCCGGTACGCCCGATGCCGGTACGCCCGCAGCCGGGATGCCCGCAGCCGGTATGCCCGCCTCAGGCAGCAGGCAGGCGCGGCCGTCGAACACGGTAGCGCAGGCGCCGCAACGCACCAGGCCGTTGCGGACCCGGAGCTGGTCGGGCACCACCTTGAATGACGTGCCGCATTGCGGGCAGCGGGTGGTCAGGGCCATGGCGCGATCCAGCGAAAACGGACTCAGGCCTTCTGGCCGTGCAGGCAGACCCAGCCGTCACGGGCGCGCCAGACCGACATGGCGATCCAGGGCGCGTAGGCGGCGGCGACTTCCTCGGCCTGCCGTTCCAGCACGCCGGACAGCACCAGGTGGCCGCCCGCGGCAACGCGGCCGGCGAGCATGGGCGCCAGCACCTTCAACGGGTTGGACAGGATGTTGGCCACCACCACTTCGAAGGTGCCATCGGCCAGGCCGTCGGGCAACATGGCCTGCAGTTCGACGTGGTTGACCTCGGCGTTGAAGACCGTGCTCTGCACCGCCTGGGCGTCGATGTCGACGGCCTGGGTCGGGCCGGCGCCCAGCTTGCGCGCGGCGATGGCCAGGATGCCCGAGCCGCAGCCGTAGTCCAGCAGGGTCGCGCCCTTGGGCAGTTCGGCTTCCAGCCAGGCCAGGCACAGGTGCGTGGTCGGATGGCTGCCGGTGCCGAAGGCCAGGCCCGGATCGAGTTCGATATGGATGGCGCCGTCCGCGGCCTCGGCCGCTTCCAGGCCCGGCACGTCCGGGCTGTCGCGGTGCCAGCTGGGCACGATCCAGAGACGCTCGGCGATGTGGATCGGGCCGAACTGCGATTGCGTCAGGCGCACCCAGTCGGCGTCCGGCACGTCGCGCAGGCTCCAGCCGGCGAACAGCGCCGGGTCCAGTTCACCCGCGGCGGCGGCTTCTTCCATGATCTGCGCGGGATCGGCTCCGTCCGGCAGCAGGGCCACGACGCGATTGCGTTCCCAGGCCTGCACATCGGGCTCGGTGCCCGGCTCGCCGAACAGCGGACGCTCGTCGTCGGTGCCCAGGTCGGCGTCCTCGACGGACACCGACAGCACGCCGGCTTCCAGCAGGGCGTCGGACAGGGCCTCGGCTTGCGCCTCCTGGCAGTGGAGCACGAGTTCACGCATGATGATTCTTCCATCTGGCCAACGGGCCGCGGCAACGCCGCGGCCCGATCAGCCGGTTAAGGCAGTAAAAAAGGGGCCAAGGGCCCCTATTGTGCTGGTCAGGGGCGCTGGGCCAGCTTGTTTTCCAGATAGTGGATGCTGGTGCCGCCTTCGATGAAGCGGGCATCCTGCAGCAGTTCACGGTGCAGCGGGATATTGGTGGAAATGCCTTCCACCACCATTTCCGACAGCGCGGTGCGCATGCGGGCCAGGGCCTGGTCGCGCGTATCACCGTAGGTGATGACCTTGGCGATCATCGAATCATAGTTCGGCGGCACGAAGTAGCCGTTGAACGCGTGCGAATCGATGCGCACGCCCGGGCCGCCCGGCGTATGCCAGTTGGTGATGCGGCCAGGGCTGGGCACGAAGCGGAACGGATCCTCGGCGTTGATGCGGCACTCGAGCGCATGACCCTTGAAGGTGACGTCGCGCTGGCGCAGCGTGAACTTCTCGCCGGCGGCGATCAGGATCTGCTGCTGCACCAGGTCGATGCCGGTAATCAGCTCGGTGACCGGGTGTTCGACCTGGATGCGGGTGTTCATTTCGATGAAATAGAACTCGCCGTTCTCATACAGGAACTCGAACGTGCCGGCGCCGCGGTAGCCCATCTTGCGGCAGGCGTCGGCGCAGCGGTCGCCGATGCGCTCGATCAGGCGGCGCGCGATGCCGGGGGCCGGCGCTTCCTCGATGACCTTCTGGTGGCGGCGCTGCATGGAGCAGTCGCGTTCGCCCAGCCAGACGGCGTTGCGACCGCCGTCGGCCAGCACCTGGATTTCCACATGGCGCGGGTTCTCGAGGAACTTCTCCATATAGACTTCCGGGTTGTTGAACGCGGCGCCCGCTTCCGAACGCGTCATGGTGACGGCGTTCAGCAGCGCGGCCTCGGTGTACACCACGCGCATGCCGCGACCACCGCCGCCGCCAGCGGCCTTGATGATGACCGGATAACCGACTTCGCGCGCAACGCGGATGATTTCCTGCGGATCGTCGGGCAACGCGCCTTCGGAACCGGGCACCACCGGCACGCCGGCTTCGATCATGGCGCGCTTGGCGCTGACCTTGTCGCCCATCAGGCGGATGGTGTCGGGGCGCGGGCCGATGAAGACGAAGCCGCTCTTTTCGACGCGATCGGCGAAGTCGGCATTTTCGGACAAGAACCCGTAACCCGGGTGGATTGCCTCGGAATCCGTGACTTCGGCCGCCGAAATGATGGCCGGCATGTTGAGGTAGCTTTCACGCGACGGCGCGGGCCCGATGCACACCGATTCATCGGCCAGGCGCACGTACTTGGCTTCGCGGTCCGCCTCGGAGTGCACCACCACGGTCTTGATGCCCAGCTCGCGGCAGGCGCGCTGAATGCGCAGGGCGATTTCGCCCCGGTTGGCGATCAGGATTTTTTCGAACATTTTCAGCTATCAGCCAATGACGAACAGGGGTTGACCGTACTCGACGGGCTCGCCGTTTTCGACCAGGATTTCTTTGATGACGCCGGACTTGTCGGCTTCGATTTCATTGAGCAGCTTCATGGCTTCAATGATGCACAGCGGATCGCCTTCCTTGACCGACTGGCCGACGTCGATGAACGGCGCGGCGCCCGGGTTCGGCGAACGGTAGAAAGTGCCGACCATCGGCGCCTTGACCACGTGACCCTGGATCACCGGGGCGGCTTCGGCTGCGGCGGGGGCAGCGGCGGGCGCCGCGGCCACCGGGGCGGCGACGCCGGCTTCCGGCTGGTGGTAGGCCACCGGCTGCAGGGTCTGCGAGAACTTGACGATGCGAACCTTGCCTTCGCCTTCGGTGATTTCCAGCTCGGCGATGCCCGATTCAGCCACCAGGTCGATCAGGGTTTTGAGTTTTCGAAGGTCCATAGAAGCTGCTTCCCGAGATAGTGTGGGCAACGTCCCGGTCGTCGGGGCCGCGCCATATAAGATGTAAAAGCTGAGAGTTGGTGCGAGATCAGTGCCGCACTGCGTAACGCAGAGCCGCTTCGTAGCCGTCCGCGCCCAGGCCGCTGATGAGGCCTACCGCCAAGTCGGACAGATAAGAGTGATGCCTGAAGGGCTCTCGCTTATACAGGTTGGACAAATGTACTTCAATAAATGGGATCGCGACCCCGGCCAGCGCATCGCGGATCGCGACGCTGGTGTGCGTATATGCCGCCGCGTTGATGATGATGAAATCGGTGCCGTCTTGCCGGGCCGCCTGAATGCGGTCAACCAGCGCGCCTTCGTGATTGCCCTGCCACGCAGTCAGCGTCGCGCCCAAGTCACCGGCCAGCCGCTCCAGGCCCTCGTTGATCTGGGACAGCGTGAGGCTGCCGTAGATATGAGGTTCCCGGGTGCCGAGCAGGTTCAGATTCGGGCCATGCAATACCAGTATGTTTTGCGCCATGCGCTTGCCAAAGAGTGGATTGCCAATTGTTGGCAAAACAGCCGATAAACCAGCTTTTTACGCCAATTCCTACTATTTGTCCAACAGACTTACGCCTTCAAACCGGATAGCGTCTGGTTGAGATCATCGGGTTGGATTTCACCCAATATCTTCCGGTTAATGCTGCCATCTGCATTGAAAACGATAGTAAACGGCAGGCCGCCGCTGGGATTTCCGAGCTTGCGCAGGGTGTCGATGGCGCCGGCGCCAATGACCCACAACGGGTAGGAAACCTGTACTTTCTCGACAAATTTTTGCATGTTGGCGGCAGAATCCACGCCGATACCGACAAACTTGATTTGCGGGTATTTTTTCTGCAACGCGTCGAGTTCGGGCATTTCCTTGACGCAAGGCGCGCACCAGGTGGCCCAGAAATTCACCACGATGGGCTGGCCTTTCCAGGCGGCCAGAGACTGGGTCGCGCCGTTCAGGTCGGGCAGCTGCAACTGCATGAGGGCGGCGACAGGATCCTCGGCGGCGGGCGCCGCGGGTGCCGGCTGCGGCTTGTTGCGCCCCAGCAGGGTGAAGCCACCCGCGACCGTGGCGGCCACGGCCACGGCGGCGGAAAGGAGTAGGCGTCGATTCATGGCGCGATCATAACCGCTGCGGCCGGTTTGCGCCGCATCGCCCGCCGCGCCGGCTTGACCTGCGCCTATATATACAATGCAGGACAGGAGAGTTTTCAATGCACCTGCACATTCTTGGCATCTGCGGTACGTTCATGGGCGGCCTGGCGCTGATCGCGCGCGCCGCCGGCCACAAGGTCACCGGTTGCGACGCGGGCGTCTACCCGCCCATGAGCACCCAGCTGTCCGAACAGGGAATCGAGCTGATCGAGGGCTTCGGCCCCGAGCAGATGGCCCTCAAGCCGGACCTGTACGTGATCGGCAACGTCGTCAGCCGCGGCAACCCCTTGATGGAAGCCATTCTGGAATCCGGCGCCCGCTATGTGTCCGGCCCGCAATGGCTGGGCGACAACATCCTGCCGGGCGCCCACGTGCTGGCGGTGGCCGGCACCCACGGCAAGACCACCACCAGCTCGATGCTGGCCTGGATCCTGGAAGCCGCGGGCCTGGCGCCCAACTTCCTGATCGGCGGCGTGGCCACCGACCTGCAGGTGTCGGCGCGCTACGACCCGGCGCGCCGCCCCTTCGTGATCGAGGCGGACGAATACGACACGGCGTTCTTCGACAAGCGTTCCAAGTTCGTCCACTATCGCCCGCGCACCGCGGTGCTGAACAACCTGGAATACGATCACGCCGACATTTTCCCCGATCTGGCGGCCATCGAAACCCAATTCCATCACCTGGTCCGCACCATTCCGGCGTCCGGCCGCATCATCCGCCCGACGCATTCGGAGGCGCTGGACCGCGTGATTGCGCGCGGATGCTGGTCGGAAACCGTCACGTTCGGCGCCGATGGCGCCTGGCAGGCGGGCGCGCCCGACGATAGTGGCGCTTTCGAGGTGCGGCGCGACGGCGTCGGCATGGGCGCCGTGCGCTGGACCCTGGGCGGCGAGCACAACCGCATGAACGCGCTGGCCGCGCTGGCCGCGGCCGAGCACGCCGGCGTGCCGGCGGCCGAAGGCGTCGAGGCCCTGAGCCGCTTCGGCGGGGTCAAGCGCCGCATGGAACTGCGCGGCACGGTCAACGGCGTCAAGGTCTATGACGATTTCGCCCATCACCCCACCGCCATCGCCACCACCCTGGAAGGCCTGCGCCGCCAGGTCGGGCCGGCGCGCATCCTGGCGGTGCTGGAGCCGCGCTCCAACACCATGAAGCTGGGCGCCATGGCGGCGCGCCTGCCCGACTCCCTGCGCGACGCGGACCTGGTGTTCTGCTTCGGCGCCCGGGCGGGCAAGCACGCCCTGGGCTGGAATCCGGCAGAGGTGCTGGCGCCCCTGGGCGAGCGCGCTTCCAGTTACGATGATATCGACGCCCTGGTGGCCGCCGTGACGCGCGCCGCGCGACCCGGCGACCAGGTGCTGGTGATGAGCAACGGCGGCTTCGGCGGCATCCACGGCAAGCTGCTGGCCTCCCTGGAGGCACGCGGCTGAGGCCAGGCGCCGCCATCCGCGATCCCGCTCCACCGGAAAGGCACGAGATGATTCTTTACCTGCACGGCTTCCGTTCCTCGCCGACCTCGTTCAAGGCCCGCCTGATGGCCGACGCCATGGCCGCCCGCGGGCTGGCCGGCGCGTGGGCCTGCCCGCAACTGCCGGCCAGCCCGCGCGAGGCCGCCGAGCTGGCGCTGGGCATCGCCCGCGAGCAACTGGCCGGCGCCGCCGACCCGCGCGCGCTGACCGTGGTCGGCTCGTCGCTGGGCGGTTTCTACGCCACCTGGCTGGCCGAACAGCTGGGTTGCAAGGCGGTGCTGCTCAACCCCGCGGTCGAGGCCGCGCGCGACCTGGCGACCCAGGTGGGCGAGCACCGCATGTATCATTCCGACGCGCCATTCATGTTCCTGCCGGAGTATGTGCGGGAACTGGCCGCCCTGCACGTCAGCCGGATCACCCAGCCAGAGCGGTATTTCCTGGTGGCGGCGACGGGCGACGAGGTGCTGGACTGGCGCGAAATGCGCGATCGCTACGCGGGCTGCCGCCAGCGCATCGTGCAGGGCAGCGACCACGGCCTGTCCGATTTCGCCGACTGGATGCCCGAGGTGCTCGAATTCGCCCTTGGCTCCGCGCCGAATGGCCCCAAATAACACTGACATCAACGATAGATAGCTGCGCAAGGCGACGCATGCGCGCCGCCCAGGACGACCCTCACCATGTATGTGTTTTACGAAGACGACGGCAGCTTCAAGGCCGGCAATATCCTGTCCGAAACCGACGCCAGCCTGCAGGTGGAGTCGGAGTCGGGCAAGCGCAGCAAGATCAAGCGCGCCAATACCCTGTTCAATTTCGCCGCGCCCGAACCGGCCGCGCTGATGGCCCAGGCGACCGCGCTGGCCGACACCCTGGACCTGCAATTCCTGTGGGAATGCGCGCCCCAGGAGGAATTCGATTCGCCCGTGCTGGCGGCCGACTACTTCGGCCACGCCCCCACCCCGGTCGAACAGGCCGCGCTGCTGATGCGCCTGCACGGCGCGCCCGCCTATTTCCACCGCCGCGGCAAGGGCAGCTACCGCCCCGCCCCGCCCGACATCCTGGCCGCCGCCCTGGCCGCGCTGGAAAAGAAACAGCGCCAGGCCGAGCAGCAGCAGGAATGGGTGGACGAGATGGCCGCCGGCCGCCTGCCCGAGCCCATCGCCCAGGCCGCCGAATCGCTGCTGATCCGGCCCGACAAGAATTCGCAGCAATGGAAGGCGCTGGACGCCGCCTGCGCCAAGCTCGGCAAGAGCCCCGACCGCCTGCTGCTGGAACTGGGCGCCTGGCCGCACGCGCTGGCCCTGCACAAGCGCCGCTTCCTGGCGGTGAACTTCCCGCGCGGCCTGGCCTTCCCCGAGCTGGAACTGCCGCCGATCGACCGCGAGCTGCCGCTGTCGGACGCCGAGATCTATTCGGTCGACGACGTCACCACCACCGAGATCGACGACGCCCTGTCGGTCTCCACCCTGCCCGACGGCAACCTGCGCGTGGGCATCCACGTGGCCGCGCCCGGCCTGACCGTGACGCGCGACAGCGAATTCGACAAGCTGGCGCGCGCGCGCCTGTCGACCGTCTACATGCCGGGCGACAAGATCCCGATGCAGCCCGACAACGTCATCAAGGCGTTCTCGCTGGACGCGGGCCGCGAGGTGCCGGTGCTGTCGCTGTACGTGGTGGCCAACCCGGAAACCGGCGAGGTCATCGAATCCGACACGCGCCTGGAGCGCGTGGTGGTGCGCGAGAACCTGCGCCACAACATGCTCGACGCCCAGGTCACGGAAGACAGCCTGAACGACACCTCCACCGACATGCCCTACGGCCACTGGCTGCGCCCGCTGTGGAAGCTGGCGCAGGCGCTGTCGGCGCAGCGCGAGAACGTGCGCGGCAAGCCCGAGAACAATTCGCGGGTGGAATACAGCTTCTACCTGGACGGCAACCCCGACGATCCCGACACCCCGGTGCGCCTGGTGCCGCGCCAGCGCAACGCGCCGCTGGACCGGATGGTGGCCGAGTACATGATCCTGGCCAACAATCTGTGGGGCGGCCTGCTGAACCAGCACGGCGTGCCCGGCATCTACCGCTCGCAACAGGCCGGCCGCGTGCGCATGAGCACGCAGGCGCTGCCGCATGAAGCCATCGGCGTGCCGCAATACGCCTGGAGCACGTCGCCGCTGCGCCGCTACGTCGACCTGGTGAACCAGTGGCAGCTGATCGCCGCGGTGGAACACGGCGTCTCGGCGCGCCTGGTGGCCCCCTTCAAGCCGCGCGACGCGGACCTGTTCGCGATCATCGGCGCGTTCGACGCGCAGTACGCGGCCTGGGCCGAATTCCAGAGCGCGATGGAGCGCTACTGGTGCCTGCGCTGGCTGAAGCAGCACAACATCACCCGCACGGTGGCCCACGTGCTGCGCGAAGACCTGGTCCGCTTCGCCAACTGCCCCCTCGTCACCCGCATCGGTGGGATGCCGGAGCTGGAGCGGGGGACGGCGGTGGAGGTGGAGATTCTGGGGATGGATGAGTTGTCGCTGGAGTTGGACTGCCGGTATGTGGGGCAGGTGGGGCCGGCGGCTGAAGAGGCTGCTGCCTGAGGACGGCGTCTGGTCTGTCTGTAGGCTTTTTTGCTGGCTTCGGGACGGGCTTTCTTAGGCCGCCCGTCTGGCAGGCGGCCCGGGCGGCGGGCGCCCACGATTGCGGTCCGGAGCGTTCGCTCCGGACTGCCCCATCCTCATCCTCGTTGCCGCCTGGCGGCGGCTGCCTTCGGATTCCGTCGGGCGCATCGAGGTTGCCCGACGCCCGGGCCGCCTGC
Source organism: Achromobacter deleyi (assembly GCF_016127315.1). Taxonomy (NCBI): domain Bacteria; kingdom Pseudomonadati; phylum Pseudomonadota; class Betaproteobacteria; order Burkholderiales; family Alcaligenaceae; genus Achromobacter; species Achromobacter deleyi. The sequence continues at coordinate 912,878 of NZ_CP065997.1, forward strand.
CAGACGGGCTACGTTTTTCTTGGCCTGTCGCGCTGCTGGAGCGGGGAAACTTTACGAGATTGCTGATGCCCGTTGCGGGTGGCCGCGCGGGCGGCCGCCCGCAACTTACGCGGTGTCTTGGCTTGAAGTGTTGACGTTGCGCGCGGGTGGCGGGTTGCTTGCTGGGGGGCCGTCCGATCGGGGGAGAGAGTGGGCGGCGCGCGGTGGAGGGTGGCGTGCGCGTGACGGGCTTGGCGCGCCGCCTGATTAGGGAAGAGTGGGTAACGGGGAAGACATAAGGTGATGCATCGCTGATTCTTCCGCGAGGAGCCCCCCGATGCATCCCGGACTCTTCCGCATCCCGCCCGACCTCCCCCCAAATGCCAAAGAAGGCCGCCCGCGCGGCCGGTTTTGGCGGCCCCGCCAAATCTTCCGTCCCGACGCGATCTTCCACCAAAACGCCAAGCACACGATTCGCCCCCGCGCCGGTGAAGTGATCACGGTGCAGCCCGTGGCGTCGGCGGCCGGTGGGGCGCGGGGCGTGTAGATGCGCCCGAGGGAATCCGTAGGGAGCCGAAGGCGGACGGGATGACGACGGGGCAGTCCGGAGCGGACGCTCCGGACCGCAATCGTAGCCCCGCGCCCCACCGGCCGCCGACGCCACGGGCGGTCAACAGAACACCACAACCGCCGCGACACCAATCGTGCCTCCCGTTAAACTCCCGAAAAAAATCACAAATCAAATTTCGGAGGACGGACATGCGCATTCTGCTGGTCGAGGACAACCTCGACCTGGGCGATGCCGTGGAGAGCAAACTGCGTTCGGCCGGCCATAGCGTCCAATGGGTGCGTGATGGCGTCGCCGCGCTGCGCTGGGGCCTGGACGAGACCTGGGATGCCCTGGTGCTCGACATCAATCTGCCTGGCAAGGACGGCTTCACTGTCATCCGCGAACTGCGCGCCGCCGGGCTCGAAGCGCCCGTGCTCGTCGTGACCGCGCGTTCCGAGATCGAAGACAAGATCGACATGCTCGACCTCGGCGCCGACGACTACCTCGTCAAGCCTTTCGACCTGCGCGAACTGGAAGCGCGGTTGCGCGCCCTGCTGCGCCGGCCCGCCGGGCAGACCAGCAGCGTCACCGCCTATGGCAACCTGAGCCTCGACCTGGCCAACCGCCACGTCGTGCTGGCCGGCGCGCCGCTGGAACTGGGGCGGCGCGAATTCCGGCTGCTGGAGATCCTGGTCGGCAAGCTGGGCCAGACCGTGGCCAAGGAACGGCTGATGAACCAGCTGTTCGACCTGGACGACGGCTCGCTCAACGCGCTGGAACTGCTGATCTCGCGCCTGCGCAAGAAGCTGGCGGGCGCCTCGATCGATATCGTCACCGTGCGCGGCGTCGGCTACCAGGCCCGCAGCCATGAGCCTTCCTGACAGCTTTTCCATTCGCCGCCGCGTCTTCACGCTGGGCGCGGCGCTGCTGGCCTGCGCGCTGATCGGGCTGGTGTTCTTCCTGCGCGACTATGCCCAGCGCGCCGCCGAGCAGGCCTTCGACCGGCTGCTGGCGGCCTCGGCGCTGACCATCGCCGGCTCGGTCCAGATCGAGGACAACGGCGTCACCGTCGAGCCGCCGGTGTCGTCCCTGGCCATGCTGTCGGGCAGCGAGCGCGTGTTCTACGAGGCCCGCGCCTCCAACGGCCGCCTCATCACCGGCTACGCCGATCTGGCGCCAGGGTTGCCGCTGGCGCAATCAGCCACCCCGGTCTTCACCTACCTGAGCTACCACGACGAGCCGGTGCGCGTAGCCACGGTGGGCCGGCTGGTGTCGGCCAGCCAGCATGCCGGCTGGGTCACGGTGCGGGTGGCGGAAACGCTCGGATCGCGCGAGGAGCTGGCCGACGAGATCCTGGGGCGCAGCGTGCTGCCGCTGGTCGTCGTGTCGCTGGTGGCGCTGGGCCTGCTGTGGTTCGGCGTGCAGCGCGCCTTCGCGCCGCTGGCCGTGGTCGAGCGCGAATTGCGGCGGCGGGCGCCGGACGACCTGGCGCCGCTGGTCACGCCGGTGCCGACCGAAGTGCGGCGCCTGGTCGAAGCCCTGAACGCCTTCATGCAACGCCTGTCGGGCATCATGGACACCCTCAACACCCTGGTCGCCGATGCCGCCCACCAGGTGCGCACGCCCCTGGCCTCGCTGCGGGCGCAGGCCGAAGTGGCGCTGGACGAAACCGATCCCAAGCGGCTGCACGAGCGCCTTGGCCGCATCCACCTGAACGCCACGCACGCCAGCCAGCTCATCAACCAGCTGCTGATGGACGCCACCATCACGCACCGGCTGGGCAAGGGCGCGCGCGCGCCCGTCGGCGTGGCTGAGACCATCAACGAGACCCGGCGGCGCATCGGGCCGCTGGAGGCGCAGCGGCTGCGCATCGAGATCGCGCCGCAGGTGCGCCGCGCCCGTATCGCTGGCGACCGCGTGGCGCTGCGGGAAATGCTGCGCAACCTGGTGGACAACGCCCTGCGCTATGCGCCGGACGGCACCGTCGACATCCAGGCCACGCCGGTGGCCGGCTACCGCGTGGCGCTGACCGTGTCCGACCGCGGACCGGGCATCGCCGATGACGAAAAGGACGCCGTGCAGCAGCGCTTCACCCGCGGCCGCACCGGTGAATCGCTGCCCGGCTCGGGACTGGGACTGGCCATCGTGCGCTCGGTGGCGGTGGCGCATGGCGGCTCGCTGTGGCTGCAGGACCGTGCGGGCGGCGGCCTGTCGGCGCGCGTCATCCTGCCGCTGGCGCGCCAACGCACCGGCCGTAACGTAGCCAGCTGGCTCGGCGCCATTGGCGCGGCCATGCTGCTGCTGACCACCGCGCCCGCCGAGGTGCGCGCCGCCGACATCCCCGAGATCGTCACCCGCTACCCGGCGCCACAGCCGTCGTCGCGCGTGCTGACCATCGCCGGCCCCACCGACACGCCGGTGGTGGCGCCGCTGATCCTCGGCTTCCAGGCGCAGCGGCCCGATGTCACCGTGGTGTACCGCGAGATGGGCAGCCGCGAACTGTACGAGGCCGCCATCGAGGACCGGCTCAAGGAGGTGGACGTGCTGATGAGCTCGGCCTCGGATCTGCAGATCCGCCTGGCCAACGACGGCTACGCCCAGCGCTACACCTCGCCCTACGCGGCCAAGCTGCCGTCGTGGGCGGTGTGGCGCAACGAGGTCTACGGCTTCACCTTCGAGCCGGCCGTGATTGTCTACAACCCCAAGCGCTACACCGAGGCCACCGTGCCGCGCTCGCGCCAGGACCTGCTGCGCACGCTGGAGCACGACCGCGCGCGGCTGCACGGCCGTGTCGGCACCTACGACATCTCGCGCAGCAGCGTGGGCTACCTGATGGCCGAGCAGGACGAGCTGGTGTCGTCGAACTTCTGGGGCCTGGCCAACGCCTTCGGCCAGGTCGGCGTGCGGCTGTCGGCCACCAGCGCCGAACTGCTCGACGCCATCGAGAACGACGAGATGGACCTGGGCTACAACATCCTCGGTTCCTACGCCCTGTCGCGCCAGGCCGCGGGCAGCAAGATCGGCGTGGTGTTCCCGCAGGACTACGTGCTGGTACTGGCGCGCTCGGTGCTGATCGCGCGGCGCGCGCCCAACCCGGACCTGGGCCGCGCGCTGGTCGACTGGCTGCTGTCGCCGGCCGGCCAGCAGGTGGCCTCCAGCCACGCGGCGCTGGGGTCGATCATGGAAGACACGCCCGGCCGCTGGACCTCGGAAGCGGTGCTGGCGCGCTCGCAGGGCATCGTGCAGCCGGTGGTGCTGTCGCCGGCGCTGCTGGTGGGGCTCGACCAGCGGCGTCATTCGCGCTTCGTGCAGAACTGGATCCGGCTGGTCACCGACACGCCTGAACGGCCCTAGGGCGCATTGGCCGCCCCTGCCCCGCTCGCCAGCGGGCAGGCGGTCTGCCGACAGGACGCGAACACCGGGATTACCCCTATCCCGGCTGTCGTGCCATGACAGGACGACGACAGACGCCGAATCCTAAGATGGGCGCCAAGCAGGCCCTTGCGCCTGTCGATACCAATTCCAAACGGAGACAAGACATGCTTGCCAAGTCCAGACTGGCGGCCGCCTGCGCCGCTGCATTCGCCATCGCCGCCGGCAGCGCCTACGCCCAACAGGTTCCCGCGGGCTACCCGGCCGATTACCAGAAGATCCTCGACGGCGCCAAGAAGGAAGGCAAGGTCGTGATCTATTCGACCACCGACACCAAGGCCGCCGGCCCCATCATCAAGGGCTTCGAAGCGCTGTATCCGGGCGTCAAGGTCGAATACAACGACATGAACAGCACCGAGCTGTACAACCGCTACATCAGCGAACAGGCGGCGGGCGGCAGCAGCGGCGACATCGTCTGGAGCTCGTCGATGGACTCGGCGCTCAAGCTGGCCACCGACTACGCGCTGCAGTACAAGTCGCCCGAGATCGCCAAGCTGCCGGCCTGGGCGGTGTGGAAGGATTCGGCCTACGGCACCACCTATGAACCGGCGGTGTTCATCTACAACAAGCGCCTGATCCCGGCCAACGAAGTGCCGACCACGCACGGCGCCCTGGCCAAGCTGATCTCCAGCCAGCCGGACAAGTTCAAGAACAAGGTCACCACCTACGACATCGAGAAGTCGGCCGTGGGCTTCATGCTGGCCGTGCAGGACAAGGCCAACGATCCCAAGTACTTCGAGACGCTCAAGGACATCGCCAAAGGCGGCCTGATCGTGCAATCGTCCACCGGCACCATGATGGAACGCGTGTCGTCGGGCGAGAACCTGGTCGGCTACAACATCCTGGGCTCGTACGCCGAGACCCGCGCCAAGACCGACCCGTCGCTGGGCGTGGCCTACCCGACCGACTACGCCCTGGTGCTGTCGCGCGTGGCATTCATCAGCAAGAAGGCCAAGAACCGCAACGCCGCCAAGCTGTGGATGGACTACCTGCTGTCGCAGAAGGGCCAGGAAATCATGGCCAACCAGGCCGACCTGGCCTCGGTCCGTGACGACATCGAAGGCGACAACGACGTCGACGGCATGACCAAGAAGCTGGGCGCCTCGCTCAAGCCGATCCCGGTCAACGAAACGCTGCTCGACTACCTCGAGCAGAACAAGCGCCTGCAGTTCATCAAGGACTGGCGCGCCGCCGCAGGCAAGTAAGGCTGTCGCCGGTACAGCCGGGGGCCGCGCGCCCCCGGCCGCAAGCACGCGGGAGGGCGTAGCACCGCCGCCCGCCAGGCCGCCCGCAGGCCGGGTGTTCATGGCCAACGGGCGCGACCCGCGTCTATCGAGATAACAGGATTTCCCCATGCAGTCATTGCGCAGAAAATGGCAGTCCCTGCCACGCGGCGTGGTGGTGCTGATCACAGCCTTGGCCATCTACGTGCCGCTGTCGTTCATCATCATCCAGAGCTTTCTATCCGCGCCCTTCTTTTCGCCGTCCAAGGTCTTCAGCCTGGACGCATTCCGCTTCATCTTCGCGGACCCCGATTTCTACAAGGCGCTGAAAAGCGGCTTCATCCTGGCGTTCGGGCTGGCCATCATCGCCATCCCGCTGGGCGGCATGCTGGCGTTCCTGATGATCCGCACCGACCTGCCGGGCCGGCGCTGGATCGAACCGCTGATCCTGGTGCCGATCTTCGTGTCGCCGATGGTGCTGGGCTTCGGCTACGTGGTGGCGGCGGGCCCGGTCGGCTTCTTCTCGACCTGGGTGCAGAACATCCTGGGCTTCGTGCCCTGGAACGTGTATTCGCTGACCAGCATCGTCATCATCGCCGGCCTGACGCACGTGCCGCACGCCTACCTGTACATCTCGTCGGCGCTGCGCAGCATGGGCTCGGACGTCGAGGAAGCGGCCCGCGTCAGCGGCGCCTCGCCGCTGCGCGTGATGGTCTCGGTGAGCCTGCCGATGGTGCGCCCCGCCATGCTGTACGCCACCGTGCTGCTGTTCTTCCTGGGCCTGGAAGTGTTCGGCCTGGTGCTGGTGCTGGGCGACCCTGAAGGCAACCTGGTGCTGGCGACGTACCTGTACAAGCTGACCAACAAGCTCGGCATCCCGTCGTACCACCTGATGGCCGCGGTGGCCGTGGTGCTGATCTGCATGACGATTCCGCTGGTCATGCTGCAGCGCCGCCTGATGCGCACCGCCAACCGCTTCGTCACCGTCAAGGGCAAGGCCTCGCGCGCCCGTCCGCTGCCGCTGGGCAAGTGGCGCTGGGTGGCCGGCGGCGTGGTGACGTTCTGGCTGCTGGTCACCATCGTGGTGCCGCTGCTGGGCGTGCTGCTGCGCGCATTCGTGTCCAACTGGGGCATGGGCGTGTCGCTGTTCGACGTGCTGTCGCTGGACGCGTTCCGCACCGTGTTCTCGCAACCCAACCTGATGCGCGCGATCGTCAACTCGGTGGCCATCGGCGTCTTCGGCGGCGCGCTGGCGGTGTTCTGCTACACCTTCGTCGGCCTGGCCATGCACCGCAAGCCGGACAACGTCACGCGCTTCATGGACTACAGCGTGCTGGTGCCGCGCGCCGTGCCCGGCCTGCTGGCGGGCCTGGCGTTCCTGTGGGTGTTCCTGTTCGTGCCCATGTGGCTGGACAACGCGCTCGATCCGGACCTGGGCGGCTGGCTGTCGGGCCTGCCGTTCGCGGAATGGCTGCGCGAGAACTTCGTCGAATGGCTGCGTGCCATCCGCAGCACCATCTTCAGCGTGTGGCTGGCCTACACGGTGGTCTGGATGGCCTACGGCCTGCGGCTGATCTCGTCGACGCTGCTGCAGGTCGGCCCCGAACTGGAAGAGGCCGCCCGCAGCGCCGGCGCGCGCCGCGGCCAGGTCACCCGCCACGTCACCGTGCCGCTGGCCAAGTACGGCCTGATCGGTTCGTGGCTGCTGATGTTCCTGATTTTCGAGCGTGAATACTCCACCGGCGTCTACCTGCTGTCGCCCGGCACCGAGACCATCGGTTCCATGCTGGTGTCGCTGTGGGCCTCGGGCGCCATCGACATCGTGGCCGCGCTTTCCTTCATCAATATCGTTCTGGTCGTGATCGGCCTGGGCATCGCCCTGCGATTCGGAGTCAAACTTCATGATTGAGCTTTCTGTAGAAGACCTGCACCTGGATTACGGCGACAACCCGGTGCTCAAGGGCGTGTCGATGCAGCTGCGCCAGGGCGAAGTGGTTTCGCTGCTGGGCCCCTCGGGCAGCGGCAAGACCACCCTGCTGCGCGCCGTGGCGGGCCTGGAAGGCCCCAAGCGCGGCCGCATCACCATCGGCGAGCGCACCGTCTACGACGGCGCCGCGCGCCAGGAGATCCCGGCCGAAGAGCGCAACCTGGGCCTGGTGTTCCAGTCGTACGCGCTGTGGCCGCACAAGACCGTGTTCGACAACGTCGCCTACCCGCTCAAGCTGCGCAAGGTGCCGTCGAGCGAAGTGCGCGAACGCGTGCAGGCGGTGCTGGACCAGCTCGGCCTGGGCAAGCTCGGCCAGCGCCATCCGCACGCGCTGTCCGGCGGCCAGCAGCAGCGCGTGGCCATCGGCCGCGCGCTGGTGTACAGCCCGCCCGTGATCCTGCTGGACGAGCCGCTGTCCAACCTGGACGCCAAGCTGCGCGAGGAGGCCCGCGCCTTCCTGCGCGAGCTGATCATCCGCCTGGGCCTGTCGGCGTTGATGGTGACGCATGACCAGAGCGAAGCCATGGCCATTTCGGACCGCATCCTGCTGCTGAACAACGGCAAGATCGAACAGCAGGGCACGCCGCAGGAAATGTACGGCGCGCCGTCGACGCTGTTCACCGCCGAATTCATGGGCAGCAACAACCGCCTGGACGGCAAGGTCACCGAAGTGCGCGATGGCCGCGCCCGCATCGAGGGCCGCGGCTGGGCGCTGTGGGGCAAGGCCGGCGAGGGCGTGGCCGCGGGCCAGGACGCCACCGCCGTGATCCGGGTCGAACAGGTCCGCCTGGCGGACGATCCCGACGGCAACCACATCGACATGCCGCTGCTGACCAGCATGTACCTGGGCGACCGCTGGGAATACCTGTTCCGCACCCCCGACGCGGATCCGGCCAACACCCTGGCGCTGCGCGCCTACGGTCCCGAGGGCCGCGAGCCGGGTCCCTGCCGCCTGGCGCTGCCGGCCAGCAAGGTCTGGGTGTTCCCGCGCCCGTCCAAGTAAGGTGACGGCGGCGGGCGGAGTGGCTCTACAATGCGTGCGTGCAACACGTCGCTGACTCCCCTCCCCCGCTGAGCCGTCCGCTGCGGTGGCTGGGCGCGCCCGCCCAGCACTACCTGCGCATCGGCCTCGCGATTTCGCTGTTGGTGCACGCCGGCGCCCTGGCGTGGCGCTTCGGCGCGCCCGCCCTGTCGCGGCCGCCGGCGACCAGCCTGGAAGTGGTGCTGCTCAACGCCCGCAGCGAGACGCCCCCCGATACCCCCCGCGCCCAGGCGCAGAACCAGATGAGCGGCGGCGGCAACGCCGAGCGCGGCCTGTCCACCACTCCCCTGCCCCAGACCGGCGCGTCGGCCGAGACCATCGTGCTCGAGGCCATGCGTAAGCGCCAGGTCCAGCTCGAGGCCGAACAGACCCGCCTGATGACCCAGCTGCGCGCCGCCGACAAGGCCGGCGCCGAGCGCCAGGCCGTCAACCCCTGGCCCGACGGCAACGAACGCGGCAAGGACGCCGAGGACCAGGCCAGCGTCATCCAGAACGCCCAGGTCGCCGCGCTGGCGGCCAAGGTGCAGCAATACAGCGCCGAGCCGCGCAAGCAATTCGTGGCGCCCTCGGCCGAGGCCTCGCGCTACGCCGCCTACCTGGACGCCTGGCGCGCGCGCATCGAGACCGTCGGCACCCAGCATTACCCGGACGAGGCGCGCGGCCGCATCTACGGCTCGCTGCGCATCACCGTGTCGGTGCGCGCCGACGGCAGCATCGCCGACGTCGAGATCGACCAGCCGTCGCCGCACGCGGTGCTGAACCAGGCCGCCCGCCGCATCGTGCAGCTGGCGGCGCCGTTCCCGCCGTTCCCGCCCGAGATCGCGCGCGACACCGACGTGTTGGTCATCACCCGCACCTGGCATTTCGTCAACGACACCCTGGAAACCCAAGCCCCATGACCGAGGCGTCCCCTCTTGCCCGCTATGCCGTGATCGGCAACCCCATCGCGCACAGCCGCTCGCCGCAGATCCACGCCCTGTTCTCCCGCCAGACCGGCAAGCCGCTCAGCTACGAGCGCCTGCTGGCGCCGGTGGACGGCTTCACGGCGGCGGTGGCCGCCTTTGCCACCGAGGGCGGCCTGGGCCTGAACGTGACGGTGCCGTTCAAGCAGGACGCCTACGCGCTGGCCGCGGGCCGCCTGTCCAGCCGCGCCCGCCTGGCCGGCGCGGTCAACACCCTGTCGTGGCGCGACGGCGCCTGGCACGGCTGCAATACCGACGGCGTCGGCCTGGTCTCCGACCTGCTACGCCTGGGCGTGCGCCTGACCGGCGCCTCGGTGCTGCTGGTGGGCGCCGGCGGCGCCGCCCGCGGCGTGCTGCAGCCCCTGGCGCAGGCTGGTTGCGCCCGCATCCATATCGTCAACCGCACCGCCGCCCGCGCGCTCGAGCTGGCCGAGGGCTGGCGCGAAACCGGCGCCGAGCCCCAGACCCGGGTCACCGCCGGCGGCCTGGCCGACGCCGCCCTGCCCGGCGGCTGGAACCTGGTGGTCAACGCCACCGCCAGCGGGCTGCAGGACGCTGCCCCCGACCTGCCCGCCGGCCTGTACGCCGAGGGCGCGGCCGCCTACGACATGATGTACGGCGCCCAGCCGACGGCGTTCATGCGCCAGGCCCGGGCAGACGGCGCCGCCCTCACCGCCGACGGCCTGGGCATGCTGGTGGGCCAGGCGGCCGAGAGTTTCTTCATCTGGCACGGCGTGCGGCCCGACCCCGCCCCGGTGCTGGCCGCGCTGCGCGAGGCGCTCATGGCCGGAAACTGAGGCGATGGCCGCCCGCGGCAAGAGCGGCAAGCGCCGCTCCTGGTTCCGGATCATCACCGGCACGCTGATGGCGCTGGTGTGCGCCGTGCTGCTGTACCAGTTCTGGCTGTTCGGGCTGGTGGTCTGGTACAACTACCAGAACCCGGGCAGCAGCGCCGTGATGCGCGAGGAACTGTCCCGCCTGCAGGACGGCAACCCCGATTTCCGCCTGAAATACGAGTGGGTGCCCTATGACAAGATCAACCGCAGCCTGAAGCTGGCGGTGGTGGCGTCCGAGGATTCCAACTTCACCGAGCATGACGGCGTCGAGTGGGACGCCATCCGCAAGGCCTGGGAATACAACCAGAAGCAGGAGGCGGCCGGGCGCAGCAAGATGCGCGGCGGCTCGACCATCACGCAACAATTGGCCAAGAACCTGTTCCTGTCCAGTTCCCGCAGCTACCTGCGCAAGGGCCAGGAACTGGTGCTGACCTACATGATCGAACACGTCATGAGCAAGGAGCGCATCCTGGAGCTGTACCTGAATGTGGCGGAATGGGGCGTCGGCGTGTTCGGCGCCCAGGCGGCGGCCAAGCACTATTTCAACGTGCCGGCGGCCAGCCTGGGGGCCGCCCAGTCGGCCCGGCTGGCGGCCATGCTGCCCAATCCGCGCTTCTATGACAGCCACCGCAACTCGAACTACCTGAACTCCCGCGTCTACACCCTGACCCGGCGGATGCAGATGGTCGATATTCCCTGATACGAAAACCGGCCGCTTCGACAGGTTCCCGCCCACCTTGGGCGGCGGGATTTGTTAAGCTTTCATGTTTACGCCAATTCGTCTTTTCCGCCTCATTCATGCGCACCGCACGTCGTTACCTGGCCCGCGAGATCTATCGCTCCTGCGCAGTGGTCCTCATGGCCCTGCTGGGCCTATTCACGTTCTTCGCGCTGGTGGACGACCTGGACAACGTCGGCGACAAGTTCTCGATGATGGCCCTGCTGTACATGCAGGCGCTGGCCATCCCCACCCGCCTGTACGATCTCCTGCCCATCGGCCTGCTGATCGGCGCCATCCTGGCGCTGGCCGGGCTGGCGCAGCGCAATGAGCTGGTGATCCTGCGGGTCTCCGGCGTCAGCGGCATGCGGCTGCTGCGCATGCTCTGGATCGTCACGATTCCGCTGATGATCGGCGCCGCCCTGCTGTCCGAGTACGTCACCCCCTGGGCCGAGATGAAATCGGGCGAGGCCAACCTGGTGTTCCGCGGCAAGGCCGGCGGCGACCGGCTGAACAGCGGCTACTGGTTCAAGGAACCCATGGCCAACGGCGGCACCCGCATCATCAACATCGGCGAGCTCAAGGGCGACGGCCAGGTCACCGGCATCACCCTGTACGAATTCAAGAAGGACCTGACGCTGTCGGTGCTGTCCACGGCCCCCAGCGGCCTCTTCGCCCACGGCGACCTGGTGCTGAAAGACGTCTCCGAGACCCGCCTGGACGACAACGCCTCGGAAACGCTGGCCGACGCCCGGCCGCCGAAGAATCCCCCCGCGGTGGTGGTGAAGGTGCCGGAACGCACCGTCGACACCACCCTGAGCGCCGAGCGCCTGCTGGCGCGGATCCTGACGCCCGAGAGGATGTCGATCGCGACGCTGCTGGACTATGTGGATTATTTGCGCAACAACCAGCTGCAATATGGTCGACAGGTCGTCGCCTTGTGGCGCAAACTGGCGTATCCGTTCACGCTGCTGGTGATGATCACCATCGCCGCCCCCATCGGCCTGATGCAGACGCGCCGCGGCGGCGTGGGCGCCAAGGTGTTCATCGGCATCCTGCTGGGCGTGGGTTTCTTCATGCTCAACCAGCTGGCGCTGAACGTAGGCATGCTGGGCAAGTGGCCGCCCTGGCTCACGGCCCTGGGGCCGAATATCGGCGCCATGGCCCTGGCGCTGGGCGCCATGAGCTATATGGAATACCGCCACACCATCACCCGTATCGTCCAACAACGTTGGCCCTGGAGCAAGAGTCCCGCATGAACGGCAGTATCTGGATGATCGGCGACGTGCAAGGTTGCTGCTCGCCGCTGGATCGCTTGCTGTCCCATCCCGAACTGGTCGGCGATCCGAAGTCGCGCTTCTGGTTCGCGGGGGATCTGGTCAACCGCGGCCCGCAGTCGCTTGCGACGCTGCGCCGCATCATCGACCTGGGCGACCGCGCCACGGTGGTGCTGGGCAACCACGACCTGCACCTGCTGGCCGCCGCCGCGGGCGTGCGCAAGCCGTCCAAGTCGGACACGCTGGACGACATTCTGCGCGCGCCGGATTCGGCCGACCTGATCGACTGGCTGCGCTCGCGCCCGCTGGCGCATTTCGAGCAAAATCACCTGATGGTGCATGCGGGCACGCTGGCAAAATGGGATGTGGCCAAGACGCTGTCGCTGGCGGCCGAGGTACAGGACGCGCTGCGCGGCCCGAACTGGCAAAAGGCGCTGCAGAAGATGTACGGCAACGAGCCGTCGACGTGGAAGGAAGACCACAAGGGCGGCAAGCGGATGCGGGTGATCATCAATGCGCTGACGCGCATCCGCCTGTGCACGCCGAACGGCCACATGGAGTTCGCGACGAAGGTGACGCCTGGTGCGTGGCCGGCGGGGCTGGTGCCATGGTTCGATGTGCCGAACCGCGCCACGCGCGACGTGACGACGGTCTTCGGCCACTGGTCGACGCTGGGCCTGATGATGCGTCCGGACGTGATCTGCCTGGATACGGGATGCGTATGGGGTGGGGCGTTGACGGCGTTGCGGTTGCAGGATCGGAAGCTGGTGCAGGTGAAGTGTTCGCAGTTTCAGGATCCGTTGTCTGAGTGACGGATTCTTCTTGCGATCGAGGTGATGGTCGTTGCTGCTTCTGGCTTGAACGTCTGGTTCTGGCCTTTTTTTCTTGGCGTTGTTGAGTCTTCGTAGGTCGCCCCTCGGTCGGGCGGACCCGATGGCGGGCGCCCACGATTGCGGTCCGGAGCGTTCGCTCCGGACTTCCCCTTCGTCATCCTCGTCCTCGCCTTCGGCGACTACTTCGGATTCCCTCGGGCGCATCGAGGTTGCCCGCCATCGGGTCCGCCCGCCCGAGGGGCTACGGATTTCGAGGCTTGTCGCGCTGCTAGACCTGTGTTCAGGGCATGAAACCTGCAGGGCTGCCCATCGCGGCCGCGCGGGCGGCCACGCTGGGCGTCTGTGCATTTGAAAGTGGGGCGGGTGCGCTGTGCGCGGGTGGCGAGCGGTTTTCTATTGATTCCGCGCATCAGGGGGAGGGGCGGTGGTGGTCGGCGCGATGTGCGCCGTGTTGCGCGTGGCGGACTTCGCGCGCCGACCACAAACAGTCTTGGTGCGGGCATGCGTTCAACGGCAACGGTACTTGGCGCTGGTATGTCTCGGTAGCAATGCGTCGCGGAGCGGGCATGTCTTCAATGGCGAATGCATCGCGGCGCTGGCATGCCTTCAATAGCAAAAATGCTCGGACCGCAATCGTAGCCCCGCCATCCCCCACCGACCCCACCACGCGCGCCTTAAGCCCCCCCCGCAACAGCAAAACAAGCCCCTCACCCCCGAATGTCAGCCAAAAACTTCCGCGCCCTCTCCGTCCCCGGCCGCCCGAAAAACGCCTCCGGCCCCGCCACCTCCAAAATCCTCCCCGCATCCATAAACCACACCGTATCGGCCACCTCCCGCGCAAACCCCATCTCGTGCGTCACGCACACCATGGTCATGCCGTCCTTGGCCAGGCCCTTCATCACCTGCAGCACCTCGCCCACCATCTCGGGGTCCAGCGCGCTGGTCGGTTCGTCGAACAGCATCACCGGCGGATTCATCGCCAGCGCCCGCGCGATCGCCACGCGTTGCTGCTGGCCGCCGGACAGCTGCGCGGGATAGGCCTCGGCCTTATGGGACAGGCCCACGCGTTCCAGCAACTGCATCGCGCGGTCGCGCGCCTCGGGGCGGCGGGCGCGCTTCAGTTGCAGCGGGGCCAGCATCAGGTTCTCCAGCACCGACAGGTGCGGGAACAGGTTGAACTGCTGGAACACGAAGCCGATGTGGCTGCGCAGCGTGTCCAGGTGCACCTTGCCGCCGTAGACGTCCTGGCCGTCGACCTCGATCACGCCCTTCTGGATCGGCTCCAGCCGGTTCACCGTGCGGATCAGGGTCGACTTGCCCGACCCGGACGGGCCGCACACCACCACCACCTCGCCGCGCCGCACCTGCGCGGTCACGTCGGTCAGCGCCTGATAGTCGCCGTACCACTTCTGCACTTCGGAAAATCGGATCATGTCGGAACCACCTTGGGGGCAGGCGCGCGGCCGGCGCGGCGGCTGCCGATGCGTTTCTCGGCCAGGTGCACCAGCGCGCTCAGGCCGAAATTCAGGATGAAATAGGTCAGCGCCAGCAGCGCGAACACGTCGAACGGCTTGGTCAGCAGCACGCTGTTGATCTGGTTGGCGGCGTACGTCAGTTCCTGCACGCTGATCACGTAGGCCAGCGAGGTTTCCTTCACGGTGGAGACGAACTGGCTCAGCATGCTGGGCAGCATGTTGTAGAGCGCCTGCGGCAGGATCACCCGGCGCATGGTCTGCATGTACGACAGGCCGAGCGCGCGGCCGGCTTCCTGCTGGCCGGGGGGCAGCGCCTGGATGCCGGCACGGATGATCTCGGCCAGATAGGCGCTTTCGTAGCACACCAGCGCCACCACCATCGTCGTGGTGCCGGCCACCGGCCGGCCGATGATGAGCGGCACGAAGAAGTAGGCCCAGAAGATGAACATCAGCAGCGGCAGGCCGCGCACCAGGTACACCATGGCCGAGGCCGGCCAGCGCAGCGCGCGGTACGGGCTGATGCGGCCCAGCGCCAGCAGCACGCCGCAGGGCAGCGCCAGCGCCAGGCTGATGGCGGCCAGCCCCAGCGTGGCGACCAGGCCGCCGACCGGGCCGTGCGGGTACTGGCCGATGAGCAGCAGCAGCCAGTTGTCTTTGAGGATGTCCCACATTCAATGGCCTCCCAGCGGGCGATAGCGCCGTTGCAGCAATGCGCCGCCGCCCATGATCAGGAACGACAGCAGCAGGTAGATCGCCGTCACCACCGCATAGGCCTCGAAGGTGCGGAACGTGTAGTTCTCGATCTCGCGGCCGGCGGCGGTCAGTTCGGTCACGCCGATGGCCATGGCCAGGCTGGTGTTCTTGACCAGCAGCAGGGTCTGGTTCAGCAGCGGCGGGATGGCGATGCAGAAGGCCTGCGGCAGCACCACGCAGCGCATGGTGCGCAGAAAGCCCAGGCCCAGCGCGCGCGCCGCCTCGACCTGCCCGGCCGGGATGGCGCGCACGGCGCTGCGCAGGTCTTCGCAGATGTAGGCCGACATCACCAGGCCGATGGCGATGCACGACAGGATGAACTCGCTGCCGTGGGCATTGAGCCAGTCGGTCGCCGCCTGCGGCAGCAGGGCCGGCACGCCGAAGTACCAGAACAGGATGTGCACCAGCATGGGCACGTTGCGATGGAAGGCCACGTACAGCGCGATCAGCGCGTTGGCCACGGGCGAGCCCGTCAGGCGGATGACCGCCAGCAGGCTGCCCACCAGGAACGCCAGGATCCAGGCCAGCCCGGCCAGCGCCAGGGTGGTGACGAGCCCCCTGAGCAGCCAGGCCGGGTATTCCCCCTGGAAGATGACGGAGAAGTCGAAGACGTAATGCATCGGCTAAGGCTCCAGCGCGACGCGCCTCAACCCTTGATCGCTTCGATGCGGAAGTCGCGCTTCATGTTGAACTGGGTGCCGACGCCGAACCACTTGTCGAAGATCTGCGCGGCCTTGCCCGAGGCTTCCAGTCCGTCCAGCACCGTGTTCACCTGGTTCAGCATCGCGGTATCGCCGCGGCGCACGCCCATGCCCCACGGCTCCACGAACAGCGCGGGTTCGAGGATCTTGGCCGGCACCGCGCTGGTCGCGGCCTGTTGCTTGAGCTTGACCAGCATCAGTTCGGAACCGACGAAGCCGCTGACCTTGCCCTGCTGCAACGCGAGGAAGGCGCCGCTGGGGTCCTTGAACGTGACCGGCTCGACGTTGGGGATGAACTTGCGCGCGCCCTGCTCGGACGACGAGCCTCGCACGGCGCTGACGCGCTTGCCGGCCAGGTCGGCGGGCGCCTTCAGGTCCTTGTCCGATTCACGCGCCAGCACCTTCTGCAGGCTCACGAAATGCTGGTGCGAATAGTCGATCTGCTGCGCCCGCTCGGGGCTCCAGCCCAGGTTGGCGGCGACCACGTCGACGCGGCCGGCGATCAGTTCGGGGATGCGGGCCTCGACCGCGATGAGCTTGAGCTCCAGCGGCACGCCCAGGCTGTCGGCCACCGCCTGGCACATGTCGACCTCGTAGCCGACGATGGCGCGGGTCTTCGGGTCCTGGAAGCTGAACGGCTCGGCCGTGCCCATGGTGCCGCAGATGAACTTGCCGCGCGCCTTGATGTCCTGCAACGTGTCCGCGTGGGCCGCCGGCGCCAAGGTGGCGGCCAGGCCGATGGCGGCCGCGCAAGTGATGATCCAGTGCTTCATGTCGATTCCCTTGAAATATAGGTATGGGTACTGCCAACGATGGCGGCCCCTGCGCGGGGCCGCCGGATTCAAGCCAGCCGGCCGCAGGCCTCGGCGATGCGGCGGCCGCCTTCCTCGATGTTGTCCATCGAAGTCGCGAAGCTCAGGCGCAGGTAGGGCGACAGGCCATAAGCCGCGCCGTCCAGCACCGCCACGCCGGCCTCGTCCAGCAGGAACATGACCACGTCCAGGTCGGTCTGCAGCAGACTGCCCGCCGGCGTGCGCCGTCCCAGCAGGCCTGCGACGTTGGGATAGACATAGAACGCGCCCTGCGGCCGCGGGCAGCGGATGCCCGGCACCGCGTCCAGCAGCGCCACGATGCGGTCGCGGCGCGCGTGGAACACGGCGGCCGCCTCGCCGACGCAGGCCTGGTCGGCGCTCAACGCGACCCGCGCGGCGGCCTGGCTGATGGCGCTGACGCAGCTGGTGCTTTGCGAGATCAGCGTGGCCATGGCCTTGATCAGCGCCCTGGGGCCGCCGGCGTAGCCCAGGCGCCAGCCGGTCATCGCGTAGGCCTTGGAGACGCCGTTGATCGTCAGCGTGCGGCCGGCCAGTTCCGGCGCGACGGCCGCCGGCGAGGCGTGGCGCTCGTCGCCATAGGCCAGGTGCTCGTAGATTTCGTCGGTCATCAGCCAGACCTGGGGATGCCGCGCCAGCACCTGCGCCAACGCGCCCAATTCCTGCGCGCTGTACATGGCGCCGGTGGGATTGGACGGCGTGTTCAGCACCAGCCACCGGGTGCGCGGCGTGATGGCGCGTTCCAGCGCCTCGGGCGTGAGCTTGAAGCCGTCGGCCTCCGGGCATGCCACCACCACCGGCGTGCCATCGTTGACCAGCACCATGTCCGGATACGACACCCAGTACGGCGCGGGAATGATGACCTCGTCGCCGGCCTGCACGGTGGCGGCCAGCGCTGTGTGGAGCAGTTGCTTGGCGCCCACGCCGACGATCAGTTCGTCGAGCCCGTAGTCCAGCCCGTTCTCGCGCTGGAACTTGGCGCGCACCGCTTCCAGCAGCGGCCGCGCGCCGGCCGACGCGGTGTAGCGGATGTCGCCGCTGTTGAGCGCGTCGATGCCGGCCTGCACGATGTGCGTCGGCGTCGGCAGATCGGGCTCGCCCACGGTGAAGTCGATGATGTCGCGCCCCTGCGCGCGCAGCTGGTCGACGCGAGTCTTGGCCGCCATGCTGGGCGAGGGCTTGATGGCGCGGGCGCGCGCCGCCAGCAACAAGGTGTCGGCGCCGCTCATGCCAATCCCTTGGCGGCGAATGCCGCCTGCATCCAGCTCTGCGTGCGATCGCCGCCGTCGATCTCGGCCATGATGCGCGCTTCCTTGTCGGCATGCGCGTGCGCCGCGGCGATCAGCGCCGGCGCCTCGTCGGCCGCGAAGCTCACCAGGCCGTCCTCGTCGCCCACCACGATGTCGCCCGGATGGATCACCTGGCCGCCGATGGACACCGGCACGTTGACCTCGCCCGGACCGTCCTTGTACGGGCCGCGATGGATATGGCCGCGCGCATAGCAGGGAAACGCGTCGGCCTCGAACGCGCCGACGTCGCGGATGGCGCCGTCCACCACCACGCCGACGCAGCCGTGCGCCTGCAGGTAGCGCTTCATGATCTCGCCCAGCACCGCGTTGGACAGGTCGCCGCCGGCGTCCACCACCAGCACGTGGCCAGGCTGCACCTGCATCATGGCCTTGTAGATCATCAGATTGTCGCCGGGACGGGTCTTGACGGTGAGCGCGGTGCCGACCAGCTTGCCGGCGCGGTTGTAGCGATGCAGCCCGGCGATGCCTTCGCGGCGCGCCAGGTTGTCGCTGAGATGCGGGGTGACGATGCCGGCCAGCGCCTGCAGGATGGAATCGGGGGCAACGGGTGCGGCCGGCAATATGCGCGTGCCGGTGATGAGGGTGGCCATGGCGGTCTGCGTAGTCCTGAAACGAATGAGTCAGACCGCATGGTCGGCGCTTTCGGCGATCCGAAAAAGGGATTAAATTTCCACGAAATCCATCCCTTTTAGGAATATAAGGGTTATCACTTAGCGGAAATTTTGGAATGAATCAGACT
This sequence comes from Achromobacter deleyi, assembly GCF_016127315.1. Classification (NCBI taxonomy): domain Bacteria; kingdom Pseudomonadati; phylum Pseudomonadota; class Betaproteobacteria; order Burkholderiales; family Alcaligenaceae; genus Achromobacter; species Achromobacter deleyi. Next base: position 931,525 of record NZ_CP065997.1, read on the forward strand.
TTCCTCGGGAGCGCCCGATGCTGACTTTCAAGCAGATCGAGGCGCTTTACTGGACCGTGCGCCTGGGCACGTTCTCGGCCTCGGCGCAAAAGCTGCACACCACCCAGTCGGCCATCACCAAACGCATCCAGGAACTGGAAGCGGACTTCGACGTGGCCCTGTTCGACCGCTCCGGCCACCGCGCCGAACTGACCGCGCGCGGCCACGAGGTCTATGCCCTGGCCGAGGAAATGCTGGGCCACCGCGACCGCCTGCTGGTGCGCCTGAAGGGCCAGCACACCCTGACCGGCACGTTCCGTTTCGGCATCACCGAGATCACCGCGATGACCTGGCTGCCGGCCCTGATCCGCCTGCTGCGCGCGCACTATCCGCGCATCACGCTGGAGCCGCACATCGACCTGGGCGCGGACCTGCAGAAGCGCCTGCAGGCGGGCCAGCTGGACATGGCGTTCCTGCATGGCGAGTTCGCCGAGCCGGGCCTGGAGGTGGTGGCGCTGCAGCGCCTGGAGTTCGCCTGGATGGGCAGCCCCGACATGATCGACCCGAGCCGCGTCTACACGCCGGCGGACATCGCCACCCTGCCGCTATTGCGCCAGAGCCGGGAGTCGGGCCTGAACATGATCTACGACGGCTGGCTCAAGCCGCATACGCCGGCCAGCAACATGTTCACCATCAACAGCCTGATCGCGATGGCGGGCCTGACGGCGGCCGGCTTCGGGGTGAGTTGCCTGCCGCGGGATTATTTCGCGGAGATGGTGAGCGCGAGGCAGCTGGTGATCGCGCGGACCAGCACGGCGGCGCCGCAGTCGGTGTATTGCGCGATGTACCGGAAGGGGGCTGATGATGCTTTTTGTGAGAGTGTTGCGGAGTTGGCGCGGAGTTGTTGTGATTTTTCTTCTAATGGGCGGCATTAGAAACGGGGGGTGAAGTTGGTTCTTAAGGCGCGCGTGGTGGGGTCGGTGGGGGATGGCGGGGCTACGATTGCGGTCCGGAGCGTTCGCTCCGGACTGCCCCTTCCTCATCTTCGTCACAGCCTTCGGCTGTTCCTTCAGATTCCGTCGGGCGCATCTACACGCCCCGCCATCCCCCACCGCCCCCACCACGCGCTCGCGATGAGACTTAGCTACGGGCTTTGGGGCGAGCTGTGTGCTTGGCGTGTTGGTGCAACGTCAGGGCTGGGGGAGAGATTTGCGGGGCCCGCCCCAAAAGGCCGCGCGGGCGGCCGTTTGGGGCTTACGCGGTGTCTTGCGTCTGCCCGATGACGCTCTCGCGTGTGGCAACGACGGAACCGCTTGCGATTGAAAGCCTGTCGGCACCTCGACTGTTTGTGGTCGGCGCGAGCGGCTCGCCACGCGCAATACGCTTTCCGCCGCGCCGACCACCACCGCCCCTCCCCCACGACGTGCGGCACCATCACGTAGCCCCTCGGTCGGGCGGACCCGATGGCGGGCAACCTCGATGCGCCCGACGGAATCCGAAGGCAGCCGCCGCCAGGCGGCAACGAGGATGAGGCAGGGGCAGTCCGGAGCGAACGCTCCGGACTGCAATCGTGGGCGCCCGCCATCGGGTCCGCCCGACCGAGGGGCGACCTACGAAAATCTACGACGCCAAAAAGAAAGACCTAGAACCGAACGTTCAAGCCCACAAAGCAGCACCCTCAAAGCACCGCCTGAATCGCATCCCGAGCCTGATGCGACAGTTCCAACCGCGTCGGCAACGTCCCATCCGCATGCGTCGTCGCCAATACCGGCAAGAACAGCACTTCCACCGACAGCCCCGTCGTCCCCATCACACGCCAGAGATTCGCCACCAGCGTTTCCTCGCCAACGAACGCCGCGAAACCGCTGCGTTCGCCGTGTTGCAGGAAGCGCAGGGCCACCGGCTGGATTTCGACCGCGGCCGAGCGGGCCGGCTCGAACAGGCTTGCGTGGAACGGGCGCAGGGTGAAACCTTCGCTCGTCGTGCCTTCCGGGAACAGGCCCACCGCGTCGCCCTGCTTGAAGCGCGCCTGCATCGACTCGCCCATCGCGTGCACCGCGTGGCGCTGCCCGCGTTCGATGAACAGCGTGCCCGCGCCCGCCACCAGCCAGCCGATCACCGGCCAGCTGCGGATCTCGCTCTTGGCCACGAACGACGTCGCGCGCGCCGAATTCAGCACGAAGATATCGATCCACGACACGTGGTTCGCCACCAGCAGCACCGGACCCGTCATGCGCGGCTCGCCCTTGAAGACGACCCGCAGGCCACAGGCAGCCATCAGGCAGCGCGACCAGGTACGGTTCAGCCAGGCCCGCGACTTCGGGCGCAGCAGCGGATACACCAGGCCCACGCACAGCAGGCCGAAGACAATCAACGGCACCACCAGCATCAGGCGAAGGACAAAGCGCAGCAGCTTCAAACAGGGGTCTCCCAGGCCGGGCGGCCACTCACCAGGGTGGCGCGGACACGACCGGGCAGCATCATACCCGCGAACGGCGTATGGCGGCTGTGGCTTTGCAGCGCGCCGGGCGTCACCAGCCATTCGGCCTCCAGGTCCACCAGGCACAGGTCGGCCGGCGCCCCCGCGCCCAGTTGCCCCAGGCCCGCCAATGCCGGCGACAGGCCGCGCAGCACCGCCGCCGGCCCCGACGTCACCCGGGCCAGCGCCTGCGGCAGCGGCAGACGGGCGTCGCGGGCCCATTTCAGCGCCAGCGACAGCAGCAATTCCAGGCCCGTGGCGCCGGGCTGCGAGTGCGGGAACGGGACGGACTTGCCGGCATCGTCCACCACCGCATGGTCCGAACACAGGGCGTCCACCAGCCCCTCGCGCAGCGCCGCCTGGATCGCGTCGCGATCGCGCTGGCCGTGCAGCGGTGGGCGCAGGTGGAAATCCGTATTGAAATAACCGATGTCCACGTCCGTCAGGTGCAGGCTGTTGGCCGAGACGTCGGCGCTGACCGGCAGCCCTTCGCGGCGCGCGGCGCGCAGCAGTTCCAGGCCGCGAGCGGTGGACAGGCGCGACAGGTGCACGCGGGCGCCGGTGGCGCGCTGCAACTCGAAAATCGTCTGCAGGGCCAGCGCCTCGGCTTGCGGCGGCAGGCCTTCCAGGCCCAGGCGGTCGGCATAGGCGCCGGCGGAGACCACCGCGCCCTGCGCCAGCCAGGGATCCTGCGGCCGCAGCCACAGCGCCAGGCCCTGCCCGGCGGCATGGCCCATGGCGCCCCACAGCACCCGGGTGTCGACGATGCCGGACTCGCCCTGCGAGAACGCCACGCAGCCGGCCTGCGCCAGCAGGCCCATTTCGGCCAGCGTCTCGCCGCGCAGGCCGACCGTCAGCGCGCCAAGCGGCAGCACCCGGCCGTGCCCGGCCGGCGCCTCGCGCAGCAGCGCCTCGATCTTGGCCGGTTCGTCCAGCGGCGTGGCGGCGTCCGGCGGCAGGGCCAGCGTGGTCACGCCGCCCGCTAGCGCGGCGCGCAACTCGGCGGCGGACAGGCGGGCCTCGGCCGCCGCGCCGGCGTCCTGGCGCAGCACGCGCGCCGACAGGTCCACCAAGCCCGGCAGGACGGCCAGGCCGGCGGCGTCGATGCGGCGGTCGGCCTGGAAGCCGTCGGGCGCCTGGCCGACCGCCGCCACGCGGCCGTCGGCGATGAACAGGTCCTGCTGGCCGTCGAGATCGTGGGCCGGGTCGATCAGGCGGCCATTGGCGATGTGCAGCCTCATGCGGCGACTCCCGTCAGCACGCTCAGGGCGGCCAGGCGCAAATGACGTTCGGACCGGGCCAGGCCGGCCTCGATGTCGCCCAGGCCGGCGGCGACGTCGCCATCGACCTCGATGCCCGGCGTCAGCGCGGCGGCGGGCAGCAGCAGGGCATCGGGCCGGGCCAGCGCCAGGCGGGCCGGCGTCAGGCCATGGCTGGCGGCGTATTCGCGCGCCGACGGCAGCAGCGCGCCGCTCATGCGCTCGGCGCGCAGGGGCAGCACGATCACGACGTCGGCCTCGGCCAGGCATTCGTGCAGCGTGGCGCAGGCCCGCACGCCCAGCTGCGGCAGGCCGTCGGGCAACAGGGTGCGCGGCGCGGCGGCGCGCACTTCGGGCACGCCCAGGGTGGTCATGGCGTGAATCAGGCTGCGGGCCACGGCGCTGTGGCGGATATCGCCCACCAGCGCCACGGCCAGGTTGGTCAGGTCGTGCCTGGCCTGCAGCATCGCCTGCACGCGGGCCAGCGCCGGCAGCGGATCGGCGTGCGCGCCGTCGCCGGCGTTGAGGATGCGCAGGCCCGGCGCGCGGGCGCCGGCCGCGCTGACGGCGGCGCCGCTGGCCGGATGCCGCAGCACCAGGATGCCGGCCGGCAGGCCGGCGGCGACCGCGGCGGGAGACAGCGCGGCGTGGGCGGCGGCAAGATCGCCGGCGCCCACGCCGTGGCCGCGGTCCACCCCGGCGTCGGCGCCCGGGCCATTGGCCTGCAGCGCCACGGGCCGCAGGCCCAGGCGCGCGGCGGCGGCCTCGAAGTCCTGGCGCAGGCCGGCATCGCCGGCGGGCAGGCTCAGGAACATGGGCAGGTCGGCGTCGGCGAGGGCAGGCGTGCCGTCGGCGGCGAACTTGGTCGCCGTGTCCAACAGCCGTTCGACATGGCGTCGCGGCAGCCCTTCCGTCGTCAGCAGATGCAGCAGTTCGCCCCGGCGGTCGAGTTGCGGATTGAGCATGGCCGGGCCGGCGTCGGCGTCAGGGCGCCGGCGGCTTGTCCAGGTAGCGTTGCAGGATAACGGCGGCCGCCATCGCGTCGTCGGCCGCGTGCGTGCCCAGCAGGCGCTGGGCCTCCATGCTGGAACCGCGCTCGTCGACCAGCTCCACCGCGATGCCGAAGCGGCCGTGCAGCTGGTTGGCGAAGCGGCGGCAGCGCGCCGTGGCGGGCTGCTCGCCGCCGTCGGCGTCGAGCGCCAGGCCGACCACCACGCGATGCGGCTGCCATTCCCGCAGCAGCGCCTCGATGCGCGCGAAGCGCGCATCGCGCACCTCGCTGAAGATGATCTCCAGCGGCCGCGCATGGCCGGTCAGCGTATTGCCGATGGCCACGCCGATTTTCTTCTCGCCGAAATCGAATGCCAGCAGGGTCTCTTCAGGCATGGCCCGCGTCGCCGGCCAGCATCACAGGATCGATGCCCAGCAGCTTGAGCGCCGCGGGGTAGCGATCCTCGGGCGGCACGTCGAAGATGATGTGGTCGTCGGCGCCGACCGACAGCCAGGCGTTCTGGCCCATTTCGCTTTCGAGCTGGCCGGCGCCCCAGCCGGCGTAGCCCAGCGTGACCAGCATGCGGGCGGGCCCGTTGCCGTCCGCCACCGCTTGCAGCACGTCGCGCGAGGTGGTCAGGGCCATGGCGCCGAGCTTGATGCTGGAGCTGTAGTCGCCCGCGGGCGCGTGCAGCACGAAACCGCGGTCGGTCTGCACCGGACCGCCGAAGAACACCAGCGTGTCCTTGACGGGGCCGATCTCGAGCGTCAGGTCGATGCGCTCGAACAGCGTGCCCAGGGTCAGGTCGGTGGGCCGGTTGATGACCAGGCCCAACGCGCCGCGCTCGCTGTGTTCGCAGACATAGATGACCGAGCCGGCCAGGCTGCCCTCGACCATGCCCGGCATGGCGATCAGGAACTGGTTGGCGAAGTTGGCGGCCTGCTGCGTATTGGCCTCTTCGTGGTGTTTTTCCGTCATGGCAACCCCCTCTTGGGTAGTCAGATCGAACCGCCTTGGCGGAAGACGTCGGCGCTGCGCGTCAGATTTCCATCAGTTCGAAGTCCTCTTTGCGGGCGCCGCATTCAGGACAGACCCAGTTCGGCGGCACATCTTCCCAGCGGGTGCCGGGCGCGATGCCTTCGTCGGGCAGGCCAGCCTCTTCGTCGTAGACCCAGCCACAAATCAGACACATCCAAGTACGCATAGTTCTCTCTTACATCAATTCCCTGCCGTCGTCCCCGCAACGGGGCAAAGGCGGGAGGCATCCATTAGAATGGGGACAATCTTACCGAAACCCAATAGGGGTTCCCCTGATTCTCCGCAAATGAGTCCGGGCACCCTTACTCTAGCGCTGTCCACGTGGCCCCCGTTACTCCCCCTCTCGTTTTGGTCTTCGGTCCGCTCGATCCCTCGGGCGCCGACGGTTTGCCCGCGGACGCCGTGACCTGCGCCCGCCTGGGCTGTCATGGCTTGGCGGCCGTCACGGCGCTGACCGTGCAGGATACCGCCGGCATCGAAGAAATCCATCCCGTTTCACCCGACCTGCTGGACGACCAGGCGCGCTGCCTGCTCGAGGACATGTCCGTACAGGCGATCAAGGTGGGCGGACTATACACCGCCGAAACGGCAAGCGTCGCCGCGCAGGTTGCGGCGGATTACAGCCAGGTGCCGCTGGTGCTGCACCTGGGCCAGCGCGCCCAGGTGCCGGCCGACGCCGCCGACGAGGACGACGCCGACGACCTGCTGGCGGCCATCCTCGAACTGGTGCTGCCACAGACCGATCTGCTGATCGTCGAGCACCTGCGGCTGGCGCAATGGCACGCCGACGGCGACATCGATATCGGGGACGCACCGTCGCCGATGCACGCCCTGGTGGCCGCCGGCGCTGAATGGGTGCTGGTGCTGGGCAGCCCGCAGCGGCCCGGCCACCACGCCAACGTGCTGCTGGGCCCCAACGGCCAGACCACCACCCTGCCCTGGCAGGCGCCCCCGGACCGCAACGGCGACGCCGGCGGCCTGGCCGCCACCGCCATCACCGCCCTGCTGGCGCGCGGACTGGAGATGCCCGAGGCCGTGCGCCAGGGCCTGGCCCACGCCGACGCGGCGGTCGCCGCCAGTTTCCTGCCGGGCATGGGCCGGCGCATCCCCAACCGGATCCAGCCGCAATGAAAGCCTTGCGATTCCCCGCCGGCCTGTACGGCGTGACCCCCGAATGGGACGATACCGAGCGCCTGGTGCGCGCGGTGCGCCAGGCCGCCGAGGGCGGCATGCGCGCGCTGCAGCTGCGCCGCAAGGACGTGCCCGACGCCGTGCGCGCCGAGCAGGCGCGCGCCCTGGCGCCGCTGTGCCGCGAACTGGGCGTGGTGTTCCTCATCAATGACGACTGGCGCCTGGCGCTCGAGGTCGGCGCCGACGGCGCCCACGTCGGCCGCGACGACGACAGCCTGGCCCGCATCCGCGCCGAGGCCGGCCCCGACCTGATCCTGGGCGGTTCCAGCTACGACGACCTGGCCCGCGCCCGCGAGCTGCTGGACGCCGGCGCCGACTACATCGCCTTCGGCGCCATGTTCCCCTCGCGCGTCAAGCCCGACACCGTGCGCGCGCCGCTGTCGGTGCTGACCGAGGCCCGCGCGCTGGTCGAGGAACGCGATGCGCCGCGCCCCGCCGTGGTCGCCATCGGCGGCATCACGCCCGAGAACGTGGCGCTGGTGGCCGCCGCCGGCGCCGATTCGGTCGCCGTCATCACCGGCCTGTTCGAGGCGCCCGCGATCCGCGCCGCCGCCGCGGCCTGCGCCGCGCCCTACTCCATCAACCGCAACCTGAAGCCCTGACCGCCATGTCCCGTAACGCCCAGCTCTTCGAACGTGCCAGCCGCAGCATCCCCGGCGGCGTCAACTCGCCCGTGCGCGCCTTCCGCTCCGTGGGCGGCACGCCGCGCTTCATCAAGCGCGCGCAGGGCCCGTACGTCTGGGACGCCGAAGACAAGCAGTACATCGACTACGTCGGCTCCTGGGGCCCGGCCATCCTGGGCCACTCGCATCCCGAAGTGGTGCGCGCGGTGCAGGAAGCGGCCGTCAACGGCCTGTCGTTCGGCGCCCCCACCGAGGCCGAGATCGAACTGGCCGAAACGCTGATCGCGCGCCTGCCGTCGCTGGAACAGGTGCGCCTGGTCAGCTCCGGCACCGAGGCCACCATGACGGCCATCCGCCTGGCGCGCGGCGCCACCGGCCGCAACAAGATCGTCAAGTTCGAGGGCTGCTACCACGGCCACTCCGACAGCCTGCTGGTCAAGGCCGGCTCGGGCCTGCTGACCTTCGGCAACCCCAGTTCGGCCGGCGTGCCGCCCGAGTTCGTCTCGCACACGCTGACCCTGGAATACAACAACCTGGACGCGGTGCGCGAGGCCTTCGCCCAGCACGGCGCCGACATCGCCTGCATCATCGTCGAGCCGATCGCCGGCAACATGAACCTGATCAAGCCGGCCGCCGGCTTCCTGGAAGGGCTGCGCGAGGTCTGCACGCAGCACGGCGCGCTGCTGATCTTCGACGAAGTCATGACCGGTTTCCGCGTTGGCCCGCAGGGCGTGCAGGGCCTGTCGGGCGTCAAGCCCGACCTGACGACGCTGGCCAAGGTGATCGGCGGCGGCATGCCGGTGGGCGCCTTCGGCGGCAGCGCCGAGATCATGAAGCACATCGCGCCGCTGGGCGGCGTCTACCAGGCGGGCACGCTGTCGGGCAATCCGGTGGCCGTGGCCGCCGGCCTGGCCACGCTGCGCCTGATCGCCGCCCCCGGCTTCTACGACAAGCTGGCGGCGCAGACCGCCAAGCTGGCGCAGGGCCTGCAGGAACGCGCCCGCGCCGCCGGCCTGCCGTTCGCGGCCGACTCGGTCGGCGGCATGTTCGGCCTTTACTTCAGCGACAAGGTGCCGGCCACGTTCGCCGAGGTCTCGGCCTGCGACACGGCGCGCTTCAACCGCTTCTTCCACGCCATGCTGGACCACGGCGTGCATTTCGCGCCGTCGGCCTTCGAAGCCGGCTTCGTCTCGGCCACCCACGACGACGCCGTCATCCAGGCCACGCTGGATATCGCCGAGAAAGTCTTCGCGACGATCTGAGCGCCGCGCGGGGCGGCCGCAAGGCCACTGCCCCGTCGCCCGCGCCAACACGCCCTGGCGGCCCGACAGCGGCTTCCAGGGCGTTTTTGCGTCTGCCCCTAGGGTGTTTTGTATTGCTGGTACAGCGCCGTGACGTTGCGCACGTACTGCTGGGTCTCGGCATAGGGCGGCACCGCGTCGTACTTGCGCACCGCGCCCTCGCCCGCGTTGTAGGCGGCCAGCGCCAGGTCCAGGCGGTTGGGGTACTGGTCGATCAGGCGGCGCAGCAGGCTCGACCCCGCCTTGACGTTGGTGGCCGGGTCCACCAGCGCCCGCTCGATGTCGTCCGCGACCAGCAGGGTCGCCGCCGTCGCCGGCATCAGCTGCATCAGGCCGAGCGCCCCCTTGGGCGAGCGCGCGTCGCTGCGGAACCCCGACTCCACCGCGATGACCGCGGTCAGCAGGGCCCGGTCCACCCCTGAGTCCTTGGCCGCCTGCGCGATCAGTTCGTCATGCGCGGTGGACGGCGGCGCCGCGCCCCAGCGCGCGACGCGGTCGCCCAGGGTCAGCAGGCTGGCGCCGTCACCCGCGCGCGGCTCGCAATCCAGGCAGACCTTGAGGCGCGAGCCGCGCAACGCGGTGCGGACCTGGGCGCGCTTGTAGTACTTGGCGTAGCCGTTGGGCACCTTCATGGCGCGCCAGACGCCGAACGGGTCTTTGTAACGGTAGACCTCGGTGGCCCGCGCGGCGTCGGTGGGCAGCAGCGCGCCGGCGGCCAGCATCGCCGCCACCGCCAGGCCGGCCAGGAACGTCCGCCCGGCGCGTGGCCGTGCGGGCGGAATGGGAAAGAGTCGGAACATGGGGAAGGCGCTCCGGCGGCGTCCAGGGACGGGGAATCGAACGCCTATGCTGAGCCGGCGCGCCGGCTTTGTCGCTCGTGCCGATGCCCTAGTACCCGGTCCTGCCGGACGCCATGGGCGCCCCTGGGCCACTGCCGCCCGCGTGGCCTGGGCAAATGTGTCACTGTAATAAGGGTCTGATCTACATCTTTTATCTCCATCCTGCCGGTACTACTACGCAGTAGCTCGAGGTTCCTGGGTTAACATATGTCGCAATATTTCGTTTAATTACTAAATGAATGGAACCCGGCGCCAACCGCCGGGCGGGAGGCGGAGATGGGCGCAGACAACACGCTCCAGCTGGTGCTGGATGCCACTACCAACGTCCTGACGGCGATTTACTCGCCGCCACCAGCGCCGCAGACCGATGCCTCCCCGGTCGACGCTGCGGCCGACGGCGCCCCCGGCCAGGAGGCCGCCGCCCCGGACACCGAAACCGCCGACGCCGCGCCGGCCGTGCCGGCCGCCGACCTGCCCAGCTGGGACATCCTCGCCGCCATGGCCACCGCCCAGGGCTGGTCGACCGAGGCGCTGGACAACCACGCGGTCATCGCCTTCATCGACCTGTGCCGCCAGGCCACCGAACCCGTCCAGGTGCCGGTGGGCAAGCTGATCGACGGCTCGTTCGACCTGGAAGTGGATGCCGCCTGCATGTCGGCGTTGGTCACCCTGCATCCGCCCAAGGGCGGCAAGCCGGTGACCCTGCCCGTGCTGCGCCAGGCCATCGCCGACCAGGGCATCGTCCACGGCGTGCTGGAAAAGGAACTGGCCGAGGCCCTCGAGCGCGGCGGCGCGCAGACCGTGCTGATCGCGCAGGGCACGCCGCCCACGCGCGGCACCCCCACCCGTTTCGAAAGCCTGCTGGACCGCCTGAAGCCGCGCGCCCAGGAAATCGACGAACTGGCGCAGATCGACTACCGCGACCTGGGCAGCCTGCTGCTGGTGACGCCCGGCATGCCGCTGATGCGCCGCATCCCGCCGCTGCCCGGCATCGACGGCTGCAACGTGCTGGGCCAGCCGGTGCTGCCGGATGAGCTGCCGGACACGCCGTTCAACGCCGAGATGTCCGGCGTCGAGATCGACCCGGAAGACCCCAACCTGCTGCGCGCCGCCATCGCCGGTTCGCCCAAGCTGATCCACCAGGGCGCGCAGGTCAATCCGGTGGTCGAGGTCGACGCGGTCGACCTGTCCACCGGCAACATCAACTTCCAGGGCTCGCTGCAGGTGCGCGGCGACATCAGCGCCACCATGGAAGTGCGCGTGACCGGCGACGTGGTCGTCAACGGCACCATGGAAGCCGCGCTGGTCGAGGCCGGCGGCAACGTCACGGTCAAGGGCGGCATCATCGGCATGGCCGAGGCGATGCAGGAAGGCACCAGCGAATCGGCCAACAACGCCGCCGCGCGCACCGCCCACATCGTCTGTGGCGGCGAAGTGCGCGCCCGCTTCATCGCCAACGCCATCATCAGCGCTGGCCAGAACGTGGAAGTGGAACGCGAGATCCGCCAGAGCAGCATCGCGGCGGGCGGCAGCGTCAACGTCGGCGCGCCCAACACCCAGCAGACCGCCATCACCGGCGGCCAGACCCGCGCCCTGCAATCGGTGCGCGCCGGCACCATCGGCTCGCCGGCCGGCGTGCCGACGCTGGTGCAGGCCGGGCTGGATCCGCATGCCGACATCAAGCGCTCGGCGCTGACGCGCAAGCGCCTGAAGATGAACGAGGAAAAGGCCAAGCTCGAACAGCTGCTGCTGTTCCTGCACGCCAACCCCGGCCGGGCCGCCGGCGACGTGGTCGAGCGCGCCCGCAACACCCACACCAAGCTGGGCCGCGACCTGATCGAGCTGGACGAGGAAGAGGCCCAGCTGATCCGCGACCTGCAGCCGCTGCATACCGCCACCATCATCGCGGCGCGGCGCTTCTGCGGCGGCGCCAAGATCCAGGTGGGCAACCGGATGCAGGAGTTCCTGGAAGACCAGGTGGGCGGCAAGGCCGGCCTGGAAGAAGGCGAGATCGTCATCCGCTGACGTTTGCCCGGCGGCTGGGGCTACCGCCCGCTCAAGGCGCCAGCTGCTTGAACCACGCGCGCGGTGAAATGCCCCGGTCCGGTCCCAGGATCGAGAAGCCGCCATCCACCGGGATATCCACACCGGTCATCCACGACGCCGCGTCCGAGCAGGCGAAGCACACCGCCGCGGCGATCTCCTCGCCCGAGCCGACCCGGCCCAGCGGATGGAAATGCGCCCCCACCGCGTCGGCGGCCTCGCGCGAGCCGCCCGCCAGCTGTTCGACCGACGGCGACCAGGTCCAGGCCGGCGACACCGCCAGCACGCGGATGCCGGCCGGCGCCAGCTCCACCGCGAAGTTCTTGGTGATCTGCAGCAAGGCGGCCTTGGAGGCCGGATACAGCGCGCGTCCGGCCGCGCCGAATTTGCCGCCGGTGCTGCCCAGGTTGACCACCACCCCGCCGCGCGGCAACAGCGGCGCCGCCATCTGCGTGAAGATCGCGGCCGACACCAGGTTGGTGTCGAGCGTGGCGTGCCACTCCGCGCGGCTCGAAGCCAGGCCGCGGTCGTTGTACTGGCAGGCGTTGTTCACCAGGATATCGACCCGCCCGAAGCGCGCCACCGCGGCGTTCAGGCAGTGGCGGATCTGGTCGTCCTGGCCGATGTCGGTTTCGTGGAACAGCGCCCGCTCGCCGATCTCGCCCGCCAACGCCTGGCCGGCCGCGGCATTGCGCCCCACCAGCACCACGTTGGCGCCAGCCGCGGCCAGGCCGCGCGCGATATCGGCGCCCAGCCCCTGGGTGCTGCCGGTGACGATGGCGGTCTTGCCGGCCAAGCCGGGAAAGCCTGAGAAATCCATGAACTGTCCTTGATCAATGAGGCGCGGCGGCCCAGTGCATGGCCTGCGCCACCGAACCGGTCTGCGCGATCAGCCGCATGCTGGCCAGCGACGCATCGTGCACCGCCGGGTCCGCCGACGCGCAGGCGTCTTCGGCCACCATGACATTGAACCCGATATCGGCGGCGTGCCGCACCGTGCCCTCGACCACCGAATGCGTCGCCACGCCTGCCACCACCAGCCGGCGCGCCCCGAGCAGCCGCAGCGTCTCTTCCAGCGGCGTGCCGTAGAAGGCGCTGATGCGGGTGTGCTTGACCACGAATTCGCGCGGGCTGCCCGCCAGCGGCTGCAGGCCCTCGTAGAAGGCGCTGCCCCACTGCCCCTCGGCCACGGCGCCGATGCTGGCGACGTTGCGGAAGATGTCGCAGTTGGGCAGCAGGTCGGCGTAGTCCGGGCGGAAGGCGATGCGCACGTGCACGATCGGCAGGCCGTGGCCGCGGGCGCCGTCGAGCAGCGCCGCCGCGCCGTGCAGCACGCGCTGGCGCACCGCGCCGTCGGCATCCAGCCCGACGCGGATCTTGCCGTCGGGATGCAGCACGTCGTTCTGGTAGTGCAGCGCCAGCACCGCGGCGTCGGGCGCGCTCACACGAACACCTCGAACACGTCGTGGGCGTCGTCGCAGTTCACCAGGTCCACGCGCTTCATGCGGATGCGCCAGCCGTCGCCGTCGGCCGCCAGCTTGTGGGTGTAGCGGCCGGCCAGCTGGCGCGGCTGGCGCTTGCGCCATTCGGTCATCTGGAACGCCGAGTGCACCACCAGGTTGCCGCTGGCGTCCACGCCCTCGACCTGCACCCCGCCCACCAGCCGCACGCTGCGCGTGGGCGGCTGCTGCGACCAGTTGCGCGGGTGTTCCAGCCGGCGGATGCGCACGTCGCGCAGCATGCGGTCTTCCCAGAACAGCGAGATATGGTCGTAGGGGCTGGCCTGGCCCGGCTCGCGCGGCATCCAGTACATGCCGTCGTCGGTCCACAGCGACTGCCAGTCGTCGTAGCGGCGCTCGTCCAGCAGCCGCGCCTCGCGGTACAGGAACTGGGCGATGCGGTGATAGGCCTCGGCCGGCACGTCGGCCGGCGCCAGGTTGGCGGTGGATACGTCGAATTCCAGGTCTAGCAGCATGCGCCTTCTCCTTGGCCGTGGGCGGGCGCCACGGGGCCGGCCTCCATGTAGTGCTTCCAGGCGCGGAACTGGTTGCGCATCGGCAGCTCGCTGGTGCCGTTGACCGACACCATGCCGTCGGCATCGCTGCGGTCGGTGCCGTGGTAGCGGTGCATGCTGACCCATTCGCCGCCGCGGGTGGCGTTGCCTTCCTGGCAGCGGTTGTAGAGCTCGATGTCGTCCGGCATGACGTTGGACGACGGCGAATTGATCACGTTGGCGTACAGCATGGCGCGCTTGAACACGCCGTCCGGCGCGCCCTTGCAGCGGAACGTCTGGATCTCGATCAGGGTGCGGTCGACGGCGATCGGGCGGATCACGCGGAACTGCTGGAACACGGTGTGGGGCGAGCCGCTGCCGTAGATGACGGTGTTGTGGCGGTTCATGCCGAGGATCTCGCGGGCGCGGTCGGCGCCGTAGGCCGTGGTCAGCGCCTCGAAATGGGCGCGCGACACCGGATCGCGTTCGGCCGCGCCCGGGTTGAAGATGCCTTCCATGTAGCCGTGGCCGTTGTCGTAGGCGCGCAGCTCCAGCTTTTCCCAGAACTCGTAGGGCTCGCCGTTGCCGTCCATGATGTGCAGCTCGAACGGCATCTCGCCGATTTCCTTGGCCTCGTCGCGCGCGGCGGCAAAGGACGACTCGTGCGTCACGCGGGCATGCATGGTGTCGTGCAGGTTCTCGTAGAACACCTTCCAGTTGGAACGCTGCATCACGCGGAAGATGCCGCCGGCCACCTCGACCTCGCCCACCGGCGAGCGGTCGCACAGGTTGTCGATCGACGAACGCACGCCGCCCAGGAATTCCTCCAGGCCCTGGCCGTCGCGGGCCTGGCTGGCGAAGACAAAGCCGCGATAGCTTTCCACGCGCGGCAGGCGCCGCATCGAGAAGCTGGGATCGGTCGGATCGTAGGAGGTGCCCTCCAGCCCCTGCTTGAGCGGCACGCCGAGATGGCTGCCGTCGAGCTTGAAGGTCCAGGCGTGGTACGGGCAACGGAAGAACTTGCCGACACAGCCGTCGCCGTCCGCCACCACCTTGGCGCCCTTGTGCGGGCAGCGGTTGTACAGCACGTGCACGCGGCCGTCGCTGGCGCGCACCATCAGCACGTCCTGGTCGCCCAGGCGCGTGGTGTGATAGTCGCCCGTCTTGGGCACCTGGCTTTCGTGGCCGACGTAGACCCAGGCGCGGCCGTAGATACGCTGCATCTCCAGCTCGAAGATCGCCGGGTCGGTGTACAGGGCGCGGTGCACGCTGTCGCCGCGCACCATCTGGCCCAATTGTTGATCGCTATACGGCATGGCGGTCTCCTACTTGTTCTCGCTGTCTTTCCAGCGCGCCATCAGGGTGTTGGAAGGCAGGGTCTCGTCCAGCAGCTTCTGCGCGGTCTCGCGGCCGGCCACCGGCAGGCCCTTGGGGTCGAGCGCGCCAATCTGCACCAGCACGCTGGCCTGGTCCCAATAGATGTGTTCGTGGCAGAGCTTGTCGCCGCGGAACTTGACGATGGCCACCAGCGGAATCTCGACGTACTTGCCGGTCGGCGCGACGCCAGGCAGCAGCCAGTCGATCTCGGTGGTGTGGGTGAAGCAGAACAGCAGCTCGTCGACGATCTGCGTCGCGCCCACGGTGCGCGACAGCGGCACCAGCTTCGTGTCGGGCGGGTTGCTGTTGACGAAGTGGTGCTGGTAGAAGCGCGACAGCTCGCGGAAGCCGACCCCGCCCGTCATGGTGGGAATGTGGTTGACGTAGGGCTCGGCCACCATGGTGGCCATGGTCGCGGCCACGTCGCGGGTGCCGAATTCGTATTCGCAGTGCTTGTCCCACAGGGTCGAATAATCGAACTGCGGGCCGATCACGCGTTGCAGCGCGGCCATGCTGCGCTGGTGCGCCATCAGCGCCGACGGCTTGTCGTAGTGCGCGCCGCCGGTGCGGGCGAAGGCATGGTCCATGCCGGGATAGACGTACAGCTCGACGTTGGCCTTGCCCCCCAGCGCTTCCAGGATGCGCTGGCGCGCCGGCGGCGGACAGAAGCCGTCCTGCTCGGCGATGTGCAGCACCAGCCGGCCGCGCAGGTTGGCGGCCTCTTCCAGGCTGTCCTCGATGCCCACGCCGTAGTAGCCGATGGCCACGTCGGCATCCGTGCGGCAGGCGGCCAGGTAGGCCAGCTTGCCGCCCAGGCAATAGCCCAGCACGCCGGCGCCGCCCTGCTGCTCGGGCAGCGCGCGCAGCGCGGCCAGGGTCGAGGCGATGTCCTTGACGCCCTGCTCGACGTCGAAGCGCTGGTACAGCTCGAAGGCGCGCGGCATGTCGGCCGGGCCGTCGGTCAGCTGGATGCCGGGCTGCTGGCGCCAGAACAGGTCCGGCGCCAGCACCACATAGCCTTCCTCGGCCAGCGACTGCGCGGTGCGGCGCATGAAGTCGTTGATGCCGAAGATTTCCTGGCACAGCACCAGTCCGGGCCCGTGGCCCGAGGCGGGCACGGCCAGGTAGGCGCTGAATGATTTGCCGTCGTGCGAGGCGATGGTCACCTCGCGCGTCGTGATGGTTGCGGTCATGCGTCTCTCCTTGATGCGTGCGTCGCCCTGCCTACTTCATCTGGCAGGCGGCGGCGAAAGGGTCGTGGTACTGCGTCAGCACCGTGCCCGACAGCTTGTTGGCCAGCTTGCCGTCCGCGCCCTTGACGATGGTGCGCAGGTAGTAGTTCTGGATCGGGTACTGGTTGCGATTGAAGGTGAAGTCGCCACGCACCGACTTGAAATCGGCGCGGCGCAGGGCCGGACGCAGCGCGTCGGCGCCCAGCTTGCCGCCGGTCTGCCTGACCGCGCTGTCCAGCAGCATGGCGGCGTCGTAGCCCTGCGAGGCGTACAGCGTGGGGGTGCGGTTGTAGGTCTTCTTGAAGTCCTCGACGAACTTGCGATTGGCGGCGTTGTCCAGGTCGGCGGCCCATTGCGACGAGTTATGCAGGCCCTCGATCGGCGCGCCCACCGCGGCGATGGTGTCCTCGTCGCCCGAAAAGCCCGGCGCCAGCAGCGCGATCTCCTTGCCCAGGCCGGCGCCGTTGAACTGCTTGATGAAGTTCACGCCCATGCCGCCGGGCAGGAAGAAGAACACGGCGTCCGGCTTGCTGGCCCGCAGCCGCGTGATCTCGACGCCATAGTCGAGCTGGCCCAGCTGGGTGTAGATCTCTTCCGACAGCCCGCCCTTGTACAGGCGCTTGAAGCCGTTGAGCGATTCGCGTCCGCCCGGATAGTCCGGCGCGATCAGCGCCACCCGCTTGAAGCCCTGGTCGGCGGCGTACTTGCCCATGGCCGCGGGGATGTCCTCGTTCTGCCAGGCGACCGCGAAGAAATTCGGATTGCAGCCGGCGCCGGCATAGTTTTCGGGGCCGGTATTGGTGCTCAGGTAGATCGTGCCCGACTGCAGGATGGCCGGCATCACCGGCAGCAGCACGTTGGAAAACACGATGCCCGTCATGACGTCGACCTTGTCGCGCTTGAGCAGCCGCTCGACCGCCTGGCGTCCAGCATCGGCCTTCTGCTGGTCATCGGCCACCACCACCTCGGCCGGCAGCCCGCCCAGCGTGCCGCCGGTATGCTGCAGCGCGAGATTGAAGCCGTCGCGGATCTCGTTGCCCAGCGCCGCGCCCGGGCCCGACAGCGTGGTCAAGAGGCCGACCTTGATCTTGTCCGCGGCCGATGCGCCGGCCGCGGCCGTCATACAGGCCACCGAAACCAGCGTCGCCAGCGCGCGCCGGCCCCATCGCTTTCCATTCATGAGCCACCCCGTTTCGTGTCCGCCGGCGCCGCCGGCGCGATGCTGACAGAATCCGTCTGCCGTCGGTACACCCAGCCACCGATGAAAACTGCCAGCTTACGCGCCACGGCGCCGCCTTCCAACAACCCCCAGCTTAGGGCGGCCGGGCGCGCGGCTCTATCCGAATCGGCTCACGCCTATCCGGGATTCACTTAATTCCCAACGCTTGACGATTGCATTACGCTCGACGGCGATACGGGAGCGTTCCCGTCCCGGAGGCATCCATGCACGGCTGGTCCCGCATCGAGCTGGCGCCATTGCTCAAACGACGCGTCTTCAGTTCCACCCAGCCGGCCGAAACCCGCGAGCGCGTCTCCGAAGCGCTCAAGGACCATCGCCTGACCTGGAAGGGCGGCCGCGTCGACGCCGAGCTGAACCGCGCCCGCTTCGGCACCCTGAGCGTCTGTACGCTGCGCTACGGCGCCGAAGTCCACATCGAACCCGACCGCCTGCAGGACTTCATGCTGGTACAGGTGCCGCTGCGCGGCCGCGCCCGCATCGAATGCGGCACCGACTGCGTCGACGCCCACCCCGACTGCGCCGCCGTCATTGCCCCCAACCGCGCCCTGAAACTGCACTGGGAAGCTGGCTGCGAGCAACTGCTGCTGAAGATCCCGCGCGGCAAGCTCGAAGCCATCGGCCACCGCATCTTCGGCGACGCCGCCGCCCGCCCCCTGGACTTCAGCCCCGCGCTACGCCTGGACACCCCCGTCGGCGCCGCCTGGCGCAGCATGATGACCAGCCTGATCCACCTGCTCCCCACCCTGGACGACGGCGCGCCGAGACCGCCCGCCGCCTGGCTGGCGCACCTGGAAGACACGCTCGTCCTGCACCTGCTCTACAACCAGCCCAACACCTGGCAACGCCACGCCGGCCTGGCCCCCGCCCTGCCGCGCCGCGTCGCCCAGGCCGAAGCCTACATGCGCACCCACCTGTCGGCCCCCCTGACCCTCACCGACATCGCCCGCGGCGCCGGCGCCAGCCCCAGCGCCCTCACCCGCCTGTTCCAACAACACCGCGAGACCACCCCCATGCAGGCGCTACGCGTCCTGCGCCTGGACGCCGCCCGCGAAAAGCTGCAGCAAGGCGCCTGCGAAAGCGTGACCGAGGTCGCCGTCTCCGTAGGCATCAGCCACCTGGGCCGCTTCTCCGAGTATTACCGCGACCGCTTCGGCGAACTCCCCCGCGAAACCTTCCAAGCCGGCAAATAGCCAGCCACCTGGCGCCATGCGCCAACCCCGCAGCCACAGGCACGGAATCACTAACGTAGTTGAACCACTACATACGTGATAAATCACCCCGCAAGCGCGCAGCGTCATCCGCCCCCGCAAGACGCCACGTAAGCTTCAAAAGGCCGCCCGCGCGGCCGCCTTGAAGCGGGCCCCGCAAATCGCTCTGAACCCCCGTTGCCGACCATCAAAACGCCAAGAACCCAAATCGCCCCAGCACCCGCCATTAATTGTGATCGTGAGCGGGTGAGGGGGCAGGCGGGGGGATGGCGGGGCGTGTAGATTGCGCCCGAGGGAATACGAAGGGAGCCGAAGGCGGACGAGGATGACGAAGGGGCAGTCCGGAGCGAAGGCTCCGGACCGCAATCGTAGCCCCGCCATCCCCCCGCCTGCCCCCTCACCCGCGGCTCAAGAACCCACCTCGACGCGCATCAACACGTCAAGGCCGGCCCACCATCAAGCCGGCACAACCGCCGTAACTTCAATCTCCACCTTGGCCCGATCCTCCACCAGATCCGCCACCTCCACCGCCGTCATCGCCGGAAAATGCCTCCCGATCAACTCCCGGTAATGCTTCCCGATCTCCGGATAAGCCGCCACATAGGCATCCTTGTCCGTCACATACCACGTCATCCGAACGATATGCTCCGGCCTGGCCCCGCCCTCGGCGAGAATCGCCACGATATTGGCCAACGTCTGCCGCACCTGGTCGGCCAGGTCATCCGACTCGAACTGCTGCTGCCCGTTCCAGCCCACCTGCCCGCCCACGAACACCAGCTTGCTCCCCACCGTCATCTCGGTCAGGATCCCATTCGAATAGCCCCTCGGCGCCATCCAATCCGGCGGTTGCAGAATCTTCATAACGTCTCATCCTATTTTCAAAAAACAAACACCAGGGTGACCCCCGCCGAACTCATTCGGCGGCGACCAGATAATCCTGCATACGTTCACGCAGATCCGCCGGCAGCGGCATCGACTTCATCGTGCGCAGATCCACCGTCACGATCGTCAGCGTCGCCGACAGGCGCAACTGCCCGTCCGGGCCCTCGAACCGCACCAGCGCCTTGAACGACGCGCCGCCGATGCGCTGCACCTGCAGCGTCTGCCGCAGCTTCTCGTGCCAACGGCTCGGCGCGCTGAAGTCGCACGTCACCGACGCCATCGGCGTGCCGATGTGGCGATCCACGTGCAGCGCGTGGAATGGCAACCCCATGCCCTTGTCGAACCACTCCTCGACGAAGTCATTGATCATCTCGAAATAGCGAGGATAGAAAACGATGCCCGCCGGGTCGCAATGACGGAAGCGGACTTCAACCTGGCTGACGAATGGAGCTGCCATGGAATTTCCTTGATGCAGAATCAGGCCATCTTGCGCAGCGCGAAACGCTGCAGCTTGCCCGTCTCGGTGCGCGGCAGCGCGGCGACGAACTCGATGGCGCGGGGATACTTGTAGGGTGCGATGTTGGCCTTGACGAACTGCTGCATCGCGGCCACCAGCGCCTCGCTCGGCTCGAAGCCCGGCTTGAGCACCACGAAGGCCTTGACCAGCTGGCCGCGCTCGTCATCGGGCGCGCCGACCACACCGCACTCGGCCACGGCCTCGTGGCGCAGCAGCGCGTCCTCGACCTCCGGGCCGGCGATGTTGTACCCGGCCGAGACGATCATGTCGTCATTGCGCGCCTGGTAGAACAGATAGCCGTCGTCGTCCTGCATGAACGTGTCGCCGGGCAGGTTCCAGCCCTTCTGCACGAAACGCAGCTGGCGCTCGTCGGCCAGGTAGCGGCAGCCCGTCGGGCCCTTGATGGCCAAACGGCCCACCGTGCCATTGGGCACCGGATTCATGTCGTCATCGACGATCTGCGCGATATAACCCGGCACCACGCGGCCGATGGCGCCACGGCGCACCGACTCGGGCGGGCTGGAGACGAACACGTGGATCATCTCCGTGCCGCCGATGCCGTCGATCATCTCGATGCCGCTGGCTTCCTTCCACAGCTGGCGCGTCGCGTCGGGCAGCGCCTCGCCGGCCGACACGCTCTTCCTGAGCGAAGACAGATCGAACTTGCCCACCAGCGTCGCCATCTGGCGATAGAACGTGGGCGCCGTGAAGACGATGGTGGCGCGGAAGTCCTGGATCAGCTGCAACAGGCTTTCCGGCGTCAGGCGCTCGGCCAGCACGGTGCTGGCGCCGACCCGCAGGGGGAAGCACAGCAGGCCGCCCAGGCCGAACGTGAACGCCAGCGGCGGCGTGCCGCAGAAGATATCGTCCGGGCCTGGCTTGATGACGTGCTTGGGGAACAGGTCGCACATCGCCAGCACGTCGCGATGAAAGTGCATGCAGCCCTTGGGCGCGCCGGTGGTGCCGCTGGTGAAGGCGATCAGGCAGACGTCGTCGGCCGCGGTGTCGCAGGCGGTGAAGTCGTCCGGCTTGCCCGCGGCCAGCGCGTCCAGCGCATCGGGCGCGGTGTCATTGAAATACATGATCTGCGCCAGGCCCGGGCAATGATGCTCGTGATCCGGCTGGGCGCAGAACCGCGCCTCGTCCTTCAGGCGCACGTCGCACAGCACCGCCTGGATCTGCGCCTTGTCGATGATCTGCTTGAGTTCCTTGGCGCGCAGCAGCGGCATGGTCGGCACCGTCACCAGGCCGGCCTTGATGGCGGCCAGCCACGAGGCGGCCATCATCGGATTGTTGGGACCGCGCAGCAGCAGGCGGTTGCCCGGCACCAGTTTCATGTCCTCGACCAGCACGCGCGCCACGCGATTGGTCAGCGCGGCCAGTTCGCGGTAGGTCATGACGGCCGGCTTGCCGTCCTGCGCCCAGCGCAGCGCGACGCGCTCGCCATGGCCGCGCTCGACCATCGCGTCCACCAGTTCCACCGCGCAATTGAAGCGCTTGGGATAGGCCACGTCGGGGCCGTCCAGCAGGAATTCTGGCCATTGTTCGCCCGGGGGCAGATTGTCCCGGGTGAAGGTGTCGATGTGGGCGGATACTTCCATGGAATTCCCCTTGCTGCTGCGGTGTGGTTGACTGTGCCGAAAGCGGAAGCTCGATGGCTTCTTCAGGCTTTCAGCAGTTCGCGGGCGATGATCAACTTCTGCACTTCGGTGGCGCCTTCGTAGATACGCAGCGCTCTGATTTCCCTGTAAAGCTTCTCCACCGGCATCCCCGACACCACGCCCGCGCCGCCGAACATCTGCAGCGCGCGGTCGATCACGCTCTGCGCCGATTCGGTGGCCGTCATCTTGGCCATGGCCGCTTCGCGCGTGGTGCGTTGTTTCAGCACGTCGCGCATCCACGCGGCGCGGTAGGTCAGCAGCGCCGAGGCGTCGATGGCCGTGGCCATGTCGCCCAGCGCGGCCTGTGTCAGTTGCAGGTCGGCCAGCGTCTGGCCGAACATGCGGCGCGACTTGGCGCGCGCCAGGCCTTCGTCCAGCGCGCGGCGGGCAAAGCCCAGCGCGGCCGCGGCCACCGAGGCGCGGAAGATGTCCAGCGTCATCATGGCCAGCTTGAAGCCCTGCCCCGCCTCGCCCAGCCGCTGCGACACCGGGATGCGGCAGTTGTCGAAGGTGATGGTGGCCAGCGGATGCGGCGCGATCAGATCGATGCGCTCGGCCACCTCGAAGCCCGGGGTGTCGGCATCCACCACGAAGGCGCTGATGCCGCGCGCGCCCGGCGCCTCGCCGGTGCGGGCGAACACGCAATAGAAGTCGGCGATGCCGCCGTTGGAAATCCAGGTCTTGGCGCCGTTGAGCACGTAATGATCGCCGTCCAGCCGGGCCTCGCAGGCCAGCGCCGCCACGTCCGAGCCGGCGTCCGGCTCCGACAGCGCGAACGCGGCGATCGCCTCGCCGCTGGCCACGCGCGGCAGGTAGCGCTGGCGCAGCGCGTCCGAGCCCATCAGCGAGATCGCGCCACTGCCCAGGCCCTGCATGGCGAAGGCGAAGTCCGCCAGGCCTTCGTGCCGCGCAAGGGTCTCGCGCAGGATGCAGACCGAACGCGAGTCGACCTCGGGCAATGCGCCGCCCCAGGCGCCGCCGGGGCCGCCGGCGACCGCGTAGCGCAGCCAGCCGGCCTGGCCCATGGCCTTGACCAGCTTGCGGCAGGCCGTGTCGGCGTCGTGGTGGTCGACGTCGGCCAGGGCGCCTTCGCACCAGCCGTCGACCTCGTGCGCCAGCTTGCGGTGGGCGTCGTCGAAAAAGGGCCAGTCGAGCCAGCTTGCGTCACACATCATCAGTTCCCCTCGAAGACGGGTTTTTGCTTGGCGACGAACGCCTCGTAGGCGCGGTGGAAATCGCGCGTCTGCATGCAGATGGCCTGGGCCTCGGCTTCGGCCTCGATGGCCTCGTCCACGCCCATGTTCCATTCCTGGTGCAGCAGCTTCTTGGTCACGCCGTGGGCGAAGGTCGGGCCCGCGGCCAGTTGCGCGGCCAGCTTGGCGGCGGCCTCCATCAGCGCGCCGGACTCGTGCAGCGCGTTGAAGAAGCCCCAGCTGGCGCCTTCCTCGGCCGTCATGGCGCGGCCGGTGTACAGCAGTTCGGAGGCGCGGCCCTGGCCGATCATGCGCGGCAGCAGCGTGCAGGCGCCCATGTCGGCGCCCGCCAGGCCCACCCGCGTGAACAGGAAGGCGGTGCGCGCGGCCGGCGTGCCCAGGCGCATGTCGGAGGCCAGCGCCACCATCGCGCCGGCGCCGGCGCAGACGCCGTCCACCGCCGCCACGATGGGCTGCGGGCAGGCGCGCATGGCCTTGACCAGATCGCCCGTCATGCGGGTGAAATCCAGCAGTTCGGGCATGCTCATTTTGGTCAGCGGCCCGATGATTTCATGCACGTCGCCGCCCGAGCAGAAGTTGCCGCCGGCGCCCGCCACCACCACCACCTTGATGTCGGTCGCGTACACCAGCGCGCGGAACAGGTCGCGCAGCTCGGCGTAGGAATCGAAGGTCAGCGGGTTCTTGCGCTCGGGGCGGTTGAGCGTGATGGTCGCGACCTTGCCGTCGGCCGACACCTGCCACAGGAACGTGCGCGCCTGGTAACCGGCCAAGGGGCGCTTGTGGTGCTTCATGGTGTGCTCTTCGGGCTGCGTGCTCATGCTGTCTCCATTCTTGAATCGTGGGGTGGGGCCGGCTCAGCCGGTCATCACTTCGCCGCCGTCGACGGCGATGGCCTGGCCGTTGATGGACGACGAGGCCGGCAGCGCCAGCCAGGCGACCGTCTCGGCCACTTCCTCGGGCTGCACCAGGCGGCCCTGCGGGTTGCGCTCGGCCAGCTTGGCGCGGGCGGCTTCCGGCGTCATGCCGGTCTTCTCGACGATATTGGTGACCGCGCCGCGCACGATGTCGGTCTCGGTGTAGCCCGGGCACACGGCGTTGATGGTGACGCCCTTCTGCGCCGTCTCCAGCGCCAGCGAGCGGGTCAGGCCGATCACGCCATGCTTGGCCGCGCAGTAGGCGCTGACGTAGGCGTAGCCGATCAGGCCGGCGGTGCTGGCCACGTTGATGACGCGGCCCCACTTGGCCGCCAGCATGCCGGGCAGGGCCGCCTGGATGCAGTGGAAAGTGCCGGTCAGGTTGACCGCCAGCATCGATTGCCACAGCGCGGCATCGGTGCGGTCGAAGCGCTGGCTGACGGCCTGGCCGGCGTTGTTCACCAGCACCAGCACCGGGCCGAGCTCGGCCTCGGCCTGGGCGAAGGTCTGGCGCACCGAGGCCTCGTCGGCGATGTCGGCGCTGACCGCCTGCACCTGGCCCAGGCTGGCCAGGCTGTCGACGGCCGCCTCCAGCGCGCCGCCGTCGCGGCCCAGCAGCGTGACGCGGGCGCCGCGCTCGAGCAGCGCACGGGCGCTGGCCAGGCCGATGCCGCGGGCGCCGCCCGTCACCAGCGCGTGGCGGCCGGCCAGGGGAAGGGAGGACGTGCTCATTTGATGTCCAGTTGCGCCATGGCGGCGGCGCGTTCGAAATTGGTTTCCAGCTGGCGCTTGCCGGCGAAGTACTGGCTCGGCCAGGCCACATCACGATAGCCCACGCGGGCCGCTTCGCGCAGCGTCCAGGAGGCATCCGCCAGATGGGGACGGGCCAGCGCGCACAGGTCGGCGCGGCCCGAGGCAATGATGCCGTTGGCGTGGTCGGCCTCGAAGATGGCGCCCACCGCGATGGTGGGGATGCCGGCCTCGTTGCGCACGCGATCGGCGAACGGGGTCTGAAACATGCGGCCGTAGACCGGCTTTTCTTCCTTGCTGACCTGGCCCGACGAGCAGTCGATCATGTCGGCGCCGGCGGCCTTGAAGTGGCGCGCGATCTCGACGGCGTCATCGGGGGTGATGCCGCCCTCGACCCAGTCGCTGGCCGAGATCCGCACCGACATCGGCTTGTCCTCGGGCCAGACGGCGCGCACCGCGCGGAACACTTCCAGCGGGAAGCGCAGGCGGTTTTCCAGGCTGCCGCCGTATTCGTCGTCGCGCCGGTTGGTCAGCGGCGAGATGAAGCTGGACAGCAGGTAGCCGTGGGCGCAGTGCAGTTCGAGCCAGTCGAAGCCGGCGGCCTGGGCGCGGCGGGCCGCGGCCACGAAGTTGTCGCGCACGTCGTCCATGTCGGCGCGCGTCATGGCGCGCGGCGTCTGCGACACGCCCTCGATGTACGGCAGCGCCGAAGCCGACAACAGCGGCCAGTTGCCTTCGGCCAGCGGATGGTCGATCTTCTGCCAGCCCAGCTGGGTCGAGCCCTTGCGGCCGGCATGGCCGATCTGCACGCCGATGCGGGCATCGCTGTTGCCGTGCACGAAGCCGACGATGCGGGCAAAGGCCTGCTGCTGCTCGTCGTTCCACAGGCCCGGGCATCCCGGGGTGATGCGGCCGTCGGGCGAGACGCAGGTCATTTCCACCATCACCAGCCCGGCGCCGCCCATGGCGCGCGCGCCCAGGTGCACCAGGTGGAAGTCGCCCGGCACGCCGTCGGCGCAGGAATACATGGCCATCGGCGACACCAGGATGCGGTTCTTCAGCGTCACGCCGCGCGCCCGGTACGGCGTCAGCATCGGCAGCGCGGGCCGCTGGCCGGCCGGCGCCGGCGCGCCGGCATGTTCGGCGATCCAGCGTTCGAAGCCTTCCAGCCAGGCCGGATCACGCAGCCGCAGGTTTTCGTGCGAGATGCGCTGCGAGCGGGTCAGCAGCGAATAGGCGAATTGCTCGGGCTCGAGCTCGGCGTAGCGCGCCACGTTCTCGAACCACTCGGTGGAGTTGCGGGCGGCGTTCTGGATCTTCAGCACTTCGACGCTGCGCACTTCCTCGTAGTGCTTGAGGCCATGCTCGACGCTGCCTTCGGCGCCGCTCAGGCAGCGCGCCAGTTCGATGGCGTCTTCCAGCGCCAGCTTGGTGCCGGAGCCGATGGAGAAGTGCGCGGTGTGCGCCGCGTCGCCCATCAGCACCACCGGCACGGCGCGCTTGCCGCGGCGGGTTTCGAGCTGGTTCCAGTGGACCCAGGTGTTGCAGATGACGCGCGGGAAGCGGATCCAGATGGCCGAGCCGCGCAGGTGCGAGGCGTTGCTGATGAGCGCGTTGCCGTCGAGCCACGGCGCGAACAGCTTTTCGCAGTAGGCGATGCCCTCTTCCTGGCTCATCTGCTCGATGCCGGCGGCCTGCCAGGTCTCTTCGGGCGTTTCGACGATGAAGGTCGACATGCCGTCTTCGTAGCGGTAGGCGTGGGCCTGGAACCAGCCGTGTTCGGTCTGGACGAAGGCGAAGGTGAAAGCGTCGAAGACCTTCTTGGTGCCGAGCCAGACGAAGCGGCAGCGGCGCTGGTCGATGTCGGGGTGGAAGGTGTCGGCGTAGCGGGTGCGGATCTGGCTGTTGATGCCGTCGGAGGCGATGACCAGGTCGGCGTCGTATTCGCGGGCGATGGCCTGGTCGTCCTGGACGAAGTTCTCGAACACCAGCTTGACGCCGACGTCTTCGCAACGCGCCTGCAGGATGTTGAGCAGCTTCTTGCGGCCGATGCCGATGAAACCATGACCGCCGCTGCGGATGCTGCGGCCCTTGAAGTGGATGTCGATGTCGTCCCAGTGGTTGAAGGCGTCACCGATGGTCTGGGCGGAAACCGGATCGGCTTCGCGCAGGTTCTGCATGGTGGCATCCGAGAACACGACGCCCCAGCCGAAGGTGTCGTAGGGCCGGTTGCGTTCGATGACGGTGACTTCGTTGGCCGGGTCTTGCAGCTTCATGAGGAGCCCGAAATACAGACCGGCGGGACCACCACCAATGCATACGATTTTCATTGCCGTAACGCTCCATGAAGTGCGGCCCGGACGCGGGGTGGGTCGCTGCTATTTTTAGGCCTTGATAGTTTAGGCTTGAAATATATACCTGGATGGGGAGGATCGCAAATGGGGGAAACGTGGGGGTTCTGATTCTGGGGACGGGCTTAGGGTGGCGGGTGCGAGTTCCATGGCGGGAGGCGCATTTTCTGGCGTCGCGGTGTTGAGCTTCGTAGGTCGCCCCTCGGGCAGGCGGACCCGGTGGCGGGCGCCCACGATTGCGGTCCGGAGCGTTCGCTCCGGACTGCCCCTGCCTCATCCTCGTTGCCGCCTTGCGGCGGCTGCCTTCGGATTCCGTCGGGCGCATCGAGGTTGCCCGCCACCGGGTCCGCCTGCCCGAGGGGCTACGGATTTCGAGGCTTGTCGCGCTGCTAGATCTGTGTGCAGGGCATGGAACCTGCGGGGCTGCCCATCGCGACCGCGCGGGCGGTCACGATGGGCGTCTGGGCAGTTGAAAGTGGGGCGGGTGCGCTGCGCGCGGATGGGGATCGGGTTTCTGTTGTTTCTCCACGTTTGGGGGAGGGGCGGTGGTGGTCGGCGCGGCGGAAAGCGGGTTGCGCGTGACGAGTCGCTTGCGCCGACCACAAACAGTCTTGGTGCGGGCAGGCGTTCAATGGCAAAGGGTTTGGGTGCAGGTGTGCCTTGGTGGCAATGCGTCGCGGAGCGGGCATGTCTTCAATGGCAAGCGAGTCGCGGTGCTGGCATGCCTTCAATAGCAAATGCGTCGCGACGCTGGCACGCTTGCAATGAAAAACCATGCGAAGTGCCAGCAAACCTTCCAAAGAAAATAATCTCGCCGCCGCCATACGCGATAGCGTCATCACCAATCGCAAGACATCGCGTAAGCCTCAAAAGGCCGCCCGCGCGGCCGGCTTGAGGCGGGCCCCGCCCCAACATTCTTCACATGCGCGCAGCGGCATCCTCAATCGCAAGACGCTGCGGATGCCCCCGAGGCCGCCCGCGCGGCCGAGGAAGGGCGACCATCGCAAGATCTTCCAATCCACGCCAGCCCAACATAAGAACGCCAGCACCGTCACCCACACGCGAGAGCGCCATCGCTCAGACGCAAGACACCGCGTAAGTCCTAAAAGGCCGCCCGCGCGGCCTTTTAGGACGGGCCCCGCAAATCTCTCCCCCCAGCCTTGACGTTGCATCAGCATGCCAAGCACACCACCCGCCCCAGAGACCGGCAGTAAGTCTCATCGCGAGCGCGTGGCGGGGTCGGTGGGGGATGGCGGGGCGTGTAGATGCGCCCGAGGGAATCTGAAGGAACAGCCGAAGGCTGTGACGAAGATGACGAAGGGGAAGTCCGGAGCGAACGCTCCGGACCGCAATCGTAGCCCCGCCATCCCCCACCGACCCCGCCACGCGCGCCTTAAGAACCCACGTCACCGCAGAAGCAGCAATCAAGCAAGCCCCCGCTCACCCCCGCGCCCGCAACCAATCCTCCAAATCATTAGCCGGCAACGGAGGCGAAAACAAAAACCCCTGCCCCGCCGCACACCCCTGCTCGATCAAGAACCGCCGCTGCTCCTCATTCTCGATCCCCTCGGCCACCACCGGCAGGCTGAGACTCTCCCCGATGCGGATCACGGCGCTGGTCAGGGCCCGCGCCGCGTCGTCGTTCTCCAGGCCCTGGACGAAACTGCGGTCCAGCTTCAGTTCGTCCACGATCAGACGGCGCAAGTGGCCCAGGCTCGAATAGCCCGTGCCGAAATCGTCCATCGACAGGCGCACGCCCAGGCGGTGCAGTTCCGCGATCGTGCGCAGCGTGCCCGCCGTGGCGTCCAGCACCACGCCTTCCGTGATCTCCAGCATCAGGTCCGACGCCGCCAGCCCGAACTCGGCCAGCGTCGCGGCGATCATGCGCGGCAGGTTCAGGTTGTGGAAATTGGTGGCCGACAGGTTCACCGACACCGACGGCACGCGCAGGCCGTTGTTGCGCCAGATGGAGAGCTGCGAGCAGGCCTCGCGCACCGCCCAGTCGCCCAGGTCGCCGATCAGGCCGCATTCCTCGGCCAGCGGCACGAAGCGCGCCGGCGAGATGTCGCCCAGCGTCGGGTGGCGCCAGCGGGCCAGCGCCTCGACGCCGTACAGGCTGCCGTTCTTCAGGCCCACCTGCGGCTGGTAGTGCAGCCGCAACGCGCGACCTTCCAGCGCGTCGCGCAGCGCCGCCTCCAGCGCCAGGCGTTCCTGCGCCTGGCGGTTCATCTCGGCACTGAAGAACGAGATGCGGTTGCGGCCCGCCGTCTTGGCCTGGTACATGGCCATGTCGGCATGGCGCAGCAGCGTGTCCATGTCGCGGCCGTTCTCGGGGAACACGCTGATGCCGATGCTCACCGACGGATTGAGCGTGATGCCGCCCACCACGAACGGCTGCGCCAGCGACACCAGGATGTGCTCGGCGGCGGCGGTCAGGCGGCCATGCTCGAAATCGGGCATCAGCATCACGAACTCGTCGCCCGACAGGCGGCCGACGATGTCGGTGGCGCGCGCCAGGCGCCGCAGGCGCTGGGCGATGTCGCGCAGCAGCGCGTCGCCGATGGGGTGGCCGAGCGTGTCGTTGACCTGCTTGAAGCGGTCCAGGTCCAGGAACAGCACCGCCACGCGCTTGCGCTCGGGCTCGGCGCGGGCGATGGCCTGCTCGGCCTGGGCCAGCAGCAGGTTGCGGTTCGGCAGGCCGGTCAGCTCGTCGTAGAACGCCAGCTGGCGGATGCGGGCGCGGGCCTCTTCGCGTTCCAGCGCCAGCGCGCACAGGTACACGCAGACGTCCACCAGGCGGTGGTGGAAGTCATCCGGCAGGCGGCGTTCGCGGAAATAGAAGCCAAAGGTGCCGATGACGCGGCCGTCGCTCGACTTGATCGGCGAGGACCAGCAGGCCTTGATATCGTCCGGCAGCGGCAGATGGCGGTAGTCATCCCACAGCGGATCGGTGGCGATGTCGGGCACGATCACCGGCCGCCCGAGGAAAGCCGCAGTGCCGCAGGCGCCCACCTGCGGGCCGATGGCCATGCCGTCCAATGCTTCGTTATAGGCCGGCGGCATGCTCGGCGAAGCCAGCGTCCGCAGCTTGCCGGCCTCGTCCACCCGCAGCACCGTGGCCGCGACCTCGGGCGCCAGGCGCTCGACCTCGCGGCACACCATGTTCATCACTTCCACCACCGAGGCCTCGTTGACCATGGCCTGCAGCACGCGGCGCTGCAGCACCTCGTGCACCTTGGTGGGGGTGATGTCGGTCAGCACGTCGACGATGTTGACCAGCGAACCGCGCTCGTCGAACACCGAGTTGGCCATGACCGACACCCACAGCGGCTTGCCGCTGCGGTCGTAGACCAGCACGTCCTTGTGATAGCCCTCGCGGCAGGCGATGCGGCGGTCCAGCTCCTCGCGGGTGCCGCCGTCGTGGCGGGTGCCGGCCAGCAGCTCGCCCAGTTCCTGCTCCAGCGCGTCGGCGCGCGAGAAGCCCAGCATGCGCTGGAAGCCGTCGTTGACGTAGACGATGCGGCCGTCGCGGCCGGACACGGCCACGGCGTTGCCGGTTTCGTTGATGCCCAGCAGCAGCAGGCGGACTTCCTCCTGGCGCTCGGCGTCGGCGATCGACTTGCGCGAGATCACCGCGATGCGGCGCACTTCGCCGCTTTCGTCGCGCATCGGCAGGTAGGTCGCCTCGATCCACAGCGACGCGCCGCCCTGCTTGCGGTAGCGGCAGGTGCCGGAAAAGACCTCGCCGCGGCGCAGCCGCGCCCAGATATTCTCGGCGCTGGCGATGCCCTTGCCTTCGTCCATGCTGTCGCACAGCAGGTCGTGGCGCAGCCCGGCGATGTCGGCGCGGGCATAACCCAGCGCGGCCAGGAAGTTGTCGTTGGCGTTGATGAGAGCGCCGGCGGCATCGAAATCGAACAGCAGCAGTGCCCGGTCCATCGACGCCAGATAGTTGCTCACCTGCCACGCGGCGCCCTGCGGGGCCGCGCTCGAACCGCCTGGATGAGAATCAAGCATAAGGGGCTCCATACCGGAAGAACAACGGTTCCGGGTTCATTTCAGGGCCGGGGGAAGCCAAGTGCGACGCGGTCGCGTCCGTCCTGTTTGGCCAGGTACAACGCCTGGTCCGCCCGGCTGAGCGTTTCTGAAAAGGTTTCTCCGAGCTGGTGACAGGCCATGCCGATACTGACGGTCAGGCGCAACACATCGGCGCCGACATCAATGGCCAGGCCGCGCACCGCGCCGACCAGCCGGTCCATCACGCCCTGCGCCGTTTCCGGCGGGGTCGCGGGCAGCAGCACCAGGAATTCCTCGCCGCCCCAGCGGCCGCACAGGTCGTATTCGCGCACGCTGCGGCGCATGGCGCCGGCCAGCTCGACCAGGGCGCGGTCGCCGATCTCGTGGCCGTAGCGGTCGTTGACGGACTTGAAATGGTCGACGTCGAGCATGGCCACCACGAAAGCCTGGCCGCCGCGGGCGGCGCGCTGGACTTCCTGCTTGATCATTTCCATCAGGGCGCGGCGGTTGAGCAGGCCCGTCAGGGGATCGCGGCGCGAGGTTTCCTCCAGCGTGGCGTTCAGGTCGCGCATCATGCTCTGGTAGTGGTCGGAGATGCGCGCGATGCGCGCCAGCCGCCGCAACTGCCGGTCGAACTGCTCGCACAGGCCCATTTCGCGCTGGTGCGCCATGGTCTGGTAGGCATCCGACAAGTGCGTGACGCGTTCGATCCGCGCCATCTGTTCCGCGGTGTGCCGCCACAGGTCCTGCAACGCCTCGCGCAACGGGTGCCCGGCATACGCCGGATCCGCCAGCAAGCCGGCGATGCGGTCATCCAGCTCGGCGTTGCCGGCCTTCATTGGCGGCCGACGACGGAGAACGGGAAGGTGCAGTCTTCCTTGAATTCCTCGGCCAGCTCGCCGACGCGCTCGTTGCGCATGTCGTAGAACCAGGTGACGCTGACGCTGCGGCCTTTGCCGTGGGCGGCCTCCAGCACATCGAAGATGTCCATGACGGACTTGATGCTGCTGGTGTTCAGGTACAGCAGTTCGAGTTCCAGGTTCAGCGGCGCAGCGCTGCTGAGCAGGTAGGCCTCGACCCACTCGATCACCGGGCCGAACAGCTCGAACGAATTCTCGGGGTAGGAGTCGCCGCGCATCGCCAGCACGCCGGCGGCGGCGTCCGCGGTGATGGCGGGCGTGGACTGGGTCCCCGCGATATTCAGGTCTTTCATCAGTAACTCCGAAAAGGGTCTAAGGCTCAGGGGCGGCGGTCAGATCACGACGCTCAGGCTGAAGAACGCCTGGCCCTCGCCCGCGGCGGGCGTCAGGCTGGCCTCCAGCGGCGCGCCGGCCCGGCGCGCGATATCGATCAGGCCCAGGCCGGCGCCCGAGGCCACGCCGGGGGTGCGCGGCTTGTGCAGCTGGGTCTTGTATTCCGCCTTCAGGGCGGCCTTGTCCAGCGCGGCCAGCTGCTGGATGCGGGCCACCAGGCTGCGGCCATCCTCGGCCTTGACCAGGTTGCCGGCCGACACCACGTAGCGGCTCTCGTCGCGGCGCCCGATGACCACGGTGGCGGCGGCGTCCGTGTCGCCGTTCTGCGCGGCGTATTGGCGGATGTTCTGGATCATCTCGATGTAGACCGAGAACACGTCCATGGCCTCCGCCGGCCGGGCATGCTCGGCATTCAGGTAATTCTTCAGCGCATTGCCGATTTCCTCGATCAGGCTGCGGGAGATCGGCCCGTTGAAGCACAACAGCGTGCGATTCTGGTCGAACCGCTCGCCCAATGCGTAGAGATCGGAGGCATTCATGGGAGTTACCGCCCTGATAACGATTATTCGAAACGGAAAGACAGCAAGGTAATGTCGTCGCGCTGCGGCCGTTCGCCCTGGTAGCGAGCCAGGGCCTCGGTAAACGCGGCCGCCTGGTCAGTTAACGGCTGCCGCGCGTGTCTCTTGAGCATTTCGGCGAAACGCGTGTTGCCAAAGCCGAAACCATGCTCGCCGCCGGCCTGGTCCAGGAAGCCGTCGGTCGCCAGGTAGTAGGTCCAGCCCGGCTCCATGCGCAACTCGATATTCTGGTAGGCCCCGGCCCGCTTGTCGCCCAGCGCGCGCTTGCCCCCGGGCACTTCGCGCAGGGTTTCGCCGTCGCTGGCGTACAGGCTGATCTTGGCGCCGGCATACCGCAACATGCCGGATTGGCGGTCAATATATACCAGCCCCGCGTCCGTGTTTGTCGCGAGGGCCCGCGGCAGTTGCGCATCGGCAAGCATGGCGCGGATGGCGCCGTCGGTGCGCGTCAGGATGCCGGCGGGGTCGGCCGGGCCGGCCTCGGTGATGGCCAGATCGATGGCGGCGCGCGCCAGCATGGTCATCAGGGCGCCGGGCACGCCGTGGCCGGCGCAGTCCATGATGCCCAGCAGGCAGTTGGCGCCGTCCGAGCGGAACACGTAGAAGTCGCCGCCGACCACGTCGCGCGGCTTCCACAGCACGAAGTGATGGGCGCCGAGCGACTGGGTCAGCTGGCGGTCCGGCAGGATGGCGCGCTGGATCAGGCTGGCGTAGTCGATCGAGTCGCCGATCTTCTTGTGCGCCGCGGCCATGGCGCGGTTGGCGTCCTCCAGCGCGGAGGTGCGCTCGCGCACTTTGCTCTCGAGTTCGGCGGTGTGCTGGCGCACCTTGTCGGCCATGACGCCGAAGGCGCGGCTCAGGTCGCCGATCTCGTCCTGGCCGCCCGGCGGCAGGCGCACGTCGTAGCTGCCGTTGGCGATGGCGCGGGCCGACTGCTGCAGGCGGCGCAGCGGTCGCAGCATCAGGCGCTCGATAGCGTAGCCGAAGCACAGCAGCAGGGCCGCGAACAGCAGCACCAGGCCGATCGCGGCCGGCCACAGCCAGTCGGTGTCCAGCACCCGGGCAGCGCCCAGGTCCACCACCGTCAGCACGTGCCAGTGCAGTTCGGGCATGTAGGCCACCGACACCAGCTGGCGCACGCCGTCGATCGCGACCCAGGCGGTCTGCACCGATTGTGGGTCGGCCTGGGCGGCATGCAGCGCCGAGCGCAGCTCGTCGCGGCCGCTGCCGCTGCCGGGGTCGAGCAGGTTGAACACCATGCCGCGGCCGTTGGCGCCGCTGGCCCCCGAGTTGTAGGCGATCAGCGTCGGGTCCATGTGCGCCTGGATCGCCCCTTCCTCGTCGACGATGATGGGGGTGACGCCCGGCTGGCCGCTGTTGACGAAGTCGCGCAGGAAGCCGCCCACGTCCAGGCCGGCGCCGGTCAGGCCGATGACCTTGTCGCCGTCGCGCACCTGCACGTTGATCCAGACCCGCGTGGTCTTGAGCTTGAGGTCCGGATTGACGTTGATGTTGTAACGCGCGCTGGCCTTGAGCGAGTTGTAGAACCAGCCATCGTCCGCCGCCTCGCGGCTGAGCGTGTAGCGCGGCGTTTCCGACAGCGGCTGGTCGTCGTTGAAGTAATAGTGGCCGGTGGCGGCGCTGGCGATGAAATAGGCGCGGCCCAGCAGGTCGCGGCGGTAGCCGTCGGCCTCGCGGAAGAACAGCTCGCGGGCGGCCGGGTCGCTTTCATTGCGCAGCCAGCGGCGCGTCACCTCGCTGTCGGCCAGCCGCTGCGACAGCGCCAGCTCGCGCGACACCGGCGCCAGGATGCGCTGGCGGTTCAGCTGCGTGAAGTTGTCGGCGAAGGCGCGCCCGAAGTGGTCGCGGACCCCGTCCAGCACCTGCCAGCCGATCAACGCGGCCGGCGCCAACGCGACCAGGCACGCCAGCAACAGCGCCATCAATGATTTTTTGCGCAAACCCCATTTCGCCATGCGAAGTCTTCCCTGACAGCTTGATAAGACGTGACGCATCCACGCGGTACGCACGGCGCGCTAAGTGTAGAGAACCACGAGATGAATTGAAACAGGCGTAAACACGCGGATTTGCCAAAGGTCAGCCTATTTGAGGCCGCACCCCGCAAACCGCGTCTTTGTTGCGTTTTATATCGAAAGAAAGGCCGCGCTCCGCGCCGGGATTGCGGCTTTCACGCTACACGCCCAGGTAGCGTTCCCACAATCCGCGGTCGGCATCGAGCGCGGCGGAGTCGCCGGTCCAGACCACCTTGCCGCGTTCCAGGATGACGTGGCGATCGGCCAGGCTCAGCAGGCGCTCGACATACTTGTCGATCACCAGAATGGTCTGGCCCGCCTGGCGCAGGCGCGCCAGGCAGTTCCAGATCTCCTCGCGGATCTTGGGCGCCAGGCCCTCGGTGGCCTCGTCCAGGATCAACAGGCGCGGATTGGTGACCAGCGCGCGGCC
This sequence comes from Achromobacter deleyi, assembly GCF_016127315.1. NCBI lineage: Bacteria > Pseudomonadati > Pseudomonadota > Betaproteobacteria > Burkholderiales > Alcaligenaceae > Achromobacter > Achromobacter deleyi. The sequence goes on from NZ_CP065997.1 coordinate 966,918, forward strand.
GATCGCCAGCATCTGCTGCTCGCCGCCCGACAGCTGGTTGCCCATGTTGCGGGCGCGTTCGCCCAGCCGCGGGAACAGCTCGAACACGCGCTCGGGCGTCCACGGCTCGCCGATGGCGGGGTTGCGCGCCGCCACGAAGGCCGTCAGGTGCTCGCGCACCGTCAGGTTGGGAAAGCACTGGCGCCCTTCCGGCACGATGGCCATGCCGGTGCGGGCGATGCGGTCCGGGCTCCAGCCGCTGATGTCCTGGTCGGCGAAGCGGATCTTGCCGCCGCGCAGCGGCAGCTGGCCGAACAGCGTGCGCAGCAGCGTGGTCTTGCCCATGCCGTTGCGGCCCAGCAGCGTCACCACCTGGCCCGCGCCGATCTGCAGGTCCACGCCGAACAGAACCTGGCTGGCGCCGTAGCCGCTCTGGGCCGATTCAATGCTGAGCATCAGGCAAGCTCCTGGCGCGCGGGCGCCGTTTCATCATCGCCGAGGTAGGCCTGGCGCACCTCCGGATTGGCGCGGATCTCGTCCGGCGTGCCGGTGGCGATCACGCGGCCATAGACCAGCACCGAGATGCGGTCGGCCAGCCGGAACACCGCCTGCATGTCGTGCTCGACCAGCAGCATGGCGGCGCGGCCGCGCAGGGATTCGATCAGGTCGGTCAGGCGCAGGGTCTCGTCGGGCCCCATGCCGGCCATGGGTTCGTCCAGCAGCAGCACGCGCGGGCGCGCGGCCAGGGCCAGGGCGAATTCCACCTTGCGCTGCTCGCCGTGCGGCAAGGTGCCGGCGGCGCGCTCCAGCAGGGCGGGATCGATGGCGCATTCGCGCGCCAGCTCGCGGGCCTGCTCATACAGGGCCGACTCGGCGGCGCGCGGCTTCCAGAAGCGCAAGCTGCTGCCGGCATGGGCCTGCACCGCCAGCACCAGGTTGTCCAGCACGCTGGACTGCTTGAAGATGTTGGTGATCTGGTACGAGCGCGACAGGCCCGCCGCCACGCGCTGGTGCGCGTTCATGGCGGTGACGTCGCGGCCATCCACGGCCAGCGAACCGGAGTCGGCCGCCAGCGTGCCGGACAGCAGGTGGATCAGGGTCGACTTGCCGGCGCCGTTGGGGCCGATCAGGGCATGGATCTCGCCCGGGTTCAGCGCGATCGAGACGTTGTCGGTGGCCACCAGCGCGCCGAAGCGGCGTACCAGGTTGCTGGCCTGCAGCGCGGGAGCCTGCGTCGGGGTATGGGTCTGGTTCATGATCCCGTCTTGCCGGTTTGGGCGGCGGCGCGGCCGCCGAACAGCGGGCCGAACAGGCCCACCAGGCCGCGCGGCGCGCCGAACACCACGCACAGCAGCAGCACGCCCAGGGGCAGGTGCCAGTATTCGGTCCACTGGCGCAGCACTTCCTCCAGCACCAGCATCACCACCGCGCCGGCCACGCCGCCGTAGCGCAGGCCGATGCCGCCCACCAGCACCATGATCAGCAGGTTGGCCGACTGGGTCCAGTGCATCAGGCTGGGCGAGATGAACAGGTTGTGGTTGGCCAGCAGCGCGCCGGCCAGCCCGGCCACCGCGCCGCTGAGCGTGAAGGCGGTGAGCTTGATGCGGTAGACCGGGTAGCCCATGGATTCCATGCGCGACTCGTTTTCACGGATGCCCTGCAGCGCGGTGCCGAAGCGCGACAGCGTCACCCGCCCGAACAGCCACATCATCACGGCGAAGATCACCAGCACCAGGTAATAGAACGCCACGTCATTGGCCAGGTCGATGCCCGGCAGCGACGAGTAGCCCGGCAGGTTCAGGCCGTCCTCGCCGCCGTACTGGCGCAGCGAGATGAAGATGTAGAACAGCATCTGCGCGAACGCCAGCGTAATCATGATGAAGTACACGCCGCGGGTGCGCAGCGAGATCGCGCCGGTGATGAAGGCCAGCAGCGCCGCCAGCAGCATCGCCACCGGCCACGACACCAGCGCCGAGGTCACGCCCGCCATCGCCAGGATGCCGACCGCGTAGGCGCCGGCGCCGAAGAAGGCCGCGTGGCCCAGCGCCACCATGCCGCCGTAGCCCAGGATCAGGTTCAGGCTGGTGGCGGCCAGCGCGTAGATCAGCACGCGGCGCACGAAGGAGATATAGAAATCCAGGCCCAGGGCCGGCGCCACCAGCGGGAACGCCGCCAGCGCGGCCAGCAGGGCCAGGGTCCAGAGGATCGAAGAGGTCCGCATGCTCAGCCTCGCGCCGGAAACAGGCCGGAAGGCCGGAACACCAGGACCGCCGCCATCAGCACGTAGATGGCGATGGCCGCCAGCGTCGGGCCGACGCTGGACGCGACCGCCGGCGAGAACACCTGGCGCAGCAGCATCGGCAGGAAGGCGCGCCCGGCCGTGTCGACCATGCCCACCAGCAGCGCGCCGACGAAGGCGCCGCGGATCGAGCCGATGCCGCCGATGACGATGCACACCAGCACCAGGATCAGGATTTCCTCGCCCATGCCGACTTGCACCGAGGTGATCGGGCCCAGCAGCGCGCCGGCCACGGCGGCCAGCATGGCGCCCAGCACGAACACGCCCAGGAACAGCAGCGGCACGCGCACGCCCATCAGGGTGGCCATCTGCCGGTTCGAAGCGCCGGCCCGCACCAGCACGCCGGCGCGGGTGCGCGTCACGAACCAGTACAGCCCCACGGCCGAGGCCACGCCGAACACGATGATCATCAGGCGGTAGGCCGGATACAGCAGGTCGGGCAACAGGCGCACCGGCCCGGACAGCAGCGCCGGCATGTTCAGCATGACCGGGGCCGGGCCCCAGATCATCTTGACCAGGTCATTGGCGATGAGGATGACCGCGTAGGTGCCCAGCACCTGGGCCAGGTGGTCGCGCAGCGCCAGGCGGCGGATCAGCGTCAGTTCCAGCGCCACCCCGACCAGCCCGGTGGCGACGGCGGCCACCAGGACGGCGGCGGTGAAGGACCCCGTGCGCTGCATGGTTTCGGCGGCGACATAGGCGCCTGCCATATAGAGCGAGCCGTGCGCCAGATTCATGATGTCCATGATGCCGAACACCAGGGTCAGCCCGGCCGCGATCAGAAACAACATCAACCCAAACTGCAGACCGTTCAGCAATTGCTCGATGATGAGCGTGAACGTCATGAATGAATCCCCTGGTGGGCCCACCCCCGGAGCGCTGCGCGCTTCCCCCCCTCAAGGGGGCGTCGCGACGGACCGGCGAAGCCGGATCCGTGCGACCCCGCGGGGCCAGGCTACATCGTGTAGCCGCGACGCTTTACGCGTCCCGCCGCCTTTTATAGTTTGCAGTCGCCGACGTAGACGTCCTGGTACTTGTCGAAGACCTTGCCCACCAGCTTGTTGGTGATGCGGCCGCTGGCGTCCTTGTCGACCACGCGCAGGTAGTAGGCCTGGATCGGGTAGTGGTTCTTGCCGTAGATGTAGCTGCCGCGCACCGAGGGGTAGTCGGCCTTGGCCAGCGCCTGGACGATGGCCTCGCGGTCGGAGGCCTTGCCGCCGGCCTGCTTGACGGCGGCGTCCATGGCCATGATGACGTCATAGGCCTGGGCGGCGTACACCGACGGGTAGCGGCCGTTGTATTCCTTGCGGAAGGCCTCGACGAAGGCCTTGTTCTGCGGCACGTCCAGGTCATGCGCCCACTGCGCGGTGTTGTACATGCCCAGCATCGGCTCGCCCACGGCCTGGATCACGTCCTCGTCGGCCGAGAAGCCCGGGCCGATCAGCTTGACGCTCTGCGACAGGCCGGCCGACACGAACTGCTTGACGAAGTTGATGCCCATGCCGCCCGGCAGGAAGATATAGACCGCGTCCGGCTTGGCGGCGCGGATCTGGGCGATTTCGGCGGCGTAGTCGATCTGGCCGAGCTTGGTGTAGACCTCGTCGCCCGGGGCGGTCTTGTAGCCGCGCTTGAAGCCGGTCAGGGCGTCCTTGCCCGCCGGGTAGTCGGGGGCCATGATGAACATCTTCTTGAAGCCGCGGTCGGCCGCGACCTTGCCGGCGGCTTCGTGGAAGGCGTCGTTCTGGTAGGACGAACCAAACCAGTAGTTGTTGCACTGGGCGCCGGCGAACTGGCTGGGGCCCGGGTTGTTCGACAGGTACGGCACCTTGGCGGCGAACAGCGCGGGGCCGACGGCCAGCGCCACGTTCGAGCCGATCGGGCCGGTGAAGAAATCGACCTTGTCGCGCTGGATGTAGCGCGTGACCAGCTGGCGGGCCTGGTCCGGATTGCCGCCCATGTCGGTCTGCAGGAATTCAGCCGGCTGGCCGCCCAGCTTGCTGCCCAGCTGCTTGATCGCCAGGTTGAAGCCGTCGCGGGCTTCGGCGCCCAGGGCCGAGAACGGGCCGGAAATGTCATTCGCGATGCCGACCTTGACCGGATCGGCGTGCGCCAGTGCCGGAACCAACGCGGCGGCGGCAACGAGGGAAGTGATGAAACGCATGGTGGTGTGCTCCGTGCGCGAGCCGCGCCGAGGGTGTTTTTCTGAGATTGCGATTCGAAGGACTTCTATGCCCGGCCTGCCGGCCCGATCAGACGGCCGTCAGACCGGCGCCCGCAGCAGCCGATCCCGGGGTGCGGCATGGGGAGAACTGGCGTGGTTCATAGTTTAGGTTTAAAGTATTCGGCAAAACAAGTCTAGGGTTTTTACCAATGATCCACGGCGCGGGCCCGCCCGCGCGGACATTACCCGACATCGGCCCGATACTCAAGAATACAGACCTCTCCACGCATTCCCGGTAACCTTCCCGACCATGACAGACGCTCCCGACCTGGAATCCCGCGCCGCCCCCGACGATCACCATGCGCTGCGCCTGTGGCTGCGCATGCTGACCTGCGCCAATCTCATCGAAGGCGAGATCCGCAGCCGACTGCGCAACGAGTTCGACACCACCCTGCCGCGCTTCGACCTGATGGCGCAATTGCAGCGCGCGCCCAAGGGCATGAAGATGGGCGAGCTGTCGCGCCACATGATGGTGACCAACGGCAATATCACCGGCATCACCGACCAGCTCGAAAAAGAAGGCCTGGTGGTGCGCACCAAGGTCGAGTCCGACCGCCGCAGCTCGCTCATCAAGCTGACGCCGCAAGGCCGCAAGAGCTTCGCCAAGATGGCGCGGGCCCACGAGTCGTGGGTCAAGTCGATGTTCGGCGAGCTGCCCGAGGCCAGCCGCAACGCGCTGTTCCAGGCGCTGGGCGAACTGAAACTGCAGGTGATCGCCACCCGCTCGGCCGCCGCCGGCAACTGAGCCGCGTCCCGCGCGCCGCCCGGCCGGTCCGCCGCCGGCGCGCGCCGATGCGTTTTCACCCCTGCCGCCCCCTCGGGCCGACAAAAAACGACAACGGTTTGGCGCATAATTGCCGCCATGATTCCGGTATCTCTTCCTGGCGGTAATTACTACGTGCTGATGGCCGTCTCGCTGGCCTGCCTGTCGACGCTGCTGACTTGGCTGGCCGTCCTGGCCACCAGCCGCGGCGCCCGGCTGTGGCTGGGCGACCATCGCCGCCGCGGCACCCTCCTGATGGCGCTGCTGGCCCTGGTCGGCGGCATCTTTCCCTACCAGCAGCTGAGCCAATGGCTGGTCGCCCAGCGCGACGCCCGCCTGGGCGCCAGCCTCGACCGGGTGCTGGACCAGCCCACCCGGCTGGCCGGGGTCGACATGCCGGCCGGCACGGTGCTGCGCCTGACCGCCGCTGGCGATCCGGCCTCGTTCGACCGCGCCACCTTCCCGGAGGGCCATCCGGCCACCGTGCAGGGCATCAGCGCCACCCGCCTGTTCCATTACCCGGCCAACAGCCGGCAGCCCGAGACGCTGTCGGCCGAGATCGCCCGCGACCAGGCCCTGGACGGCTGGCTCTGCGCCCACGGCCACCGGGTCGAATTCGTCATGCTGGGCGGCCAGCCGCGCTTTGCCAGCTGCCACCTGGCGATCGGCAACACCCTCAATCAGCAGCCCATCCCGCCCGGCGCCTGGCTCAAGGTCGACGACGCGGCCCGCGCTGGCGCTCCCGACCCGGCCAGCCCGGCGCCGCGCTGGCTGCTGCGCGCCGAGGGCAGCGAGCCGCTGTCCGTGGACGGCCTGCCGTTGCTGAAAGTGGACATGACGCTGGACGCCCAGCGCCGCCTGCTGGCGTTCGAGGGCCTGCTGGGGCGCGAAAGCGCCTTCGGCGGCATCACCTATCCCACCGGCACCCGCATGCTGACGGCCGGACCGCGCGTGCCCGGCATGCAGCCCGGCGACCTGCTGTTCTCGCCCTCGCGCGGCCGCTCGGCGCGGCAGGCCGACGGCAAGGAAGTCGCCGCCGGCATGTCGGTGCTGCAGGCGCCCGACGGCACCGTGCGCCGCGTGCTGTCCAACCGCGAGGCCGGCGTGCTGGACGTGGCGGCCATGCGGACCGCTCCCTGACAACCGGCTTTCAGGCCGGCGCCGCCGGCTGTCGCAAAGCAGTGGGATAATACGAAGCTTTCCCCCGCGCGCCGCCTTGCCCTGGCGGCGATTCCGTCCTGCTCATTCATGAGACGAAGTCATGGCCGTTAACCTGCAGATCCCCTCCGAGTCCGAAATTTTCCCTGTTGCCGGCGTTGAAATCGGCGTCACCGAGGCCGGCATCCGCAAAGCCAACCGACGCGACCTGACGGTATTGCGCCTGGCCGAAGGCAGCAGCGTGGCCGGCGTGTTCACCCGCAACCGCTTCTGCGCCGCGCCGGTGCAGGTCTGCCAGGCTCATCTGGCCGACGGTGGCCCGATCCGCGCGCTGGTCATCAACACCGGCAACGCCAACGCCGGCACCGGCGCCGAGGGCCTGAAGAAGGCCCAGGACACCTGCGCCGAGCTCGGCCGCCTGCTGGGCGTGCCCGCCGCGCAGGTGCTGCCGTTCTCGACCGGCGTGATCCTGGAGCCGCTGCCGCTGGACCGCCTGTTCGCCGGCCTGCCGGGCGCCATCGCCAACCTCGGCGCCGACCACTGGTCCAGCGCCGCGCACGGCATCATGACCACCGACACGCTGCCCAAGATCTCGTCGCGCCGCGTCCAGATCGGCGGCAAGACCGTCACCTTCACCGGCATCAGCAAGGGCGCCGGCATGATCCGCCCCAACATGGCGACCATGCTAAGCTTCCTGGCCACCGACGCCGGCATCGCCCAGCCGCTCTTGCGCAAGCTGGCGGTCGAAATCGCCGACGCCTCGTTCAACCGCATCACCGTGGATGGCGACACCTCCACCAATGACTCGTTCATCATCGTCGCCACCGGCAAGTCGGGCGTCGAGGTCAACGCCGAATCGGACGCCGCCTACGCCGCCGTGCGCGAGGCCCTGACCGCCGCCGCGCTGGAACTGGCGCAGAAGATCGTGCGCGACGCCGAAGGCGCCACCAAGTTCATGACCATCCGCGTGGAAGAAGCCGGCACCACCGAGGAAGCCCTCAAGGTGGCCTACGCCGTGGCCCACTCGCCGCTGGTCAAGACCGCCTTCTTCGCCTCGGACCCCAACCTGGGCCGCATCCTGGCCGCCGTCGGCTACGCCGGCATCGACGACCTGGACGTGTCGAACATCCGCCTGTGGCTCGACGACGTGCTGGTGGCCAAGGACGGCGGCCGCAATCCGGCCTACCAGGAAGCCGACGGCCAGCGCGTCATGAAGCAGGCCGAGATCACCGTGCGCATCGCGCTGGGCCGCGGCCAGGTCAACGACACCGTCTACACCTGCGATTTCTCGCACGAGTACGTGTCGATCAACGCCGATTACCGTTCCTGATCAAGACCCGCCATCCGCCCGGCTGACCCCGGGCGCGGGACGCTGGCGCGCCATGGCGCGCCGGGCCCCGCGGGATGGCGGCAGCAATGAAATCCAGTGGCTGCGCCTTACCCATCGCCGGTCACTGCCCCCGGGGCATCCGTGGCATCACCGCGGTCCCCGGCAGGTGACAACCGTTGAGCGGCGCGCGTCCCCATGACGCCTAGCGGCGGGATACGCGCCCTCTTCTTCCGACGATGCCCGCGAATGCGACGCGGGCCCGGTGCCGGGCCCGCCCGTTCGCTCTTCCAGGATCACACCGTGACCGCGACCGAATTCACCACCCTCATCCAGCGCGCCGAGCGCGTCCTGGCCCAGCTTGAAGCCTGGCTGCCGCCCGCCCCTCCCGACATCGACTGGAACGCCCATGCGTTCCGCTGGCGCAAGCGCGGTTCGCGCGGCTGGCTCGACGCCGTGCGCCACGTGGCCCGCATCGAGCTCGAGGACTTGCAGCACATCGAACGCCAGAAAGGCATCATCGAGCGCAACACGCAGCAGTTCATCGACAAGAAGCCCGCCAACAACGTCCTCATGACCGGCGCCCGCGGCACCGGCAAGAGCTCGCTGGTCAAGGCCATGCTGGCCGCCCACGGCGACCGCGGCCTGCGCCTGATCGAAGTCGACAAGTCCGACCTGGGCGACCTGGCCGACATCGTCGAACTGGTGGCCGCGCGCCCCGAACGCTTCATCGTGTTCTGCGACGACCTGTCGTTCGAGGAAGGCGAGGCCGGCTACAAGGCGCTCAAGTCCGTGCTGGACGGCTCGGTCGCGGCCTCGGGCGACAACGTGCTGATCTACGCTACCTCCAACCGGCGCCACCTGATGCCGGAGTACATGAGCGAGAACCTGCAGGCCAAGCACCAGCCCGACGGCGAGATCCACCCCGGCGAAACCGTCGAGGAAAAGATCTCACTGTCCGAGCGCTTCGGCCTGTGGCTGTCGTTCTATCCCTTCAAGCAGGACGACTACCTCGACATCGTCTACCACTGGCTGCGCGAGCTGGGCTGCCCGGAAGACCAGATCGAGCCGTCGCGCACCGAGGCGCTGCAGTGGACGATCGAGCGCGGTTCGCGCTCGGGGCGCGTCGCTTACCAATTCGCCCGTGACTGGGCCGCCCGCCATGTCTGACAAGATCATCGATGTCGCCGCCGGCCTGATCCTGCGTCCGGACGGCATGCTGTTGCTGGGCCAGCGTCCCGAAGGCAAGCCCTGGTCGGGCTGGTGGGAGCTGCCCGGCGGCAAGCTCGAACCCGGCGAGACCGTGCTGCAGGCGCTGGCGCGCGAGCTGCAGGAAGAGATCGGCATCCGCGTGACGCAGTCGCGGCCGTGGGTGACCTACGTGCACGCCTACCCCCACACCACGGTGCGCCTGGCGTTCTGCCACGTCACCGGCTGGGAAGGCGAGCCGCGCAGCCTGGAGAACCAGCGCCTGGAATGGGTCGACCCGGCCAACGCCGCCTCGGTCGGCGACCTGCTGCCGGCCACCCTGCCGCCGCTGCGCTGGCTGCAGCTGCCGACCGCCTACGGCATCAGTTCCATCGGCTCGCGCGCCGGCCTGTCGGCGTTCCTGGGGCGGCTGGACGCGGCGCTGGCGCGCGGCGTCAGGCTGGTGCAACTGCGTGAACCGCAGTGGCCCGACGGCCCGGCCTCGGCCTCGCTGCACGAGGCGCTGCAGCAGATCGTCAAGCGCTGCCACGCCGCCGGCGCGCGGGTGCTGGTCAACAGCGCCCATCCGGCCGCCTGGTGGCGCGAGGCCGACGGCGTGCACCTGCGCGGCGCCGACGCCGCGCGCCTGGCCGCCCGCCCCGAATTGCCGGCGGGCGCATTGGTGGGCGTCTCGGCGCACGACAACGCCCAGGTGGTGCATGCGCGCGAACTGGGCGCGGACTTCGCCGTGCTCGGCCCGGTGCTGGACACCCCCAGCCACCCCGGCGCGCCGACGTTGGGCTGGGACGGCTTCGTCGAAGGCAACCGCGATGCCGGCATTCCGGTGTTCGCGCTGGGCGGGCAATCCACCCAGACCGTCTCGCAGGCCCTGCGCCATGGCGCGCACGGCATCGCCGGCATCCGCGGCCTGATCTGACGCCACGGACGCGGAACCGGCCGACCCGCGCGGTCGCGCCGGCCCGCCGCGCCACGCCCTCTCCTTCCCGCCTAGGGAAACTCCCCCCTTGCCGCGCCGGGCGCCCGCGCCCTATCTTGACCATCATTGTGACCACATAGTCACATCAAGGGATGCCATCGGGCCGGCGCATTGCCGCGCGGCCCCGCCTCCCCGCCGCCGCCTTCACACGAGGAAGCCCGCATGCCCCACTTCGATGGCCGCCCAGGCACCGCCGACGCGCTACGGCCGTCTACCCGGACGGGGAAGTCTGGCAAGATGACACTCCCTCCTCACCAAGAAGGAACCGGCCAATGTCCCGACGTGAGAATACCGAGCGCCAGATCCTGCGGGCCCTCGAAGACCAGATCAAGGAAACCGGCATGGGAGGCGTAGGCATCAACGCCATCGCCAAGCGCGCCGGCGTCAGCAAGGAACTCATCTACCGCTATTTCGACGGCATGCCCGGCCTGATGCTGGCCTGGATGCAGGAACAGGATTTCTGGACCCGCAATCCCGACCTGCTGGCGGCCGACGAATCCAGCCAGCGCAGTCCCGGCGACCTGGTGCTGTCGATGCTGCGCGCGCAGATCGACGCCCTGTCCGGCAACGAGACGCTGCGCGAAGTGCGGCGCTGGGAACTGATCGAACGCAACGAGGTGTCCGCCCCGCTGGCCGACCGCCGCGAGCGCGCCGCGCGCGGTTTCATCGACCGCGTCGACGGCCTGACCCCCGAGATGGACGTGCCCGCCGTCGTCAGCGTGATGCTGGCGGGCGTGCTGTACCTGATGCTGCGCGCCAAGACCGAAAGCCATTTCCTCGGCGTGCCGCTGCGCACGCCGGAAGGTTGGGCGCGCATCAACGACGCGCTGGAGCACCTGGTGAAACAGGGTTTCCCGGACGCGCTCAACCAGCAATCCCTGGCCCATCTGGAGGCGCGCCGCAAGAAAGCGCGGCCGCCCGCCGACCCCGAACCCTGATCCCCTCCCATGCCCGCGCAACCCGATCCGCAGGAATACGACCTCATCATCACCGGCGGCCTGATCGCCGACGGCCTGGGCGCGCCCGCCCGCCGCGCCGACCTGGCCATCTCCGGCCAGCGCATCGCGGCCATCGGCGACGGCGCGGCCTGGCATGCCCGGCATCGCATCGACGCCAGCGGCAAGGTGGTGGCGCCGGGCTTCATCGACTGCCATACCCATGACGACCGCGCGCTGCTGGCCGCGCCACTGATGCGGCCCAAGGTCAGCCAGGGCGTCACCACGGTGGTGACCGGCAACTGCGGCATCAGCCTGGCGCCGGTGCACGCGCCCGGCGACACCGTGCCGCCGCCGCTGAACCTGCTGGCGCAGCACACCGGCGAGCTGTATGCGCGCATGCAGGACTACGCCGCCGCGCTCGAAGCCAGCCCGGCCGCGGTCAACAGCCTGGCGCTGGTGGGCCATTCGAGCCTGCGGGTGTCGGCGATGGACCGCCTCGACCGGCCCGCCGACAAGAAGGAAATCGCGGTCATGCGCCACGCGCTCGACCAGGCCATGGCGGCCGGCGCCGCGGGCCTCTCGACCGGCCTGTACTACCCCACCGCCATGCACGCCAGCACCGAAGAGGTGATCGGCGTGGCCGAGCCGCTGTCGTCGTGGCAGGGCCTCTACACCACCCACCTGCGTGACGAGGCCGACCACGTCTGCGACGCCATGGAAGAAGCCTTCCTGATCGGCCGCGCCGCCGACGTGCCGGCGATCCTGTCGCACCACAAGGTCACCGGCAAGCACAACCATGGCCGCACCGCCGAAACGCTGGCGCTGTTCGACCGCGCCCGCGCCGACCAGCCGCTGGGCATGGACGTCTATCCCTACGCCGCCTCGTCCACCATTCTGGAGCCGCGCCGCGTGCCGGCCGGCGAAAGGATCATCGTCACCTGGTCGCAGACCCGCCCCGAGATCCAGGGCGTGGACCTGCGCGAACTGGCGGCGCGCGAGGGCAAGGACCCGCAGCGCCTGGCCGAGGAACTGTCGCCCGGCGGCGCCATCTATTTCTCGATGGACGAAGACGACGTCAAGCGCGTCATCGGCCACGGCAGCGTGATGATCGGCTCCGACGGCCTGCCGCACGACCAGCGGCCGCATCCGCGCCTGTGGGGCGCGTTCTCGCGGGTGCTGGGGCGCTACGTGCGCGAGATGCGCGTGCTCGGCATGGAAGAGGCGATCCGCCGCATGACCAGCCTGACCGCGGCCCAGTTCGGCCTGCGCGACCGCGGCGTGCTGCGCGCCGGCTGCTATGCCGACGTGGTGGTGTTCGACCCGACCGCGGTGGCCGACCTGGCCACCTTCGCCGAACCGCTGCAGCCGTCCGCCGGCATCCAGGCGGTGCTGGTCAACGGCGAGCTGGTGGAGGCGCATGGCGTGGCCACCGGCGCCCGCCCCGGCCGCCTGCTACGTGGCGCCGAGCGCGCCGCGCCCGGTTTCGAAACGCCGGCCTGGGCCGCCTGAATCCCCGTCACCCGGCGCCGTCCCGCGGGCGGCGCCCCGCTCCCGGAGCATCATGCACACAATCGTCATCGGCGCGGGCGTGGTCGGCATGGCCACCGCCTACTATCTGCATCGCGAAGGCCACCGCGTCAGCGTGGTGGAGGCCGGCCCCGGCCCGGGCCTGGCCACCAGCCGCGCCAACGGCGCCCAGCTCAGCTACAGCTTCGTCGCGCCGCTGGCCGACCCCGCGGTGCTGCCCAAGCTGCCCGCATGGCTGCTGGGGCGCGACACGCCGCTGCGCTGGCGGCCCAGGCTGGACCCGGCGCAATGGCGCTGGTGCCTGGACTTCCTGCAGGCCTGCACCCGCGGCCGCAGCCGCGCCACCACCCGTGAACTGCTGGCGCTGGGGCTGTACAGCCGCCATTGCATGCACCAACTGGTCGGCCACGAGCGGCCGGCGTTCGACTTCAGTTCGGACGGCAAGCTGCTGGTCTACCAGGACGCGGCGGCCTATGGCCGGGCGCTGGCGCAGATGGACTACCAGGCCTCGCTGGGTTGCGAGCAACGCGCCCTGGACCGCCAGGCCTGCCTGGCGCTGGAGCCGGCGCTGGCCGACATCGGCGCCAGCATCGCCGGCGCCATCCACACGCCGACCGAGGACGCCGGCGACTGCCTGCGCCTGTGCACGGAGCTGGAGCGCATCCTGCGGGCCGCGCCCGGCGCGGTGCGATTCCATTTCGACACGCCGGTATCGGCGCTGCGCACCGAGGGCGGCCGCATCGTGGCGCTGGCCACGCCCGCTGGCGACCTGCAGGCCGACCAGTACGTGCTGGCCGGCGGCATCGGCGCGCAGGCGCTGGCGCGCCGCATCGGGCTCGACCTGCGCATCTATCCGCTCAAGGGCTACAGCCTGACCTACGACCTGACGCCCGACAGCATCGCGCCGCGCGCCAGCATCAGCGACATCGGCCGCAAGGTGGTCTATGCGCGGCTGGGCCAGCGCCTGCGGGTGGCGGGCATGGTCGACATCGGCGCCGCCGACGGCGCCATCGACCCGCGCCGCACGCGCAGCCTGGAGCGCGACGTGGCGCGCCTGTTTCCGCGCCTGAACGCGGCCGGCGCGCCACAGCCCTGGGCCGGCCTGCGGCCGGCGCGTCCCGACGGCAAACCGTTGATCGGCGCCACGCCGTGGCGCAACCTGTGGCTCAACGCCGGCCATGGCGGCCTGGGCTTCACGCTGGCCGCGGGCAGCGCGCGCATGCTGGTCGACCTGATGCGCGGGCAGCGTCCCGCCGTGGAAGCGGCGGGCTTCGCGTTCGCCGCCTGAGGGCGCGGCGCCGAGCCGCGCACGGGTTTCAGCGACGGTCGGTCGCGCGCCCCCTGTGTCATTCCGCCTTGATACCGCGGCTCTGGATCAGCTTGCCCCACTTGTCGCGCTCCTTCACCTCGAAGGCGGCCAGGTCGGCGCCGAACAGGTTGCCGGGCGTGGCGCCGCCCTGCGCCAGCGACTGCCGCAGGGCCGGCGATTGCAGCGCCTGCTTCATCGCCGCGATCAGCTTGTCCACCACCGGCGCGGGCGTGCCGCGCGGCGCATACAGGCCGGACCAGGCCGTCACCTCGAAACCCGGCAAACCGGCCTCGGCCATGGTCGGCAGGTCCGGCGCGGCCGGACTGCGCTCGGCCGACGTGACGGCGATGCCACGCAGCCGGTCGCCGGCCTTGAGCGCCGCCATCGAGCTCGGCAGGTTGTCCATCAGGATGTCGACCTGCCCGCCGATCACCGCGGGGATCGCGGCCGACGAGCCCTTGAACGGCACGTGCAGCATCCGCAGGCCCGCCATCGACTCGAAGTAGGCGCCGGTCAGGTGCACCGACGAGCCGATGCCGGGCGAGGCATAGGAATACTTCCCCGGGTCCTTCTTCACCGCCTGCATGACGTCCTGCAGCGTGCGCCATGGCGAACCGGCCGCCACCGCCATCACGTTCGGCGTGGACGCGATCATGCCCAGCGGCACCAGGTCGGTGGCGGGATTGAAGCCGATGTTCTTGTAGAGGAACTGGTTGACGCTCTGCGTGCCCACCGAACCCAGCACGATGGTGTAGCCGTCGGGCTGGGCGCGCGCGGCCGCCGCCACGCCCAGGTTGCCGGCGGCGCCCGGTTTGTTCTCGACCACGATGGACTGGCCCAGCGCCGGCCGCATGTGTTCGGCGATGGTGCGCGCGAAAATGTCGGTGGTGCCGCCCGGCGGGAACGGCACGATCAGCGTGATGGGACGTTCCGGCCACGCGGCGCCGGCCGCCGGGGCGGTCAACGCCGCCGCCAGCGCAATGCCGCCCGCCAGGGTCGCGACGGCGCCCTTTCCTGCACGAAAAAACCTGCCCATCCTCTTTCCCCTTCGTCAGAAGTGTTCGATTGATCAAACGGAATCCGGTGCATCGGTGCTTCGCGATTCGGCGCGGCCGGTCCTGCCGTGGGCAGGGGCCGCGACCCGGGCCTGGGCCCGACGTGACCATATGGTCACTTTTGTCGCATTAGGAACCCGGGCCCCTGGCTTGTCAATCGGGCAGAGGAGGAGTTAGGCGTTATCCCTACCTGGCGGAAGCGGGGGTTGGCGCGACGGCCGGCGCGTTGGCAGGCGCGGCATCCGGCGTGCCGCCAGCGGCTGGCGCGGTGGCGGTATTGGCCGCTTGCGGCGTGGGCAGGCCATTCCAGCCGCCGCCCAACGCGACGATCAGGTTGACGCTGGCCACCAGGCGATTGCCGTACAGCGTCAGGGCGCTGCGCTCGTTGCTGAGCGCGGTGGCGTCCACCACGGCCACGCTCAGGTAATCCACCAGGCCGGCCTTGTACTGGTTCTGCATCAGCCGCAGCGATTCGCGCGCGGCCTCGAGCGCGCGGCGCTGCACGGTCTGCTCGTTCTCCATCACGCGCAGCTGGATCAGGTAGTCCTCGACTTCGCGCAGCCCGGTCAGCGCGGCCTGGCGGTAGGCCGCGGCCTGCGCGTCGTACGACGCCCGCGCCTGCTCGACCTGCGCCTGGCGCGCGCCGCCGTCGAAAATGGTCAAGGCCAGCGCCGGCCCCAGCGACCAGAAGCGCGCTGGCGCCGTCAACAGCTCGGCGAACTGGCCGTTGCGGAAACCGCCGTCGGCCGACAGGGTCAGGCTGGGGAACCAGGCGGCCTGGGCCACGCCGATCTGCGCGTTGGCGGCGGCGGCGCGGCGCTCGGCGGCGGCCACGTCTGGGCGGCGCTCCAGCAATTCGGACGGCAGGCCCACCGGGATCTGCGGCAGCTGCACGGAGAACGCCGCGGGCGGCAGGCTGAAGTGCGACGGCGCCTGGCCCATCAGCACGGCGATGGCGTGTTCGTACTGGCCGCGCTGCCAATCCAGGTCGATCGACTGGGCGCGCGTGCTCTCGACCTGGGTGCGCGCCACGGCGACGTCGGCCTGGCCGACGACGCCCACGCTGTAGCGGTTCTGCGTCAGCTGCAGCGACTTCTCGTAGGCCGCCACGGTGGCGTCCAGCAGGCGCTTCTGCTCGTCCAGCACGCGCAACTGCAGATACGCCTGCACCAGCGCGGCCTGCGCGCTCAGGCGGGTCGCGGCCAGGTCGGCCAGGCTGGCCGACGCGCTGGCTTCGGAGGACTCGACGCTGCGGCGCACGCGGCCCCACACGTCCAGCTCCCAGCTGACATTGCCGGTCAGCGAATACTGGTTGGACACGTTGCCGCCGCCCGACGACGAGGACGACGAACCGCCGTTGCTGCCGCCGCCATTGCCCGAGCGAGTCAGCCCGGCGCCCGCGCCCACCGTGGGGAAGAATCCGGCGCGCGCGCCGCGCACCAGGCCCAGCGCCTGGCGATAATTGGCCTCGGCCTGGGCGATGGTCTGGTTCGACGTGTTGAGTGCGTCCACCAGGCCGTTGAGCGTGGCGTCGTCATAGACCCGCCACCATTGCCCGCGATCGGCGTCGTCGCGCGGCTGCGCCGGCTTCCAGCCCGGCACCTCGCCCTGGCCTTCCTTGTAGGCCGTGCCCACGTCCAGGGCCGGCCGTTGGTAGTCGGGGCCGACGGCGCAGGCGGCCAGCGCGGCGCACAGCGCCAGCGTGATGCCGGCGCGCGGCAGGAATGCGGAAGGGAAAGGCTTGGCGTTACGGATCATAGTTGTTCTATCGAAGCGGCCCCGCCACGCCGGGCGCGCCCGCGCGCGGCCCAGAGGCGGAAACGGTCAAGGTAGAGATAGACCACCGGAGTGGTGTACAGCGTCAGGATCTGGCTCAGCACCAGCCCGCCCACGATGGTAATGCCCAGCGGCTGGCGCATCTCGACGCCGGCGCCGGTGGCCACCACCAGCGGCAGCGCGCCGAAGATGGCGGCCATGGTCGTCATCATGATCGGCCGGAAGCGCGTCAGGCAGGCCTGGAAGATGGCTTCCTTGGGCGCCATGCCCTGGTTGCGCTCGGCGTCCAGCGCGAAGTCCACCATCATGATGGCATTTTTCTTGACGATGCCGATCAGCAGGAACACCCCGATCAGCGCGATCAGCGTGAAGTCGGTGCGCACCAGCAGCAGCGCCAGCAGCGCGCCCAGCCCGGCGGACGGCAGCGTCGACAGAATCGTCAGCGGATGCACGAAGCTCTCGTACAGGATGCCCAGCACGATATACATGGTGACCAGCGCCGCCAGGATCAGCCAGGGCTGCTGCGCCAGCGTCTGTTGCAGCGCCGCCGCCGTACCCTGGAAGCCGGCCTGGATCTGATCCGACGGCAGGCCGATGCGCGCCACCGCGGCGTCGATGGCGGCGGTGGCCTGGCCCAGCGACACGCCCGGCGCCAGGCTGAACGACACCGTGTCGGCCACGAACAGCCCCTGGTGCTGCACGCTCAGCGGCGCGTTGGCGTTCTCGAAGCGGGCGAAGGCCGCCATCGGCACCCGCGCCCCGCTCGAGGTGATCACCTCGACCTGCTTGAGCGACTCGATGTCCTGGGCGAACTTCTGGTCCACCCCCAGCACCACGTGATATTGGTTCAGCGGCCCGTACATCACCGACACCTGGCGCTGGCTGAAGGAATTGTTCAGCACCGTGGAGATGGTCGACATGCTCACGCCCAGCCGCGTGGCGGCGTCGCGGTCGATCACCAGGTTGATCTCGCGGCCCTTGTCCTCGACGTCGGTGTCGACGTCGGTGATCTCGGGAATCTTCGACATGGCCTGCTGCACCTTGGGCATCCAGGTGCGCAGCAATTGCAGGTCGCCGGACATCAGGGTGTAGTCGTACGAGCCCTGGCTCTGGCGGCCGCCGATGCGGATGTCCTGCTGCGACACCAGGAACATGCGCGCGCCCGGCATGTTCTGCAGCCGCGCCCGCAGGCGGTTGATGACCTGGTCGGCCGACACGCCGCGCTCGGCCAGCGGCTTGAGCTGGATCTGCATGAAGCTGCTGTTGCTGCCGCCGCGCCCGCCGGCGAAGCCGGTCATGCTCTGCACCGCCGGATCGGCCAGCACCACCTTGCGCAGCGCCTCCAGCTTGGGCACCGTGGCCTGGAACGAGGTGCCCTGGTCGACCCGGAAAAAGCCCAGCAGCTGGCCGGTGTCCTGCTGCGGGAAGAAGCCCTTGGGCACGGCCGTGTACAGGTACACGTTCAGCCCCACCGCCGCCGCCAGGATCAGCATCATCAGGCGGCTGTGCGCCAGCGCCCAGGCCAGGCTGCGGCGGTAGCCGTCCTGCATCCAGGCGAAGCCGCCCTCGGCCCAGCGCGCCAGGCGGCCCGGCGGCCTGGGCTCCTTGGGTTCGGCCTTGAGCAGGCGCGCGCACATCATCGGCGTCAGCGTCAGCGACACCACCAGCGACACCATGATGGACGCCGACAGCGTCACCGCGAATTCACGGAACAGGCGCCCCACCACCCCGCCCATCAGCAGGATCGGGATGAACACCGCCACCAGCGACAGGCTCATCGACAGCACCGTGAAGCCGACTTCGCGCGAGCCGCGCAGCGCCGCCCGCATCGGCGACATGCCGTTCTCGACGTGGCGCATGATGTTCTCGAGCACCACGATGGCGTCGTCCACCACGAAGCCGGTGGCCACGATCAGCGCCATCAGCGAGATGGTGTTGAGCGTGAAGCCGCACAGATACATGATGCAGAAGGTGCCGATCAGCGACACCGGCACCGCGACGCTGGGAATGATCGCCGCGCGCCAGCGCCGCAGGAACAGCAGCACCACCAGCACCACCAGGCCCACCGCGATGACCAGCGTCAGCTCGGCCTCGTGCAGCGAGGCGCGGATGCTGGGCGTGCGGTCCTGCGCCACGGTCAGCTGCACGTCGGCCGGCATCAGCGCCAGCAGCACCGGCAGCTGGGCCCGCACCGCGTCCACGGTCTCGATGATGTTGGCGTCGGCCTGGCGCCGCACGATCATCAGGATCGCGTTGCGCTGGTTGTAGAAACCGGTCTGGTACAGGTCCTCGACCGAGTCCTCGACCTTGGCCACGTCCGACACGCGCACCGGCGCGCCGTCGCGCCAGGCCACGATCAGCGGCCGGTACTGCTCGGCGCGGCTGAGCTGGTCGTTGACCATCACCTGCCAGTGGTACTGGTCGTTTTCGAGCACGCCCTTGGGGCGGTTGGCGTTGGCGTTGGCCAGCGCCGTGCGCACGTCGTCGAGCGAGACGCCGCGGTTGGCCAGCGCGCCCGGCAGCACCGTCACGCGCACCGCCGGCAGCGAACTGCCGCCCACCGTCACTTCGCCCACCCCGTCCACCTGGGACAGCTTCTGCGCCACGATGGTCGAGGCCAGGTCGTACATCTGGCCCTGGCTGAGCGTGTCGGACGTCATCGCCAGCGTCATGATGGGCGCGTCCGACGGATTGGACTTGTGGTACGTGGGATTGCTGCGCAGGCTGGTCGGCAGCAGCGAGCGGGCGGCATTGATGGCCGCCTGCACGTCGCGCGCCGCGCCGTTGATGTCGCGCGACAGGTCGAACTGCAGCGTCACGCGGGTCGAACCCTGGGTGCTGCTGGAGGTCATCTCGGTCACGCCGGCGATGCTGCCCAGCGAGCGTTCCAGCGGCGTGGCGACGCTGGAGGCCATGGTCTCGGGGCTCGCGCCCGGCAGGCTGGCCGACACCGAAATGGTGGGGATGTCCACCTGCGGCAGCGGCGCCACCGGCAGCAGGAAGAACGACAGCATGCCCGCCAGCACGATCGCCAGCGACAGCAGCGTGGTCGCCACCGGCCGGACGATGAAGGGCGCCGACAGGATCACGTCGCGTCTCCGGCGCGCGCCTGGCGCATGCCGCGCCAGCGCCGCGACATGCGGTCGAACATCAGGTAGATCACCGGCGTGGTGAACAGCGTCAGCACCTGGCTCAGCAGCAGGCCGCCCACCATCACCAGGCCCAGCGGCTGGCGCAGCTCGGCGCCGGTGCCGGTCGACAGCATCAGCGGCAGCGCGCCGAACAGCGCCGCCAGCGTGGTCATCAGGATCGGCCTGAAGCGCAGCAGCGCGGCCTCATGGATCGCCGCGCGCGGCGACAGGCCGCGCTTGCGCTCGGCGTCGAGCGCGAAGTCGATCATCATGATGGCGTTCTTCTTGACGATGCCGATCAGCAGGATGATGCCGATGATGCCGATCATGTCGAGCTCGGTGCCGCTGATCAGCAGCGCCAGCAACGCCCCCACCCCGGCCGACGGCAGCGTCGACAGGATGGTGATCGGGTGGATGTAGCTTTCGTACAGCACGCCCAGCACGATGTACATGGTGACGATCGCCGCCAGGATCAGCCACAGCGTGCTCGACAGCGAGTTCTGGAACGCCAGCGCCGCGCCCTGGAAGCGCGTCTCGACGCTGGCCGGCATGCCGATCTCGGCCTCGGCCGCGGTGATCGCCTCGACCGCGGCCGACAGCGACGCGCCATGCGCCAGGTTGAACGACACCGTGACCATCGGGAACTGGTCCAGCCGGTTCACCGCCAGCACCGTCTTGCCCTCGGTGATGCGGGCGATGGACGACAACGGCACCTGCGCGCCGGTGGAGGTCGGCACGTGGATCTGGCCGAGCGAGGCCGGGTTCATCTGGAACTGCGGCTGCACCTCCAGCACCACGCGGTACTGGTTGGATTGGGTGAAGATGGTCGAGATCAGGCGCTGGCCGAAGGCGTCGTACAGCGCCTCGTCCACCACCGCCGCCGTGATGCCCAGGCGCGAGGCCGCGTCGCGGTCGATCTCGACCCAGGTCTGCAGGCCGTCGTCCTGCAGGTCATCGGTCACGTCCTTCAGGCCCGGCACCTGGCGCAGCCGGTCGATCAGCTTGGGCGTCCACTCGCTCAGCACCTTCAGGTCCGGGTTGGACAGCGTCATCTGGTACTGGGTGCGGCTGACGCGGTCCTCGATGGTCAGGTCCTGCACCGGCTGCATGTAGACGGTCAGGCCGTCCTGCTTGCCGAAGGCCTCCTGCAGCCGCGTCATCACGGTCGGCAGGTCACCGTTGCGCTCGGCCTGCGGCTTGAGCGCGATCTGCATGCGGCCGGCGCTGAGGGTGGCATTGCTGCCGTCCACGCCGATGAACGACGACACCGCCTGCACGTCGGGATCTTCCAGCGCCAGCCGCGCCGCGGCCTGCTGGCGCTCGGCCATGGCGGAGAAGGAAATCGATTGCGGCGCCTGCGTGATGGCCTGGATCAGCCCGGTGTCCTGCTGCGGGAAAAAGCCCTTGGGGATCAGGATGTACAGCAGCACCGTCAGCGCGAAGGTGGCCAGCGCCACCAGCAGCGTCAGCGGCTGGTGGCGCAGCACCTTCTGCAGCATGCGGTCGTAGGCGGCGATGGTGCGGTCGATGAAGGCGCCGGTCACCTGGTGGAAGCGGCCGTGCTTCTGCTCGGACTCGGCGCGCAGCAGGCGCGCGCACATCATCGGCGTCAGCGTCAACGACACCACCAGCGAGATCAGGATCGACACCGCCAGCGTGATGGCGAACTCGCGGAACAGCCGCCCCACCACCTCGGTCATGAACAGCAGCGGAATCAGCACCGCGATCAGCGAGAAGGTCAGCGAGATCAGCGTGAAGCCGATCTGCGAGGCGCCCTTGAGCGCGGCCTGCAGCGGCGTCTCGCCCTCTTCGATATGGCGGGCGATGTTCTCGATCATGACGATGGCGTCGTCCACCACGAAGCCGGTGGCGATGGTCAGCGCCATCAGCGTCAGGTTGTTGATGGAGAAACCGGCCAGGTACATGATGCCGAACGTGCCCACCAGCGACAGCGGCACCACCACGCTGGGAATCAGCGTCGCCGTGATGCTGCGCAGGAACACGAAAGTCACCATCACCACCAGCGCCACCGCCAGCAGCATCTCGAACTGTACGTCGGCCACCGAATCGCGGATGGTCTGGGTGCGGTCGGACACCACCGTCACGTCCAGCGTGGCCGGCAGCGCCGCGCGCAGCTGCGGCAGCAGCGTCTGGATGCGGTTGACCACATCGATGACGTTGGCGCCGGGCTGGCGCTGGATGTTCAGCAGGATGGCCGGCTTGTCGCCGGCCCAGGCGGCCTGGCGCGTGTCCTCGGCGCCCTCGACCGCGCGCGCCACGTCCGACAGGCGCAGCGGCGCGTTGTTCTTGTAGGCGATGATCAGGTCGTTGTAGTCGGTGGGCGACTTGAGCTGGTCATTGGCGTTGATGGTGGTCGAGCGCAGCGGCCCGTCCAGGTTGCCCTTGGGCTGGTTGACGTTGGCGCCCACCACCGCGGTGCGCAGGTCGGTCAGCCCCAGGCCGTTGGCCGCCAACGCCTGCGGATTGACCTGCACCCGCACCGCGGGACGCTGCCCGCCCGCCACGCTCACCAGGCCCACGCCCGGAATCTGCGACAGTTTCTGCGCGACCCGCGTGTCCACCAGGTCGCGCACCTGCGGCAGCGGCATGGTGGGCGAGGTGATGGCCAGCGTCAGCACCGCCGCGTCGGCCGGGTTGACCTTGTTGTAGGTCGGCGGCACCGGCAGGTCGTTGGGCAGCAGGTTCGACGCCGCGTTGATGGCGGCCTGCACCTGCTGCTCGGCCACGTCCAGCGGCAGCGTCAGGTTGAACTGCATGGTGATGACCGAGGCGCCGCCCGAACTGGTCGACGACATCTGGTTCAGGCCCGGCATCTGGCCGAACTGCCGCTCCAGCGGCGAGGTCACCAGCGACGTCATCACGTCCGGGCTGGCGCCCGGATACAGCGTGGTCACCTGGATGGTGGGGTAGTCGACTTCGGGCAGGGCCGACACCGGCAGCAGGCGGTAGGCGATGAAGCCGGCGATCAGGATGGCCACCATCGACAGCGTGGTGGCCACGGGCCGCAGGATGAACAGGCGCGACGGGCTCACGGCGCGGCCCCCTGCTTATCGCGTCGCGGGCGTGGTGCCCGCCGGCGCGCCCCCGCCCAGCGACTTGTCCTTGGCGGCCGGAATCACCTCGTCGCCGCCCACCACGTCGACCTTGGCGCCGGCGCGCAGGCGGTCGGTGCCTTCGGTGACGACGCGGTCGCCCGGCTGCAGGCCCTCGTTGACGGCCACCATGCCATTGTTGATGGCGCCCAGCTTGACCTGCCTGACCTGCACGGTGTTGTCCGGCTGCACCTGGAACACGAAGGCGCCGGCCGAGCCCTGCTGCACCGCCGCCGTCGGGATCGCCGTCACGCCCTTGCGCGTCAGCACGTGCAGGCGCACGTTGACGAACTGGTTGGGGAACAGCGCGTCGTCCTGGTTCTCGAATTTGGCCTTGAGCTTGAGGGTGCCGGTGGTGACGTCGATCTGGTTGTCCAGCGTCGCCAGCGTGCCGGACGCGATCTTGCGGGTATCGGCTCGGTCATAGGCCTCCACCGCCAGGGTGCGGCCCTGGGCCAGCTCGGCGCGCACCTCCGGCAGCTGCGTCTCGGGCAGCGTGAAGACCACCGAGATCGGCTGCGTCTGGGTGATCACCACCAGGCCATTGGTGTCCGAGCTGGACACCAGGTTGCCGCGGTCGACCTGGCGCAGGCCCAGCCGGCCGCTGATGGGCGCGGTGATGCGGGCGTAGTCCAGTTGCAGGCGGGCATTGTCGACATTCGCCTGGTCGCTCTTGATGGTGCCTTCGTATTGGCGCACCAGCGCGGCCTGGGTGTCGACCTGCTGCTTGGCGATCGAGTCCTGCTTGAACAGCGCCTGGTAGCGCTGCAGGTCGCGGCGCGCGTTGTCCAGCAGCGCCAGGTTCTGCATCTGGGTGCCGCGGGCCTGGTCCAGCGCCACCTGGAAGGCGCGCGGATCGACCTGCGCCAGCAGGTCGCCGGCCTTGACCTGCTGGCCTTCCTGGAACGGCACGTCGACCAGCTCGCCGCTGACGCGGCTGCGCACGGTGACGGTGTTGTAGGCGGTCACGGTGCCCAGGGATTTGAGGAAGATGTCGATGTCCTGCGTCACGGCGCTGGCCACCCGCACCGGCACGGCCAGGTTGGCCATCGCCGCCGCCATGTTGGGCCGTCCGCCCGCGCCCGGGCGTCCGCCGCCCGCGCCGCCCGGCTTGGCCGCCGGCCGCAGCGCCAGCCAGGCGATGCCGGCCACCACCAGCAAAAGCACCACCAACCCGATGATTCTGCGGCGGGTCCAGCGGGAGGGCGGGGAAACGGGACGGCTATCGGACATGGGGAACGGTTCCGGCACTGACGGAGAAAGCCGTATTGTGACCTAGACGACCGACATTTCAGCCATTGTCCGTTACCGCTGAAATCGGTCGCAACAGGAATCGGGGCGGGATGACCGCCGCCCGCGCCCGCCGGGCTACGAATTGCAGAGCGTGATCTGGAAGGGGATGCTGCGCGCCACCTGCTGGGGCTTGAATTCGCCGTCCTGGGTCGAAAAGCGGATCCAGATCATGTACTTATTCGCGCTGATCTCGGGAAAGACGCCCTGCTCCGGATCGACCCAGACGCGCAGCAGCTGGAACTGCTTGCCGCCCAGCATCTCCTGGTAGGCGCCCTGCTCGGCCACGATGTCGGTCTTGCGACCGGACTCGCGCAGCAGGCGCAGCGCCAGGGTCAGGCCATCGTTCAGGGCGGTGAAGGGCGCCAGCCAGGCCTGCAGGTCGGCGCAGCGCGCGGCTTCGGACTTGTGCTGCCAGGCGTAGTACGACGGCATGTCGACCTGGGTCGCGCCGCCGGGCACCGCCAGGCGGCCGCGCAGGCTGGTGAGCCATTCGTTCTCGCGCAGCGACTGGCCAGTCTTGCCGGGCGCCGCCAGGGCCGAAGCCACTTTTTCGAGTTCGCGCAGCATGCCTTCGAGCGCGTCCTGCGCCACGCCGGGGTGGTCGCGCAGCCCCACCAACGCGACGCGCTGGCGTTCGAGGTCCTGCAGCACCGAGCCTTTCACGTCGGTGCGTTCGCAGACATCGAGCAGATCGAACAACGAGGTGACGGCGACCTGGTGCTGGCGTGAATCCCCCTCGCGGGCAAAGAAGAACAACCTGTCGAACAGGTATTCGAGCCGCAGGTAGGCGCGGATGCGCTCGTTGAAGGGATATTCGTAAACAATCACGCTTGTAAGCAGGCCCATCAGAGGTCGGCCAGCAGGCCGAGATTATTCAGGGGTGCCGGCCAAGCCCGGGGCTTGCCGGCCCGTCGTGGCCGCCAGCTCGAGCCAGCGATCATGCAGGGTCTTCGCCTGCGCGCGCAATTGCTCCGGCGAGGTCGCGCCGCCATTGTCGATGACGTCGTCCGCGACGTCGAGCCGGTCCGCCCGCGCAGCCTGTGCCGCCATGATACGCCGGATGGCTGAGTCCGTCAGCCCGCTGCGCGACTGCACGCGGGCCACCTGGGTGTCGGGATCGCAATCGACCACGCAGATGCGGTCGACACGGTCGCGCCAGCGCCCGATCGACTCGACCAGCAACGGCACCACGAACACCAGATACGCGCCGCGCGCGGCCTCGGCCTGGCGTTCGGTTTCGTGGCCGATGGCCGGGTGCAGGATGGCTTCCAGGCGCAGGCGGACCTGCGGATCGGCGAACGCGCGCTCGCGCATCCAGTCGCGGTCCAGGGCGCCGGCCGGCGTCAGCGCGTCGGGCCCGAATTCGCGTTCGATGGCGGGCATCGCGGCGCCGCCGGCCGCGGTCAGCGCGCGCGCGATCTCGTCGGTATCGACCACCGACGCGCCCCATTCGCCCAGCATGTCGGCCACGCGCGATTTGCCCGAGCCGATGCCCCCTGTCAGACCGATCTTGAACATGTTCGTCCTTCGTTTGCGGCGCGGCCCAGGCCGCCCCGCCGCGCCATCCGGCACGGGCCGCCGCGGGCAGCGCGCGCGCGATCAACCATTCAATGCAGCAACCATCCCAGGCCCTGCTCGCCGCCCAGCAGCAGCACGGCCACGCCCGCCAGCGCCAGGTACGGGCCGAACGGCAGCGCCTGGCCGCGGCTGGCCCGGCCGCTGAGCGTCAGGGCGCCGCCCACCACCACGCCGACCACCGACGCGCCCAGCAGCAGCATCGGCAAGGCGCCGACGCCGAACCAGGCCCCCAGCGCCGCCAGCAGCTTGAAATCGCCGTAGCCCATGCCTTCGCGGCCGGTCAGCAGGCGGAATGCATGAAAGATAACCCACAGGAACAGGTAGCCGGCCACCGCGCCCACCACCGCCATCGACAGCGGCGTGAAGGCGTCGAACAGATTCACCAGCAGGCCGGCCCAGGCCAGCGGCAGCGTAATCGCGTCCGGCAGCAGGGTCGATTCCAGGTCGATCCAGGCCAGCGCCACCAGCGCCGCCGACAGTCCCATGGCGCACAACGCGATGGGCGTGGCGCCGAAACGCCAGGCACAGGCGGCGAACAGGATGCAGGTGATCGACTCGATGGCGGGGTAGCGCCAGCCGATCGGGGCGCCGCACGCGGCGCAGCGGCCGCGCAGCGCCAGCCAGCCCAGCAGCGGCAGGCGGCGCCAGCCAGTCACCGGCGCCTCGCAGCTCGGGCAATGCGCGGCCGGCGTCAGCAGGCCGGCGTCCGTCGCCGGCCGGGCATGGCCCGCCGCCTCCTGGCACTGCGCCTGCCACTCGCGTTCCATCATGCGCGGCAGGCGGTAGGTCACCCGCGTCAGCCAGCCGCCGACCAGCAGGCCGGCCAGCGCGGCCAGCGCGATGAACGCCGCCAGCGGCACCGGTAGGACATGCCACAGCGTCATGCGCGCCCCCGCGACGCGAGCCGCCGCGCCGGCGGACGAGCGCCAGCGGCAGGGCGGCGGGCGGGCTGGCGGGAGCCGTGTCGTAATTTGTGCATAAAGTGCCGGCAACGCCTTTCAGGATGAGGGGGAACGTATCGAATCTTCGCATAAGTGCGTAAAATCGGAGACAGACTCAACTTACGGATCAGCTGCCATGGCCGCGCGCGTCGAAATCCTTACCCGCCCCCGCAAACTCAGCATGATGGGGCTGCTGCTAGCGGGCACGGTGCTAGGTGCCGCGGGTTGCGCCCAGCAACGCACCGAAGGCTATTACGATCCCCCGGTCGAAAGCACCGTCACCGACGCCCAGTACCAGGGTTCCGGCGCCGGCTACCGCACCGTGCTGCGGGCCCCGTCGCAGGTGCAGATCGCGCTCAAGCCCGACCAGAAAAAGACCCCGACCCAGGCCGCCGCGGCCCAGGGCGCCACCACCGAGGACGGCCAGCCCGTGCCGGAAGGCGCGGACAGCGGCGCCAGCGCCGGTTCGGCCGGCGCGGCGCCCGTCCCGGCGCCCGCCGCCACGCAGAGCGCCACCGCCAACAGCCTGGTGCCGCAGCCGCAGACCTACATGGGCACCCTGCCGTGTTTCTCGCCCGCCATGCAGTGCACGGCGCAGCGCGTCACCCTGACCCTGGCGCCCAACGGTCGCTGGCGCGGCCGCACCGCCTACCTGGAAAATGATCCCCAGAAGGCCGCGCCGATCGTCGAACAAGGCTGCTGGGACGCCACCGACGAGCGCCCGCCGCGCGTCATGCTGCTCGACAGCAAGGGCAACATGCGGGTCGAATTCGTGGTTGCCGCCAACAACGTGCTGCGCGTGCGCTCCATCGGCGGCCAGACGCCCAACCTGAACTACAACCTGACCCGCCAGCCGGACCTGGATCCGATCGACGAGCTGGCCAAGGCCCAGGCGCCTCAGTGCCCCTGAGCCTGGCGGGCCGGGCATGACCCCGGCCTGACCCTCCCCCCGCAGGGCCTGCCGGATGACGCATCCGCCAGGCCCTTGTTTTTGGGGCAGCGCGCTGCGCGGCAAGACAGCCCATGCGCGGCCGATCAACACAAAAGTAAGTGCCTACTTACTCCAATACCCTTTATTGATAAGCGCCGCGCAACAATCCGCGAGGATGACATCGACCCGCTCCGCCCGCAGCGCATAGCGCGCGTCTGGCGCGGGTGTGTCCAAAGCGGGGTGGGCGGGTTCGGGCCGGGACTCGGCCGGCGCCGCCGCGCCCGGCCCGCACGGCAGCGGCGCCCCCAGCACGGGCGACACGCCCAACTGCCCGTATGCGCACAGCCGGCAGGCCAGCTGCATGGCGTTGCGAACGCCCAGCTTGGCGAAGATCCGGGCGCGATGGGCCTCGGCGGTGCGCAGGGAAATGTCCAGGTCGATGGCGATGACCTTGTTGGGACGACCGGCCGCGACATAGGCGACGATCTGGCGCTCGCGCGGCGTCAGGGTGGACAGGAGGCAATCGAGGTCGGCGCGGGGAACGTGCATGGAACGGCTCTGCAATGAAGACTTGCAGAGAGTCTGCCCCGCCCCCGGCGGCGGCATAAGCTGGCAATTTTGCCAGGGGGTGCGCGGCCCGGACGGAGCGGGCCGCGGCGCGACCGGCTCAGGCAGTGTAGGACAGTTCCAGGTTGTCGATCAGGCGCGTCGCGCCCAGCTTGGCGGCGGCCAGCACCACCACCGGCTCGCCGGCCTGCAGGTCGGCGGCTTCCGGACGCTTGAGGTCGCGCTGGCGGCGCAGGGCGATGTAGTCGACCTTCCAGCCGCGATCGGCCAGGTGCTGGGTGGCCTCGCGTTCCAGCTTGGCGGCATCGCGCTCGCCGGCCGCCAGGCGCTGGCCGACGTTATGCAGGGCGGCGTACAGGGCCGGGGCCTCGGCGCGCTCGGCGTCGCTCAGGTAGCGGTTGCGCGAGGACAGCGCCAGGCCGTCATCGGCGCGCACGGTCTCGTGCGCCAGCACTTCCACCGGCAGCTGGAACTGGCGGCACATGTTGCGCACCACCATCAGCTGCTGGTAGTCCTTCTTGCCGAACACCGCCACGCGCGGCTGCACGCAGGAGAACAGCTTGAGCACCACGGTGCTGACGCCGGCGAAGAAGCCCGGGCGGAACTCGCCTTCCAGGATGTCGCCCAGGTCGTCCGGCGGCTGCACGCGGTAGTTCTGCGGCTCCGGGTACATCTCGCGCTCGTTGGGCGCGAACAGCACATAGACGTCGCGTTCGCGCTCGAGCTTCTCGATGTCGGCGGCCAGGGTGCGCGGGTATTGGTCGAAATCCTCGTTCGGCCCGAATTGCAGGCGGTTCACGAAGATGCTGGCGACCACCGGGTCGCCGTGCTGGCGCGCCAGCTTCATCAGCGCCAGGTGGCCTTCGTGCAGGTTGCCCATGGTGGGCACGAACGAGACGCGGTTCTGGCCGCGCAGGTGGTCGCGCAGTTCCTGGATGGTGTGGACGACTTTCAAGGGGAATCTCCGGGGTTGGGCGCACAGCCCGGGGGGAATCGGATCAGGCCGCGACCGCCGCGACGCTGGTGTAGGCCAGGCGCACGTAGATGGGCGCGTAAGGCTCGGCCTGCGTGATTTCCAGCAGCGACTCGCGCGCCAGTTCCAGCATGGCGATGAAGTGCACCACCACCACCGCGGCCGGCGCGCCTTCGCGCACCCGTTCCATGAACAGGTCGCCGAACTCGATGAAACGCACGTCGTTCAGGCGCCGCAGGATGTGCGTCATGTGGTCGCGCACCGACAGCTGTTCGCGGGTGATGTGATGGTGCTGGTTGAGCTTGGCCCGCTTCATGATGTCGGCCCACGCGGCGCGCAGGTCGTCGACGCTGACCTCGGGCAGCATGCGCTCGACGCTCAGGTCGGCGACGGCGTGGCTGGTGACGAAGTCGCGGCCCAGCTGCGGCATGGCGTCGAGCTTCTGCGCGGCCAGCTTCATCTGCTCGTACTCGAGCAGGCGGCGCACCAGTTCGGCGCGCGGATCCTCGGGCTCTTCGCCGGTGTCGGTCTTCCTGACCGGCAGCAGCATGCGCGACTTGATCTCGATCAGCATGGCCGCCATCAGCAGATACTCGGCGGCCAGCTCCAGGTTGTGGATGCGGATCTGTTCCACATAGGACAGGTACTGCCGCGTGACATCCGCCATGGGGATGTCCAGAACGTTGAAGTTCTGCTTGCGGATCAGGTAGAGCAGCAGGTCCAGCGGCCCCTCGAAGGCCTCGAGGAAGATCTCGAGCGCGTCCGGCGGAATGTAAAGGTCCGTCGGCATCTGGAACAGCGGCTCGCCGTACAGCCGCGCGAACGCCACGCTGTCGATGGTGTCGGGGGTGCTGTCGACGGACGGTTCCACTAGCGCGGCCAGGGCATCGCCCGGGACGGAGGGGGGGTGGGCCATGGTTGCCGCAACAGTATCAGTCGGCCTGATACACGTACGGCTTTTGCGGCACGCGGGCGGCGCGGAAGCCTTCCAGCAGTTCCGCGTCCTGCGGTTTGTCCCAGAGACGGGCGCGGCCTTCACGCTGGCGCTCTTCGGTGCCAGGGTGCGACTGCTTGAAGTCTTTCAGGAACTGGGTGATCTCGGATTCGTAGTTGGTCGCCATGGCACCAATTTCAGTGGGTTTCGGATGCCGCCAGTTTACTGCACCCGGGGCCGGGGCCCGGCGTTACAATCTTCCGGGTCCCACCGCCCCCCTCCGCCATGTCCGCCGAATCCGCAGCCGCAGCCAATCCCGCTCCTCCCTCAACCCCGGACGCGGTACGCGCGGCACGCATGATTCCCTTCATCGTCGGCTGCGCGCTGTTCATGCAGATGCTGGACGCGACCGTGGTGGCGACCGCCCTGCCGGCCATGGCCCGGGCCCTGGGATCGACCCCGGTGCGGCTGAACGTGGCCATCACCTCCTACCTGCTGTCGGTGGCCGTGTTCGTGCCGGTCAGCGGCTGGGCCGCCGACCGCTACGGCGCCCGCCGCGTCTTCATCGCCGCCATCGGCCTGTTCACCCTCAGCTCCGTGGCCTGTGCCCTGTCGCAAGACCTGCCGCAGCTGGTCATCGCCCGCATCGTGCAGGGCATGGCCGGGGCCATGATGGTGCCGGTGGGCCGCATCATCCTGCTGCGCACCGTGCCCAAGCAGGACCTGCTCAAGGCCATGTCGTTCCTGTCGATCCCGGCGCTGCTGGGGCCGGTGATCGGGCCGCCGCTGGGCGGCTTCATGGTCACCTACATGTCGTGGCACTGGATCTTCCTGATCAACATCCCCATCGGCGTGCTCGGCATCGCGCTGGTGCTGCGCTACGTGGCCGAGATCAAGGAAGAGACGGCGCCGCGCCTGGACTGGCTGGGCTTTTTGCTCAGCGCCGTGTGCCTGGCCGCCCTGGTCAGCGGCTTCGAGGCCATCGGCCGCGACGTAATGCCGCTGCCGCTGCTGCTGGGCCTGATCGCCGTGGGCGCCCTCTGCGGCCTGCTGTACGGCTGGCACGCGCGCCGCATCGATTACGCGATCATCGACCTGTCGCTGATGCGCATCCCCACGTTCGCCATCTCGACGCTGGGCGGCAACCTGTGCCGCTTCGCGGTGGGCGCCACGCCCTTCCTGCTGGCCATGCTGCTGCAGGTGGGCTTCGGCCTGTCGCCGTTCTCGGCCGGCCTGATCACCTTCGCCAGCGCCGCCGGCGCGCTGCTGATGAAGTTCGTGGCCACCCCGATCGTCAGGCATTTCGGCTTTCGCCGCGTGCTGACCGTGAACGCGGTGCTGACCGGCGCCTTCATCATGGTCTGCGCCACCTTCACGTCGGCCACGCCGGTCTGGCTGCTGATCGCCATCCTGCTGATCGGCGGCTTCTTCCGCTCGCTGCAGTTCACCGGCGTAAATACGCTAACCTATGCCGACATTCCCCCGGCCAAGATGAGCCGCGCCAGCAGCTTCGCCGCCATGGCGCAGCAGCTCGGCATCAGCCTGGGCGTGGGCGTGGCCGCGGTGACCCTGAACATCAGCATGACCCTGCGCGGGGCCGAGACGCTGGCGGTGGGCGACGTGATCGCCGGCTTCATCGTCATCGGCCTGCTGTGCGCGGCTTCGGTCTTCTCCTTTAGACGCCTCGATCCGCTGGCCGGGGCACACCTGAACGGCGCCAAAAACAGTGACGACGAATGAATTTGTCCTAGCCCTGGACCAGGGCACGACCAGCTCCCGCGCCATCGTGTTCGATCGCGACGGCGTGGTGCGCGGCATCGGCCAACGCGAATTCCGCCAGCACTACCCGCGGCCGGGCTGGGTCGAGCACGACCCCGGCGAAATCTGGCACAGCCAGCTGGACGTGGCGCGCGAGGCCTTGCGCAACGCCGCCGCCAGCGCCGCCGACGTGGCCGCCATCGGCATCACCAACCAGCGCGAGACCACCGTGATCTGGGACCGCGCCAGCGGCCGCCCGCTGGCCCGCGCCATCGTCTGGCAGGACCGCCGCACGGCGCCCATGTGCGACCAGCTGCGCCAGGACGGCCACGCCGATTTCCTGCAATCGCGTACCGGCCTGGTGCTGGACGCCTATTTCTCGGGCACCAAGCTGGCCTGGCTGCTGGATCACGTGCCCGGCGCGCGCCAGAAGGCCGAACGCGGCGAACTGGCCTTCGGCACCATCGACACCTGGCTGATCTGGCAGCTGACCGGCGGCGCGGTGCACAGCACCGACCCCAGCAACGCCTCGCGCACCATGCTGTTCGACCTGCACACGCAGGACTGGAACGACGAGATCCTGGCGCTCCTGAACATCCCGCGCAGCGTGCTGCCGTCGATCGCGCCCAGCAGCGCGGTGGTGGGCGAATCCCTGCCCGAATGGCTGGGCGGCTCGATTCCGATCGCCGGCGTGGCCGGCGACCAGCAGGCCGCCACCTTCGGCCAGGCCTGCTTTGCGCCCGGCATGGCCAAGAACACCTACGGCACCGGCTGCTTCATGCTGATGAACGTGGGCGACAAGCCGGTGCAGTCGCACAACCACCTGCTGTCCACCGTCGGCTGGGGCCTGCCGGCCGCGGGCCAGGACCGCTGGCGCCCGGCCTACATGCTGGAAGGCGGCGTGTTCGTGGCCGGCGCCGCGGTGCAATGGCTGCGCGACGGCCTGGGCATCATCCAGCGCTCCGAGGAAATCGAATCGCTGGCCGCCAGCGTGGCCGATACCGACGACGTCTTCATGGTGCCGGCCTTCGCCGGCCTGGGCGCGCCGCACTGGGACCCCTATGCCCGCGGCACCCTGGTGGGCCTGACGCGCGGCACCACCCGCGCCCACATCGCCCGCGCCACGCTTGAATCCATCGCGCTGCAAAGCGCCGAACTGCTGACCTGCATGAACGGCGACAGCGGCATCGCGCTGACCGAGCTGCGGGTGGACGGCGGCGCGGCCCGCAACGACCTGCTGATGCAGATGCAGGCCGACCTGCTGGGCGTACCGGTGGTGCGCCCGCGGGTGCCGGAATCGACCGCGCTGGGCGCGGCCGGGCTGGCCGGCCTGGCGGTCGGCTTCTGGTCGGGCCAGGACGAATTCGCCTCCAAGTGGCAGGCCGAACGCACCTTCGAACCGGCCTGGCCGGACTCGGTGCGCGAGGCCCGCATGCGGCGCTGGCGCCAGGCGGTGGAACTCTCCAAGGGCTGGTCCAACACCGCCAAGTGATCGGCGGCCGGGCGGTCCCGCGACCGCCTCGCCCGCCTCAGTGGCGGCTCACGGCCGCCGCCCCTGCGCCTGCATCACCCGCAACGCCACGCGATAGCCGGCGAACACATAGAACGCATTGCTGTTCATCAGCAGCCACGCGCCGGCGCCGCCCAGCAGCGCGACCACCGGGCCGACCGCGCGCATGTCGCCCTGCGACCACGCGATCAACCCCAGTCCGCCCGCGGCGGCCAATGTCAGCGCGGTGCGCTTGAGCAGCACCAACCCCAGGCTGTAGCCGCCCATGAAGGCCACCACGCCGATCGCCAGCACCAGGGCCGTGACGGCGCAGGCCAGCACCAGCGCGAAGGCCGCCAGGGCCGGGCCGGCCGGGCGCAGCAGCAGGCTCAACAGGCCGATGCCGACGCCGATGCCGCCGACCATCGTCAGCACCGCCAGCGCCAGCGGCGACCACAGCCCCGGCGGCGCGGCGCGCGCATCCATCTCGGCGACGAAGCGGTGCATGGCCGCCGACGCATCCGGCGCGCCCGCCGCTTCGCGCAGCGCCGCCTCCAGCCGGCGGCATTGCGCGATCAGCGCATTCAGCCCGGGGCCGGACGGCGCCATCACAGTCTCGTCACGCCCGGGGCGTGTTCGGCCACCGTGTTGCGCAGCGCGGCCATCGCCTCCTGCACGGCGGTGGGCCGGAAGGCATCCTCGCGCCAGTACATGGCCACCGAGCCGAAGCCCGACAGCCGCACCGGGATGATGCGCATCGCCTTCATCTGCGTGAAGCGCAGCGCGGCGCGATGCGAGGCCACGCCGATCATGTCGCTGTTGTTGATCAGGGTGAGGTTGATGGTGACTGAATTGGATTCGACGTGGTCGGCCGGCGGCGCCTGGCCGGCCGCGGCCAGCGCGGCGTCGACCGCGTTGCGGATCGGCGTGCCCTTGGGCCACAGGATCCAGCGGTACGACAGCAGCTCTGGCCAGCCCGGCTGCTCCCGCGCGAACAGCGGATGGCGCGGCCGCGCCACCAGGTGGATCGGCTCCAGGTACAGCGCTTCGAAGCGGATCGCCGGGTCATGGTGCTCGGGCGCCGAGCGGCCCACCACGATGTCCAGGTCGCCCTGCGCCAGTTGCGCCAGCAGGCGGTCGGTGGTGCCTTCCACCAGTTTCACGCGGGCCTGCGGCATGCGTTCGAGCAGCTTCATCACCGCCAGCGGCACGGTGTCCGACGCCGACGCGCCCGAGGCGCCGATCACCACCCGGCCGCCGCCGCCCTCGCGCAGCGCGGCCATGTCGGCGCTGGCGCGGTCCAGCTGCGCCTCGACCCGCTGCGCGTGCGCGATCAGCACGTCGCCGTGCGGCGTCGGCCGCAGGCCGCGGGCATGGCGCTCGAACAGCGGCAGGCCGATGTCGTCTTCCAGATCCTTCAGCCATTTCGACAACCCCGGCTGGGTCGTGTTGAGCATCGCGGCCGAATGGCTGATGTTGCGGGTCTGGGCCAGGCTGAGGAGCATTTTCAGGTTGCGCAGGCGCAACCGGTGAGTCCAGTCCATGGGGCCCTCTTGTCTCTTATCCATATGGTTATTGGTATGGATAATAAGATAATTTCATTTCAAAACACATAGCTCGTTCCGCATAATCGTCTCCATATCGTGACCCGCCGCGCCCGCCGCGACGGGCCAACAGAAGCCGGCCCCGACGCCGGCCCCCAGGAGACAGACATGCCCGACGGTCCCCCCCCCGGCGCGGATCGCGCCGCCTATTACGCGCGCATCGCCCAGAAGCACATGGCCCCGCTGTGGGAGTCGCTGCACAACCTGGTGCCGCGCCAGCCCGCGCCGCGCTGCGTGCCGGCGATCTGGAGATACGACGACGTGCGCGACGACGTGCTGGCCTCTGGCTCGCTCATCACCGCCGAGGAAGCGGTGCGGCGCGTGCTGATCCTGGAGAACCCGGGCCTGCCCGGCCAGGCCAGCATCACGCAGAGCCTGTACGCCGGCCTGCAACTGATCCTGCCGGGCGAGATCGCGCCCAGCCATCGCCACACCCAGTCGGCCCTGCGCTTCATCGTCGAAGGCCGCGGCGCCTACACCGCCGTCAACGGCGAGCGCACCACCATGCATCCGGGCGACTTCATCATCACGCCGTCCTGGACCTGGCACGACCACGGCAACGCCGAGGCCGTCGATGGCGGCGAACCGGTGGTCTGGCTCGACGGCCTGGACATCCCGCTGCTGCGCTTCCTGGATGCCGGCTTCGCCGAGAACTATCCGTCCGCCACCCAGCCCGTCACGCGGCCGGAAGGCGACAGCATGGCGCGCTACGGCCACAACATGGCGCCGGTGCGCCACCGCGCCGCCAGCGGCACCTCGCCGATCTTCAACTATCCCTATGAGCGCAGCCGCGAGGCGCTGGACGCGCTCTACCGCCACGGCGAGCTAGACCCGTGGGACGGCGTCAAGCTGCGCTACCTGAATCCGGCCACCGGCGGCTACCCCATGCCGACCATGGCCACCTTCATGCAGCTGCTGCCGGCCGGCTTCCAGGGCAAGGCCTATCGCAGCACCGACTCCACCGTCTACAGCGTGGTGGAGGGCCGCGGCATCGCCCGCATCGGCGACGCCGAATTCCACTTCGGCCCGCGCGACGTGTTCGTGGCGCCGTCGTGGCTGCCGGTGCAGCTGGCGGCGCTGGAAGACGCCACCCTGTTCAGCTATTCCGACCGCCCGGTGCAGGACGCGCTGGGCCTGTGGCGCGAAGAACGCATCGCCTGACGCGGGCGGGCCGCCGCGCCCGCCCTCCCCCTTTCCGTTCCGCCTTCAAAGGTTGATTCATGTCTTACGTGTTTGCTCCCGCCGACCCCGTCGCCGTGCCCGTCGCCGGCAGCCAGGACCGCTTTCCCGTGCGCCGCGTCTATTGCGTTGGCCGCAACTACGCCGCCCACGCCCGCGAGATGGGCTTCGATCCCGACCGCGAACCGCCGTTCTTCTTCTGCAAGCCGGCCGACGCCGTGGTGCCGGTGGCGCAGGACGCCACGCTGACGCTGCCCTACCCGCCCGAGACCGCCAACTTCCACTATGAAATCGAGCTGGTGGCGGCCATCGGCAAGGGCGGCGCCAACATCGCGGTCGAGGCCGCGCTGGAACACGTGTGGGGCTACGCCGTCGGCCTGGACATGACGCGCCGCGACCTGCAGATGAAGATGCGCGAGGCCGGCCGTCCCTGGGAACTGGGCAAGGCCTTCGACCAGAGCGCGCCCATCGGCCCGCTGCTGCCCGCCGCGCAGGCCGGCGATATCCACCGCGCCGGCATCTGGCTGCAGGTCAACGGCGCCGACAAGCAGCGCAGCGACGTCGGCCAGCTGATCTGGTCGGTGGCCGAGACCATAGCCTACCTGTCGCGCTACTTCCGCCTGGAAGCCGGCGACCTGATCTATACCGGCACGCCCGAGGGCGTGGGCCCCGTGACGCGCGGCGACAAGCTGGTCGGCGGCGTCGACGGCCTGGGCACGCTCAGCGTGCAGATCGCCTGAGGAACCGCATTCATGCAACTGCACAGCTTCTTCAACAGCTCCACCTCGTACCGCGTGCGCATCGCGCTGGCGCTCAAGGGCCTGCCGTTCGATATCGTGCCGGTGAACCTGCGCAAGCAGGAACAGCGCGCCGCCGACTACGTGGCGCAGAACCCGTCGGCCGGCGTGCCGCTGCTGACGGAAGGCGATTTCCAGCTGTCGCAATCGCTCGCCATCATCGACTACCTGGACGCCACGCATCCCGAGCCGCGCCTGATCCCGGCCGCGCCCCGCGACCGCGCCCGCGTGCTGGAACTGTCCAACGCCATCGCCTGCGACATCCACCCGGTCAACAACATGCGCATCCTGCGCTACCTGCAGGAAGAACTGGCCGCCACCGAGGCGCAGAAGAACGCC
Source organism: Achromobacter deleyi (assembly GCF_016127315.1). Classification (NCBI taxonomy): domain Bacteria; kingdom Pseudomonadati; phylum Pseudomonadota; class Betaproteobacteria; order Burkholderiales; family Alcaligenaceae; genus Achromobacter; species Achromobacter deleyi. The sequence continues at coordinate 1,004,082 of NZ_CP065997.1, forward strand.
TGGTACCACCACTGGATCCGCGAAGGCCTGACCGCGGTCGAGACCCTGCTGGTCCGCCACGGCCAAGGCGCCTATTGCTTCGGCGACGCGCCGACGCTGGCCGACTGCTGCCTGGTGCCGCAGGTGGCCAACGCCCAGCGCATGGGCTGCGACCTGACGGCCTACCCGCGCCTGACGGGCGTGTACGAACACTGCGTCGCGCAGCCCGCGTTCCAGCAGGCCGCGCCCAGCAACCAACCGGACTACATCAAGTGACCACGCAAGCTTCCCCGGGCCAGGAGCCCGACACCCTGGGCGCGCCGCTGCGCGAATACACCGACCCGGCCTACCGCCCGCTGTGCGCCAACCTGGCCGAGGTGCGCGCCAACATCGACCGCCTGGACGACGAGATCGTGCGCCTGATGGCCGAGCGCGCCATGTACGTGAAGGACGCCGCGCGCTTCAAGCGCGACGCCTTCCAGGTCAGCGCGCCAGCGCGCCAGGCCGAGGTGTTCGAGAAGGTGCGGCGCCTGGCCGAGCGCCACGACCAGGGCTTCGAGAACCTGGACCAGGTGGTGGACGCGGCCTACCGCGCCATGGTGGCGGCCTTCATCGCCAACGAACAGACCTATTTCAACAACATGAAGATCGCGGGAGACAAGCATGCATAAGCCCTCAACCCTGGCGCGGGCGCGCGGCATCGCGGCGCGCGCGCTGGCCTTGGGACTGGTCGCGCTGGCGCCGCTGGGCGCGGCGCAGGCCGCCGACGCCTGGCCGTCGCAGCCGCTCAAGGCGCTGGTGCCGTTCGGCCCGGGCTCCAGCCCCGACCAGGTGGCGCGCATCGTCGGCGAGAAGGCCGGCGCCATCCTCGGCCAGACCGTGGTGGTGGAAAACAAGCCGGGCGCCAGCGGCAACATCGGCACCTTCGCCATCGCCAACGCCAAGCCCGACGGCTATACCTTCGGCGTCTCGATCACCGGCCCGCTGGTGAACAACACGCTGCTGTTCGACAAGCTGCCCTACGCGCCCGCCACCGACCTGTCGCCGCTGACGCTGGCGGTGCACCAGCCCAACGTGCTGGTGGTGCCGGCCAAGGCCGGTATCGACAACATTGGCCAGTTGCTCGAAGCGCTCAAGCAGAACCCGGACAAGTACAACTTCCCCTCGCCCGGCGCCGGCACCGTCTCGCACCTGGCCGTGGAACTGCTGCTGCAACGGATCGGCGCGCGCGCCACGCACGTGCCGTATCCGTCGTCGCCGGCCGCGCTGACCTCGCTGCTGTCGGGCGACACGCAGTTCGCCGCGCTGCCGCCGATCGCCGTCATGAGCATGGTCAAGGACGGCCGCCTGAAGGCGCTGGCCGTGACCTCGTCCAAGCGTTCCACGCTGCTGCCCGAGATCCCCACGCTGGCTGAAGTCGGCGTGCCCGGCATCGAGGGTTCGGCCTGGATCGGTTTCGTGATTTCGTCCAAGGTGCCCGCCGACATCCAGAAGAAGCTGTCGGACGCGCTGATCCAGGCGATCCGCGACCCCGAGGTGGTCAAGCGCCTGCAGGCGCAGTTCATGGACCCGGTGGGCAGCACCCCGGCCGAGTTCCGCGCCTACATGGACGATGAGCTCAAGCGCTGGGAACCCCTCATCACCAAGCTCGGCATCAAGGGCCAATAAGCCGGCCCATGAACGGGCGCCCCGGCGCCCGGCATTTCGCAACACCAGACGCAGTCCGCAAGACAAGCAAGGAGACAAGCATGACCCTCACCGAACCCGCCCGCCAGGTGCCGCTCTACGGCGAATACGACGTCGTCGTGCTGGGCGGCGGCCCCGCCGGCATCCTGGCCGCGGCCAGCGCCGCCCGCAACGGCGCCAGCGTGCTGCTGGTGGAACGCTATGGCTTTCTCGGCGGCATGGGCACGGCGGCGGGCGTCTCCAACTTCTGCGGACTGCACGCCAACATCCGCGGCACCATCCGCCAGGTCGTGCATGGCATGACGGACGACCTGCTGGACCGCATGCGCGCGCTGGACGGCCTGAACGACCCGCACCTGATCCTGGGCAAGATCCACGCCCAGGCCTACGACATCGCCGCCTTCAAGTGCGCCGCCGACGGCATGGTGCAGGACAGCGGCGCGCGGATCCTGTTCCATGCGCTGGCCACCGGCCTGGCGCGCGACGCCGCCGGCAATGTCGACGCGCTGTTCCTGGAAACCAAGTCCGGCCGCTGCGCGGTGCGCGGCAAGGTCTTCATCGACTGCTCCGGCGACGCCGACATCGCGCAATGGGGCGGCCTGCCGTTCGAGAAGGGCGACGCGCACGGCCACATGCTCTATCCCACGCTGATGTTCAAGGTCGGCAATGTCGACGGCGCCCGCGCCCAGGAGGCCTGGAAGACCATTCCGCAGCTGATGGACCAGGCCGCCGCCAGCGGCGAATTCACCTTCCCGCGGCGCGGCGCCATCGTGCGGCCGCAAAAGCATGACTACGAGTGGCGCGTCAACGTCACCCAGCTGGCCAACGCCGATGGCAGCGCGGCCGACGGCACCGACGCCGCCTCGCTCTCGGCCGGCGAGCTGGAAGGCCGCCGCCAGATCACCGAATACCTGAAGTTCCTGCGCGCCAAGGTGCCGGGATTCGAGAATGCCTACGTGCTCGACATCGCGCCGCAGCTGGGCATCCGCGAGACCCGCCGCATCGTCGGCGAAGCCATGCTGACCAAGGACGACGTGCTGGGCTGCGCCGACTTCGAGGACAGCATCGGCGTCAATGGCTGGCCGCTGGAGATGCACACCGCCGGCGACGTGCAATGGATGTGGCCGCCGATTCCCGAATCGCGCGGCTACAACCAGCTGCCGTTCCGCATGATGGTGCCGCGCCGCGGCCCCGGCGTGGCCGGCAACGTGCTGGTGGCCGGACGCTGCGCCTCGATGACGCACGAGGGCCAGTCGGCCGCCCGCGTCAGCGGCAGCTGCTTCGTCATGGGCGAGGCCGCCGGCACTGCCTCGGCGCTGGCGCTGCGCGCCGGCATCGCGCCGGCCGACCTGCCGGTCGCCACCCTGCAGGCGCAGCTGCAGCGGCAAGGCGCCTTCCTCGGCGGCCACGACTGAACATGCAAGGAATCCAGGAATGAACGCAACACCGGCAGTAAAGGGCGCGCCCCAATCCGTGATCGTGGTGGGCGGCGGCATCGGCGGCCTGGCCGCGGCGCTGGCGCTGACGCGCCAGGGCATCGCGGTGCAGTTGCTGGAGCAGGCCGCGCACATCGGCGAGATCGGCGCCGGCATCCAGCTCGGCCCCAACGCCTTCGCCGCGCTCGACGCGCTGGGCGTGGGCGCCACGGCGCGCCAGCGCGCGGTCTTCACCGACCACATCATCATGATGGACGCGGTCGATGCGCGCGAAGTGGTGCGCATCGACACCGGCGCCGCCTTCCGCGAGCGTTTCGGCGGCCCCTACGCCGTGATCCACCGCGCCGACATCCACCTGTCGATCCTGGAAGCGGTGCAGCAGAACCCGCTGATCCGCTTTCGCACCTCGACGCAGATCGCCAGCGTCGCGCAGGACGGCAGGCGCGTGGAGGTCACCGACACCGAAGGCAACCGCTACCAGGCCGACGCGGTGATCGGCGCCGACGGCGTCAAGTCCGTGATCCGCGAACACCTGATCGGCGATCCGCCGCGCGTGACCGGCCACGTGGTCTACCGCGCCGTAGTCGAGCGCGACAACATGCCCGAGGAGCTGCGCATCAACGCGCCGGTGCTGTGGGCCGGCCCGCACTGCCACCTGGTGCACTACCCGCTGCGCGGCGGCCAGCAATACAACCTGGTGGTGACCTTCCACAGCCGCGAGCAGGAACAATGGGGCGTGCGCGAAGGCAGCAAGGAGGAAGTGCTGTCGTACTTCCAGGGCATCCATCCTCGCCCGCACCAGATGCTCGACCGCCCCACCTCATGGAAGCGCTGGGCCACGGCCGACCGCGAACCGGTCGAGCAGTGGGGCCAGGGCCGCCTGACCATCCTGGGCGACGCCGCCCACCCCATGACCCAGTACATGGCCCAGGGCGCCTGCATGGCGCTGGAAGACGCGGTGACGCTGGGCGAAGCGGTCAAGCGCTGCGACCACGACCTGCAAGCCGCCTTCCGCCTGTACGAATCGGTGCGCATCCCGCGCAGCGCGCGCGTGGTCTGGTCGACCCGCGAAATGGGCAGGCTCTATCACGCGCGCGGTGTCGAACGCACCGTGCGCAACATGCTGTGGACCGGCCGCGGCCAGTCCCAGTTCTACGACGCGCTGCAGTGGCTCTACGGCTGGAAGGTGGAGAACTGTCTCGCGGGACCCATCCAGCCATAAAAAAAGCAGGCACAGGAGGAGACAACCATGACGACACGCATCACCCGCGGCGGCGCCGCGCTGCTGCTGGCACTGGCCGCCGGCGGCGTCCAGGCCCAGCAGAAACCCGTGGACATCGGCTTCATCGGCACGCTGTCGACCCCCGCCGGCTACATCGGCGAGGACGAACGCGACGCCTTCATGCTGGCGGTCAAGGAAGGCGGCGGCAAGCTCGGCGGCGTGCCGGTCAATGTGCGAGTCGAGGACGACGCGCTCAAGCCGGCCAACGCCAAGCAGATCGCCGACAAGATGGTGCAGGGCGGCGTGCGCCTGTTCACGGGCGTCAATTTCTCCAACGTCATGGCGGCGGTCGGGCCGACGGTGCTCAACGCCGGCGGCTTCTACGTCAGCCTGAACGCCGGCCCCTCCAACTACGCCGGCAAGGCCTGCAACCCGAACTACTTCGCCGTTGCCTTCCAGAACGACTCGTACGCCGACACCGCCGGCATCGCCGCCAATGAGCTGGGCGCCAAGCGCGTCGTCGTCATGGCGCCCAACTACCAGGCCGGCCGCGACGCGGTCGCCGGCTTCAAGCGCACCTACAAGGGCGAGATCGCCGAAGAGATCTACACCAAGCTGGAACAGGCCGACTTCTCGGTCGAGCTGGCGCGCATCCGCTCGCTCAACCCGGACGCCATCTTCCAGTTCCACCCGGGCGGCGCCGGCATCAACCTGACCAAGCAGTACGCCAACTCCGGCCTGGCCGACAAGATCAAGATGATCACGCCCATCTACTCGATGGACGAGCGCATGCTGGCCGCCACCGGCACCGCCGGCAAGGGCTTCTACCTGAGTTCGCTGTGGAGCGCGGACCTGGACAACCCGCAGAACAGGCATTTCGTCGAGGCCTTCACCAAGGCCTACAACCGCGCGCCCACCGCCTACGCGGCGCAGGCCTATGACACCGCCAACCTGATCGCGTCGGGCCTGAAGGCGGTGGACGGCGACATCACCGGCAAGGCCGACGCCTTCCGCGACGCGCTGCGCCGCGCCGACTTCCCCAGCGTGCGCGGCAAGTTCAAGTTCGGCCCCAACCAGCATCCGGTGCAGGACTGGTACCTGCTGCACATCGAGGCCGGCGCGGACGGCAAGCTGGTCTACAAGAACCTCAAGGTCATCGCCCGCGACCACACCGACGTGCACGCGGCCGACTGCAAGATGTAGAAAGTCGCCAGACGGGCATGGGATCGGTTAAAACCCTTCCCATGCCTGACGCCCAAGCCGCATCCTGGAAACACCTGCCCGCGCCGAAGAAGCGCGCCGCGCTGCCCTTTGACGCCACCTACACAGCCGACCAGTACGCGCGGCTGCGCCAGGGGCGCATCCCCGCGGAGATGGAAGACAAGTGGTTCATCTATCTCGACGATGGCGTGCTGCGCTTTCATCGCAGCTGGACCGGCATCTGGATCTACGCGCTGCGGCTGGAAGCCGCGGGCGACCAGTGGCGCGCGCATGACGCCTGGGTCAACCGCGAGGCCGACCAGTACGGCTGCACCGACCTGGACACCGACCGCAAGCTGCTGGCGCGGCTGGTGGACGGCCTGCTGGCCGCGCCGCGCGAATGATCGAACGGCGGAAATGAAGCGGGCGGCGTATCCGTCGGGCGGCGTATCCGTCGGGCGGCGCATCCGTCGGGCGGCGCATCCGTCGGGCGCCGTGATCGCGCCGCCCGACGGATAGGGCGGCGCCGGGCCCGGTGCGTTCCAGCCGGAACACACCAGGCGCGCGAGCCTCAGTTCAGGCTGGCGCCGGAGATCTTGACGATCTCCTGGTACTTGGCCTTTTCGTTCTTGACGAACTCGGCGAAGGCTTCGGGCGTCATCGGCGCCGCTTCCGAACCCATCGTCAGCAGGCGTTGCTTGACGTCGGGCTGCTGCATCGCTTCCGAGTAGGCCTTGTTCAGCTTGGCCACGATCGGCGCGGGCGTGCCGCCGGTCGTGAAGACGCCGAACCAGGTGCCCAGGTCGAAGCCCTTGATGCCCGATTCTTCCACCGTCGGCACGTCGGCCAGCAGCGACGAGCGCTGGGCGGTGGTCACGGCCAGCGCCTTGACCTTGCCGTCCTTGATCAGCGGCGCCGAGGCCGCCAGGTTGTCGAACATGAAGTCCGACTGGCCCGACAGCAACGCCAGCTGCGCCGGCGCGGCGCCCTGGTAGGGGATGTGCTCGACGTTGATGCCGGCGCGCGCCTTGAGCAGTTCGCCCGACAGGTGGCCGGCGCTGCCGTTGCCGCCCGAACCGTAGTTCAGCTTGCCCGGGTTCTTCTTGGCGTAGTCGATCAGGTCGGCCAGCTTCTCGATCTTGTTCTTGGTGGCGAATTCGACGTTCATCACCAGCACGTTCGGCACCGACGCCACGATGGTGACCGGGGCGAAGTCCTTCACCGGGTCATAGGGCAGGTTGGCGAACAGCCAGGGGTTGATGGCGTGGGTCGCGACGGCGCCCATCACCAGCGTGTAGCCGTCGGCCGGGGCCTTGGCCACCAGATCGGCGCCGATGTTGCCGCCGGCGCCCGAGCGGTTTTCCACCACCACGGGCTGGCCGAGCGAGCCGCGCACCTTCTCGGCCAGCATGCGGGCCATGGTGTCGAGCGGGCCGCCGGGCGGGTAAGGCACCACGAAGCGCAGCGGCTTGGTGGGGAAGTCGGTGGCCTGGGCCAGCGCGGGCGCGCCGAAGGACAGCGTGGCGGCCAGGGCCGCGGCGCCGCCCAGCAGGACGCGGCGCATGGCGCCACGGGGGGTCGGTTTCATCTCGTTTGCTCCTCTCATTGCATCAATGGCGGTCGGTAGCATACCGCAGTGGCATGAACGCCGTAACAAAGGGATACCAGGAGAACCGGGCGCTTTTCCCCGGACCGGCCGCCCGTTCCCGGGCCGATGCGGGCGGCAGGAGGCCTTGCCGGGCCCGCTGGAATCGGCCGAAATCCGGGGCGCCCCGCCACGCAAGCGCCAAAGAAAAAACGCCTTCCGGGTGAAGGCGTTTTCACGCTGGGCGCATAGGCGGGCAGGCCCGCCCGGCCTCAATGCAGGATCTGGCTCAGAAACAGCTTGGTGCGCTCGTTCTGCGGGTTGTCGAAGAACTCGTCCGGGCTGTTCTGCTCGATGATCTCGCCGCGGTCCATGAAGATGACGCGGTTGGCGACCTTGCGCGCGAAGCCCATTTCGTGGGTCACGCACAGCATCGTCATGCCGCTTTCCTGGGCCAGGTTGACCATCACGTCCAGCACTTCCTTGACCATTTCCGGGTCCAGCGCCGAGGTCGGCTCATCGAACAGCATGATCTTGGGGCTCATGCACAACGAGCGGGCGATGGCCACGCGCTGCTGCTGGCCGCCCGAGAGCTGGCCGGGGAATTTCTTGGCCTGGTCCGGGATGCGCACGCGCTCCAGGTACTTCATGGCCGTGGCCTCGGCTTCGGCGCGCGGTTTTTTCAGCACCCACATCGGGCCCAGCGTCAGGTTCTCCAGCACCGTCAGGTGCGGGAACAGGTTGAAGTGCTGGAACACCATGCCGACGTCCTTGCGGATGGTCTCGATGTGCTTGAGGTCGTTGGTGAGCTCCGTGCCGTCCACGATGATGTGGCCTTTCTGGTGCTCTTCGAGCCGGTTGATGCAGCGGATCATGGTGGACTTGCCCGAGCCGGACGGCCCGCACACCACGATGCGCTCGCCCGGCGCCACGTCCAGGTTGATGTTGCGCAGCACGTGGAACTGGCCGTACCACTTGTTCACGTCCTGCAGTCGAATGATGGCATCAGACATGCCTGTACTCCCGTAAATATCGCGTTGCGGGCCCGCCCCAGGCGGACCCGCGGCAAGGTTCTATCGTGCGTGACCGGTGGCCAGGCGTTTTTCCAGCGCCTGGCTGTATTTGGACATGGAGAAGCAGAAGACGAAGTAGATCAGCGAGATGAACAGATACGCCTCCACCCCGAATCCGCGCCATGCCGCGTCGGACAAGGCCGCCTTGGCCGCCAGCGTCAGGTCGAAGATGCCGATGATCACCACCAGCGAGGTGTCCTTGAACAGCGCGATGAAGATGCTGACCAGCGGCGGGATCACGATCTTGAGCGCCTGCGGCAGGATGATCTTGCGCATCTGCTGCCAGTAGTTCAGGCCGAGCGAGTCGGCGCCTTCGTACTGGCCCTTGGGGATCGCCTGCAGGCCGCCGCGCACCGTCTCGGCGATGTACGCGGCCGCGAACATGATGATCGCGATCTGCGCGCGCAGCAGCTTGTCGATGGAGAAGCCCTCGGGCAGGAACAGCGGCAGCATCACCGACGACATGAACAGCAGGCTGATCAGCGGCACGCCGCGGATCAGCTCGATGTACACGACGCACAGCGCCTTGATGGCCGGCATCTTCGAGCGCCGGCCCAGGGCCAGCAGCACGCCGATCGGGAAGGCGAAGGCGATGCCGAACGTCGACAGGATCAGCGTCAGCGGCAGGCCGCCCCAGCGCGCGTTCTCGACGTAGGTCAGGCCGAGCACGCCGCCCCACATCAGGATCGCCACGGCGGTCAGGCCGACGGTCCAGATGATGGCGAGCTTCCAGTTCCAGAAACGGCGGATGCCGCTGCACACGATCACCGCGACCAGGATGATGGTCGCGATCAGCGGCCGCCATTGCTCGTCGAACGGATAGGTGCCGAACAGGATCAGCCGGTGCTTCTCGATGATGAAGGCCCAGCAGGCCCCGCCCACCGAGGCGCGGCATTCCTGCGCGTTGGCGGCGGTGTAGTTGGCCTTGATGAAGGCCCATTCCACCAGCGCCGGCACCGACATCAGCAGGAACCACGCCACCAGCACCGTGATCAGGATGTTCAGCGGCGAGGAGAACAGGCGCGAGCGCACCCACGCCCACGCGCCGACATGGGTCTTGGGCGGCGGCAGCCCTTCGCTGGGGATATGCGTAGTGCTGCTCATATCAACGCTCCACCAGCGCAATGCGCTTGTTGTACCAGTTCATGAAGATCGAGATCGACAGGCTGACCGTGAGGTACGCGCCCATGATGATGAGAATGCCCTCGATGGCCTGCCCGGTCTGGTTCAGCGTGGTGTTGACCACCGACACGATGTCCGGATAGCCGATGGCCACGGCCAGCGAGCTGTTCTTGGTGAGGTTGAGGAACTGGCTGGTCATCGGCGGGATGATGACGCGCAGCGCCTGCGGCAGCACCACCAGGCGCAGCACCTGCTTGCGGCGCAGGCCCAGCGCGCCGGCGGCTTCCCACTGGCCGGCATTGACCGCCTGGATGCCCGAGCGCACCACTTCGGCGATGAAGGCCGAGGTGTAGATCACCAGGCCCGCCAGCAGCGCGGCGAATTCCGGCGACAGCGTCAGGCCGCCGCTGAAGTTGAAGCCCTTCAGTTCCGGCATGTCCAGCGTCAGCGAAGCGCCGCTGACCAGCCAGCCCACTACCGGCAGGCCGATCAACAGGCCGATGGCGGCGCGGCCCAGCGGGAACACGTGGCCGGTGGCTTCCTGGCGCTTCTTGCCCCAGTGGCCCAGGAACAGGATGGCGACGATGGCCAGGCCGAGGCCGGCCAGCATCCAGTCGAGCGAGTTGCCTTCCAGCGCCGGCACCTTCAGGCCACGGTTGGAGATGAACACGCCCGGCAGCGGGTTGTGCGCCTGGCGCGGGCCCGGCATGTTCTCGGTGATGAGCGCATACCAGAAGAACAGCTGCAGCAGCAGCGGCACGTTGCGCATCACTTCGACGTAGACCGAGGTGATCTTGGCGACGAGCCAGTTCTTGGACAGCCGGCCGACGCCGATCAGCGTGCCGAGGATGGTCGCCAGCACGATGCCGAGCACGGCCACGCGCAGCGTGTTGAGCAGGCCCACCCAGATGGCGCGGCCATAGGTGTCGGCGGGGGTATAGGCGATGGGCGTTTCACCGATGGCGAAGCCGGCCTCGCGTTGAAGGAAACCGAAGCCCGTGGCGATGTTGCGCACGGACAGGTTGTGAAGCGTGTTTGAAACCAGGAACCACACCGCCGTGGCAACGGCGGCCAGTGCTATCACTTGATAGACCACGGCGCGCACGCCGGGATCGTTCCAGTTCAGACGCCGGGGGGGTGCCGAAATCGGGGCGTTTTTATTGGGAGTCGTCATGAATGAATCTACAGAAGTCGGACACCGGGCGGCTGGGCCCGAAAGACCGCGCCGCCCACTCCTGCCGCCCGCTCGAAGGCGGGCTAGGCATGGCGCCGCGAGGGCGCCATGCCGGGCAGCCGTGTGTTAGCGCACCGGCCAGCCGTACATCAAGCCACCTTGCTTATAGCTGGCGTTCAGGCCGCGGTCCAGCTTCATCGCGCTGCTCTTGCCGAGCGTGGCTTCGAAGCTTTCGCCGTAGTTGCCGACCTGCTTGATGATGTTGTAGGCCCACTTGTCGTCCACGCCCAGGTTCTTGCCCATGCCCGGGGTCACGCCCAGGATGCGCTGGATGTTGGGGTTGGTGCTCTTGGTCATTTCATCGACGTTGGCCTTGGTGATGCCGTATTCCTCGGCTTCCAGCATCGCGTTCAGCGACCAGCGGACCACGTTGAACCATTGCTCGTCGCCCTGGCGCACCATGGGGCCCAGCGGCTCCTTGGAGAAGTCTTCCGGCAGGATGATGAACTTGTCCGGATTCTCCAGCGTGGTGCGGGTCGAGGCCAGCTGCGACTTGTCGGTCGTGAAGGCGTCGCAACGGCCGGCCGAGAAGGCGCGGATGATTTCGTCGTACTTGTCGATCACGACGGGCTTGAATTCGATCTTCTGGCCACGGAACCAGTCGGCCAGGTTCAACTCGGTGGTGGTACCGGGCTGCACGCAGATGGTGGCGCCGTTCAGTTCCTTGGCGCTCTTGACGTTCAGGTCCTTCGAGACCATGACGCCCTGGCTGTCGTAGTAGTTCACGCCCACGCCGATCAGGCCCAGGGTGGTGTCGCGCGTCAGCGTGACGGTGGTGTTGCGGGTCAGCACGTCGATTTCGCCCGACTGCAGGGCGGTGAAGCGCTGCTGCGTGTTCAGCGGCGTGACCTTGAACTTGCTGGCGTCGCCGAACATGGTGGCGGCGACGGCGCGGCACAGGTCCACGTCCAGGCCCTTGTATTCACCCTTGCTGTCCGCGATCGAGAAGCCCGGGATGCCGGTCGAAACGCCGCATTGGACAAACCCTTTCTTCTTGACGTTATCGAAGGTCGCACCTGCATTGGCAGCCGCGGACGCAGCGAACAGGGCGGTGCCAATGGCAGCGAGTTTCAGTACTTTCATCGTGATCTCCGTAGGGGTGTAGCGAAGCCGAACGCAAGGCCGGGGTTGGGCTTTACGCATGGGGCGGATGGTAGCGTCCGCAAAGCGGCCTCCGCATCCGGGAATTCCCTTGAAATATAGGGACACTGGATGAAATCAAACGGGGTTTTGCGATAAAAACGGGGACACATTTTCGTTCGAAAAAACGTGTCCGCCCGGTCACTTTTGCGCGGGGCCGGCCGTCACATCAAGACACTTTTTCCCGCGAGGCCCTGGCGCGGTTTTAGGCCAGCTTACTGTCCCCGAGTTAATATTGCGGCTTCATCCGACAGCCGCCATGATCGAATTCCAGCACGTATTCAAATCGTATGGCCGCGGCCGCAATATCCTGGCCGACATCAACTTCCGCGTGAGCGCGGGAGAGTTCGTTTTCGTGTCCGGGCCATCCGGCGCCGGCAAGTCGACCCTGCTCAAGCTGATCGGCGGGCTCGAGCCCGCCAGCCGCGGCTCGATCCAGGTCAACGGCCAGCGGCTCGACAAGCTGCCCGCCCGCGCCCGGCCCTACCTGCGCCGCGCCGTCGGCGTGATCCTGCAGGACACGCACCTGCTGTTCGATCGCAGCGCGTTTGAAAACGTGATGCTGCCCCTGGCGGTCACCGGCCATCCCGGCGACTCGGCCGCTGCCCGCGCCCGCGCCGCGCTGGACAAGGTCGGCCTGTCGGGCAAGGAAGATCTCAACCCCATCGAGCTGTCGGGCGGCGAGCAGCAGCGCCTGGCGATCGCGCGCGCCATCGTCAACCGGCCCGCCATCCTGATCGCCGACGAACCCACCGCCAACCTCGACCACGACAACGCGCAGCGCATCATGAATGTGTTCCGCGACTTCAACCGCGTCGGCGTCACCACGCTGATCGCCTCGCACGACCAGGAACTCATGGCGCGCTACGCCACCCGCACCCTGCGCATCGACCCCGGCAAGTTCGCCGACTCGCACGGCGCCGCCACGCCCCCGGCCGACGCCGGCCACGGCAACGCCGGAGAACCGGCATGAACGCCTGGCTGCGGCAGCATCGCTATGCGCTCATGGTCACCCTGCGCCGGCTGGTCAAGCAGCCGTTCTCGTCGCTCGCCAACCTGCTGGTGATGGCGCTGGCGCTGGCCCTGCCGCTGCTGGGCAGCGCCATCCTGGTGTCGGTGCAGCCGGTGGCGCGGCAGATGTCGGTCACCCCCGAAGTCACCGTCTTCCTGCGGGTCGACGCGCCGGCTGGCGCCGCCGCCGACATCGCCAAGCGCATCCAGGGCGAGTACGCCAACGACGTGCGCGCGGTGCGCGTGGTCGGTCGCGACGACGCCCTGGCCGACCTGCGCGCCAACCCCGCCTGGCAGCAGGCGCTGGCCGTGCTGCCAGGCAACCCCCTGCCCGACGCGGTGGTGGTGACCCTGTCCGAAGGCGAAGACCTGGCCGGCCGCGCCGACAAGCTGGCGCAGGCCTGGAAACAATGGAACCAGGTGGACCTGGTGCAACTGGACAGCGCCTGGGTCCAGCGGCTGGAGGCCATCCTGCGCTTCGCCCGCATCGGCCTGGGCTTCCTGGCCGCCTGCGTGGCGGTGGTGGTGCTGGCCACGGTGTTCAACACCGTGCGCATGCAGGCCCTGTCGCAGCGCGAGGAAATCGCGGTGGCGCGGCTGGTGGGCGCCACCGAGTCGTTCGTGCGGCGGCCGTTCCTGTATCTGGGCGCGCTGTCCGGCGCCCTGGCCTCGCTGCTGGCCATTGGCGTGGCGGCGGTGGCGCTGTCGCCGCTGAACAACGCCCTGCTCGGCCTGGCCCGCAGCTATGGGGCGGAATTCGCCCTGCATCTGCCCGGCGCCCCCGCGTTGCTGGCAGCCATCGTCGCCTCGGCCGCCCTGGGCGCGTTGTCGGCCCGCTGGTCCGTGACCCGCAGCACGCGCTTCTAAGCCGGCGTATAGCCCCCCTTCTTCCCCGTGATCCGGGGAACGGCCCCGCCCGACCCTGGTTAGGATGGAAGCACCATCCTGGCCATGGCCGCGCGCGGACCGGCCGCCGGGGTGCGTCAGTCCCGTGTCACGGGCTGTGCCGGCGCCGCAAGACGCCCAGGAATCCAGCCGGATGGCCCCCATGCCGGGCAAACGGCCATATTTATCAGGGACATAACAAAGTTGCGGTTACACAGGTTTTCCCCCTATTACGGGCCAGATGTGCAAGAATAAAGCGACATCTTTCCTCATATTTTGAAACGTTTACCGTCCCACCGAGCGCCGCCTTCGTGTCCCAATCGTTGTTCTTGCCCTTGATTCCGTTCCATGGTCGCCCGTCTTGAAGCCCGTGCGACGCGCCATTACTTCGATAGCGCGTTCCAGTCTCAGGCGGTGAAGGTACTCCCCAACGAGTACTACGTCACCGACGAAGACATCATGATCTCGACCGTGCTCGGGTCGTGCGTGGCCGCCTGCATCCACGATCCCGTCACCGGCGTGGGCGGCATGAACCACTTCATGCTGCCCGAGGGCGACATGCAGTCGCCCGCCTCGGCCACCATGCGCTATGGCGCCTTCGCCATGGAAGTCCTGATCAACGAACTGCTCAAGGCCGGCGCGTCGCGCGACCGCCTCGAGGCCAAGGTGTTCGGCGGCGGCGCGGTGCTCTCCGCCATGCAGCAGATGAACATCGGCGAACGCAACGGCCAGTTCGTGCTGAACTACCTGCGCACGGAAGGCATTCCGGTCAAGGCGCAGGACCTGGGCGACGTGCATGCGCGCCGCATCAACTACTTCCCGCGCGATGGCCGCGTGATGGTCCGCAAGATGGCGCCGCACCACCAGCGCGCCGAAGAGATCATCGCCAAGCGCGAACAGGCCGCCGCCGAAAGCGTGCAGGCCAAGACCCACAGCCCGCCGCGGGTCGAACGCTTCGCGCGGCCCGGCGTGGAACGCTTTGACCGCCCCGCCGCCCGTCCGGGCGTGGAACGTTTCGATCGCCCCGGCGTCGAGCGTTTCGACCGGCCGGGAGTCGAACGCTTCGACCGTCCCGCCACGCGTCCCGGCGTGGAACGCTTCGACAGCGGCGTCACCCGCCGCCGCAAGCCGGAAACCGCGGGCAGCTGAGCCCGCCGCCGCGTCAGCAGCCGAAGCTGGCGCGGTACTGGCTGGGCGACACGCCCAGCCGCCGCTGGAACACCTCGCGCAGGTGCCGCGCATCACGGAAGCCGCAATCAAACGCCACGGTCTTGAGCGGCGCCGACGCGCGCTCCAGCCGCGCGCGGGCCGCATCCACCCGGACGCTTTCGACGAAATCCGCCGGCGTGACGCCCGCATCCCGCAGGAACACCCGAGAGAAGTTGCGGCGGCTCATGTTGGCCACCGCCGCCAGCGCGTCCACGCCGAGGTCGTCGGCCAGATGCCCCAGCACGTACTGCTGCACCTGCGCCACCGCCGAGGTCTCCTCGACGAAGGGCGTGAGGAACGGGCTGAACTGCGATTGCCCGCCGGCGCGCTGCATGAACACCACCAGCCGCTTGGCCACGTTCAATGCCACCTCCGGCCCGTGGTCCTGCGCCACCAGGTACAGCGCCAGGTCGATGCCGGCGGTCACCCCCGCCGACGTGTGCAGGCGGCCGTCCTGCGCGTACAGGCGGTCGGTCTCGACCCGCAGGTCCGGATAGCGCGCCGCCAGCGCCGGCGCATCGTTCCAGTGGGTGGTGACCATGGCGCCCGCGGGCAGGCCGGCGCGCGCCAGCAGGAAGACGCCATTGCAGATCGACCCATAGCGCTCGGCCCGCGCGCAGGCCGCGCGCAGCCAGGCCAGCGCCTCGTCCGATTCCCGCGCCGCCGGCAGGCCCGGGCCGCCGGCGGCCAGCAGCAGGTCGGGCGCGTCCGCGACCTCGGCGTAGTGGCGCTGCGGCGTCAGCAGCATGCCGTTGGAACAGGGCACCGCGCCGCGCGTCAGGCCGATCAGTTCCATCCGGTACTGGCGCGCGGGCAGCAGGAAGCGGTTGGCCTCGGCGAACACGTCCAGCGGTCCGCTGACGTCCAGCGACTGCACGCCGGGAAACACGAGGATGGCGACGGATTTCATGGGATCGGAGGGCGAGAGGGTGGACGCGGCGCGACCGGACGCGGCCGCCGCGGCGACGGCCGCCTAGGCAACCATGCCGCCGCCAGACGCTACCTTAGCCCAAGCCTTCCAGCCTGCCGATCCCCCGCGCCAGGCGTGGCCGCAAACCGTGCCACGGCGGCCGCAAACCGCCGCCCTCCCGGGCCTTGGCCGCCGGATGCGCCATGCTGGCCGGAATCCGTCCCGCGCGGCGCTGGCCCGTGGCCGGGCGTCCGCGCAGACTGCCTTGCATCGCCCTCCGGGCTCGCCACGCAAGGAAACGCATCATGCAAACGCCCGCCTCCGACCCCAGCGAACGCGTCGGTCCCGCCTTTTCCGTCGACGGCATGCTGCTGGCCCGCAACAAGACGCGCCAGGCCATCGAGGACATCGCCGCGCGCATCCGCCCCGGCATGATCGAGGAAGACGCCGTCGCCATGGCCAAGCAGACCCTGATCGACGCCGGCCTGGCGCTCAGCTGGCACCCCACCCGCGTGCGCTTCGGCGCCAACACCATGAAGGCCATGCGCCAGGCGTCCGCGCCCGGCGTGGCGCTGGGCGAACACGACATCTTCTTTCTCGATATCGCCCCGCGCCTGGACGCCTGGGAAGGCGATGGCGGCAAGAGCTACGTGGTGGGCGACGACCCCGGGCAGGCGCGCTGCGCGCGCGACGCCGAGGCGCTGTTCCACGACGTGCGCGGCGTCTGGCTGCGCGAACAGCTGAGCGGGCAGGCGCTATACGCCTACGCCGACCGCCAGGCGCGCGCCATGGGCTGGGAACTGAATTTCGACCTGCCCGGCCACCGCGTGTCCGACTTCCCGCACGCGGCGATCCACACCGGCTCGCTCGCCGACCTGGCGATCAGCCCGTCGGCGATGCGCTGGATCCTGGAGATCCACCTGCGCGATCCGCAGGGCCGCTACGGCGCGTTCTTCGAGGACATGCTGCTGGACGACGCGCACTATCCGGCGTGAAGGCCGCGCGGAGCGCCGGCGCGCAGGGCGGCCGGCCCCTCCAGCGGACCCGGCGGCCGCCCCGCGCCGCCCCCGCTACGCCGCCCGCACGCCCCCGATCGACACCACGTTGGCGCTGAAGTCCTTGAGCAGGGCCTCGCGCCGCGCGGCGGCCTTTTCCATGGCCGCCTCCTTCACGTGGCCATAGCCGCGGATCTCTTCCGGCACGCTGGCCAGCGCCACCGCGCGGTCGAGGTTGCCGCGGTTGAGCTTGGACAGGATCGCGGTCAGCGTTTCGCGGTACTCGCGCGCCAGCTCGCGCTCGGCGCGGCGTTCGCGGGTGTAGCCGAACGGGTCCAGCCGCGTGCCGCGCAGGCGCTTGCAGCGCGCCAGCAGGCGAAACACCCGCAGCATGCCGGGGCCGTAGGCCTTCTTGACCAGGTGGCCGTCCGGGCCGCGGCGCGCGAACAGCGGCGGCGCCAGGTGGAAGCGCAGCTTCCAGTCGCCCTCGAACTGCTCGCCGATGCGCTTGAGGAATTCGCCGTCGGTGTACAGCCGCGCCACCTCGTATTCGTCCTTGTAGGCCAGCAGCTTGAAGTAGTAGCGCGCCACCGCCAGCGCCAGGCGCTGGGTGCCGGTGGCCTCGTGCTCGGCGTGCGCCACCTTGTCCACCAGGTCGGTGTACTGCCTGGCGTAGGCCGCGTCCTGGTACTGCGTCAGGAACGCGCGGCGCGTCTCGACCAGGCGCTCCAGTTCGCCGGCCGGCTTCTTCAGTTCCACCACCGGGCTGGCCGCGCGCGGACGGCGGATCTCGATGATGCCCTCCGGGTGCGCCGGCGCGCCGCCATTGGCCAAGAGGCGCGTGACGCCGGCCAGGTCATGCGCGGCGCGGCGTCCCCAGGCGAAGGCGGCCAGGTTGTTGGGCACCTGCTGGCCGTTCAGTTCGATGGCGCGCAGCAACGACTCGCGCGACAGCGGCAGCCAGCCCTTCTGGTAGGCGTAGCCCATCATCAGCGGGTTGGAATAGATGGCGTCGCCCAGCAGGCCCACGGCCAGCGCCGACGCATCCACGGTGTGCAGGTTGTCCTTGCCACAGGCGGCCTGCAGGTCGGCCGTCAGGTTGGCGCCCGGCAGCGTCCAGTCGGGGTTGGTCACGAATGCCGCGGTGGGCGCGGTGTCGCTGTTGAGCAGCGCGCGCGAGCGGCCCGGGCGCAGCCGCGCCATGGCGTCGGCGCTGGTCGCCACCACCAGGTCGCCGGCCAGCATCAGGTCGGCCTCGCCCATCGCCACGCGCGTATTCATCAAGTGGTCCGGCGTCTGCGCCAGCACCACGTGCGAATAGACCGCGCCGCCCTTCTGCGCCAGGCCGGCCATGTCCAACACCGAACAGCCCTTGCCTTCCAGGTGCGCGGCCATGCCCAGCAGCTGGCCGATGGTGACCACGCCGGTGCCGCCCACGCCGGCGATGAACACGCCATAGGCCTGCGCCAGCGCCGGCAACGCCGGTTGCGGCACCTCGTCGTCGACCGCGCCTTCCGGCGCCAGCGCGCGCGGCTTCCTGAGCTTGCCGCCTTCCACCGTGACGAAGCTGGGGCAGAAGCCCTTCAGACAGGAGAAGTCCTTGTTGCAGCTGGACTGGTTGATGGCGCGCTTGCGGCCGAACTCGGTCTCCAGCGGCTCCACCGACAGGCAGTGCGATTTCTGCGAACAGTCGCCGCAGCCTTCGCACACGCGTTCGTTGATGACCACGCGCCGCGCCGGGTCGGGATAGGCGCCGCGCTTGCGGCGGCGGCGCTTCTCGGTGGCACAGGTCTGGTCATAGATCAGCACCGACACGCCGGGGTGTTCGCGCAATTCGCGCATCACCGCGTCCAGCTCGTCGCGGTGTTTCACCGGCACGCCCGGCGCCATGCCGGCCATGCCCTGGTACTTTTCCGGCTCGTCGGTCACCACCACGATCCTGTCGATGCCCTCGGCCGCCACCTGGCGGCTGATCATCGGCACGCTGATGGGGCCATCCACCGGCTGCCCGCCGGTCATGGCCACCGCGTCGTTGAACAGGATCTTGTAGGTGATCGGCGCCTTGGCCGCCACCGCCGCGCGGATCGCCAGCAGGCCCGAATGGAAGTAGGTGCCGTCGCCGAGGTTGGCGAACACGTGCTTCTCTTCGGTGAACGGCGCCTGCCCCAGCCACGGCACGCCCTCGCCGCCCATCTGCGTGTAGACCTGGGTATTGCGGCCCATCCAGGTCACCATGTAGTGGCAGCCGATGCCGGCCATGCCGCGCGAGCCGTCCGGCACCCGCGTCGAGGTATTGTGCGGACAGCCCGAACAGAACCACGGCTTGCGGTCCTCCACCACGCGCGGCCGCGCCAGCGCCTGTTCGCGGCCGGCAATGAAGGCCAGCCGCGCCTCGATGCCGGCGCGCACGTCCGCCGGCAGCTCGAAGCGCAGCAGGCGCGCGGCGATGGCCTTGGCCACCATCGCCGGCGAAAACTCGTAGTGCGCCGGCAGCAGCCAGTTGCCCTGCGGCACCGACCACTCGCCGCCGTCCTTGTCGTCGAACTTGCCGACCACGCGCGGGATCTTCTTGCCGCTGCCGATCCAGCTGAACAGTTCTTCCTTCAACTGGTATTCCAGCACCTGGCGCTTTTCCTCGACCACCAGGATCTCGTCCAGGCCGTCGGCGAATTGCGCCATGCCGGTGGATTCCAGCGGCCACACCATGCCGACCTTGAACAGCCGCAGGCCGATGCGCTGGCACACCGCCTCGCTCAGCCCCAGGTCGGACAGCGCCTGGCGCGTGTCCAGGTAGGCCTTGCCCGAGGTCATGATGCCGAAGCGCGCGTCGCGCGCCGGCACCTGCCACAGCTCGCGGTTCAGATTGTTGGCGCGGGCGTAGGCCAGCGCCGCGTACAGCTTGTAGTCCAGCAGCCGCGCCTCCTGCTGCAGGGGCGTGTCCGGGATGCGGATGTTCAGGCCGTCCGGCGGCAGCTGGAAATCCCCGGGCAGCACGATCCGCACGCGGTACGGATCCACGTCCACCGAGGCCGACACCTCGACGATGTCGGTGATGCATTTCATGCCGACCCAGACCCCGGCATAGCGGCTCATGGCCCAGCCGTGCAGGCCGTAGTCCAGCACCTCCTGCACGCTCGACGGGAACAGCGCCGGGATCATGCAGGCCTTGAGGATGTGGTCGCTCTGATGCGGCAGCGTCGACGACTTGGCCGGATGGTCGTCGCCGGCCACCACCAGCACGCCGCCATGCGGCGAGGTGCCGGCGGCGTTGGCATGCTTGAACACGTCGCCGCAGCGGTCCACGCCCGGCCCCTTGCCGTACCACATGCCGAACACGCCGTCGTACCTGGCGCCGGGAAACAGATTGACCTGCTGCGTGCCCCACACCGCGGTGGCCGCCAGATCCTCGTTGATGCCCGGCTGGAACTCGACGTGGTGCGCCTTCAGGTACTTGGCCGCCTTCCACATGTTCTGGTCGACCCCGCCCAGCGGCGAGCCCCGGTAGCCCGACACGAACCCGGCCGTGTTCAGCCCGGCGCGCAGGTCGCGCAGCCGCTGCATCATCGGCAGGCGCACCAGGGCATGGATGCCGCTCATCCAGGCGCGGCCGCTTTCCAGGGTGTATTTGTCGTCCAGCTGGACGGATTCGAGCGCCGCGCGCAGCGCGGGCGTGAGGGGGGCATTCATGTCTACTCCGAGGGTCGTGGAACGCCCGCGGCAGCCAACGCACCACGCCCTCTTGAAGCGCATGCGGGCAAGCGGCGGGAGGTGAATTCCGGGCGCTCGATGCGCCTCTGTCCTACGGTTGTAACCGCTCGCCCCACCCCCGGCAATAGGGCGATGCGATAATTGCGGGCATGGACTTCGCCCCTCGCATCGTCGCCTGGCAACGCCAGCACGGCCGCCACGATCTTCCCTGGCAAAACACCCGGGATCCCTACCGCATCTGGCTCTCCGAGATCATGCTGCAGCAGACGCAGGTGGCCACGGTGATCCCCTACTACGAACGCTTCCTGCAACGCTTCCCCGACGTCGCCGCGCTGGCCGCCGCCGCCCAGGAAGACGTGATGCCCTACTGGGCCGGCCTGGGTTACTACGCCCGCGCCCGCAACCTGCACCGCTGCGCCCAGGAAATCGCGCGCGACTGGAACGGCCGCTTCCCGCCCACCGCCGAAGCCATCGCCACCCTGCCCGGCATCGGCCGCTCGACCGCCGCCGCCATCGCCGCCTTCGCCTACGGCGAGCGCTCGCCGATTCTCGACGGCAACGTCAAGCGCGTCTTCACCCGCCAATTCGGCATCGCCGGCGACCCCGCCAAGCGCGAGATCGAACAGCGCCTGTGGGCCCTGGCCGACGCCCAGGTCGAGGCCGCGCCCGACCTGGACATGGCCGCCTACACGCAAGGCCTGATGGACCTGGGCGCCACCCTCTGTACCCGCGGCAAGCCGGCCTGTGAGCGCTGCCCGGTCGCCGACACCTGCGTCGCCAGGCGCGAAGGCCGCCAGGCCGAACTGCCTACGCCCAAGGCGCGCAAGGCGATTCCGGAACGCGAGACCGCGATGCTGGTGCTGCAATGGCGCGGCGCCTATCTGCTGCAGCAACGGCCCGAACCGGGCATCTGGGGCGGGCTGTGGAGCCTGCCGGAATTCGACGTGGCCGGCGACCCCGGCGCCGCGTCGCGGGCCCTGGGGCTGGAGCCGGAACGGCACAGCGCCCTGGCGGCGTTCTCGCATACCTTCACGCACTACCGGCTGCATGTCCGGCCCTGGTGGGTCGAGGTGCGCGCGGCCAGCCTGCGCGACGGCCATCCGCCCACGCGCTGGGTCGCGCCCGACGACCTGGCGGCCACGGCGCTGCCGGCGCCGGTGAAGAAGCTGCTGCTGGGACTGGCGCAGGCCAACGCGGCGCACGGCACGCTGTTCTGAGCGCCGCCCGCGCCCGCCGCGCGCTTGCCGGCCGCTGCCGGCAGGCTTTCCCGGCTGAGCAGCCCTAGCCGGGCTCGCGGTCCGCCGGCGCGTCCGGCAGGACCAGCTTCTCCAGGTAGGCCAGGTCTTCGCGCAGCAGGCGCAGCGATTCGCTCACGTCGGGGCTGCGCGGCCGCCGCGCCTCGTCGCGCAGCAGTGAACGCACCGCCATGTCCGCCATGATGGCCGACACCTCGGCGCGACTGAGCCGGCCGTCAGGCTTGTACCACCAGGCCGACCAGTTGCACATGCCGATCAGGCTGACCGCCGCGATGTGCGGATCCACCATCCGGAACTGGCCGTCCCGCACCCCTTTCTCGATGACCGCGCTGAAGTTTTCCAGCAGGCTGCGCCGCGCCGCCTGCAGCGCCGCGCGCTGCTTGGGGGTCATGTCGCCCTCGGTGCGGTCGGCCACGCGGAATTCCGCCGGACGCGACAGGATCAGGTCGGCGTGCCGGGCCACCAGGGCCCCCAGCGCCTGCACCGGATCCAGATCGTCGCGGGCCACGGTTTCGCCGGCCAGCTTGCGCGCCGTGTTCAGGACTTCCTCGGTCAAGGCCCGCAGGATCGCGTCCTTGCTCTTGAAGTAGTAATAGACCGCGGTGCGGCTCAAGCCCAGGGTCTCGGCGATGTCCTGGATGCTGGTGCCGCCGGTGCCGCGCTCGATGAACAGCGTCGCCGCGGCATCGAGTATGGCGCTGCGCAGCGCTTCGCCCTTCAGGGTTCCCTTGGTGCTTGGTTCGGTCACGGTTGCGGTTTTCCTTCAAAGGCCGCCCAACACGGCTCGGGCGAATTATGTCATCCGCGAGATCGTCGGCTCCCCGCCAGCGGGGTCCGCACGATGCGGGCATCTGCCCGATTTGACCACAGTGTCAGTTTTTCGACTTTGATTGACATCAAAGTCAAATATTTGTCTAATCTGACGAAACCAGCCCCGCAACGACTATCCAAGGAGACGGATATGACGTCCGGCACCCCATCGAGCCAGGTCACCGCCGGCTTTCTGAATACCGACTGGAACCCGCGCGACCTGCCGCCGGGCGCCACCACCCGCAATACCGTCCTGCGCACCGCCGACGGCGCGGCCACCTCCGGATCGCTCTACCTGCCCGCGGGGCCGCGCCCCGACACCGTGGTCTGCGTCATGCACCCGCGCGAATTCATGGCTTGCCACTACCTGATCCCCGACATCGTCGCGGCGGGCTGCGCGGCCTGGTCGCAAGGCGCCCGCTCGGTCGGCAACGACCTGCGGCTGGAACACGAAGCCGCCCTGCAGGACGTGGCGGCGGGCCTGCGCCACCTGCGCGAGCAAGGGTTCAGGCACATCATCCTGCTGGGCAATTCCGGCGGCGCCGGGCTGTACGCCTTCTATGCCCACCAGGCCGGCCTGCCGCCGTCGCAACGGCTGGCGCGCACGCCCGGCGGCAAGCGCAGCGGACTGGCGGACCTGGACATGCCCGCGATCCACGGCATGGTCCTGGTCGGCCCGCACCCCGGCCAGGGCGCGCTGCTGCTCAACGCCATCGACCCCTCCGTCGCCGACGAAAACGACGCGCTGTCGGTGGCGCCGGAACTGGATCCGCTGGCTCCCGCCAACGGCTATCGGCCCGGCGGCCAGGCCCGCTATGCACCCGACTTCGTCGAGCGCTACCGCGCCGCGCAGCGCCAGCGCGTGGCGCGACTGGACGCCCTGGCGCGGCGGATGATCGACGACCGCATGCAGGCGCGCGCGGCGCTCAAGGAGCAGGCCGCGCCCACCCCCGAACTGCGGCGCCAGGCGGCCCACACGCCCGTGCTGGTGGTCTGGCGCACCGATGCGGACCTGCGCTGCCTGGACCTGACGCTGGATCCTTCCGACCGCCACCCCGGGTCGCTGTGGGGCAAGGATCCCTACGCCTCGAACTACGGCGCGGTGGGCTTCGCGCGCTTCTGCACGCCGGAAAGCTGGCTGTCCACCTGGTCCGGCCTGTCGTCCAACGCCAGCCTGGCGCGCACCGCGCAGGGCATCGTCCAACCCACCCTGGTCATCGAATACACCGGCGACCAGGCCTGCTTTCCCGCCGACGTGCGCGCCATCCACGACGCGATTCCCGCGGCGGACAAGACCCACCTGCGCATCCGCGGCGACCACCATGGCCGCGCGCTCGCCGACGGCGAGGAGCCCGGCCGCTATGCCGCCGGCCGCGAGCTGGCGGCCTGGCTGCGCGCGCGCTTCCTGTAATCGAACCTTCCCCGGAGCCCACCATGACCTCCCCCGCTTCCTCTCCGCTGCGCCTGCACGGCGTGGACCACACCGCCCGGCCCACCTGGCGCCTGCGCGAAACGGTGCATTTCTACCGTGACGTCCTCGGCCTGCCGCTGGTGCACGTCATCTCGGCGCGCGGCTGGGGCCCCGCGACGCACCCCGATTTCCTGCACTTCTTTTTCGACAGCGGGCGCGGCAGCACCATCGCCTTCTTCTACTACCTGGGCGCCGAGGAACCGCCGGCCATGCAAGGCCGCGCCGCGATGCGGCCGCTGCCCGAGGACCACGTCTCCGACGCCACCCACACCGCCTGGCTGGTGGAAAGCGAGGCCGAACTGCATGCCTGGAAACAGAAGCTGCAGGACGCCGGCCTGGACGTCTCGGTCGAGACCCGCCACGAGGTGATCGAGTCGATCTACGTGCGCGACCCGAACGGCTACTTCATCGAATTCACCCGCAAGCTGCGCCCGCTGGCCGGCATCGACGCGACCGACGCCGCGCTGACGCTGCAGGCCGCCATGCAGGCCGAGGCAGAAGCCGAATCCCGCGGCGGGCGTATCGAACACGTGGACGACATCTGGGCGCGCAAGGCGGCGCTGCTGGAGGCAAGCCTGGCGCCGGTCCCGGCGCGTGACGCGGCTGGCCTGCGGATCTTCGTGCCGCGGGTCGAGGAATTCTCGCCGTTGATCGCCGACGCCTCGCGCCGCGACGACTGCGCCGTGGTGCCCTACGACGAATTCGACTGCATCGTGGCCGACGGCCCGCTGGAATTCCGCCGCAAGACGCTGGGCCTGAAGCCGGCCGTCTGGTATGGCCTGTTCACGGGCGGCGTGCGAGGCGAGATCGAGGTGTTCGACCGCGATCGCGTGCAGATCGCGCCGGCAGGCCGCTAGCGCCGCGCCAGGAGGAGACAAGCATGCGAGACATACGCAACCCCATAGAGGGCGTGACCTACCATCCCGAGGACCGTGCCCGGCGCTATTTCGCCAGCGGCGCCTGGGAGCGCCGCAGCGTCGGCGACGCGCTGCGCGCCACCGCGCGGCGCTGCCCGGCGCGCACCGCGCTGATCACCGACGAAGGCAGCCTGAGCTTCCAGGAGCTGGACGAACGCAGCGAACGGCTCGGCGCCGCCCTGTTGCGGCTGGGGCTGGCCCCCGGCGACCGCGCCATCTTCCAGATGGGCACCACGCTGGAAACCGCCGTGGCGCTGCTGGCCTGCTACAAGGCCGGCATCGTGCCCGTCTGCACGCTGCCGCAGCACCGCGAACTGGAGATCGGCCAACTGGCGCGGCAGACGCGGGCGCGCGGCTACTTCGTGCAGGCCGACTTCGGCAGTTTCGACCTGACCGCGTTCGCCGCCGCCAGGGTGGCGGCCAGCGACTCGCTGGCGCACCTGGTCATCGCCCGCGGCGCCGGCGGCGCGCACGCCGGCCTGCAGTCGCTGATCGATAGCATGCCGCTGGAGGACGCCCGCGTCCTGCTGCAACGCCGGGGCCCGGGCTGTGAAGACGTGCTGAGCTTCCAGCTGTCGGGCGGCACCACCGGCATGCCCAAGATCATTCCGCGCTTCCACGCCGAATATCTCGGGCATTCACTTGCCTGCGCAAGCCGCTACGGCATGGAGGAATCGGAGCGCATCATCTGGTCGCTGCCGCTGCTGCACAACGCCGCGCAGGTCTACGTGCTGATTCCCGTGATCGCCATGGGCGTGTCGGCCGTGCTGATGCCGCGCGTGGACGTGCCGCGCATGCTGGCGCTGATCGAGCGGCACGGCGTCACCCGCGCCATGTCGATCGGGCCCATCGCCCCGCAGATCATGGCCTACGACCGGCTGTCCGAGCATGACCTGGGTTCGCTGCGCCTGTTCATCACCATGAGCGCGGCCGAACGGCTGGAAGCGCACCTGGGCGTGCCGTGCTCCAACCTGTTCGGCATCACCGAGGGGCTGCTGCTCGGCTCGCCGGCGACCGCGTCCGCGCAGGCCCGCCATCACACCCAGGGCTGGTCCGGCTGCCCCGACGACGAGATACGGCTGCTGCGCCCCGGCACCGAAGACCCGGCCGCGGCGGGGGAAATGGGCGAGCTGTGCTTTCGCGGTCCGGCCACGCTGCCGGGATTCTTCGACGCGCCCGAGGCCAATGCCACGGCCTTCACGTCCGATGGCTTCTACCGCAGCGGCGACATGATGACCGCGCGCGTCGTCGACGGGCAGACCTGCTACACGTTCGAGGGCCGCCTGCGCGACAACATCAATCGGGGCGGCGAGAAGATCGGTTGCGAGGAAGTCGAGGCGCAGGTCGGCGCCCATCCCGCCGTCGCCGAGGCCAAGCTGGTGGCGATGCCCGATCCCTACTACGGCGAGAAAGGCTGCGTGTTCGTCATCCTGCGGCCCGGCCACGCCGCGCCCACGGTGCGGGAACTGGCGGACTTCCTGGCCGGCCGCGGACTCGCCAAATACAAGTGCCCCGAACGCATCGAGCAGATCGAGGCCTTTCCCGTCACCAAGGTGGGCAAGCTGGACAAGGCCGCCCTGCGCCGCACCGTGGCCGACCTGTTGAACCAGGAGGCCGCGCAGGCCGAAGGAGAACCGCAATGACCAGCACCGAATACGTCGTCAGCGACACCCCGTTCGTGGTGCGGCGCCGGGTCAAATGGGGCGATTGCGATCCCGCCGGCGTGGTCTACACCGTGACCTTCGGCGAGTACGTGCTTTCGGCCGCCGAACTCTTCTATGGCCGCCTGTTCGGCGGCACGCCGCAGCGCATCAAGGACGAGCACGGCTTCGGCACCCCGACCCGCGCGCTGTCGTTCGACTTCCAGGCCTCGCTGTGGCCGGATGAGGAATTCGACATGCTCGTCACGGTGCAGGAGGTGCGCACCCGCACCTACACCCTGCGCGTCCACGGCACCGCGCGCGGCGCGCCCGCCTTCGACGCCGTCCTGACCCCGATCTGCGTGGCGCGCGGCGAACGGCGCGCGATCGCCGTGCCGGGCGCGCTGCGCGACGCCTTGTTGTCTTATCAGGCCTGCACCCAGGCCGCCACCAGCGGGAGCGCTGAATCATGAAAATCGCCGTCATCGGCGCCGGCCCCGCCGGCCTGTACTTTTCCCTGCTCGCCAAGAAACACGATCCACGCCACGAGATCACGGTCTACGAACAGAACCCGCAAGGCGCCACCTACGGCTGGGGCGTGGTGTTCTCGGACATCGGCCTGGCGTTCCTGCGCGAAGCGGATCCGGACTTCTTCGGCCGCTTCGTGGCCCACCACGAACGCTGCGACTACATGGAGATCGTGCATCGCGGCACCCGGGTCCAGGTCCAGGGCAACCCCTTCTCGCGCACGTCCCGCATCGACATGCTGGCGGTGCTGGAACGCGCCTGCCTGGAGGCCGGCGTGCGGATTCGCCACCAGCAGCGCGTCGACGACGTGGCGAGGCTGGCGGCCGAGGTCGACATGCTGGTCGCGGCCGATGGCAGCAACAGCGCGGTGCGCAAGCAGTACGCCGACCAGTTCCGCCCGGCGTTCGAGCGCCGCCGCAACAAGTTCGCCTGGTACGGCACGCGCCAGCGCTTCCACCCGGTGTCCCTGATCTTCCGCGAGGCCGAGCACGGCATCTTCATCGCCCACAGCTACCAGTACAGCAAGGACCTGAGCACCTTCCTGGTGGAGGTGGATCCGGACAGCTGGCGCCGCGCCGGCCTGGACACGGCCAGCGAGGAGGACAGCCGGCGCTATTGCGCGCGGGTGTTCGGCGACGATCTCGGCGCCAACGACCTGCTGGGCAACCGCTCGCTCTGGTTCGAAGCGAACATCGTGCGCAATGAGCGCTGGTCGCACGAGAACATCGTGCTGCTGGGCGACGCGCTGCGCACGGTGCACTTTTCGCTGGGCTCGGGCACGCGCATGGCGATGCAGGACGCGATCGCGCTGCACCAGGGCCTGCTGCGCCACCCCGGCGACGCGCGCGCGGCCTTCGCGGAATTCGAGACGCTGCGGCGGCCGGCCTCGTCCAGCTTCCAGGCCGCCGCGGGACGCAGCCTGGACTGGTACGAAAACGTGGCCGCCAAGATGCACCTGGACCCCGTCGCGTTCGCCTACGACTACATGCGGCGCACCGGCCAGGTCAGCCACGACGACCTGCGCCAGCGCGATCCGGCGTTCGCCGCCGCCTACGAGACCCGCCATGCCGTAGCGGCATAGCCATCCGAGGAACCAGGAGGAGACATGAAAAACAATATCCGCTTTGCCATCACCACCGCCGTGGCCATGGCCGCATTGACCTGTGCCGCGGCCCAGGCCCAGTCCGGCGCGTTTCCCGAACGGCCGGTGCGCATGGTGCTGCCCTATTCCGTCGGCAGCGGCCCCGACGCGGTCGCCCGCATGGTCGGCGAACAACTGACGGCGGCGTGGAAGCAACCCGTCATCGTCGAGAACAAGCCCGGCGCCAACGGCTGGCTGGCCATCGGCGACGTCAAGCGCGCCGGCCGCGACGGCTACTCGCTCGCCATCGTCGACAACACCCACATGACCTTGCAGCCGCACCTGTACCGCAGCCTGCCGTTCGATCCGGTGGCCGACTTCGCCCCGGCCGCGCCGATCTATCACACCCACTTCTTCATCGTCGTCGGCGCCGGATCGCCCTGGAACAAGGTCAGCGACCTGGTCGAAGCGGCGCGGGCGCAGCCAGGCAAGCTGACCTATGGCACCTGGGGCATGGGCAGCGTGGCGCACGTCGGCACCGCCATGCTGCAGGACGCCACGCGCACCACCATGACGCACGTGCCGTTCAAGGACCTGGCCCAGCTCTACACGGCGGTCGCGAACGGCGAGGTCGACTGGGCCTTCGGCACGGCGGCGACGGTGCAGAATCTGTATCAGGCCAAACGGGTCAAGCTGCTGGCGCTGGCCGCCCCGGCGCGCCTGGCGTCGTACCCGGACGTGCCGACCGTGACCGAGAGCGGCGGGCCGGCGGACTTCGAACTGAAGACCTGGGTGGCGGCCTTCGCCCCCAAGGGCACGCCCGACGCGGTCCTGCAACGCATCAACGCCGGCATCGCCGCGGCCGTGCGCTCGCCGGCGGTGGCCAAGCGCTTCGAGACCTTCGGCTTCCAGGCCTGGCCGGCCGACGCGGCCGAACTGGTGCGGGCCCGCGAGGCGGATTCGGAACGTTTCGCCACGGTGGTCAGGAAGGCCGATATCTCGCTGGACTGACGCGCGGCGACGGCGGGCGGGGCGGCCTCAGTCCTGCCCGCCGCCGTCCAGCAGCATCACCAGTTTCAGGTCCAGGTGCGTCGCCAGGCGGAACGTGATCTGCTGGAAGGCCATGCGGCCGCGCC
Organism: Achromobacter deleyi; assembly: GCF_016127315.1. Classification (NCBI taxonomy): domain Bacteria; kingdom Pseudomonadati; phylum Pseudomonadota; class Betaproteobacteria; order Burkholderiales; family Alcaligenaceae; genus Achromobacter; species Achromobacter deleyi. The sequence continues at coordinate 1,033,316 of NZ_CP065997.1, forward strand.
GCGGATGCGCGAACTCGCGCAGGCCGCCCTCGCGCTCGACCACCGCGTGCCGGTTCCACCAATGCGCGAACACCGGGCTCTGCCGGTTCAGCAGATCGATCAGCGCCAGCACCGCCGGCTCGTCCAGATGCGCGCCCGCGTCCGCCCGGAACTCGGCCACCACGCGCCGCGCCCGCTGCTCCCAGTCCACCACCAGCTCGCGCGCCGCCGAATCCAGGAAGATGTAGCGCAGCAGGTTCGGCTCGGGATCCCGGGCCGGCCAGTCGTCGAACAGCTCGCGCAGCGGTTCATTACAGGCCAGCACGTTCCAGGCCCGGTCCAGCACGTAGGCCGGCGCGGTGATGGCGTCCACGCACTCGCGCAGCGAACCCGGCGCGCCCAGCGCGTCATCGCGCGCATGCTGCGGGTCGGCGCAATCGGCCAGGTCGAACAGATAGGCCCGCTCGGCCCGCGCCAGCTGCAGCACCCCCGCGATGCGCGACCACACCGACGGCGACACCGACACCTCGCGCCCCTGCTCGATCCAGGTGTACCAGGTGACGCTGATGCCGCACAGCTGCGCCACCTCTTCGCGCCGCAGTCCGGGCGTGCGGCGGCGCATGCCTTCGGGCAGGCCGGCCATCTGCGGCGTGATGCGCGAGCGGGCGCTGCGTACGAATTCGCCCAGCGCCTGGCGGCGCAGGCGGGAGCCTTCGTGGCCGGCGGCGCCGGCTTGGGGGGAAGTGTTCATACCAGGATGAGCGTGGGACTTGTACGTGTATAAGCGTCGCCTATCTTAGCGCCTGCGCCGCGACCGCGTCGCACCGGTGGCACGACACCCGACCACGGGCCGGACCGGCGCCTCGACGAACAGCGCTCGACAGCGCTACGGTCGACCCTGTATAGAACGGGATCGAGCCCGAACGCATCGAAACCGACACCGACAAGGAGACAACCCGCCATGCCCGCGCCCCAGACGCCCTCGACCTGCCCGACCGTGACCGAAGCCGCGGCGCTGCTGCGCGCAGGCCGCGTCACCAGCGAAGCCCTCACCCGCGCCTGCCTGGACCGTATCGCCGCCCGCCAGGACCTCAACGCCTTCATCACCGTGGACGCGGACGGCGCGCTGGCCCAGGCGCGGGCGGCAGACGCCGCGCGCGCCGCGGGCCGCCCGGCGCGGCCGCTGGAGGGCGTGCCCGTGGCCATCAAGGACAACATCCACGTCGCGGGCCTGCCCAACACCGCCGGCACCCCGGCCCTGCGCCACTTCCGCCCGGCCGAGGACGCGCCGGTGGTGCAACGGCTGCGCGCGGCCGGCGCCGTCATCGTCGGCAAGACGCACATGCATGAACTGGCGTTCGGCGTGTCCGGCTACAACAGCGCCTATCCCGGCCCGCGGGGCGCGGGCACGCGCAACGCCTATGATCCCGAGCGCATCGCCGGCGGCTCGTCCTCGGGCAGCGGCGCCGCCGTGGGCGCGCGGCTGGTGCCGGCCGCGCTCGGCACCGATACGGGCGCCTCGGTGCGGCTGCCCGCCGCGGTCAACGGCGCCGTCGGCTTCCGGCCCTCGGTGGGCCGCTACGACGGCGCCGGCATCACGCCGATCTCGCATACCCGCGACACCCCCGGCCCCATCGCCAACGAGATGGCCGACATCGCGCTACTGGATGCCGTGCTGAGCGGCGACGACGCGCCGCTGCCCGTGCTGCCCGCCGCCGACCTGCGCCTGGGGCTGCCCGGCTATTTCTGGCAGGACCTGGACCCGCAGGTCGAGGCCACCATGCAGGCCGCCCTGGCGCGCCTGCGCGCGGCCGGCGTGACCCTGATCCCGCTCGACATGCCCGGCCTGGAAGCCAGCAACGCCGCCACCGGCATGCCGCTCTGCCTGTACGAGCAGAAGCCCGACCTGGTCGATTACCTGCAACGCCATCAGGTCGGCGTGAGTTTCGAGGAAGTGGTGGCGCAGATATCCAGCCCGGACGTGAAAGCCATCTTCGACGACCTGATCGTGCCCGGCGTGCTGCCCACGCCATCGGGCGAACTGCTGCCGCTGCGGCCGCTGTACGACAGCGCCATCGCCGAGCACCGCGACGCGCTCATCGATGTCTACCGCCGTGCGTTCGAGCAACACGCGTTGCACGGGCTGTTGTTCCCCACGGTGCCGGTGCCAACGCCGCTCGCCGCGCCCGAGGCCAGCAGCCTGGACAGCTTCCTGCGGCTGGCGCGCAACGTCGACCCCGGCAGCAACGCGGGCCTGCCTGGCCTGAGCCTGCCCGCCGGCCTGTCGGAAACGGGCCTGCCGCTCGGCCTGGAGGTGGATGGCCTGCCCGGCGAGGATCGCCAGATCCTCGCGGTCGGCGTGACGCTCGAACCGCTGCTGGGCCGACTGGCGCCGCCGACGCCGGCCTGACGCGCGTTCAGGCGGCGTCCACGCGCATGGCGGCCAGAGTGGCCTCCAGCGCGCCGGCCACGCCCAGCGTGCGCAGCGACTGCGCCGCCTGCGCCACCTCGCGCACGAAGCGCTCGTCCCCGCCCAGGTCGCCGAACACCGCGGCCAGGGCCGTCATCTCGCGCGCCCAGGCCAGCGCGGCGGCCGGTCCCGGCGGCGCGGCGCGAGCCGCCTCTTCGGCCTGCGCCAGCCGCTGCGCCAGGGTATCGGCTAGCGGGTCCTCTATCGGAAAGCGCCGCCCCGCCTGGTCGACGCCGCGCAGGAAATGCAGCCAGCCCGCCAGCGCCAGCGCCAGTCCGGTGATCGGCTGGTCCGCCGCCAGCCGCGCCCGCAGCGTGCCCAGCAGGCGCTGCGGCATCTTCTGCGAACCGTCCATGGCGATCTGCCGCGTCTGGTGCCGCAGCGCCGGGTTGGCGTAGCGTTGCAGCAGCCGCTCCTGGTAGGCCGCCAGGTCCAGCCCGGGCAGCGCGGGCAGGGTCGGCGCGATCTCGGTGCGCATCAGGTCGGCCAGGTAACGCCGCAGCGCTGGCTGGGCCACCGCCTGGTCCACCGTGGCCCAGCCCGCCATCACCGACAGGTACGCCAGCGCCGAATGCGCGCCATTCACCATGCGCAGCTTGAGCGTCTCGAACGGCGCCGCCTGCGTGGCGAAGCGCGCCCCGCCCGCGGCCCAGTCCGGCCGGCCGGCGGCGAAATGATCTTCCACCACCCATTCCAGGAATGGCTCGGCCTGCACCGGCCAGGCATCCGTCATGCCCAGCGCCTGCGCCACCGCCGCGCGGTCCTCGTCGGTGGTGCGCGGCACGATGCGGTCCACCATCGAGCATGGGAAGGTGCAGGCCTGGCCGATCCATTCGGCCAGCCGCGCGTCGACCTGTTCCGCGAACGCCAGCACCAGACCGCGCAGCAGATGGCCGTTGCTCGGCAGGTTGTCCAGCGACAGCAGCGTCACCGGCCCCAGTCCCGCCGCGCGGCGCCGCTGCAGGCCCCACACCAGGAAACCGATGGTGCTGCGCGGCGCCAGCGGCTGGCCCAGATCGTGAACGATATCGGGATGCGCCAGGTTCAGTGCGCCGCTGGCCGGATCGTGGCAATAGCCTTTCTCGGTCACGGTCAGACTGACGATGCGCGTGTACGGACTGGCGATGCGCGCCAGCACCGCCTGCGGATCCTCGGGCGCCACCAGCGTCTCCAGCAGGCAGCCGATCACGGCCAGCTGCTGTTGCGGCCGGCCGTCGGCGTCGGCGCTGCGCAGCGCCAGCGTATACAGCCCGTCCTGCGGCGCCAGCGCGTCGCGGGTGTCGGCCTGCCGCAGCGACACGCCGCAGATGCCCCAGCGCGGGTCGCCGCTGGCATGGAGGGCCGCTTCATTGACCGCCGCCAGGTGGCCACGCGCGAACGCGCCCAGCCCCAGGTGCACGATGCCGGCGCGCAAGGCGCCACGGTCATAGGCCGGCCGCGCCACGCCGGGAGCCAGGGCCTGCAGGCGCGCCGGATGCAGCCTGACGGCCGCGGGCGCTACCAGTTCCATAACGTGCCGTCCTGCTGCAGCCGGTTCACCGGCAGGTAGGCGCGCTTGTACGGATACTTGGCGGCCAGCTTCTCGTCGATGTCGACGCCGTGGCCCGGCACGTCGCCCGGATACAGCATGCCCTGCGAGAAGGTGTAGGCGTGCGGAAACACCGCGTCCGTCTCCTCGGTGTGGCGCATGTATTCCTGGATGCCGAAGTTCGGCACCCACAGGTCGAAGTGCAGCGCCGCGCCCATGCACACCGGCGACAGGTCGGTGGCGCCATGGCAGCCGGTGCGCACCTGGTACAGCGAGGCCAGATCGGCGATGCGGCGCAGGTGGGTGATGCCGCCGGCGTGCACCACCGTGGTTCGGATGTAGTCGATCAGCTGGTTCTGCACCAGGTCCTTGCAGTCCCAGATCGAATTGAAGATCTCGCCCACCGCCAGCGGCGTGGTGGTGTGCTGGCGGATCAGGCGGAAGGCCTCCTGGTTCTCGGCCGGCGTGGCGTCCTCCATCCAGAACAGGTTGTACGGCTCCAGCGACTTGCCCAGTCGGCCGGCCTCGATCGGCGTCAGGCGGTGGTGCACGTCGTGCAGCAGGTGATGCTCGAAGCCGAGCTTTTCGCGGATGCGCTCGAACAGCTTGGGCGTGTGCTGCAGGTACTTCTCGGTGGACCAGTCGTGCTCGCTCGGCAGGTCGGCGTCGGCGGGTTCGTAGAACAGGTTGCCGCGGCCCACGCCGTAGACCTTGTCCAGCCCCGGCACGCCGCTCTGCGCGCGAATGGCGCGGTAGCCCATGTCGGCGTAGCGCAGCACTTCGTCGACGGTGTGCTCGATGTCGCTGCCGTTGGCGTGGCCGTAGACCATGACGCCGGTGCGGCTCTTGCCGCCCAGCAGTTGGTACAGCGGCAAGCCGGCGGCCTTGGCCTTCAGGTCCCACAGCGCGGTGTCGACCGCGGCGATGGCGGTCATCGTGACCGGGCCGCGGCGCCAGTAGGCGCCCTTGTACAGGTACTGCCAGATATCCTCGATCTGGTGCGCGTCGCGGCCGATCAGGCAAGGCACCACGTGTTCGGTCAGGTAGGCCGCCACGGCCAGCTCGCGCCCGTTCAGGGTGGCGTCGCCGATGCCGGTCAGGCCCTGGTCGGTCTCGATCTTCAGGGTCACGAAATTGCGGCCCGGCGAACAAACAATGACGCGTGCGTTCGTAATTTTCATCATGGATTCCGTGAAAACGGGAGGGTGTTCAGCCTTCCCAGCCCAGGTGGCTGAGGAAGTCGCGGGTACGGGCGACCTGCGGGTTGTCGAAAATCTGCGCGGGCGGGCCCTGTTCCAGGATGGCGCCGTTCTCGAACACCACCACCCAGTTGGCCACGCGCCGCGCGAAACTCATTTCATGCGTGACGACGATCATGGTCATGCCTTCCTGCGCCAGCTTCTTCATGACGTTCAGCACTTCGCCCACGGTCTCGGGGTCGAGCGCCGAGGTCGGCTCGTCGAACAGCATCACTTCCGGCTCCATCGCCAGCGCGCGGGCAATGGCCACGCGCTGCTGCTGGCCGCCGGACAGGTTGGCGGGAAAGTTGCCGGCCTTGTTGGCCAGGCCGACCTTCTCCAGCAGCGCCATGGCGCGGGCCCGCGCCTGTTCCGGCGCCATGCCGAGCACGGTGATCGGCCCCATGGCGACGTTGTCCAGCGCCGACTTGTGCGGAAACAGCTCGAAGCTCTGGAACACCATGCCCATGCGCTGGCGCACCTTGCGCACTTCCGACTCGGCCTCCGGCACCGCCACGCCGTCCAGCAGCACGCGGCCGCCGTCGATCTTCTCCAGCGCGTTGGTGCAGCGCAGGAGCGTGGACTTGCCCGAGCCCGACGGGCCGATCAGGCACATCACCTCGCCCTTGTTGACCTGCAGCGAGACGTCGTTCAACGCCACGAAATCGCCGTAGACCTTGCGCACGTGCTCGTACAGCAGCACCGGCGGCTGATCGGCGCCCTTACGGGCGGCAGCCATTGCTGCGGCGGCCGTCGCTGCGGCAGCCGTTGCTGCGGCAGCCGTTGCTGTGGCAGCCACCGCCCCATTGGCCTTGCCGGCCACTTGTTCCAGGATCATCTCGTTCACTCCTTGACTCCGTATTTGCGGTGGATCCAGTCGACCAGCTTGGCCTGCGGATAGCCCATCAGCCAATAGATCACCGCCATCGCGGTCAGCATTTCCAGCACGCGGAAGCTCTGCGCGCGCACCTGCATCGAGGCGTAGGCCAGCTCGCTGACGGCGATCACCGACACCAGCGAGGTGTCCTTGAACAGCGAGATCCAGGTGCTGGCCAGCACCGGCAGGATGCGCCGCGCCGCCTGCGGCACCAGCACCTTGAACATGGCCTGGCGGCGCGACATGCCCATCGCCAGCGCGGCCTCCATCTGGCCCTTGCGGATCGAATTGATGCCGGCGCGGAAGGTCTCGGAGTTGTAGGCCGACACGTTCAGCACCAACGCCACCAGCGCCGTCGTCACCGCCGAGAACTGCACGTCCAGCGCCATCGGCATCACGTAGAACGCCCAATAGATCACCAGGATCAGCGGCAGGTTGCGGAAGAACTCGACGATCGCCACCGCGACGCCGTTGGCCACGCGGTTCGACGACAGCCGCATCAGCGCCAGCACCATGCCGCCCGGCACCGCCAGCGCCATCGTCACCACCGTCAGCATCACGGTCATGGCCGCGCCCTGCAGCAGCACCTGGCGCGAGTCCCAGATAATTCCCCAGTCCAGATTCATGAGCGCCCCAGGTGTGCGTAACGTTGGTACAGCCGGTCCACGCCGCGCGTCACCGGGAACAGGATCACGAAGTACGCCACGATCACCGCGGTGAACACCTCGATCGGCCGGTAGCTCTGCCCGGCGATCGTCTCGGCCTTGTGCATCAGCTCGGGCACCGCGATCACGGTGGCGATGGCGGTGTCCTTGATCGCCACCGTCAGCACCGAGCCGAAGGCCGGCAGCATGCGGATGGTGGCCTGCGGCAGGATGATCTTGCGCAGCGCCTGGGCCCGCGACATGCCGAGCGCCAGGCCGGCGCGCATCTGCCCCGGCCGCACCGACTCGATGCCGGCGCGGATCACCTCGGCCGAATAGGCCGCGATGTGCAGCGTCAACGCCACCAGCGCCGCCCAGAACGGCGCGAAGGTCACGCCGGCCAGCAGCGGGAAGGCGAAGTAGATCCACACCAGCACCACCAGCACCGGGATGGCGCGCATGCTGTCGATGTAGAACACCAGCAGCACCCGCAGCCAACGCGGCCCGTACAGGCGCAGCAGCGCGATCACCAGGCCCAGCAGGATGCTGGACACCGCCGTGACGGCACTGAGCGCCACCGTGATGCCCAGGCCGCTGGCGAAGAAACGCCAGTTATCGACGATGGGGGAAAAATCGAAATCCATGGAATCTCCGTGCCGACACGAGCCCGGGCGGGCTCAGAACGTCACCATCACTTTCATGGCCTGGCGCCGGTCGGCCGCCAGCGCGAAGGCCTCGTGCGCCTGGCGCGCCGGCACCGCCGCCGTCAGCAGCGGCGCGACGTCCACCAGGCCGCGGCCCAGGTAGTCCACCGCCCAGGCGTATTCATCGACGAAGCGGAAGCTGCCGACGACGTTCAGGCTCTTGACCATGATCTGGTTGAACGGGCACTGCTCGCTGCTGCCATTCAGCGTGCCGACCGTGACGATGGTGCCGCGCGGCCGCGTGGCGCGGATGCAGTTGGCCAGCCCGGCGTAGTTGCCGGAAGCCTCGAAGCACACATCGACCGTGCCCTTGCCCGCCGCCAGCTCGTCCAGCGCGGCCGGCTCGGCGGCGGCGTTGATGGTGCGCGTGGCGCCGACCTTGGCGCAGGTGGCCAGGGTCTGGTCGACGATGTCGACCACGATGACGTGGCTGGCGCCGGCCAGGCGCGCCGCCATCAGCACCAGCGCGCCGATCGGCCCGGCGCCCACCACCATCACCGTCTTGCCCAGCAACGATCCGGCGCTGCGCACCGCGTGCAACGCCACCGCCAGCGGCTCGCCGAAGGCGGCCAGCTCGAACGACAGGCTGTCGGGCACCGGCACGCACTGTTTTTCCTGCACCACCACCTGCTCGCGCATCGCGCCCTGCATGTGCGGATAGCGGCTGGCGCTGCCGAAGAAGAACACCGCCTCGCAGTGGTTGGAATCGCCCTGGCGGCAGTAGCGGCACACGCCGCAGGTGCGCGCCGGATCCAGCGCCACGCGGTCGCCCGGCTTGACGGCGGTGACCCCCGAACCGACCTCCAGCACCTGGCCCGAGGCCTCGTGGCCGGGCGTCAGCGGTTCGCGGATGACGAAATCGCCGACCCGGCCGTGGCGGTAGTAATGCAGGTCCGAACCGCAGATGCCGACCGCCTTGACGCCGACGCGCACTTGCGTCGGGCCCAGCGGCTCGGGCGCCTGCTCGACCAGCCGCAGGTCTTCGGCCCCATGGATTGCGCAATTGAGCATGGTGTGTCCGCCTTACTTCAGGGTCTGGGTCATGCGGCGCTCTTCGGCCACCAGTTCGGGATGCATGCGCGCTTCCACCTTGCGCAGCCACTCCAGGTACACCGGCTGGTTCTTGGCCACGCCCATGCCCGCGTCGATCGCGAAGATCTTGCTGTCCTGGCAGTCGTTTTCCTTGGGGAACACGGCCAGGCCCTTGACCTTCCTGCTGATGTTGGGCCACAGCATGCGGTTCAGCGGCGCCACGTCGGAGCGGCCCGCCAGCACTTCCTCGATCGGCGCCACCGAGCCCGAGTTGGTCACGCCGCGCAGCTTGGCCTTGGGAAAGTTCTCCAGCACCAGCGGCTCTTCGCCGGCGCCCGAGAAATACGCCATGGTGATGCCGGGCTGGTTGAAGTCCTCGACCTTGGTGGCGTTGGTGAACTTGGGGTTGGACGCCAGGCCGAACATGCAGACGCTGGTGTTCGAGAAGGTGACGAAGTCGATGATCTTGGCGCGCTCGGCGTTCTGGTTCAGCGGCCCGATCATGATGTCCATCTGGTTGGCGATCAGCGCCGGCACCTTGGTTTCGTGGCTGACCTGCACCGGCACGATCTTCACGTCCAGCAGGCGCGCGAATTCCTTGCCCAGCAGCCAGGACGAGCCCATCCAGGGTTCGCCCGAGCCGGTGGTGTTCTGCACCAGCCACGGCGGGTTGTTGACCACGCCCACGCGCAGCACGCCGGCCTTGCGGATGGCGTCGATGCGCGGGCTCTCGCCGGGCGCGGGCGGCGTCTGCGCCTGGGCGGTGGCGGCGCCGGCCAGCAGCAGGGCGGCGGCGGCGAAGCGGGAAAGGAAGGACGGTTGCATTGCGGTCTCCTTGGAGGGAAGCCCGGCGGCGGACGCCGGATGCGGACGCGCGAGGCCGCGGGCAGTCGCCCGGGCCGCGCGCCTTGCGCGTGGTCGGAAAATCCAGGGGGTGGGAAAAGGCCGGTGCGGCCTACGGGGTCTGTTCGATGATGCGCATTTCGTCGGCGTCCAGGCGCGTCTTCATGCCGGCGGCCACCTGCCGCAGCCAGGCCAGGTATTCGGGTTGGTTCTTGTCGATCGCCAGGCCCACCGGCGAGGCCTTTTCGGTGCTCTGCTGGCAGTTGGCCTCGGCGGGCAGCACGGCCAGACCGCGCACCTTGCGGCTCAGGCCGACCCAGGGCACGCGGTTGATCGGCGCCGCGTCGGCGCGCTTGGCCATGATTTCCTCGATCGGCGCGGTGGCGCCCGAGTTGGCCACGGCGCGCAGCGTCGCGTTGGGAAAGCGCTGCTTGACCCAGGCCTCCTCGGCGCCGCCGGTGAAATAGGCGATGGTGACGCCGGGCCGGTTCAGGTCATCGACCGACTTGGCCGCGGCCACCTTGGCATTCGACGCCAGGCCGAACAGGCAGACGCTGGTGGACGAATACAGCACGAAGTCGACCACTTTCAGGCGCTCCGGCGTCTCGGCCAGCGGGCTGATGGTCATGTCGACCTGATTGGCCGCCAGCACCGGCACCTTGGTCTCGTGCGAGACCTGCACCGGCGTCAGCTTCACGCCCAGCAGGCGGGCGTATTCCTTGGCCAGCAGCCAGGCCGGACCGCTCCAGCCCTCGCCGCCCTTGCCGGACACGTCCTGCAGCAGCCAAGGCGCGTTCTGCAGCACGCCGACGCGCAGCTCGCCCGCCTTGCGGATCGCATCGATGCGCGCGCTCTGGCCCGCCGCGGGCGCTTCCTGCGCTATCGCCGGCGCCGCCAGCGCATAGGCCGCCAGCGCGCACGCCGACAGCATCGCCGCCGCCCTGTGCCAGGCGCGGCTCCCCTTGTTCCTTTGCTGCATCCTGTTGTCTCCTGATGTGTGTCGCCCGGTTCCGGGGCGCGGTATCTTCCGCGCTCTGCCGGGGGCCGCCTGCCGGTACTACGTCAACGCCACCCCTGCGCGAATTCGCCGATCACGCGTTCGAGGTGATTGCGCATGGCCTGCCGCGCGCCGTCCGCATCGCGCGCCACCAGCGCGCTGAAGATGCGCTGATGGTCTTCCTGCGAAGCCTGGCGCAATTCCTGCGTATGGAAATGCTGTTCGATCTTTTCCCAGATGGGCCCTTGCGCCTGGTCCCACATCGCCGTCACGGTGCCCAGCAGCACGCTGTTGCCGGTGGACTGCGCGATGTACAGGTGGAAACGGCGGTCGGCCTCCTGGTTTTCTTCCTTGTGCATCATCTGCTCGCGCATGGTGGTCAGCGCCTCGAAGATGCGATCCAGGTCGGCATCGTTGCGGGTGCTGGCCGCCAGCGCGGCGATTTCCGATTCGACCAGGCAGCGCGCGCGCAGCAGCTCGAACGGCCCGGCGCCCGGCTCCTGCGCGGCCGGCAGCCGCGCCACGCCCGGGCGCGGTTCACAGACATAGATGCCCGAGCCGCCGCGCACTTCCACCACGCCCTGCAGTTCCAGCGCGATGATGGCCTCGCGCAGCGAGGTGCGGCTGACGTCGAAGCGCTCGGCCAGCGCGCGCTCGGCCGGCAGGCGCTTGCCCACCGCGAACTCGCCCTGCGCCACCAGCGCCTGGATCTGCGCGGCCAGCCGCAGGTAGGCGCGGTCGGCCACCGGCTTGCCGGCGGGTTCTTCGGGCTTGGGAATCAGTTGTAGTGTCATGTCGGTTGAAAGTGGTTGGACCAAATATTATGTGGTTTACCAATTTGTCGCATCATGGTTTACCACTATCCATTTGGTAAACCGTCCGAATAAAACAAAGCGCCGCGCCGGACGAGCCGGGGCGGCGCTGGGGTGGCGCTGGGGTGGCGCTGGAATGCCGGGCGGGCCCGGCGCGGCGGCGCGGGCCGCCTCAGCCCAGGTTCGGCGCCAGGGTGCGCTTGAGGTCCTCGATGCTGCGGCCGCTGCGCGCGGCGTAGTCCTGCAACTGGTCTTCGCCAATGATGCCGACGTTGAAGTACTGCGACTGCGGATGGCTGAAGTAGAAACCCGACACGCTCGAGGCCGGGAACATGGCGTAGCTGTCGGTCAGCATCATGCCGATGTCGGCGCCGTCCAGCACGCGGAACATGTCGGTCTTGACCACGTGTTCCGGGCAGGCCGGATAGCCGGGCGCCGGGCGGATGCCGACGTACTTCTCGGCGATCATGTCATCGATGGACAGCGCCTCGTCGGCCGCGTAGCCCCACAGGTCCTGGCGCACGCGGGCGTGCAGGCATTCGGCGAAGGCTTCGGCCAGGCGGTCGGCCAGCGACTTCAGCATGATGCTGGAGTAGTCGTCCAGCGCCTTCTCGAACTCGGCTTCCTTCTTCTCGATGCCCAGGCCCGCCGTCACCGCGAACATGCCGATGTAGTCCAGCTTGCCGCTGGACTTCGGCGCGATGAAGTCCGACAGCGACTTGTTGCTGACGCCCTCGCGCTTGGCGCCCTGCTGGCGCAGGTTGCGGTAGGTGAACAGCACCTCGCTGCGGCTCTCGTCCTTGTAGACCTCGATGTCCTCGTCGTTGACGCTGTTGGCCGGGTAGAAGCCGACCACGCCGTTGGCGGTCAGCCAGCGGCCCTCGACGATGCGCTTCATCATGGCCAGGCCGTCGGCGTAGACCTTGCGCGCCTGCTCGCCCACGACCTTGTCGTCCAGGATCGCCGGGAACGGGCCGAACAGGCTCCAGGTCTGGAAGAACGGGCCCCAGTCCACGTACTTGGCGATCTCGGCCAGGTCGTAGCTCTTGAAGGTGCGGCGGCCGATGAACTTGGGGCGCGGCGGCGTGTAGCTGTCCCAGTCGATCCGCGGCCGCGAGGCGCGCGCCTCGGCCAGCGGCAGGATCGGCGCGGCCTTGCGGTTGGCGTGGCGGCGGCGCACGTCCTCGTATTCCTCGGCCAGTTCCGCCAGGTAGGCGTCCGACTGGTCGGACATCAGGTTGGTGGCCACGCCCACCGAGCGGCTGGCGTCCGGCACGTAGATCACCGGCCCTTCGTAGTTCGGCGCGATCTTGACGGCGGTGTGCACGCGGCTGGTGGTGGCGCCGCCGATCATCAGCGGCACCTTGCGGCTGCGGAAATACTCGTCGCGCTGCATTTCCGAGGCGACGTAGGCCATTTCCTCCAGGCTGGGCGTGATCAGGCCCGACAGGCCGACGATGTCGGCGTTCTCTTCCTTGGCCTTCTCCAGGATCTGGGCGCAGGGCACCATCACGCCCATGTTCACCACTTCGAAGTTGTTGCACTGCAGGACCACCGACACGATGTTCTTGCCGATGTCGTGCACGTCGCCCTTGACGGTGGCGATGACGATCTTGCCCTTGGCGCGCACGTCGCCGCCCGCGGCCGCGATCTGGCGCTTTTCCTCTTCGATGAAGGGAATCAGGTGGGCCACCGCCTGCTTCATCACGCGCGCCGACTTCACCACCTGCGGCAGGAACATCTTGCCTTCGCCGAACAGGTCGCCGACCACGTTCATGCCGTCCATCAGCGGGCCTTCGATCACCTCGATCGGACGGCCGCCGCGCGCGGCGATCTTCTGGCGCACCTCTTCGGTGTCCTCGACGATGAAGGCGGTGATGCCGTGCACCAGCGCGTGCGACAGGCGCGCCTCGACTCCGGCATTGCGCCAGGCCAGGTCTTCTTCCTTCTTGGCGCCCGAGCCCTTCACCGTGTCGGCGAACTGCACCAGGCGCTCGGTCGGCGTGCGCTCATCGGCCGGGTCGGTCTTGCCGACCGGCTCGGCGCGGTCCAGCACCACGTCCTCGACCAGGTCGCGCAGCTTGGGATCGAGGTCGGCATACACGCCCAGCTGGCCGGCGTTGACGATGCCCATCGTCATGCCTTCCTTGACCGCGTAATACAGGAACACGGTGTGGATGGCCTCGCGCATCGGCTCGTTGCCGCGGAACGAGAAGCTCACGTTCGACACGCCGCCCGAGATGCGGGCATGCGGCAGGTTCTCGCGGATCCAGCGCGTGCCCTCGATGAAGTCGACGGCGTAGTGGTTGTGCTCGTCGATGCCGGTGGCGACCGCGAACACGTTGGGATCGAAAATGATGTCTTCCGGCGGGAAGCCCTCTTCCTCGACCAGGATCTTGTAGGCGCGGCCGCAGATCTCCTTGCGGCGTTCCAGCGTGTCGGCCTGGCCCAGTTCGTCGAACGCCATCACCACCACCGCCGCGCCGTAGCGGCGGCACAGGCGGGCGTGGTGGCGGAACGGCTCCAGGCCTTCCTTCATCGAGATCGAGTTGACCACCGGCTTGCCCTGCACGCATTTCAGGCCGGTCTCGATCACGTCCCACTTGGAACTGTCGATCATGACCGGCACGCGCGCGATGTCGGGCTCGGAGGCGATCAGGTTCAGGAAGCGGTGCATGCACGCCACCGAATCCAGCATGGCCTCGTCCATGTTGATGTCGATGATCTGCGCGCCGTTCTCGACCTGCTGGCGGGCCACGGCCAGCGCCTCGTCGTATTTCTCTTCGCGGATCAGGCGCGCGAACATCTTGCTGCCGGTGACGTTGGTGCGCTCGCCCACGTTCACGTACAGCGTGTCTTCGTCGATGTTGAGCGGCTCCAGGCCCGACAGGCGGGTCTTGACCGGAATGTCCGGCACCACCCGCGGCGTCAGCGCCGTGACCTTGTCGGCGATCGCGCGGATGTGGTCGGGCGTGGTGCCGCAGCAGCCGCCCGACATGTTCACCAGCCCGGCGCGGGCGAATTCCTCCAGCAGCGCCGAGGTGTCGGCCGGCGTCTCGTCGAAGCCGGTCTCGGCCATCGGGTTGGGCAGGCCGGCATTGGGGTAGACGCAGACGTAGGTATCGCAGATCTTGGACAGCTCGGCCACGTACGGACGCATCAGCGCCGCGCCCAGCGCGCAGTTCAGGCCGATGGTGACCGGGCGCGCATGGCGCACCGAGTTCCAGAAGGCCTCGACGGTCTGGCCCGACAGGATGCGGCCGGAGGCGTCGGTGACGGTGCCCGAGATCATCACCGGCAGGCGGATGCCGCGCTGCTCGAACACTTCCTCGGTGGCGAAGATCGCCGCCTTGGCGTTGAGCGTGTCGAAGATGGTCTCGATCAGGACGATGTCGATGCCGCCGTCCAGCAGGCCGTTGAGCTGTTCGATATAGGCGACGCGCAGCTCGTCGAAGGTGACGTTGCGCGCGCCCGGGTCGTTCACGTCGGGCGAGATCGACGCCGTCTTGGGCTGCGGGCCGAGCGCGCCGGCCACGAAGCGCGGCTTGTCCGGCGTGCTGTACTGGTCACAGGCCTCGCGCGCCAGCTGCGCGGACACCAGGTTCAATTCGTAGGCCAGCTCCGGCAGGTCATAGTCGCCCTGCGCGATCGAGGTGGCGCCGAAGGTGTTGGTCTCGATGACGTCGGCGCCGGCCTCCAGGTACTGGCGGTGGATCTCCGAGATCACGTCCGGCCGCACCAGCGACAGCAGCTCGTTGTCGCCCTTCAGGTCCTTGCCATGGCCGGCGAAACGTTCGCCGCGGAAATCGGCCTCGCCCAGCTTGTAGCGCTGGATCATCGTGCCCATCGCTCCGTCCAGGATCAGGATGCGCTGGCCGAGCAGCCGGGCGAAGTCGCCGCCGCGGGTGAAGCGCTCGGGCGGATAAGGCAGGCGGGGATACGACACGTTCAGGTCCGAAGGGAGGGGTTGGGCAACGAAAGCGGCCGCGCAAATGTCGCTAAAAAGCGATAAAGGCCGAAAAATCAACCCCTGATCGTAACAAAACAGGCCCTGTTTCGCCCTGCGGTGATACAGTTTCGGCCCCGAACCGGTGCTTTCGGCGCACTGGGACAGGCAAGAACGCAACACTTGCCGGTCCGCGCGCGAAAGGTAAACGGGAAACAGGAAGACATCCGCCCCGCCGCCCACAAGGCCGGCCGGCCCGGACATCCAGCCTGTGC
Organism: Achromobacter deleyi; assembly: GCF_016127315.1. Taxonomy (NCBI): domain Bacteria; kingdom Pseudomonadati; phylum Pseudomonadota; class Betaproteobacteria; order Burkholderiales; family Alcaligenaceae; genus Achromobacter; species Achromobacter deleyi. Next base: position 1,048,661 of record NZ_CP065997.1, read on the forward strand.
TGCCCCCGCAACGGTCCCCATGCGCGCGATGCGCCCATGGCAGCCCGATACCGGCCAGTTCGATCGCCAGGACGCCCGTCCGGCGCCCGCTCCCAGGAGGCGCGGCGTGGCCCGGGTTTCCTCCCCATCGTGATTGACCTGCGGGGTCGCGGGTCGCATCGAGGTCTTGTAGATGAAATCCCGCTCCATCCGGCGCTACGCCGGCGCCCTGCTCTGCTCCGCCCCGGCCCTGTCCGCCGCCCAGCAAGCCGCCACCCCCGCCCCCGAACTCGACAGCATCACCGTCACCGCCCAGCGCGTGCCGACGGATGGCCGCACGCTGCCCGTGTCGATCTCGGTCATCACCGCCGAAGACATCGCCGCCAGCAGCGCCCGCACCATGCAGGACCTGCTGTCGACGCAGGCCGGCATCCACTTGATCAACAACTCAGGCTCGGCCGACGGCGCCATGGTCGACCTGCGCGGCTTCGGCGTGACCGGCGCCAGCAACACGCTGATCATGATCGACGGCGTCAAGCAGAACCCCAACGACCTGTCCGCCCCCAACTTGGGCGTGGTGCCCCTGGACCAGGTCGAGCGCGTCGAAATCGTGCGCGGCAGCGGTTCGGTGCAATACGGCGGCGGCGCCACCGGCGGCGTGATCAACATCATCACCCGCAAGGACTTCGCCAAGGAGCCGGTCACGGCCCGCGCCACCGCCACTTTCGGCAGCTACGGCCTGCGCCAGTACGACGCCGCCGTGGCGCTGAACAACCAGAAGGTCGGGGTCGACGCCTACATGCAATCGCTGCACAGCGATGGCTACCGCGACAACAACGCCGAAACCCGTGAGGGCGGCGGCGGCGGCATCACTTTCCGCCATGCCGACGGCTCGATCCGCCTGTACGGCAACACCACCACGCAGCGCCTGGAACTGCCCGGCCCGCGCCAGATCAATCCGCTCACCGGCCTGAACCAGTACCAGGACGACCGCCGCGGCGCCAAGAACGACGCCGACTTCATCAAGTCCACGTCGACCACCATCGGCCTGCAGCTCGAACAGGCGCTGGGCGTCGGCACGCTCTACGCCGACCTGGCCAGCCGCAACAAGAAACTGCACGGCCTGACCTACGCCGCGCCCAGCATGTTCGACAACGGTGGCGACACGCTGCGCGACCAGAAGCTGGTGGAAAACAGCGCCAGCCTGCGCTACCGCCTGCCGATCACCGGCGGCCACAGCGTCATCCTCGGCGCCGATGCGCTCGAATCCAGGAGCACGGTAACGCAAGACGCCTACTACGACCCGATCCAATCCAAGATGCAATCGCGCCAGCATCAATACGGGCTGTTCGCCGAAGGCCAGATCCGCGCCACCGAAAGCACCAACATCACCATGGGCGTGCGCCGCCAGTACGCCTCGGACAAGCTGGAAATCCTGTCCGGTACCGGCGGCAATCCGTCGGACAGCGGCCACCACCTGACCGCCTGGCAGTTGGGCGTGCGCCAGGACCTGAGCAGCGGTTTCGGCGTGTACGGCAAGGTCGGCCGCAGCTTCCGCCTGGCCAACAGCGACGAATTGCTGTGGGTGCAGAATCCGCTGGCGCCCCAAACCTCCACCGACAAGGAACTGGGCGTGACCTGGCAATCGGAACGCAGCAGCGCCCGCCTGTCGTGGTTCCGCTATGACCTGACCAACGAAATCCAGTACAACCCGCTGGCCGACATGTTCGGCGCCAACGTCAACCTGGATCCGACCCGCCGCCAAGGCATCGAACTGGAAGGCCATCATGAGATCGTCCGCGGCGTGACGCTGGATGCCAACCTGACCTGGATGGAAGCGCAGTTCCGCTCGGGCACCTACAACGGCGTCGACCTGGCCGGCAAGACCGTGCCGATGGCGCCGAAGTGGCTGGCCAATGCCGGCGTGACCTGGCGCCCCACCGACGCGTTCCTGTGGAACGTGGCCGCGCAATACGTCGGCAAGTCGCGCCTGGACAACGACCAGGCCAACGAGTTCGACAAGCAGCTGGACGCCTACGTGCTGTTCAACACCAAGGTCGCGTACAAGTTCACCCGCAACATCGAAGGCGCGGTGGGCGTGAACAACATCCTGGACCGCAAGTACGCCACCTACGGCATCCGCAGCGGCAGCCTGGGCGAAACGGGCCCGTACAACCTGTACCCCGCGCCCGGCCGCAACTTCTACGCATCCCTCACGGTGCGTTACTAAGCGGCGATCCGATATAGTCGGCGTTCCTCCACGCCGACCGTATCGAGCCACCGCATGACGTTCGTCCGCGCCCTTCCGTTCGCCGTCCTGGGGCTGCTGTGCGCCCCGGGGCCGGCGGCCGCCGACACCTCGGCCAAGACGCCAGCCGCGACCTCGGTCGAAACCCCGGCGGCGATCCACGCGCGCGACGATCGCGGCCGCGACGTGACCCTGGCCGCCCCGGCGCGGCGCGCGGTCACCCTGGCGCCGCACGCCACCGAGCTGGTCTACGCGGCCGGCGCCGGCGCCTACCTGGTGGCCACCATCCGCGGCAGCGACTATCCGCCCGCCGCCCGCGCCCTGCCGGTCATCGGCGACGGCACCCAACCCGATCCCGAACGCGTGGCCGCCACCCGGCCCGACCTGGTCATCGCCTGGCAACCGTCCGCCGCCGCGCCGCTGGCGCGCGTCATGGACAAGCTGGGCGTGGCGGTCTACTACAGCGATCCGCAGACGCTGGCGGCCATTCCCGACGCGGTCGAGCGCCTGGGCGTGCTGTTCGGCACCGAGGCGCAGGCCGGCCCCGCCGCCCGGGCCCTGCGCGCGCGGCTCGACGCGCTGGCCGCGCGCTACGCCGGCCGCGCGCCGGTGCGGGTCTTCGTGCAGGCGGGCCTGGACCCCATCTACACCCTGAACCACGCCAGCATCGTCAGCGACGCGCTGCGCCTGTGCGGCGGCGTCAACGTGTTCGGCGACGCCCCCGTGGTGGCGCCGCAGGTCGGCCTGGAAAGCGTGCTGGCGGCGCGCCCCGATGCGGTGCTGGCCGGCGTCTCCGCGCCCGCCGACACCGCCCGCAACCTGGCCGCCTGGCGCGCCATGGGCCTGCCCGCCGCGCAGGCCGGCCACGTCTACGGCATCGATGCCGACGCGCTCTACCGCCCGGGTCCACGCCTGGTCGACGCGGCCGAGCAGCTGTGCGCGGACCTGGACCGGCTGCGCCAGCCCTAGGCGTCCCGACAGGCGCGCTCTCGCCCCGCGCCGCCGGGGCCGTCCGGGATGCCCCTGTCCGCAACCCGGTCATTCGCGCGCCCCATGGCTGCGCGGCAAGCGCGATTTCTGGAACGCCGCGGCGGCGCCACGGGGACTGACACGCCGCCCCGTGCTTTATGATTCGGCTAACCGTGATCAACCCGTTGATCCGCCCGATGTTCAGCCAGCCCCCGCGGGTCCCGCAGCGCGCGCCCGCTCTTTGACACACCGCCATGACCACTCAAGACACTCTCACCATCGCCGGCCGCGCCTACTCGTCGCGCCTGCTCGTCGGCACCGGCAAGTACAAGGATTTCGACCAGACCCGCGCCGCGCTGGACGCCAGCGGCACGGAGATCGTCACGGTCGCCATCCGCCGCACCAACATCGGCCAGAACCCGGGCGAGCCCAACCTGCTCGACTACGTGCCGATGTCCAAGTTCACGCTGCTGCCCAACACCGCCGGCTGCTACTCGGCCGACGACGCCGTGCGCACGCTGCGCCTGGCGCGCGAGCTGCTGGACGGCCACGCCCTGGTCAAGCTGGAAGTGCTGGGCGATCCGCACACGCTGTTCCCCAACATGCCCGAAACCCTCAAGGCCACCAAGACGCTGGTCGACGAGGGCTTCCAGGTCATGGTCTATTGCACCGACGATCCCATCCAGTGCCGCATGCTCGAAGACATGGGCGCCGTGGCCGTGATGCCGCTGGCCTCGCTGATCGGCTCCGGCATGGGCATCCTGAACCCCTGGAACCTGCGCCTGATCATCGACCAGGCCCGCGTGCCGGTGGTGGTGGACGCCGGCGTGGGCACCGCCTCGGACGCCGCCATCGCCATGGAACTGGGCTGCGACGCCGTGCTGATGAACACCGCCATCGCCGCCGCGCGCGACCCGGTGCTGATGGCCAGCGCCATGAAGAAGGGCGTCGAGGCCGGCCGCGAGGCCTTCCTGGCCGGCCGCATGCCCAAGAAGCTCTACAGCGGCGCGCCCAGCTCGCCCACCGAAGGCCTGATCACCGGCGGCGCCAAATGAGCAGCCGCCAAGCGGCCGCCAGCGGCCGTCCCATCCCCAACGCGCTGACCATCGCCGGCGTCGACCCGTCCGGCGGCGCCGGCATCCTGGCCGACGTCAAGGCCATGAGCGCCCTGGGCGCCTACGGCTGCGCCGTCATCGCCGCGCTCACCGCCCAGAACACCCAGGGCGTCACCGGCATCTCGCCGGTGCCGCCGGCCTTCGTCGGCCAGCAGATCGACACCCTGTTCGCCGACGTGCGCATCGACGCCGTCAAGATCGGCATGCTGGGCCAGCAGCCGGTGATCCAGGTGGTGGCCGAGAAGCTGGCCAAGTGGAACCCGGCCCACGTGGTGCTGGACCCGGTCATGGTGGCCAAGAGCGGCGACCTGCTGCTCGAGCGCGACGCCGTCGGCGCCATGCGCGAGGCCCTGCTGCCGCAGGCCACGCTGCTGACCCCCAACCTGCCCGAGGCCGGCGTGCTGCTGGAAGAGCGCCCGGTGGAGACGGTCAAGGAAATGCGGCGCGTGGCCGAACGCCTGCGCAACAAGATGGCGCACTCGGGCCAGCGCTGGGTCATGGTCAAGGGCGGCCACCTGCCCGGCAACGACACCATCGACCTGCTGCACGACGGCGACCGCATGATCGAACTGCCCGGCCACCGCATCGAGACCGCCAACACCCACGGCACCGGCTGCACCCTGTCGGCCGCCCTGGCCGCCCTGCTGCCGCAGGTCGAGGACGTGCCCGAGGCGGCGCGCCGCGCCAAGGCCTACCTGACCGAGGCCATCCGCCACGCCGAGCGCCTGTCGGTCGGCTCCGGCCACGGCCCGGTGCACCACTTCCACGCCTGGTGGTGAGCCCGGCGGGCGGGTCCGATTTCCCGTCTGTAACCAGTCGGTCCGCCCCGCCGCGTCACAGGACGCTACGAATCGGTACAATGGTCAGCTGATTCCTCCGCTTTTTTCCTGACCGTCATGAACGCTTCGACCCTGCCCGACGTAGAACAAGCCCGCTTCAACATGGTGGAACAGCAGATCCGCCCGTGGGACGTCCTGGACGCCAACGTGCTGCAAGCGCTGTTCGATGTGCGCCGCGAACAGTTCGTTCCGCCGGCGCTGCGCGCCCTGGCGTTTTCCGACCTGGAACTGCCGCTGGAAATCAACGCGGTCAACACCCGCCAGACCATGCTCGCCCCCAAGGTCGAAGCCCGCCTGGCCCAGGAACTGCAACTGAGCAAGTCCGACTGTGTGCTGGAAATCGGCACCGGCTCCGGCTACCAGGCCGCGCTGCTGGGCTACCTGGCGCAACAGGTCACCTCGGTCGAGATCGACAGCCGCCTGGTCACGTTCGCGCAGCAGAACCTGCAGATGAACAACGTCACCAACGTCAAGGTCGAGACCGGCGACGGCCGCAACGGCTGGGGCTCCACCGAATACGACGCGATCCTGGTGACCGGCTCGGTGCCGGTCGTGCCGGACGCGCTCAAGTACCAATTGCGCGTCGGCGGCCGCCTGGTCGTCGTCGTCGGCCAGGCCCCCGTCATGACGGCCTGTCGCATCACCCGCACCACCGCCGCCAGCTTCGAGACCGTCAATCTGTTCGAAACGGTCATCAAGCCCCTGCGCGGCGCCACGGTGTCGCAGTTCAAGTTCTGAGTCCCGCCGGCGGCGGCCACGCGGCCCCGCCCTTGCGGCCCGCCTGCGCGGGCCGGCAACCGGACCCCGACTCCCTGGAGCAACACCCCACCACCTGACAGATCATGCGCGTCCGACTGCTTACGGCTTTACTGGTTTTTACCTCCGCCGCAAGTGTCGGCCCGTCTGTCGCGTGCGCGCAGAATCTGTTGCAGGTGTGGCAGTCCGCCCTCGGCAACGACCCCATCTATGCCTCGGCCCGCGCCAACTACCGCGCCGGCCTGGAAAAGGAACCGCAGGCGCGCGCCCTGCTGCTGCCCGAAGTCTCGGCCGGCGTCGGCGGCGCCTACCAGGAAACCCGCAGCACCCGCGGCCTGAACATGGCCTACAGCGGCGGCCGCGGCGTCTGGGACCTGGCGCTGACCCAGCCGCTGTTCGACTGGGGCCGCTGGCAGAACTACGAGCAGTCCAAGCTCATCGTCGCCGACGTCGAAGTGCAGTTGCAGCAGGCCTACCAGGACTTGCTGCTGCGCGTGGCCGACGCCTATTTCAACGTGCTGTACGCCCAGGACACCCTGGCCGCGACCGAGGCCGAGAAAGCCGCCGTGGCCGGCCAGCTGGAGTCCGCCAAGCGCAATTTCGAGCTGGGCAACGCCACCATCACCGACACCTACGAGGCGCAGGCGCGCTACGACCTGGTGGTGGCCCAGGAACTGCGCCTGCAGAACGACCTGGACGTGCGCCGCGACGAGCTGGCCAAGATCATCGGCGGCCCGCCCGGCGCGCTGGCCGAGCTGCCGCAGGGCGTGCAGCTGCCCGCGCCGCAGCCGGCCCGCGTGACCGACTGGAGCAACCAGGCCGAATCGTCCAGCCTGGACGTCTTGCGCGCCCAGCTGCTGACCCGCATCGCCGGACGCCAGATCCAGATCGCCAAGAGCGGCCACTACCCCACCCTGAACCTGCGCGCCACCAGCGGCAGCGCCAGCGACGCGGTGATGCGCAACGCCGCGCCGGGCAAGCCGATCGACAGCACCATCGGCGTGGTGCTGTCGATTCCGTTGTATTCGGGCGGCGGGGTGTCCTCGCAGGTCACCGAGAAGGTGCAGCTCGAACAGAAGGCCCGCTACGATTTCGAGGCGGCGCGGCGCCAGGCGGTACAGGCCGCGCGCCAGTACTACACCGGCGTCACCAGCGGCCTGGCGCGCATCCAGGCGCTCGAGGCCGGCGAGAAATCCAGCCGCGCCGCGGTCGAGGCCAACCGCACCGGCTACGAAGTGGGCGTGCGCATCAACCTGGACGTGCTCAACGCCCAGCAGCAGCTCTATGCCACCCAGCGCGACCTGGCGCTGGCGCGCTACAGCACGGTGCTGTCCGGGCTGCGTCTGAAGGCCACCAGCGGCATCCTGGCCGAGTCCGACCTGGACGCCATCAACCGGCTGCTGCGCGAGCCGCGCTGACCGCCAACGCGGTCAGTTGCCCTGGATCTTCTTGACCAGCGCCGTGGTCGAGCGCTCGAACTCGAACGGGATCGCCACCGCGCGGCCGCCCCAGGTCTTGACCAGGGCCGTCTCGGGCAGTTTTTCCATGTCGTAGTCGCCGCCCTTGACGATCAGGTCCGGCTTGAGCTGGCCGATCAGGGCCTCGGGCGTGTCCTCGTGGAAGGACGTGACCACCGTGACGAAGCCCAGCGCCGCCAGCAGCGCGGCGCGGTCTTCCATGCGGTTCAGGGGACGCTCGGCGCCCTTGCCCAGGCGCCGCACCGATTCATCGGTGTTGACCGCCACGACCAGCGTGGCGCCCAGCTGGGCGGCCTGGTCCAGGTAGGTGGCGTGGCCCCGATGCAGGATGTCGAAGACGCCGTTGGTGAACACCAGCGGCCGCGGCAGGCGGCCGGCGGCAACGGCGGCGACGCAGTCGTCGCGGGACAGGACTTTGGATTCGAAGCGGGCGGCTGGCATGCCGCGATTGTACGACGGCGGCCGCGGCCGCCGTCACCCTTCAGCGGGCGCGTCCGGCCGGGGCCGGGGCGCGCCGCCCTCCCGCCGGATCAGGCGCCGGCCAGGATGATTTCCTTTTCCTTCGGCACCACCAGCGCGGTCATTTCCTTGCGGTAGCGGTTCAGGTCCTTGACCGTCTCGAAGCTGCGATCCATCAGCTTGGACAGGATGTGCAGGATGCGGGTGGCGACCTTCTGCTCCCAGACGCCGTCGAAGCGGATCTGGCTGTCCAGCCAATGCTCCAGCCAGCCCGGCTCGGGCAGGCGCGACTGCACCGTGTCGTTGGGGAACAGGTCCTTGTTGACGTGCAGGTTGGTCGGATGCAGCGCCTGCTGGGTGCGGCCGGCCGAGGCCATCAGCACGCCGATCTTCGAGAACGCCATGCGCGCCTGGACGCTGGTGTCTTCGCCACGGTTGTGCAGCGCGCGGCGCATGTATTGCAGGTAGGCGCCGGCATGGCGGGCCTCGTCCTGCGCCACGGTCTTGTAGATCGACTTGATGACCGGCTCGGTGTGCCATTCGGCGGCGCGGCGGTACCAGTGGTTCAGGCGCACTTCGCCGCAGAAGTGCAGCATCAGCGTTTCCAGCTCGGGCGCGACGTCGAATTCGAAGCGCACGTTGTGCAGCTCTTCTTCGGTGGGCACTAGGTCGGGACGGAAGCGGCGCAGGTATTCGATCAGCACCAGGGAATGCTTCTGTTCTTCGAAGAACCACACCGACATGAACGCGCAGAAATCGCTGTCGCCGCGATTGTCGCGCAGGAACATCTCGGTGGCCGGCAGCGCGGCCCACTCGGTGATGGCGTTCATCTTGATCGTGTGCGCCTGCTCGTCCGAGAGCTTGCTGCGATCGAAATCGCCCCAGGGAATATCGTGCGCCATGTTCCAGCGCACCGCTTCCATGGTCTTGAAGAGTTCAGGATAAAGCATGTTCTGCCCTTGTTTTCGTCCCGCTAGTGGGGCTATAGAAATTGATGAATGGCGCACGCGCTTGCCGGCGTGACGCTGCATTGGCCGCCGCAGCGCTATTTTTCGCCGTCTCCCGCGAAGCTATGATGACCGTTTCATGAATGAAACATGACAGGAGGATCGCACTTACACCATCGCGCCGCCTATCGGGTCAATGCCCACAACGCCACCCCGATACCCAGGGCCAGCACGCCAACCAGCGCCGCGATCAGCCGGTTGCTCTGTTCCTTGGCCCGCCGTAACTGCACCATCTCGGCCAGCAGGGCCGGCGAGACGTTCGGGCGATTCAGATGGTCGTGGACCAGCCTGGGAAGCGCCGGCAGCATTTGCGACCACTGCGCGGCTTCTTTTTCCAGGCTCTGCCGCAGGCCCTTGAACCCGACGCGCTGACGCATCCAGCGTTCCAGGTAGGGCTTGGCGGTCTTCCAGAGATCCAGGTTGGGGTCGAGCTGCCGCCCCAGGCCTTCGACGTTCAGCAACGTCTTCTGCAGCAGCACCAGCTGCGGCTGGATCTCCACATTGAACCGGCGCGAGGTCTGGAACAGGCGCAACAGCACCTGGCCCAGCGAAATCTCGGACAACGGCCGGTCAAAATACGGTTCGCAGACGGCGCGCACCGCGCCCTCCAGCTCTTCCTCGCGGGTGTCGGGCGGTACCCAGCCCGACTCGATGTGCAACTGCGCCACGCGGCGGTAGTCGCGGTGGAAGAAGGCCAGGAAGTTCTGCGCCAGGTAGTTCTTGTCGAATTCCGACAACGAGCCGACGATGCCGAAGTCCAGGGCGATGTAGCTGCCCAGCGTCTCGGGCCGGTCGGACACGTAGATGTTGCCCGGGTGCATGTCGGCGTGGAAGAAGCCGTCCGTGAACACCTGGGTGAAGAAGATCTCGACGCCGGTGCGCGCCAGCGTCGGGATGTCGATGCCGGCGGCGCGCATGCGCTCGACCTGGCCCACCGGCACGCCGTACATGCGCTGCATGGTGAAGACCGTGGACGCGGTGTATTCCCAGATGACCTCGGGCACCATCAGCATGTCGCCGCGGCCGGACTCCGGGCCGAAGTTGCGGCGCAGCTGGCTGCAGTTGGAGGCCTCGCGCACCAGGTCCAGTTCGTCGTGCAGATACTTGTCGAACTCGGCCACCACCTCGCGCGGCTTGAGCCGGCGGCCATCGGCGCCCAGGCGCTCGATGATGCGGGCCACGATCTTGAGCAGCGACAGGTCTTTCTCGATGATGCTGAGCATGCCCGGGCGCAGCACCTTGACCGCCACCTCGCGGCCATCGTGCAGCACCGCGAAGTGCACCTGGGCGATGGAGGCCGACGCCACCGGGTCGACCTGGAACTGCGCGAACAGCTTTTCGGGCGGCGCGCCCAGCGCGGCCTCGATGCAGGCGGCGGCCTGGGCCGACGGGAACGGCGGCACGCGGTCCTGCAGCAGCGCCAGCTCGTTGGCGATGTCGGCGGGAATGAGGTCGCGGCGGGTGGACAGCACCTGGCCGAACTTCACGAAGATCGGGCCCAGCGATTCCAGCGCCAGGCGCAGCCGCTGGCCGCGCGGCTGGCGCGGCCGGGTGCCCAGGCGGATGACGCGCAGCAGGCAGGTGGCCAGCGGATGGTTCAGGCTGGACAGCACCAGCTCGTCCAGACCGTAGCGCAGCGAAACCAGGATGATGCGAAGCAGGCGCAGCAAGGGGAACATGGGTCAGGCGCCTCGCTTGCCGGCGGCCGTGGCCAGTCGCGATTGCAGGGCGGCGGCCGAGCGCGCCAGCGCGTCGGCGCGGGCGTTCAGCTCGGCCAGGTCCAGGCGCCACTGCTCCAGCGCCGGGCGGCCCAGCAGCATGCCGCTCTCTTCGGCCAGGTATTCGGACACGTTCTCGGCCATGCGCTGGCCGGCCTGGCGCGCGCCGCCGGCGGCCGCGCGCAGCCCGCCAACGATGCGCAGCGCGGGGATGTCTCCCACCAGCCGCGCCAGGCTGTCTTCCGGGTCCCAGCGCAGCTGCTTGGACAGGTCCGCCACCACCTGCGCCAGCGCGGCGTCGCCGGAGATGTGCGTGGCCTCGGCGAAATCGGGCGCCTCGCCGCCCGCGCCCAGGCGCGGCAGCGGCAGCTTCTCGGGCGCCACCGTCAGGGTCACGTCGGGCGCCACCGCCGCATCGGCCTGGGCCGCCAGGCCCTCGCTGTCGATGGTCAGGCCCAGGGTGAAGCCGCCCAGCGCGAAACGCACGGTCTTGCCGGCGTGGCGGGCCAGGCGTTCGCGCGCCCAGTCTTCACGCTTCAACAGGGTGTTGAGCGCGCCGACGGCCAGCCGTGCAGGAGTGGGCAGAAACGAAAAAGGCAACATGACGGTCCGCGGCCCCGCGAAACGGGGATGACGAAGTTGATGGGTAAATCGGGAGTGTAACGGGTTGGATGGGGGTGTGTTCCGGACGGTCTGGACGCGGTTTGCGCCCGCGCATGGAAAAACCGGCCCTGAGGGGCCGGTGGTGGCGGACGGCCGCAAGGCCGCCGCGATAGCAGGGGGATGGCGCCAGCCGGATCAGCTGGCGAATTCCACCGGGATCTGCTGGATGCCGGCCAGCAGCCAGCCGCCGTTGGCGGGTTTGAACAGGTTCCAGACCTCCTCGAAGCGGAAGGCTTCGGCGCCCGGCGCCTCGCGCAGCATGCCCGAGAAGCGCACGCTGGCCAGGTGGCCATCGGACACCGTCTCGATGCCCAGCAGCTCGGCGTTCAACAGGACCACTTCAGTCTTGTTGGGGGCCGCGCCACGCTCGGCCAGTTGCGGCTTGAGCTCGGTGATGAGGTCGTCGGTCAGGTAGTCGCGCAGGCGGTCGGTGCTGCCGCTGTCCCACACGGCCTGGATGCGCACGAACTGGTCCTTGGCCTGCTTCAGGAAGTTGGGCGTGTCGAAATCACCCGGCACGAACCAGTTGTTGTCGTCGCCCGCCTTGGGCGTTGCTGCGACCGGGGCCGCTGCGACGGCGGCGGCGACGGGCGCCGCCGCCGGCTTCAGCGTTTCACGCCACATGGGCTGCTGCTGCGGCTCGCCCGACGCGTTGTTGGCGCCGCCAAAGGCGCCCTGGGTGGCCGGACGCGGCGCGGCGCCACGCAGGCGGCGGATGATGAACATCACGCCGAACACGACCACGGCGATCAGCAGCGCGGACGACAGGAATTCGGCGAAGGCGCCCGACAGGCCCATGCTCGAGAGCAGGGCGGCGATGCCCAGGCCGGCGGCGATGCCGGCGATCGGGCCGAGCCAGCGCGACGCGCCGCTCTTGGCGGCAGCGCCCGCGGCGCCGGCCGTGGCGGCGCCGGCGGCGGCCGGCGCCGCGGTGGCGCCCGCGGTGTTGTTGGCGGCGGCCGGCGGCGTGGTGGCCTGGCGTTGCTGGGTCACATTGGAGGATTGGCGGCCGACGCTGCTGCCACCGCCGGCGCGGCGGGCTTCGGCGTCAAACGACGCCGTCACCAACGCAGCGCCGGAAATGGCGATGAGCGCCGCGGCGACAAACCGCGAGAAACAGAATTTGGTCATGGATTTGCTCCCTCGTACCCGCGCTTCCCGCTGCCCCGAGCAGCGGAAAGCCGCACGGATCGTGCGGCCGTTCAGCGCGACTTTCTTACAATAATCTGAATGACGTAAGAATAACGGACAAGCCGTCGCCCCACAAGTTCCCCCCGGGACGAAGAAAAGCCGTGTCGGACCCCGGGACGTTCAGCCCAGGCGCACACCCTCGTGCAGGGCGGCGATGCCGGCCGTCAGGTTGAAGTACTGCACCCGCTCCAGGCCGGCGGTGCGCAGCATGTCCGCCAGGGTGTCCTGGTCGGGGTGCATGCGGATGGATTCCGCCAGGTAGCGGTAGCTGGCTTCGTCCTTGGCCACGGTCTTGCCCAGCCAGGGCAGCACGTTGAAGGAATACCAGTCGTAGGCCGGCGCCAGCGGTTTGGCGATGCGGGAGAATTCCAGCACCAGCAGCTTGCCGCCCGGCTTGAGCACGCGGGTCATTTCGGCCAGCGCGCGGTCCTTGTGAGTCATGTTGCGCAGGCCGAAGGCCACGCTGACGCGGTCGAAATAACCCGTCGGGAACGGCAGGCGCTCGGCGTCACAGACGGCCGTGGGCACCAGCAGGCCGGCGTCGGCCAGGCGGTCGCGGCCGACCCGCAGCATCGAGTCGTTGATGTCGGTCAGCCAGACCTCGCCGGTGGGGCCGGCGCGCTTGGCGAACGCCTTGGCCAGGTCGCCGGTGCCGCCGGCGATGTCCAGCACCTTCATGCCGGGGCGGATGGCCGCGCGGCCGATGGTGAAGGCCTTCCAGACGCGGTGCAGGCCGGCCGACATGAAATCATTCATGATGTCGTAGCGCTGGGCCACGGAATGGAAGACTTCGGCGACTTTGCGGGCCTTGTCGTGTTCCGGCACCGATTGGAAGCCGAAATGCGTCGATTGGGAGGCGGAATCCGCGGAATGTTGCGATTCGGAGGGGTTTTGCATGGTGAATTCCCGATATATCGTCCAATGGTAGCCTATCGGGGCCGGCCAGACGCCGCCTGCGGGACCGGGAACACGCGCTTTGGTCACATACCTGAAATATTGCGGCCATACTATCGCAATGTTCGCGCCGCGCCGGCGCTCCGAAGCGTGCCCTATTCGCCATGTCCAGCACCATCCTCGTCGTCGAAGACGAACCCGCAATCCAGGAACTGATCGCCGTCAACCTGTCCTTCGCCGGCCACAAAGTGCTGCGCGCCTTCGACGCCGACCAGGCCCAGACGCTGATCCGCGCCGAACTGCCCGACCTGATCCTGCTGGACTGGATGCTGCCCGGCACCTCCGGCCTGGCCATGGCGCGCAAGCTGCGCAACGACGAGCGCACCCGCGCCGTCCCGGTCATCATGCTGACCGCCAAGGGCTCCGAGCAGGACAAGGTCGACGGCCTCGAAGCCGGCGCCGACGACTACATCACCAAGCCCTTCTCGCCCAAGGAGCTGATGGCCCGCATCAAGGCCGTGCTGCGCCGCCGCGCGCCGCAGCTGACCGACGACGTGATCGACGTCGGCGGCCTCAAGCTGGACCCCGTCACGCACCGCCTGTCGGGCAACAGCCAGTCGCTGCAGATCGGCCCCACCGAATTCCGCCTGCTGCACTTCTTCATGACCCACCCGGAACGCGTGTTCTCGCGCTCGCAGCTGCTGGACCAGGTCTGGGGCGATCACGTCTTCGTCGAGGAACGCACGGTCGACGTGCACATCCGCCGCCTGCGCAAGGCGCTGGAACCCAGCGGCCACGACGCCCACGTGGAAACGGTGCGCGGCAGCGGCTACCGGTTTACGGCACAGGTCCCGGCGCGGTAAAACTCCCGCACGATGATCTGGCTGCGCACTCTTATCCTGGTCGCCCTGTGGGCGGCGGTCGCGCTATTGGCGCAATGGCTCATTGGGGATCCGGCGGGTTGGGTGCTGTTCAGCGCCGCGCTGGTCACCATGCTGCTGTGGCGCAGCTGGCGCCTGCACCTGGTTTCCCATTGGGCCAGGCACCCGGACACCTCTCCCCCCGCCTCGGTGGGCCCGTGGGACGACATCCTCGCCCCGCTCTACCGCTACACCCGGGCCCGCGCCCGCGAGCTGACCGAGACCCGCGACACCATGCAAGGCATGCTGGCGGCCGCCCAGGCGCTGCCGGACGGCGCGGTCACGCTCAATGAAGACTTCCAGATCGACTGGTGCAACCGCATGGCGCGCCAGCACCTGGGCCTGCGCCTGCCGGCCGACCGCGGCCACAACCTGCTGAACCTGCTGCGCGCGCCGGAATTCGTCGAATACGCCCACCGCGCCTCCTGGCCGGATCCGATCCTGGTGCGCCTGGGCCAGAACGGCCAGGAACGGCTGATGATGATGCAGCTGACGGCCTACGCCAGCAACCAGCGCCTGCTCATCACCCGCGACGTCACCCAGATCGAGCGCCTGGAAACCACGCGCCGCGACTTCGTCGCCAACGTCTCGCACGAACTGCGCACGCCGCTGACGGTGCTGGCCGGCTTCCTGGAAACGCTGCGCGACATGCCCGCCGACGCCCTGCCGCCCGAGCAGCGCGCGCAGTACCTGGACATGATGCACGAGCAGGCCCAGCGCATGCAGGCCATCGTCGAGGACCTGCTGACGCTGTCGACGCTGGAATCGTCGCCGGGCAGCGACCCGCGCGCGGTCAACATGGGCGCGCTGCTGCAGAAGGCGCGCCAGCAGATCGAGGCCCTGTCGGGCGGACGCCACGTGCTCGAATGGCACATCGACGAGACCCTCGACGTGCTCGGCGCCGAGACCGAGCTGACCTCGGCCCTGTCGAACCTGCTGACCAACGCCGTGCGCTACACCCCCGACGGCGGCACCATCACCGTGCGCTGGGAACGCGAACCCGACGGCGGCGGACGCTACAGCGTGCAGGACACCGGCATCGGCATTCCGGCGCGCCACATCCCGCGCCTGACCGAACGCTTCTACCGTGTCGACCGCGGCCGCTCGCGCGCCGTCGGCGGCACCGGCCTGGGGCTGGCGATCACCAAGCACATCGCCATGCGCCACGACGCCGAACTGTTCATCACCAGCGAGCCCGGCAAGGGCAGCCTGTTCGCGCTGCGCTTCCCGCCGGACCGCATCGCCGTCGACCCGTCCGCCTGAGGCGGCGTCACGCGCCATCCGCGCCGCGATCGCGGCGCGGATGGTAAATTTCCGGCCATGCGCATCCTGGTCATCGAAGACGAACCCAAGCTGGCCGACTACCTCAAGAAAGGGTTGTCGGAACAGAGCCACGTCGTCGACCTGGCGCGCGACGGCGTCAACGGCCTGCACCTGGCGCTGGAAGGCGCCTACGACCTGATCGTGCTGGACGTGATGCTGCCCGGCGTGGACGGCTTCGGCATCCTGGCCGCCGTGCGCGCCAACAAGGACACCCCGATCCTGATGCTGACCGCGCGCGACGCCGTCGAAGACCGCGTGCGCGGGCTGGAAGGCGGCGCCGACGACTACCTGGTCAAGCCCTTCGCCTTCTCCGAGCTGCTGGCGCGCGTGCAGGCCCTGCTGCGGCGCGGCCGCTCGCAGGAACCCACCGTGTTCCGCCTGGCCGACCTGGAACTGGACCTGGCGCGCCGCAAGGTCGCGCGCGGCGGCCGCCGCCTGGACCTGACCGCCAAGGAATTCAACCTGCTGGCCCTGCTGCTGCGGCGCCAGGGCCAGGTACTGTCGCGCACCACCCTGGCCGAGCAGGTCTGGGACATGAACTTCGACAGCGACACCAACGTCATCGACGTGGCCGTGCGGCGCCTGCGCAGCAAGCTGGACGACCCGTTCGAGGCCAAGCTGCTGCACACCGTGCGCGGCATGGGCTACGTGCTCGAATCGCGGCCGGAGCCCGCGCGCGGATGAAACCGCCGCGCGTGCGCTCGATGCAGGCGCGCCTGACCCTGCTGCTGGGCGTGATCGCGCTACTGGTCTCCAGCCTGGCGGGCGCCACCCTGTTCTGGGCCCTCAAGCGCGAAGTCGAACGCCAGGAGATCACCGAGGTCAGTGGCAAGCTGGAGCTCATCAACCACCTGATCGACATGCAGAACAACGCGCGCGGCCTGCACGACCTGGCCGCCACGTTCGACGACATGCGCACCGGCCAGAGCCAGCTCGGCATCTGGATCGTCGACGCCCAGGGCCATCCCGTCTACGGCGGCGACGCGCCCGAGACGCTACAGACGCTGCCCGACCGCCAGGTGCTGCTGCAACTGGCCGACGGCAGCCGCATGCGCGGCCTGCGCGTCGCGGTCGACGACCGCATCCTGCCGGGCGCGCACCTGACGGTGGCGGTCAGCACCCGCACCAGCTCGCAGTTCCTGTACGCCTACGGCACCGCGCTGGCGCTGATCTGCGCGCTGTGGGTCGGCGCCACGGTGGTGCTGGCGGCCTGGGCCGTGCGCCGCAGCATGGCGCCCACCCGCCGGCTGTCGGAGCAGGCCGCCCGCATCCAGCCCGACAACCTGGCCGTGCGCCTGCCGCTGCGCGACACCGACCGCGAGCTGCACGAGCTGGTGCTGTCGTTCAACCGCACGCTGGAACGGCTGCAGGCCGCCTACCAGCAGATGGAAGGCTTCAACGCCGACGTCGCGCACGAGCTGCGCACCCCGCTGGCCACGCTGATCAACGGCACCCAGGTGACCCTGTCCAGCGGCCGCGACGCGGCCGAGCTGCGCGACGCGCTCGAATCCAACCTGGAAACGCTGGAAGACCTGAAGACGCTGGTCAACGACATGCTGTTCCTGGCCCGCGCCGACCGCGGCGAACGCGCCGCCGACCTGGTGCCGGTGTCGCTGGCGGCCGAGGCCCGGCGCGTCGCCGACTTCTACGAGGCGGCGCTGGAAGACAGCGGCGTCACGCTGCGCTGCGACGGCGACGCCCTCATCGCCGCCAACCCCGGCCTGGTGCGGCGCGCGCTCGCGAACCTGATCTCCAACGCCATCAAGGCCACGCCGCGCGGCGGCGAGATCGTGCTGGCCTGCCAGCCTTTGCCGGCCGGCGCGCGGGTCGAGGTGCGCAACCCCGGCGCGCCGATCCCGGCCGCCGACCTGCCGCGCATCTTCGACCGCTTCTTCCGCTCGGGCCAGGCGCGCGCCCCCCGCACCGAGGGCCACGGGCTGGGCCTGGCGATCGTGCGCGCCATCGCCCGCATGCACGGCGGCGACGTCGACGCGGCTTCCGGCGCCGCCGGCACGGTGGTCGGCATCACCCTGCGCGGCAACCTGCCCGGGGCGCCGGCCGCCAACATTACAAAGAAGTAATCCAGGCGACAGAACCGGGTCACCCCGGTTTTTCTACAGTGCCCGCATGGTCAACTCCCACGAAGGGATCAGCATGCAAGGCACTTTGCTCCGTATCACTCAAGCCGCGGCCCTGGCCGCCCTGCTCGGCGCCGGCACCGCGTTCGCGGCCGGCAGCCACGGCGAACACGCCGGCCACGCCATGCCGGCGGCCTCCGCCCCCATCGGCGCGCCCGGCGACGCCGCCCGCGTCACCCGCACCATCGACATCGACATGACCGACGCCATGCGCTTCACGCCCGCCCAGGTGCAGGTCAAGGCCGGCGAAACGGTGCGCTTCAACGTGCGCAACTCGGGCCGCATCCGCCACGAGATGGTGCTGGGCTCCGACGCCGACCTGCAGGCCCACTACGACATGATGATGAAGGACCCCGGCATGCGCCACGAAGAGGCCAACGCCGTGTCGCTGGACGGCGGCAAGAGCGGCCAGATCGTCTGGAAGTTCGACCGCGCCGGCAGCGTGTCCTTCGGCTGCCTGGAACCCGGCCACTACGCCGCCGGCATGAAGGGCGCGGTGTCGGTGCAGTAGCGCCGCCGCGGATCCGTCATGCAAGCCCTCCCCATTCCCGCCCGCCGCCGCTTCGTGCAGGGGCTGGCCGCCGGCGGCGCGCTCGCGGCGCTGGGCGGCTGGCGCGCCGCCAGCGCGAGCCAGCACGCCGCCCCCGCCCTGCCCGCCGAACTGCGCGGCACCGAATTCCACCTGGAGATCGGCGAGACGCCGGTGAACTTCACCGGCGCCGCCCGCATCGCCACCACCGTCAACGGCCAGGTCCCGGCGCCGCTGCTGCGCTGGCGCGAGGGCGACACGGTGACGCTGCACGTCACCAACCGCCTGCGCGAACAGACCTCGATCCACTGGCACGGCATCCTGCTGCCCACGGACATGGACGGCGTGCCGGGCCTGAGCTTTCCGGGCATCGATCCGGGCCAGACCTTCACCTACCGTTTCGACGTGCACCAGAGCGGCACCTACTGGTATCACAGCCACTCGGGCTTCCAGGAACAGACGGGCCTGTATGGCGCCATCGTCATCGACCCGAAGCGGCGCGATCCCATCGCCGCGGACCGTGACTACACCGTGCTGCTGTCGGACTGGACGGACGAAGACCCGATGCGGGTCTTCGACAAGCTCAAGGCCATGCCCGACTACTACAACCGCAACCAGCCCAGCGTCGAGAGCCTGATCCGCGACGCGGGCGAGAAGGGCTGGCGGGCGGCGCTGTCCGAGCGCCTGATGTGGGAACAGATGCGCATGAACCCGTCCGACCTGGCGGACGTCTCGGGCGCCACGTACACCTTCCTGACCAACGGCGCGACGCCGGCCGGCAACTGGACCGGCCTGTTCAAGCCGGGCGAGCGCGTGCGCCTGCGCTTCATCAACGGCTCGGCCATGACGTACTTCGACGTGCGCATCCCCGGCCTGAAGATGACGGTGGTGGCGGCCGACGGCCAGGACGTGCGGCCGGTCGACGTGGAGGAATTCCGCATCGCCGTGGCCGAGACCTACGACGTGATCGTCGAGCCCGCCGAAGACCGCGCCTACACCATCTTCTCGCAGGCGATGGACCGTTCCGGCTATGCCCGCGCCACCCTGGCGCCGCGCCCCGGCATGCAGGCCGAAGTGCCGGCCGTCGATCGCGCGCAACTGCTCGGCATGATGGATATGGGCATGAAGCACGACATGGGCGGAGGCGGTCACGACATGGCGGGCATGAGCGGCATGGATCACGGCGCCGCCCCGGCGGCGGCCGGCGCGATGGCCGGCATGAACCACGGCGCCATGCCCGGCATGGACCACGGCGGCGCCCACGGCAGCGGCGCGGACCAGGGTGGCATCGTCGAGGTCAGGCACCCCTATCCCGAGGAACGCGGCCCCGGCAACTCGATGCTGCCCGACGTGGTGTCCACCCGCCTGGACGATCCCGGCATCGGCCTGCGCGACAACGGCCGCCGCGTGCTGACCTACGCCGACCTGCGCTCGATCCGCGAACCCGACGACAACCGCGCGCCAACCCGCGAGATCGAACTGCACCTGACCGGCAACATGGAACGCTACATGTGGTCGTTCAACGGCGTGAAATTTTCCGACGCCAGGCCCATCGTGCTGCGCCACGGCGAGCGCGTGCGTTTCGTACTGGTCAACGACACCATGATGACCCACCCGATCCACCTGCACGGCCTGTGGAGCGACCTGGAATCGCCCGACGGCGCCTTCCAGGTCCGCAAGCACACCCTGTCGCTCAACCCGGCGCAGCGCCTGAGCTACCGCGTCAGCGCCGATGCCCGCGGCAACTGGGCCTACCACTGCCACCTGCTATACCACATGGAGGCCGGCATGTTCAGGGCGGTCGTGGTGGAGTAGGCGATGAGAAACCGGAATATGCGCACTTCCCTTCCCCCGTTCCGCCACGCCGCGCTGGCCGCCGCCCTGCTGGCGGGAATGGCCGGCCAGCCGGCCCACGGCCAGGCCATGATCCATGCCGGCATGGATCATGGCTCACCCGCCTCCGCCGCCCCGCCCGTCGGCAGCCTGCCGTCCAGTGACGGCGCCGGCCAGCGCGGCTATGACAGCTATGGCATCCATCCGCACATGATGGACAACGCGGCCTCGTCGCGGCTGCTGTTCGACAAGTTCGGCGGGTCGCGCAACCGCGACGGCCAGAACGCGCTGGAATGGGACGGCCGCTTCTGGTGGGGCACCGCCACCGACCGGCTGGTGGTCAAGAGCGAAGGCGAACGCGAAAGCGGCGGCGGCTCGGACGCCAAGGTCGAAGCATTCTGGAGCCGCGCCATCTCGCCGTTCTGGGACCTGCAACTGGGCGCGCGCCGCGACTTCGGCGCCGGCCCCAAGCGCAACTGGGCCGCGCTCGGCATCGAGGGCGTGCTGCCCTACAACATCGAGTTCGAGACCACCGCCTACGCCGGCCCGTCGGGCCACACCGCGCTGGCCATGAAGGCCGAATACGACCTGCTGCTTACCCAGCGTCTGATTTTCACGCCCGAACTCGAGGCCAGCGCCTACGGCCGCGACGACCCCGAACGCGGCATCGGCTCGGGCCTGTCCAAGGGCTCGCTGTCGCTGCGCCTGCGCTACGAGGTCACGCGTCAGTTCGCCCCCTACATCGGGGTATCCTTCGAACGTAAGTTCGGCCGCACCGCGGACTATGCGTCCGAGGCCGGCCAAGGCCGTTCGCAGGCCGCCTTGCTGGCGGGCGTGCGCTTCTGGTTCTGATCCTTCTCGCGGAGACCCATGAAAAAATCCCTCACCCCCGCCCGCCGCCTGATCCTCGCGGCCGCGCTGTCCCTGCCCCTGTATGCCCCGGTCCTGGCCCTGGCGCAGCCGGCGCCCAAGGTCCAGGTCTGGAAGACGCCCACCTGCGGCTGTTGCGAAGACTGGGTCAAGCACATGCGCGACAACGGCTTCGAGGTCACCACCCACGACGTGCAGGACACCGGCGCGGTGCGCCGCAATGCCGGCATGGCCGACTACGGCTCCTGCCACACGGCCGTGGTGGACGGCTACGCCATCGAGGGCCACGTGCCCGCCAGCGACGTGCGCCGCCTGCTGCTCGAGAAACCCGACGCCGCCGGCCTGGCCGCCCCCGGCATGCCGCTGGGCTCGCCCGGCATGGACGGCCCCGAATACGGCGGCCGCAAGACCCCGCATGATGTCCTGCTGGTGGACAAGCGCGGCGGCGCCAAGGTGTTCCAGGCGTATCGTTGAAACACAGGGCCGGGGTCCTCCCCGGCCACCCGCCTGAAACAATTCATCCCCACCATGGCTATGGGTACCTCTTGCACCGCAGCAAAAATGCGCCACAATAAATAAAACGCATTTCCCACCCCGACCCCTGGCAGTCATGGCACACATCGTCCTGTTCGAGAACATCCACCCGAGCGCCCGCGCCGTCTTCGAAGCCGCCGGCTACACCGACATCGTCACGCACGCCGCGGCCCTGCCGCCGTCGCAGCTGCAGGACGCCCTGCGCGGCGCCCACGTCGCGGGCATCCGTTCTCGTACCCACCTGGATGCCGCCCTGCTGTCCGGCAGCCCCGACCTGCGCGTCGTCGGCTGCTTCTGCATCGGCACCAACCAGGTCGACCTCGACACCGCCATGCAACGCGGCATCCCGGTGTTCAACGCGCCCTTCTCCAACACCCGCTCGGTCGCCGAGCTGGTGCTGGGCGAAGCCATCCTGCTGTTGCGCCGCATCCCCGAGAAGAACGCCCGCGTCCATCTCGGCCACTGGGACAAGAGCGCCGCCGGCGCCTTCGAGACCCGCGGCAAGACCCTCGGCATCGTCGGCTACGGCAACATCGGCTCGCAGATCAGCACCCTGGCCGAAAGCCTCGGCATGCGCGTCATCTACCACGACGTCGAAGCCAAGCTGCCGCTGGGCAACGCCCGCCCGGCCGGCTCGCTCAACGACCTGCTGGAACAGGCCGACGTCGTCACCCTGCACGTGCCCGGCGGCAAGTCCACCGAGAACATCATGAATGCGGAGACGATCGGGCGCATGCGCCGCGGCGCCATCCTCATCAACGCCTCGCGCGGCGCCGTGGTCGACATCGACGCCCTGCACGCCGCGCTCACGTCCGGCCACCTGGCGGGCGCCGCGCTCGACGTGTTCCCGACCGAACCCAAGAGCGCCGACGAACCGCTGGCCAGCCCGCTGATCGGCCTGCCCAACGTCATCCTGACCCCGCACATCGGCGGCAGCACGCAGGAATCGCAAGAGAACATCGGCCGCGAAGTGGCCGAGAAGCTGGTGCGCTTCCTGCAGGCCGGCACCACCAAGGGCGCGGTCAACTTCCCCGAGCTGCCCTACCTGGAGCAGGCCGGCGCCACCCGCATCCTGCACGTGCACCGCAACGCCCCGGGCGCGCTCGGCACGCTGGACAACCTGATGGCGCAGCACGGCCTGAACATCGTCAGCCAGACGCTGCAGACCAAGGGCCAGATCGGCTACGTGATCACCGACGTCGAAGGCCAGGTCGACGACCTGGTCATGACGACGCTGCGCGATCATCCGATCACCGTGCGCTGCGACCGGCTGTAAAAAGCGCTCAAGACAAAAGAAGGCCCGCTCGCGCGGGCCTTTTTTCCTGGGTCGGGGCGGCGGCGCCAGGCAAGCCAGGGTCTGCGGGCATTGCGCGACCTCTCGGACTTCAGTTATAAACGATAACCATTCCTATCCATCTTGAAATAGGCGTCCCTCCCGCGCCTGGGTCCGTCCGATGTCCGCCGCCGATCTCCCCGTGCAGCAAGACCTGCACGCTCTTTACAGCGATCATCACGGCTGGCTGCTGGGATGGCTGCGGCGCCGCCTCGGCAATGCGGCGGATGCCGCCGACCTGGCGCACGACGCCTTCCTGCGCCTGATCGTGCGGCCCGCGCCCGATGGTTTCGCCAGCGCCGGCGCCGCCCGCGCCTACCTGCGCACCATGGCGCAGGGCCTGTGCACCGATCTCTGGCGCCGCCGGCAGGTGGAGCAGGCCTGGCTGGACAGCCTGGCCGCGCAACCCGAAGCCTATGCGCCATCGCCGGAGCACCAGGCGCTGGTCATCGAGACCCTGCTGGAAGTCGGCAAGTGGCTCGGCCGCCTGCCGGACAAAGCCCGCATGGCCTTCATCCAGGCACAGATACACGGGCTGTCCACCCGCGAGATCGCCGACCAGATGAGCGTGTCGCCGCGGATGGTGCAGAAATACCTGGCCCAGGCCATGCTGCATCTGGCGCTGATCGACGCCGGGTTGAACTAGCCATGGCGGCAGCGATCCCGCCGGCCTCGCCTCTTCCGGCCCGGGCGGATTATGAAAGCCTGAAGGTCGCGGCCGAGTGGTACGCGCGCCTGCAGAATGCCGACGCCAGCGCGCAACAACGCCTCGCCTGGCAGCATTGGCTCGACGCGCGGCCCGAACACCGCAGCGCCTGGGCGCACGTCGAGGCCGTGAGCCGCCGCTTCGCCGTGCTGCGCGTGGACGGCGAGCGCGACGCCGCCGAGCAAGCCGTGCAGATCGCCGCCCGGCGGCCTTCCGCGCGCCGCCGGGCGGCGGGCCGCATCCTCGCCCTGGGTGGCGTCGGCGTGCTGGGCTGGCTGGGCTGGCGCTTCACGCCCCTGCCCGCGGTCGTGACCGCCTGGCGATCCGACTACGCCACCGGCATCGGCGAGCAACGCCAACTGGTCCTGGCCGACGACACCCGCGTCTGGCTCAACACCCGCAGCGCCATCAACGTGCGCCTGGACCCGACCCAGCGCCTGGTGACGCTGGCCGGCGGCGAGATCCTGATCGACACCGCCAAGGACGCGCGGCAACGCCCGTTCTTCGTCGACACCCGATTCGGCCGGCTGCAGGCCCTGGGCACCCGCTTCACCGTCAGGCAGGCCGACGACGACATCCTGCTGGCGGTGTACGAGGGCCAGGTGCGGATCCGCACCCTCTCCGGGCAGGAAACGCTGGTACGCAGCGGCGAACAGAAGCGCTACAGCGCCGACGCGATCTCCGAGGCCGTGCCGGCCGATCCGGCCCGCGAGGCCTGGTCCCGCGGCGTGATCCTGGCCGAAAACCTGTCGCTGGGCGAGCTGGTCGCGGAACTGGGGCGCTATCACGTCGGCTACACGGGCGTGGATCCCCGCATCGCCGGCCTGCGCGTGGTGGGCCGCTATCCCGCCAACGACCTGCCGCGCACGCTGGCGATGCTCGAGCGCGAATTGCCGGTCCGCGTCCAGCGCACCTTGCCATGGTGGGTGACGCTCGAACCGAAGTAAGGTCCTCGAAAAAAAATCCAGGCCGAGGTTCGCTTTTCCGCTGCTCGTCCGATTAACAGGGAAAGAGGACCACGCAAACCCGTGCCGCGTCCCGGCCGCCCGGCCCGCCCCGGACAGCCCGACGACGCCCCGCGCGCGCAAGCCGCGGCCCTCTCCTTGCCCATCCCTGCTCCAAGGAAGACCGCTCCATGCGCCGCCCGCAACTCCTCGCCCGTCCCGGGTCGTCCACTCCCTCATCGCCCCGGCCCGTTGCCATGCAGCGCGTGTTGCGCAAGACCGTGCTCGGCGCGCTCCTGATGACCGCGCTGGCCCCGGCGGCCCATGCCCAGGACGCGGCCCGCGCCGTCAGCGCCACCCATGCCTATGACGTGCCCGCGGGCCCGCTGGCGGGCGCCCTGAGCCGCTTTGCCGAGCAGGCCAACATCCTGCTCAGCGTGCCGGCCGACATGACCGCCGGCAAGACCAGCCCCGGCGTGCGCGGCGCCCACAGCGTCGACAGCGCGTTCCGCGCCCTGCTCGCCAACACCGGCCTGGAAGCCGTGCGCCGGGCCGAGGGCGGCTACGCGCTGCGGCCCGCGCCGGCGTCATCCGCCGCCACCACGCTGCCCGCCGTGGTGGTAAGCGGCGCCAGCGCCTCGGCGCTGCCCGAAGCGTACGCGGGCGGCGAAGTGGCGCGCGGCGCGCGCATCGGCCTGCTGGGCAACCGCGACTTCCTGGACACGCCGTTCAGCGCGACGTCGTACACGGCCAAGCTGATCGAAGACCAGCAGGCGCAGAACATCGGCGACGTGCTGGTCAACGATCCCTCGGTCCGCAACACCTATTCGCGCGGCGCGGGTCGCGACGAATTCAACGTGCGCGGCTTCACGCTGTTCAACTACGACGTCGCCTACAACGGCCTGTATGGCATCTCGCCGCGCAACGCCACGTCGCTGATCGGCATCGAACGCGTCGAAGTGCTGCGCGGCCCCAATGCGCTGCTCAATGGCATGGCCCCGTTCGGCTCGATCGGCGGATCCATCAACCTGGTGCCCAAGCGCGCGGGCGACGAACCGCTCAACCGCATGACGCTGTCGTACATCGAGAACAACCAGTTCGGCGCGCAGGCGGATATCGCCCGCCGCTTCGGCGAGGACGATCGCGCCGGGGTGCGGCTGAACGTGCTGCGCAGCGGCGGCGACATGAACATCTCCGGCGCCGGCGAAGACCTGGGCGCCGTCTCGCTCGGCCTGGACTATCGCGGCAACCGCTTTCGCATCGACGGCGACATCAACTACCAGAACCGCGTGACCGATGCCCGCAGCGGCCTGCTGTTCCCGCCTGGCGGCGGCCAGGAAATCGGCCGCGCGCCGGACCCGAAGCGCAACTTCTTCCCCGACTGGACCTACTGGAAGGCCAAGGAATGGAGCGGCGACGTCCGCGCCGAGTATGACCTTTCCGATGACTGGACCGTCTATGGCGCGCTGGGCGCCCGCAAGCACGACTTCGAAAGCCTGCAGACCACCTGGCTGATGCTCGACTCGGCCGGCCGCATCGGATCCGTGCCCGCCCGCCTCAACGAACGGCTGATCAGCAAGACCGGCGAGGTCGGCATCCGCGGCCGCTTCGATACCGGCCCGGTCAGGCACGAGCCGACGCTGTCCGCCAGCTTCCTCGACATCGACTATTCATCGGCGCGGGTGCGCTCGTCCACGGTGTTCTCGAACCTGTACGATCCCGTCGACCTGGCCAAGCCCAACATCGCCAAGCCCACCGACCTGGGCAAGACGAGCGAAACGCGCCTGTACAGCGTGGCGCTGGCCGATACGCTGTCCGTGATGGACGGCGCGGTGCAGTTGACCGCCGGCCTGCGCCAGCAGCGCGTCCAGTCGGTGAACTACAACCCGGCCACCGGCGACCGCACCTCGGACTACGGCAAGTCGGCCGTCACGCCGGCCATCGCGCTCGTGGTCAAGCCGACCCAGCGCCTGTCGCTGTACGGCAACTACATCGAAGGCCTGACCCAGGGCGGCACGGCGCCAGCCGAAGCCGTGAACGCCGGCGAGACCTTCAAGCCCGACGTCTCCAAGCAATACGAGATCGGCGCCAAGTACGACTTCGGCACGGTCGCGGCCACCTTGAGCGCGTTCCAGATCGAGCAGCCCAGCGCCTACGTCGACCCCGATACCCTGCGCTACCTGGCCGACGGCCGGCAGCGCAACCGCGGCGTCGAATTCCTGCTGCAGGGAGAACTGATGCCGCGCGTGCGCCTGCTGGGCGGCGTGGCGTACACCAATGGCGTGCTGACCAAGACCGAAGGCGGCCTGAACGATGGCCGCACCGCCCCGGCGGTGCCGCGCTGGCAGTTCAACGCGGCGGCGGAATGGGACACGCCGTTCGTGCAGGGCCTGACCCTGACCGCACGCATGCTGCGCACCAGCACCCAGTACGTGGACGCGGCCAATACCCAGCAACTGCCCGGCTGGACCCGTTTCGACGTGGGCGCGCGCTACGCCATGAACATCAACCGCACGCCGGTGACGTTGCGGGCGACGGTGGAAAACGTGTTCGACAAGCACTACTGGCAATCCGCCGCGCGCGAAGGGCTGACGGTTGCCGCGCCGCGCACCCTGCTGCTGTCCGTGACCGCGGAATTCTAGTGCGGCCGCAAGCCGGCGCCGCGCCGGGCGCGCGGCAGCCGGCGTCCCCATCGCGGCGCGCGCCGGCGGGGCGCGGCAAGACCTGGTACTGGCTCCACAAATGGTCCAGCCTGGTCTGTACGCTGTTCCTGCTGGTGGTCTGCGTCTCGGGCCTGCCGTTGATCTTCGACGAGGAGATCGTGGCCTGGCTCGACCCCTCGCCGCCCTGGCCGACGCTCGCGCCGGCCACGCCGGCGCCATCGCTCGACGCCATCATCGATGCGGCGCGGGCGCGCCACGGCGAGCACCGGATCGTCGACGTGGAAGTCTTGCGCGATCCGCCCCGCGTCACGCTCGGGCTGGCCCCCGGGCCACAGGCCGCCCCCGGGACGCCGTCGCTGCGCCTGGAGTTCGATGCGCGCGACGGCGCCCCGCGGGCCGCCATCGCCGACTCGGACGAAGGGCTGGGCAGGCGCATCGTGACGCTCATGACGCGCCTGCACATCGATCTCTACGGCGGCCTGCCCGGCCAGTTGTTCCTGGGCGCCATGGCCCTGCTGTTCGCGCTGGCGGTGGTATCCGGGGTCGTGCTGTATCACCCGTACATGAAAAAGCTGCCCTTCGGCACCGTCCGCGGCCACCGCGCGCGCCGCCTGAAATGGCTGGACCTGCACAACCTGCTGGGCATCGTCACCGTGACCTGGGCGCTGATGATGGGCCTGACCGGCGCGCTCCACGAGCTCGCGGTTCCCTTCTTCCGTCATTGGCTGTCGACCGATGTCCAGGCCGCGCTATCGACCGGCCGCGAGCCCTCCCCGGCCGACGTGGCGCCGTGGGTCCCGGTGCAACAGGCCTACGCCACCGCGCGGGCCGCCGTGCCGGGCAGGCAGGTCGAATCGCTGCGCTTTCCCGACGCGGGCCTGGGCCTGCCCCGCCACTATCTGCTGTGGGCCAAAGGCGACACCGCGCTCGGCGCGCACCTGTTCGACGCCGTCCTGGTCGATGCCCCCACGGGCAAGCTGACCGCGGTCCTGGACATGCCCTGGTACCTGCGCGCGCTGCAGTTCTCGCGGCCGCTGCACTATGGCGACACCGCCGGCCTGCCGCTCAAGCTGATCTGGGCGGCGCTCGACCTGGTCATGATCGTGATCCTGGGCAGCGGCCTCTATCTCTGGCGCCGGCGCGCCAGGCCCTAGCGGTCGCGCCCCGGGGCCGTTGTTGCCCGGTTCAACCTTGCGCGCCCGGGGTGGCCGGCGGGCGTCCCGCGAAATGCGCCGCCACCCATCGTTCACAGACCTCCCACAAGCGCGGCGCGCCGCGCTGGATGACCGGGCCGTAGCGGGCCAGCACCTGCTCGTGCGACACGCCGTTCTCGGTCCAGGTGCCGCCGCCCGTGAACACGTTGATCAGCAGCGGCTGGAAGCGATCGAGCGCCTTGGCGAAGCGTGCATCGTCGCTTTCGGCCTGCTCGAATTCGCGCCACAGCGCCAGGAACTCATCGCCCTGCGGCAGCAGGCCGAACAGCCGTTCGGCTGCCCTGTCCTCCTGCTCGGCCTGCCAGGCGGCCGACGAGCCGCCATGGATCGGGAAGTCGCCGACGTCGATCTCGACCACGTCGTGCAGCAGCAGCATGCGCATGACCCGCTGGGTATCGACCGCTCCGCTGGCGTATTCGCTCAGCACCAGCGCGTACAGCGCCAGGTGCCAGGAATGCTCGGCGGAATTCTCCTTGCGGCTGCGGTCCAGCAGCGGCGATTGCCGCACGACGGTCTTGAGCCGGTCGATTTCGCGGAGGAATTCCAGCTGTTTTTCCAATGGGGTCATGCGTGGGCGTCCTGCGTTGGGAGTCGGTCTCGGGCCGGCGGGCCGGCGCTCCCGGGATTTTCCGACAGAAAGCCGGATCCAGCCAGGCTCAGGGCGCCAGCGTGGTGCCCGCCGCCCGCGCCAGGCACTCGGCCATCTTGCCGCCGACGCTGCCGGCGTCGAACGGCAGGCGGCCGATGATGCCGATCTCGCGGTGGAACGCCGCTTCGCCCAGCGACACCAGCCGCAGCCCGTCCAGGTCGAGCCCGCGCAAGCGCGGCAGCAGCGCCACGCCCAGCCCGTGGCGCACCATGTTGGCGATGGCCTCGATCTCGTCGAGCTCCACCGCCTCGTGCACCGTGATGCGCTGCTTCTTCAGGAACAGGTCCACCACGCGCCCGCCGAAGGAGGCGCGGTCGTAGCGGATGAATGGCTGCGCGGCCAGCACCTCGCGCCACGGCGCCGGCGCCATCGCCGCCGGCATCGCCAGCACCACTTCCTCGCGCAGCAGCGGCTGCCAGCCCAGTTCGGGCGGCAGCGTGAACGGCGGCCGGATCAGCAGCGCCATGTCGACCTCGCCCGCGTCGACCTGCCCCAGCAGCGACAGCGACACCCCCGGCACGATCCGCACCCGCACATCGGGATAGCCGGCGCGGAACTCGCCCAATGCGCGCACCAGCAGGTCCTGCTGCACCGAGGCGATGGCGCCGATGCGCAGCGACCCGCTGACGTGCCCGGCGCCGCCCGAGGACGCCATGCGCTCGGCCATGGCCACCAGTTCCTCGGCCTGCGGCAGCATCTCGCGGCCATGGTCGTTCAGCACCGCCGCGCGCGCGCTGCGGTCGAACAGCGCCACGCCCAGGTAGTCCTCCAGGCGCTTGATCTGGGCGCTGACGGCCGACTGGGTCAGGCCCAGCTGGGCCCCCGCCCCGGTGAAGGTGCCGTCGCGCGCCACGGCGATGAAGGTCTTGAATTCTTTGATCACAATCAATATTTTCGATGCTAAGACACAAAAAATATCGTTTTTCAATCAAAAAAACAATTCATAAACTAGCAACTCAGGACACGACCCGATGGTGACGGTCCGCATTCTGAATTACCTTTTCCGCCTTATCCGGAGCTTTTCATGACCGCTCAAACCAACCTGCCGCCGTTCCACCTGGCCTTCCCGGTCCGCGACCTGGCCGAAGCCCGCGCCTTCTACGGCGAAAAGCTGGGCTGTCCGGAGGGCCGCAGCTCGCCCGACTGGATCGACTTCAACTTCTACGGCCACCAGATCGTCGCCCACCTGGCCCCCAGCGAGTGCGGCCACAAGGCCACCAGCGCGGTCGATTCGCATAATGTGCCCGTGCGCCATTTCGGCGCGGTGCTTTCCATGGAACAATGGGAAGCCATGGCCAAGCGCCTGACCGATGCCGGCACCGAGTTCGTCATCGAGCCCTACATCCGCTTCAAGGGCGAAGTCGGCGAACAGGCCACCATGTTCTTCCTGGATCCGTCGGGCAACGCGCTGGAATTCAAGGCGTTCAAGAACATGGATTCGTTGTTCGCCAAGTAATCCGTCTCTACAGGTTTCGTGCCGTTGAACGCTATATCAGACATATCTTCTCCGGCCGAAACCTCCTGGCGCATCCAGCCCCAGGGTGACCGCTGCCTGATCGTCGCTTTCGGCGACCAGATCGACGCCACGATCGGCCGCACCTGTCTGGCGGCGGCGCGCAAGCTGCGCGACGCCGGCCTGCCGGGCGTGACCGACGTGGTGCCATCGTTCGTGGCGGTGGCGGTGCATTACCGGCCCGATGGCCTGGGCAACGGCCCCACCTATGCCGACCTGGCCGAGCGCATCGAAGCGCTGCTGGCCGACGGCATCGCGGCCGACAACGCCGCCGGCCGCGAGGTCGACGTGCCCGTCTGCTACGGCGGCGAACACGGCCCCGACCTGCAGGATGTCGCCAAGGTCGCCGGCCTCACGCCCGACGAAGTCATCGCGCTGCACAGCGGCCCGCGCAGCATGGTGTTCATGCTGGGCTTCGCTCCCGGCCACGCCTACCTGGGCGTGCACGACGAAAAACTGAACCTGCCGCGGCGCGCCTCGCCGCGCACCGCCGTGCCGCCCGGCGCGGTGGCCATCGCCAACCGCCAGACCGTGATCTACCCCAACCGCCTGCCCGGCGGCTGGCACATCATCGGCGCCACGCCGCTGGTCATGTTCGACCCCGCGCGCGAACCCGCCGCGTACCTGCAGCCGGGCGATTCGGTCCGCTTCGTGCCGATCACCCCCGACGAATTCGAGCGCCTGCGGGAGGCCCGGCCGTGAGCGTTGCCGTCATCAAGCCGGGCATGCTGTCCAGCTTCCAGAACCGCGGCCGCGAAGGCTACCAGCACCAGGGCATCCCGGCCGCCGGCGCCATGGACGAACGCGCCCACCGCCTGGCCAACGCGCTCGCCGGCAACAGCGGCGACCCCGCCACGCTCGAGATGACCCTGACCGGCCCCACGCTGCGCTTCGATGCGCCGGCCTGCTTCGCGCTGGCGGGCGCCGACCTGGGCGCCACGCTCAATGGCCAGGAGATCCCGCCGCACCGCCCCCTGATCGCCCGCGCCGGCGACACGCTGGCGTTCGGCGCGCGCCCCGCCAACGGCGTGCGCGCCTACCTGGCGGTGCACGGCGGCTTCGCGCTGACGCCGGTGATGGGCAGCGAAACCACTTACCTGCGCAGCGGCTTCGGCGGCTTCGAGGGCCGCGCGCTGGCCAAGGGTGACCAGGTCGGCCTGCGCCAAACGCTCGACGGCCGCGACCTCGACGCCTTGCAAAAGGCCCTGTGGGACCTGCGCATCTACCTGCCTGGCGCGCTCGGCAACAAGCAACGCGACACCATCCGCTTCCTGCCGGGCATGCAGTGGCAGGAATTCTCCGAAGCCACCCGCCATGCCTTCGGCGGCTCGGAATTCCGCATCAGCCCGCAGTCCGACCGCATGGGCTACCGCCTGCAGGGGCCGGCGCTGTCCATGAGCCAGCCGCGCCAGATGCTGTCCGAGGCGGCCTGCTTCGGCACCGTGCAGGTGCCGTCGGGCGGCGAGGCCATCATTCTCATGGCCGACCGGCAGACCACCGGCGGCTATCCCAAGATCGCGCAGATCGCCACCGTCGACCTGCCCCTGCTGGCGCAATACGCGCCGGGGCGCACGCTGCGTTTTTCCCTGATCGAACTCGACGAGGCGCAACGCCTGGACGGCGAACGCGAACGCGCCTTCACCCAATTGCTGGACGCGCTGGCGCCGCTGCGCGCGCTGCTGGCCCAGACAGGAACCCCATCATGAGCACAAGCATCGACCTGAACTGCGACATGGGCGAAAGCTACGGCGCCTGGAGCATGGGCAACGACGCCGCCGTGCTGGCCTTCGTCAGCTCGGCCAACATCGCCTGCGGTTTTCACGGCGGCGACCCCGCCACCATGCGCAAGACCGTGGCCGCCGCCCTCAAGCAGGGCGTGGCGCTGGGCGCGCATCCCAGCCTGCAGGACCTGGTGGGCTTCGGCCGCCGCGCGATTCCGATCACGCCGGACGAGGCCTACGACATCACGGTCTACCAGATCGGCGCGCTGGCCGGCGTGGCCGCCTCGCAAGGCGCGCGGCTGCATCACGTCAAGGCGCATGGCGCGCTCTACAACATGGCCGCCAAGGACGAGAACCTGGCGCGCGCCATCTGCCAGGCGGTCAAGGACGTGGACGCCTCGCTGGTGCTGTACGGGCTGGCGGGCAGCAAGCTGGTCGACGCCGCGCGCGCCATCGGGCTGGCCGCGGCCAACGAGGTCTTCGCCGACCGCTCCTACCAGGACGACGGCTCGCTCACGCCGCGCACCCGCGCCGGCGCCATGATCGAGGACGTCGACCAGGCGGTGGCGCAGGTCGTGCGCATGGTCCAGGAAGGCAAGGTGCGCTCGGTCGACGGCAAGGACGTGCCGGTGCAGGCCGACACGCTCTGTATCCACGGCGACCAGCCCAATGCGCTGGTGTTCGCCCGCGCCATCCGCGAGGCGCTGGAACGCGCCGGCATCGCCGTGCGCACGCCGTCCGCGCACGCCTGACGGTCGCCGGCTTATGCGCGCCCGTAGCGCGGCGCGGACTCTTCGGCGTCCTGCAGCGACGCCTCGTGGTAAGCCCGCAGGATGCCCGGCAGCACGTCGATCACGTAATTGCGCGTCAGCTCGGCGGCGCGGTCGAAATCGCGCTGGTCCAGCGCCTGCGTGATGCCCTGGGTATAGGCCTGCAGGTTGTTCGAGGCCATGGTCTGCCTGGCCAGCAGGTAGCGCAGCGGCTCGACCTGCTCGTACAGCTTGGTCAGCACGTCCGCCAGCGGCGAATTGCCGGTGAAACGGGCGCCGGCCAGGTAGAACTCGCGCAGCGCCGAGATATAGGCGCGCACGTCGCGCTTGGCGATGGCCGCGGCAATCGCCTCGTCATAGCTGCGCAGTTCGGCCACCAGCGGCGAGATGTCGTCGATCTCGGCGACCTGGCGGATGCAATAGGCTTCCAGTTCCGCGCGCAACTTGTACAGGTGGCGGATCTGGGTCTCGGTGTACAGGGTGACCCGGAAGCCTTTGCGTTGGACGTGCGTCACCAGGCCGCTCAGTTCCAGCAGACGCAGCGCTTCCCGGATGGGACTGCGGCTGGTGCCGAAACGCTGCTCCAGTTCCTGTTCCCGCAATGGCTGCCCGGGCCTGATAGTGCCATCCACTATCAATTCACGAATCTGTTCCTGAAGGAAATACGGAATCGTGGCGGGCGCTTTGACGTCCAATCGGCTCCCCTTGTACTGCGTGATGCAAAGTATTGCGACAGCGACAAGATACTAGAAATTTATTGAAACACAAATAGGAAAATTGTTGCAGGAATGCGGGCTGCGAGGGGGCCTCAGTGCCAATCGTCGCGGTACACGAACTTCGGCATCTGCCAGTTGAAGCGCAGGGCCAGCAGGCGCAGCGCCAGCCCGACCGCCAGCGCGATCGGCACGGCGGCGTTGGCCGGCAGCCCCAGGGCCTGCACGCCCAGGTAGAGCGCCCCGGTCACCACCGACACGCTGGCGTACAGCTCCTTGCGGAACAGCAGCGGCACCTCGTTGCAGAGCACGTCGCGCAGCACACCGCCGGCGCAGCCGGTGATCATGCCGCTGATCAGCACCACCGTGATCGGCAATTGCATCAGCTGCGCCACCTGGCAGCCGATGACCGTGAACGCCACCAGGCCCAGGGCGTCGGCCAGCAGGAACACGCTGCGCAGGCGCCGCATCACCGGGGCGATCAGCGCGGTCAGCAGGGCCGCGCCCGCCGTCATCCACAGGTACTCGGGGTGCACCACCCAGGTCAGCGGATAGTGCCCCAGCAGCACGTCGCGCAGCGAGCCGCCGCCCAGCGCGGTGACGCAGGCGATGATGCACACCCCCATCCAGTCCATGTCGCGCCGACCGGCAGACAGCGCGGCGGTCATGGCTTCGGCCACGATGGCGACCAGGTAGAGCGTGTGCAGCAGGGCGGGCGAAAGATCGTAAAACATGGCGCGGGCGGAAAAAGGGGCGAAGGCCGCCCGGAAATCGGGGAACGGTCGCGGGGAACGGCCGGCGGCAGGCCCCATTGTATTGACGCGGGCGGCGCCCGGCGCGTTGCCGGGCGGCCGCGCTTCCCTTACGCTGGAAGCGCGTTGACATCGGTCAAGCCCCGGTCCGCGCCCTGGCGGGACAATGGGGGTGTGCCCGTAAGGGCGATATCGGCCGGACGGCGGGCTAGCGGGAGTCACCGGCCCGGCCCCATCTCGGGAGAAACGTATGTCGCAACAACCTGGCCCCATCCTTCTGGCCACGGACCTCAGCGCGCGGGGCGATCGCGCCCTGGATCGCGCGCTGCAACTGGCCAAGGAACTCGATACCAAGCTGGTCGTGCTGCACGTCATGGAAAACCACGGCGTGTCGGCGCGCCTGACCACCCCGGTCTGGCGCCGGCTGGCCGCGGACCACAAGTCGGTGGCCGAGCGCGAACTGGCCGAAGACCTGGCCAACGCCGGCATCGCCACCGAAGTCGTGGTGGTCACGGGCGATCCGCTGGTGCGCATCATGGAAACCGCCGACAGCTTCGGCTGCTCGCTGATCATCGCCGGCATCGCCCGCGACGAGACCCTGGGCCGGCTGCTGCTCGGCACCACGGTCGAGAAGCTGGCGCGGCAGGCGCGCCAACCGGTGCTGGTGGTCAAGAACCGGCCGCGCAAGCCGTATCGCGACGTGCTGGTGGCCACCGACTTCTCGGCCGGCTCGCGCCAGGCGCTGCGCGCCGCGCTGCAGCTGGTGCCCAACGCCGACCTGACGCTGTTCCATGCCTACGACGTGCCGTTCCAGGGCAAGAACGTGCCGGACGACGCCGTGACCCGCAGCTTCTATCATGCGGCCGAGCAGAGTTCGCGCGAATTCATCGCCGAGACGCCGGAACTGGCCGACGTGACGCCGCCCAAGGTGGTGCTGGAATGCGGCCAGCCGGAAACGGTGCTGTCGGAATACTCGTTCAACCACCGTTCCGACCTGGTCGTCACCGGCACCCACGGCCGCACCGGCCTGCTGCGCACCGCCATCGGCAGCGTCGCCGAGCGCCTGCTGGAAGCGCTGCCCAGCGACGTACTGATCGTGCGCCTGACCGACGAGGCTTAACGCGCCGCCCTGGCGCCGGACCCGCACGGGCCTGGCGTCAGGCGTCGCCGTCCTGCATCATGGCCTCGATGCGGCCGCGCAGCAGATACAGCAGCAACAGGCCCGGCAGCGCGATGACCACCGTCACCAGGAAGAACCCGGGCCAGCCCAGGTGTTCGACCAATGGCGGCGTCAAGGGCCCGGCCAGATAGGTCCGGCCCACGGCCGACAAGGCGGACAACAGCGCGAACTGCGTGGCCGAGAAGCGCTGGCGGCACAGGGCCATCAAGAGCCCGACGAAGGCCGCCGTGCCCAGGCCGCCGCACAGGTTTTCCAGCCCCACCGCCGCGCCCATCAGCCAGATGCTCTTGGGGCTGACGGCGATCAGCCAGTAGCCCAGGTTGGACACCGCCTGCAGCAGGCCGAACACCATCAGCGACCGGTACAGCGTCCAGCGCGACATGATGAGTCCGCCGGCGAGCGCGCCGACCACGGTCGCGGCCATGCCCATGACCTTGTTGACCGCGCCGACTTCGGTGGGCGTGTAGCCCGCGCCGCGGATCAGGAAGGTAGTCGAGAGCGCGCCGGCAAAGGCGTCGCCCAGCTTGTACAGCACGATCAGCAGCAGCACGGCCACCGCGCCGCGCCGGGTGAAGAACTCCTGCAGGGGCGCCGACACGGCCTCGCCCAGGCTGCGCGGCGGCATGGCCACGTACTCCGGCTCGGGCGCCCACAGCGTCGCCAGCGCGCACAGCAGCATCAGGCCGCCCATCACCACATAGGTATTGCCCCAGCCGATCCACTGGTCGGCCAGGATCAGCGCCAGGCCGCCCGACACGATCATCGCCACCCGGTAGCCCATGACCTTGATAGCCGCGCCCGCGCCGCGCTCTTCCTTGCGCAGCACGTCGGTGCAATAGGCGTCGAAAGCGATGTCCTGGGTCGCGGACAGGAAGGCCACCAGCACCGCCAGCAGGGCCAGCGTCTGCAGCGCCGAGGACGGCGACAGCGTGCCCATGACCATGATCGCCAGTCCCAGCAGCACCTGTGTCACCAGCATCCAGCCCCGGCGCCGGCCCAGCAGCGGCGGCGCATAGCGGTCCACCAGCGGCGCCCACAGGAACTTGAGCGTGTAGGCCGTGCCCACCAGGGTCAGGAAACCGATCTGCTGCAACGGCACGCCGGCCACGGTGGCCCAGGCCTGCAGGGTGCCGCTGGTCAGGGCCAGCGGCAATCCGCTCGCGAATCCCAGGACCAGCAGGGGCGCGACGCGGGGACTGGTGTAGACGTTGGATACAGCGGTAATGACGGTCTCCTGGAACGAGCCGGCGCCGCGCATGGTCATGCGCGGCGGGCTTGCGGCATTTTAGGCGCTGCCGCCCGGGCCGTCAGCCCGCGTTGCAGAATGTCAGGGCGAGGCGAAGCGGTACACCGCCAGGGTGCTGCGCCAGCTCGGGAAGGTCTTGATCTCGCGCCCTTCGTTGAAGGTGGCGCGCTCCAGGATGCGCAGGCCCAGCTCGCCCGCCAGCTGCTCGAAGTCGCGCAGCGTGCACAGGTGGATGTTGGGCGTGTTGTACCACTGGTAGGGCATCTGGCCCGTCACCGGCATGCGCCCGCGCAGGATGGCCCAGCCATGCGGCCAGTAGCCGAAGTTGGGAAACGACACCACGCCGTGGCGCGCCACCCGCGCCATTTCACGCAGGATGTGCTCGGTGCGGTGCATCGACTGCAGCGTCTGCGACAGCACCACGGTGTCGAACTGCTTGTCGTCGAACAGCGCCAGGCCGTCTTCCAGGTTCTGCTGGATCACCTCGACGCCGCGCCGCACGCAGGCGATGACGCAGGTGTCGTCCAGCTCGACGCCCGCGCCGCGCACCTGGCGGTGGTCGCGCAGGTGCGCCAGCAGCGCGCCGTCGCCGCAACCCAGGTCCAGCACGCGGCTGCCGGGCTCGATCCAGCTGGCGATGCGCGCCAGGTCGGGCCGCAGCGCAACGAGGGCCGGACGGGGAGTCACAGGAGTCATGCGGAGCGTCCTTCGGTCTGGGTGGCGCCGGTCAACGCCAGCTCGCGGGCGATGCGCTCGTAATAGCCGCGCACCACGGCATGGTAGCGCGCGTCTTCCAGCAGGAAGGCGTCGTGCCCGTGCGGCGCGTCGATCTCGGCGTAGGTGACCGGGCTGGCGTTCTTGAGCAGGGCGCGCACGATCTCGCGCGAGCGCTCCGGCGGGAAGCGCCAGTCGGTGGTGAACGACACCAGCAGGAAATCGGCCTTGGCCGGCGCCAGCGCGCGCGCCAGATCGCCGCCCGTCTTGCGGGCCGGATCGAAATAATCCAGCGCGCGGGTGATCAGCAGATAGGTGTTGGCGTCGAAATAGCGGGTGAATTTCTCGCCCTGGTAACGCAGGTACGACTCGACCTCGAACTCGACGTCATAGCCGTAGTGGTATGCGCCATCGGCCGCCGGCGCGCGCTGGGCGCGGCCGAATTTCTCGGCCATGTCATCGTCGGACAGATAGGTGATGTGGCCGATCATGCGCGCCACCGACAGGCCGCGGCGCGGCACGGTTTCCTGCGCGTAGTAGTCGCCGCCGTGGAAATCCGGATCGGTGATGATGGCGCGGCGTGCCACCTCGTTGAAGCCGATGTTCTGCGCCGACAGGCGCGGCGTGCTGGCGATGACCACGCAATTGGCCACGCGCTCGGGCAGCGTGATGGCCCAGCTCAGGGCCTGCATGCCGCCCAGCGAGCCGCCCATCACCGCGGCGAAGCGCTCGATGCCGAAGTGGTCCGCGACCCGGGCCTGCGCCTGCACCCAGTCTTCCACCGTCAGCACCGGGAACGCGGCGCCCCAGGGCTTGCCGGTCTCGGGATTGATGCTGGCCGGCCCGGTCGAGCCGAAGCACGAGCCCAGGTTGTTGACACCGATGACGAAGAACACGTTGGTGTCCACCGGCTTGCCGGGGCCCACCATGTTGTCCCACCAGCCGACATCGCTGGGGCTGTCCGCCGCCTGGCCGGCCACGTGATGCGAGGCGTTCAGGGCGTGGCAGATGAGCACGGCATTGCTGCGCGCGGCGTTGAGCGTGCCATAGGTCTCGACCGCCAGCTCGTACGAAGCCAGCGACTGGCCGCTGAGCAAGGCCAGCGGCTCGTCGAAACGCAGGAAGACGGGAGCGACCAGCCCGACGGAACCGGGATCAGCGGCGTCGGACTGAGTGATGGCGGCGGCGGGCAGGGTCGCGAGCGCGGCGCTGGCCGAATCACCGGCCAAATGTTGGGCAGGAGTGGTCATACGGACCTCTTTAGCTGGATTTATTGGAAGGCGCCCGCAAGCGGATCAGGCAAATCGGCGCCGAAAATTGGGTACTGCGGCAGGAATTCTAGCACTGCTTGCGGCCGGGACGGCAAGCGCCCCCGGCGTGGCCGTCGCCCGGCGCAAGCGTCCGGGCGGGCCTCAGGCGCCCGCCTCCCAGGGCTCGTGGCCCAGGTATTCGTAGCGTTCGGTGTTGACGCGCGAGATGCGCCATTCCACCGGCTGGCGGTTGTACGAATACGCCAGGCGGCGGATCTCCAGCAGCGGCCCGCCCTCGGCCACGCCGAGCCAGCGCGCATGGGAACGGTCGGCCAGGCAGGTGCGCAGGCGTTCATCGGTGGCGATGACGTTGACGCCGAACACGTCCTGGTACAGCGCGTACAGCGTGCTGGCGCGTTCGCGCAGGTGCGCCTCGGTCATGCCCGGAAAGCGCGACTCCGGCAGGCAGATGTCGTCGACCATGACCACGTCGCCGTTCAGCGACAGCATGTTGAGGAACTCGAACACGTAGGCGCCTGCGGGCAGCCCCAGCTTGTCGCGCGCCTCGGCCGACGCCTTGACGCGGCGAAAGCGCAGCAGCTCGGTGGCTGGATACGACTTGTGGCCGTCCTGGCGCAGGATGCGGAAGAACTTGAAGAAATGGTGGTTGCGGGTGTGCACCGCGACGTAGGTGCCGCGGCCCTGGTGGCGCACCAGGATGTTCTCGGCGGCCAGTTCGTCGATGGCCTTGCGCAACGTGCCGATCGACACGCCGAACCGTTCGGCCAGGTTCTTTTCCGGGGGAATCGCCTCGCCCTGCTTCCATTCGCCTTGCGCCAGCGCGGCAAGCACGGCCTGCTTGACCTGCTCGTACAAGGGACTGCCCAAAGGCACAGTCGATGACAGGCTGGTGTTCATGGGTGCATCGCAATAAATCAGGGACTCCAGTGTAGCGGCGCGGACCGCCTCGGCTCAAGTCATACAATTCATATATATGATTTAGTTGACATGCGAAAAAGCCCGCCCTAAGATTTGCCGGACGTTGTAATCCGAAGCGCCCGCGGCACTCCGCCGCACGCTCACCCTGGAGAGAAAGACGATGATTCACGCCGTATTGCACGATGCCAAGGACACGGTGGCGGTCGCCGTGGTGGAGGGCCTGACCGCCGGAACGGAACTCAATGCCTGGATCATGGACGAGGACAAGATCGTCCACGTGCGGGCTTCGCAGGACATCCCCATCGGCCACAAGGTCGCGATCAAGGACATGGCCGTGGGCGACACGGTCTTCAAGTACGGCGTGGACATCGGCCGCGTGGTCGCGCCGATCCAGGCCGGCCAGCACGCCCACGTGCACAACATCAAGACCAAGCGCTGGTAAGTCGCGTCCCCTCGCCCACACAGGAAACCATCATGTCCGTCATCAATGCTCAGACCACCTTCCAGGGCTACCGCCGCGACAACGGCCGGGTCGGCGTGCGCAACCACGTCATCGTCCTGCCCGTGGACGACATCTCCAACGCCGCGGCCGAGGCCGTCGCCAACAACATCAAGGGCACGCTGGCCCTGCCCCACCCCTACGGCCGCCTGCAATTCGGCGAAGACCTGGAGCTGCACTTCCGCACCCTCATCGGCACCGGCTGCAATCCCAACGTCGCCGCGGTGGTGGTGATCGGCATCGAGGAAGGCTGGACCAAGCGCGTGGTCGACGGCATCGCCGCCACCGGCAAGCCGGTCATGGGCTTCAGCATCGAGCTGCACGGCGACCACGACACCATCATGCGGGCCTCGCGCTGCGCCAAGGAATTCGTGCACTACGCCACCGCGCTCACCCGCAGCACGTGTCCGATCTCGGACCTGTGGGTCTCGACCAAGTGCGGCGAGTCCGACACCACCTCGGGCTGTGGCGCCAACCCGACCGTGGGCAACGCCTTCGACAAGCTCTACGCGCTGGGCTCGACCCTGGTGTTCGGCGAGACCTCGGAACTGACCGGCGGCGAACACATCGTGGCCGAGCGCTGCGCCAACGACGCCGTGCGCGAGCGTTTCATGTTCATGTTCGACCGCTACCAGGCCATGATCGACCGCTGGAAGACCAGCGACCTGTCCGAATCGCAGCCGACCAAGGGCAACATCGCCGGCGGCCTGACCACCATCGAGGAAAAGGCGCTGGGCAACATCCAGAAGATCGGCAAGCAGTGCCGCGTCGACGGCGTCATCGACAAGGCCGAGATCCCCGACGGGCCGGGCCTGTGGTTCATGGACTCGTCCTCGGCCGCGGCCGAGATGGTGACGCTGTGCGCGGCCTCCGGCTACGCGGTGCACTTCTTCCCCACCGGCCAGGGCAACGTCATCGGCAACCCGATCCTGCCGGTCATCAAGATCTGCGCCAACCCGCGCACCGTGCGGACCATGTCGGAACACATCGACGTCGACACCAGCGCCCTGCTGCAACGCGAGATCGACCTGAACCAGGCCGGCGACAAGCTGCTCGAATGCATGCTCGCCACCGCCAACGGCCGCTGGACCGCGGCCGAGGCCCTGGGCCACCGCGAGTTCGTCCTGACCCGCATCTTCGAAAGCGCCTGACGGCGCCCGGCCGGCGCGCCGCGCGCGCCGGCCGCCCCGCGCAGTTCCTCGCAGCACACACGCACAAAAGCATGCAGACCCGGGCGCAAGCCGCCACGGCAGCACAGGCGTAAGCATTCCTACCCGGGCGCCACCCCCAAGGAGGAAGACAGATGAATCGCGAGCAACATCCCCAAATCGACGACGCGCAGCGCCGGCGCGTGCTCGGCGCGCTGGGCGCCGCCGGCCTCTGTGCCCTGGCCCCCTGGCAACAGGCCCTGGCGCAGAAGCGCGTCTGGCCGGAACGGCCGATCAACTACGTCGTGCCCTTCCCGCCCGGCGGCCTGACCGACGTGGCCGCGCGCCAGGTCGGCAAGGCGCTGAGCGACGCCGAACGCTGGAACATCGTGGTCGAGAACCGCCCCGGCGGCAGCGCCAACATCGGCGCGGCCCACGTGTCGCATGCCGCGCCCGACGGCTACACCTGGCTGGCCATCACGCTCTCGCACGCGGCCAACGCCACGCTGTTCGCCGGCAAGGCCGGCTACGACCTGACCCGCGACCTGACGCCGGTGGCGGGGCTGGCGTCCTCGCCCATCATGGTGGTGGTCAACGCCAAGAGCCCCATCAAGACCATGGACGACCTGGCCCGCGCGGCCGCCGCCAGGCCGCTGGCGGCCGGCTCCAGCGGCAACGGCACGCCGCCGCACCTGACGCTGGCGCTTTACCAGAAGCTGACCGGCGCGCCGCTGATGCACGTGCCCTACAAGGGCGGCGCGCCCTCGCTGACCGATCTCATCGGTGGCCACCTGGACGTGGTGTTCTCGAACTACCCCGAGTCGCTGTCGCACGTGAAGAACGGCTCGCTGCGGGCGCTGGCCATCACCACCCGCGAGCGCAGCGCCGACCTGCCCGACGTGCCCACGGTGGCGCAGGCCGGCCTGCCCGACCTGATCGTGGAGAACTTCACCGGCGTGATGGCGCCCGCCAGCACGCCGCCGGAACTGGTGCAGCGCATCGGCGACGCCATCGTCAAGCAGGTGTCGCAGCCGGCCATGCAGCAGGCGCTGCTGCAGCTGGGCTTCGTGCCGCAGCCGCGCGGGCCGGCGGAATTCGGCGGCTACCTGCGGTCCGAGGTCGATCGCTGGGCCAAGATCATCCGCGACGCCAACATCCAGATCGCCTGAAGCCGGAGACCCCATGCACGTGCTTATCTCGGAGTTCATGGACGCCCCGGCGGTCGACGCCCTGCGGCAACGTTTCGACGTGCGCTACGCCCCCGACCTGGTCGAACAGCGCGACGACCTGCTGCGCGCCGCCGGCCAGGCCGACGCCCTCATCGTGCGCAACCGCAGCCAGGTCGACGCCGCCCTGCTGGCGGCCGCGCCGCGGCTGCGGGCGGTCGGCCGGCTGGGCGTCGGGCTGGACAACATCGACCTGCCAGGCTGCGCCGCGCGCGGCATCCAAGTGGTGCCGGCCACCGGCGCCAATGCCCGCGCGGTGGCCGAGTACGTCATCGGCGCCCTGCTCGTGCTGCTGCGCGGCGCCTATGCCGCCAGCGCCACCGTGGCGGACGGCCAATGGCCCCGCGCCGCGTTGTCGCAGGGGCTGGAGGCGCACGGCCGCACGCTGGGCGTGGTGGGATTCGGCGGCATCGGCCAGTTGACCGCGCGGCTGGCGGCCGGCCTGGGCATGCGCATCGTCGCCTGCGACGCGGCCCTGCCGGCGGCGCATCCGGCCTGGGCCGAGTGCGGCGCCACGCGGCTGGAACTGGACGACCTGCTGGCCCAGGCCGACGCCGTCACCCTGCATGTG
Organism: Achromobacter deleyi; assembly: GCF_016127315.1. Lineage (NCBI taxonomy): Bacteria > Pseudomonadati > Pseudomonadota > Betaproteobacteria > Burkholderiales > Alcaligenaceae > Achromobacter > Achromobacter deleyi. The sequence continues at coordinate 1,091,875 of NZ_CP065997.1, forward strand.
CCGCTGACCGCCGGCACCCGCCACCTGCTGGACGCCGCCCGCATCGGCGCCATGCGGGCGGGCGCGGTGCTGGTGAATACCTCGCGCGGCGGCATCGTCGATGAGGCCGCCCTGGCGGCGGCGCTGCGCGCGGGCCATCTGCGCGGCGCCGCGCTGGACGTATTCGAACAGGAGCCGCTGCCCGCCGGCGGCGCCCTGGCCGGCGCCCCCAACCTGATCCTGACCCCACATATCGCCGGCCTGACGCAGGAAGCCAACACCCGCGTTTCCGACATGGTGGCCGCCGGTGTGACAATAGCGCTTACCGGCGGCGCCCAATGAAACGCGGCGCGCCTCGCTGACAGGAAGGATATGGCTCACATCTATCTGGACGAACTTCAACACCTGGCCGCGGCCAGCCTGGCCGCCGCGGGCGCCAACCCGGCCATGGCCGACAGCACCGCGCGCGCGCTGGTCTTCGCCGAAAGCCAGGGGCTCAGCTCCCACGGCCTGTCGCGGGTGCCGTTCTACGCCGGCCACCTGCGCGCCGGCCGCGCCCTCGGCAGCGCCGTGCCGCGCATCGTGCACGAGCGCGGCGGCGCCGCGCTGATCGATGCCGGCTCGGGCCTGGCGTTTCCGGCCTGCGCACTGGCGGTAGCCGAAGCCGGCCGCCGCGCCCGCGAACACGGCGTGGCCTTCATCGGCGTGGCCAACAGCCATCATTTCGGCGAAGCCGGCTACCACCTGGAAGCCCTGGCCGACGCCGGCCTGGTGGCGCTGGCGCTGAGCAACTCGCCCGCGGCCATGCCGGCCTGGGGCGGAAAGCGTCCGCTATTTGGCACCAACCCCATCGCCGCCGTGTTCCCGCGTCGCGGCGGCGGCCGCATCGTCATCGACCTGTCGCTGTCGCAGGTGGCGCGCGGCAAGCTCATGATCGCCGCGCGCGACAACCAGCCGATCCCGCTGGGCTGGGCGCTGGATGCCGACGGCCAGCCCACCACCGATCCCAAGGCCGGCCTGGCGGGCAGCATGCTGCCCGCCGGCGGCGTCAAGGGCGCGATGCTGGCGCTGATCATCGAACTGCTGGCCTGCGCCCTGACCGGCTCCCACTTCGGCTTCGAGACCGAATCGTTCTTCGTCGACGAAGGCGGCCCGGCGCGCCTGGGCCAGGCCTTCATGGCCATCGACCCCGGCGCGCTGGCCGGCAATGAGGCCTACCTCGAACGCGTCGAGACGCTGGTGGACGCCATGCTGGAAGACGACGGCGTGCGCCTGCCCGGCGACCGCCGCCGCAAGCTGCGCGACGAGGCGATCAAGCACGGGGTGGAAATTCCCGAGGCGCTGATGGCGCAGTTGCGCGCCATGTCGGGCGCGGCGTGATTCCCAACCCGCCCCCTGCGCACCGCGCGCGCTGACAGCGGGCGCGCCCCTGCCATGAACCAGGATGCACTGGCCGGCCTCTATGCCGGCGGCGCCACCCGGCCGACGGCCGACACCTTGGCGGGCGCGGGCCTGGATCCGCGGGCCTGCGCCTGGCTGCTCGCCCCCGGCCTTCCGGTGCGGCCCGACCCGGCCCTGGCCCTGGTCGAATTCTTGCCGCCCTTCGTGCACGCATCGGCGGATGGCACGGCGCTGGTGATCGCGCGCGAACCGTGGGCCGACGCGCTATGGCTGGCGGTCGCGCCCGACGGCCGTGTCGTGACCGCCGGCGAAGGCGCGCCGATGTTCATCAATACGCGGGTCGAGCACTTTCTGCACTTCCTCGCGGCCCTGCAACGGTTCCAGGCCGAGGCCAGCCGCCAGGATTCCAGTCCGCGCGTCTACACCCAGTCCGAGATGCAGGCCCGGCTCGACGCCCTGCGCCGCGGTGAATTCGCGCGACGAACCAAACCCGCGGCGGCGTCCGCCTCCATGGCGTTCGATCGTCCCGCCGCGCTGGGCCTGCTCACGCGGGCCTGGCAACGGCACGATGCCGCCGCCCTGCAGCCCGGTGGCTGGTGGCGCCGCATCCTCGAACAGCTCCGCGACGGGCTGCTGTAGTCGCGGCATGCGCCGCGGATCGGACGACGGCTGGCACGCGGACTACGCCCCCGCGTGGCTGAACCAGAGCATCAGCGGCGCCAGCAGCAGGAACACCACCGTCGACACCAGCACCGCGCCGGCGGCCGTGTCGCCCATCTCGGTGTAGCGCTTGGCGTACATGTAGCTGACCACCGCGCAGGGCATGGCCATCTGCAGCGTCAGCGCCCCGGCCAGCACCGGTTCCAGGTCGAGGACCCAGACGATCGCCAGGCCCGCGGCCAACCCCGTCACCAGGCGCATCGCCGCCACCTTGGCGCCATCGCGCAGGCCATTGGCCGGGATCAGCGCCAGCGCGTGCCCCAGGCTCAGCAGCATCAGCGGCACCGTCACCGCGCCCAGCATGCGGGCGGTCTCGATCAGCCAGGCCGGCACCGGGATGTGCAGCATGCGCATGGCGACGGCCACCACCGAGGCCAGCAGGATCGGGCTTTTCCAGCTGCCCTTGGTGTTGACGCCAGGCAGCAGCCGCACCGCGATGGTGTGCATGACGAAGGAGTTGACGGCGAAGAACGCCACCGCCACCGACAGGCCGGCGTCGCCGAACGCCAGTTGCGAGATCGGCAGGCCCAGGTTGCCGGCATTGGGCAGGAACGCCGTCGGCAGCAGCGTGCGCACCGGCAGCCGGCCCAGCTTGAGCAGCAGGGCGCAGACCAGCGCGCACAGCAGCAGCGCCAGCAGCGTGGCGGCCGCCACGTCGGCCAGCGCGCGGTCGTCCAGGTGGGTGGTGACGAAGGTATGGAACACCAGCGCCGGCGTGGTCACGGACGTGACCAGGGTGGTGATGAAGGCGCCGCCGAACGGCAGGTCGCGCTTGCCCCAGAAGACGCCGATGCCGACGCACGACAACAGCGGCAACATCAGCACGATGGCCGACAAATAGAACTGCGCGATGGCCAGCATCCGTTTATTCCGTCAGAGATTCAAAGGGTGATACGCAAGGGCATCGTCGCTTGTCCACGGCCGATCGCAGGCCGGAACATGGGTTGTCTTTTGCCAGGAACCCGCGTCCCCGCCGCCATGTCCGCCGACCCCATTCTCGTCGCCCCGCTTGCACCGCTCAGCGTCCGGCTGTCGCCGCGCGAATCGGCTTCGCTGCACTGGAGCGCCGCCGGCAAGACCAGCTGGGAAACCGCCCGCATTCTGGACATCAGCGAAAGCACCGTCAATTTCCATCTGCGCAACGCCTGCCGCAAGCTGCAGGTGCGCGGCCGCCGCGCCGCAGTGGCGGTGGCGATCCGGCGGGGGCTGCTGTACTCCGTCACGGCTTGACGACGACCGACCTCAGGAATTCACGGGCCCGTTCCTCGGGCAGGCTGGCTTCGGTGCCCGCCGCCACCGCCTCGATCAGCATGGTGTCGGTCACCCACACCCGCGCCCGCATCCAGCCGGGCTTGCCCATGGCCTTGCCCTGCACGTCGATGTCCTGCCCATAGGGTGGCCACTCGGTGGGCGGCGGCGCCTGCATGTTGACGTACAGCGAGCGCATCAGCGCCATGCCCAGCGCCTGCCGGGCCACGGGGTCCGCCGCGATCTCCGGCGGCAGCGGCGCCGACCCGATCGCGAATACCGCCTCGCCCACGGTGGCCGTGGCCAGGGTGAACGACAGCGTATGGGTATCCAGCCGCAGCGCGCGGGTTTCGGTCTGCACCCGGTCCGGGAACGCCGCCCGCACCCGGCCGTCCGCCACGTCCACTTCGCGCCAGTTGTAACGGGGCGAGCAGGCGCTGACCAGCAGGGCCATCACAAGAATCAGGCCGGCTTTCTTGAACATGAAACGAAACAGCGATGAAATCGTCATTACCGTAAAGACCCCACGGTCTTTTCATTTCGAGGACAGCCCCAAATTGTCGCCGATTTCGATGACCCCAGCGCCCGACGGCACGCCCCTGGCCAATTATGTGTGGTCCGCCGCCCCGAATGTGCCCCCGCCGATCATTGGCCCCGGTACGCCCGGCATCTACCTGCTGCATGGCCTGAGCGAGCATGCCGGGCGCTATGACCGGCTGGCGCGCTGGCTGACCGCCCGCGGCTGGACCGTGGGCGCCCATGACCACCGCGGCCACGGCCGCTCCGGCGGCCGGCCGGCCACCCTGGCGCACCAGGAAGACCTGGTGACCGACGCCGTGACCCGCCTGGCCGACTGGACCGCCGCCCACGGCCGCCCGCCGATCCTGCTGGGCCATAGCCTGGGCGCCCTGGTGGCCGTGCGGATCGCCCTGCAGCGGCTGGCCGCGATCGACGCCCTGGTGCTCAGTTCGCCCCCCTTCGTGGTCAACGTGCCGCTGTGGGTGCGTCGCACCCTGACCTGGATGTCCCTGCACGCGCCCGACCTGCGGGTGCCCCACGGCCTGGCGCCAGCCCGCATCTCGCACGACCGGGCGGTGGTCAAGGCCTACCGATCCGACCCCCTGGTGCGGCGCAGCATGACCGGCCGGCTGGCCCGTTTCGTCGACGACGGCGGGCGCGACTCCCTGCGGGAAGCCCATCTGCTGGCCTGTCGCACCCTGCTGATGGTGGCCGGCGACGACTCCATCGTGGCGGCCGAAGGCAGCCGCCAGTTCGCCCAGCGCGCGCCCGCCGAATTGCTGACATTGCGCTGGTACGACACGGCCTGGCACGAGATTTTCAACGAAACCGCCCCCATCGCCGACCCGGTCTACGCCGACCTGGACGAGTGGCTGGCGCGCACCGCCGCGCAATTGTCCCTGTCCCCAGTACTGGCTCCCTCGGCAGAGGAGGCCAGCACCCCGTAAAATCCGGCGACAGACCCCATCGAGAAGATTCCGTGACTGATACCGCCGCCCAACGCCTCGCCCGCCTAGAGGCCAACCGCTCGCTCCTGACCCAGACCCTGCGGGGTATCGAGAAAGAAGGCCTGCGCGTCGACGAGCAAGGCATCCTGGCCCGCACGCCGCACCCGGCCGGGCTTGGCTCCGCGCTGACCAACGCACACGTCACCACCGACTATTCGGAATCGCTGCTCGAACTGATCACCGGCACGCACGACAACGTCGACGCCCTGCTGGCCGAGCTGACCGCCACCCACCGCCACGTCTACAGCGTGCTGGACCACGAGCTGATCTGGAACCAGTCCATGCCGGCCACCCTGCCGGGCGAGGCCGACATTCCCATCGCCTGGTACGGCACCTCCAACACCGGCATGCTCAAGCACGTCTATCGCCGCGGCCTGGCCGAGCGCTACGGCAAGACCATGCAGTGCATCGCCGGCGTCCACTACAACTTCTCGCTGCCCGAGGCGCTGTGGTCGGTGCTCGACACCCAGCCCGGCACCGACCAGGATCGGCGCTCGCGCGGCTACATCGGCCTGATCCGCAATTTCACGCGCTATTCCTGGCTGCTGATGTACCTGTTCGGCGCGGCGCCGGCGCTGTCGCGCGACTTCCTGCGCGATGGCGAGCACGGCTTGCAGCACCTGGGCCAGCACACCCTGTACCTGCCCCATGCCACCAGCCTGCGCATGAGCGACCTGGGCTACCAGAACAAGGCCCAGTCGCAGCTCAAGCTCTGCTACAACGATCTCGATACCTTCCTCGGCCGCCTGTACGACGCGGTCACGCAGCCGTGGCCCGATTACCAGGAGATCGGCACGCATCGCGACGGCGAATGGATCCAGCTCAACACCAACGTGCTGCAGATCGAAAACGAGTATTACTCGAGCATCCGCCCCAAGCGCGCCACCGGCCGCTGCGAACGCCCGATCACCGCGCTGGCCGAGCGCGGGGTGCAATACGTGGAAGTGCGCTGCCTGGACATCAATCCCGAATCGCCGGTCGGCATCGACGCCGACACCAGCCGTTTCGTCGACGCCTTCCTGCTGTTCTGCGCCGCCTCCGACAGCCCCTTCTTCCCCGCCAACGGCTACTGTCAGCGCAGCGCCGACAACTTCTCCACCGTGGTCAAGGAAGGCCGCAAGCCCGGCCTGCAGCTGGACCGCGACGGCAAGGCCATCGGCCTGGCGCAGTGGGGCCAGGAACTGCTGGACCAGATCGCGCCCTACGCGGCCCTGTACGACTCGGCCCTGGGCGGCAGCGCCTACGCCGACAGCCTGGCCGCGCAGCGCGCCAAGCTGGGCCAGCCCGACGCCACCCCGTCCGCGCGCCTGCTGGCCGCGTTGACCGACAGCGGCGAATCGTTCCACGACTTTTCGCTGCGCCAGAGCCGCGAGCATGCGCAGGCCCTGCGCGCCCAGCCGCTGCCGGCGGACGTGGCGGCCGAATACCGCCAGGGCGCGCTCGACTCCAGCGCCGAACAGCTGCGCCTGGAGCAGTCCGACGACGTCGATTTCGACACCTACGTCGCCCGCTATCACGCCGCGCTGAAGGCCCCGCGCAAATAAGGCGTATCGTTAGGGTTTTGGATCAGGAGACTTTCCCCATGCGCCGCATCGCAACATTATTGCTGGCCCTGGCCGCCAGCGCGGCGGGGATCTCCCACGCCGCGCCGCCGCCCATGCAAACCGTGGAGTCGGTCGACCTGAAGCGCTATGCCGGCATGTGGTACGAGATCGCCAACTTCCCGATGTTCTTCCAGCGCAACTGCGTTGGCGACACCACCGCCGAATACACCCTGCACCCCGACGGCACCGTCGGCGTGAACAACCGCTGCCGCACCAAGGACGGCGACATCGACTCGGCCTCGGGCACCGCCACCGTGGTCGAGGGCAGCAACAACGCCAAGCTCGAGGTCTCGTTCTTCAAGCCCATCAAGGGCGACTACTGGGTGATCGGGCTGGGTCCGGACTATCGCTGGGCGGTGGTCGGCACCCCCGACCGCAAGTACCTGTGGATCCTGTCGCGCTCGCCGCAACTGCCCAAGGAAGACCTGGACCGCGCCCTGGCCGCCGCGACGGCGCAGGGTTACCAGCTCGACGAATTGCGCTACACGCCGCAGAAGTGATGGCGGCATGACCGGCCCCCGGGACGCAACGCCCGCGGGCCATGCCACGCGGCCCGCGGCCGCGCGGCCGGCGCGGCGATCACGCCGCGCCCACGATCCGCGTCACGCCGTCCGCGCCGCTCCCTCCACGACATTCAGCCCGCGTAGTCGCGCGCCAATCGCACCACCGTCACGCCCGGCTTGAGCTGGCGCAGCGACGGCATCACCAGCGTGCAGCGGTCATAGGGCGACACGATCGCCCGGCCGTCGGCCCAGCCGATCACCGATCCCGCCTTCTCCAGCGTCTCCAGGCCTTGCCAGGGCTGCGCGAAGGTCACGTCCATCGACGGCGCCACCACCGCGTCGGTCACTTCCAGCACGCGCTGCGCGGTGGCGTCGGGCCGCACCCAGCCGGCCGGGAGGTCGGCGGCATCCACCACGTCCGAGGCGATCAGCATGCGCGCCACCATGTCGCGCGCGACATCGCGCGCCGCCGGGTCGCCGTGGAAACCGCATTCGATCAGCAGCGCGCAGGCCGTGTCGCGCGCCGGATCGCCGAACTGCGCGAAGTCGCGCATGCGCACGCCATCCTTGTGGCCGGCGTCCACGATCACATGTTGCGGCGCCTTCAGGCGCCGCGCCAGGGCGATGTTGCGCGGCAGGACGCCAGTCAGCAGCAGCGGCGCGCCGGGCTCGTGCATCGAGTGCAGGTCCAGCAGCCAGTCGGCGCGCTCGACCCACGGGCGCAATTGCGCCGCGCGCTGGCGGTCGCTGCTGGTGGGCGAGTCCAAGCGCTCGGCGCTCCAGACGCGGTTCATGTCCTCGTCGACGAAACGCGACGCATCATGGCGCGCCAGGTCGAAACGGTCGAAGGCCGACAGGTTGCAGAACGCCAGCGTCAGCCCGCCGCGAAGCGGCCGCAGGCCTGACGCCAGCAGGTCCTTCAAAGCCCAGGCGCCGCACAGCTCGTTGCCGTGCACCAGCGCGGACAGCATCAGCGTGCGGCCGGGCACGCCCGAGTCGAAGTGCCAGACGCCTGGCGTGTCGGTATTGCCGAGGCGCTCGGCGGCCAGGTCGGGAACGGGAAGCGTGAAATCCATGATTACTGCGCTTCGATCTTGGCCGCCTTGACCAGCGCGCCGTACTTGCGCGTCTCGGCGGCCTGCGAGGCCACCGGATCCAGGCCCGGCTGCGCCAGCACGCCACCGGCTTCCAGCATCTTGGCGCGGAATTGTTCCGACTTGAGCGTATCCGCCAGGGCCTCGCGCAGCTTGACGGCCACCGGCTCCGGCAGGCCGGCCGGACCGTACAGCGAGAACGTGATGCTGAGGTCAACCGCCTCGAAGCCCGGGGTCTCGGCCAGCGCGGGAATGTCCGGCGCCACCGGCGAGCGCTTGGGTTGCGTCACGCCCAGCGCCACGATCTTGTCGGCGCGCACTTGCGGCAGGCCCGAGGACAGCACCAGCATGCCGAAATCCAGCTGGCCGCTCATCAGGTCGGTCACCAGCGGCGACACGCCCCGGTACGGGACATGCTCGGCGCGCGTATTGGTTTCCTGGTTGATCATCTCGCCGGCCAGGTGCAGCGTGGTGCCGACGCCCGACGAACCGTAATTGAAGCTGCCCGGCGCGGTGGCGCGCAGCTTCTGCAGATATTCGGCGGCGGTCTTCACGCCGGAATTCTTGCTGGCCGCCAGCACCATCGGTTGCGTGGCGATCACGCCGAGGGCGGTGAAGTCCTTGGCGCCGTCGTATTTGACGGCGTTGTTGATCATGCGGGCGACGACCATTTCATTGGTCGATCCCAGCAGCAGCGTGTAGCCGTCGGGCGTGGCGCGGGCCACGCGCTGCGCGCCGATGGTGCCGCCGGCGCCGCCGGCGTTCTCGACCACCACGCTCTGGCCGATGCGCTTGGCCAGCTCCTCGCCGAACAGGCGCGCGGTCAGGTCGACGCTGCCGCCGGCCGGATAGCCGACGATCAACGAGACCGGGTGGTCGGGGTAGCCGGCGGCGATGGCCGGCGAGGCGATCAACGAGGCGGCGGCACAGAGCGCGACCGACGCGCCGCGCAAGGCGTGCGGAACGAGTTTCATGAATTTCTCCCTGGGGTGCTGAGGCGGACGGCGGCGCCGTCTCGTTCGAGTTTCGGGAGACATTCTGCGCGTGGGCCGGCGGCATGACGTGCCGAATCGGCACATTGCCGTGCTAATTCAGCTCGCCTGGCCTGCCCGTGCGGGCAGCGACGCGGCGCGTCAGGCCTTGCGATTGGCGGTGGCTTCCCAGGCTGCCTCGGCCAGATCGGCCAGCCGCGCCCGCGAACGGTACAGCCGCACCTCGAAGGCGATCTCGTCGCTGCGTCCGCCCAGTGACACCAGCGTGCCGCGGCGGCAGTCGGCCGCCACCATCGACCACGGCAACCAGGCCACGCCCAATCCCTTGAGCGCCGCGCCATGCGCGGCATCGAGCGAATCGATGCGCACGAACGGCGTCAGCGCGTAGGGCGTGGATTCGAGCCGGTCGCCCAGGATGCGTTCCATCGACAGGCCGCCGGCGTAGGTGATCAGCGGCGCCGCCTGGCCGCCCTCGCTCAGCACGTAGCGCGCGCGGCCGCGGCCGTCGGCCTGGCTGACCGGCACCAGCTTGTCGGTGCCCAGGGTCATGTAGCGGTAGCGCACCGGGTTGAGCTGCATCGACAGCGCGGGGTGCTCGTAACAGCACAGCAGGTCGACCTTGCCCTGCTCCAGCCGCATCGCCATGTCTTCCATCTTGCCGGTGGAAATCTCCAGCTGCGTGCCTTCGACCAGCACCTTCGGCGCGCGGTGGCGCAGCCGCGCGATCCAGTCGCCCACCACGGTGCGCGACAGGCTGCGGCCGGTGGCGATGCGCAGCACCGCCTCGCCGCCCGCGCCGGAACTGCGGATGCGATGGCGCACCAGGCCCATCTGCTCGACCACCTGGGTGGCGGTCTTGAGCAGCGCCTCGCCCTCGGCGGTCAGCGTCACCGGCACGCGCTGGCGCTCCACCAGCGGCGCGCCGGCCCAGGCCTCGAGGGCGCGGATGCGGCGGCCGAAGGCCGGATGCGTGACGTGCCGCGCCTCGGCGGCGCGCACGAAACTGCCGCTCTGCGCCAGCGCGATCAGGTCTTCCAGCAGTTTCAGGTCGGCCATGGCGCGCCCGTATCCGTCAACCCGCTCAGGCTTGCGCCAGGCCCATCATCGCCAGGGTGGCGCGGGTCAGGTCGCTGGCCGGATCCTCCAGCTCGTTCACCAGGTCGAAGTGATTGCAATGCGGCGTCGGAATGCGCGTGGCTTGCAGGCCGGCGCCGGTCCAGGCGCGCTCGAAGGCTTCGGTCTGGTTCTTGAAACCCTGGGTCTCCAGGCCGCCGACCGCCAGCAGCATCGGGCCGGCGCGTTCGGGCAGGTTGAAGATCGGACTGTGACGCGCCGCCTGCTCCGGCGTCAGCCGCAGCCAGGTATTGGGCAGGACGTCGCACAACGGCCGCAGGTCGAACAGGCCGCTCAGCGCCAGCGTACCCTTGACCACGTCGTCCGGCACGCCGTAGCTCGCCGGCCAGGCGGGCGCGGCCAGCATCGCGGCCAGGTGGCCGCCGGCCGAACTGCCGCCGACGTAGATGCGCTCGGGATCGACGCCGTACGCCGCCGCGTTGTGATACAGCCAGGCCAGCGCCGAGCGCATCTCGCGCACGATTTCCGGCAGCGTCGCTTCGGGCGCCAGCGTGTATTCGGGCACCGCCACCGCGGCGCCGGCCGCGTTGAAGGCCTCGGCCATGACCGGCGCGTCTTCCTTGCGCTGCGCGCGCCAGTAGCCGCCGTGGATGAACACGAACAACGGCGCCGGACCGCGGTTGGCGGCGGGCAGGAACAGGTCCAGCCGCTCGTCCTGGCCCATGCCGTAGCGCAGGTTCAGCAGGCCGGGGCGGCGCGACTTCACCGCGGCGGCCGATTCGGCGTAGCGGCGCACGCAGGCGTCGAAGTCCGCCACCGACTCGCGGGCGTTGTATTGCACCTCGCGCTCGGCGATGGTGGGGAAAAAGAGATCGATGTCCGCGTCACGCATGAATGGCCTGCCTGTCGTCCTGGGAAATGATGTGTTCGATGAACTGCGCCGTCTTGCGGTAATGCGCCGCCAGCATCGCCACCGAACGCTCGACGTCGCGCGACAGCGCGGCATCGAGCAACTGGCGGTGCTCGTCGTCGACATTGCGCTCGGGGCCGTAGGCCGTGGCGCCGGCGCGCGCCGGGCGCCGATAGCGCTCGGTCTGCGCGTACAGCTGCGTGGACAGGTCCAGCAGCCAGTGCGAGCGGCAGGCGCCGATCAGCGCGTGGTGGAAATCCAGGTGGCGCGCTTCGAGCGATTCCTCCAGCTCCTGGCTGGGCGGCACGGCCTCGCCGGCGCGCTGCGCGGCCAGCGTCAGCGCGTGGTAGGCGCCGACCAGCCGCGCTTCCCAGGCATCGTCGGCATTGGCCAGCGAGCGCCGCAGCGCGTCGCAATCGATCAGGATGCGGGTTTCGCAGGCGTCCCACATTTCCTCGACCGACAGCGGCGCGATGCGAAAGCCGCGCGAGGTGGTGGTGATCACCATGCGTTCGCTGCGCAGCCGGTTCAGGGCTTCGCGGATCGGGGAAAAGCTGCTGCCGTAGCGCTGCTTGAGCAATTCCAGGCGCAGCGACTGGCCGGGCGCGAACGCGCCGCTCATGATGTCGCGCCGGAGCAGGCGGTAGACCTGCTCGGACAGCGTGATTTCCTCTACCTCGGCGTTCCCGTCGGCTCCGGGCTCGTCCTGGCGGGAAGCTTTGATTCTTGGCTTCAACGTGCTCTCCAGATGTCAGCGGCCGGCTGGCCGGCCCCGGGGCCAGCGGGCGCTCAGGCGGCCCATTCTACCCGCCGGCCGGCCGTGCTCACCCGCGCGCCTCGCGCGGCGTTTCCGGCTGCGGATCGAGGTCCCAGCCCGTCTCGTCGCCTGCCGCTCCGTCCTGGTCGTCGTAGCGCGCCGCCTGCAGCGGACGCCGGTTCACGCGCAGGTCGAACACGTCGAAACGGTTGTAGTGGCCGACGATGTCGTGCATCTGGCGCGGCTGGATGCAGCGCGACAGGTCGATGTCGGCGTAGACGATGCCCTCGTCGTCGATCAGCGGCTCGCCGATGACGCGGCCGTCCGGCCCCAATATCCCCGAAAAGGCGCTGTTGCGGCGCGCCAGCATCTCGCGCGCTTCCGGATGGCTGGCGCTGATGGCGTCCTGGATCTCGGTGGAAATGGTCGAGCACGACACCACCGTGAACACCTTCCCCTCGAACGAATGCGCCGCCGCCCGCAGGCGGATGGCCTCGGCCATGTCGTAATCGGGCGGCGCCACCGGCAGCGAGATATAGCTGGCGACGTGCACCATTTCACCCTGCGCCAGCAGCGAGAAGCGCGCCAGCGTGTTGGTGTTCTCGCCGCAGGCCAGGCCGCCGAGCTTGCCGACCGAGGTGTCGTACACGCGCAGCGATTCGCCGTCGCCATGCGCCCAGGTCAGTTTTTCGGCCCAGGTCGGCACCAGCTTGCGATGGCGGCCCAGGACGCGGCCCTCTTCGTTGATGAAGACCATGGTGTTGTAGATCGTGCCCACGCCATGGCGGCTGCGCTCGTTCACGCCCACCACCACGTTGACGCGGTGCTGGCGCGCCGCCTGGGCGATGCGGCGGATCTCCGGGCCGGGCAGTTCGATGGCGCTCTTGCAGAGTTTTTCGAACCAGGGGCTGCCCTGCACCGGGTTCATCACCCAGCTCCAGTAGGGATAGGCCGAGACGAACACCTCGGGAAAGGCCACCAGGCTGGCGCCGTTGCCGGCGGCCTCGGCGATCAGCGCGCAGGTCTTGTCGACGGTGGCGTCGGTGTCCAGGAAAACCGGGACCGCCTGGACGGCGGCGGCCTTGAAGACGGGCAGGTTCAACATGCGTGTGGCTCCTATTGCGGTCAGATGCCGAGATAACGTTGCGCCAGTTCGGGCTGCGCGGACAGTTCCGCGGGCGCGCCCGACCAGGCCACGCGGCCCTTGTCGACGATGTAGTGGCGGTCTACCAGCGTCGCCATCTCGGGCAGGTTCTTGTCGATCACCAGGATGGTCTGGCCCTCGGCCTTCAGCGCCCGCAGGCAACGCCAGATTTCCTGGCGGATCAGCGGGGCCAGCCCTTCGGTGGCCTCGTCCAGGATCAGCAGCTTGGGATTGGTCATGAGCGCGCGGCCGACCACCAGCATCTGCTGCTCGCCGCCCGACAGCGTGCGCGACGACTGCGCGCGGCGCTCTTTCAGGCGCGGGAACAGCGCGTAGACCCGCGCCAGGTCCCAGCCGCCAGGCGCGGCGCGCGAGGTCGCCACCAGGTTCTCTTCCACCGACAGCGAGCCGAACACGCGCCGCCCTTCCGGCACCAGCCCCACGCCCAGCCGCGCCACCACGCTGGGCGCGGGCCGCGACAGCGTCTGGCCGCGGAACTGGACCTGCCCGCCGGTGGCCGGCAGCATGCCCATCAGCGTCTTGATGGTGGTGGTCTTGCCCATGCCGTTGCGGCCGATCAACGAGATCACCTCGCCCTCGGCGGCCTCGAAGGCCATGCCGAACAGCACCTTGCTCGACCCGTAGCCGCCGGTCAGGCCCTCAACCTTCAACATGTTCTTCTCCCAGGTAGGCGGCGCGCACTTCCGGATGGCGCCGCACCTCGTCGGGTGCGCCGCTGAACACCACCTTGCCGTAGACCAGCACGCTGATGCGGTCGGCCAGCGCGAACACCGCATCCATGTCGTGCTCGACCAGCAGGATGCCGTAGTCGCCCTTCATGCCCAGCAGCAGGCGCGTCATGCGCGCCGATTCCTCCGGCCCCATGCCGGCCATGGGCTCGTCCAGCAGCAGCAGGCGCGGCGAGCGCGCCAGGGCCACCGCCAGTTCCAGCTGGCGCTTCTCGCCGTGCGCCAGGTCGGCGGTGCGCACGTGGCGCCGGTCCGCCAGGCCGACGTGCGTCAGCCATTGCATCGCCTGCGCCTTCAGGCCCGCGTCGCGGCGCGGGTCGGACCAGGCGCCAAAGGCGCGGCCGCCCTTGAGCATGCTGGACAGGATGACATTTTCCAGCGCGGTGTATTCCTGGCACAGCTCGGTGATCTGGAACGAACGGCCCAGCCCCAGGCGGGCGCGCTCGAAGGCGCGCAGCGCCGTCACGTCGCGCCCGTCCAGTTCGATGGTGCCCGAGTCCGGCCGAATCTCGCCGCAGATCTGCGCGATCAGCGTCGACTTGCCGGCGCCGTTCGGGCCGATGATGGCGTGGATCTCCCCGACGCGCACGTCCAGGTCCACGCCGTTGGTGGCAACGACAGCGTCGAAGGCCTTGCGCAGCCCGGATAGACGCAACAGCGTCTGCATATCAGTCGTCTCCAATGTCGATGCCTCATCGGGATGCCGCGGAGCCGGCTCCGCCGGTCCGCTGGCATGCCCCCTAGAGGGGGAAGCGCGCAGCGCGTCGGGGGTGAGCTCAATCCGCATGGCGCGTCTCCAGCAGGCGGCCGAACAGTCCCTTCTGGCCCCACAACACCACCAGCACCAATACCGGCCCCATGTACAGCAGCCAATGCTCGGTCAGCGACGACAGCACCTGCTCCAACCCCAGGAACACCGCCGCGCCCGCGATCGGCCCCAGCAGCGTGCCCACGCCGCCCAGGATGACGATGGCCATCAGCTCGCCCGACTTGGTCCAGGCCGCCATGTCGGGCGTCACCAGCCCCGCGTAGTTGGCCCACAGCACGCCCGCCAGGCCGGTGCCCACCGCCGACAGCACGAAGGCGCTCAGGCGGTACGGCGTGGGCGCCACGCCCAGGTTGATGGCGCGCCGCTCGCTCTGGCGCAGCGCCTGCAGCACCATGCCGAAGCGCGAGTTGGTGATGCGGATGCACAACAGCGTCCAGGCGGTCAGCAGCGCCAGGCAGACGTAGTAGAACGTCAGCGGGTTCTCCAGGTTCATGCCCGGCAGCACGTTGCGCTGCGAGATCATCAGGCCGTCGTCGCCGCCATAGAACTGCAGCGACACCAGGATGAAATACACCATCTGCCCGAACGCCAGCGTGATCATGATGAACTGCACGCCGCGCGTGCGCAGCGCCAGGTAGCCGAACAGCCAGCCCGCCAGCGCGCACACCGCCATGGCGATCGGCCACACCACCAGCGCGGCGTTGCTGCCGGCCCAGCCGAACAAGGGACCGGCCTCGGTGGTGTGGAAGGCGATGATGCCCACCGCATAGCCGCCCAGCCCGAAGAACATCGCATGGCCGAAGCTGACCATGGCGCCGTAGCCGATCACCAGGTCCAGGCTGACCGCGGCCAGGCCGTAGATCAGGAAGCGCGTCACCACGCCGATCAGGAAGGGCGTGTCGGTGGCCGCCGCCGCGCCCGGCAGCGCCAGCAGCAGGATCAGCCCGGCCAACCCCCAGCGCGCGCGATTCGAAAGTGTCTTTGCCATCATCATCCTCGCGCCGGGAACAGGCCGCCCGGCTTGGCGATCAGCACGATCGCCATCAACACATAGATACTGGCCGACGCCAGGCCCGCCGCCAGCGGATCCGCCGTGGCCGGCGAGAACACCGCGCCCAGCAGCTGCGGCAGGAAGGCCCGCCCCATGCTGTCGACCATGCCGACCAGCAAGGCCCCCGCCAGCGCGCCGCGCACCGAGCCCACGCCGCCGATCACGATGACCACGAAAGTGGTGATCAGGATGCGCTCGCCCATGCCGATCTCCACCGCCAGCAGCGGCGCGGCCATCACGCCCGCCAGGCCGCACAGCAGCGCGCCCAGGCCGAACACCAGGGTGTAGAGCTTCTTGATGTCCACGCCCAGCGCGTCGACCATTTCACGGTCGTCGGCGCCGGCGCGGATCAGCATGCCGATGCGGGTGCGGTTCACCAGCCACCACAGCCCCACCGCCACCAGCGCGCCGACGGCGATGAACGACAGCCGGATCAACGGATACTGGAAGCCCGGCGCCAGCGTCACCGCGCCTTCCAGGAAGGACGGGATGCCGACCAGCGGCGGTCGCCGGCCGAAGATCAGGCTGACCGCCTCATTGGAGAACAGCAGCAGGCCGAAGGTGGCCAGCACCTGGTACAGGTGGTCGCGCTTGTACAGCTTGCGGATCACCAGCACCTCGACCGACAGGCCGTACAGCCCCGCCCCCAGCAGCGCCGCCAGCACGCCCGCCAGGAACGAGCCGGTGGTGCCGATGGCGTAGGCCGCGCAGTACGCGCCCACCATGTAGAACGAGCCGTGGGTCAGGTTCACCACGCCCATGATCCCGAAGATCAGGGTCAGCCCGGCGGCGAGCAGGAACAGCATCGCGCCGAACTGCAGCCCGTTGAGCAACTGTTCGAAGAGCAATGTCATGACGGCATCTTGCAGAATTGGGCGTAGGCGTCTTTGTCATCGGACACCAGCTTGCGCACCAGGTGCGGCGACAGGCCGCCGTCGGCGTCCTTCTCGATGCGCATCAGGTACAGGTCCTGCACCGGATGCTGGTTGGTGTTCATGCTGAACTTGCCGCGCAGCGAGGCGAAGTCCGGCTTGCGCAGCGCCGCGCGGAACTCGGCCTGGCGCGACAGGTCGCCGCCGGTGGCCTTCAGGCCGACGCCGATAAGCTGCGCCGTGTCATAGGCCTGCATGGCGTAATCGGTGGGCACGCGGCCATAGGCTTCCTTGAACGCCTGCACGAAGGCTTTGGACTGCGGATTGTCGAAGTCCTGCGACCAGATGCCGGTGATGTAGGCGCCCTGCGCCGCGTCGCCGGTGGCCTTGATCATGCGCGCATCCATCGAGAAGCTCGGCATCAGCATCGGCACGGTCTTGTTCAGGCCGGCCGCGGCGTACTGCTTGACGAAGTTGATGCCGGTGCCGCCCGGATGGAACTGGTAGACGGCATCGGGCGCCAGCGACCGCACCCGCGCCAGCTCGACCGAGAAGTCCGACTGGTCCAGCTTGGTGTAGATCTCGGCCACCACCTCGCCCTTGTAGGTGCGCTTGAAACCCTCGATGGCGTCGCGCCCGGCCTGGTAGTTCGGCGCCAGCAGCGCCACGCGCTTGTAGCCCAGCTCGTTGGCGGCCACGCCGCCCGCGGTGTGGAAGGCATCGTTCTGGTACGAGGCCACGAAATAGTTCGGGTCGCACTTCTCGCCGGCGAAGCTCGACGGGCCGGGGTTCAGGCTGACGTAGAATGCGCCCGACTTGACCACGCCCGGTGCCACCGCCGCCAGCACGTTCGAAAAGTTCACGCCGGTGAACAACTTGATGCCCGACTGCAGCATGCGGTCGGCCGCCTGCTTGGCATTGGCCGGCTTGAGGCCGTCGTCCTCGATCACCAGCTGCACCGGCACCCCGCCCAGCTTGCCGCCGCCCTGCTTGATCGCCAGATTGAAGGCGTCGCGCTCGTCCTCGCCGATGTAGCCGGCAGGCGTCGACAGCGTGGCGATGAAGCCGATCCTGACCGGCTCCGCGGCGTGCGCGATGCCCCCCAGCGTCCAGGCCAGGCCCGCCGCCAACATGGTTTGCTTGATCATTGTTTTCCCCTTGGAGACCGCCGCGCCCGCCGTCTCGTGGCGGGCGCTGGAATTTCGCCTAGACCGCCACCACCGGATGCCGCAGCGTGCCGATGCCTTCGACGCACGCCACCACCACGTCGCCCGGCCACAGCCACTCCTGCGGCTTGCGGCCCGCGCCCACGCCCTCGGGCGTGCCGGTGGCGATGATGTCGCCCGGCTCCAGCGTGATGCCGGCGCTGATGTCCGAGATCAGGAACGGCACCTTGAACAGCATGTGGCGCGTGTTCGAGCCCTGCTTCTTCTCGCCGTTGACCGTCAGCCACAGGTCCAGCACCTGCGGATCGGGGATCTCGTCGGCCGTGACGATGCAGGGGCCGAACGGCGCGTAGGTGTCCTGGCCCTTCGAATAGATCCACTGGCCGGCGCGGCGGCAGTCGCGCGCGCTCATGTCCAGCATCACGCTGTAGCCGAACACGTACGACAGCGCATCGGCCTCGGCCACGCGCGTGGCGCGGCGGCCCATGATCACCGCCAGCTCCACTTCCCAGTCCAGCTGCTGGGTGATCTTGGCGTTGTGCTCGATGGCGTCGCCCGGGCCGATCACGGTGGTGGGCGGCTTGGAGAAGATCACCGGCTGCTTGGGCAGGTCGGCCGAGGTGTCGAGCGTGCGGCTCGACTCCGCCACGTGCTCGACGTAGTTCAGGCCGATGCCGAAGATGTTCTTGCGCGGACGCGGAATCGGCGCCAGCAGCTTGACGTTCTCCTGCGGCAGCGCGGTGCCCACGGGCCAGGCGCCGCGGTACGACTCCATCAGCTTCGAGGCTTGCGCCACGGCCACGGGGCCCAGGTCGATGAAGGCCAGCATGTCGTCCGGCAGCGCCACGCCGCCGGCCTGCCCCAGCAGGGCCAGGTCGATCACATAGCCTTCGGCCAGCGCGCCCAGGCGGGCGGCGGCGGTGGGATGGGCGCGAAAAGTTACCAAGCGCATAGGAACTCCAGGAAATTCAAGACGAGTTGAGACAGGCGCCCGGCTTGCGCCGGGCGGCGGATGAAAAATTCAGTGGGGTTGGCGCCAGCCGCTAGATCAGTTTCTGGTGGCCGTCGTTGTCCTTGACCGCTTCTTCGCGGTAGAGCGCCAGCGCGCGCATCACCGGCAGGTCGTTGAAGCAGAACAGGCAGGCGTCATCGTTGGACGACAGGTTGGCGTGCTCGTGCACGGCCCACGACGGCACACAGAAGATGTCGCGCTCGGTCCAGTCGTAGCGCTTGCCGTCGATGACCGAAAAGCCGCTGCCCTTGGCCACCTGGTAGAGGAAGCTGCCGGTGTGGCGGTGCGCCTTGGTGTGCTCGCCCGGACGCAGCAGCTGCATGCTGGCGCCGATGGTCGGCATGACCGGGCCGCCGGTGGCGGGGTTGACGTATTCCATCAGGATGCCGTCATAGGGGCTGCCCGCCGACACCCGCGCATGGCGGCGCAGCGCTTCGTAGGTGGGCTCCCATTCGTACTTGAACAGCGGCGAATACGGCTTGGTCCAGCCCGTCGCCTGCGGCCGCAGCGCCGCGCTGCCCCACAGGGCGCTGGTGTCGTCCACCGGGTGCGTCACGGTCTGGTTCAGGTCGGGATGCACGGCGTAGAAGCCGGCCTCGAACGCGTTGACCAGCGGAATGTCCAGGCCGTCCTGCCAGATGCAGGTGGTGCCATCCTCGGCCACGCCGTGTTCGTGCCAGGTGCCGTTGGGCGTGAGCACGAAGTCGTTCGCGCCCAGCGTCATCTTGTGGCCGTCCACCACCGTGAAGGCGCCCTTGCCTTCCATGATGAAGCGCAGCGCCGAATGCGAGTGCTTGTGCGCCGACGCCAGCTCGCCCGCCCGCATCACCTGCAGGCCCGAATACAGCCAGCCGACCGCGGCGGCGACGTCGCGCCGGCCGGGATTGTTCAGGTAGATCACGCGGCGGCCGGCCTCTTCCGGCGACACCAGCTCGGCCGAGCGCAACACATGGCCGCGCAGTTCCTGGTAGCGCCAGACCACCGGCACCGACGCCGAGCGCGGCGCCCACGGCTCGATCTTGTTGGCCACCGTCCAGAGCGCGCCGGTCTCGAGCCGCGCCAGCTCCTTGTAATAGGCGATGCGCTCCGGCGAATCCGCCACATTGGCGCGGCCGGCGGTGTCTTCCCGGTAGGCGTCGTACCTGTTCGCTTCCATCCCTTGCCTCTTTTTTATAAAAATCAGAAGATTTTCGAAAATATTAGAGGCGAGCAGGCATTTGGGCAATCTTTGCGCGCTAGGGGTTTTCCTGGGTCGGCGACCCCGTCCCGAAAATATTTGTGGGACGGCGAAAAACACTGTACAAAAACACAGTGCAACATGCTACATTTCGCTCGCCCGCACAACGTCGTCCAGGAGACTCCTGTGTCCGAAGCCGCTCAAATCGCCCAGACCCACGTCATCCAATACATCGTCATTCCCTACCGCGCCGCCGCCAATGGCGTCGCCCCCGGGGAAATCCGCCCCGCCAGCAGCGAGTTCGGCGCCATCCGCATCGCCAACTCCATGGCTTCCAAGTTCGCCGGCGTGGCCGCCTACGAGGTCATGATCGACAAGGAAACCGGCGACATGGAATCGCCGCGCATCCTCGCGCAGATCGGCACCGTGCCTTCGCTCGACGACTGACCTTCGAGCAGAAAGCAAAACGCCGCCGGCATCTGCATGCCGGCGGCGCACATGCCGCTTCGGGGGGGCTCATCCCACACAGGGTTGGGGTGAGCGGACTGAGAGTGGAGCTAGGGAGGTGGCCGCTTTTTTCACGTCTGTGGCCGGGTAAGACGCCCAGTCCGCTCAATGCAACCGCGGCGTCCGGCGACGCGCAACCCGCACGCGCCGCCGGACAGCGGGTCGCCGCTTAGAAGCGGTGACGCACGCCCACGATACCGACCGTGCTCTTCACACCGTCGATGAACGCGAAGTTCGTGGCATACGAACCCAGCGCGTACAGATTGGTGCGCTTGGAGAGGTTATAGGTGTAGCCCAGGCTGAAGATGTTCATGGTCGCATCGTCGCCGGTCAGCTTGGTGTTGTTGGCATCGGCACGCTGCCACGAGGCCAGGATGCTGCCCGCGCCGCCGACCGGAGCCGACAGGCCGACCAGGTACGAATTCGACTTGAAATCCGTCGCAACGATGTTGCTGCCGAAGCTCTTGGCGACCGGGCTGCCGCTGCCGAAGGCGTTGAGCGACCGCCCGGTCAACCAGCCGTCGCGCGTCTGGCCGTAGGCCAGCGCCAGCTTGATCACTTCGAAGTCGTACGAACCGCCAATGATCCACTGCTTCGGGTTCTGCTCCGTGCCAAGCTGGTTGGCCGGATTCAGCTGGTCGTACGTCAGGGCCACGTTCAGCGGGCCGTTGACGTAGCGCAGGCCTGCCGTGATGGCACGGGTGTTGTTGGCGGTACGGAATCCGGTCTGCGATGGGTTGCTCTTGCGCGTGCCATCGGCATTGAACTGGGCGGCGCCATTCTTGGTGTCATCGGCGCTGAACGAATAACCCAGGCCGAACTGGAAGCCGCTGAACGACGGGGTCTGGTACATGACCATGTTGTCGTGGCGGACCGTGTTGGCGGCGCTGAAGGCGGTGCCGACGCTGGCCTGGCCGTAGCTGGTGCCGAACGGATTGATCGCGGCGATGTACTTCGAGGCGACGTTGGTCTGGCGGCCAAATTCCAGCAGGCCCCAGGAATCCCCCTTCAGGCCGACGGTGGCCTGGCGACCGAACAGGCGGCCGCTCTGGCCCGACTGGCCGTTGGCCGAGTTGAAGCCGCTCTCCAGCGTGAACACGGCGCTCAGGCCGTCGCCCAGGTCTTCGGCGCCACGCAGGCCCCAGCGCGAACCGCTGGACACGCCGTTGGCCACGCCGACCTTCGATTCCTTGTAGCCGTCGTTACCCTTGATGCGCTGGAAGCCCACGCCGGTGTCGATCAGGCCGTACAGCGTCACCGCGGTTTCAGCCTGCGCCGCGCCGGACAGCACGGCGAACAGAGCAGTGACGAGCAGAGCTTTTTTCATTACAGATTCCCGTTGATTGACAAGACATGCGCATGCGGATCGGCACGCCACACGGGCGGCCATTTCCGCGCATGACTGGAACCGATTCTAGGAACGCTGCAACTCAACCATTTTGAGCGCTATCAGCATTGACCCGGCGCTCGACCGAAATCAGACGTATCCGTGTCGGGAAGCCGACAACCGCCCGGACATCGCCCTCGCGCCACGGCCAGTCATCGCAATGTGCCCAGAAAAGCGGCGCCGTTGATGGCCGCCCAACCGAGCGAAATGGCCTGCGCGCAACAAGCAAAACGCCGCCGGCATCTGCATGCCGGCGGCGCACATGCCGCTTCGGGGGGGCTCATCCCACACAGGGTTGGGGTGAGCGGACTGAGAGTGGAGCTAGGGAGGTGGCCGCTTTTTTCGCGTCTGTGGCCGGGTAAGACGCCCAGTCCGCTCAATGCAACCGCGGCGTCCGGCGACGCGCAACCCGCACGCGCCGCCGGACGAGGCGAATCGCCGCTTAGAAGCGGTGACGCACGCCCACGATACCAACGGTGCTCTTCACACCGTCGATGAACGCGAAGTTCGTGGCATACGAACCCAGCGCGTACAGGTTGGTGCGCTTGGACAGGTTGTAGGTGTAGCCCAGGCTGAAGATGTTCATGGTGGCGTCGTCGCCGGTCAGCTTGGTGTTGTTGGCGTCGGCACGCTGCCACGAGGCCAGGATGCTGCCAGCGCCGCCGACCGGGGCCGACAGGCCGACCAGGTACGAATTCGACTTGAAATCCGTCGCGACGGTGTTGCTGCCGAAGCTCTTGGCAACCGGGCTGCCGCTGCCAAAGGCATTGAGAGACTGGCCGGTGAACCAGCCGTCACGCGTCTGGCCGTAGGCCAGTGCCAGTTTGACGACTTCGAAGTCGTACGAACCACCGATGATCCACTGCTTCGGGTTCTGCTCCGTGCCAAGCTGGTTGGCCGGATTCAGTTGGTCGTACGTCAGGGCCACATTCAGCGGACCGTTGGCGTAGCGCAGACCCACGGTGATGGCGCGGGTGTTGTTGGCGGTACGGAAGCCGGTTTGCGACGGGTTGCTCTTGCGAGTGCCGTCAGCGTTGAACTGGGCGGCGCCATCCTTGGTATCGTCAGCGCTGAACGAATAGCCCAGGCCGAACTGGAAGCCGCTGAACGACGGGGTCTGGTACATGACCATGTTGTCGTAGCGGACCGTGTTGGCGGCGCCAAAGGCCGCGCCCACGTTGGCCTGGCCATAGCTGGCGCCGAACGGATCGATCGCGGCGATGTACTTCGAGGCGACGTTGGTCTGGCGACCGAATTCCAGCAGACCCCACGAATCGCTCTTCAGGCCGATGGTGGCCTGGCGGCCGAACAGGCGGCTGCTCTGGCCCGACTGGCCGGTGGCCGAGTTGAAGCCGCTTTCGAGCGTGAACACGGCGCTCAGGCCGTCGCCCAGGTCTTCGGCGCCACGCAGGCCCCAGCGCGAACCGCTGGACACGCCGTTGGCCATGCCGACCTTCGATTCCTTGTAGCCGTCGTTACCCTTGATGCGCTGGAAGCCCACGCCGGTGTCGATCAAGCCATACAGCGTCACCGAGGTTTCAGCGTGCGCGACGCCCGACAGGGCGGCGAACAGGGCGGTGACGATCAGAGTCTTTTTCATTACAGATTCCCGTTGATTGAACAGACATGCGCAAGCGAGTCGGCAAGCAGCACGAGCAGCAACTCGGCACATGACGGGACGAAGTCTAAAAAAGCTGTATGTCAGTTTTTGAGACATCGCGAAAAACAATGCCCGATTCGCGAATTCAAGCGTTTTTGTGGCGCGAGATGCACACACGACAATGCATCACGGCATGCGCGCAAGCCTGTCATGCCCGCATGCTATTTAAGAGGAATCACGCAACGACGACAGGCATGCCTCCTTCAATTTCCCAAGGATTTCCACCGACTTCGGTATTCGGAAAATCCGAATTATTCAGCGGTTTTCTCGTATTGAACCTCGCAGGCGGCAATGCTGAAATGAGCGCGGCTGGTCACCCGGCCCCACGCTTACAGGACATCATCTTGCCAACGGCACTCCCCTCCCCCGCCCTTTCCGCGTCCCCATCGCGGGACCGCGCCGTGCTGCTCGTCGCCTCCGCGGGTTGCGCGATGACGGTGCTGGACGCCAACGTCGTCGGCGTGGTCCTGCCGGCCATTGCCCGCGATTTGAACGCCTCCTTCGCCGACATCGAGTGGGTGATAAGCGCTTACGTCCTGTGCTTCGCGGCGATGCTGCTGCCTGCCGGCTCGATTGCCGACCGCTATGGCCGCAAGCGCGTGTTCAAGCTGGGCATCCTGGCATTCGCCGCGACCTCGCTGTTCTGTGGCCTGGCCCCCTCGGCCACGGTGCTGTACCTGGCGCGGGCGGGCCAGGGCCTGAGCGCCGCCTTTCTCCTGGCTCCCGCGCTGGCCGTCATCGGCAATGCGTTCCACCAGCCCGAGGCGCGCAACCGGGCCTGGGCCGCTTGGGGCGGCGTGATGGGCCTGACGATGGTGCTGGCGCCGTTGCTGGGCGGCCTGATCGGCAGCCTGCTGGGCTGGCGCTGGGCCTTCAATATCAACCTGCCGATCTGCGTCATCCTCTATCTGGCGGCTTGCGGCTGCATCGACGAATCACGCGAGCCGGACAACCGCCCACTGGACACGGTCGGCATCCTGTTCTTCACCGGCTCCATGTTTTCCGCCACCTGGCTGCTGATCGTGGGGCCGGCCATCGGCTGGCGCAGCCCGGCGGTGGCCATCGTCGCGGTCCTCGGCCTGCTGTGCCTGAGCGCGTTCCTGCGTTCGCAGTCACGCAATCCCCACCCGCTGGTGGAACTGGGACTGTTCCGCAGCAAGCCGTTCGTCGGCGCCGTCATCGCGATGTTCGCCTACGCCTCGACCGCGCAGGTGATGGCATCGGTGCTTCCCATGTACCTGCAGAACGCGCGCGGACAGACCGTACTGATGGCGGGCGCCAGCATGCTGCCCTTCGCGCTGGCGATGCTGGTGTTTCCCCACGTCGGCCGCAGACTGTCGGCGCGCCTGGATTCCCGCGGCGTGCTCAGCATCGGCCTCGCGGTGGTGGCGATCGGCAACCTGCTCATGATCCTGGCGACCCGGCAGGCCAGCGGCTATCCGCTGATCGGCAGCATGGCCATCCTGGGCATGGGTGGCGGCCTGCTCAACGGCGAGACGCAGAAGGCCATCATGAGCACCCTGCCCCATGGCCGCTCCGGCATGGCGTCGGGCATCAGCACGACGTCCCGCTTCACCGGCATCCTGCTGGGGTTCTCCGGCTTCGGCGCGGTGCTGGCAAGCAGCATCCACC
Source organism: Achromobacter deleyi (assembly GCF_016127315.1). Lineage (NCBI taxonomy): Bacteria > Pseudomonadati > Pseudomonadota > Betaproteobacteria > Burkholderiales > Alcaligenaceae > Achromobacter > Achromobacter deleyi. The sequence goes on from NZ_CP065997.1 coordinate 1,116,809, forward strand.
ACTACGCCGAGGCCGCGACGCAGCGCGCCGGCCTGCACGTGGCCGCCAGCTATTACGACCAGGTCATCGCCGGCGACCTCGACCGGGCAATGGCGGCTTACTCCCCCGCGGTGGCCGCGGTACTGATGCCCATCGCCCGCGACAGCTACGCCGTCGGCTTCGCCAGCGCCTTCGCCCTGGCGGCGGCCATGGCCGCGGCTTGCGCGTTGGCGGTCCAGCTGTTGATGCGCGACGCCCGCCCCGCGCGCTGAGCGCACGGTGTCGTGCCGTGTGGCTCGGTGTCATGCCCCCTCGTGCCATGTCGTCGTGCCAGGCCAGGTTGTGCCGGCCCCGGCTGGCGATATGATGGCGTCACTTCCACCAACGCGGCAGGGGCCAGCGCATGGAGATCCGCCATCTGAAGGCCTTTGTGACGCTCGCCGGCACGCTGCACTTCGCCCAGGCGGCGGAACAGCTCGACCTGTCCGCGCCCACGCTGACCGCCCACATCCAGGAATTGGAGCGCGCGCTGCAGGTCCGCCTGTTCAACCGCACCAAGCGGTCCGTCGCGCTGACCTCGGCCGGCGAAGTCTTCCTGATCGAAGCGCGCAACACGCTCGAACAACTCGAGCGCACCCTCAACGTCGGCCTGCGCGCCGGGCGCGGCGAGCTGGGCCGGGTCGAAATCGGCTATGTGGGCTCGGCGGTGTTCTTTGGCGTCCTGCAGGACCAATGCCGGCGTTTCCACGCGGCCTGGCCCGACGTTCTGGCGCAGACCCGCGAAATGCCCACGGACCAACTGGCGAGCGCGCTCGAGGACGGCCGCATCGACATCGCCTTCGTGCGCATGCCGATCGTCCTGCCGCCCTCGATCTCCAGCCACATGCTGATCCGCGACCGGTTCTGTGTCGCGCTGCCCGCCGACCATCCGCTCGCGTCGGCGTCGGGCGCCATCACCGCGCGTTCACTGGCCAGGGAAGCCTTCATCGTGCCCGAGCAGATCCTGGGCCTGCTGGAAGTGGCGCGGCGCGGGAAATTCACGCCCGATGTGGTGGCGGCCCCCGGTAGCCTGCTGACCGTGCTGACGCATGTCTCGCTCGGCATGGGCGTGGCCGTCGTGCCAAGCGTCCTGGTCGAGGTCATGAAACTGCCGAACGTCGTCTTCCGGGAACTGGCGGGCGCCGCCATCGATTCGGAGGTGGCCGCGCTCCACCGGCGGCATGAGCGCGCGCCAGCCGTGCGCCACTTCATCGAGCAGATCAAACGGACCACGGCCCGGGCATGACCCTGCGCGCGGCGCCGCCATGGCGAGACGCAAGCAACGGACCATACCGTCGGCACGGGGAAAAACGGGAGAAAGGAAAATCCGCCAGCAGGCGCTTGGTGACCGCATGTGCATGCGGCTGATTGGATGACCGGTTATTGAACCAGCCTGACCCGGCGCCATTCTTGACCGCGGTGCTTTTCGACGCGGCGCTTTTTTGGCGGTTTTTTGACGGGTCTTGTTTTGATATTGGCGCGCCCGACAGGAATCGAACCTGTATCAAGAGCTTCGGAAACTCTCATTCTATCCATTGAACTACGGGCGCAGCGCAAGGAGGCGGTATTGTACCTAGTTTTATGCGGTCTGCATGAAGTGGATCAATTATGGCCGCAAACTCATCGAAAACCCCTGTCCGGCCGTTGGACGAGTGTCCCTGACACCGTTATATAATCCAGCGTTTGCTTGCAAGGCGGTCTGCTTTTGCCGCCCTTTGTGCAGTACTGATTTTCTGTTGCCGCCGCCAGGCGCCCCGGTACCCGTTAGCAGGATTTGGTCATGAGCAACGAGCAGGAACACATAGAAGAGCACTCCTCCCCCATCAAGACCCCGAAGCAACTGATCGTCACGGTCATTCTGGCCTTCGTGGTGCCCATCGCCATCATCATCCTATTGGTGAACATGGTGACCTCGGGCACCAAAGTGGGCGCCGGCTCGGATACGCTGTCCAGCGAAGCCGTCACTAAACGCATTGCCCCGGTAGCAGGTTTCGCCCTCGTCGACGCCAACGCGCCCAAGGTCTTCAAGACCGGCGAGCAAGTCTTCACCGCCGTCTGTACGGCCTGTCATACCGCCGGCGTCGCCGGCGCGCCGAAGATCGGCGACAACGCCGCGTGGGCGCCCTTCATCCAGTCCGGCTTCGACGCCATGATGAACGTGGCCCTGCACGGCAAGGGCGGCATGCCGGCCAAGGGCGGCAACCCGACGCTGTCCGACTTCGAAGTCGCCCGCGCCGTGGTCTACATGGCCAACAAGTCCGGCGGCTCGCTGCCCGAACCGGCCGCGCCCGCTGAAGAAGGCGCCAAGAAGGAAGCCGACGCCACGCCGGCCGCTGCCACGCCGGCTGCTGCCGCTCCCGCGGCGGCTGCCCCGGCCGCCCCGGCTGCCCCGGCCGCCCCGGCTCCTGTCGCGGCCGCACCGGCCGCAGCAGCACCGGCGCCTGCCGCCGCGCCCGCGCCGCAGCAGACCGCCGCGGTCAATCCCGCTGGCGAGAAGCTCTACAAGAGTGTTTGCTTCGCCTGCCACGCCACCGGCGTCGCCAATGCGCCCAAGTTCGGCGACAAGGCCGCCTGGGACCCGTACATCAAGACGGGCATGGACGCGATGGTCAAGGTCGCCATGCAGGGCAAGCCGCCCATGCCGCCCAAGGGCGGCGCGGCCAACGCCTCGGAAGACGACATCCGCGCGGCCGTGCAGTACATGGTGGACGCGGCCAAGTAAGCCACGCACGCCGTTCGCACCGCGCGGCCACCGCGCAGGACGAAAAAAAGCCCCTCGATGCATCGAGGGGCTTTTCATTTGGCGTGGCCTCAATCGGCCGCGGACGTCTTCAGCAGCGACATGCCCAGCTGCACGCGGCGCTGCAGCCACAGGCTGGGGCGATAGCGCGGATCGCCCGTGACACGCTGCAGGCTCTTGAGGATCTCGAGGATGCGCTCGGCGCCCAGCGCGTCGCCCAGGGCCAGCGGCCCCACCGGATAGCCCAGGCCCAGCGTCACGGCGCGGTCGATGTCTTCCGGCGTGGCGATCTGCTGCTGTGCGATGTCGGCGGCGATGTTGACGATCATGGCCACGATGCGCTGGGCCACGAAGCCCGGCGAATCCTCGATCACCGAGACCGGCACGCCGTCACCGGCCAGCAGCGCGTGCGCGGCGTCGCGCCACTTGTCCTGCGTCGCCGGCGACACCATGAGGGTGCGGCGGGCGGCCTTGTCGAACGCGTAGAGGGTATCCAGGCCGACGCAACGCGCCGGGTCCAGGCCCTGCGCCGACGCGGTGGTGGACACGTCCTCGCCGAACGGCGTGACGATGATGAGCGTGTCGGCCGCCGGCGTGGAGCCGGACACCAGCGGCGCGCCCAGCTTTTCCAGCAGCGCGGTGGCGCGTGCGTAGCCTTCCGGGTGGCGCGGGCTGACCCAGACCTTCAGGCCTTCCGGCAGCGCCGGCACGGGCGGCTCGGCCGGCACTTGCTTCTGGCCGTCGACATACTTGTAGAAGCCCTCGCCGGCCTTGCGGCCGATCAGGCCGCCGGCCAGGCGCACGGTGGTGATGGGCGACGGACGGAAGCGCGGTTCGTCGAAGAACTGGCGGTAGATCGATTCCATCACCGGATGCGAGACATCCAGCGCGGTCAGGTCCAGCAGCTCGAACGGACCCATGCGGAAACCGGCCTGCTCGCGCATGATGGCGTCGACCTGCGCGAAGCTCGCCACCGATTCCTGCGCCACGCGCAGGCCTTCGGTGTTCATGCCACGACCGGCGTGGTTGACGATGAAGCCGGGCATGTCCTTGGCGCGCACCGGCGTGTGGCCCATGCGGCGGGCCAGCTCGGCCAGCGCATCGCCGGTCTCGGGTGCGCTACGCAGGCCGTCGATGACCTCGACCACCTTCATCAGCGCCACCGGGTTGAAGAAGTGATAGCCGGCGACGCGCTGCGGCAGCTTGCAGGCCGCGGCGATGGCGGTGATCGACAGCGACGAGGTGTTGGAAGCCAGGATGCAGTCGTCGGCCACCACGCCCTCCAGGGCGGCGAACAGGTCGCGCTTGACGTCCAGGCGCTCGACGATGGCTTCGACCACCAGCTGGCATTGCGACATGTCGGTCAGCGCGGTGGCGGACTCGACGCGCGCCAGCGCGGCCTGCGCGTCGGCGGCGGTCAGCTTGCCCTTCTGGGCCAGCTTGTCCCAGGTCTGGCGCAGCGACTCGCGCGCGGCGGCCACGGCGTCGGCGCTGGTGTCGTACAGGCGCACCCGCAGGCCGGCCTGCGCCGCGATCTGGGCGATGCCCCGCCCCATGGCCCCGGCGCCCACGACGCCGATGGTTTGAATCTCCGTCATCAACTTCTCCTGCCTGTCATTGGAATGGTGTGTGCGCCGCGCCATGCGCGGCGACCGGACGTCGCCGGCGGATCAGGACGGGCTTTGCGCCAGCGCCTGGATTTCCGCGGCCGTCAGCCCGAGCTTTTCGGCCAGCACCTGCGCGGTGTGCTCGCCCAGCATGGGCGGCGCGCGGCGGTATTCGACCGGGCTGCCCGAGAACTTCAGGGGGCTGGCCGCCATGGGCACGGTGCCCGCCGTCGGGTGCGGCAGCTCGCGCTTCATGCCGCGCGCCAGCACCTGCGGGTCTTCGTAGACCTGCTCGAGCGTGTTGATCGGACCGGCCGGCACGCCGACGGCCTCGAGCGATGCGAGCCAGTGGTCGCGCGCGCCGGTGGCCATGCGCTCGGCCAGCAGCGGCACCAGCGCCTCGCGGTTCTTGACGCGCTGCGGGTTGGTGGAAAAACGCGGATCGGCCGACAGCTCGGGCAGGCCGATGGCGCCGCAATAGTTGCGGAACTGGCTGTCGTTGCCCACGGCGACGATCAGGTGGCCGTCGCTGGCGGCGAAGACCTGGTACGGCACCAGGTTCTGGTGCGCGTTGCCGGCGCGACGCGGGGCGTTGCCGGAGGTCATGTAGTTCAGGTTCTGGTTCGCCAGCATGGCGACCTGGCAGTCCAGCAGCGCCATGTCGATGTGCTGGCCCAGGCCGCTGACCGAACGCTCGTGCAGCGCGGCCAGGATGCCGACGGTGGAGTACATGCCGGTCATCAGGTCGGCCACGGCCACGCCCGCTTTCTGCGGACCGCCGCCAGGCAGGTCGTCACGCTCGCCGGTGATACTCATCAGGCCGCCCATGCCCTGGATCATGAAGTCGTAGCCGGGGCGGCTGGCGTAGGGGCCGGTCTGGCCGAAGCCGGTGATGGAGCAGTAGATCAGGCGCGGATTCACTTCCTTGAGACTGGCGTAGTCCAGGCCGTACTTGGCCAGGCCGCCGACCTTGAAGTTCTCGACCAGGATGTCGCTCTGCAAGGCCAGCTCGCGCACCAGTTCGGCGCCGCGCGGGGAGGCGATGTCGAGGGCGACGGAGAATTTGTTGCGGTTGGCCGAGAGGTAGTAGGCGGCTTCGGTGGTGTCGTTGCCGGCCGCGTCCTTCAGGTACGGGGGGCCCCAGGCGCGGGTGTCGTCGCCCGCGCCGGGCCGTTCGATCTTGATGACTTCGGCGCCGAGGTCGGCCAGGTTCTGGGTGCACCAGGGGCCGGCGAGGACGCGGGTCAGGTCCAGGACGCGGATGCCTGTCAGGGGGGCGGGACGTTGCGACATCTTTTATCTTTTCGCCAAAGAGTATTAGGTCAGTGGGGATATTAGCCGGTGGGGGCTTGGGTGTGTTGGGGTGGTCAGGGCGGTTGGGTTCTTGAGACGCCCTTTGCGGGGTGGGATCGGGAATGGGGGGCTACGATTGCGGTCCGGAGCGTTCGCTCCGGACTCCCCCATCCTCATCCTCGTCCTCGCCTTCGGCGACTCCTTCGGATTCCGTCGGGCGCATCTACACGCCCCCCATTCCCGATCCCGCCCCGCAAAGGGCTGCATTGAAGGCTCATGACGGACGTTGGGGCCGACCGTGTGCTTGGCATTCTGAGGCGGCGAACATGAGCGGAGGTGAGAGGAGTGCGGGGCCCGCCAAAGGCGGCTGCGCGGGCAGCCTTCTTTGGCTTACGTGGGGTCTTGCGTTTCAGTGATGGCGCTGCGCGCGGGTGGAGGCGGTCTCGCTTGGGAGCGAGCGACGCGGCGCGCGGCGTGGCTTAACTGTTGGCCTTGATGACCTCGCGGGCGATGACCAGTTGCTGGATTTGCGAGGTGCCTTCGAAGATGCGGAACAGGCGGACGTCGCGGTAGAAGCGTTCGACGGCGTATTCGGACATGTAGCCGGCGCCGCCGTGGATCTGGACGGCGCGGTCGGCGACGCGGCCGACCATTTCGGTGGCGTAGAGTTTGCAGCAGGCGGCCTGCATGGTGGTGTTCTCGCCGCGGTCGCGCAGGCGGGCGGCGTCCAGGACCATGCAGCGGGCGGCGTAGAGTTCGGCCTGGCTGTCGGCGATCATGGCCTGGATCAGCTGGAACTCGGCGATGGGCTGGCCGAACTGCTTGCGTTCGGTGGCGTATTTGACGGCGTCGCGCAGCAGGCGGTCGGCGATGCCGACGCACAGGGCCGAGATGTGCAGGCGGCCCTTGTCGAGCACGCGCATCGAGGTGCGGAAACCGCTGCCCTCTTCGCCGCCCAGCAGCGCGGAGGCGGGGACGCGGCAGTTGTCGAACACCACGTCGCTGGTCAGGGCGCCGGCCTGGCCCATTTTCTTGTCGGGTTTGCCGATGATCAGGCCCGGCGTGCCGGCTTCGACCAGGAAGCACGAGATCGAGTTGGCGCGGCGCTCGGGCGCGGTGCGGGCCATCACCGAGAACAGGCCGGCGATGGGCGCGTTGGTGATGTAGCGCTTGGTGCCGTTGAGCACGTAGTGGTCGCCGTCGCGTTCGGCCGCCAGGCGCAGCGCCATGGCGTCGGAGCCGGCGTCGGGCTCGGTCAGCGCGAACGAGCCGATCAGCTCGCCGCTGGCCAGGCGCGGCAGGTAGCGGGCGCGCTGTTCGTCGGTGCCGGCCAGCACGATGGCCTGCGAGCCGATGCCGATGTTGGTGCCGGCCAGCGAACGGAACGCGGGCGAGGTCTGGCCCAGTTCGAACACCACCTTCACTTCCTCTTCCATCGTCAGGCCCAGGCCGCCGTGGTCGGGCGAGATCGACAGGCCGAACAGGCCCAGCTCGCGCATTTCGGTGACGATGTCCGGCGGCACCTGGCCGCTGGCGGCCAGTTCGTCCTCGGCGGGAATCAGGCGTTCGTGCACGAAGCGGCGCACGGCGTCCAGCAACAGGGTCAGGGTTTCGGTATCCAGGGCCATGATCAGAGTCTCTCGGGGTGCGGGGCGGCGGCGCTCAGGGGCGCATGCCGCCAACCAGTAAATCGAAATAGCCGGCGGCGATGGTCTCGGCGCTGTCGCCCTGGCCGGGCTTGTACCAGCGCACCATCCAGTTCAGCATCGACAGCACGGCGCGGCCGGTGGCGGGCACGTCCAGCTGCCGGAACGCGCCTTCGGCCACGCCTTGCGCGATCAGGTCGCGCAGGCGCTTCTCGTAGCCGTCGCGCAGGCGGGCGGCGTCCTCGCGCTCGGGCAGCGCCATGCCGGAATAGCCGATCAGCATGGTGACGAACTCGGCGTGGTGCTGCTCGAAGTAGCGGGCGTGGCCCACCATGAAGGCGCGCAGGCGGGCGGCGCCGCCCTCGGCCCGCGCCACGTCCTGGCCCACGTTCTGGGTCAGGCCATTGAGCACGGCCAGGATGATGGCGTCGTAGATGTCCTGCTTGGTGGTGAAGTAGTGATAGATGGCGGCCTTGGACACGCCGATGGCAGCGGCCAGGTCGGACACCGAACTGCCGTCGTAGCCGCTGCGCGCGAACAGCTTGGCGGCCTCGGCCAGGATGCGTTCGCGCGGCGCCACCAGGGTCGGCGGACGGCCGGCGCGGGCGCGTTTGGAGGCGGGGGCAGCGGAAGTCGCCATGGGCAGGCCTGGTTGGGGCGGCGTCGAGGGCGCCAATGCCGGACCGCGGGCGGTTCCGTTCCATTGACAGCGGTTCGACGCTTGCCGTTAAATAAAGATTAATTAATTACCGGACGGTCGGTAGGTAATTATAGGCACATCCCTTTCCGCCCTTCAAGCGCGGCCTGGGCGCTCAACCCGAAACCACACGTGACGCCGTTATGCCCCACTCCCTAGTGACAGATCTGTATGGCCAGATGTCCCTGCCGGTCATCAGCGCCCCCATGTTCATCGTGTCCAACCCGAAGCTGGTCGTCGCCCAATGCACGAGCGGCATCGTCGGTTCGTTTCCGGCGCTCAACGCGCGTCCGCAGAGCCTGCTGACCGATTGGCTGGACGAGATCCAGGCCGGCCTGGCCTCGTACCGCGAGGCCAACCCCGGCGCCGCGGTCGCGCCCTATGCCGTCAACCAGATCATCCACCAGTCCAACGACCGGCTCGAACAGGACCTGGCGGTGTGCGCCAGCCACCGCGTGCCGCTCATCATCACCAGCCTGCGCGCCCCCGGCGACCTGGTCAAAGGCGTCCACGACTGGGGCGGCAAGGTGTTCCACGACGTCACCACCATCCGCCACGCCGAAAAGGCGCTGGAAGCGGGCGTGGACGGCCTGATCCTGGTGTGCGCGGGCGCGGGCGGCCATGCCGGCACGCTCAGCCCGTTCGCGCTGGTGTCCGAAGTGCGCCGCTTCTACGACGGCCCGCTGATCCTGTCGGGCGCCATCACCTCCGGCGCCCAGGTGCTGGCCGCGCTCGCCATGGGCGTGGACTTCGCCTACATGGGCACGCGCTTCATCGCCAGCGAGGAAGCCAACGCCAGCGAGGGCTACAAGTCCGCCATCGTCGAGGCCAGCGCCTCCGACATCCTCTACACCCCGTTCTTCACCGGCATTCCCGGCAACTACCTCAAGGCCAGCATCAGCGCCGCCGGCCTCGATCCGGCCAACCTGCCGCAGCCCGACAGCGGCGCCTCCAATTTCGGCTCCGGCCGCGTCAAGCCGTGGAAAGACATCTGGGGCGCGGGCCAGGGCGTGGGCAACATCGGCAGCGTGCAACCGACGCGCCAGATCGTCGACACGCTGCGCCGCGAGTACGCCGAGGCCAAGACCCAACTGGCCGCCAGGACCTTCGCATGAGCGCCGGGCTGCGGGTCACGCGCGACGGCGCGGTGCTGACGCTGGTGATCGACCGCCAGGACCGCCGCAACGCCCTCGACACGGCCACCTACGCCGCGCTGACCGAACAGCTCTCGCTGGCCGCCGCCGACACCGGCGTGTCGGCGGTGATCCTGGCCGGCACCGGCGAACACTTCACCGCCGGCAACGACCTGCGCGATTTCCAGGCCGAGCGCGGCGCCGGCGACAGCGCCGGCCTGACCTTCCTGCGCGCGTTGACGCAGGCCGACGTGCCGGTCATCGCCGCCGTCGAGGGCTATGCCATCGGCATCGGCGTGACGCTGCTGCAGCATTGCGACTTCGTCTATGTCGGCGAGGGCGCCACCCTGCGCATGCCGTTCGTGGCGCTGGGCCTGTGTCCGGAAGGCGCGTCCAGCCTGCTGATGCCGCGCCTGGCCGGCGCCCGCCGCGCCGCCGAATGGCTGCTGCAGGGCAAGGCGTTCTCGGCGCAGGAAGCCTGCGACGCCGGCCTGGCCACCGCGGTCACCGCCAAGGGCGGCGCCCTGGCGGCCGCGCAGGCCACCGCCGCCAGCCTCGCCAGGCAGCCGCCAGCCGCGCTGCGGCTGACCAAGGCCATGCTCAAGCGGCCGGACAGGCAAGCAATCCAGGACACGCTCGATTACGAGGCGCAGCAGTTCCGCGCCCGCCTGCAGACGGACGAAGCGCAAGCCGCGTTCGCGGCGTTCTTCAAGAAGTGAATCCGGCACGGCGTGGCGCCTTGGGCGCCCGCCGCGCCGCATGCGACGCCCGGGCCGACGCGCGTCGCCCGATCGCGCCCGGCGCGGGGCCGGATGCGGTCGGCAGCCGCCCCCTCAGAACGGCGAGTCGGGCCGGAAGTTCGGCGCGCGCCGCTCGCGCAACGACTGCACGCCTTCGCGCACGTCCGGGCCGCCAAATCCCATGAACTCCAGCGCCAGCGACGTATCGAAGGTCGGGCCGGCCATGCGCAGCCAGTTGTTCAGCGAATACTTGGTCCAGCGGATCGCGGTCTGCGAACCGGCCGCCAGGCGGTTGGCCACCTCGAAGGCGCGGCCGATCAGCTCGGCCTCGTCCACGCACAGCGACACCAGGCCGATGCGCTCGGCTTCTTCGCCGCTCACGGTTTCGCACAGCATCAGGTAGTACTTGGCGCGCGCCATGCCGCACAGCAGCGGCCAGACGATGGCGGCGTGGTCGCCCGCCGTGACGCCCAGGCGGGTGTGGCCGTCGATGATGCGGGCGTCGCGCGCGGCGATCGAGATATCGGCCAGCAGGCCGGCCACCAGGCCGGCGCCCACGGCGGCGCCGTGCATCGCCGACACGATCGGCTTGCTGCAGTTGATGATGTTGTAGACCAGGTCGCGCGCCTCGCGCCAGACGCGGGTGCGCACGTCGAAGTCGTCCGCCATCTGCTGCACCAGGTCCAGGTCGCCGCCGCCCGAAAAGCCCTTGCCCTCGCCGCGGATCACCACCACGCGGGTGTCGGGGTCGGTGTCGATATCGCGCCAGATGTCGGCCAGCTCGCGGTGCATGCGGTCGTCGGCGGTGGACAGCTTGCCCGGCTTGCCGTCCTTGGACCCCATGATCAGCTCCAGCACGCCATTGGGATGGCGGCGCAGCTTGAGGGACTCGTAGGCGGAATAGTGTTCCAGCGTGATATCGGTCATCGTCGTCTCCGGAGGCGCGGGCGGAAGGCCGCGCGTTTTGGGGCACTATAGTGGATAGCCCCTGTCCCGACGCCCCCGCCGATCCCGGAGCCTCAGCCCATGAACACCCCCGCTTCCTCCTTCGCCGGCGAGATCCGCCGCGACGACCTGCCAGCCCTGTTCGCCGTGCGCGACCCGGACACCCATAAGGGCAGTTTCGGCACTGTCGGCGTGGTGGGCGGCGGGCGCGGCATGGAAGGCGCGGCGCTGCTGGCCGCGCGCGCCGCGCTCAAGACCGGCGCCGGCAAGGTGCTGGTGGGCTTCGCCCAGGAAACGGCGCCGCTGCCCTGCGATCCACTGCAACCCGAACTGATGCTGCGCGACGCGCGCTCGCTGCTGGAGGCGGACTGGGGCGTGACCGCCTGGGTCGCCGGGTGCGGCATCGGCGCCGGCGCGGCCGCCGCCAACGCCCTGTCGGAACTGTTCGTGCTGCGCGGCGGCGCGCCGCTGGTGCTGGACGCCGACGGCCTGAACCTGCTGGCCAACGGCGGCATCCAGCCCAACTGGGGCGACGGCCCGGTGGTGCTGACCCCGCACCCGGCCGAGGCCGGCCGCCTGCTCGGCCAGGACACCGCCCGCATCCAGGCCGACCGCCCGGCGGCGGCCCAGGCGCTGGCGCGGCGCTTCGGCGCCTGGGTGGTCCTGAAGGGCGCCGGCACGGTGGTCTGCGCCCCCGGCGGCGCGTGGCGCCGCAACACCAGCGGCAACCCGGGCCTGGCCACGGCCGGAACCGGGGACGTATTGGCCGGCATCCTGGGTTCGCTATTGGCTCAGCGCCTGCCACTGGAACAGGCCGTGCCCGGCGCGGTCTGGCTGCACGGGGCGGCGGCCGACGCCCTCGTGGCCCGGGGCATCGGGCCGATCGGGCTGACCGCCGGGGAGCTGGCGGACGCCGCCCGGGGGCTGCGCAATGGCGGTCCGCAGGCCTAAGTCCCCGGGGCAAATACATTTTTACAACATCCTAGGGTTTTCCCCTAAAAACGCGTTGCTTTTGATTTAGGGTTATCCCTATAATGGTTTACCCCAAGACGAAACGGACTGGAGCCAACCATGAGCGAACTGACCTTGAACCACACTGCCCGCCTGACCGACGCGCTGGAGCGTGACCTGCTCCGCGGCGCCCTCGAGAACCAACCGAATTCCCACCCGCTGACCAACCTGAAGAAGGCTGGCCAGGCGATCGCCGCCGCCGTTGCTGGCGTGTTCGCCTTCATCGACGAAGTCAACGAATCGATGAACAAGGCCCGCGCCGCCAGCTCGCGCTTCTCCGGTTCGCAGTGGTAAGACCAGCCGTGCCGGGCTGAGTCGCGACCGATCTCCCGCGATTCAGCACTGGCGCGCTGCCGATGTAACGCCCGCCGCCCATGCGGCGCCCGTTGCATCGGACCTGGCGCCCGGGGCCTCGGGCCCTCCCCCTCACCGGGCGCCATCGCGCCGCGCCGGCCCCCTTCGCGGGGCCCCCGCGACGCCCTCCACGACGCAATACCCCTGTCGCCCCAGCGCGAAGCCGTCCCGAAGCGGGACCGCCTCGCACTGGGGCGATGGTCATTTTGTGCGCGGCAACGGCGGCGTTCTCCCCTCTCGGCGTTTACCCTAGCGTCGGCCCGGCGCGCATTGACAGCGCGCGAACCCCCTACCGATAATCGGCCCCTTGCCGTCGTGCCTGGCGCCAAAAACACCGCAAGCCCCCCGGCCGACGTTGCGTTTCCCCGGTTGGCCCGCCCGCTGTTTCCCGCCGCCAGCACGATCCGGTTCGTTCCCCATCCGGAGTTGTCACCATGAAGTTGCGCACCACCCTGGCCCTCGTGGCCGCCGCCATTCCCTTGGCCGCTGCCCAGGCCCAGACGCTGAAGATCGGCCTGTCCGCCGAACCCACCTCGGCCGACCCCCACTACCACAAGATGACGCAGAACGACGCGTTCTCCGCGCACGTCTACAGTTCGCTGGTGGGGCGCAGTGCCGACATGAAGCTGGTGCCCGCGCTGGCCACGTCCTGGAAGAACCTGGACGACCTGACCTGGGAATTCAAGCTGCGCGACGACGTCAAGTTCTCCAACGGCAAGCCGTTCACGTCCGAAGACGTGCTGTTCACGATCTGCCGCACGCTGAACAACGAGACCAACGTGTCGCAGTCCTACATGGACACGACCAAGCTGATCACCGACGTGCAGACGCCGGATGCGCACACCGTCATCATCAAGACCGGCGCCCCCTTCCCGCTGATGCCCGCCGAAATGGCGCGCTCGCTGCCGATCGTCTGGAACGGCATCGTCGAGCACGGCAAGCTGACGTTCGACCCGAAGAAGGGATGCGGCGTGACCGGCCCGTGGCCCACCGTGGCCGACTTCAACAACGGCAAGGACGCCATCGGCACCGGCCCGTACACCCTGAAGTCGTACGTCAAGGGCACGGGCATCGAGCTGGTGCGCAACGAGAACTACTGGGGCCCGAAGCCCTACTGGAAGGAAGTGAAGTTCGTGCCGGTGCCGGCCGCCGGCCCGCGCCTGACGGGCCTGTTGTCGGGCGACTTCGACATGATCGAGAACCCCGCCGCGCGTGACCTGCAGCGCCTGAAGGACAACCCCAAGTTCGGTTTCGTGGCCACGCCCTCGACCCGCCTGGTGTTCTTCCAGCCCGACGTGGCGCGCAACCCGAGCCCGTTCGTCAAGAGCGCCGACGGCAAGAACCCGCTGCAGGACCTGCGCGTGCGCCGCGCCATCTCGATGGCCATCGACCGCAAGACCATCACCGCCCGCATCATGGACGGCATGGCCACCCCGGCCTACCAGTACATGCCCGACGGCATGTTCGGCGCGCTGCCCAAGGCCCCGGAAATCAAGTACGACCCGGAAGGCGCCAAGAAGCTGCTGGCCGAAGCCGGCTACCCCAACGGCTTCGAGCTGACGCTGTCGTCGACCAACGACCGCTACGTCAATGACGGCCAGGTGGCGCAGGCCGTGGCCCAGTACCTGGCCCGCGTCGGCATCAAGACCAACGTCGACGCCATGACCGCCTCGATCTACTTCCCCAAGCGCGCCAAGCGCGAGTTCAGCTTCTCGATGGGCGGCTGGCCGGCGGAAACGGGCGAAGCCTCGGCGCTGTTCCAGCTGTGGGTCGCCTCGCTCGACTCGCCCAACAGCCTGGGCACCAGCAACTACGGCGGCTTCACCAACGCCGACTTCGACAAGGTCTACAAGCAGGCCATCGTCACGGTCGACGCGCCCAAGCGTGAGAAGCTGCTGCAGGAAGCCACCCAGATCGCGCTGGACAACGTGCCGCTGATCCCGCTGCACTTCGAAAGCAGCATCTGGGCCTTCCGCAAGGGCATCACCTACGAAGGCCGCCGCGACCAGTTCACGCTGGCCACCTCGGTCAAGCCCGACGCCAAGTAATCCGGCGCGCGCGACATCAAAACGGCTGCCCGAGGGCAGCCGTTTTTCTTTGGGCGCAGGCGGCGCCGCCGAAAAGCCTGGCGGCCCGGCGGCCGCCTCAGGCGCCCGGCCCTTCCTCCAGCAGCAGGTCCAGCTCGCGCGACAGCAGGTCGATGAAGGCCTCCGTCTTGGACGGCAGCTGGCGCCCCTGCATGACGTGCAGCTGCAAGGTGCGCGACTGCAGCTGCGCGTTGGAGATCGGCACCGCCACCAGTTCGTCGCGCTTCAGGCTCCAGGCCACCGAGATGTAGCCGCTGAGCATGATGGCGTCGGAACCGAACACGAAGCCATGCAGCGGCGAGGAATCGTTGCAGGTCAGGGTGGGTTCGAGCTGCACCGACTCCAGCAGGCAGCCCATCTCGAACAGGTGCCGGGTGGTCGTGCCCGGGCCGGTCAGCGCCAGCGGATAGCGGCCCAGGTCCTGCAGGCTGACGCTCTTGCGGCCGGCCAGCGGATGGCCCGCGGCCATCACCGCGTGCACCGGCGCGCGCCGCGAATAGCGCACGCTGACGCCGCTGAGGCGCTCGACGTTGAAGGTCATGCCCAGCTCGACGCTGCCTTCGGCGACGCGGCGCGCGACGTCGGCCGGCGTGCCCACGTGCAGGTCGAAGCGCACCTCGGGCCAATCGCGGCGAAAGCGCGCCATGGCCGACGGCAGGAAAATGCGCGCCACGCCCTCGACGGCCGCCATGCGGATCTCGTTGCGTGCCATGCCCTTGAGCGCGGCGATCTCCTGCAGCACCGAATCCGATTCCAGCAGCGTGCGGCGCGCGTGGGTCAGCAGCAACCGGCCGGCCTCGCTCAGCACCATGCCGCGCGCGGCGCGCTCGAACAGCGGCGCGCCCGCTTCTTCCTCCAGCTTGGCGATCTGGCGGCTGATGGCGGACACCGCCACGTGCAGGCGTTCGGACGCCCCGCTCAGGCTGCCCGCCTGGGCCACCTCGACAAAGTATCGCAGGGCGATGCCGTGCATGTTTCCCCCTCGCTGGGGCCTGACGCCGATGATAATAGCTTTGCCTTTTTTGCAAAGCTGCCGATAAATATTCTAATTGTAGAGAAAGCTTCCCTGATCCTAGAATTTGCGCAACGATTCAGCAGGGTGTGCAATGACGCGCCCCGCCAAACAAGGGGAAGTCCGTGCCAGCAGCAGTCACGAGCGCCAGCCGCGCCGCCGCCATTGGCCGCGCGGTCGCGTATGCCGATAGCGGCGCCTTGCAGCGCGACCTGGCGGAACTGGTCGCGCACCGCACCGAAAGCCAGGACCCGGACCAGCGCCCCGCGCTCTACGACTACCTGCGCGCGGCGGTCGCCCCGCGCCTGGAGCGCCTGGGCTGTGCCTGGCGCGTCGAGGACAACCCCGTCGCCGGCGGCCCGCCGTTCCTGCTGGCCGAGCGCATCGAAGACCCCGCCCTGCCCACCGTGCTGATGTACGCCCATGGCGACGTGGTGCGCGGCTACGACGAGCAGTGGCGCGACGGCCTGGCGCCCTGGCGGCTGACCGCCGAGGGCGACCGCTGGTACGGCCGCGGCACCGCCGACAACAAGGGACAGTACTGCGTCAACATGACCGCGCTGGAACAGGTGCGGGCCGAACGCGGCGGACGCCTGGGCTTCAATCTGCGCATGCTGGTCGAATGCGGCGAGGAAGTCGGCTCGCCCGGCCTGCACCAGGCCTGTGCCGCCTGGCGCGAGTCGCTGGCGGCGGACGTCTTCATCGCCTCCGACGGACCGCGGCTGTCGGCCGACCTGCCGACCCTGTTCCTGGGCTCACGCGGCACGCTGCTGTTCGACCTGACGGTGGACCTGCGCGGCCACGCGCACCACTCCGGCAACTGGGGCGGCGTGCTGCCCAATCCCGGCATCATCCTGGCGAACGCGCTGGCCAGCCTGGTGGACGCGCGCGGCCGGCTATTGGTCGACGGCCTGCGTCCGCCGGCGATTCCGCCCGCCGTGCGCCAGGCGCTGGCGGACATCCAGGTCGGCCAGGACGAGGACGCCCCCGACATCGACCCGGACTGGGGCGAGCCCGGCCTGTCGCTGGCCGAGCGCCTGTTCGGCTGGAACACGCTGGAAGTGCTGGCCTACAAGACCGGCAATCCCGACAACCCGGTAGGCGCGATTCCGCCGCGCGCCAGCGCCACCTGCAACCTGCGCTTCGTGGTCGGCACCGACTGGCGCCAGGCCGAGGGCATCCTGCGCCGGCACCTGGACGCGCTGGGCCTGACGCAGGTCGCCGTACGCGTGCGGCGCGGCACCCCGGCCACCCGCCTGGACCCGGACGATCCGTGGGCGCGCTGGGCCGTGGCCTCGCTGGCCGCCACCACCGGCAAGACGCCCGCGCTGCTGCCCAACCTGGGCGGCACCGTGCCCAACGACGCCTTCTCGGACGTGCTGGGGCTGCCCACCGTCTGGGTGCCGCACTCGTATCCCGCCTGTTGCCAGCATGGCCCCGACGAACACCTGCTCGCCTCCGTGGCGCGCGAGGGCGCGGCGGTCATGGCCGGCCTGTTCTGGGACCTGGGCGAACAGGGCGCGGCCGTGGCCGCGCAACGCGCGCGCCTGACCGCCACCTGACCGCCTTCGGGCGCCATCCCTTATACAATCCCCCTCGCTTGATCGGAGTTCCCATGTCCTCGTCCTCTCCCGCGTCCCGTCCGCGTCCCTTCCTTCTCGCCTGTCCGGATCTGGCGGCCGAGCGCGTGGGCAACACGGATACCCCCGGCGTCTGGCATTTCGACTCCGGCGTGCCGGGCAAGCGCGTGATGCTCAGCGCCCTGGTCCACGGCAACGAGCTGTGCGGCGCCTGGGCCCTGAAGGACGCGCTGGCCGCCGGCCTGCGCCCGCGCCGCGGCTCGCTGACGCTGGCGTTCTGCAACCTGGCCGCGTTCGACCGCTTCGATCCCGCCAACTACGCGCCGGCGCGCTTCGTCGACGAAGACATGAACCGGGTCTGGAGCGACGACAAGCTGGCCCAGCCCATCAGCCAGGAACGCCGCCGCGCCGCCGCCATCCGTCCGTGGGTGGCGCAGGCCGACTGGCTGCTGGACTTCCACTCGATGAGCAATTCCGAGGTGCCGCTGCAGCTGACCGGCATGGAACAGCGCAACATCGACCTGGCCCTGTCGCTGGGCAACCCCGCCACCATCATCGCCGACGCCGGCCATGCCGCCGGCGTGCGCATGCGCGACTACGGCCGTTTCGGCGAGGCCGGCGACAACGGCACCCGTTCGCTGCTGATCGAATGCGGCTTCCATGGCGCGCCCGAGGCGCGCGGCGTGGCGGTCGACCAGATGGCGCGCTTCCTGGCGGCCGCCGGCACGGTGGACGAGGCCGACCTGCCCGCCGCCTGGTTCGCCCCCCAGGCCAGCGCCCAGCGCGCGCTGCGCGTGACCCACGCGATCGCCGCCAAGAGCCCAGATTTCCGTTTCGCCGAGCCCTGGAAGGGCCTGGAGACGCTGGCGCGCGCCGGCACCGTCATCGGCTGGTCCGAGGGCGAGGCCGTGACCACGCCCTACGATGACTGCGTCCTGATCATGCCGTCCAGCGCCAACCTGCGGGCCGGCGTCACCGTGGTGCGGCTGGCGCAACCGATCGTCTGATTCATCGCGCGGCGCGCCCTCGATGGCGCGCCGCCTCATATATAAGAAAACCGCCAAGGGAAGCCGCATGTCCGCAAACGTTTTCATTCGCAGCGCCTTATCCACCTGTACGCTGGCGGCCGCCATGGCCACCGGCGCGTCCGCCGCCATGGCCCAGCCGGCCCCGCAGACGCTGCGGATCGGCCTGTCGTCCGAACCCACGGCGATGGACCCGCACTATCACCAGGTCACGCCCAACGACGCGATGACCTCGCATATCTTCGAGACCCTGATCGGCCAGGACGCCAAGATGAACCTGGTGCCGCGGCTGGCGACCGCCTGGAAGGCGGTGGACGACACCACCTGGGAATTCACGCTGCGCGACGGCGTGAAGTTCTCCAATGGCCAGCCGTTCACACCGCAGGACGTGATCTTCACGCTGTGCCGCGCGTTCCACAACGAGCAGTCGATCGGCGGCTCGTACCTGAGCGTGGTGCAGAAGCTGGCCAGCATCGACGTGCGCGACGGCAACGTGCTGGTCATCAAGACCCACCTGCCCTACCCGCTGCTGCCCAACGACCTGACCCGCAACGCCATGCTGTGGAGCGGCATCGTCGAGCACGGCCCGATCCGCTTCGAGCCCAAGAACGGTTGCGGCGTGACCGGCCCCTGGCCCACCATCAGCGACTTCAACAGCGGCAAGTCCGCCATCGGCACCGGCCCGTACACGCTCAAGTCCTATGTCAAGGGCAGCGCCATCGAGCTGGCGCGCAACGACGCCTACTGGGGCGACAAGCCGGCCTGGCCGAACGTGCGCCTGATCCCGGTGCCGGCCGCCGGCCCGCGCTTGACCGGCCTCTTGGCCGGCGACTTCGACCTGATCGAGAACCCCGCCGCGCGCGACGTCAAGCGCATCTCGGAAACGCCGGGCTTCGGTTACGTCATCACGCCGTCGGTGCGGGTGGTGTACTTCCAGTTCGACGTGGCGCGCAGCCCCAGCCCGATGGTGCGCGCGGCCGACGGCAAGAACCCGCTGCAGGACGTGCGCGTGCGCCGCGCGATCTCGATGGCGATCGACCGCAAGGCCATCACCGCCCGCATCATGGACGGCGCCGCCACCCCGGCCAACCAGTTCCTGCCCGACGGCATGTTCGGCACGCTGCAGCCGCCGCCCGAACTGAAGTACGATCCGGCCGCCGCCAGGAAGCTGCTGGCCGAGGCCGGCTACCCGGACGGCTTCGAGCTGAACATCTCGTCCACCAATGACCGCTACATCAACGACGCGCAGATCTCGCAGGCCGTGGCCCAGTACCTGTCGCGCGTGGGCATCAAGACGACCGTGGACGCCATGACGCGCTCGGTCTACTTCCCCAAGCGCGCCAAGCGCGAGTTCAGCTTCGCCATGGGCGGCTGGTCGTCGGAAACCGGCGAGGCCTCGTCGTTCCTGCAGTACTGGGTCAGCGCCTTCGACAAGGAACACGGCCTGGGCACCAGCAACTATGGCGGCTATGACAACCCGGCCTTCGACAAGGTCTTCAAGCGCGCCCTGACCACGGTCGATCCGGCCGTGCGCGAAAAGCTGCTGCAAGAGTCCCTGACCCTGGCGCTGGCCGACCTGCCCAGCATTCCGCTGCATTTCGAAAGCAGCATCTGGGCGTTCCGCAAGGGCCTGACGTACGAAGGCCGCGCCGACCAATACACCCTGGCCATGTCGGCCAAGCCCGCCAATTAAGATCGCCGATCCGGCGCCTGCAACCCGAGCCCACCAAGGAAATATCACGTGGCCCTTTTCATCCTACGCAGACTGATCCAGAGTCTGTTCGTGCTGCTGGCCGTCTCGGTCGTGGTCTTCTTCGCGGTGTATGCCGTGGGCGACCCGATCGAACTGCTGGTCAGCCCCGAAGCCAGCCAGGCGGCGCGCGAGGCGATGATCGCCCGCCTCGGCCTGG
The DNA here is from genome assembly GCF_016127315.1 of Achromobacter deleyi. Classification (NCBI taxonomy): domain Bacteria; kingdom Pseudomonadati; phylum Pseudomonadota; class Betaproteobacteria; order Burkholderiales; family Alcaligenaceae; genus Achromobacter; species Achromobacter deleyi. The sequence goes on from NZ_CP065997.1 coordinate 1,136,607, forward strand.
ACCTGCCCGTGTGGCAGCAATACACAGGTTTCCTGTGGCGCGCGCTGCACGGCGACCTGGGCACCTCGTTCGTGCACGGCATCCCGGCCATCGAGCTGATCGTGCAACGCATCCCCGCCACCTTCGAGCTGGTGATCGTGGCCATCGGCCTGACCTGTGTGATCGGCATTCCGCTCGGCCTGGTGGCCGGCCTATACCGCGATGAACCGCTGGGCCGCGGCATCATGGCGTCGTCGGTGCTGGGCTTCTCGCTGCCGAACTTCTGGCAGGGCATGATGCTGATCCTGCTGTTCGCGGTGTGGCTCGGCTGGCTGCCCGCCACCGGCCGCGGCGACACCGTGACGGTGCTGGGCGTGCGCCTGTCGATCCTGACGGCCGACGGCTGGTCGCACCTGATCATGCCGGCCATCAACCTGGCGCTGGCCAACATCGCACTGGTGCTGCGCCTGACCGCCTCGGGCGTGGTCGAGGCCCGCAGCCAGGACTACGTGAAATTCGCGCGCGCCAAGGGCATCAAGCCCGGCCGCATCGTGCGCCGCCACATCCTGCGCAACATCCTGATCCCGGTGGTCACCGTCATCGGCATGGAATTCGGCAGCCTGATCGCCTATTCCACCATCACCGAGACCGTGTTCGCGTGGCCCGGCATGGGCAAGCTGCTGATCGACAGCGTCTACCAGCTCGACCGGCCCGTGGTGGTCGCGTACGTGATGCTGGTCACCCTGATCTTCGTGGTCATCAACCTGGTTGTGGACATCTTGTACGCCGCGCTCGACCCGCGCGTGCAGCTCGTGACCCCCGCTCAATAATCGCCATGGCTCAATCTCCCAATACCGGCCGCACCCGTACCGTCCAGCCCCTGGCCGATACGCCCAAGCGCGCCTCGATCCTGAAGAAACTGCGGGCCCGGCCGACCGTGCGCGGCTCGGTCATCGCGCTCACCATTCTGGTGCTGCTGGTGGTGTTCGCCCCCTACTTCGCGCCGCAGAATCCCTATGACCTGGCCAACCTGTCGCTGCTGGACGGCCGCCTGGCGCCGCGCCAGGCGCTGATGGACGGCAGCATCGCCTGGCTCGGCACCGACGACCAGGGCCGCGACATGCTCAGCGCCATCCTGTACGGCCTGCGCATCAGCCTGATGGTGGGCCTGTCGGCGGTGGTGCTGGCCACCGCCGTGGGCGGCGCGGTCGGCCTGGTGGCCGCCTATATCGGCGGCTTGGTCGACACCGTGCTGATGCGCATCGTCGACTTCATCCTGGGCTTTCCGACCATCCTGGTGGCGCTGGTGCTGCTGGTGGTGCTGGGCCGCGGGGTCGACAAGGTGATCCTGGCGCTGGTGCTGGTGCAGTGGGGCCACTATGCCCGCATCATGCGCAGCCGCGCGCTGCAGGAGCGGCGCAAGGAATACGTCGAGGCCGCCGCCAACCTGGGCTTTCCGGCCTGGCGCATCATGGTGTTCCACCTGCTGCCCAACTGCCTGGGCCCCGTCATGGTGTTCGCCACCATCCAGATCGCCACCGCCATCGCGCTGGAAGCGACGCTGTCGTTCCTGGGCGTCGGCGTGCCGATCACCGAACCCTCGCTGGGCCTGCTGATCTCCAACGGCTTCCAGTACCTGCTGTCGGGCGACTACTGGATCAGCCTGTTCCCGGGTATCGCGCTGTTGCTGCTGATTCTCTCCATCAACATCGTGGGCGACCGCCTGCGCGAAAGCCTGGACCCAAGGAAATGACCCACCCCCGAAGCGCTGCGCGCTTCCCCCTCAAGGGGGCATGCCAGCGGACCGGCGGAGCCGGCTCCGCGGCATCCCGTTGGAGTGAGACTTGCCACGCACGTAGCAGTTGGCACACTGGATTACTGATATGAGTGACACTCTTCTCGAGGTGCGCGGCCTGCGCACCGCATTCCATACCGAGGCCGGCGCGTGGCTGGCGGTCGACGGCGTCGACCTGACGGTGCGCCGCGGCGAGATCGTGGGCCTGGTCGGCGAGTCCGGCTCGGGCAAGTCGGTCACCGGCTTCTCGCTGCTGGGGCTGATCGATCCGCCCGGAGAAGTCGTCGACGGCGAAGTGAAGTTCAAGGGCAACGACCTGCGCAAGCTCTCCGAAGAGCAGATGCGCCAGTTGCGCGGCAACCGCATCGCCATGATCTTCCAGGATCCGCTGATGACGCTCAACCCGGTGCTGCGCATCGGCGAGCAGATGATGGAAGCCATCCTGACGCACGAGGACGTGCCGCGCGCCGAGGCCATGGAACGCTGCCGCGAGGCGCTGGCCATGGTCGGCATCCCGTCGCCGGAAAAGCGCCTGAAGAGCTATCCGCACGAGTTCTCGGGCGGCATGCGCCAGCGCGTGGCGATCGCCATCGCCATGCTCAACAAGCCCGACCTGATCATCTGCGACGAGCCGACCACGGCGCTGGACGTCACCATCCAGGGCCAGATCCTGTACCGCATGCAGGAGATCTGCCGCGAGCACAACACGGCGCTGATCTGGATCACCCACGACCTGGGCGTGGTGGCCGAGCTGGCCGACCGCGTCGCGGTCATGTACGCCGGCCGCATCGTCGAGAGCGGCCCGGTCGAACAGGTGCTGGACGCGCCGCGCCACCCCTACACCCGCGGCCTGCTGGACTCGATGCCCGGCGCCACCCAGCCGGGCGCGCGCCTGCACCAGATCAACGGCATGGCGCCCAGCCTGGCCGGCCGCCCGTCGGGCTGTGCCTTCCGGCCGCGCTGCGGCCACGCGGTCACGCGCTGCACCGAGCAAGCCCCCACCGTCACCACCGAAGGTCCGCGCAGCTATCGCTGTTACGTCCCGATCGCCCGCGAGGCCGAGCAAGCATGAGTCAAGCCGATACCCCTGTCATCGAGCTCAGGAACGTCCACAAGCGCTTCGAACAGCGTCCCGACCTGGCCCAGCGCATCCTGGCCCTGGGCGGCCGCCCGATCGACCGCCGCACCGTGTATGCCGTCAACGGCGTCGACCTGCGCATCGGCCGCGGCGAAGTCGTCGGCCTGGTGGGCGAGTCCGGCTGCGGCAAGTCGACCCTGGGCCGCGTCGTCGCGGGCCTGCACCGCCAGACCGAAGGCGACCTGCTCTATCAGGGCCAGGATGCGCGCCGCCTGCGCGGCGCCGACAAGCTGGCCTACACGCTGGGCGTGCAGATGATCTTCCAGGATCCGCAGGCCTCGCTCAATCCGCGCCAGCGCCTGCGCCAGATCCTGGGCGAATCGCTCAAGGTGCACAAGCTCGCGCCGTCGGCCGAGATTCCCGCGCGCATCGACCAGGCGCTGACCGAAGTGGGCCTGGACACCGAATACCGCGACCGCTTCCCGCACCAGATCTCGGGCGGCCAGCGCCAGCGCATCGGCATCGCCCGCGCGCTGATGGTGGCGCCCAAGTTCCTGGTCTGCGACGAGCCGGTGGCGGCGCTGGACGTGTCGATCCAGGCGCAGGTGATCAACCTGTTCATGGACCTGCGCGAGCAGCACGGCTTCACCTACCTGTTCATCAGCCACGACCTGGGCGTGGTGCGCCACATCTCGGATCGCGTGGCCATAATGTACCTGGGCAAGATCGTCGAGATCTCGACCTCGGCCGAGATCTTCGCGCGCGCCAACCATCCGTACACCCAGGCCCTGATGGCCGAGGTGCCGGACGTGGCCCGCCGCGGCCGCAAGTTCACGCCCATCAAGGGCGAAATCCCGTCGCCGCTGAACCCGCCGTCGGGCTGTACCTTCAACCCGCGCTGCCCGCACGCCATGCCGCGCTGCCGCGAGCAGGCGCCGACGCTGAAGGAAATCTCTCCGGGCCACTGGTCGGCCTGCCATCTGAACGAAGCCACCGCCTGAACGCCATGAAACCCTCTGACATGTCCAACGTGGACCGCATCGCCATCGAAATGGGCCATGCCGGCCGCAACGCCATCGCCTATATCGACGAAGATCGCAACTCCGATCGCCCGTTCAAGCTGCAGACCTATCGCCCCTACGGCTACACCCCGGACCGCCCGGTGGTGATCGTGCAGCACGGCGTGCTGCGCAACGGCGACGAATACCGCGACTTCTGGGTCGAGGCCGCCGACAAGCACAAGCTGCTGATCGTGGCGCTGACCTTCTCCAACGAGATCTGGCCCGGCGTCGAAAGCTACAACAACGGCCGCGTGTTCTCGGCCGGCGGCAACCCGCGCCACATCGACGGCTGGACCTACGCGCTGGTGGGCAACGTGATCCGCGACATGATCGACGCCGAGATCACCGACGGCCAGAACGTCTACCTGTTCGGCCACTCGGCCGGCGGCCAGTTCGTGCACCGCCTGATGAGCAGCCAGTCGCACGCGCCGTTCAAGGCCGTGGCGGCGGGCAATCCCGGCTGGTACACGCTGCCGACCTTCGACCACCCGTTCCCCGAAGGCATGGACGGCGTCGGCCTGACCGAAGACCACCTGGTCAAGCTGCTGGCTTACCCGATGACCATCCTGGCCGGCGACCAGGACATCGCCACCGACGATCCCAACCTGCCGTCGGAACCGGCCGCCATGCGCCAGGGCCCGCACCGCTTCGCCCGCGCCCACAACTACTTCGAGGCCGGCCGCAAGGAAGCCGAACGCCGCGGCGTGCCGTTCAACTGGACGCTGCAGGTGGTGCCCGGCATCGGCCACGACGGCCGCGCCATGTCCGCGGTCTGCGCCAGCCTGTGGTTCGACGGCGCCATGCCGAGCGACGCCGAGTTGGCCCGCCTGGCCGGCCAGCAGGTCGCCTGAACGTTCCCTTTCATTCCCGCTAGCAGAATCGCCATGTCCACTTCCCGCACTGAACAACTCGTCGCCGGCATCCAGAGCTGGCTGCAATGCGAATCGCCCTCGAACTTCCCCGACGGCATCGCCGCCATGGCCCGCATCATCGCCGACTACGCGGCCGCGGCCGGCCTGACGGTGGAACTGTCGTCGCTCGGCCCCACCACCGGCCCGCTGCTGTACGCCACCAACCGCGCCCCCGGCGACACCCGCCCCGGCATCTTGATCCTGGCGCACATGGACACGGTGCACCCGGTCGGCACGCTGCTGGAGAACCCGGTGCGCATCGACGGCGACCGCCTCTACGGCCCCGGCAGCTATGACATGAAGGCCGGCATCTACCTGGCGCTGACGGCGCTGGCCGGCGTGGCCCGTCCCGGCGCGACGCAACTGCCGGTGGACTTCCTGGTGGTGCCCGACGAGGAAACCGGCAGCCACGCCTCGCGCGTGCACATCGAGCGCTTCGCCGCTAACGCCAAGTACGCGCTGGTGTGCGAACCGGCCCGCCCCAACGGCGGCAAGTGCGTGACGGCGCGCAAGGGCACCGGCATGCTGAACCTGAACGTCAAGGGCCGCCCGGCCCACGCCGGCATGCAGCACGAGAAGGGCCGCAGCGCGATCCGCGAAATGGCGCACCAGGTGCTGGCGCTGGAAGCGATGACGGACTACGAACGCGGCATCACCGTGAGCGTGGGCACGATCGCCGGCGGCACGGTGACCAACACGGTGCCGGCGCTGTGCCGCTGCGTGGTGGACTTCCGCGTGCCCGACATGGGCGCGGCCGAAGACGTGCTGCGCCGCATGCGCGAGCTGTGCGCGGTGGGCCCGGACGTGGAACTGGACATCAACGTGGAACTGAACCGCCCGCCGATGGTGAAGACCGACGAAGCCGCCGCGCTGCTGGCGCTGGTGCAAGGCTACGCGGAACGCGCCGGCTTCCTGCTGGAAGACGCGCCGATGACGGGCGGCGGCAGCGACGCCAACTTCACCTCGGCCATGGGGATTCCGACGCTGGATGGCCTTGGGGCGGATGGGGATGGGGCGCATACGTTGAATGAGTACATCCTGGTTTCTACGTTGGAGCAGCGGTTGAAGTTTTGGGAGTTGTTGTTGAAGGAACTTGCTTAGAGTTCTTTTTGCGGCGGTTTGGGTTCTTTAGCCGCGGGTGTCGGGGCAGGCGGAGGATGGCGGGGCTACGATTGCGGTCCGGAGCCTTCGCTCCGGACTGCCCCGTCGTCATCCTTGTCCTCGCCTTCGGCGACTCCTTCGGATTCCCTCGGGCGCATCTACACGCCCCGCCATCCTCCGCCTGCCCCGACACCCGCTCACGATGAGACGTCATTCCGGTCGCTGGGGGGAACGGTTTGCTTGGCGTGCAGGTGACCATCAGAGGGTGGGAGAGAGGGTCTTGCGGGGCCCGCCTCAAACGGCCGCGCGGGCGGCCTTTTGAGGCTTACGCGGCGTCTTGCGTCGTCGCGATGGCGCTGTCGCGCGTGGATGCGGCGCTGTCGAGCACAACTGAGAGATTGCGCGCACCACACCTGTTTGTGGGCGGCGCGGCAGACTCGTCACGCGCAACATGACATCCATCGCGCCGCCCACCACCGCCCCTCCCCCTGACGCGCGGCCCAATAGAAAACCACTCCACACCAGCGCACCGCGCACCCGCCTCGCCTTCAAATGCACAGCCGCCCCTTGCGGCCGCCCGCGCGGCCACAAGGGGCAACCCCGCAGATTCCATCCCCTGAACACAGGTCCAGCAACGCGACAAGCCCAGACGCACGCAGCCCCTCGGGCAGGCGGCCCTGGCGGCGGGCAACCTCGATGCGCCCGACGGAATCCGAAGGCAGCCGCCGCAGGCGGCAACGAGGATGAGGCAGGGGCAGTCCGGAGCGAACGCTCCGGACCGCAATCGTGGGCGCCCGCCGCCAGGGCCGCCTGCCCGAGGGGCGACCTACGAAAGCTCCCCGGCCTACCAGCAGAAACCCACCATCGCCTAGAATATTCCCAAGAGAAGCCCCACAAAAAAAAGCCCATGCAAGAATCCCCCACCCACAGCGCCATCGCCTACGGCCTGGCCACGATCGCCGCCGACGGCACCGTCCTGGACACCTGGTATCCCCGCCCGTCACTGGCCGACCATATGCCAGCCGGCGGCACCCGGCACCTCACGCCAGAAGAGGCCCGCGCCGCGCTTGGCGAACACGTGCCCACCTCGCTGGGGCGCGACACCCGGCGCAAAGTCGATATCGTCGCCGTGCGCACCGCCATCGCCTCGCTCGACGCGCCGCCCGCCGACGCGCACGACGCCTACCTGCGCCTGCACCTGCTCAGCCACCGGCTCATCCGGCCGCACGGCGCCAACCTGGACGGGCTGTTCAACGTCCTCGCCAATGTGGCCTGGACCTCCGCCGGCCCCTGCGCCGTCGACCAGGTCGACGCGCTGCGCTGGCAGCTGCGCGCCACCGGGCAGATCCTTGAAATTCGTGGCGTCGACAAGATTCCACGCATGACCGACTACGTCGTGCCCGCCGGCGTGCGCATCGCCGACACCGCCCGCGTGCGGCTCGGCGCGCACCTGGCGGCCGGCACCACCGTGCTGCACGAAGGCTTCTGCAACTTCAACGCCGGCACCCTCGGCGCCTCCATGGTCGAAGGCCGCATCAGCGCCGGCGTCATCGTCGATGACGGCACCGACATCGGCGGCGGCGCGTCCATCATGGGCACCATGTCCGGCGGCGGCAAACAGGTCGTGGCCATCGGCAAGCGCTGCCTGCTCGGCGCCAACTCCGGCATCGGCATCTCGCTGGGCGACGACTGCGTGGTCGAGGCGGGCTGCTACGTCACCGCCGGAACGCGCGTGCTGACGCCGGAAGGCGCGGTGGTGAAGGCGGTCGAACTGGCCGGTCAGCACGGGCTGCTGTTCCGCCGCAACTCGCAGAGCGGCGCGGTCGAGACGCTGGTGCGCACGGCGGCCTGGGGCACCTTGAACCCGGCCCTGCACACGGGCCACTGACGCCGGCGGGTCCGGCCGCCACGGTCTGGCCCGGCCGGACCGCGCCCCGCCTCAGGCGTGCAGCAGCCGCCGCATCGCCTGCGGCGACTGGCCAAACGCCCGCAGGAACGCCTTGCGCATGCGGTCGCGATCGCCAAAGCCGGTCTCGCGCGCCACCACCTCGGCCGCATGGCGGCCCGACTGCATCATGTCCTGCGCCGCTTCCAGGCGCAGGTGCTCCACCGCCTTGGCCGGCGACTGCCCGGTTTCCTGGCGGAACACGCGGCTGAACTGGCGCGGGCTCAGGTGCGCGGCGCGCGCCAGTTCGTCCACCGACAGTTCGGCCTTCAGGTTGGCCTTGGCATAGGCCAGCGCCGTCTGCACCCGGTCGGACTTCGCATCCAGCTCCAGCAACGCCGAGTACTGCGACTGCCCGCCCGCGCGGCGCTGCGTCAGCACCAGCTTGCGCGCCACCGTGCGCGCCATTTCCGCCCCCAGGTCCGCCTCCACCATGGCCAGCGCCAGGTCGACGCCGGCGCTCATGCCCGCCGACGTCCAGATGGGGCCATCGGCCACGAAGATGCGGTCCTCGTCCACCTTGACCCGCGGGTACTCGCGCTGCAGGCGGCGCGCGTAGAACCAATGTGTGGTGGCGCGGCGGCCATCGAGCAGGCCGGCCTGCGCCAGCACGAACGCGCCGGTGCACATCGAGGCGCAGCGGCGCACCCGCGTGCTGGCGCCGCGCAGCGTGCGCAACAGGCTCTCGGACGCGCCATCGCCGGTGTTGTCGCCGGCAACGATCAACGTGTCGAACGTGCGCCGGCCGAGCTTGATGGTGTCCTGCGCGAACCCCAGCGAACTGGCCACCGGACCGCCATGCTCGGACACCAGCACGACGCTATAGGCCGGCTCGCCGGTGTGGCGGTTGGCCATCTCGAAGACGGCGCTGGCCGCCAGGCTCATGAGCTGGAAGCCCGGGTGCAGCAGGATCGCGATGGTCTTCATGGTTTGCCCCTGCATTTTCGTTATATGTCCTGAAAAGACGTTTCTATGTCATTGAGGATATTCCAGCGCGACTCTACTCTGCAAGCGTACCGGCACGACCCGCCGTCCCTCTTTTCGGAGTTCACTATGAGCAACACCCCGCTTCACACCTCCCCCGGCCGCGCCCTGGTCACCGGCGCCTCGTCCGGCATCGGCGCGCGCTACGCCCACCATCTGGCCCATCGCGGCCACGACTTGACGCTGGTGGCGCGCAACGTCGAGCGCCTGGAAACCCTGGCCGCGCGCCTGCGCGCCGAAACCGGCCGCGACGTGCGCGTGCTGCCGGCCGACCTGTCGCGGGCCGACGGCGTGCAACGGGTGGCGCAAGCGCTGCGCGAAGACGATTCGCTGACCCTGCTGGTGAACAATGCCGGCATCGGCTCGGTGGCGCCGCTGCTGCAATCCGATCCCGGCCAGATGCAGGCCATGATCGACCTGAACATCAGCGCCCTCACCCACCTGACCATGGCGGCCGCGCCCGCCTTCGTGGCGCGTGGCGGCGGCACCCTCATCAATATCGCGTCGATCGTCGGACTGCACCCCGAGCTGCTCAACGGCGTCTACGGCGCCAGCAAGGCCTATGTGCTGGCCTACTCGCAATCGTTGCGCCATGAGCTGGCGGACAAAGGCCTGCGCGTCCAGGCGGTGCTGCCCGGCGCCACCGGCACCGAGTTCTGGGACCTGGCCGGCAAGCCGGCCAGCGAACTGCCGTCGGCCATGGTGATGAGCGCGGACGACATGGTGCGCAGCGCCCTGGCGGGCCTGGACCAGGGCGAATTCGTCACCATTCCGTCGTTGACCGATCCGGCGCTGCTGCAACGCCTGGAAGCGGCGCGTCAGGCCCTGGGGCCGGAGCTGTCGCGCAACGCGCCGGCGGCGCGCTACGGGCTTCAGGCCCCTGGCGGCACCGGCACGAACGGATAGTGCTCGACCTGGCCGCGGGCGGCGATGATGGCGGTGGACTCGGGCACCTCTTCCCAGGCTCCCGGCATCTCGGTCAGCGGCTCGGACAGCAGCAGGAAGGCGTCGTCATCCAGCGCCGCGACCTTCGGGTCATCGGGGTAGAGTTCGCGCAGGTGGCGCACGCAGGTGTTGTGGAACAGCGTGCGCGAATCGCGTTCGCTGGAATAGCGCACCGCGATCAGGCGCTCGCCGTCCAGCGCGCACACCGTCATGTTGATCGGCCGGGCCACGCCGTGGCGCCGGCCGGTCTCCTCGACCGCGCCGACCATGCGCGCCAGCGCCGGCAGCGCGTCCTCCTCCAGGCCGAAGGTCAGCGCCAGCAGGAACATCACCTCGGAATCGGTCGACCCTTCCAGCGAGCCGAAATAGGCGGGCGCGATCATCAGCATCAGGTCGCGCCGCAGCAGGGGATAGTCGCGGATCACGCCGTTGTGCACGAACAGCCAGTTGCCGTGGCGGAACGGATGGCAATTGGTTTCCTGGGCCGGCGTGTCGGTGGCGGCGCGGATGTGGGCCACGAACAGCGGCGAATGGATGGCGCGCGCGGCCTCGCGCAGGTTGCGGTCGTTCCAGGCCGGATGCACGCTGCGGTAGCGGAACGGCGGCTCGGGCGGCCGGCCGTACCAGCCCAGGCCGAAACCGTCGCCGTTGGTGGTGGTGGCGCCCATCCGTGCATGCAGGCTCTGGTCGATCAGCGAGTGCGTGGCCTTGAACAGCACGCTCTCCATTTGCAGGGGACTCCCGGTGTAGGCCAGCCAGCGGCACATGATGCGCTCCTTGTGAACCGACCCGACGCGGAGCCGCGGGGTCCGTCCCAGTGTAGGAGCGCGGCGCAATTTTCTACAAGCCCGGGACGGCGCCGGCGGGCATAGTGGGACCTTGTCTGCCTTTCCCGGAGCCTGCCCTTTGGACACCCCCGCCTCCCTTTCGCCCCAGCTGGGTTTCGCCAGCGACAACACCGCCGGCGCCAGCCCGCAGATCCTGGCCGCGCTGCTGCGGGCCAATGAGGGACAGGCTGCCGCCTATGGCGCCGACGACATCACCCTGCGCGTCGAACGGCGCCTGGCCGAGATCTTCGAGCGCGACGTGGACGTGCTGCTGGTGCCCACCGGCACCGCCGCCAATTCGGTGGCGCTGGCGGCGCTGACACCGCCCTGGGGCAGCGTGCTGTGCCACGCGCACAGCCACATCGCCAACGACGAATGCGGCGCCCCCCAGTTCTACAGCGGCGGCGCGCGCCTGGCGCTGCTCGATGGCGCCGCCTCCAAGCTCGACCCCGCCCAGCTCGCGGCGGAAGCGCGCCGCAAGGCCGGCGACGTGCACTCGATGCCGCCCGCCTGCGTCAGCATCACCCAGGCCACCGAGACCGGCAGCGTGTACACGCTGGACGAGATCCAGGCCATCGGCGCCGTCTGCCGCGACGCCGGCCTGCCGCTGCACATGGATGGCGCGCGCTTTGCCAATGCGCTGGTCAGCCTGGGCTGCACGCCCGCGGAAATGACCTGGAAGGCCGGCGTCGCGGCGCTGTCGTTCGGCGCCACCAAGAACGGCGTACTGGGCGCCGAGGCCATCGTGCTGTTCGAACGCGGACGCGCCACGGAACTGGCCTACCGGCGCAAGCGCGGCGGCCACCTGTTCTCGAAGATGCGGCTGCTGTCGGCGCAGATGGAGGCCTATCTGGCGGACGACCTGTGGCTGGACAACGCGCGCCAGGCCAACGCCATGGCGGCGCGGCTGGCGGCCGGCATGGCGGGCCTGCCCGGCGTGACCCTGCAGGGGCCGGTCGAGGCCAACATCCTGTTCTGCCAGTTGCCCGCCGCGGCCATCGACGGCCTGCTGGCGCAGGGCTTTCGCTTCTACCACGACCGCTGGGGCCCGGGCGTGGCGCGGCTGGTGACCTCGTTCACCACGCGCGAGCAGGATGTCGACCACTTCCTGGCGGCATTGCGCGCGCTGGTGCGATAGCGGCGCCCAGGCGACGCGGGAATCGGCGCGCTCAGGCCGCGCGCCGGTAAGCCGAAGGCGGCACGCCGTAGGCCGTGCGGAAGGCGCGGTTGAAATGGCTCTGGTCGTAGAAACCGACATCGGCCGCGACCTGCGCGATCGGCGCGCGCGCCCGCGCCAGCGCGGCGCAGGCCCGTTCCAGGCGCAGCCGCGTCAGCCACGCGTGCGGCGTCAGCCCCACCGACAGCGCGAAGCGGCGCAGGAACTGGTAGCGGCTCAGGCCGCACAGCAGCGCCAGGTCTTCAAGGCCGATCTTGTCGCCCAGATGGGCCTGGCAGTAATCCAGCACGGCCCGCTGGTGCGGCAGCGACAGGCCGCCGCGCACCGCCTGCGGCGTCACCGCGCCGGTGCGCGCGAACAGCGCCCCCATCAGGGCCAGCGAGGCGGACTCGTGCGCCAGCGGCCCGGCGGCCGCGTCCGCCATCCAGGACGCGTGCAACGCCATGAAGCGGGCCGCCAGCGCGGGTTCCTCGATCAGCGTGCCCAGGAACCGTTCGCCGGGCACGCCGCCCGAGACCTCGGCGATGAAATCGCGCATCAGGTCGGGCGACAGGCGGAAGGTCTTCAGGGTGTAGGACTGGCCATAATCGGCCACGCCGGCGCCGTCATGGACCTCGCCGGGCGGCATCAGGGCGATGCCGCCCGGCCCCAGCAGCGTGCTGCGGCCACGGAAGTTCTGGCGCTGCACCCCCTGGGTCACCAGGCCGATGTGGTAATCGACGTGGTAATGCCGGTCGAATTCGAAATCGACCAGCCGCGCCACGCCCAGCACCAGGCCCGGTGTGCCGGGCACCGGTTGATAACGCACGTCATCCTTCATCGGTAACGCCATGGTGCAAAGCGGCAGGTATAGCCTGGACGCGCCTCCCGGTCTTGTAATTTATTGCGGCGTCACTTCTTGAGCAAGGCCTTGAGCATGGCCATGCGCTCCTTGGGATTCATGGCGGCCGTGGTCTCGTCTTCCTTGATGGTCGGATCGTCCAGCCCCATTTCCTCGATGAAGCGCGACGGCTCGCGCACCAGGTCCTCGCGCGCCCGGCGGCGGCGCTTGCACCAGCTCAGGTTCAAGGTGCGCTGCGCGCGGGTGATGCCGACGTACATCAGGCGCCGCTCTTCCTGGATGCGGGTGGCCAGGTTCTCGGCGGCGCGCGCCGGATCGCCATCCTCGTCGTCCTTGCCCAGGTGCGGCAGCAACCCTTCCTCGACCCCGGCCAGGTACACGTGCGGATACTCCAGGCCCTTGGAGGCGTGCAGCGTCGACATCTTGACCGCGTCCAGTTCCTCTTCCTCGCCGCGCTCGAGCATGGTCACCAGCGCCACGTGCTGCACCAGCTCGAACAGGGTCATGTTGTCCTCTTCGGCCTTGCGCTTGAGCCAGCCGGTCAGTTCCAGCACGTTCTGCCAGCGGGTCTGCGCCGGGCGTTCCTCGAACAGCTCGAACAGGTGGCGTTCGTACTGGATCGCCTGCACCAGGTCGTCCAGGATCACGCCGGCGGGCTCGGCCGGCGCCGCGTCCTTGGCCGACGCGGCGCCACGGCCCGCGCGCCACTGCATGCGGCGGATGAATTCGGTAAAGGTGCGCAGCGGTTCCAGCTGCCGCGGCGCCAGCAGGCTCTCCAGCCCGGTCTCGTCGACCGCGGCCAGCAGCGACAGCTCGCGGCTGGCCGCGTACTGGCCCAGCGTCTGCAAGGTAGCCTGGCCGATGCCGCGCTTGGGCGTGGTGGCGGCGCGGATGAACGCGGGGTCATCCTCGTCGTTGGCCAGCAGCCGCAGATAGGCCAGGATGTCGCGCACCTCGGCCTTGTCGAAAAAGCTCTGCCCGCCCGAGATCGTGTACGGGATCTTCAGGTTGCGCAGCGCCTGTTCCAGGATGCGCGCCTGGTGATTGCCGCGATACAGGATGGCGAAGTCCTTCCACTGCGCCTGGCGCTCGAAGCGCGCGGCCGAGACCTTCATGGCGATGGACTCGGCCTCGTGTTCCTCGCCGTCCATCGGCGACACCAGGATCGGTTCGCCCACGCCCAGGTCCGACCACAGCTTCTTGTCGAACAGCTTGGGGTTTTTCTCGATCACCTGGTTGGCCGCGGCCAGGATGCGCTGCACCGAGCGGTAGTTCTGCTCCAGCTTGATGAGCTTGAGGTTCGGGTAGTCGGTGGTGAGCTTGGCCAGGTTCTCGATGGTCGCGCCGCGCCAGGCGTAGATGGCCTGGTCGTCGTCGCCCACCGCCGTGAACATGGCGCGCGGGCCGGTCAGCAGCTGCACCAGGCGGTACTGGCAGACGTTGGTGTCCTGGTATTCGTCGACCAGCAGGTAGCGCACGCGGTTCTGCCAGCGGGTGCGCACCTCTTCGTTGTTGGCCAGCAGCAGCGCCGGGATGCGGATCAGGTCGTCGAAGTCCACCGCCTGGTAGGCGGCCAGCGTGGCGGCGTAGCTGCGGTAGACGTTGGCGGCCTCGACGTCGCCCGGCGTGATGGCCTCGCGCGCGGCGTCGTCGGGTTCCATCAGCGCGTTCTTCCACAGCGAGATGATGCCCTGCACGTGGCGCAGGCGGCCCTTGTCGGTGGTGGCCAGCAGTTCCTGGATGATCGCCATGGCGTCATCGGCGTCGAGGATCGAGAAGGTCGGCTTCAAGCCGGCATTGCGCGCCTCTTCGCGCAGCAGCTTCACGCCCAGCGAGTGGAAGGTGCTGATGGTCAGGCCCTTGCCCAGCTTGCGGTCCACCAGCGTCTTGACGCGCTCGTCCATCTCGCGCGCGGCCTTGTTGGTAAAGGTCAGCGCCACCACGTTGCGGCCCATGTAGCCGCACTCGCGCAGCAGGTACGCGATCTTCTGCGTGATGACGCGCGTCTTGCCGCTGCCGGCGCCGGCCAGCACCAGGCAGGGGCCGTCCAGGTACAGCACCGCCTCTTTCTGCGCGGGATTCAGGCCGTGGCCGATGGGTTCGTGTGCGGACATGGGATTCGGGAAAAGGGGAACGACATAGAGTAATCGGACGGGCGCGCGGCGCGTGTCAGATTTCCAGCGGGTCGACCTCCAGCTGCCAGCGCACCCGGGCCTCGTTGGCCAGGTACGGCAGGTGGTGCGACCACGACGCCAGGAAGGCCTGCAGCGCCGGACGGCTGGCGCTTTCGACCAGCAGCTGGGCGCGCTCGACGTTGGCCACCCGCACCACGCGCAGCGGCACCGGGTCGTACAGCATGACCGCGTCCAGCCCCGGGAAGTCGGCGGCCCACTCGCCTTCGGGCAGGGCGCGCGCCTGTTGCAGGAAGGCCTGCGCCACCGCCAGCTCGCGCGCCTCGGCCGTCAGCAGCGCCTGGTAGGCGAACGGCGGCAGGCCGGTGCTTTCGCGTTCCTGCAGGGCGTGGCGCGCGAAGCCCGCGTAGTCGTGGCGCAGCAGCGCCTGGTACACGGGCTGTTCGGGATAGCCGGTCTGGATGATGACCTGGCCGTTTCCCTGGTGGCGCCCGGCGCGGCCGGCCACCTGCATCAGCTGGGCGAACAGCCGTTCGGGCGCGCGGAAGTCGTGCGCGAACAAGGCGGAATCGGGGTTGAGCACGCCCACCAGCCCGAGCCGGGCGAAGTCATGGCCCTTGGACACCATCTGCGTGCCGACCAGGATGTCGACCTCGCCCGCGTGCACCGACGCAAACAGCGCCTCGGCGCTGCCCTTCTTGCGGGTGCTGTCGGCGTCGATGCGCAGGATGCGCGCCTCGGGAAACAGTTCGGCCAGGTGTTCCTCGACCCGCTGCGTGCCGCGCCCCATCGGCGCCAGGTCCTGGTCGCCGCATTCGGGGCAGGCGTGCGGCACCGGCGCCTGGTAGCCGCAGTGGTGGCACTGCAGGCGGTGGCCGCGGCCAGCCGTGCGGTGCAGCACCGTGAAGGCGGTGCAACGCGGACAGTTGCTGACCCAGCCGCAGGACTGGCAGTGCAGCACCGGCGCGAAACCGCGCCGGTTCAGGAAGATCAGCGACTGTTCCTTGCGCGCCAGCCGTTCGGCCAGCGCTTCCAGCAGCTGCGGCGACATGCCGTGCTTCATCGGCAGGCGGCGCGTGTCCACCAGCTTCATGGCCGGCAGCGAGCTGGCGCGCGCGCGCGTCGGCAGCGCCAGCCGCAGGTAGCGGCCGCGCTCGGCGTGCTGCCAGGTCTCCAGCGACGGCGTGGCCGAGCCCAGCACCACCGGGATGTCCAGGTCGTGCGCGCGCCACACCGCCAGGTCGCGCGCGGAATAGCGCAGGCCGTCCTGCTGCTTGTACGAGGCGTCGTGCTCTTCGTCCACCACGATCAGGCCCAGTTCGCCCATGGGCGCGAAAATCGCCATGCGCGTGCCCAGCAGCATGCGCGCCTGGCCGCGCTGCGCGCGCGCCCAGGCCTGCAACCGTTCGCCATCGGACAGGCCGCTGTGCAGCACCGCCAGGCCATCCGTGCCCACCAGGCCTTCCAGCCGGGCGCGCAAGGCGCCCTCCAGCTGCGGCGTCAGGTTGATTTCCGGCACCAGCAGCAGCACCTGGCGGCCAGCGGCCAGCACTTTCTCGGCGGCGCGCAGGTAGACCTCGGTCTTGCCGCTGCCGGTCACGCCGTACAGCAGCACCGGCTTGAATTTGGCGAGCCCGGCGATGGTGTCCACGGCCTCGCGCTGCGCATCGTTCAGTTCAGGCGGCTGGTCGGCCTCGGCCGGGTTGCGGACCGCCTTGCGCTTGCGTCCGTCCAGCCGCGCCACCGGGCCGCCGGCCGAGCGCTTGCCCTGATAGGCGGTCGGCTTGCGCAGCGGCGGCGGCAGCGTCGGCAGCATCACCTCGCCCAGCGGCCGCTGGTAATACTCGGCGGCGAAACGCGCCAGGCGCAGCCAGGCCTCGTCGAAGGGCGGCAGGTCGCGCAGCACTTCCTCGATCGGCTTGATCTGCTTCGGTTCGTAGGACGGCTCGGCCGGGTTGTCCACCACCACGCCGATCAGCTTGCGGCGTCCGAACGGCACGATCACCCGCAGGCCCGCCTCGACGGGTTCGTGGTGACGGTAGTCGAACGGGCCGGGCAGCGGCACGTCGAGCGCGACACGCACCCAGCAGACCGCCGCCGGCGCGGCCGGCGTGGATTCGACCAGCGCGAAGTCTTCAGACATGGAGAAGCGAACGGAACATGAACGGAACTGGCCCGAAACGGGCGTGATGACGGTGCCTGGAGGAGCGGGCCGGGCCGGCGCCCGGGCCAGGAAGGATTGTCGCCGCAATCCCTGCCGGGACTCCAGCCCTGCCTGTGGATAACTTTGGGGAAAAGGCGAGAGCAACGTTAGAAATTGGAATAAGGCAAGATTGCATCAACTCTTGCAACCCTGTTGAAAACCTATTTTATTCCATTAAAAACATCGACTTAAGTAAACTTCCAAGATTGTAAACTAGCTTCTAGAGGGTTTTCCCCGAGCGCAATCTTGCTGTGCACAACTGCGCGCCGGGGGCCTCGATGCCCGGCCCTGCGGGCCGAAGCGTTCACTCACTTACCCTCTGAGCGAACGGCTGTGACGGTGGACTTCGTCGACCAATTCGGCTACCGCTTCGGGTGGCGTGAAACGCGAAATGCCATGCCCCAGGTTGAAGACATGGCCGCCCTTGCCCACCGGGCCGAAGGCGTCGAGCACGCGGCGCGCCTCGGCGCGGATGGCATCGGCGCCGCCGAACAGCGCCATGGGATCGAGGTTGCCCTGGAACGCGACCGAGTCGCCGGTGCGGCGCCGCGCCGCGGCCAGGTCCACCGTCCAGTCCAGGCCGACGGCATCGCAGCCGCAGGCGGCGATGTCCTCGAGCCACTGGCCGCCGCCCTTGGTGAAGACGATGGCCGGCACGCGGCGGCCTTCGTGTTCGCGGGTCAGGCCGGCCACGACCTTGCGGGTGTAGGCCAGCGAGAACTGCTGGAACAGGCCGTCGGCCAGCACGCCGCCCCAGCTGTCGAACAGCATCACGGCCTGCGCGCCCGCGGCGATCTGCGCGTTCAGGTACTGCAGCGTGGCCTCGGCGTTGATCTCCAGGATGCGATGCAGCAGGTCGGGCCGCGCATACAGCATGGTCTTGATCAGGCGGTAGTCGTCGCTGCCCTGCCCTTCGACCATGTAGCAGGCGATGGTCCAGGGGCTGCCGGCAAAGCCGATCAGCGGCACCTTGCCGTCCAGGTCGCGGCGGATGGTGCTGACGGCGTCGAACACATAGCGCAGCTTGTCCATGTCGGGCACGGCCAGGCGTGCCACGTCTTCCTCGGTGCGTACCGGACGGGCGAAGCGCGGGCCCTCGCCTTCGGCGAAGTCCAGGCCCAGGCCCATGGCGTGCGGCACGGTCAGGATGTCCGAGAACAGGATGGCCGCGTCCAGGTCGAAGCGCTCCAGCGGCTGCAGCGTGACTTCCGAGGCGTAGTCCGGATTCTGAGCCAGGCCCATGAAGGAACCGGCCCGGGCCCGCGTCTGGCGGTACTCGGGCAGGTAGCGGCCGGCCTGGCGCATCAGCCAGATCGGGGTGTAGGGCACGGGCTCGCGCGACAGCGCGCGCAAGAACACATCGTTCTTCAAGACGGAAGCAGACACGACTATCCTCGATGATCGGAAGCCGTGATTTTACTTCCCCAAGCTGACAGGGCATGGCAGCGGCGCCGCCGCCGTTTGCCGGCGCGCAAACCAGCCGGCTTCAGCCGGCGTCGGCCGCGTCTTCGGCATGCATGGCGGCCTGGCGCCGATACGGCGCGGCATCGATGCCATGCTTGCGCATCAACGCCCAGAACGCCCGCCGGTGCTTGCTGGAGGCGCGCGCGGCGCGCGCCACGTTGCCGTGATGGCGCGACAGCGCCAGGCGGATGTAATCGGACTCGAACCCATCGACCACCCGCGCCTTGGCCAGCCGGAAGGCCTCCTGCGCGTCGCGGCCGGGCTGGTAGCGCAGCCCGGCCAGCCCCTGCTGCAACACCTGCCGTGGTACCTGTGGCCGGCCGCCGCAAGGCTTGCCGGGCGGCCGCGCGCCGCCCGCGGCGTACGCGGCCTCGGGTTCGCGCAAGCCTTCGGCCAGCAGTGGCGCGCGCCGGGCCAGCCGCCCCAGCCGCACGCGCAGGCTTTCGAGGCAATATGGCGCGGCCAGGAAGTCCGACGCGCCCAGCCGCAGCAGATCCTCGATGGCCGGCGCGGTCATGTCGTGCACGAACAGCAGGATGGGCGTGGCAAGCGCGCCGGCGGCCTGCTGCAGCGACATGCGGGTCCAGGCCAGCGACGCCGGCGCGACCGGCAGGATGCAGTGGTCGTAGCGCCGCAGGCCGACGGCCAGGCCGGCGAGCGCGTGGACGTCGGGGCCATCCGGCGCGCCGCCCGGCGTGCGCAGCGGCACCAGGTGCAGGCGCACCCGCGCCAGCCGGGGCTGGTCGCGCGCGACCCAATGGCCCATGGTGACTTCGTGGCCCGGGGTGAGCAGCACCCCGCAATCCATGGTTTCTCGCATGCAGTTCCTCCCGGATTGCGTTCCAAAGATTGCAGGCTACCGTTGCAGAACGTGGCCAGCCATTCGTAGTGAACGCAAGCGGGGCTGCAGCGGGGCTGCGGCCGACCGAAGTGCCCGGCCAGCGAGCGGGCATGAAAAAAGCGGCCGATGGCCGCTTTTTTCGGATCCGGGGCGAACCCCGGCAGGTCGTGCGCTCAGTGCGAGCGACCGCCTTGACGCAGCTTGCGCGCGGCGATGGCTTGCGCCGCCAGCATCGCCAGCTCGGCTTCGACAACCGCGATGTCGGCCTTGTCCTTGGCGTTGGCCAGGGCCTCTTCGGCGCGCTTGCGCGCTTCCAGGGCACGGGCCTCGTCCAGGTCGGCGGCACGGATGGCGGTGTCGGCCAGGACCGTCACGCTGCCCGGCTGCACTTCCAGAATGCCCCCGGCGACGAAGATGTTTTCCTCGCCTTGGTCGGCACGAACGATCTTGACCGTCCCGGGGCGTATGCGCGAAATCAGCGGGGTGTGGCCGGGCAGAATGCCCAGTTCACCCGCTTCGCCAGGCAGCACCACGAACTTCGCCTCACCGGAGAAGATCGCTTCCTCTGCGCTGACGACATCCACATGCAGGGTAGCCATATCGGTTCCTTATTGCAGTTTCTTGGCCTTCTCGAAGGCCTCGTCGATCGAGCCGACCATGTAGAAGGCCTGTTCCGGCAGCGCATCGCACTCGCCGTTCACGATCATCTTGAAACCACGGATGGTTTCGGCCAGCGGCACGTACTTGCCGGGCGAACCGGTGAACACTTCGGCCACGTGGAACGGCTGCGACAGGAAGCGCTGGATCTTGCGGGCGCGGGCCACGGCCTGCTTGTCGTCGGGCGACAGTTCGTCCATGCCCAGAATCGCGATGATGTCGCGCAGTTCCTTGTAGCGCTGCAGCGTCTGCTGCACGCCACGGGCCACGGCGTAGTGCTCTTCGCCGACGACTTGCGGGTCGAGCTGGCGGCTGGACGAATCCAGCGGATCCACGGCCGGGTAGATACCCAGGGCGGCGATGTCACGCGACAGCACCACGGTCGAGTCCAAATGCTGGAAGGTGGTGGCGGGCGACGGGTCGGTCAAGTCATCCGCCGGCACGTACACGGCCTGGATCGAGGTGATCGAGCCGGTCTTGGTGGACGTGATGCGCTCTTGCAGCTTGCCCATTTCTTCGGCCAGCGTGGGCTGGTAGCCCACCGCCGACGGCATACGGCCCAGCAGTGCCGACACTTCGGTACCGGCCAGGGTGTAGCGGTAGATGTTGTCGACGAAGAACAGGATGTCGCGGCCTTCGTCGCGGAACTTCTCGGCCATCGTCAGGCCGGTCAGCGCCACGCGCAGACGGTTGCCGGGAGGTTCGTTCATCTGACCGAACACCATGGCGACCTTGTCCAGAACGTTCGACTCTTCCATTTCGTGGTAGAAGTCGTTGCCTTCGCGGGTACGCTCACCCACGCCGGCGAACACCGACAAGCCGCTGTGCTGCTTGGCGATGTTGTTGATCAGTTCCATCATGTTGACGGTCTTGCCCACGCCGGCGCCGCCGAACAGGCCGACCTTGCCGCCCTTGGCGAACGGGCACACCAGGTCAATAACCTTGATGCCGGTTTCCAGCAGTTCCACCGACGGCGACAGCTCGTCGAAACGGGGAGCCGGCTGGTGGATGCCACGCTTTTCTTCGTGCTGGATCGGGCCGGCTTCGTCGATGGGACGACCCAGCACGTCCATGATGCGGCCGAGCGTGCCGGTGCCGACGGGCACCGAGATCGGGGCGCCGGTGCCGGCGACCTTCATGCCGCGGCGCAGGCCGTCGCTGGAGCCCAGGGCGATGGTACGCACCACGCCGTCACCCAGCTGTTGCTGCACTTCCAGCGTCAGACCCTTTTCGGCGAACGAGGAACCCTCGTCGACCAGAGTAAGCGCTTCGTAGATCTTGGGCATGTGATCGCGGGGGAACTGAATATCCACCACGGCGCCGATGCACTGAACGATGGTTCCGTTGCTCATGTCGATTCCTTGCTTGATAGCTTTTGACGGGATGCTGCCTGCCTCAGACGGCGGCAGCGCCCCCTACGATTTCCGAAATTTCTTTGGTGATCGCGGCCTGGCGGGTCTTGTTGTAGACCAGCTGCAGTTCGCCGATGACCTTCTTGGCGTTGTCCGACGCCGCCTTCATGGCGACCATCCGGGCCGACTGCTCCGAAGCCATGTTCTCGGCCACGGCTTGGTACAGCAGGCCTTCAACGTAACGCTGCAGCAGGTCGTCGATCACGCTACGAGCGTCGGGTTCGTAGATGTAATCCCAGCTGTAATCCGATTTCACTTCCGAAGTCTTGGCCAGGCTTTCGGCGCCCGTCTGGTACGGATCTTCCAAACCGCTGGCCAGGGGCAGCAGACGCAGGAACAACGGCTCCTGCTTCATCGTATTGACGAAGCGGGTCGACGCCACGTACAGCGCGTCGATGCGGCCTTCCAGGTAGGCGTCCAGCTGCACCTTGATCGCGCCCAGCAGGCGGTCCAGTTGCGGCTTGTCGCCCAGTTGCACTTCCTGGGAAACCAGCTTGGCGCCGATACGGGACAGCACGCCCACGCCCTTGTTGCCGAAAGCGGTCGCCTGAACGGCGATGCCGTTCTTCTCGAACTCCTTCAGCTTCGTCAACACCACGCGGGTGATGTTGGTGTTCAAGCCGCCGCACAGACCCTTGTCCGTCGTCACCATGACCACGCCGACCGCCTTGACTTCGCGCTCGACCAGGTACGGGTGGCTGTACTCGGGGTTGGCCTGCATCAGGTGCGCGGCGATCTCGCGCACCTTGGTGGCGTACGGACGGCCCGCGCGCATCCGTTCCTGCGCCTTGCGCATTTTGGATGCGGCGACCATTTCCATCGCCTTGGTGATCTTGCGCGTGTTTTGCACGCTCTTGATCTTGGTTCGGATTTCCTTAATTCCGGGCATTGCGCTTTCCTGTGAAGACTGGCCGATGGGTTGTCGCTTGCGCCTCAACCATCCGATAAGGATGGGTGAGGCGCCGCAGACGCCTAACCCATCACTTTCTTAAAAAGCACCGTGCTTCTTGAATTCCTGGATGGCGGCGGCGAGTTCGCTTTCGTCATCCTTGGACAGTTCCTTGGTGTCTTCGACGCGCTGGATCAGGGCCGCGTGCTTGGCCTTGAGCTGGTCCTTGAGCGACTTCTCGAACGACAGCACCTGGGCCACGTCCACGTCGTCCAGGTAGCCGTTGTTGACCGTGTACAGCGTGACGGCCAGTTCCCACACTTGCAGCGGCTGGTATTGCGGCTGCTTGAGCAGTTCGACCACGCGCTTGCCGCGCTCGAGCTGGCGACGGGTGGCGTCGTCCAGGTCCGAGGCGAACTGCGCGAAGGCGGCCAGTTCACGGTACTGCGCCAGGTCGGTACGGATACCGCCGGACAGCTTCTTGACGACCTTGGTCTGGGCGGCACCGCCCACGCGCGACACCGAGATACCGGCGTTGATGGCGGGACGCACACCGGCGTTGAACAGGTCGGTTTCCAGGAAGATCTGGCCGTCCGTGATCGAGATCACGTTGGTCGGAACGAAGGCCGACACGTCGCCTGCCTGGGTTTCGATGATCGGCAGCGCGGTCAGCGAGCCGGTCTTGCCCTTGACGGCGCCGTCGGTGAACTTCTCGACATAGTCTTCGTTCACGCGAGCGGCACGTTCGAGCAGGCGCGAGTGCAGGTAGAACACGTCGCCCGGGTAGGCTTCGCGGCCCGGCGGACGGCGCAGCAGCAGCGAGACCTGGCGGTAGGCCCAGGCTTGCTTGGTCAGGTCGTCATAGACGATCAGGGCGTCTTCGCCGCGATCGCGGAAGTATTCGCCCATCGTGCAGCCGGCGTAGGCGGCCAGGTACTGCATGGCGGCGGAGTCCGAAGCCGAGGCAGCCACGACGATGGTGTATTCCATCGCGCCGTGCTCTTCCAGCTTGCGCACCACGTTGTTGATCGTCGAAGCCTTCTGGCCGATGGCGACGTACACGCAGGTGACGCCCTTGCCCTTCTGGCTGATGATGGTGTCGACGGCCACGGCGGTCTTGCCGGTCTGGCGGTCGCCAATGATCAGTTCGCGCTGGCCGCGGCCGATGGGAACCATCGAGTCGATAGCCTTGATGCCGGTTTGCAGCGGCTGCGACACCGAGCGGCGGGCGATAACGCCGGGGGCCACTTTTTCGATGATGTCGGTGGCCTTGGCGTTGACCGGGCCCTTGCCGTCGATCGGCTCGCCCAGCGTGTTGACCACGCGGCCTTTCAGCTCGGGGCCGACCGGCACTTCCAGAATGCGGCCGGTCGTCTTGACCGCGTCGCCTTCGGACACGCCGGTGTAGTCACCGAGAATAACGGCGCCGACGGAATCACGCTCGAGGTTGAGCGCCAGACCGAAGACGTTGTTGGGGAATTCGAGCATTTCGCCCTGCATCACGTCGGACAGGCCGTGGATGCGGGTAATACCGTCGGTCACGGACACGACGGTGCCCTGAGTACGGACATCAGCCGAAGCGCCCAGGCCCTCGATGCGGC
This sequence comes from Achromobacter deleyi, assembly GCF_016127315.1. Taxonomy (NCBI): domain Bacteria; kingdom Pseudomonadati; phylum Pseudomonadota; class Betaproteobacteria; order Burkholderiales; family Alcaligenaceae; genus Achromobacter; species Achromobacter deleyi. Next base: position 1,160,450 of record NZ_CP065997.1, read on the forward strand.
TCTTGAGCAGTTCGCTGATCTCGGAGGGATTGAGTTGCATATTGACTCCTGGAATCCTGTTAGTGCTGCCTTTAAGCGGCGAGCGTATCGCGCATGCGGGCCAATTGGGCTTGTACGGAAGTATCGAGCACCTGGTCCCCGACGGCCACGCGCACGCCGCCGATCAACGACTGGTCGACGGTGACGACGGGCTTGAGCTTCAGGCCGAATTTCTTCTCGAGACCGGCGACCAGTTCTTGGACCTGGGCATCGCTCAGCTCGAACGCGCTGGTGATTTCCGCCTGCGCCGTGCCGTCGTGACGGTTCCGCAGCACCACGAATTGCGTGGCGATCTCGGGCAGCAGCAGCAACCGGTCGTTTTCGACCAGCAGCTCGATGAAATTGCGGGCGGCCTGGGGCAGTTCGGCCTTTACCAGGCCAGTGAACAGCTCGACGCGCTGCTTGTCGCCCAGACGCGGGTCGGCCATGGCCTCGCGCACGTCGGGGTTGGAGGCGACCTGCGACAGCTCGCTGACCAGGTCGGCCCAAGCCTGCAGGCCGGCCTTGTCGTCGCGCGCGGCGGCGAACAGGGCTTCGGCGTACGGCCTGGCAACAGTGGAAAGTTCAGCCATGACGGTCCCGGATTAAAGCTGCGCGCGGAGCTGGTTCAGCAGCTCGGCGTGGGCGCGGGCGTCAACCTCGCGCTTGAGGATCTGTTCAGCACCCTTGACGGCCAGCGCGGCGACGTCGTCGCGCAGCGAATCACGGGCGCGCTGGACTTCCTGCGCGGCATCCTGTGCAGCTTGCGCCACGATGCGGGCACGCTCGGCTTCCGCTTCACGGCGGGCCTGCTCGATCAGGGAGGCGGCTTGCTTCTCGGCCTCGATGATGCGGGCGTGGTTTTCGGACTTGGCAGAAGCCTCGATCAGACTGACGCGCGCCTGGGCCTGGGCCAGATCGGCCTTGCCCTTCTCCGCGGCGGCAAGGCCGTCGGCGATTTTTTGGCGGCGCTCGTCCATCGCCTTCGTCAGAGGAGGCCACACGAATTTCATCGTGAACCAGCCCAGAACGAAGAACACGAGCATCTGGAAAATGATCGTCGCGTTCAGATTCACGGTCGTTCCTTTAACACCTTGCGGCTCCGACGGCACCCGGGGTGGGCAACGCGGAGCACTCGATACTTTGCCGGCCGGCGACGGGGCTCAAGCCCTCATCGCCGCCAGCGTCATGACCCGCCTTTTCGCCGGCGGGCGTGCCTTAGCCGACGAACGGGTTGGCGAAGGCGAACAGCATGGCGATACCCACGCCGATCAGGAATGCCGCGTCGATCAGGCCAGCCAGCAGGAACATCTTGGTTTGCAGAGCGTTCATCAGTTCAGGCTGACGAGCCGAAGCTTCCAGGTATTTGCCGCCCATCAGTGCGATGCCGATGCAAGCGCCGATAGCGCCCAGACCGATGATAAGACCGCAAGCGAGAGCAACGAAAGCGACGTTGGTCATGACAACTCCTTGGTTAGAAATCTGAAGTCAAAAAACAAAAAAAGAATGGTGGTACTGCTCAATGCAAGATGATCTTGCTATCCAGCGCCGGCCGGGAGGCCGACGCCGGAAATTCGGGGGATCAGTGGCCTTCGTGCGCCTGGCCGAGGTACACCAGGGTCAGCATCATGAAGATGAAGGCCTGGAGCAACACGATCAGGATGTGGAAGATGGCCCAGATCGAGCCGGCCAGCACGTGGCCGATTCCCAAGCCGATGCTGGCGCCGTTGAAACCGGTCCAGGCACCGCCCAAGAGGGCGATCAGCATGAAAATCAATTCGCCGGCGAACATGTTGCCGAACAACCGCATGCCCAGCGACACGGACTTGGCGGCGTATTCGATCAGGTTCAGCAGCAGGTTGAACGGAGCCAGCACGATGGCGCCGACGCCATGGGCGTGGAACGGCGCGGTGAACAGCTCTTTGACGAAGCCGCCCGGGTGCTTGATCTTGATGCCGTAGTAGAACATCAGCAGCAGCACGCCCAGCGACATGCCCATCGGCACGTTCAGGTCGGCCGTCGGCAGCACGCGGTGGTAGTAGAGGGGGTCGCCGTGGTGCGCGCCCAGGCCGGTCCAGCGCCAGATCGACGGCAGCAGGTCGACGGGCAGCAGGTCCAGCGCGTTCATCAGGATGATCCAGAGGAACACGGTGAGCGCGAGCGGAGCGATGAAGAGACGGCTCTTGGCGTTGTGGACGATGCCCTTGGCCTGATCGTCGACCATGTCGACGATCATTTCCACGAAGGCCTGGAAGCGGCCCGGAACGCCGGCGGTCGCGCGGCTGGCGGCGCGCCACAGGAAGAAGATGACGATCAGACCCGTCAGGCCGGACCAGAACAACGAGTCGTAATTGATGATGTCGAACTGAGCAATTGCGCTCTGTTTCTCGCCCGTATTGTTCAGATGCACCAGGTGATGCTGAATATACGCGGACTGAGGCGACACGTCGCTGGCAGCAGCCATTTGAATCCTACCCTATTTGCTGTATGCCCGAGCCCTTGCGAGCCGGACGATTCCACGATTCCGTTTGCCGTAACCCACCCGGCAGCGCTATGACAACTTGCGGAACATCAAAAGCAGGAGATATCCCTTCAGGGTGAGTATCAGACCCAGCAGCGCGGCGGGCCAGACGATGCTGTCCTGCGCCACACGCGAAAGCAGCCACAACAGCAAAGCCGTTGCGAACAACTTGATCAACTCACCAGAGAGAAAGGTAAAGGGACTGGCCTTACCGGCCCGAACGCTGACAGCCAGGCGCAATGCGAACAACGCATTGGGTATGAAATACGCTCCTGCCCCCGCCAGCGCCGACCAACCTGCCGCCGCCCCTCCGACAACCCCCGCTATTACTGCTGCTGCGAGCCCCATGGCGCCTTGCGCCGCCAGTGCCAACAAGAGTCCGCGGCCAGCCTGCGCATTCAGCGCCGCGCGGTCCGCGTCGCTGAGAACCAGCACCCGGTCCACCGGATCCTGATCCGCCAGAACCTGGCGTGCTTCGCCCTGTCGTGCTGGTTGCTGATTCCCCCCACAGGATTGCTCCCGGGTTTCATTCCAACCGCGCGCAGGTTCGTGCCGCACTGTGTTCTGCTGCATCAAACTTCCCCGCTTAAAGCCTTATACCGCCAGCCTTGCCCCTGTCAGAACCCTGGCGAATCCTTGCCATGTGTTCTTATCCCGCAAGCGTCAAACCCGCAGAGTATAGCGTGATTCTTTTTACCCGAGCAAATGAACTTTCGGCGGTTTGTAAGGCGGCAACAGCGCCCGCCGGGCGACCCGTGGCGCGAGAAATTGGGGACGCGAAATCGGGAGGCCCTGCCACCCGCCACGGGTCGCGCGGCCGGCGGACCGGCAAAGAAAAACGGCCCCTCGCGGGGCCGTTGGTCGCGCGCCGGCGGCGCAGGCCGCGCGGCGTCGGATCGGTCAGTCGCGCTTGACCGGCGGCGGCGCCCACTGGCCGTCTAGCGCGACGTCCTGCGGCCAGTACAGGCGCATGCTGAGCAGGAACGGGCCGTCGGCGGCCGGCGTCGCCAACCAGTTGGCGCGCTTGCGCTCGCCCGGATCGCGGCGCTGGATGTAGATGTCCAGCGAGCCGTCGGCGTTGTACTTCAGGCCGTCGGTGCTGCGCAGCGCATAGCGGTTGGCCGGGTTGTCGGCGAAGCCGTGCTTGTCGTTATAGACATGCAGCGACCAGAACGCATTGGCCGGCGGCAGTTGGCCCTTCTCGAAATGCAGCACGTAGTCCTCGTTCGAGTTGAGCGCGCGGCCCTTGCTGTCGGCGACCGTGACCGGATAGAGCACGTCTTCCGCGGTCGGCGCGCCCAGCCCGGCATAGGCGATGGCGGCGCGGCGCGTGTAGTCGGTGCCATAGGTGCCGATGCCGGTGAGCACGGTGTTCCAGCCGTTCATCGGCGTGGCCAGGCGCGAGACGCCGTCGGCGATGCGGCGGCCGGCCAGCGGCTGCGCCTCGGTCAGCGCCTGCTGCACGGCGGGGCTCAGGCGGCCATACGAGAACGGCTGGCGGCCATCCAGGCCGATGCGGCGCATGCGGTCCAGGATCGGCGTGTCGTTGGCGTGCGGCGGATTGTTGCGCATGACGTCGAAGAACAGCGTGAAGAACGACGCCGCGTCCATGCCCGCGACCTGTTCGGCCGGCGTGCCCTCGCCCACCGTCACCGGCGTGGACATGGGCATCGGCACGTCGCTGCCGATCGGCGCGGTGCCCACGCCCGGCCCGGTCTGCGGATAGGGCGTGGTGCTGCCGGGACCGCGATGGCGGCCGGGCACGGGCGCCACCGGCGCCACCATCGGACTGGCCGACATGTTGGCCTGGATCTGGTTGACCGCGGCGTAGTCCTGCGGACCGCCGGCCTGGGTCCAGCCGATCAGCCAGCCGGTCGAGGTCGGGCTCTGGATCACGTCCACGCCCGGCGGCAGCGCGCCTTGCCAGTTGGGGCCGACGATGGCGAACGACTGCGCGCCGGGGCCGTTGGTGCGCGTGCCGCGCGAGGCGAACACGTCGCTCCACATATCGAGCGCCGACAGCACCGTGTAGCGGTTGCCGGTGTCGGGCAGGCGCACGATCAGCGGCGCCCGCGACACATCGAACCACAGGCTCGAATACAGCGCGTCGGCGCTGGGCCAGGGCGTGTCGGCCGCGCGCGGGTCGGGGAAGGCGGCCTTGTGGCCGAACTGATTGACGGGCGCCTTGCCTTCCAGCGGCGACTGCACCGCGGTGGCCTTGCGACGCGCCAGTTCCATCACCACCATCGGATAGGCGTAGACGTAGGCGTCGATCGCGATGTCGCGCAGCTCCTGCGCGCTCATCTGCGGCGCGGGCGCCGCGGCGGCGGGGTACGGCGTTTCAGACACCAGCCGCATCGACGGGCGCGGCGATTGCGCTTGCGTGGCGGCCACGAAGCAGACGCTCAAGGCGCCCGCGAGCGCGGCGGCGGAGCACCGGCGAGTAAAAGGGGAAGTACGCATGCAAGGCTCCTTGTTGCTATTGTTTGCAGGCGAGCCGCCGCGCGTGGCTTACCAGTTCGGGCAAGCCTCTCTGGCGCGGCACCTCTACTTTTTGAGTGACGCCTTTCCAGGATAGGGCCGAACACTGCAACAAGGTGCAGCCTAAAAGTTTCAAGGCGCAACGCCCGCCACCCCGTGGCGACGCCAACGAAAACGCGCCCGTGATGGGCGCGTGGGGACGTTTCATGGCCATCCGGCGGAATGACCAGGGCGTAACAAGGTTTAACGGTGTTTGAAGTCCGGTTTGCGCTTCTCGGTGAAGGCGGCCATGCCTTCCTTCTGGTCCTCGGTCGCGAACAGCGAATGGAACACGCGGCGCTCGAACAGCAGGCCTTCGTTGAGCGAGCCCTCGAAGGCGCGGTTGACGCATTCCTTGGCCATCATGACCGACGGCAGCGACATCGAGGCGATCACGGTGGCCGCTTCCAGGGCCTCGTCCATCAGCTTGTCGGCCGGCACCACGCGCGAAACCAGGCCGGCGCGCTCGGCTTCCTCGGCGCCCATCATGCGGGCGGTCAGGGCCATGTCCATGGCCTTGGCCTTGCCCACCGCGCGCGGCAGGCGCTGCGTGCCGCCGGCGCCGGGGATGACGCCCAGCTTGATTTCCGGCTGGCCGAACTTGGCGGTGTCGGCGGCGATGATGATGTCGCACATCATGGCCAGCTCGCAGCCGCCGCCCAGCGCGTAGCCGCCGACCGCGGCGATCACCGGCTTGCGGATGCGCTTGAGCGTTTCCCAGTTGCGCGTGATGTATTCGCTGCCGTAGACGTCCATGTACGACCAGTCTTTCATGGCGCCGATGTCGGCGCCGGCGGCGAAGGCCTTCTCGCTGCCCGTGATGACCACGGCGCCGATGTCGGCATCCGCCTCGAAAGCCAGCAGCGCCGCCCCGAGCTCGTTCATCAGTTGATCGTTGAGCGCATTGAGCGCCTTGGGGCGGTTCAGCGTCAGCAGACCGACGCGGCCGCGGGTTTCGACCAGCACAAACGACTCGCTCATTACCTGTCTCCAGAGGATGGGATGAAATAAGATATACGGATGGAAAAAACTGCCGCTTTCCCCGTGTCTTTCCCCGTACTTTACCGCCTTGCGCCGCATGACCCCGCCGGCCACCGCTACCGGATAACCCTAACCGTCCAGGCGCCCGCGCCGGAAGGCCAGCAACTGTCGCTGCCGGCCTGGATTCCGGGCAGCTACCTGATCCGCGATTTCTCGCGCCAGATCGAGTCGGTGGCGGCCTATTCGGGCAGCCGGCGCGTGGTTGTCGACAAAATAGACAACCACACCTGGCAGGCCGCGCCCTGCGACGGCCCGCTGCGGATCGAGTACACGGTCTATGCGTGGGACCTGTCGGTGCGCGGCGCGCACCTGGACGAAAGCCACGGCTTCTTCAACGGCACCAGCGTGTTCCTGCGCGTGCATGGCCAGGACCACCTGCCCTGCCTGGTGGACCTGGCGCCGCCGCGCGGCATCGAGGGCTGGAAGGTCTACACCAGCCTGCCCGAGGCCCGCGGCCACAAGGGCGCGGCGCGGCGCCACGGCTTCGGCCTGTACCTGGCGCCGGACTACGACGCGCTGATCGACCATCCGGTCGAGATGGGCACGCCGCAGGTGGCCAGCTTCACGGCGCATGGCGCCGAGCACGAACTGGTGTTCACGGGTGTGGCGCCCAACCTGGACCTGGCCCGCATCACGGCCGACGTGCGCAAGATCTGCGAAACCCAGATCGCCTTCTTCGAGCCGCGCAGCAAGCGCGCGCCGTTCCTGGACAGCGCCGACCGCTATGTCTTCATGACGATGGTGACGGGCGATGGCTACGGCGGCCTGGAGCACCGCGCCAGCACGGCGCTGATGACGGCGCGCAAGGACCTGCCGGTGCTGGGCCAGCAGGGCCAGGGCGAAGGCTACCGCGGCTTCCTGGGGCTGGTGAGCCACGAGTATTTCCACACCTGGAACGTCAAGCGCATCAAGCCGCAGGCGTTCGTGCCCTATAACCTGGCGCAGCCGGACCTGACGCGGCTGCTGTGGGTGTTCGAAGGCTTCACGTCCTATTACGACGATCTGCTGCTGCTGCGTTCCAACGCCATCACGCAGAACGATTACCTGCGCCTGCTGGCCAAGACCATCACCAGCGTCGCGCGCACGCCGGGGCGGCACAAGCAATCGGTGGCGGAAAGCTCGTTCGACGCGTGGACGCGCTATTACAAGCAGGACGAGAATTCGCCCAATGCGCTGGTGAGCTACTACACCAAGGGCGCGCTGGTGGCGCTGGGGCTGGACCTGCTGATCCGGCAGGAGTCGGCGGGCACGCATTCGCTGGATGACGTGATGCGCCTGCTGTGGCAGCGCTATGGCCGCGATTTCTATCGCGGCAAGCCGCAGGGGCTGGCGGAGGATGGGCTGCCGGCGCTGATCAAGGAAGCGACGGGCGTGGACGCGCGGCGCTTCATTGCGCGGCATGCCTACGGGACGGCGGATGTGCCGCTGGCGGAGTTGCTGGCCGCTCAAGGCGTCAAGCTGCAATGGAAAGCCTCGGTCAATATTCCTTCGCTGGATGTGCGCACGCGCAAGCAGGGGGATTCACTGGTGCTGGCGACCGTGCTGGAAGGCGGCGCCGGGCACAGGGGCGGGCTGTCGGCCGGGGATGTGCTGGTGGCGATCGATGGCTTGAAGGTCGAAGGGGCCGCGGGCGTCGAAGTGTTGCTGGGGCAGTATCGGGTGGGGGATCGCGTGAGCGTGCATGTGTTCAGGCGGGATGAGTTGCGGGTGTTTCAGGTTCGGTTGGGGGGGCCTGAGGCGTTGGATTGTATGTTGTCGGTTGGGTGAGTATTTTTTTGAGGGCCTTCTTTATTGGAAGGCCCGTTTTGCATTGGGGCGGTAGGGTTCTTTAGGCGCGTGTGGCGGGGCAGGCGGGGGAGGACGGGGCTACGATTGCGGTCCGGAGCCTTCGCTCCGGACTGCCCCTGCGTCAACCTCGTACGCCTTCGGCTCCCTTCGGTTTCCCTTGGGCGCATCTACACGCCCCGCCCTCCCCCGCCTGCCCCGCCACACGCTCGCGTTGAGACTTAACGGCCGTTGCTGGGGCGGGCTGTTTGCTTGGCGTTTTTGCCGTCTAGGTGTGGGGTGGGGAGGATCTTGCGGGGCCCGCCGCAAGCGGCCGCGCGGGCGGCCTTTTGCGGCTTACGTTGTGTCTTGCGATTTGTGATGACGCTCTCGCGGATGCCGGGATTTGCGTCTTGCGCGAGCGTTTTCTCGGGTATGCCGGTCTTTGGGGGGCTGTCGCGCTCGCACTTACAGTGACTTTTTCCGGTTGCACACGGTGGGCGCGAAGCGCCCTGCCGGGTCAGTTCAACTTCGCGCCGGAGACTTCGACGGCTTGTTTCCAGGTGTCGAGTTCCTTGGCGATGTGGTCGGCGAAGGCGGCGGGGGTGGAGCCTACGGTTTCGTAGCCGTAGCTGTTCAGTTGGGCCTTCAGGTCGGGGGTGTTGATGGCGGCGGCGATGGCGCTGCTGAGGGTGTCGAGGATGGCGGGCGGCGTGTTGGCGGGGGCCAGGATGCCATACCAGCCGTTGACGACGAAGCCGGGGACGGCTTCGGCGACGGTGGGGACGTTGGGCAGCAAGGGGGAGCGGTGTTCGCCGGTGACGGCCAGGGCCTTGAGCTTGCCGGACTGCACTTGGGGGAGCGAGGTGGAGATGCTGTCGAACATCAGCGAGACCTCGCCGCCCAGCAGGGCGACGACGGCGGGGCCGCTGCCTTTGTAGGGGACGTGCAGCATGTCGGTGCCGGTGCGGTGCTTGAACATTTCGGCGGCCAGGTGGCTGGTGTTGCCGTTGCCGGCGGAGGCGAAGCTGAGCTTGCCGGGATGTTGCCTGGCGTAGGCGATGAGTTCCGGGATGTCGTTGGCGGGCGTGGACAGCGGGGCCGAGACCAGCATGGGCAGCGTGGCGACCAGGGAGACCGGGGCGAAGTCGCGGCGGGTGTCGTAGGGCAGCGACGGGTAGAGGCTGGGGTTGATGGCGTGGGCGGCCAGGACCATCAGCAGGGTGTAGCCGTCGGGCCTGGCGCGCGCCAGTTGCGACGAGGCGATGGCGCCGCCGGCGCCGGGCTTGTATTCCAGCACCACGGGCTGGTTCCACTTTTTCTGCAGGGCCGCCCCGAGCGGGCGCGCCAGCATGTCGGCGCTGCCGCCGGGCGGGTACGGGATCAAGAGCGTGATGGGCTTGTCGGGATAGGCGCCGGCGTGCGTTGAAACGGCGGGTTGCGCGCGGACGGCGGGCGCCGCGGCGAACAGCAGGCTGGCAGTTGCCAGGACGGCAAGGCAAGGACGGTACATGGCAGACTCCGGGAGAGATCGGACAGGGCGGGGAATGCTGGCGGCGTCCCATGCGACCACCCGCGGCGTGGAAGAACGATGCGGCATCGCCCCGGCGATGGCCGCCAAGGATCGGAGCATGGACGGCTTGCCTCAGCCCCGGACATAGCGCGGCGCACCGGCAGCGTCCAGCGCGATGACCCATGGCATGTCGGGAAATCGCAGGGCTGCTTCGGTGGCGGCCTGCAGGTCGTCGGCGCTGACGCCTTGCAGCACGGCGTGCACGCGCAGGCCGGCGGGCGTGACGTCGATCACGGCCAGGTCGGTGTAGATGCGGGTGACCACGCCCGCGCCCGTCAACGGGTAGCGGCACTGGCGCAGGATCTTGGGCGCGCCGTCGCGGCCGCGGTGTTCCATCATGGCCAGCACCTGGCGCGCGCCGACCGCCAGGTCCATGGCGCCGCCGACGGCGGGAATGGCGTCGGCCGCGTCGGTCTTCCAGTTGGCCAGGTCGCCGCGTTCCGAGACCTGGAAGGCGCCGAGCACGGCGTAGTCGAGGTGGCCGCCGCGCATCATGGCGAACGACACGGTATGTTCGGTGATGGATGCGCCCGGCAGCAGGGTGATGGGCTGGCGGCTGGCGTTGATGAGGTCGGGATCGATGGCATCCCCGGCCGCCGCGGGCCCCATGCCGGTGATGCCGTTCTCGCTGTGCAGCAGGATGTCCTTGTCGGGCGGCAGGTAGTCGCCGACCAGGGTCGGCATGCCGATGCCGAGGTTGACCACCGAACCATCCGGGATGTCGCCGGCCAGCAACTGCGCGACCTGCTGGCGGGTCATGGGCGTGATCGTCGTCATCTCAAGTCTCCACCCGCACCACGGTTTTCACGAACAGGCCCGGCGTCATGATGTGCTCGGGCACGAAGGCGCCCAGCGGCACGACCGCGTCGACCTGGGCGATGGCGTGGCCGGCGGCCATGCACATCACGGGATTGAAATTGCGCGCGGCGTGGCGGTACATCAGGTTGCCCCAGCGGTCGCCCTGGTGCGCGCGGATCAGCGCGTAGTCGCCGCGCAGCGGCTGTTCGAGCACGTAGCCGACGCCGTCGATCACTTCCTGGCGGCGGCCTTGCGCCAGCTCGGTGCCATAGCCGGTGGGCGTGTAGAACGGCCCCAGGCCCGCGCCGGCCGCGCGCAGGCGCTCGGCCAGGGTGCCTTGCGGCACGCACTCCAGCTCCACTTCGCCGGCGCGGAAGGCGCGGGCAAACGCTTCCGAATTGGGCGGGCGCGGATGCGAGCAGATGATCTTGCGCACCTGGCGGCGGTTGAGCAGCGCGGCGATGCCGCGGTCATGGGTGCCGGCGTTGTTGGCGATGACGGTGAGGTCGCGCCGGCCCAGTTCGGCCAGGCAGTGCAGCAGTTCGTAAGGCACGCCGGCTTCGCCGAAGCCGCCGACCAGCACGCTGGCGCCGTCGGGGATGACGGCCACGGCATCCCGCATGGAGGCTTGAATCTTGTCGATCACTTATTGCTCCTGCGCGATGCCCGCGGTGTCCACGATCTGTTTCCAGCGGGCGCGTTCCTGGTCGATGAAGGCGGCGAACTCGGCCGGCGTATTGCCGCCGGCCTGCCCGCCCATGGCGCGAAAGCGCTCGGCGATGTCCGGGCTGCGCACCACGTCGCGGGTGGCGGCATACAGCGCGTCGATGACGGCGGCGGGCGTGCCGGCCGGCGCCACCAGGCCGAACCAGGCGGTGACGACCATGTCGGGCACGCCGGCCTCGACCATGGTGGGCACGTCCGGCAATTCCGCCAGGCGCCGCGCGCTGGTGACGGCCAGCGCGCGCAGCTTGCCCGACTGGATGTAGGGCATGGAACTGGGCAGGTTGTCGATCATGAAGGTGAACTGCTGGCCCAGCAGCGCCGCCACCGCGGGGCCGGCGCCCTTGTAGGGCACGTGGGTGCCGCCGATGCCGGCGCGCTGCTTGAACAGTTCGGCCGACAGGTGCGGCGACTGGCCGCTGCCCGAGCTGCCGAACGACACCTTGCCCGGGTCCCGCCGCGCCAGCGCCAGCAGGTCGGCCACGCTGCGCGCGGGCGAGGCTTCGTTGACCACCAGCACATTGGGCACGGAAATCACCAGCGTCACCGGCGCGAAGTCGGCCGGCTTGTAAGGCAGTGTCTTGTAGAGCGCGTAGTTGATGGCGTTGGGGCCGATGTTGCCCATCAACAGCGTGTAGCCGTCGGGCCTGGCGCGCGCCAGGGTCTGCGCGCCGATGATGCCGGCGGCGCCGGCGCGGTTCTCGACGATGACCTGCTGGCCAAGTTTCGCGGCCAGCTTGTCGGCGATCAGGCGCGCCGCGATGTCGGTGGTGCCGCCCGGCGAGGCCGGCACGATGAGGGTGAGGGGCCGTTCGGGCCACGCCGCCAGGGCGGGGCCTGCCATGGCGAGCCACAGCGCGCCGGCGGCCAGCCAGCGTTGCGGGTGCAGCATGCTTGTCTCCCTGCGTGATCCTGGTGCGGACCAACTTGTGCGAAGGAGTGTGGCCGCGATGCCGCGAAATGCCTATTCCGGAATCTGGAGGAGCGGCTTCGCCTGCGCAAAAGAGCGCGCCGCGCCTGCCGCGTCAGCGCGCGGCCATCTGCGCCGCCGTGCGCAGGAACGCCTGCAGCGCGCGGTTGCCGTCGTCGCGCCGCGTGACGGCGTAGACCGTGCCGCTGCCCACGCTGGCCGGCAGCGCGCATACCGCGATGCGCGCGCCGAAATGGCCGCACGCCGATTTCGGCACCAGCGCCACGCCCAGCCCGGCCGCCACCAGCGCCAGCTGCGCCGGCACTTCCGCCACGCGCTGCGCCACCGATTGCGCCAGGCCGGCGCGGGCGCAGGTGTCGGCCAATTCGCGGGCGAAGGCCGAGGTCTCGGTGCGCAGCATCACGAACGCATCCTGCGCCAGGTCCGCCAGGGCCACGCGCTTGCGGCCGGCCAGGCGGTGATCGGGCGGCAATGCCGCGACCACCGGATCGGGCCACAGCGCCTGCGATCGCAGCACGTCGTCATCGACCGCGGTGCGCGAGATGCTGACGTCGATGCGGTGGCCGCGCACCGCGTCGAGCTGCGCGGCCGGGTTCATTTCGTTGAGCAGCACCGACACCTGCGGATGGGTGCGCGCATGGCGCGCGATCAGCGCCGGCACCGGCCCCAGGAAGTGCGAGCCGGACAAGCCGATCTCGACCCGTCCCGCGCGGCCCTGGTCCACCGCGCGCACCCGCGCCGTGGCGTCCTTGATGCCGGCGAGCGTGGCGCGCACGTCGTTCAGGAACGCCGCGCCGGCGGCCGTCAGCGACACCCGGCGGTTGGTGCGGTCGAACAGCTTGACCTCGAGCTCGCGCTCGAGCTGGGCGATCTGCAGGCTTAGCGGCGGCTGCGAGATATGCAGGCGGGCGGCCGCGCGGGTGAAGTTGAGTTCTTCGGCCAGCACGGCGAAATAACGGAGTTGGCGGATTTCCATGGCGGCGAATGATTTGCAAAAGATATGAAACCAGACAAAAACTATATTGGAAACTATCGTTCGCGGCGAGCAGAATTGTTTGCGCGCCAATCCGGCGCAGACAACGCCCACCGGAGACCCGCCATGACCCAGTCGCCCCGCGTCCTGCGCATCGGCCAGATCGTTCCCAGTTCCAACACCACCATGGAAACGGAGATCCCCGCCATGCTGCGCCGGCGCGAGACCATCGCGCCCGAACGCTTCACCTTCCATTCCAGCCGCATGCGCATGAAGCAGGTGACGGCGGCCGAACTGGCCTCGATGGACCGCGAATCCGACCGCTGCGCGCAGGAACTGTCGGACGCCCGCGTCGACGTGCTGGGCTATGCCTGCCTGGTGGCCATCATGGCGCAGGGCCTGGGCTACCACCGCGCCTCGCAGGAACGGCTGCACCAGGCCACCGTGGACAATGGCGCGCCCGCGCCGATCGTCTCCAGCGCCGGCGCGCTGGTCGAAGGCCTGCACGCCATCGGCGCGCGCAAGGTGGCGATCCTGACGCCCTACATGAAGCCGCTGACCAAGCTGGTGGTGGACTACATCGAACACGAAGGCATCGAAGTGCACGACAGCCTGTCGCTGGAGATCGCCGACAACCTGAAGGTGGGCGCGCAGGACCCGATGGCGCCCGCCAGCCACGTCGAGCGCCTGGATACGCGCGGCGTCGACGCCGTGGTGCTGTCGGCCTGCGTGCAGATGCCGTCGCTGGCGTCGATCCAGCCGGTGCAGGACCGCCTGGGCCTGCCGGTGGTGACCGCCGCCGCGGCCACGGTCTATCGCATGCTCAAGGTGCTGGACCTGGAAACGCGCGTGCCCGACGCCGGCGAACTGCTGACCGGCAAGTATTGACCGCTATTTCCCGAGCGACAGGATCTCGTTGGCGTTGACGATGGCGCCGGCGATTTCCTCGGTCGTGACGCGCTTGTTCATGGCCTGTTCGCGGATCAGGTCGTAGGCCTGCCCTTCGGTCACGTTGCGCGTGCGCATCAGGATGCTCTTGGCTTCGGCGATGCGGCGCGCGCCCAGCAGCTTGCCTTCGAGCTTGCGCAGCCGGCGCGCGTGCGAGCGGATGTCGTCATCGACCTGGCGCGCCACCACCAGCGTGGACAAGAGGCCGAACGACCGCACCGGCGACGGCAGCACCGCCTTGGCGCCGATGCGCAGCACCGCTTCGACGATGGTCGGATTCTCATAGGTGACGATGGCGATGACCATCGGCCCGTCGTCGCTCTTGGCCCATTCGAAGCCCAGGTCGATGACGTCCGGCCTCACCGCCAGGAACACCGCGTCCAGCCCCTCGGGCAGGGTCGGCGCGGGCGGCCAGAAGGTCTGCACCTGACAGCCGATGCGCTGCAGCTGCTGCGTCAGCTGCCTGCCGTCGGCATCGTCCGGGTGGTAGACGGCGATGCGCAGAGTGCGCAGGTCTTTCAGCAGGGAAGGCGTCGCGCGCATCACGCGCAGGCGGCTGGCCGGCTCCACCGTCAGATCTCCAGCGAGCTCAGGGTCGCCGTCCAGTCACCCAGCGAATGGGTGACCAGGTACGGGTCGGGATGCACTGCCCGCGTGGCCTCGCGCACGATGGTGAACTGGCCCTTGCCGTTGACCCGCCCCACCCGCGGATAGAGGCAGGTGTGGTGGTTGGTGGGGTCGATGCGCACGCGGCCCTGCGGCGCCTGGAATTCGCTTTGCAGCACCCGCGGCAGGATCTGCGCGATCTCGTCGGTGCCGGTGTCGCGGTAGGCGTTGGCGAAGATGTGCATCTGGAAGTACGCGGCCTCCCAGCACAGGTTGGGCACGCAGTCCTGGCCGAAGCGCCGCCGCAGCCGTTCGAGGCAGCGGTGGTTGACCTCGGAGTCGATCGACTGGAAATACGGCGCCGACGTGAAGTGCCCGGCCGCCACCTCGGGCTCCATCTGCGAGATCTCGGCCTCGGAGGTGGTCAGGCTGGCGATCGGCATGGTCTTGGGATCGAAGCCGGCGTCTGCGTAGGCGCGGTACAGGCAGGCGGTGGAGTTGCCCACCACGGTCGAGAAGATGAAGTCCGGCCGCTTGTTGCGGATGTCGTCGAGGATTTCGCGGTAATCGCGCTCGGTCGCGGTCAGCGGCACGTAGCGCTCGCCCAGCTTGGCGCTGTCCTGGCGCTGCAGCACCAGCTCGCGCATGATGCGGTTGGATTCGTAGGGATAGATGTAGTCCGAGCCGATCAGGTAGACGCGGGCGCCGAAGTTGGCGGTCATGAATTCCGCCAGCTGCACGCTGTTCTGGTTGGGCGCGGCGCCGGTGTAGATGATGTTGTTGGAGAACTCGAAGCCTTCGTACAGCGTCGGGTAGAACAGCAGCCGGTTCCATTTCTCGACCACCGGCAGCACCGCCTTGCGGCTGCTGGACATATAGCAGCCGAAGATGACGTTGACGCGGTCCTGGGTGATCAGCCGTTCGGCCAGCACGCTGTAGGTGGCCGGGTCGGAGCGCGGGTCGTAGCGCACCGGCACGATCTCGCGCCCGTCGACGCCGCCGGCCTCGTTGATCTCGTCGATCGCCAGGAGCGTGCCCTGCAACTGAGAACGGCCTATGGTCGATGTGGCCCCCGTTTCAGAGAACAACACGCCCACGCGGATAGGATCTTTGTTTGCCATGGTCGGAGGAACCGCCGCACAGAGGTCAATCGGTCGAGGGGATCAGTTTCAGCATAGGCGCGCGTGGCGTCAACACGAGGATTCCTGGGGGTCAGCCGAGCGTCGCGCGGCTGTAGCCATGCGCCAGCGCGGCCGGCAGCGCCGCCGCGTTCAGCACGATGCGGTAGCCGCGGAATCCGAACATCGCCCGCAGCTGCGGTTCGGCGCGGGGGTCCAGCGCCACGCATTGCACCCGCAGGCCGCGGCGGCGCAGCGCCAGCACCGCCTCGCGCGCGTCGTCCACCAGGTAGCGCGGGTCGTGCACGTCGATGTCCGATGGCGCGCCGTCGGTGACGACGATGAGGGCGCGCCGCTCGCCCGGCGTGCGCAGCGCCAGCTCGCCGGCATGGCGCAGCGCGGCGCCCAGGCGCGTGGAATAACGGGCCCGGGCCGCCGCGATGCGGCCCAGCGCTGCGCCCGTGGGCGCGGCGCCGGCATCCAGCAGGCGGTAGTAGTGCACGGCGGCGCGCGTGTCCGAGCAGAAGCCATGCACCGCAATGCGGTCGCCGTGCCCGGCCACGGCGCCCACCAGCAGCGCGGCCGCGCGCTTCTCCAGATCGAGCACCGTGGCGCCATCCCGCGGCGCGGGGTCGTTGGCCGAGGCCGACAGGTCCAGCAGCACCAGCGTGCTGCAGACGCCGGGCTGGCTGCCCGGCCGCTGGAAGAAACGCGCGTCCGGCGCCAGGTCCAGGCGGCGGTCGATCATGACTTCGATGGCCGCGTTCAGGTCGATGTCATCGCCCTCCCATTGGCGCCGCAGGCGCCGCGCCCGGTCCAGGCGACGCGAGCGCGGCAGCACCAGCCGCTGCTGCCGCAGCCCCGCCAGCAGCGGCGCATCGGCGCGCCAGCCGGGCAGGCGTTCGATCACGGTGCACCAGTCCGGCCGGCTGCGCGCCAGCCGGTAGTCCCATTCGGGATAGCCGTAGCGGCCCAGTTCGACGTCTTCGTCCGACGCCGCCTGGGCATCGCCGGGCGCCGCCTCGCGCGCCTGCGGCGCCGCGCCCTGGCTGCCCAGGGCCAGCGCGAGCGGCGGCTCCGCGGCCTCGCCGTAGTCCCACAGGTAGCTGTTGTCGTCACGGTAGGCCACCGGCACCAGGTACTGCAGCGGATTGAAGCGCACCCGCATCTGCCCCAGGTCGTTGGCCAGCAACGAGGCCAGCCGGCGGAACGCGGCGATATCGGCCAGGTCGGCGGCGGCCTGCGCCTCGAACAGGTCGCGCGCCTTGTTGACCCAATGGTTGTCGTCGCGCAGCGCGGGATCCATCAGCAGGCGGCACAGGCGCTGCACCAGCGCGGTGAAGCTCAGGTCGGCCGGATCGGGCGGCGGCGGGACGAACGGACGGAACCAGCGCCGCACGCCGGGGTATAGGTTCGCCAGCACGCGCTCCACGCGCGCGTCCTCGATGGCGGACACCACCGCCAGGCCCATCGGCTTGAGGCTGGCGACCGGTTGGGCCATGGGCGAATACAGCAGGTGCGCGGCCGCGTGCGCCACGGCGGCGCGGCGCAACGCGGCGGCATCCCGCGCAACGCCGTCCGACGCATCGACGCGCGGCATGGCGGCCGCCGACGTCGCCTCGCCCGCCATTGCTTCGTCCTGCGCGCCCGCAGGCAGCAATAGATGCATGGCCGTCAGCACCGGCCGCGGCGGCGCGCCCGCCGCTTGCGCGTCCATCGACTCCACCACCATGGCGCGCCCGGTCAGGCCGCACAGCAGCCACGACAGCCCCGGCCGGGCAGGGTCCGGCGCGGCCGAACGCACCCGCGCGACCGCCGCGCCCTCTCCTTCCCCCGGCGAATGCAGGCCGCGCATCGTCATTCCAGGTTGGCGTCGATCAACGCCCGCAACGCCGCCGCCATGTCGGGGTCGTCGGTCAGGGCGCGCGTCATGGTCATGTCGCAGCTCTCGGCCGGACTGACACCGTCGCGGATCAGCACGCCGGCATAGATCAGCATGCGGGTCGACACGCCTTCGTCCAGGCCATGGTGCTTGAGCTCGCGCGAACTGTGCGCGATGCGCACCAGCCGGCGCGCCAGGTCGGCGTCGATGCCGGCCTCGTGCGCCACGATCGCGGCTTCATGCCCGGCGTCGGGATAGTCGAAATCCAGCGCGACGAAACGCTGGCGCGTGGACGGCTTGAGGTCCTTGGCGCTGCTCTGGTAGCCGGGGTTGTACGACACCACCAGCTGGAAATCGGGATGCGCATGGACCACCTCGCCCTTCTTGTCCAGCGGCAGGATGCGGCGCGCGTCGGTCAGCGGATGGATCACCACCGTGGTGTCCTGGCGCGCCTCGACCACTTCGTCCAGGTAGCAGATGCCGCCGTGGCGCACCGCCAGCGTCAGCGGGCCGTCGTGCCAGGCGGTGCCATCGGCATCCAGCAGGTAGCGGCCCACCAGGTCGGAAGCCGTCATGTCCTCGTTGCAGGCCAGCGTCACCAGCGGCCGGCCGAGCTTCCAGGCCATGTATTCCACGAAGCGCGTCTTGCCGCAGCCGGTGGGGCCCTTCAGGATCAGCGGCAGCCGGTGCGCATAGGCATGCGCGTACAGCTCGGCCTCGCGGCCGCTGGGACGGTAATAGGGTTCTTGCGCAATCCGGTAGGAGTCGAGCGGAGCGGCCACGGCGTGGATCCTGTGCAGCGGTCCGGCCGGCGCGCGGCCGGACCTGGCGAACGAAAGGGAACTAGCGGTGTTGCGGCGCCTCGTTGGGGATGCCGTCGATCGGGCATTCCGGCGTGCCCACGGTCGAGCGCGTGAACGACTCGACCTGCTTGCGCGTGCCTTCCGGATCGTTGATCCAGTTGGCGTAGAAGTTGTAGGGGCAGGCGGCGACGCCGGTGGCCTCCTCGCCGGAATTGATCTTGCCGGTGTAGCCGCGATGCACCAGCTTGAAAAGGTGGTTCTGCGACTGCATGTTCTTGCGCGCGTCGCGGATCAGGCTGGTGGAAAGCTCGGCGTACTGGATGCCCATTTCCTCCTCGCCGCATTCGCCCAGCGTGCGGCCGTCGAAGCCGATGATGGCGGAGTGGCCGAAGTAGGAATAGACGCCGTCGAAGCCGGCCGCGTTGGCCACCGCCACGTAGACGTTGTTCATCCACGCCATGGCCTTGGACACCATCACCTGCTGGTCCTTGGCCGGGTACATGTAGCCCTGGCAGCGCACGATCAGCTCGGCGCCGCGCATGGCGCAGTCGCGCCAGATCTCGGGATAGTTGCCGTCATCGCAGATGATGAGGCTGATCTTCAGTCCCTTGGGGCCGTCCGACACGTAGGTGCAGTCGCCCGGATACCAGCCCTCGATCGGCACCCACGGCATGATCTTGCGGTACTTCTGCACGATCTCGCCCTGGTTGTTCATCAGGATCAGCGTGTTGTAGGGCGCCTTGTTGGGATGCTCCTCGTGGCGCTCGCCGGTCAGCGAGAACACGCCCCAGACGTTGGCGCGGCGGCAGGCCTCGGCGAACACGGCGGTCTCCTCGCCGGGAATGGCCGAGGCGGTGTCGTACATCTCCTTGGCGTCGTACATGATGCCGTGGGTCGAGTACTCGGGGAAGATGACCAGGTCCATGCCGGGCAGGCCGCGCTTCATGCCCACCACCATGTCGGCGATCTTGCGGGCGTTGTCCATCACCTCGGCCTTGGTGTGCAGGCGCGGCATCTTGTAGTTCACGACGGCCACGCCCACGCAATCGTTGCTGCTGGAGATATCTCCGTGTCTCATGACAATGCTCCTCGTTGGTTGACGGTCATACCGTCAGGAAAGACCTGATCTTGTCCTGGTCCACGCCGGCCCGGCCGGCCTCGTGCACGATGCGGCCCCGGTCGATGACCAGGAAGCGGTCGGCCAGGTCCAGCGCGAAACCCAGCATCTGTTCGGAGACGACGATGGCGAAGCCGCGCTCTTGCCGCAGCGCGTTCAGCGCCCGCGCGATGTCCTTGATGATGGAAGGCTGGATGCCCTCGGTGGGTTCGTCCAGGATCAGCACCCGCGGATTGGAGATCAGCGCGCGGGCGATCGCCAGTTGCTGCTGTTGCCCGCCCGACAGGTTGCCGCCCTTGCGCCGGCTCATCTCCTGCAGCACCGGAAAGAAGCGGTACAGGTAGTCCGGCACCGCCTTCAGGCCGCTGCGCTCGGCGCCGGTCATGATGTTCTGCTCGACCGTCAGGAACGGGAAGATCATGCGGCCCTGCGGCACGAAGGCCAGCCCGTTGCGCACCCGCTGGTAGCTCTCCAGTCCGGCCAGCTCGGCGTCGTCGAGCCGGATGCTGCCCGAGCCGGAGCGCAGCATGCCGATGAGCGCCTTGAGCAAGGTGGTCTTGCCCATGCCGTTGCGGCCCATGATGGCCACCGATTCGCCCGGCGCCACCTCGAAGCTGACGTCGCGAATGACGTGCGATTCGCCGTAGCTCACATTCAACCTGTCGATGCGGAACATTGGGGGCCTCCCTGTCAATGGCCGAGGTATACGTCGAGCACGCGCGGATCGGCCTGCACCTCGGCCACGCTGCCCTCGCTCAGCAGGCGGCCCTGGTGCAGCACGGTGACCTTGTGGGCGATGCGCTTGACGAAGTCCATGTCATGCTCGATCACCACCACCGACTTGCCGCGCGCGATGCGCGCCAGCAGCTCGGCGGTCTGTTCGCGTTCGCGCGGGCTCATGCCGGCCACCGGTTCATCCAGCAGCAACAGGCGCGGCTCCTGCATCAGAAGCATGCCGATCTCCAGCCACTGCTTCTGGCCGTGGCTCAGGCGCCCGGCCTTTTCCGCCAGCCGGTCGGCCAGGAACACCTGCGCCGCCATCGCCTCGATGCGCGCGCGCACCTCGCCGGTGCGGCGAAAGCGCAACGACCGGATCACGCCGTGCGCGTTCGGCAGCGAGATCTCGAAGTTCTCCAGCACCGTCAGGTCTTCGTACACCGACGGCGTCTGGAACTTGCGGCCGACTCCGGCGCGCACGATGTCGAACTCGGCCATGCGCACCAGGTCGCGGCCCTCGAACATGACCCGACCGGCGGACGGCCGGGTCTTGCCGCAGATGATGTCCAGCAGCGTGGTCTTGCCGGCGCCGTTGGGGCCGATGATGACGCGCAGCTCGTCCTGCGCCACGCTCAGGCTCAGGCCGTCGACGGCGCGAAAGCCGTCGAACGACACGGTCAGATCCTCGACGCTCAGGATGGCGCCGGCGCTCGGGCGGTCGATGCGCATGTCCATGGCGGGCGACTCCGTCATATCCAGGGCGGTGCTCATCGCGCCCCTCCGGCGGCGCGGCGCGCCTGCAACTGGCTGACCACCCCGGCCAGGCCATTGGGCATCGCCACCACCACCACGATGAAGATGGCGCCCAGGAAGTACAGCCAGATCTCGGGGAACGTCTCGGACAGATAGGATTTGAGAAAGCCGATCAGCAGCGCGCCGACCACGGCGCCCGGGATCGACAGCCGGCCGCCGACCGCCGCATAGATCACCATCTCGATCGACGCCACCACGCCGATGGCCCCCGGCGAGATCAGCCCCACCTGCAAGGTGAAGAACGCGCCGCCGATGGACGACAGCACCGCCGCCACGCAGAACACGCAGGCCTTCACGTGCGCCGTGTCGTAGCCCGAGAAGCGCACTCGGTCCTCGCGGTCGCGGATGGCGATGAGGATCTTGCCGAGCCGGCTGCGCACGATCGCCAGCGCCGCCAGCATGGCCAGCGTCAGGGCCGCCGCCTCGATCAGGTACAGCACCAGCTTGCCGTCGTCGCCGACGATGTCCCAGCCCAGCAGCGTGCGGAAATCGGTGATGCCGTTGGCGCCGCCGGTGTCGCCCTGCTGGCCGATGATCAGCACCGTCAGCGTCATAGCCAGCGCCAGCGTCACGATGGCGAAGTACACGCCGCTGACCCGCTTGCGGAAGATCGCCAGCGAGAACAGGTACGCCGCCAGCCCGGGCAAGGCCACGATCAGCAGCAGCGTCCAGCCCAGCGAATGGAACGGCAGCCACCACACCGGCAGGCTGTCGACGCTGCTCCACACCATGAAATCGGGCAGGTCGGGCGCGGACGCTTCCAGCTTCAGGAACATGGCCATCATGTAGCCGCCCAGGCCGAAGAAGATGCCCTGCCCCAGGCTCAGCACGCCGCTGTAGCCCCAGGTCAGCACGATGCCGATGGCGACGAAGGCGAACGCCATGTACTTGCCGACCAGGTTGAGCCGGAACGGATCCAGCGTCAGCGGCAACACGGCCAGGATCAGCAGCGCCACCAGCGCCAGCGCGATCTCTTCGGTCCTGCGGTGCAATGCCTTCATCGCGTCATCCTCGCGTCTTGGTGGCGAACAGCCCGTTGGGGCGGAAGTACAGCACCACGATCACCAGCACCAGGATGGTGACCTTGGCCATCGAGCCGCTCATCAGGTATTCCAGCGTGGTCTGCGACTGCGCGATCGCCAGCCCCGAGAACGCCGTGCCCAGCAGGCTCTGCACGCCGCCGAACACCACCACGATGAAGGAATCGACGATGTACAGCTGACCCGTGCCGGGGTTGGTCGAGCCGATCATGGTGAAGACGCAGCCCGCGATGCCGGCCAGGCCCGAGCCCAGCGCGAACGTCAGCGCGTCGACCCGCCGCGTGTTGATGCCGACGGCCCCCGCCATGGCGCGGTTCTGCGTCACCGCGCGCACCCGCAGGCCCCAGGCGCTGCGGTACAGCAGCAGGTAGACGCCGATCGCCACCAGCAGCGTCAGGCCCAGGATGAAGATGCGGTTCAGCGGAAACTGCAGGTCGGGCGTGGGTTCCCACGCCCCGCTCAGCCACGACGCCAGCGGCACGCTGACCTCCTGCGCGCCGAAGATCGAGCGGTAGGCCTGCTGCAGGATCAGGCTCAGGCCCCAGGTCGCCAGCAGCGTGTCCAGCGGCCGGTTGTAGAACCAGCGGATGAAGCCGCGCTCCAGCAGGTAGCCGAATGCCGAGGTCACCAGGAACGCCAGCGGAATCGCCACGAACAGATAGATGTCCATCCACCCCGGCGCCCAGTGCTGGAACGCCACCGACACCAGGTAGGTGGTGTAGGCGCCCATGGCCATCAGCTCGCCGTGCGCCATGTTGATGACGCCCATCAGGCCGAACACCACGGCCAGGCCGATCGCCATCAGCAGCAGAATGCTGAACAGGCTGATCCCGTTGAAAAGCTGCATTGCGGCGATGTCGATGTTCATGATCGCGTTCCATGTCGCGTTGCCACCGCCGGCGGCGCGGCCGCCGGCGTCCTGCGGGCCCGGCCTACAGCTTCGGGAAGGGATTGGGTTCGATCAGGTCGGCCGATTCCCACACCACGTCGAACTGGCCGTCGGGCCGCGCGCGGCCCACCCGCACCTTCTTCCAGACGTGGTGGTTCTTCTCGTGCACCCGCACCGTGCCCTCGGGCGCCTCCAGCGTCAGGCCGGCCGAGGCCGCGATGACCTTGTCGGGATCGAACGAACCGGCCTTCTCCACGCCCAGCTTCCACAGGTAGACGCTGTTGTAGGCCACCTCCATCGGATCGCCGATGACGCGGTCCTGCCCGTACCTGGCCTTGAAGTCCTTGACGAATTTCT
Organism: Achromobacter deleyi; assembly: GCF_016127315.1. NCBI lineage: Bacteria > Pseudomonadati > Pseudomonadota > Betaproteobacteria > Burkholderiales > Alcaligenaceae > Achromobacter > Achromobacter deleyi. The sequence goes on from NZ_CP065997.1 coordinate 1,183,602, forward strand.
CGTTGGCCGGATTCTTCAGGCTCTGGAAATAGCCCATGCAGGCGTAGTAGCCGGCCGCGTTGTCCTTGCCGATGCCCTCGATCTCGTTCTCGGACACCACGGTGGACAGCAGCACCACGCGAGTGCCGTCCAGTCCCGCCGCGCGCAGCTGCTTGTAGAAGGCCACGTTGGAGCCGCCCACCACCGTGCTGTAGATGCACTCCGGCTTGGCGGCCTTGATCTTGTTGATGATGGACGAGAACTCGGTGTGCCCGAGCGGCGCGTATTCCTCGCCCACCACCTTGGCGCCCATGTGCGCGATGGCCGGCTTGGCGATCTTGTTGCAGGTGCGCGGATAGATGTAGTCCGAGCCCACCAGGAAGAAGGTCTTGCCCTTCTCGCGCGCCATCCACTCGACCGCCGCGATCACCGACTGCGTGGCCTCCTGCGACGGGTAGAACACGCGCGCATCCTGCTCCTGCCCTTCGTAGTAGGTCGGGTAGTACAACAGGCCCTTGCTGCGCGCCAGCACCGGCAGCAGCGCCTTGCGCGAGGCCGAGGTGTAGCAGCCGACGATGGCCGCCACCTTGTCGCGGTCCAGCAGCTTGCGCGCCTTCTCGGCGAACACGGCGTTCTCGCTGGCGCCGTCCTCGACCACCGGCTCGATCTTGCGGCCCATCACGCCGCCCGCGGCGTTGATCTCCTCGATCGCCAGTTTCTCGGCGTCCACCAGCGACGCCTCGGCGATGGCGATGGTGCCCGACAGCGAATGCAGCAGGCCAAGTTTCACGGTGGCGTCCTGCGCGAACGCGGCGCGGGGCAATGCGGCCATCCCCGACGTGGCGCCCAGCAGGACCATGGAACCACTGTGCTGCAAAAAGCGGCGGCGGTTGTATGCGCTCATCGATACGCTCCTGTGCGTTTCCGAAGGCAAGCCTGCGGCCTGGCCGCCCGGGATTGGGCGGTCACCAGAGGCAGCCACATCACGACGACAACCGTCCGACCGTCATGCACCTTGCTTCGGGCAAAGCTCCGCCCACGGCGCGTCGTTGCGCCATTCGAAAGAAGACGATGTGCAAACGGAAAACGAAAAGGCCCGAGCCGGAAACTCCGGCTCGGGCCTTTTTGCCCCACGCCTGACTGGCAACACTGGCAGTCGGCGAAAATTGGAAGACGATCTTGCGTCTGGAAGGCATTCTGAAGAAGCGCACGGCCTCATGCCATGCGTATTTTCCCTTACCGGACGCGGCCTCGCCGCCGGACTAGGGCATACGGCGGATCACGCTATTGGCGTACATCGGCCCCTGCACGTGGTGGCCGGTGACGACGTTGGTCTGGTAGCGCTGCACCACGCCTTCGAGCGATTGCGGATCGAGCAGCGCGCGCATCGTCGCGAAGCCGGCCGAGTCCACCCGCGCGGGCGCCTTGCCCTTGGGATAGAGACGGCGCTTGCCCTCGTCCATCGGCGCCTGCAGCACGCCGCCGCTGGCGATCAAGTCCAGCACCAGCTTGCCATCGCGCAAGCGCGCCGAACCGTGGGCGCCGAGTTCGGCATCGTCCAGCAGCAGGCTGCCGGTCAGGACGTAATCGCCCGACGGCAGCGGCTGCACGTACAGCCGCAAGGCGTAGGGCGGCTCGCCGTTGCGATCGTCGATGTGCCAGCGGTACTCGCCGGCGGCCCAGGCGGACGCGGCGGGCGCCAACGCCGGAGTGGCGGGCGCCGGCGCGGCGGACTGCGCCATGGCGCCCGCGCACAGCGCCAGCCCCAGGACGGCGGCGCGCAATGGCTGCGACAGGAAAGCGTGCATGGTGTTCTCCTTGTGATGCGTGCCCTGAAGGCACTTGGTTGATGCGTTCCAGGCCGGCGTCAGTACTTGACGCGCATGCTCAGCATGACGCTGCGCGGCTCGCCATAGGCGTTGCCCATGTCGGCGTTGCCCAGGCGCTGGTAATAGACCTTGTCGAACAGGTTGTTGACGTTCAGCCCCAGCGAGACGTGCTCGTTGACGCGGTAGCCGACGCGCGCGTTCCAGATCGCGTAGCCGCCTTGCGACACGCGCACGGAACTGCCGCTGACCGGCCCCTGCGCCGCGCTTTCGGTGTAGATGCCGCTCTTGACGTTGACGCCGCCGCCCACGCTCCAGCGGTTCCATTGGCCCGGCAGCTGATAGGTGGTCCACAGCTGGAAGATGTGCCGGGGCGTGAAGGTGCGGAAGACCGCGCCGCCGTTGGCGTTGTCCTTCAGGTAGCGCGTGGTGTTGAAGGTGTAGCCCCCCGCCACTTCCCAGCCCGGCGCGAGCCGCCCCGACACCTCGGTCTCGAAGCCCTGGCTGCGCACCTGGCCGCTGGCCTCGTAGCAGCAATCGCCGACCTCGGGGTAGTTCGGGTCGCGCTGCGCGCGGTTGCGTTCGGTGATGCGGAACAGCGCGAACGAGGCGTTCAGCTTGCCGTCCAGCCATTCGCTTTTCAGGCCCGCCTCGTAGTTGGAACCGACCACCGGCGGCAGCGATCCGCCGCTGGCCGAACGCAGGTCGCTCTGCACGCGGAAGATGTCGGCGTAGCTGGCGTAGGCGGTCCAGTGGCTGTCGATGTCGTAGACCAGACCGGCATACGGCGTCATGCGGCCATGCTCGCTGATGGCCGGGTCGCCGCGGCCGCTGATCAGGTTGGTGCTCTGCGTGCGCCACCAGCTCATGCGCGAGCCCAGCACCAGCGTCAGCGGGTCGGCGACCTTCAGGCGCGCCATCGCGTAGATGCCCGACTGGCGCGTCTTGACGTCGCTCTTGCTGCCCCATTGCGGATCGGCCGGCTCCGGATAGTCGTGCACGTCGTAATGGAAGACGTCCACCGGCCGCGCCGCGAAGCCCGGCAGCGAATAGGCGTTGTAGGCGCGCGCGCTGCGGTCGTACCAGTTGCCGCCGAACACCAGTTCGTGGCGGCGTCCCAGCGCCTCGAACGCGCCGGTCACCATCAGGTCCACGCCCAGCTGTTCATTGCGGTACTGGTTGCCGCCGCCGTACAGGCGCGGCCCCAGGCCGGTCTGGCGATCGACGGCGCCGCGCACGTAGGCGTACTTGAGCTTGCTGGTCTCCTCGGCCTGGTTGACGTTGAGCTTGACGGTCCAGTCCGACGAGAACTGGTGCGCCAGCTCGGCGAACACCTGCGTGTTCTCGAAGTCCCAGCGGTTCCAGTCGGCGCCCAGATACGTGCCGCGCGTCAGCCCGAGATCGCCGCCGTCCTTGTAGCGCGGCAGCTGCATCATGTAGGGCAGCCAGTCGCGCTTCTGGTAGCTGCCGCCCACGGTCAGCAGCGTGCGCTCGCCCAGGTCGGCCTCGACGATGCCGTAGTAGGCCTGCTTCCGCGAATTGGCCACGTCGTAGAAATACTTGCGGTCTTCCTGCGCGGTGGCGATGCGGCCGCGCACCGAGCCCGACGCGTTCAGCGGCGTCGACAGGTCGAGTTCGCCGCGATAGTTGTCCCACGATCCGGCGCTGGCCGAGCCGCTGAATTGCAGCTCGCGCGCGGGACGCTTGCGCACCAGGTTGATGACGCCGCCCGGCTGGCCCGCGCCGTTGAACAGGCCCGCCGCGCCGCGCAGCAGCTCGACGTGGTCGAACATGAACAGGTCGGGCTGCGCCCACGACGCGCCGCCGGTCTGCATCGGCACGCCGTCGTATTGGAAATACTCGATCTGGAAGCCGCGCGAATAGAACTGCGGGACCGCGGCGGTGCCCATCAGGTCGATGGTGATGCCCGGCGTCTGCGCCATGGCGTCCTCCAGCGACGCCAGGTTCTGGTCCTCGATGCGCTGGCGCGTGATGACGGAGACCGACTGCGGGATCTCGCGCAGCGACAGCGGCAGCTTGCCGCCGATGGTGACGCTGGGCGCGGTGTAGGACGCGCTGCCTTCGGTGACGCCGACCTGCTCGCCCCGCACCGTCACCGGCGCCAGCGTGGCCGTCCCGGCCGGCCCAGCCGTTTGCGCACCGGCGTGCGCGCCCGCCGCCAGGCCCATCATCATGGCGCCGCGCCGCAGCCATGCGGCGCGCGTTCCACCTGTCTCGATACCCACCATTGCCTCCGCTTCCAGCCCGTTCAACAAGATTGATAATCATCTTCAACGGCGCCGCGGCGGGCAATGCAAAAGGCTTTCGAATTCCGGATTAAGGCTTTCGTTTTTTCACTGGCGACACCGCCTGGCGGATGGCCGGCGCGTGCGCGCGCAGGGTGTCCCACAGGCGCGCCATGACCGGCCCCTGCGGCCGGTCGGCGCGCCGCGCGGCGGCCAGCGTCTCGGTGCTGCCAGGCAGGTGGCGGTTGGCCAGCGACAGCAGGCGGCCGTCGCGCAATTCATCCTCGACCAGGAAACGCGGCATGTGACCCCAGCCCAGGCCCTGCTGGATGATCTCCTTCTTCATCAGCTGGTCGGCCACGGTGCACTGGCGCGCCCCCTCGACCATGAAGTAGTCGCGCGCCGGCGTGTGGCGGGCGGTGTCGCGCATGACGCATTGGGTGTAGTCGCGCAGGTGCTCGGGCCGCAACGTGCGCGGAGCCGGCGCCAGATAGCCGGGCGCGGCCACCGGCACGAACGGCACGCTGCCCAGTTCCAGCCATTCGATGCGCGCGTCGCCCGGTTCCACTCGATGCAGGATGAGGTCGGCATCGCCATCCAGCAGCCGTTCCCACGGCCCGGTCACGGCCTCGAAGTGCAGGTTCAGGCGCGTGGCCGGCCACTGCGCGAAGAACTGGCCCAACAGCCCCAGCAGCAGCGGGCGCGGACAGAAGTCGCCGATCACCACGTTCAATTCGCTTTCCTGGCCCATCGCCAGTTGCTCGGCATGGGCCCGCAGGCCCGCCAGTTCGCGCAACAGCGCCTGGGCGCGCGCATGGAACGATTGCCCGGCGGCGGTGGGCCGCACCCGGTAGCCGCTGCGGTCCAGCAGCGCCAGGTCCAGTTGCCGTTCCAGCTTGGCCACGGCCGCGAACACCGCGGGGTGCGAGCGATGCAGTGTCTCGGCCGCGGCCTGGAAGCCGCCGGCCCGCACCACCGCGTCAAAGCACTGCAGGTCGTGCAGCGTGAATTCGCTCATGTCAGGTTTTCCTACAGTGACTGTGCAATCTTTGTAATTTCTTTCAGGATGGGCCGCAACTACGATCCGTCTCACGGTCGACACCGTTGCCCGGCCCGGCAGATGAGCGCGACATCGCCCCGAGCCCCGCATCCCCCTCATACATGACAGGACGCTCATCATGCCTACCGACACGACTTTCATCACCACGGGCGACGGCGCCCGCATCGCCTACCGCTGGGACGGCGACGCCGGCCTGCCGGTGCTGGCCCTGTCCAACTCCATCGGCACCACGCTGCGCATGTGGGACGGCCTGGCGCCGGCGCTGGCGCGGCACTTCCGCGTGCTGCGCTTCGACACCCGCGGCCATGGCGATTCCAGCGTGCCGGCCGGCCCCTATTCGCTGGACCGGCTCGGCCGCGACGTGCTGGAGCTGTTCGATGCGCTGGGCGTGGACCGCGCCCACTTCCTCGGCCTGTCGCTGGGCGGCATCATCGGCCAATGGCTGGGCGTGCATGCGCCGGACCGCATCGACCGCCTGATCCTGGCCAACACCTCGCCCTACCTCGGGCCCGCGCCGCAATGGGACGAGCGCATCGCCGCCACCCTGCGGGCGCCGGACATGAAGGCGTCCGCCGAGACCTTCCTGGCGAACTGGTTCCCGGCCGCGATGCTGCAGGCCGGCGGACCGGTCATCGACACGTTCCGCGACATGTTGCTGAACACCGACCGGCACGGCCTGGCGGGCGCGTTCGCGGCGGTGCGCGATGCCGACCTGCGCCGCACCATCGCGTTGATTCCGCGGCCGACGCTGGTGATCGCGGGCCGCGACGACACCGTCACCGCCGCCAGCCACGGCGAACAGATCGCCGCGACCGTGCCCGGCGCGCAATGGCGCCTGCTGGAGGCCGTGCACCTGTCCAACATCGAACGTCCGGAGGAATTCCGCGAGGCGGTGCTGGGGTTCCTGCTGGCGCATTGACGCCCGCGTCCGCCATGTCGGACGGGGCCGGCGCGGGTTCAGCGCAGGCTGCTGGGCGCGGCGCCGAAACGGCGCCGGAAGGCCACCGAGAAATGCGCGGGCGCGTAGCCCACGTGCCAGGCCGCCTCAGACACGCTCAGGCCGCCGTTCAGGATCAGCTCGCGGCCGCGCGTCAGGCGCGTTTCCTGCAGATGGCGCGCCATGCTGACGCCGAAGGCGCGCTTGAACGCCAGGTCCAGCTGACGCGCGTTGAGCCCGAGTTCGCGCGCCAGCGCCGCCGTCGACGGCGCCTCGCGCAGGTCGGCGGCAAGGCGGCGATGCGCCTCGTGCGCCGCGTCCAGTTCGCGGGCCGCGGCCACCGGCGACGCCGCGCGGCCGGCCGGCAACGCCTGCCCGGCCTGGGCCAGGGCCACCGCCGCCAGCTCCAGGCTCTTGGCCGCCAGATACAGCGCGCGCGCCGCGCCCTCGTAGCGGCAGACCCGCACCTGGGCGGCGATGCGCCGCGCCTCGCGGCCCGCCGCGCCATGCCAGACGACCGGGCCGTCGGCGCCCGCGGCGGGGTCCAGGCCGCGCAGGAAATCGGGATCGATGCCCAGCTCGTCGCGCAGTTGCGCCGCCGGCAGCGTGGCCAGCGTGAACTGCTGGTCGACGCCGGCCTCGAACGCGTCCGCGCCGCTGGCCTGCCCCGGCGTCCAGGCCAGGCACAGCACCGGGCCGCGCAGCGCCAGCGGCGGGCGGTCCTCGACCCGGCTGCTGACGCGCCCGTCGAGCAGGATGACCTTGAGGCCGGGGTACAGCGCTTCTTCGCGCCATTCGGTGCGGCCGCGGCGGAACACGCCGGCGCGCAGGCCGCGGCCGTTGGCGAGGTCGAAGGCCGCGTCGACGCGATGGAAATCGGCGGCGGCCGTGGCACGGCCGGCGCGGGAATGGAACATGGGAAACGATCCGGGAGGACCGGACAGGCTTATTTGAGAATAATTATTATTACCCGTGCGCTGCCGGAACTCAAACCGGACAGGTATCCGCCCGCCAACGCGCCCGGCGTTATTCCCCGGCGCGTTCCCAGCGCCGCTGGATCGCCTTGGCGGCCACCACGCCGTCCGCCATCGACGTGACTACGCAGGGATGCATGCGGTGGGCCACCTCGCCGATGGCGTAGATGTCCGGCACGCTGGTCTCGGCGGTGGCGAAATCGGTGCGGATGTAGCCACGCTCGTCGCGCGCCAGCTGCAGGCCGTCGGCAAACGCCGCCTGCGGCTCCCAGCCGTAGAACACCAGGATCAGGTCGTAGCGCTGGCCGTCGACGCTGCGCGTGGCCGGGTCGACCTGGTAGGGGCCGATGCGCACGCCTTCCTTGCCGGCGCGCAGCACCCATTGCTGCTGGGCCCGCACGCTGCGGGCGTACAGATGCACGGCGCGGGCGCCACGGTTGCGCACATAGACGTAGTTCTCGAAGGCGTTGTCGCCCCCGCCCAGCACGGCCACCGACAGGCCGGAGTAATCCTGCGCCACGATCGGCGAACCCGGCCCGATCAGCACCCCCGGCCATTGCGAGCCTGGCGGATGTTCCGGAAAGCCCTTGGCGCGCACGCCCGAGGCGATCACCAGGGTGCGGCCGCGCGCCTGCGATACGTCCCCATTGGCGTCGGCCAGGGTCGCCTCGATGCCGCCCTTGCACGGGCGCACCGCGGTCACCCGGGTGTCCAGGCGCAGCGGCACGCCGGCGGCGCGCACGCTGGTATCGATATTGGCGGCCACCTGCTGGCCGGTCATGCCGGGCAGCACCGCGATCCAGTCATCGGCGAACGGGTTGTCCACGCTCAGGCCGCCCAGGCGGCCGCTGGCCTCGACCAGCAGCGGCGCCAGGCCCAACCGGGCCAGCCAGAGGGCGCAGGAGGCGCCGGCCGGGCCGCCGCCTACAATGACCGCATCGTGCATCTGTTGCATTTCATCCCTTGTTCGCCGTCCCCGCCCTCGCGCGGGCGCCCGGCCATGGCCGAATTGTAGCCAGCGCGCCGGCCCGGTCCGCCGCCGCCTTACAATTCCGGGATTCCACCCAGGTTTTCATCATGCCCACACGCCGCATCATCCTTTCCGGACTCGCGCTCGACGCCCGCATCGGCATCCTCGAACACGAACGCCGCGCCACCCAGCCGCTGCACGTCGATGCCGAGTTCGATGTCGACATCCAGCGCTCGGTCGACGACCACGATATCCACAGCGTGCTGGACTATCGCCGCCTGCGCGAGGCCATCGTCGAGGAATGCACCCAGGCGCACGTGAACCTGATCGAAACCCTGGTGGAACAAGTCGCCGCGCGCCTGTTGGCCGACTTCCATGAAATCCGCTCGCTGCGCCTGCGCATCAGCAAGCCCATGGCCTTTTCCGACTGTGCGGCGGTGGGCGTGGAAATCCAGATCTCGCGTTGACCATGAACGATATCGCCACTCCCCCCGAAGTCCGCTTCCGCACCGAAGCCGAAGAAATCAAGGCCCCCACGCCGCACGCGCAAAGCGCGCTTGCTGCCCCCCAAGGGGGCGTTTTTCCCGTGGGGCGGCCCGACGAGAAAAAAGCCCGCCACGAAGGCAACAAGCTCACCAAGCGCCTGGCGCGCGAGACCACCCGCGCCCTGTCCGACTACAACATGATCGAGGCGGGCGACCGCGTGATGGTGTGCCTGTCGGGCGGCAAGGACTCCTACGCCATGCTGGACATCCTGCTCCAGCTGCAGAAGCGCGCGCCGTTCCCGTTCGAGCTGGTCGCGGTCAACCTCGACCAGAAGCAGCCCGGCTTTCCCGCCGACATCCTGCCGCGCTACCTGACCGAGCTGGGCGTGCCGTTCCACATCGAGACGCAGGACACCTACTCGATCGTCACGCGCGTGCTCGAAGAGGGCAAGACGATGTGCTCGCTCTGTTCGCGCCTGCGCCGCGGCATCCTGTACCGCGTAGCCTCGGAACTGGGCGCCACCAAGATCGCGCTGGGCCATCACCGCGACGACATCCTGGGCACGTTCTTCCTGAACCTGTTCTACGGCGGCAAGGCCAAGGGCATGCCGCCCAAGCTGGTGTCCGACGACGGCCGCCACACGGTCATCCGCCCGCTCGCCTACGTGCCGGAAACCGACCTGATCGCCTACGCCGAACTCAAGCAGTTCCCGATCATTCCCTGCAACCTGTGCGGCTCCCAGGAAAACCTGAAGCGCAAGGAAGTCGGCCGCATGATCAAGGAATGGGACAAGCAGCATCCGGGCCGCTCGTGGAACGTCTTCAACGCGCTGTCGCGCGTGGTGCCGTCGCACCTGATGGACCGCGACCTGTTCGACTTCGTCGGCCTCAAGCCGACCGGCGTGCCCGACGCCAACGGCGACACGGCGTTCGACGCGGTCGATCCGTCGGACGAAGCGGACGAGGCCTGTGGCGATACGCCCGCCACGCCCAACGCGGCCGGCATCGTCGAAAAGAAAGTGACCTTCACGCGCGGCTGACCGCCGCCCCCTCCGCGCGCGGCGCGGACGGCAAAAGGCCCCGATGTTCCGACCCGCGAGGGACGAAGCGCCGGGGCCTTTTCATTGCCGAGCCGCCTCAAGAATGGCGCTTCAGGCGTTCAGCACCCGCACCGGCTGGCCGCCGCGCCAGGCCTTCACGGCCTCCAGCGCGTTGCGGTAGAAGGCCTCGAAGTTCTCGCGGCTGACGTAGCCCAGGTGCGGCGTCAGGATCACGTTGTCCAGGTCGCGCACATTGTCGGTGGGCGACAGCGGCTCTTCCGGATAGACGTCCAGGCCGGCGCCGGCGATGCGGAACTTCACCAGCGCGTCCATCAGCGCCGCCTGGTCCACCAGGCCGGCGCGCGAGGTGTTCACCAGGTAGGCCGTCGGCTTCATCGCGGCCAGCGCCGCGGCGTCGACGATGTGGCGGCTGCGATCGGACAGGATCAGGTGCAGGCTGATGACGTCGGACGTGGCGAACAGCTCGTGCTTGTCGAGCCGCGTGACGCCCGCCTCGGCGGCGCGCTCGTCGGTCAGGTTGGGGCTCCAGGCCACCACGTCCATGCCGAACGCCTGACCGACCTTGGCCACCGCGCTGCCCAGCTTGCCCAGCCCCAGCACGCCCAGCCGCTTGCCGGCCAGCGGCTCGGGCATGGCGGTCTGCCACATGCCGCGGCGCATGGCCGCGTCTTCGGCGGGCAGGTGCTTGAACAGGCCCAGGATGTGGGCCCAGGCCAGTTCGGCGGTGGCGGTGTTGGCGTCGGCGCTGCCGGGCGCGCCGCTGACCACGATGCCCTGCGCGGCGCAGGCCGGCATGTCGATGGCGTTGTTGCGCATGCCGGTGGTGACCAGCAGGCGCAGGTTCGGCAGCGCGCGGATGCGGTCGGCGGGGAACGGCGTGCGCTCGCGCATGGCCACGATCACGTCGAAGGGCTCGAGCGTGGCCAGGACCTGGTCATCGGGAATGAAGTTGTTGAAGATCCGCACTTCGGCGTCGCCGCCCAGGGATCCCCAATCCGCGTAGCGCTTGGCGACGTCGTGGTAATCGTCGAGTATTGCGATTTTCAAGTCTGTCTCCGGGTGGCGTGGCGCTTGCCGCGCCAGCCGCCCGGCCGACGCGACCCGCGCCGGTCAGTTCAATCGGGCCTTGAGCTGGTCCAGCGGCAGCGCGCCGCTGATGCGCGTGCCGTCGGCGAAGAACAAGGTGGGCGTGCCGCGCACCATCAGTTGCTTGCCCAGCGCCAGCAGCTTGTCTTCAGGCACGCTGCAATTGGCGGTGGCCGGCTTCTGGCCGCGCAGCATCCAGTCGTCCCAGGCCTGGCCCGGGTCCTTCGCGCACCAGACGTCGCGCACCTTGACGTTGGAGTCGGGCGACAGGATCGGATACAGGAAGGTGTAGACGGTCAGGTTGTTGACGTCTTCGAGCGTCTTGCGCAACTGCTTGCAGTAGCCGCAGTTGGGGTCCTCGAAGATGGCGACCTTGCGCGAGCCGTCGCCCTTGACCTGCTTGATGGCCAGGTCCAGCGGCAACTGGTCGAACGGGATGGAGCCGAGCTTTTCCTGCGCCTCGCGGGTGACGTCGCGGCGCGTCATGGCGTCGATCAACGGCCCTTCCATGACCCAGGTCACCTTTTCGTCGGTGTACAGCAGGTCCATGCCCAGCTGCACTTCGAACAGACCATAGGGCGTGCGGCGCACGGCGGTCACGTCCATGCCGGTGAAGCGCTGCTTGAAACGGTCCTTGACCGCGTCCGCCACGGGGTCCGCCGGCGCCACCTGGGTGGTGGAATAGCTCTTGCTGCCCTTGCCCGCCTGGCCGACCGTGCTGGTGGACACGGACTTGTCGCCCGTCGCCTGCGCCTGGGCGCCGGCCGACAGGCCCAGGCCCGCGGCCATGAAGCAGGCGGCCAGCGTGGCGGAAAAACGGAAATTCATGGGGACTCCTGTATGTGACGTGTCGCCTTCGTTGGCCGAAAGCGTAACCGATCCGGCGCCATGCCCGGCCCGGCCTCCAGGGAATCAGACCGGCCCAGTGGCGGGCAGGTTCCGCCCCGGAACCGGTCCCTAATTGGTCGATGCCCCGGCGATCAGGCGGCGCTTTACCAGCGGCGCGCGCTCGACCCAGTGCATGCCGGCATTGCGCAGCCAGACCAGCGGCGTGGCGCGCGAGCCGAACAGCTTGTGCAGGCCGTCGGTGGCCAGCCGCAGCGCCAGCACCGGCTCGGCGCGGGCGCGCTGGTAGCGGTGCAGCACGCGCAGGTCGCCGGCCTGGCGGTAGGGTTCGCGTCCGGCCACGGTGCGGGCCAGCGCCTCGACGTCGCCCAGGCCCAGGTTCAGGCCCTGCCCCGCCAGCGGATGCAGGCGGTGCGCGGCGTCGCCGGCCAGCGCGATGCCGGGCGCCACCATCTGGGCGCGTTCCAGCGTCAGCGGGAAACCGTGCAGCTTGCTGCGCACCTTCAGGCGGCCCAGGCGGCCCTGCGCCGCGTGTTCCAGCATCGATTCCAGGCGCGCGGCCTGTTCCTCGGGCGGCAAGGCCAGCAATTCCCGGGCCTGCTCGTTGCGCATGGACCAGACCATCGACACCTGCGGACCATCGGCGGTGTCGGGCAGCGGCAGCAGCGCCAGCACGCCGTCGTCGCGGAACCACTGGAAGGCGGTGCCCTGGTGGGCGCGCTCGGCGTCCAGGTTCACCACCAGCCCGGTGTCGTTGTAGGAGACGGCGTCGTGCTTGAGGCCGGCGGCGGTGCGCAGCGGCGAGGCCGCGCCATCGGCGCCGACGAACAATTCGGCCTGGATGCGGGCGCCGCTCTCGGTGTCCACCGCGCCGGCCTGGTAGCCGGTGCAGCGGTCTTCCAGCCAGGGGATGCCGAACATGCGCACCGCCTGGATCAGCACCCGCTCGATCTCGCCGGACTCGACGATCCAGGCCAGTTGCGGCAGGGCCGCCTGCCAGGCGTTCAGGTGCACCAGGCCGTCGGCGTCGCCATGGATCTCCATGGCCTGCACCGGCGTCAGGCGGGCCGAGGGCATCGCGTCCCATACGCCCAGCTCGGCCAGGAAACGCTGGCTGGCGGGCGAAATGGCGTAGACGCGCGCATGGTAATGGTTGGGATCGGCCGGCGGCACGGTCACGCGCGGCGCCAGCAGGGCCACGCGCTGGCCGCGGCGGGCCAGCGCCAGGGCCGAGGACAGGCCGACGATGCCGGCCCCGCAAACCACGATCTGGTGTGTCATCTTGCGCTCGGCTCCCCGGCCTGTTTCGGCCACAGCAACCACATCTGGCCACGCTGCTTCATGCGTCCGGCCTGCTGGCCGGCCTCGTCGCCGTAGCCCCAGTAGAAGTCGGCGCGCGCCGCGCCGCGGATGGCGGTGCCGGTGTCCTGCGCGAACACCAGGCGCTGCAATGGCCGGTCGGAGGCCGGGAAGGTGGTGGCCAGGAACACCGGCGTGCCCAGCGGCACGAAGCCGGCGTCCACCGCGATGGCGCGTTTCGGCGCCAGGTTGACGCCATAGGCGCCCTTGGGGCCGAGTTCGGGGTCGATCACCGGCTCTTCGCGGAAGAACACCACGGCCGGATTGGCATTGAGCATTTCGGGCACGCGCTTGGGATTGCGCTGCGCCCAGGCGCGGATGTTCTGCATCGAGGCCTGGTCGGCCGACAGCTCGCCCCGGTCCGCCAGCCAGCGGCCGATGGACACGTAGGGCTGGCCGTTGTGGTCGGCGTAGGCCACGCGGATGGTCTTGCCGCTGTCGGGGCCGTCGGTCAGCAGCACGCGGCCCGAGCCCTGCACCTGCAGGAAGAAGTTGTCGACCGGATCATCCACCCACACCACCACCGGCGGGCGGCGGCCGGAGGACTCGATGGCCGCGCGGGTGTCGTAGGGCACCACGCGCTTGCCGTCCAGCTTGCCGCGCACGCGCTTGCCGGCCAGGTCGGGGTAGACCGAGCCCAGGTCGATGGTCAGCAGGTCGGCCGGCACCGCGTACAGCGGCCATTGGTAGTTGCCGCCCTGGCGGCGCGAGCCGCGCACCAGCGGCTCGTAGTAACCGGTGACGGTGTTGGCGGCCGGCTTGCCGTCGGCGGCATTCAGGCGCCACGGCTGCAGGTAGGTCTGCAGGAAGCGGCGCACGCCCTCGGGATCGTTGGCGGCGGGCGCCCGGGCCGAGTCCGCCGCGGCGGCACAGACCGGCTGCCAGGCGCGCGGCGCGGCGCGCGCGGGCGCGGCCAGGTTGCCGCTGGTCGGCCGCATCAGCCCCTTGCAGTTGCGCAGGAACAGGGGCCAGAACTGGGCCAGGTCATCGCTGGTCCAGCCCGGCATCTCGGCCCAGGTGCCGGGCTTGTACTTGCCGGCCAGGGCGCGCGGCGGCGTGTCGGGCAGGGCCGACAGCGACGGCACCACCAGCGGGCCGTCGACGGCCGCGGGGCGCGCGCCGGTGGCGCCGGGTTCGCCGGATTCGGGCGGAATCTCTGAGGTGGTGGTACATGCCGCCAGCAGAACCGACAGCACGGACAGGCTAAGAATGCGCTTCATGAGCAGATGGAAAACCGTACAACGTGTGGCCGCGCCCCGCGTCAGTGCAGGGTGCGCGGCATGACCAGGACGAATTCGGAAATCGGCACTTCGAACGGAATGCCGTTCTCGCCGACGCAATGGTAGGTGCCGCGCATCGTCCCGACCGGCGTGGGCAAGGGACAGCCGCTGGTGTATTCGAAGGTCTCGCCGGGCGCCAGCAGGGGCTGCTGGCCCACGACGCCCAGCCCGCGCACTTCCTGCACGCGCTGGTTGCCATCGGTGATAATCCAGTGGCGGCTGATCACCTGGGCCGGATGCTCACCGGTATTGGTGATGCGGACGGTATAGGCGAACACGAACTGCTGCTCACCCGGATCGGACTGTTCTGGCACGAAGCGCGGCGAGACGGAGACGCTCAGGTCGTAGGGTTTCACAGTCCTTTCCTGTGTGGCACGAGCAAGCTGCAATAATGGCACATTATGCCTTCACCCACCCCGAACACCATGTCTACCACCACCCGCATCACGCCCAGCATCCTGTCCGCCGACTTCGCCCGCCTGGGCGAGGAAGTGCGTGACGTCGTCGCCGCCGGCGCCGACTGGATCCATTTCGATGTGATGGACAACCACTACGTGCCCAACCTGACCATCGGCCCGATGGTCTGCGCGGCGATCCGTCCCCATGTTTCCGTGCCGATCGACGTGCACCTGATGGTCGAACCGGTGGACGCCCTGGTGCCGATGTTCGCCAAGGCCGGCGCCAATTACATCAGCTTCCACCCGGAAGCCAGCCGCCACGTCGACCGCACCCTGTCGCTGATCCGCGAGAACGGCTGTAAGGCCGGCCTGGTGTTCAACCCCGCCACGCCCCTGTCCTACCTGGACCACGTCATGGACAAGGTCGACCTGGTGCTGATCATGTCGGTCAACCCCGGCTTCGGCGGCCAGAGCTTCATCCCCGGCGCGCTGACCAAGCTGCGCGAGGCCCGCGCCCGCATCGACGCCTGGACCCAGGCCGGCGGCCAGGAAATCGTGCTGCAGGTGGACGGCGGCGTGAAGATCGACAACATCGCCGAGATCCGCCGCGCCGGCGCCGACACCTTCGTGGCCGGCTCGGCCATCTTCGGCAAGCCCGACTACCCCGGCATCATCAAGTCCATGCGCGAGCAGATCGCCATCGGCGAAACCACCGCCGTCTGAGGAACCCCGCCATGACTCCCTTTCGCGCCGCGCTGCTGGACCTGGACGGCACCCTGCTCGACTCCATCCCCGACCTGGCCTTCGCGGCCAACGCCATGCGCGTGGAACTCGGCATGATCGCGCTGCGCGAGGATGTCGTGGCCACCTTCGTCGGCAAGGGGGTGGACAACCTGGTGCGCCGCAGCCTGGCCGGCAGCCTGGACGCCGCCGATCCCTCGCCCGAGGACTTCGACCGGGCGCGCGAGGCCTTCTACCGCCACTACCACCTGGTCAACGGCGAACGCGCCCAGGTCTACCCGGGCGTCATCGAGGGCCTCAAGCACATGCGCGAACAGGGCCTGAAGCTGGCCGTGGTCACCAACAAGCCCACCGAATTCACCCTGCCGCTGCTGCAACGCACCGGCCTGGCCGGGTTTTTCGACGCGGTGGTGTGCGGCGACACCTGCGCCCGCCGCAAGCCCGACCCGGACCAGGTGCTGCACGCCTGCGAACTGCTGGGCGTGACGGTGGCCGAGGCCGTCACCATCGGCGACTCCATCAACGACGCCCAGGCCGGCCGCAGCGCCGGCACCCAGGTGCTGGTGGTGCCGTATGGCTACAACGAAGGACGTGACGTGCGCGAGCTCGATGTCGATGGTATAGTGGACACGCTCGTCAACGCCGCCCAGTGGGTGGAGCTCTGGAATCAGAACCAGAACGCCGCGAAAGCCCAGGCCTGAAGCCGGGGTCCACGCCTTTGACGGCATACCTGACTATCGAACCGATATCTCCCTGATGAACGTTTCCATCCAGAACCAAATGCTCGGCGCCTCGTGGCGCTGGTGGCGTTTGTCTTCCGGGTGGCGATGATTCCCTTCCCGGCCCTGGACGCATCCCAGCCTCCCAGCGCCGATACTGTGTAGAACACAGAGCCAAGCCCGGAACCAGTAACCTGGACCGGGCTTTTTGTTGTGTGCCTGGTCCCAAGCAGATACCCATCGCCCACGAGACCCGACATGACCGAAATCGAATTCAAAGCCCTCGCCGCCCAAGGCTACAACCGCATCCCGCTGGTGGCCGAGACCTACGCCGACCTGGACACCCCGCTGGGCATCTACCTGAAACTGGCCCATGCCGGCCCGCAGGCCGGCCGCATGACCTGCCTGATGGAATCGGTGGTGGGCGGCGAGCGCTTCGGCCGCTACTCGTTCATCGGCCTGCCGGCCCGCACCGTGATCCGCGCCAGCGGCACCCGCACCGAGGTGCTGCACGATGGCAAGGTGGTGGAAACCCATGACGGCGACCCGCTGGCCTTCATCGAGCAGTACCAGGCCCGCTTCAAGGTGGCCCTGCGCCCCGGCATGCCGCGCTTCTGCGGCGGCCTGGCCGGCTACTTCGGCTATGACACCGTGCGCCACATCGAACCGTGCCTGGGCCCCGCCGTCAAGCCGTTCCCGGCCGGCATGGAAGGCGGCACGCCCGACCTGATGCTGATGCACGTGGACGAGCTGGTCATCGTCGACAACCTGGCCGGCCGCATCTACCTGATGGTCTACGCCGACCCGGGCCAGCCCGAGAGCTACAGCCGCGCCCAGCAGCGCCTGCACGACCTGCGCGCGCGCCTGCGACGCCCGGTGGAAATCCCGTACAGCCACGCCAGCATGCAGACCGAGGAACGGCGTGACTTCAAGAAGGAAGACTACCTGGCGGCCGTGCACCGCGCCAAGGAACACATCGCCGCCGGCGACCTGATGCAGGTGCAGATCGGCCAGGTCATCGCCAAGCCGTTCCGCGACTCCCCCCTCTCGCTGTACCGCGCCCTGCGGTCGCTCAATCCCTCCCCCTACATGTACTTCTGGAACTTCGGCGACTTCCAGGTCGTGGGCGCGTCGCCCGAGATCCTGGTGCGCCAGGAGCGCGTGGTGGTAGACGGCGCGCCCAAGTCGCAAGTCACCATCCGCCCGCTGGCCGGCACCCGCAAGCGCGGCGCCACGCCCGAGGAGGACGCCGCCCTGGCCGCCGAGCTCAAGGCCGATCCGAAGGAAGTGGCCGAGCACGTGATGCTGATCGACCTGGCCCGCAACGACGTCGGCCGCGTGGCCGAGGTGGGTTCGGTCAAGGTCAGCGACACCATGGTGATCGAGCGCTATTCGCACGTGATGCACCTGGTGTCCAACGTCACCGGCAACCTCAACCCCGGCATGAGCAGCATGGATGTGCTGCGCGCCTCGTTCCCGGCCGGCACGCTGACCGGCGCGCCCAAGGTCGAGGCCATGAAGATCATCGACGAACTCGAACCGGTGCGCCGCGGCATCTACGGCGGCGCGGCCGGCTACCTCAGCTACGGCGGCGAAATGGACGTGGCGATCGCCATCCGCACCGGCGTCATCAAGGACGGCACCCTGTATGTGCAGGCCGCCGCCGGCATCGTCGCCGACTCCAATCCCGAAGCCGAATGGGCCGAGACCGAGGCCAAGGCCCGCGCCGTGCTGCGCGCCGCCGAGCAGGTCCAGCACGGCCTGGACGAGCCCATCTGAGACGCCCGACGCCCCCAATGACCGCCCCGGGCCGCGCGCCGGCCCGCCTGGAGAAAAAAATGCTGTTGATGATCGACAACTACGACTCGTTTACCTACAACCTGGTCCAGTACTTCGGTGAACTGGGCGAGGACGTGCGCGTGGCGCGCAACGACCAGATCACCCTGGAAGAGATCGCCGCGCTCAACCCCGACCGCATCTGCGTGTCGCCCGGCCCGTGCTCGCCGGCCGAGGCCGGCATCTCGGTGCCCGTCATCCAGGCCTTCGCCGGCAAGAAGCCGATCCTGGGCGTGTGCCTGGGCCACCAGGCCATCGGCGCCGCCTACGGCGGCAACATCGTCCGCGCCCAGCAGATCATGCACGGCAAGACCGTGCGCATCTCGCATACCGGGACGGACATCTTCACCGACCTGCCGACGCCGTACACTGTCATCCGCTACAACTCGCTGACCATCGATCCGGCGACCCTGCCCGAGTGCCTGGCCGTGACCGCCACGGCCCCGGATGGCGACATCATGGGCGTGCGCCACAAGACGCTGCCCCTGTACGGAGTACAGTTCCACCCCGAATCCGTGCTCAGCGAACACGGCCACGCCCTGCTGCGCAATTTCCTGAACCTCGCCTAAGAAGGACGCACCGTGACGATCTCCCCCTCCGAAGCGCTGACGCGCTGTATCGAGCACCGCGAAATTTTCCACGACGAAATGCTGCACCTGATGCGCATGCTGATGCGCGGCGAGATGTCGCCGCAGATCGCCAGCGCGCTGCTGATGGGCCTGCGCGTGAAAAAGGAAACGGTTGGTGAAATCACCGCGGCCGCGCAGGTCATGCGCGAATTCGCCACGCCGGTGGTCACGCCCAACCCCGAAGACCTGCTCGACATGTGCGGCACCGGCGGCGACGGCAGCCACACCTTCAACATTTCCACCACCGCCATGTTCGTGGCGGCGGCGGCCGGCGTGCCGATCGCCAAGCACGGCAACCGCAGCGCCTCGTCCTCCAGCGGCAGCGCCGACGTGCTGGAAGCGCTGGGCGCCAACCTGGTGCTGACGCCCGAGCAGGTGGCCGAGTGCATCCAGGCCACCGGCATCGGCTTCATGTTCGCGCCGGCGCACCACGGCGCCATGAAGAACGTGGCCGCGGTCCGCAAGGAACTGGCCGTGCGCACCATCTTCAACATCCTCGGTCCGCTGACCAACCCGGCCGGCGCCGCCAACCAGCTGATGGGCGTGTTCCACCCCGACCTGGTCGGCATCCAGGTGCGCGTGCTGGAACGCCTGGGCTCGCGCCACGTGCTGGTGGTGCACGGCAAGGACGGCATGGACGAGGCCTCGCTGGGCGGCGCCACCCTGGTGGGCGAGCTCAAGGACGGCAAGGTCAGCGAATACGAAATCCACCCCGAAGACTACGGGCTATCCATGATGTCCAATCGCAGCATCAAGGTGTCCAATCGCGAACAGTCGCGCGAGCTTGTCATAGAGGCGCTGGACAATGTCGAGGGCACCGCCCGCGACATCGTCGCGCTGAATGCGGGTCTCGCCATCTACGCAGGCAATAAAGCCGATTCCATTCCCGCAGCGTTAGCGCTAGCATTTGAACTGATGTCCACCGGCGCGGCGCGAGCCAAGCTGGAAGATTTCTGCGCATATACCCGGAAATTCCAGAAATGAACGATATTCTCGCGAAGATCCTCGCCGTCAAGGTCGAGGAAGTCGCCGCCGCGCGCCAGATGCGCAGCGAAGCCGAAGTCCTGCGCGAGGCGCAGGCGCGCCAGGACGTGCGCGGCTTCGCCCAGGCCATCGAAGACAAGATCTCGCAGGGCAAGGCCGGCGTGATCGCCGAAATCAAGAAAGCGTCGCCGTCCAAGGGCGTGCTGCGCGAGACCTTTCAACCGGCTGAAATCGCGGCCTCGTATGCCGTGCACGGCGCGGCCTGCCTGTCCGTGCTGACCGACGTGCAGTTCTTCCAGGGCTCGCACGACCACCTGCGCCAGGCGCGCGCGGCGTGTTCGCTGCCGGTGCTGCGCAAGGACTTCGTGATCGATCCGTACCAGATCATCGCCGCCCGCGCGATGGGCGCCGACTGCGTGCTGCTGATCGTGGCCGCGCTCACGCCCACGCAACTGCGCGACATGGAAACGCTGGCGATGGAGCTGGGCATGGACGTCCTGGTGGAAGTGCACGACGCCCAGGAACTGGACGTGGCGCTGACGCTGAAGACGCCGCTGCTGGGCATCAACAACCGCAACCTGCGCACCTTCGAGACCAGCCTGCAGAACACGCTGGACCTGCTGCCGCGCATTCCCGCCGGCAAGCGCGTGGTGACCGAAAGCGGCATCCTCAAGCCGGAAGACGTCAAGCTGATGCGCGAGCACAAGGTCGACGCCTTCCTGGTGGGCGAGGCTTTCATGCGCGCCTCGGACCCGGGCGCCGAACTGGCGCGCGTGGTCGGCTGAGCCGGCCCGCGTCCTTCCCTCCTCAAGCAGTGCCGGCCTGGCCCGTGGCGCGCTCAGTGCGGCCGCGCCAGGCCGAGCGCCGCCGCCCGCCGGTACAGCGTGCTGCGATGCACGCCGAGCGCGCGCGCCGCGGCGCTGACGTTGCCCGCATGCGCGGCCAGCGCGGCGCGGATCGCGTCGTCGGCCAGGGCTTGCAGGTTGGCGGTGCCCGCGGCCGCCACGGGCGCGTGCGCCGGCAGGCCGCGGATGTCCGCCGGCAGCATCTCGCGATCGACCACGCCCGACGCCCCGGCCAGCACGTGCAGCGTGCGCAGCACCGCGGCCAGCTGCCGGTAGTTGCCGGGCCAGGCGTAGTGCGCCAGCGTGTCCTCGATCTCGGTCGGCAGCACCGGCCCCGCGCCCTGCGCGGCCCATAACGAACGCAGCAGCTCGCGCAGATCGGCGCGGGCGCGCAGCGGCGCCAGCGTCACCGTGTACTCGGCAATGCGGAAATACAGGTCGGCGCGCACCGGCGCATCGGGGCCATCGTGGGCCAGCGCGCGATGCGTCGCGCACACCAGCGTGAAGTCCACCGGCACCGGCCGCGCCGCGCCCAGCGGCGACACCTCGCGCGATTGCAGCACCCGCAGCAGGCGCGACTGCAGCGCCAGCGGCATGTCGCCGATCTCGTCCAGGAACAGCACGCCGCCATGCGCCTGCCGCAGCAGTCCCTTGCTGCCCTGGCGGCGCGCGCCGGTGAAGGCGCCGTCCTCGTAGCCGAACAGCTCGGACTCGATCAGGCTCTCGGGCAGCGCCGCGCAATTGACCGCCACGAACGGGCCGGCCGCGCGCCGGCCGCGCGCATGCAACTGGCGCGCGAAGATCTCCTTGCCCGCGCCGGTCTCGCCCTGCAGCAGGATCGAGACGCCCGCGTCCGACAGGTGCACCGCGCGCGCCAGCGCGCCCAGGGTGGCGGCATCGAAACTGGCCAGGCCGCCGCGCGCCACGGGCGCCGGCGACGGCGATGCCGCGGGCAGGCGCAGGGTCGGCTGCGGCGCCACCGGCGCACGCGCGCGGGGCAGGCGCAGGCGCGCATGGTAGATCGCGCCGGAACGCGCATGCACCCGGCCGGCCGCGTCGGGGCTGTGATCGAGGTCGCCATCGAACAGGTCGCCGTAGCGATACACGCCCAGCGCCGTGGGCGCCAGCCCCAGCATCTGCAGGGCGCGGCGGTTGGCGCCCACCAGCAGGTCGCCCTGGAAGGCCAGCAGGGCCTCGCCGGGCGTGCCCAGGCCGGAGCGGTCGGCATGCAGGCGCAGCACCGCGCAGGGCTCGTGCGCCGTGTCGAACAGCTGATGCTCGATCAGGTCGACCGCCGCGCGCACCAGCGCCAGCGCGTCGGGACGGATCTCCCGCGCCGGGCTCGACAGGTCCAGCACGCCCAGCATGCGGCCCTCGCTGTCGGTGATGGGCACCGCCGCGCAGGTCAGGATGCGGTTGGGTTCGAAATAGTGTTCGGCGCCATCGACGACGATGGGCCGGCCTTCCACCAGCGCGGTGCCGATGGCGTTGGTGCCCGCGGCGGCCTCGTCCCACGGCGCGCCGGGCATCAGCGCCACGCGCGAGGCGCGCTGCGCGAAGTCGATATCGCCATCGCTGTCGAGCACCAGGCCCTGCGCGTCGGACAGGATCACCAGCCCGTCGCTGCCGCCTTCGCGCCGCAGCAGCGACATGGCGGGTTCGGACAGGCGCCGCAGGGCCTCGTTGCGTTCGCGCGCCTCGCGCAGCTCGCCGGCCGTCATGGGTTCGGCGCGGCGCGCGCCGCGCATGTCGAAGCCCAGATCGGCGCAGCGGCGCCAGGATCGCAGGATGGGCTCGGCGACCAGTCCGCCGGGCACGACGCCCTGCTGGTTGAACAGCTGGCGCGCTTGCGTCAGCGATTGCCGACGGGATTGAGTGGCCATGCATGTCTCCTTGGACGGTGTTCTGCGACACCTGTTCCGCGACAGTGTCGCGAAACGCGACACCTTGAGGCGGCGATCCGCCGCCCACGCCCTTTGCCGGCGCGTGGAAATCTACTTTCGCACGCGGCACGCGCGCTTGTCCAGCGGAGAACCCCCGGATGGCACGCGATTTGCTTGATGGAAAACAGGCACCCGACTGCCGTCATTCCCACAATACCGGAGACAAGCATGGACATCGCGACCCGCGTCACCCCCGAATCCTATGGCACGCGCCTGGACCTCAGGACGCAGTACGACAACTTCATCGACGGCAAATGGCAGAAGCCCGCCGACGGCGAGTACTTCGACAACGTCACGCCGGTCACCGGCCAGGTGCTGACCCGCAACGCCCGCTCGAAAGAGCGTGACATCGACCTGGCGCTGGATGCCGCGCATCGCGCCGCGCCCAAATGGGGTGCGACCCCAGCCGCCGAACGCGCGCAGATCCTGATGCGCATCGCCGACGTGATGGAAGCCAACCTGGAACGCCTGGCCACCGCCGAGACCTGGGACAACGGCAAGCCGATCCGCGAGGCCCGCGCCGCCGACATCCCGCTGGCCATCGACCACTTCCGCTATTTCGCCTCGTGCATCCGCAGCCAGGAAGGCGGGCTGTCCGAGATCGACCACGACACCGTGGCCTACCACTTCAACGAACCGCTGGGCGTGGTCGGCCAGATCATCCCCTGGAATTTCCCGATCCTGATGGCCGCGTGGAAGCTGGCGCCGGCGCTGGCGGCGGGCAACTGCGTGGTGCTCAAGCCGGCCGAGCAGACGCCGCTGGGCATCCTGCTGCTGATGGAACTGATCGGCGACCTGCTGCCCCCGGGCGTGCTCAACGTGGTCACCGGCTTCGGCCTGGAAGCGGGAAAACCGCTGGCCTCGAGCAAGCGCATCGCCAAGATCGCCTTCACCGGCGAGACCACCACCGGCCGCCTGATCATGCAGTACGCGTCGCAGAACATCATCCCGGTGACGCTGGAGCTGGGCGGCAAGTCGCCCAATATCTTCTTTGCCGACGTGGCCGCGCAGGACGACGACTTCCTCGACAAGGCGGTCGAGGGCTTCGTCATGTTCGCGCTGAACCAGGGCGAGGTCTGCACCTGCCCCAGCCGCGCGCTGATCCAGGAGTCGCTCTACGACAAGTTCATGGAGCGCGCGCTCAAGCGCGTGGCCGAGATCAAGCAGGGCAACCCGCTGGACGCCGACACCATGCTGGGCGCGCAGGCCTCCACCGAGCAGCTGGAGAAGATCCTGTCGTACCTGGACATCGGCAAGCAGGAAGGCGCCGCGGTGCTGGCCGGCGGCGAGCGCGCCAAGATGTCGGGCGCGCTCGAAGGCGGCTACTACGTGCAGCCGACCGTCTTCAAGGGCCACAACAAGATGCGCGTGTTCCAGGAAGAGATCTTCGGGCCGGTGGTGGCGGTGACCACGTTCAAGGACGCCGACGACGCGCTGGCGCTGGCCAACGACACGCTCTACGGCCTGGGCGCGGGGGTCTGGTCGCGCGACGCCAACACGTGCTATCGCATGGGCCGCGCCATCAAGGCCGGGCGGGTCTGGACCAACTGCTACCACGCCTATCCGGCGCACGCCGCCTTCGGTGGCTACAAGCAGTCGGGCATCGGGCGCGAGAACCACAAGATGATGCTCAACCACTACCAGCAGACCAAGAACCTGCTGGTGAGCTACTCGCCCAAGAAGCTGGGCTTCTTCTGACCGGAGGACGGTCTCGCGCCGCCGCGCCGGCCGCCCGGCAAGGGGCGGCCCGGGCGTCCGGCGCGAGACCGCGGGAGCCGCGTTATGCCAGGACCTACCCCCCGCGTGATCGCCACCGACGCGGCGCGCGCGCTCATCGACACGCTGCGCGCCAAGCACGGCCCGCTGATGTTCCACCAGTCGGGCGGCTGCTGCGACGGCAGTTCGCCCATGTGCTATGCACAAGGCGAATTCATGGTGGGCGGCTCGGACGTGCTGCTCGGCGAGCTGGAGGGCTGCCCGTTCTACATGGGCGAAGACCAGTTCACGTATTGGGAGCACACCCAGCTCATCATCGACGCCGTGCCCGGACGCGGCGGCGCATTTTCCCTGGACAGCGCCGAAGGCCAGCGCTTCCTGCTGCGCTCGCGGCTGTACTCGGACGAGGAATGGGCCCAGGTGGCCCCGGTCACGCGCGGCTGACTCTGGCGCGTCGCCGGCCAGGGCGCGCGCCGGGGCTGGACAGGACAGGCCAGCGACCGTGTCCGCCGCGGCGCCGCGAGCGCCCTTCAGGTTCGACGCGATCCGTCGCCCTTGCCGCCGGGCGCCGGCTCGGCGGCCGCCTGCCGCCATTGAAAGGACACGCGCCGGATGCGCGCGGCACGGAATTGCGTGAACGAACGGCCACCCGGCATGGGCGCGCCGCGTAGCGGACTGCTGCTGTTTTTCATTGCGGATGAAGCATCGAGGGGAAGAAACAGGGTGGCCTGGCGGCCGTCAGCACGACGGCCGCCCTGGACCGGACGGCGGCATCGAGACCGCCGGAAAATCAGCCGGCCGCGGCGCTCCAGGCGCCGACGGGCGCGCGGCGGGTCCATTCGAGCGCGTCCTCGAGGCGGTCGTTGCCCCAGAACATTTCGCCGTCCACCAGGAAGGTCGGGGCGCCGAACAGCCCCAGGTGGCGGGCTTCGTCGACCCGGCGGCGCAGCGCCTCCTTGGCCGCTTCGGACTTGCCGCGCGCGATCAGCGCGTCGGCGTCCAGCGACAGGCCAGTCAGCAGCGCGTGCACCACGTCCTCGGCCTGGATGTCCTGGTCGTGCTGGAAATTGGCGCGGAACACGGCCAGGCAGAAGTCGCGGCCCCAGGGCTCGTCCTGGCCCAGCAGGGCGATGCGGGCCGGCAGCACGCTCATGCGCGGGAACAGGCGCGGCCGGTTGTAGGGCACGCCATATTTTTCGGCCAGGCGCGCGATGTCGCGCATCATGTAGGCGCCCTTGCCGGGGAACAGGCGGAACGGCGTGTCGTTCCAGCCCTGGGCCTGGAAGATCGGGCCCAGCAGGAAGGGCCGCAAGTCGACCCGCACTTCGGCCCGCGCCGCCAGCTCACCGATGCGCTCGATCGCCAGGTAGCTGTAGGGACTGGCGAAATCGAACCACATCTCGAGGCGGGGCGTGGCGGGCAGGGGCGCATTCATGGCAAAAGCTCCAACGGCTGGGAAACCTGGGACATCAGGGCGACCTGCGCATCCGGCAGGCCGCTGAGGACGACGTCGCGATCGCTGTCCACGATGATGGACTCGCCGGCTTGCAACACGCTGTCGTCCGGATGGCGGTAGGCGGACAGCCAGACCGTGCCGGCCTGGCACTCGATCCGCAGGCCCGCGGCGCGCCTGAGCAGCATAGTCGAACCCCGCGCCAGACGGAATGACATTCCCGCAGTGCAGCATAACTGGATCATGGCGCGTCCCCCGCCGCCTCGGCGGCCAGCGTGCCGGGCGCTGGCGGCCTGGCGCCGCATCACCCGTCGTCTGAGGCATATTGGACGCCGCAGGCGTTATATTGCACAAGCGACATTTCCGCCGTCTACGCATGAGTTTCACGAATGTCATATCCGCTGGCCAAACTTCCCCCGCTTGATCTGGTCCGAGGCTTCGTCGCCGTGGGCCGGCGCATGAGCATCACGCTGGCGGCGCAGGACCTGCACGTGACGCAATCGGCCGTCAGCCGGCAGATCCGGGCGCTGGAGGCGCACCTGGGCGTGCCGCTGCTGCTGCGGGGCTTTCGCAGCGTCTCGTTCACGTCCGAGGGCGCGCAGCTGTTCCGCATGGCGGACGCGTGGCTGAGCCAGCTGGGCGACCTGACCGAGCAGTTGCGCGCGCCGGAGCGCCGCACGCCGGTCACCGTCACCACCACCATCGGCGTGGCCTCGCTCTGGCTGCTGCCGCGGCTGGGCGACTTCCAGGCCGCCTATCCGCACATCGACGTGCGCGTGGCCGCCGACAACCGCGTCATCGACATCGACCGCGAAAGCGTCGACATCGCCATCCGCTACAGCCTGCGCGACACGGTGCCGGACGGCGCCGTCTGGCTGTTCGGCGAATCGGTGGTGCCGGTGGCGCACCCGTCGCTCAAGGCCCGCGCCCTGGACGCGCGCGAGCTGCAGCGCCACGTGCTGCTGGAATTCGACGACCCCACCCGCCCCTGGCTGCAATGGTCCGAATGGCTCAACGCGCGCGGCCTGGGCCGCGTGCGGCCCAAGGGCATGCTGCGCTTCAACCAGTACGACCAGATCGTGCATGCGGCCCTGGCCGGCCACGGCATCGCGCTGGGGCGGCTGGCGCTGATCGCGCCGATGCTGGCCGATCAGCGCCTGGCCACGGTCGGCGGCCAACCCGCCGACGCCACCGAACATGCCTACTGGCTGGTGCGCAACGCGCGCCGCAGCACGCCCGACGCCGAGATCGTGACGCGCTGGCTGGTGCAGCAGGCCGCCACCACGGCAAGCCTGCTGACCCCGGAATCCGCCCGATAAACGCGGCCCACGCCCGGCCCGTCAGCAGTATCAGACTGGCGGACGGGCTTCACGTCTTGTCCGGCGCACTACAAGTTCTATACAAACCTTCATAGATTCGCTTCCCCCCTGCTGTAGATTGCGGCCTGCATAGCACGCACGGATCCAAGCTCCCCCTGCGAATGAACCCCGCGCCTCCGTCCCGACGGCGGGCTCGCGGGCCCATTGCCGCCTTTTTCCGGCGCAACGCTCCGTTTTTCTTTCCCAACGCAGATGAAGTTCTTCCGTTCGGCCAACGCCTGGCAAGCCTGGTTCCTCAATTTCCAGCGGTCCTTCCTGATCCTGCTGGCGCCCTGGCTGGTGTCGGTGCTGGTGCAAAGCGCTGGCCGCGTCTACCTGCTGGCGACCTACGCGCCGCCCGGCGCCTACGCCACGCTGGCGCAGGACGTGCATCGCACGCTGGGCATCGGCCTGCTGTTCGACATCAAGGTCGCGGCGATCGCGTTCTCGGTGCCGCTGCTGGCGGCGCTGCTGCTGGCCGCGCGGCCGGTCGCGCACGCGTTGTGGCTGCGCAGCCTGCCCTGGCTGGGCGCAATACTGGCGACCCTGTTCGCCGCCAGCACGGTGGTCAGCGTCTGCTATTTCGCCACCTTCTCGCGCTCGATCGACATCTTCGTGTTCGGCCTGATGGACGACGACACCCACGCCATCCTGGTGACGCTGTGGCACGGCTACCCGATCCTGCGCACGCTGGCGCTGCTGGCGGCCGTGCTGGGCATCACCTATTGGCTGGTGCGCCGCTGGGGCGCCAGCATCCTGCGCGCGCGGCTGGCGCGGCGCGCGTTGGCGCCGAGCACGTTGCGGCTGACGCTGATCATCGGCATCACCGTGCTGGCCTGCCGCGGCTCGCTGGGCACCTTCCCGCTCAACAAGGACGATGCCGGCATCTCGTCGCTGCGGCTGCTCAATGACATCGCGCCCAACGGCATCTCGGCGTTCTTCTGGGCGCTGTCCGAACGCGACAACGACAAGCGCTTCTCGCCCGTCGCCGACGACGAGGGCGCGGCGCTGTACCAGCGCTTCCTGGGCCAGCCGGGACACGGCCTGCAGCCCTTCATGGCCAGCACCGGCGCCAATCCGCAGGCCCGCGCCAATCCACCGCACGTGGTGCTGCAGGTGATGGAGAGCATGGGCCATCACATGAATACGTTCGACCGCCCCGGCCGCGACCTGCTGGGCGCGCTGCGTCCGCACTGGCAGCAGGACTGGCGCTTCGATCGCTTCCTGTCCGAGGGCAATGGCACCATCGATTCGCTCAGCCGGCTGCTGGTGCGCAGTCCGGTGCCGGCCATCAGCCAGTCGTCGGCGGCCAATGCCACTTTCGCCAGCAACGCCTTCACGCCCTTCCTGGCGCACGGCTACCGGGTGGTGTTCGTCACCTCGGGCACCGCCACCTGGCGCGACCTGGGACGCTTCGCCAGCCACCTGGGCGCGCACGAATTCATCGACCAGCTGGCGCTGCGGCAGCGCTATCCCGAGGCCGAGCCCGGCGTCTGGGGCGTGCCGGACGAATACATGTTCCGCTACATCGCGGCGCGCCTGGCGCAGGCGGACCGCGCGGGCGAGCGCCTGTTGATCGTGGCCCTGTCCACCACCCACCATCCGCCCTTCCTGCTGCCGGCGGGCGGCCAGCGCGGGGGCCTGGACCTGGCCGACGTGGAACGGCTGCCCTACTACCAGGCCTGGACCGGCCTGGACGAGGCCTTCGACACGCTGCGCTACGCCAACGACCAGCTGGGCCGCTTCCTGAGCGGCCTGAAGGCCTCGGCCAACGGCGCCAACACCATCGTCGCCGTCACCGGCGACCACAACATCCTGGGCGTCGACTATGCGCTCGACACCGACGCCGTGCTGGCGCGCGCGGTGCCGTTCTACCTGTATGTGCCGCCCGCCTATCGCGGGCAATCGACCTATGACCCGTCGCGCCCCGGCAGCCACAAGGACATCCTGCCCACGCTGTATCACCTGAGCCTGCCGGACACGCCCTATTTCCGCAGCGGCTGCGACCTGCTGGCCGCGCGGCCCGATCCGCAATGGTGCTTCGGCTTCAACAATCCGAACCTGCTGATCACGCGCGACGGCGCCTACCGCCGCGACCGGCCGGGCCGCCTGCTGCCCTGGGCCGGCGCCACCGGCCTGGCGGTGACGTTCGAACGCGACGCCTCGCCGGCGCAGGCGGCCGAACTGGCGCGGCTCGACGCCTACGCGCCGCTGCTGCAATGGCAGATCAACTACCAGGTGCAGGACCAGGTGCCGCCGCGTCCGGATCGGCCCTGACGGATGGAAAGCGGAAGCGGAAGCGGAAGCGGGGCCAGGCTAGTCGACGCGCACGACCGGATCCCCTGCCGTCATCTCGCCCACCACCACGGCATCCTCGAAGCCATCGCGGTGGAACAGATCCAGCACCGCTTGCGCCGCGTCGGGCGCGCAGGCCACCAGCAGGCCGCCGGAGGTCTGTGGATCGGTCAGCAGGGCGCGCTCGGTGTCGCTGACGCCCGAACCCAGGCGAATCGATTCGCCGTACGAGTTCCAGTTGCGGCCCGATGCGCCGGTGATCACGCCCTCGGCGGCAAAGGCCTGCACGCCCGGCAGCCACGGCAGCGCGTCGCGCCGCAGCCGCGCGGTCAGCCCGGCGCCGCGCGCCATCTCCAGCGTGTGGCCCAGCAACCCGAAGCCGGTGACGTCGGTGATGGCGTGCACGCCTTCCAGCGCCGCCAGGGCCGCCCCCGGCCGGTTCAGGCGCGTGGTCGTGTCGATCATCACGCGGTAACCGGCGTCGTCCAGCCGGTTCTTCTTCAGCGCCGCCGACAGGATGCCCACGCCCAGCCCCTTGCCCAGCACCAGCACGTCGCCGGCGCGCGCGTCGGCGTTGCGCTTGATGCGGCCCGGATGCACCAGCCCCATCGCCGCCAGGCCGTAGATCGGCTCGACCGAATCGATGCTGTGGCCGCCGGCCACCGGAATGCCGGCGTCCTTGCAGACCGATTCGCCGCCGCGCAGGATATCGGCGATGACGTCGTGCGGCAGCACGTTGATGGGCATGCCGACGATCGCCAGCGCCATGATCGGCGTGCCGCCCATGGCGTACACGTCGGACAGCGCGTTGGTGGCCGCAATGCGGCCGAAGTCGTACGGATCGTCGACGATCGGCATGAAGAAGTCGGTGGTCGCGATCAGCGCCTGCTCGTCGTTGAGCCGATAGACGGCCGCATCGTCGGCCGTCTCGGTGCCCACCAGCAGATTGGGATAGCTGGCGGCCGGCCCGAAACGGGCCAGCAATTGCGACAGCACGCCGGGCGCGATCTTGCAGCCGCAGCCGCCGCCGTGGGACAGCGAAGTCAAGCGCGGCACCGCCGCGGACGCAGCATCCTGGGTCATGTCAGTCTCTCCGTAAGTGATGGGAAAAGGATAGCATCGCGCCCCCGAATGGCCCTATGATGATCCGGCAGCAGGCAGCAACGGACGGCCCGCCCGCCACCGGGCGCACCGACAGCCAAACTTCACCGTGCGTGAGGGCTTTATGGATCGCCGACACTTCCTCCGTTTCTCGGGCGCCCTGTGCGCCGCCCAGGCGGCCTTGCCCCTGGCCGCGCGCGCCGAGCAGGCGCCCGTCAGCGCCGACTGGCGCGGCTTCGAACTGACCACCCATATCCAGGTGCTCGACCCCGGCGCCCATCCGCGCCTCTGGATCCCCCTGCCCTATGCCGCCGACACGTCCTACCAGCGCGGCGCGCAAAGCGCCTGGCTGGTCAGCGGCGGCGGCAGCGCGCAGCTGGCGCAGGCCCCCGGCTACGACGTGCGCATGCTGGCGGTGCAGTGGCCCGACGCCCAGACGCCGCGCGAGGTCACGGTGACCAGCCGCTTCCAGACCCGCAACCGCCGCGTCGACCTGACCCAGCCGCCTCCCGGCGCCCCGCGCGAAAGCGCCGCCACCCTGCGCGAATTCATCCAGCCCACCGAACTGCTACCCACCGACGGCATCGTCAAGGCCACCGCCGACCGCATCACCCAGGGTCACCAGGGCACGCTGGCGCAGGCCCGCGCGATCTATGACTGGGTGGTCGAGAACACCTGCCGTACCGCCGCCACCCGCGGCTGCGGCACCGGCGACGTGCGCTACATGCTCACCGCCAACGACCTGAACGGCAAATGCGCCGACATCAACGCGCTGTTCGTCGCCCTGGCGCGCACCGCCGGCATTCCCGCCCGCGACGCCTACGGCCTGCGCGTGGCCGATTCGCAGCTCGGCTTCAAGAGCCTGGGCAAGGCCGGCGACGTCACCCGCGCGCAGCACTGCCGCGCCGAGTTCTACGCCGACGGCTACGGCTGGATCCCGGTCGACCCCGCCGACGTGCGCAAGGTGATGCTGGAAGAGCCGCCCGGCGACCTGCCCGCCACGGACGCCCGCGTGCGCAGCGCCCGCGTCATGCTGTTCGGCGCCTGGGAAATGAACTGGGTCGCCTACAACCACGGCCACGACGTCGCCCTGCCCGGCTCCGCCCACGGCCCCGTGCCGTTCCTGATGTACCCCAACGGCGAAACCGCCGACGGCCGCCTGGACAGCCTCGACCCCGGCCGCTTCCGCTACACCCTGACCGCCCGCCCCCTGTCCACCTGAGCCGGCGCCGTCCCATGGTCAGCCGCCGCCTCCTCCTGCAATCCGCCCTGTCGCTGGCGGCCCTGCCCGCCTGGGCCCGCGCCGCCGCCCGCGACAGCGCCCTGAAGGCCGCCACCGGCCCCGACTGGGCCCCCTGGACCGCCCCCACCCCGCCCCTGGTCCTGCCCGACCTCTCCGGCCGCGAACAGAAACTCGCCACCTGGCGCGGCAACGTCGTCATCGTCAGCTTCTGGGCCACCTGGTGCGACCCCTGCCGCGACGAAATCCCCCTCATGTCAGCCATGGCCAAACGCCACCGCGAAGAAGGCCTGCGCCTGGTCGCCGTCAACGTCGGCGAGGCCCTCGGCAAGATCACCACCTTCCTCGCCAAGTGGCCCGTCGCCGGCACCGTCCTGCACGACCGCAACAGCACCGTCTCCAAGAAATGGGACGCCGTCGGCCTGCCCGCCAACTACCTGGTCGACCGCGGCGGCAGCATCCGCCACTGGCACCTGGGCGCGCTGGATTGGAAAGCCGATAACGTCAACAGCGTGGTCACAAAGATGCTGCGCGCCTGACAACGCCCCAACCGATCAAGCCCCTCCCACCCACCCCACTTCCGCCAGGAACCCCTAGCAAGCCGCTCTCCCCTTGCAGCGCGCCAAACCAGGACGACGCGAGCCCTGGCGTTGCGGGGCGCGGGGTGGCGGGGGCCATCTAGCTGCGCCCGACGGAATCCGAAGGAACAGCCGCAGGCTGTGACGAGGATGAGAAAGGGGGGGGCCTCCGGCGAGCAAGCAACAACCAGCCGCCCGCAAGAAAAATCGGCGGAAGGCAGCAGGAGTCGAACCTACCTGGGAACGTCTGACGCCCCCAACCGGGTTTGAAGCCCGGCCGTGCCACCGGACACGGATGCCTTCCAAAAAGACCCGCCTATGATACCGCCTGACCTGCCCCCAGATACGCGCTATCGGTGCGCAGCAGATGCGCATCCCGCAGCCGCCGCGTCAGCCCCGTCCGGTCGAAGAACTCCAGGATCTGGATCGCCCGCTTGCGCCCCAGCCCCGTCGCATCCCGGAACGCCGCCGCGTTCAACCCTGCCGGCTTGCCCGCAAGCGCGACCGCCAGCGCCACCAGCTCCGCCACCCGCTCGCGGTGATAGAACAGATCCTTCACCACCTGCGCCACCTCGCCACGCCGCAGCAGCTTGCGCAGCACCTGCCGCACCCGCTCTTCCGGCTCGCCCAGCGCACGCGCCAGGTCGCGCACCCAGGGCGGATCGTAGGCCCCCGCCGCCAGCAACGGCAGCAGGCGCTGCGCCAGCTGCTGCTCGGCCTCGGCCAGCGCCGCGGTATGCCCCGGCAGATGCAGCCACGGCCCGTTGCGCAGCACCCGGCCCTGCTTCTGCAAATCGTCCAGCAGCCCCTGCCACAACGCTTCCGGCGCCGCCGGCAGCGCCATGCGGCGCAGACGTGAACCGTCCGGCCCGGGCTCGTCCGGCGCGCCCTGGTGGAACGTCGCCAGCGCCTGTTCCACCCGCGCCCGCAGCGCCTCCCAGTGCGTGACCAGGATCAGCGTGCGCGCGCCCTGCGGCGTGCGCGGCTCGATCCAGATCGCCCCTGCTGGCGCCGCCAGGTCACGCACCGGCTTGCCGGCCAGGCGTTGCAGCGCCGTCTCGTCCAGGCCCAGCGCGGCCTGCGCCAGTAGCGGCTGCAGCCCGCCGCCCGCCAGCATGTCCGCCACGCCTTGCAGCCATTGCATCCGCGCCGGCGCGCGGCGCTTGCGGTCGGGCGCGTTCGGATCGAGCACCCGGCCGCCGCCGACCGTGCGCGTGGCCTGCGCGTTGCGCACGATGTAGCGGTCGCCCGGCATCGCGCACACCGATTCGTCGAACACCAGTTGCACCCAGCCCGACTGGCCCGGCGCCAGCGCGTCGGCCGACAGCGGCACCACGTGCGCCACGTGGCGCGCCGCGCCGATATGCACGTGCAGCGGCGTCCAGGCCCGCAATGGCGCCTCGGCCGATGGCAGCAGCGTCAGCGCCACATCGACGTGGCGCGACGGCAGGAAGCAGCGCGCATCGGCGATCCAGTCGCCGCGCGTGATCGCGCTCTTGTCGATGCCCGCCAGGTTCAGGGCGCAGCGCTGTCCGGCCGCGCCGGTCTCGCTGGGCTGGTTCTGCGCATGGATGCCGCGCACCCGCACCCGCGTGCCGGCCGGCATCAGGCGCAGGTCGGCGTCGTCATCGCCAGCGCGGGCGCGGCCGCCGTGCGCCGTGCCCGTCACCACCGTGCCGTGGCCGGCCAGCGTGAAGACGCGGTCCACCGCCAGCCGGAACAGACCGGCGCCGTCGCGCGCGCCGAGCGCCTGCGCGGCCTCGTCCAGATGCTGCTTGAGCCGCGCCACGCCGTCATCGCCGGGACGCGCCGCGCAGACCTCGAACAGCGGGGCGTCCTGAAGAAAGGTATCGGTCGCCAGCGCCGCGATCTCGGCGCGCACCGCCGCCAACCGGTCCGCGTCGGCGCGGTCGACCTTGGTCAAGGCGACGGCGCCGCGCGCCACGCCCAGCAGCGCCAGGATCGCCAGGTGCTCGCGCGTCTGCGGCATGACGCCGTCATCGGCCGCCACCACCAGCAGGCCGAAGTCGATGCCGCTGGCGCCGGCGGCCATGGTGTGCACCAGCTTCTCGTGGCCCGGCACGTCGATGAAACCCAGCACGTCGCCATTGGGCAGCGGCGTGTAGGCATAGCCCAGCTCGATGGAAATGCCGCGCGCCTTCTCTTCCTTGAGACGGTCGGTGTCGACCCCCGTCAGCGCCCGCACCAGCGTGGTCTTGCCATGGTCGATATGGCCGGCGGTGCCGACGATCATGCCGACGGCTCCGTGGCGGGCGCCGCGAGGCCGGCGAGCTGGTCGGTGAAGGCGGCCTCGTCGCGCGCCTCCAGGCAGCGCAGGTCGAGCCACAGCGCGTCATCGGCAATGCGGCCGATGACCGGCACCGGCAGGTTGCGCAGGCGCGTCTCCAGGCGGTCCAGGTGGCGCCCGGGGCGGCCCTTGCCGCGATAGCGCAGCGCCAACCCGTGGCTGGGCAGCTGGTCCACCGGCAGGGCGCCGCTGCCGATCTGGCTGAACATCGGCACCGCCTCGACCTCGTAGTCCGCGCCCGCCGCGTGCGCCAGCACGCCGCGCAGGCGCTCGGCCATAGGCTGGATCTCGCGCTGCGGCCGGGTCAACAGGCGCAGCGTGGTCAGGCGCTGCGCCAGGAATTCCGGCGCGCGGTACAGCTGCAGCACCGGTTCCAGGGCCGCCAGCGTCAGCTTGCCCACGCGCAGGGCGCGCTTGAGCGGGTTCTTCTTGATCTTGCGGATCAGGTCGGCGCGCCCCACCAGCAGGCCGGCCTGCGGGCCGCCCAGCAGCTTGTCGCCGCTGAAGGTCACCAAGTCAGCGCCGGCGGCGATGGTCTCGCGCACCGTGTCCTCGCGCGGCAGGCCGAACTGGGTCAGGTCCACCAGCGTGCCGCTGCCCAGGTCCACCGTGGCCGGCAGGCCGCGTGCATGCGCCAGCGCCGCCACCTCGGCCACGCCGACGCTCTTGGTGAAGCCGGTGACGGCGTAGTTGCTGCAATGCACCTTCATCAGCATCGCGGTGCGCGGGCCGATGGCGTTCTCGTAGTCGGCGGCATGGGTGCGGTTGGTGGTGCCGACCTCGACCAGCTTGGCGCCGGCGCGCTTCATGATGTCCGGGATGCGGAAGGCGCCGCCGATCTCGACCAGTTCGCCGCGCGACACCACCACCTCGCGGCGGTCGGCCAGCGCGTTCAGCATCAGCAGCACGGCGGCCGCGTTGTTGTTGACCACCGTGGCGGCCTCGGCCCCGGTCAGTTCGCACAGCAGGTCGTCGATCAGGTCGTCGCGATCGCCGCGGCCGCCGCTGTCCAGGTCGAATTCCAGGTTGGCCGGCGTGGTCAGCGCGCGCAGCACCGAGGCCACCGCCTCGTCGGGCAGCAGGGCGCGGCCCAGGTTGGTGTGCAGCACAGTGCCGGTCAGGTTGTAGACGGCGCGCAGGCGCGGCGCGGCGGCGCGCGCCAGGGCGCCGCCGACGGCCGCGCCCACGGCGGTCTCGGCCAGCTCGGCGCGCGGCAGTTCGCCCGCCAGGGCGCGTTGCCGCAGCCCGTCCAGGTGCTGGCGCAGGGCCGCCACCACCTGCGTGCGGCCATGCGTGTCGAGCGCCGCGGCCAGCGCCGGCGCGTTCAGCAGCCGGTCGAGCGCGGGGATGTCGGCGGCGGCGGCGAACCCGGTCATGGCTATTCCTCCTCGGCGCCGTGCCACAGCAGCGGATTGCCGCTGGCGCGCGAATAGCCGGCCTCGCCCACCAGCACGTCCAGCATCAGGCTGGCGAGGTCGTCGGCCACCGGCTCCACGTGCAGGTCCTTGTCCTGGTAGAAGATCTTGCGGTAGGTGTGGCAGTGGTCGCAGGTTTCGGCCTTGATGGCGGGCGTACGGCCTTCGATGGCCTGGTAGGCCACGGATTCGACGTCTTCGCAGTGCGAGCACTTGACCCGCACCATGTGCCACTGGGTCGCGCACAGGCTGCAACACAGGTAGCGGTAGCCTTCGAACTGGCCGCCGACCCGCACCACGCTGGCCACCGGCAGGCTGGCGCAGACCGGGCAGACGCCGAACGGCGAGGCCACCGGCAATTGCTTTTCGTCGAAGCGGCTGGCCAGGTCGGTCCAGTAGACCTGCAGCGCGGCCATCACGAACGGCGCGGCGGCGCCGTCGACGCCGCGATGCTGTTCCGACAGCACGGTCTCGGCCAGGTCCTCGAGCGATTCGGTGTCTTCATCCAGCGCGCGGCGCAGCGCCGCGCAGACTTCCAGCGCCTCGGCCGGCAGGTCCTGGCCGCCCGCCACCTCGTCGACCAGCTGGCGCAGGATGTCGCGCCACAACGGGTCGCGCGGCCAGCCCACCGCCTGCAGCGGCGGCATGCCGTGGGCCTGCGCCAGGGCGATGCGGTCTTCCGAGGCGGGCGGCGCGTCGCAGCCGCGCAAGGCGTTGTGCTGGGCGTCGACCAGCCGCGCCATCAGCAGCAGGTAGTCGGCCACCGGGCTGTCCACGGCCAGCTGCCGCAGGCGCGCCGCGCGCGTCGCGAAAACCGACTCGCGCGCCGGCAGCTGGATGCGGGGAATGGTGTTGTGATCGAGCGCCTCGATCTCGCCACGCGGAAGAATTCGCTGCAATTGCGTCTCCAGATAAACAAACACGGCTGCCGCCCCGCAAAGGGGAGGCAGCCGTGCGGTGGGATCGGGCGGAACCGGCCCGGCCTGGCCGCCACCGCAAGGTGGCGCCCGCCGGGCGGGACCCGCCTATTTCGTCGTGGACTGCTTGCCGATTTGTTCCCGGAACCACGCGCGGTGGTGCTTCCACGCCCAGCCCGCGGTCACGTAGCCGCGCAGCATCGCCGTGAGCGAGCCCTTGACCCAGATCGCCGCATAAATATGCACAATGATCGCGCAAATCAGCACCAATGCACAAACGGCATGCAGCACCGAGGCGGCGCGCACCACCCAGATCGGGAAGTAGAAGGCGAAGAACTCGCGCCAGATCACGATGCCGCTGGCGAACAGCCCCAGCATGCACAGGATCAGCACATAGAACAGCAGCTTCTGGCCGGCGTTGTACTTGCCAACCTCGGGCAGCTTCTCTTCGCGGTTCTCGACCACGTCGTTGAGCTGGCGCAGCCACTGGCGGTCGGCCTTGGTCATCATGTTGTGGCGCCACATGTGGCCGGCGAACACCACGAAGCAGAAGAACATCACCAGCCCGATGAACGGATGCAGGATGCGGGTCCAGGGACCGCCGCCGAACAGGTTGGTGAGCCAGAACATCGACGGGTGGAACAGCGCCAGCCCGGATAGCGCCAGCAGGATGAAGGTGAAGGCGATGATCCAGTGGTTGGTGCGCTCGCCGGGCGAATAGCGCTTGATCCGGCGGTGATGGCGATCGTCACTCATGGCGGATCTCCTCTTCGGCACGGCGTTCGTCTTCCTCGTTGACCTCGTTGCGGCCGACGCGGGCGTAGTGGAAGAAGCCGGCCAGCGCCGTCAGCGCCATGGCGGCCACGCCCAGCGGCTTGGCGATGCCCTTCCACAGCGACACCATCGGGCTGATCTGCGGATCCTTCGGCAGCCCGTGGTACAGCCCGGGCTGGTCGGCGTGATGCAGCACGTACATCACGTGCGTGCCGCCCACGCCTTGCGGGTCATACAGGCCGGCCTGCTCGAAGCCGCGCGACTTCAGGTCCTCGATGCGCTCGGCGGCGTGCTGCTTCATGTCGTCCTTGGTGCCGAACACGATGGCGCCGGTGGGACAGGCCTTGACGCAGGCCGGCTCCTGGCCGACGGCCACGCGGTCGGAACACAGGGTGCACTTGTACGCCTTGTGGTCCTTCTTGGAGATGCGCGGCACGTTGAACGGACAGCCGGTGATGCAGTAGCCGCAACCGATGCAGTTCTCTTCGTGGAAGTCGACGATGCCGTTGTTGTACTGGATGATGGCGCCCGGCGAGGGACAGGCCTTCAGGCAGCCCGGGTCCTCGCAGTGCATGCAGCCGTCCTTGCGGATCAGCCACTCCAGGTCGCCCTGCGGGTTCTCGTATTCCGAGAAGCGCATGACGGTCCAGGAATGCTCGGTCAGGTCGGCCGGGTTGTCGTAGACGCCGACGTTGGTGCCGATCTCGTCGCGCAGGTCGTTCCACTCCATGCACGCGCTCTGGCAGGCCTTGCAGCCGATGCACTTGGAGACGTCGATCAGCTTGGCCACGGACCCGGTGATGGGTTCGCGGATGCCGGGCGGCGGCGTGGTGGTGGCGGAGCGCCGTTTGATGTCCAGGGATTGCATTGACATGAGCGGTCTCCTAAATCTTCTCGACCTGCACCAGGAACGACTTGAATTCCGGTGTCTGGGAATTGCCGTCGCCCACGAATGGCGTGAGGGTGTTGGTCAGGAAGCCGGGCTTGGCCAGGCCCACGAAGCCCCAGTGGATCGGGATGCCGACGTGGTAGACGGTCTTGCCTTCGATGGTCAGCGGCCGCAGGCGCTTGGTGACCAGCGCCACCGCCTTGATGTAGCCGCGGTTGGACGACACCTTCACGCGCGAACCGTTGGCAATGCCCAGTTCCTTGGCCATGACCTCGCTGATCTCGACGAACTGCTCGGGCTGCAGGATCGCGTTGATGCGGACGTTCTTGGTCCAGTAGTGGAAGTGCTCGGTCAGGCGGTAGGTGGTGGCCACGTAGGGGAACTTGTCCACCGTGCCCATCGCCGCCAGGTCGTCCTTGAACACGCGCGCCGCCGGGTTGCTGGTGACGCCCTTGGCCTTCGGATACAGCGGGTTGTAGCCCAGCGGCGTCTCGAACGGCTCGTAGTGTTCCGGGAACGGCCCTTCGGCCATGCCGGCGCGCGCGAAGAAGCGCGCCACGCCCTCGGGGTTCATGATGAACGGCCCCATGCCGCCATCCGGATTCTCGTCGCCCTTGAAGTCGGGAATGTCGGCGCCGACCCAGGCCTTGCCGTTCCACGAGATCAGGTTGCGGCGCGGGTCGAACGGCTTGCCCGAGACGTCGCAGGAGGCGCGGTTGTACAGGATGCGGCGGTTGGCCGGCCAGGCCCAGGCCCAGTTCAGGGTCTGGCCGATGCCGGTCGGGTCGCTGTTGTCGCGGCGCGCCATCAGGTTGCCGGCCGGGCTCCAGGCGCCGGCGAAGATCCAGCAGCCGCTGGCCGTGGAACCGTCGTCGCGCAGCTCGGCAAAGCCGGCCAGCTGCTCGCCGCCCTTGCGCGTGACCTTGGTGGGATCCTTGGGATCGACCAGGTCCACCAGCGCCTTGCCCGAGTATTCCTTGGCCAGCTCTTCCGCGGTCGGGCTTTGCGGATTGGAATACGGCCAGGACAGGTTGACGATGGGGTCCGGGTACTTGCCGCCCTCTTCCTGGTACATCTTGCGCAGGCGCGTGAAGATCAGCGACATGATCTCGATGTCGCTCTTGGCCTCGCCCGGAGGCTCGGCGCCCTTCCAGTGCCATTGCAGCCAGCGCCCGGAGTTCACCAGCGCGCCGTCTTCCTCGGCGAAACAGGTGGTGGGCAGGCGGAACACCTCGGTCTGGATCTGCTTGGGATCGACGTCATTGGCCTCGCCGGCATTGCGCCAGAATTCCGAGGTCTCGGTGACCAGCGGATCCATGATGACCAGGAACTTGAGCTTGGCGAAACCCTGGTTCAGCTTGGCCTTGTTGGGCGCGGCCGCCAGCGGGTTGAAGCCCTGCGCCAGGTAGCCGTTCATCTTGCCCTGGCTCATCAGCTCGTAGACCTGCAGCATGTCGTAGAGCTTGTCGAGCTTGGGCAGGTAGTCGAACGCCCAGTTGTTCTCGGCGGTCGCGGCCTTGCCCCACCAGGCCTTCATCAGGCTCACGTGGAACTTGCTGTAGTTCTGCCAGTAGCTGAGCTGGTTGGGCCGCAGCGGCTTGAGCGCGCGCGTGGCGATGTACTTGCCGTAGTCCTGCTCGGGCTCGTTGGGCAGCGTCATGTAGCCGGGCAGCAGGTTCGACATCAGGCCCAGGTCGGTCAGGCCCTGGATGTTCGAGTGCCCGCGCAGCGCGTTCATGCCGCCGCCGGCGATGCCGATGTTGCCCAGCAGCAGCTGCACCATGGCGCCGGTGCGGATGATCTGCGAACCGATCGAGTGCTGCGTCCAGCCCAGCGCGTACAGGATGGTGGCGGCGCGATTGGTGGTGGCGGTGGACGCCAGCATCTCGCAGACCTTCAGGAACTTGTCGCGCGGCGTGCCGCAGACCCGTTCGACCATCTCTTCGGTGTAGCGCGAGTAGTGCTTCTTGAGCAGCTGGTAGACCGAACGCGGATGCTCCAGCGTCGGGTCGGTCTTGACGAAGCCATCATCGCCGCGCTCGTAGTCCCAACTGGCCTTGTCGTAGGTCCGCTTCTCGGCGTTGTAGCCGGAGTACAGGCCCGCGTCGAACGTGAAGTCCTCGCGCACGATGTAGGAAAAGTCGGTGTAGTTGCGCACGTACTCGTGCTGGATCTTGTCGTGATCCAACAGGTACTTGATGACGCCACCCAGGAAGATGATGTCGGTGCCGGTGCGTATGGGCGCGTAGAAGTCCGCCACGGATGCCGAGCGCGTGAAGCGCGGATCCACGACGATCAGCTTCGCCTTGTTATGGGCTTTCGCTTCCGTGACCCATTTGAACCCGCACGGGTGGGCCTCGGCGGCATTGCCGCCCATGATCAGTACTACGTCCGCGTTCTTGATGTCGACCCAATGGTTCGTCATCGCTCCACGGCCAAACGTCGGGGCAAGACCTGCCACCGTCGGGCCATGTCAGACACGGGCTTGATTGTCGAACGCCAGCATCCCCATGCTGCGCACGGTCTTGTGC
Organism: Achromobacter deleyi; assembly: GCF_016127315.1. NCBI lineage: Bacteria > Pseudomonadati > Pseudomonadota > Betaproteobacteria > Burkholderiales > Alcaligenaceae > Achromobacter > Achromobacter deleyi. Next base: position 1,224,381 of record NZ_CP065997.1, read on the forward strand.
GTGATGTAGCCCACCTCGTTGCTGCTTGCCGAGGCGGCCAGCATGCCGGTGGTCAGCCACCGGTTGACCGTCTTGCCGTCTTCCGTCTTTTCGACGAAGTTGGCGTCACGGTCGGCCTTCATGAGCTTGGTGATGCGCGTCAGGGCGTCGTCCCACGACATCCGCTCCCACTTGTCCGAACCGGGCGCCCGGTATTCCGGGTACTTCAGGCGGTTGGGGCTGTGGATGAAGTCGATCAGGGCCGCGCCCTTGGGACAGAGCGTGCCGCGGTTGACGGGGTGGTCGGGGTCGCCTTCGATGTGCATGATGCTGGCGCGGGCATTCTTGGCGCCATCGCCAAGGCCATACATCAGCAGACCACAGGCGACCGAACAGTAGGGACAGGTGTTGCGCGTTTCCGTCATGCGCGCAAGCTTGTACTGGCGCACTTCGGCCATGGCCGTGCCGGGAGCTACCCCCAGCAATGCCAGGCTCGAGCCAGCCAGCGTGGTACCGGTCACCTTGAAGAACTGGCGGCGGTTCATGTTGACCATGAAGCACTCCTCTCCGGGTGAATAGGGGAAGCCGCGGGCCGATCCGGGGAAAAGCCCTACGAATTCCAAGGATATGCAAGCAAGTATAGGCGCAGCGCGGACGAGTTTCCATGCCTTGCGTCCCCCGGCCTCGAAATCGGGCAATGAGAACGATTTACGGCCAGGATCGGGCTTTTTCGCGGATTTTGGATGATCGCGAGACTGCTACCATTGCCGGCGGCGAGCTCCGGCCCGCTTTTCCGCCCGTCCCGCATGCCCGTTGGAGCGCCGATGCGCCGTCTTGCCCCCCTGGCCCTGTCCCTGTCGCTGGCCGCCCCGAGCCTGGCGCCGGCCCCCGCCACCGCCGCGCCGGCGCCGAGCCCGGCCGCCGCCGCCACCGAGTCCGCCCGCGAAGCGGCGATGGAAGGCTACCTGTACTTCTATCCGCTGCTGACCCTGGACCTGACCCGGCGCCAGTTCACGCATCCCGCGCAGGGCGCCGAGGGCGCGCCCGCCAACACCTTCCAGCACACCCGCACCCTGCCCCGCCCCGGCGCGGCCCTGCCCTGGGCCAATCCCGACATGCTGCGCAGCGCCGCCTGGCTCGACCTGACGGCCGGCCCCGTGGTGCTGTCGACGCCCGACAGCCACGGCCGCCTGTACACCCTGACGCTGCTGGACATGTGGAACGACGCCTTCGCCACGCTGGGCAAGCGCAGCACCGGCACCGCGCGCGGCAACACCGCGATCGTGCCGCCGGGCTGGAGCGGTACGCTGCCCTCCGGCATGCCGCGCATCGACGCGCCCACCGCCTACGTCTGGGCCCGCGCCCTGATCCAGGCCGACGGCGCGGCCGAATACGCGGCGGTCAACGCGCTGCAGGACGGCTTCACGCTGACGCCGCTGGCGCAGTGGAACCTGCCGCCGCAATCGCAACGGATCAAGGCCGACCCGTCGCTGGATCTGAAGATCCCGGTGCGCGAGCAGGTCGACGCGATGCCGACCGAGGCCTTTTTCGTCCGCGCCGCCGAGCTGCTGCGCCGCAACCCGCCGCACGCCACCGACCAGCCGGTGCTGGCCAAGCTGCGCCGGCTCGGGCTGATCCCCGGCCGGCCGTTCGACTTCGACAAGCTCGACAACCCGATCAAGCAGGGCCTGCGCCGCGGCCTGCGCGAGGCGCGCGAACGCATGGAAGCCGCCGCCGGCGCCACCCTCAAGAGCGTCAACGGCTGGCAGCTGGAGACGGCCAGCCTGGGCGTCTACGGCAACGCCTACCTGCGCCGCGCGCTGGCCACCCAGGCGCAGCCCGGCTCGGGCTTGCCGGAGGACCTGACCGCGTTGCTGCTGGCGGCCGACAGCCAGGGCCGGCCGCTGGATGGCGCGCACCGCTACGTGCTGCATTTCGACAGCGACCAGTTGCCGCCGGCCAGCGCGCTGTGGTCGCTGGCGGCCTATGACGGCCAGGGCCTGCCGATGGCCAATCCGCTGGACCGCTACGCCCTGGGCGACCGCGATCCGCTGCAATACAACGCCGACGGTTCGCTCGACCTGGTGATCAGCCACGCCGCCCCCGAGCCGGGCGCCCAGGCCAACTGGCTGCCGCTGGCGGCCAGCGGCCCGGTCTACGTGCTGCTGCGTGCCTACGGCCCCGGCCCGGCGCTGCTGGACGGGTTGTGGACGCCGCCGCCCGCGGTGCGCGACGAGCCGGCGCCTGAACCCGAGGCGCAGCCCGAGCCGGCGCCCGCCGCCGCGGCGCCCGTCGTCACGCCCCCGGCGTCCGCGCCCGCGAAGAAACCCTGACAAACCTGGCGGCAGACGGCGATATGACAGGGTTTCGCCACTACCATAGGCGTTTTATCGCCGAGTAGAACGCCCGCCATGGACGACGCCTTTAGCCACCAACTGTCGATGACCATCCTGATGACGCCCGATATGGCGAATTTCTCAGGCAATGTGCACGGCGGAACCATCCTCAAGTACCTGGACCAGGTCGCCTACGCCTGTGCCAGCCGCTACGCCGGCCAGTACGTGGTGACGCTGTCGGTCGACCAGGTCGTGTTCCGCGAGCCGATCCACGTGGGCGAGCTGGTGACCTTCCTGGCGGCGGTGAACTACACCGGCCGCACCTCGATGGAGATCGGCATCAAGGTCGTCACCGAGGACATCCGCAAGAAGCTGGTGCGCCACACCAACAGCTGTTACTTCACGATGGTGGCGGTGGACGACAACGGCGCCCCCACCGCGGTGCCGCCGCTGGCGCCGCGCAACCTCGAGGAAAAGCAGCGCTTCGAGGCCGCCCGCCTGCGCCGCGAACTACGCCAGGAAATGGAACGGCGCCACGACGAGATCAAGCGCGAAACCACGAATGAAGGGTGAGCCCCCACGCCGCACGCGCTTCGCGCGCTAGCTGCCCCCCGAGGGGGCTGCCCGCCCTTGGGGCGGCCCGGCGGCCGGGCGGCTATTCTTGCGACGAGCTGCGTCCAGGTCACAGGTGACCGGACATGAAAAAACCGGGCCTCAAGGCCCGGTTTTTTTGACGGCGGAACGCGGCGCGTCACGCGCCTTCGGCCGCGCCCGGCGGGCGCGACGGCGGCGCCGTCACGGAGGGCTCGCGGTCGCGGCCGACCATGCGCTTGAGGCCCAGCCACTGCTGCGACCAGAAGCCCCGGCCGTAATCGCGGCCGCCCAGTTCCGGCTGCTGGTCATGGATGCCGGTGGGGCCGTAGCCGACGCCAAAGCGCGCCGAGCGGAACAGCACATCCCAGATCGGGAACAGCGCGGCGAAGTTGTAGCCGCCGGCCGGCCCCGGCGTCGAGGCGTCGTAGGCGATGGAATGGTGATGGCGGTGAAAGCGCGGGCTGACCAGCAGGCGTTCGCCGATGGCGCCGAAGTGCAGGCGCAGGTTGGCGTGCGAAAAGCTCTGCGCCAGCTGGGTGATGGCCACGATCGCCACGAACTGCGCGGGCGGCACGCCCACCAGTTGCGACACGAACACCACCACCACGTCGCGCAGCATGTCGTCCAGCAGGTGGTTGCGGTCATCGCTCCAGACGGTCATCTGGCGCTGGCTGTGGTGCACCGCGTGCAGCGCCCAGAGCCAGGCGAAACGGTGCTGGGCGCGGTGGTACAGGTAGTCCACCAGGTCGAACAGCAGCAGGTAGATGATCAGGCTGACCCAGGCCTGGTCGGTCACGCCGGGCCAATACTGGTCGAGCTGGAACGGCGCGAAGCCCCAGATGTGCAGCTGCCCGAAGATGCCGTCCCAGAACGGGTCGATGGTGAAGAACAGCGCCAGGCGGAACACGCCCAGGCGGTGGATCAACGTGTAGATCACGTCGATGCCGATCTGGCGGCGGTCGGTGACCGGCTCGACCGGGCGCAGGCGCTGCAGCGGGCCGAACACCAGCAACAGCAACGCCACCTGCAACAGGCCGACCAGCAGCCACATGGTGGCGTCGTAGCCGTCCTCGATGAAGTTGCTGAGCCCCAGGTGGAACAGCGCGGGCTGCACCAGGGTTTCGAACAGCCATTGCTGGCAGTTCCCGAACCATTGACTAAGCGTATCCATGATCAGTGATGCGTGGCGATCCAGTCGCGGTAAGCGGGATGCGTATCCAAGGTAGCAAAACAATAGCCCTTGCGCTGCAGGCCTTCAATCAGCGGCTCGAGCACGGCGGGGGCCCAGGGGTCCTGGCGCGACCAGATGCCCAGGTGCGCCAGCAGGATGTCGCCGGGCTTGATGGTGCGCAGCGCCTGCTCCAGCAGCTTGGCGTTGGGGTACTTGTCGCTGGGCAGTTCGTCGCCCAGGAAGCCGGCCGGCGCCCAGCCCACGTGCTCGAAGCCGCAGGCCTTGGCGGCGCGCAGCAGGGCCGGCGAGGTCTTGCCGCCCGGCGCGCGGTACAGCGGCAGCATCTTTTTGCCGGTCATCTGCGTGAAGCGGGTGGCGGACCGCTTGATCTCGGCGCAGTACTGCTCGGCCGTCCAGGTCTCGCGCTTGCCCGTGTCGGGGCCGGCGCTGGGCTTGACGCGGAACTTGCCGTCCGGCAGGTCGCCCTGCCAGTAGACGTGGTCGTAGGTATGCGAGCCGAACACGTGGCCCTCGGCGGCGCGCGCCTTCCACCACGGCGCCCACTGGTCGTCCAGGCTGCTGCCGTCGGTCAGGGTGCGCTCGTTGGCCAGGAAGAACGTGACCTTGACGTGGTGGCGCGCCAGCACGTCGGCGATCAGCGGCGCCACGCCCATGTGGCCGGTGTCGAAGGTCAGGTAGACCGGCTTGTCACAGGACGCCGGGGCCGCCGTGGCGGCCTGCGCCGCCAGCGCCAGGCAGACGGCGGCGGCCAGCCGTTTAGCGGGTCGGCGCATGGTTCAGCGTCCAGACGCCGTGCGGCGACTTGCCGACGGTCACCTGCTTGACGACCTTCTTCTGCTCCAGGTCCACCACGGTGAGCTTGCGGGCCCAACGCGAGGTGACCAGCAGGGTCTTGCCGTCGGCCAGCACGTCCATACAGTCGGGGCCGCCCGGCACCGGGAAGGTGTCGACCACGGCCAGCGTCTGCAGGTCGATGCGGCTGATGGAGTTGGCGGTGCGGTTGCTGACGAACAGGTGGCGCTGGTCGCCCTGGGCGCGGAAGGCGTGCGCGCCGGCGGCGGTCTTGATGCGCGAGATCAGCTTGGCCGGGCCCTTGCTGACGTCATAGGCCTCGACGTAGGAATCGCCGGTCAGCGCCACCAGCAGCGTCTTCTGGTCGGGCGTGAGGAACACGTCGGCCGGGGTCTTGCCGACCGAGACGGTCCATTTGGGCGTCTGCGTGGCCAGGTCGATGGCGATGAGCTGGTCGCTGTCCTGCAGCGTGACGTACGCCGTGGTGCTCTTGGCGTCGATCATGATGTGGCTGGGCGTCTTGCCGGCCGGGATGCGCTTGACCAGTTTCAGGTCGAAGCCCTTTTCCAGCGGTTTCCAGGCGTAGATGTCGATGTGGTCCAGGCGGTTGGCGGCCGTGACGAACCACTTCATGTCCGGCGAGAACTGCAGCTGGTAGGGATCGACGATACCGGTCAGGGTGCGCTGCACCTCGCCGGTCTTGGGGTCCATCAGCGTGATCGAGTCGCCGGTGGCGTTGGCCACCATCAGCGACTTCTTGTCAGGCGTGAGATACAGGTGGTGCGGTTCCTTGCCCGTGGGGACGCGCCGCAGTTCCGTATAGGTGGCAGGGTCGACGATGCTGACGTTGGCGTCCAGGGAGTTCAGGACGAAGATCGGGGCCGACGCCGCGGCGGCGCTGAGCGCCATCCCTGCGCCAAGAATGGCGCAGCGGACAAAATGCAAGGGATTCAATTTCCAGGTCCGACAAAAGGGGATCGGGCGCCGATCCCAGTGCTCGCCATTTTGGCATAGCCAACTGTCAAAAAACCGTAAGCCGGCGCCCGCCGGGCAAACCGCCGCGCGGTTTGCGGCACCGCTACAACGCTTGCCCGGGGCCACTGCAACAAACGTAAAAAATCATTTAGCGCCAACGGGTTGCGGCGTAATGCTGCTCCAGGTTCCGAACGAGACATCGGTGCCCTGCAGCGCGGGCGCGCGGCGTCCGGTGGCAGGCCCCAGGTCGGTCTCGCGCACCCCGCCGCCGGCGCCGATGACGAAGCTGCCGATGCCGGTCTCGCCGTAGCGCGCCGGCCAGGCCAGGATCCAGTAGCCATCGCCGCCGCCGCGCGCGGGCAGCACCTTGTAACGGTAGCCGTAATAGGCGTCCGCCACCGGCACGTCCGGCCCCATCGCCAAGGCGTCGGGACCGAACGCCTGGGGTGGATAACCGGGCAGGTCGGGCCAGTACAGGCCATCGGTGGCGCCGGGCCGGCTCACCAGCCGGCCGGCGTAGCGGCCCTGGCCGACGCCGTCGCGGTAACGGGCCTGCGCCGCCTGCAGCGCCTGCAGGGTGTCGATGGCGGTCAGTTCATTGCGCCCGATGGTGCGGCGCCGGATTTCCGCCTTGCCCGCGACGGGGTCGAAACGCCAGCCTTGCGCCACGCGCACGATCGGCACCGCCAGCGTCCAGCCGGAATCGCCCACCCCCAGCCAGGCGCGTCGGTCTCCATCGGCGACCACCTCGTGCTTGCGCGCCCAGGCGGCCAGGAACCGGTAGATCTCGTCCTGCCCCACCCCGCCCGGCACGAGCTGGCGGTAGTCCGGCCCCAGCACCCGGGCCACGGCCTCGCGGTCACTGGTGGCCAGGGCCTGGCCGAACGCGTCGGCCGCGGCCTGCGGCGTGGGGAACACCTGCTGCGCCGCGGCGGGCGCGGCCAGGGCCGCCAGCGCCAGCAGCGCAGCGGCGCCGGCCAGGCGCAGGCCGCGGCCGGCGTTACGGGCACACGCATTCATGATGGAGACTCCGCTGTTCATGGTGCCTACCTCCGGCCGCCGAAATGACCGCCGCCGCCACCGACATGGCCCGCGCCTGCGCGACCGCCATCGCCGCCGCGCGGCGCGGACGCCGCCCGTTCGCCGCGCTGCGCCTGCTGGCGCATGCGGTCGCCGTTGCCGGCGTCGCGCAGCGCGTTGTTGCCGTTGTTGGCGCGCGAACGGTCGCGCGCCGCCGCGGCATCCGCGCGCTGGCGCTGGGTCGCGGCCTGGCGGTCGGCCGAGGATGCGCGGCGGTCCGCCGACGGTTCGCGAGCGGCTCCCGGCGCCCGGGCGCCAACGCCGCCCTGCCCCGGCCGTTCGCCGCCGTCGCGCGGCGCCATGTGCCCGGGCGTGGACTGGCCCGTGCGGCCCTGGAAGGATTGCGCGGCGCGCTCGCGGGCGGCGTCACGCGCGCCGGGCGCGGATGCCGAACCGGCCGGCCCGCGGTCGCGCGGTCCGCCCTGGCGCTGGCTGTCGAAGCGCTGGCGGCTGCCCGGATCGGCGTAGGGCGTGTTGCCGCGACGCTCCGGGTTGTGCTGCCAGGCCACGCGGTTGCCATTGGCATTGCCGGCGTTGATGCGCTGGTTGACGTTGATGTTGTTGTAGCGGTTGACGTTGATGTCGACGTCGTGGCGGCCCCAGTTGAAACCGCCCCACAGGGAATCGACCGCCGCCACCCCCAGGCCGAAGCCGATGCCGGCCACCAGCGAGGTGGCGAACGCCGAGCCGGGCGGTGGCGGGTAGTAGGCGGGCGGATAGGCGGGATAGGGCCAGGTGCCGTAGACCACGGCGGGGTTGTAGCTGGGCACGTAGATCACTTGCGGATCGGCCGGCTCGATCACCACCACGGTCTTGCCGCCCGTATCGGAAGCCGTGACCTTCTGCTGCGGCGTGCTGTTCAGGTTGCCCGCCTGGCGCGCTTGCGCCCGCAGCCGCTGGACCGAGTCCATCACGTCGTCCGGCTGCGCCAGGAAGGCGTCGCCCAGCGACCGGACCCACTCCGGCTGGCGGCCCATCATGTCCATGACGGACGGAAACGCGACCAGGGATTTGACGCTCGGGTCCCAGGGCTCGGCCTGGACCGCCTGCACGGCCGGGTCGCCGGACAGGCTGGCATTCCCGGCGGACCACAGGGCCGCGGCCGCGATGTCATCGGGATAGGTCGCCCCCATCAGGATCTGCGACAGGAGGGCATCGGGATAGAGCGCCACGGGCGCCAGCAGCTGGTCCAGCTGCCCCTTGTCGAGCTTGCTCTGGGCCGTGGCGGGCAGGCACGCGGCCAACCCGAGGCACAGACAGCCGAGGAACCACGCTTGCAGTCGACGCATTTCCCGTTCTCCGTGATCGCAACGCACAAGCCACAAACCTGGAGTGAACCGCCGGATACCGCGCAGACAATATATACCGAAACCGGCGCCCGACAAGCGCCCGTTTCGGCGGTGGCGGCGGGCGCCTACAGCTTGGCGACCGAGACCTCGGTGGCCTTGACGAAGGCCAGCACCTCGGTGCCCACCTGCAGGTCCAGTTCCTTGACCGAACGGGTGGTGATGACGGACGTGACGATGCCGGCGGGCGTGTCCACGTCGACCTCCGAGACCACCGGGCCCAGGATGATTTCCTTGATCTTGCCGCGGAACTGGTTGCGGGCGTTGATGGATTGAATGCTCATGGTCCTGCTCCTGAAAAATGGAAGGATTTCCGTTGGATCCCGCTCGCGCCGGGGTGGCGCTTGCCTGGAAAACCGCACCCGTGGCCCTAGACCGCGAGCCGCAGGTGCCGTATCTGTATGACCGGCGCCAGGGGCCTGTCCCCCGCCGCCGGCGCTTCCTGCTTCATCACCACCCGCAGCACCCGCGCCTCCAGCGCCGCGAAGGCGGCCGAGCCGCGCGACCGGGGCCGCGCCAGCTCGACGCGTTCGTCCAGCACCACGCGGCCCTCGTCGATCACCAGGATGCGGTCGGCCAGCGCCACCGCCTCGCCGACGTCGTGCGTCACCAGCACCGCGGTGAAGCCGTCGCGGCGCCAGATGTCCTCGATCAGCTGCTGCATGCCGATGCGCGTGAGCGCGTCCAGCGCGCCCAGCGGCTCATCCAGCAGCAGCAGGCCGGGCCGGTGCACCAGCGCCCGGGCCAGCGCCACCCGCTGGCGCTGGCCGCCGGACAGCTGCGCCGGCCAGTCGCCGCCGCGGTCGCCCAGTCCCACCTGGCGCAGCACCGCGGCCGCCTGCGACCGGGCCTGGCCGGGCAGGCCCAGCGCCACGTTCTGCAGCACGCTCTTCCACGGCAGCAGGCGCGCGTCCTGGAACATCATCCGCACCCGGCTGTCGGCCGACCATTGCGGAAAGTTGTCGAACAGCACCGGCGAACGCGCCGGCACGCCGCCCTGCGCCGCGCTGGGCGTCTCCAGCCCGGCCAGCAGCCGCAGCAGCGTGCTCTTGCCGCAGCCGCTCTGCCCCACCACCGCCACGAACTCGCCGGGCGCGAACTCCAGGTCCAGCCCCTTGAGCACCAGGCGCTCGCCATAGCGCTTGGACAGCTGGCGCAGGGTCACGCGCAGCGCGGGGCTGGCCGGGGCGCCCTCGTCCGGCCCCGGGTCGGGCTCGACCCGCCCCGGCACGTCCAGGTGCTGCAGCAGCTCGTACTCGCTGGGGTGGATGAACATGGTCCGGCCCTCCTGGCGCGCCGCCCTCAGCGGGCCGCCGCCAGCTTCTGCTGGTAGTCGGTCTTGACGAAGCCGGCGAACGATTTCTCGGTCACCGCCAGGAACTCGGGCGAGGCATAGGCCGCGGCGATGTCCTTGACGAAGGGCTTGTCCAGGTCGGCCGTGCGCACCGCCACCAGGTTCTGGTAGGTGGGCGTGGTCTTCTCCAGCGCCAGCGCCTCGGTCAGCTTCAGGCCCGAGGCCAGCGCGAAGTTGCCGTTCACGAACGAGTAGTCGGTGTCCTCCAGCGAACGCGGCAGTTGCGCGGCCTCCAGCGGGATCAGCTTGATCTTCTTGACGTTCACGGCCACGTCCTTCTCCGACACCTGCAGCGGGTCGTAGCCTTCGCGCAGCTTGATCCAGCCCAGCTCCTGCAGCACCACCAGCGCGCGCGCCTGGTTGGTCGGATCGTTGGGCACCGCCACGCTCACGCCCTCGGGCGCGGCGTCCACACTCTTGTACTTGCGGCTGTAGATGGCGATGGGCGCGGTCGGCACCTTGACCAGCTCCGACAGTTCCAGCTTGTTCTTGGCGGCGAAGTTCTTCAGGTAGACGATGTGCTGGAACGCGTTGGCGTCCAGCGCGCCCTGCGCCAGGGCGAAGTTCGGCTGCACGTAGTCGTTGAACTCGACGATGCGCACGGTATAGCCCTGCTTTTCCAGGATCGGCTTGATGCCGAGCTTGATCTGGTCGCTGTAGGGGCCGGCGGTGGCGCCGAAGACGATTTCCTTCTTGGCCGGATCGGCCGCCTGCGCGCCGCCGGACAGCGACAGCACGGCGGCGGCCAGCGCCAGGCTCAGGAGATTGCGTTTGACGGACATGGGTTTCCTCTCGGGATCAGCGTTTGTCGATGCGTCGCGCGACGGTATTGCCGGCGAACTGGATGATCTGCACCAGCACCACGAGCAGCGCCACGGTCAGCACCATCACGTCGGTCTGGAAGCGGTAGTAGCCATAGCGGATGGCCAGGTCGCCGATGCCGCCGCCGCCCACCACGCCGGCCACCGCGGAATACGACAGGAAGCTCACCGCCAGCACGGTCAGGGCCAGCACCAGCCCGGAACGCGCTTCCACCAGCAGCACCCGGCGCACGATCTGCAGTTCGGATGCGCCGGCGGCGTGGGCGGCCTCGATGACGCCGCGCGGCACTTCGCGCAGGCATTGCTCGACCAGCCGCGCGAAGTACGGAATCGCCGCGAACGACAGCGGCACCGCCGCCGCCACCGGGCCGATCGAGGTGCCGGCGATCACGCGGGTGAACGGCACCAGCGCCACCAGCAGGATGATGAACGGGAACGAGCGCACGGTATTGACCGTCCAGCTCAACAGCCGGTGCGCCAGCGGGCGGTCGAGCGACTGGCCCGGGCCGGTCAGGAACACCAGCACGCCGAGCGGCCCGCCCAGCAGGATCGACGCGGCCAGCGCGATCGCCAGCATCAGGAAGGTCTGGCCGACCGCCACGCCCAGCTCGGGCAACAATTGCACAAAGGTGTCCAGCATCAGGCGACCTCTTCATAGGGATGGGTGGCCTCGCGGATCAGCTCGCGGCCGAGCGCCGAGGTCAGGTGCACGCCGGCGCGGGAGATCTCGGCCTGCTCCAGCACCTGGCCGTTCTCCATCACCGCCACGTGGCGGCACAATGCGCGCACCACGGCCAGCTCATGCGTGACGATGACGATGGTCACGCCCAGGCGCTTGTTGATGTCGCGCAGCACGCTCAATACCGAGCGCGTGGTCTCGGGGTCGAGCGCCGAGGTCGGCTCGTCGCACAGCAGCACCGCGGGTTCGCTGGCCAACGCGCGGGCAATCGCCACGCGCTGCTTCTGGCCGCCGGACAATTGCGCCGGATGGCTGGCGGTCTTGTCGGTCAGGCCGACGATCTCCAGGCATTCGCGCACCCGCGCCGCGATCTGCTCGCGGCCGCGGCCGCCGTGCACGCGCAGCGGAAACGCCACGTTCTCGAACACGGTTTCGTTCTGCAGCAGGTTGAACTGCTGGAAGATCATGCCGATGTTCTGGCGCGCGGCGCGCAGCGCCGGCTTGCCGAGCGCGGTCAGCTCGGTGGCGCCGACCCGCACCGTGCCCGCGTCGGGCCGTTCGAGCAGGTTGATCAGGCGCAGCAGGGTCGACTTGCCGGCGCCGCTCTTGCCGATGATGCCGAAGGTGTCGCCGGCGCGGATCGACAGCGACACGTCGCGCACCGCGTCGAAGCGGCCGGCGCGGGTGGCGAACGACTTGCTCACCGCGTCCAGCCGGATCAGCGGCTGCGGCAGCGAGGCCAGGTCGGGAAGGGAGGAAAGATCGGTCATCGGTGAATCGAGGTGAAGGTCATGCGCATCAGGAATACGCGGTGGGTTCGGGAATCTGGTCCAGCAACGCGTAGCGGCCCAGGTCGCGGATCTTGTAGGCCACGGGGTCGTGCAGCGTGTGCACGCGCGCATTGCGCCAATAGCGGTCGTAGCCGTAGCGCGCCGCGGTGGACGAGGCGCCGGTGACGTCGAACAGGCCATCGCCCACCTCCAGCGCGGCGCGGTGCGCCAGCACCTTGGCCTGGGCGCCAGCCACCGCCACCTCGCCGCGCTCGTCGGCGGTCAGCGACGGGCCGCGCGCCAGCGCCGCGTCGAGCCGCAGGCCGGCCACGTCGGCCAGCGCCTGCGCCGCCTGCACCCGCAGCCAGAACTCGCCGAAGCGCTCCTGCACATAGGGATCGTCGGCATGGCGCTGCACGCCGGACGCGAACCACGGCCGCGCGTCGTCGCGCACGTAGCGGCGCGCTTCGCGGAAGGCGCCGCGGGCGATGCCCAGGTACAGGTTGGTCATGATCAACTGGGCCACCTGCGAGCGCAGCGTGGCGCGCGGCGTGGGCTCGACGCCAGGCGCCTGCAGCACCTGCACCGGCTCCAGCCGCACGTGGTCGAAGCGCACGGTGCCGCTGTCGGTCTGGCGCTGGCCGAACGCGTCCCAGTCGGGGTTGACGGTGATGCCCTCGGCGCGCGTCGGCAGCGCCGCGATCAGCGCGGTGCCCGAGGCCTTGTGCCAGGCGGAAAAGGTCAGCAGGTCGGAGCCGACCGAGCCGGAGCTGAAGCTCTTGACGCCGTCGATGCGGTAGCCGTCCAGCTCGGCCCGCGCCACCACCCGCCGGTCGAGCGGATTGAGCGCATTGCCCCAGAACAGGTTGCGCTCGACCGTGGGCCGCAGGAAATAGTCATGCTGCGCGAGCGTTCCATAGAGCAGGACGCCGGCCACCTGCAGGTGATGGAAGCCGAACACGTGCGCCAGCGCGCTGTCGGCCTCGGCCAGCGTGCGCACCGCCGTCAGCACCGTGGACCAGCTGGCGCCCGCGCCGCCGTACTGGGTCGGCACCGACAGGCGCAGCAGGCCGCTAGCGCGGATCCGCTCGCGTTCGGCGGCGGCGTGGCCGCCCTGGCGGTCGCGCTCGACGGCGGTGGCGGCCAGTTGATCGGCCAGCGCCTGGACGGCGCGCGGAATGTCGTCGGCCGCGCGCGCCGGCGCGGCGCCGGCGGCGGGCGCGCGTGCGGTATCGGGGTCGGTCTGGATCTTGGCCATGGAATCTCGTCGTGGAAAAGGCGGGTCAGGCCGGCCGGTAGGCCGGGTTCCAGCGCAGCAGGCGGCGCTCCAGCAGCCGCGCCAGGGTGTCGGCCGCCTTGCCCAGCAGCGCGTAGAGCAGGATGCCCAGCAGCACCACGTCGGTCTGCAGGAATTCGCGCGCGTTCATGGTCATGTAGCCGATGCCCGATTGCGCCGAGATCGTCTCGGTCACGATCAGGATCACCCACACCAGCCCCAGCGCGAAGCGCAGGCCCACCAGGATCGACGGCAGCGCGCCCGGCAGGATCACGTCGCGATACAGCCGCCAGCCCGTCAGGCCGTAGGAGCGTCCCATCTCGATCAGCGCCGGGTCGACCGAGCGGATGCCGTGGAAGGTATTCAGGTAGACCGGGAAGAACACGCCCAGCGACAGCAGCGCCAGCTTGGCGGTCTCTTCGATGCCGAACCACAGAATGATCAGCGGGATCAGCGCCAGCACCGGAATGTTGCGGATCATCTGCAAGGTGGTGTCCAGCAGGGTCTCGGCGGTGCGCGAGGAACCGTTCAGCAAGCCCAGCGCCAGGCCCAGCCCGCCGCCCAGCAGCAGGCCCCACAGCGCCCGCAGCGCGCTGACGCGCACGTGCTGCCAGAGCTCGCCCGACACCGCCAGCGACCAGCCCGCGGCCGCCACCGCCGACGGCGCCGGCAGGATGCGCGACGACAGCCAGCCGGCCTGCGCCGACAGCTGCCAGAGGCCGAGGATCAGGGCGGGGACCAGCCAGGGCGCCAGCGCCGCGCGCCAGCCGCCGGGCTTGCGGGCGTCGGCCATCAGCTGGCCGCTTCCTTGGGCACCAGTTCGGTGGCCATGACTTCGCCGAAGGGTCCGGTCAGCACGGTATTGCCGACCTGCTTGCCGCCCTTGCCGGGCAGCAGCGGGAACACCAGCTCGGCAAAGCGGTACGACTCTTCCAGGTGCGGATAGCCGGAGAAGATGAAGGTCTCGATGCCCAGGTCGGCGTATTCCTGGATGCGCGCGGCCACGGTCTCGGGGTCGCCCACCAGGGCGGTGCCGGCGCCGCCGCGCACCAGGCCGACGCCGGCCCACAGGTTGGGCGATATCTCCAGGTGCTTGCGGCCGCCGTGCTCGTCGTTGAGCTTGCCGCCGTGCAAGGCCGCCATGCGGCGCTGGCCTTCGGAATCCATCTTCGAGAACGCCGTCTGCGCGGCGCGCACCGCGTCTTCGCTCAGGTGGCTGATGAGGGCGTCGGCGGCGGCCCAGGCGGCCGCCTCGGTCTCGCGCACGATGACGTGCAGGCGGATGCCGAAGCGCACCGTGCGGCCATGCCGCGCCGCGCGCGCCTTGATGTCGGCGATCTTGCGGGCCACGGCCTCGGGCGGCTCGCCCCAGGTCAGGTACACGTCGAGCTGCTCGGCGGCCAGTTCGTGCGCCGCTTCCGACGAGCCGCCGAAGTACAGCGGCGGATAGGGCTTCTGCACCGGCGGATAGATCACCTTGCCGCCCTTGGACACCAGTTGCTCGCCTTCGAAGCTGTAGCCCTCGGCCTCGTGGCTGTTTTCCAGGATGCCGCGCCAGATGCGCAGGTAGTCGGCCGTGATGGCGTAGCGCTCGTCATGGCTGACGAAGACGCCGTCGCCCTCCAGTTCGCCCGGATCGCCGCCGGTCACCACATTGACCAGCAGCCGCCCTTCGGACAGGCGGTCGAAGGTGGCGGCCATGCGCGCCGAGAACTGCGGCGAGCTGACGCCGGGGCGGATCGCCACCAGGAACTTGAGCCGGCGCGTGGCGCCGATCAGGCTGGACGCCACCACCCACGCATCCTCGCAGGAACGCCCGGTGGGCAGCAGCACGCCGTCGTAGCCAAGCGTGTCGGCGGCCACCGCCACCTGGCGGAAGTAGTCGTAGCCCGCGGCCCGCGCGCCGCGGCTGGTGCCGAGATAGCGCGAATCGCCGTGGGTGGGGATGAACCAGAAGACGTCCATGGAATGCCTGCCCTTGTCTATTTCAGGCCCGACGGCGCGGCGTCGAACACGTTGAGGGGTTTGGGAATCAGCTTGAGCGCGTGGAACGCATCGGCCACCTGCTGCTGTTCCTGCAGCACTTCCCGCGTGATCGGCTGCACGCCGTAGGCCAGGCGCTCGGCGGCCAGTTCGACCACCGCCTTGTCCAGCCCCAGCACCGGCTGCAGCAGCGCCACCGCCTCGGCGCGGTGGTCGCGGGCCCACAGGTCGCCCTTGCGGATTTCATCCAATACCGTCTGGATCACTTCGGGGTGCGCCTTCTCGTAGGCGCGCGCCGCCAGGAAGAACTGGTAGTTCTTGACCACGCCGGTGCCATCGGCCAGCACCCGCGCGCCCAGCTGCTTCTCGGCCGCGGCCTGGAACGGATCCCAGATCACCCAGGCGTCGACCGACCCGCGCTCGAACGCGGCGCGGGCATCGGCCGGCGTCAGGTAGGCCACGTTCACGTCGGCATACGGCACGCCGGCGCGCTCCAGCTGCTTGACCAGCAGGTAGTGCACGTTGGAACCCTTGTTCAGCGCGACCTTCTTGCCTTTCAGGTCGGCCACGCGCTTGATCGGCGAGTCCTTGGGCACCAGGATGGCCTCGCTGGTGGGCGACGGCGGCTCGTTGCCCACGTACACCAGCGCCGCGCCGGCGGCCTGGGCGAACACCGGCGGCGCCTCGCCGACGGTGCCGAAGTCGATGGAGCCGACATTCAGGCCTTCCAGCAGCTGCGGGCCGGCGGGAAACTCGGTCCACTTCACCGTGATGCCCTGCGCCGCCAGCCGCTTGTCCAGGTCGCCCAGCGCGCGCACGATGGTCAGCGTGCCGTACTTCTGGAAACCGATGCGCAGCGTCTTGGCGTCCTGCGCCTGCGCGGCCGGCCACAACAGCGCCGCGCACAGCAGCGCCGCCAGCCAGCGGAAGACGGAAAGACGCGATATCCAGATCATGCTGCGCATGCGAGCCCCTTTGGTTGGTTCAGACGCTGAAGCCGCCCGCGAGCGCGAGCCGGCCAAGATCGAATGCTTCGTTGACGACGACGCCGCGCGGGCGCACCTGCTCGGCCAGGCGTTCCACCGAATCCTCCAGCCGCGTCCGCACGTCGTCGTCGATCACGCTGACGCCGTCGTCATCGATGCGCACCTGCTTGTCGGTGGCGTAGACGCCGGCCAGGATGTGGCGCGCGCCCAGCGCCGACAACACCGGCTTGAGGCCGTACTCCAGCGCCAGCAGATGGGCCGGACTGCCGCCCGTGGCGATCGGCAGCACCACCTTGCCGGCCAGCGCCTTCTCGTCCAGCAGGTCCAGCACCGCCTTCAGGCCGCCCGAGAACGAGGCCTTGTAGACCGGCGTCGAGATCAGCACCGCGTCGGCCGCCGCCACGCGCGCCCGCAGCGCATGCGCGGCCGGCCCGGCGTAATGGCCTTCGACCAGGTCTTCGGCGGGCAGGTCGCGCAGCCCCAGCTCGCTGATGGCCAGCCCGCGCGTGCGCAGCAGCTGCGCGGCGTGGCGCAGCAAGGCGGAAGAACGGGAACGCTGCGACGGGCTGCCCGCCAGGGTGAGGATGCTCATGTGGGTTGGCCGGTGTTGCGTTGAAGAATCGTGCGCGGCGCCAGGCCGGCTCAGAAGGCGGGAATCAGCGAACCCTTGAATTCGCTGTCGATGAAGGTGCGTACTTCGGGCGACTGGTAGGCGGCCACCAGTTTCTTGACCCAGGGCTGGTCGCGGTCCTTGGTGCGCACCGCGATGATGTTGGCGTAGGGACCATTGGCGGCTTCGCGGCCGATGGCGTCGCGCGCCGGTTCCAGGCCGGCCTGGGTGGCGTAGTCGTTGTTGATCGAGGCGGCGGTCAGGTCGTCGAGCGAACGCGGCAACTGCGCGGCATCCAGCGGCACCAGCTTGAGCTTGCGCGGGTTGGACACCACGTCCGAGGGCGTGGCGTTGTTCTTTTCCTCGGCCTCGGGCTTGAGGGTGATGAGCTTGTAGGCGGCCAGCAGGCGCAGCGCGCGGTTGCCATTGGACGGATCGTTCTGGATGCCGACCGAGGCGCCTTCGGGCAGGTCGTTGAGCGACTTGATCTTGCGCGAGTAGAAACCCAGCGGCGCGGTGACGGTCAGGCCGACCGGCACGATGTCGAAGCCGCGCGCCTTGATCTGGTTGTCGAGGAAGGGCTTGTGCTGAAAGGCGTTGGCGTCGAGGTCGCCGGCGTTCAGGGCGGCATTGGGAAGCTGGTAGTCGTTGAACTTGACCAGCTTGATCTCCAGGCCTTCACGGGCGGCGACTTGCTTGACGACGTCGAAGATCTTCTCGGTGGAGCCGACGGAGATGCCGACGGTGATGGTCTTTTTTTCCTGCGTGTCGGCGTGGGCCGTGCCGATGAGGGTCAGGGCCAGGGTGGTGGCGGTGAGCAGGTGGCGGGTGAAGGACATCTTGTTTTTCCGGCGGGATTCGAATGGGATGAGTGGATTCTGTCATTGCGAAATCTTTGGGAAAAATACTTAGTGGGTATGAGGATATGTGGTGTGGGTTGGATTCTGGTTTTGGGCTTTGGGGTTTGGAAATATGAGGGGATTGCTGGGGGCACATTGGGTGGGTGGGTTTTTGCCGAAGGGTTGGTTCTTAAGGCGCGCGTGGTGGGGTCGGTGGGGGATGGCGGGGCTACGATTGCGGTCCGGAGCGTTCGCTCCGGACTGCCCCTTCCTCATCCTCGTTGCCGCCTGCGGCGGCTGCCTTCGGATTCCGTCGGGCGCATCTACACGCCCCGCCATCCCCCACCGACCCCACCACGCGCTCGCGATGAGGCTTAGCCTCGGGCTTTGGGGCGGGTGGTGTGCTTGGCGTGTTGGTGCAACGTCAGGGCGGGGGGAGAGATTTACGGGGCCCGCCCCAAAAGGCCGCGCGGGCGGCCGTTTGGGGCTTACGCGATGTCTTGCGATCTGTGATGCCGCTCTCGCGTGTGGAAGCCGCGGAATCGTTTGCTATTGAAAGCCTGTCGTCACCTCGACTGTTTGTGGTCGGCGCGAGCGGCTCGTCACACGCAACACGCTTTACGCCGCGCCGACCACCACCGCCCCACCTCCCGACGTGAGGAACCATTAGAAAACTGCTCGTCACCCGCGCGCAGCGCACCCGCATCACTTGCAGATACACCAACGCCAATTGCGGCCGCCCGCGCGGCCACAATTGGCGTCCCAGAAGTTCCATTCCCTGAACACAGGTCTAACAGCGCGACAAGCCAAGACGCACGTAGCCCCTCGGGCAGGCGGACCCGGTGGCGGGCAACCTCGATGCGCCCGAGGGAATCCGAAGGAGTCGCCGAAGGCGAGGACGAGGATGACGAAGGGGCAGTCCGGAGCGAACGCTCCGGACCGCAATCGTGGGCGCCCGCCACCGGGTCCGCCTGCCCGAGGGGCGACCTACGAAGACCAACGACGCCAAGAAAACCTAGGCAACCACCCGCCGATACTCCCCAGCAACATGCTCCCCAGGCAACAACGCCCTCCCCGCCCCAAACAGCTTCTCCCGCAACGCCCCCTCCGCATAAGCCGTCTTGTACACCCCGCGTTCCTGCAACTCCGGCACCACCAGATCGACGAAATCCGCATAGCACTCCGGCGTCACCGTCCTCGCCAGGTTGAAGCCGTCGATGTCTGTTTCTTCCACCCACGACGCCAGCTCATCGGCCACCTGCGATGCGCTGCCTACCAGCGCCGGGTAGCGGCCGCCCAGCGCCATGTCGGCCAGCAGGTCGCGCACCGTGCGGTCCGTGCGGGCCACCGTCAGGTTCTTTACCGCGGACTCGATCGCGTTGTTCTTCACGTAGCGGATTGGCTCGTCCGCCGCGTAGCGCGAAAAATCGATGCCGGTCGAACTGGCGTAATGCGCCAGGCCAGCCTCCGGGTTGGCGTAGCGCAGGTACTCCGCGTGCTTCTCGCGCGCCTCGGCCTCCGTGCGGCCCACCACCGCCGTCACGCCCATGAAGAACTTGATGTCGCGCGGGTCGCGGCCCTCGCGCGCCACCGACTCGCGCACGCTGGCCACCAGCTTGCGCAGGCCTTCCTTGGTCTGGCTCGACACGAACACGCATTCCGCGTGGCGCGCCGCGAAGGCCTGGCCGCGGCCTGATGAGCCGGCCTGGTACAGCACCGGCGTGCGCTGGGGCGAGGGTTCCGACAGGTGATAGCCCTGCACCTTGTAGTACCTGCCTTGGTGGTCGATGCGACGCACCCCGGCCGGATCCGCATAGACGCGCGCGCGGCGGTCGGCGCGCACCGCGTCATCGTCCCAGCTGCCCTCCCATAGCTTGTAGGCCACCTCCAGGAACTCGTCGGCGCGGTCGTAGCGTTCGTCGTGCGCGATCTGTTCCGACAGGCCCATGGCGCGCGCCGCGCTTTCCAGGTAGCCGGTCACGATGTTCCAGCCGATGCGGCCGTTGGTCAGGTGGTCCAGCGTCGAAAAGCGGCGCGCCAGCAGGTAGGGCGCCTCGTAGGTCAGGTTCACCGTCACGCCGAAGCCCAGGTGACGGGTGACCGCGGCCATGGCGGAGACCGTCAGCAGCGGGTCGTTGACCGGCAGCTGGATCGACTCGCGCAGCGTCAGGTCGGCCGAGTCCTGGTACACGTCGTAGACGCCGACGATGTCGGCCAGGAACAGCCCATCGAACAGGCCGCGCTCGAGCAAGCGCGCCAGGTCGGTCCAGTAGTCCAGCGTCTTGTATTGCGTCGAGGTATCGCGCGGATGGGTCCACAGGCCGTGGTTGATGTGGCCGACGCAATTCATGTTGAACGCGTTCAGGAGGATCTGCTTCTTCGCCATGGCGTGCCGTTCCGTAGGGATCAGGTGGTGCCGACGCGGCCGGGCGCGGCGTCGTTCAGGTAGTAATTGCCGACCGCGTGGCGCTTCCAGCGCACCGGGTCGTGCAGCGTGTGGGTGCGGGCGTTGCGCCAGTGGCGATCCAGGTTCAACTGGTCGAGCGTGGCCTGGGTGCCGGCCAGCTCGAACAGCTTGGTGCCGGCGGCCAGGGCCGATTCCGTCGTCAGCGCGCGGGCCTCGGCCACCGCGATGGCGGCGGCCGCCACCAAGTGCGGTTGCGGATCGGCGGTGGCGACATCGAGGATGCGGCCGGCGCGGGCCACCAGCGCGCGGGCCGCGTCCAGGCGGATCGACAGGCGGCCGAACTCGCTGACGGTCAATGGATCGTCGGCGGCGCGCTCGACGCCCGCGTCGATCCACGGGCGCGAGCGCTCGCGCACGAAATCCAGCGCATCGGCCAGGGCGGCCTGGCCGATGCCCAGGTCGATCGCGGCGTGGATGATCTGCGCCAGCGGCTTGATGGTGTTGGGCGGCGCCGCCGGATCGATCAGCACCATCACGTCGGCGGCCGGCACGGCCACGTCCTTGAACAGCACGGTGCCGCTGCCCGTCACGCGCTGGCCGAAGCCCGACCAGTCGTCGATCACCTCCACGCCCGGGCTGTCGCGCCGCACGAAGGCCAGCCGCTGCAGGCCGTCCTCGCCCACCGTCGCGGTGGGGATCCATTGCGCGTAGAGCGCGCCGGTGCAATAGAACTTGCTGCCGTTGATGCGCCAGCCGCCCTCGCCGTCGGCCGACAGGCGGGTGCGGCGCTCGGCGGCGGTGCGCGTGCCGATCTCGGCCAGCGCATTGCCGAAGCGTTCGCCGGCCAGGGCGCGGGCGTAGAAGCGACGCTGCTGGTCGGCGTTGCCGTTGACCCGTAATACCTCCAGCGCGTAGTAATGGTTCTGCGGGATCTGGCCCAGCGAGCCGTCGGCGCCGGAGATGATCGCGGTGACTTCGGCCAGCGTCACGCGCGACACGCCCGCGCCGCCATGCTCGCGCGGCACGGTGATGCCCCACAGGCCGGACTGCGAATAGCGCTCCAGCTCCGGCAGCGGCAAACGCCGCTCGCGGTCGCGCACGGCAGCGTCGCGGGCGAAGTCCGCCGCCAGTTCACGCGCGACGTCGAGCGCCTCTGCGTCGCTGCCGATGATCGCGGCGCGCCGCGGCGCCAGGGTCGAGATGGCGATGTCGGTCATGGCCTCAGATCCAGGAATGGCGGTTGGGGCGGCGCCCGTTCAGCAGGTAATTGCCGACCGCGTGGTATTTCCAGCGCACCGGGTCGTGCAGCGTGTGGGTGCGGGCGTTGCGCCAATGGCGGTCCAGGTTGAATTCCGCCAGCGACGCGCGCGCGCCAGACAGTTCGAACAGCGTCTCGCTGGCCGCCAGGGCGATCTCGGTGGTCAGCGCCTTGGCCCGCGCCACCGCGATCGAGGCGGCGGCGACGTCGTCGCCGTCCAGCGTGCGCGGCGTGGCCGCGTCCAGGTGCGCCGCGGCCTCGGCCAGTACCGCCTGCGCCGCGTGCAGGTCGATGAACAGCCGGCCCACGTCGCCAATCACATAGGGGTCCTGCGTGGCACGCTCGACGCCGGCCTCGGCCCACGGCCGGGCGCGTTCTCGCAGGAATTTCACGGTGTCGTTCAGGGCGGCCTCGGCAATGCCGGCGTCGATGGCAGCCTGCATCAGCTGCGCGAAGGGGCCCTGCAGCGCGGGCGTCTCCAGCAGCGTCCAGGCCGGCAGCACGGTGTCCGCCTCGACCCGCACGTTGTCCAGCAGCACCGTACCGCTGGCGGTGGTGCGCTGGCCGAAGCTGGACCAGTCGTCCACCACCGTCAGGCCGGGCGCGCCGCGCTCGAGCAGCACCGTCACCAGCCGGCCCTCGGTATCCAGCGCCTTGGTCGGGATCCAGTGCGCGTACAGCGCGCCGGTCGAATAGAACTTGCGGCCCGACAGGCGGTAGCCGTCGCCATCCGCCACCAGCCGCGCCTGCACGTCGCGCGCATGGCGCGTGTGGCGTTCGGGGCCGGCGTTGCCCAGCCGCCGGCCGGCCAGCACGCCCTCGTAGTAGCGCCGCTTCTGCTGCGGCGTGCCGACCTGGCGCAGCAGGTTGAGCGCGCCGAAATGGTTCTGCGGGATCTGGCCCAGCGATGGGTCGGCCGCGCTGATGATGCGGAACACGTCGGCCAGCGTCACGTGCGACACCTGCGCGCCGCCATACTCGCGCGGCACCGTGATGCCGCCCAGGCCGCTGGCCGAATAGCGCTCGATCTCGCGCCACGGCAGGCTGCGCGCCTGGTCACGCTGCGCCGCGCCCTGGGCGAAGTCCGCCGCCAGCGCGTGGGCGGCGTCGATGGCCTCGCTGTCGCCGCGCAGACGGGCGGCGGGCACCACGCGCGGGGGCTCGTCGGATTCGATCGGCAGGGAAGAACTCGCGGCTTGTGGCATGGGACGATGCGGACGAAGGGGGGAAAGGTGCAGCCTATCGGCCCGCCGCGGCGCGCGGAAGGACGGATTTCTCATGCGGATATTTGGAATCGGTATATGCGCCGGCGCGCGGAAGGACGGATTTCTCATGCGGATATTTGGAATCGGTATATGCGCCGGCGCGCGCCCATCCCCCCTTATTAGCAGCCCTCGCGCCGGCATATCCAAATCACGAAAGAGTGTTTGCGGCGCGCTTTGGCGCTTGCTTAGAGTCGAGCTTTTCTCCTGACCGCCTGGCGTTGCCCTCATGCCCGAACTGGATCTGCCCATTGCCCTGGACTACGACGGCACGCTGGAAACGCGCCTGTTCGACGACATCCGCCTGGCGGCCGCGCCAACCATTCCGGCCGCGCGCATCGATCCGCCGCGCGACCTGGCCAGCGCCGCCGAGCGGCACGCCGCCGGCGAATACGCCATCTGGAACACCGTGCATGACCTGTTCATCACCCAGGTGGCGGCGCACGCCATCGCCGGCCTGTTCCGCGACGACACCGATTTCCAGTTCGCGCTGGCGCGCCAGCTGGGCGATGACGCGGCCCACGCGGAATTCTCGCTGGCGCGCGCCACCCTGCTGCTGGAGCGCGATGTCCGGCCCGAGGTCGAGCAGGGCGTGCGCGACGCCTGGGACCTGGTCGGCGGCTTCGCGCTGCGCAACTGGCAGAACTTCCTGGCCTGGCAGTTCCACTACGAGCACTACATCCTGGCGCGCCTGTTCGTGAACCGCCGCACCGCGCGGGTGCTGGATTTCGGCCATCGCGAATTCGGCGAGAACCGCATCCTGCCCGACGAAGAGGCGCATCGCATCCGCATCACGCAGTGGTGGCTGCGCAAGCTGGCCGGCGCCAGCGAGACCGAACGCCACGAGTGGACCGAAGGCCTGATCCAGGCCGACGAGGACGTGCAGCGCCTCCTCGGCCCCTACCTGCGCGACTCCTGGCAGCTGAACCTGCGCGCCACCGGCCTGGATACCCGCAGCCACGTCGCGCTGTACGACGCCTGGCGGCGCGAACTGCTCGCCACCCTCCTGCGCGTGGCGCCCGACGACCTGCCCGCCCTGACCAGCCTGGCCGCCTGACGCGGCCGCACTCCCCCTCACGACCGAAGGAACCCGCATGACCCAGCCCTTGCCCCCGGCGCCCGCCACCGACGCGCCGCAGGATGACGTCAACCCCCTGCGCCGCTGGCTGATGAGCGCCGGCGCGCTGATGGGCGCCGGCGCCCTCTTCCCCAACGTGATCTTCGCGCCCGCCTACGCCGATACCCAGAGCCTGCCGAACACGGTGCAGGGCGCGGCCAAGGGCGGCGTGCTGAACGCGGTGGTGCATCCCGAGCCGCCGACGCTGGCCTTCTACCTGAACTCGTCCACCCCCACCGGCGCCGTGGCCAGCAAGATCTTCGACGGCCTGGTGGAATACGGCCCCGACCTGAAGCCGCGGCCGCAGCTGGCGGAAAGCTGGAGCGTGGCCGACGACGGCAAGACCATCACCTTCAAGCTGCGCCAGGGCGTGCAGTGGCACGACGGCAAGCCGTTCACCGCCGCCGACGTGAAATGGTCGGCCGAGGAAGTCTGGCTCAAGCACGCGCCCAGCGCGCGGCGCGTGTTCCAGTACCTGCAGCGGGTCGAGACGCCCGACGACCACACCGTGGTGCTGCACCTGTCGCAGCCCACGCCG
The DNA here is from genome assembly GCF_016127315.1 of Achromobacter deleyi. NCBI lineage: Bacteria > Pseudomonadati > Pseudomonadota > Betaproteobacteria > Burkholderiales > Alcaligenaceae > Achromobacter > Achromobacter deleyi. The sequence goes on from NZ_CP065997.1 coordinate 1,248,575, forward strand.
GTGGCGCTGAACGCCATCGATTCGCTGGGCGCGCCGATCCTGCCGCGCCACCTGTTCGAGGGCACCGACATCCAGAACAACCCGTACAACAACAAGCCGGTGGGCACCGGGCCGTTCGTCTTCAAGGAATGGAACCGCGGCAACTACATCGTGCTGGAGCGCAACGAGCGCTACTGGCAGCCCGAACGCCCGTTCCTGGACCGCATCGTCTGGAAGATCGTGCCCGACGTGTCCGGCCGCGCCACCGCGCTGGAGACGGGCGCGGTCTCGTATGGCGAGCGCAACCCGGTGGCGTTCACCGACGCCACCCGCCTGTCCAGGCTGCCCAAGCTGGCCGTGGACACCGCCGGCTACAACGGCTTCGCCGCCTGGCTGTGGCTGGAAGCCAACCTGCGCGACCCGATCCTGTCCAACCTCAAGGTGCGCCAGGCCATCGCCCACGCCGTCAACAAGCAGGCGCTGGTCAAGACCGTGTGGAACGGCTATGCCGAGCCGTTCGTCAGCCCGGTGCCGTCGCTGGTCAAGCCGTACCACAACCCCAACGTGCAACAGTACGCCTACGACCCTGCCCTGGCCGAGAAGCTGCTGGACGAGGCCGGCTATCCGCGCGGCGCCGGCGGCTGGCGCTTCGCGCTGACGCACGACTACATCCCGTTCGGCGACGACTACCGCCGCACCGGCGAATTCGTGCGGCAGGCGCTGCGCAAGATCGGCATCGACGTGACCCTGCGCGGCCTGGACCTGGCCACCTGGACCCGCAACGTCTTCACCGACTACAACTTCCAGCTCATCAGTTCGTGGGGCACGGTGCTGATCGACCCGCAGCTGGGCGTCGAGACGCGCTACTGGAGCAAGGCCGAGGCCCGCGGCACCCCCTGGTACAACGTGTCCGGCTACAACAACCCGGAGATGGATCGCGTCATCGAGGCGGCCCAGGTCGAGACCGATCCCAGGAAACGCATCGAGCAGTACAACGAGCTGCAACGGCTGGCGCAGCGCGACCTGCCGCTGATCGGCCTGTTCGAATTCCGCTGGTTCGGCGTCTGGGACAAGCAGCTGCGCAACGTGACCGACGCCTCGTCGCACTCGCGCAACAACTTCGCCAACGTCTGGCTCGGCAAGGCCTGAGGGTCAGGCACCATGCTCGCGCGCCTGCCCCGCCCCGTCCGCTACCTGCTGCAGATCCTGTTCGTGGTGGCCGCCACCGGGGTGGCCAACTTCTTCCTGCTCAAGCTGGTGCCGGGCGACCTGGTGGACGTGATCGCCGCCGAGAACAGCGGCATCACCCCCGCCCACGTGGCCGAGCTGCGCCAGGCCTACGGGCTGGACCAGGGCGTGCTGTCGCAGCTGGGGTATTACCTCAAGAGCCTGGCGTCGCTGGACCTGGGCTACTCGTTCCGCTATGGCGAGCCGGTGGCCGGCCTGATCCTGGGGCGCCTGCCGGCCACGCTGGCCCTGATCGGCACCGGCCTGGCACTGTCGGTGGCGCTGGGCGTGCTGCTGGGCGTGCTGGCGGCGCGCCGGCCACACGGCCTGCTGGACACGCTGCTGTCGGGCCTGGCCACGGCGGGCTATTCGGCGCCGATGTTCTGGACCGCGCTGATGCTGATCGTCGGCTTCGGCGTGCACCTGGACTGGCTGCCGGTGGGCGGCATCCGCGACGTCGGCGCCGCCTACACCGGCTGGGCGCTGTGGCTGGACTATGCGCGCCACCTGGCGCTGCCGGTGGTCACGGTGGCGATCTACTACGTCGCCATCTACGCGCGGCTGTCGCGCGCCTCCATGATCGAGACGCTGCAGGAAGACTACATCCGCACCGCCCGCGCCCGCGGCAACGGCGAGGCCCGCGTGATCTGGCGCCACGCGCTGCGCAACGCCATCCTGCCGGTGGTTACCATGCTCGGCCTGCAGAGCAGCGCGCTGCTGGGCGGCAGCATCGTGGTCGAGACCGTGTTCGCCTGGCCCGGCCTGGGCCAGCTGTCATTCGAGGCCATCGCCAGCCGCGACGTCAACCTGCTGCTGGGCATCCTGCTGATGAGCGCGGCGCTGGTGGCGGCGATGAACATCGCCGTGGACGCCTGCTACGGCCTGCTCGACCCGCGAGTGAGAAAAGCATGAAACGTCCCCTGCTTGCCCTGACGCGCCTGCTGCGCGCACCGTCCGCCGCCATCGGCGCGGCCGTCCTGCTGTTGCTGCTGGGCGCCGCGGCCACCGCCGGCTGGCTGTATCCGGGCGACCCGCTCGAAATGGTCGGCGCCCCCTTCACCTGGCCGGGCGCCGACGCGGAGTTTCCGGCCGGCACCGACCTGATGGGCCGCGACATCCTGGCCGGCCTGTTCCATGGCGCCCGCATCTCGCTGCTGGTGGGCGGCGCGTCCGCCGCCATCGCCCTGGCGCTGGGGCTGCTGGTGGGCGCCATCGCCGGCTATGCCGGGCCGCGCGTGGACGCCGTGCTGATGCGCCTGACCGAACTGTTCCAGACGGTGCCCTCGTTCCTGCTGGCGATCGTGCTGGTGGCGATCCTGGGGCCGTCGCTGTCGACCATCATCTTCGCGCTGGGCGTGACCTCCTGGACAGGCATCGCGCGCCTGACGCGCGGCGAGTTCATCACCCTGCGCGAACGCGAATTCGTGCGCGCCGCGCAGGCGCTGGGCGCCGGCCACGCCCGCATCATCTTCCGCGAGATCCTGCCCAACGCGCTGCCGCCCATCATCGTCACCACCGCCGTGCTGGTGGCCAACGCCATCCTGTCCGAGGCCGGCCTGTCGTTCCTCGGCCTGGGCGACCCCAACGTGGTCAGCTGGGGCAGCATGGTCGGCGCCGGCCGCGAAGCGCTGCGCACCGCCTGGTACATGACCGCCCTGCCGGGCCTGACCATCATGGCGGCCGTGCTGGCCCTGAACCTGCTGAGCGATGCCGTCAACGACGCGCTCAACCCCAAGCTGCGGCGGCGCGCCGCCGCCGCGCCCGCCGCCCCGCTACCGACTTCCTCCCCATGAGCACACTGATCGACATCCAAGGGCTGAACGTCGCCTTCCCCGGCCACCAGGCCGTCAGCGGGCTGGACCTGCGCATCGCCGCCGGCGAGACCCTGGCGCTAGTGGGCGAATCCGGCTGCGGCAAGTCCACCACGGCGCTGGCGCTGCTGGGGCTGCTGCCGCGCCACGCCCGCGCCAGCGGCCGCATCCTGTTCGAGGGCCACGACCTGCTGGCGCTGACCGAGCGCCAGCGCTGCGCCCTGCGCGGCGACCGCATCGCCATGATCTTCCAGGAACCCATGACCAGCCTGAATCCGGTGCTGACGCTGGGCCAGCAGATCGGCGAGGCGTTGCGCCTGCATCGCGGCGCTTCGGCACAGGCCGCGCGGCAACGCGCGATCGAACTGCTGGACCTGGTGCGCGTGCCCGAGCCGCAGCGCCGCGTCGACGACTATCCGCACCTGCTGTCGGGCGGCCAGCGCCAGCGCGCCATGATCGCCGCCGCCATCGCCTGCGAACCCGCGCTGCTGGTGGCCGACGAGCCCACCACCGCGCTCGACGTGACGGTGCAGGCGCAGATCCTGCGGCTGCTGGACGACCTGCGATCGGAACTCGGCATGGGCCTGCTGCTGATCACCCACGACCTGGCGGTGGTGGGCGACTGGGCCGACCGCGTCGCGGTGATGGTGGGCGGAGAAAAAGTCGAGGAAGGCGCGGCCGCCACGTTGCTGTCGCGGCCGCGTCATGCCTACACCCGGGGCCTGCTGGGCGCCTCGCTGCGGCTGGACGACGCCACCCACTACCGCCAGCGGCGCCTGCCGGAGATCCGCTCGCGGCTCGATCCGGCCTCGGGCCGTCCGGTCTTCGGCCTGGTGACGCCGCCGCGCGTGGCGGCGGCCAACGATGCGACGGCCGGAGATCCGCATCCCCTGCCCCTGATGCAGGTGCGCGACCTGCGGGTCGACTACGCCACGCGCCAGGGCGCCAAGCACGCGGTGGACGGCGTGTCGTTCCAGATCGCGCCGGGCGAAACGCTGGGCCTGGTGGGCGAATCCGGCTGCGGCAAGTCGACCCTGTCGCGCACCCTGGTGCGGCTGCTGGCGCCCGCCGCCGGACAGATCCTGCTGCGCGGGCAGGACACCGCGCGCCTGGACCGGCGCGGCCTGGCGGCCTACCGCCAGAGCGTGCAGATGATCTTCCAGGACCCCTACGCCTCGCTCAACCCGCGCCACACGGTCAACGACATCCTGGAATCGGCGCTGCGCATCCACCACGTGACCGACCGCCAGGAGCGACGCCGCCGCATCGCCCACATGCTGGACGCGGTCGGCCTGCCGCACGCCGCCCTGGCGCGCTACCCCAGCGAGTTCTCGGGCGGCCAGCGCCAGCGCATCGGCATCGCCCGCGCCCTGGTGCTGCGGCCGTCGCTGGTGATCTGCGACGAGCCAGTGTCGGCGCTGGACGTGTCGGTGCAGGCGCAGATCCTGAACCTGCTGGTCGACCTGAAGGCCGAGTTCAACCTGTCGTACCTGTTCATCTCGCACGACCTGTCGGTGGTGCACTATCTGGCCGACCGGGTGCTGGTGATGCACGCCGGCCGCATCGTCGAGGAAGGCCCCAACGCCACCCTGTGGCGCGAGGCCCGCCACCCCTACACGCGCAGCCTGATCGAAGCGCTGCCGCGCGGCCTGGACGGACAAGGGGAAACCCTGCGTCGCCGCGCCTGACGCGGCCCTGCGCGGCGATCATCCGAACGCGGTACTGGATTGCGGGCAGGGGCGGGCCTATACTGGATTCGCCCTTGCTGGACGTTCCTTTTCTCAAAGGAGACGCAACATGTACAGGCATCTGCTCATCGCCGTGGATGGCTCGCTGCTGTCCGAGTCGGCGTTCAAGAAGGCGCTCCTTTTCGCCAAGGAAATGAACGCCACCGTCACCCTGCTGCGCGCCATTCCGGAAGACCACCTGACGGTCTACCAGGCCGAAATGCTCGGTGCCCACCAACCACAGCACACCGACCAGGCCCGCAAGAACGCCACCGCCTATCTGGAAGGCCTGGAAACCGAGGCCTGCCATGCGCTGGTGCCGTGCAATACCGCGGTAGTGGTCAACGACCATCCACACGAAGCCATCGTCGACACGGCGCAGCAACGCGGCTGCGACCTGATCGTGATGGGATCGCACGGCCGCCACGGCATGACCGGCTTCCTGCTCGGCAGCGAAACCCAGCGCGTGCTGGCGCGCACCAAGCTGCCGGTGCTGGTGTTCCGCTAGGCGGGCTTTGCCAGCGGCGTCGCCTTATGGCATCGCCGCCGTGGCTGGCGCGTGCTGAAAGGTGAAGCTGTCGGCGTAGACGTGGTCGAGGCTGGCGCCGCGCCCTGCCAGCAGCGCGGTCGCCTCGCTGATCATCGCCGGCGCGCCGCACAGATAGAAGGCGTGCTCGGACAGGTCGCCGTGGTCTTGCAGCACCGCCTGCTGCACGTGGCCGCGGCGGCCCTGCCAACCGGCGTCGGCGCGCGACAGCACCGGCACGAAATTGAACTCGTACAGGCGACCCGCCCAGCCCGCGATCTGATCGCGCAGGTACAGGTCGGCCTCGGTCCGCATGCCCCAATAGAGCGTGACCGGCGGGCAATCGTCGTTGTCCAGCAGCGATTCCAGGATGGCCTTGATCGGCGCGATGCCGGTGCCGGTGGCCATCATGATCATCGGCCGCCAGTCTTCCTCGTGGTAGCTGAACACCCCCAGCGGCGCCTCGATCTCGAGCGCGGCGCCCGGCCGCGCCTGGCCCAGCCAATGGTCGGTGTAGCGGCCGCCCGGAATGCGGCGCACGTGGAAGTCCACCAGGTTGCCGGCGGGCGCCGAGGCCATCGAGAAGCTGCGGGTGGCGCCGTCCGGCAGCACCACGTTCATGTACTGCCCGGGCGCGTAGTCCAGCGGCGCGTCCGGCGGCAGCGCCAGCGTCAGGTGGGTGACGTCGTCGCACAGCGCCGCGATGCGGTGCACGGTGGCGTCCAGCCGCCGCGGCTCGGCGAACTGGCGGGTGTTGGCGACGCTGATGGTCAGGTCGGCGCACGGCCGCGCCTGGCAGGCCAGGGCATAGCCCTGGGCCGCCTCTTCCGGCGTCAATGCCATCGGAAACTCGTCGTAGGCGACCGTCCCTTCGGCCAGCTTGATACGGCAGGTGCCGCAGCCGCCGAAAGTGCATTCGTGCGGCAGCCGCACCGCGGCGCGCTCGGCCGCCGCCAGCACGGATTCGCCGGCCTCGGCCTCGAAGGTCTGGCCGGTCTCGAGCAGATGGACGCGATATGCCATGGAATTCCCCGCCAGCCGGCGCTTATTTCTTGATGTCCGCCTGCACCAGCACCTTCATGCCGCGCGGCTCCAGCATTTCGGCCAGCGCCGTCAGCGCCGCCAGGCCCGCCTGGGTGTCCTGTTCGCCGTTGCCGCCGCTCAGGCCGACGCCGCCGATGACCTCGTCGTTGACCACGATGGGAAAGCCGCCCACGAACGCCGCGAACTTGCCCTCGAAGCTCCACTGGATGCCGAAGGCTTCGTTGCCGGGCAGCGCCGGCCCGTTGGGCGGCGTGGTGAACAGATGCGTCGAGCGCTTGTGGCCGGCGGCGGTGAAGGCCTTGTTCCAGGCGATCTGCGGGCCTGTGATGCGGGCGCCGTCCATGCGTTCCAGCGCGATCGGGTAGCCGCCGTCGTCGACGATGCACACCGATTCCAGCACGCCGATCTGTTCCGATCGGGCGATGGCCGCGCGCACCATGGCGCGCGCTTCTTCCAGTTCCAGGCGATAGATCTGCTTCATGTCTGTTCTCCAAAGGGCCGTCAGCCGGCGCGATAGACGGTCTTGATCTGGGTGTAGAACTCCAGCCCGACCCGGCCCGATTCACGGAAGGTCGAGGTGCTGGAGCTTTTCAGGCCGCCGAACGGCGCATTGATGAGATTGCCGGTGGTGGTGCGGTTGATCTTGACGGTGCCGGCCTGGATGTCGCGGGCGAAGCGATGGGCGTAGCGCGCGTCGGTGGTGGCGATGGCGGCGGCCAGGCCGTACTCGGTGTCGTTGGCGCAGGCGATGGCCTCGTCGTAGCCGTCCACCGCGATCAGCGCTAGCACCGGCCCGAAGATTTCCTCGCGCGCAATGCGCATCTGCTGCGTCACGTCGGTGAACAGGGCCGGAGTCACGTAATAGCCGCGCTCGTAGCCCGGGCCCTCCAGGCGATCACCGCCGATCAGATGGGTGGCTTCCTGCTTGCCCAGCGCGACGTAGCTCAGCACCGTGTCGAGCTGCTTGCGGGTGGCCAGCGGCCCCAGGTCGAAATTGCCCTCCAGGCCGTTGCCGATGGTCAGCTTGGCCATGCGCGCCAGCAGCTTCTCGGTGAACGCCGGCAGCACCTTGCGGTCGACCAGCAGCCGGCTGGTGCCGGTGCAAGCCTGGCCGCTGAGCGAGAACCCGCCCTTGACCGCCAGGTCCACCGCGCGATCCAGGTCGGCGTCGGCCAGCACGATCAGCGGGTTCTTGCCGCCCAGTTCCATCTGCGTGCGCGTGGTCAGGCCGGCGCCGCGGTGGATCTGCTCGCCGGCGGAGGTCGAGCCGGTGAAGGAGATGGCGCGCACCGCCGGCGCGGTGGTGATGGCCTGCCCCACCTTCGAGGCCAGCCCCGTCACGAAATTCAGCACCCCCGGCGGCAACCCCGCCTCGATCAGCGCCTGCGCCAGGCGATAGCCGGACAGCGGCGCGTCCGACGACGGCTTGAACACCACGGTATTGCCGGTGATCAGCGCCGGCGCGATCTTGCGCGCCGGAATCGAAATCGGGAAGTTCCACGGCGAAATCACCGTCACCACCCCCAGCGGCTCGCGCTGGCTGTAGACCACCATGTCCGGATCGTCGTTGACGAAGGTCTCGCCGGTGAAGGACTGCCCTTCCACCGCATAGAAGCGCAGGGTCTGGGCCGAGCGCAGCACTTCGTCGCGCGCCAGCGCCAGGCCCTTGCCTTCCTCGCGGGTCAGTTCGCGCGCCACGCTGTCGGCGCGGTCTTCCAGCAGCTGGGCGGCGCGCAGCAGGATGGCGGCGCGCTTGGAGATCGGCGTGTCGCGCCAGGCGGGAAAGGCGGCGGCCGCCGCCGCCACGGCGCGGGCGCCATCGGTGGCGTCCGATTGCTGGAACCGCCCCACCACGTCGGCGCTGTCGGCCGGGTTCAGGTTCGGCGCCGTCGCGCCCGAAGCGCAGGCGACCCATTCGCCGCCGATGTGATTCAGAAATGCCTGCTGCGAAAGCTCGTCCACGGAAGTCCTTCCTTTGCCGGGCTGGCCGGGATGCCCTGAAATTGGCCGTCTGAGGTAATTTCTGAACATTGTATACTTTAATCCAAATGGTTCGATCCGCGTAAACCCGAATCGGCGTCAATGCCAGATCAGCACGGCGCAGATCGTCGACACGAACAGCGCCAGCAGCACGGGCAGCAGCAGCGCCCGCACCAGCGACAGCACGTGGACCCGGGCAAACCCCGCCACCGCGATCAAGGAGGACCAGGCGATCAGCGTGCCGCCGCCCGTCCACACCGCGCCCATCTGACCCACCGCCGCCAGCGTGGCCGGATCCACCCCCACCACCGGTCCCAGCGCGCCCGACAGCGTGCCGGTCAACGGCAGGCCGGCGAAACCCGAGCCGTCGATGCCGGTGATCATTCCCACCAGCAGCACGCCGAACGCCACCAGGAAATGGTTCTCGGGAATCAGGTGCTGACCCGCCGAGATCACTTCGAACAGCAGCCCGGGGGCCTGCGCCTGCGGCATGCCCAGGATCTGCGCGGCGGTCTCGTTGGCGCCGATGAAGAAGAAGCCGGCGATCGGCAGCACCGAGCCCATCGCCTTGAAGGCGAACACGAAGCCATCGGTGACGTGCTCGGGGCAGACGTCCAGCATCTTGCGCGGCCCTTCGGCGGCCAGCGTCACCAGCATCATCACCACGAACGCCACGCCGCCCACCAGCGCCGCCGCGTCGCCGCCGCGCAGCGCCGGCAACGACGGGAACAGCCGCGGCAGCACCATCACCGCGATCACGCCCAGGAAGGCCAGCGGCGTCACCACCGCGAACACGCGCGACCAGCGCACCCGGCGCCGTTCCTCGTCGTCCAGCCCGGGGCCGCGCGGCAGCGCCGGGTTGGCGCCCATGGTGCCGCGCGCCAGCTCGGCCTTGTCGAACGAGCCGGAATGCTCGATCTCGGCCAGGCTGCCGTCCTGGGCGCGCGCCTGCCAGGCCGACAACAGGCCCGCATTGGCGGGCACGATGTGCTTGCGGATCAACAGGTAGGCGACGGTCAGCGCCACCGCGCCGGTGATCAGCGACAGCACCAGCGCGCGGTCGGCCACCACCGCGGCGCTGACCGCGGCGCCGGCGGCCTTGGCGCTGATGCCGGGCGCCACGCCGATCACGTAGTCGGACGACAGCGCCATGCCCTGCCCGGCGATGGCGATGGCCATGGCGCCCGCCAGCGGCGGCAGCCCGGCCGCGATGGCCGCCGGCAGCAGGATCGCGGACACCAGCGGCACCGCCGGCGTCGGCCAGAAGAACAGCGAGATCACATAGGTACAGAGGGCGATGATGACGAACGACGAATGGCCGCCGCGCATCACCCGCCGGAACGGCTGCACCATGCGCACGTCCGCCTGCAGCGTCTTGAGCGCGTTGAGCAGGGCGGTCATGAAAGTGATGACCAGGAAAATGTTGAAAAGCTCTTTGGCGGCCACGAAGCTGGCCGAGAAGATGCCGATCAGCGCGCTGATCGGGTTGCCGGTGATGGCCAGCACCACCAGAAAGGTGCCAATGACCGACGGCACCACCACGTTGGCCCGCAGGATCATCGTCAGGATGATGGCGGCGACGCTGACCAGGTACATCCAGTGAGCGGCGTTGAGGACGACGTCCGATTGCATGCGCTATTCCCCTTGTGACGTGGCTGTTGAGTCGCCACTTCGGTATACTATATTTCGTTTGAAGCCATACCAACCGAAATATGCGGTGCCTAGGGAAACCGATAATTCTGAAATTTCCATGAATATTCGAGGAAAATCAGTGCATTAAGTTGGCGCACAAGCCCAATCTTGGTGCATCGCCGGTTTTCAATCAGACTACCGTATACATAAAGAGTGATCTGGCATGCCCTTTGCCCTTCCCGATCTCTGGCATTACGCCGCCATGGCCGCGGTCGTCTTCGGCGCCGCGCTGGCGCAGGGCGTGGGCGGCATCGGCTTCGCCATGTTCGCCGCGCCGGTGGCGGCGCTGTGCTTCCCGCAGCTCGCCCCCGGCCCGCTGCTGACGCTGGGCGGTTTCATCTCGCTGCTGACCGCGCTGCGCGAACGCGCCGCGATCGACTGGCCGGCGGTCGGCTACGCGCTGACCGGACGCGCCGCCGGCACGCTGATCGCCATCTATGCCATGGCGCGCTTCGCGCCGCAGGCGCTGGGCCTGCTGTTCGCCGCCATGATCCTGGCGGCGGTCGCCCTCAGCGCCGCCGGCCTGCGCTTTGCCGCCACCCCGGGCCGGGTCTCGGGCGCTGGCGTGGCCTCGGGCATCATGGGCACCATGACCTCGGTCGGCGCCCCGCCGATCGCCCTGGTGCTGCAGCACGCCGAGCCGCCGCGGCTGCGCGCCACGCTGGGCATGGTGCTGTTCCTGGGGTCGATCTTCTCGCTGGCGATGCTGGCGCTGGCCGACCGCTACACCGGTTACCACGCCGCGCTGGCGCTCAGCCTGGCGCCGTTCCTGCTGGCCGGCTTCGCCGTTTCCGGCCGGCTGCGCTCGCGGCTGCCGCCGCGCGCGGTGCGCGCCGTGCTGCTGGGCGCCTGCGCCATCGGCGCGCTCGGGGTGATCGCCAAGGCCCTGTGGCTCGGCTGACGCCGCCCGCCGATGCCGTCGTCGCCCCGCCCGGTAATACAATGAAGACTGTATCCATTCCGCCAGACCTGCTCGCCATGACCACTTCGCCCGTCAGCTCGCAAGCCGTAGACACGCAGCAATCTGCTCCGCTGAAGATCGGCGAGCAGCATCCGCAGTTGTTCGCGGTCATCCGCGACAAGCTGCGCGAGCGCATCCTCAGCGGCGAATTCACGCCCGGCGACCGCCTGGTCGAAGGCCGCCTGTCCGAGGAAATGGGCGTGTCGCGCATCCCGGTGCGCGAAGCCCTGCGGGCGCTGGCGGCCGAAGGACTGGTCACCATCGAGCCGCGCCGCGGCGCGTCGGTGTCGGTACTGTCGGACGCGGTGGCCTACGACATGGTGGAAGTGCGCGCCACGCTGGAAGGCCTGAACGCCAAGTTGGCCGCGCAGCGCCGCGACGACAAGACTGTCGAACGCCTGCAGGCCTTCCTGCGCGAAGGCACCGAGGCCGCGCGCGGCGAACGGCTCGACAAGTTCCTGGCGCTGAATTCGCAGTTCCACGAAATGCTGGCCACCATCGGCGGCAACGTGGTGCTGACCGACCTGATGCGCTCGCTGCGCGACCGCACGGCGCTGCTGTTCGCCCCCAGCAACATGCATCGCGCCAAGCAGAACTGGGACGAGCACTCGCAGATCCTGAATGCCGTCATCGCCGGCAACGGCGACCTGGCCGCGCTGCTGGCCAGCCAGCACGTGCATAACGCCGCCAAGGCCTACACAGAAACGCGCCAGGCGCACTCCTCGGCCGCCTGAGCGCAGGCCGTTACGGGCTGACCGTTGGCGCTGGAGCGGTCAGCGCGCGGGCGTCATGGCGCGGCGGGCGCCGCTTGCGCCGCCGTGTCCGTCACCACGCCCTTGCCGTCGCGCACCTCCCACGACACGGCCACGTCGCCCAGCACGAAGGTCTGGCAGGCCATGCGGTAGCCGGCCTCGAAGTCCTCGGGCCGCAGGTGCTTGCGTTCCTTGGGCTTGATGGCGTCGGTGTTCTCGATGCCCTGCTCGATGCGGCACTTGCAGGTGCCGCACAGGCCGCCGCCGCACTTGAACGGAATGCCACCCTTTTCCTTCAGCGACACCCGCAGCAGATTGCTGTTTTCCGGGGCCTGCGCCACCTTGCCGCCATTCGATAGAAACGTGATCTTGACCATGCTGCTCATTGCTCCGCGGCGACGCGGTCGGGATGCCGCGTCAGGGTGGTATCGATACTGCCGAACCGGGTCAGGTGGACCAGCTCCTGGCGCGCGGCTTCCAGCGACGCGAAGGCCTCCAGGAACTTGGACGGCACCCGGTTCACCACATAGGGCGGCGTTTCCTCGGTCACGACCAGCCGGCTCGGGCCGCGCAGCCGCGCGATGCTGAAGACCGCGCGCAGCCGGCCGTCGCAGGCGTAGTCGTAGGTCTCGACGATCTCGGCCAGCGCGTCCGCCTCGGTGCGGTACACGCCGGGCTTGGACGTCAGGATCACGAACACGGGGTCATTCGCGTCGCGGGTCATGCGCGGTTCCTTTGCAGATTGCGTTCGGGAAAAATCGGGGTTGCCTCGGCGTTGCCGATCGTGAAAGCGCCTAGCGCTGCTCGGCGGCGGCAACGGCCTCGCGCGGCGCCGCCGCCTCGACGTCCTGCGCCAGTTCGATGTCGTGGTCGAGCCATAGCTGGCAGGCCAGCCGGTAGCCCGCGTCGATGCGCTCGCCCAGCTGCTTCTTTTCCTTCCAGTTCACGGGCGGCAGGTGTTCCGCTCCCGCCAGCACGCGGCAGGCGCACTTGGCGCACTTGCCCATGCCGCATTCGTAGCGCAGGTGCGGAAAGGGAAACTGCCGGATGCCGGCGCGCACCACCAGGTTGGCGTTGTCCGGCACCATCCCGGTATGGGTCTGGCCGTCTTTGTGGAATACGACGGTAGGCATGGATCAGGGTTCCGGTTGCGCCCGCCGCCGCCGCCCGGGCGGGCGGCGATGGCGGGCAGGAAGCTCAGGCCGCCAGGCCCAGTTCGGGCAGGGCGATTTCCTGCTGCACGTAGTCGGTGTAGAGCGCGGTGGTGTACAGCAGCCGCATCTGCGCGCCGATCTCGCAGATCTTCAGGCAACGCTGCTGCAGTTCCACCGTGTTGGCATGCTCCAGCACGATCTGGTAGCCGCGCTCGCCATGGATCTCGTCGGACACGATGTGCAGGTCGAAGAATTCGACCTCCTCGTCGGTGAAGCCGTACTTCTCGCGCAGCGTCGGCGTCTGCTTGCGGTAGATCGACGGCACCTGCGATTCCAGGCCCACCACCAGGCCGGCCACGGCCACGATCGGGTCTTCGCGCATCGCCACCGCGTAGCACCAGCTTTGCAGCGCCCGCGTGGTGGGCGACATGTTGTCCGGATTGGTGACCCGTGCGCGGGTGGTGCCGCAGGCCTCGGCGAAGCGGATCAGCAGGTCGGTATGGCGGTCGCCGCCGATTTCCTCTTCGTACATGTTGGCCAGCAGGAAATCCTTGGCCTCGGTGTAGGTATCGGGCGTGCGGGCGTACAGGTAACCCAGGTAGTCGGCGAACGGGCCGACGTAGTGGTAGTGGTTCTCGGCCCAGCGCGACAGGTGCTCGCGGCTGAGCTTGCCTTCGGCCCAGGCGATCGAAAACGGCGAGGCGTTGGCGCTCTTGCCCTTGATTGCGTTTTCCAACGCGGTACGGAATTCATCTCGGTTCATCAGTTCAGCCATGACGCGCTCCAGGTCTGGTGAGGGAGGGGCGGCCGAAGTCTTCGACCGATGATGAACATTGTATACCGTCTACCATTTTGATCGACTAGGGTATTCCCGCTGCGATTCGTTCATAAAAGGGACGGTCCCTCTGATATCAAGGACTTGGCGCGGGCAACCGGGGTTGGCGGCATGGGCGGCCGACTGGTACAATGAATACACTTTCAATGCAATACGGAAATACCATGACCACCCGCCATCCCCTGGGAGACGCCCCCATCGGCCAGCAGCTGCTGGCCCACTACGCCGGCCGCGATGCCGTGCGCCATGCCACGCCCTTGTTCCCCTCGTCGTGGTCGGAATGCCTGGCGCCGTTCCGCAACGCCCGGCTGCGGCCGCAAGCCGCGCCGTCGGTCCAGGCCGACGAGCGGACGCCGGCCATCCAGGTCGGCTGACGCCCGCCAGTCCATCACGACGGGCGCGATCCATCCGGGGCGCATTGCGCGCGCCCGGCCGGCCCCGATGGCCTAGGCCCCGGCGGCCCGGGAGCCGATCGATTGACGGCCCGACTGCCACCGGCGCCGCACCCCGGCCAGCAGCAGCACCAGGAAGAATCCCAGCGTGTAGGCCAGCACGTCCCACCAGTCCGGCACGCTGCCCAGCAGGATGCGCAGCACCGGCTGCTCCAGGCGCCAGCCGAACAGCCGCGCCAGGTACTGGCCGAACTCGACCGCGTAGCCGGTCAGCAGCGCCGCGACCGCCAGCGGCAGCACGCCGGCGCGGATGAAGCTGCGATACACCAGATAGGCCCAGCCCACCGCCACCACGTCGCCCACGAACCCGCGCAACAGCGGGTAGGGCTTGCCCAGGGTGGCGATCAGCACCTCCACGACGGTCACGGCAAGCAGGGCGACGAATGCCGGTGGGTTGAAGGTCAGTCGCATCGGGAGGTCAGGCGCCCAGGGCGCCGAAAACGCGGTTATTGGAACGGCTGACGCAACTGTTAACGCATTTGTCAGGCCGGCGGGCGTAGCCTGATTCGGCCCCGCCGCAGGCGAGGGTACTAGAAAAACACAAGGAGACATGCATGAGCGCATTCGATACGGATGGGCGCAGGCGCTTCCTGCGCCAGGCCTGTACCCTGGGCGCGACCGGCACGCTGGCCGGCCACGCCCTCACCAGCCTGGCGGCCCCCGCCACCGTCACCCTGCCGTTCGCCAATGGCGAGCGCGACCTGATCGCCTACCCCCAGAAACGCCCCCTGATCCGCCAGACCTCGCGGCCGCCGCAGCTGGAAACGCCATTCGCGGTCTTCAACGACAGCGTGATCACGCCCAACGACGCCTTCTTCGTGCGCTACCACCTGGGCAACATCCCCACCGCCATCGACGCCGCCGCCTACCGGCTGCGCATCGGCGGGCGGGTGGGCACGCCGCTGGAACTGTCGCTGGCGGACCTGAAGCAGCAATTCGGCCAGCCGGTCGAGCTGGTGGCCGTGACCCAGTGCTCCGGCAACAGCCGCGGCTTCTTCGAGCCGCGCGTGGGCGGCGGGCAGCTCGGCAACGGCGCCATGGGCAACGCCCGCTGGCTCGGCATTCCGCTCAAGCGCGTGCTCGAGAAGGCCGGCATCCAGGCCGGCGCGCGCCAGGTCACGTTCCAGGGGCTGGACCGGCCGGTGCTGCAGGGCACGCCCGAATTCGTCAAGGCGCTGGACGCGGCCCATGCGCTGGACGGCGAGGTGATGCTGGCCTATGCCATGAACGGCGCCGACCTGCCGATGCTCAACGGCTATCCCGTGCGGCTGGTGGTGCCCGGCTATTACGGCACCTACTGGGTCAAGCACCTGGCGGACATCACGGTGCTGGACAAGGAGTTCGACGGCTTCTGGATGCAGAAGGCCTACCGCATCCCCGACAACGACTGCGCCTGTACGCCCGCGGGCAAGGCGCCGGAGAAGACCCGCCCCATCGGCCGCTACAACGTGCGCAGCTTCATCACCAGCCTGGCCGATGGCGCCCGCGTCGCCAAGGGCGCGCGGGTGCAGGTGCGCGGCATCGCCTTCGACGGCGGCCGCGGCATCCGCGAAGTGCAGTTCTCGGCCGACGACGGCAAAACCTGGCGCGCCGCCACGCTGGGCCAGGACCTGGGACGCTATTCCTTCCGCGAATGGCATGCCGACTTCACGCCGGCCCAGGCCGGCCGCTACGCGCTCAAGGTGCGCGCCACCAACCAGGCCGGCGAGACCCAGCCGCTGGAACCGCTGTGGAATCCGGCCGGCTACATGCGCAACGTGGTCGAAACCGTGCGCGTCGACGCCGCCTGAGCCAGGAGCCCGCCATGATCCCCTTCGCCCGCCTTGTCCTGGCCATGGCCGCCGCCGGCGCTGTCGCGCCCGCGTTCGCCCTGGACATCCAGCTGCCCCAGGAAACCGCCACCCTGCATCCCGGCGCCGGCCCCGGCGCCCAGGGCGCCACCCTGTGCCTGATGTGCCATTCGGTCGATTACCTGTCTTCGCAGCCGCCCATGCCGCTGGGCTTCTGGGATGCCGAGGTCAAGAAGATGGTCGGCACCTATGGCGCGCCGATTCCGGCCGAACAGGTGCCCCTGATCGTCGAGTACCTGAACCAGGCCTACCCCGGCCCGGCCCCGGCCAAGCCCTGAGCGCGTCCCGCGCGCCGCGCGTCTCCGGGGCGCGCGGCGCCTTGCCTTAACCCGGCCTCTCAATAGGCGTACCATTGGACAGCCCCCGCCCGCCGTCGCCGGGTGATCACAGAGGCTTCCATGCTCCAGCCCGTCTCGGCCAACAACGATCTTCCCCCCACCTCGCCGGGCGCGGCCGCCGCCGCCCCCAAACCCGTCCTGCGGGTCAGCACGCTATCCCCCTTCGCCTTCCCGGCGTTCCGCATTATCTGGATCGCCAACCTGTTCGCCAACCTGGGCACCTGGGCGCAGTCGGTGGCCGCGGCCTGGGTCATCACCACCGAGCAGAGCAGCCCGCTGATGGTGGCGATGATCCAGGTGGCCGCCGCCTTCCCGCTGGTGGCGCTGTCGATCCTGACCGGCGTGCTGGCCGACAACTACGACCGCCGCAAGGTCATGCTGGTCGGCATGCTGCTGGAGCTGGCCGGCGGCATCTTCATCACCGTGCTGGCATTCATCGGCCTGCTGCACCCCATCACCCTGATCGTGTCGGTCTTCTGCATCGCCATCGGCAGCGCCATCGTCACGCCCGCCTGGCAGGCGGCGGTGGGCGAACAGGTGCCGCGCGAGCACATCGGCAGCGCGGTGCTGCTCAACAGCGTCAACTACAACGTGGCGCGCGCGGTGGGGCCGGCCATCGGCGGCCTGCTGCTGGGCGCCGCCGGCGCGCCCGTCGTGTTCCTGCTGAACTGCGTCTGCTACGGCGGCCTGATCTGGGCCATCTGGCGCTGGCGCCGCGATGTGCCGCTGCGGCGGCTGCCGCCCGAACGGCTGCTGGAGGGCGTGGTCGCCGCGCTGCGCTACACCCAGCATTCCACCGTGACCCGGGTGGTGATGTTGCGCGCATTCGCCTTCGGCCTGTCGGCCAGCGCGCTGTGGGCGCTGCTGCCGCTGCTGGCCTACGCCCAGGAAGACGGCAACGCGCTGCTGTACGGCTACATGCTGGGCGCGCTCGGCGTCGGCGCCATCCTCGGCAGCGCCGTGGTGCGCCGGCTGCAGGCGGCCTGGGGCGCCAGCGGGCTGGTGACCGTCGCGGCGGGGCTGCTGGCCGCCTGCCTGCTGATCCTGGGGCTGACCAGCACGCTGTGGCTGGCGTTTCCGGCGCTGCTGGTGTCCGGCGCCTGCTGGATCGGCGTGCTCGCCACCTACAACACCACGGTGCAGATGCTGGTGCCCGACTGGGTCAAGGCGCGCTCGCTGGCGCTTTACCAGACGGCGATCTTCGGCGGGCTGGCGGCGGGCTCGTTCATGTGGGGCCACTTCGCCGGCACCATGGGCGTGTCCGGCGCGCTGTCGGCCGCGGGCGTGATGCTGGCCATCACCGTCGCGCTGCTGTACCGCTCGCGGCTGCCGGAGCAGGTCAACACGCAATCGCTGGCGCGCGCCGACACCACCGAGCCGGCGCTCTCGGCCGCCGGCTTCAACACCCAGCACGGCGCGGTGCTGGTGGCGGTGGAATACCTGATCCCCAAGGAAAAGCTGCCGGCCCTGATCGACGCGGCGCGCCCCCTGCGCCTGCTGCGGCTGCGCAACGGCGCGCAGCAATGGCAGCTGTTCCGCGACCTGGAGCGCGCAGGCGTCTGGCGCGAAGTGTTCCTGGTGGAAAGCTGGATGCAGTACCTGCGCATGATCGACCGCATGACGCTGGCCGACAAGATGGTGCTGGACGGCCTGCTGGCGCTGCATGACGGCGACAAGCCGCCGGTGGTGTCGCGCAACGTCAGCTATCTGGCGATGAACGAGGCGCAGGGCTTCTCGCTGCGCCGGGAACCCGAATCCCTCTGACCCGCGAGGTCCGACCATGGCGACTTCCCTCTGGCGTAAATGGCGTGCCGCGCGCCATGGCGGCCCGCAGCTCGACACCCTGCTGTCGAGCGCCGACCCGGACGCGCCACTGGCGCAGCGCAACCTCTGGATGGTCGACCTGTGCCGCTGGATCGACCGGCCCGCGCGCGACCCGGCGGAAGACGGCCGCCATCCGCAACACGCCCGCCTGCGCTACGTGCTGCAGGTGCTCGAGAACAACCCGGCGCTGGCCGCGCCGGTGGCCGCCACGCTGCGCTCGCTCATCACCGACAACGACCCCACCTCGCTGCTGTGCGATACCGGCGTGGCCTCGCACCCCGGCTTCTGGGGCGAGTTCTGGGAGCGGGCGCAGGCGCGGTTGCTGCCGCCCCCGCCCAATCGCGGCGACATGTTCGGCCTGTTCTCGCTGATCTTCCGCAAGGCGCACGACGCCGCCTGGATCGAAGCCCTGGACGAAGAGACCCGCGCCCGCCTGCGCCGGCTGCTGCGGCACGGCGACGGCCTCGCCCACGCCGACCCGATGGCGCCCGAGCCGCCGCCGCAACACCTGGTCGATGCCCTGACCGGCAGCATCCAGGTATTGGCCAGCCAGGTGCGCGCCACCGGCCTGAGCCAGGACATCCGCAGCCGGCTGCCCGGCCGGGTACGCGAAAGCCCGTTCTTCGCGCTGGCCGCCGCCGCGGCCGAACTCTGCGACAGCAACCCCGATACGCCGCGCGACGTCTTCGGCAGGCGGCTGAACGTGTTCCGGGCGCTGCTGGACAGCTGCCGCGACGCCACCCGCGAGGTCTACGCCGAGCTGGAGCAGAACGGGGTATCGGTCGAAGTGGTGTTCCAGATCGAACGCATGAAGCTGCGGCTGGCCCGCATCGAACTGCTGCTGGGCGTGTGGGTCGACCCCACCCAGCGCAGCAAGTATGCCCACCTGATCGCCGAACTGGTCCGCTCGACCCAGGCGCGCAGCAGCATCCGCCACCTGGCCGCGTCGTCGTTCGCGCAACTGGCGCGCCGCGTCATGGAGCGCACCGCCGAGACCGGCGAGCACTACATCGCCCGCGACACCGCCGAATACCTGTCCATGCTGAAGGCGTCGGCGGGCGGCGGCCTGGTGATGGTGCTGACCGTCTACCTGAAGTTCTTCATCGTCTCGCTGCACCTGGACAAGTTCATCGAAGGCCTGCTGGCCTCGCTCAACTATGCCGGCGGATTCCTGGCGATCCATTTCGCCCACTTCACGCTGGCCACCAAGCAGCCGGCCATGACCGGCCCGGCCCTGGCGCACCGGCTCGACGAGGCCAACACCCCCGAGGGCCGCGAGGCCTTCCTGGACGATACCCTGTCGATGATCCGCTCGAACGCGGCGGCCATCCTGGGCAACCTGGCGGTGGTGTTCCCGCTGGCCTGGGCCGTGCAGTGGGTGGCGCAGCACTGGCTGCAACGGCCCCTGATCGATGCCGCCAAGGCGCAGGCCACGCTCGACTCGTTCTCCCTCTGGGGGCCGACGCCGATCTATGCCGCCGCCACCGGCGTGCTGCTGTGGCTGTCCAGCCTGATCGCGGGCTGGGCGGACAACTGGTTCGCCCTGCATCGCGTGCACGACGTCATGGCCTACGACCGCCGCATCCGCCACCTGTTCGGCGCACGCGGCGCGGCGCGCTGGGCCGGCTTCTGGCAGCGCAATGTCTCCGGCATCGCCGGCAACGTGTCGCTCGGCCTGATGCTGGGCCTGGGGCCGGCCATCGTCAGCTTCTTCGGCCCGCACGTCGAAGTGCGCCACGTCACGCTCAGCGCCGGCCAGATCGGTTCGGCCATCGGCGCGCTGGGTTGGAACGTGGTGCACACGCATGCCTTCTGGATGGCGGTGGCGGGCACCGCGGTGACCGGCCTGTTGAACGTGGGCGTGAGCTTCGCGCTGGCCTTCAATGTCGCGTTGCGGTCGCGCAACCTGCGCCGCGGCGATCGCCAGGCGCTGGCGCTGGGGGTGCGTCAACGCATCTGGCAACGGCCGGCCACGCTGTTCTGGCCGGTCAAGCCGCGCGTCGCGTCGCCCCCGGCCTGAGCGCGCGCCTCAGAACGTGATGGTGACCAGCACGGTGTCCTTGTAACTGCCCGGGCGCGGCGTGGTCTGCACGGGCACCCGTCCATACACCGTGAACACCTGGTTGGCGCCCGTTCCCGTGCGGTTGAGCGTGGCGCCGCCGGTCACGCCATCGCCCCATACCGTCGCGTAGTTCGCATCCTGGTACAGCTGATAGCCAACCGTATCGGCCGCCGTCGCGTGCTTCATCTTGCGCGCCGACACATTGTTGGCCACCGACCCGCCATTAAGCGCCACCGAAAACGCATTGTTGTTGGTGCATCGCACCGTGACCTGCGCATTCCCGGTGACCGCCTGCGTGAGCAGGCCTTGCGGCGGAAACACCAGGTCGGTGGTGTTGATCGTGCAATTCTTCTGCACCGTGGCCTGCACGGTCAGCGGGATCGACAGCCGCACGGTCGGCGCGGCGATCGGGCAGTTCACCAGCAACGAGGCCAGCAGCCCGATCGCGATATCGACGTAGCCGGTGGTGGTGTAGGTCTCGCTGTAGAGCGTATTGGCGTTGCCGACGGTCGAGACCGTGTTCTGGCCGCCCGGCAGCTTGGCGTAGTAGGAAAACGTCGCCGACGCATTGCCCCCGAGCGCGGGGCCGGTCAGCAGTATCGAGGTCGGCGCCGTGGTGCCGGCCGTGCTCCACACCTGGCTATGGCCGCTGTCCGTGTAAAGGTTGTAGTTCATGCGGAACGCGCCAGCGCCCATGGCCCGCGCCGCGGTCGAGGGGCTGGTGGTGCCCACGCCCATGTAGAAACACAGCCGCGCCCCCAGCGCCAGCGCGGTGAAATTGCAGTTGACGACGACGCTGTTGGCATCCGCGAAGGTATCGGTGGACACCAGCGGATTGACCGTGCCGAAGTTGATCGTCGACGTCGTTCCCGCCCCCAGCGAGCACGAACTGGCCTGCGCATCGGCGACCACGCCCAGCCCCAGCAGGGCGCCCACGGCGAACACCGCGGATTTCATTGACCAGGCTCCTTCAAGGGCTGACAAATGAACGGCCCCAACGTGGGCAGCGGACGCGCCGGATCGTGGCGGTACGGGAATTGCACCACGCACGACACTCCGCTGCCTTTCACGCGCAGGTGATTCTCGGCCAGCAGGTCTTCGACAAAGGCGATGCCGTCGTAGCCCACCACCGACTGCTTGCCGCTTTCGACGTGGGCCACCCGCGCGCCCACCGGCAACACCGAGCCATCCGGCATATGCAGGATGACCGATGCCGCCGCATAACGCTGCAACTGGAACTTGACCAGCACGCCGGAACCCGCCTGCGGCACCGCCACCGCCTTGGTCGACTCCAGTTTCATGTCGACCGGCAATTCGTCCGGATCGATGGACAGGCGGTTGATCTGGTACGAATTCAGGTCCGGCACCAGCAGGTGGCCGGCGCTGTTGGTGCGGCCCAGCTTGCGGTTCTCGTGCAGCACCGCCACATCCGGCGTGCCATCGGTGCTGACCAGGGCGAAGCCGTCGTTGATGCGGCGCGACGGCGTCAGCGAACCGTCCATCAGCACCACCGCCCCGGTGGCCTGCAACGCCGCCTGGCTCTTGCCGCCGTAGTCCTGGCCCAGCGCGGTCAGCTGGCCATAGCGGCCCAGGAACTGTACCTTGCCCTGGTTGTACTGCATGCCACCACTACGGCCGTTCTCCACGCCCCAGCCCCAACCGCCGTCGTAGTCCACATTGCGCTGCGCGCCGACGCTATAGATGTCCTGGTCTCCTTGCCGGCCGACCGAGGCGTTGATCTGCGTGTTGTCGCCCAGCAGGATGGAAAAGCCGACAAAGACCCCGTGCGAATTGGTCTGCGCGAAATCGTTGTACGCGCTGACGTTCATCGACACGCGGCTGTGCAGGTTGGCGGTGTACGAGGCCGACCCGATCTTGGCGGCCGGCACCTGCGGCATGCGAAAGCCGATATAGCTCAGCGCGACGCTCTGCGACTGGGTCAGCGGCAGCGAGAAAGTGACCCGGTCGGTCTGCCGCGGCACGGGCGCGTCCTCGCGCGAGCCGAGGTCGCCGTAGTTGCCCAGCGCACGCACGGTCTGCAGTTCGAGGCTGAAGGCTGGCTCGATGTATTGATAACCCAGGCTGACCTGGCCGCCGTTGTAGTGGCCGGCGCTGCCGGACAACGCGCCGTTGACCACGCCCGCCTGCCCCAGCCGCACGAGCGCGCCCGCGCCGACGTTGTAGACGCCGGCGCTAATTTCCGTGTGGCCTTCCAAGGTCAGCGCATCGTCCAGGCCATAGCGCCCCGACGCCGTGACGGCGGGCCGCTTGTCGTAATCGAACGAGCGCACGCTGAACTGGCGCCGCGCGACGCCGACCTCGATGGAGTAGCTGGACAGGCCGGCCGCCAGCATGCGCGTGTCGATGTAGAGCGGCACCGACGTGCTGACGCTGCGGCCCAGCGCATCGCGCGTGACCAGCGTGGCCTGGCCCGAGCCGGTGACACCGGGAATCTGGTTGACCACGAACGGGCCGGCCGGCACGTTGCCGGAATACTGCTGCACGCCATTGACGTACAGCGACACGGAAGAGGGCACCACCGACGAGGCGCTCAGCGACGACACCGGAAACGTCACCAGGTCCGGGCGCAGCGCGAAGTTGCGGCCCCACTGGATCCCGGCCACGCGCACCGAACGCGACCAGTTCAGCGACGAGGTGATGGTGTCGCCGACCCGCAGGGTGCGCAGCGTGTCCTGGTCGGAATGGGTCCAGTAGGTGTCATAGCGGATGTAGCGGTCGGCCCGCCCGCCCAGGTAGGCGGTGCCGGTGTTGTTCAGCGTGCCGTGCGGATCGAAGTAGCGCTGCTCGGTGTACATCGACACCTTGTTGTAGGCATCGGTCTGCGCGTAGGCCTCGTAGTTCACGATCAGGCCGCGGCCCGAGGTCGCGGGCGGCGTCTGCGACAGGCCACGCGTGTCCACCTGGAACGGCCGGCGCAGCGCGTCTGGCACCACCAGGCTCACCGTCTGCATGGCGGCGTTGTAGGTGTAGCGCAAGCCGGCGATGTCATCGAGCGGGATCTCGCTGTCGCGCGGCGCGCCGAGCTTGCTCACGTCCACCCCGACGGACCCCAGCGCGCCGGGGCTGGCGGACAGCCGGCCCTGCGCATCGCGAAAACGCAACAGCTGCGTGGTGTTCACGCCGTTGATACTCACCTCCAAATAGACGTCGCGTTCGGCGATATTGCCGAACGACACCAGTTGGATGGGCAAATCCGCCGCCGCCGCCGTCGCGCCGGACAATACGAGCGCGAGGCGGCAGGCGCAGCGCCCGCAAGCACGGATCGCGCGTACTGCCATGGGCTGCCTTCTCTTACCCCGCGGCCGCCGACAGGGCGGCGCGGGACGCAATCAGTCAGTCGACTCGCGGCGTGATGGTGACGTTGCTCCCGTTCACCAGGGCCCGGATCCTGATCTGGCCGGCCGCATCTTGTTTGGCGGGAAAGCGCCACTGCCGTTCGCGACGGGCCAGGGCATATCCCAGCAGGCCGTCCACTTTCGCCAGCGGCGCGTCGGCGCCGGACAGCAGTTGCAGCGACGCCACCTGCGCATAGCGGGTGCCGGAGTTGTCGAGCCGCAGGACCCATTCCTTGCCCTGCCGCGACAGGTGCCAGGCCAGCTCGGGCGCGGGCTCCGGCGTGGCGCCGGCCACGAACACGGGCACGGAGTAACGCATGCGCAGCACCACGCCATTGACCATCGGCGTGGACGGATCGGGAATTTCGTCGATCACCAGCCGGTAGCTCTGTTCCAGCGCCGCCAGTTCCTTGCCGACGCGCACCAGACGCACCAGCTGTTCGCCGTTGGGCGGCACCTGGATGATCGGCGGGCTGGCCTGGATGTCCTGCGTCGGCGTCAGTACGTCTTCGCCCTGCGTCTGGTCCCAGGCGTAGACGCGGACCTGGCCGTAGATCGGCGTGGCGCCCGGGTTGCGCAGCTGGATGCCGGTGGCGCCCTGTTGCGGCGCCAGGTCCACCAGCACGGGAGAAATCTGCAAGGTGGCGGCCTGGACGGGCAGGGCCGCCAGGCTGATACCTCCCGCCAATATCGCGCTGGCCAGTATCCGGAAGGCGCGGGCCACTAGAAGTACACCGTCGCGGTGACGGTGGACGAGTACGTATCAGGCGCGGGCGTGGTCTGGGCGGGCACCGTGCCGTTCACCGTCAGCGCCTGCGACGAGCCGCTTCCCGTGCCGCCCACGCGGTCCGCGGTGCCGGTGTCGCCCCACACCACGGTCTGGTTGGGCGCGGGCTGGTACAGCTGATAGGACACGACGGACGCGGTATTGCCGGTGGTGGTGCCCTGCATGTAGCGGGTGGCGAATGTCGAACCGGTCCCGGTGCCGACGCTCAGGCCCACCGTATAGGGCGTGGTGTTGGTGCAGGTCACGTTGACCGTGGTGGTGTTGTTCAGCGCGGTATTGAGCACACCGTGGCTGCCGAAATTGAGATTATTCGCGCCGATCGTGCAATTCGCGGTGATGGTCAGCGTCACGGCCATGTTGGCCGTGGTCTGGGCACGCGCGGCGCCGGGCCATGCCCCGGCCACTGCCAGCGTCAAAGTCAGAGTCGTCGCGCACAAGGACAAGCGTTTCATGAATCACCCCCACGAAATACTGCTGCACTGTCAGACCTGCATGAAGAATCATCGTATGACTAATAAACCGGCCTCGCACAATCTCGTTAATTTCCAACACCCCGCGCTTACTACTTCTCACCAACAGGATTAAGAATCGGAGCCAACGAATTGAATTCGTCTCTATGAAAACACGATTAATCCCGGAGCGGATAAATTGTTGTAATTCAGCACTCTATGTAATTTCAATTAGTAACAAGCCAAGCCGAATCAGCGATTATTCCGGGCCGCCCGATTAATATTTCCGGATTATCTGGCGCCGATCCGGGGTGACCACCCGGTCGCATTAATCGCCATCGGTCGATAATCCTGCCGCGCCCGGCATTCCAACCACCGCCGGCATCCGGTTCGCGGCCCGGCAGCGCGCCTCCGGCTGACGAAGCGTTGAATCGACATGTCGCACTAGAATCAACGCTCACCCACAGCCGTCGGCCCCGGCGTTTCGCCGCGCGTCTCCCCATGTTCTCCTTCTCAAGCAACACCATCCATCCGGCGGGCCGCGGCCTGCCGGCGTCCGAACGCCTGGGCGCGTTGCTGGCCGTCATGCTGGCGGTCTGCATGGCCAGCCTCGACACCGCCATCGCCAACACCGCGCTGCCCACCATCGCGCGCGACCTGCAGGCCAGCGACGCGGGTTCCATCTGGGTCATCAGCGGCTACCAGCTGGCGATGGTCGCGGGCCTGCTGCCGGCCGCGGCGCTGGGCGAGATCCTGGGACACCGCCGCGTCTACATGGTCGGCATCGTGGTGTTCACGCTGGCCTCGCTGGCCTGTGGCCTGGCGCCGTCGCTGCCGGTGCTGGTCGCCGCCCGCATCCTGCAGGGGCTGGGCGCGGCCGGCGTCATGAGCGTGAACGCGGCCCTGCTGCGCTTCATCTATCCGGCCCCGGTGCTGGGTCGCGGCATGGGCCTGAACGCGATGGTGGTGGGCCTGTCATTCGCGGCCGGGCCGACCGCGGCCTCCACCATCCTGCTGCTGGGATCGTGGCACTGGCTGTTCCTGATCAACGTGCCGATCGGCCTGCTGGCGGTGGCGCTGGGCCTGCGCGGCCTGCCGCTGACCACGCGCGCGCCGCACGGCTTCGACGGCCTGGCCGCGGCGCTGTGCGCCATGACGCTGGGGTTGTTCGTGCTGGGCTCGAACGAACTGGCGCACAGCGCGCCGTGGCAGCGCGTGACGCTGGAATGGGGCCTGGCCGCGGCCAGCCTGTGGCTGCTGATGCGGCGCCAGGCCGGCCACCCCGCGCCGATCCTGGCGGTGGACCTGTTGCGCCGGCCACTGTTCGCGCTGTCCGCCGCCACCGCCGTGTGCGCGTTCGCGGCGCAGGCGCTGGCGTTCGTGTCGCTGCCATTCCTGTTCCAGACGGTGCTGGGCTACACCCAGGTGCATACCGGTTTTCTCATCACGCCATGGCCGGTGGTGGTGGCGATCATGGCGCCCATCGCCGGGCGCATGTCGGACCGCTATCCGGCCGGCATGCTGGGTGGCGTGGGGCTGGCGCTGCTGGCCCTGGGCATGGCGTCGCTGGCCGTGCTGCCGGCCGCGCCTTCGGCGTGGGACATCTCGTGGCGCATGGCGCTGTGCGGCGCCGGCTTCGGCTTCTTCCAGTCGCCCAACCTGCGCGCCATCATGACCTCGGCGCCGCCGTCGCGCGCGGGCGGGGCCAGCGGCATGATCGGCACGGTGCGGCTGCTGGGCCAGGCCACCGGCGCGGCGCTGGTGGCCGCCTGCTTCAACGTGTCGACCACCCACGGCGCCGTGATCGCGCTGTGGCTGGGCGGTTTGTGCGCCGCGCTGGCCAGCCTGGCGAGCTTCGCGCGGCTGCGCTTTGGCGCGATCGAACCGGCCGAAGCGCCCGCCGCACGCTGAAAAGACACTTTTATTACAGTTAATGTCGTTATATATCTCTGCCCGGCCGACACATACGTAAGATGTGCAACATGCGCTAAATATCAATGGGGCCGGGCCGTTGTCCGGGGTGTAGCAGTCTCCTCTACACCCTAGAACGACGCGTATGACACAGTTCCTGAAAGACATCACCATCCGCCGCATGATCCTGGGCACGCTGCTCATGATCAGCGTCCTGTTCGCCGGCCAGGCGACCATCAGCGTCAACGGCCTGCGCCACGCCGGCGACGCCCTCGAAGCCAGCAACGATCTGCTGAACGAAGTTTCCTCGCTGTCCCTCGTCAACGACCAGATCATGCGGGCCCGCCTGCGGCTTGCCCGCCAGCTGGAATACGCCCGCGACGGCCTGGCCGCGCCGGCGGCCGAAGAAGGCCGCGCGATCGACGCGGCGCTGCAGGAAGCCCGCAAGAGCCAACAGGCGTTCCTGGAATCGGCCCAGAACGATACCCCCGCGTCGATCCTCGACCCGCTGCGCAACGACTTCGACGCGCTGGTCAATGGCGGCATCGCGGTGCAGCGCAATTTCCTGGCGCAGGACGATATCGAGAAGGCGCGCGCCCACGCCTCGGGGCCGGTCGTCACCGCCAGCCGCGCCTTCGGCAAGAGCATCGAGAACTACCAGGCCTACGCCAAGCAGCGCCAGGAAAACCTGATCGCCCGCTCAACGACCGAACGCCACGAGGCCTTCACGGGCATCGGCATCGTACTCGGCATCAGCCTGCTGCTGCTGGTGCTGGGCGACCGCTATGTCGTGCTCTTCATGCAGCGGCCCCTGAACGTGGTCAAGCGGCACTTCCAGCACATCGCCTCGGGCGATCTGACCGCGCCCATCGCCACCTACGGCAATAACTGCGTCGGCCAGTTGATCCCCTACCTGCAGGAAATGCAGGCCAGCCTGGTGCAGACCGTGCATTCGGTGCGCGACGGCGTGGCCGAGATCAACACCGGCTCCAGCGAGATCGCCGCCGGCAACCAGGACCTGTCCAGCCGCACCGAGCAACAGGCCGCCTCGCTCGAGGAAACCGCGGCCAGCATGGAAGAGCTGCTGTCCACCGTCACCAGCAACGCCGACAACGCGCGCCAGGCCAACGCCATGGCCGCCGAGGCCTCGGAAGTGGCCCGTCGCGGCGGGGCCGCGGTGCAGAGCGCGGTCGCCACCATGCGCGAGATCGCGCAGGACTCGGGCCGCATCGAGGACATCGTCGGCGTAATCGACGGCATCGCCTTCCAGACCAACATCCTGGCGCTGAACGCCGCGGTCGAGGCCGCGCGCGCCGGCGAGCAAGGCAAGGGCTTCGCGGTGGTGGCCGGCGAAGTGCGCTCGCTGGCGCAACGCAGCGCCAGCGCCGCCAAGGAAATCAAGCAGTTGCTGGGCGCCTCGGGCGCGACGGTGCAGGCCGGCGCGGTCCAGGTCGAGACCGCCGGCCGCACCATGGAGGAAATCCAGGCGGCGATCGAGCGGCTGACCACGCTGGTCGGCGACATCGCCAGCGCCTCGCGTGAACAGGTGACCGGCATCGACCAGGTCAACACCGCCGTCACGCAGATGGATCAGGTGACGCAGCAGAACGCCGCGCTGGTCGAACAGGCCGCCGCCGCGGCGGCCTCGCTGGAATCGCAGGCGCAACGTTTGCAGCAATCGGTCAGCACCTTCCGGCTGCCGGCCGGCCAGCAGGAATACGCGCCGCAGGCCTTGCCGATGCGCGAACGCCTGGCGCTGTCGGCCTGATCGCCGCGCGGGGCGCCGGCCGGCGCCCCCGTCAGTCCAGCGTGGTCGCGCAGGCGGCCTGGCCGTGGCGGATGACCCGCTTGGGCAGTTCGCCGCCGATCCAGTACGCCAGCTCGGCGGGATGCGCGATGTCCCACGCCACGAAGTCGGCGACCATGCCGGGCGCCAGCACGCCGTGGCTGGCCTGCAGCCCGAGCGCGCGCGCCGCATGGACCGTGGCGCCGGCCAGCGCCTCCTGCGGCGTCAGGCGGAACAGGGTGCACGCCATGCTCAGCATCAGCCGCAGCGACAACGCGGGCGAGGTGCCCGGATTCAGGTCGCTGGAGATCGCGATGGGCACGCCGTGGCGCCGCAACAGGTCGATCGGCGGCAGCTGCGTTTCGCGCAGGGCGTAGAACGCGCCCGGCAGCAGCACCGCCACCGTGCCGGCCGCGGCCATGGCGCGCACGTCGGCCTCGGTCAGGTACTCCAGGTGATCCGCCGACAGCGCGCCATAGCGCGCGGCCAGGCTGGCGCCGTGCAGCGATGACAACTGCTCGGCATGCAGCTTGACCGGCAGGCCCAGCTGGGCCGCGGCCTGGAAGACACGCTCGACCTGCGCGGGCGAGAAGGCCAGGTGCTCGCAGAACGCGTCCACCGCGTCCACCAGGCCCTCGGCCGCCAGCACCGGCAACATGCGCCGCACGACCTCGTCGATATAGTCGTCGCCGCGGCCCGCGAATTCCGGCGGCAGGGCGTGCGCCGCCAGGCAGGTGGCGCGCACGGTCAGCGGCAGCGTCTGCCCGAGGTGGCGCGCCACCCGCAGCATCTTGCGTTCGTTGGGCAGGTCCAGGCCGTAGCCGGACTTGATCTCCAGCGTGGTCACGCCGTCCCGCAGCAGGTGCAGCGCGCGCCGCCGCGCGCTGGCGTACAGCGCCTGCTCGGTGGCGGCGCGGGTGGCGCGCACCGTGCTGGCGATGCCGCCGCCCTGGGCCGCGATCACCGCGTAGTCCACGCCCTGCAGGCGCTGCTCGAACTCCTGGCTGCGGTCGCCGCCGAACACCAGGTGGGTGTGGCAGTCGATCAGCCCGGGCGTCACCCAGGCGCCGCCCAGGTCATGTTCGGCCGCCTCGTCGCCGCGCGGCAGGTCGGCTTCCGGGCCGACCCATTCGATATGCTGGCCGCGCGTCACCAGCGCGGCCCGTTCGATGGCGGCGTATTCGCCGCCGGCCATCGTCGCCACGTGGCAGTGGCGCCAGATCTGTTTCATGGGCTCGCTCCCGTCATCATGGCCGCGCTCACAGGCTGGGCAGCAGGCCCGCCGGCACCAGCGCGTTCAGGTGGCGGCCGGCGATCAATTGGCTGGCGGCCTCGATGTCGGGCGCGAAGAAGCGGTCCTTCTCGTAGTGCGCGACCTTCTCGCGCAGCAGGCCGCGCGCGCGCTCCAGCTTGGGCGAGGTCTTCAGCCCGGCGCGAAAGTCCAGCCCCTGGCAGGCGCCCAGCCATTCGATCGCCAGGATGTCGCGCACGTTGTCGGCCATCGGCCAGAGCCGCTTGCCGGCGTTGGGCGCCATCGACACGTGGTCTTCCTGGTTGGCCGAGGTCGGCAGGCTGTCGACGCTGGCCGGATGCGCCAGCGCCTTGTTGTCGCTGGCCAGCGCGGCCGCCGTGACCTGCGCGATCATGAAGCCCGAATTGACGCCGCCGTTGCTCACCAGGAACGGCGGCAGTTGCGACATGTGCTTGTCCATCATCAGCGAGATGCGGCGTTCGGACAGCGCGCCGATCTCGGCCAGCGCCAGGGCCAGGTTGTCGGCCACCAGCGCCACCGGCTCGGCGTGGAAGTTGCCGCCCGACAGCACGTCGCCCTGTTCGGCGAACACCAGCGGGTTGTCGGACACGGCGTTGGCCTCGATCCCCAGCACCTGCGCCACATGGCGGACCTGCGTCAGGCAGGCGCCCATCACCTGTGGCTGGCAGCGCAGCGAGTAGGGGTCCTGGACCTTGTCGCAATCGACGTGCGAATGGCCGACCTCGCTGTCTTCGGTCAGCAGGTCGCGATAGACGGCGGCCACGTCGATCTGGCCGGGCTGGCCGCGCGCCTCGTGGATGCGGGCATCGAACGGCACGCGCGACCCGAGCATCGCTTCCACGCTCAGGCTGCCGCAGACCAGGCCGGCGGCCAGCAGGTCCTCGGTCTCGAACAGGCCGCGCAGCGCATAGGCCGTCGACACCTGGGTGCCGTTCAGCAGGGCCAGGCCTTCCTTGGCCGCCAGCGTCAGCGGCTCCAGGCCGGCGCGGGCCAGCGCAGCCTTGGCCGGCAGCCACTCGCCGTCGCAACGCGCGCGGCTTTCGCCCAGCAACAGCAGCGACATGTGGGCCAGCGGCGCCAGGTCGCCCGAGGCGCCCACCGAACCCTTGAGCGGGATGTGCGGATAGACGCCGGCATTGACCAGCGCGATCAGGCTGTCGATGACCTGGCGGCGGATGCCCGAGCGGCCGCGCGCCAGGCTGTTGATCTTGAGCACCATGATGAGCCGCACCATGGCGTCGTCCAGCGGCTCGCCCACGCCGGCCGCATGCGACAGCACCAGCGAGCTCTGCAATGCCTGCAGGTCCTCGCGCGCGATCTTGGTGGAAGCCAGCAGGCCGAAGCCGGTGTTGATGCCGTAGGCGGTGCGGCCCTCGGCGATGATGCGCTCGACGCAGGCGACGCTGGCGTCGATCGGGCCGTAGGCGGCCGGGTCCAGCGTCACGCGGCCCGCGTGCTGGTACACCTGGCGCAGTTGCGCCAGGGTCAGGTGGCCGGGGTTCAGGTGCAGATCCATTTCTTATTCTCCAGGACGGATATTCGATGTCATGCGATGTCGTGTCCGCGCCGGGCCGGGCGGGGCGCGGGCGCCTGCCCGCGGCGGGCGAACACGTAATAGAGCAGGCCGGGCACGATCAGGCCGATGATCCACGAGATGTCCACGCCCCCCAGGCGCGCGACCATCGGGCCGGTATAGAGCTTGGTCGAGATGAAGGGCATCTGCACCAGCACCCCGAACACGTACACCAGGATGCCGGGCCAGTTCCAGCGGCCATAGCGGCCGTCCGGATCCGACAGTGCCGCCACATCGTAGCGCTCGCGGTTGATGAAGTAGTAGTCCACCAGGTTGACGGCGCTCCAGGGCGTGAAAAAGGCCAGCAGGAACAGGATGAACGACTTGAACGCGTTCAGGAACGAATGCTGGCCCACCAGCGCCACGCAGGTGGCCGCGCCGACGATCAGCAGCACGAACACCAGCCGCTGGCGCCGCGAGATCTCCACATGGCCGCGAAAGCCGCTGATGATGGTGGCGATGCACATGAAGCTGCCGTACGAGTTCAACGTCGAGATGGTGACCTTGCCGAAGGCGATGCTGAAGTACAGCAGCGCCGCGGTGGCGCCGGCGCCGCCCAGGCCGACGATGTACGCTACTTCGCGGCCGGCGAATTGCCCGGCCGCCATGGCGGCCGCCAGCACGCCCAGGGTCATGGCGATCTGCGCGCCCACGACCGACCCCAGGCCCACCGCCAGGAAGGTCTTGAACGACGAGGTGCGGCTGGGCAGGTAACGCGAGTAATCCGCCACGTACGGGCCATAGGCGATCTGCCACGAGGCCGCCAGCGACACCGCCAGCAGGAACGAGGTCCAGCTGAAATGGCGGATCTGCAGCAACTGGCCGACGTCGCCCAGCGCGATCACGCGGCTGAACAGGTAGACGAACGCGATCAGCCCCAGCACGCTGGCGACCCGCCCGATGAGGTGGATCATGCGGTAGCCGAACACCGTGACCAGCACGATGACGGCGGCGAACAACAGGATGCCGGCGCTGTCGCTGACGCCCAGCAGCTGGCCGATGGCCTGCCCCGACAGCACGGTGCCGGTGGCCGTGAACCCCAGGTACATCAGGCACACCAGCACGATCGGAATGGCCGCGCCGTAGACGCCGAACTGCACGCGGCTGGAAATCATCTGCGGCAGGCCCAGCTTGGGCCCCTGGGCCGCGTGCAGCGCCATGACGGCGCCGCCGAAGATCTGGCCGAGCAACAGCCCGATCAGCGACCAGAACACGTCGCCGCCCAGCACCACCGCCAGCGCGCCGGTGACGATGGCGGTGATCTGCAGATTGGCGCCCAGCCACAGCGTGAACTGGCTGTAGAGCCTGCCATGGCGTTCGGTTTCCGGAATGAAGTCGATCGAGCGCCGCTCGATCAGCGCCCCGTCGTGCGACCCGCTGTCCTGCTCCATGCGTTGTCTCCTGGCGGGCGCCGCGCGGCGGCGCCCGGGTGTTGTGCCGTGGCCGCCGGCCCCGGATCAGCGTCGGGCGTTGACCATGGGCAGATCCAGGCCCTGCTCGCGGGCGCAATCGACCGCGGCGTCATAGCCTGCGTCGGCATGGCGCATCACGCCGGTGCCCGGGTCGTTGGTCAGCACGCGCGCGATACGCTCGGCCGCGGCATCGGTGCCGTCGCACACGATGACCATGCCGGCGTGCTGCGAGAAGCCCATGCCGACGCCGCCGCCATGATGCAGCGACACCCAGGTGGCGCCGCCCGCCGTGTTCAGCAGGGCGTTGAGCAGCGGCCAGTCGGACACCGCGTCGGAGCCATCGCGCATGGCCTCGGTTTCGCGGTTGGGGCTGGCGACCGAGCCGGAATCCAGATGGTCGCGGCCGATCACTACCGGCGCCGACAGCTCGCCGCTGCGCACCATCTCGTTGAACGCCAGGCCCAGCCTGGCGCGCTGTCCCAGGCCAACCCAGCAGATGCGCGCCGGCAGGCCCTGGAAGCGGATACGCTCGCGCGCCATGTCGAGCCAGCGATGCAGATGGTCGTCGTCAGGGATCAGTTCCTTGACCTTGGCGTCCGTCTTGTAGATGTCCTGCGGATCGCCCGACAGCGCGGCCCAGCGGAACGGGCCGACGCCGCGGCAGAACAGCGGGCGGATGTAGGCGGGCACGAAGCCCGGGAAATCGAAGGCGTTGGCGACGCCTTCCTCTTTGGCCATCTGGCGGATGTTGTTGCCGTAGTCGAACGTCGGCACGCCCTCCCGCTGGAACGCCAGCATGGCTTCGACGTGCACCGCCATCGACTGCTTGGCGGCCTTGACCACGGCGGCCGGCTCGCGCTTGGCGCGTTCGCGGTATTCGGCCCAGGTCCAGCCGGCCGGCAGGTAGCCGTTGAGCGGATCGTGGGCGCTGGTCTGGTCGGTCACCATGTCCGGACGCACGCCGCGCCGCACCAGTTCGGGCAGCACCTCGGCGGCGTTGCCGCACAGCGCGACCGACACCGCGCGGCCTTCCCGGGTATAGCGGGCGATGCGGGCCAGCGCGTCATCCAGGTCGGCCGCCTGTTCATCGACATAGCGGGTGCGCAGGCGGAAATCGATGCTGGCCTGCTGGCATTCGATCGTCAGCGAGCAGGCGCCCGCCAGCGTCGCCGCCAGCGGCTGCGCGCCGCCCATGCCGCCCAGGCCGGCGGTCAGCACCCAGCGGCCGGCCAGCTTGCCGCCGTAGTGCTGGCGGCCCGCCTCGACGAAGGTCTCGTAGGTGCCCTGCACGATGCCCTGGCTGCCGATGTAGATCCAGCTGCCGGCGGTCATCTGGCCGTACATGGCCAGGCCCTTGGCGTCGAGCTCGTTGAAATGTTCCCAGGTGGCCCAGTGCGGCACCAGGTTGGAGTTGGCGATCAGCACGCGCGGCGCGTTGGCGTGGGTCTTGAACACGCCCACCGGCTTGCCCGACTGCACCAGCAGGGTTTCGTCGTCTTCCAGGCGCTTGAGCGTCTCGACGATCTTGTCGTAGCAGTCCCAGTCGCGCGCGGCGCGGCCGATGCCGCCGTAGACCACCAGTTCCTTGGGGTTCTCGGCCACGTCCGGATCGAGGTTGTTCATCAGCATGCGCAGCGGCGCTTCGGTCAGCCAGCTCTTGGCGGTGAGCTGGTTGCCGCGCGGCGCGCGGATCTCGACGTCGCGGTATCGGTTCGATTGTTCCAAGGCAGTCTCCATGATCGATGGCGCGGCGCGGGACGATGCGCGGCCTGTTGCCGGAATCATAGGATGCCTATGCTTGTATATACAAGTTGATTGGATGCCTTCCGGATAGGGGATTTCCCGTACGACGCCGCGCTTGGCGGGCGCCGCACGGCGGCGTCAGCCCTGGCGCGACTGCAGCTCGATCAGGCAGGCGTCGAGGGCCGTGGCCGATTCCAGGCGGTATTCCGCCAGGCCGCCGGCGTCGGCCGCGCTGTCCACGTGCAGGCAGTCGTAGCGCGCCGGCGCCGGCAGCGACTGGCCGTCGCGCCGCACGCTGAGCGCATCGCCGGCGTTCAACAGCAGCACGATGCTGGCCGCGCTGTGGAAGGTCCAGTCGCGCACGCCGCCGATCCATTGCAGCCGCGCGTGGTAATGGCGCGGCGAGTAGATCAGGTTGAAATCGCGGATGGGGCCATCGAGCAGCCGGCAATCGACCCGCGCATCGCCCGAGAATGCATAGGCCTGGCGCGCCCGCAGCGGCGCCTGGGCCTGGCCGTCGACGGTCAGCGCGATGCCCGCGCCTTCCAGCACGGTGATGACGCGCTGCAACCCGCTGAACGCGGAAAAGCCGCCGTCCTGCGCCACGTCGGCGATCGACAGGCGCCAGGTGAACGCGGCGCTGCTGCCGCCGGCATTGCACGCCACCTCCTGGGTGGTGCCGCCGCCATTGCGCCACGGCATGCGGGGATAGTCCTGTGCCCGGTACAGGCGCACGTCTGGCGAAGTCATGTGGAGAATTTTCCTTCCAGGCGATGGCGCGAGCCGGGGTGGATCAGGCGCGCCAGGGTCACGGCGCGCTCGCCCGACCAGGTGCGCCGGCGGATCAGCAGGCAGGGTTCGTTGCGCTCGATCTGCAGCAGCTGGCATTCGCGCGGCTTGGCGACGATGGCCTCGACCACGTGCTCGCCCTCGGTCAGCGGCGCCACCCGCGTCAGGTATTCATAGGGCGTGTGCCGGGTGAAGTCCTGCTTCAGGTAGTCGGGCGCCAGCCGCACGTTGACGTAGCGGTCTTCGAGCTGGATCGGCACGTCGTCCTCGAAGTGCACGATGAGCGAATGGAACACCGGCTGGCCTTCGCGGATATCGAGCGCGATGGCCTGTTCGCTGCCGGCCGCTTCCTCGACCAGCCGCACCACGCGGCTGTGGTGGCGATGACCGCGGGCCACGATCTCGTCGGCGATGTTGTTGACCGAGAACAGCGCCGAACGCGTCTTGGGCTGGGCCACGAACGTACCCACGCCCTGCATGCGCACCAGCAGGCCCTCGGCGGTCAGCTCGCGCAGCGCGCGATTGATGGTCATGCGGGAATAACCGAGCTCCTGAACCAGCTCGCTTTCCGAGGGCACGCGGTAATGCGCCGGCCACGCGCCGCTGCGGATCTGCTGGGCGATCATCTGCTTGAGTTGCGCGTAAAGCGGCGCGGGCAGGGTGTTGGCCTGGGCCGGCAGGCTGGGCGGATTGGAAGCCACGGAATATCCTGTTGTCGTGCCGTTGGACGAAAACCGATTATAGGGGGCCACTAGACATGTACAGACAGGCGACCCGCGCTGGACGCGGACGACCTGGCTGCGTATACTCCCCCCCTGTATCTACCGGAGCCTGCCGTGCCCCATTCCCCCGCAGAGAAAAAGCGCGTCACCACGCGCCTGCGCCGCATCCAGGGCCAGGCGCTGGCGCTGGAGCGCGCCGTCAACGAAGGCACGGAATGCGGCGCGCTGCTGCAACAGCTGGCCGCCCTGCGCGGCGCGGCCACCGGCCTGATGGCCGAAGTGCTGGAAAGCCACCTCCGGGAGACCTTCCTCCAATCCGCCCAGGGCGGACGGCCCGGCGCCACGATCGAACCCGAAGCGGAAATCGATCAGATCATGCGCATCGTCCGTTCCTATCTGAAATAACGCCATCGACCTCGTGGAGCAAAGCTATGAAATCACGCGCAGCAGTCGCATTCGGACCCGGCAAGCCGCTGGAAATCGTTGAAATCGACGTCGCGCCGCCGCAGCGCGGCGAAGTGCTGGTGCAGATCACCCACACGGGCGTCTGTCACACCGACGCCTTCACCCTCAGCGGCGACGACCCTGAAGGCCTGTTCCCCGCCGTGCTGGGCCATGAAGGCGCCGGCGTGGTGGTCGAGGTCGGCGAAGGCGTGACCTCGCTCAAGCCGGGCGACCACGTCATCCCGCTCTACACGGCCGAGTGCCGCGAGTGCAAGTTCTGCCTGTCGGGCAAGACCAACCTGTGCCAGAAGGTGCGCGCCACCCAGGGCAAGGGCGTGATGCCCGACGGCACCTCGCGCTTCAGCTACGAGGGCAAGCCGCTCTACCACTACATGGGCTGCTCGACCTTCAGCGAATACACCGTGGTCAACGAGATCTCGCTGGCCAAGATCAACCCGGCCGCGCCGCACGAGAAGGTCTGCCTGCTGGGCTGCGGCGTCACCACCGGCCTGGGCGCGGTGCACAACACCGCCAAGGTCAAGGAAGGCGACACCGTGGCCGTATTCGGCCTGGGCGGCATCGGCCTGGCGGTGATCCAGGGCGCGGTGCAGGCCAAGGCCGGCCGCATCATCGCGGTCGACACCAACCCCAACAAGTTCGTGCTGGCCAGCGCCATGGGCGCCACCGACTGCATCAACCCCAAGGATTACGACAAACCGATCCAGGAAGTGATCGTCGAGCTCACCGACGGCGGCGTCGACTTCTCATTCGAGTGCATCGGCAACGTGCACGTGATGCGCGCCGCGCTCGAATGCTGCCACAAGGGTTGGGGCGAGAGCATCATCATCGGCGTGGCCGGCGCCGGCCAGGAAATCAGCACGCGTCCGTTCCAGCTGGTCACCGGCCGCGTGTGGCGCGGTTCGGCCTTCGGCGGCGTCAAGGGCCGAACCCAGCTGCCCGGCATGGTCGAGGACGCGATGAGCGGCAAGATCGACCTGGATCCGTTCGTGACCCACACGCTGCCGCTGGACCGCATCAACGAGGCCTTCGACCTGATGCATGAAGGCAAGTCGATCCGCACCGTGATCCATTACTGATCACGCACGACTGCCACGGCCACGGGCCCGGCGCGCGAGCGTCGGGCCCGTGGCGTTTGTAACGGCGCCCGGCCAGGCCCGGCGTTCATCTGCCCGTAGCCTTGGCCCGCGACCATGTTGCCCATGATGGCACCCGGACGCGCGCGAATGACCCCATGGAGAATCCCCGCCGGCATGGCGGCCTCGAGCCTGCTGGCGCTGCTGGCCGCCTGCGGCGGTTCCGCGGGCGGCGCGCCCGCGGGCCGGCCCATGGAACTGACGATCCTGCACATCAACGATCATCATTCCAACCTGGACGCGCGTCCCGGGAACCTGCAACTGCGCAACGCCGCCGGCGCACGCGTCACCGTCGGCGCACAGATCGGCGGCTTCCCGCGGGTGGCCGCCGCCTTCAAGGCGCTGGCCGCGCAATCGCCCAACGTGCTGATGCTGCATGCCGGCGACGCCACCACCGGCACCATGTACTTCAACCGCGCCGGCGAACCGGGGCAGGCCGACACCGCGTTGATGAATACGGTCTGCTTCGACGCCATGGCGCTCGGCAACCACGAATTCGACCTGGGCGACCGCGGCCTGCGGCGCCTCATCGAGCAGTTGCACGCGGGCCGGTGCCAGACGCCCGTGCTCAGCGCCAACGTCGCCTTCGGCGCCGATTCCGTCCTGAACCCCGCGCGCGCGCCCGGCATGGTGCTGCCGTCGGTGGTGCTGCAACGCGCCGGCCAGCCCATCGGCCTGATCGGCCTGACCATCGCCAACAAGACCCGGCAGTCGTCCAGCCCCGACCCCGGCACGCGATTCTCCGACGAGACCACCGCCGCGCAGCGGCAGATCGACGCGCTGCGCGGCCAGGGCGTCAACAAGATCGTCCTGGTCAGCCATATCGGCTATGACTACGACCGGCGGATCATTCCGCGGCTGAGCGGCGTGGACGTGGTGGTCGGCGGCGATTCGCACACACTGTTGGGCCCCCAGGCGCTGTCGACCTATGGCGTCGGCGCGCCCGCCGGCCCGTATCCCGCCGAACTGCGTGACAGGGACGGCAAGCGCGTCTGCCTGGTGCAGGCCTGGGAATATTCGCAGGTGGTGGGCGAGCTGAAGGTCCGCTTCGACGGCAACGGCGACGTGACCGCCTGTTCCGGCACCCCGCATGTGCTGCTGGGCGATGCCTTCACGATCGCCGGCGCGGCCCCCAGCCCCGTCGACCGGGCCGCCCTGCTGGCCGACATCGCCGCCAGCGGCTTCCTGCGGGTGCAGGCGCCCGACCCGCTCGCCACGGAGGCCTTGCGGCCCTTCAAGGCCCGGGGTGACGCCTTCAGCGCGAGCGTGGTGGCGACGGTGCCGCGCGAACTGTGCTCGCGGCGCGTGCCGGGCGGTCCGGGTTCGCGCGACTATGGCCGCTCCAGCGTCGCCTGCAATACCCTGGGCAACGTCGACCGGCACGGCGGCGACATCCAGCAGTGGGTCGCGCAGGCCTACCTGGAGATCGCCAATGCCCGCTATGGCGGCGCCGACATCTCGCTGCAAAGCGGCGGCGGCGTGCGCGTGCCGCTGCTGGGCCCGGTGACGGCGGCCAAGGTCGTCGAAGTGGTGCCGTTCGGCAGCCCGCTATGGCGGCTCGAGCTCAGCGGCGCCGAGGTCAAGCGCATGCTGGAGGATGGCATGCAGGCGGTCTACGGCCCCGGTGGCTCGACCGGCCCGTACCCCTATGCGGGCGGCTTGCGCTGGGACGTGAACGCCGCGCAGGCCGAAGGCAGCCGCGTGTCGAACATCGAGGTGCGCGACAACGCCAGCGGCAACTGGCTGCCGCTGGACCCGGACCGCACCTATAAGCTGTTCGTCCTGAGCTTCAACGCCAACGGCGGCGACGGCTACAAGACCCTCGCCAAGGTGCCGGCCGCGCGGCGCCAGGACATCGGCGTGCTCGATGCGGATGTCCTGCAGGCCTACATCGACAAGCAGGCCAGGGACCCCGTGTCCGGCCTGCCGGTGCTGAACCTGCTGCCGATCAGCCAGTACAGCACCAAGACTTACAGCGAGTGAGCGAACGCGGCTGGCTGGCTTCGTCATAGATCCGCTCGGTACCGCGCACGAATGCCTCCAGCGAAAAATCCCGCACCGCCCGGCGCCGCGCGGCAGCCGCCATCCAGTCGAGCAGGATGCGGTTCTCCAGGATATCGGCCAGCGTCTCCGCCACCCGCGGCGGCGCCGACACCGGCACGATCCAGCCGTTGCCGCCTTCCATGACGTTCTCGGCCAGGCCGCCGGTGTCGCTGACGATGACGGGCCTGCCCGCCGCCATCATCTCGCGGCAGGCAAAGGAAATCGTCTCCAGCCGCGACGACAGCACGAAGCCCACGTCCATCGCCGCCAGCAGCGGCCGCACGTCGCGCAGCAGGCCCGTGAACACCACCGCGCCGGCCATGCCCAGCGCCTCAACCCGTCGCAGCTCGGCGGCCGAGGGCGGCAGGCCGGCGATCAGCACCGCGATCTGTTCGCGCTGCGCCGGCGGCAGCAAGGCCACGGCCGCCACCATGTCCAGCCAGTTCTTGTGGCTGGCCGTGCCGGCGTGGCTGCCAACCACCAGGCGCTCGCGCAACGCCGGCGGCAGCAATTGCTCACGCGCCCGGGCGGCCTCGCCAGGCGCCGCCGGGCGGTAGCGCGCCGTGTCGACGCCGTTGCGCACCAGCCGCAGGTCCTGCGGGCGGAAGGCCGACCGGCCCATGCCATCGAAGGTGTGCTGGCTGACGCAGATGACGCGATCGGTCGCCAGCATGGCGCGCAGCCGCGCGCCCAGGCTGCGGGGATGACGGCCATTGTGCTGGGTGTAGACGATGAACGGCCGCGGCGGCCCCAGGCCGGCGGCCGCCAGCATGCACAGGCGATGGTCCGCCGAGCCGTTGACGTGGATCACGTCGAACGCCTCGGCCCGCAACAGCGCGCGCAACTGGCGCAAGGCGCGCCATTGCCGCGCCGGCGCGCCCTTGAACTGCAGCGCGACCGTGCGCACGCCGGGCAGGGCGGCCGCTTCGTCAAGCAGTCGGCTGCCGCGCGGCGCGGCGACCGTGACGTCCGCGCGCGCGGCCAGCGCACGCGCCAGCGACATGACGTAGGTGGTGTGGCCGCCGCCGTCACCCAGGTGGAAGTTGGTGTACAGGATCTTCATCGCCCGCCCTCAATCCTCCTGTAGCGCCTGGCACAGGGCGGCGGCGTACTCGGGGCCGTTGCGCATCCGCACATAGGTCGCGTAATGCTGGCGGTAGCGCTCGCTGTAGACGTCCGGCAGGGGCCGCGCGCGCGACAGCTGCGACATGCCCGAGGCGCGCCACACCTCGACCTGCGCGCGCACCTCGGCGCGCGTGAGCGGTCCCTGCGCCTGCCGGCGCTCGAAGGCGTCGCGCACGAAATCCGGCAGATCGCACGCCCTGTTCGCCGCCGCCGGCGCGTCGCCGGCGCTCGCCGGCTGGGCCGCCGACGCCTGCGATCCGGCCATCAGCCCCGCCGCCACCGCGACGCAACCGG
This sequence comes from Achromobacter deleyi, assembly GCF_016127315.1. Lineage (NCBI taxonomy): Bacteria > Pseudomonadati > Pseudomonadota > Betaproteobacteria > Burkholderiales > Alcaligenaceae > Achromobacter > Achromobacter deleyi. Next base: position 1,289,650 of record NZ_CP065997.1, read on the forward strand.
CCGCCTGTTTCCATCGCTGCATCGCTGCTCCCTGGCGCCCACCCCGCGCCGCCGATGGGCGCGGCCGATGAACAGGAACAGTCTAGGAAGCGCGACGCGACAGGACGCGAACAGGCAGATTAGTTTTCTGTAATGTGGCCGCCGGCGATCCAGAAGCCGATGGTGGTGACGCCGCCCTCGGAGCAGGCGAACGGACGCCCGCCATGCATGCGCGCGATGGCGGCGACGATGGCCAGTCCCAGGCCATGGTGATTGGCGTCGAACGGCCGCGCCGCGTCCATGCGGTAGAAGCGGTAGAACAGCCGCGGCAGGTGTTCCTGGCCGATCGGCTCGCCATGGTTGCGCACCGCGATGCGCACGCCCTGCTCGCCGCGGTCGATCAGCAGGTCGATGCGCGTGCCGCGATGGGCGTAACGCACGGCGTTGGACACCAGGTTGGACACGGCGCGCTGCAACAGCGGGCGGTCCACCTGCGCCGCCGCCTCGCCGGACACGGCGAACGACACGCCCGCGTCCATCGCCTCGGCCTCGTGGTAGTCGGCGATCTCGCTCACCACCTGCGCCAGGCTCGGCGTCCAGCTGCCGCGGGCGCGGGCGCCGCGATCGGCCTGCGACAGGAACAGCATGTCGTTGACGATGCCGGACAGCCGCTGCAGTTCCTCCAGGTTGGACCCCAGGATCTCGCGCAGCACCGCTTCGGGCCGCCTGGCGCTGAGCGCCAGCTCGGTCTCGCCGATCAGGGTCGCCAGCGGCGTGCGCATCTCGTGCGCCACGTCGGCATTGAAGCCTTCCATCTGCACGTAGGCGCGCTCCAGCCGCTGCAAGACCGCGTTGAACTGATGCACCAGCGGCCGGATCTCCTCGGCCTGGTGACTCTCGTCCAGCCGCTCGCCGATGCGGTCGGGCGACAGCCTGGCGGCCTGCCGCCCCAGCTCGTCGACCGGCGCCAGCGCCCGCCGCACCAGCCGCGTGCCGATCGCCGACACCACGATGGCGCCGGCCAGCGCGCAGCCCAGCAGCGTCCACGCCAGCGCCGCGCGCAGGTGCAGGTCGGAGGTGATGTCCAGCACCAGCTCCGCGTTCATCGAACCGCCCGGCGAACCCGGCACCGGCAGAGTGAAACTGATACGGCGGTCATGCCCGGCATCGCCATCGTCGGGCGCGCCGTACACCACCCTGGCGCCATCGATCTCCAGCGCCAGCGAGAAATCAGGACGGCCGTAGAAGAAATCCTCGAGCTTGTGGCGCAGCGAGGCCGAGTCGCCCTTGGCGGCGTTTTCCTCGACCAGGTGCTTGATGACTTCCACCTTCTGCGCCAGCAGGGCTTCCTGGCGGATGGAGAGATTGCGGTTGGTGGCCCAATACACCGCCACGCACACCAGCCCCAGGCCGGCGAACGTCAGGATCGCCAGCCAGCGCGTGAGCCAGCGGCGCAAGGAACGGGGCCGCGCGACGGCCATCAGTCTTCCCGCACTTCCAGCACGTAGCCCATGCCGCGCACGGTGTGCAGCAGCTTCTTCTCGAACGGGTCGTCGACCTTGCCGCGCAGGCGCCGCACCGCCACCTCGACCACATTGGTGTTGCTGTTGAAGTTGATGTCCCAGACCTGCTCGGCCAGCTCCAGCCGCGACAGCACCTCGCCCTGCTTGCGCATCAGCAGGGCCAGCAGCGTGAATTCCTTGGCGGTCAGGTCCAGCCGGGTGCCGGCCCGATAGGCGCGCCGGCGCAGCAGGTCCAGCTCCAGGTCGCCGATGCGCAACACGTTCTGGCCGCCGGCCTCGGCCACGTTGTGGCCGCTGCGGCGGCCCAGCGCCAATACCCGCGCGAGCAACTCGGACAGCGCGAACGGCTTGGCCAGGTAATCGTCGGCGCCGTCGCGCAGGCCTTTCACGCGGTCTTCCAGCTTGTCGCGGGCGGTCAGCATCAGCACGGGCACCCGGTCGGTCTTGCGCAACTCGTGCAGCACCGAAAAGCCGTCCATGCCCGGCAGCATCACGTCCAGCAGCACCAGGTCGTACTGGCTTTCACGCGCCAGGTGCAGACCGCTGACGCCGTCCATGGCCACGTCGACCACGTAGCTGTGCTCGGTGAGCGCGCGGCGCAGGTACTCGGCGAGTTTTTTTTCGTCTTCAATGACCAGTATCTTCATGAGGCCCCGGATGGAGAAAGGGACGAACCACGACGCAGTGCCACCCCGCGGTGCCACCTATTCTACGTTCGCGGCGGCGAAAAGCGGCGCCCGCCGTCCGGGCGCCGCAGCGCGGGACGGCGAAAGCCAGGCCGGCCGAGCCGCCGGTGACGGCCGGCCCGCCGGCGGCATGGGAAGGGCGCGGCGCGGTCAACCCGGCGTGTAGATCGACGCCAGGCGGGCGCGCTCGGCCGGCGTCATCGCCTCGACTTCCGCCAGCGCGTCGGCGCGGGTGCGCGACGTGCCCTGCTTGACCCAGCCCGGCTTGCCCAGGTTGTAGTAGGTGAAGAACCACTGCCGCTTGTCGGCCTTGGCGGCCGCCAGCTCGCCGGCGACCTGCTCGCCGGTCTTGCCGGCCGTGGCGTGGCCCGGCGCGATGCTGTAGCCGATCTCGGTATCGGTCTGGTGCCAGGTGCTGTTGGCGCTGGCCAGGGCCGGCACGGCCAGGGCGCCGCACAGGGCGAGGGTGGCGACGATGCGTTGCTTCATGAATATCTCCTAGTTCCGTTGACTTGCCGGGGCGGCTGGGATGCCGAGCCTGCACGCTTGCGGGGCTGACAGACCCCAAGCGGTGAAGACACTTTACGGACGCGACCGCGTCAATTCGCCAACACGCCGATTACGAATTCGTAAGGCGCGCGAACCTTACGGAAATGTCATTTTTCTGTCGGGGATCTGACGAGGCCCGTTGGATAGAGTGCCCACCAATGCCTGCCTCAGCCCGAGTCCGTGGCGCCCTCCCTTGGTTGACCTCATGCGTTTATCCCCGATACCGCTCGCCCTGGCGGCCGCCCTGTGCCTCGCCCCGGCCTGGGCCCAGCCCGGCCCCGACCGTCCCGCCGTCCCGCTTCGCCCAGCGCCAGTCGCCCAGCCGCTGACCCTGGAACAGGCCCTGGCCACCGCTTATGAACGCAGCCCGCTGCTGGCGGCGGCGCGCAACGAGGCCGCGGCCAGCGAAGGCCAGCTGACCCAGGCCGGCGTCATCCCGAATCCCGCCATCGAGGTCGGCATCGACGACAACCGCCGCGCCACGCGCACCACCACCACCACGCTGAGCATGCCGGTGGAGCTGGGCGGCAAGCGCGCCGCGCGCGTCAAGGCCGCGGGCCTGGCGCGCGACATCGCCCAGCGCGACCTGTCGAGCGCGCGCGCCGACCTGCGCGCCGCCGTCATCGCCGCCTTCTTCGACGTGGCCGTGGCGCAGGAGACCGTGCGGGTGTCGCAGGGCACCGTGGAGATCGCGCAGAACGCCCTGCGCCTGGCCGAGCGGCGCGTGGCGGCCGGCAAGGCGCCGCCGCTGGAAGGCAGCAAGGCCCGCGTCGAGCTGGCCAATGCACGCATCGAGGCGCGCGCCGCCGACAGCGCGCTGGAGGCCGCGCGCCGCGCGCTCGGACAACTGTGGGGCGCGCCGCAGCCCGATTTCACGCGAGTCGGCGCCGACCTGGGCACCCTGCCGCGACGCGAGGCCATCGACGATCTGCGCGGCGCGCTGGCCACCTCTCCGCGCATGGAAGCCGGCCGCCTGTCGGTCGAGTTGGGCCGGGCGCAGCTGGAGGTCGAGAAAAGCAAGCGCTACCCCGACATCACCCTGAGCGCCGGCGTCGCGCGCGACAACGAGCAGGGCCGCAACAAGGCCCAGTTCGGCGTCGCGATTCCGCTGCCGCTGTTCGACCGCAACCAGGGCAATGTTTACTCGGCCACGATGCAGTCGTACAAGGCGCAGGACCTGTACCGCGAGCTGGAGTCGCGCCTGACCGCCGACCTGCTGCAATCCGTATCGCAGTTCGACCTGGCCGCCAATTCGGTGCGCGAGTACCGCGCCACCGTGCTGCCCGGCGCCACCGAAGCCTACGACAGCGCCCGCAAGGGCTTCGAGGCCGGCAAGGTCAGTTTCCTGGAAGTGCTGGACGCGCAACGCACCCTGTCGCAAGGAAACATCGGCTACCTGAATGTCCTGGCCAGCGCCTATCAGGCCGCCGCGGACATCGATCGCATTCTCGGACGTTGAACCCCACCACTGCCATGACCATGCACACCGCGCTTTCCGCCTTCTCCCGCCCGGCGCTGGCCGCCGCCCTGTCCGCCGCCTGCCTGCTGGCGCTGGCCCTGCCGCGCCCGGCCCTGGCCGACGCCGCCGGCAACGGACACAGCCATGCCGCCGCCGAGGCCGCGCCCGCTGGCAAGGCCGGCCAGGCCGACGCCCCGGCCGATCATGACGAAGACAAGATCACGCTGAGCGCCGAACAGATCAAGGCCGCCGGCCTCGGCATCGAAACGGCCGGCCCCGCGCGGCTGGAGACCGCTTCGCAATTCCCCGGCGAGATCAAGTTCAACGCCGACCGCACCGCGCACGTGGTGCCGCGCCTGGCCGGCGTGGTGCAGGAGGTGTCGGCGGACCTGGGCCAGCAGGTCAAACAAGGCGACCTGCTGGCGGCGCTGTCGAGCACCGCGTTGTCGGAACTGCGCAGCGAATGGCTGGCCGCCAGCAAGCGCCGCGACCTCGCCGCCGCCACCCACCAGCGCGAACTCAAGCTGTGGCGCGAGAAGGTCTCGGCCGAACAGGACTACCAGCAGGCGCGCACCGCGCTGCAGGAGGCCCAGATCGCCGTGCAGAACGCCGCGCAGAAACTCGCCGCCATCGGCGCGCCGCCACAGTCCAGGGACCTGAGCCGGCTGGAGATCCGCGCGCCGTTCGACGGCGTGGTGGTCGAGAAACACATCGCCCTGGGCGAGGCCCTGCCCGACACCGCCAGCATCTTCACGCTGTCGGACCTGCGCACGGTCTGGGCCGAGTTCGTGATCGCGCCCAAGGACCTGCAGGACGTGCGCGTCGGCGAAGCCGCCAGCGTCGCCTCGGCGGCCTTCTCCGGCCAGGCCCGGGGCAAGGTGTCGTACATCGGCTCGCTGCTGGGCCAGCAGACCCGCACGGCCACGGCCCGCGTCACCCTCGACAACCCCGACATGGCGTGGCGGCCGGGCCTGTTCGTCTCGGTCAACGTGGTTACCAGCAGCGCCGACGCGCCGCTGGTGGTGGCGGCCGACGCGGTCCAGACCGTCGAGAACGAACCGGTGGTGTACGTCGAAACGCCAGGGGGCTTCCTGGCGCAGCGGGTCAAGCTCGGCCGTACCGCCGGCGAACAGGTCGAAGTGCTGTCGGGCCTGGCCGCCGGCGCCCGCTACGTCGCGCGCAACGCCTTCGTGCTGAAGGCCGAGCAGGGCAAGGCCAGCGCCAGCCACGCGCACTGAGCCGGAGCATCCAGACATGTTCGAACGCCTGATCCGCTTCGCCATCGAGCAACGATGGCTCGTCATTTTCGTCACCCTGGGCGTCGCCGCCATCGGGGTCTACAACTACACCCGGCTGGCGATCGACGCCGTGCCGGACATCACCAACGTGCAGGTGCAGATCAACGTCGGCGCGCCCGGCTATTCACCGCTTGAAACCGAACAGCGCATCACCTATCCGATCGAGACCGTCATGGCGGGCCTGCCCGGCCTGCAGCAGACCCGCTCGCTGTCGCGCTACGGCCTGTCGCAAGTGACGGTGATCTTCAAGGACGGCACCGACATCTATTTCGCGCGCCAGCTGGTCAACCAGCGGTTGCAGGAAGCCAAGGAAAGCCTGCCCGAAGGCATCACGCCGACCATGGGCCCGATCTCGACCGGCCTGGGCGAGATCTACCTGTGGACGGTGGAGGCGGAGCCGGGCGCGACCAAGGAAGATGGCACGCCCTACACCCCCACCGACCTGCGCGAGATCCAGGACTGGGTCATCAAGCCGCAGCTGCGCAACATCACCGGCGTCACCGAGATCAACTCGATCGGCGGCTTCGCCAAGGAATACCAGGTGGCGCCCGACACCGAGCGGCTGGCCTCCTACGGCCTGTCGCTGACCGACATCATGACGGCGCTGGACCGCAACAACGCCAACGTCGGCGCCGGCTACATCGAGCGCAAGGGCGAGCAGTACCTGATCCGCGCGCCCGGCCAGGTGCGCTCCATCGACGACATCCGCGACGTGGTGCTGACCGCCGTGGACGGCCAGGCCATCCGCATCCGCGACGTGGCGGACGTCAGCATCGGCCGCGAGCTGCGCACCGGCGCCGCCACCGACAACGGCCAGGAAGTGGTGCTGGGCACGGTGTTCATGCTGATCGGCGAGAACAGCCGCGCGGTGTCGCAGGCGGTTTCGGCGCGCATCGACGCCATCAACAAGACCCTGCCGGCCGGCGTCCAGGCCGTCACCGTGTACGACCGCAGCAACCTGATCGACAAGGCCATCGCCACGGTCAAGAAGAACCTGCTGGAAGGCGCGGCCCTGGTGATCGTGATCCTGTTCCTGTTCCTGGGCAACATCCGCGCCGCGCTCGTCACCGCCATGGTGATCCCGCTGTCGATGCTGTTCACCTTCACCGGCATGGTCACCTACAAGGTCAGCGCCAACCTGATGAGCCTGGGCGCGCTGGACTTCGGCATCATCGTCGACGGCGCGGTGGTGATCGTCGAGAACTGCGTGCGGCGGCTGAGCCACGCTCAGGAGCAGCAAGGCCGGCCGCTGACCCGCAGCGAACGCTTCCACGAGGTGTTCGCCGCCGCGCGCGAAGCGCGCCGGCCGCTGCTGTTCGGCCAGCTCATCATCATGGTGGTGTACCTGCCGATCTTCGCGCTCAGCGGGGTCGAAGGGCGCATGTTCCACCCCATGGCGCTGACCGTGGTGCTGGCGCTGCTGGGCGCGATGATCCTGTCGGTCACCTTCGTGCCGGCGGCGGTGGCGCTGTTCATCGGCAAGAAGGTATCGGAAAAGGAAAACCGCCTGATGCTGTGGGCCAAGCGCCGCTATGCGCCACTGCTGGACCTGGCCCTGCGCCGCACGCCGCTGGTGCTGGCCGCCGCCACCCTGTTCGTGGCGGTATGCGCAGTGATCGCCGCGCGCATGGGCAGCGAGTTCATTCCCAACCTGAACGAAGGCGACATCGCCATCCAGGCGCTGCGCATCCCCGGCACCAGCCTGAGCCAGTCGCTGGAGATGCAGAAGCAGCTGGAGACCCGCCTGAAGCAGAAATTCCCCGAGATCGAGCGCGTCTTCGCCCGCACCGGCACCGCCGAGATCGCCTCCGACCCGATGCCGCCCAACATCTCCGACGGCTACATCATGCTCAAGCCGAAGGACCAGTGGCCCGCGCCGCGCAAGACCCAGGCCGAGCTGCTGCGCGCGATCCAGGAAGAAGCGGCGCAGATTCCCGGCAACAACTATGAGTTCTCGCAACCGATCCAGCTGCGCTTCAACGAGCTGATCTCCGGCGTGCGCAGCGACGTCGCGGTGAAGATCTTCGGCGACGACAACGACGTGCTGAACCGCTCCGCCGCCGAGGTCGCCCAGGTGCTGCAGGCGATTCCCGGCGCGTCCGAGGTCAAGATCGAGCAGACCACCGGCCTGCCCGTGCTGACGGTCAATATCGACCGCGCCCGCGCCGCCCGCTACGGCCTGAACCTGGCCGACGTGCAGGACACGCTGGGCATCGCCATCGGCGGCCGCGAAGCGGGCACCTTCTTCCAGGGCGACCGCCGCTTCGACATCGTGGTGCGCCTGCCGGAAACGGTGCGCGAGAGCATCCCGGCCCTGCGCAAGCTGCCCATCGCCCTGCCCAAGAGCGACGCGCAGGCGCAGACCGCCTACATCCCGCTGTCGGAGATCGCCACCTTCGACCTGGCGCCCGGGCCCAACCAGATCTCGCGCGAGGACGGCAAGCGCCGCATCGTCGTCAGCGCCAACGTGCGCAGCCGCGACCTGGGGTCGTTCGTGACGGATGCCGAAACGGCGCTGGCCGAGCAGATCAAGGTGCCGGCCGGCTACTGGACCGCCTGGGGCGGCACCTTCGAACAGCTGCAATCGGCGGCCCAGCGCCTGCAGATCGTGGTGCCCGCCGCGCTGCTGCTGGTGTTCGGCCTGCTGTTCGCCATGTTCGGCAACATCAAGGACGGCCTGATCGTGTTCACCGGCATTCCCTTTGCGCTGACAGGCGGCGTCATCTCGCTGTGGCTGCGCGGCATTCCGCTGTCGATCACCGCGGCGGTTGGCTTCATCGCGCTGTGCGGCGTGGCGGTGCTGAACGGCCTGGTGCTGCTGTCGTTCATCAGTTCGCTGCGCGAGTCCGGCAAGCCGCTCGACCTGGCGGTGCGCGAGGGCGCCCTGACGCGCTTGCGGCCGGTGCTGATGACCGCGCTGGTGGCCTCGCTCGGTTTCGTGCCCATGGCGATCGCCACCGGCACCGGCGCCGAAGTGCAGCGCCCGCTGGCCACCGTGGTCATCGGCGGCATCATCTCGTCGACCATCCTGACGCTGCTGGTGCTGCCCGCGCTGTACCGCCTGATGCACCGCAGGGACGCCGAGGAACTCGAGCTGGCGCAGAGCGCGGCGCGGCGCCAGGAGACGGCCGCCGGCTGACCCTGCGGGCGCCACCTTGCGCAAATGTAATGTCGCCGTCCGCCTGCTGTCGCGGACGGCTCAATAAAGTGGCGATGCGCCGGTGCCGCCCGGCCGGCGCGGCCCGACCGATCGACCCAAAGGCGTTCCGAAAATGCGTCCCTATCCCGCTACCCCGATCCTGCCGCGCACCCCGCCGCGTCCGGTACAGCTGTCCGTCGTCATCTGCTTCCTGAACGAGCGCGAGGCGCTGCCGCTGTGCCACGCGCGGCTGCGGCAGGTGTTGGACGCCCTGGACGAGCCGTGGGAGATCGTGTTCGTCGACGATGGCAGCCAGGACGGCAGCGCCGAATACGTCGCCGGACTGATGGCCCGCGAGCCCGGCCTGCAACTGGTGCGCCTGAGCCGCAACTTCGGCAAGGAAGCCGCCATGACCGCCGGCCTGGAACACGCGACCGGCGCCGCCGTCATCCTGCTGGACGCCGACCTGCAGGACCCGCCCGAGCTGATCCCCGACATGGTGCGCGCCTGGCGCGAGGGCGCCGACGTGGTCGGTATGCGGCGCCGCAGCCGCGCCGGCGAAGGCTGGTTCAAGCGCGCCTCGGCCTACGCCTACTACCGCCTGCTGAGCCGGCTGAGCCGCGCCGCGATCCCGCCCGACACCGGCGACTTCCGCCTGATGAGCCGGCGCGCCGTCGACGCGCTGCTGCGGCTGCCCGAACGCTGCCGCTACATGAAGGGCCTGTACGCCTGGATCGGCATGCCGACCCGCTTCATCGACTACGACCGCGCCCCGCGCGCCGCCGGCGCCACCAAGTGGAACGTCGTCGCGCTGCTGCGGCTCGCGCTGGAAGGCATCACCTCGTTCTCGATCGCGCCGCTGCGCTGGGCCACGGCCGCCGGCGTGACGGCCGCGCTGCTGGGGGCCCTGTTCGGTATCGTCATCATCTTCAAGACGCTGATCCACGGCGACGACGTCCAGGGCTACCCCTCGCTGATGGCCATGATCACGTTCCTGAGCGGCATCCAGCTAATCACCATCGGGCTGTTGGGCGAATACATGGGCAAGACCTACATGGAATCCAAGCAGCGCCCGGTCTACCTGGTGCGCGACGTACAGCACAGCGCCGTGGCCGCCCTGCCGCTGGCCGACACCGCCAAGGGTCCGCATGCGGTTAACTTCTAGGGGCCTGCTGCTGGGCCTGGGCGGCATCCTGGCGCTGCGCCTGCTGGCGATGGCGATGATGCCGTTCGCCGACACCTCCGAACCGCGCTACGCCGAGATCGCCCGCCTGATGGCGACGACCGGCGACTGGATCACCCCGTGGTTCGAGCCGGGCGAGCCGTTCTGGGGCAAGCCGCCGCTGGCCTTCTGGGCCCAGGCGCTGTCCATCCGGCTGCTCGGCCTGTCGGAACTGGCGGTGCGCCTGCCGTCGTGGCTGGCCATGCTGGGCGTGCTGGCGCTGGTCCACCGCTGCGCGCGCCAGTTGCGCGGCGAGCAGGCCGCGCGCTGGGCCACGCTGCTGTTCGCCACCATGCTGCTGCCGTACGCCAGCGCCGGCGCGGTGCTGACCGACGCCTTCCTGGCCCTGGGGATCACGCTGTCGATGGTGTCGTTCCTGCTGGCGCCGCGCGACCCGCGGCCGCTGTGGCGCTATGGCTTCTTCGTCGGCCTGGCCATCGGCCTGCTTGCCAAGGGCCCGCTGGCGCTGGCGCTGACCGCCGGCGCGATGGTGCCGTGGATGCTGTGGCACCGCAATGCGCGCGCGCAATTACGCGCGCTGCCGTGGGCGGCGGGCATCGCCCTGACGCTGACGCTGGCGCTGCCCTGGTACATCGCGGCCGAACTGAAGACGCCCGGGTTCCTGCGCTACTTCATCGTCGGCGAGCACATCCTGCGTTTCGTCGATCCGGGCTGGGAGGGCGACCGTTACGGTTCGGCCCACCAGCGCCCCTATGGCAGCATCTGGCTGGACTGGCTGTTGGCGACCATGCCGTGGGGCCTGGCCTGGCTCGGCCTGCTGCTGTGGCCGCGACGCGACGACCCGCTGCGGCGCCGCGTCGCGGCGGCGGCGCGCGACCCCGACCTGACCTACCTGCTGGCCTGGGGGCTGGCCACGCCAGCGTTCTTCACCCTGTCGGGCAACATCCTGTGGACCTATGTGCTGCCGGCGCTGCCGCCCGTGGCGCTGGCGCTGGGCATGCAGGTGGCACGGTGGCGCGCCGCGCGCCCGGCCGGGCTGATATTGGCGGGCATGGCGCTGGCGCCCGCCGCCGCGCTGGTCCTGGCCCTGCTGGCCTGGGCGCAGCCGGCGCACTACAAGACGGAAAAGCAGCTGGTGCGGCGCGCCGAAGCCGCCATGCGGGCCGACGACCGGCTCTATTTCGTCGGCAGCCGCCCGTTCTCGGCGCGCTACTATTCGCGCGACACGGCCGGCCTGGTGGACGGCCCGCAGGCCCTGGCCGCGGTGCTGCCGGCCGCCGGCCAGCGGGTCTTCCTGGCCGTGCGCAAGCGCGAGGCCACCACGCTGCTGGCGACCTGGCGCGGACGGGTCACGCCGCTGTATTCGAGCCGGCGCTACACCTTGCTGCAGGTGACGGGCGAGGGCGCCACGGCGCCCTGACGGCGGGGCCGCGCCGCCACGTCAGCGCGCGCCGCGCCAGCGCATCAGGCTCAGGATCTCGAACAGGATCTGCGCGCCCGCGTGCGCCGTGTTGGCGGTGGCGTCGTACGACGGCGCTACTTCCACCAGGTCGCCGCCGATGATGTTCAGGCCGGCCAGCCCGCGCAGCATGGCCTGGGCCTCGCGCACGGTCACCCCGCCGACCTCGGGCGTGCCGGTGCCGGGCGCGAACGCCGGGTCCAGGCAGTCGATATCGAACGACACGTAGACCGGCCCGTCGCCGACCACGGCGCGCGCCTGGGCGATGATGGCCTCCACGCCCAGGCGTGCAATGTCCTCGGCGTGGATCACCGTCATGCCCGATTCGTACGAGAACTCCCACAGGTATTCGGCCGAGCCGCGGATGCCGATCTGGATGGTGCGGGTGGGGTCGAGCACGCCTTCCAGCACCGCCTGCCGAAACGGCCCGCCATGATGGAAGCGGCTGCCGTCGAACGGCCCGCCGGTATCGCAATGCGCGTCGAAATGCACCAGCGCCACCGGCTGCCGAGCGCCCAGCGCGCGCAGGATCGGCAGCGTCACGGAATGGTCGCCGCCCACCGACAGGGGGGTCACGCCCGCCGCCACGATCTTGGCGTAGGCCGCGTGGATGTCCTCGTGCGACTGCTCCAGGCTGTAGCGGCTGCGCATCGGCACGTCGCCGATGTCGGCGACCCGCAGCTCGCGCACCGGCGCACATCGCAGCGCGTGGTTGTAGGGCCCCACCCGTTCGATGGCGCGCAACGCCCGCGGCCCGAAGCGGCAGCCGCTGCGATTGCTGGCGCCCAGGTCCATCGGCACGCCCGTCAGCGCCACCTGCAGGTCGCCGAAATCGGGCCGGTCCCAGTCGATCTGCCGGGTTGGCGCGTCGAGCAGGGTCGGCATGCCGGCATAGGGCGCGCTGCGCGTGCCGCTTTCGTCGATGACGTTGGCCGCCACGGCGCGGAAATGCGGGTCGTGGATGACGGCCTCGTTGGCTCCGCCGAACCGGGCGCGCAGCGCGGCCAGCTTCTCGGGCGTGAAGGTCATGGAATGCTCCTGGAAGGGGTCTCGCCCGGGACAGGCGCGGCGGCCCGCCCCATCAGGCTGACGATGACAAAACTGAGGACGCTGACCGCCAGGCTGGCGTAGATGGGCGTGTTGGCCGCCAGGCCGTCCTTGATCATGAAGCCGATCGCGGTGCCGCAGCCCAGCAGCATGCTGGCGATGGCGCCCGGCGTGGTGGCGCGGCGCCACCAGATGGCGCCCAGTATCGGCACCAGCATGCCGCCCACCAGCAGGTTGTAGGCGCAGGTCAACGCGTTCAGCACGTCATCGACCGCCAGCGCGATGCCCAGCGTGGCCAGGCCGACCAGCAGCGTCACCAGGCGATGGCTGCGCACCTGCGTGAAACCGCGTCCGCCGCGCAACGCCGGCAACAGGTCTTCGGACAGCACCGTCGCCGACGCCAGCATCGCCGCGCTGGCCGTGGACATCATCGCCGCCAGCGCCGCCGCGATCACCAGGCCGCGGATGCCTTCCGGCAGGCCCGCCTGCACGATGGCGGCAAAGGCGTTGTTGACGTTGGCCAGGTCGGGCAGCAGCACCTTCGCCGTCATCCCGATCAACGCGCACACCAGGCCGTAGAGGATGCAATACAGGCCCGCCGCCGCGCCCGCCACCCGCGCCACGCGCTCGCTGCGGGCGGTGAACACCCGTTGCCAGATGTCCTGGCCGATCAGGATGCCGAAGAAATAGATCAGGAAGTACGTCAGCACCGTGGGCCAGCCGATGCTGGCGAGCTCGAAGCTGGCCGCCGGCAGTTTGGCCACCAGCTGGTCCCAGCCGCCAACCCGCGACAGGCAGATCGGCAGCAGGATGAACATCAGGCCGACGGTCTTGATGAGGAACTGCACGATGTCCGTCAGCGTCAGCGACCACATGCCGCCCACCGCCGAGTACACCACCACCACGCCGCCGCCCACCAGGATCGACAGCCAGAAGGGCAGGTCGAACAGCACCTGCATCACGGTGCCGATCGCGATCACCGAGGTGGCCGCCAGCATCAGCGCGTAGGCCATCATCACCACCGCGCTGACGTGCTTGGTGCGCGCGCTGTAGCGGTACTCCAGGATCTGCGTCACGGTGAAGATGCGCAGCTTCAGCAGCGGCTTGGCCAGGAACACATTGAGCACGATGATGCCCAGGCCCAGCATGGCGCACAGCCAGAAGCCGGAAATGCCGTACACATAACCCAGCCGGACCGTGCCGACCGTGCTGGCGCCGCCCAGGACGGTGGCCGCCATGGTGCCCATGTAGAAGCCCGGCCCCAGGTTGCGGCCCGCCACCAGGAAATCCTCGTGCGTCTTCGCCCGCCGCATGCCGTACCAGCCCAGCAGCAGCATGGCGGCCAGGTACAGCATCACGACGCCTATGTCCAAAACCATGTCCTTCCCCTTGTGTCGCCGCGTGCGTCGGCGGGCGCGCACGCTGATTGACCGCCGCCGGCAAACAACTACTTTCGTAGAAGTGAATCCGGAAAACTCGCGCATTCCGGCGCCGATCGGCTCGCTCGCCGCCGGCGGCGTCGGCGTCGATCCAAATCGGCAACTCCGGTGGAATAATAGGAATCCGCTCTTTTTCCATCCATATCTGGTTCGGAAAATTCACATCGACGTCCATCAATGTTTAGTCGGTAGTTACCCTATGCTCTCGAACGTCTCCGACCTCGACCTGCGGCTGATCCGCGTCTTCCTGACCATCGTCGACGCCGGCGGCGTGTCGGCCGCGCAGGCGCTGCTGGGCGTGGGCCAGTCCACCATCAGCAGCCAGCTCGCCACCCTCGAAACCCGGCTCGGCTTCACGCTGTGCGAACGCGGCCGCGGCGGCTTTCGCCTGAGCGCCAAGGGGCAGCGTTTCGACAAGCTGGCGCGCCGCGCGCTGGCCTCGCTGGACGACTTCAGCGCGCAGGCGCGCAACATGCACCGGCAACTGGTGGGCAACCTGACGCTGGGCCTGATCGGCAACGCGACCATGGCGCAGAACGCGCGCATCGGCCACGCCATCGAGAGATTCCGCCGGCGCGACGAAGCGGTGCGCCTGTCGGTGCTGATCCGCAGTCCGCGCGAACTGGAAGAACTGATCCTGAAAGACGAGATGCAGGTCGCCATCGGCTACTTCCTGCACCGGGTGCCGATGCTCGACTACACCACGCTGTTCCAGGAACGCCAGATCGCCTACTGCGGCGCCACCCATCCGCTGGCGGCGCGCGCCGGCCGCGTCACCGAACAGGACATCGCCGACGCCGACTGGACCTGGCGCACCTACCCCTTGCCCGAATCCTCGTTCGCCGGCCGGCCGCGCCACATCACCTCCGAGGCCGACAACATGGAGGCCGCGCTGATCCTGATCCTGTCGGGCGCGCACCTGGGCTACCTGCCCGAGCACTACGCGGCGCCGTACGTGGCCGCCGGCCTGCTGCACGCGCTGGACGCCAACGCCTACCACTACGACGTCGAGATCAGCATGGTGGCGAAGCGCCGCAGCCACCTGGACGACATCGCCGCGGCCTTTCTCGAGGACATGCGCGCGGCCCTGCTGGACGCGTCGGCCCCGCCGCCGTGATATACCTGTGCCGCGCGCGGCGTCCGCACCAGGCCGCGCGCGCCGCATACCAGGAGCCCGCATGTCCACCACCGCCACCTTGAATTCCGCCGCCGCCGCGCCGCGCCGCATGACCGTCCCGGCCTTTCGCGCCCGCAAGCGCGCCGAGCCGCTGGTCATGCTCACCGCCTACACCGCGCGCATGGCCGAACTGCTCGATCCCCACTGCGACGCGCTGCTGGTGGGCGACAGCCTGGCGCAGACCATCTACGGCCTGCCGTCCACCGTTCCGGTCACGCTCGACATGATGATCGCGCACGGCGCCGCCGTGGCGCGCGGCGCACGCCAGGCGCTGGTGGTGGTCGACATGCCCTTCGGCAGCTACGAGGAGAGCCCGGAGCAGGCCTTCCGCTCGGCCGCGCGGGTCCTGAAGGAAACGGGCGCCAGCGCGGTCAAGCTGGAGGGCGGCCAGGCCATGGCGCCCGCCATCGCCTATCTGTCGGCGCGCGGCATTCCGGTCATGGCGCACATCGGCCTCACGCCGCAGGCGGTGAACATTCTCGGCGGCTACGGCGCGCGCGGCCGCGGCGACGCCGAATACGCCCGCATCGCGGCCGACGCCACGGCGGTGGCCGACGCCGGCGCCTTCGCGGTGGTGATCGAAGGCGTGGTCGAGCCGCTGGCGCTGGCCATCACCGAAGCCATCGCCTGCCCCACCATCGGCATCGGCGCGTCGGCCGGCTGCGACGGCCAGGTGCTGGTGGTCGACGACATGCTCGGCATGTTCGACCGCACCGCCCGCTTCGTGAAGCGCTACGACACCCTGTCGGCCCGCATCCAGGACGCCGCCCGCGAGTATGCCGCCGACGTGCGCGCGCGCCGTTTCCCCGAGGCGGAACACCTGTACGGCTAGGCCGCCGGCGGCCGGGCGATCCGGCCCCGTCCGCGTTTGTCGCTAGAATCGAGCCATGCCTGATTTCCGCGCCCGCCGCGCATCCTCCCTTCGCCAGCCATGACGCCGCCCCGCCACGACACGCCCCAGCTGCAGGACGCAATCGCCGACGCGATCAGCACCGCCACGCGCGGCGCGGGCCGCGTCAACATCCTGGTCGCCGGCAAGACCGGCGTGGGCAAGAGCACGCTCATCAACGCGGTGTTCCGCGGCGACCTGGCCAAGACCGGCGCCGGCAAGCCGGTCACGCAGACCACGCAGGAATTCTCGCGGCCCGGCCATCCGCTCACCATCATCGACACTCGCGGCCTGGAGGTCGGCGACTACGCCCGTTCGCGCCAGCAACTGGCCGACCTGATCCGCGAGCGCGCCGCCTCGGATGACCAGGACCGGCACCTGCACGTGGCCTGGCTCTGCATCCAGGACAGCAGCCACCGCGTCGAGGATGCCGAGATCGAGCTGTGCGCGCTGCTGGCCGATGCCGGCATCCCGGTCATCGGCGTGCTCACCAAGGCCCGCAAGAACAGCCCCTTCCTGGAACAGGCGCGGGCGCTGCTGCCGCGCGCGCGCCAGGTGGTGGCGGTGCGCGCGCTGCCCGAACGCATCGAGGAACTGGACGCCGACCTGCCGCCGATGGGGCTGGACGCGCTGATCGAAGCCACCGCCGCCTTCATCCCCGAATCGCAGCAGCGCGCCTACGCCAACGCGCTTTCGACCCGCAACCAGAAAGCCCTGGAAGTAAAAAAAAAGCGGGCTGAAATAGAGGTGAACGTCGCCGCCGGCCTGGCCGCGTCGGCCGCCGCCGCGCCGATTCCGTTTTCCGACGCCGTGGCGCTGGTGCCGATCCAGGTCGGCATGATCGCCAAGATCGGCATCACCTTCGGCATGGAATTGAACACCGCCGCCATCAGCACGCTGGTGACGTCCACGCTGGGCGCGTCCGCGGCCACGCTGGTCGGTCGCTCGCTGGTGTCGGGCCTGCTGAAGTTCATCCCCGGCGCCGGCAGCGCGATCGGCGGCACCATCGCCGCCACCACCGCCGGCGCCATCACCAAACTGCTGGGCAACGCCTACATCGCGGTGTTGTACGACTTCTGCCAGAAGCATCCGGGCCAGGATCTCGACATCCCCATGATCACGCAGGCCCTCAAGCAACGCATGAAACCCTGAGCCTGTTACCCAACGCAAGTAGTGCCGCGAATCCCGCAACGCCTGCCCACTCCCAATGATCATCGACCATTCCGACGTCATGTATCGGCACCTCGTGCAAGGTGTCGTTGACTACGCTATCTACATGTTGAACCCCGACGGCACCGTCGCCAACTGGAACGCCGGCGCCGAGCGTGCCAAGGGGTATACGCGGGACGAAATCGTGGGGCGGCATTTTTCCTGCTTCTACAGCCCCGCCGACCAGGCCTCGGGCCTGCCGGGACGCGGCCTGAACATCGCCCGCGAGCAGGGCCGTTTCGAGGCCGAGGGCTGGCGCATCCGCAAGGACGGCACGCCGTTCTGGGCGCACGTGGTGATCGACGCCATCCACGACGACGCCGGCGCGCTCATCGGCTACGCCAAGATCACGCGCGATTGCACCGAACGCCGCGAGCGCGAACTGCAGGTGCTGCACGCCAAGGAACTGGCCGAGCGCTACAACAGCGAACTGACCTCGCTGTCGAGCTTCCTGGAAGCCGTGGTCTCGCACATCCCGTCCTGCGTGCTGGTGCTGGACGCGGTGTCGCGCCGCATCCTGCTGGCCAACCGGCAGACCGAAAACGTCTTCGGCGCGCGCCGCGATCAGATGCAGGGCCACACCATGCAGCAATGCCTGCCGCCCGCGGTCCATGAATTCTTCGAGCGCCTGACCAACGACGCCCTGCGCTCCGACGGCGCCTTGCGCGAAGCCGGCCAGGAAGAGGTCATCACCGAACGCGGCCCGCGCACGCTGCGCAGCAAGACGCTGGTGTTCCACAGCAGCGATCCGCGTTCGCGCTACGTGCTGCTGATCGCCGACGACATCACCGACGAGAACGCGGCCCAGGCCCAGGTGCGCTACATGGCGCACCACGACACGCTCACCGGCATTCCCAACCGCCGCCTGTTCCGCGAACGGCTGCTCAAGGCGCTCTCGCCCGAGGGCCGGGAACGCAGCGCCGCGGTGCTGTGCCTGGACCTGGACAACTTCAAGAGCGTCAACGACACGCTCGGCCACCAGTACGGCGACGAACTGCTGCGCCAGTTGGCCCGCCGCCTGGCCAAGAACCTGCGCGAGCAGGACACCCTGGCGCGCCTGGGCGGCGACGAATTCGCGGTGGTGCTGCCCGGCATCGACAAGACCGACGACCTGCGCCAGATGGCCCAGCGCCTGATCGACGCGGTGCGCGAACCCTTCCAGGTCGACGGCCACACCGTGCCGGTCAGCGTCAGCATCGGCATCGCCCGCGCCACCGCGCAAGAGTGCGGCGCCGACCACCTGCTGCGCTACGCCGACATGGCCCTGTACGAAGCCAAGCGCAATGGCCGCAACTGCCTGGCGTTCTTCAAGCCCGAAATGGAAGCGGCCGCGCTCAAGCGCCACGAAATGGAGATGGACCTGCGCCAGGCCATCCTGTCGCAGCAGCTGCAGCTGTACTACCAGCCCATCAAGGACGCCAGCCATGTCCGCACGGTGGGGCGCGAAGCGCTGATGCGCTGGCAGCACCCGGCCAAGGGCCTCATCATGCCCAACGACTTCATCCCGATCGCCGAAGAGACCGGGCTGATCCACGAGCTGGGCGCCTTCACGCTGCACGAAGCCTGCCGCGAAGCCATGACGTGGGACGCGCACGAAACCGTGGCGGTGAACCTGTCGGCCACGCAGTTCACCAACAACGCGCTGGTCTCGCTGGTGGAATCGGCCCTGGCCACGTCCGGCCTGCCGGCGCGGCGGCTGGAGCTGGAGATCACCGAATCGGTGCTGCTGGCCAACTCCGAAGCCAACCTGACCACGCTCAACCGGCTCAAGCAGCTGGGCGTGAAAGTGGCGCTGGACGATTTCGGCACCGGCTATTCCTCGCTGGGTTACCTGCGCACCTTCGAGTTCGACAAGATCAAGATCGACAAGTCCTTCACGCAGGACGTCGAATCGAGCAAGGAGGCGCTGGCCATCATCCGCGCCATCAACGGCATCGGCCGCAGCCTCGACATCCCCACCACCGCCGAGGGGGTGGAGACCGCGGCCCAGCTGGAAAGGCTGACGCAGGAAGGCTGCTCGCACTTCCAGGGCTTCCTGCTGGGGCGGCCGGTGTCGCACGAGCCGCCGCAACCCGAATAGGCCGCGGCGCCCCGGCGCGGCTCAGTCCTTGAGCAGCGCCTGGTTGGCGCGGGCCGCGGCCTGCGCGGCGGCCTGGCGGCCACGCACGAGTTCGAACAGGTTCTTCGGATCGGCCAGGCGCGGCGCCACTTCCACCCGCGTGCCGATGCCGTGCTTGACCGCGCTGTCGCGCAGCCAGCGCAGCGCCGAGAAGTCCTCGAGCGCGAAGCCGACGGAGTCGAACACGGTGATGTCGCGATCGCCCTGGCGGCCGGCGCTCTGGCCCGTCAGCACGCGCCACAGCTCGGTCACCGCGAAGTCGGCGGGCATCTGCTGCAGGTCGCCCTCGATGCGCGTTTGCGGCTCGTATTCGACGAACACCGGACCCGCGCGCAGCACGTCGGCGTGCAGCTCGGTCTTGCCCGGGCAGTCGCCGCCCACGGCGTTGATGTGCATGCCCGGCTCGATCATGTCGGCGGTCAGGATGGTGGCGTAGGCCTTGTCGGCCGTCACCGTGGTCACGATGTCCACGCCCCTGGCGGCCGCGGCGGTGCTGTCGAAGCGTCGCAGGCGCAGGCCGGGCACGCCGGCCAGGTTGCGTTCGAGCTTGTCGGTGGCGGCCGGATCGACGTCGTACAGGTGCAGCGTGTCGATGCCCAGGATGTGATGGAACGCCAGCGCCTGGAATTCGCTTTGCGCGCCATTGCCGATCAAGGCCATGCTGCGCGAGCCCGGACGGGCCAGGGCGCGGGCGGCCAGCGCCGACGTGGCGGCGGTGCGCAGCGCGGTGGTCAGCGTCAGTTCGCTGATCAACAGCGGTTCGCCGGTGTTGACCTGTGCCAGCGCGCCAAAGGCCATCACGGTGCTCAGGCCGGCCGTCGGGTTGCCGGGATGGCCGTTGACGTACTTGAAGCTGTAGAGGTCATTGTCGGCCGTGGGCATCAGTTCGATCACGCCGGTCGCCGAATGGCTGGCGACGCGCGCGCTCTTGTCGAACTCCTGCCAGCGCAGGAAATCGGCCAGCAGATAATCCAGCAGATCCTCGAATACCTTGCGCGGGCCCTGTGCGGCCACGATCTTCGCGACGTCGGTGGTGGTGAGCAGTGTCGTCATTATTTTCCCCTGATGTTTCGGTACAGAAATTCTGTCCGATGCCCAGGTCAATGCCTAGCGCCCACTTTCCACACAAAATGCTAGGAACCTGCCATTCTGGCAACCGCCGATGCCACTTGTCGCAATCCGGCCGTGGCACTGCTGGTAATCCCTGATATGCCGCGAACGGCGCCTAAACCGCGTCACTCGCGCGCAACTCCGCCGGCAGATGCTCGCGCATGACCTCGATGAAACGCCGCAGCCGGGCCGGCTGCAAGCGCGACGGCGCGTAGATCAGGTAGACGGGCAAGGGCGGGGCGAACCAGTCCGGCGCCAGCTGCACCAGCCGGCCGCTGGCCAGATCATCGCGCAGCGCCCAGGCCGACGCGATGCCCACGCCCAGGCCCAGCAACGCCGCCTTGCGCAGCGCGTACAAGCCGTCGGTGGACAGGCGCGGCACGATGTCGATGCACACCACCTCGCCGGTGCGCACGTGCGTCAGGCTGACTTCATCGCGGTAGAACGTGCGCAGCGCCAGCCACGGCAGCGCCGCCAGTTCGGACGGATGCAGGGGCAGGGGGCCGTCGCCCAGCAGCGATGGCGCCGCCATGACGCTGCGCGACACCTGGCCCAGCTTGACCGCCACCACCGACGGATCCTGCACCGGCCCGACCTTGATCGCGCAATCGATGTTCTCGGCGATGAAATCCGGCACGCGGTCGTGCAGCAGCCATTCCACCCGCATCCTTGGATACTGGCGCAGGTAGTGCGCCAGCGCCTCCATGAACTGGTTCTGGCCGAACGCGTGCGGCGCCACCACCCGCAGCGATCCGGCCAGTTCCTCGCCGGCGCCGCGCACCTCGCTCTCGAGCGAGTGCCAGGTGGTCATCAGTTCCCTGGCCCGCTCGTAGCAACGCTGGCCGTCGTCGGTCAGCCGGATCGCATGGGTCGAGCGCTGCAGCAGCCGCACCCCCAGCGTGCGCTCCAGCAGTTGCAGCCGGCGGCTGACCGTGGGCTGCGTCGCCCCCAGCTGCGAGGCAGCCGCCGACAGGCTGCCGGCCTCCACGATACGTATGAAGGTTTCGAGCAACAGCAGGCGGTCGGTGCCGGTCGCAGCGGGCAGGGCGGGGATGGTCATACGCTCATCGTATAACGGATCTACCCGGCGGACGGCTACCCACGGCCCGGGCAGACGCTCAGAATCTGCGCCGTACCCCCTTCGCGGCATCTTTCCTGAACGGAACCCCCTCATGTCCTCCGATACCCGGGCGCATCCCGCGCCCCCCACCCAAGATCCGTCCGCCGGACTGGTCCTGCTGCTCGCCATGGGCGCCGGCCTGGCCGTTGCGTCCCTGTATTACAACCAACCGATGCTGGGCATCCTGGGCGCGGACCTGCACGCCAGCGCCAGCCAGCTCGGCTGGATCCCGACGCTGACCCAGCTGGGCTACGCGTTCGGCATCCTGTTGCTGGCGCCGCTGGGCGACCGCTACGACCGCAAGCGCATCGTCCTCATCAAGGCCTGCGCCCTCGCCGCGGCCCTGCTGCTGGCCGCCGTCGCCCCCGCCATCGGCGTGCTGCTGACCGCCAGTTTCGCTATCGGCCTGTCCGCCACCCTGGCGCAGGACATCGTGCCCGCCGCTGCCACGCTGGCGCCGCCCGCCCATCGCGGCCGCATCGTCGGCACCGTGATGACCGGCCTGCTGCTGGGCATCCTGCTGTCGCGTGTCATCAGCGGCTTCGTCGCCGAACAGCTCGGCTGGCGCACCATGTTCCTGGCCGCCGCGGTATCGATCGTGGCGCTGGGTGCGGCCCTGTGGCGCGGCCTGCCCGCGTTCGTCCCGACCTCGCGGCTGCCCTACGCCGAACTGCTGCGCTCGCTGCCCCGCCTATGGCGCCAGCACGGCGAACTGCGCCGCGCCGCGACCGCGCAGGGGCTGCTGTCGCTGGGCTTCAGCGCGTTCTGGTCGACCCTGGCGGTCATGCTGCACGAGGCGCCGTTCCACCTCGGCGCGGCAGCGGCCGGCGCCTTCGGCCTGGCCGGCGCCGCCGGCGCCCTGGCGGCGCCGCTGGCCGGCCGCTATGCCGACCGGCGCGGCCCCAACGCCGTCAGCCGCCTTGGCGCCGCGCTGACCGCGGTGTCGTTCGCCACCATGGCGCTGCTGCCGCTGCTGTCGGCCCAATCCGGCCTGTGGCTGATCGCCGCCAGCGCCATCGGCTTCGACCTGGGCATCCAGGTGGCGCTGATCGCGCACCAGAGCATCGTCTACGGCATCGACCCCGCCGCGCGCAGCCGGCTCAACGCGGTACTGATGGTCAGCGTCTTCATCGGCATGGCCGCGGGCGGCGCGCTCGGCAGCCTGGCGCTGGCGCACTGGGGCTGGATCGGCGTGACCGCGGTGGCCACGGCCGCGGCGATCGGCGCCCTGGCCTTGCGCGTCTGGCCCGCCCGGCGCGGCGTGGCGCGCGGCGCGAACTGCGCGGCCTGATCGGACCGCCCACGCTGGCGGGCGCCGGATGCGACACAGCCCTCGAACCGTGGCAACGGCGCGAGGGCTGTGCGTCCCGACGGGAACGTCGGGGACTTACTGCGCGGCGTAGCGCGGCGAACGTGGACCGTACAGGATGCCGCCCGGCGTACCGGCGCTGAGCAGCATGTTGTTGGTCATGCCCGCCACGCCGAAGCTGCGGTCGGACAGCGTGTTGACCACCTGGTCCACCACCGCCTGCACCAGCATGCCGATCAGGCCGCCGCCGCCATTGCTGGCCTGCACCACCTGCTTGCTGCCATCCCACAGCTTGGCGCCGGTGCGCAGATCGACCAGCGCGGCCTCGATGGAAACCGTGATCGAACTGGACAGGACGGCGTAGCTCGAGCCGTACTGCTTGACGGTCATGTACAGCGCGGCATCGGCGCCGAAGATCTCGCGCAGGCGGGTCGCGGGCAGCTCATGGATTTCGTCCGCGCTGGTCAGGCCGTTCTGCTTGAACGTCTCGTCCATCACCGCCACCGGGATCACGTAGTAGCCCGATTCCGCCAGCGGCAAGGTCGCCTGCGACAGCACCGCGGCGGTCGCGGTCACGTCCACCGAGGTATTCAGCGGCGGCAGCACCAGGATCGACGCCGGCTTGCTTTCGCGGAAGGCGGCGTAGTCCACATTGCGTTGCGGCGCGGCGCAGCCGGCCAGGAGGGCCACCAGCGCCAGCACGGCGATACGGAGGGTCGTGGTCATGTCAGGCTCCCTTCTTGGAGGATTGCGCAGGCGTGGCCTGGCCGGCCGGCGCCGCGGGTTTCGCCGCCTCGGGCTGGGCGGCCTGCGGCGCGCTTTCCGCCGTCTTGCTGGCGTTGCGCAGCAGGAAGTCCATGAACGGCTTGGACTCCGGGAAGGCCGCCTTCTCGCCCTCCAGCTGTTCCACGCCCTTGGCGCCTTCGCCCATCTTCAGGTACAGCATGCCCAGATGCGCGCGAAAGCCTGGCGGCAGTTCCGCGTTGGTCGCCCGCGCGGTCTCGATGTTCTTTTCCATCGCCAGCGTCTGCGCCGCGTGATCGGCGCCGTCGTCCTTGAGGTAGGCGTAGACCGAGGGCTGGTACGACTGCCAGCTGTACATGCTCTTGGGTTGCGCGCACGCGCTCAGCGCGCCCGCCAGGGCGGCCACCGCCAGGATGCGGCCGGCGCGCCCAAGCGCGGTCGGGCGACCCTTCGCCAGATGGTTCAACATGGGGCGTCCTCTCACTGTTGGGCGGGCTGCCAGGCGCCCTGTTCGATACCCTCGACCAAGCGGTCGACGGCTTCGCGGATCGCCAGGTCCAGCACCTTGCCGTTCAGCGTCGAGTCGTAGCCGGCGGTGCCGCCGAAGCCGATGACTTCACGGTTGGACAGGCTGTATTCGCCGGCGCCGGACGCGGAATACACCACTTCGGACGTCGTCACGTCGACCACGTTGAGGTCGACCTTGGCGTAGGCCACCTGTTCCTTGCCGCGGCCGAGAATGCCGAACAGCTGCTGGTCGCCCGTCACCTTGCGGCCGAAGGCGGTCACGTCGCCCGTCACCACGTAGCGCGCGCCCTTGATCTGGCTGGCCTTCTTGTTGAACGCGGCTTCCTGGGCGATCTCGGAGAGATTCTCGCGGTCCATCACCTGGAACCGGCCGCTGCGCTGCAGGTGGCTGACGAGAATGGTCTTGGCCTGGCCGCCCAGACGGTCCACGCCGTCGGAGAACACGCCACGCAGATAGTTGGTGCGGTTGTCGAACTTGCCCACCGAAATCGGGCTGCGCACGCCTTGATAGGGCTTGCTGGCCGCCGCCACCGCCGGCACCGCCACCGATTGGGAGCGCTCCGTGGCGCAACCCGCGACCACCAGCGACAACATCGTTACCGCGCCAAGCTGTACTGCCTTCTTCAACATGCCACTCTCCTGCTGGCCCGCGCCAAACCCCGCCGGGCGTCGTTTGAAAGAAAGAAATCCGGCAGCGAGTATATACAATTGAATACATACGTCATATTTGGAAGTGACGGACCGAAATGCGCCATTTCGGATTAATGACGGCAACTCCAGCCATTTCCCGTCTAAATTTGCACTTCTAAATGTCATATTTTTGACACGTCGTATCGAGGCGGAATTTTCCCCGGACATAACGCACCGACAGGCGGAAACGGTATTTCCAAATGAAACGCGACGAGGGGAATTAAGGCGATGCGACGGCGCCCCGCACGGGGCGCCAGTGGGCCGGACGAACGCCGGCCCGGCGGGATGTCAGTGTTGGGGGTCGGCTTCGGGCGCGTTGATCTGCGAGGCGTCGATGATCTCCGCCACCAGCACCGGGCCCGGCCCCTGCAGGTAGTACTCGGCTTCCTGCGGCTCGCGCAGCTTCATGTAGCTGTGTTCACCGATCTGCATGGTATGCCCGGCGGCCAGTTCAGCGCCGCTGTCGAGCATGTAGGCCATGATGTTGTTGAACATGTTCGAATATTCCTCGCCCTGGTGGTGGCCGTCGGCCAGCACGGCGAAATCTGGCAGGTCGAAACGGTCGCCGCCATAGGTGCGCATCCACACGCCCTGCACGCCGTCGACCTCGTATTTCACGAAGCCGCAGTACAGCATGGTCAGCGGCAGCGTGCGCAGCACCTCCAGGCTTTCGTCGCCCAGCGAATCGTCGGTGAACACGCCCGCCGGCAGCGAGGTATGCGCATGCTCGTTCAGCACCGCGACCGCGTTGAAACGGCCCAGCGCGCCGGCCACCGCGGCCATCGCCACGTACTGCTCCAGCGGATCCTCGTCGAAGCCGGCGTAGTACAGCAGCACGTGGCTGACGTGGGCGCGCACCTGCTCCTTGACCGGCGCCGGGTAGTGCGCCGGCGCCACGCAGACTTCCAGGGCATCGTGCGGCAACGGCGCGTCGAATCCCACCAGGCGCACCACGTGCTTGCCCCAGCCGACCATGCCCAGCAGCTGCGGCATGTCCGGCTCGATCTCGGCGCGCGCCTGGCGCATGTCGGGGTGGTAGGCGCGCAGGGCGGCCGCCAGGGCATCGGCCTGCACCGCCAGTGGCGCCGCGAACACCACCTGCAGGCTCAACGGATGCTCAATGTCGGGATTGGCCGTCAGGGCCGCGCTCTCGCCAGGCGAATCGGAGCGGCCGAAAAAGCGGGAGAAGATACTCATGGTCGGGAGCCTACCTGTCCGGGGAAAGCGGGGATGCTATCAAGCCCTTGCGACGCGTTGGCCGGCCAGATGCAACAAAAGCCCGCCGCCCGCAACCAGATGTTGAATGGCCGCTGTTGAATGGCCGCGCGATCAGCCGCCCAGGCCCTACTTCAATTCCCGCGTCGCCCCGATCACGCGCAGGGTCGGCATCAGCTGGCGCCAGGCGTCCTTGGCGATCGCGGCAGGCCGCTTCAGGTCGGCCGCCGCCGGATCATCCAGCAGATCGCCCTTGCACGCGAACACGATGCTGTTGGTCATGTCGTCATCCACCACCTCGAACATCGCGCTGCCGAACGCGGCCCGCACCCGGTCCAGGTACTCGTGGTGCAGCGGATGATTCACATGGAAGTTGATCACCAGGATGCCGTCGTCGCGCAGCGCCCGGTGGCAGTCCGCATAGAAGTCCGCCGAACACAGCGCGTCGGGAATCCCGGCGTCGTCGAAGCCATCGAGCAGCAGTACGTCGGCGGCTTCTTGCAGGCCGCGCACATGATCGGCGCCGTCGGCCCGCACCACCCGGAAGCGGTCGCTGTCGGGCGGCACCATGAACGCCTCGCGCAGCGCGATCACGGCCGGATCGATCTCGACCACCTCGATGCGCGACCGCGCCAGATAGCGGTGGCAGAACTTGGCCAGCGAACCGCCGCCCAATCCCACCATCAGGATATCGGCGGGCTCCGGCGCGAACAGCACGAAGCCCATCATCATCCGCGTGTATTCGAGGTCGAGCGCGTCGGGGTTGAGCGTCGACATGCGGCTCTGGATGACTTTTTCGGAAAAATGCAGGGTGCGGGTGGTGCCGGCGGCCTGCACGTAGGGTTGGGCGGCCGGTGCGCGGGCGCGGGCGGCGTCCGGCGCCACCGGCGCGCTGGACAGGGACAAGGAGGAATCACGGGCGGACATGGGGCAGAAGATACCACCGCCGCATGGCCGCGACGCGTTCTCGGACCAACTCCCGCTGGTCCCCCGTTAAAGAATGCGCGCCGGACTGCCGTACATGTCGTGTCACCTCGCCATCGCGGGCGCGGGCCGACCCGGCCCGTCCCCGATGCCACGTGCCCCGCCTTACCGGAACCTCCCATGCAGCCCTTGGCCACCGACAGCCTCCTTCCCCCAGCCGCCCCCACGGGCAACGATCCGCGCGCCGCCAAGCGCGACGCCGACGCCACGGCGCAGGACCAGGACACCGCGACCAGCGACCGCCCGGTCTCGGTCCGCGTGGTGCTGAGCGACGACGCCCTGGAACGCGCCGCCAAGGCGCGCAAGGCCATCTCCCAGCTCGCCGTCGACGCCGCCCAGTCGCGCCAGGACTTCGCCCGTTCCCGCGTCTCGCAGATCAAGCAGCGCATCGAGATGCTCAAGAAAATGCTGATGTTCCTGGGCAAGGCCGCCGCGAAATCAATCCTGCTGGAACTGCGCCAGCTGGCCGGCGAACTCGGCCAGGCCGCCTCGGCGCTCAAGGCCGGTGCCGGCGCCCCACCCAGCGCGGGCGCTGCCGGCGCCATGACGGCGCCCGTGGTCCAAGGCGCCAGCGGCGCTGCCACGACCGGCGCCGCGGCCGACGCGGCGGCGCCATCGCCCGCGGCCACTGGCGCCGATGCTGCCGATGCCGACGACGCATCGGCCCAGGCTGCCGCGCCCAGCGCCGCCGCCACCTCGCGAGCCCTGGCAGCCTACGCCGCCGCCAGCGATGCTCCCGCCGCGTCCGACGCGGTCGCAACCGACGCGGTGGACGCCGAGGCTCCCACGCAAGGCACGGCAACCGCGCCGCGCGACGCCGCGCCCAAGGACGCCTCCGTCCCCGGCGACACCGGCAAGACCGACGCCGCCGGCAACCAGGACGACAAGACAACCTCCGCCGCCGAATCCCGCCAGGAACGGCAGGTCGAGCAAAAGCAGCGCCAGAACGATGCCCAAGCCGTGCGCGATGCCATCCGCGCCATGAAGGAACTGCTCGCCATGCTCAAGAGCAAGCTGCGGCAGCAGGACAAGGCCGCCCAGAAGCAGGTCCGCGAAGTCCAGGACGCCCTGGACGAGGCAACCAAGACGGCCCAGGCGATCGAAGGCGGCGGCACGGGTGGCGGCCTGGATAGCGGCATGGGCGGTGCCATGGGCATCGGCGGCGCGGATGCCGGTGGCGGCGCCGGGGCGGCATCCGCCTGACCCCGCGCCGGAAGCTCCCGCCCATCACACCGCCCGCGGCGCGTGGCGGGCGACGCTCGGGGCTCGGGGCTCGGGGCTCGGGGCTCGGCAATCGGCATATGATGGCACTCTCTCCTTGTTGCCACGGCCGCCAATCCCGCCTCTTGCAATGCGCCTCATCCGCCCGCTCCTGCTCACTCTCCTGGCCTTCCCGCTGACAGCGATCGCGCAGGCTGACACCGACGCCGCGCAGGCGCGTGCGACCTTGAAACAGCGGGCCATCGAGCCCGAATGGATCGACGACTGTTTCGTCGCCGACAATCCGTTTCGTTACTGCATCTATCTCGACAAGGAAGCCGGCGGGTTCCGCGTCGTGGACGCGCAGTTGCGCGAACCGTACCAGGTCTATCTGTTCGACAACGGCCCGGATTATCCCCAGGACGGACGCTATCGCATCCGCCTGGACGGCAAGATCGGCTTCGCGGATGAAGAGACCGGCGCCATCGTCGTGGCCCCGGTCTATGACTGCGCCTTTCCGTTCAAGGACGGCAAGGCCAGCGTCGGTTACGGCTGCAAGAATGAAAGCGATGGCGAGCACCGCTGGTGGTCAGGCGGCCGCTGGCAAATGATCGACGTGCGAGGCAAGGTCGTCGAATAACGCGTTCGCCCTGCTCCGGAAGGCGCCGGCCCACTCGCCATGCTTCATGCCTCCAGCCCCAGGTTGCCCGCGAACGTCGTGCTTGCATAAGATCGCCGCGCCAACCCCATGGCCGTCAACCGCGGCATGGCCTGGTCCAGGAACAAGTCCAGCGATTGCACCGCTCCGCCTGGCAGCGCGATGAAGCCATCCGCCGCGCCGGCCTCGGCGCGGCGCTGGATCTCACCCACCAGGTCGTCGACAGTGCCCACCACCGTCCAATGCGCTGACGCATTGACCTCGGGCCGTGACAACAGGTCGCGCAGACAGGGCTGCTCACGCTCGACCAGGCGGCGCAGCATCTGGGCGTGCGTGGGGCTGCGCATCCCCGCTTGCGGTTGCCCCAGCATGCCCGCGGTGATCGGCGCCTCGGGATCGAGACATTCCGCATCCAGGCCAAGCGCCTGTCCCACATACTGAAGTTTGCGCGACGGGTCCTGGCCCGCGTGGGTCGCCTCGTGCAACTCCCTGGCTTGCGCCCGGGTCGGGGCGAGATAGAGGCTCAGGCCCGGCAGCATCCGTACCGCCCCGGGTGCCCGGCCATGACCGGCGGCCCGCCGCCGCAAGTCATGGCGCATGGCGACGCCGCCGCCGATATCGGGCGTTGCCGCGAAAACCGCATCGGCCACCCGGGCGGCGAAATCCCGTCCCCATTCGGAGGCGCCCGCCTGGAACAGGGGAATGCGGCCATTCGCGCGGGCAGGCACGTTCAGGGGCCCCTGCACACTGAAATACTCGCCGCAATGCGCAATCGGACCGATCCGCGCGAGATCCGCGTACCGCCCCGACTCCCGGTTCAACAGCACCGCCTCCTGCGGATAGCTGCGCCACAGCGCGCGCACCACCTCGGTGAACTCAAGCGCCTTGCGGTAGCGTTGCGCCGAAGGCGGCAACGGCGCATCACCAAAGTTCTGGCTGCCATCGAGCGCCGTGACGATGTTCCAGCCGGCGCGGCCCTCGCTGATCCAGTCCAGCGATTGCAGCTGGCGCGCCACCACGTAGGGCGGATTGAACGAAGTGGCGGCGGTCGTCACCAGGCCGATGTGCCGCGTGTCACGCGCCAGCGCGGCCAGCAGCAGCGCCGGATCGAGACTGCTGAAACCGGGACCGCGCGCCAGCGCGGGCAGGTCCAGGAACAGCGCATCGGGGCGGAACACGAAGTCCAGACAGGAGGCTTCCGCCCGCTGCGCCACATGGCGGTAGAAATCGGCATTGCACAACTGTTCGACCTGGCTGTCAGGGCGCCGCCACGCCGACGCGGACAGCCACGTGGCCGCCAGGGACAAGCCGATGCACAACGGAGGGGACTGCATGGGAAGCTCCTTGAAAGATGCGCTCAATCAGCCGCGGCGCTGGAAACGGGCACCACCAGTGGAGCGCCGGATACGGGATCGGGCATCACCACGCAGCGGATGCCGAACAGGCGCCGCACCCGCTCCGGCGTAATGACCTCGACCGGCGGCCCGCAGGCTTCGACCTTGCCGTCGCGCAGCGCGATGATGTGATCGGCATAGCGCGCCGCCTGGTTGAGATCGTGCAGGACCAGCACCAGGGTCTTGCCCTGCCGCCGGTTGAGGCGACGGCACAGGTCAAGCACCTCCAGTTGGTGGGCGATATCGAGATACGTGGTGGGTTCGTCCAGCAGCATCAGCGGCGCGTTCTGCGCCAGCGCGAACGCCAGCCAGGCCCGTTGGCGCTGCCCGCCCGACAAGGTGCCCATCGGCCGGTCGGCCAGCGTGAGCAGGCCGGTCTGTTCCAGGGCCTCGCGCACCGCCTCGCCGTCGGCGGCGCGCCAGGGTCGCCAGAACGTCTGGTGCGGATAGCGGCCGCGCGCGACCAGCTCACCCACCCGGATGCCATCGGGCGCTTGCGGCGCCTGCGGCAGCAGGCTCAGGCGAACCGCCAGCTCGCGCGCGCCATAGCGCTGCAGCGCCTTGCCATCGAGCAGAACGCTGCCGGCCAGCGGCCTCAGCAGGCGAGCCAATCCGCGCAGCAGCGTCGACTTGCCACAGCCGTTCGGCCCGAGGATGACGGTGATGCGGCCCGCGGGAATATCCAGGTCCAGCCCCTGGCAGACGGGCGTCAACGCGTGCGCCAGCGTGAGTCCGCGCACACGCAGCGCGACATCGCGGGACAGGGGTGGGGAGCAGTCGGGCATGAGGGATCGTCGTGGAAAAGGCGTCATCGCGTGCCGCGGCGAAGCAGCAGCCAGACCAGGTAGATGCCGCCGAGCAAGCCGGTCAGCTTGCCGATGGGCAGGTTCAATTGCCATGGGTGCAATTGGCCGAGCAGATCGGCGCCGATCACCAGGCAGGCACCCATGGCGGCCGACCCGATGATCGACGGCCCCGCGCCGCCAAGCAGGCGCCGGGCCAACTGCGGGGCCGCCAGGGCGATGAAGGCCACCGGCCCCGCCGCCGCAGTCGCGAGCGAGGCCAGCGTCACCGCGCAGAAGAACATCGTCAGGCGCACTCGTGCCACTGCCACGCCCAACTGGCTGGCCAGGTCATCGCCCATTTCCAGCAAGGCCAGGCGTCGCGCCGATCCGCATACGGGCGGCAGGCACAGGACGAGGGCGCCACCCGCCAGCCAGGCGTGCGTCCAGGTGCGCGCATTGAGCGAGCCGGACAACCACAGGTTCGCCAACAGCGCGTGATCCAGATCGCCCTTGACCAGCAACAGGCCGTTGACCGCATGCAGGATCGCGCCCACCCCCACGCCGACCAGGACCAGCCGGCGCGCGCCCACGCCCTCTGGGCGGTGGGCCAGCAGCCAGACGGTGACCGCGGTCAGCAGGCCGCCAAGCGCCGCGCCCGTCGCCGCCCCGACCACGGACGGGCCATACAGGATGATGCACAGCAATGCGCCCGAGGCGGCGCCCGTGGTGAAGCCGATGAGATCGGGCGATCCCAGCGGGTTGCGCGACAGCGACTGGAACACCGCGCCCGATACGCCGAGCGCGGCGCCAACGAACACCCCGGTCAGCACGCGCGGCAGGCGAAAGCCCAGGATCAGTTGCTCTCCCGGCGCGGCGGGCGCGCCACCGCAGACGATGTCGAACAGGCGCCCCAGCGATAGTCCGCCGCTGCCCGTGCCCAATGCCGCAAGCGCCAGGAGGCCGGCCAGCGCCACCAGCGCCAGGCCGCCGAACGCGGCGCGCGGCCGCGCCGCGAAACGGGCCGGCCCCGGGCGCCGACCGGATGCCGAAGGCAGGCCGCCACGCATGTCAGCCCAGCCCCGCGCGGCGGGCCAGCGCCACGAACAGCGGTCCGCCCAGCAATGCCGCCATGATGCCGGCGCTGATCTCGTCCGGCCTCGCGACCAGGCGGCCCAGGGTATCGGCGGCCAGCAGCAGACAGGCCCCGACCAGCGCGGCGCACGGCACCACCCGTCGATGCGCGGGGCCGCAGGCATGGCGCGCCACATGGGGCGCCGCCAGTCCGATGAAGGCCAGCGGACCAGCCGCGGCGGTCGCCGCGCCAGCCAACAGCACGATGGCCATGGCGGTGCCGATCCAGACCAGGCGCGGCCGCGCCCCCAGGGCCTGGCCAAGGTCCTGTCCCAGCGCAAGCGCGTCCAGCGCTCGCGCCAACGCCACTGCGCCAGCCGCCCCCAGCGCCATGGCCGGC
The DNA here is from genome assembly GCF_016127315.1 of Achromobacter deleyi. Taxonomy (NCBI): domain Bacteria; kingdom Pseudomonadati; phylum Pseudomonadota; class Betaproteobacteria; order Burkholderiales; family Alcaligenaceae; genus Achromobacter; species Achromobacter deleyi. The sequence continues at coordinate 1,322,013 of NZ_CP065997.1, forward strand.
AGCACGGCGGCCAGCACATGCCCGGAACGGCCTTGCAGTGAACCGACCACCCAGTGGCGGAATTGATCGAAGACGCGGTCTTCGCTGTTGATCGTGATGATCTGCGTGACGGCCAGCAGGATCGCCGACAGCGCCGCGCCCGCCAGCACCAGCCGCAGCGGATCATGCCCACGATGCAATCCGCCGACCGCATAGACCAGGGCGCCGGCAGCCGCGGCGCCGCAGAAGCCCGCCATCAACTGCCCGGCCGGTCCCGGGGCGAGTCCGAACGCCATCGCCGCGGCGATGGCCGCCGCCGCCCCTGCGTTGACTCCCAGCAGGCCGGGATCGGCCAACGGATTGCGCGTCAGGGTCTGCATGAGCGCTCCCGCGATGCCGAGCGCCCCGCCCGCCGCCAGCGCCAGCAACGTACGCGGCAGTCGCAGGTGGCGCAACAGCAGATGCTCGTTGTCCAGCGGGTCGAAGGCGGTCAGCGCCTGCCCCACCGTGGCCAGCGACAGCGGCCGCGCCCCGGCCATCAGGCTCGCCACCGCCAGCAGCGCAAGCGCGATGGCGCAGGTCAGCAACAGGCCTGCCGCGAAACGGCCGCGCATGCGCGACGGACACAAGGCGCGCGTCATGTCCCGAAGCGTTCGAGCAAGATGTCGATGATCTGGCCGGCGCTGAACGCATCGATGCGGAAGGCGTCCCGGCCCAGGGCGTAGACCTGGCCCGCCCGCACCGACGGCAGATTGGCCAGCACGGGATCGCGCAGCAACGCGTTGGCGCCGGACGCGTCGGCGCGCAGCACGAACGTGGTGCGCGCGGTCAGGCGCGTCAGCGCCTCATAGGGCGCCCAGACGAAATCCCCGGGCGCGCCCAGCGCCACATGCCAGGCGGGATCGGGCGCCTCGATCCGGAAGCCCAACGATGCCAGCAACCGGGCCTGCGGGCTCGCGGGCGTGGCGATGGGGTTGTTGGTCCCCGGACCGTTGTAGCTGACGATGTTCACCATGCCCTCCGGCACCCGCAACCGGGCCCGGGCTGCCGCGACCCGCGCGTCGAAGCGGGCGATGGCCGACGCCGCGGCGGTTTCAATGCCGAGCGCCCGGCCCAGCTGCATGGCGAGCTCCTGCCAGGTCTGGTGGCTGTAGTCCACCACGATGACCGGCGCGATGGTGCGCAGGGCATCGAGCTGCTCGCGCGCCGAATCCGCGCCGGTCGCCGACACGATGATCAGATCGGGCCGCGCCGCATAGGCAGCTTCCAGGTCGACCTGCCCGGCCGGCCAGAGCGGCTTGAGGCCATGTTCGCGCGCCACGCCGGCCCATTGCTCGAAAAAGCGGCCATTGGCGCCGCCGGCACTGGCGATGACCGGCGCATCGATGGCCAGCAGGGTGCCCGTCACGGTCACCGACGTGGACAGCACGCGCCGCGCGGCGCCCGCCAACGTGGTCCGCGTGCCGTCGGCGTTGTCGAAGCGGCGCGGCCAGTCCGGCGACGTCTGCGCTTGCGCCGACGCGCTCGCGCCCAGCGCGAACGCCATCAACAGCGCGGCCACCCAGCGCCCGACATTCACCACGACAGTCTCGCGGTCGCCATGACCGTGCGTCCCGTGCCGTAGTAGCACGAGGTGGCGGCTGAGCACGTCGCCACGTAGCGCTTGTCCGCCAGGTTGCTGCCATTGAGCGCCAGTTGCAGGTTCATGCCGCCGATCTTGCCCACGTCGTAACGCAGGGCGGCGTCGAACAGGGTGTACGCGGGGATCCGCAGGTAGTTGGCCAGGTCGCCATACGTCGCGCCGACGTAGCGCACGCCCGCCCCCATGCCCAGGCCGGCCAACGGGCCGCCGTGGAAGGTGTAGTCCACCCACATCGAGCCCATCCAGTCGGGTACCCGGATCATGCGGTTGCCGGTGTGGCCATCGTTGCTGCGCACCACCTTCGAATCCATGCGCGTCACGGCGCCGATGACACTCAGCCCACGCAGCGGCGTGATGCGGCCCTCCAGTTCGATGCCGCGCACGCGCACCTTGCCGGTCTGCACCTGATAGGCCTCGTCGGCCTCATTGAGGGGATCGGCCGTCAGCACGTTCTGCTGCGACAGCTCGTAGGCCGACAACGTGATCATGCCGTCGATGGTGCGCGGCTCGTACTTCAGGCCCGCCTCCCACTGCGTGCCGGTGGTCGGCTTGAACGCGTTGCCCGCGCGCGTCGTGCCGCCGGTGGGCTGGAACGACTCCGAATAGCTGAAATAGGGCGCCAGGCCATTGTCGAACAGGTAGGTGACGCCGGCGCGGCCGGTGAAGGCCTCGTCCCGCGTCACCTGGCGCACCCCGGTCAGGCGGTTGAGGGAATCCATCCGTGTCCAATCCTGCCGCCCGCCGAGCGTGAAGCGCCAGCGGTCCAGCGCGATCTGGTCCTGCAGATACACGCCATACTGCGAGTCGGTCTCGCGCGTGGACATCTGCCTGGCCAGCGTCGGCTCGAAATCGTAGTGGGTGTAGACCGGGTCGTACACGTTGATCGCGATGGCCGCGGGCGAGACCGTCGCGGCCTGGCGCAGGAAGGTCCATTGCGTCTTCTGCCAATCGAAGCCGGCGATCATGGTGTGGGTCAGTGGCCCGGTGCCGAACTTGCCCTCGATGCGCGTGTCGACGGTCTGCGCATCCGAATCGCCTTCGCCCTGCACCGCGCGGCGGTTGAGGATGCGGCCGCCGATGAGCGTGTTCAGGTTGGTGAGCGCCGCGCCGCGCACGCCGTTGCCCACGGTGGCGCGGTAAAGCGAATCCACATGCGTGTAGCGCGCGTTCTGGCTGACTTTCCAGGCGTCGTTGAACTGGTGCTCCAGTTGCCAGCCGGCGGTCCAGATATCGCGGTCATAGGTGTTCCAGTCGGGCTCGCCCAGGAACGTGGTGTTCTTGATATAGCCCTCGGCGGCCGGCACCACCGTGCCCTGGTAGGGCAGGAACTGGAACGTGCTGCCCCCGCGGTCCTTCTGGTACAGGCCATGCAGCGTCAGCCGCGTGGCATGGTCGTTGAAATACATCGTGGCGCTGGGCGCGATGAACCACTGCTCGTGGTCGGTGTGCTTGATCTGGGTCGCGCCGTCGCCATACAGCCCCACCAGCCGCCACAGCACGTTTTCGTCGGAATTGGCGCCGCCCAGGTCGAAGGCGGTCTGCCTGCGCCCGTGGCCATCGACCTGCAACTGCACCACCTGCTCCTGCTCCAGCGTCGGCAGCTTGCTGACCTGGTTCACCATGCCGCCTGGCGCCAGTTGGCCATAGAGCACGCTGGAAGGCCCTTTCAGCACCTCGATGCGCTCCAGGTTCCAGGTATTGAAGGACGTCCGATTCCAGCTCAGGCTGCTGTCCGAGGGCGCGCGCAAGCCATCCAGCATCACGTTCGCGCCGAAGCTGCCGGCATCGAAGCCGCGGATGTAAAGATCATCCACCCGATTGTCGATGCCCTGACTCTCGGGCAGGACCCCCGCCGTGTAGCGCGTGGCTTCATTGAGGTTGCGCACGCCGCGCAGTTCCATCTCGCGCCGCTCGATCACCGACACCGATTGCGGCACCTCGCGCAACGGCGTGTCGGTCTTGGTCGAACCGCCGATCGTGTCCGCGGGCCGGTAGGCGTTGACCGTCACCGCTTCGAGGTTGACCGGTTCGTCGGCGGCCAGAACGACACCGGACTGCGCGAGCAGGGCAAACAATAGCGAATGCGCCGCGCGGCGGCCGGCCGGACGAGCGGCGCGACGGGATGGAGGGCGCTTTGGTGCGTAGGCTGCCACGGGACTTCTCCTGCGAGTAAATAAGATTTGTTCTCACTGGAGTAGACCATGGGGGCTGGCGCGCGTCGTTCGTGAAAGCGGCGGAATCGTTCGCGCAAACGGCGATCTGCGGCCGCCGCCGGCGCGGCTACAGACGGGCCTGCACCTGGCGCGGCGTCAGGCCGAAATGGCGGCGGAAAGCCGTGGAGAAACTGCCTGGGTTGGCATATCCGGCCAGCGCGGCCGCCTGTGTCACGCTCACCCCCTCCGATTCGAGCGCCTGGCGCGCCAGGCGCAGGCGCTCCTGCTGCAGGAAATCGAACACCGTGATGCCCAGCGCCTGACGGAAATGGCGCTGCAACGTGGTCGGCGTGGTGTTCATGTGGCGCGCGATCTGCTCGATGCTCAAGGGCTCCGCCGCATGGCGCCGCAGCCAGTGCGTCAGGTCGACCATGCGCCGGCGCAGCACGGCCGGCGCCGGCTCGGCCACCTGGCCGGCCTGCGCGCCCTCGTGCGACAACGCCTCGATGACCAGTTCGATGGCGCGGCTTTCGAGATAAAGGCCGGCCACGTGCCCGGGCAGCGGCGGCGGGCTCAGCAGTTGCTCGGCCAACAGGCGGGCGCGCGTCGACGCGCGCCAGCTGCGCGTGGCCAGATGCGGGGCGAACGTCCGGGTCTCGCCCAACGATTCAGCCAACCACTGCCGGTTCACCCCAATACTGACACGGCGCGACGATTCACCGCCGGCCACCACCCGCCGGCATTCCTCGGGTTCGCACAACGTCACCACGCCCGCGTCCGCGCCCTGCCCACGCGCCAGCCGCAGGGCGCTGCGCCCGTAGCTGACGTCGATGCGGCCATCAAGCACCAGCACGATCCGTAAATGGTCATCGACCATCGCCAGGCCGGTCGAGGCCTCGCTATCGGTTTCGCAGGCGAGCTGCAGGCTGAGGCCGGGCCGCAAGTGGTGGATCTTGCGCAAAGGCGCCGCGCCGGTGGCATCGGGCGCGCGGGACAGGACGCTTGCCATGGGAAAAGGGCGGCCCTCGAAGCGTCTGCGGCCGCATCACGTTGATAAAAACGATTCTCATTATATTTTTCGCAATCCTTCCTGGCAAGATGGCCGGGATGATCGGAAAAACCGCTGGCGGAAGCGGAACTGGCTGACGGGCCGCAGGCACCGGCGGAAATGCCGCCCGGCTGCCCGGGCGTGCGGGAGCCTGACGGCATCAACCAGACTTTGGCAATGATTGGCAATCATTGCCCGGCGTCGGATCCTCCGGCTTGAACCATGCGGGCCACGAGCTGCGATGCCTGTCGCCCACTTCGATACCGGGAATCAACGTCTGCGCCAGCGCAGGCAACTGATCCGCGGACTTGGCGATCCGATATTTGACGCTGTGCACGCATTCCCGGTCGCCGAATTCGCAACGATTGAGCCGGGTGCCGCCACAGGGCCCGTTCGCCAGGCCCTTGGGACAGGTCTCGGGGCAGACGTAGAGCGTGTCCTGCAAGCGGCAGGTCCCGCAGGTGTCACAGCCGACCAGCGGCCGCTTGAGCGTCCGTTCGACCGCGTGCAGCGCCTGCGCCGCCACGCCGGTTTTCCAGAACGGCCGCGTCACACTCCAGCCAAAGGCGCTGCCGAGCCATCCCGTGCGATTGAAGAGCTGTTCATGCACCGTGGAAAGCAGCGCATAGCGCAGGCGCTCCCCAGGCGTGGCGGCGACATCGGATTGCCCCAGCGCCCACGTGTCGGTATCAGGGGCGAAGCACACCTCGGGCATCCCGGGCATCCGCCAACTCGCCTGCCATCGCTCGACCCAATCGGACAGCGAGGTCACCGCGTCCCGCTGCCGGGTGATCGCCTGCTCCAGCGACAGCAGTTCGTCCAGCGTATGCACCCCGGACAGATGCACCCCGGCATACCCCATCCATTGCAGGCCCACGATCTGCAGCGCCAGCCGCTCGAGGCTGCAGGCGCTGGCATGGGCGGGAGATAGCTGTTGCTCCCTGCGCAGCAATTCGCGCATGGCGTCGGTGATGACGATGCCGGGCACGTCCCGCAATACGGCCGCGCGCCTTGCGGTCAGCTGCATCACACAGGCCAGCATGGGCTTGCCGCGGCCCTGCGCGCGCATCCAGGCCTGGGCCTCGAGATGCTTGGCGGCGTCGAAGCCCAGTTGCAGGGTCAGGAAATCCGCGCCGGCCAGCAGTTTCTTCTGCGCCTTCAGGTACTGCGCGGCGCCTTCTTCCTCGCGGTATTTGAACGGGTTCAGCGCCGCGCCCAGCAGCCAGTCCGGGCCGTGCTCGCGGGCAATCTGCAGCGCAGGCACCGACTCCAGATAGCGCACGGGCGCCTGGCCCGGCTGGTGGCCCGGCAGGCGATCGCCACTGAGCATCAACAGTTGCTTCAGCCCGCGCGCCTGCATCGCCGCCATCTGGCGCAGCAAGTCCGCGCGCTCGCGGTCCTTGCCTGAAAAATGCAGCAGGGAGGCCGAGGGATCGTCCAACGCTGCCGCGCCCTCCAGGGGGCTCAAGTCCGAATGCAGGCCGACGCGATCGGCGAAGGCCGGCAGCAACGGCCAGCCGGCCAGGTGCCCGCGCTGCACGATCGGCTCGAGCGCGGCAAGGCGCACAGGGGACTGTTGAGGAATGACCTCCAGCACGCAGGCGAAGCGTCTTTCGTCCAGCGCCTGTTTCAATAAACTCAAGACAGCTCGATACCGTGGGAAGCAGGGGAAAGCCGCGGCGCCTCAAGCCGATGCGGATGACGCCAAGCGCGGCAAACGCTCAAGCCGCGTCATGCGCGGCCATGTTGCGATACTGTCCTTTGAAATACAGCAAAGGCTGCGTGGCGCCGGCTTGCTGCAGATCCAACGCCTTCACTTCGCCAATCACGATCACGTGATCACCCGCGGCGTATTCCGCATGGATCTCGCAATCGATCCAGTGCAGGCTGCCGGCAATGAGCGGATTGCCCAGCGGCGATTCCTGCCAGTCGATGCCGAGCCACTTGTCCGTGCCGCGCCGGGCGAACTGGTTGGACACCTCGACCTGCCCATCCGACAGGATGTTCACGGCGAACCGGCCCGCCTGGCGAATCTTCGGATAGCTGGCCGAATTGGACATCACGCTGAACGACACCAGCGGCGGACTCATCGACACGCTGTGGAACGACTGGCAGGTAAAGCCGATCGGCTCGCCATCGATGTGGGTGGTGACCACCGTGATACCGGACGCGTAGTGCCCGAGCGCTTCACGAAAGCGCAACGGCTCGATGGCAGGACTGGGGAGTGACATGGTAGGTACAGCCAAATGCTGGCGACTGGGTGCAGCGCGAATGCGACGTAGGGACTTGCGAATCTGGCCGTCGCAAGCAGCTTGCGACGGCCATTTTCCGTCTCGAAATCAGTTCGAGAGTTCGTTGCGGACGATTTCCGCGCCGGCGCTCAACGAGCTCAGCTTGGCGCGTGCGATGGCGCGGGACAGCGGCGCCATGCCGCAGTTGGTGCACGGATAGAGCTTGTCGGCGTCCACGAACTGCAGCGCCTTGCGCAGCGTGTTGGCCACTTCCTCGGGGGTTTCAATGGTGTTGGACGCCACGTCGATGGCGCCCACCATCACCTTCTTGCCGCGGATCAGTTCGATCAGCTCCATCGGCACGTGGGAGTTGTGGCATTCCAGCGAGACGATGTCGATATTGGACTTCTGCAGCTTGGGGAAGGCTTCTTCGTATTGCCGCCATTCCGAGCCCAGCGTCTTCTTCCAATCCGTGTTGGCCTTGATGCCGTAGCCATAGCAGATGTGGACGGCGGTTTCGCACTTCAGCCCTTCGATGGCGCGTTCCAGCGTGGCGACGCCCCAGTCGTTGACCTCGTCAAAGAAGACGTTGAACGCGGGTTCGTCGAACTGGATGATGTCGACGCCGGCCGCCTCGAGTTCCCTGGCTTCCTGGTTCAGGATCTTGGCGAATTCCCAGGCCAGCTTTTCGCGGCTCTTGTAGTGATCGTCGTACAGCGTGTCGATCATCGTCATGGGACCCGGCAGGGCCCACTTGATCGGCTGCTTGGTCTGCTGGCGCAGGAACTGGGCGTCCTCGACGAACACCGGCTTCTTGCGGGCAACCGCGCCCATCACCGTCGGCACGCTCGCGTCATAGCGATCACGGATGCGGACGGTCTTGCGGTTCTCGAAATCGACGCCGTCCAGGTGCTCGATGAACGTCGTCACGAAATGCTGGCGGGTCTGCTCGCCATCGCTGACGATGTCGATGCCCGCGTGTTGCTGTTCCTGCAGCGACAGGCGCAGGGCATCCTGTTTACCCTCGAGCAGTCCGCCATCCTGCAATTTCCAGGGCGACCACAGGGTCTCGGGCTCAGCCAGCCAGGAGGGTTTGGGCAGGCTGCCGGCGGTGGAGGTGGGAAGCAGTTTTTTCACAATGATGACCTGATGCGCTGATTAATCAAAGAGGAGTGGCCGCGGACCACTGTTCAAGAATCGTCTGGTAGGGCTTGATGAATTGCTCTTCCACAAACCTGCCCTGCTCGACAGCCAGCCGACCACGTTCCTCTCGATCGTAGACAATCCGGGTCAACGAATAATCCTGGTGCTTCAGACTGGGTTGGTAGGATTTCCCCGCGCCCGAATTCGCGTTGTAGATCTCGGGGCGGTAAATCTTCTGGAAGGTATCCATCGTGCTGATGGTGCTGATCAGCTCGAGATTGGTGTAATCACCCAGCAGATCGCCCGTGAAATAGAACGCCAGCGGCGCGGCGCTGTTCGGCGGCATGAAGTAGCGAACCTTCATCCCCATTTTCTTGAAGTACTCGTCGGTCAGGGAATACTCATCCTGCTGGTACTCGACACCCAGCACCGGATGCTGGTTTTCCGTCCGCTGGTAGACCTTGCTGCTCGAGACGCTCAGGCAGATGACGGGCGGCTTGTTGAAGTTTTCCTTGTAGGTGCTGGAGTTCACGAAACTCTTGAACAGCTTGCCATGCAGATCGCCGAAGCCTTCCGGGGCGCTGAACTGGGGCTGGTCCTTGTTGTGCTCCAGCAGCACCACGCTGAAGTCGTAATCCCGCACGTACGAGGAGAAATTGTTCCCCACGATGCCCTGGATGCGCTCGTTGGTCTTGCGATCGACGATGTTCGTCTTCAGGATCTCGATCAGGGGCAGCGCATTGCCGCTGCTTTCGCCGTCGATACTCAATTCGACCGAAATGATTTCAAGTTCGACGCCGTAACGGTCGCCCTTGGGGTTGTCCCAATGCGCCAGCGCATTGAAACGGTTGTCGATCATCCTGAGCGTGTTGCGCAGATTTTCCTGGCGGCTTTCGCCTCGCGCCAGATTGGCGAAGTTGGTCGTGATTCGCGTATTGTCGGCGGGACGATAATCTTCGTCGAAACAAATACTCTTGATGGAAAATGCGAACTCTTTACTCATTTTGATCCAGCGCCCAAATTTCTCAGATAAAACCCGCGTTATTTCCTGCTTTTCATTATTTCCAATATTTTTTGGATTTTTTTGATTAAGCAGTATTGACAGCATCTATATTCGGGTCGTATTTTATGCCGGGCCTTGTATGAATAATAATGATTTAATTTCCATGAAATCATTAGTTTCGCTCATGATGATGTGCCCGGCCTGAACCGGGCTCGCGGCCAGGCCTCGGCCTCCCGTACGCCGCGGCCATCCCTCCTCCCACACGTTCGTCATTGGCATGCCGCGCCCCCGCCTGGGCAGACGCGACGGCTCCACGCACTCGACATGAAAAAAGGGCCGCGAATGCGGCCCTTCGGGATCCCGGTCCACACGCATCGTCCCGGGAACGATGCGTGGCCAGCGGTTTACTCCACCGTCACGCTCTTGGCCAGATTACGCGGCTTGTCCACGTCCGTGCCGCGGGCGCAGGCCGTGTGGTACGACAGCAGTTGCAGCGGCACGGTATGCAGGATCGGCGACAGCTTGCCGTAGTGCTCGGGCATGCGGATCACGTGCATGCCTTCGGCGCTCTGGATCTTGCTGTCCGCATCGGCGAACACGTACAGCTCGCCGCCCCGCGCGCGCACTTCCTGCATGTTGGACTTCAGCTTTTCCAGCAGCTCGTCCTTGGGCGCGATGGTGACCACGGGCATGTGCTCGGTCACCAGGGCCAGCGGGCCGTGCTTGAGTTCGCCGGCCGGGTAGGCCTCGGCGTGGATGTAGCTGATTTCCTTGAGCTTGAGCGCGCCTTCCAGCGCGATCGGGTAGTGCATGCCGCGGCCCAGGAACAGCGCGTTTTCCTTGGAGGCGAAGCGGTCGGCCCACGCCATGATCTGCGGTTCCAGCGCCAGCACCGAGCCGATGGCCACGGGCAGGTGGCGCAGCGCCTTCAGGTGCTCGGCCTCCTGCTCCTCGGTCAGGCGGCCGCGCACCTGCGCCAGCGCCAGCGTCAAGAGGAACAGCGCGGTCAGCTGCGTGGTGAAGGCCTTGGTCGAGGCCACGCCGATTTCGACGCCGGCGCGGGTGATGTACGACAGCTTGCACTCGCGCACCATGGCGCTGGTCGACACGTTGCAGATGGTCAGCGTGTTTTCCATGCCCAGCGAACGGGCGTGCTTGAGCGCGGCCAGGGTGTCGGCGGTCTCGCCCGACTGCGAGATCGTGACCACCAGCGAGCGCGGGTTCGGCACGCTGTCGCGGTAGCGGTATTCGCTGGCGATTTCGACGGCCACCGGGATCTTGGCGATCGATTCGATCCAGTACTTGGCGGTCAGGCCGGCGTAGTAGCTGGTGCCGCACGCCAGGATCAGCAGCGAGTCGACGTCCTTGAAGATCTTGTAGGCGTCGTCGCCGAACAGCTCGGGCGTGATGGACTCGATGTCCTGCAGCGTGTCGCCGACGGCGCGCGGCTGCTCGAAGATTTCCTTCTGCATGTAGTGGCGGTAGGGGCCGAGCTCGGCCGCGCCCGTGTGCACGTGCACCGTGTGCACTTCGCGCTTCACGTTCTTGCCGTTGGCGTCCACGATCCAGACGCGAGCCAGCTGCAGGTCGACGACGTCGCCGTCTTCCAGGTAGATGATCTGGTCGGTGGTGCCGGCCAGCGCCAGCGCGTCCGAGGCCAGGAAGTTCTCGTTCTGGCCCACGCCCACCACCAGCGGCGAGCCCTGGCGCGCGCCAACCACGCGGTGCGGTTCGTCGCGGCAGAACACGGCGATGGCGTAGGCGCCATGCAGGCGGCGCACGGCATTCTGCACGGCCTCGAACAGGTCGCCCGCGTAAAGGTGGTTGACCAGGTGCGCGATCACTTCGGTGTCGGTCTGGCTTTCGAACACGTAGCCCACGGCCTGCAGCTCGGCGCGCAGTTCGTCATGGTTCTCGATGATGCCGTTGTGCACCAGCGCGATGCGCGGCTCGTCGTTGCCCAGGCGCGAGAAGTGCGGGTGGGCGTTGTGCGTGGCGGGCACGCCGTGCGTGGCCCAGCGGGTGTGGGCGATGCCGGTGAAGCCTTGCAGGTGGTCCTGGGCGACCTGTTCGGCCAGCTCGGCCACGCGCTGGGTGCTGCGCGTGCGGCGCAGGTGGCCGTCGGCATACACGGCGACGCCGCAGGAGTCATAGCCACGGTATTCCAGCCGCTTCAGGCCTTCGACCAGGATCGGGGTGATGTCGCGCTGGGCGACGGCGCCAACAATGCCGCACATAGGAGAGACTCCGGAAAGTTCGAGTACGGAACGCATTGTGCGCGCAGCGCCAAGAAATTTGATTTCTTTATCTGCTCAGATTTGACAGTTTATTCACTTACATATTTGTGATTAAATAATATTTCATGAATAACGGATTGGTGAATTAATCATGCAAAATCCGCCGCTTTCCCACCCCGAACTGGATGATCTGGACCTGCGCATCCTGGAACAGCTGCAGGACGACAATTCGCTGACCAACCAGGAACTCGCCTCGCGCGTGCATGCCTCGCCGCCGACCTGCCTGCGGCGGGTGCGGCGCCTGGTGGAAGAAGGGGTGATTGCGCGCCAGGTGGCCATCCTGGCGGCCGAGAAGCTGGGCAGCACGCTGACCGCCATCGTCGAGATCACGCTGGACGTGCAGGCGGCCGAAAGCCTGGACGCCTTCGAACAGATCATGCTGGCCGAACCGGCGGTGCTGCAGTGCTACCGCGTGTCGCCGGGGCCGGATTTCGTGGTGATCGCGCAGGTCCGGGACATGCCGGCCTATCACGCGCTGGCGCACCGCGCCTTCACCGCGCACGCCAACGTGCGCAACGTGCGCACGTTCTTCTCGGTGCATCGCGCCAAGTTCGAGACCCGCATCGACCTGCGGGCGCCATAGCGACGCGCCTCAGCGGGCCGCCAGCAACCGCTCGAACTGCGCCAGGTAACGGTTGCCCATCTTCTGCACGTCGTGCTCGTCGCGCACGTAGTCATAGGCACGGTCGGTGATCTCCTGGCGGAACGCGGCATCGTCCAGGCAACGCGCCATGCCCTGCGCCATGGCATGGAAATCGGCCACCGCGCACAGCACGCCGCGGCCATCGGCCAGGCTTTCCTTCAAGCCGCCGGCGTCGGTGGACACCACCGGCACGCGCTGCAGGAAGGCGTCCAGCACGCTGCTGCCCAGCGCCTCTTCCTCGGAGCTCATGACGAAGACGTCGAGGATGCTGTAGAAATCCTCGACGCCCTTGCGAAAGCCCGCGAAGCGGTAGACGTCCTCGACGCCCAGCGCGCGCGCCTCGTCGCGCGCCTGCTGTTCGCGGTCGCCGCCGGCGCCGAAATGCAGGAAGACGAAGTCGCGCCGCGTCCTGGCCAGTTCGGCCACCGCGCGCACCAGCGTCACCGGATCCTTGTCGCGGATCAGCGCGGCCGACGTGGCCATGACCTTCTTGCCTTCCAGGCCGAACTCGCGCACCAGCGCGGCGACGTTCGCCTGGTTGATCTGGTGCGGCTCGACCGCGCTGCGGATGATGACCGGGTCCAGCCCCAGGCGCCGCGGCTCGCTGGCCGCCATGTCGCTGATCGCCACGAACAGGTCGGTATGGCGCCACTTGTAGCCGGTCTTCCATTCCTCGTTCGGCTTGACCACGAACGAGGTGCGGCGCGAGAACGCCACCGGGCGCCGGTGCAGCCACTTGGTCAGCACCGCCCAGGTGATGGTGTTGGCGGTCTGGGCATGGATGATGTCATAGCCGCTGCCCGCGCGCGCCAGGAACGCCAGCTGCGCCGGCACATTGCGGACGGTGTGCGCCACGAAGCCCTCCTGGCGCACGCGTTCGGCCAGCGGGCCGCCTTCGCGGCACAGCACTTCGACCTGGTGGCCGGCATTGCGGAAGGCGCGCATGCAATACAGCGTCTGCCGCTCGCCGCCGCGCCAGCCCTTCTCGAAGTTGAGCTGCAGGATCTTCATGCGCGGCCGATGCCCGAGTACTCGAAGCCCTGGGCGCGCACGTCGGCCGGCGTGTAGAGGTTGCGGCCGTCGATGATGAGCGGGGTCTTGAGCAGGGCCTTGACGCGGTCGAAGTCGGGCGCGCGGAAGACCTTCCATTCCGTGGCGATCAACAGCGCGTCGGCGCCGTCGAGCGCGTCGTACATGTCGGTGGCGAAGCTCACGCCGGCCTGGCCGGCCAGCACGCGGCCGGCCTCGTGCATGGCCACCGGATCGTAGGCGCGCACACTGGCGCCGCGCCGCGTCAGCTCGGCGATCACGGTCAGGCTGGGCGCCTCGCGCATGTCATCGGTATTGGGCTTGAACGACAGGCCCCACAGCGCGAACTTGCGGCCGCTCAGGTCCTCGCCGTAGCGCGCCACCAGCTTTTCCGACAGGCGGAACTTCTGCGCGTGGTTGGCGGCCTCGGCCGCCTCGATGACGCGCATCGGCAGCGCATTCTCGGCGGCGGTGTTGACCAGCGCCTGCACGTCCTTGGGGAAGCACGAACCGCCGTAGCCGGCGCCCGGATACAGGAAGTGGTAGCCGATGCGCGGATCGGCGCCGATGCCCCGGCGCACCTGCTCGATGTCGGCGCCCAGCGCCTCGGCCAGGTTGGCCATCTCGTTCATGAACGAGATGCGGGTGGCCAGCATGGCGTTGGCGGCGTACTTGGTCAGCTCGGCCGAGCGCACGTCCATCACCATCAGGCGGTCGTGGGTGCGCTGGAACGGCTCGTAGATGCGGCGCATGACGCCGATGGTGTAGTCGTCGTCGGCGCCGACGATGACGCGGTCCGGGCTCATGAAGTCGTTGATCGCCGCGCCTTCCTTCAGGAATTCGGGATTGGACGCGACGCTGAACGGCACCTCGACGCCGCGCGCGGCCAGCTCCTGCTCGACCGCGGCGCGCACCTTGTCGGCGGTGCCGACCGGCACGGTGGACTTGTCCACGATCAGCTTGCGGGTGGTCATGTGGCGGGCGATGTTGCGGGCCGCGGCCAGCACGTACTTCAGGTCGGCCGAGCCGTCCTCGCCCGGCGGCGTGCCGACGGCGATGAACTGCACGTCGCCGAACGCCACGCTCTGCGCCACGTCATCGGTGAAATGCAGCCGGCCTGCCTGCACGTTGCGCCGCACCAGGTCTTCCAGGCCCGGCTCGTAGATCGGAATGCCGCCCTGGCGCAGCAGGGCGATCTTGGCCGCGTCCACGTCCAGGCACATGACGTCGTTGCCCATGTCGGCCAGGCACGCCCCCGACACCAACCCTACGTAACCGGTACCCACGACCGTGATCTTCATGCCTGAACGCCTTAAAAATAGGTAATCATCGCGCCGGGGCATCCCACCCCAGCGCCGGTCGCCATTATAGAAGCGGGCCGGCCGGCGGGTCTGGCGCCGCCCGGCCCGGGAGCGGAGGGCGCGCTACGGCGCCCGCAGCTTGCTGAAGCGCACCGTGTTCACCACCACCGCCAGGGCGGCGCAGATCGTGCCCAGCACCAGGGCCAGTCCGGGGCCATGCGCCACGCTGACGCTGAAGGCGATCGCCACCAGCGCGGTGCCGAAACTCTGCCCGAACACCCGGGTGGTAGCCTGCAGGCCGCCCGCCGCGCCGCTGCGCGAGCGCGGGGCGGCCGACAGCATGGCGCGGTTGTTGGGCGTCTGGAAGAAGCCGAAGCCCACCCCGGCCACGAACATGCCGGCCATGATCGGCACGTTGCCCACGGCTGCCGGCAGCGCCGCCAGCCACAGCATGCCCACCACCATGGTGGCCGCGCCCACGCCGCTCAGGGTGGCGGCGGAATAGCGGTCCGACAGGCGGCCCGCCACCGGCGCGATCAGCGCCGTGCCCACCGGCCAGGCGCCCATCAGCAGGCCGACCTCGAGATACGGCCGGCCCAGCACCTGCTGGAAATAGAACGGCAGCGACACATACGACGCCATCTGCGCCGCGAAGGTGCAGGCCGACGCCCCCACCGCGAACGCCAGCGGCCGGATGCGCAGCAGGTCCACCGGCACCAGCGGCGCGGGCTGGCGGCTGGCGCGGCGCACCAGCACCAGGCCCGCCACGGCCGCGATCGCCACCAGGCCGATGCCGCGCAGCAGATCCTCGCCCATCATGTCGATGCCGGTGATGAACACGCCCAGCGTCGCCATGCACAGCAGGGCGCTGATCCAGTCCAGCTTCACGTCATTGCGCGGCACCTCGGGCAGGTGACGCAGGCCGAACATGGCCAGCACGCAGATCGGCAGGTTGACCGCGAAGATCCACGGCCACGGCGCCACCGACAGGATCGCCGAGCCGATGGTCGGCCCCAGCACCGACATCACCGCCACCGTGGTGGCGTTCAGGCTGATGCCCCGGCCCAGCATCTTGAGCGGATAGATGTTGCGCACCAGGCCGCCGAACAGACACATCAGCGTCGCCGCGCCCACGCCCTGGAACACCCGCGCCAGCGTCAGCTGCACCAGCGTGCCGGCCAGCGCGCAGCCCAGCGAGGCCAGCGTGAACAGCACCAGCCCGAAAGTGAACATGCGGCGAAAGCCGATGCGCTCGGCCAGCGCCGACAGCGGCAGCAGCATCATCACCACCGCCAGGTTGTAGGCGTTGACCACCCACACCGCCTGCGCCGGCGACGCGTTCAGGTCGGCGGCGATGGTCGGCAGGGCGACGTTGGCGATGGTGGTGTCCAGCACCGACAGGCTGATGCCCGTCATGACGGTCGCCGCGGCCCAATAGCGGCGCGGGACCGGCAGGCCGTCCGGCGCGGCGGGCCTGGCGCCGCCGGCCGGGGTTTCAGACGCCGGCGGCGTCACGACTTCTTGACCGGCCGTTGCCAACCGTCGATGGTGAGCTGCTTGACGCGCGTCACCGTCAGTTTGTCGGCCGGCGCGTCGCGGGTCAGGGTGGTGCCGGCGCCCAGCGTCGCGCCGCGGCCCACGCGCACCGGGGCCACCAGCTGCGTGTCCGAGCCGATGAAGGCGTCGTCTTCGATGACGGTACGGTGCTTGTTGACGCCGTCGTAGTTGCAGGTGATGGCGCCCGCGCCCACGTTCACGCGCGCGCCGATGTCGGCGTCGCCGATGTAGGCCAGGTGGTTGGCCTTGCTGTCGGCGCCCAGCACGCTCTTCTTGATCTCGACGAAGTTGCCGACGTGGGTACGGTCACCCAGCTCGGCGCCCGGACGCAGGCGGGCGTACGGGCCGATGCGCGCATCGCCGCCGACCTGGGCCTCGTGCAGATGGCTGAAGGCCTCGATCTGCGTGCCCGCGCCGATGCTCACGTCGCGCAGCACGCAATGCGGACCCACGCGCACGCCGTCGGCCAGCGTCACCTTGCCCTCGAACACGCAGCCCACGTCGATGAACACGTCACGGCCGCAGGTCAGCGTGCCGCGCACGTCGAAACGCGCGGGGTCGGCCAGCGTCACGCCGGCCTCGAGCTGGCGACGCGCCTGCTCGGCCTGCCAACGGCGCTCCAGTTCGGCCTGCTGCACGCGGCTGTTCACGCCCAGCGTTTCCCAGGACGCGCCCGGCTGGGCCGCGCCCACCGGCACGCCGTCGGTCACGGCCAGGCCGACCACGTCGGTCAGGTAGTACTCGCCCTGGGCGTTGTTGTTGTCGATGCGCGAGAGCCAGTCCTTGAGCTTGGCGGTCGGCGCCACCAGGATGCCGGTGTTGACTTCCTTGATGGCGCGCTCGGCCTCGGAGGCGTCCTTGTGCTCGACGATGCGGCAGACGTTGCCGGCGGCGTCGCGCACGATGCGGCCATAGCCGGTGGAGTCGGCCAGCACTTCGGTCAGCACCGCCGCGCCGGCGCCGCGCGCCTGCAGCAGCCCGCGCAGCGTCTCGGGCTGCACCAGCGGCACGTCGCCGTACAGCACCAGGGTCACGTCGTCCTGGCCATCGCCTTCGAGCAGTTGCGGCACGGCCTGCTGGACCGCGTGGCCCGTGCCCTGCTGCGGCTGCTGCAGCGCGAAGCGCAGATCGTCCTGTCCGGAGAAGGCCTGCTTGACGCGGTCGGCACCATGGCCGACCACCACGATGACACGGGCCGGCTCCAGCTGGCGGGCGCTGTCCAGCACGTGGGCCAGCATGGGTTTGCCAGCCAGGGTGTGCAGCACCTTGGGCAGGTCCGACTGCATGCGCTTGCCGAGTCCGGCGGCGAGAATCACTACGTTAAGCATAAGTTCCGATGTATCGAAAACGCCCGGGGCCGGCGCGGCGGCCCCGGATCTGGATTGAAAAAATTCAGGGCTTGCCGTCGGCAGGCCCGGTGTTCTTGGCAGCCGGCTTGGCGGCCGGTTTGCGCGCGGTCTTCCTGGCGGCGGTCTGGCCGCTGGCCTTGGCCGCCTTGGCCGCCGGCTTGGCCGCGGCTTTGGGGCCGCCCGGCGAGGCCTTGGGCGCCGCCCCCGCATCGGGCGCGGGGCCGCCGCCCGGCATGGACGCGGCCGTGGCCGCGGCGATCTGGTTGAACTGCTGCTGCAGCAGGTCCCACCACGCCTTGGACGCGGACTGCGCCGCCGCGCCCATCTGTTCGGTCATGTCCGGCTGCGGCGCCGCCCCGGCCGCCGCGTTCGCATCCTTGTTCCCGTCCTTGGGGGCCGCGGCCGGCGGCTCCCTGACGGGCTCGCGCTTGGCGGCGGGCGCCGGCTTCAGGCCCAGCACCACTTCCAGCGGCGACGCCGCGCCGCTTTCACGCACGGCGCCCAGGTCCATATTGGCGGCCGAGTCGACGAAGGCGCGCAGGGTGCTGATGGTGGAACGCTGCACTTCCATGCCCTGGATCGTGCTGGACAGCATCGACAGGTTCATGCGCAGCCAGTTTTCCACCGAACGCAGTTCCGCGATGCGGCGGTCCAGGTCTTCCAGGTTCATCGGCGGCGCCATCGGCAGGCTGCTCGCCAACCCGCCCGGGCCGGTCAGGCCGGCCCAGGCCTGGCGCATCATTTCCATGCTGGCCAGCAGCGGATTGCCCGACAGGTCGGCATTCTGGCCCATGCCGGGCAGGACGAACGGGTTGCTGTGTTGGTCGCTCATTCCTGGTTCCCCATAGATCGCAAAGGGCTGCCGGCCGGCACGGTCATCCCGGCAGCAGCTGGTTATTTTCCACGCGCACGTGGTCGCCGGACGCAAACGCGAACGGCTGCGCACTGCGGAACTGGCGCGTGCTGCCGTCGTTCAGGCGGACCGTGAGCTCATAGTGCGTCACCGTTTGTTGCTGCCTGATATTACGCTCAACTTCACGGCCTGCCAAAGCGCCGCCCACCGCGCCCAGCACCGTCAGCGCGGTCTTGCCGCTGCCGCCGCCGAACTGGTTGCCGACCACGCCGCCGGCCACGCCGCCGGCGATGGTACCGACCAGGTGGTCGCTATTGTCCTTGACCGGCACCTGCACCTGGCGGATG
This sequence comes from Achromobacter deleyi, assembly GCF_016127315.1. Classification (NCBI taxonomy): domain Bacteria; kingdom Pseudomonadati; phylum Pseudomonadota; class Betaproteobacteria; order Burkholderiales; family Alcaligenaceae; genus Achromobacter; species Achromobacter deleyi. The sequence continues at coordinate 1,340,588 of NZ_CP065997.1, forward strand.
GTCTCCACCACGCCGCAGGTGCGGCAAGCCTGCGCCGCCGGCACGGCCAGCGCGGGCGCGGGCCGGCCCTGGGCCTGGGGCTGCGCCTGGGCCACGGGCGGCCGCGCGCCCGGGGCTTGCGGCTGGCCGGGGGCGCCAGGCTGGACCGGCGCCAGGTTGGCGCCTTCGGGGCCGGCCTGCGCCAGCGCGGGATCCTCGGGGTGCGGCGTGGCCGACGGCGTGGGCAGCCAGCCGAGCACGGCGGCGACGCCGACCGAACACATGACGATGACCGCGATGGCGGCGGCCGAAACCAGCGGATGCAGACCGCGGCGGGCGGAATCAGACTGGACGGGATTATTCATGACGATGCTCCATCGTTACTAACCGGCAGTGGTATAGCACCCGGATGCGGTTTCGGCATGTTGCGATGGTGACGCTTCTTTGCTGCACCAATGCAATTGGACAGCCCCTGGCATTCGTGGACAATAGGGCCATGGATGCCATTACCTTGCCTCAGATCGAAGCGGCCATCAACTATTGGCGCAACGTCTCGCCGTCGGTCGGCGACGAATCCCGCCTGTGCCCCGAGGCGGCCGCGCTGGCCGCCCCCTATGCCTTGATGATCATGTCGCACCGCCGCGAACTGCCCGCCACGGAAATCGGCGACCAGGCCCGCGACGCGCTGGCCCGCTGGCAGGCGGCTGGCGGCGCGTGACGCCGCCGGGCGCGTAGCCCCTCGCCACGGTCCGCCGGCCGCGCGGTCGCGCAGGCGGATCCTGGCAGGCCGCCCCTGGGGCGGCCATCGCGCAATCAGCCCTTGAGCAGGGCCTGGATGTCGTGCACCAGGGCATCGACCCCGATGTTGTTGTTGGCCAGCACCCGCGATTCCCCCTTGCCGTCGAGCAGGTAGAACGCCGCGGTGTGGTCCATGGTGTAGTTGCCGTCCTTGGTCGGCGCCTTGGCGTAATAGGCCTTGAACGAGGCCGCCGCCTTCTTCACCTGGTCCGGCGTGCCGGTCAAACCCAGAAAACGCGGGTCGAACGCCGTTACGTATTGCTTGAGCACTTCGGGCGTGTCGCGCTCGGGATCGACGGTGATCAGCAGCACCTGGACGCGGTCGGCGTCCGGGCCCAGCTTCTTCATCACCTCGGTCAGCTCGGCCAGCGACGTCGGGCAGACGTCCGGGCACTGCGTGAAGCCGAAGAACACCACCACCGCTTTGCCGGCGAAGTCCTGCAAGGTGCGCGTCTTGCCGTTGTAGTCCGACAGCTCCAGGCCGCGGCCCAGCTGGGTGCCGCTGATGTCGCTGCCCTTGAATTGGGGCGCATTGTCGCCGCAGGCGGCCAGGGCAACGGTGAACGCGGCGGCCGTGGCCAGGCGCAGGGCCAGGCGTCGGCTGGCGGAAAATACGGACATCGACTTATCTCCAGGGGGTCAGATCAGCGCGACCCAGTGGTCCACCAGCAGGGCGCCGAACAGCAGCGCCAGGTAGAGGATGGAAAAACGGAACATGCTGCGCGCCAACTCGTCGCTGTAGTTGCGGTACAGCCGCCAGGCATACGACACGAACATGCCGCCCAGCACCAGCGCCGACGCCAGGTACAGCGCGCCGCTCATGCGGATCGCGGTGGGCAGCAGCGTGGTGGCGACCAGCGCGATGCTGTAGAGCAGGATATGCAGGCGCGTGAACTGCTGGCCATGCGTCACCGGCAGCATCGGCAGGCCGGCCTTGACGTAGTCATGGTTGCGGTACAAGGCCAGCGCCCAGAAGTGCGGCGGCGTCCAGATGAAGATGATCAGCACCAGCAGCCAGGCCTCGGCCGGCACGGAATCGGCCACCGCCGCCCAGCCCAGCGCGGGCGGCATGGCGCCCGACAGGCCGCCGATGACGATGTTCTGCGGCGTGCGCGGCTTCAGGATGATGGTGTAGATGACGGCGTAGCCGACGAACGTGGCGAAGGTCAGCCACATGGTGAGCGGGTTGACCAACGTGTACAGCACGAACATGCCGACCCCGCCCAGCAGGCCGGACAGGCTCAGCACCTGGAAAGCGGAAATGGTGCCGCGCGCGGTGGCGCGCCGCGCCGTGCGCAGCATGCGCGCGTCGACTTCCTGCTCGATCAGGCAGTTGATGGCGAAGGCGGCCGCGGCCAGCAGCCAGATGCCAAGGGTGCCGAACAGCACGCGGCGCATGTCCGGCACGCCTGGCACGGCCAGGAACATGCCGATCACCGCGCAGAACACCGCCAATTGGGTGACGCGCGGCTTGGTGAGAACGAAATACTGGCGGAGCAATCCGGATTGGGGAGCGGCAAGACTGGTCATCATGCACCCTATTTTAAACGCGCACCGAATTGGGGCCGTAGCCCCCGGCCGGCGCCCCGCCCGCAGTGGACAGGCGCACCATCAGGACCACCGCGGCCAGCGTCAGGCCGGCGGCCCCGCCATTGTGCAGCACCGCGATCAACAAAGGCCACTGGAAGAAGATCGTCGTCAGGCCGGTCAGCAGCTGGGCCCCCAGCAGCGCCAGCATCAGCGTGGCCGGGCCGCGCAGGCCGTGGTCGGCCCGCAGGCGCCAGGCCAGCACGCCCAGGTAGGCGAACACGACGAAAGCGAAATTGCGATGCACCCAGTGGATCGCCGTCAGCGCCGGCTGCGAGATCATTTCCCCGGACGGCAGCTCACCCAAGGCGCGGATGATCGAATAACCGCCGTGGAAGTCCATGTCAGGCACCCATTTGCCGTGGCACATGGGGAAATCCATGCAGGCCAGCGCCGCGTAGTTGGTGCTGACCCAGCCGCCCAGCGTCACCTGGATCAGCAGCAGCACGAAACCGCCGACCACCCAGGGCTTGAAGCGCCGCGCCGCGGCGGCCACGGCATGGTGCGGACGTTCGCGCGCCGACAGCCAGGTCATCAGCGCCAGCACCGACAGGCCGAACACCAGGTGCGCCGTGACCACGACGGGCATCAGCTTGTGCGTCACGGTCCAGGCGCCGAACGCACCCTGCACGCACACGGCCACCAGCGTCGTCACCGCCAGGGCTGGCGAGCGGCCCAGTTCGCGGCGATAGCGCCAAGCCATGTAGACGATGCCGATGATCAGCATGCCCAGGATCGAGCCGACGTAGCGGTGGATCATCTCGATCCAGGCCTTGGACAGCGTCACCGGGCCGAACGGCATGGCCTGCGAGGCCTCGTGGATATCGCCCATCGCCCCCAGCGGCGTGACGCTGCCGTAGCAGCCGGGCCAGTCCGGGCAGCCCAGGCCCGAGTCCGTCAGGCGCACGAAGGCGCCGAACATGATCAGGTCCAGCGTCAGGAACCAGGTGAAGAAGACGAGTTTGCGATACCGCGCTTTGATGCGTTCCATGGAAATCAACTAAATACCGATTCAACCGATGCGCGAGTTATAGACCAGCTTGCTGATGTCCTTGCGCACCTTCACGCCGTCGGCGTCGGCGGGATACTGCATCATCAGGTTGCCCAGGGGATCGATCACCCAGATCGGCTGCGCCAGCCCAGGCTGCCCGGCCACGCCGTCGCGCGCCAGCAGGAAGCGCGCCAGCTGGTCCGGATCGGCGCGCAGCATGATCGTGCCCTGGTAGGCCTCCATCACCTTGTCCGGCACCGGGCCGTCGTCGGTGATGAACCAGACCCGCGCCAGGCGGTCGACGTTCTTGCCCTGGCTGGCGTGGGTGTTGCGGGTGATGTAGAGCTTGCGGGCGCAGCTTTCCGGGCAGGCCGCGCCGTCGGCCGCGACCAGCAGCCACTTGCCCTTCAGGCTCTGCAGGTCGAACGGCTTGCCGTCCAGCGTGGTCAGCTTGAGCGCCTCGGGCGCCGGCACCGGCCGCTGCGGCTCGACCAGCTGGCCGTAGTTGCTGGCGTCGGCCGGCCACCACTGCGGATTCATGTAGACCACGAAGGCCGCCACGATCGGCGCCAGCGTGCACAGGAACACCAGCACCATGGGCGTCAGCGAGCGCCGGGCGGGTTGGGAAGCAGTCATGTCGCGAGCCACGTTGTTTCGGAATCCTGTTGTCGGGAAAGGCGGCGCTCAGGCCACCGGGTCGTTGGCCGCGCGTTGGCGCATGCGCTTGATGGCGCCCCCCAGCACCACCAGCCACGCGATCGCGGCGAACAAGGCAAAAGAGAACCACTCTACCGCGTAGATCGTGTTCTGCTGGAAATTCACCGACGGCTGCGGCCAGTCGTGCACCAGGCCGTCGTCCCCCCCCAGCCCGAACTGGCTCACCACGGCGGGCAGCAGGGTCAGGCCGGTGACACGCGCGTAGGCGTCCAGCGGCAGGTTCTGCACCTGCGGCACCACGCCTCCCGCCGCTGGCAGCGTGGCAGGCAGGCTGGAGGCATCCTGGCCGCCCAGCGACCACAGCTCGAACATGCGCGGCACGCGCGTCGACAGCTCGCCCTTGATGGTCTGTTCGCCCTCGGGCGTGGCCGGCAGCGCCGGCGCGCCCTGGCCCTGGATCACCCGCGGCAGCCAGCCGCGCAGCACCAGCACCGCGGTGCGCTTGTCGGCATCGAGCAGCAGCGGCGTGGCCAGCCAGTAGCCGGGCCGGCCGTCATGGTTGCGGTTGTCCAGCAGTACACTGAATTCTGGCAGCCACGTGCCGCTGGCCTGGGCCACGCGCCACGGTTTCATGTCGGCCGGGGCGGTCGAGGGCGACAACTGCAGCGGCGCCTGGTTGCGGCCGGCCTCGATAGCCGCCAGAATGTCGCGTCGCTCGTCGGCGCGCCGCAGTTGCCATTGGCCCAGCGACGCCAGGATCACCACGGCGATCCCAAGCAGGAGCAAGGCGGCTACCGTGTAGCGGGTTGAATGCGGTCGGGCCATTTGTCTTCAATACATTCGATTTGTCCGGAGACCATCATGCGCGTTTTCGTCGTACTGGCCTTCATCGGGATCCTGGCCAGTCTGGCATCCGCCCTGGTCTACCTGATGCGGGACAAGGGCAGCACCAACCGCACGGTCAATGCGCTGACGGTGCGCATCGGCCTGTCGGTGGCCCTGTTCCTGTTCGTGCTGTTCGCCCACCACATGGGCTGGATCGAAAGCACCGGTCTTAGATAGGCCCGCGTCCGGCCGGTTCCCGCCCAATGCCGGCGGGTCCGGCCCTATTGGAACACGACCACCACGAAACGAAGGGCGAGGCCCGCGGCGCCGGTGTTTCCCGGCGGCCCGCCAGCCTCGCCCCGTGTCCGGCCGACCGGCCCGGCGGCGCCGGGCCCCCGCCTCAGAACCAGTAGACGAACAGGTACAGGCCCAGCCACACCACGTCCACGAAGTGCCAGTACCAGGCGGCGCCCTCGAAGCCGAAGTGATGGTCGGCGGTGAAATGGCCGCGCATCAGGCGGATCAGGATGACCGTCAGCATCGTGGCGCCCAGGATCACGTGGAAGCCGTGAAAGCCCGTCAGCATGTAGAACAGCGAACCATAGGCGCCCGAATTGAACTTGAGGTTCAGCTCGGTGTACGCGTGGTGGTACTCAGCGGCCTGGCAGGCCACGAAGATGAACCCCAGGATGACCGTGGCGGCCAGCCAGAACATGGTCTTGCCGCGATGGTTCTCGCGCAGCGCATGGTGGGCGATGGTCAGCGTCACGCCCGAGCTCAGCAGCAGCGCGGTGTTGATCGTCGGCAGCCAGAAGGGGCCCACGGTCTGGAAGTGCTCGACCACGCCGGCCGGGCCGAAGTTGGGCCACACCGCCTGGAAGTCGGGCCACAGCATCAGGCGGTGGTCCATGTCGCCCAGCCACGGCGTGGTGATGGTGCGCACGTACCAGAGCGCGCCGAAGAACGCCGCGAAGAACATCACTTCCGAGAAGATGAACCAGCTCATGCCCCAACGGTACGACCCGTCGATGCGCTTGCTGTTCATGCCGGCTTCGGATTCCTGGATGGCGTCGCCGAACCAGTAGTACAGCACCACGATCAGCGCGATGAAGCCGACCAGCACCGACCACTTGGCCCAGCTCACGCCGTTGATCCAGCCCGCGGCGCCCAGGCCCATGAGCAACAGCGCCACGGCCGTGCGCACGGGATGCCCCGAATCGGCGGGCACGTAGTAATAGGGTGCCTCTTTACCTTGAACCGAGTGGCTTGCACTCATGGCTTTCTCCCTGGTACTGATTTATAGAATTAAGTGATTCAAGTCAGGCTGGATACCGCCCAACGCACAATTAACACCAGCACGGTCACGAAGATCGCCGCCGCCAACAATCCCGCCACGATCACATGGACGGGATTGAGCCTGGCGCTGTCCTCGCGGTAGCCCGCGCCCTTGCGGACGCCGAAAAACCCCCACGCCACCGCCTTCATCGTCTGAAGAAAACTCAGCTTGCGCTGGGCGGATTCACGCAGGTCGTCGCTCATGGTTCGCTAGCCGCCGATGGCCTTGCCCGTCAACAGCGCCGAACCGCGGAACACGGTCCAGGCGAAAACGGCAATGACGAATACCAGCAGAATCAGTCCTGCGATCTTGTTGCGTCGGCGCTGCTCGGGGGTCATTGCCATGCTGCCTGTTGCGGGGTTGGAATCGGCGCTCACTTGACTTCGGGCGGCGTTTCGAAAGTGTGGAACGGCGCGGGCGACGGCACCGTCCATTCCAGCCCTTCGGCGCCTTCCCACGGCTTGGCCGTGGCCTTCTCGCCCTTGCCCATGTAGCAACGCAGCACCGCCCACAGGAAGATCAGCTGCGACAGGCCGAACCAGAACGCGCCGATGGTGGCGATCTGGTGGAAGGTCGTGAACTGCGCGGCGTAGTCGGCGTAGCGACGCGGCATGCCGGCCAGGCCCAGGAAGTGCATCGGGAAGAAGGTCACGTTGAACGAGATCAGCGTCGACCAGAAATGCACCTTGCCCAGCTTTTCGCTATACATGCGGCCGGTCCACTTGGGCAGCCAGTAGTAGGTGCCTGCGAACAGCGCGAACAGCGAGCCGGCCACCAGCACGTAGTGGAAGTGGGCCACCACGTAATACGTGTCATGCACCTGGATGTCGATCGGCGCCACCGACAGGATCAGGCCGGTAAAGCCGCCCATGGTGAACACGAAGATGAAGCCGATCGAGAACAGCATCGGCGTCTCGAACGTCATCGAGCCGCGCCACATGGTGGCGACCCAGTTGAACACCTTCACCCCGGTCGGGATGGAGATGAGCATGGTGGCGTACATGAAGTACAGCTGCCCGGTCACCGGCATGCCGGTGGTGAACATGTGGTGGGCCCACACGATGAACGACAGCACGGCGATCGAGGCGGTGGCGTACACCATCGAGGCGTAGCCGAACAGCTTCTTGCGGGCGAACGCGGGCACGATGGCCGACACGATGCCGAACGCCGGCAGGATCATGATGTAGACCTCGGGGTGCCCGAAGAACCAGAACACGTGCTGGTACAGCACCGGGTCGCCGCCGGCGGCGGCGTTGAAAAAGCCGGTGCCGAAGTGGCGGTCGGTCAGCACCATGGTGATGGCGGCGGCCAGCACCGGCATCACGGCCAGCAGCAGGAACGCGGTGATCAGCCAGGTCCAGCAGAACAGCGGCATCTTCATCAGCGTCATGCCGGGCGCGCGCATGTTCAGCACGGTCACGATGATGTTGATGGCGCCCATGATCGAGGACGCGCCCATGATGTGCATGGCGAAGATGGCCAGGTCCATGCCCGGGCCCATCTGCAGCGACAGCGGCGCGTACAGCGTCCAGCCGGCGGCGGTGGCGCCGCCCGGCACGAAGAACGAGGCCGTCAGCATGATCGCGGCCACCGGCAGCAGCCAGAAGCTGAAGTTGTTCATGCGGGCGAAGGCCATGTCGGACGCGCCGATCTGCATCGGGATCATCCAGTTCGCGAAGCCCACGAACGCCGGCATGATGGCGCCGAACACCATGATCAGGCCGTGCATGGTGGTGAACTGGTTGAACAGCTCGGGGCGGAAGAACTGCAGGCCCGGCTCGAACAGCTCGGTACGCAGCAACAGCGCCAGCGTGCCGCCTTCGAGCAGCATGACGAACGAGAAGATGAGATACATCGTCCCGATGTCTTTGTGGTTGGTGGCGAAAAGCCAGCGGCGCCAGCCGGTGGGCATGGCGTGGTGGTGGTCATCGTGACCGTGGCCGTGGCCCGGCGACACGTGGTCTACAGTGACGCTGCTCATGATGGACTCCTTCCTGCTGAGTGCCGGCCCCGTTCCACGGAACCGGCAGGGTATCTCTGACTAAACGGAACCAGCTCTGGCGATGGGAAAGCGGGGCGCGATCAACGCGCGGCCGCCACGTCCTTCGGCATCACTGTCGGGTCCTGCCCCTTGCCGGCGTTGCTCCAGGCATGGCGCGTATAGCTGATGACCGCGGCGATCTCGACATCATTGAGCTGGGGCCCGAACGCCGCCATGGCGGTGCCGGGCTTGCCCTTCAGCACGGTGTTGATCTGGGCGGCTTTCGGGCCCAGGACAACCTTGTCTCCGTCGAGCGCGGGGAAGCTGCCCGGGATGCCCTTGCCGTTGGCCTGGTGACAGGCCACGCAATTGGCGGCGAAGACCTTCTCGCCACGGGCAACCAGTTCGGCTTCCGTCCACTCTTTATTGGGATCGTCGGCGTTTGCCGCCATCTTCTTCTTTTGGTCTTCAACCCACTTATCGTAGTCCGGTTGCGACAGGACTTCCACGACGATGGGCATGAACGCGTGGTCCTTGCCGCACAGCTCGGCGCACTGGCCGCGGTAGATACCGGGCTTTTCGGCGCGGAACCACGCATCGCGCAGGAAGCCGGGGATGGCATCCTGCTTGACGCCGAAATCGGGAATCATCCACGAGTGGATGACGTCGGCGGCGGTCAACATCACGCGGATCTTCTTGTCCACGGGCACCACCATGTGGTTGTCCGTTTCCATCAGGTAGAACTGGCCCTTGGGCTCGCGGTTCTCGATCTGGGCGCGTGGCGTCGACAGGGTGGCCAGGAATTTGATCCCGGCGGCGGAGCCGTCGAGATATTCGTAGCCCCATTTCCACTGGTAGCCGGTGACCTTGACGGTCAGGTCGGCGCTGGAAGTGTCTTTCATGGCGACGACCGTCTTGGTGGCCGGCAGCGCCATGGCGATAACGATGATGAAGGGGATGACCGTCCAGGCCACTTCCACGCCAAGGTGTTCGTGGAAGGTCGCGGCCTTGTGTCCGCGCGATTTCCGGTGCGCCCAGATGGAGTAGAACATCACTCCGAAGACGCCCACGAAAATCACAATACAGATCGTGAGCAGCAGCCAGTGCAACCACATGACATCACGCGTGATCTGCGTGACGCCTTCGTGCAGGTTCAGCTGATTGACCTTCGGGCCGCCGGGCATGTCTTGCACCTGAGCGACGGCCACGCTGCCAATCAGCAGCGCACAAGCGCCCAGTATCCCTCTCCACTTCTTCATGCTTACCTCGAAACACGGCGCGAGGGCCCTTGTCGCCTAGTGGCACGGATGTCACTGCAACAGGACTACGCGCAATTATTAGATGGCAGGGTTAAGCAGGGAGATAGAGCGGCCCCCGCGTTCCCACTCGAAATCACAAAGAAACTGGCGGATTATAGCGGACGCGCAAATGGATGTAAGTTTGTGCTCTTGAATTCATACCGCCTGCCCCCATCTGTGCGCGTTCGTTCACGACCCAGGGTAAACAGGGGTGGCATAAAATCGTGGACAGTCTTATTAACACTGCCTCACGATGCCCAAACAGCTGTCCGATCTGTATGCCGCCCTGAGCGTACGGGCCCAGGAGCCCGCCCCGGTTGGCGCGCACGCGCTCTATATAGCGGGGCGCCGCTGCGGCTGGGCCACGCATGCCGCCTGCGATGCCTTGCAAGGCGCCGCTCACATCGAGGCCGATGCCGATGCATTGCGCATCGGCGCGACGCTGTCGCCCGGTCCCGCCCTCGACGCGGTGCTCGAACAGGCCGCGCAACTGTTGCGCCAAGCCAACTGCCTGCGCGGTTGGCGCGATGAATTGCTCGATGTGCTGGATGGCGATATCGCGCTCGGCGTCATCGAACGCGCGGCGATGCGGCCGCTGGGCCTGTTGACCAAGGCCGTCCACCTGAACGCCTGGACGCCCGATGGCCGCATCTGGATCGCGCGGCGCGCGCTCAGCAAATCCACCGACCCCGGCATGTGGGACACCCTGGTGGGCGGCCTGGCCGGCCGCGGCGAAGACCTGGACGTTGCGCTGGTGCGCGAATGCGGCGAGGAAGCTGGCCTGGACGCGCCGGACCTGGCGCAGCGCTCGCCGCTGCGCACCATCCTGCGCATCCACCGCCGCCTGCCCGAGGGCTACCAGGTCGAGGACGTGCTGACCAGCACCTGCGTGCTGGCGGCCAACGCGCGGCCCGCCAACCGCGATGGCGAAGTGATGGAAATCGCGGCCGCCGACGTCGACACCGTGGTACGGCGCGTGGCCGACGGTGAATTCACGCTGGAAGCGGCGCTGGTGATCCTCGAAGACATCATGCAGCGCCGCGCGGCCGGCGAAATCTGAGCCGGCGCGGCGCGCGGGCTGACTGGACGCCCAAAGGGCGCGAATCAGCGGGCGCGCGACTCGACCGCGCCGGACTGCCGGCGCGGACCTCCCCGCATCAGGCGCTGGCGCCTCCCGGCGCCGGGTCCGTCTCGCCCGTTTCGGCCTTGCGCTCCTCGGCCTTGTGCGCGTCGGCGTGACGCGTCTCCACCTGTTGCCACGGCGCGGCGCGCGTCTCGACCTGCTGCGGGCGCGGTTGCGGCTCGGGCTCGCGCGCATCGGCCGGCAGCGCCACCGACGCGCCCGGATCGGCGGCCCGCAGCGCCTGCACCGCCCGCGTATCGAGCCCGTTCTGCGCCCCCGCGGCCTCGGCCGCTTCCGCCGCCTGTGACGGCGTGAGCGCCGAGGCCGGCGCGGGAGCGGGCGCCGGCGCCGCGTTGGCCTGCGAGAACTGCTTCCAGACCTCGATGGCGCGCAGGCGCTGCTTGGCCACCACCTGGATGCGCTCGCGCAGGTGCTCGTCGCGCGCCAGCAGGGCATGGAAATCGCGCGACGACAGCATCAACAGCTTGCTGTAGCCCAGCGAGGTCACCTCGGGCGCGATCTGCTGCTCGCCCAGCAGGCCGAGTTCGCCGAAGAACTCGCCGCTGCCCAGTTCGATCATGGTGTTGTCCGGCAGGTGCACCGCCACCGCGCCCGACGCCACGAAACACATCTCTTCGCCGTGGCGGCCCTTGGTCAGTACGCGCTGGTCGGGCAGCGACAGGCGCGGCTTGAGCAGCTTGCTGATGGCGCGCAGCGAATCGGCCGACAAGCCTTCGAACAGCGGCACGCGGTTGATCAGGTCGGCCGCGCTCATCTCGATGTCGAGCGGCGGGTGCGTGTCGATATGCGCCCAGCGGCTCTTCAACTGCGCCATCAGGTCGGCGTAGACCTCGCCGCTGATCAGGAACTGTTCCAGCATGTCGCGGTAGCGGATCCGCTCCAGCTCGCGCGCCACCCGGCCCAGGTAGCTTTCCTGCAGCCACTGCGCGTACGACGGGTATTGCAGGTTCAACGCCTGCATGGCGTTCTCGATCAGGTCCAGGCGGCGCTGGTGCAGCGACACGATACGCTGCGTGGCGGTTTCACCCAGCAGCGGCGTGATCTGCTCGCGCGCGAACACGATCAGGCGCTGCGCCACCGACCGCTTGCTCATCAGGTTGGCGAAACGATGGCCCAGCTCGCGCGCCAGCCACCCCTGGAAACCGAACAGGTAATGCAGCCGCAAGGCCAGCCGGAAGCCCGAGGAATAGCGCACGTCGGCGATGATGGCGCGCTCGAAGCCCGGCACCCCGCCCATGCGGATCGCGTCCTCCAGCCGTTCGGCCCGCGCCAGCAGCGTTTCCGCCATGCGCCAGTCGACGATCTGCGCCTTGAGGATGTCGAAGAACATTTCCTCCTCGCGCTGCGCCACGATCGCCAGGCCCACCGCCACCCGCTGCTCGTCGCTCATCTGGCTGACCTGGCCGTCATGCACGCTGGTCAGGCTGGCGTCGAACACGGCGCGGATGCGGTCGCGCACCTCGCTGCCGATGTGTTCGGTCTTGGCGACTTCCTCGGTCTTGCCCTGCAGGTCCTCCAGCGCCACCGCCAGCGCCTGGTTGCGGATGGTGCGCTCGACCGGCGACAGCTGGTTCAGCCCCAGCATGCGGATCAGCGGCCGCAGGCTGATGCCATTGACGAACAGCGTCAGCAGCACGAAGCCGGTGGTGGCCACCGCGATGAACTGGCGCGCCTCTTCGGCCACGCCGGTCTGCTCGGTCACGGCCAGCGCCAGGGCCAGCGACACCGCGCCGCGCAGGCCGCCCCACAGCATCACCACCTTGTATGGGTTGCTGACCTTGGTGCCCAGCTTGGTCAGCCCCAGCAGCGGCAGCAGGCCGAACACCACGATGGCCCGCGCCACCAGCGTCACCACGAACACCACCGCCACCAGCACCAGTTCCTGCCAGTCGGCCGCCGCCATCAGCTTGGGGATCAGCATGGCCGCGAACAGGAAGATGAGGGAATTGGCCCAGAAGCCGAATTGTTCCCAGGCGCTCGACAGGTATTCGAAGGTGGTCGGCGACATGCGGGTGCGGCCGGTCGACCCCACCACCAGGCCGGCGATCACCGTGGCGACCACGCCCGACACGTTCAGGTAGTGCTCGGAGATGAAGAAGGACAGGTAGGCCAGCGTCAGCGTCAGCGTGATCTCGGCCGTGGGGAAGCCGCGCAGCCAGGCGAACAGGAAACAGGCCAGCCGCCCCATGGCGAAGCCGGCGATGCCGCCGCCGATGAAGTGCACGATGAAGTCATTGAAGATGCCGCTGACGGTCAGCTCGCCATGGCCGCCCAGCACGGCCAGCAGCACCGAATACAAGGCGATCGACGCGGCGTCGTTGAACAGGCTTTCGCCCTCGACCAGCGTGGTCAGGCGCTTGGGCGCGCCCACTTCGCGGAAGATGCCCACCACCGCCACCGGATCGGTGGTCGCCACGATGGCCCCCAGCAGCAGGCAGACCACCAGGCCATAAGGCGAGATCGCGTCCAGCGTCACGCCCACCACCACGGTGCACACCACCACCGCCACGATCGCCATCATCAGGATCGGGCCGATGTCGTCCATCAGGCGCCGCACGTTCATGGACAGCGCGGTCTCGAACAGCAGCACCGGCAGGAACACCATCAGGAAGGTCTCGGAGGAAATCTCGAACCGTTCCAGCGAGTCGAGGAAGTCGCCGATCCAGCTCGGCGCCCAGCCATGGACGTGCACGATGATACCCAGCAAGCAGCCGACGATAGCCAGCAGCACCGAGTAGGGCAGCTTGAGGCGGCCAGCCAGCGGCGGCATGAAGCACACCAGGGTCAACAGCCCGGCCAGACCGAATACGAGAAAACCTACATCCATGGATAACGCCGCGTCCCGATCATGAAGCTTGTGAAAAGTTCCACAAGAATAGCGGGTTTTCCTGTCGATTCCGGCGAACAGATATTTCCGGCGCACGTTTCGTTACCCCGATCGAGCCAGGCGATACGCGCCGGGACACGAATTTTCGGTAAGGTAGGGGCCGTGCAGAAACTTCGCAGGAGCCGCACTTGGCACGCGTCCATACCCTGGCCCGGCGCACCGACGCCCCGGCCATGCTCGTCCAGCTGACCGATTGCCACCTGTTCGGCGAGCCCGACACCGTGATGCTCGGCGTCAACACCGACGCCAGCCTGCGCGCCGTGCTGCGCCAGATCGAGGCCGACGGCAAGCATCCTGACCTGCTGCTGGCCACCGGCGACCTGTCCCAGGATGGCGAACCCGCCGCCTACCAACGCCTGGCCGCCATCCTGGGCGCCGCGCCGGCGCTGGAAGGCGCCCGGATCCGTTGCCTGCCGGGCAACCACGACCTGCCCGTGGCGATGCGCCATGAACTGCCCGAGTGGTCGGTGCCGGTGACGGACGTGGGCGCCTGGCGCGTGGTCTCGCTGGACACCACCGTGCCCGGCTCGAACGCCGGCCACCTGCCCGACAGCCAGCTCGACCTGCTGGAAGCCGCGCTGGCCGAGGCGCCCGGACGGCACACGCTGCTGGCCATGCACCACAACCCGATGCAGATCGACAGCCACTGGCATGACTCGATGATGATCGACAACCCGCAGGCGCTGTTCAAGCTGCTGGCGCGCTGGCCGCAGGTGCGGGTGCTGCTGTGGGGCCACGTGCACCACGAATTCGACCGCCGCCGCCACAACCTGCGCATGCTGGCCACGCCGTCCACCTGCTTCCAGTTCAGCATTCGCGACGGCAAGCACGTGGTCGACAACCTCGCCCCCGGCTATCGCTGGATCAAGCTCTACCAGGATGGCTCGATGGCCACCGGCGTGCGACGCGTGCAGGACGCGCTGTGGCATGCGGCGCAGCCCGGCCCGGCCAGCGCGCAGGCGGCCTGAGCGGGGCCGCGCGTTTCGCGCGCGCAATAAAAAACGGGGCACCATATGCGTGGTGCCCCGCAAGCATCCGTCTCATAGGGGAGGGGAAAGAGGAGAAGCCGAGACGGATGACAAGACTGCCAACCAAAGTTTGCGGTCTACGTGAAGTTAGGCGGTGCCCACTTCATTAAGTTTCTGGAATCGAGCGTTATTTCGCGGCGAATTTGTATCAATTTATTGGTGCGTCGTGACAACGGCCGCCGCCACCCCTTCCCCGGGGCGCGCCCAGCCGGCGAAGCAAAAGAAAAGGGCCGCGAATCGCGGCCCTTGGCATGGATGCGGCGGGGAATCAGGTGGCCAGGTTGCCGCGCATCTTCTTCAACGCGGCGGCCTCGATCTGGCGGATGCGTTCGGCCGACACGCCGAATTCCTGCGCCAGTTCGTGCAGCGTGGCGCCACCGTCGTCCTGCAGCCAACGGGCTTCGACGATGCGGCGCGAACGCGGGTCGAGCGCTTCCAGCGCGCTCGACAGGCCCGAGCTCTGCAGCTGGTCGCGCGCGGCGCGTTCCAGCACGCGGGTCGGCTCCTGGCGGCCTTCGTCGGACAGGTACGCGATGGGCGCGTAGCTGTCGTCATCGTCGTCCTGGTTCTCGAGCGACATGTCGCGGCCGGACAGGCGCACTTCCATTTCGCTGACGTCTTCGCGGCGCACGTTGAGTTCGCGCGCGATGTGGTCGACCTGTTCCGGGTCCAGCGTCTGGCCGTCCGGACGCATGCTGCGCAGGTTGAAGAACAGCTTGCGCTGGGCCTTGGTGGTCGCCACCTTGACCAGGCGCCAATTACGGATGATGTATTCGTGGATTTCGGCCTTGATCCAGTGCACGGCGAACGACACCAGGCGCACGCCGCGCTCGGGGTCGAAACGCTTGACGGCCTTCATCAGGCCGACGTTGCCTTCCTGGATCAGGTCGGCGTGGGGCAAGCCATAGCCCAGGTACTGGCGCGCCACGGACACCACCAGGCGCAGGTGCGACAGCACCAGTTCGCGCGCGGCGCCCAGGTCTTCGCTGTCGCGCAGGCGGCGGCCGAGTTCGGTTTCGCGTTCGGCCGACAGGACCGGCAGGCGGTTCACGGCCGAGATGTAGGCATCGATCGTGCCGAGCGCGCCCGGATTGGCGATGGCCAACGCCAGGGCGTTGCCGGAAGTGGCCAACGAGGTACTGGGTTGTTTCATTGCAGCGGTCTCCGGAAAGCGAAGGGGTAAAGACATGGATTCGATGTTAGCACTCTAGTAAAGGGAGTGCTAATTCGACTATTGCGGCGCGTCAAAGTTTCCATTCAATGACACGTCCCCATTTTAAATCCGCATCGGGCGCGTGGCCGCCAGCGCCCTGGCGGGCCGGGTCCGCTTCGCCCGCAATCGCGGGCCGGATGTCCCGGCTACCAGCCCAGGCGTTTCAGCCCGGCCGCGGTGGCGTCGCCATCCGGACGGGCGAACAGCGCGCCGCGCGGATCCATATAGACCTGGTACTTCGCGCCGTCGAACAGCGGCATGTAGGCCGCGCTGCCGAATTGGACATCGACGAAGGGGAACCAGTTCGGGAAGCTCTGCTTGAGCGAACCCAGGTCCGGCGCCGGCCAGTCGTCCAGCGCATGCACCGAACGCGTCGCCGAGGCCTCGCGCGCGGCGTCGCTGTAGCGGCCGGACAGGCGTTCCAGGCGGTACAGCGGCGACACGCCGGCCATCAGGGCCGGCAGGCGCCAGCGCACCACGCGGGCGTCGATCTGCCACTGGTCGCCATACAGCACGTATTGCTTGGTGCCCACGCCCGGCGCGCTGGCGCTGACCTGGAACTGGCCTTCCGCCTGCTGGCGGATCTCGATCCGGGCGACGGGTTCGTCGGTGGTCAGCTTGAAGAACTGCACCAGCGACAGCGCCAGCAGCCCCGACACGCCGCCCAGCAACAGCAGCAACAGGCCGAACACGCGCCGCACGGGCCGGAACTGGAAGGTGCGCCGGCCGCGCTCGTCGCGCGGGCCGCCCTTGCCCAGCAGCATCGCCAGGCCCGGCAGGAAGACGACCACCGCGGCCAGCAGGATCCAGACGAAGGGAGCGATTCCGTTGATCAAATCAGGCGGTCCTATACAAAGAACGCCACGGCCGGGGACCGGGCGGGGGACGCCGCGGGCCTGCCACGGCAGGCCGCCCAGTATAGAAGCGGGGCGTCAGGCGGCCGGCTTTCCAAGCCGCTCGACGTGAAACCGGATGTGATCCTCGATGAAGGTCGAGATGAAGTAATAGCCATGGTCGTAGCCTTCCTGGCGGCGCAGCACCAGCGGCTGGCCGGCGCTGGCGCAGGCGGCCTCGAATACCTCGGGATACAACTGCTCGGCCAGGAACTGGTCGGCGCTGCCCTGGTCGAGCAGGATGCCACCGGGGAACGGCTGGCGCAGGCCGCGCATCAGCGCCGAGGCGTCGTAGGCGGCCCAGTCGTCGCGGTTCTCGCCGAGGTAGGCGCCGAACGCCTTCTGGCCCCAGGGGCATTGGCTGGGCGCGGCGATCGGGGCGAACGCCGAGACCGAGCGGAACTTGCCCGGATTGCGCAGCGCCAGCACCAGCGCGCCGTGGCCGCCCATCGAGTGGCCGAAGATGCCGACGCGCGCGGCGTCGCCGGGCAGGGCGGTGGTGACGATGCCATGGAGCTCGCGGGTCACGTAGCTGTCCATGCGGTAGTGGGTGCGCCAGGCCGAGGTGGTGGCGTCCAGGTAGAAGCCGGCGCCGGTGCCCAGGTCCCAGCTTTCGTCTTCGCCGGGCACGTTGGCGCCGCGCGGGCTGGTGTCGGGCGCCACCAGCATCACGCCCAGCTCGGCGGCCAGGCGCTGGGCGCCCGCCTTGATCATGAAGGTTTCCTCGGTGCAGGTCAGGCCGGCCAGGTAGAACAGCACCGGCACCGGGCCGTGCCCGGCCTGCGGCGGGATGAACACCGAAAACCGCATCGGCAGGCCGATCTCGGCCGACTCATGGCGGTAATAGCGCTGCGAACCCCCGAAACAACGATGCTGGGAAATGAGTTCCAGGGAGGCGGGCATGGGAAGTCTCCGGGTCTGAGGCTGAAGAAAATTCGGCCGGAATTAGGGTATATCCACGGTACGAGGATCCGTCGCCGAATGTTAACCTGCCCGAATTGGAGTCCTTTCCACAAAAAGTAGCGATTCCGCGCCCATATTGTGATCGCGGGGCTTGACCAGCGTTCACCGTGGCACTATTTATATACGTGAGAGAAGACAACCCGTTCTTCTGGAAGCGCAAGCCCTGACACTATGGCCCGTCTGCCCCGTCTGTACGCCCCTGGGCTGCCCCAACTGGTGCAGGCCAACTTCATTCAGCCGCTGGCGGCGGCATCACAGCCCGCCCCGGCCGATATCCTCAACCAGCTAGCCACGTGGCTGGGCGAATCCGCCCAGCGCCACCGCGTGTCGGTACATGGCTGGCTGCTCGCCAACGACCGCATCCTGCTGCTGGCCACCCCCGCCGACGAGGAAGGCCTGCCGCGCCTGATGCAGACGCTGGGCCGCAACCTGGCGGCGCGCCTGCGCGGCGGCCGGGTGTTCGCCGGCCGCTACCGATCGGCCCTGCTCGAACCCGGCGCCTGGGTGCTGCCCGCGCTGGTCTGGCTGGAGACCTATCCGGTGCGCAGCGGCGCCTCGCAGGATCCCGATTCCTGGCCCTGGTCCTCGGCCTCCAGCCATACCGGCAACACCACGGCCGCGCCGGCGCAGTGGCAGTCCGACCACGCCGACTACTGGGCCTGCGGCAATACGCCGTTCGATCGCCAGGCCAACTACCGCAAGCGCCTGCAGGACGGCCTGTCGCGCGAGGAAAGCCAGCGCATCGACCAGGCCGTTTCGGGCCAGTGGGCGCTGGGCGGCCCGAGCTTCATCGCCAGCCTGGCCCACACCGCCAGCCGTCGCGTGGCCCCGGGCCAACGCGGACGCCCGCGCAAGAAGCCGGCCACGCCGGCCGCCACCGACTCCGACGGCGATACCGCGGTGTCCGCATCGCCGGCGTCACCGCCGCCGACCTCCGGAACCTCCGGAAGCGGATCGTCCTCCTGACACAGCGCCTTCGGGCGCTTTTTTCATGCCGCCGCGATCACCGCGGCAGCATGATCGCGTGCGTCCCACGCCGCCCGACGGACGCCGAGCGGCCCGCCAAATTCGCCAAAAAGCATCACAATAATTAGGGACGAAACATGGTGAAAATGAGGAAGATATCTCCTCAAGAACCATGCGGGCCGATACACCCCCGTGGCAAGCCTTGATTGGCGCGGCTCTTGTTATGTCCCTATATTAATGCTCTATGACGGTGCATTGGATTAATTAGGGTCACACCCCTTATATTCCTATTGCACCCTACTACGCGCGGGGGTATTGTCCGTTCCTGCACTGCAACATTAGAACGCAGTCTTACTGCGGAGCGCGCCATGCCCCAAATCACCCCGAACGAATCCTGTCCCACCCCCAAGGCGACCCCGATCGATGCCAGCCGCATCGGCCTGCCGCCTGCCCAGGGCCTGTACCACCCCAAGAACGAACATGACGCCTGTGGCGTGGGGTTCGTGGCGCACATCAAGGGCAAGAAAAGCCACGCCATCATCCAGCAGGGCCTGAAGATCCTGGAAAACCTGGATCACCGCGGCGCGGTGGGCGCGGACAAGCTGATGGGCGACGGCGCCGGCATCCTGATCCAGATCCCCGACACGCTGTACCGCGACGAGTTCGCGCAGCACGGCATCACCCTGCCCCCGCCCGGCGAATACGGCGTGGCCATGGTGTTCCTGCCCAAGGAAACCGCCTCGCGCCTGGCCTGCGAACAGGAACTGGAGCGCTCGGTGCGCGCCGAAGGCCAGGTCGTGCTGGGCTGGCGCAACGTGCCCGTGGACGTCGACATGCCCATGTCGCCCACCGTGCGCGACTGCGAACCCGTGATCCGCCAGCTGTTCATCGGCCGCGGCGCCGACGTGATGGTGCCGGACGCGCTCGAGCGCAAGCTGTACGTGATCCGCAAGACCGCCAGCCACGCCATCCAGAACATGCACCTGGCGCACGGCAAGGAATACTTCGTGCCCTCGGCCTCGGTGCGCACCGTGGTCTACAAGGGCCTGCTGCTGGCCGACCAGGTCGGCCGCTACTACCGCGACCTGGCCGACCCGCGCACCGTGTCGGCGCTGGCGCTGGTGCACCAGCGTTTCTCGACCAACACCTTCCCGGCCTGGCCGCTGGCCCACCCGTACCGCATGATCGCCCACAACGGCGAAATCAACACGGTCAAGGGCAACTTCAACTGGCTGCGCGCCCGCGAAGGCATGATGCAGTCGGCCGTGCTGGGCGACGACCTGAAGAAGCTGTACCCCATCGTCTACGAAGGCCAGTCGGACACCGCCACGTTCGACAACTGCCTGGAACTGCTGGTGAATTCGGGCTACTCGCTGGCCCACGCCATGATGATGATGATCCCGGAAGCCTGGGAACAGCACACGCAGATGGACGAGAGCCGCCGCGCCTTCTATGAATACCACGCCGCCATGATGGAGCCGTGGGACGGCCCCGCCGCGGTCGCCTTCACCGACGGCCGCCAGATCGGCGCCACGCTCGACCGCAACGGCCTGCGTCCGGCGCGCTACCTGGTGACCGATGACGACATGGTCATCCTGGCTTCCGAAGCCGGCACCCTGTCGATCCCGGAAAACCGCATCACCAAGAAGTGGCGCCTGCAGCCGGGCAAGATGTTCCTGATCGACCTGGAACAGGGCCGCATCATCGACGACGCCGAGATCAAGCTGCAACTGGCCAACAGCCGTCCGTACCGCCAGTGGATCGAACGCCTGCAGATCAAGCTGGAATCGCTGCCGGCCCCGCGCCAGGCCGCCGTGCCGGCGCAATCGCCGGTGGCGCTGCTGGATCGCCAGCAGGCCTTCGGCTGGACCCAGGAAGACTACAAGTTCATCCTGGAACCCATGGCCTCGACCGGCGAGGAAGTGATCGGCTCGATGGGCAACGACGCCCCGCTGGCCGTGCTGTCCGACCGCGCCAAGCCGTTCTACAACTATTTCCGCCAGCTGTTCGCCCAGGTCACCAACCCGCCGATCGACCCGATCCGCGAACAGATGGTGATGTCGCTGGTGTCGTTCATCGGCCCCAAGCCGAACTTGCTGGACATCAACAACGTCAACCCGCCGCTGCGCCTGGAAGTGTCGCAGCCGGTGCTGGACTTCGCCGCCATGGCGCAGATCCGCGACATCGAGCAGGTGACGGGCAAGAAATTCCGCAGCTTCGAGCTGGACATCACCTACCCGGCCGCCTGGGGCCCCGAGGGCATTGAAGCCCGCGTGGCCGCGCTGTGCGCGCGCGCCGTGGACGCGGTCCAGAGCGGCTACAACATCCTGATCGTGTCGGACCGCCTGGTCGACGGCGAGCGCGTGGCCATCCCCGCGCTGCTGGCCACCTCGGCGGTGCACCAGCACCTGATCCGCGCCGGCCTGCGCACCAACACCGGCCTGGTGGTCGAAACCGGCTCGGCCCGCGAAGTGCACCACTTCGCGCTGCTGGGCGGCTACGGCGCCGAAGCCATCCACCCCAACCTGGCGCTGGAATCGCTGGGCAAGATGAGCGATCCGGAAAAGGCCGTCAAGAACTTCATCAAGGCGATCGGCAAGGGCCTGAACAAGGTGATGTCCAAGATGGGCATTTCCACCTACATGTCCTACACCGGCGCCCAGATCTTCGAAGCGGTCGGCCTGCAGAGCGGCCTGGTGAACAAGTACTTCACCGGCACCGCCTCCAACATCGAGGGCATCGGCATCTTCCAGGTGGCCGAGGAAGCGCTGCGCCAGCACCGCGCCGCGTTCAGCAGCGACCCGGTCCTGGCCAACGACCTGGACGCGGGCGGCGAATACGCCTACCGCGTGCGCGGCGAAGAGCACATGTGGACGCCGGACTCGATCGCCAAGCTGCAGCATGCCTCGCGCGCCAACAACTACCGCACGTACAAGGAGTACGCGCAGATCATCAACGACCAGAGCCGCCGCCACATGACGCTGCGCGGCCTGTTCGAGTTCCGCTTCGACCCGTCGCGCGCCATTCCGCTCGATGACGTCGAATCGGCCAAGGATATCGTCAAGCGCTTCGCCACCGGCGCCATGTCGCTGGGTTCGATCTCGACCGAGGCGCACTCGGTGCTGGCCGTGGCCATGAACCGCATCGGCGGCAAATCCAACACCGGCGAAGGCGGCGAAGACGAACTGCGCTACCGCGCCGAGATGCGCGAAGGCCGCAGCACCATCAAGGACGGCGACACGCTGGCCTCGCTGCTGGGCCCGGAACGCATCGAAGCCGACGTCGAACTCAAGAAGGGCGACTCGCTGCGCTCGAAGATCAAGCAGGTCGCCTCCGGCCGCTTCGGCGTCACCGCCGAGTACCTGTCGTCGGCCGACCAGATCCAGATCAAGATGGCGCAGGGCGCCAAGCCCGGCGAAGGCGGCCAGCTGCCCGGCCACAAGGTCTCGGAATACATCGCCAAGCTGCGCTATTCGGTGCCGGGCGTGGGCCTGATCTCGCCGCCGCCGCACCACGACATCTACTCGATCGAAGACCTGGCGCAGCTGATCCACGACCTGAAGAACGTCAACACCAAGGCCTCGATCTCGGTCAAGCTGGTGTCGGAAGTCGGCGTCGGCACGGTGGCCGCGGGCGTGGCCAAGGCCAAGGCCGACCACGTCGTGATCGCCGGCCATGACGGCGGCACGGGCGCATCGCCGGTGTCGTCCATCAAGCACGTCGGCACGCCGTGGGAACTCGGCCTGGCCGAAACCCAGCAGACGCTGGTGCTGAACCGCCTGCGCAGCCGCATCCGCGTGCAGGCCGACGGCCAGATGAAGACCGGCCGCGACGTCGTCATCGGCGCGCTGCTGGGCGCCGATGAATTCGGCTTCGCCACGGCGCCGCTGGTCGTCGAAGGCTGCATCATGATGCGCAAGTGCCACCTGAACACCTGCCCGGTGGGCGTGGCCACGCAGGATCCGGTGCTGCGCAAGAAGTTCCAGGGCAAGCCCGAACACGTCGTCAACTTCTTCTTCTTCATCGCCGAGGAAGTGCGCGAGATCATGGCCCAGCTGGGCATCCGCAAGTTCGACGACCTGATCGGCCGCGCCGACCTGCTGGACATGCGCTCGGGCGTCGAGCACTGGAAGGCGCAGGGCCTGGACTTCGCCCGCGTGTTCCACCAGACCCAATCCGACGCCGACGTGCGCCAGACCGAAGAGCAGGACCACGGCCTGGCCGGCGCGCTCGACCACCAGCTGATCGAGCGCAGCAAGCCCGCGCTGGAACGCGGCGAAAAGGTCTCGTTCATCGTGCCGGTGCGCAACCGCAACCGCACCATCGGCGCCATGCTGTCGGGCGCCGTGGCCGCGCGCTACGGCCACGACGGCCTGCCGGACGACACCATCCACATCCAGTGCAACGGCACCGCCGGCCAGAGCTTCGGCGCGTTCCTGGCCCATGGCATCACCATGGACCTGGTGGGCGAAGGCAACGACTACGTCGGCAAGGGCCTGTCGGGCGGCCGCATCATCGTGCGCTCGCCCAACGATTTCCGCGGCTTCGGCCCCGACCACATCATCGCCGGCAACACCGTCCTGTACGGCGCGCTGGCGGGCGAGGCCTTCTTCAACGGCGTGGCCGGCGAACGCTTCGCGGTGCGCAACTCGGGCGCCGCCACGGTGGTGGAAGGCACCGGCGACCATGGCTGCGAATACATGACCGGCGGCACCGTAGTGGTGCTGGGCGCCACCGGCCGCAACTTCGCCGCCGGCATGTCGGGCGGCGTGGCGTATGTGTGGGATCCGGAACGCACGCTCAAGCATCGCGCCAACCTGTCGATGGTCGAACTGGAAGCCGTGGTGCCGCATGCCGAGCAGCAGGCCCAGAACAACATCGACGTCTGGCACAGCGCGCAGCGCGGCGGCGAACGCGAAACGGATGAAGCCATCCTGCGCCGCCTGGTGGAAGACCACTTCCGCTACACCGGCAGCTTCCGCGCCCGCGAGATCCTGGGCGACTGGGAAGCCTCGCGCGGCAAATTCGTAAAGGTCATGCCGACGGACTACCGCCGCGCATTGGGTGAAATGTGGCGTGCAGCCAACCCGCAACAACTGGCTGCGTGAGGGATACCATGGGAAAGATTACCGGCTTTATGGAATACCAGCGCCTGCAGGAGGCCTCCGAGGCCCCGCAGAAGCGGCTGAAGAACTGGCGCGAATTCGTGCTGCACCTGAGCGACGACCAGGCCAAGCAGCAGGCGGCGCGCTGCATGGACTGCGGCATCCCGTTCTGCAACAACGGCTGCCCGGTCAACAACATCATCCCCGACTGGAATGACCTGGTGTACAAGCAGGACTGGCGCCGCGCGCTGGACGTGCTGCATTCCACCAACAATTTCCCGGAATTCACCGGCCGCATCTGCCCGGCGCCGTGTGAAGCCGCCTGTACCTTGAACATCAACAGCGACGCCGTGGGCATCAAGTCCATCGAGCACGCCATCATCGACAAGGGCTGGGCCGAAGGCTGGGTCGCGCCGCAACTGCCGGCGCGCAAGACCGGCAAGAAGGTCGCGGTGGTGGGCTCCGGCCCCGCCGGCATGGCGTGCGCGCAGCAGCTGGCGCGCGCCGGCCACTCGGTCACGCTGTTCGAGAAAAGCGACCGCATCGGCGGCCTGCTGCGCTACGGCATTCCCGACTTCAAGCTGGAAAAGCACCAGATCGACCGCCGCATCTCGCAGATGGAAGCCGAAGGCGTGGAATTCGCGCCCTCGACCTACGTCGGCAACCCGTCCGACCCCGTGGCCGACGGCCTGACCGTGCGCACCCCGGCCTCGCTGCTGGCCGAATTCGACGCCGTGGTGATGAGCGGCGGCTCGGAAACCCCGCGCGACCTGCCGGTGCCCGGCCGCGAGCTGTCGGGCGTGTACTTCGCCATGGACTTCCTGCGCCAGCAGAACAAGGCCGTGGCCGGCGACCGCCTCACCAACCAGACGCTGGCCAAGGGCAAGCACGTGGTGGTGATCGGCGGCGGCGACACCGGTTCCGACTGCGTCGGCACCAGCAACCGCCACGGCGCCGCCTCGGTCACGCAGTTCGAACTGATGCCGCAGCCGCCCGAATCCGAGAACAAGACCATGACGTGGCCGTACTGGCCGCTGAAGATGCGCACCTCGTCCTCGCATGAGGAAGGCTGCGAACGCGACTGGTCGGTGACCACCAAGCTGCTGCAGGGCAGCAACGGCAAGGTCGAGAAGCTGGTCGGCGCCCGCGTCGAGTGGTTCAAGGACGAAGCCACCGGCCAGATGAAGATGCGCGAGGTCGAAGGCTCGGAATTCGAGATCAAAGCCGACCTGGTGCTGCTGGCCATGGGCTTCGTGTCGCCGGTGCAGACCGTGCTGGATGCCTTCGGCGTCGACCGCGACGCGCGCGGCAACGTGCGCGCCAACACCGACGACTACCGCACCAACGTGGAAAAGGTCTTCACCGCCGGCGACATGCGCCGCGGCCAGTCCCTGGTGGTCTGGGCCATCCGCGAAGGCCGCCAGTGCGCGCGTTCGGTGGATGCCTACCTGATGGGGTCGAGCGAATTGCCGCGCTGATCGCGCTGCGCCCCGGGGTCGTCCGCCAGACCTGGCGTACCCAGACCCGCTAGCGCCGCCCGGCACCCCGTGCCCGGCGGCGCGGTTTTTTCAGCCAACCGACATTTCGCCTTGCGTAAGATGCGGCATCGCCCCGCCGCGCCATCCGCCATGTCCGCCACCGATCCCGCCGTTGCCGCACCGCCCACGCTGCCGCAGATTTTCCTGGCCTTCTCCAAGGTCGGCCTGACCAGTTTCGGCGGCGGGCTGAGCGGCTGGATGATGCGCGAATTCGTGCAGCAGCGGCGCTGGCTGTCCGAATCCGACTTTCTCAGCGGCCTGGCGCTGGCGCAGTCGTTCCCCGGCGTGAACGTGGTGAACCTGGCCATCTGGATCGGCTTTCGATTGCGCGGCGGCCCCGGCGCGCTGCTGGGCGGGCTGGGCATTACCGTGCCGCCGATGCTGGTGGCGATCGCCGCCGCGGCGCTGTTCACCCGCATGGCCCAATCCCAGGGCCTGCACGTGGCCATGGCGGGCGTGGCGGCCGCGGCAGTGGGCGTGTCGCTGCAGACCGGCCTGCGCGCCGCGCGGCGCGCGCTGCAGGGCTGGGTGCCGGCCGCGGTCATGGGCGTGACCTTCGCCGCCATCTTCCTGTTGCGCCTGCCGCTGCTGTGGGTGGTGGGCGTCATGGCGCCGCTGTCGATCGGCATCGCCTACTCGCGCCTGCGGCGGCGGGAGCGGCAAGCATGAACCTGGCCACGCTGCATGACCTGTTCGCGGTCTTCGCGCCGCAGTCGTTCCTGACGGTGGGCGGCGGCCAGAGCATCCTGCCCGAGATCCACCGCCAGGCCGTGGACAACTACGGCTGGATCACCGAGGCGCAGTTCCTGGACTACTTCGCGCTGTCGCGCATCACGCCGGGGCCGGCCTCGCTGCTGGTGACACTGATCGGCTGGCAGGTGGGCGGCTGGGCCGGCGCCATCGTCGCCTCGATCGCGATCTTCCTGCCCTGTTCGCTATTGATCTATGCGCTGGCGCGGGTCTGGGCGCGCTACCGCCACGCCACCTGCGTGCGCGCCATCGAGGCCGGACTGGTGCCGGTGGCGGCCGGCATGATCCTGGCTTCGTCGTGCACGCTGCTGCGCGCCGCCGAAGGCGGGGCCTGGGCCTGGGGCGTGGCCGCCGTCTCGACGCTGGCGCTGGTCTACACCCGCGTCAGCCCCTTTTTGATGCTGGCGCTGGGCGCGGTCGTGTTCCTGGCCGCGCTGGCCTGACGCGCAACGCCGCCGATCGCCGCGCCAGCGTGCCCGGCTCCGCGCCCAGCCGCCGGCCGTCGCGCCGCTAGGCGCCGCCGCCCTGCATGCGCCGGCCCGACACCGCGGCCTGGCCCAGCCAGTACACCGCGCCCGCCACCACGAAGCTGGCCGGCGCCGCGAAGGTCGCGGCCAGGCCGCTCACGTGCATCAACACCAGGCCGCTGGCGGCGCCCGCGAACCAGGCGCCGAGGCCGCGGCGGTTGTAGGCGCTGCCGCCGCCCGGCGCCGGCGCGGTCTCGCCCACCGCCAGGATGTGCACCAGCGCCACCGCGACCCACGCCACCACGAAGATGCCCTGGTACGCCAGCGCCTGCAGCAGGTAGGCGAACACGTCGAACAGCATCAGGGCGTACGACACCAGGCCCACCACCACCGCCCACGCCGCCTTGGGCCAACGGCCCAGGCCGAAGCGCGCGAAGAAGGCCTGCATGTTGATGGTGGCCAGGTAGTAGTTGGCAGTGTTGATGCGGGTCTGCGTCACCCACACGAAGAACAGGCCGCCCAGCCCCATCAGCTTGAGCAGCGCCAGCACCACCGACACTTCGCTCAAGGCGCCATCGCCGGGAATGATGGCGACCAGGTAGATGCCGGCCACGCCATTGAGCAGGAAGGTGACCAGGTAGAACGGCATGCCGAAGTTGTAGCGGCCGTGGTAGCGCGCATCCTCGCGGCGGCCGAAGCGCGCGTAGTCGAAGGTGAACATCATCAGGATCCACACGCCCATGTAGTACACGTAGGCGTCCCACCAGCCGCCCGCCACCGGCCCGCCGGCCGGGCCGAACGCCAGCCAGGCGTCGCTGTAGCCGTATTCGCGCGTGGCCAGCACCACCGCCAGCAGCAGGCCGCCCAGGTAGAACGGCAGCAGCACGCCGTTGAACTTGTCGAGCCAGCGCTGCACGCTGCCGAAGATCAGCAGCACACTGTAGATGACCACCAGCAGCGCGAAGGCCCAGTAGGGCACGGCCGGGAACATGTGATGCGCGGCGACGGCCATCACCGAGCCCTCGAACACGGCGTAGTAGATGGCGGTGGCAAAGAAGATCAGCGTGGCCAGCGCCGCGCCCGAGGTGCCGAACACGCCGCGCGAGAACAGCGCCACCGACTGCCCGGTGCGGATGGCATAGCGCGAGATCACGGCGTTGATGAGGCCATACGAAATCACCGACAGCACCATGCCGATGATGGCGTTGCGGGCGCCGTAGTTGAGCGCCAGCGTGGCGCCGACCACGATGTAGAAGATGGCGCTGCACACGGCCCACCAGGCCATGGTGAGCGGGAATCGGCCCATGCGGTCGGCATCGGCCACGGTGGCTAGGGAAGTGTCCCGGTCAGAGGACGAGGAGCTGGAAGCAAGGTTGGCCATGGAGGCTCTCCTGACGTGCTGAAGAACCGCGGAATGCGGACGAGTACGGCGTGCAGCGTGTGAAACTCGAAAAGCACAGGCGCAGGCGCGCCCGCCCGGCCCGTCGCAACGGGCCGGAAGGAAAGCAACGATCAACGGGAAAGCGGGGCCGGGATCAACCCATGGCGGAGCGCAGCCTGTCGAGGCGGGCGCGGTAGTCCTTGCGGGCCTGCAAGGCGGTCTCGAGCGTGACCCGCTCGAAGCGGGCCTGCTGGTTGGGCTGCATCTGGCCGACCTTGTCGAGGTCGGCGCTGATGACGGTGCCGATCATGGCGTAGCCGCCGCCGGACACGGCGTCGCGATGCAGGATGATGGGCTCCACCCCGGCCGGCACCTGGATCGACCCGATCGGATAGCAGGCGTCGACGATGTTGGACGGATCGGCGCCCGCGCCAAACGGTTGCTCGCGCGGCTGGAACTTCAGGGCGCGGCCTTTCTTGTAGCGGTAGCCGATGCGGTCGGCCTCCGAGGTCACGCTCCAGGCGTCCTCGTAGAACGAGGCCGCCGATTCCGGCATCAGGCGATGGTCGTACAGGCCCGGCACCACGCGCAGCACCTGTTCCTTCGGGCACTCGCTGGCGAGCGCGGCCGGCAGCGCGCGGCCCACCCGTGCACCCGGGCGCGGCGCGCCCACGCGCAGGCGATCGCCGGCCTGCAGGCGGCGGCCCTCGAAGCCGCCGATCGCGCCCAGCGTATAGGTCGAACGGCTGCCCAGCACCTCGGGCACGTCGATGCCGCCGGCGATCGCCAGGCAGGCGCGCGCGCCGGCCTGCACGAAGTCGAACGACAGCCGGGCGCCGGCCGGCACCGCCAGCGCGGTGTTGCAGGCCTGCGCCTGGCCGTCGATCCTGGGCATCATGGTGGCGCCGGTGACGGCGATCACCGCGGCGCGCGTGAAGCGCAGCTCTGGGCCCATCAGCGTGCATTCCAGCACCGCCGCGTCCTCGGGGTTGCCCACCAGCAGGTTGGCGGCGGCCAGCGCATACTGATCCAGCGCGCCCGAGGGCGGAATGCCCAGGTGGTAGTAGCCCTGGCGGCCACGATCCTGGACCGACGTCGCCAGCCCGGGCTTGATCACTTCGATGAGCGGTTCGTCATGCGACATGGAGCGTCTCCAGAAGGCGGGCGTTGTACTGCGCCGGCGCGGCCATGAATTCGGACAGCGAGAACGACACCGGGCGGATGTCGAGCTGGAAGGTGCCGGCTTCGACTTCGGCCACCGCGGCGTCGTAGTCGGCGCGGCTGATCGGCTTGAACTTGACGATGTCGCCGGGGCGGAAGAACACCATGGAGTCGCGCAGGTGCGCCTGGCGCTGGGCCGGCTCGAAGATCGGCGCGGGCGTCACGCCGAACATCTGGTAGCCACCGGCGCCGCGCACGGAATAGATGCAGGCGAAGCAGCCGCCATGTCCCACCGTGTGCTTGGGCGTGTCGGTGCGCGGCCGCAGGTACTTGGGCACTTCGAGCTGGCGCTCGCGCTCGACCATCTGGAACATGAACGGCAGGCCGGCCACGAAACCAACCATCGACACGAACCAGGGCGCGCTGGAATGCGCCGCGATGAAGTCGTCGATGCCGGCAAAGCCATTGATGCGCGCGGCGTACTCCAGGTCGGTCGAGGCCGGGTCCTGGTGACGCTCGCGAAAGCGCATCAGCGTCTCGTGGGTCCACGGGTCGTTGTACAGCACCGGCACTTCAATGACGCGGGTATCGAGCCGCAGGTTGTCCAGGTCGATGGTGGCCTCGATCTCGCGCAGAATGGCCAGCATGGCCTCGGGCGCGACCCGCTCGGGGTCGTAGCGGATCTGGTACGAGGCGTTGGCCGGGCAGATTTCGCTGACGCCGGGCACGGCGCGTTCGCGCAGCGCGCGCGTGATCGCCATGCCCTTGAAGAACGCGGCCAGCGACATCGATTCGCTGATCTCGGCGAAGATGAATTCATCGCCGCCATGGGTGTAGCGCACCGTCATTGGGTCCCCTCCCGCTGCTGCATCCAGCTTTCCAGATAGTTGGTGTGATAGTCGCCCGCCATCACGCCCGGATCGGCCACCAGGGCGCGATGCAGGGCCAGCGTCGACGGCACGCCCTCGAATTCGGTTTCGTCCAGCGCGCGCGCCATCCGCGCCAGCGCGGCATCGCGGTCTTCGTCCCACACGATCAGCTTGGCCAGCAGCGAATCGTAGTAGGGCGGCACCACGCTGCCGGCGTACACCATCGAATCGATGCGCACGCCCGGCCCGGCCGGCCAGCGCACGTGCGACACGGTGCCGGGGCCGGGCGCGAAATTGCGCGACGGGTCTTCGGCGTTCAGGCGGCATTCGATGGCGGCGCCGCGCATGACGATGTCCGATTGCTTGAAGCGCAGCGGCTCGCCGTCGGCGATGCGCAGCATCTCGCGCACCAGATCGATGCCGGTGATGGCCTCGGTGATGGGATGCTCGACCTGGATGCGCGTGTTCATCTCGATGAAGTAGAACTCGCCGCGGGCCTCGTCGTACAGGTACTCCAGCGTGCCGGCGCCGCGGTAGCCCACCGATTCGGTCAGGCGCAGCGCCGATTCGCACAGCGCCTGCCGCAACGCGGGGCTCAGCGCCGGCGACGGCGCTTCCTCGAACACTTTCTGGCGGCGGCGCTGCAGCGAGCACTCGCGCTCGAACAGGTGCACCGCGCGCTCGCCGTCGCCCAGCACCTGCACCTCGATGTGGCGGGCGCGCGACAGGTAGCGCTCCAGGTAGACGCCGCCGTCGCCGAAGGCAGCGCGCGCCTCGGCCTGCGCCATGGGGATGGCCTCGCGCAACTGCGCCTCGTCGGCCGCCACGCGGATGCCGCGGCCGCCACCGCCGGCACTGGCCTTGATCATCAACGGATAGCCGATCTGCGCGGCGTGGCTCAGGGCCTCGTCCAGCGAGCCCACCACGCCCTCGCTGCCCGGCACCGTGGGCACGCCCGCCGCCTTGGCGCAGGCACGCGCCGCGGCCTTGTCGCCCATGCTGCGGATGGTGCGGGCGTCGGGGCCGACGAACACCAGGCCGGCGTCGGTCACGGCCTGGGAGAAGTCGGCGTTCTCGGCCAGGAAGCCGTAGCCCGGATGGATCGCGTCGGCGCCGCTCTCGCGCGCCGCGGCCAGCAGGGCCTCGGCATTCAGATAGCTGCGGGTGGCGTGGGCCGGGCCGATGTGGACGGCGGCGTCGGCCAGGCGCACCGCCAGCGCATCGCGGTCGGCGTCGCTGTAGACCGCCACCGTGCGCATGCCCAGTTCGCGCGCGGCGCGGATCACGCGCAGCGCGATCTCGCCGCGGTTGGCGACCAGCAGGGTCTGGATGCGGCGCGGCCGGTAGAAGGAATGCACGCCCATGCCTCAGCCCTCGATCCGCAGCAGGGCCTGGCCCGGTTCGACCGGATCGCCGTCGGCCACCAGGATCTCGGCGACCACGCCGCCGATCTCGGCCTCGATCTGGTTGAACTGCTTCATCACCTCGACGATGCCGACCACGTCGCCGGGCTTGATGGCGGCGCCCACCTCGACGAACGGCGCGGCGTCCGGACTGGGACGGCGATAGAAGGTGCCGGGCAGGGGGCACTGGATCTCTTGCTGCGACATGGTTTTCTCCTTGGAATGTATGGGAATGGTGGGCGGATCAGGACAGCTGCGGCGGCGCGATGCGGATGCCGTGCGCCTCGAGGCGGGCGCGGGTGGCCTGCACCAGCGCCAGCGCGCCGGGGGTGTCGCTGTGGATGCAGACGGAATCGAAGCCGATCGGGATGTCGCGGCCGTCCACGGTGCGCACCTTGCCATCGGTACATGCGCGCAGCACCTTGTCGGCCACCTGCTCCGGATCGAGCGCCTGGGTATAGCGCGTGAACACGATCGAGCCGCTGGCGTCGTAGTCGCGGTCCGCGTAGAACTCACGCACCACCGGCAGGCCCAGCTCGCGCGCCACCTTGCAGGTCAGCGAGTTTTCCATGCAATACAGCATCAGCGTGGGTTCCAGGTCGCGCAGCGTCTGCACCAGCCGGCGCGACAGGGTTTCGTCGCGCGCGGCGCGCATGTAGAGCGCGCCATGCGGCTTGACGTGCTGCAGCCGCAGGCCATAGAGGCGGGCGAATTCGCGCAGCGCGCCGACCTGGTAGACGATGTCGTTGACCAGGCCCTCGGCGTTCTCGTTCAGGTCGCGGCGGCCGAAGCCGACCAGGTCGCGAAAGCCGGGATGCGCGCCGATGCCGATGCCGTGCTCGCGCGCCATTACCACGGTGCGGTTCATGATGTTGGGATCGCCGGCATGAAAGCCGGTGGCGATGTTGGCCGAGCTGATCAGCGGCATGATGGCGTCGTCCACGTCATCGCCGATTTTCCAGGAACCAAAGCCCTCGCCCATGTCGGAGTTCAGGTCTATCGTCGCCTTGCTCATGAAACAGGATCTCCTTCTGCTTGCGGGCCGGCTGGCCGCGCAATGCCTGCACAGTAGCGAAGCGGCCAAGGGATAAAAAGTTCTTTTTTTGGATCAATCCTTATCTGAATTTCAGATGCCCCACGTTGCGCACCAAATCGGGGCGATGGATGAATTCCTATGAAATTTCAGGGATTTCCCTGAGATTCATCGCACCCCGATGGCGCGGATAAACAGATATTCTGGTGGCTATCTATCTATTAATCAGATATTGAAGCCATGTCGCTTACCCTCCGGCAGCTCAAATATTTCGTCGCGGCCGCCGAACTCGGACAGATCTCACAAGCGGCGATCCAGCTGGCGATCTCGCAATCGGCCGTCACCACGGCCATCCGCGAACTGGAAGAGAGCGTGGGCTCGCCACTGTTCCAGCGCAGCGCCAGCGGCGTGGCGCTGACCGAGACCGGACGCGGCTTCCTCAACCACGCCTACAACATCCTGTCGTCGGTCGACGAGGCGCTGCGCATGCCCAGCGCCGACGCGCGCGAGAGCGGGCGCCTGCTGCTGGCGGCGTCCTACACCGTGATCGGCTACTTCCTGCCATACCACCTGCAGCGCCTGTCGCAGCTCTATCCCAACCTGGACATCCAGCTGCACGAGCTCAACCGCAACGCGATCGAGGAGGGCCTGATCGCGCATCGCTACGACATGGCGGTGCTGCTGACCTCGAACGTGGTGAATCCGGAACTGGCGGTCGAGCATTTCTTCGGCTCGCCGCGGCGGCTGTGGGTGCCGGCGCGCCATCCGCTGCTGGCGCGCGACACCGTCACGCTGGAAGACGTGGCGCATGAACCGTTCATCATGCTCACGGTCGACGAAGCCGCGCACACCGCGCTGCGCTACTGGAGCGAGACGCCGTTCCGTCCCGACGTGCGCCTGCGCACCTCGTCGGTGGAGGCGGTGCGCAGCATGGTGGCCAATGGCGGCGGCGTGGCGGTGCTGTCGGACATGGTCTATCGGCCGTGGTCGCTGGAAGGCCGCCGCATCGAGACCATCCAGTTGAAGGATCCGATCCCGCCGATGAACGTGGGGCTGGCGTGGCGCAAGGGCGCCGACATCACCGGCCCGATGCGCGCGGTGCGCGACTATTTCCGCCATGCCTACGCCGTGCCGCGCGGCACCGATACCTTGCGCTGAGTCCGATTCGTGCGTAGTTGTGGCGCTGCAACCACGCGCCGCGTTGCCGCTTGATACACGTCAAGACCCGCTTTTCCCGCCTCTGCGAACCTGAATGCCTACATTCACGCAATACACGGAGAGAGGAAATGTTCGCGACGTATCGGCGCACCCGCGCCCTTGCCCTGGCCACTGCCTGCGGCGCCACCCTGATGCTTGCCGCCCCCGCCCAAGCCCACGAAGCCGGCGACATCCTGTTCCGGGTCGGCGTGACGCAGGTCCGTCCCGCATCCAACAACGGCACCGTGCTCGATGGCACCGTCAAGCTCGACGCCAACAACAACGTGCGCCCCAGCTTCACGCTGGCCTACATGGCCACGCGCAACATCGGCATCGAACTGCTGGGCGCCTGGCCGTTCCAGCACGACGTGAGCGGCAGCGGCCTGGGCAAGATCGGTTCGAGCAAGCAGTTGCCGCCGACCCTCAGCCTGCAATGGCACATCCTGCCCGACAGCATGGTGCAGCCGTACATCGGCGTCGGCATCAACTACACCAAGTTCTTCGACACCAAGGCCGAAGGCGCGCTCAAGGGCTCGGACCTGAAGATGGGCGATTCGTGGGGCGTGGCCGCGCAACTGGGCGCGGACATCAAGATCAGCGAACGCTGGTTCATGAACGCCGACATCCGCTACATCGACATCAAGTCGAAGGTGAAGCTCAACGGCGAACACATCGGCACCGCCCGCATCAACCCGTGGGTCGCCACGCTGGGCGTCGGCTACCGCTTCTGATACCCACGCCCCATCGGCTACTGGCGCCGCTGCGCCAGTAGCTGCTGCAACGCCTGCAATGCAGGCGTTTCGTCGTCCGCGCGCCAGATCAATCGCGTCTGCGCGCGGCCGTGTTTGCCGGACAGCGGCGTCACGCGCAGCGACTGCTCCGCCCCCAGCACCGCCAGCACCGAGCGCGGCACGATCGCCACGCCCGACCCCGCGGCCACGCAGGCCACGATCGCGTGGTACGACGCGAACTCCATCACCTTGCCCGGCGCCACGCCTTCCTGGCCGAACCAGGATTCCAGGATGCGGCGATAGGAACACCCCGCCGCGAACGCGATGACGCTGCGATCGCCCACGTCCTTGGGCCCGTGGATCTCGGGCCAGGCCAACGGCGAGATCAACGCCAGCTCTTCCTCGAACGCCAGCTGCTGCGCCAGGCCCTCCGCCTCGAAGGGCTGGGCCACGAACGCGGCCTCGATCTCGAAGTCGCGCACCTTGGCCGCCAACGCGCCCGAGGTCCCGGTCACCAGTTCGATCCGCACTTTCGGCCAGGCCGCGTGGTACGCCGCCAGGATGGGCGGCAGGCGCGCCGCGGCCGTGCTTTCCATGGTGCCGATGCGCAACAGGCCTTGCGGCGCGCCGTCGCGCACGGCCGCCTGGGCCTCGGCCGACAGACGCAGCATGCGGTCGGCATAGGACAGCAGCACGCGCCCCTGTTCCGACAACACCAGGCGCCGGTTTTGCCGGCGGAACAGCGGCGTCTCGAGCGTCGCCTCCAGCTGCTTGAGGCGGGTCGAGACGTTGGACTGCACCCGGTTCAGGTGGGCCGCGGCGCGCGCCACGCCGCCATGGTCCGCCACCGCTTTGAAGATCTGCAGCGCGTCGAGGTCTAAGTTTCTCATTTCAAGAACTCATATTCTTAATAATTCACTATTCAAGATATTAGTACAGCCGTAGAGTGGGAGCCATGTCAATAGCCGCCCGCCCCGATCCCGCGCCCCCGCGCGGCGCCCTCAGCCTGGCCTTGCCGGCCGCGCTGGCGCTGGCCGCCGCCATGGGCATCGGCCGCTTCGCCTTCACCCCGGTCTGGCCGCTCATGGCCCAGGAAGCCGGGCTGTCGCTGGCGCAGGGGAGCTGGCTGGCGTCGGCCAATTACGCCGGCTACCTGCTGGGCGCGCTGGCCGCCGCGGTGCGGCCGCCGCGCCATCCGCGCGCCATGCTGGCGGTCAGTCTGCTGGCCGTGGCCCTGCTGACGCTGGCCATGCCGTGGGTCCACGGGGTCCTCGCCTGGAGCCTGCTGCGGCTGGTGGCGGGCTATGGCAGCGCCAGCGCCTTCATCTGCGTGGCCGCCGCGCGTCCGGTCGGGCCCGGCGACCCGCGCGCCCCGGCGGTGTCCGCCATCACTTACGCCGGCGTCGGCGCCGGCATCGCGCTGACGGGCCTGGCCTGCCTGGCGCTGATGGCGTCCGGCGCCGGCGCCAATGCCAACTGGACCGCGCTGGGCGGACTGACGCTGGCGCTGTCGGCGCTGGCCTGGCCGGGCCTGAACCGCCCGGCGCCGGCCCACCACCTGGCCGCCGCGCCCGCCCCGGGACGCCTGCCGCCGGGCATCGGCCGGCTGGCGCTGCACTACGGCGTGTTCGGCGCCGGCTACATCATTCCGGCGACCTTCCTGCCCGCCATGGCCCGCGAGATCATTCCCGATCCGGCGGTGTTCGGCTGGGCCTGGCCGCTGTTCGGCCTGGCCGCCGCGCTCTCCTGCCTGGTGGCGCCGCGCGTGGCGCAGGCCCGCGACGACAAGACCGTGTGGCGCGGCGCGCAGGCAGTGATGGCGCTGGGCATGCTGGCGGTGGCGGTATGGCACAACATCGCCGCGGTCATCGTCGCCGCGCTGCTGGTGGGCGGCACCTTCATGGTCATCACCCAATCGGGCATGCTGGCCGCGCAGCGGCTGGCCGGCGGCGCCGCGCCGCGGGCCGCGGCCGTCATGACATCGGCCTTTGCCGCCGGCCAGATCATCGGCCCGCTGCTGGCCTCGGGCGCGGCGCGCTGGGGCGCCAGCCTGCCGCAGGTACTGGCCGGCGGCGCGGCGCTGCTGGCGCTGTCCGCCTGGCGCTTGGGAAATATCAGCGCCGCGGGCAAGAACGCTGGGCATAATGCGATCGGTTCCCAGGAACCATCAAATTAAGAGAGAGGAGTCACCCAGCATGAAATCGCTACGCCCCCTGGTCGCCGCCCTGGCCACCTTCGCCGCCCTTGGCGGCACCGCCCACGCCCAGGCCGCCGACTGGCCCGCCAAGCCCATCACCATGATCGTGCCCTACGCCCCGGGCGGCTTTGCCGATACCCGCGTGCGTCTGCTGGCGCGCAAGCTGGGCGAATCGCTGGGCCAGCCGATCGTGGTCGAGAACAAGGCGGGCGCGGGCGGCGTGGTCGGCACCAACCTGATCGCCAAGGCGGCGCCCGACGGCTACACCATCGGCACCGGCAACCTGGCGCCGATGGCGGTCAACCCGTCGCTGATGAAGGACATGCCGTACAACCCGCAAAAGGACCTGGCGCCGGTCATCCTGATCGAGAACAGTCCGCTGGTGCTGAGCGTGAACAACGAACTGCCGGTCAAGACCCTGGCCGACCTGATCGCCATGGCCAGGAAGCAGCCCGGCAAGCTGTCGTTCGGTTCGTCCGGCGTGGGCGGCGCGCACCACCTGTCCGGCGAGATGTTCCGCGAGCAGGCCAAGATCGACATCGTGCACGTGCCCTACAAGGGCGGCAGCCTGGCCGCGACCGACCTGATGGGCGGCCATATCTCGATGATGTTCGAGATGGGCTATTCGGCGCTGCCGGCCATCCAGGGCCAGAAGATCCACCCGATCGCGGTGACGTCGGCCCAGCGCCTGGCGGTGCTGCCGGACGTGCCGACCATGGCCGAATCCGGCCTGCCGGGCTTCGAGTCGTACAACTGGCAGGGCATCGTCGCCCCCGCCGGCACCCCGGCGCCCATCATCGCCAAGCTCAATGCCGAGTTCAACCGCATCCTGAAGGAGCCCGACGTGCAGAAGGCCATCGCCGACACCGGCAGCCAGGCCGGCGGCGGCACGCCCGAGGAATTCGGCGCGTTCATCAAGAGCGAAACGGCCAAGTGGGCGCAGGTCATCAAGGCTGGAAACATCCAGCTCCAGTAAGCCAACCAGGAGTATCCCCATGACATCCCGCCTTTCCGATCTGCTCAAGCTCGACCACCCCATCATCCAGGCGCCCATGGCGGGCGGCGCGACGACGGTGGAGCTGGTGTCGGAGGCCTCGAAGGCGGGTGTCCTGGGTTCGCTGGGCGCGGCCTACCTGACGCCCGAGCAGATCGAGACGACCGCCGCCGCGATCCGCGAGCGCACCGACCGGCCGTTCGGCATCAACCTGTTCGCGGCGGTGCCCGAACAGCCCTTCAAGGGCGACGCCAGCCGCATGCTGGCCCTGCTGGCGCGCTACCACGCCCAGCTGGGCCTGCCGGCGCCCGTCGCCCCCGCCCCGCAGGCCGATCCGCTGCCCGGCCAGATCGAGGCCGTGCTGCGCGTGAAGCCGGCGGTCCTGAGCTTCACCTTCGGCCGCCTGCCGGCGGACGTGCTGGCGCGCTGCCGCGAACTGGGCATCCTGACGGTCGGCACCGCCACCACCGTGCGCGAAGCCGTGGTGCTGGAGCAGGACGGGGTTGACGCCGTCGTGGCCCAGGGGGCCGAGGCGGGCGGGCACCGCGGCACCTTCCTGGACGATTTCGAGCATTCGCTGATCGGCACCATGGCCCTGGTGCCGCAGGTGGCCGACGCGGTGTCGATCCCGGTGATCGCCTCCGGCGGCATCATGGACGGCCGTGGCATCGCCGCCGCGCTGGCGCTGGGCGCGGACGTCGCACAAATGGGGACAGCATTCCTGACCACGGACGAAGCCGGCATCGGCGACGCCTACAAGGCGGTGCTGCCCGCCTCGCGCCCGGAACAGTCGCGGGTGACCCGGGCCTTCTCCGGACGCCCGGCGCGCGGGATCGTGAATTCCTTCATGCGCGACGCCGACCAACTTTCGGACGATATCCTGCCGTACCCGCTGCAGAACGCGCTGACCCGCCCCATGCGCACGGCCGGCGGCAAGGCCGGCAACATCGCCGTCCTGTCGCTGTGGGCCGGCCAGGGCGCGCCGCTCGCGCGGCGGGAAAGCACGGCCGCGCTGGTGGCCCGGCTGGCGCGCGAAACCGCCGCGGCGCGCGGCCGCGGCCAGGCCTGACGGACCCTGGCGCGGGCGGTTCGGGGGCTCTTTTGGCCCCCGGTGATTGTTCCCAATGGCGAAAACACTGTTCCATAGGGGGCCATATCGCACTGCGATGACAATTCGTCGGGCTACAATGGCCCCTCGCCGCCGGGTGCGACGGGTCTTTTCTCGTCCCCGGCATATGAGTAACAGGGCGCTTCCCGACGCAGCCCGTCTCGCTCGCGCCGGCCGGATGTCCCGCCCGCGCACCAGCGTGGCGGCAGGGCATTCGCCACCGAAACACCCTTTTGTTGCCCATGCCCGATCAAACCCGCAGCACCCCGGAATTCGCCCTGCGCCTGGAAGGTGTGGCGCTAGGCTACGGTGATTTCACCGTCTTGCGCGACATTTCCATGGAAGCGCGCTCGGGCCAGGTGGTCGCCATCATGGGCGGCTCGGGCTCCGGCAAGACCACCCTGCTGCGGGCCGCCACCGGCCAGCTCACCGCGCAACAAGGCACCGTGCTGGCATTCGGCCAGGACATCGCACGCGCCACGCCGGCCGAACTGCAGTCCCTGCGCAAGCGCATGGGCGTGCTGTTCCAGCAGGGCGCGCTGTTCACCGACCTGAACGTGTTCGAGAACGTCGCCTTCCCGCTGCGCGAACACACCACGCTGGCCGAGTCCGAAATCACCGCCCGCGTGCTCGACAAGCTCGACGCCGTCGGCCTGCGCGCCGCCGCCCACCTGAAGGTGGCCGAAGTCTCCGGCGGCATGGCTCGCCGGGTGGCGCTGGCCCGCGCGGTGGTGCTGGAACCCGAGCTGATCCTGTACGACGAACCCTTCGCCGGCCTCGATCCGATCTCGCTGGGCATCACCGCCCGCCTGATCCGCAGCCTGGCCGACCGCCTGGGTTGCGCCTCGGTGCTGATCACCCACGACGTGCACGAATCGTTCGCGATCGCCGACCAGGTCTACCTGGTGGGGCAAGGCCAGCTCAAGGCCGCCGGCAGTCCCGAGAGCCTGTCGGCCTCGCAGGACCCCTACGTGCAGCAATTCCTCAAAGGCGAACCCGACGGCCCGGTCGCGTTCCAGTACCCCGAAACGCCGGCCTTCCAGAAATGGCTGTCGCAACAACAAGGGCGCAAGGCATGAGCGGATCCAACAACGCCGTGAGCGCGCTGGGCGGCTGGGTGCGCACCCGCATCGCCGGCATCGGCTACTTCACCCGTTTCTTCGGCGCCATGCTGGCGCGCAGCGGCATCGCGCTGTCGCGGCCGCGGCTGGTGTCGCAGCAAATCCATTTCATCGGCAACTTTTCGCTGCTGATCATCGCTGTGTCCGGCATGTTCGTCGGCTTCGTGCTGGGCCTGCAGGGCTATTACACGCTGAACCGCTACGGCGCCGAGGAATCGCTCGGCCTGCTGGTGGCGCTGTCGCTGGTGCGCGAACTGGGGCCGGTGGTGACCGCGCTGCTGTTCGCCGGCCGCGCCGGCACCTCGCTGACCGCCGAGATCGGCCTGATGAAGGCCGGCGAGCAACTGTCGGCCATGGAAGTGATGGCGGTCGACCCGATGCGCCGCGTGCTGGTGCCGCGCCTGTGGGGCGGCATCATCGCCATGCCGATCCTGGCCGCCGTGTTCTCCATGGTGGGCATCCTGGGCGGCTGGGTGGTCGGCGTGCTGATGATCGGCGTCGACGCCGGCGCCTTCTGGTCGCAGATGCAGGGCGGCGTCGATGTCTGGAACGACGTCCTGAACGGCGTCATCAAAAGCCTGGTCTTCGGCGTCACGGTGACGCTGGTGGCGCTCTACGAAGGCTGGCAGGCCAAGCCCACCCCCGAAGGCGTCGCCCGCGCCACCACCCGCACGGTGGTGGTGGGTTCGCTGGCGGTGCTGGGGCTGGACTTCCTGCTGACCGCCTTGATGTTTGGAAACTGATTACGGATCGATCATGTCTCGCGAAAAAACCGATTTCTGGGTAGGCCTGTTCGTCTTGCTGGGCGCGGCCGCGCTGGCGTTCCTGGCGTTGCGCGCCGGCAACTTGAGCACCTTTTCTTTTGCCCCCACCTATACGCTGACGGCCAATTTCGATAACGTAGGCGGCCTCAAAGTGCGCGCGCCCGTGAAAAGCGCCGGGGTCGTGGTCGGCCGGATCTCCAAGATCTCCTTCGACGACAAGACCTTCCAGGCGGTCGTCGCGATGAACCTGGAAACCGCCTACCAGTTCCCCAAGGACTCTTCCGCGGCCATCCTCACCTCGGGCCTGCTCGGCGAGCAATACCTGGGCCTGACGCCGGGCAGCGAAGACGACAACCTGGCCGAGGGTGGCAAAATCCGCTATACCCAAAGCGCCGTGGTGCTGGAACAGCTGATCAGCAAGTTCCTGTACGGCTCGGCCGAGAAGGAAGGCACGAACGCGGCTGGCGCGCCCGACGCGAAAGCCCCGAATTGAAGAGGACCCGTCACGCCCGGCAACAACCCGAAGCTTGACGCGCCGCACGCTGCAATAAAAATAGAAATCTGCTGATAGGGATGCCCTGATCATGAACACGAAAGTTCTTTCCCGCATTGCCACCGTCGCCGCCGCCGGCGCACTGATGGCGGGCTGCGCCGCGCCGCAGCATCCGGATCCGCGCGATCCCTGGGAAGGCTTCAACCGCGGCGTGTACAAGTTCAACGACACCGTCGACCGCGCGGTCTTCAAGCCGGTGGCGCAGGCCTACACCTACGTCACGCCGGAGCCGGTGCGCAGCTGCGTCCACAACATCTTCAG
Source organism: Achromobacter deleyi (assembly GCF_016127315.1). NCBI lineage: Bacteria > Pseudomonadati > Pseudomonadota > Betaproteobacteria > Burkholderiales > Alcaligenaceae > Achromobacter > Achromobacter deleyi. Next base: position 1,381,767 of record NZ_CP065997.1, read on the forward strand.
CAACGTCGGCGATCTCTGGTCCGGCACCAACAGCTTCCTGCAAGGCCGCGGCCACGACTTCGTCAACACGCTCGGCCGCTTCCTGTTCAACACCACCATGGGCGTGGGCGGCTGCTTCGACGTCGCCTCGGCCAACGGCGCGCGCAAGATCCCGAACGACTTCGGCACCACGCTGGGCGTCTGGGGCTTCAGCCAGGGTCCGTACCTGGTGCTGCCGTTCTTCGGTTCGGCCAGCGTGCGCGACGGCGTCGGCCTGGTCGGCGACTGGCAGGGCCGCATGCACGGCTACATGGGCGTGAGCGCCATCGACAATGTGCCGCTGCGCAATTCGCTGTGGGGCCTGGAAGTGGTCGACACGCGCGCCAGCCTGCTCAACGCCACCGACACCATCGACCGCGTGGCGCTCGATCCGTACAGCTTCGTGCGCGATGCCTACCTGCAACGCCGCGCCGCCATGGTCAACGGCCAGCGCGTGGATGACGAATCCAGCCTGCCCAACTACGAAGACGACGAGGACGACGCCGCCAAGGCCAAGGGCGCGCCCGCTCCGGTCGCCAACCCCGCAACCAAGTAAGCTGTCGGATTGCGTTTTCAGTAGAGCAAGGAGTTTCCATGTCGTTTTCTTTTTTCCCCCTGCTCCAGCGCCTGGCGTTCGCCGGCCTGCTGGGACTGGCGGCATCCGCCGCCGTGCAGGCGCAACCCAACGCCAACGGCGCGCCCAACGACTTCGTGCTGGCCGCCGCCAATGAGGCGCTGGACGTCCTGAAGGCCGACGGCGCCGTCAAGGCCGGCAACACGGCCCGCATCAACCAGGTCGTGAACGAACACATCCTGCCCTACGTCAACTTCCAGAAGACGACGCGGCTGGCCGCCGGCCGCTACTGGCGCCAGGCCACCGAACAGCAACGGACCGCCCTGGCCGATGCCTTCCGCGGCACCCTGGTGCGCACCTACAGCGGCGCGCTGACGCGCGTCACGTCCGGCACCACGATCACGGCCCTGCCGTTCCGCGGCGACCCCAAGGCCGACGACGTGGTCGTGCGCACGCTCATCAGCCAGCCCAACGGCCAGCCGGTCGGCGTCGACTACCGCCTGGAAAAGACGCCCCAGGGCTGGAAGATCTACGACATGAACGTCGAAGGCATCTGGCTGATCGAGAACTACCGCAACCAGTTCGCCCAGCAGATCAACCAGAACGGCATCGACGGCCTGATCCAGGCGCTGAACCAGCGCAACCAGTAACGATCCCGTCCGGCTTGTCCCGGCCCGGCGCGCCCCTGCGGTCCGCCGGGCCTGTCATTTTTGGGGACAGACCAGCGCGCTGCGCCCCCACGGCCGTCGGGGCTATCGGCGCCTCGCGTAGCGGGGCGCTTATATAATGATCAATTCGCTCTTTGCCGGGCCCCCTCGCCGCCGTCATGTCCGCCGTCAGTCTTGAGAACGTCTCCAAAATCTACTCGCCGCGCCGCAGCGGCTGGGGCAAGCTCACCGGGCGCGCGCCCGGCGCCGGCTTCCAGGCGCTCGACAACGTCAGCCTGAACATCGAGCACGGCGAGTTCTTCGGCCTGCTGGGCCCCAACGGCGCCGGCAAGACCACCCTCATTTCCATCCTGGCCGGGCTGGCGCACGCCAGCGCCGGCCGCGCCACCGTCTGTGGGTACGACGTCGTGGCCGACTACAAGTCGGCGCGGCGGGCCCTGGGCGTCGTGCCGCAGGAACTGGTCTACGACCCGTTCTTCACGGTGCGCGAGACGCTGCGCATCCAGTCCGGCTATTTCGGCCTGCGCAAGAACGACGACTGGATCGACGAGATCCTCTTCAACCTCGGGCTGGCCGACAAGGCCAACTCGAACATGCGCGCGCTGTCCGGCGGCATGAAGCGCCGCGTGCTGGTGGCGCAGGCGCTGGTGCACCGCCCGCCCGTGATCGTGCTGGACGAGCCCACCGCGGGCGTCGACGTCGACCTGCGCCGCACCCTGTGGGAATTCATCTCGCGCCTGAACAAGGCCGGCCACACCATCATGCTGACCACCCACTACCTGGAAGAAGCGGAAGCCCTGTGCGGCCGCATCGCCATGCTCAAGGGCGGCCGCATCGTGGCGCTGGACACCACCCAGGCGCTGCTGGCCCGCGTCGGCGGCGTCGACCTCGAGGACGCCTTCGTGCGCATCATGCACCAGGACGACGCCCCGCAACCCGAAGAGATTTCGCAATGACGCAGCCCGCCGCCAATGCCAGCCAGCCGCTGGTGCAGCCCCGCCTGGACGCGGGCTCCGGCTTCCCGACCCTGCTGCGCAAGGAATTGCTGCGCTTCTGGAAGGTCAGCTTCCAGACCATCGCCGCGCCCGTCATCACCGCGCTGCTGTACCTGCTGGTGTTCGCCCACGTGCTGGAAGGGCGCGTCATGGTCTACGGCAGCGTGCCGTACACGGCGTTCCTGATTCCCGGGCTCATGATGATGAGCATGCTGCAGAACGCCTTCGCCAACCCGTCGTCGTCGCTGATCCAGAGCCGCATCACCGGCAACCTGGTGTTCATGCTGCTGCCGCCGCTGTCGCACCGCGACATCTTCGCCGCCTACGTGCTGGCGGCCGTGGTGCGCGGCCTGGCCGTGGGCCTGTGCGTGTGGGTGGTGGCGCTGTTCTTCGTCTCGCTGGTGCCGGCCAACCCGCTGTGGCTGCTGGTGTTCGCGGTGCTGGCCTGCGGCATCATGGGCGTGCTGGGCCTGATCGCCGGCCTGTGGTCCGAGAAATTCGACCAGCTGGCGGCGTTCCAGAATTTCCTCATCATGCCGGCCACCTTCCTGTCCGGCGTGTTCTATTCCATCCATACGCTCCCGGCCTTCTGGCAGGGCGTGTCCCACTGGAACCCCATCTTCTACACCATCGACGGTTTCCGCTACGGATTCTTCTCGGTGTCGGACGTCTCCCCCTGGCGCAGCCTGGCGGTGGTGACGGGGGTGTTCCTCGCGCTTTCGATCTATGCGCTGCGGCTCCTGGCCAGCGGCTACAAACTCAGGAACTGACGTCCATGCTTCCCACTCCCGCGCAAGTCCGCCAATACATCGCGGACGGCCTGCCCTGTGAACACCTCGACGTACAGGGCGACGGCTCGCATTTCGACGCGGTCATCGTCAGCACCGCCTTCGAAGGCAAGCGCCTGATCCAGCGCCATCAATTGGTCTACGCGGCGCTGGGCGACCGCATGAAGGCCGAGATCCACGCCTTGTCGATGCGCACGCTGACCCCTGCCGAATACACCCAGGCGGGCAAGTAACCATGGACAAACTCCGCATTACCGGCGGCGCGCGGCTGCACGGCGAAGTCACCATCTCCGGCGCCAAGAACTCGGCGCTGCCGATCCTGTGCGCCGGCCTGCTGACGGCCGACGCGCTGACCATCTCCAACGTGCCGCACCTGAACGACACCGCCACCATGCTGCGCCTGCTGGGCCGCATGGGCGTGCGCGCCGAGCGCGGCAGCGACGGCATCGTGACGCTGCAGGCCGACCGCGTCGACAGCCTCGAAGCGCCGTACGACCTGGTCAAGACCATGCGCGCCTCGATCCTGGTGCTGGGCCCGCTGGTGGCGCGCTTCGGCGAGGCCCGCGTCAGCCTGCCCGGGGGCTGCACCATCGGCCAGCGGCCGGTGGACCAGCACATCAAGGGCCTGGCCGCGCTGGGCGCCGACATCAGTATCGAGCACGGCTTCGTGGTGGCGCGCGCCAAGCGCCTGAAGGGCGCCTCGATCCGCACCGACATGGTCACCGTCACCGGCACCGAGAACCTGCTGATGGCCGCGGTGCTGGCCGAAGGCCAGACCGTGCTGGAAAACGCCGCCCGCGAACCCGAGGTGGTCGATCTGGCCGAGCTGCTCATCAATATGGGCGCCCGCATCCAGGGCCACGGCACCGACCGCATCGTGATCGACGGCGTCGAACGCCTGCACGGCGCCGAGCACCGCGTGATCTCCGACCGCATCGAGGCCGGCACCTTCCTGTGCGCCGTGGGCGCGGCCGGCGGCGACATCGTGCTGCGCAACACCGACGCCGGCATTCTCGGCGCCACGCTCGACAAGCTGACCGAGGCCGGCCTGACCATCGAGACCGGCCCCGACTGGATCCGAGGCGCCATGTCCACGCGCCCCAAGGCCGTGGGCTTTCGCACCCATGAGTACCCCGGCTTCGCCACCGACATGCAGGCCCAGGTGATGACGCTGAACACGGTGGCCGAAGGCACCTCGGTGATCGTCGAGAACATCTTCGAGAACCGCTACATGCACGTGCAGGAACTGCGCCGCATGGGCGCGGACATCGACATCGACGGCCATACCGCCATCGTGCGCGGCATCGCCCGCCTGTCCGGCGCGACGGTCATGGCCACCGACCTGCGGGCCTCGGCCAGCCTGGTCATCGCCGGCCTGGCCGCCGATGGCGACACGCTGGTCGACCGCATCTACCACCTGGACCGCGGCTACGACCGGATGGAAGTCAAGCTGCGCGCCCTGGGCGCCAATATTCAACGCGTTGCTGAACGCACTAGCGGCAAGGAATCGGCATGAGCAATGCCCCTCTCGCGCCCCTGACCCTGGCTCTGTCCAAGGGGCGGATCTTCGAAGAAACCATGCCTTTGCTGGCGGAAGCCGGCATCGAGGTGCCCGAGAACCCCGAAAGCTCGCGCAAGCTGATCCTGCCGACCAGCGATCCCGGCCTGCGCCTGATCATCGTGCGCGCCTCGGACGTGCCGACGTACGTGCAGTACGGCGCGGCCGACCTCGGCATCGCCGGCAAGGACGTGCTGATCGAGCATGCTGCCGAACAACCCGGCGGCCTGTACCAGCCGATCGACCTGAACATCGCCAAGTGCCGCCTGGCCGTGGCCGTGCGCAACGGCTTCGACTACGAAGCCGCGGTGCACCAAGGCGCGCGCCTGCGCGTGGCCACCAAGTACGTGCAGTCAGCCCGTGAACACTTCGCCTCCAAGGGTGTGTACGTCGACATCATCAAGCTGTATGGTTCGATGGAACTGGCGCCGCTGGTGGGCCTGGCCGACTGCATCGTGGACCTGGTGTCCACCGGCGGCACGCTGCGCGCCAACGACCTGGTCGCGGTCGAGGACATCATGCCGATCTCCTCGCGCCTGATCGTCAACCAGGCCGCGCTGAAGACCCGCGGCGAACGCCTGCAACCGCTGCTGGACGCCTTCGAGCGCGCCGCATCCCGCAACGCCTGACCCAGGCCGCCGCCCCCAATGCGGCGACCGCCACCCGCCTGAACGCCATGGCCCTGATCAATCGTCTCGACTCCCGCGATCCCGGATTCGCATCCGCCCTGTCCAAGCTGCTGGCCTTCGAGGCCACCGAGGACGAGTCCATCGACCGCGCCGCCGCCGGCATCCTGGCCGACGTGCGCGCCCGCGGCGACGCCGCGCTGGTGGAATACACCCAGCGCTTCGACCGCATGCCGCACGCGGCCGCGGACACGCTCGAAATCCCCAAGGCCGACTGGCATGCGGCCCTGGCCGCGCTGCCCGCGGCCCAGCGCGACGCGCTGCAGGCCGCCGCCGAGCGCGTGCGCCGCTACCACGAACGCCAGCGCGCCGAGACCTGGACCTACACCGAGGCCGACGGCACCGTGCTGGGCCAGCAGGTCACGCCGCTGGACCGCGTCGGCCTGTACGTGCCGGGAGGCAAGGCCGCGTATCCGTCGTCGGTGCTGATGAACGCCATCCCGGCCAAGGTCGCCGGCGTGCAGGAACTGGTCATGGTCACGCCCACGCCGGACGGCGTGCGCAACCCGATCGTGCTGGCCGCCGCCGCCATCAGCGGCGTCGACCGCGTGTTCGCTATCGGCGGCGCGCAGGCCGTCGGCGCACTGGCCTACGGCACCGCCACCGTGCCGGCCGTGGACAAGATCGTCGGCCCCGGCAACGCCTACGTGGCCGCCGCCAAGCGCCGCGTGTTCGGCGTGGTCGGCATCGACATGATCGCCGGCCCCAGCGAAATCCTGGTGATCTGCGACGGCAAGACGCCGGCCGACTGGATCGCCATGGACCTGTTCTCGCAGGCCGAGCACGACGAACTGGCCCAATCCATCCTGCTGTGCCCGGACGCCGCCTTCATCGCCGAGGTCGAGGCCGCCATCGCCCGCCTCCTGCCGACCATGCCGCGCGCCGACATCCTGCGCACCAGCCTGGCCAACCGCGGCGCGCTGATCCAGGTGCGCGACCTGGACGAAGCCTGCCGCATCGCCAACGACATCGCCCCGGAACACCTGGAGATCTCCACCGAGCAACCGGAAATCTGGACCGCCAGGATCCGCCACGCCGGCGCCATCTTCATGGGCCGCTTCAGCTCGGAAGCCCTGGGCGACTACTGTGCCGGCCCCAACCACGTGCTGCCCACCTCGCGCACGGCCCGTTTCTCGTCGCCGCTGGGCGTCTACGACTTCCAGAAGCGCTCCAGCCTGATCCAGGTTTCGCACCAGGGCGCCCAGACGCTCGGCCGCATCGCCGCCGAACTGGCGCTGGGTGAAGGCCTGCAGGCCCACGCCGCCAGCGCCCAGTACCGGATCGACCAGCCATGAGCGGGGTCGCCGGCCGCATCGCCGGCACCATCCGGCCCGACATCCGTGAACTGAGCGCGTATCCGGTGGCCCACGCCGAAGGCTGCATCAAGCTGGACGCGATGGAGTCGCCCTACGAACTGCCCGAGGCGGTGCGCGACGACCTGGCGCGCGTGCTGCGCGATACGCCGCTGAACCGCTACCCCGCCGCCGACCTGTCCGAATTGCGGCAGGCCGTGAAATCGGCCTTCGGCGTGCCCGCGGCCGCCGGCGTGCTGTTCGGCAACGGTTCGGACGAGCTGATCCACATCGTGGTGCAGGCCTGCTGCAACCCGGGCGAGGTGGTGCTGGCGCCGTGGCCGTCGTTCGTCTATTTCGACATGGCGGCGCGCTTCGACCACGCCCGCTTCGTCGGCGTGCCGCTCACCGATGATCTGTCCCTGGATCTCCCGGCCATGCTGGCCGCGATCCGCGAACACCAGCCCAAGGTGGTGTTCCTGGCCGTGCCCAACAATCCCACCGGCGGCGCCTGGTCGGACGAGGACATGGCCGCCATCATCGCCGCCGCGCCCGGCCTGGTGGTGGTGGACGAGGCCTACCAGCCCTTTACCGACCGCAGCTGGATGCCGCGCCTGCTGGACGCGCCCAACGTGGTGGTGATGCGCACGGTGTCCAAGATCGGCCTGGCGGGCCTGCGTTTCGGCTACCTGGCCGGCCACCCCGACTGGATCGCCGAACTGGACAAGGTGCGCCCGCCCTACAACCTGGACGTGCTGACCCAGGCCGCGCTGCTGACGGTGCTGCGCCACAAGCCGGTGCTGGACCAGCAGGCCGCGCGCCTGCGCGCCGACCGCGAGCCGCTGGCCGCGGCCCTGGCGGCTCTGCCCGGCGTCAGGGTATTCCCTTCCGCCGCCAACTTCGTACTCGCCCGCTTTTCCGGCAAGCTGGACGGCAACGCCGTGCATCTTGCCCTGAAACAGCGCAAAATATTGGTTCGTAACTTCTCCAACGCCCACCCGCTCCTGGCCGGCTGCCTCCGCATCTCGGTGGGCGCGCCAGCCGAGAACGCCGCTTTGCTATCGGCACTGCAAGACATCCTGAGTGCCTAATCGAGTCCTGACATGCGTACCGCAGAGATCACCCGCAACACCAACGAAACCCGCATCCGCGTGGCCATCAACCTGGATGGCACCGGCAAGCAGACGATCGACACGGGCGTGCCCTTCCTGGACCACATGCTGGACCAGATCGCGCGCCACGGCCTGATCGACCTCGACATCAAGGCCGAGGGCGACCTGCACATCGATGCGCATCACACGGTGGAAGACGTGGGCATCACGCTGGGCATGGCCATCGCCAAGGCAGTCGGCACCAAGGCCGGCCTGCGCCGCTACGGCCACGCCTACGTGCCGCTGGACGAAGCGCTGTCGCGCGTGGTGGTCGACTTCTCGGGCCGTCCCGGCCTGGAATACCACATCCCCTTCACGCGCTCGCACATCGGCGCCTTCGACGTCGACCTGACGCGCGAATTCTTCCAGGGCCTGGTCAACCACGCGCTGATCACCCTGCACATCGACAACCTGCGCGGCACCAACGCCCACCACCAATGCGAAACGGTCTTCAAGGCCTGTGGCCGCGCGCTGCGCATGGCCATCGAAGTCGACCCCCGCATGGGCGACGTCGTCCCCTCGACCAAGGGCGTGCTGTAACGTCCGCGACCTCCCGCCACGCATCAGGTAAACCGAAGTGACCACTATCGCCATCGTCGACTACGGAATGGGCAACTTCCACTCCGTCGCGCGCGCGCTCAAGTACGCCGCCCCCGACGCGGACATCCGCATCTGCAACCAGCCCCATGAAATCGACGCGGCCGACCGCGTGGTGTTTCCCGGGCAGGGCGCCATGGCGGACTGCATGCGCACCCTGAATGAATCCGGCCTGCGCGAAGCGGTCGTCAAGGCCGCCCGCGGCAAGCCGCTGCTGGGCGTCTGCGTGGGCGAACAGATGCTGTTCGACTCCAGCGAAGAGGGCGCCACCCCCTGCCTGGGCCTGTTCCCCGGCGTGGTGCGGCGCTTTGCCGGCCCGCGCTTCGCCGACCTCGCCGCCGGCGACGACGCAGCCTGCCTGGCCGACACCGGCGCCGCCGGCCCGGTCGACGCCCGCCCCGAACTGCTGAAAGTCCCGCACATGGGATGGAACAAAGTCCGCCAGACGCGCTCTCACCCTATCTGGGACGGCATTCCGGACGACACGCATTTCTATTTCGTCCATAGTTATTACGCCGACCCGGCCGATACGAGCCTGACCGTTGGTGAAACCGATTATGGCGTCGCCTTTACCTGCGCGGTGGCGGCAGCTAACATTTTCGCGGTGCAGTTCCACCCCGAGAAGAGCGCCGAGCACGGTTTGCGCCTGTATCGCAATTTTGTAGACTGGCAGCCGTAAGCCATCAGCACACCGCTCTGGCCCATGCGCTCCAGCCCGTTCAACCCCATATTTTCCCGCTGCCAACCATGCTGCTGATCCCCGCCATCGATCTCAAAGACGGACGCTGCGTGCGTCTGCGCCAGGGCGACCTGGACGATGCAACGGTGTTCTCCGAAGACCCCGCCTCCATGGCTTCCAAATGGCTCGAGCAGGGCGCGCGCCGCCTGCACCTGGTCGACCTGAACGGCGCCGTCGCCGGCAAGCCCAAGAACGAAGCGCCCATCAAGGCCATCCTGGACGCCGTCGGCGACGACATCCCCGTCCAGATCGGCGGCGGCATCCGCGACCTCGACACCATCGAGCGCTACCTCGACGCCGGCATTTCCTACGTGATCATCGGCACCGCCGCGGTCAAGAACCCGGGCTTCCTGCAGGACGCCTGCGGCGCCTTCCCCGGCCAGATCATCGTCGGCCTCGATGCCCGCGATGGCAAGATCGCCACCGACGGCTGGAGCAAGCTGACCCGCCACGGCGTGCTCGACCTGGCCAAGAAGTTCGAGGACTACGGCTGCGAAGCCATCATCTACACCGACATCGGCCGCGACGGCATGCTGTCGGGCGTGAACGTCGAGGCCACCGTGCGCCTGGCGCAGCACGTGCGCATCCCGGTGTACGCCTCGGGCGGCATCGCCGGCATCCAGGACATCGAAGCGCTGTGCGCCGTCGAGGAAGAGGGCGTCGAAGGCGCCATCCTGGGCCGCAGCATCTACGAAGGCACGCTCGACTTCCAGGCGGCGCAAGCGCGCGCCGACGAATTGGCCAAATGAACACCGCCAGCAGGTCCCCCGAGGCCGGCGCGCCCGCCCAGAGCGCGCTGACCCGCCGCATCATCCCCTGCCTTGACGTCACCGCCGGCCGGGTCGTCAAGGGCGTCAACTTCGTCAACCTCGCCGACGCCGGCGATCCCGTCGAAATCGCCCGCCGCTACAACGAGCAGGGCGCCGACGAGCTCACCTTCCTGGACATCACCGCCACCAGCGATGGCCGCGACCTGATCCTGCCCATCATCGAGCAGGTCGCCTCGCAGGTCTTCATCCCCCTGACGGTGGGTGGCGGCGTGCGCCAGGTGTCGGACATCCAGCGCCTGCTCAATGCCGGCGCCGACAAGATCAGCATCAACAGCGCCGCCGTGGCCAATCCGGAACTGGTGCGCGCGGCCTCCGACTACCACGGCTCGCAATGCGTGGTGGTGGCGATCGACGCGCGCCGGGTCTCGGCCGCGGGCGAACCGTCGCGCTGGGAAGTGTTCACCCATGGCGGCCGCAAGGCCACCGGGCTGGACGCCGTGGCCTGGGCCCGCCGCATGGCCGCCTACGGCGCCGGCGAGATCCTGCTGACCAGCATGGACCGCGACGGCACCAAGTCGGGCTTCGACCTGGAACTGACCCGCGCCGTCTCGGACGCGGTGCCGGTGCCCGTCATCGCCTCGGGCGGCGTCGGCTCGCTGCAGCACCTGGCCGACGGCGTCACCACGGGCCGCGCCAGCGCGGTGCTGGCGGCCAGCATTTTCCACTTCGGCCAGCACACGGTCGGCGAGTGCAAGCGTTTCATGGCCGAGCAGGGCATTGCAGTGAGGATGTGAAGATGAGCAACGAACCCAGCTGGATGGCCGACGTCGTCTTCGACGAAAGCGGCCTGATCCCCGCCATCGCGCAGGACGCCGACAACGGCCAGATCATGATGGTGGCCTGGATGAACCGCGAATCGCTGGCCGAGACCGCCGCCACCGGCCGCGCGGTGTACTGGTCGCGCTCGCGCCAGCGCCTGTGGCGCAAGGGCGAGGAATCCGGCCACGTGCAGCAGGTGCATGAACTGCGCCTGGATTGCGACGGTGACGTGGTGCTGCTCAAGGTGCACCAGGAAGGCGGCATCGCCTGCCACACCGGCCGCGCCAGCTGTTTCTACCGCCGCCTGGAAGGCCAGACCGACCAGGCCACCTGGGTCACGGTGGACCCGGTGCTGAAAGACCCCGAGCTGATCTACAAATGACCGATTCGCCCCTGACCGCCCACGACGTCCTGGCCCGCATCGCCGACACCCTGGAAACCCGCCGCCCCGAAAACGGCGGCGATCCCAAGGCCTCGTACGCGGCCAAGCTGCTGTCCAAGGGCCCCGACGCCTTCCTCAAGAAAATCGGCGAGGAAGCCACCGAACTGGTCATGGCCGCCAAGGATGGCGTGCCCGAACGCATCGTCAGCGAAACCGCCGACCTGTGGTTTCATTGCCTGGTCGCGCTGACGCACTTCAATCTGCGGCCCGACGACGTGCTGGCCGAACTGGCCCGCCGCGAAGGGCTGTCGGGCCTGGCCGAGAAGGCCAGCCGTCCCCAGGACTGACACGGAACCGGAAAAATGAGCGCCAACTGTATCTTCTGCAAGATCGCCGCCGGCGAAATCCCGTCCAAGAAGGTCTACGAGGACGAGGAGTTTGTTGCATTCCACGATATCAACCCGGCCGCGCCGGTGCATTTATTGCTGATACCTCGACGTCATGTCATATCCATGCAGGATATTACGGCCGAGGACGCAGGTTGGTTGGGTAGAATGATGGCATTGGCGCCGCGGCTTGCCGCTGAAAACGGTTGTAGCCCGGGCCCTGATGGCGGGTTTCGCATCATGATCAATTCTGGCGTCGAAGGCGGCCAGGAAGTCCCGCATCTGCATTTCCACATCATCGGCGGTCAGCGACCCTGGAAAGGGCGCATGGCCCCCACTGCGTAATACGGAGAACCATCATGGGTAGCTTTAGCATTTGGCATTGGCTGGTCGTTCTGGTCATTGTGGCGCTGATTTTCGGCACCAAGAAACTGCGTAACATCGGTTCCGACCTGGGCGGCGCCGTCAAGGGCTTCAAGGAAGGCATGAAGGACGCCAACGGCGAGAAGCCGGCCGAGCCCATTGCCCAGCAGCGCGTCGCCGGCGACACCATCGACGTGCAGGCCAAGGAAAAGTCCAACACCTGAGCGCCTGCTCCCCCGGGCCCGGCCTGAACCGGCCGGCCCTAATTGCCTCAATTCCCGAGCGGCCGTCGAATGTTTGATGTCAGCCTCACTGAACTGATGGTGATCGGCGTCGTCGCGCTGATCGTCATCGGCCCCGAACGCCTGCCCAAGGTCGCCCGCACGGTCGGCCACCTGCTGGGCCGCGCGCAGCGTTACGTCAATGACGTGAAATCCGATATCCAGCGCGAGATCGAGCTGGACGAACTGCGCAAATTCAAGAGCGAAATGGAGACGGCGGCGCAGGATGTGCACCAGTCCCTGAACGACACCCACAACGCCTTGCAGGAGCCGGTGCAGCAATTCCGCGCCGAACTCGACGAAGTCGCCCGTGAAGCCAGCGGCAAGCCCGCGCTGACGGCCGGCGCCGAAACCACCGCCCCCGCCGACCCGCACGCCGCGCCCGCCAATACGGCCGCGACCGGCGCCGCGCCGGCCCCGGCGGCCAACCCGCTGATGACGCCGCACGCCGCCCAGCCGGCCGAGCCGCCGCGCATCATCGCGCCGCCCAACCCGAACCTGAGCCTGGACCTGGATCCGCCCGCCGCCGCGCCGGCAGTCCAGCCCGCTCCCGCCCCGCAACCCGCGCCGACCCCGGCGCCCGCGGCCGACGCGCCCGCCGCCAGCGACCACCCGCCGGCCGCCAAGCCCGCCACGCCCCCCGGAACCGCAACGTGACCCAGGACGCCTCCCAAGAAGACGGCCAGCAGGAAAGCTTCATCTCCCACCTGGTCGAACTGCGCACCCGCCTGCTGCGCGCCGTCAGCGCGGTGGTGGTGGTGTTCATCATCCTGTTCATCTACCCCGGCGCCTCCGCCATCTATGACGTGCTGGCCCAGCCCATGCTGGCCTCGCTGCCGCAGGGCACGCGCATGATCGCCACCGGCGTCATCACGCCCTTCATGGTGCCGGTCAAGGTCACCATGATGGCCGCCTTCATCGTGGCGCTGCCGGTGGTGCTGTACCAGGCCTGGGCGTTCGTCGCCCCCGGCCTCTACAAGCACGAGAAACGGCTGGCGCTGCCGCTCATCATCTCCAGCACGCTGCTGTTCATCGCCGGCATGGCGTTCTGCTATTTCGTGGTGTTCCGCACGGTCTTCCACTTCATCGCCACCTTCGCGCCGCAGTCGATCACGCCGGCGCCGGACATCGAGGCCTACCTGAGCTTCGTCATGACCATGTTCATGGCGTTCGGCATCACCTTCGAAGTGCCGGTGGCCGTGGTGCTGCTGGTGCGCATGGGCGTGGTGGAGCTGTCCAAGCTCAAGAGCGCGCGCGGCTACGTGGTGGTCGGCGCCTTCATCATCGCCGCGGTGGTGACGCCGCCGGACGTGGTCAGCCAGTTCATGCTGGCGGTGCCGCTGTGCCTGCTGTACGAACTGGGACTGATCTGCGCGCGCATGGTCACGCCCAAGGCCGGGGCCGAGGAGGCCGCCAATGACGGCTCGCTGACTGAACGCAACTGAGCGAACGCAACCGGGCGCATCGCGTTCGAGCGAAGCGGGGGCCGGTGGCCCCCGTTTTTTTTCGCACAAACGGACGGTTTCCGCTTGTCCCGCGCGGGCTGCAAACTTACATTGCGGCCATGTCGCTCGCCCTACGCCTGCGCGCCCTGATGCGGTGGCGCGGCATCAAAAGCCAGAACCAGCTCGCCCGCATCTCCGGCGTGCCGCAGTCCTGCATCCACCGCATCCTCACCCGCGATGAGCGCTACGCGCCCACCCGCGCCACGCTGCTGCGGCTGGCGCAGGCGCTGGACACGCAGGTGCCCTGGCTGGCCGACGGCATGGTCGTGCAGGCCGCCGCGCCGGCCCCGCATGAAGCCCAGCAATCCGACGCCTACTGCATCGAAATCTGCGCGCTGCTGCGCGATCAGCCCGAGGCCACCCGCAAGCGCGTGCTGCAGGTGGTGCGCCTGGTGCTCGACGCCCCGTGCCGCCCCCGTCGCCCCGGTCGCCCGCAAACGCCAAGCCTGCCCAAGGCCGGACCGTAGCGCCACGCCCACGCCACCGCGGCTCGCGGCCAGCGCCGAATTCTTAGCGCGGCAGCCCCGGGCGCGTGCCCACCATCAACGTCAGCTCGGCCACCTTGCCGCCGCGCAACACGCCCAGCGTCGCGCGCTGTCCCGGCGTCAGTTGCGCGATCTCGGCCAGCAGCCCCGACGTGTCCATCATCGGTTTGCCGTTCACCGTCTGCACGATGTCGCCCACGCGCAGGCCGCCCTTGGCGGCCGGGCCGTCGCGCAGCACGCCGGCGATGATCACGCCGCGCGCATCGCGCTCCAGCTGGAACGCGCGCGCCAGCTCAGGCGTCAGGTCCTGCGGCTCCACGCCCAGCCAGCCGCGCTTGACGCCGCCGGTCTTGACGATCTCGTCCATCACCTTGCGGGCGATGTCGATCGGCGTGGCGAAGCCAATGCCCATCGAGCCGCCGGACTCGGAATAGATCGCGGTATTGATGCCCACCAGATTGCCCTGCGCATCCACCAGCGCGCCGCCCGAATTGCCCGGATTGATGGCGGCATCGGTCTGGATGAAGTTCTCGTAGGTATTCAGGCCCAGCCCGTTGCGGCCCAGCGCCGACACGATCCCCTGCGTGGTGGTCTGCCCCACGCCGAACGGATTGCCGATCGCCAGCACCACGTCGCCCACCCGCAGGCCGCGGTCCGGCGCCAGCGTGGCCGCCGGCAGGTTGCGCAGGCTGGCCAGCTTGAGCACCGCCAGGTCGGTGTCCGGATCCGCGCCCACCACCTTGGCCGTGTCCTTGCGCCCGTCCGCCAGCGCCACCTCGATTGCGTCGGCCGCCTGCACCACGTGATAATTCGTCAGCACGTAGCCGTCATGGTTCACCACCACGCCCGAGCCCAGGCTGGTGCTGGCCTGGCGCCGGCTCACGCCCGGCACCTGGCCGAACAGCTGACGCAGGATCGGATCGTCCGGCAGCGGCACCAGCGGCACGTCGACGTGCTTGGTGGTGTAGACATTGACCACCGACGGCGCCGCGCGCGCCACGCCATCGGCGTAGGACACGGCTCCCGCCACCGGCCGCGCGGCCGCGGCAACCGGCGGCAGCGTCGCGGCGGGCGCGGCGTCCGGCCCGACCAGCCGCAGCAGATCCGGCCGCAAGGTGGTGACGACGAATAGAATACCCAGGCAGACCGTGACGGCCTGAGCGAAGATCAGCCAATATCGGCGCATGTTTCTGATAGGACTAGCAATGAGTAAAGTGGACTCCCACGTCCTGGCCGCCTGGCTGGACGACACCCTGCAAGCCGCCCGTTTCAAAGACTACTGCCCCAACGGGCTGCAGGTGGAAGGTCGATCCGAAGTCGGACACATTATCACCGGTGTCACCGCCAGCGAAGCCCTGTTGCGCATCGCCGTCGAACGCGGCGCCGACGCGGTGCTGGTCCATCACGGCTGGATGTGGCGCAACGAGGACCGCCGCGTCATCGGCACGCGCCGCACCCGCATGGCGCTGGCCCTGAAGAACGACCTCAACCTCTACGCCTACCACCTGCCCCTGGACGCCCATCCCACCCTGGGCAACAACGCCCAGCTGGCCCGCGTCCTGGGCCTGCAACCCGAACGCCGCGACGACGGCGCCCCGCGCACCTGTGGCCCCGACAACCTGGTCTGGCTAGGCGCCGCCCCCGACCTCGCCACCCTCGGCCAGCTCGCCGCCCGCATCCAGCAACGCCTGGGCCGCCAGCCCCTGGTCGTCGGCAACCCCGACCAGCCCCTGGCCCGCATCGCCTGGTGCACCGGCGGCGCCCAAGGCATGCTCGCCGACGCCATCGACGCCGGCGCCACCGCCTACATCACCGGCGAAGCCTCCGAATCCACCTTCCACCTCGCCCAGGAAACCGGCGTCGCCTTCCTCGGCGCCGGCCACCACGCCACCGAACGCTACGGCATCCAGGCCCTGGGCCATGCCGTGGCGGAACGCTTCGGCATCAAGGTCGAATTCGTGGACCTCGACAACCCGGTGTAACAGCAACGAAGGGCATGCCCGCAACGCTGATCCCAGCGCGCCCCCGCAGCACGTATGCCAAAACCGGCTGCCCGCGCAGCCGGTTTTGGCGGGCAACACAACCCTCTCCCATGCCGCCTGGGTCCAGCAGCGCTTGGAACCTCGAAACCGGTAGCCCGGTGCGGGTGGTCGCGGGCGGGGCGCGCCGTCAGATGCGCCCGGCGGAAACCGAAGGCAGCCGCCAAAGGCGGCAACGAGGTTGAGCACGGGGCAGTCCGGAGCGAACGCTCCGGACCGCAATCGCAGGCGCGCCCCGCCCGCGACCACCCGCGCCGGGCGGCCTACGAAGCCCACAACCTCCGCAAGCAAACAACCGCTGAACCAATAAAAAAGCGCCCCACAGGGCGCTCTTCCATTTCAGCTCAAGGCTGCCTCTTCAACAAATCCCGAATCTCGCGCAACAACGCCACATCCTCAGGCGTCGCAGCCGGAGCCGCCGGCGCCGGCGCTTCCTCGGCCTTCGTGCGCGCCTTGTAGATCGCCTTCACCATCCAGAAGATCACAAACGCCAGCAACACGAAGTTGATGATGATCGTGACGAAATTCCCCCAGGCGAAAACATTGGCCCCCGCCTTCGTCAGATCCGCATACGTCATCGGCCCGTTGTAACCAGCAGGCATCGACAGCACCAGGAACTTGTTCGAGAAATCAACGGACCCGCCAAGCACGAAGTTCACCAGAGGCATGACGATATCCTTGACCAGCGAATCGACGATCCTGCCGAACGCCGCCCCGATGATCACACCAACCGCCAAATCGACCGCATTGCCTTTGACAGCGAAATCCCGGAATTCTTTGACGAAACCAGTTGCTTTGCTCATAAAAGCACTCCCTTCGTGATACGCCCACCAGTAGGCTGGCGCTATAATACGCGGTTGCTATGTTGTTACATATTCCCGCGAAGCCGATGCCGCAGAAGTGATGCTACTCGTAGAGCGGGCGCATCAACAAGGATAGGAAGATGAGTCAGGATACGCTGGTGCATGATGATGACGGTGCGGTTGATCCAAATCTGCCGCCCGATCCTTCGCGACGTTTCTGGGTAACCACCGCCTGTGCTGTGGGTGGCGTAGCAGGTGTCGCAACGGCAATACCGCTTGTGAGCACGTTTTCTCCTTCTGAAAAAGCCCGCGCCGCCGGCGCCCCCGTCGAAGTCGACGTGGGCGACATTCCCGTCGGCACCATGAAAACCGTGGAATGGCGTGGCAAACCGGTCTGGATCATCCACCGGTCTCCTGAACAGATCGCCGGCCTCAAGACCCAGGACGCGCTCCTGGCGGATCCCGACTCCAAACGGCCCGGCTTCACTCCCAAATACGCAGAAAACGAGGGCCGCTCGCGCAAGCCCGAACTGTTCGTCTGCGTCGGCATCTGTACCCACTTGGGCTGCTCGCCCACCTCGCACTTCGAAACTGGCGGCGGTGGCGGCATGGGCGCTTCCTGGCAAGGCGGATTCCTCTGTCCGTGCCACGGCTCTACGTTCGACCTGGCAGGCCGGGTCTACAAGAACAAGCCCGCTCCCGATAATCTCGAAGTTCCGCCGTACCAGTATCTCACCGACTCCCGCATCATCGTGGGCGTTGATGAAGACAACAAGGCCTGACGCACGCGTCGCGCTTTTTTCCCGAATTACGTAAGTAAAACAAATACGCCACGTATTAGAGAAGGAGCCGTTACATGGCTGGCGAGAAAACCGTCGAGACGACAGGCCTGTTGGGCTGGCTGGATCGGCGCTTCCCGGTGACCTCCACCTGGAAAGCGCATCTGTCCGAATACTACGCACCGAAAAACTTCAATTTCTGGTATTTCTTCGGCTCGCTGGCACTCCTGGTGCTGGTGCTGCAGATCGTGACCGGCATTTTCCTGGTCATGCATTACAAGCCGGACGCCGAGCGCGCGTTCCAATCCGTCGAATACATCATGCGCGAAGTCCCGTGGGGCTGGCTGGTGCGCTACATGCACTCGACCGGCGCCTCGATGTTCTTCGTCGTGGTCTACCTGCACATGCTGCGCGGCCTGCTCTATGGCTCGTACCGCAAGCCGCGTGAGCTGGTCTGGATCTTCGGCGTCGCGATCTTCCTCTGTCTGATGGCCGAAGCATTCTTCGGCTACCTCCTGCCGTGGGGCCAGATGTCCTACTGGGGCGCACAGGTGATCGTGAACCTGTTCGCGGCCATCCCGTTCATCGGCCCCGAGCTGTCGATCTGGATCCGCGGCGACTACGTCGTGTCCGACGCCACGCTGAACCGCTTCTTCGCCTTCCACGTCATCGCCATTCCGCTGGTGCTGGTGGGATTGGTGGCAGCGCACCTGGTGGCGCTGCACGAAGTCGGCTCGAACAACCCGGACGGCATCGAGATCAAGCAGGGCCCGAAGGACAAGTACGGTCGGCCGAAGGACGGCATTCCGTTCCATCCGTTCTACACGGTGCACGACCTGGTCGGCGTCGCGGGCTTCCTGCTGGTGTTCGCCTTCATCGTGTTCTTCGCGCCGGAAATGGGCGGGTACTTCCTGGAGTTCAACAACTTCATCCCGGCCGACTCGCTCAAGACGCCGCCGCACATCGCCCCGGTCTGGTACTTCACGCCGTTCTACTCGATGCTGCGCGCCACCACCGACGAGTTCACGTGGGTGCTGGCCGGCGCCTCGGTGCTGGGCGCCATCGCGTTGCTCGTCAAGAGCAACCTGAAGGGCTTCATGCGCATCGCCGTCCCCGGCATCCTGATCGTCGTGGCCGTGCTGCTGCGCGCGATCGACGCCAAGTTCTGGGGCGTGGTCGCCATGGGCGGCACCGTGGTCATCCTGTTCTTCCTGCCGTGGCTGGACCATTCCCCGGTCAAGTCGATCCGCTACCGCCCCACCTGGCACAAGTGGATCTACGGCATCTTCATGGTCAACTTCCTGGTGCTCGGCTACATCGGTACGCAGCCGCCCAGTCCGCCGTTGAACATCACGTCGCAGATCGGCACGCTGCTGTACCTGGCATTTTTCTTCCTGATGCCGGTCTGGAGCCGCCTGGGCACTTTCAAGAAAGTGCCTGACCGCGTGACGTTCCACGCCCACTGAGCCCACGAGAATAACGGACTGACCATGATCAAGAAGCTGATGGGTGCCGTGGCGTTGATGCTGCTCACGTGTACCGCCACGTTCGCCGCCGAGGGCGGCTATCCGCTGGACAAGGCGCCTTACCGCGTCAACGACATGGCGTCGCTGCAAAACGGCGCCAAGCTGTTCGTCAACTACTGTCTGAACTGTCACAGCGCATCCTCGATGCGCTACAACAAGCTCAAGGACATTGGCCTGACCGACCAGCAAATCAAGGAAAGCCTGCTGTTCACCGGCGAGAAGGTCGGCGACATGATGACTGTCGCCATGACGCCCAAGGACGCCAAGAAGTGGTTTGGCACCACGCCCCCGGACCTGTCCGTGATCGCGCGCGCCAAATCCGTCAACGCCGGCCCCTCGGGTTCCGACTACATCTACACCTACCTGCGCACGTTCTACCGTGACACCTCGCGTGCCACGGGCTGGAACAACCTGGTGTTCCCGGCCGTCGGCATGCCGCACGCGCTGTGGGAACGGCAGGGTCCGCGCGAGCTGACCACGGTGGCGATGCACGAGGTCGAAGGCAAGGACGGCGCGCCGCAGTCGTGGGAACGCGTCACGACGGTGTACGATGCGCAAGGTTTTTCCACGGTCAAGGCCGAACCGGTAGCCAGCTACCACGGCCATGCCACCTTCGAGGCCAAATTCAAGGCCGCCAACCCGGCCCAAATCGCAACATACGACAACGACGTCGCCGACCTGACCGCGTTCATGGCCTGGATGGCCGAACCCGTCCAGACCTTCCGCGTCCAGCTGGGCGTCGGTGTCATGTTGTTCCTGCTCTTGTTCTTCCTGGTGATGTGGCGCCTGAACGCCTCTTACTGGAAACACGTGCGCTAACCGCAACGCCCCGCCAGGCGTATCTGCCCCCATTTTCGTGGCGGTGGATAATGGCGGGTTAGGGCTGTATGCCTACCCCCCGCCTGGCAATCGGGGCCAGCGCCTGCTAGATTAGGGCGCTGGCCTTTCGTTTTTCATAAAGGATTTATCGCCATGATGGTGCTCTATTCCGGAACCACGTGTCCGTTTTCGCAACGCTGCCGCTTCGTGTTGTTTGAAAAGGGCATGGATTTCGAGATCCGCGACATCGACCTGTACAACAAGCCCGAAGACATCTCGGTGATGAACCCGTACGGTCAAGTGCCCATTCTGGTCGAGCGCGACCTGGTCTTGTACGAGTCGAACATCATCAACGAGTACATCGACGAGCGCTTCCCGCACCCGCAGCTCATGCCGGCCGATCCGGTCATGCGCGCCCGCACCCGCCTGTTCCTGTACAACTTCGAGAAAGAGCTGTTCGTCCACGTCTCGACGCTGGAAGACCGCAGCGCCAAGCCCGACGAGAAGAAGCTGGCCAACGCCCGCCAGAACATTCGCGACCGCCTGGCCCAGCTGGCCCCGATGCTGCTCAAGAACAAGTACATGCTGGGCGAGGAATTCTCCATGCTCGACGTGGCCGTGGCCCCGCTGCTGTGGCGCCTGGACCACTACGGCATCGAACTGCCCAAGAACGCGGCTCCGCTGCAAAAGTACGCCGAACGCATCTTCTCGCGCCCGGCCTACATCGAAGCGCTGACGCCTTCGGAAAAAGTGATGCGTCGCTAAGGTTGTCGCGTGATGGGTGAAACTTCGACCAAACCGTATCTGATCCGCGCGCTGCACGAATGGTGCACCGATAACGGCTATACGCCGTACATCACCGTGCAGGTCGACGAGCACACCATGGTGCCCGTCGCCCACGTGCGCGACGGCCAGATCACCCTGAACGTGGGTACGCTGGCCACCAACCGCCTGGTGCTGGGCAACGAATTCATCGAATTCCAGGCCCGCTTCAGCGGCGTGACCGAAAACGTCTACGTACCGGTGGGCGCCGTCAGCGCCATCTATGCGCGCGAAACCGGCGCCGGCATGGGCTTCGAAGTGCAGCCCTACGAACCGCCGGCCCCGGGCGCGCAGAACGCGTCCGAGAGCGTCCCGTCCGAAGCCGAGGCGGATGCCGCCCCCGGCGATGACGGCGGCGACGACGAGCCCAAGCGTCCGCGCCTGACCATCGTCAAGTAATCCGGCAGGTCCCCCGCGCCGCCCTGGCCCCAGGCCCGGGCGGCGCGGTCACGTCTGGCCGCCGCCGATGTGACGCGCCATTGCATGGCGATTTTTTGAAACCCAGGATAAGAATGCGTATCATTTGCATATCTGGGCAAAATCCCGTCTCATACGCCTGTATCGGGCCCGCGCGGCCCGCCGCGTCCGTCGCGGCGCACGCCGTCCCCGGCCTTCCAGGAGTGATGCCCCGCCCATGCCGTACCTGATCGGAATGACGCCCGCCGGCGGCGTATCCACCCAGTTCATGCCGCAGATAGACCGCCAGCTGGTCGCCAAGCTGTGCCTGTTCGACACCCTGTCGGACGACGATCTTGCCAACATCCCGCGTCAGATCCGCCTGACCCTGCGCAGCACCGGCCGCGTTCCCGCGATCGTCGGATGGGACGGCGGGCCGTTCCTGGTCAATGCGCGGGTGCGCGAACTCATGGAAACGCTCGAACCCGACACGCACCGCTTCCTGCCGGTCGAGGCCGAGACCATGATCGTCGGCCGCAAGAGCCGGCCGTTCCGCACCTACCACCTGCTGCTGTGCCCGCCGCGCGTGGACGCCGTCATCATCGAGAAGACCGAGTTCTCCAAGGGCATGGGCCGGGCCGGCTACGAAGCCGGCGGCTGCTTCTCGTACCTGAAGGGCACGCCGCTGGTGCTGGACCGCGGCGCCATCCAGGACCGCTGCTTCTGGCGCCTGCCGCGGCAATTCGGCGTGCGGCCGGCCTATCCGCACAGCGGCATCAGCGGCTACTTCTGTTCGGATGAATTCTGGCGCGCCCTGCGCGCCGAGCGTCTTGGCGGCTGGGAAGCCAAGCGGCGCTGCGCGACGGGCGCGCGACCGGAATGACGCGCATGCACGCCGGAAAGAATCTCCTTTTTTCATTACAATGCAGTCCCTGCGCGCGCCCCTGGCGCGCCACGCCGGTGTAGCTCAGTTGGTAGAGCAGCTCACTTGTAATGAGAAGGTCGAGGGTTCGATTCCTTTCACCGGCACCATCCCCCTCCCAAGACACCAGCCAAAATGGCACGGCTTTTATCGCCCGAACGCCCCCCTAAATTGGCTTCATCTCACCTAAGAGAGGGCTAGGTCGTATCAAAACCAGAAGCACGCCATCCGTCTGATATGCCAAACCGGCAGATGGGGCGGCCACCTTCCGAGCTGTAACGTTAAGCTACAATCCTGCCCACTCTTTGGCTCAATGAGGCTCGGCAGCATGAACACAAATCATCTTCCGGGGGCACAACGAAAACGCTTCTGGCAAAAAAAGTGGCCCAGAGAAGTCCTGTTTAACGGGCCTCCTATCATCGTGGCAGGTTCGGCCGCAGTGAAAAGTTGGCGAGATACCCTGTTTGACGAGTGGATATTTGGACTAGCAACCGCAGCCTGCGTCTGGTTGATCTTGGCAACCATAGTTCGGGTCGCAACTGCTCGCGCCGAAGATCAAAAGGAGGGCCCGGACGTCATCCATGAAGGGCTCTATGCAGCGGTATCTACTGTGCATACCATGCTTTCAGAGTGGTGCAACAAACGCAAATGCGGGGCTGACATCCGCGCGACCTTTCACCGAGTCGTACCCCCAATTCATGATCCGCGGGAGATCGAGCAGATCATCAATTACGCAGGTTCGAATGGCGAGGGTGTTGGCCGGAAATTTCCAATCCATACAGGTATAACCGGCAGAGCAATCAGGAATAAGAAGCCTCTGGTGATGTCCAGCCAAAACGGGACAGAAGAGCAACTTCGCACCGAACTAGTACACGAATGGGGATACACCGAAGCAGAAGCTCGCAAACTCGGGCCCGGACGCTACTCTGCAATGGCAGTCCCCGTTCTGGACCGCTCTGGACAGCACCCGATTGGCGTGATCTACTTGGATTCAAGTGACCGCGCTCTCTTCGAACGCGATGATGTTGTGGAAATTGTTGGCGCTGGCACCAAGGCCATTAGCGACTTTGTCACGAAAAGGTATTGATATGAACACTGCCACCAAGAAGCCATCTGAGACTTTCGTCAAAGAATCCAAGCTCATTTCGAAGCCCGGTGCAGTAATTAAAGTCCGAGAACTGACCCTTACGGACTTTGGGGTGCGAGCAATTACCAGTGGCAGCGTTGGAATCAGACAAGGTGCACGGGAAGATGCAGGCCCACCGTCACCGTTGAAGAAGATGGTTTCAGCATGAAACCAGTAAAAAAGCCCAGCCGAAAGGCCGGGCTTTTTGCATTGGGCGCCACTCCGAATGCCGTCCGCTGAACCGCGGATTCCGACCGTCGACGCCGCTCTTTCAGCCCAAGGCGGGCAGCATGTTGAACAGCAGCACCATCACCAGGCCAACCACCGCCACGATGGACTGCACCACCGAGATCGTCTTGGTGGCCTCGCCCATCGTCATGCCGAAGGATTCCTTCACCATCCAGAACCCGGCGTGATTGGCGTAGTTGAAGAACAGCGAGCCGCAGCCGATCGACAGCGCCAGCAGCGGCAGGTTGAGCGAGGGATCGGCGCCGGCCAGCGGCGCCAGCAGGCCAGCCGCGCCGACGATGCCGACCGTGGCCGACCCGGTGGACACCGACAGCAGCATGGCGATCAGCCAGCCCAGCACCAGCGGCGGGAACGCGAACTGGTGGGTCAGGTGGACGATGGCGTCGCCGACCTTGGCGCTGGTCAGCACCTGCTGGAAGGCGCCGCCACCGGCGATGATCAGCATGATGCCGGCAATCGGCTTGAGGCTCTTGCCGAGCGCGTCGCGCAGCTTCTCGGCGTCGCCGCCGCGCGCCAGCACCAGCGCCACGGCCGCGAACAGCACGCCCAGCAGCATGGCGACCAGCGGATTGCCCAGGAAGGCCGCCACGTGCATCAGGGACGACGTCTTGGGCAACAGCATCTCGGCCACCGCGTGCAGCAGCATCAGCAGCGCGGGCAGCAGGGCCGCCAGCACGCCCAGGCCCACGCCGGGCACGGAATGGCCGGCATCGGCCGCGCGCACGGCGGTGAATTGCTCGAGCAGGGCTTCGTCCGGGCGGGTCGTCATGCGCGGCGCGATGAAGGCGCCATACAGCGGACCGCCCAGGATCATGGCGGGCAGGGCGGCGAGGAAGCCGTAGATCATGGTCGGGCCGACCGTGGTCTTGAGACTGGCGATCGCCGTCAGCGGACCGGGATGCGGCGGCACCATGCCGTGCATGGCGGCCAGCGCCGAGATCACCGGCACGCCCACGTACACGTAGGCCGAGCCCTTGAAGCGTTCCTGGCCTTCCAGCTTGCGGGCCACGCTGAAGATCAGCGGCAGCATCACCACCAGGCCCACTTCGAAGAACATCGGGATGCCGATGATGAAGGCCACCAGCGTCATGGTCCAGGGGATCATGCGCGCCGAGGTGCGGTTCAGGATGGCATTGGCCAGGCGCTCGGTGGTGCCCGAATCCGCCAGGATCTTGCCGAGCATGGCGCCCAGCGCGATCACCACGCCCACCGCGCCCAGGGTCTTGCCGGCGCCGTCGGTCAGGTTCTTGACGATGGCGGTCGGCTCCATGCCGGTGGCGAACCCGACGCCGATGGACACGATCAGCAGCGCCAGCAGCGGATGCATGCGGATGCGCGAGACGATGAGTGCGACCAGCACCAGGACGCTTACCAGGGCGGTAAGCAACAGTTGGATGTCGAACGAAGACATGTGTGAAACCCAGAAAAAACGTGAGAGGTCGCGAACCTTCTGGTTGCCATGATAAGGGATCGCCCTGACGCCCAACCGTCATGAACCCACGGCCCGCGGGGTCGTTTTGCATTCCCCGCGAAATTTGTGCATAATTCGCCCCCTCTACCTGTTCCCCGATAGCTCAGTCGGTAGAGCGACGGACTGTTAATCCGCAGGTCGCTGGTTCGAGCCCAGCTCGGGGAGCCAAAGAATGCAGTACTGAAGGGCCCGCAACGTGTTGCGGGCCTTTTGCATGGGCGAACGCCTGGAACACCCCGCCAAACTCGGACGGTGTCCCCCCTCGATCGGGCCGTCGAGGCCCGGGTGCGGGGTGAAATGGTTCTACGATGGACATCGAGTCAACCGTGATGCCCGGGTCCCAGCCGCTTTCCCATGCCTTCCCAAACGAAGTCCGTCGACGCCAAGGCCGCCTTTGAACTCGTGTTCGGGCTGCTGCAGAAAAACCCCTGGATCGTGCGAGACGCCTCGGCCCCGCTGCCGGACATCGCGGTCATGAAGCGACACCAGGCCGATGCCGTCAATGCGATCCTGTGGATCTGTGAAACCGGCGATCTGGCAGGCTGGCCCGCGCAGACGCCGCCGGAAGCCCAGGCCACGGCCTCGTATCTGCTGATGGATCTCACCTTCCGCCTCCTCGATCCCGCCTCGCCCTTGTTGGCGGGCGCCTGGGACGTCCCTGCGGACCAGCCGCCGCATCAGCAGGCGCTGCGCATCGTGCGGCATGAAGTGCAGCGCAGCAAGCCGATCACCGCGGCCGACCTGGCCCGATTCCCCGCCCGCGCCTGATTTGCGAGAATGGGGCGCCCGCCGGATACTGCCCCGTCCGGTCCTTTCCGCCACCGCCCGCCCCATGCGATCCAATCGATCCCTGCCCGCCCTGGTCTCGCTGCGCGCCTTCGAGGCCGCCGCCCGGCGCCTGAGCTTCAGCCTGGCGGGCGAAGAGCTGTTCGTCACCCAGAGCGCCATCAGCCACCATATCCAGCGGCTGGAGGCGGAACTGGGCGTGGCGCTGTTCGAGCGCCGCACCCGCGCCGTGGCGCTGACGCCGGCCGGGCAGGCCTATTACGAGCGGGTCCATGCCGCGTTCACGCTGCTGCGCCAGGGCACCGACGACATCCGCGCGCCGGCCGCCGCGCGCCACACGCTGCGCGTCGGCCTGCTGGCGTCATTCGCCACGCGCTGGCTGGCGCCGCGGCTGGCGGACTTCGCCGCGGCCCACCCCGACATCGACCTGCAACTGCTGCCCGACATCGGCCTGGCCGACGTGGCGGGCGGCGAAGTCGATGTGGCCATCCGCTACGGCCGTGGCACCTGGCCGGGCGTCAAGGCGCGCCGGATCATGGCGGAGCGGCTGTCGGTGGTGTGCGCCCCCGCGCTGCTGGCGGGCCGGCGACGGCCGCGCACGCCGGCGGACCTGCTGCGCCATCCCTTGCTGGTCTCGCACACCCGGCATCCGTTCGAGTGGGACACGTGGTCGCGCCATCATGGCCTGGATCTCGGCCGCGCCCAGACCGTGCACCTGCACGACTACAACATCGTCGTCGAGGCGGCGCTGGCGGGGCAGGGCCTGGCCATGGGCCGCCACCGCATGATCGCCGCGCAGCTGGCCAGCGGCGCCCTGGTCGAGGCCCTGCCGGGCACCACCCTGGACGATCCGCGCATCGGCTGGTGGTTCGTGAGCCCGCGCGGCAAGGCCGATGCCGCCGCCCAGGCATTCCAGGCGTGGCTGATGCGGGCCGCGGCGGAAGGCTGACGCATTACTTTTACTCATACGTGGTTCGCAATAATTGATTGGTCAGGCGCGGCGCGCGCCGATAGCATGGGGATCACCCTTTCCTTTCCCCGTTTCTCAGGTGACTCCATGACCCGTACGATCTCCGGCCGCGCGACCGAACTCGGCCTTGCGCTGGACCCCGCGGCCGCGCCCGCCGCCAATTACGTCCCCTTCGTGCAAGAGGGCAACCTGCTGTACATCTCGGGCCAGATCTCGCGCGCCGGCGGCAAGGCGGCGTTCCTGGGCCAGCTGGGCAACCAGATTTCCGAGGCCGACGGCGTCGCCGCCGCGCGCCTGTCGGCGCTGGGCATCCTGGCGCAGATCGCCGCCGCCACCGGCGACCGCCTCGATCGCGTGGCGCGCGTGGTGCGCCTGGGCGTGTTCGTCGCCAGCACGCCGGACTTCAACCGCCAGAGCGCGGTGGCCAACGGCGCCTCGGACCTGATGGTCGAGGTGTTCGGCGACGCCGGCCGCCATGCGCGCAGCGCGGTCGGCGTGGCCTCGCTGCCGCAAGGCGTGGCGGTGGAAGTGGAAGCGGTCATCGCGCTCACCCCCGCCTGATGCCGCGACGCCGGGCCGCCGCCCGGCGCGACTTTCCTGGAATCGCCATGTCCGCCGTCCTGACTCCCGCCGTCCTGGAAGCGCTGCGCGCCGCCACGCCCGGCACGCGCACCACCGTCCACTTCAACCACGCCGGCGCCTCGCTGCCGTCCGCCGCCACCCTCGACGCCATCCAGGCCCATCTGCGGCGCGAAGCCGAGCAGGGGCCGATGGAGGCGGGCGTGGCCGCGCGTGCAACGACCGAGCAGGCGCGCCAGCTGGCGGCGCGCCTGCTCAACGCCCAGCCCGACGAAATCGCCCTGACCAGCGGCAATTCGCCCGGCTGGGGCGCGGCCTTCGCGGCGCTGGGGCCATGGCGAGCGGGCGATCGCATCCTGGTCGGACGCCATGAATGGGGCGGCAATCTCTCCGCCATGCGGCTGACGGCGCAACGCGCCGGCGCCTCGATCGAGACGATCCCGTCGGACGACAGTGGTTGCGTCGATCCGGCCGCGCTACAAGCCATGCTGGACGAACGGGTGCGGCTGATCGCGCTGACCTGGCTACCCGCCAACGGCGGCCTGATCAATCCGGCCGCCGCCGTCGGCCGCGTGGCGCGCGCCGCCGGCGTGCCGTATTTCATCGACGCGGCGCAGGCCGTGGGGCAATTGCCGGTGGACGTCGCCGAAGTCGGTTGCGACGTGCTGAGCGGCGCCGGGCGCAAGGCCCTGCGCGGCCCGCGCGGCACCGGCCTGCTGTACGTGCGGCGCGACTTCCTGCCACGGCTGACGCCGGCATTCGTCGACACCTATTCCGCGCCGCTGGACGCCGACGGCCAGCCGCAAGTGCGCGCCGACGCGGCGCGCTTCGAATCCGCCGAGGCCTCGCTGGCGCTGCGCTGCGGCCAGGCCAACGCGCTGCGCGAAGCGCTCGACATCGGCCTGGACGCCATCCGGACCCGCATCGACACGGTCGCCCAGGCGCTGCGAACGGAGCTGGCCGCGATTGCCGGCATCGAGGTACTGGACCAGGGCCGCGAACGCTCGGGCCTGGTGTCGTTCAATCTCGCCGGGCACGAAGCCACCGCGGTGCAGCGCGCCCTGGCGGCGCAGGGCATCATCATCGGCAGCAACGGCGTGCCGTACACGCCGCTGGACATGAACGCGCGCGGACTGACGCAGATCGCGCGCGCCTCGGTCAGCTACCTGACGCGCGACGACGAGATCGACCGGCTGCTCGACGCGCTGCGCACGCTGGCGCGCCAGGGCGGCTAGCGTTCGTCGCCGCGGCGCCGACGGACACCGCGGCGCCGTCGCCCTACACCGCGACGCGGCGCGCGAATGGCGACCACTTGGTGAAGACCAGCAGGTTGCCAAACATCACCAGCGCCAGGCCCAGCAGCGCGGCGGGGGTCCACTGGTAGCCCTCGGCGAAGGTCGACACGCTCAACGCCACCACCGGGAACAGCACGGTGCAATACGCCGCGCGCGCCGGCCCCATGCGGCCGACCAGCGTCAGGTAGGCGGTGAAGCCGATCACGGACCCCGGAATGGCCAGGTACACCAGCGCGCCGACATAGGCCGTGGACGTGTCGAAGCGGAACGGCACGCCGGCGATCAGGCAGCCAGCCAGCAGCACGGCGGCGCCGTACAGCATGCTGTAGGCGTTGCCGGTGAGCGGCCGCAGGCCCGCGCGCTGCTGCAGCGACGACAGCATGTTGCCGGTCGAGAAGCAGAACGTGCCGAGCAGCGCGAAGCCCAGGCCCAGCAGGGTCTCATGGCTGGCCTGCTGGCCCGACAGTTCGGGCCAGAACAGCAGCACCAGTCCGCTGAAACCCACCACCCCCGCGACCATCACGCGCGGCGCGATGCGGGTGCCGAACCACAGCCGCGCATTGAGCGCGTTCCACAGCGTGGCGGCCGAGAACACCACCGACACCAGGCCGCTGGGAATCCACTGCGTGGCCGTGTAGAAACAGAGAAAGTTCAGGCAGAACAGGCACAGCCCCTGGCCCAGGCAGAGCCAATGCGCGCGCCGGTCCATGCGCTGCAATTTGCGCGTCAGCAGCAGGACGGCGAACAGCACCAGCCCGGCCAGCGCGAAGCGGTAGAAGATGGAGACGGGAATGGCCACCACGCCCAGCTGGAGCTTGATGGCGATCCAGGTGGTGCCCCAGATGATGACGGTCAGGAAATACAGTAAGAGATTCACTTTCGGACGCTCGGCAGGGCGAAAAAAGACATGGGATCGAGGCATGCGAAAAAGCGCTGCCCTGTCGCGCAGTCTGCGCCCGCGCGTCCCGCGAAAATTGCCGGTTCTTGCGGTTTTTTCTTGCGTCGCGCGATCCACGCGCGCAAGGATCGCAGTAGCATTTCGGTTCCATGGGCACCAACGCATCGGCTCCGTCCGACTTCTCCGTTTTCCGCACGCTGTCCGCGTCCACCGCGACGCTGGCGCGCGCGGCCTCGCTGGGCGAGGGCATCGCCATTTCGCAATGGGGCCGCAGCGCCCACGAGACGCTCGGCTACGACATGCCCGGGCATCACACGCTGTCGCTTTACCTGCATGGCGGCGAGAAATCGTTCCGCGTCGGCAATCCGCTGCACGGCGGCGCCGGCAAGTTCTGCGTGCTGCCGGCCGAGCACTATTCGCGCTGGTGCATGAACGACACGGTGCACTTCCTGCATCTGTACATCGCGCCGGAGCGGCTGGCGCGCGAGGCCGTGATGCGGCTCGATTGCGAGCCGCGCTCGCTCGAACTGCGCGACCGCACCTACATTCACGACGACTCGCTGACCGATGTCTGCCGGGCCCTGCTCGACACCGACTGGAATGCGCCCGCCGACCGCTTGGCCGCCAGCAGCGCGGCCGAGACGGTGCTGCATCACTTGCTGCTGCAGGGCGTGTCGCGCAAGGCCGCGCCGCCGGCCCGCGGCGGCCTCGCGCCCGCGGTGCGCCGGCGCGTCATGGACTACGTCGACGCGCACCTCGCCGAGCCCTTGACGCTGGACCAGCTGGCCGGCGTGGCCGCGTTGTCCACCTACCACTTTGCGCGCATGTTCCACGCCTCGTTCGGCGAACCGCCGCACGCCTGGGTGCGCGGCCGCCGCCTGGCGCATGCGCGCGGCCTGCTGGCGGCCGGCAAGGGCGATCTGGCGGGCATCGCGCAGGCCGCCGGGTTCGGCAACGCCAGCCACCTGTCGCGCGTCTTCCGCGACGCGGTCGGCGTGACGCCGGGGCAATACCGCGCCGCCCGCCGCGGCCACTGAACCGCACGCCCGCGGGGCCCTCGCGGTCTACAATGGCGCACCGCCCTTCGCGGCCTTGATCGCCTGCCCCGCCCGCGATGCCATCGCCGATTTCCCGCGCCGTTTCCGCTGTCCCCGACGTCTCCCGCCCCTCGCCGCTGCGCGCGCATTGGCTGGCCGAGCTGATCCGGCTGCGCGAAGCGCATTGGGGGCCGCTGGAAGACGCCGCCGTGGTGCGGCAGGTGCGCCAGATGGACGTCGCGCTGCCGGACCGCATCCTGGCCCGGGCGCAACAACTGGCGCAACGCGAAGGCCTGGCGCCGCTGGTGGACGGCTGGCGCCGCAGCGCCTGGGCCGTGCTGGCCGCGTTGCTGCTGCTGGCGCTGCTGTCCGGCGCGGGCGTGGCCGCCGGCGCGCTGGGCGACGGCACGCGTCCCGTCAATGTGCTGTGGGCGCTGGGCGCCTTGCTCGGCCTGCACGCGCTCACTTTCCTGCTCTGGCTGGCCAGCTTCCTGCTGGCGCCGGCCGCGATGACCCCGCTGGGACGCCTCTGGCTCTGGGCCACCCGCAAGCTGGCGCGCGGCCCGGACGGCGCGCTGGTGCCGCAGGCCCTGCTCAACCTGCTGGCCCGCGCCGGCGCGCTGCGCGGGCTGTTCGGCGCCGTCAGCCACGGCCTGTGGCTGGCCGGCCTGGGCGCGGCGCTGGCGACCTTGCTGGCGCTGCTGACCACCGCCAGCTACCGCTTCATCTGGGCCACCACGCTGCTGGCGCCCGACACCTTCGTCGGGTTGACCCAGGTCGTGGGCTGGCTGCCCGCGCACCTGGGCTTTCCGCTGCCCGACGCCGCCATGGTGCGCGCCAGCGATGGCGTCCAGGCGTTGGGAGCCGACGCGCAGGTGCAATGGTCCTGGTGGCTGATCGGCGTGCTGGTGACCTACGGCATCCTGCCGCGCCTGCTGGCGTGGCTGGCATGCCTGGCCGTCACCCGGCGCGCCTTGCGCGGCCTGCGCATCGATCCCGCGCTGGCCGGTTACGCGGCACTGCGCGACCGGCTGGAGCCCCCGGCCCAATCCACCGGCATCGACCGCCCGGTCGATCCGCTGCACCAGCCCCGCGTCGAATCGGCGGTCCCGGCAGGCATGGGCGGCCAGCCCGTGCTGCTGGGGCTGGAGCTGCCGGCGGACCTGGACTGGCCGCCCACGGGCCTGCCCGACGCCATCCGCATGGCCGGCAACCTCGATACCCGCGAACAACGCAATCGGCTGCTGGACGCGCTGTCGCAAGCCGCCGCCTCGCGCCTGCTGATCGCCTGCGACGCGCGCCAGACGCCCGACCGCGGCACGCTCGCGCTGATCGTCGAACTGGCCGCGCACGCCGGCCAGACCCGCGTCTGGCTGCGGACACCCGCCGCCGCCGCCACCCGCGAACCCGTGTGGCGCGAACGCCTGGCGGCCCTCGGCCTGGAAGCCGGCGCCATCATCGGACCGGGCGGCGCGCCGCTGGCCTGGCTGGAGCACGGCGATGCGTGAGCCGCTCATCAGCATCGCCGTGGTCGGCCACACCAACACCGGCAAGACCTCCCTGCTGCGCACGCTGACGCGCGACACCACCTTCGGCGAAGTGGCCGACCAGCCCGGCACCACGCGCCATGTCGAGGGCGCGCGCCTGCGGCTGGACGGCCGTCCGGTGCTGGAATGGTTCGACACGCCGGGCATGGAAGACAGCATCGCCTTGCTGGAGTACCTGGAGCGTCTCGCCCAGCCCGGCGAACGGCTCGACGGACCGGCGCGCATCCAACGCTTCCTCGACACCCCGGAAGCGCACGGCCGCTACGAGCAGGAAGCGCGCGTGCTCAAGAAGATGCTGGACTGCGACGCCGCGCTGTACGTGGTCGATGCCCGCGACCCGGTGCTGGGCAAGCATCGCGACGAACTGGCCATCCTGGCGGGCTGCGGCCGCCCCTTGCTGCCGGTGCTGAACTTCGTCAACGCGCCCGCGCACCGCGCCGGCGAATGGCGCGACGCGCTGGCGCGGCTCGGGCTGCACGCGGCGGTCGAGTTCGATACCGTCGCGCCGCCGCTCGATGGCGAACAGCAGCTCTACGCCAAGCTCGGCGTGTTGCTGGACCGCCATGCCGACACGCTGGCGCAACTGGCCGACAGCCTGGCGCGCCAGCGCCGCGAACGCCACGAAGCGGCCTGCGAGCTGCTGGCCGATCTGCTGGTCGACGTCGCCGCGCTGCGTCTGACCAGCGCCAGCGACGAAGCGGCGCTGGCCGCGACCGCGCAGCAACTGCGCCAACAGGTGCGGCAGCGCGAACAGGCCTGCGTCAGCGCCTTGCTGGCGCTCTACAACTTCCGTTCATCTGATTTCGATGACGACGCGCTGCCCTTGCAGGGCGAACGCTGGGGCATGGACCTGTTCCACCCGCAGGCGCTCAAGGACATGGGCGTGCAGGTCGGCATGGGCGCGGCCGCCGGCGCCATGGCCGGCGCCGCGGTGGACCTGCTCAGCGCCGGTCTCAGCCTGGGCACCGGCATGTTGATCGGCGCCGCCGCCGGCGGCCTGTGGCAAGGCGTGGAAAAACTCGGCAAGCGCGTCGCCGGCAAGCTGCGCGGCTGGCGCGAGATCAGCGTCGACGACGCCGTGCTGCGCCTGCTGGCGTTGCGCCAGCGGCAATTGATCGACGCGCTCGAACGCCGCGGCCACGCGGCCCGCGCGCCGCTGCGGCTGGACCGGCCCGATGACGATGCGCTGCGCAGCGGACCCTTGCCCGAGGCGCTCAAGGAAGCCCGCAGCCGCCCCGAATGGTCGGCGCTGGCCCCCGGCCACGAAGACAGCGAACGGCGCAAGCAGGTGGTGCGCGAATTGGCGAAAGCAAGCAAGTACTAACCCCAATCCAAACCGATTGACGCTTAAACGAATCGCTCTATAAGATTCGTTTTGCATCGGTGCGGTCCATCCCGCCATGACAATCACAAGGGGTTGGATCTACCGTGAACCGCCTTTCCTCGTAGCAGCAACGCCATGCCCCGGCTCCCCGTGGGCCCGGGCCCTATCACTTCTGTCGCGCTATCCGCGCATTACGGAGCATGAGGGCTATGCGTACTTTTCCCCACCTAAAGCAAGTGGCGCTGGCAGCCGCGCTGACGGCCTCATTGGCATTCAGCGCCGGCGCGGCCGCCAAGACCTTCCACTGGTCTTATCAGGGCGACGCCACATCGATGGATCCGATGGCGCTGAACGAGACCTTCACGCTGGGCTTCCAGGGCAACATCTACGAAACGCTGGCCGGCTACGACGGCAACCTGAAACTGACGCCACTGCTGGCCGAGAGCTGGGAAAACCCCGAGCCCACCAAATGGGTCTTCAAGCTGCGCAAAGGCGTGAAATTCCACGACGGCTCGCCGTTCACCGCCGATGACGTGATCTTCTCGTGGAAGCGCAGCCTCACGCCGGGCTCCGACATGAAGGGCTACGGCGCCAAGGCCTCCGACATCAAGAAGGTCGACGACTACACCATCGAGGTCACCACCCCCACGCCCAACCCGATCCTGCCGCGCGAATGGGTGTTCCTCTACATCATGAGCAAGACGTGGTCGGAAAAGAACAAGACCACCGAGGCCACCAACGTCAAGGGCGACAACCAGGGCAACTACGCCAACCTCAACGCCAACGGCACCGGCCCGTTCATGCTGGTGTCGCGCCAGCCCGACGTGAAGACCGTGCTCAAGCGCTACGACGGCTACTGGAACAAGGACATCAAGACCAACGTCGACGAGGTCATCTTCCAGCCGATCACGCAGGAAGCCACGCGCGTGGCCGCGCTGATCTCCGGCGAGATGGACCTGGTGCAGCCGGTGCCGGTGCAGGACTGGAAGCGCCTGGAAGACGCCAAGGGCGTCAAGCCGCTGACCGCGCCCGAGGCCCGCGCCATCTTCATCGGCATGGACCAGGACCGCGACGAGCTGCTGTTCTCGGACGTGAAGGGCAAGAACCCCTTCAAGGACCCCAAGGTGCGCGAGGCCGTGGTGCTGGCCGTGGACACCAAGGCCATCAACGAAAAGATCATGCGCAACGCGGCCAAGCCGCTGGGTTCGCTGATCGCCACCGCCATCAACGGCTACGACGAATCGTTCGGCGCGCCCTACAAACCGGACCCGGAACGCGCCAAGAAGCTGCTGGCCGAGGCCGGCTATCCGAAGGGCTTTTCCGTGACCATGGACTGCCCCAACGACCGCTACGTCAATGACGAGAAGGTCTGCCAGGCGGTGGCCGGCATGCTGGCGCGCGTCGGCATCAAGATCAACCTGCTGGCGCAGACCAAGTCCAAGTACTTCGGCAAGATCCTGCTGCAGGCCGGCAACCAGACCAGCATGTACATGCTGGGATGGACGCCCAGCTCGACCGACGCCCACAACACGCTGCTGAACCTGGCCGCGTGCCGCGACGCCAAGACGGCGGCGGGCCAGTTCAACCTGGGCGGCTACTGCAACAAGAAGGTCGATGACCTCACCGCCAAGATCGGCGTCGAGACCGACCAGGCCAAGCGCAACGCGATGATCAAGGAAGCCTTCGGCATCGTGCGCAGCGACTTCGGCTACCTGCCGCTGCACCAGCAGCCGATGTCGTGGGGCGTGAAGGACAACATCAAGGTCATCCAGCGCGCCGACGACGTGCTCGACCTGCGCGACGTGGTCCTGCCGTAACCCCCGGACGCCGCGCCACGCCGCAGGGCGTGCGCGGCGCCGTGTTGATGCGACCCCCGCGACGGCGCCAGCCGTCCGGGCGCGCCCGGCCCAGCCCCGCTTGCCGCCACCGGCAACGCGGCCCGGCGTTATCCGACCCAGAGGGCATCCGACCATGCTTTCCTTTATTGCGCAGCGGCTGATCCAGTCGGTGCTGGTGATGTTGACGGTGGCGCTGATCGCGTTC
Organism: Achromobacter deleyi; assembly: GCF_016127315.1. Taxonomy (NCBI): domain Bacteria; kingdom Pseudomonadati; phylum Pseudomonadota; class Betaproteobacteria; order Burkholderiales; family Alcaligenaceae; genus Achromobacter; species Achromobacter deleyi. The sequence goes on from NZ_CP065997.1 coordinate 1,417,255, forward strand.
TCCATGTTCCGCTATGTCGGCGATCCGATCGCCAGCATGGTGGGCCAGGACACCACGCCCGAACAGCGCGATCAGCTGCGTGAACAGCTGGGCCTGAACGATCCCTTCGTGGTGCAGTACGCGCATTTCGTCGCCAACGCGGTGCGCGGCGACTTCGGCATTTCCTATCGCCATCGCCGGCCGGTCAGCGAACTGCTCGAAGAACGCCTGCCGGCCACGCTGGAGCTGTCGTTCGTGTCCGCCGTGATGGCGCTGGCGCTCGGCATCCCCATGGGCATCTACACTGCGCTCAAGCGCCACGGCGTGCTGTCCAAGACCTTCATGGCGATCTCGCTGGCCGGGATCTCGCTGCCCACTTTCCTCATCGGCATCCTGCTGATCCTGTTCTTCGGCGTGCAGCTGCGATGGCTGCCCAGCTTCGGACGCGGCGACGTGGTCGAACTGGGCTGGTGGACCACGGGCTTCCTTACCAAGTCCGGATGGCTGGCGCTGATCATGCCGGCGATCACGCTGGCGCTGTTCCAGATGACCCTGATCATGCGGCTGGTGCGCGCCGAGATGCTGGAGGTGCTGCGCGCCGACTTCATCAAGTTCGCGCGCGCCCGCGGCCTGCCGGAGCGCCTGATCAACTTCCGCCACGCGCTCAAGAACACCATGGTGCCGGTCATCACCATCACCGGCCTGCAGCTCGGTTCCATCATCGCCTTCGCCATCATCACCGAGACGGTGTTCCAGTGGCCCGGCATGGGCCTGCTGTTCATCCAGGCCATCAGCATGGTCGACATTCCGGTGATGGCCGCCTACCTGGTGCTGATCGCCTTCATGTTCGTCGTCATCAACCTCGTGGTCGATCTGCTGTATTTCGCCGTCGACCCGCGCCTGCGCGTGCAGAGCAAATAAGGGAACCGCCCATGAACGCCCGCATCGCTCCCTTCTTCGCGCGCGCCGCCGACAGCGACCTCTGGCACAGCTTCAAGCGCTCGCCCGGCGCCATCATCGCCGCCGCCGTCACGCTGGCCATCCTGCTGGGCGCGCTGTTCGCGCCGGTGGTGGCGCCGCACAACCCGTTCGACCTGGCCTCCCTGAACATCATGGACGCCAACACCCCGCCCGCCTGGCAGGAGGGCGGCAGCCCCGACTTCCTGCTCGGCACCGACGACCAGGGCCGCGACATCCTGTCGGCCGTGCTGTACGGCTCGCGCGTGTCGCTGCTGGTGGGCTTCGCATCGGTGCTGTTCTCGATGGTGCTGGGTGTCACGCTCGGCCTCATCAGCGGCTACGCCGGCGGCCGCGTCGACAGCTTCATCATGCGCATCGCCGACGTGCAGCTGTCGTTTCCGGCCATCCTGGTGGCGCTGCTGATCGACGGCGTGGCGCGCGGCGTGTTGCCGCGTGACATGCATGACCAGCTGGCGCTGTACGTGCTGATCTTCGCCATCGGCATCTCGGGCTGGGTGCAATATGCGCGCACCGTGCGCGGCTCGACGCTGGTGGAGCGCAACAAGGAATACGTGCAGGCGGCGCGGCTGATCGGCATCGGCCCGGTCACCATCCTGCGCCGCCACATCCTGCCCAACGTCATGGGGCCGGTGCTGGTGATCGCCACCATCCACCTGGCGATCGCCATCATCACCGAGGCCACGCTGTCATTCCTGGGCGTGGGCGTGCCGCCGACCGCGCCGTCGCTGGGCACGCTGATCCGCATCGGCAACAGCTACCTGTTCTCGGGCATGTGGTGGATCTCGATCTTCCCCGGCATCGCGCTGGTCGCGCTGGTGCTGTCGGTCAATCTGCTGGGCGACTGGCTGCGCGACGCGCTCAACCCCAAGCTGCGCTGAGGATGCCATGGCCCTGCTGAACATCGAAGACATCCGCATCGAATTCCCCAGCCGCCGCGGCACGCTGGTGGCGGTGGACGGCGTGTCGCTGTCGCTGGAGAAAGGCGAGATCCTGGGCGTGGTCGGCGAGTCCGGCGCCGGCAAGTCGACCATCGGCAACGCCGTGATCGGCCTGCTCGAAGCGCCCGGCCGGCTGGCCGCCGGCGCAGTGCTGCTCAACGGCGAACGCATCGACACGCTGACGCCCGCGCAGCAGCGCAAGGTGCGCGGCCGCCGCATCGGCATGATCTTCCAGGATCCGCTGACCTCGCTCGATCCGCTGCAGACGGTCGAAAGCCAGCTGGTCGAGACCATGCTGGTGCACCTGGACCTGACGCACGACCAGGCCAAGGCGCGCGCGGTGCAGTTGCTGGCGCAGGTCGGCATCGACCAGCCCGAGCTGCGCGTGCAGCAGTATCCGCACCAGTTCTCGGGCGGCATGCGGCAGCGCGTGGTGATCGCGCTGGCGCTGTGCTGCGAACCCGAGGTCATCATCGCCGACGAACCCACCACCGCGCTCGACGTGTCGATCCAGGCGCAGATCCTGGAGCTGCTGAAAAAGCTCTGCCGCCAGGAACAGGTCGGCATGATCATCATCACCCACGACATGGGCGTGATCGCCGACGTCACCGACCGGGTGGCGGTGCTGTACCACGGCAAGCTGGTCGAACAGGGCCCCACCGCCAAGATCCTGGGCGACCCCGACCATCCCTATACCCGCAGCCTGATCTCGGCCGTGCCGCGACCGGACATCAAGCTCAAGCGCTTTCCGCTGGTCACCTACATCGAGGATGTGAAGACCCCGGCCAAGCCGCTCGACCTTGCCACCCACTGGCTGGGCCAGCGGCGCGACTTCGGCGCGCGCGGCGACGGCCCGCTGGTACAGGTCCGCGACCTGGGCATGCGCTTCGTGCTCAAGAGCGCGCTGCTCAAGCGCAACCAGCGCACGCTGGACGCGGTCAAGCGCGTCAACTTCTCGATCGGCGAAGGCGAGGTGTTCGGCCTGGTGGGCGAATCCGGCTCGGGCAAGTCCACCGTGGCGCGGCTGATCTCGGGCCTGTATACGCCCAGCGGCGGCTCGGTCACATTCGGCGGCACCGACCTGACCGCGCTCAAGGGCGAAAAACAGCTCAACCCGTTCCGGCGCCAGATCCAGATGATCTTCCAGGATCCGTTCTCGTCGCTCAATCCGCGCATGCGGGTGCTGGACATCGTGGCCGAGCCGATCCGCTTCCACAAGCTGGCGGCCAACGAGGCCGAGACGCGCCGCGTGGTGGCCGACCTGCTCGACGTGGTCGGGCTGGGCGACCGCGCCGCCGAGCGTTTCCCGCACGAATTCTCCGGTGGCCAGCGCCAGCGCATCTGCATCGCGCGGGCGCTGGCCACGCGGCCGCGCTTCCTGATCTGCGACGAGCCCACCTCGGCGCTGGACGTCTCGATCCAGGCGCAGATCCTGAACCTGCTCAAGGACCTGCAGGAGCAGCTGGGCCTGACCATGCTGTTCATCAGCCACGACCTGCCCGTCATCCGCCAGATGTGCGACCGCGTCGGCGTGATGCGCTACGGCGAGCTGCTGGAAGTGGCCGAGACCGAGACGCTGTTCGAACACCCGCAGCATCCCTATAGCCAGCACCTGCTGGGGCTGATGCCCCGCTTGCAGTCGATGTCCCGCGAGGGGCTGGACGTGGCCGGCTGAATCCGAGCGAGACGACAAGGAGCGAGACATGAGTGCGACGCCACAGACCCTGTTCATCGGCGGCAAGGTGTTCGACGGCCGCGGCCAGGTGCTGCCGAACCACGGCGTGCTGGTCGAAGGCAAGAACGTGACGCGCGTGGCGCCGGCCGGCGAATTCACCGGCTTCGCCGGACGCCGCGTCGATACCAGCGGCATGACGCTGATGCCCGGCATGGCCGACTGCCACGTGCACCTGGTCTATACCGGCAGCGCCGACCCCCACGTGCAGATGTCGAAACAGGGCCCGGCGCAGATCACCCTGACCGCGCTGGAGAACGCGCAGGCCGCGCTGCGCGGCGGCTTCACGGCGCTACGCGACTGCGGCGGCAAGGACTACCTGGAATTCGGCGTGCGCGACGCCATCGCGCGCGGCGTGTTCCCGGGCCCGACCATCAAGGCCTCGGGCCGCATCATCTGCATGACGGGCGGCCACGGCAACCGCATCGGCCGCGTCGCCGACGGCTGTGAGGAAGTGGTGAAAGCCGTGCGCGAGCAGGTCCACGCCGGCTGCGACCTGGTCAAGATCATGGCCACCGGCGGCGTCATGACGCCGGGCGTGAGCCCCATGGACGCGCACTACAGCTTCGACGAGATGAAGGCGGGCGTGCACGAGGCCAAGCGCTTTCGCAAGAGCACGGCCAGCCACGCGCAGGGCACGCAGGGCATCCTGAACGCGGTGCGCGCCGGCATCGACTCGATCGAGCACGGCATCTTCATGGACGAGCAGTGCCTGAGCGAAATGCTGGCGGCCGAGACCTATCTGGTGCCGACCATCGCCGCGGTGCGCAACATCGTCGCCAACGCCGACAACGGCATTCCCGCCTACGCCGTGGAGAAAGCGCGCGCGGTGGAGCAGCGCCACCGCGAGTCGATCCAGATGTACTACAAGGCGGGCGGACGCATCGCGCTGGGCACCGACGCCGGCACGCCGTTCAACCTGCACGGCGAGAACGCGATGGAGCTGGCCTACATGGTGGAATTCGGCATGACGCCGGTCGACGCGCTGATCGCGGCCACCTCGCGCGGCCACGACCTGATGGGCATGGACGGCCATGGCGTGGTGGAGCAGGGCGCCGTAGCCGACCTGTTGCTGGTGCGCGGCGATCCGACCGAGGACATCATGCAGGCCGCCGACCGCCGCTTCCATGTGGCCGTGCTGCGCGGCGGCGACGTGGTGGCGGGCGCCTTGCCGGCCTGACGCGCGGGGCCCGCGGGAAGCAAGCGGGCCTTACTTCACGCCGTGCGACATGAGCCAGGCCAGGAAGGTTTCGAGCGGCATGCGTTCGCCGTTGAAGTCCACCTGGCCGCCCGCGTAGTTCAGGCTCGCCAGCAGCTTGCCGTCTTCCAGGCGCCCCCACTGGCTGCCCACGATGCGGTCGCGCACGCTATCGGCCTGCCGGCGCGCGGCCTCGCGGGCGGCGGCCTCGGGCATGCCGTTGGCCTGCAGGCGCACGGCGATCAGGTCGGCCACGCTGGCGACCGGCACCGACAGCCGCGCGTCGAACTTGCGCACGGTCTCCTTGACCACCGCGGCCGGCGAGTGATTCCACAGCGTCGGCGCGGCCAGGCCCACCGCCAATTGCAGCGTGGCGCTGCCGTTGGCGGTATCGACCTGCAGCGGCGCCAGCGAGAAGCCGGGCTCGGCCAGCAGGAATTTCATCACGTGGCCCGCGCCCACCATCTTGTCGCTCAGGCTGCCGCCGCCGTCTTTCGTGGCCTCCATGGTGTCGCGGAACGCGCGGAACGATACCAGGTCCAGGTTGTGCGCCTGCGCCGCCAGGCGCAGGTTGGCCACCTGTCCGGCGCGCGTGTCGATGCCCGCCACCTGCACGGCCAGCTTGCCCTGCATGGCGCTGTCGGCGCCGCTGGCGTCGAGATTCACGGCGACGTCGCGCAGCGTGACCGGCTCGCCGTCGATCTCGACGGTCCATTGCTTGAGGGTCGCGCGCGTCGTGGCGGCGCCGGTCTCGTCGGCGGCGCGGGTCGCATCGTACGTGATCGCCAGGTCGCGCATGGCCAGCCGGCGCGTGTGGCTCGCGCCGTCCTTGGTGAACGGCTCGAACAGGTCGGCGCGGTCCGAGCGGACCGTCACGGTGGCGCGCTTGCCGCCGGCGGCGACATCGGCCCGCAGCGTCAGGCCCGAGAAACTGAAACGGGACGCGTCGCGCGCGCGCTCGACCGGCGCCAGCGCCAGGGAGACCGCGATATCGCGGCCATAACCCGCCACGGCCTCGGCCGTCACGGGCACGCCGCCCTGCGCGGCGGCGAACCAGGTTTCCAGTGACGGCGTAGGCGCCAGCTCCGCGCGGGCGGCGGCCATGGCCGGGAACAGATGGCCCCGCGACAGGCGGTACAGCGGGAACGGTCCGTGATCCAGGCGCACCACCATCTCGTAGTCGCGTCCCGCCGCCCCGGGACCATCCTTGGCCAAGGGCTGCGCCTTCAGCCGATAGCGCGCCTGCGACGTGAACACGCCGCGCTCGTACGACAGCTGCTCGACCGACAGCGTCTCGCCCAGCTTCGCGCCGATCAGCCGCGCCTGCGCGTCGGCGCTCTCGGCCAACTGCGCCATGCCGTTCTCGAGCTGCTTGCCGGTGTACCAGGCCGTGCCCGTCCAGATCGCGCCCAGCGCCAGCACAGTGCAACCCACCGCTACCCATTTCCGCATGATGTCCGTCCCGCTTCCCAGTTGCGCCGGCCTCGCATGGACCGCAGCCGCCAGCATACGCCGCGCATGAAAAACGGGCTGCCACGCCCGAAGGCGCCGCAGCCCGTGCAAGGCGCCGGCATCACGCCGGCGCCAGGGTCCTGCCCGCGCCTTAGCGCATGCCGCCCATCGCGCCGCTCATGACCATCATCATGAACTGCTGCAGCGGCATCTTCTTGCCATTGAAATCGACCTGGCCGTCGGCGTAGTTCAGGTAGGAAACGATGTTGTCGTTTTCCGCCTTGGCCACGCCCATCGCCACGGCCATGGTGCCGACCATTTCGGCCTGGCCCTTGGCGGTCTGCGCGGCACGGTCGGCCGGCACGCCACGCATCTGCGGCTCGATCGCCATCAGGTCGGCCACGTTGGCCTTGGACAGCACCAGCTTGGCGTTGAGCTTGCGGATCGCTTCCATGGCCAGGTCGCTGGCCGGCTTGTCGGTCGAGGCCGGCTTGGCCAGGTCCACGTCCAGGTTGAAGGTCGAGGTGCCGTTGGCAGTGCGCACCTGCAGCGGCGACACCGACAGGCTGGGGTTGCCGGCCAGCAGCAGCTCGACGTTGGTCTTCAGGATCTGCTGCTCTTCGGGCGTGAACTCGGGCGAAGCCTGCTCGCCGCCGCCTTGCATCATGCGGCGCGACGACGCTTCATAGACGTCGTTCAGCGCCTTGAGCGCCTTCGGGTCCATGTTCTTCATGCCGATGGCCAGTTGCAGGCCCGCCATGTCCTTTTCCTGGACATTGATCATGCCGAAGTCCAGCACCATCTTGGCGTTCACGCCGGTATCGGCCTCGGCCAGGTCCACGGCAATGCTGGTGTCCTTGAGCAGCACCGGCGGCTTGGTCTTGGACGTGATGGTCCATTCCTTCAAGACCAGCTTCTGGCTGCCCATGGCCATGTCGTTCTTGCCCGGGGTCAGGTCGCTGTTGAGCGTGATGCCCTTGACCGCCATGCCGACGATATCGCTGTCGCCGGCGGGGCCGGCCAGCGTCACGCCGTCGCTCTTGAGCGCCAGCACGCCGTGCTTGCTGCTGGTGTCGAAGTCGACGTCGGCGGCCAGGCCGGCGAAGGTCAGCTTGGTCCTGTCGGTCGAGGCTTCGGCCGGGGCCAGGTTGAACGTGCCGGTGACCTGCTTGCCGTAGCTGACGCTATAGGCGCCCGTCAGCGGCGTGGCGCCCTTGGTGGCGGCGAACCAGCCCTTGACGGCCGGGGTTTCCTCGATCTGGAAGCGGCTCGCGACCATGGCCGGGGCCAGCTTGCCCGAGGCCAGGTTCGAGAACGGGAACGGACCGTGCGACAGGTGCTCGACGAACTGCAGCTCGCGTTCCTCGGCCGGCTTGCCATCCTTGGCGGGCAGCGTGAACTTCACGCGGTAGCGCTCGGTCGACGAGAACACGCCGCGCTCGAACGACATCAGTTCGATGACGGGGGTCACGCCCCACTTTTCGCCGATCTTGCGCAGTTCGACGTTGCCGTCTTCGATCGACTGCTTCACGAACGCCTCGGCCTTCTGGCCGGTGTACCAGGCCGTGCCGGTCCAAATCGCACCCAGTGCAACGACCAGACCCGCTATTGCCGCCTTTTTCATAGCAACCCTTAATTCTTGTGTGTTGGAGGTAAGCGCACGGATTATAGGGAGCGCAGCCTAGGGATTACGCTAATTTCGTACACATTTAGTGCAAAATGTTACGGGCCATGCCGATAACAGGCGATTCCGCATGCGCCGCCGCCGCATCAGCTACAATTGCCCGGCGTGCTTTGCCAATCTGCACGCGTCCGCTAGGCACTTCGCCGCCAAGCTTCGCCCTCAGGGGCGCTTCCCTTTTCTCCTTATTCGTCCGCCTGGATTGGAGTCTCTCAACTTGAGCGACGGGCTGCCGCTGGAGTTGTTTTGACTACCTCTTCCTCTTTCGCCGACCTCGGGCTGGCCGATTCCCTGTTGCGCGCCATTGCCGATACCGGCTACACCGCACCCACCCCCATCCAGGCCCAGGCGATTCCGCAGGTCCTCAAGGGTGGCGACCTGCTGGCCGCCGCCCAGACCGGCACCGGCAAGACCGCCGGCTTTACGCTGCCCATCCTGCATCTGCTGATGCAGAGCAAGCCGGAAGCCCGCAAGGCCGGCCGCCCGCGCTGCCTGATCCTGACCCCGACGCGCGAACTGACCGCGCAGGTGGCCGAATCGGTGCAGACCTACGGCAAGCACACCTCGCTGACGTCCATGGTGATGTTCGGCGGCGTCAACATCAACCCCCAGATCTCCGCCCTGCGCAAGCCGCTGGACATCCTGGTGGCCACCCCCGGCCGCCTGCTGGACCACTGCGGCCAGAAGACGGTCGACCTGTCTGGCGTCGAGATCCTGGTGCTGGACGAAGCCGACCGCATGCTGGACATGGGCTTCATCCGCGACATCCGCAAGATCCTGGCCTTGCTGCCCAAGCAGCGCCAGAACCTGCTGTTCTCGGCCACCTTCTCGGATGAGATCCGTTCGCTGGCGCGCGGCGTGCTGAACAACCCCGGCGAAGTCTCGGTCACCCCGCGCAACACCGCCACCGAACTGGTCACCCAGACGGTGCACCTGGTCGAACAGCACCACAAGCGCGACCTGATCAGCCACATCATCCGCGAAAGCGGCTGGCACCAGGTGCTGGTGTTCACCCGCACCAAGCACGGCGCCAACCGCCTGGCCGAAAAGCTGGTCAAAGACGGCCTGACCGCCGCCGCGATCCACGGCAACAAGAGCCAGTCGGCCCGCACCCGCGCGCTGGCCGGCTTCAAGGAAGGCACCGTGACGGTGCTGGTGGCCACCGACATCGCCGCCCGCGGCCTGGACATCGACCAGCTGCCCCAGGTGGTGAACTTCGAACTGCCCAACGTGCCGGAAGACTACGTGCACCGCATCGGCCGCACCGGCCGCGCCGGCGCCACCGGCGCCGCGGTCTCGCTGGTGGACAACAGCGAAATCAAGCTGCTCAAGGACATCGAGCGCCTGATCAAGAAGACCATCGAGCGCAAGCCGGTGGCCGACTGGACTCCGCCCGCCACCAGCGCCGCCGCCTTCGAACGCCAGGAACGCGACGAAGACGGGCGCCAGCCGCGTGGCGGTGGCGGCCGTAACGGCGGCCGCGGCGGCAACGCCGGCGCGCCCCGTTCGCGTCCGGCCAACGCCGCGCCGCGCAACGCCAACGGCGGCCGCGCCCCGGCGCCGGCCCGTGCCGGCGGCGACAACCGCGGCGGCCAGGGCCAGCGCGACGGCAAGCCGTCCGACCGTCCGGCCCACGCCGGCCGCGGCGACGCCCGCCCGCAGCAGAACCACCGCCGTCCCGAAGGCAGCGCCCGTCCCGCCGGCAACGGCAACGGCGGCCGCCCGGCCGGCGGCCCGCGCGCGGCGCTGCTCTCCAAGTAATATCAGCGGCATACCTGTTACTGCGACCCACGGACCCGCGCCATCATGCCTCTTTCTACCTGGTTGACGTTCTTCCTGGCCTCCTGGGCCATTTCGTTCTCGCCCGGCGCGGGGGCCATCTCCGCGATGTCCTCCGGACTGAAGTACGGCTTCGCCCGCGGCTACTGGAACACGGCCGGCCTGATCATGGGCATCCTGTTCCAGTTCGTGGTGGTCGCGGTCGGCCTGGGCGCGGTGCTGGCCACCTCCGAGATGGCCTTCAACGTGGTCAAGTACCTGGGTGTCGCCTACCTGATCTACCTGGGCGTGCGCCAGATCCGCACTGACGCCGCGCCGGTCGCGGTCGATGCCGGCGATCCCAAGCAGGCCTCGATCCGCGAGCTGGTGATGCGCGGTTTCCTGATCAACACCATGAACCCCAAGGGCACGGTGTTCCTGCTGGCCGTGGTGCCGCAGTTCGTCGACACCGCCTTGCCGCTGACGCCGCAGTACGCGGCGCTGGCCGGCACGCTGGCGTTCACCGACCTGGTGGCGATGGGCGTGTACACGCTGCTGGCGGCGCGCGTGCTGCGCCTGCTGCGCGATGCCAAGCACATCCGCTGGATGAACCGCACCTTCGGTTCGCTGTTCATCCTGGCCGGCGTGTTCCTGGCCTCGTTCCGCCGCCATTCCTGAATTTCCACGCGCGGGGCACGCGCCGGCAACGGCGCGTGCCCCGCTTGTTTCGATGCACGATACCGGACCGCGCCGGGCTGAAGCCGCGGCGTCAGGTTGAATCCTCCGATCATGAACATCCCACAAGAAGTAGCGCGGCGCCGTACCTTCGCCATCATTTCCCACCCCGACGCGGGCAAGACCACGCTGACCGAAAAGCTGCTGCTGTTCGCAGGCGCGATCCAGATCGCCGGCAGCGTGAAGGCGCGCAAGGCTTCGCGCCACGCCTCGTCCGACTGGATGGAAATCGAAAAGCAGCGCGGCATTTCGGTGGCCTCGTCGGTGATGCAGATGGAATACCGCGACTGCGTCATCAACCTGCTCGACACCCCGGGCCACCAGGACTTCTCGGAAGACACCTACCGCGTGCTGACGGCGGTGGACGCCGCGCTGATGGTGATCGACGCCGCCAACGGCGTCGAACCGCAGACCATCCGCCTGCTGCAGGTCTGCCGCGCGCGCAATACGCCCATCATCACGTTCATCAACAAGATGGACCGTGAAGTGCGCGAGCCGCTCGAACTGCTGTCGGAGATCGAAGGCCACCTGGGCATGGACGCCGTGCCGTTCTCGTGGCCGGTGGGCATGGGCAAGGCCTTCGGCGGCGTGTTCGACATCCGCCGCGACCGCATGCGCGTGTTCCGTCCCGGCCAGGAGCGCCGTTCGGACAACGACGATTTCATCGAAGGCCTGACCAATCCCGAGATCGGCCGGCGTTTCGGCTCGGCCTTCGAACAGGCCAGCGGCGAGATCGAACTGATCAACGAAGCCGCGCCCGCGTTCGACCGCGACCAGTTCCTGGCGGGCAAGCAGACCCCGGTGTTCTTCGGCTCGGCCATCAACAACTTCGGCGTGCAGGAAGTGCTGGACGCGCTGGTCGAACAGGCGCCGCCCCCCGGCCCGCGCGTCGCGCTGCAACGCGAAGTGCAACCCGAGGAGCCCAAGTTCACCGGCGTGGTGTTCAAGGTGCAGGCCAACATGGACCCGGCCCACCGCGACCGCGTCGCCTTCGTGCGCGTCAGCTCCGGCCGCTTCGAGCGCGGCATGCGTCTGAAGGTCGCGCGCACCAACAAGGAAATGCGCCCCAACAACGTGGTGTCGTTCCTGTCGCAACGCCGCGAACTGCTGGACGAGGCCTATGCCGGCGACGTCATCGGTATTCCCAACCACGGCGTGCTGCAACTGGGCGACGTGCTGACCGAAGGCGAGACGCTGCAGTTCACCGGCCTGCCGTTCTTCGCGCCGGAACTGTTCCAGGCCGTCGAAGTGAAGGACCCGCTGCGCACCAAGCAGTTGCGCACCGGCCTGACGCAGTTGGGCGAAGAGGGCGCCATCCAGGTGTTCCGCCCCGAGGCCGCCGGCGGCTCGCTGCTGCTCGGCGCGGTCGGCCAGCTGCAGTTCGAAGTGGTCGCGCACCGCCTCAAGACCGAGTACGGCGTGGACGCGCGCATGCTGCCTTCGCGCTACACAATGGCACGTTGGATTACTTCTGATAACCCCAAGGCGCTGCGCAAGTTCATGGATGCCAATGCAGCCCATATCGCCTATGATGTGGTCGATGCGGCGGCATTTTTGATCAGTTCCCCCGCGCAGTTGCGCGTGGCCGAGGAACTGTATCCGGATGTGAAATTCCACGCCATGCGGGAGCACGGCGGCAAGGTCTTCGGAGACAAGGCGTAGACCCGTTCGGGTACCGCACGGCAGATGAGGGTAGCAATGTCTTGGCGTTTATTATTCGCAACGCTCCTGCTGGCGCTTGGCGCGTCGGCATGGGGCGGCATTCAACTGGGTGATTGGCTGGTGGCGCATGCGCCGCCCGCCGCGCCTGCGCCCGGCCAGGATGCGGCCGCGTCGCAGCAGCCCGTGCTCGACGCCAACGGGCGTCCCTACGTGGCCCAGCCGCCGCAGCCGCGCATCGACGGCACGCTCGGCGTGCCCGACAAGCCCGCCGACCGCGAATGGGCCATCAACACCGTGTCGCTGTTCGACACCGTCAGCGATCCGGCCGTGAAGATCTCGCGCGAACGCATCAGCCAGGAACAGGCGCGCGAAATCGCCGCCGCCTCGGAGGTGCCGCTGCCGCAAGGCGGTTCCGACGTCAGCACGCTGGACCTGCAGGCGCCGGGCACCGGCGCCGCCGTCAATGGCGGCCAGGGCCAGGCGGGCACCCAGACGCAGGCCGCCGGCTACGGCAACACGCCGATGGTGCAGGCGCCGCCGCCGCCCAACTCCTCGCCCGCGCCCGGCGCGCCCGGCTGGCAGGACGCGCTCAAGCGCGAACTGGCGCAGTGCGCCACGCAAGGCTTCTTCGAGCGTCCCTCGTGTTCGTGGGCGGCCCGCAACAAGTACTGTGGTCCGAACCGCGCCTGGGGCACGATGGCCGAATGCCCGGCCCGCCCACAGTAAATCCCCGCATTCACCGTCCGCGCCACGCGCGGCGGCAGCAAAAAAATGGCGCCCCGCGGGGCGCCATTTTCATGCCGGCACAATCGTTCAGTCGGGCACCGACATCTGGCTTTGCAGGTAGTTCTGCAGGCCGACCTTGTCGATCAGGTCGATCTGGGTTTCCAGGTAGTCGATGTGCTCTTCGGTGTCGTCCAGGATGTCCTGGAACAGATCACGCGACACGTAGTCGCGCACCGATTCACAGTAGGCGATGGCTTCCTTGACGGTCGCCTGGGCGCCTTGCTCCAGCTTCAGGTCACAGGCCAGCAGCTCCGGCACGTCCTCGCCGATCAGCAGCTTATGCAGATCTTGCAGATTGGGCAGGCCGTCGAGCATGAAGATGCGCGCGATCAGGCGATCGGCATGCTTCATTTCACCGATGGACTCTTCGTACTCGTGCTTGCCCAGCTTGTCGAAACCCCAGTGGTTCAACATGCGGGCGTGCAGGAAATACTGGTTGATCGCCGTCAGTTCGTTGGTCAGTTGCTTGTTCAGAAACTGGATGACGGTTTTGTCGCCTTTCATAATGGACTCCTTGCAGTCGGGCGCGACGCGCACTGCATCGCGACAAGAAGCGCACGATGCCGCGAGTACGCAACCCCGGCAGACTAACATCGGCCGCGGGGCCGCGCCTAGCCTTGGCGCGCATTTGGTAAACCGCTTTACGAGCGCTACAAGAAAGCGACAAACAAATGAGAATGAGTATGTGTGCGGGATGATTTGCCAGCGCGATACCGGTATTTGGCGGCCTGCGCGCGCGTGACGCGCCATATTCGGCCGCCATTTGCCGCGAAAAGCGCTGCCGGCGCGCAGCGCTCGCGCCGGATTCCATCGATCGCCCGCCCAATCTTTTTTTATGGCGCGCGCCGCGTCGCCAGCCAGATGCCGAACGCGATCGGCACGATGCCCAGCAGATCCAGCCACGACACCTGTTCGCGCAGCACCAGCCAGCCGAACAGCAGGCCCAGCGGCGGCATCAGGAAATGCAGGGCGCTGGCCGCCGTCGCGCTGGCGCGGCCCAGGATCATGAACCACAGGTAGTAGCCACCAATCGACACCGCCACGATCATGTAGGCCATGCTCCAGAACAGGCTGGCCGTCATGCGCGCATCGCCGATGTTGTCGTGCAAGAGCGCCACTGGCATCAACGCCACCGCGCCGGCCAGCGACTGGATGCCGGTCGCCATCCACAAGCCGGTCGACGGCTTGAGACGCTTGTAGAGCAGCGTGCCCGCCACCAGCGCCACCAGGCCGCCTGTCACCAGCAGGGTGCCGTGCAGATCCTCCTGCATGCCCGACAGGCGCGAACGCAGCACCAGCGCCACGCCGGCCAGCCCCAGGCACAGGCCCAGCATCTTGCGCCAGCCCAGCCGCTCGCCGAGCACCGGCCCGGCCAGCACGCCGATCAACAGCGGATTGGTGCTGATCAGCACCGCGGTGAAGGCCGACGACACCGTGGTCATGCCGCTCCAGCTCAGGCCCAGGTAGGCCGCGTTGTTCAACATACCCAGCAGCACCAGCGACGCCAGGTCGCGGCCGCTGGGCCGTTGCCAGCGGCCACTGGCCGCGGCCACGCCGAGCATCAGCGCGCCTGCGATCAGGAACCGGATTGTCAGCAGGGTCAGCGGCGGACAGTCGCGCACCGCGATCTTGGCCGCCGCGAACGCCGAGCTCCACAGGAAACAGAACGCCGCGATGGGCGTCCAGGCCACGCCCATCGGCGCGTCGGCGGGCAGGGCGGTGGCGGGCAAAGTCGATGACGCCTTCATGGCAGCAGGTCCGGCAAAGGAAGAGGAGCCCATTCTGGGCGCGGCCCTATCCATTGACAAACGCTTTATTTGGATCAAAAGTATTTGAAAAACCGATGCCAAGGCGCCTTCCATGCTCGATCTCGATCTATTGCACAGCTTCGTCTCCGTCGTCGACGCGGGCGGGTTCACCCGCGCCGGCGAACGGGTGCACCGCAGCCAGTCCACCGTCAGCCAGCAGATCCGCAAGCTGGAAGAGACCCTCGAATGCTCGCTGTTCGTGCGCGAGGGCCGCCAGGTCCACCTGACCGAGGACGGCGAGCGCCTGCTGGGCTATGCGCGCCGCATGCTGGCGCTGTCCACCGAGGTGCGCGAAGCCGTCAGCGGCCGCAAGCGGGTGGAGGTGATCCGGCTGGGCATTCCCGACGATTTCGCCGCCGACACGCTGACGGCCATCGTGGCGCAGTTCGCCCGCGCCCGGCCGGCCGTCAGGCTGTCGGTGCGCTGCGACCTGACCGTGGCCCTGACGCGCGGCCTGGAACGGGGCGACCTGGACCTGGCGCTGCTCAAGCGCGAGCCGGGCGCCGGCCCGGCGCTGACGAGCTGGCCGGAACACCTGCACTGGATCGCCGGCCAGCACGGGCTACCCGCCAGCACCGAACCGGTGCCGCTGGTGGCCTTTCCGCAGGGCTGCATCTACCGCAACCGCGCCATCCACGCGCTCGAGCGCGCCGGACGCCGCTGGCGCATCGCCTACGAGAGCCCCAACCTGATGGGGATCCAGGCCGCGCTGGCGGGAGGATTGGGGGTGGCCTTGCTGGAGCGCCGCTGCATCGCCGCGGGCCATCGGCTGGTCGATGACATGCTGCCGCCGGTGCCGCCGTCCGAATTGGCGCTATGCCTGGCGGACAACGCGCGCGAGCCGGTGCGCCAACTGGCGGGGATGATCAGGGATTTTTGTGAAACGGAAACACAACGGCTTGCAGGGCTGGGCCTGCAAGCCGTGACAGATGACGGCGCCGCTCAGGCGACCGCGACCTGGATGACCGGATAGCTGCTGTTCGCCGCGGCCGCGCCCGGCTCGGCCATGGCGGCCGGCGGGTTGACCGGAACGGCGATCGAGCGCACATCGCACACGCTGGAACAGCGGCCGCCCGGCAGGTATTCGGCGGCGGTGGCCGCGCAGCAGCCGCAGCACGTGGCCACGCCCAGCTCGAACTGCAGGTCGGAAAGCGACGTCGCGCCCGCGTCCACGCTGGCGCGGACTTGGCGTTCGGTAATGGCATTACATACGCAAATGTACATGAGAATAATTATCGACATTTATTCGTGCAATGACAAGTACCGTGCCTAAATAATTTGCAACTTCGTGGTCACCTAACTCTTTGAAATAAGGGACGTTTTATCGGCACCGCTTGGCACACGGCGGGATGGTGCGTGCCCCACCCCGCGCCCCATACCACGCCGTTCAGTCGCTCCAGCAGGGCGCCCTTTGCCATCAATTCGAGGGATATTCGCGGCGGGCATGCAGGATATTGATGACCTCGATCGCCGTCCCGGTGACCCTGCCTGTTCTTCAGTCTCGAATTCCGAGAGCGTGGGGGAAGGGACTGGGCCCATGGAAAAGCTCCTGATGAAAGCCCGGTGTACGGCAACGAACGCTCATCAAGGCGCCGGGCCCCACGGCGCTCTGCCGCAAAAATATCCCTTATTTCACCGCGCCACGGCCTGCGCCTTGCGTAGCGCGGCGGGCGCGATCCGCAGCGCTTCGCGGTATTTCGCGACCGTGCGGCGGGCGATGACGATGCCCTGGTCGGCCAGCTTTTCCATGATCTGGCTGTCCGACAGCGGCTTGGCCCGGTTCTCCTCGGCCACCATCTGCCGGATGAAGGTCTGCACCGCCGTGGCCGAGGTGGCGTCGCCGCCGTCCGTCGACACCCCCGCCCCGAAGAAGCGCTTGAGCTCCAGCGTGCCAAACGGAGTGAGCATGTACTTCTGTGTCGTGGCCCGTGAAATGGTCGATTCGTGCAAGCCCAGCTCGCCCGCGATGTCTTTCAGGATGAGCGGCCGCATGGCCGCCGGCCCCTGGCTGAAGAAGGCGGTCTGGCGGTCGACGATGGCCTGGGACACCCGCAGGATGGTGTCGAAGCGCTGCTCGACGTTGCGAATCATCCACTTGGCCTGCTGCAACTGCGCCTGCAGGCCGGCATGGGCCGATTCCTTCTGGTTGCCCAGCATCTGCGCGTACAGGCCGTTGATCTGCAGGCGCGGCACGGCGGCGCTGTTAAGCGTCACCTGCCAGCCGCGGCGCGTCCTGCGCACGATCACGTCGGGCACGGCGTAATCGGCCGCCGGCACCGTCCAGGCGCGGCCGGGACGCGGCTCCAACCGCAGGATCAGGGCATGGGCGACGCGCAGGGTCGCCTCGTCACAGCCGACCGCCGCGCACAGGCGGGCGTTGTTGCCGGTGGCCAGCAACGCCAGGTGCTGGCCGCAGATGAGGCGGGCGCAGGCCAGCGCCTTGGGATCGGCGGCCTCGGGCAGGCGCCCCAGGTCCGGGTTGCGCAGCTGCAACAACAGGCAATCGGACATGTCGCGGGCGCCGATGCCGGCCGGATCGAACGACTGCAGCAGCGACAGCGCCGCGCGCAGTTCATCCAGGTCCGGCTCCATCTCAGCGGGCAGCCAGCTCAGGATTTCCTCCAGCGGCGACCCCAGGTAGCCGTTCTCGTCCAGTTCGTCGATCAGCAGCGCCGCCAGGGCGGCATCGCGCGGCGCCGCGCGCGTCAGCACCAGCTGGCCCAGCAGGTGCTCGCGCAGGGTATCGGGCCGGGCCGCCTCGGGCAGGCTGGAATCGTCGTCGGGGTAGACCCCGCCCGAGCCCGGCATTTCGTCCACCGGGGTCTCGCGTTCGGGCGCTGGCTCGTCGTCCTGCACCGACGATTCGCGCTCGGATTCCGCCTGCGTCTCGACCGACGACGGTTCATCGTCGCGTTCCAACAACGGATTGTCGGCGAGCACCTGCGAGATTTCCGCCTCGAGGTCGAGCGTGGACAGCTGCAGCAACCGGATGGATTGCTGCAGTTGAGGGGTCAGCGTGAGATGCTGGCCGGGCCGCAGTTCTAAAATAGGACGGGTCATAGGTACAATATTTTGCATGATGAATCAGACTTCGCCCGCACGCGTTCGCCAGGATTGCCGACTTATCGGCCAGACCCTGCTCAAACTGGCACTTCCCCGACTTCTCGTGCGCGCGATCGTGATCGCCGTTGCCGTGATCGTCTGGTATCTCGCCGCCTCCTGGATCCTGGATTTCGGCAAGCGCATCAACTACGAATTCCTGCATTCGCTTGGCCAACCCACCATGGACATGGTGCAGAAGGTCAATCCGTACATCTGGTGGGTCGTCGCCGGCATCTGGACCCTGATCGTCTTCTTCATCCTGCGCGCCTGGCTGTCGGCCAGCCTGGCATCCGGTCGCGCCACCCCGGTGAGCACCGGCGTGCTGGCCGACCTGGCGCCGCAGCTGTCCGAGGAGTCCCTGGGCGTGCTGCGCTGGACCTGGGGCACCCGCGAGGAACCCTTCACCGTCGGCGACCTGCACCGTTCGCTGTCGGAAATCCGCCACAACCGCATCGGCAAGATCGCCATGGTGGCCGAACAGGCCGACATCCTCGACGGCGCGACCGCCAAACCGTCGCGCGACGATCGTGATGACGGCCGCCGTGGCGACGACCGCCGCGATGCCCGCGACAGCCGCGAACCCCGCTACGTCGAGCCCCGCATCGGCGGCCCGGCCCGCTGAAGCGGCGCGCACCGCCGTCAGACCGCTGATCCAGGCCGCCGCGAGGCGGCCTGGTTGTTTCAGTCCCCTGCCAGCCGGGCTCCCCTATACTGCCCCTCCAGGCTCGCGCAACCGCGGGCCGCGCACCTTCAAAACCAGACCAAGCCGACTGCAGAGACCAGTCGGATGCGCGGCCAGCCCCCTGGAGTTGCTTTACATGTTCCGCACCCCCGTCCGGTATGCCGCCGGCCTCCTGCTGGCCTGCTCGGCCGCCTTCGTCGCCGCCCCGGCATCCGCCGCCTGGCCCGACAAGCCCATCACGTTCGTCGCGCCCTTCAGCGCCGGCGGCGCCAACGACCTGGTCGCGCGCATCATCGCCAAGGCGGTGGGCACGACCCTGAACCAGCCCGTCATCGTCGAAAACCGTCCCGGCGCCGGTGGCGTGGTCGGCGCCGCGCACGTCGCGCGCAGCGCGGCCGATGGCTACACCTACCTGGTGGGCAGCAACGGTACCGTCACCAACAGCCTGATCCGCTCGGACCAGCCCTACAAGGACGAAGAGCTGACCCCGGTGGCGCTGCTGTCGATCACGCCGTCGGTCATCGTCGCCAATCCGTCGAACCCGGCCAAGGACCTGAAGGACTTCGTCGAACGCGCCAAGAAAGCCAAGACCGACCGTATCACGTTCTCGACCGCCGGCAACGGCAGCACGCCGCACTTCGTGGCCGAGATGGTCAAGGAAGCCACCGGCCTGCCGGTCGAGCCGATCGCCTACAAGAGCGGCTCGGAAGGCGTGACCGCGGTGATCGGCAAGCAGGTCGACGCCACCTCGGAAGCCAGCATCGTCACGCTGCCGCTGGTGCAGAGCGGCAAGCTCAAGGCTCTGGCCACCACCTGGGACAAGCGCATGGCCAGCGCGCCGGACATCCCCACCACCGCCGAGCTGGGCTTCCCCGCCATCCGCATCGGTCACTGGGCCGGCCTGTACGCGCCCGCCGGCACGCCCGCCGACGTGCTCGACAAGATGAACGCCGCGATCGAGAAATCGCTGCAGACCAAGGAAGTGCAGGACGCGCTGCGCCAGAGCAGCATCGAGCCGGGCGGCGGCTCGCGCGCCAGCTTCGTCGAGTTCGCCAAGAGCGAGCGCGAGCGCCTGGGCCAGGTCGTCAAGAACGGCCACATGCAGACGCAGTAACGCCAGATGCAATAACACTTGCGATGCACCGCCGGGGACGGATCCGTCCCCGGCTTTTTTATCGCTTTCCCAATTGCGCAGTCCGCAAAAGTATGTTTGACTAGCAACCTATGGCCGCTCAACGCACCTCCCTCGCGATTGCCACCGGACGCTCCGCCGCTCCGGTTGCCGGCCTGCGCGCTCGTACCGCCTTCATCGCGCTATCGCTATACCTACCGATCGGTTGCCGGGCCTAGTGTCCCCGTGGTAGCTCGGCAGCCACGCTTGCCACACGCGATTTCCCCTTTTCAAAACTGAATCTTGCGCCGCGCGAATGCGGCCAACCCTGGCACCAGGCCGCCATCCGGCCGCATGCCGGCCGAGGAAACCGATCCCGGGATTCACAAGAAACCGATCGAGGTGTAGTGATGATGCTTGCCAACCCCGCCACCAAATACGTCCCCTTCACGCCGTTCGCCCGCGACTTTTCCGAGCGCACCTGGCCCAGCCGCCGCATCACGCAGCCGCCGATCTGGATGAGCACCGACCTGCGCGACGGCAACCAGGCCCTGATCGAGCCGATGAGCGTCGAGCGCAAGCTCCGCTTCTTCGAGCAGCTGGTCAAGATCGGCTTCAAGGAAATCGAAGTGGGTTTCCCGTCGGCCTCGCAGACCGACTTCGATTTCGTGCGCAAGCTCATCGACGAAAAGCGCATCCCCGACGACGTCACCATCATCGTGCTGACCCAGTCGCGTGAAGACCTGATCAGCCGCACGGTGGAATCCGCCGCTGGCGCCAAGCAGGCCATCGTCCACTTGTACAACGCCTGCGCCCCGGCGTTCCGCAAGGTCGTGTTCAACATGACCAAGGACGAGATCAAGAACATCGCCACGACCGGCACGCGCCTGGTCAAGCAGCACGTGGCCAAGCACCCGGAAACCAAGTGGCGCTACCAGTACTCGCCCGAAGTGTTCAGCACGACCGAGCCGGAATTCGCGCTGGAAGTCTCGAACGCCGTGGCCGACGTATGGCAACCCACGCCGGACTGCAAGATGGTGCTGAACCTGCCCGCCACCATCGAGGCCACCACGCCGAACATGTACGCCGACCAGATCGAATGGATGCACAAGAACCTGGCGCGCCGCGACAGCATCGTGTTGAGCGTGCACCCGCACAATGACCGCGGCACCGCCGTGGCCGCCGCCGAATTCGCCGTGATGGCCGGCGCCGACCGCATCGAAGGCTGCCTGTTCGGCAGCGGCGAGCGCACCGGCAACGTCGACCTGGTCACGTTGGCCCTGAACCTCTACACCCAGGGCGTGCACCCGGGCCTGGACTTCTCGGACATCGACGAAGTGCGCCGCTGCGCCGAGTACTGCAACCAGTTGCCCGTGCACCCGCGCCACCCGTACGCCGGCGACCTGGTCTTCACGGCCTTCTCCGGTTCGCACCAGGACGCCATCAAGAAGGGCTTCGCGCAGCAGCAGCCCGACGCCGTCTGGGAAGTGCCGTACTTGCCGATCGACCCGGCCGACCTCGGCCGCAGCTACGACGCCGTGATCCGCGTCAACAGCCAGTCGGGCAAGGGTGGCGTGTCGTACCTGCTCGAACAGGAACACGGCCTGGTGTTGCCGCGCCGCCTGCAGATCGAATTCAGCCGCGCCATCCAGCGCGTCACCGACGAGACCGGCCGCGAAGTCACGGCCGACGACGTCCACACCATCTTCAACCGCGAATACCTCGAGCAGAAGACCCCGTGGAAGCTGGTGCGCCATCGCATCGACGGCAATCCGTCGGCCGGCGAAGGCCAACACTTCAGCATCGAGGCCGAGCTCGAATACAACGGCGAACGCCGCATCGTGACGGGCAAGGGCGACGGCGCCATCTCGGCCTTCGTGGCCGCGCTGGACGTGCCGGTGCGCATCATGGACTACCACGAGCACGCCATCGGAACCGGCACCGACACCCGCGCCGCCTCCTACGTGGAACTGCGCGTCGGCGACTCGAGCACGGGCTTCGGCGTGGGCATCGACCGCGACATCGTCACCGCCTCGTTCCAGGCCGTGCTGAGCGCGGTGAACCGCCACATCAACGCCGGCACCGTCGCCACCGAACAGGAAGCCGCCGAGGCCGCGTGATCCGCCGCCAGGCCGCGGGCGTGGCGGTTACCGCCGCCGCGTCCCCCGCGCGCTTCTTACGGTGAAGCCGCTCCGCACAACAAAAGGCCCGCCTTTATCCGGCGGGCTTTCTTTTTTTGCGCGGCGGGCTGGCTCAGCCTCGCGGCCACATGTCGGAGGCGCCGATATCGGGTTCGCGCGCGGCCAGCAGCCGCTCGTGGATCCAGGCGGCGATCGCCAGGGTGTGATGGTCGTCGTAGCGCTTGCCGATCAGTTGCAGGCCCACCGGCAGGCCTTGCGGGCCGGTGGCGAAGGGCAGGTTCAGGCACGGCAGGCCGAACAGGGTCCAGGCGCGCGAGAACTGCGGGTCGCCCGTGCCGAGGTCGGCGAACGGCGCTTCGCCGCTGGCGGCGGGCGCGAGCAGCACGTCGTACTTGTCGAACCAGCCGTCCACGCGGGCGCGCGATTCGGCGGCCCGCGCCAGGTTCCTGATGTGCTCTTCGGCGGTGATCTGCGCGCCGGCCTCGAGGATCGCCTGGATCTTCGGGCTGAGCTGCGCGGCGTGCTCCAGCCGTTCATAGGCCAGCGACTGCGACGACTCGAACGCCATGATGTCGGCGTGCAGCTGCACCAGCATGCAGTGTTCCGGCGGCAGCGGCACTTCTTCGACGTGGGCGCCGGCGCGCGACAGCGTGGCGGCGGCCTGCGCGAAGGCTTCCTTGGTCTCGGACTGGGCATGGCGCCACTGCAGGCTGCGGTACATGCCGATGCGCGGCTTGGCGTCGTAGGCGAGGTCCAGCAGGCGCGGATCGCGCATCAGGACGGAAGCGAACAGGGCCACGTCCGGCACCGAGCGGGCGAAACCGCCCACGGTGTCGAGCGATTCGGCCAGGCTCTTCACGCCGGCCCGCGGAATCGCGCCGAAGGTGGGCTTGTAGCCGACGATGCCGCAATACGAAGCGGGGCGGATGATGGAGCCCGCGGTCTGCGAGCCCAGCGCGAACGGCACCATGTCGTCGGCCACCGCCGCGGCCGAGCCGCTGGAGGAGCCGCCGGGCGTGTAGGCCTCGTTGCGCGGATTGCGCGTCGGCCCGGCCTGGTAGGTGGCGAATTCGGTGGTGACGGTCTTGCCGATGACGATGGCGCCGGCATGGCGGCACAGCGCGACGGCAGCTGCGTCCAGTCCGGGGTGATGGCGCTCGTAGATGGGTGAACCGTAGCGCGTCGGCAGGTCGACGGTGTCGAACAGGTCTTTCACGCCCAGCGGCAGGCCGTGCAGCGGGCCGCGCAATGCGCCCCGGTCGAGGGCTTCCGCGTGATCCAGGGCGGCCTGTTTCTGCAGCGCCGTCCAGGCATGGATGGTGTTTTCGCGTTGTTCGATGCGCGCAAAGCAGGCCCGCACCAATTGCACCGCAGTCAATTCGCGCCGTTGCAGCTTGCGCGCCGCTTCAAGCGCGCCAAGTCTGTTTAAGGCAGTAGACATGATCCTTTCCTCTATCCCGGTGCCGTGCGAGATGCACGGTACTGACTTCCGCACCCGGTCCCCTTGACCTGGGGTTTATCCCGATCCGGCTGGCGGCATGATGCCGGCCGGTTGTGACAAACCCAGCCATTGTGCGCGTCGCGCCGCGCCTTGGCTTTGTGTTGTTGCGTCGTTAACAGCATAGCGCAAACCCGTGCAATACAAAGGTCATATTTGTCTTGTAAGATGAAAACGTTTTCAGCAAACCGGCAGCAATGTAGCCATGGCATCGCGCCCATCGCCCCGCTTTTCCATCATCGAGGTTGCCCGCAAGGCAGGGGTGTCGCCCGCGACGGTTTCGCGCGCATTCAACCAGCCGGACATCGTCCATCCCGACACGCTGGCGCACATCCGCGCCATCGCCAAGCGGGCGGGCTTCCGGCCCAACCGCGTCGGCCGCAGCCTGCGGTCCGGCAGCACCCGCACCATCGGCCTGATTCTGCCGACGCTCTCCAATCCGGTGTTCGCCGAGTGCTTCGAAGGCGCGGAACGGCGCGCCCGCGAGTCCGGCTACAGCGTCATGCTGACCGCCACCGGCTACGACCCGGCGGTGGAATCGGCGGCGGTCCAGGGACTGATCGACCACCAGGTCGACGGCCTGATCCTGACCGTGGCGGACGCCGCGCGCAGCACCACGCTGGACGACCTGGACAGCGCCGGCATGCCCTACGTGCTGGTCTACAACGAGTCCGCCGCCCACCCCTATGCGTCTGTCGACAATCGCGCCGCGGCCATCGACATGGTCTCGCACCTGGCCGCGCTGGGACACCGGCGCATCGCCCTCGTGACCGGCCCGCTGACCGCGTCGGATCGCGCGCGCCGCCGCCTGGCGGGCGCCCGCGCCTGCGCCAAGAAGCTGGGGCTGGAGCCGATCCAGCACATCGCCATGAGCTCGCACACCGGCAGCGACGCCGACGCCCTGAAGGGCGCGCTGCGCGGCAAGCAGGCGCCCACGGCCCTGTTCTGCTCGAACGACCTGCTGGCCACGGCGGTCATCGCCGACCTGGTGGCGCTGGGCCTGTCGGTACCGTCCGATATTTCGGTCTGTGGCTTCGACGGCATGCGCTTTGGCGCCTTGCTGACGCCGCCTCTGACGACCGTGGCGCAGCCCAGCGACGGCATCGGCCAGTCCGCCTGCTCCAACCTGCTGGCGCAGATCCACGGCCAACCGCCGCAATCGAGCCGGCTGCCGCACTGCATCGTCGTGGGCGGCACCGCGGCGCCCGTGCGCCGCTGATTTCCCCTTTTCGAATTCCGACACAGACACGCGCCATGCTCATCGCACAGATCACCGACCTGCACATGCGCACCCCGGGCGACAAGGCCTACGGCATCATCGATCCCGCCGCCTTCCTCGGCCCCGCGGTGCGCGCCCTGAACGCCCTGACGCCGCGGCCCGACTGCGTGCTGATCACCGGCGACCTGACCGACCTGGGCAAGGCGCACGAATACCAGGCGCTGCGCGAGCAACTGCACGCGCTTGAAATCCCGTATTTCCTGCTGCCGGGCAATCACGATGACCGCGCGCAATTGCGCGCCGCCTTTCCGGAACATGCCTACCTGCAAGGGCAGGGGCCGTTCATCCAGTACGCGGTCGAGACCTATCCGCTGCGCCTGCTGGCGCTGGACACCGTGGTGCCGATGAAAAGCCACGGCGAGCTGTGCGAGGCGCGCCTGGGCTGGCTGGCCGCGCGCCTGGCCGAGCAGCCCGACCGGCCGACGCTGGTGCTGATGCACCATCCGCCGTTCCAGACCGGCATCGAACACATGGACGCCATCGGCCTGCTGGCCGGCGGCCCGGAACTCGAACGCATCGTGGCGCGCTATCCGCGCGTCGAACGGGTGCTGTGCGGCCACCTGCACCGCACCATCTTCCGCCGGTTCGGCGGCACCATCGCCTCGACCTGTCCGGGCACCGCGCACCAGCTGGCGTTGGAGCTGGGGCCGCGCCCGACCTTGCAATACATCATGGAACCGCCGGGCTACCAGCTGCACTGG
This sequence comes from Achromobacter deleyi, assembly GCF_016127315.1. Lineage (NCBI taxonomy): Bacteria > Pseudomonadati > Pseudomonadota > Betaproteobacteria > Burkholderiales > Alcaligenaceae > Achromobacter > Achromobacter deleyi. The sequence continues at coordinate 1,442,479 of NZ_CP065997.1, forward strand.
TGGCACGACGACGCACTGGTCACCCACCATGCCGTGATTGGGGAATACCCCGGGCCGTATCCCTTCGCCTGAGTCGCGATCTCGATTACAAACACTATGCCTTGCCATATCTCCGTCATGATTGCGCTGCACAATGAAAAGGTTTTCATCGCACGCGCCGCAGACGGATCTGAAAATTAGATCTACGAGACAGCATGTCATCCATCGTTCTGGATAACCTCACCAAGCAATACGGTGGCGCGGCCGCGATCCACGGCGTCAGCTTCACCGTGCCGGCCGGCAGCTTCACCGTGCTGCTGGGCCCCTCGGGCTGCGGCAAGTCGACCACCCTGCGCATGATTGCCGGGCTCGACACGCCGACCTCGGGCACGATCCGCATCGGCGACCGCGACGTGACGCAGTTGCCGCCCGCCAAGCGCCGCATTTCCATGGTGTTCCAGTCGTACGCGCTGTTCCCGCACCTGTCGGTGCGCGAGAACATCCTGTTCGGCCTGAAGGTGCGCAAGGAACCCGCCCGCGACTACGACCGCCGCCTGCAACGCGTGGCCTCGTTGCTGGGCCTGGGCCACCTGCTGGACCGCAAGCCGTCGCAACTGTCGGGCGGCCAGCAACAGCGCGTGGCGCTGGGCCGCGCGGTGATTTCCGAAGCGCCGGTGTGCCTGATGGACGAGCCGCTGTCCAACCTGGACGCGCAGCTGCGTCATGAAATGCGGCGCGAGATCCGCGCCTTGCAGCAGGACCTGGGCATCACCATGGTGTACGTCACGCACGACCAGACCGAGGCCATGAGCATGGCCGACCAGGTGGTGCTGCTGCGCGGCGGCCAGATCGAACAGCACGATACGCCCGACGGCCTGTACGCCCGTCCGGCCAGCGAATTCGCGGCGCGCTTCATCGGCACGCCGCCCATGAACCTGATCAACCTGATGCCGCTGCAGGGCGCCACCGTGATCGCCGGCACCCATGGCCCGGCCATCGCCGGCGCGCCGGAAGGCGCCGCCAAGCTGGGCGTGCGCCCCGAGCACATCCGCATCGACGGCGACGGCATCGCCGCCACGGTGGAAAGCGTGGAGTACTTCGGCGCCGATTCCATCGTGGTCTGCCGCATCGGCGACAGCCGCGGCGTGGCGGTGCGCGTGGGTGGCCACCTGCGGGCCCGCGCCGGCGAGGCGCTGCGCCTGTCGTGGCCGCACGAGCAACAGCATTTCTTTGCCGCCGATTCGGCGGTCATCAACACCGTCGGGCGCTGAAGACGCCCAATCCACAGGAAAGGAAACGCAATCATGCGACGCATCGTACTCAAGACCCTGGCCGCCAGCCTTGCCGCCGCCTGCCTGTCGCTGCCCGTGCAGGCGCAGCAAAAGCCCGTCGAAGTGGAGTTCTACTACCCGGTCGCCGTGGGCGGCCCGATCACCAAGATCGTCGACGACATGGTGACGGACTTCGAAAAGGAAAACCCCGGCATCAAGATCAAGCCGATCTACGCCGGCTCGTACCAGGACTCGATCGCCAAGGCCCTGACCGCGCTCAAGGGCGGCACGCCGCCGCAACTGGCCGTGCTGCTGTCGACCGACATGTTCACGCTGATCGACGAAGACGCCATCGTGCCGATCGACGGCCTGGCCAAGAGCGACGCCGACAAGAAGTGGCTGGGCGGCTTCTACGACGCCTTCATGCAGAACAGCCGCAGCGGCGGCCACACCTGGGGCGTGCCGTTCCAGCGTTCGACCATCGTGATGTACTACAACAAGGATCTGTTCAAGGCCGCCGGCCTGGATCCCGAGCGCGCGCCCGCCACCTGGGCCGAGCTGGTCGAGTACGGCAAGAAGCTGACGAAGCAGGACGCCAGCGGCAACACCACCCAGTGGGGCATCGAGATCCCGTCGGGCGGCGCCTTCGCCTACTGGCTGTTCCAGGCCCTGACCACGCCGAACGGCGCGATCCTGATGAACGAGGCCGGCAACGAGGTCTACCTGGACAAGCCCGCCGTGGTCGAGGCCGCGCAGTACTGGCGCGACCTGTCGGCCAAGCACAAGGTCATGCCCACCGGCACCATCGACTGGGGCACCACGCCCAAGGACTTCCTGGAAAAGAAGGCCGCCATCATCTGGACCACCACCGGCAACCTGACCAACATCCGCAAGAACGCCGACTTCCCGTTCGGCGTGGCGATGATGCCGCAGCAAAAGCGCGGCGGCAGCCCGACCGGCGGCGGCAACTTCTACATCTTCAAGAGCGGCACGCCGGAACAGCAGCAGGCCGCGCTCAAGTTCGCGCAGTGGGCCACCACGCCTGAACGCGCCGCCGACTGGAGCATCGCCACCGGCTACGTGGCCGTGACGCCCGCCGCCTGGCAGACCGAGAAGATGAAGAAGTACGCGCAGGAAGTGCCGGCCGCCGCCGTGGCGCGCGACCAGCTGCAAGTGAGCGTGGCCGAATTCTCGACCCACGAGAACCAGCGCGTCACCAAGACCCTGAACGACGCGCTGCAGGCCGCGCTGACGGGTTCGAAGACGCCGCAGCAGGCGCTGACGGACGCCCAGCGCGAGGCCGACCGCATACTGCGTTCCTACAAATAAATCCGCAAGCACGATGAGCCGCTCTTTGAATGCGCTTTATGGCTGGCTGCTGTTGCTGCCAGCCATCGTGCTGCTCGCCGCGTTCACGCATTACCCGGCGCTGGCGACGCTCTGGCACAGCTTCTATTCGACCCCGAAGGGCGCGCGCCCGGCCCGCTTCGTCGGGCTGGACAACTACGCCGTCATGCGCGACGACCCGGTGTTCTGGCAGTCACTGTGGAACAACCTGTGGTTCGCGCTGGGCACCATTCCGACCTCGATCGGCATCGCGCTGGTCATGGCGCTGTGGGTGAACCGCAACCTGCGCGGGCGCGGTTTCCTGCGCATGGCGTACTTCACGCCGACGGTGCTGCCGATGGTGGCGGTGGCCAATATCTGGCTGTTCTTCTACACCCCGCAGTACGGCCTGATCGCGCAGGTGATGCAGCTGTTCGGCTCGCCCGGCCCCAACTGGCTCGGCAACCGCGAAACCGCGCTGCCGGCGCTGATGCTGGTGACGGTGTGGAAGGAATCCGGCTTCTTCATGATCTTCTACCTGGCCGCGTTGCAGACGGTGTCGCCGTCGCTGCGCGAGGCGGCGATGCTGGAAGGGGCCTCGCGCTGGCAGTACTTCCGGCGCGTGCTGTGGCCGCTGCTGATGCCGACCACGCTGTTCGTGCTGATCAACGCGCTGATCAATGCCTTCCGGCTGGTGGACCACGTGGTGGTCATGACCCGCGGCGGGCCCGACAACGCCAGCACGCTGCTGCTGTACTACATCTACCAGGTGGGCTTCAGTTTCTGGGACACCGCCTACGCCGCGACGCTGACCGTCGTGCTGCTGGTGGTGCTGGCGCTGACGGCGCTGATCAAGTTCCGCTGGCTGGACCGCAGGACGCACTACCAATGAAAGACAAGCTCGATACCCTGGGCGCGTGGGCGCTGGGCCTGCTGTGGATCCTGCCGCTGGCGTATGCCGTGTGGGCGGCGTTCCACCCGCCGGCCTACGCCACCCGCTTCGACCTGTTCGCGCCGCTCACGCTCGACAACTTCGCGCGCGCCTGGCAGGCCGCGCCGTTCCCCCGCTATTTCGCCAACACCTTCCTTTTGGTGACGATGGTGCTGGCGGCGCAGCTGGTGCTGTCGACGCTGGCCGGCTACGCCTTCGCGCGCTTCGAGTTCCGCGGCCGCGATTTCGTCTTCATGCTGGTGCTGCTGCAGCTGATGATCATGCCGGACGTGCTGCTGGTGGAGAACTACCGCTCCATGAGCCAGTTGGGCATCCGCGACACGGTGTTCGCCATCGGCCTGCCGTATTTCGCCTCGGCCTTCGGCATCTTCCTGCTGCGCCAGACCTTCAAGACCGTGCCGCGCGAGCTGGAAGAGGCCGCGCGCATGGAGGGCGCCAACGCCCTGCAGGTGCTGTGGAAGGTGTACGTGCCACTGGCCAAGCCGATCTACGTGGCCTACGGGCTGGTGTCGGTCAGCCACCACTGGAACAACTTCCTGTGGCCGCTGATCATCACCAACTCGGTGGAATCACGGCCGCTGACGGTCGGCCTGCAGGTGTTCTCGTCCACCGACCAGGGCATCGACTGGTCGGTGATCACCGCCGCCACGCTGATGTCGGCGGCGCCCCTGCTGATCGCCTTCCTGCTGTTCCAGCGCCAGTTCGTGCAGTCGTTCATGCGCGCCGGCATCCGCTGAGCGACGCCAGGCGCTAGGCCCGGCCCGCCAGGAAGGCCGGGTTCTGCCAACCCTGCAGGTCGCGCACCTGCTGCTGGTCGCCGGCCATCAGGCTGGCCTCGCGCTGCAAGGAGGCCTGCAGCGACGACTGGTGCGCCTCCAGCTGCTGGCGCGACCAGCCGGAGAAATCCGCCTGCCGCTCGCCCGCCTGCGCCGGGCTGTGCAGGGCCTGGTACATGGACAGCAGCACATCGTGCTCGTTGGCCAGCGGGTTGAACACCGGCTGCGCCCGGTCCGCGACGAAGCGGACGCGCAATTCGGTGCCGCCCCGCGCATCCAGCGCCGTCTCGAACTGCATGCCGCGCGCGCCCTCGGGAAAACCGCGCCGGTGATCATCCAGCGTCAGGCGGCCCGGCTCGCCGCCGCTGTCGCCGGCCATGGCGCCGGTATAGGCCGACGGCGCATGCATCAGGAAGCTGTACAGCTTGCGGTCCGGGTCGGCCACCGACAGGCTGCCGTCGGCGTTGCGGGTGACGGCCGGATCCTGGCCGTTGCCGCCTTCAGCCGCGGCGGCGAAATACCAGGCCATGGCGCGCGCCGTGGTCAGGTTGGCGGTGACCGCGACCTGCTGGATGCCTTCGCCCACCGCGACGGCGCCGAAGGCCGGCTGGCCATTGGCGCGCAGGGCCTGCGTGAGATTCTCGCCGATGTGCATCTGGCGGCGCACGTCGGCCAGCCCTTGCGAGGCGCCGGCGTCGGTGGCGCGCTGCATCACCCGTACATCGATGCCATCACGCACGATGCCGCCGTCGCGCGGCGACGCCAGCAGGCCGAGCGCGGCACGGCCGGCCCCCTGGGTGTAGGCCAGCTCGCTCTTGCCCGCGGCGCGCCGCTCCAGCAGCCGCCCCGGCACGTTGGGCAGGTCGGACAGGAAGCGGCCGACGCTGGACAGCCCGCGCGCGATCGAACCGAAAAAGGACTGGAACGCCGACTTGGCCCGCGCCGCCAGGCCCAGCGTCTGCGCGCGCGCCTGGCCATCGCCCAGGGCGACCGGATGGCGCAGGGCGGTGCCTTGCGCGGCATCCGATGGCGCGGTCTTGAGCGCCTCGCCCACTTGCGCCAGTTCGCGTTGCAGCGCGTCCATGCGCGGCGCGCGTTCCAGCGACACCAGCAGGGTGCGATCGGTGGCGGTCTGGCGCGACTGTTCCTGCGCGATCAGGTTGTCCAGTTCCTTGAACTGCGGTTGCAGCGATTGCAGGGTGCTTTCGACCAGGCTGAGCGCCCCCCGATTGGTCGCCAATTCGGGGAAGTCGCGCAGCGCGGTCAGGCCCAGGTAGGCGCCGCCGAGCACGGCGGTGGCGTTGATACCGATGCCGGTCGGGGTCCACCCCATCGGCGAGGTGACGATGCTGGTGGCCGTCGGGATCGCCACCGCCGCGGTGGTCCATCCCAGCGTGGTCAGCCCGGCCGACATGGCGCCGCGCGCCTGGTGGTTCCAACGCGACAGCGTGTCCCAGTTCGACAGCGTCGGCGCATTCAGCCGCTCGCCATCGGGCACGCGCAGCGCGTCGCCGCCCATGCGGCGCAGTTGCTCGTTGAGCTTGGCCATTTCCAGGTCGATCTTGCCGGCGACCTCGCCGGCGCGCGCCAGGTTGCGCTCGGAGACGGTCTGGCTGGGCGCGACGCCGGAGCCTTCGGCCACTGGCGTGCCGCCACCCGGCAGATAGGCGCGGACCGTGCTCGCCACCGTCGACACGGTGCTGGCCACGGTCGACGTCACCGCGCCGAGCGCGTTGCCGCCCAGGGCCATCATGCGGCTCAGGATGCCGTCCTGCTGCTGTTGCGTCTGCTGCGCGACGGCCTCGCGGGCCGGCGTGGATCCGGTCTCGACATTCAGGCCCGGATCGCCGATGTCTCCCAGCAGCGCGGACAGCGGCAGGATCTCCACGTCGTCCAGCGAGGACGGCCCCGTCGATCCGACCGGCCCGTCCGGCAGCGCCTGCCGTTCCAGTTGGCGGGCGTTGTAGGCGGCGACGCCATCGTCGTCGCAATCGAAGAACTCGTCTTCGCCGTCATCCACCTCGGTCAGCGTGTCATCGTCCTCGGTGTCGGTGCGGACCTCGTCACCGGCGCCGCCGTCGGCGCGCACCTCGGCGTCGTCATCGACGGGGTCACCGTGCATGGCAAAGGTGAACGCCTCGGCGGCCTCCCAGAAGGCCGACAGCGCGCCGCTGAACCAACCCCGGCTCTGCGCCGCGTCCTCGCGCAACGCGCTGGTGCCGCCTTCGCCGACGGCCACCATCGTGCCTTGCAGCCCGCCCTGGCCGGGTTGGGGCGACGCCTGCGTCCCGGCGGTCTTGCCGGTCGCGTTGTCCTGCGGAGGGGGCAGCTCGCCACCGGCCACGCGGCCGGCATTGGGATTGATGAACATGGCGGCGCTCCCGGTCAGGCGGCGAGTTGCGGCAGTTCAGGCGTGACGCGGCCCTGCACCACGTCGCGCCACAGCAGCCCGACATCGGCAAAGGCATCCAGCGCGGCGGCCAGCGCCGGCGCGTCGCACAGGGCCAGCGGCGCACGGGCGCACAGCACCACGACCCCGGTGCCCGCCTGCAGGCCGAGCGTGCAGCCGCCCGTGCCCACCCACAGGGCGTTGGCTTCGAGCATCAGCTGCAGCAGCCTGTCGCGCGCGACCTGCGGAGCCGGCCGTCCCAGCGTGGCGAAGAAGGCGATGTCACCGGCGTCGGCATCGCCTTCGACGGACAGGCCGACCACGATGTCGGCGATGACCAGTTCCTGGTTGGCCAGGAAATCCTCGACCGGCGACAGGCCGGCGAGGCGCGCGTAGTCTTCGAGCAGCGTTTCATAGCGGGACATGGGAAGGCTCCTGTCGCAAAGCGGATTCAGCGGGGACCGGCGGGGTGACCCAGCCCTTGGTCGATGGCGGTTGCCCAGGCGCTCGAGGCCTCGGCCAGGTCGCGCCAGGCTTGCGCCAGGCGCTCGGGCGGCAGATCCAGCGGCTGGCGGCTGGCCAGCACCAGATGGCCCGATTGCTGCAGGCCGAGGGTGGCGCCGCGGGTGGCGGGACCGAGGGTGTTGGCCTGCAATAGCAACGGCAGCAGGCCCGCGGGCGGCTCGGCCGGCAGCGGTTGCGCGCCGACGCGGCAGGCGCCCTGCATGGCGCCGCCCAGGCCGTCGTCGACATACGCCAAGGCGATGGCGGCGCCGTCGATGACGAGTTCCTGGCGGTCGGCCAGCGCCGGCGCATCGACGCCGATATGGATGGCGAGGTCGGCCAGGGCGGCGTGATAGCGTGCTTCGGACATGGGCGTAGGGCTCCAGCGCGGGGTTGGCGGGATCAGGCGCGCAGATGCAGCATGGCGGCGCCGGCGTCCGTGGCGGGCGGCGACGCGGGCCGCGTCAGTTGCGCGGCCCAGGTCTGGGCGTCGACGCAGAGACTGGCCAGCAGGGCGTCCAGCGTGGCGGCGGTCAGGGAACCGATGCGCCGCGCCGCGCTGAGCATCACGGTGTCGTCGCCGCGCAGGCCCAGCGTGGCGCCATGCGTGCCGGCCCACAGGTTGTCCGCCCGCAGCAGCAGCCGGCAGACCGCCACCGGGACACCGGCAGGAAAGCGCGCCACGTCGGCGCGGCACAGCAGCCGGCCGTCATCGGCAGGGCGGTCGGGCCCGGCGGGCTCGAACCACAGGCTGATGGCGCGCCCGCCGATGACGACGGCCTGTGTCCGCGCCACGTCGGCATGGGCCGGACGGCGGCGCGCGTAGGCGTCCAACAGGGCGAGATAACGATCCTGGCTCATGTCACGGCTTCCGCGTAAAGGGGATGATCGGCGGGGGGGATGATCGGCGGATGGCGCGAGGCCACCCTCGCCCATGAGTAACGGGCAGGCCGGAATGGTTCCGTGACAGCGGACGCGGCGGAGCGGGCGGGTTGGGTTGGGGCCAGTGCGCGGCCGCGAAGCGCCCAAAGAAAAAGCCGGATTCGGGATCGGATCCGGCTTCGGGGACGGGGCGGCGGGCGCCGCCCGGTCAGTAACCGACCGTCAGGCCGGGCAGGTCCACGGTGATGCGCGGGCGCTCCAGCGCCAGCGCCAGGTGCTCGGCGAACTCGCGGGCTTCCTTGGCGTCGGTGGACAGGATGTCGTAGCCCAGCGCGTCGGCCACGCCCAGCACCTTGTCCAGCAGCAGCACCTTGCCGCTCGGGCGCAGGGGTTCACAGCCCAGGGTTTCCCAGGCGCCGTCGAACCAGTCGCGGGCGTCGTTCTGGCGCTGCGGGCTGGGTTCGACGTTGGCCGACAGGTCCAGCGAACGCCGGGTGTCGAAAACGATGGTGATGTCGCTGCGCATGGCAGGGATTCCTTGAAATGGCGTCAGCCGCAAAGGGTAGGGAAAAATCGCCGGGCAGATTGTCCGTCCGGCGACATTGCCTACCAGCCGCGGGAGACTTCCCAGGTGACCTCGGCGCCGGCGGCCTGCGACTGGCGCATCATGTCCAGCAAGGGGAAGGCGCGTTCCTTCAGGCCGACCGCGCGCGCCATGGGGGCCACGGGCGCCTTGTCCTCGTCTTCCTCGTCCTCGTCGTGGCTGCCCTGGGACTCCTCGATGGCCCGCTCGATGCCCTGGATGGCCGGGCCGAGCTGGTCGGCGGTGAAAACGCCGCGCTCGGGGATCTTGTCGCCGAAGGACTTGCCCGCCGCCTGCAGCAGGATGCCGGCGTGGTCGGTCAGCATCAGGACTTCGGCCACGACCTTGGAGTGAAATGTAATCAGCATATTCCGGTCTCCCTCACTATTGAATACCTTCCATACACTACCGCAACGCCCAGGGGATGCCAACTGGCCCCCGCGGCGGGCCATGCCGGGGCGGGGGCCGCGCCCGGTGGCGGCCGCCAAATCAAGCTATGATTCAGGAGATTCCCGTGACGGCAGACGCCGCGGCGGCCGAGAATCCGGCGCCCAGGCGCGGTCGTGCCCCGAGCGGCGCGCCCGCCGGCCCGATCCCGCCCCCTGGCGCCGCCGGCGGGCCCGTACGCGCCCCCGGCCCGACGCCTTCGTCACCCACCCAGAACTTCTCCAGACGCCCATGCTCCCCGAGCAACAAAAACAGCTTATTTCCCTGATCCAGGCCGCGGTTGCGCAGAGCCTGCCCGACGCCCGAGCCACCGTGCTGCTGGAGCGCCCCAAGGTCGCCGCCCACGGCGACGTCGCCACCAACGTGGCCATGCAGCTGGCCAAGCCGGCCAAGCGCAACCCGCGCGAACTGGCCCAGGCCATCGTCGAGGCGCTGCTGGCGCAGCCCGGCGCCCGCGATCTGGTGGAAAGCGCTGAAATCGCCGGTCCCGGCTTCATCAACCTGCGCGTCACCGCCGCCGCCCGCCAGGCCGTCATCACGGCCGTGGCCGAACAGGGCGAGGCCTTCGGCCGCTCGCCCCGCAGCGGCGAGAAGATCCTGGTGGAATTCGTGTCCGCCAACCCCACCGGCCCGCTGCACGTCGGCCACGCCCGCCAGGCCGCCCTGGGCGACGCCCTGTGCCGCCTGTACGACGCCATCGGCTGGGACGTGACCCGCGAGTTCTACTACAACGACGCCGGCAACCAGATCGAGAACCTGGCCATCAGCGTGCAGGCGCGCGCCCGCGGCTTGACGACCGACTCGCCCGAGTGGCCCGCCGACGGCTACAAGGGCGACTACATCGTCGACATCGCCCGCGACTTCCAGGCCGGCAAGACCCTGCAGGCCTCGGACGGCGAGCCCGTCACCGCCACCGGCAACATCGACAGCCTGGACGACATCCGCGCCTTCGCCGTGGCCTACCTGCGCCGCGAGCAAGACCTGGACCTGCAGGCGTTCGGACTGAAGTTCGACAACTACTACCTGGAAAGCTCGCTGTACACCTCGGGCCGGGTCGAGGCCACCGTCAAGGCGCTGGTCGCCGGCGGCCATACCTATGAAGAAGGCGGCGCGCTGTGGCTGCGCACCACCGAACTGGGCACGGGCGACGACAAAGACCGCGTCATGCGCAAGAGCGAGGGCGGCTACACCTATTTCGTGCCGGACGTGGCCTACCACAAGGCCAAGTGGGAACGCGGCTTCCACCGCGCCGTGAACATCCAGGGCAGCGACCACCACGGCACCGTGGCGCGCGTGCGCGCCGGCCTGCAGGCGCTGGAAGAAGGCATCCCCAAGGACTACCCGTCGTACGTGCTGCACAAGATGGTCAAGGTGATGCGCGGCGGCCAGGAGGTCAAGATCTCCAAGCGCGCCGGCAGCTACGTGACCATGCGCGACCTGATCGACTGGGTCGGCCGCGACGCCGTGCGCTACTTCCTGATCCAGCGCCGCGCCGACACCGAATTCGTGTTCGACGTCGACCTGGCGCTGTCCAAGAGCGACGAGAACCCGGTCTATTACATCCAGTACGCCCACGCGCGCATCTGCTCGGTCATCAACAACGCCGCCATGCCGGCGGCGGACGTGGCCGCGGCCGATACGTCCCTGTTGACCGCCCCGAGCGAATTCGCGCTGATGCAGCGCCTGGCCGAATTCCCCCACGTGGTGGCGCTGGCCGCCCAGGAACTGGCGCCGCACCACATCGCCTTCTGGCTGCGTGACTGCGCGTCGGACTTCCATGCCTGGTACAACGCCGAACGCGTGCTGGTCGACGACACCGCGCTCAAGCTGGCGCGCCTGCGCCTGGCCGCGACCACGCGCCAGGTGCTGGCCAACGGCATGGCGTTGATGGGCGTGTCCGCCCCCGAGCGGATGTAACATCGGTACATGGCCACCAAGCGCAAACCCACCCGCCGGTCAGGCGAAAGCGGCAGCACCCTGTACGGGGCGCTCGCCGGTCTGCTCCTCGGATTGATCGTGGCCGCCGTCGTGGCGTTCTACGTCACCAAGGCGCCCGTGCCCTTCGTCGATCGCGCCACCCGCCAGGGCGACGCCGGCAAGCTGCCCGACCCGCGCCAGGCGCCGGACCCCAACGCCGGCCTGTATGGCCGCGACGGCGCCGCGGGTTCGTCGCCCACCGGCCCGACCGCCACGGCGCCGGCGCCGCTGCCGGGCGCCGGCACCGAGCCGTCGCGCAAGCCTGACGACCTGGGCGCGCTGATCGCCACCCTGCCGACCTCCAACAACACCCCCGCCGCCGCGCCGGCCGCGACCCCGGCGCCCGCGCCGGCCGCCAGCGCGCCGCCCACGCCCATCGCCAAGATGGCGCCGAGCCCGGCGCCCGCGGCCAAGGCGCCGGTCGCCAGCGCCGCCCCGACGGCGTCGGCCAGTGGCTCGTACTACCTGCAGGCCGGCGCCTTCCGCGGCCAGGACGACGCCGAGTCGCTCAAGGCCCGCATCATCCTGCTGGGCCTGCCGGTGGCGGTGCAGAAGGCCGAGGTCAACGGCAAGCCGATCAACCGCGTGCGCGTGGGTCCGTTCGCCCGCCTGGACGACATGAACCGCGCCCGTGGCCGCCTCGGCGAAAACAAGATTGAAACGGCGGTGGTGCGCCAGTAACACGGCGCCCCCATCATGGTTTTTGATTGAACTAATCCGGGCCTGGCCCTGTCTGTAACCTCTTTGTTCAGGAACCTCATCCCATCATGCTGTCCCCCAAGCTCATCCGCATTCTGGCAGCCGCCGCGCTGACCGCCACCGCGTTCTTCAGCCCGGTCAGCCACGCCCAGGGCGCCCAGGCCTACGTGCCGATCAATCCGCCGCTGCCGTCGGACACCCCGGGCAAGATCGAGGTCCTGGAATTCTTCGCCTACACCTGCCCCCACTGCGCCGCCATGGAACCCATGGTCGAGGACTGGGCCAAGACCAAGCCCGACGACGTCGTGCTCAAGCAGGTGCCGATCGCCTTCAACGCCGGCATGAAGCCGCTGCAACAGCTGTACTACACGCTGCTGGCCCTGGATCGCCCCGACCTGCACGCCAAGGTCTTCACCGCCATCCACGGCGAGCACAAGCGCCTGATCGACAAGAAGGCCATGGGCGAGTGGGCCGCCGCGCAAGGCGTGGACCGCGCCAAGTTCGATTCGGTGTTCGACTCGTTCAGCGTCCAGACCCAGGTGCAGCGCGCCAACCAGCTGGCCGAGGCCTACCGCATCGACGGCACGCCGTCGTTCGCCGTGGGCGGCAAGTTCATGACCTCGCCGGTCATGGCGGGCAACAGCTATGAAGGCGCCATCAAGGAAGTGAACCAGCTGATCCCGATGGCCCGCGGCAAGTAATCCCGCGCAACGCCTGATATCGAGACGCCCCGAGCCGCCAGGCCGGGGCGTTTTTCATGGGGTCATCCCCAAGACCCGCCCCCACGGCAAAGCGCCCGGCGCGGGCTACACTTCCTTCCACAATAATTCGCCGCCATGCGCGGCTCACAAGGGTGGAAGACATGAGACAGCAATTCCTGCGCCGCGCGGCGCTGGGCGCATGCCTGGCGCTGGCCGGCATGACCGCGCACGCCAATGACGCCGACGGCGTCAAGATCGGCGTCCTGACCGACATGGCGGGCGTCACCGCCGACGCCACCGGGCGCGGCTCGGTCGAGGCGGCCCGCCTGGCGATCGAGGAACTCGGCGGCAGCGTGCTCGGCAAGCCGGTGTCGCTGGTGTCCGGCGACCACCAGCACCGGCCCGACATCGGCAGCAGCATGGTGCGCAAGTGGTACGACACCGACGGCGTCGACGTGGTGGTGGACGTGCCCAATTCGTCGGTGGCGCTGGCGGTGCAGGGCATCGCGCGCGAAAAGAAAAAACTGGTGCTGTTCTCCAGCCCCGGCACCACCGCGCTGACGCAGGCGCAATGCTCGCCCTATGGCGTGCAGTGGACCTACACCACCTACGCGCTGTCGCGCGGCACGGCCACCGCCGTGGTCAAGGAAGGCAACAAGCGCTGGTTCATCCTGGCGTCCGACTACGCCTTCGGCAAGCAGCTGGCCGCCGATACCGAGACCGTGGTCAAGGCCAATGGCGGCGAGGTCGTGGGCACGGTGTTCCATCCGCTCAACGCCTCGGACTTCGCCTCGTTCCTGCTGCAGGCGCAGGCCTCCAAGGCGCAGATCATCGCCGTCGCCAATGCCGGCGGCGACACCATCTCGGCGATCAAGCAGGCGGCCGAATTCGGCATCTCCAGCGGCGGCCAGAAGCTGGCGGCGATGCTGTTGCTGCTGACCGACGTGCACAGCCTGGGCCTGCAGGCCGCGCAGCACACCTACCTGACGGTGCCGTCCTATTGGGACATGAACGACGGCACCCGCGCCTTCAGCAAGAAGTTCGAGGCCCGCCTGGGCCGCCCGCCCACCTTCCTGCAGGCCGGCGTCTACAGCTCGGTGCGCCATTACCTGCGCGCGGTGCAGGCGGCCGGCACGACCGATTCAGACGCGGTGATGGCGAAGATGAAGTCGATGCCGATCGACGACCCCTTCAGCCTGAACGCGCACATCCGCGAGGACGGCCTGGTGGTGCGCGACATGATGCTGGCGCAAGTGAAATCGCCCGACCAGTCCAAGGCGCCCTGGGACTACTACAACATCGTGCGCACCATTCCCGGCGACTCGCTCGCCTGGCCCCTGTCGGAAAGCCAATGTCCGCTGGTCAAGAAGTAGGCCCCCTGGAAGTAGCCCCCCTGGCGCTGGCCGATTTCGGCAGCTTCTACGCGGGCGGGCGGCAGGCGCGCATCAGCGGCCGCCCGGTGCGCGAGATCGCCTTCACCAAGACCGCCTCGCTGTCGTACGACCCCAACGGGCTGTATCACGTCGAACAGGCCTACGTGCAGTTCTTCATTCCGGCCGAGCGCCGCCATCCGCTGCCGCTGGCGCTGCTGCATGGCGGCGGCATGACCGGCGCCATGTGGGAACAGACGCCGGACGGGCGGCGCGGCTGGCTGCAGCACTTCGTGCGGCAGGGACACGCGGTCTATGTGGTCGACAACGTCGAGCGCGGCCGCGCCGGCTGGACGCCGTTCGAGGAAGTCTGGCCGGATGCCCCCATCGTGCGCAACGCCGAGGAAAGCTGGTCGCTGTTCCGTCTCGGCCGCGCCGAGGATTACGCGCGGCGCCGGGCCTTCGACGGCCAGCGCTTTCCGCTGGCGGCCTTCGACGACTTCATCCGCCACGCGGTGCCGCGCTGGCTGGGCAACAACGATGCGGCGCTGGCGGGCTTGTGCGCCGCGCTGGAACGCATCGGCCCGTGCCTGGTGCTGGCGCACAGCCATGGCGGCGAAGTGGCCTACCGCGCGCTGCAGGCGCGTCCGGACCTGGTGCGCGGCGTTATCGGCATCGAGCCGTCGGGCTTCTCGCAGCAAGTGGACCCGGCCGCGGTGACGGACAAGCCCTTCCTGTTCGTCTATGGCGATTATCTCGACGCCACGCCGCTATGGGCCAAGCTGGATGCGGCCGGGCAGGCCTACGCTGACCGCCTGGCGGCGCAGGGCGGCCGCGTGACCCGCTGGCGCCTGGCCGACATGGGCATCCGCGGCAATTCGCACCTGCCGATGATGGACGACAACAGCGACGACATCGCCGCGCGCATCGGCGCGTGGATCCGCGCCAACGCCTGAGGCGGCCTGACAGGCGGCCGGCCCTTGCCAGGGCCGGCGTTCCCTCGGGTTGGCCGCCCCGCGTCAGCCCTTGACGGCAGCGGCCTTTTCCAGCGCCTGGGTCAGGTCGGCAATGATGTCCTGCGGCGACTCCAGGCCGATGTGCAGGCGCACCAGTGCGTTCTGGCCCTCGCCCCAATAGCGGTGGTGCGACAGGTCCCTGGGCGACACCAGCTGCACCAGGCTTTCGTAGCCGCCCCACGAGAAGCCGATGCCGAACAGTTCCAGCTCGTCCACGAACACGCGCGCGGCGGCCGGCGACAGGCGCAGTTCGACCGACAGCATGCCGTTGGAGCCGGTGCAGTCGCGCTGCCACAGCGCATGGCCCGGATCCTGCGGCCAGGCGGGGTGGAACAGGCGCACGGTCTCGGCACGGCCCTTGAAGAATTCGCACACTTGCAGCGCGTGGCGGGCGTGTTGCGCCATGCGGATCGGCATGGTGCGCACGCCGCGCAGCGCCAGCCAGGCATCGTCGGCGCTGATGGAATAACCCATCGCGTACTGGGTGCGGTTCAGTTTCCTGGCGATGGCTTCGTCATTGGTGACCACCGCGCCCAACATCAGGTCGGAATGGCCGCCCACGTACTTGGTGCCGGCGATCACCGACACCTGCGCGCCCAGCGTCAGCGGCCGATAGATGTAGCCCGAGCCCCAGGTGTTGTCGGTGGCCAGCACCAGGCCGTGGCGTTGCGCGATGGCGGCCATGGCGCCCATGTCCAGCATCTCGAACAGCAGCGAGCCGGGCGATTCCACGTACAGCAGCCTGGTGTTGGGCTGCACCAGCGCGTCCAGGTCCTCGCCGGCGGCGAAGTAGGTGATCGAGATGTTCATGCGCTTGAGCACGGCATCGTCGAGCTCGCGCATCGGGCCGTAGACGCAATCGGAGATCAGGGCGTGGTCGCCGGCCGAGCACAGCGCCAGCATCACCATCGTCATGGCCGACAGGCCGGACGGCGCCAGGTAGGCATGGGTGCCGCCCTCGAGCTGCGCGAAGACCTGCTCCAGCGCCGCGTGCGTGTCCATGCCCATGCGGCCATAGGTGGTGGCGCGGCCACCGGCCGCCTTGGTGCGCTGGGCTTTTTCCAGCGCCGCCAGGTTCTCGAAGCGCACCGTGCTGGCCCGCATCGGCGGCAGCGGCACCGGCGCCGTGCCCGTCTCGGGGTTGAACGGGGCGGTGCCCGCGTGCTGCAAAACCGTATCGATGTGTTTGGTAGCCATCTTCAAGAGGGAGTGCTTGCGTATTGTCGGGAATCCGAACCCTAGCAGGAACGCGCCGGAATGTCGCGCCCCCGGGCGCGGTGTCAGTCGATCCAGCGCACCGCCGCATCCAAGTCGGCGCGGCTGGTGCGATAACTGTTGGCCGGATGCGCGGCATCCGCGTAGCCGAACGAGATCGCGCAGACCACGCGGCGGTCGGCATCGATGCCCAGGATCTCGCGCAGCACCTCGGGATACATCGCCAGCGAGGCCTGGGCCACCGTGGCCACGCCGTTGGCCTGCGCCGCCAGCAGGAAATTGGCGACATAGCCGCCGCAGTCGATGGCGCCGTATTCGCCCAGCGCCTCGTCGGTGGTGATGACGGCCACGTGCGGCGCGTCGAACAGCTGGAAGTTGCGCAGCTCCTGGCGGCGGTAGGCCTCGCGGTCGCCGCGCGCCACGCCCACCGCGCCGTACAACTGGAAGCCGGACTCCCGGCGCCGCGCCAGGTAGTCGCCCTGGTACTCGCGCGGGAACGGAAAATCGGGCGTGAAGCCGGATTGCCCGGCGCGTGCCACCAGGGCCTGGCTCAGGCGCCGCGCGCCGTCGCCCGAGGCCACCGTCACCTGCCACGGCTGGCAGTTGCACCACGACGCCGTGCGCTGCGCCAGCGTCAGGATGCGTTCGATGGTGGCGCGCGGCACCGGCTCGGGCAGGAAGGCGCGGCAGCTGTGGCGGGTACGCAGCCAGTCTTCGAGCGCGGCATCGGGACGCGCGGCGGGCGCTTGCGGTACGGCGGGCATGGTGTCTCCTTGGTTTCCTCGTATGATGCCACTTGATTGCCGGCGCGCAAGGCGCCGCCCGACCCTGGCGAGACCCCATGCTGCCCCTCGATTCCCTGATCGCATTCTTCGGCATTGCCGTATTGCTGGCCTTGACGCCCGGGCCCGACAACCTGTTCGTGCTGATGCAGTCGGCCATCTGGGGCCGCAAGGCCGGGCTGTTCGTGGTGCTGGGACTGTGCACCGGGCTGCTGGGCCACACCGCCGCGGTGGCGCTGGGGCTGGCCGCCGTGTTCGCCGCTTCGCCGGTGGCCTTCACGGTGCTGAAGCTGGCGGGCGCGGCCTATCTGGCGTACCTGGCCTGGCAGATCCTGCGGGCGCCGGTGCATGCCGAGGACGGCGAAAGGCCAGCGCCGATGAAGACGTCCGCGCTGTATCGCCGCGGCATCGTCATGAACCTGACTAATCCCAAGGTGCTGCTGTTCTTCTTCGCCTTCCTGCCGCAGTTCACCTCGCCCAAGCTGGGTTCGGTGGGCTGGCAGACGGTACAGCTGGGCGCGGTGTTCATGCTGGCCACGCTGCTGGTGTTCGGCGCCATCGCCTTCTTCTCGGGCGCGTTCGGCGAACTGCTGCAGCGCTCGGTCACGGCCAAGCGCTGGCTCAACCGCGTCGCGGCGCTGGTGTTCGTGGGGCTGGCCGTGCGGCTGGCGACGGCCACGCGCTAGCGAGCGGCGTCAGGCCGCCTTGAAGCGGACGATGCCGTCCGCGCCCGTGGCGCGCGTCAACTTGCCTTCGAAATACAGCGCATGCAGGTGCGCCAGCGCCTCGCCCATGGCGAAGGTCAGCTGGTGCAGGTCGAGCTTGCGCTTGAACAGCACCGGCACGATGTCCGAGGTCGATTGCGGCCCGGCGGTACAGGCCTCCAGTACTTCGGCCAGGCGGTCGCGGTGGTGCTCGTGCTGCTGCGCGATGCGTTCGTGCAGGCCCTTGAACGGCCGGCCATGCGACGGCAGCACCAGCGTGTCGCGCGGCACGTCGGCATAACCGTCGAGCGAGCGCAGGTACAGCGGCAGCGGATTGGCGTCGGGCTCGTAGTCGAACACGCTGACATTGGTGGAGATGCGCGGCAGCACCATGTCGCCGGAGATCAGCACGCCCAGGTCGGGCGAATGCAGCGAAGCGTGCTCGGGCGCGTGGCCGTAGCCGACGATGACGCGCCAGTCGCGCGCGCCGATGCGCACGCCGTCGCCATGCATGATGCGGGTGTAGCGCGCGGGTACGGCCGGCACCAGGTTGGGGAAGTAGTTGGCGCGCTGGCGGATCTGTTCCTGCGCGTCCGGGTCGGTCAGGCCGTGGCGGGCGAAGTGGTCGACCGCCGACTGGCCGCCGGGACCGGCGCCGGCGTCATTGCGGCGCGAAGACCACAGCGACGCGACCATGAAGTCGGTCATGGTCATCCACAACCGCGCATCCCAGCGTTCGCACAGCCAGTAGGCCAGGCCGATATGGTCGGGGTGCATGTGGGTGACGATCACGCGCAGCACCGGCAGGCCTTCCAGTTCGTTCTCGAATACCTGCTCCCACAGCGCCTTGACCTCGTCGCGCGAGATGCCACAGTCGACGATGGTCCAGCCGTCGCGGCCGTCGATGCGATCACGCAGCAGCCAGAGATTGATATGATCCAGCGCGAACGGCAGCGGCATGCGGATCCATTTGACGCCCTCGGCCACCTGGTGGGCCCGGCCGGCTTCGGGCTGAAAATCGGCCCAGGGATACTGCAGCTTCTGTTCGTTGGGGTTCATTGCCTCGCTCTCCACGCTTGACGATCGCGTCAAGTCATCATAATTTACGTTTACGTAAACTGCCACACGTCGCATGTCCCCGTCAACCTGGACCATCTCCGAGCTCGCCCGCGAGTTCGACGTCACGCCCCGCACGATCCGCTTCTATGAAGACCAGGGGATCGTCAGCCCGGCGCGCGAGGGCCGCAACCGCATCTTCGGGCCGCGCGACCGCACGCGCCTGAAGCTGGCCCTGCGCGGCAAGCGCCTGGGCCTGCAGCTGTCGGAGATCCTGACGCTGATCGACATGTACGACGGCCCCGGCGACACCGAGGTGCAGTTGCGCCAGTACCTGGCGGTGCTGGCCCAGCACCGCGCCACGCTGGAACAGCAGCGCCGCGACATCGAGGATACGCTGCAGGAGATCGCGATACAGGAACGCCAGTGCCACGATCTGCTGGCGCAGCAGCGGGCCTGACCGAACCATGGGCATGCTGCAAACCGTCGCGCTGTTCGTCCTGACCGCGCTGGCCGAGATCGTTGGCTGCTACCTGCCGTACCTGTGGCTGCGCCGTGGCTATTCCATCTGGCTGCTGGCGCCGGCCGCCGTCAGCCTGGCCCTGTTCGCCTGGCTGCTGACGCTGCACCCGACCGCGTCCGGCCGCGTGTATGCGGCCTACGGCGGCGTGTACATCGGCATGGCGCTGCTGTGGCTGTGGGCGGTCGACGGCGTGCGGCCCAGCGTCAGCGACTACGTCGGCGTGGGCCTGTGCCTGGCGGGAATGCTGGTCATCATGTTCGGGCCGAAGACCGCCTGAGCGCTTGCCGCGGATAACCGGAAGTCGGCCCTCCCGACTCCGTGCCCGATTCGCATGGCGCGACCCGTCTCGCGGCGTCATTCCGCCTTGATGTTGCCTTCCTTGATGATGCGGGCGTTGCTGGCGTATTCGGCCTGCACCTGCTTGACGAAGGCGTCGCCGGACGCGGTGCCCGGCTGCAGGTAGGACTTGGCCAGCAGTTCCTTGAACTCGGGGCTGGCCACGGCCTTGGCCAGCGCGGCCTGCAGCGGGCCCGACACCGCCGGCGGCAGGTTGGCCGGCGCGAAGATACCGAAGTTCGAGAAGTACTGCGCCTGCGGCAGCTTCAGTTCGGCCATGGTGGGCACGTCGGGCCAGGCGGCCAGGCGCTCGGGCGCCATCACCGCCAGCGGCTTGAGCGCGCCGCTGGCCACATGCGGCAGCACCACGTCGGTGTTGACCACCAGCAGCTCGACCACGCCGCCCAGGCCGTCGGTCAGCGCCTGGCTGTTGCCGCGGTAGGGCACGTGCAGCATCTTGGTGCCGGTCTGCGTGGTCAGCGCCGCCATGCCGATGTGGGCCACGGTGCCCTGGCCCGGCGTGCCGTAGCGCACGCCGTCCGGGTGCGACTTGGCGTAGTCGATCAGGCCGGCGAAGTCCTTCACCGGCAGCGCCTTGGTGGCGACGATGGCCACGGGCGCCACGGCCACGCTGGCCACCGGCGTCAGGTCCTTCATCGGGTCGTAGTTGGTCTTGGCCAGGTGCGGGAAGATGGTCAGCGGGCTGGTCGAGGCCAGCAGCAGGGTAGTGCCGTCCGGCTGGGCGCGCGCCACGAAGTCGGTGCCGACCGAGGCGCCCGCGCCGGGTTTGTTTTCGACGATGACGGTGGCGTTGGCCTCCTTGCGCAGCACGTCGCCCAGGCGGCGCCCGATCGCGTCGGCGCTGCCGCCGGCGGTGTAGGGCACGACCAGGGTGATGGGCTTGGCGGGCCAGCCCTGCGCCAGCGCGGCGCCGCCCGTCATGATTGCCAGGGCCGCCCCCGCGGCCGTGAACAGCATCTTCTTTTTCATAGCTTCCTTGTGGTGTTGCGTAGCACTGCGTCAGGTAATGCGTGAAACGGGTAAAGCAAAAGGAAAACTCGTCGTGGCGGCGGCCGCGCGCAATCAGCCGGCCAGGTAGCGCTGCGCCAGGCGCACCCAGTAGCTCGCGCCCGGCGCGATCAGGGCATCATTGAAGTCGTAGCTGGTGTTGTGCAGCATGCAGGGGCCCAGGCCGTGGCCGGCCATGCGGTGGTCGCCGTCGCCGTTGCCCAGGAACACGTAGCAGCCGGGCTTGGCCTGCAGCAAAAAGGCGAAGTCCTCCGAGGCCATCACCGGCTCGATCACGCGGGCGTGGTCGGCGCCGGCCACCTCGCGCATGACCTCCATGCAGAACTCGGTCTCGGCGGGCGTGTTGATCAGCGCCGGGTAGCGGCGCTCGAAGTAGACCTCGGCCTCGCAGCCGTGGGCGGCGGCGATGCTGCCGGCGATCTCGTGCATGCGGCGCTCGATCAGGTCGACCACGTCGGTGCTGTAGGCGCGCACCGAGCCGCCCAGCCAGGCGCTGCCCGGGATCACGTTGATGACGCTGCCGCCGGCCTGCACCTGGGTGATGGACAGCACGGCGGCGTCCAGCGGGCGCTTGCTGCGCGTCAGGATGGTCTGCAGCGACTGGCCGATGGCGAACAGCGCCGGCACCGGGTCGGCGCAATCGTGCGGCGCGGCGGCGTGGCCGCCCTTGCCGCGCACGGTGATCTTGAAGCCGTTGGCGGACGCCATCATCGGCCCGGCGCAGACGCCGAACGAGCCGGCTTCCAGGCCCGGCCAGTTGTGCATGCCGAACACGGCTTCGCAGGGAAAGCGGTCGAACAGGCCGTCCTGGATCATGGCGCGGCCGCCGGCGCCGCCTTCCTCGGCCGGCTGGAAACAGAAATAGACGGTGCCGTCGAAGCCGCCTTCCTGCTGCAGGTGGCGCGCGGCGGCCAGCAGCATGGCGGTGTGGCCATCGTGGCCGCAGCCGTGCATCTTGCCGTCGTGGCGCGAGCGGTGCTCGAACTGGTTCTCTTCCTGCATCGGCAGGGCGTCCATGTCGGCGCGCAGCATGATGGCGCGGGGGGAAGCGCCACGCTTGATGACGCCGACCACGCCGGTCTTGGCGATGCCGGTGTGGGTCTCGATGCCCCAGCCGCGCAGCGCGTCGGCCACCACCTTGGCGGTGCGGTGCTCTTCGTAGCAGAGCTCGGGATGGGCGTGCAGGTCGCGCCGCAGCGCCACAATATCGTCGAGATTGGCCAGGTCGGACACCGCTTACTCCGTAACAAAATTTCAAGTTTCAAGGACCCGGGGAATAGTACCCAGCGCGCTTCCCCGGGGACGCAAACATTTGCCTAGGGAAAACCCGACTCTCATTTACGTTTACGTAAACGTAATATTTGCGGTGCATCATTGCGTAGCCTGCGTCGATCAGCGCATCATGGGGCCACGCGGCGAGATCCGGCGCGGTCCCTTGCGCCCATAAGAATGTAAGTACCCACTATCACGGAGACAGCGATGAACCTTCCTGGCCTGAACTTCGATCTGGGCGAAGACCTGGACATGCTGCGCGACGCCGTGCGCACTTTCGCGCAGGCCGAGATCGCGCCGCGCGCCGCCGAAGTCGACCGCAGCGACCAGTTCCCCATGGACCTCTGGCGCAAATTCGGCGACCTGGGCGTGCTGGGCATGACGGCCAGCGAAGAGTACGGCGGCGCCAACATGGGCTACCTGGCCCACATGGTGGCGATGGAGGAAATCTCCCGCGCCAGCGCCTCGATCGGCCTGTCCTATGGCGCCCACTCGAACCTGTGCGTCAACCAGATCAACCGCAACGGCACCCCGGCCCAGAAGGCCAAATACCTGCCCAAGCTGATCTCCGGCGAGCACGTCGGCGCGCTGGCCATGAGCGAACCGGGCGCCGGCTCGGACGTGGTCAGCATGAAACTGCGCGCCGAAAAGAAGGGCGACCGCTACGTGCTCAACGGCACCAAGATGTGGATCACCAACGGCCCCGACGCCGACACCCTGGTGGTCTACGCCAAGACCGACCCCGAGGCGCACCAGCGCGGCATCACCGCGTTCCTGGTGGAAAAGGGCTTCAAGGGCTTCTCGGTGGCGCAGAAGCTGGACAAGCTCGGCATGCGCGGCAGCCACACCGGCGAACTGGTGTTCCAGGATTGCGAGATCCCCGAGGAAAACGTGCTGGGCCAGGTCAACGGCGGCGTCAAGGTGCTGATGAGCGGCCTGGACTACGAGCGCGCCGTGCTGTCCGGCGGCCCGGTCGGCATCATGCAGGCCGTGATGGACGTGGTGGTGCCGTACATCCATGACCGCAAGCAGTTCGGCCAGGCCATCGGTGAATTCCAGCTGATCCAGGGCAAGGTCGCCGACCTGTACACCACGCTGCAGGCCAGCCGCGCCTTCTGCTACCAGGTCGGCAAGAACCTCGACCGCCTCGGCGCCGAGCACGTGCGCCAGGTGCGCAAGGACTGCGCCGCGCTGATCCTGTACACCGCCGAGAAGGCCACCTGGATGGCCGGCGAGGGCGTGCAGATCCTGGGCGGCAACGGCTACATCAACGAGTACCCGGTGGGCCGTCTGTGGCGCGACGCCAAGCTGTATGAAATCGGCGCGGGCACCAGCGAGATCCGCCGCATGCTGATCGGCCGCGAGTTGTTCGCCGAGACGGCCTGAGTCCACCCCGGAAGTCGTTTGCCATGATCCGCACGTCCGACGTCCAGCACATCGAGCAGGCGCCCGCGCAGGGCCCCTCGCCGCTGGACGTCGCGCGCCGCATCCTGGCCGGCTTCGACCGCCACTACGCGCTGTTCCGCTATAGCGCGCAGCGCGCCAAGGCGCTGTTCGAATCGGGCGACTGGCACGGCATCCAGCGCCTGTCGCGCGAACGCATCGAGTACTACGACATGCGGGTGCGCGAGTGCGCCAGCCAGCTCGAGGGCGTGCTGCGCGGGCGGCCCGAGGGCGCGGTCGGCGCCCATGGCGGCAATGGCGCCGATGGCGCCAACGGCGCCGCCCACCCGGCGCCGACCGAGACGCAGACCGCCTACTGGCAGCAGATCAAGCAGGAATTCGTCGGGCTGCTGGGCGAGCACCGCCAGCCCGAATGCGCCGAGACCTTCTTCAACTCGGTGTCGTGCCGGCTGCTGCACCGCGATTATTTCCACAACGATTTCCTGTTCGTGCGGCCGGCCGTGGCCACCGACTACCTGGACAGCCGCATGCCGTCGTACCGGGTCTATTACCCGGTGACCGAGGGGCTGCAGAAGAGCCTGATCCGCATGGTGGCCGAGTTCGGCCTGGCGCTGCCGTTCGAGGACCTGCCGCGCGATACCCGCCTGCTGGCGCGCGCCGCGATCGGGCAGTTGCGCCGGCAGTTGCCGCGCCACGTCGGCCGCCGCATCGCCAGCGACTGCCAGGTGCACGCGCTGGGCTCGCTGTTCTTTCGCAACAAGGGCGCCTACATCGTCGGCCGCCTGATCAACCAGGGCACCGTCTACCCCTTCGCCGTGGCGCTCACGCGCAACCCGGCCGGCCAGGTGAACCTGGACGCGCTGCTGCTGGGGTCGGACGACCTGAGCACGCTGTTCAGCTTCACCCGGGCCTATTTCCTGGTCGACATGGAAACGCCGGCCGCGGTGGTCAACTTCCTGGCCAGCCTGCTGCCGCGCAAGCCCAAGGCCGAGCTGTACACCATGATCGGCCTGCAGAAGCAGGGCAAGACGCTGTTCTACCGCGACTTCCTGCACCACCTGGCGCATTCGCGCGACGCCTTCGACATCGCGCCCGGCATCAAGGGCATGGTGATGTGCGTGTTCACGCTGCCGTCCTATCCCTATGTGTTCAAGCTGATCAAGGACCGCATCGACAAGGACGGCATGGACCACGCCACCGTGCGGCGCAAGTACCAGATGGTCAAGCTGCACGACCGCGTGGGCCGCATGGCCGACACCTGGGAATACTCGCAGGTGGCGCTGCCGCGGGCCCGCTTCGCGCCGCAGCTGCTGGACGAACTGCGGCGGCTGGTGCCCAGCCTGATCGAGGAAACCGGGGACACGGTGGTCATCCGCCACGTCTACATCGAGCGGCGCATGACGCCGCTGAACCTGTATCTGAGCCAGGCGCCTGACGCGCTGCTGGAACCGGCCGTGCGCGAGTACGGCGACGCCATCCGCCAGCTGGCCGCGGCCAACATCTTCCCCGGCGACATGCTCTACAAGAACTTCGGCGTGACGCGGCTGGGCCGGGTCGTGTTCTACGACTACGACGAGATCCAGCGCATGACCGAAATGAATTTCCGACGGATTCCGCCCGCCCCCAACGAGGAGGCGGAAATGGCGTCGGAACCCTGGTATGCGGTCGGACCGAACGACGTCTTCCCCGAGGAGTTCGGCCGTTTCCTGCTGGGCGACGCGCGCGTGCGCGGCGCCTTCCTGCGCCACCATGCCGACCTGCTGGAACCGGAATGGTGGCAGGCCTGTCGCGCCCACGTGGCGCAAGGCCGGATCGAAGAATTTTTCCCTTACGATACGGACAGGCGCCTGCGCCCGGCACCCGCCGGCGCGGCCTCGTAAAAGACGCTGTCCCGACCCTCACAGGAGCTAGTCATGTCAGACCCCATCGTTATCGTTTCCGTCGCCCGCACGCCCATGGGTGGCATGCTCGGCAGCCTGTCCGGCCTGGCCGCGCATGAACTCGGCGCGATCGCCATCAAGGCGGCCGTCGAACGCGCCGGCGTCAAGCCCGAGCAGATCGAAGAAGTCATCATGGGCAACGTGCTGCAGGCCGGCCAGGGCCAGGCCCCGGCGCGCCAGGCCGCGCTGGGCGCGGGCCTGCCGCTGGGCGTGGCGTGCACCACCGTCCACAAGGTGTGCGGTTCGGGCCTGAAGGCCGCCATGTTCGGCCATGACCTGCTGGCCGCGGGTTCGGCCAACATCGTCGTCGCCGGCGGCCAGGAAAGCATGAGCAATGCGCCCTACCTGATGCTCAAGGGCCGCCAGGGCTACCGCTACGGCCACAGCACCATCTATGACCACATGGCGCTGGACGGCCTGGAAGACGCCTACGACAAGGGCAAGGCCATGGGCGTGTTCGCCGAGGATTGCGCCGCCAAATACTCGTTCACCCGCGAGCAGCAGGACGCCTTCTCGCTGGAATCGCTGCGCCGCGCCCGCGCCGCCAGCGAGGACGGCAGCTTCAAGTGGGAAATCACCCCCGTCACGGTCGCCGGCCGCAAGGGCGACACCGTGATCGACACCGACGAGGCCCCCACCAAGGCCATGCCGGAAAAGATCCCGACGCTCAAGCCGGCGTTCAAGAAGGACGGCACCGTCACCGCCGCCAACTCGTCGTCGATCTCCGACGGCGCCGCCGCCATGGTGCTGATGCGCGCGTCCACCGCCGAGAAGCTCGGCGTCAAGCCGCTGGCCCGCATCGTGGCCCACAGCCAGCACTCGCAGGAACCGAACTGGTTCACCACCGCCCCCGTCGGCGCGCTCAAGAACCTGTTCGCCAAGACCGGCTGGAAGGCCGAGGACGTGGACCTGTACGAGATCAACGAAGCCTTCGCGGTGGTCACCATGGCCGCCATGGCCGACTTCAAGCTGCCGCACGACAAGGTCAACATCCACGGCGGCGCCACCGCCCTGGGCCACCCGATCGGCGCCTCCGGCGCGCGCCTGATGACCACGCTGATCGGCGCGCTGCGCAAGACCGGCGGCAAGCGCGGCGTGGCCACGCTGTGCATCGGCGGCGGTGAAGCCGTCGCCATGGCGATCGAGATGGTCTAAGGCGGTATGTTCGGTAAACGGGCCGCGGCCCGTTTACCGAACCGGATTCCGTTGCGTCTTTCTTGCATGGCAGTGTCCGCGACGGGTCGGTCGCGGGCCGTGCGGGAGAGGCGCAACGAAATCCGGACAAGCAACAAGAATCATCGACAACCAGGCCCGGACCACCGGGCGGCGAGACAAACCGCTCGACCCCGAGCGCCTTCAACATCCCAATCAGCAGGACGGGTGGTACCCCATGCCCATCATCGAATCCCGCATCAATCCGCGGTCGCAGGACTACACCGACAACGCCCGCGCCATGCAGGCGCAGCTGGACGACCTGAGCCAACAGCTGGCGCAGACCGCGCTGGGCGGCAGCGAATCCTCGCGCGCCAAGCACGTGGCGCGCGGCAAGCTGCTGCCGCGCGACCGCGTCGAGCAACTGATTGATCCGGGTTCGCCGTTCCTGGAACTGTCGCCGATGGCGGCGCACGGCATGTACGACGGCGACGCGCCGGGCGCGGGCGTCATCACCGGCATCGGCCGCATCGCCGGCAACGAATGCGTGATCGTCTGCAACGACGCCACCGTCAAGGGCGGCACCTACTACCCGATGACGGTCAAGAAGCACCTGCGCGCGCAGGAGATCGCCGCGCAGAACCGCCTGCCGTGCGTCTACCTGGTCGATTCCGGCGGCGCCAACCTGCCGCAGCAGGACGAGGTCTTTCCCGACCGCGACCACTTCGGCCGCATCTTCTACAACCAGGCGCAGATGTCGTCGCAGGGCATCGCGCAGATCGCGGTGGTGATGGGCTCGTGCACCGCCGGCGGCGCCTACGTGCCCGCCATGAGCGACGAGTCCATCATCGTCAAGAACCAGGGCACCATCTTCCTGGGCGGCCCGCCCCTGGTGAAGGCCGCCACCGGCGAGGAAGTCAGCGCCGAGGACCTGGGCGGCGGCGATGTGCACACGCGCCTGTCGGGCGTGGCCGACCACCTGGCCGCCAACGACATGCACGCGCTGCAACTGGCGCGCGGCGCCGTGGCGCGCCTGAACCGCCAGAAGCCCGCGCCGCTGGCCACCGTGCCGGTGCGCGAGCCGCGCTACGACCCGGCCGAACTGAACGGCATCATCCCCGCCGACACGCGCAAGCCGTATGACGTACGCGAGGTCATCGCCCGCATCGTCGACGGTTCCGAGTTCGACGAATTCAAGGCGCGCTTCGGCCCCACGCTGGTGACCGGCTTTGCCCACATCCACGGCATGCCGGTCGGCATCGTCGCCAACAACGGCATCCTGTTCTCGGAATCGGCGCAAAAGGGCGCGCACTTCATCGAGCTGTGCGCGCAGCGCAAGATCCCGCTGGTGTTCCTGCAGAACATCACCGGCTTCATGGTCGGCCGCAAGTACGAAAACGAAGGCATCGCGCGCCACGGCGCCAAGATGGTCACCGCGGTGGCCACCGCCAACGTGCCCAAGTTCACCGTGCTGATCGGCGGCTCGTTCGGCGCCGGCAACTATGGCATGTGCGGCCGCGCCTATTCGCCGCGCCTCTTGTTCATGTGGCCCAACGCGCGCATCTCGGTCATGGGCGGCGAGCAGGCCGCCAGCGTGCTGGCCACGGTCAAGCGCGACGGCATCGAGGCGCGCGGCGGCCAGTGGTCCGCCGCCGAGGAAGACGCCTTCAAGGCGCCGATCCGCGAACAGTACGAACGCGAAGGCCATCCGTACTACGCCACCGCGCGGCTGTGGGACGACGGCATCATCGCGCCGGCCGACACGCGCCGCGTGCTGGGGCTGGCATTGTCGGCGGCGCTGAACGCGCCGATCGAAGACACGCGCTTCGGCGTCTTCCGGATGTAGAGCGCGCGCCGCGCTCCCCGCCTTTCGCCCAAGAATGATTCCAGTCTGGATAACGCCATGTTCGATACCCTGCTGATTGCCAACCGCGGCGAAATCGCCTGCCGCGTCGCCGCCACCGCCCGCCGCCTGGGCATCCGCACCGTCGCCGTCTATTCCGACGCCGACGCCAACGCCCGCCACGTCGCCGCCTGCGATATCGCGGTACACATCGGCGGCCCCGAGCCGCGCGCCAGCTACCTGCGCGCCGACGCCATCCTGCAGGCCGCGCGCGATACCGGCGCCAAAGCCATCCACCCCGGCTATGGCTTCCTGTCGGAAAACGAAGCCTTCGCCGAAGCCGCCGAACAGGCCGGCATCGCCTTCGTCGGCCCGCCGGCGTCCGCCATCGCCGCCATGGGCAGCAAGTCCGCCGCCAAGTCGCTGATGGAAAAGGCCGGCGTGCCGCTGGTGCCCGGCTACCACGGCGACAACCAGGACCCGCAATTCCTCAAGGAACAGGCCGACGCCATCGGCTACCCGGTGCTGATCAAGGCCAGCGCCGGCGGCGGCGGCAAGGGCATGCGCGTGGTCGACGCGTCGGGCGCGTTCCTGGACGCCCTGGCCTCGTGCCAACGCGAGGCCGCCTCCAGCTTCGGCGACGACCGCGTGCTGATCGAGCGCTATCTGCAGAAGCCGCGCCACATCGAGATCCAGGTGTTCGCCGACACGCACGGCAACTGCGTCTACCTGTTCGAGCGCGACTGCTCGGTGCAGCGCCGCCACCAGAAGGTGATCGAGGAAGCGCCCGCCCCCGGCATGACCGAGGAACGCCGCCGCGCCATGGGCGAGGCCGCCGTGGCCGCCGCACGCGCGGTGGGCTACGTCGGCGCCGGCACGGTGGAATTCATCGCCGAGCCCGATGGCCGCTTCTACTTCATGGAAATGAACACGCGCTTGCAGGTAGAGCATCCGGTCACCGAGATGATCACCGGCCACGACCTGGTCGAATGGCAGTTGCGCGTGGCCGCCGGCCAGCCGCTGCCGGCGCGCCAGGAAGACCTGCGCATCCACGGCCACGCCATCGAGGCCCGCATCTACGCCGAGAACCCCGAGAAGGGCTTCCTGCCGTCCATCGGCACGCTGGCCTACCTGGGCCTGCCGGCCCACGTCGCCTTCGCCAACGGCGACATCCGCGTCGATGGCGGGGTGCGCACCGGCGACACCATCACGCCGTTCTACGACCCCATGATCGCCAAGCTGATCGTGCACGGCGCCGACCGCGACCAGGCCCGCGCCCGCATGCTGCAGGCGCTGGCGCAGACCCAGGCGGTGGGGGTGCAGACCAACGTCGCCTTCCTGGCGCGCCTGATGCGCGACAGCGCCTTCGCCGCCGCGGACCTCGACACCGGCCTGATCGAACGCCAGCGCGCCACGCTGCTGCCCGAGCCGGCGCCGGCCGACGCCGCCACGCTGGCGCTGGCCACCGCCGCCGTGCTGGCCAGCCAGGGCCAGGCGCAATCGGCGCCGCATGCCGCCGCCCCGGCCGATCCGTGGGACATGCACGACGGCTGGCGCCTGGGTGGGCGCTACCAGCGCACCCTGCAATGGGTCGACAACGGCGAGACGCGCCATGTCACCGTCGCGCGCCAGGGCGCCGACTGGACGCTGGACAGCGGCAACGGCGCCCAGCCCTTCGCCTGGCGCGCCGAGGCCGCGACAGGCCTGGCCCGCACCCTGCGCATCACCCTGGACGGCCGCGAGCGCGTCGGCACGGTCGCGCTGCACGCCGACAAGGCCCACGTCTTCGGCGACGGCGGCGCGCGCGTGCTGGACCTGTACGACCCGCTGGCGCACGCCCAGGATACCCAGGGCGAGCATGGCGGCGGCCTGACCGCGCCGATGCCGGGCAAGATCATCTCCATCGCCGTCAAGGCCGGCGACAGCGTCACCAAGGGCCAGCCGCTGCTGGTGATGGAGGCCATGAAGATGGAGCACACCATCTCGGCGCCGGCCGACGGCAAGGTCGAGGAACTGTTCTACGCCGTCGGCGACCAGGTGACGGAAGGCGCCGAACTGGTGGCGATCGGCGCCTGAACGCGCGCGCCGTCGCCGGTTCCCGCGGCGATGGCGTGTCTTTCCGCAAGAGGCATGCATGGCCAGCCAGATGTCCTGCGAGTTGATCCAGGTCGCGCCGTCGGCGCGGCTGGCCGGCATCGTGTCGCACCTGACCGGTTACCGCGAAGGCGGGCAGGGCG
This sequence comes from Achromobacter deleyi, assembly GCF_016127315.1. Taxonomy (NCBI): domain Bacteria; kingdom Pseudomonadati; phylum Pseudomonadota; class Betaproteobacteria; order Burkholderiales; family Alcaligenaceae; genus Achromobacter; species Achromobacter deleyi. Next base: position 1,472,844 of record NZ_CP065997.1, read on the forward strand.
CCGGCATGCAGTGGCTCGAAAGCGCTCCCCTGACGGTGCCGCTGGTGATCAGCTTCGGCAGCCCCTTCGGTATCGGGCTGGGCCGCGCCGACGGCCCGGCGCCCTGGTCCAGCTTCGCCTCGGGCCTGTATGCCGGCCCGGTGTTCGTCGCCTCCGACGGCGCCGCCGAATGCCTGCAGGTCGACTTCACGCTGCCCGGCGCCTACCGCTTCTTCGGCGGCATGGTCGAGGACCTGGCGAACCGCCTGGTCGACCTGGGCGACGCGCTGGGCCGCGCCCCATCGGAACCGGTGGCGCATGCCTACCGGTTGCTGCTGCGCGAGCACGGCACGTTGCGCATCGGCGCGCATGCTGCGCTTTCACCAGGCCTGCCGGCTGGCGCAACAACCCGGCAGCGAATGGGCCCAGGTGGCGGCCGCTGGCGGCTATGCCGACCAGGCCCACCTGGCGCGTGAATTCATCGACCTGGCGGGTGAATCGCCGCAGGCCTGGGCGCGGCGCCAGGCCAGGTAACAAATCTTCAAGACCCGGCGCGCGCGTCGGTTCATCATGAAGGCTCCCTCTTGCCCCAGGAGCCAGCCAATGAACCCGAAACCCCAAGAACCGCCCCGCCTGTTTCCCACCCTGCGCTGCCAGGACCCGGACGCCATGATGCGCTGGCTGGCCGACGTGCTCGGCTTCACCGAACTTGCGGTCTACCGCGACGGCGCCGCGGTGCAGCACGCCGAAATGGCACTCGGCAGCTCCATCCTGATGCTGGGCCAGCACCGCGACGACGACTACGGCCGACAGATCGGCGACCCGCAGGGCCGCCGCACCGACGCGCTGTACCTGGCGGTGGACGACCCCGACGCCCTGTATGTCACGGTGAAGGCCAGCGGCACGACCATCGTGGCCGAACCCTACGATTCGCCGCACGGCAGCCGCGACTTCGCCTGTCGCGACCCCGAGGGCAACCTGTGGTACTTCGGCACTTACTGGCCCAAAGCCTAGCGGTCACCCGCCCGCGCCTGCCGCGCGTTCCGCCTGGATGCGCCGCCTGACCTACCCGCCCATGCGGCGCGCCTGGCCGGGGGTATAGCCGAAACGGCGCTTGAACAGCCGCGAAAAATGTGACTGATCCGAAAACCCCCACTGCTGCGCGACCCCGGCCACCGACACCGGCCGGGCCGGGCCGCGCAGCGTCTGTTCCGCCCGGTCCAGCCGCTGTTCGTGCAGCCATTGCATGAAGGTCTGGCCCACGTCGCGGTACAACGCGTGCAGATAGCGCACGGAAATGCCGCAGGCCTGCGCCACGCGCTCCGGCCCCAGGTCGCAATCGGCCAGGTGCCGGCGCGCATAGGCCTCGATGCGGCACAGGTGCGCCGCCCGCACGGCGGAGTCTCCCGGGTCCAGCACCCGCGCATCTTCCTGCACGGAACAGACCAGCAGGTCGACCAGCTGCTGCGCCAGCAGGTCGCGCATCGTGTCTTCGCCGCGGCCGAGCTGGCGGCCGATCAGGTCGACATAGGAAGCGAACAGCCAGCCCGGCCCCTGCGTCGCGTCGAACGACAGCGCGCAATAGCGGCCGGGCTCGCGCAGGTGTCCGCGCATCATCGCGCCCGGCACCTTGAGCACCCACAAGGCATTGTCGCGCCCGTACGAGAATTCATACGGGCTGTGGCCATGTTCGAGCAGGAACGCGCCCGGATGGCAAAGCGTCTCGCGCCCCGCCTGCAAGAAGCGGATGTCGCTCTGGCGCGGCACGGTAATCAGATAGTGTTCGTCGGTGCCATCCCGCAGATGCGTCGCCAGCCGCCGATAGCACAGCGGCGAGGATGCCAGCCGCGACAGCGACAGGTCGCCCAGGTTCCACGAATGCAGCGCCCCGTCGAAACGCCCTGCGTCCTGAAACTGCAATTGCAGGCTGAAATAGGTGCGGCCGACCGCGGTGTCCCAGTAGCGAGCGCGGTCGGCGGCGGCCAGGGAGGCGGTATCGTAGCGGGCGTCCATGATGCTATTCCTCGTGCAAGGCCTGGCGCCCCCCTCCCGTGCCAGGCCCTCTGGTATCAACAGGCCCTAATCTGAATCAGCCGCCATCACGGGTCAATAAGTATGTACCCGAGCCGTGCAGGACGGCGTTCCAGCCGGGGCGCACCACGATCGTCGTCGTGGGCTCTTCAATCACCGCTGGCCCCGCTATCCGATCGTCCGCCAGCAGGCGCAGCCCGTCGTACACCGGCGTGTCGACCCAGGCGCCGTCGGCCTCGAACAGCATCTCGCGCCGGCTGTCGAGCGCGGCCTCGGGGTGGCCGTTGCCGGGCGCCAGGCTTGGCAGCGCGGGCTTGTCGACCTCGCCCACGGCCATCACCTCCAGGTTCACCAGTTCCACCAGGTTGTGCGGCTCGGCATAGGTGTAGAGCTGCTCGTGGCGCGCATGGAAATCCGCCAGCAAGGTCCGCAGGGTCTCGCGGGTGAAGGCGCCCGCGGGCACGTCGACCTGGCACTCGTGGATCTGGCCCTGATAGCGCATCTCCACCTTGCGCGACAGCGAGATCCGTGACGGCGCGAAGCCATCGGCGCCCAGCAACTCGTGGCCGCGCCGCTCCATGTCGCGGAACAATCCATCCAGCCGCGCGATGTCGGCGTGCTCGTCCAGCCGCATCACGGCACTGGCCAGGAAATGGTATTTGACGTCCGAGATCACCTGGCCGAACGCGCACAGGCAAGAAGCGATCTTGGGCACCAGGACGGTGCGGCTGCCGATCTCCTCGGCCAGCGCGACGATGTGCATGCCGGCGGCGCCGCCGGCGCAGACCAGCGCGAAATCGCGCGGGTCGTAGCCGTTCTCGATCGAGATGCCGCGAATGCCGTGCGCCATGTTCAGGTTCACCAGCGTGCCGATGCCATGGGCCGCGCGCGCCAGGCTCAGGCCGAGCGGTTCGGCCACATGGCGCTGCACGGCCGCGCGGGCCCGTTCGCGATCCAGGCGGATGGTGCCGCCCAGCACCGCATCCGGGCGCAGATAGCCCAGCACCATGTTGGCGTCGGTGACGGTGGGGGCTTCGCCGCCCAGGCCATAGCAGGCCGGCCCGGGCATCGAGCCGGCGCTTTGCGGCCCCACTTCCAGCATGCCGAAGGCGTTCAGGTGCGCGATGGACCCGCCGCCCGCGCCCAGCGTTTCCACATGGATCATCGGCACGCCGATGCGATGGCGCAGGAAGTCGATATTGCGGTTCAGGTTGGTCTGGCCCGCGCGGGCCATGGTGATGTCGAACGACGTGCCGCCCATGTCCACCGTGATGATGTTGTCGATGCCGAACGGCGCCGCCACGTACAGACCGGCCTGGGGCGCCGACGCCGGCCCCGAATTGATGGCGTTGACCGCCCGCCGCCGCATCACATCGCCCACCGCGAGGCCGCCGTTGGACTGGAAATAGCGCACCGCGCCGCGCGCCCCGAGGCTGCGGAAGTAATCGTCGATGCGAGCCACGTAGCGCCCCATCACGGGGCTGAGGTAGGCATTGACGATGGTGGTGGAGGTGCGCGTGTATTCGCGCACCTGCGGATAGACCTCGTGGCCGGCGCAGACGAACACATCGGGCATGGCGGCCGCCACCATGTCGCGGGCGCGCTTTTCATGCGCGGCATTGGCCGGAGCCCAGACGAACGAAACCGCCACCGCCTGCACGCCCTCGCGCTTGAAGACCTCGATCGCCGCGCGCACGTCGTCTTCGTTCAACGGTGCGTGCACCGAGCCGTCGGCCAGCACGCGCTCACGCACCGGCCGGCGCAGGTGACGCGGCACCAGTTGCGGCGCGGGCGGATAGTCGGCGTCGTAGCGATAGCCTTCCTCCTTGTGGCCCAGGCGGATTTCGATGCTGTCCTCGTGGCCCGCCGTGCACAGCAGGCCGACCTTCACGCCCTTCAATTCGATCAGGGCGTTCAGCGCCACGGTCGTGCCGTTGATGCACAAATCGCAATCGCGCACGATCTCTTCCACCGGCTTGCCGAGCGCCTGCGACATCTGCGCCAGGCCGGCGGCGATGGCCTTCGTGCCATCCTGCGGCGTCGATGCGCTCTTGAAAAGGCGGATGGCGCCGTCGCGTCCGGCCAGCACGAAATCGGTGAACGTGCCGCCGGCGTCTACGCCGAGGCGATATTGTCCTTGCATGGTGTGCTCCTCAGCGGGGGTCGCGGATGCGTTGCGTGTGGGTCGCGGCAAAGTCGACATTGCCGTCGTCCCCGACGACCACGCCGTACTCGGCGCGGGCCGCCTCGGCCGAAACCAGCCCGTTGCGGATGTCGCGCGCCACCTCTTCCGGGGCGCGGCAATACGGATCGCCATAACCGCCGCCGCCCGGATTGACGTTGCGGGCCCGTTCCCCGGGACTCAGCGTCAGGATGGTGTTCTTGCGGTGCACGGTGACCTGGCCGTCGGTGTGGTGCTGTTCCAGCCGGCCCAGCTTGCGCTCGGGCAGCGTGTTGTAGGCCCCCGCCGCGCCGCCGGTCGGGATCTGGCGTCCTTCGCCGAACGCGACCACCGTCATGTCGTGGCCGATGGGTTCCACTTCCCACACGGTGCCGCTGCCGCCGCGGCGCTGCCCGGCGCCGCCGCTGTCTTCCTGCAGGCCATAGCGATGGATGATGATGGGATAGGCGTACTCCAGCAATTCGATGTCGCCCGAACTGAGGGCGCCGAAACAGCACAGCGGGCCGCAGGCGTGCCAGCCGTCCATCTGGCGCGTGGCGCCCGCGCCCGAGATGATGGAAGCCAGCACCATGGTCACGTACTGTTCCCCCGTCTTGGGATTGACGCCGGCGATGTTGACGCCGCTGGCGTGGCCCCACGACGCCGTCACGCGGTCCGGCGCCGCCGTCTCGAAGGCTTGGCGCACCGCATCGGTCAACGTCTCCATGGGCGTCGTGGTGCAGTTGACGTGCGGCGCGGGCTCGCGCGCATTGCACAGCGTGCCCTGCGGGCCCAGGTCCACGGTGACGCAGCGATACAGCCCCGCGTTGTAGGGCGGCGGCACCTGCGCGAACATCATCAGCCCCAGATAGATGCCCGACAGCGAATTGCCGGCATAGGAATTGATGAAGTAGGGCACTTGGGGCGGACTGTCGATGCGGATGTGGACCGCATCGCCGGTCACCTGCACGCTGGCCGAAATGGTCATGTCGCCATGGCCATGGCCGGCATCCTCCAGGCGCGCCCGGCCTTCATAGAGCCCGTCGGGGATCGATGCGATCAGCGAGCGCATGTGCCGGTCCGCCATGTCCTTGAGTTCGGCGATGGCGGCCTGCACCGTGGCCAGGCCGTACTTGGCGAGCAGGGCGCGCAGATGGCGCTCGCCGACCCGGCAGGCGCCGAACTGGGCGTTGAGATCGCCTTCCTGGTCGCGGCGCGAGCGCATGTTGCACAGCAGCAGATTGACCACGTCGTCGCGCCGCACGCCCCGGTCCCAGAGCTTCACCGGCGGGATCCGCAGGCCTTCGGCATAGAGATCGCGCGCGTCCGGGTTGTAGCCGGCCGGCACCGGGCCGCCGATGTCGGTCAGGTGGCCCTTGCACACCGCCCAGAACACCAGCTGGCCCTCATGGAATACCGGCTTGTACATGCAGCAGTCCAGAATATGGCTGCCCTGGTAGACCGGATCGTTGTGATAGATGATGTCGCCTTCGTGGATATCATCGCCGAAGAAGTCGGCCACGGCCTTCATGGCCGGGATCAGCGACCCCAGATGGATCGGGATGTCCTGGCCCTGCAGGATCATTTCCGGATAGTGGTCGAACAGCGCGTTGCTGTAGTCGTGGGCCAGGTTGAAGACGCTGGATCGGCCCGTTTTCTCCAGGGTCAGCGTCATCTCGCGCTGCGCGGTCTCGAGTGCGCCGCGCACCACGGCCAGCGTGATCGGGTCGACCTGCCCGGCGGTGGCAAATGGCTTGCCCATCGTGTTCCCCTTGTATGGTCGCCATCTTCCCGATGGCTGCAAGGGCAACGTTAATCAGCGCCGCGGCGGCTGGCTTGTACCAGAGCGCACGAAATCTTGGCTGTGAAAGCACAACGACCCGGTGCTTTCCCGCAGGCTCTTAGTTTCCCGTCAGCCGGTTTTCCCTAGAATGCGGGATTCCCATCCCCGCCCGCGCATGCGCCGCGCGTTCCGCCCCGATGCCCGCCCCCGACTCGCCCAGTCCGCTTTACCGCCCCGCCTTCCTGCACTTCCTGTTCGCGCGCATCGGCGCGTCGCTGGCCTTCCAGATCGTCTCGGTAGCGGTGGGCTGGCAGATCTACGCGCTGTCGGGCAGCGCGCTCGACCTGGGCCTGATCGGGCTGGCGCAGTTCCTGCCGATGGCGGCACTGACGCTGGTGGTGGGCCACGTGGCCGACCGCTACGACCGCCGCAAGATCGTCGCCATCTGCATGGCGGTCGAGACCCTGGCCACGCTGCTGCTTGCGATCGCGGCGCTGCACGGCGTCGGCGGCAAGACGCTGATCTACGCCACCCTCATCATCATGAGCTCGGCGCGCGCCTTCGAGGCGCCCACGCTCACCACCCTGATTCCCGCCATCGTGCCGCGCGAATGGCTGCCGCGCGCCACCGCGCTGTCGTCCTCCGGCGGCCAGATCGCGCAGATCGCCGGCCCGGCGCTGGGCGGCATCGGCTACGGCCTGGGGGCCGGCTGGATCTACTGCGTGGCGGCGGCGCTGTACCTGTGCGGCTTCGCCTGCATCGCCAGCATGTCGATCGACCGCGCCCCGCCGCGCCGGGAACCGACCACCTGGCGCACGCTGTTCGCCGGCATCACCTTCATCTTCCAGCGCCGCATCCTGCTGGGCACGCTGTCGCTGGACCTGTTCGCGGTGCTGCTGGGCGGGGCCACCGCGCTGCTGCCGATCTTCGCCAAGGACATCCTGCACGCCGGCCCCTGGGCCCTGGGCGCGCTGCGCGCCGCGCCGGCCTGCGGCGCCATGCTGATGTCGCTGACGCTGGCGCGCCTGAGCCTGGGCGAGCACGTCGGCCGCCTGCTGTTCGGCGCGCTGATCCTGTTCGGCCTGGCCACCACCGTGTTCGGGCTGTCGACCTCGATCCCGCTGTCGGTGGGCGCGCTGGTGGTGCTGGGCGCCGCCGACGCCATCAGCGTGGTGGTGCGCTCGTCGCTGGTGCAGCTGAACACGCCCGACCACATGCTGGGCCGCGTCAGCGCGGTCAACACGCTGTTCGTCGGCGCCTCCAACCAGCTGGGGGAATTCGAATCCGGCGTGATGGCGGCGCTGCTGGGCGCGGTGCCGGCGGTGGTGGTGGGCGGCCTGGGCACGATTGCGGTGGCGGGGCTGTGGATGCACTGGTTCCCGGAGCTGCGCAAGCTACGCACGCTGCATCCCGAATCCGAACCGGCCTGAGCTCGCGCCGCTCACCCCGCCACCTGGCGACTTTCGCCAGGCGATAATTTGTTGCGACGCAACTTTACCCACTCCGCGACCCTGCCTATCTTGTGACCATGTTCAGCCATCGGGTCCTGCCGCTGCCATGTCTTCACCGGATACAAGCCTTGTTTCTGCGACGAAAAAGGTCTGCCGCGTCCTCGCCAGCCTGTCGAGCCGGCGCGTCCAGCGCCTGACCGATATCGCCCAGGCGGCGCAGCTGGACGTGTCCACCGCGCTGCGCATCCTGAAGGACCTGGAAGCCGAGGGTTTCGTGGAGCGAGACCCGGTCAGCAAGCACTACATGCTGGGGCCGCAGGTCTACGCCATGCACCATGCGATGGTCGACGGCCTCGACCTGCGCGCCCTGGCGCGGCCCGCGCTGATCCGTCTGGCGCGCAAGTTCGGCGACACCGTCATCCTGTCGATGCCGACCGGCTGGGAATCCGTCTGCCTGGACCTGTGCTTCGGCGACTATCCGATCCGCGCCAACTACCTGGAGGTCGGCAGCCGCCGACCGCTCGGCATCGGCGCCGGCAGCCTGGCGCTGCTGGCGGCCATGGACGACAGTGAGGCGCAGGCGGTGCTGCCGCCGGTGCACCAACGGCTGCAGGAACGCTACCCGCGCTATCCGGCGCGCCTGATGGAACAGATGACGGCGCGCGCCCGCAAGCTTGGCCATGCCATGCTGCTGGACGTGGTGGTGGAAAAGATGGGCGGCCTGGGCGTGGCCGTGCGCGGCCCCAGCGGCCGCGCCATCGCCGCGCTGAGCGTGGCGGCCCTGAGCGAGCGCGTCGAATCGCGCGAAGAGGAACTGGCCCAGGCCCTGGCGGCCGAAGCCCGCGCCATCGAACGCGCCTGGATGCCCCATGCCTGATCTGCACCACGCCTACCTGCTAGCCGCGGCCACCACGCGCTTCGGCCGTCACGAGGGCCGCTCGGCCCTGGACCTGATGGCCGAGGCCGCCAACGCCGCGCTGGCGCAGTCCGGCCTGCGGCGCGGCGACATCGACGGCGTGCTGTGCGGCTACGCCACCACCTTCCCGCACCTGATGCTGGCCACGCTGCTCAGCGAGAAACTGGGCCTGGAACCGCACTACGCGCACGGCATGCAGATGGGCGGCGCCACCGGCGCGGCCATGGTGATGCTGGCGCGCGAACTGGTGCGCGCCGGACGCTGCCGCCGCGTGCTGGTGGTGGCCGGCGAGAACCGCCTGACCGGCCAGGCCGTCGATGCCTCCATCCAGACCTTGGCCCAGGTCGGCGAGGCCGATACCGAAGTGCCCAACGGCGCCTCGGTGCCGGCCTATTACGCGCTGCTGGCGTCCGCCTACATGCACCAGACCGGCACCCGGCGCGAGGACCTGGCCGAGTTCGCCGCGCTGATGCGGCGCCATGCCGCCAGCCACCCCCATGCGCACCTGAGCGAGGCCATCGGCGTGGACCAGGTGCTGGCGTCCCGGCCCATCGCCACGCCGCTGCACCTGCTGGACTGCTGCCCGATCTCCGACGGCGCGGTGGCCCTGGTGGTGGGCGCGGACGAAGGGCCAGTGCGCATCAGCGGCGCCGGGCAGGCGCACCGCCACCAGCACCTGTCGGCGCTGCGCGACATCCTCGACACCGGCGCGGCGCCCGCGCTCAAGCTGGCCTATGCCGACGCCGGCATCGGCCAGGACCGGGTCGACTACCTGGGCATCTACGATTCCTTCACCATCACGCTGGCCATGCTGCTGGAAGAACTGGGTTTCGCGCCGCGCGGCGGCGCCGCCGCACGCGCACGGCGCGGCGACTTCGATGCGGCCGGGCCGCTGCCGCTCAACACGCACGGGGGCCTGCTGTCGTTCGGGCATTCCGGCGTGGCGGGTGGCATGGCGCACGTGGCCGAGGCCTGGACGCAACTGGCGGGGCGGGCGGGCACGCGGCAAGTCGGCGCGCCGACCTGCGCGCTGGTGCATGCGGACGGCGGCGTGCTGTCCGCCCACGTCAGCCTGGTATTACAAGCGGAGGCTGGCCGATGAACCCGCATGATCCGCTCGACCTGCAACGCTGCGAAGACTGCGGCGCCTGGTGGGCCCTGCGCCCCTACGCCTGCGCCCATTGCGGCGGCACCCGCCTTGCATGGCAACGCAGCGGCGGCGTTGGCGAAGTGCTGGCGCGCACCGAGATCCACCGCGCGCCCGACGCCTTCTGGCGCGCGCACGTGCCCTACGTGCTGGTGCTGGCGCGCCTGGACGAGGGCGCGGTGCTGATGGGCCATGCCGATGCCGGCATCGCCATCAGCCAGCAGGTCCAGGGCCGCGCGATCACGATCGGCGGCCGCCTATTGCTCGGTTTCGAGGCGCGCCGGCCGCCTTGAAGCGCCGCCGGCAACACCATCCCCCCAGCAAAACAACATATCCGCACGACGGAGGAGACAATCATGCGCGCAATCGCAGCATGCCGCACGGCCCTGGCCGCGCTTTCCCTGGTGGCAGCCGCCGCCTCGGCCGCTCAGGACTGGCCAACCAAGCCCATCACCCTGGTGGTGCCGTACCCGCCGGGCGGCCCCACCGACATCGTGGCCCGCGTGGTCGCGCAGGGCCTGGGCGACGAACTGAAGCAGACCATCATCGTCGACAACCGTTCCGGCGCCGGCGGCAACATCGGCGCCGACATGGTGGCCAAGGCCGCGCCCGACGGCTACATGCTTCTGCTGGCGACCACGGCGCACGCCATCAACATGTCGCTGTTCAAGAACCTGAACTACGACACCCGCAAGAGCTTCGCGCCGGTGACGCTGCTGACCAGCGGCCCGCTGGTGATCGTGACGCGGCCGGACCTGCCCGCCAACAACGTGCGCGAGCTGATCGCGCTGGCCAAGTCCACGCCGGGCAAACTGACCTTCGCCTCGTCGGGCAACGGCCAGTCCACCCACCTGGCGGCGGAGCTGTTCGGCGCCATGGCCGGCGTGCGCATGGTGCACGTGCCGTATCGCGGCAGCGCGCCGGCGCTGACCGACGTCATGGGCGGCCAGGCCGACATCATGTTCGACACCATGCTGTCGTCGATGCCCTACGTGAACGGCGGCAAGCTCAAGGCCCTGGCCGTGACCGGCGCGGCGCGTTCGCCGGCCGCGCCCAACGTGCCCACCGTGGCCGAAGCCGGCTTGCCCGGCTACGAGGCCACCGCCTGGAACGGCCTGCTGGCGCCGGCCGGCACGCCCGCGTCGGTGGTGGAGCGCCTGAACAGCGCCTTGCAGAAGGTGCTGGGCCGCGCCGACATCCAGCAGAAATTCGCCGCCCAGGGCTTCGCCCCGGCATGGAAGACGCCCGCCGACACGGCGCGCTTCCTCGATGTCGAGGTCGAGAAATGGGCCGGCGTGGTCAAGACTTCCGGCGCGACGGTCAACTGACCCCGCGCGCCCGCCTTCATCCTACCCAGGGGAGTTTCATGGCTTCTGTACCCACCGGCGACGCCAGCCTCGCGCGCCTGCTCGATCCGGCCTCGATCGCGATCGTCGGCGCCTCCGACAATCCGGACAAGATCGGCGGCCGGCCGATCCACTACATGCGGCGCCACGGCTATGCGGGCACGCTGTACCCGATCAACCCGCAACGCGCCGAAGTGCAGGGCGAGCGCGCCTGGCCCAGCCTGGCCGCGCTGCCGGCGGCGCCGGACCTGGCGATCGTGGCGGTGGCGGGCGAGCAGGCGGTGCGGGCGGTGGATGACTGCGCCGCGCTGGGCGTGGCGGCGGCCATCGTCATCTCGGCCGGCTTCTCGGAAACCGGCGAGGCCGGCCGCGCCCTGCAGGACGCGATGACGGCGCGCGCCCGCGCCGCCGGCATGCGCATCGTCGGCCCCAACTCGCAGGGGTTGGCCAACTTCGGCAACGGCGCCATCGCCAGCTTCTCCACCATGTTCCTGGAAGTGGCGCCGGGCGACGGGCCGGTGGCGGTCATCAGCCAGAGCGGCGGCATGTGCGCGATGGTCTATGGCCTGCTGCGCCAGCGCGGCATCGGCGTGCGTCACGTGCATGCCACCGGCAACGAGGCCGATGTGTCGGTCGCCGAGCTGGCCTGCGCGACGCTGCGCGATCCGGAAGTCGGCTGCGTGCTGCTGTACCTGGAATCGCTGCGCGAAGCCGGCCCCCTGGCCGAGACGGCGGCGCTGGCGCGGGCGCGCGGCGTGCCGCTGATCGTGGTCAAGTCGGGCCGCTCCGAGGCCGGCGCGCGCGCCGCGGCCTCGCATACCGGCGCGCTGGCCAACGAGGACCGCGCGGTCGATGCGTTCTTCGAACACCACGGCATCCTGCGGGCGCGCGATCCGCAGGAACTGGTGCGCTACGCCGAACTGGCCCTGCGCAGCCCCTTGCCGCAAGGCCCGCGCGTGGTGGTGGTCAGCAACTCCGGCGCCAGCTGCGTGCTGGCCTCGGACGCGGCCGCCGAGCGCGGCCTGGAGATCGCGCCGCTGGCCGATGCCACCCAGCAGGCGCTGGCCGAGCGCCTGCCCGGCTATGCCACCACCGTGAACCCGGTGGACATCACCGCCGCGCTGCTGTCGAACAATGGCCTGTTCGGCCAGGTGCTGCCCGTGATCGGCGCCGACCCGGCGGCCGACATGTTCCTGCTGGACATTCCGGTGGCGGGGCGCGGCTACGACGTCGATTCGTTCGCGACGGATGCGGCCGGCTTCGCGCGGGCCGCATCCAAGCCGGTGGTGGTGGTGGCCTGGCAGGACAACGTGGCCGCCACCTTCCGCGCGCACGGCCTGCCGGTGTACGCCGACGAGATCCAGGCGATGGATGCGCTGTCGGCGCTGTTGCGCCTGCGCCGCTTGCGTGAACGCGACGGCGTGATCCCGGCGCCGCAAGCCGCGCTGGCGGCCGATCCGGCGCCGGACGCGACGGGCGGCTTCCTGTCCGAGGCGGCCAGCCTTGCGCTGCTGGCCGACAACGGGCTGGCGGTGATCGAACACGCCGTCTGCCGCACGGCCGACGAGGCCGTTGCCGCCTGGCGCCGCATCGGCGCGCCGGTGGCGTTGAAGGCCTGCTCGGCGCAACTGCCGCACAAGTCCGAGCACGGACTGGTGGCGCTGGGGCTGAACGACGAGGCCGCGGTGCGCACGGCGTTTGCCCATCAGGCCCAGACCTTGGGTAAGCTGGATGTGCGAGACGGCGCCTGGCTGGTGGCGCGGATGCGGCGCGGCCTGCACGAATGCGCGCTGGGCGCGCGGGTGGACCCGGTGCTGGGGCCGGTCGTGATGATCGGCAGCGGCGGCAAGTACGTCGAGGCGCTGCGCGACGTGGCGGTGCTGATGCCGCCGTTCGACGCCGCGCAGGTAGTCGAGAAGCTGCGCGGCCTGCGCATCGGCGCGCTGCTGCAGGGCGTGCGGGGCGATCCGCCGGCCGACGTCGAGGCGCTGGCGCGGCAGGCCGTGGCGCTGGGCGATTACACGCTGGCGGCCGGTCCGCGGCTGGCGTCGATCGACATCAACCCGGTGATGGTCGGCGCCGTGGGGCAGGGCGCGGTGGCGGTGGACGCGCTGGTGGAACTTCATCCCGCCAGCCAGTCCGTGGCCCGCGAGGCGGCGTGATGCCGCCGGCATGCAAACAAAGGAGACGCACCGATGTTTGAAGACCTGAAATCCAAGACCGCGCTGGTCACCGGCGCCTACAGCGGCCTGGGCCGCCATTTCGCGCTGCGGCTGGCCGAGGCCGGCGCGCGCGTGGCGTTGTGCGGCCGCAGGACCGAATTGGGCGCGGCGCTGGCGCAGGAGATCCGCGCCGGTGGCGGCCAGGCCTGCGTCGCGGGCATGGACGTCACTCAACCGGATAGCGTGCAGGCCGCGTTCACGCAGGTGGAGCAGGCGCTGGGTCCGGTGGACATCGTCGTCAACAACGCCGGCATCGCCATGACGCGCCCGGCGCTGGAGATCAGCGAGGACGAGTGGACCGGCCTGATCGACGTCAACCTGAACGGCGCATGGCGCGTGGCCCAATGCGCCGCGCGCCACTTCCAAGGCCACGGCCGGCCCGGCGCCATCGTCAACATCGCCTCGATCCTGGGCCAGCGCGTGGCCTCGCACGTGGCCGCCTACACCGCGGCCAAGGCCGGCCTGCTGCACCTGACCCGCGCGCTGGCGCTGGAATGGGCGCGCCACGGCATCCGCGTGAACGCGCTGGCGCCCGGCTACATCGGCACCGACCTGAACCGCGACTTCTTCGCCACGCCCGCCGGCGAAGCCCTGGTCAAGCGCATCCCGCAGCGCCGCCTGGGCCGCCCGCAGGACCTGGACGGCCCCTTGCTGCTGCTGGCCTCCGATGCCTCCGCCTACATGACGGGCGCCGTCATCGACGTGGACGGCGGCCACCTGGCCAGCTCGCTCTGAACCCGCATCCCCATCCGGAGACCCCGCCATGGATTTTTCGCTGCCCCCCGAACTGGAAGACTACCGCCAGCGCGTGCGCGCCTTCGTCGACCGCGAGCTGATTCCGCTGGAAGCCGACCGCGCCAACTACGACGACCACGAGAACATCGACGGAGCCCTGCTGGACCGCGTCCGCGCCAAGGCCCGCGAGGCCGGCCTGTGGGCGCTGCAGATGCCGCGCCAGCGCGGCGGCCAGGGCCTGCCGATGGTGGGCCTGGCCGCCTGCTACGAAGAAATGAACCGCTCCATCTTCGGCCCGGCCGCCTTCAACGCCGCCGCGCCCGACGACGGCAACATGCGCGTGCTGGCGCAGGTGGCGCGGCCCGACCAGCAGGACCGCTGGCTGCAGCCCATCATCGACGGCAAGGTGCGCTCGTCCTTCGTGATGACCGAACCCAATCCGGGCAGCGGCTCGGACCCGTCGATGATGCGCACCACAGCCACCCGCCAGGGCGACAAGTGGCTGATCCACGGCCGCAAGTGGTTCATCACCGGCGCTGGCGCGGCACAGCATTTCATCCTGATCGCGCGCACCTCGGACGACGCCCGCAAGGGCCTGTCGGCCTTCCTGTTCGACGCCGACCAGCCCGGCTGGCGCATCGTGCGCCGCATCCCCATCATGGGCCCGGAAGAACACGGCGGCCATTGCGAACTGGAATTCGACGGTCTCGAAATCCCCGACGAAAACCGCCTGATGGAAGTGGGCGACGGCCTCAAGCTGACGCAGATCCGCCTCGGCCCGGCGCGCCTGACGCACTGCATGCGCTGGCTTGGCCTGGCGCGGCGCGCCATGGCGGTGGCGGTGGACTACGTCGGCGAACGCAGCAGCTTCGGCCAGAAGCTGGCCGACCGCGAAGGCGTGCAATGGCTGCTGGGCGACGCCGCCATGCAGATCGAGATCGGCCGCCTGCTGACCATGCGCGCCGCCGCGCGGCTGGACCAGGGCGACTTCGCGCGCAAGGAGATCTCCATGGCCAAGATCGTCGTGTCGGAAACCCTGCACAAGGTGGTCGACACCGCCCTGCAACTGAACGGCGCGCGCGGCTATTCCAAGGACACGCCGCTGGAATGGATCTACCGCTACGCGCGCCAGGCGCGGCTGGTGGACGGCGCCTCCGAAGTCCACAAGATGGTGCTGGCGCGCTACCTGATGGACCAGGGCGATGCGTTCTGGCAGTGGGACGATGCGGACGCCCCGCGCAAGGCGCTGGTATGAACGCGCCCGATCCGGCCACCCACGCCGCCCCCGACTGGCTGCCCGCCCTGGCCGCCTACCTGTCGGCCCAGGGCCTGGGCAACGCCGACGGCCTGCGCGCGCGGGCCTTGACGGGCGGCCAGTCCAATCCGACCTACCTGCTGGAAGACGCCAGCGGCGCGCGCGTGCTGCGCAAGCAGCCGCCCGGCACGCTGCTGCCGTCGGCCCACGCCGTCGACCGCGAGTACCGCGTCATGGCCGCGCTGGCCGGCACCGCCGTGCCCGTGCCGGCCATGCTGCACTACTGCGCCGATCCCGCCATCATCGGCACGCCGTTCTACCTGATGAGCTACGCCCGCGGCCGCGTGTTCATGGACCCGGCGCTGCCGGGCCTGGCGCCCGGCGAACGCGCCGCGCTGTATGCCGAGACCGGCCGCGTGCTGGCCGCGCTGCACGCGGTGGAGCCGGCTGCCGTCGGGCTGACGGACTACGGCAAGGCCGGCGACTACTTCGCGCGGCAGGTGGCGCGCTGGACCCGCCAGTACCGCGACACCGAGACCACATCGATCAGCGCCATGGACGCGCTGATCGACTGGCTGCCACAACACCTGCCGCATGACGACCAGACCCGCCTGGTGCATGGCGACTACCGCATCGACAACCTGGTGTTCGCGCCCGACGCGCCGCGCGCCATCGCGCTGCTGGACTGGGAGCTGTCGACGCTGGGCCATCCGCTGGCGGACCTGGCCTATCACTGCATGTGCTGGCGCATCCCGCCGGCCTTGTGGCGCGGCATCGCCGGCCTGGACCTGGCGGCGCTGGGCATTCCCGACGAAGCGGATTTCGTGCGCGCCTATTGCGAAGCGCGCGGCATCGCGCCGCCGCCGAATTGGGACTTCTACCTGGCCTACAGCTTCTTTCGCATCGCCGCCATCCTGCAAGGCGTGTACGCCCGCGCCCGCGCCGGCAACGCCGCCGCCACGGATGCGCTCGAGATGGGCGCGCGCGTCGAACCGCTGGCCGCGCTGGGCTGGCAGGCCGCGCAACGCGAGTCCGCACGCCTGGCCGCCGCCGGCCACTAGGAGCGCATCATGCCCCCACCGTCCGCCGACGCGCTGCCGCGCAACGCCGCCAACCACCAGCCGCTGACGCCGCTGGGCTTCCTGCAATGGGCCGCCGCCGTCTACCCGGAACGCGCTGCGCTGCTGCACGGCGACCGCAGCCAAAGCTGGCGCGTCACCGACCAACGCTGCCGCCGCATGGCAGCGGCGCTCACCGCCTGGGGCGTGCGTCGTGGCGACGTGGTGGCGGTGCTCGCGCCCAACACGCCGGCCCTGTACGAAGCGCACTTCGGCGTGCCGATGGCCGGCGCGGTGCTGAACGCGCTCAACACCCGTCTGGACGCGCGCACGCTGGCGTTCATCCTGCAACACGGCGGCGCCACCGTGCTGCTCTACGACAGCGAATACGCCGCCCTGGTGCGCGAGGTGCTGGGCCACCTGCGCACGCCACCGCGCACCGTGCGCATCGAGGACAGCGAATACGCCGGCCCGCACGGCGACCTGGGCGACGCGGAATACGAAGCCTGGCTCGCCGCGCAACCCGCCGACGCCCCCTGGCAAGAGCCGCAAGACGAATGGGACAACCTCTGCCTGAACTACACCTCGGGCACCACCGGCAACCCCAAGGGTGTGCTCTACCACCATCGCGGCGCCTACCTCAACGCCACCGGCAACGTCCTGGCCTGCGGCATGCCGCCGCACGCGGTCTACCTGTGGACGCTGCCCATGTTCCACTGCAACGGCTGGTGCTTCCCGTGGACCATGGCGGCGCTGGCCGGCACCAACGTCTGCCTGCGGCGCGTGGAGCCGGCCGCCATCTTCGAGGCCATCCGCCGCCACCGGGTCGGCTTCTTCTGCGCCGCCCCGGTGGTGCTGAACATGCTGGTCAACGCCCCCGCCGAGGTCCGCCACCGCGCCACGCACCGCGTGCAGGCCATGACCGGCGGCGCCGCGCCGCCCGCCGCCATCATCGAAGCGATGGAACAGCTGGGCGTGGGCGTCACGCACCTGTACGGCCTGACCGAGACCTACGGCCCGTCGATCAGCTGCGCCTGGCACGACGAATGGGACGACCGCCCCCTGGCCGAGCGCGCTGCGCTCAAGGCCCGCATCGGCGTGCGCAAGCTCAACGTCGAAGCGGTGCGGGTGATGGACGCCGACCTGCGCCCCGTGCCGGCCGACGGCGCCACGCTGGGCGAGATCATGCTGCGAGGCAATACGCTGATGAAGGGCTACCTGCACAACCCGGACGCCACCGCCGAGGCCTTCGCCGGCGGCTGGTTCCATTCCGGCGACCTGGCGGTGGTGCATCCCGACGGCTACATCGAGATCAAGGACCGCGCCAAGGACATCATCATCTCGGGCGGCGAGAACATCTCGACCGTGGAAATCGAAAGCGTGCTGTACCGCCACCCCGACGTGCTGGAGGCCGCCGTGGTGGCGCGTCCGGACGCGGTGTGGGGCGAAACGCCGTGCGCCTTCGTCACGCTGAAAGAGGGCGCGGCGTGCGGCGCCGACGACCTGATCGCCTATTGCCGCGAACACCTGGCGCGCTTCAAGACGCCGCGCACCGTGGTGTTCGGCGCCTTGCCCAAGACCTCGACCGGCAAGATCCAGAAATTCGTGCTGCGCGAGCAGGCGGCGGCGCTGGCGGATCGCGATCCGCCGGATTGAAGCGCGCGGCCCGGTGTGTGTCGCCCGCCCGGGCCTGGCCACAGCATCACGCTAGTCGCATTGGTACGTGACACGCGCCAGATCGAACCGGCGCGCCGTGAGATCCTGCTCGCGCATCAGCACGTAGTAGGCACCGGGCTGCGGAATGCCGGCATGCGGATCCGCGCCGATCTGCAACACCAGCCGCCAGTCCCGCGCCCCCGGCAGCAAGGCCTGCGCGGCTTCGCTGCGCCAGACCTCGCTGCCGCCGCAGTCCAGACCATGCGACACCAGCTGACAGGTCGCCTGCATGCCGTTCTGCAAGGACTGCGGATGGCCGCCAAGCTGATGATTGTCGCGGCCGTCCATGTCGGGCGTCCCGAACTGCGAGCGCCAATCCTGGTAGCTGTCGTAGAGATCGTCGTCGTCCCGCTTGAACGCGTCCCAGCCCGCATCATCCACGCCGATCGGCGTCAACACGGTGCGCGCCGCCACCGGCGCGCCCGGAAACACGCAGGTCCATTCCTCATCCGACAACGCGACGAGCTGCGCGGGCGCCGGCGCCCGCGCCAGCATCCCGGCGGGCGTGCTGTCCCACAGCACGCGCCAGCCCACTGAAGCCGCGGGCGCGAAACTCTCCGCCTGCTCCAGAAAGTCGTAGAACACCAGCAGACGGCCCTCGCGCGGCAACGCGGCGTCGAATCCCGGCGCGCCCGACAGGGTGGCCAGATCGAATTGGCCCAGGAAGGTCAGCGGAAACGTCGTCTCCACCGCATCCGCCCGGGCGCGGGCGTCGGCGCTGAAACGTTCGCCCTGCGCCGGCGTCATCCATGATCCCTTTTTCTTTGAGTCCGCCAGCAGGCGGTCGGCTTCCTTGCGATGGCCAGCCGCGCGCTCGCGCGCGTCCGGATAGGCGGGGCGCGTGGGCCAGGCCATGCCGGCCGGCAGATCGGGGCGTCCGCCGATCTTGCTCGCGCCCAGGGGAATCGCATCCTCATCGCTGGCGGTGGTCGCCAGCGCCAGCGCGGGACGCGCCTGTTCCAGCAGCCGGGCGATCACCCCGGCAGGCAAATCGGTGGCGTCGAGCGAGCGACGCAGGGCATCCTGGTCCGAAGGGAACGGGGTGATATCCATCGGCGAATCCTTCTGCGGTGACGCGGCGGTGGGCCCTCGGCCCGAAAGCGCCATTCTAGGAGGAAGCGGTGGCACGGGTGGGGCGGATCAGACGGGCAGGTAAGGGGGAACGTCGGAATCGCCGCGAATCTTGCAGTCCGACACAATTGGCAAATAGTTGTCCGGCGCATGCCACCCGGCCCCACTAACATGGCGCCGCACGAGGCGACATCCCGCCAGCGGGACCGCGGACGATGCCAGGCCAGCGCCTGGGCGACAACGGTTCCCTCTCGAGACAGACGAACACGTGGCTCTTTTACCGGAAGCCCACCACAAGATTGTCCAACCGATGACATCCATGCAGAAAGCCCGCTCCACGTCCCCCTCCCGCGGCCAGCCGCTGCGCACGGCCATCGCCACGCTCCTGGTGTCCGCCCTGGCCGCCGCGTTCAGCCCGGCCGTCCTCGCCGCCGAGCCCGCCGCCACCGCGCCGCGCCTGGACGCCGCCCAGGGCGCCGCCACCACAGTGACGCCGCCCGACGCGGCCACCGTGCTCTATTACATCTACCAGATCGACGGCAAGGGCGCCGACTCGTACGAAGTGGCCAACGGCAGCGTCGCCACCTACTGGTTCGGCCACGCCTTCGAACTGGGCGGCACGCAGTACTTCACCGGCTTCGCCTGGGACACCCGCGAGAAATACGGCAAGCCCGGCGAGGACGAGGTCGGCCCGGAAACCCAGGTCAACCTGGCCGAGTCCACCTTCACCCTGACCGGCTCCACCGCCGAGCGCCCCTGGCAATTCCGCGGCATGGAGCACACCATCGGCATGTTCGGCGCCTACGAACGGCCCGAGGCCATCGACACCCGCCGCAAGCCGGTCGAATACCGCACGCCCGCCGGCAAGCTGGTGCTGGCGGTGCCCACGCAAGGCTTCGACAACGGCACCAGCTTCGAGGGCTACGCGCTGTTCGTCTTCAACATCGGCCCGCGCGATGACATCAAGGAAAACGTCTGGAGCTACGTCGGCAGCATCATCACGGGCGACGACAACAGCGCCGCCTGCGCCGACGGCGACGTCATGCCGTGCGTGTCCAAGACCGGCAAGCTGGCCTTCGTCGCCCAGAGCGGTAGCGACATGCCGCGCCTGACCGTCACGCCCAGCGGCACCGAGATTTCGGGCCCCGGCAAGACGCGCCAGGTCGGCGCCGCCGACATGGCCACCTACGTCTACGACACGGCCAGCAAGAAGTACGCCGAGAAGTAGGGCGCCACCGCGCGGGGCCCAAGCACCCGCCCGACAGCGGCGGACGCCGGCGGCGAACAGGCGCCGGCACAGCGGGCGCCGACGGCAAACCGGCCCTCGCCAGCGGCTACACTGGCGGGTCGTGCAGTCCCCTTTCCGGAGCGGAACATGACCTCCCAGCCCCTGGCTATCACTCCGGCGCGCAGCGCCCTGCTGGTCATGCACTACCAGACCGACATCATGGACCTGTTCCCGTCGGTCGCCCCCACGCTGCTCGCCAACACGCGGCGGCTGTGCGACGCCGCCCGGCAGGCCGGCGTCGCCGTCTATTTCGCCAAGCTCCATTTCAGCCCGGGCTATCCGGAAGTCAGCCCGCTCAACAAAAACGGGCAGGGCATCCGGCAGCTGGGCCGCTTCGTGCACGACCAGGTCTCGCCCGAGCTCGGCCGGCGCGACGACGAACCCATCATCCTAGCCCACCGCGCCAGCGTCTTCTTCGGCACCGACCTGCAGCCGCGGCTGTCGGCCCAGGGCATCGACACGCTGATCATGGTCGGCGTCGCGTCCACCGGCGTCATGCTGTCGTCCATCGCCCATGCCAGCGACGCCGACTACCGCCTCCTGACCGTCAAGGACTGCTGCTACGATCCCGACCCGATCGTGCACGAACACCTGTTCGCCACCGCCTTCGAATCGCGCACCACGGTGCTGTCGCTGGACGACGCCCTGGCGCTGCTGACCTGACCCTATCCGGACCCCGACCATGCTTGACCCCGCCACCCTCGTCCTTTTCAGCGGCGCCTGCGTCGCCCTGGCCATGCCCCCCGGCCCCGACATGCTGCTGATCGCCTCGCGCAGCGCCGCCCAGGGCCGCGCCGCCGGCTTCGCCTCGCTGGCCGGCATCCAGGCCGGCACCTATTGCCATGCGCTGCTGGCGGCCTTCGGCCTGTCGCAACTGTTCGTGGCGGTGCCCATGGCCTACGACGTGGTGCGCTTCGCCGGCGCCCTCTACCTGCTGTACCTGGCCGTGCGCACCTTCCGCTCGCGGCCGGTGCAACACATGCCCGACGCCGGCAGGACCCGCTCGCCGGTGCGCGAGGTCTTCATGCAGGGCCTGCTGACCAACCTGCTCAACCCCAAGATGGCGCTGTTCGTGCTGGCGCTGTTCCCGCAGTTCATCCGGCCGCAGGACGGCTCCGTCGCCGTGCAGATCCTGGTGCTGGCGACCATCCTCAACGTCATTGGCCTGGCCATCAACGGCGCCGTCATCCTCGCCGCGCACCAGCTCAGCCGGCGCTGGGCCGGCCGCCAGCGCGTGTCGCGCTGGCCGCAGTACGCGCTGGGGTCCGTGTTCCTGGCGCTGGCGCTGCGCCTGGCCACCGCCAGCCGCAACTGACGCGCACCAGCCATGCAAAAGATCGAAGGCCAGGAATTCCGGATGGCCCTGGACAAGGGCAACACGCATTTCCACGGCCTGCACCTGCACGACTGCGCCTTCGACAATTGCAGCCTGTCGATGGTGAAGTATCCACAGCGCATGTCGCGCGTGCAGAACGTGCGCCTGTCGAATTGCCGCGTCGTGAATTCCGAGATCAAGCCGTGCCTGTTCGAGGACGTGGTGGTCGAGGACCTGTCCACCAACCCCATCCTGCTGGTGTGGGCCTCGTTCTTGCGCCGGGTCACGCTGAAGGGCAAGATCGGCAAGATCAACTTGAACCTGACGCCCGAAGCGTTCTGCAAAGACGCGGATCGCCTGCGGCAATTCGAGACCGCCCGCGCCGCGTTCTACGCCGAGACCGACTGGGCGCTGGATATCAGCGAAGCCAAACTGCTGGGACTGCGCTGCGAGGCCGTGCCGCTGCACCTGATCAAGCGCGATCCCCAAACGCAGGTGATCCTGGACAAGCGCGGCCGCTATCGAGGCCAACAGGTGTTGGATGCCAGCTTCGCGAAGGCGTTTCCCGTTGCCGACAGCGTGTTGCGCGGCTTCGATGAATCCGACAAGCCGGCCATGCTGCTGACCGCGTCGATGGGCGCGCCGAAGAAGCGGCGCGATGAAGAGCTGGGCGCAATCCAGGAACTGCGCACACTCGGGTTTCTGGAAGATTGAACCGGGCGCCGCGTCAGCGCCATAGCCAGTAACCGATCGCCACCACCACCGCCACCCACAACGCCACGATCACCACGGCCCCCACCAGACTGCGCGGCTTTTCGCGCTTTGCGTCCATCCACGCGTCCGCCTGGTTGCGGCATTCCTGTAGAACATCGGGCGGCAACAGCTTGATGGCCAACCAGATCAGGCCCGGCAGCAACAGCACGTCATCCAGATAACCCAGCACCGGGATGAAGTCGGGAATCAGGTCGATCGGGCTGAGGGCGTAGGCCACCACGAACACGCCAAGCGCCTTGGCGTGCCATGGCGTGCGGGGGTGCTTGCCGGCGAACCACAGGGTCAGGCCGTCGCGCTTGATGCGTCTGGCCCAGGTTTTGAGGCGGTCGCGGGTTGGCATGGAGCACGGGGTAGAGGCAGCGGGGATGGATTCCAGATTGAACCCGTGACTTGGCTTCAGCGCAATCGCCCGCTGAATCCGCATCCGCTTTCATCGCGTGCTTTGACGCCCCGATAGGGGGGGCGATACCTTGGGCAATCGCCGGATGATGACCGCGACGCGTCTTTCCGGGGCAGCCAAGGCACGCGCCAGGACGTCGCCGAACATCTTGCGAATGGCGGTATTCGTATCGATCGCGCCCACCTTCGCGTACAAGCGACCGCAGGTGGGGATCGCACCAGTACGAACCCAGCGTCGTTCATCACGGCACAAAAAGGCGAACATCATCAAGGGCGTCCTCAACTTGACCGGCCATCTCAGCGTCTTGGAGGCACTCTCCGAGAGCAAAAACCACCACTTCCTTGTCGAGCTGCCCGTGAATCCTCGCGATGTGTCCGAGACATGTAGCGGCTAGCCTCCTGAGGACTGGATTTTCATTGCGGAGGAACGAGAGACATGTATCTTGAGCCCATCTCCAGTCAGGCGAGCCAAATGCGATTGAAACCAATGCCTCACAAATGACATTGACGTCAGCCGATGCGAGCGCATCTTCTGCGGACGTACGTAGAAAAGGCCTTGGGGATACATATTTCATTTTTTTCCACCGTCAATAAGGATTCTCCCATTTCGATTCACCATTCCCGCTCGCGTTAACGCCTTTTGCATATCTGGATGGAGATTGTTCCAAGAACGGACGTGGCCGTGATAAACGGAGTTTTTAGTTTCGTCAAACACAACGAATTCTCTTGTTTTGTAGTCGATCCCAATCCGGCGCATCGACGTCTGCTTCACTTGAACTGACGTGTTCAGTGCATCTTGTCCATTAGCAGGCGCACGACTCTTAGTGACGGTATCGACCTTGCCATGATAAGACGCAGCTTCGTAGGTCAAACGGGGCACCGCGCGGCCATGCACACCCACAACCGCAGCAGCCCCAAGCGCTCCTTCCCTGGCAATGCTATTCCACGCTTCCTTCCTCGCCTCTTCCGAGCCCGATAGGATCGCCCGCAGCAACACCTCATTACGGTCGCTCAGGATGAGCAGGCTCATGCCCCTGACGGCCTCCAGTTCCTCACTGTCCGCCTTGCTCAGACCACCATCTAGTCGGCCTTTCTCCAGCAGCTCACTTGCGCGCGCGTCGTAGCTAGCGGCCAACTCCGTCAACTTCTGCGCATTCTTCGTGCACTCCGCGCCTTGACAATCCGCTAGCTCGGCACGCTGCTTTCTGCTGAGATCGGCGTACCGATCCCTCACCTCATCCCGGCAAGCAGCGTCCTTGCACTGCATCCACTCGCGGATACGCGCCTCGTGCTGCAAGACGGTCAGATGATTGTTCTCCGTCTCCAACGCCGCCGAATGGGTAGCGACCACCGCATCGGCACCCGCTGCCGTCGAGATCCCTGCCACCAACGACTGCACCAGATTGCTGCGTTGTTCCTTCTCTGTCGGATTGAGCTTCTTGCCATCCTCATCGAGCAGGGCGTTGAGCACAGACCCTATTCCGGCTCCGAGCGCACCCGCCGAGCAACTGGCGCCCGTGCTCGCAGCGCCCGCGCATCCCACGATCGCGTGCAGCGCTGCACGCGCGGCCTCACCCTTCGGGCCGGGCTCCATCTGCGCAACGAGCTCTTTGACCTGTGTAGCCCCCAGCCCTTGCAAATAGTTGACTGCGGCAGCTTTGACCACGTCGCCGGCGGCACCCATCACATTGCCACTCACGGCTCCCACGATCGCGGTCAGCCAGCGACGGTTTTCTCCACCCGGCTGCCATTTCTTGGCATCCGCATAGGCCAGTTCCAATTGCTTCCGGCGCTCACCTTCGGGCTCCTTATCCAGCGCATCTTCCAGCGCCTCCGCTTCCCTGGCCCGAGTCGCCAGGAACTGCCCGACCTGCTTCTGCGCTTCTGACGCGATCTCGAACCCCGCCTCGATCTTCTCCTTGTCGAAGATCGGCTTGAGCGCATTCAACGTATCCGACGAAGTGTCGCGATTCAGCGCGGCGATCGTTTGAGCCGCTGTCATCCCCGTCAAGTCCTGCTGTGCGACCTCATCGTGGATCACGACCGTCCCCGCGCTGATGGCGCTCTGCGTCGTCGAGCCGTCACTGCCGCGAGCCGCCACCACCACCGGCGTGCCCATGCCAAAGCCGTTGCCGCCTTCCGCGATGGACGAGCCATGCTCCTTGCCCGCGCCGCCGGCCACGTCGCCGTCCTTGCTGGTCCCCAACCCGGCGTCCGCGCCCTTGCCGCCGCCGAAGCCGAAGCCCCCGCCTATCGATACCTGGCTGCCGCTGTAGGTGGCACGGTTGCTGATGTCCTTGGTGACCAGCGTGCCGGTGCCAAGCTGGTTCAGGCCATCGGCGATCGCACGGTCGCTACCGGCGATGACGCTGCCAATCAGTTTGGTGTTGTGCTGGACGTCGATCTGAAAGCCGCCATCGCCCGCGCGCAAACCTGTCTGTTCCGTGACCGATTGGAAGTCGCTGTTGACCTTGCCCGTGCTGGCGTTGGCCGAGACGCTGCTCGATCCCGCGCAGTAGGGCGGGATGCACAGGCTCACACCGATGCCGGCGCTCTTGTTGCCGGAGGCGTACTTGCTGCTGTCCTGCAGGCTCTCCAGCAGCAGATCGCCCCCCACCGACGCGACGACCTGGCTGGCTTGGCCCGTCGCCCCCTTGAGCGTGGTGTCGCCTCCTGACCGGAGGGCCAGCACGTTGCCGGCCGTGACTTGGCTGTTGGTCCAGCTTTCGTCCGTGCCTTCGGCCTTGCCGCGGCCGAGCGATGCGCCCAGTTCAAGCGTGAAGCCGTTCTGCTGCCCGCCGGTCGAGTAACCGATGCCGATGCTGGCGCTGCTGCTCTTGCTGACCGTCTTCTGCTCGACCGCATTGCGCGCGGCGCGCAGCAGTATGCCGGCCGCCACCGTCGAGGCGAAGGCGGTGACCGTGCTGCGATCGGTCGTGCTGCTGCTCTTGCTGGCGCCCAGGCTGAGCTTGATGCTGACGCCACCCGCCTTGTCGATTGAATTGCTTGATCTGGCGGACGAGTTCGCGGCGATTGCGCGTGTCCTGCTCGATGCGTTCGCCCCTGCACTCGGCTTGGGCTATATGGGATCACATAGGCGGCTTACCCAGAATAGGACGAAAAGCCTTAATTCTTAAAAAATCAGGCAGAATCCGCCCCGACCGGGATCGTTGAAGAAATCAATTTCATACTCTTTTTTTCGCGTTGACAAATCATATTCCCTGATTTTCTTCACGATTTCCTTAACCGCATCAACGCTCATAAACACCTCAACCATCTCGGGATTTGGAATCCTTTCCCAGAAATTTTCTCCATCCAAACCTAGTTGTAGCCTATTCTTTTTCGCACCGATTATTCGAGCAACATCACCGCATGTCACGCAGAAGACATAACTCCCAGGGTCTTCAATATTTTCGTTGACGCTTTATACAAATAAAAATTATCAAAATCATTCGGATCATCGATATCATCACGATAGTCCGGATATGCCAATCCGAGCATTAAATTGAAGGCATCCTCTTTACTCATATTGATAATTTCGCAATTTTCCGGCAACGAAACTAATGCACTACCCTCCAAAAAATCGAGAAGATCGACACCTAATGATGAATTCTCCAGTTCTTCCGGAAACATTTTTCCATCCAGTATGAAATGGAATAACCCGTTCATATAGGTTTTATTGCTCCATTCCGGAACATATTCAATCAACACAGCAAATTCGCAAGGATTGCCAAAAATTAATTTATTTCCCCTTTCCACGAAAATTAACCAACCTTCTTATTTCGATTGGACTGCAGCAGATTGCCGCGTCGCTTCTTCTTGGCCGGTTCATATGTCTGGGTCCCCGCCAACCTGTCGCCGATCCCCCGATAGCCCGGCACCCGTACCTCCCGGCAGTATTCACGGCGTCTCCAGTAGCCCGTTAACCTCATACGCCCCGCCGTGGTCTTCGAATAGGCAGTTTCACGCCCGAGGCAGGTGCCAAGCGATGTTCTCGTCGTGACTGAACTCGGGCCTGGAGTCTTCAATCACTCTTCTTACGGAGGAGTCCCAACGTAGCCCTCTATCAAATACACATCCTTTACGTTGCAGTCAGGATAAACCCACTTATCCCAATTAGATATTATCCAATCCCTGGAAACCCCCCCTTCCGAATATCCGCATTCTTTGGGCAGATAAACCAGTACCAATCCCGCCTTATAGCCAGACGTCACAATCAGACCATGCGGCCTATCTGCCGCTTTAGTCATAAAAATCATAAAATCAACATAATCTTCATATGGGAACTTTGCGGGCATTCTAAGAACATTCCCTCGGTAGAGGGCATCCCCCCTAAAATCCACCAACTTAATCATTGAATTCATATTATTTCACCTTCAAATCGTGCCTACCGGTTTGATCTGCCGGACTTATCATTTCAAAATTGAAATCTACCTCGCCCAGGTGTTTTCCGCTCTTCGCATCAAGCCTCTCAAAACTCGCATGCTGAGTATCCAACGCATATAGGTTTCCGTCTTTTGACCTATACACGTCTCGCCCATTAATTTTCGAGAGCTTACTGTCCTTGACCATTCCGTTTTCCCTGACCACCTTTGCTACCGCGTTCTTAATAAGCGCAACCCTTTCCCCAGGAGGCAAACGATGTATGCTCGCTTCAAGTTGGGCGGCGGTCTGCCGTCCGGAGGAGGTAAGGGGTGAGCCTCCGTTTCCTCTCTTAATGCCGCCAGCGACCGCGGCAGCTCCAAGCGCTCCTTCCGTGGCAATGCTATTCCACGCTTCCTTCTTTGCCTCTTCCGAGCCCGATAAAATTGCGTGCCGCAACACCTCGTTATGGTCGCTCTGGATGAGCAGGCTCATGCCCTTGACGGCCTTCAATTCCTCTCGGTCCGCCTCGCTCAGACCGCCTTCCCGCCGGCTTTTCTCCAGTAGCTCGCTTGCGCGCGCGTCGTAGCTGGCGGCCAGGGCTGCCAGCTTCTGCGCACTCTGCGTGCACTCGGAGCCTTCACAATTCACTAGCTCGGCACGCTGCTTCTTGCTGAGATCAGCGTATCGATCCCTTACCTCATCCTGGCACGCGGCGTCCTTGCACTGCATCGACTCGCGGATACGCGCCTCATGCTGCAAGACAGTCAGATGATTGTTCTCCGTCTCCAACGCCGCCGAATGGGTGGCGACCACCGCATCGGCGCCCGCCGCCGTCGAGATTCCTGCCACCAGCGACCGCACCAGATTGCTGCGTTGCTCCTTCTCTTCCGGCGTCATCTTTGAAGCATCGCCAGCAAACAGCGCATTCAGTACAGCCCCGGAACCCGCCCCCAGCGCGCCAGCGCCGCAATCACTGCCTTTGCCTGCCGCGCCCACGCAGCCCACGATCGCGTGCATGGCGGCGCGAGCCGTCTCGGCCTTTGGGCCTTCGCCCAATGCCGAGACGATTTTCTTCACCTCGGACCCGGCCAGGCCTTGCAGATAATTGACTGCGGCCGCCTGGATCGCGTCCCCGGCCGTGCCAGTCACATTGCCGGTTGCGGCTCCCATGATTGCGGTCAGCCAGCGGCGGTTCTCGCCGCCGGGCTGCCATTTCTTGGCATCCTCATACGCTTGTTCCAGTTGCGCCCGGCGCGGGCCCTCGGGCTCGTTCTTCAGCGCGTCTTCCAGCGCCTTGGTCTCTCTGGCCCGATTCGTCAGGAACTGCCCCGCCTGCCGGCTGGCCTCCGAAGCAATCTCGAACCCCGCCTCGATCTTCTCCTTGTCGAAGATCGGCTTGAGCGCATTCAACGTATCCGACGAAGTGTCGCGATTCAGCGCGGCGATCGTTTGAGCCGCTGTCATCCCCGTCAAGTCCTGCTGTGCGACCTCATCGTGGATCACGACCGTCCCCGCGCTGATGGCGCTCTGCGTCGTCGAGCCGTCACTGCCGCGAGCCGCCACCACCACCGGCGTGCCCATGCCAAAGCCGTTGCCGCCTTCCGCGATGGACGAGCCATGCTCCTTGCCCGCGCCGCCGGCCACGTCGCCGTCCTTGCTGGTCCCCAACCCGGTGTCCGCGCCCTTGCCGCCGCCGAAGCCGAAGCCCCCGCCTATCGACACCTGGCTGCCGCTGTACCTGGCACGGTTGCTGATGTCCTTGGTGACCAGCGTGCCGGTGCCAAGCTGGTTCAAGCCGTCGGCGATCGCACGGTCGCTGCTGGCGATGACGCTGCCGATCAGCGTGGTGTTTTTCCGAACGTCGATCTGGAAGCCGCCATCGCCCGCGCGCAAGCCTGTCTGTTCCGTGACCGACTGGAAGTCGCTGTTGATCTTGCCCGTGCTGGCGTTGGCCGAGACGCTGCTCGACCCCACGCAGTAGGGCGGGATGCACAGGCTCACGCCGAAGCCGGCGCTCTTGTTGCTGGAGGCGTACTGGCTGCTGTCCTGCAGGCTTCCGAGCAGCAGATCACCCCCTACCGACGCGATGACCCGGTTGGCTTCGCCCGTCGCCCCCCTGAGCGTGGTGTTGCCTCCCGACTGCATAGCCAACACCTTGCCGGCCGAGACGTGGCTGTTGGTCCAGCTTTCGTCCTTGCCTTCGGCCTTGCCATGGCCGAGCGAAGCGCCCAGTTCGAGCGTGAAGCCGTTCTGCTGCCCGCCGGTCGAGTAACCGATGCCGATACTGGCGCTGCTGCTCTTGCTGTCCGTCTTCTGTTCGGCCGCATTACGCGCGGCTTGCAGCAGAATGTCGCCTTCGGCCTTGAGCACTGCGCTGTTGCCCGCGGACAGGTCTGAACCGATCAGGTTGATGCCTGAATCCTCGCCCGCGCCCTGGGCGACGATTGTCAGGTCACGCCCGGCCGCCACCGTCGAGGCGAAGGCGGTGGACGCGCTGCGATCGGTCGTGCTGCTGCTCTTGCTGGTGCCCAGGCTGAGCTTGATGCTGACGCCGCCCGCCTTGTCGATCGGGTTGCTCGAACCCGGCTTGGCCAGTTCCGCCGCTTCGGCGGCCTTGGCGGAGGCGCGCACGGCGTCATACGCGTTGACCGCCGCCAGGCCTGTCGTGGCGCCGGCCAGCC
This sequence comes from Achromobacter deleyi, assembly GCF_016127315.1. Taxonomy (NCBI): domain Bacteria; kingdom Pseudomonadati; phylum Pseudomonadota; class Betaproteobacteria; order Burkholderiales; family Alcaligenaceae; genus Achromobacter; species Achromobacter deleyi. The sequence goes on from NZ_CP065997.1 coordinate 1,502,537, forward strand.
CCTTCATGACGGCGTTGTCGGTCTTGCCCGACGCCTCGGCCATGCGCGCGCCCGTTTGCAGCGCGCTGACGATGGGGTTGCTCGCGGTGAGCGTCAGGCCGCTCTGCTTGATCTCATGGAATTCCTTCTCGCGGCCGGTATCGTGCGCGGCGCCGATGTTCACTTGCTTGCCGATCAGCGTCACATCGCCCTGGCGAGCCAACACGTTGCTGCCAACGACGTTGAGCGATTGCCCGGCGCGGATCAGCGTATCGCCTTCTACGCTGCCGACCGTGCTCGCGGTGTGGAACGTCTTCTTGCCATCGAGCGAGTCCGTTTGCCTGCGCGTGCCGTAGCTCAGCCCGCCCATCGCGCCCAAGCCCGACTTCTTGACCATTTTGTAGTCATAGCGGTCAGAAGTGTTCTCGCCGGGCAGAATGTTCACGTCGCGCCGGCCCGATGCAGTCAGGTCATGCTGCGCGCCGACGTTCGACCCCGCCACGTTCAAGTCGCGTCCCGCCGTCAGCACTGCCGTGTCACCCGTCAGCGTCGAGGCCTGTGCTTGTTCCCAGGCCGTGGAACTGATGGTGTGAGAGGTGCTGCTCGACAGGAATACCCGCTTTTTCCGATAACTCTCGGCATAGGTGGAGCCCGCGGCCACCCCCGCGGCCACGTTGAGATCCCGCCCGGCGTGCACCGTCAATAGCTTGCCGGCCGTCGCGTCCGCCGCGCGCGCATTGACGTCCTGGCCAGCGATCCATGTCATATCGCCGCCGGCCGTGAGCGTCGCGCCGATCTCCCGGCTGGCCGTCAGTTCATGACGGTTACGCGCATCAGCAACGATTCGTTCGCCATGGTTCTGAGCGACCGTTTCGAGCCTGACGTCGCGCCCGGCCTGCAAATACGCATCCTCACTGGCCGACACCTGCGCGGCCGTCAACGTGATGTCTCGCCCCGCCTGCAGATTGAGCCTGCCTGCGTCCACGCTGGACACGCCGCTCAGATGCGTGCCCCAGGTGCTGCCGAAGTTCTCGGAGGCCGTTGTCGATGTCAACGCGATGTCGCGTCCCGCCGATAGCGCGACTGCATCCCCCTTGATCAGCGAGGCCAGGTTGGTCAGGTTTTCGCGGGCGGCAAGGTCGACCAGGGTGCCCTGGATACTGCCGCCAGCCTTATTCAGAATGTTGGCCGCCGTCATCACGGTGGCAGCGCGCGCACCGATGGTGCCGCTGTTGACGATGTTGCCCTCGGCCGCCAGCGTCACGTCACGACCGACCATCAGTGTGCCGTCGCCCTGCAAGTCGGTCGGCCGAACCAGCAGGTAGACGCGTGGAACCAGCACGGCTTCGGTCGTGCCATCAGGCAGCGTGACCGTCTCTTCCACCAACCAAACAAGGTCGGCGGTCAATTGGCGCTGCTGCGCCTCGCTCAGCGCCACCCCGAGCTTCAAGCCGCTAAGCTGGGCGAACCGCGCGCCCTCGGTCATCAGCGCCTTGTATTGCGCGTCGTAGTCGCTGTAGTTCTCCAGAAAACGCTGACCAGAGGAAGCCAGGATCTGATCAGACACCAGTCTCTGCTCATAGAAGCCATCGCCCAGGCGCCTGGGCTGGCCGGTGGACGTCAGGAATCCTGCGCCAGGGGGAAGCAGAACGCTCCAATCCGGCAAGCGCGCGTCGGACGGCTCGTTGCCGGTGGTCGCGTCGCCCATTGGGATGTCCGGCGAAGCACCGGGCCGGCGCAGCACGTCCAGCAGATAGTCGCTGGACACCGACGGATGCTGGCCGACGAAGCGCGGGTCGGTGGCAACGATGTAGGGCGCGTCCGGCTTGCCGCTGATGGCAAAGAGCTGGCTGTCCGGAATGCTGACGGGATTGGAGACACTACGCACAGCCGCATCGCCAGGCAGCGTCACGCTGGCGATCCGTACCGTTCCAGGCGCTGGCGGGCGACTGGCGCCAGGACTGGAACCCACGAGCGCAACCCCGACATTGCTGCCCGACGTCCCCACCGGCAACTCGATCGGCTCCGCAGCCATGGTCTCGTTGTAGGGCGACCTGGTCTCCCGGCGCCTGCGGCCATGCTCATCTGTGAAAACTTGCGTACCCGCACGCGTGATGGTGCGGGTACCGGCCGCGCCGATATTGACGATTGCCGGACCTTGCACGGACAGCATCCCACCTGCCGCAATCTGGCTCTTGTCGTTGGTGACCACGCCGGCAAGCGCCATGTCCCCGCCCGACAAAATCTTTGCGGGATCGGAGGCGGTCGTGCGTGTCTCGGTGACGGTTTCCGTGACGATGTAGTAATAGAACCCTTCGACCAGTCGTCTTTTATAGTCTTGGTTGAACTCGACAATGCGCGCGTTCAACTCCCTGAAGGGCGCCTGGTATTGCGCGAAGGCTTGCTTGAAGGCTTGCCGGCGCGCGGCCTGCGTCTTGGCGCACACGCCGGGCTGTTCGGCGCACCCGGCATCGGGATTCCAGGTTGGCATGGGGCCTTCCGGCGGCTTCACGCCGAACACCTGCCAAATCTTCTCGTCCGTTCCGTACACGTGGGTCGGCCTGCGAGATCTGTATCTGCCGCCCATCCACAGTGACCCAGCACCGCAACCTGGACTACCATCCACGCCATTGCACGCTGTCATGCTGGGCACAACCGCGGGTGCGATAGGCACATTCGGGCCATGCTTGTCGCCGACCACGAACGGCGCATAATCGAACGGCGGCCCGTAACGCGATGCCGGGTATTTTTCCGACGGCAACAAGAACTGATGATTTGAATCGTTCTCCAGAAACGTCAACGGATCCTTGCCACACACGGGCCGATCCGTCTCGCATAACCAGTTCGTGTCGGCGTCGTACATGACCTGCGAGTTGCGGGTTCTGAAGTACACCTTGGGCTTGGACGACACCTGCACCGTTTCACTGGCATAGTGGTCGTTCTGGTTGTGGATGGAGGCGGCCGAGATATCGGCATCGCCGGCCGCCTCGATGGTGGCCGAGGCGTTCAAGAGCGAGACAGCCTGATCGATGGCCGCGCCTTGCGCATCCAGCGCACCGCCGATGCGCAGGTCGGCGCCCGAGTAAATCAGTGCGTGGTCGCGATTGGTCAGCGACCCCACCCCAAGATTCATGTTTCCACGCGAGGCGATGACGGCGCCGCCGCCCGCGCCCGCGCCATTGATCAGCGCGCCTGCCTGGATGGACAGCGTGTCGCCATAGATACGGCCGGTGTTCTCCACGCGATCCACGATGATGCGGGTCGAGCCGCCGTCGATGATGCCCGCGTTGGTCAGGCCGCGCGCGACCGTGATGGCATTGGCGCCGCCGGCCAACAGTTCGCCCGACGCCTGGTTGTTCAACGCATCCGCCGTGATGCTCAGATCGCGAGCAGCGCTGACCCTGGCGCGGTTGTCCATGTCACCGCCCACGGACAGCGCCAGGTCGCGGCCGCTGGCGATGTCGCCTTCCTGGTTCAGGGAGCCGGCGTACTGGAAGGACAGATCTCCCGCCGACTGCAACGTCCCCAACCCTTGCAGCACCTGCGTGATCACCGTCAGGCGCTTGTCCGCCAACAGCTTGCCGCCGGCATTGTCCAGCCGGTCGGCCAGGATTCGCGCATTGCCCTGGGAGGCGATTTCGCCGCCGGCGTTGTCCAGGTCCTTGGTGGTCAGCGTCAGGTCCGCGCGCGCCAGCATGGAACCCGCCTGGTTGCCAACACGGTCCGCCAGAATGTCGACCACCTTTGCCAGCACGCCCTTGGGTGGATCGCCGGCGGCGGTCAAGGTGTCGCTGTTGTCCAGACTGGCGGCGCGTAGCGTCAGCGCGTTGTCGGCCAGGATCAGGCCTTCGCGGTTGTCCACCGCGTCCGTGGGGGTAGGGGCGGCAGTCTCGGTGATGCTCAAATCGCGCCCGGCCAGCGTGCCCCGGCGGTTGACGATGGCGGCGGCCGCGATACGCGCATCGCCCTTGGCAGTAATCCGCCCGCCGGTGTTGTCGAGTCTTCCGCCCAGCTTGATCGCGGCATCGCGCGTTGCGGCCAGATCGCCACCCTGGTTGCGCAGATTGGCGGCGGTGACATCCAGGGTGTGCCCCTGGACGATCGCGTTGCGGCTGTCCACGTCGCCGGGCGTGGACAGCACGAGCTTGGCGACGGCGGACAGCTTGCCGCCCGTCAGATCCAGACCGTCCGCGGACACGCTCAGCGTCTTGCCGGCCAGGCTCGCGCCCGGGTGGACAATGGCGCCCGCCGTCAGCGCAAGGCTGCCGGGCAGGTTGAGCGCGCCGTCGGCGTCCACACCGGCCACGAACTGGCCGGCGTTCGCGAGTTGTCCCGTAGCGGTGGCGATCAGATCGCCGCCGGCCAGCACCGAGCCCGTGTTGTCCAGCGTGGTCCCGGCCTTCAGACTGGCGCGACCGGCCGCCGAGGCGATGCCCGCGTTGCCGAGCGCACCGCCCGCGCTCAGGTCCAAGGCCGCGCCGGACTGCAGGCGGCCGTCCGCCGTGGTGGTGAGTCTGCCAGCGGCGCTGACGTCGAGGTCGCCTGTTTGCGTCGCGGCGATGCCGCCCAGCGTCGCATCGGTGCCCGCGCGCAGCGTCATGCCGTGTTGCGCGGCAGCCGAGCCCAGCGCGGTGAGCGCACCGCCCGCGTGAGCCGCCAAGCTGCCCCCCGCCTGCTGCCGCGAGGCGGCGCGCAGCGCGATGTCGCCGCGCTGCGCGGTCAGCGAAAGATCGCCCTGCAAGGCGGCGGCCGTGCCTTCGATGCTGAGCGTGTTGCCCGCTCTCAACGATTGCGAGCCGCCCGCCAGCATGCGGCCAGCCACTTCCAGTGCCCCTGATGCTGAGGCGTTCAACGTGCGGCCAGCTTGCACCAGCCCGGTCGTGCCCACCGCCACGTCACGGCCTGTCAGCGTCAGGGTCGCGTCGGTGGCGGCGGTCCCGTTCAAGTGCGCATCGTGCGTGGCGGCAAGCCGCATGTCTCCCACGGAACTGAGGGCGCCCGCCACGAACAGGGAGCGCCGCGCGTTGGCGGTCAGCGTACCCGCGGCCTGCAACGACCCGTTCTGTTTGACGACGACATCGCTCCCAGCCGTGATAGAGGCATCGCCCGCTGCACGCCCGCCCAGCGCAGCCGCCAGACCGCCCACGCGGACGTCCCCTTTTGCGGTAAGCGTCAGGCCGCCGCCGGCGGCAATGACGCCATCAGCGTCCAGCTGGGCGCCGGCACTCGCGTTCAGATTCTGCGACGCCTGCATCCTGCCGGTTGCCGCGACTTCCAGGTTTGCGCCCGCGTCAGCCGCAAGCCCGCCCGCCAGCGCGGTCGCGATGCCGGCGATTCGCAGGTCCCGACCCGCGCCCAGCAGCAGCTTGGCGCTGCCCTGGGCCAGGCCCGTCTCGCCGACGGTCAGATCGTCGCTCGCCTCGGTGCGCAGAGTACCGTTGGCGACGGTCTTGCCGTTCAACTCCGCATTCGTGCCGACTGTCAGGATGATGTCCCGCAGACCGGAAATCGTGCCGTTCGCCAGCAGCTTGCCGCTGGCGTGCGCCTGCAATGATCCGCCGGCCTGCAACGCACTCGCACCACCCAGCGTCATGTCGCCGCCGCTGCTGGCGTTGAGCGTGCCTGCATCCACCAATACCGTGCCGTCCACGGTCAGGTTTTTTTCGGCTCGCAACGTCGCGGCTTGACCCGCCAGCAACGTGCCGGCCAGGTCCACTTGGCTGCCAGCCTCCAGGTGCATGCCCACGTCACCGCGCGTCGCGCCGGCCACCGATAAATCGCCTGCCGCGAGCAGGCGCGCCTTGCCGGATGCGTGTGCTTGCGCCGTGGCGCCGATACGTAGATTGCGTCCGGCGTCCATACCCAACGATCCACCGGCACTGAGCGTTCCGTCCAAGCGCGTATCGCGTGTCGCCCGCGCCTGGACATCGGCCGCGGACACCAATGCGCCGCCCAATGTGAGGTCGCGGCCCGCAGTGGCCCGCACCTGCTTGCCTTGCAGCTTGCCCGCCGAACCCTGCGCCAGATCGTTGCCGCTTGTCAGGCTCAACGCCGCGTCGGTCAGGACGGCCCCGCCCAAGGATGCATCCCGGCCGGCTCGTAGCGTGACGTTGCCGGTCGACTGCAATTGCGTGCCGGCCTCCAGGGTCAAGTTACCGTCGGCCTGGGTCAGCAGCGTGCCCGACGCGTACACCTGTTGCGGCAGCACCAGGTCGCGTCCCGCTTGCAGCGTGACGCTGTTCTTTGCGGACACCACGCTGGCCACCAGGGATACGCCGCCACGCGAGTCGGCCGGCGCGTCGGACGGTTTGCCCAGTTGCGCACCCGACTGCGCTGCGACACCGGCGCCAGCGCCGCTATCCGTGGTTACGCCCTGGGCGGGTGGCGGCACAGCCGCCTGAAGGGCCGCCGTCAGGTTGCGGCCGGATTGCACGCGCGCATCCTGGCCCGACGTCAGCAGGCTTCCCGATAGCGAAAGGTCCCTGCCGGTGGTCACACGCAAGGCGCCCTGGGTACGCAGGCTGCCTTGTGCGCCCACTGTTGCGTCGCCGCCCGCGTCCATGTCCAGCGCCGCGCCTGCGCCGACCGCGCCCGGGATCGCGACATTACGTGCGGCGGTGAGCGCAACCGCGCCTGTCGCCTGCGCCGCGCCCTGCACGGCCAGGTCGCCGCCGCTGTCCACGCGCAGATCGCCCGCTGCCTGCACGGTGGCGCGCGGCGCAATGCGGACGTCGCCGGCGGCATTGACCTGCAGATCGCCCGTCAGCGCCATCAGATTGCCGCCGATGTTCACCCCCACACCAGCCTCGGTGCCAATCAGGCGGATGCTGTTGGCGTACATGCCGCCCAGCGCGGCGGTGTCCAGCGCCACAGCGGGTGTAGGGCCATCACCTGCCTGCGCCGATACAGCGCCCGTGCCGTAGTCGACCCGCGACGCGCCGGCCGTCACGTTCAACCGGTTCGCCCAGACCTGCGCGTTGATTTCCAGCGTGCGCGCGATCAGGTCCACCTGGCTCAGGTTCAGGCCGTTCAGGCCTTGTCCCTCGATGCCCAGCCGGCCTGCCGCCACGTCAAAGCCGATGCCGCCGTCCGGCCCGACGCGGGGTTTGCCAGTGGTCAGCGTGGCCCGGTCGGCATTCAGGAAGCCGCAGCCATTGCAGGTGATGCCCGCCGGGTTGGCGACGATGACGTTGGCCCGATTGCCGGCCACTTCCAGCGTACCGAGCAGTTGCGACGGATTCGGCGCGGTGACCTGGTTGAGGATCGTGCCCGCGCGCTGATTGCCCAGCATTGGATTGCCGGCCACCTGGCCGGCCAATTGCGTCCGGCTGGCGCCGCCGCTGTTGTTGAGCACCGCGCCGGACGGGCCGACGTTGAATTGCGTGTAGCGGTTGTTCGAGACGCCGCCGGCCGAAGGCGGCGCGATGTTGACGACAGGCACGCCATGGCTGACGCCAACGGACGGCCGGGCGCCCGGCACACTCTTGTCCACCGAGATCGGCAGGGTCTGCGCCAGCACCGGCGACCAGGCCTGCGTGAAGACCACGGACCACACGATCAGGGAGCGGAGCTTGGACATCATTCGTACTCGGTTGAAGAAGGCGAGGAGGAAGGGCATCGCAAGCGTCTTGATGACCGCGGAAGACAGCCACACCCCTTTTTCCCGCGGCGGATCGCCAGCGCTATCTGCGATCGGCAATTGCGCGTTTCGCGAAGCGCCATGCAGGGCTTCATTTTTAGTCGTGGTCAGCTTGCGCAAGACGTAGGAACGATCCGAGATTCGGCGAGACACGCGTGAGAATCGGATGAATGACGTGTTGTGTGGGCGATCCACGCATCGGCGGCAATCACCCTGTATCCATATCGGAAGCCCCGCGCCGGCCTCCCGCAATGCCTAGCGTCCGTTCAGCCCGCTCCCATCTTCACCGGATGCTTCGGCGCCCGATAATGCGACGAACGCTTGCGTGATTGCCGTGTCGTGGCCTCAAGGGACCGCCCCGGCTTGGCCAGCGCCCGCGCCAGTTGCTTGCCTGACACCCTGCGGCTGCCGACGGTGTCGTCGTCCACATCCACCTTGACATACAGCCGGAACAGCCAGAATTGCCGTTCGGCGTCGCACCAGTAATAGATCACCCGCAAACCGCTGCGCTTGCCACGGCTGCGGTGGGGATCGGCGTAGCGCAGCTTGCGCAGTCCGCCCGTGCCTTCGAGCACCACGCCCGCCTCCGGCATTTTCAGCATCATGCCTTGCAGCGCGCGGAATGCGTCATCGTCCAGGAACTTCTCGCGGTGGCGCGAGAACTCGGGCAGTTCGACAAACAGAGCATTCATGGCAATGCACGCGTATCACTATCGGGGATCGACTGAAACCCATTTTGAAGGGCTTCAACGCGTCCATGCGCGTGCGGGCCCTGGGTTTCGGACGAAGCGAATGGCTGCGCGCCCCTGTGTAATATCCCCCCACACCGCCATCAAAGGACCCACATGGAATTAACCCTGCCCGGCAAGCTGCAAAAGCTCGACCTGGCGCATCCGCTGGCGTGGCGCGTGGTGCAGGAACTGGGCTTCGTTCTCAATGACCTGTCGGTGCAAGAGAAGCTGCCCAAGGTGTTCAAGCCGGTATCACCGCCGCCGTACCTGAACGGCGGCCCGGAGGAATGCCTGGCGTGGGTCATCGAATCGACCTGGAACTACATCGACCCGGGCTGGATCGCCGAGACCTTGGAAGGGTATCTGCCCAAGCCGGTGGATGACGCGGCGGCCTGGGCGGGGCAGTAGCGGCGAGCCGGTCCCGCACGGCCGCCCCCCCTCGTCCGGCCTGAACGCGCAGGCCCCCAACACGCGCGCGCTAGAACCGCCCCCGCAACGTCAGCAACACGCTGCGCGGCGCGCCATAATTGTTGCGGTTCTCCACGTACCCCGGGTACTCGTAGTACACCTTGTCGAACAGGTTATTCACGTTCAATGCCGCCGTCCAGTGCGACGTCAGGTCGTACGCCACCCGCGCATTCCACACGCTGTACGACGGCCGCCGCACCTTCGAGATACTGTTGGTCAGCGCGCTCTGCCAGTTCACGCCGGCGCCCAGGCTCAGGCGGTTCCACTCGCCCGGCAGGCGGTATTCGCTCCAGACGCGCAGCAGGTGGCGCGGGGTTTCCTCGCTGAAGGTCTGGCCTTCGCGGTCGGGGTCGCTCAGGTACTTGTTGCTGTTGAAGGTGTAGCCGGCCGCCAGTTGCAGGCCGGTCATCACCTCGCCGCTCAGCTCGGTCTCGAAGCCCTGGCTGCGCACCTTGCCGGCGGCGCGCGAGCAATAGCCGCCGTTGCACACCGGGCCGGCCTCGTAGTCCTGCACCGCGCGGTTCTTCTGGTCGATGCGGTAGACGGCGAACGAGGTATTGAGTTTGCCGTCCATCAGCTCGCCCTTGATGCCGGCCTCGTAGTTGGCGCCGACGATGGGCTTGAGGATGCTGCCGTCCAGCGTGGTGGCGGTCTGCGGCTCGAAGATGTCGGCGTAGCTGGTGTAGACCGACCAGTTCGGCGTCAGCGCGTACACCAGGCCCAGGAACGGCGTGAACTCGGCGCTGGCCTTGCTGGTGCTGACGTCGCTCCAGGTGGCCGCCTGCGTGCTGTAGCGGCTCTCGAACCAGCTGAAGCGGCCGCCCGACACCAGCGTCAGGTCGTCCGTCAGGCTGCTGCGCAATTGCGCGTAGATGCCTTTCTGCACGTGCGGCTCATAGCGCGAGGTGCGCTGCGAATCCGGGAAGCTGTCCGGCCTGGGCACGCGCGCATCCGGGCGGAACACGTCTAGCGGCAGGTAGTTGGAGGCGTACTCGATGCGGTCGGTGGACTTGAGCCGCGACAGACTCACGCCCACCACCAGATCCTGCGGCATGCCGAAGGTGGTGAAGCGTCCGTTCACGTTGGCGTCAAAGCCGATGTGCCGCGCCGACTTGTCGTAGTTCCAGGCGTTGCGCATCGGCCCCATGCGCGTCACCGGGTCCACCGCGCCGGTTGCATCCAGCGCCGTGGTCAGGCTCTCTTCCTTGACGTAGGTGGCGGCGATCTTCAGGCGCCAGTTGTCGTTGAAGCGGTGCGTCAGGTCGGCGAACAGCTGCGTTTCGTCGCGGTCCCACTTGTTCCAGTCCGCCCCCAGAAAGGTCGAACGCTTCAGGCCCAGCGAGCTGCCATCGCTGTAGCGCGGCATGCCGCCAAAGAAGGGCGTGGAACGCAGCCGCGACACCAGCACGCCCGCGCCCAGCGTGGTGCGCGGCGTCAGGTCGTAGTCGAGCGCGGCGTACAGGTTGGTGTCGCGCTCCTTGACCACGTCGATGAACGAGCCCTTTGTGTCGTAGTCCAGCACCGCGCGGCCGCGCAGGCTGCCGTCGGCGTTGAGCGCGCCGCCCGCGTCCAGCATGCCGCCGTAGTGGTCCCACGAGCCGGCGCGCGCTTCCATCAGCACCTGCGTCTCGGCGGTCGGGCGCTTGCGTACCAGGTTGACCGAGCCGCCCGGCTGGCCCGCGCCCTCGAACAGCCCCTGCGCGCCGCGGAACACCTCGACGCGGTCCAGATAGGCCGTGCTGCCGGTGAAGCTGTTGCCCACCGCATAGAAGCTGCGCGATAGCGGCACGCCGTCGTACTGGATGTTGCTGATCTTGAACCCGCGCGAATAGAAATTGCGCCCGCCGTCCGCCACCTCGCTGATGGTCACGCCGGTGGTGTTCTCCAACACCTCGCTGATGGTGGCCAGGTTCTGGTCGTCGATGCGCTTGCGCGTCACCACCGTGACCGACTGCGGAATGTCCTTGAGCGCCTGCTCGGTCTTGCCGATGGTCGCCGCGCTGGCGGCGTACGACTGCGAGCCTTCGGTCTGGGCGTGATACGTGCCGCTCACCAGCACCGGCGACAACGTGCTGACGCCGGTGCGCGGCTCGGCCTCGATGCGGATGCCGCCATCGACATTGACCGCGCGATAGCCCGTGCCCGCCAACAGCACGCGCAAACCGTCCGCCGTATCGAAGGCGCCATTCAGGCCGGCGCTGCGCGCCCCCGCCAGTTGCGTGGACGAATACGCCAGCGAGATCCCCGCCTGCCGCGCGAACGCCGACAACGCGTCATTCAAGGGCCCGGGCGCGATGGCATAGACGCGCGCCGACGCGGTCGCCGCTTGCGTCGCGGGCGGCACGGCCTGGGCGCGCGCGGGCGCCGCGCTCGTCAACGCGCCCAGGGCCACCATCAACGGCAGCAGCGCAACAGGGGAAAGGGAAGGGCAGGCGCGCAAGCAAGCCCGGTCACCGGGCGGCGTGGCCGCGGCCCGGAGGCGGTGGGTCTTCACGAGAGATACTCCATTGAGGGTCGGTCGATACGGGGCAGTGCGCACTGCTGCACCCGGTATGACGAGCGTCTTGCCCAATCCCCTCAAATTCTTTGTAACGGCGCTCAGCCGCGCGCCCGCACCCGCGTCACCCGGCCGCCCCACCACAGGCGGCCGGCCTGCGGCTCCACCGGCAGGATCTGGCGCAGCAGCGCCAGCACCTTGCGCGTGTCGTCCAACTGGAACACACCCGACACCTTCAAGCGCGCCACCGTAGGGTCGCACTCGATCGGCCCGTGATAGCGCGCCAGCTCGCGCAGGAAGGCGCCCAGCGGCATGTCGCGCACCGACAGCGCGCCCTCGACCCAGGCGCCGCCGTCCAGCATGCGCGCTGCCTCGGGCGCGATCATTTCCGCGCGGCGCGATGTCATGCGCGCGGACTGGCCCGGCTGCAACGTCAGCGCCGGTGCCAATGCCGCGCCCTCGCGCGGCGCCAGCGCCACCGCGCCTTCATCCACCGCGACCTCGCTGTAGTCGTCCCACTGCCGCACCCGGTAGCGCGTGCCCAGCGCCTGCGCGCGGCCATCGCGCGTCTCCACGAACAGCGGCCGCGCCTGTGGCTCGTGTCCCGAGATCAGATAGATTTCACCGGCCAGCAACCGGATGCGGCGCACCGCGCCGCCATAGTCGATATCGACCGCGCTGTCGCTGTTGAGCACCAGCGTGCCGCCATCCTGCAAGCGGACCTCGCGCCGTTCGCCGCGCGCGGTGGACACGTCGGCCAGCATCTGCCGCACCATGGGCGCATCGCCCAGCCGCCACGCCATCCACCCGCCCGCCGCCAGCGCGCCGAACGACGCCAGCACCTTGCGGCGCGAACGCCGCGCCTGCGCCGCGCCCGTCTGCCGCAGGATGCGCGCGGCCGCTTGCGGCGGCATCCCCGCCGCCGGCCGTTGCAACCGGGCGCCCAGCGCCTGCAGGCGTTCCCACACCACCGCGTGCGCCGGCCGCGCATGCAGCCAGGCCTCGAACGCCTGCCAGGCGCCGGCATCGGCCGTGTTGTATTGCAGCTTGATGCGCCACTGGATCGCCGCGTCCAGCACGGCCGGGTCCGCCGCGCCGTCCGCCGCCGGACCGGGATCGGCCTGCGCCGCGGGCGTGCGATCAAGACTCATAGACCAGCCGATAGCAATGGCCCAGCGCCTGCGCCAGATAACGCTCCACCGTCGCCACCGACTTGCCCACCTGCCGCGCGATCTGCGGGCAGGTGTAGCCGTCCATCTGCGCCAGCAGGAACACATCGCGCACCTCGGGCTTGAGACGCCCCAGCATCTGCGCCACCTGCTCCAGCGATTCCAGGATCAGCAGGCGCGACTCTTCAGAGGGCCAGTGCTGTTGCGGATAGGTCTGCAACACCGCCAGATAGCTGCGCTCGATCTCCAGCCGGCGCCAATGATCCACCAGCAGCCGGTTGGCGATGGTGCGCAGGTAGGCGCGCGGCTCGCGCAGGTCTGTGGCGGATGCGCGGGACGCATGGGAGAGGTGCTTCGTGCCGGACAGGCTTTGCCGGCCAGGGATATCGGGAATATCGGGGATATCGGACGTGTTGGCCGACAGCAGGCGCACGAAGGTGTCCTGCGCCAGATCGGCCGCGCGGTGCGCATCGCCCAGCTTCAGGCGCAACCAGCCATGCAGCCAGGCGTGATGGTCACGGTAGAGCGTCGCGATACCGGCGTCGGGGCTGGCGCTGGACTTGGCTGGCATGGGGGCAGGGCATGTGAATGGGAATTGTTCACATTATAGGGGTGAAGCTTGGCCTGCCTCGGGACTTTGCGTCCTGGCCAACATCCCGCCGCCTGTAGCGGCAAGCCGCCATCGACGCCATCGAGCGACATCTCGCCCTTAGAACGGCTTCATCACCACCAGCAGAATAATCAGCACCGGCGCGGCCAGCACCACCGGCATCAACCGCGCACGGCCCGCCTCAGTGACGTCACCCGCCGCCTCCGCCAGCCGCCGCAGCCGTCCCGCCTGCATCCCGTGCACCGCCGCCAGCAACAGCACCAACGCCAGCTTCACCGACAGCCACCCGCTGCCAAACCATCCCGCGCTGCTCGCCAGATACACGCCGCTGGCCAACGCGCCCACCATCGCCGGCGTGGTCAGCAGCCGTTCCCACTTGCGCAGCAGCCGCAGGCGCGCCAGCTCCTGCGGCAAGGCCGGCCCCGGCAGCTTGTCGGCCGCCGCCAGCACGAACGCCTGCAGCACCATCCCCGCCACCCAGAACAACACCAGCGCCAGGTGCAGCGACTTGATCAGCAGATACGCCATCGCTCACGCCTCCCGCGCGCGGCGCAGCGAACGCGCGATCACGAAGCCGCCAAACGGCACCAGCGTCGCCACCAACGTCCACACCAGCCGTTGGCGCGGCCAGCCCTGCGCCGACGCCACATTGCACGCCAGCGCGATATAGACCATGAACGCCACCCCATGCACCGGCCCCACCCACGACACCCCTTGCGGCATCCCGGCCAGATGCTTCAACGGCACCGCGACGCCCAGCAGCGCCAACAGCGTCACGCCTTCCAGCATGGCCGCCCACTTGAAGAGGGCAGGGGTCGAAGCATCGGAGTCTTTCAGGGGCATGGCAGCGTCTCGCAACAGGATCAGCGGCATTGTCCGGGCTGGCGCAATCGCCAGCCATTGGCCAAAATGCCATTCTTCGAAAGAAATCCGCCAACCGTGCGCCGCCGTCCGCCCGACCCGTCCAAAGGCCCCAGCCCCATGCCCAAGCCCACCCCGCACCGCGTCGCCGTGCTCGCCTTCGACGGCCTCGTCGCGGGCGACCTGTCCATCCCCTGCGAGATCTTCCAGCTCGCCGAAACCCTCGACGGCCGCCGCCCCTACGCCGTACAGGTCCACGCCAGCAAACCCCGCGTCCGCACCCACGCCTACGACCTGCACATCCGCCACCGCCTGGATGCCGCGCGCGGCGCCGACACCCTCGTCATCCCCGGCCTGGCCGACCCGGCCGACAGTGTCCCGGACGACATCCTCGACCTGGTCCGCCACGCCCACGCCCGGGGCGCCCGCATCGCCTCCATCTGCACCGGCGCCTTCGTCCTGGCCGCCAGCGGCATCCTCGACGGCCTCAAGGCCACCACCCACTGGAAAGCCGCTGGCCTGCTCGCGCGCCGCTACCCCGCCATCGACGTCAACCCCAACGTCCTGTTCGTCGACAACGGCCAGGTCCTGACCTCCGCCGGCGCCGCCGCCGGCATGGACCTGTGCCTGCACATGATCAAGCGCGACCACGGCGCCGCCGTCGCCGCCAACAGCGCCCGCCTCGCCGTCGTGCCGCTGGAACGCGCCGGCGGCCAGGCGCAATTCATCGTCCGGCCCACGCCGGCCTCGCACACCGACCTGACGCCGCTGCTGCACTGGATCGAACACCGGCTGGCCGAGAACCTGACCGTCGCCGCGCTAGCCGCCCAGGCCGCGGTCAGCGTGCGCACCTTGAACCGACGGTTTCAGGAACTGTTGGGGGTAAGTCCGCTGCAATGGGTGATCCAGGCCCGCGTGAATCGTGCGCGCGGGATGCTGGAGACGACGGACCTGCCGGTGGAACGGGTGGCGATGGAGGTGGGGTTCGGGTCAGCGGTGTCGCTGCGGGAGCATTTCACGGGGATCGTGGGGACGAGCCCGATGGGGTATCGAAGGGCGTTTCGGCGGGCGGCGTGAGGGTGGCCTGATGCCTGGGGATGGGGCGGCCTGACGCTCGGTGGCCTGGAACGGGCCTGACGCATTACGCGACAGGCCGTTGGTTTTTCTTGGGTTACTGGATCGAGCGCGGCGCGTTGTGCGTGGCGGCGTCGAACGCGGCGTCATCGGCGTAGGCGCGGGCCGATTCCAGCATGGCGTCGGTCAGGGTACCGAGGTGATCGCACAGGCCCTCCACGCCACCCATCAACGCGGCCACCGTCCATGCGTCCAGCGGCTGGCTGCCGGTGGCGGCGGGTTCCGAAGCGCTGTTGCCGACCAGGCGGGCGATGGTCTGGATAGCGTAGCGGGCGCGTTCGATGTTGTAGAGGTGGGAGAGGGGGACCGGGGCGTGCTCGGGGTCGGTGTCGACCAGCCAGGGGTTTTGGGTGAGGGGGTGGGATTGCATGGACTTCCTCCGACGATGTGGAAATCCCGCTGCCCCACTTCCAAATGGGGCGGGCGGGCACAGGACAAGGTTGGAAGACCGGATCGTCGGAACCGGCGTGCGGCTAGCGCACCCCTGCCAAGGCCCGCCCATTGGGCGTGCGGAGGCTTGCTGACCCTAAGGGGTCGGCATCGACGAATTTTCCGGCTTCCACACCGGGGTACCGTTGGTAGCGGCAGTTGGAGGAGTATACGGTGATGGCTATGAGTCTTGTACGCAATCAGTGAGCAATTTAGCCATAGGCATCACTAAGAGAGACATCAAGCTCAAACCTGACAGTTCCCACATGGTTCCGCTATGCCCGAGAGCCAGTCCGTGCGGTTAGAACTCGTTTGACCGCTCGCGAGGTTCTTGCGCGTCCAGCTTTAGCAAGCTGATTAGTTCTCGATCCCCCTCTTGGCCAGAAATAAATTCCAAAACCCAGTTTGATAGCTCTTTATAATCCGCCCGTTGAAGTTTCAACCTGCCAGTACCAAGAGCAAACGCGAACTCCGCAATCGCCTCCCCTTGCTGCCTTAATCTAGACATAAACATTTTTTTCAAAAGCAGTAACATATACTGACTTTCGGCAGGGAGTGTCGAATAATCAAGCTCGGATGGGTAGGCCTGCCGCAAAATAGCAGCTTGAATTATTCCGTCGTTGTAACGATTAAAGTTCTGCGGGTCCAGTACAACTTGCTGAAATGCCTCTGAGGTTAAGCGGTGATCGTCCGATGAGAATTCTTCCGTTCTAGCCCGTTGCAAAATTGCGCCTATTGTGAGTAATACCATGGGCGCATGCAGAGCACCTTCATTATATTTGCAGTTCCAGAACACAAAATCCGGTCGTAGCTTCAGACGATGATCGTCCGCCACAAGACTGGGCAACAAGGTGTCTTCGACAAGCCCACTACGCCTGCTCGGATCCCAACGATATCGGAGTGCCTTTGCACGTACATCGGAGGTTTTCGTTGCCTCTTCCTCATCTCGAAAAGAGTGTTGAAGGGCTGACCCTACAGCTAACGTGTGATGACATTCAAAAATACAAGACTTATCTTTAGTTTGAGTCAGATTACGCTTCAAGAATGAGGCGTCAGAACTCGTTTCACATATTTGCACGCCCACAAGATAAGTCTTGGCTCCCAGATGGGTCGCCCGCAAATCGCGAGACACACCCAGCAGCATCGACCCTTTGCTTATCACGGCAGCCACAATGAGCAGCCCGCGATTTGGACATAGAAATTCGGCAGCAGATTCAAGGTTAGAACTGGCGCGAACCCCCCACGGCAGATTAATTGACAACTGATTAAAGTAATCAGTACAAACTTCTGCCATAACTCTACTCGCGGGATCGTCCTGAAATACTATTCCTTGAATGGAGGCAGGAACTTTTGCCCTCAACTGTTTGTGAAGCCAGACGCTAAATGGCTCGGCTTTAGTTAGCCTGTGCCCGTCGACCAGTAAAGTACGCCGCTGCCCGTTATCGTCGAAGCCGTTAGTTGAAATAAGACCTTGATCGCGGAAATCCTCTGCGAACTTCGCCGCTTTCTCACAGCGATGGAAATTTAGTGCCAAAGTGATCTTTTTAGGAAGGATCTGCTCGGGATGGAACCTCTCTCCGTAAATGCGCAATGGCCGAACGCCCGCAACCGGAGCGTTGCCATCTATCCATGTGGATGGCCGAGGAAGCTTACACAACGCTCGGCCAGCGTCTTGCGCATCCGAAAAAGTTAGTAGTGTCACAACATCATCATCGGCACAACGAGTATGCGATATCCATCGCCTCTGTAAAGACATAGACGACGATGCCGAAATAATACAGAAGAACGTCTTATGAGGCGGAACTTCAATATTTTGCATTCCACCATGTGAATGGAAGCTGATTATCTGGGGGCTGCCTCGCTTCAATTTATACAGCATGTCCCGCAGCGAGTAGGCTATAGGTGATATAGCCATTGAATCGACAAAGATAACTTTCAGGTCATCAATCCTCAGTCTGGCCAACAATGCAAACGCCAAAAAATCGACAGATGCACTTGTGGATAGCGCTTCCTCAGTCCGCAGGAAATGGCTAGATCTTTCGCCAGATGGCTTTACAAATTCAAACCCGGCAGGCGCACGAATGATGGCCTTTTCGTCAGCAAAAACCGCTTCCACACCACAATATAAGATATTGGGGAAGACCTCCACCAAGCGGTTCACTGTGCACAAGCCGTCTGTTGCGACAGTTGCCTCTACTTGAATTACCTCTACTGGTTGACATGTTATGTCGATGCAAGCGAGATGTACGCTTGTCTTGCCCTTGAATCGATTGATACTCTGCTTAACCATCAAACTGGAGAGTAGCGCCAAGACTTCCGCACGATCACTTTCCAGGCACACGACCAAGACCCCGTCCGGATACAGAATGCGCTGAGCCACATCGGTTAGAGCCATAGCGAAGTCAGCTGCGGATAATGTTCCCGGATGCTTGAAGATCACTTCAAACGTCGCGTCCGAAGGGTGCGCCCAAGGATATGAAAATAATGGGCTCATTCTCGCTCCCGCGACAACGGAATCGCTATCGTGTATGACGTACCGGGAATTAGGGGAAGCTCGGTACGTCTTGAATGCCAAGGTTCGGGCGCAAATTTTGTAGTGTTGGGTTTCGAGAAATCTTGATGCAAAAAAAGGCGCCCGGTTCGCAATGAGAGGAAAGCACCAAGGGCTTTTAACGCTTCGAGTGAAGAACTGAGGCCCTGACCATACCCTCTAGATTGTTTTGTAGTCGCATGCATCTCAAAGCATGCTTTTACATACTCAGCTTCTTTTTCAATCGAAATGTTCTGAAGATCGACAGAAGGCGCATGCTGGGCGGCCCACCGCCTAGCGAGCCCAGGTCCTGTGTCATAGACAGTGACCTCGAGCAGACGCGTACCGACGAGAGGTGCAGTAGTCGATTCGCGGCGAGGTCTCATTTTCTCGAACCGCCGTAAATTCTCTTCAGCAGAGGGGCGATGCGTCTTCTTTTGCGTAGAAGACCAGGCAAAATATCGTCCTAAGGGACCACTATCATCTCCAGACTCAGTTTTTCGAGCACGGTATTCAAATGTCCGCATGAAGATCCCTCGCATGTTTCCAAGGGGATATGCCAGTCCGTTCTCGTCCACGCGAGCGTGGTCATGAGTGTTGGCGAAAAGTTCTTCGACGAGGGTGCTGAGATATTCCAGCCTTTCGGCAGAGATTGCTCGTAGGGCCGCGGGCTCGAACGACTCAATCATCTGCCGTGTTAGCGTCTGAAAGCCGTCCGATTTGCGAAGCGTTGCCGCGTCTCTTTGGCTGTAAAGAGGAAGTAGAAACTCGTTCGCTGCGCCTTGAAAACAGCAAAGATGAGCGCCCCGACTTCCGTTGGTATCACGGTATCGGGATGACTGCATCGCCACAAGAGTTGGTACGAGGTACCTACGAAGCTCAGCCGATGTCGCAGAAAACTCCAATGCTCCAACAGCACTCTCAGCGAAGTACATGGCTGCACATCCATGGGGCTCAAGTGCTAATTTCGCTAGTACAGCGCTGGGAGGTGATCCGACAATTTTTAGTTGGCGAGCCTCACTGTGCCGAGACCATTTGGCGAGACACTGGATCAACATTCCGCTCATGGCAAACCGTCCGCCATCCTGAAATTTGGAGGGCACAGAAATTGGGTCGGTAATTACCTTAGGAAGCTGTTCGACCAAGTCGAGCAGTTGTGTGTAGTTTAGATCTCGCGGAATAGATACCATTCAATCCTCGACAAAGGACGGCCTATGCGATCCGTACTCAAATTGCATGACGATCATAGTTGTGTGATTCTAGACTCAAGTTCGCATATTCGGCTACGCTATTGGCGACCCTGCTAGAAAAATTACTTTCCACTTCGGCGAAGATTCGCTCAAACACCTTTTTACGTTAAAAATTAGATCTCATTGATGGCCGCAGAATCCTCTACGCTTGCCAAGGGAAACGCTCTTGAACGTCGTATATTTGAGCTTTTCAAGACAGAGATTGACGCCGACAGGTTTTGGGCGAAACGGGAGTGTTGCAAAATCTTCTGGAAGAAAGGCTACTTCTCCAGGGACCGTGGTACCGATATCATCTTTGATGTAGCAATCGAGGTGTATCTCCCTGGAGCGCAAGATTATTCCTGCCTTGTGTTAATTGAGTGCAAGAACTACCAACACCCTGTTCCAGTAGACGATGTGGAGGAATTTTTCACGAAAGTCCAACAGGTTGCAGCCGCTAAGGGTAAAGCAGTGGTCGCCTCCACTGCTGCGTTTCAATCTGGAGCGCGTGAATTCGCAAGGTCGAAAGGTATAGGCCTTATGCGCTACTTTGGTCCAGAAGACTTCAAGTGGGAACTCAAGCGATCGCCTTCTGCATCTGCACAATCAGGGGCACTCGCGAGCAGTGATTTGATAGGCTCTGCACTCTCTGCTGATAGCTTCCAAAGCTTGGCATTCGACCTCTATTTGCAGTCACCTATACAAGAGACGAACTCTTTATGGAGTTTTTTAGAAGACTTAGTGGTTGATGTTCTCGGTAGCGAACTGGCCCGTCAGGTGGCCAACCGGCGAAGCGCGTTGAATAGCCGCGTTCCCTTCTATGACAAGGACGACTTAGAGAATAAGGCTACTAATATTCTCGCCGAGCTGGACTATTCCCGAGGAGCAGTGAATCTCGATTTATTGTGCGAACTCGAAGGCATCCGCTCCGGTTTGAAAGTGGAGAGGAATATACCCATGCCAGTCTCGGCCACGAATGCTCCGATTCTGGGTCGAATAACTTTTGATCCACCTGTTATTCAGATCTACGCAGCCAACTCTCGCCACTTCGCACGAGACCGCTTCACTCTCGCACACGAACTTTCACACCACTTGCTGAATCACGGGCGTTTTCTTGTTCGAGAGTCGTGTGACGACAGCGATTTTTCGCTGGAGCGTTCCCTCGCAGTTGAGGGCGTCGATATCGCCCGCATGGAGTTTCAGGCCAATCTCTTGGCAGCCAGCTTGCTAATGCCCAGAAATCAGTTTACGTATGACTTTGGCTGCTTTTTACAAGCACTTGATATTCCGAATAGGGGTTTTGGACAACTGTATGTTGACAACCAACCCTGCAACCTGAGGCACTTTGACGCGGTGACTGGCGGGCTCATGCAAAAATACGGCGTTTCCCGACAGGCAGCGAAAATTCGATTGGAATCGCTGGGACTGCTGACGGATGCTAGAGAACTATTTGGCTGCCGTTCTGCTCAGTCTATTTTGGCCGGTTCGCGTGATTAGTCGCGAACCGGTAGTACTTTCTTCCATCTCGAATTTTAGGTCAATTGTGCATGCTCCGCTACCGCAAGAATCGATATGCCCCTCCGGTTATGAGCCAATACGCTACTACGAGAGCGCCGACCATAAAGCTAAGATGTTTGAGGCTTCCGTATGACCGCGTTCGAACAGCTACGGCAATCCACCAGTGACTTGAAGAACCTGCGGCTATTTTTGATAATGCCAGATAGTGAACGATTCGCACTAACGCAGATATGGAGCATATAACAACAAGGCAAAATCCTAACAATATCCAGACCATCCAACGCCAATATTCCGGACTAACCGCCTTCAAAAAGTCAAAAGCGGCCGAGAAAATATGACTAAGCCTATCGGAATTCGCATTAAACGAATTTTGCGCATATCTAATAACATCTGGATGAATAGCGTCAAAGGCCATGCCAATTAGAACAAAGCAAGCTGCCGCAATCATGGACGAGAATATCGCCAGCAACCACCATTGAATTGAACGTACCCAACCGTTCAGCGCTCCAAGCATCGCTGACGTCAAACCGAATACCAAGGTGGCCGCATTCAAGAGTTGAATACCGTCCGTCAGCGCGGGCAAAAGCGCAACAAAGAGAAAAGCTATCAAGACCCCGGCAATCATTGCCCCAAATGCGAATCCGTTGTCGGACTTGCCTTGTTCACGGAGAACAGTGGAGCGGAATTCGTAAATATTTACCGGAAGTGGCACCGCCAAACGATTTTCACTTTTGGCGCTTCCGCCACCAAATCCTTGAAACAAGAATGCAGCTACAACCCCTGCTATGGGACCACCGACGTACGCTTCAAAATGAGAGTCCCCAAGCACCTCGATAAATCTATCAAGCATATGATATAACTCTAGAAATTTTAAGAATAGGCGCTGTTAGTAAACGGCAGGTAACACCAGCTTCTTAAGCACTTCTAGGTACAGGCAAATATCTTTGCCATCTCGGGTTAGCAGCTCAAGACAACAATATGAAAAGAACAAAGGCCGCAGGATATGCGGCCTTTGTTCTTTACTGCCCGACGGCTCGGATCAACCTTTGCGCACCAGCGCAATCAACCCATCCAACTGCGTAAGCATCGTATCGATTTCGTCCGCCGTCACATTCAACGCCGGCATGAAGCGCAGCAGATTGCCGCGCGGCGCATTCAGCAACAACCCATTCGGCGTCAGATTCCGCGCAGCCTCGACAATCGCCGGACCATCATCCCGATCCATCACCAGCGCACGCAGCAGGCCCATCCCGCGCTCGCCCTTCATGCCGTACTTGGCCGACAGAGCCAGCAGGCCTTCGGACAGTTGCTTGGCGCGCGCATTCACCGCTTCCATGAAGCCCGGCGCAGCCAGCGCATCAAACACCGCCACGCCCACAGCCGCCATCAACGGATTCCCGTTATACGTGCCCCCCTGGTCCCCATGCGAGAACACGCAAACTTCCTGACGCGCCAACAACGCAGCCAACGGCACCCCACCACCAATCCCCTTGGCCAGCGTCATGATGTCCGGCACCACGTCGGATTGCTGATAGGCGAACAGGGTAACCGTACGCCCCATCCCCGTCTGCACTTCATCAACAATGAACAGCAGCTTGTGCTCATCCGCCAGCTTGCGCAGGCCCTGCATGAATTCCTTCGTCGCCGGGATGACGCCGGCTTCGCCCTGGACCGGTTCGAGCATGATGGCCACGGTCTGGTCGTCGATCAGCTTGCGCACCGATTCCAGATCATTGATCTCGGCCTTCGGGAAACCCTCCACCTGCGGCGCGAACATCTTGTCCCAAGGAGGTCTCCCAAGGCCACTTCCCTCACGAACACCTTGCCGTACCGTTTGCTGACAGAGTCCCTGGCCGCCGCCCCTTCCTGCCCCAAGCCTTAACCGGCGACTGCCCCAGCCCCCACACCAACCAGCGCCCCTCCCCACTCATGCTATAAAATTGAGAATAATTCTTATTTTATAAACAGGGTCCAATCGGGGCCACCAGGCACAGGACGAAGAACGTGGCCGCCTCGGAGTTCACGCAACAACAAGAGATCAAGGTGCTGTACGCCAACCATCACGGCTGGCTGCGCAATTGGCTGCGCCGCCGGCTGGGCGATGCGTTCGATGCGGCCGATCTGGCGCACGACACCTATCTGCGCGTGATGCGCTCGGGTCGTATCCCGCCCGTGGATGAATCGCGCCGTCACCTGACCCAGATCGCCAACGGGCTGGTCATTGATTTGTACCGGCGTCGCCAGATCGAGGCGGCGTGCATGGAGGTGCTGGCGCAGGAGCCTTCGCACCAGGAGTTTTCTGAAGAAGCGCGTGCGTTGGCGGTGGAGGCGCTGGTGGAGATTGATGCCATCCTGCGCAGCCTGCATCCCAATGTCCGCACGGCGCTGCTGCTGTGCAAGATAGATGGCATGAACTACCGCGATATCGCGGCGCAGCTGAAGGTGTCGGTGTCGTCGGTGGAGAAGTACATTGCCGCCGGTTTGCTGTCGTGTCATCAGGCCATGCTGGGCCTGGCACGTTGATGCAGCCCCGCGCCATGCCCGCATCGAGCCAGGACACTTTTTCCAGACCGTTGGACGCCGATATCTTGCGGCAGGCCAGCGTATGGATGGCGCGCATGTGGGCGCCGGACGTCAGCGAGGAAGACCGGCGCGCCTGTACGCAGTGGCGCGCACAGCACCCGGACCACGAACAGGCTTGGGCCGAGCTTCAGTTTTTCGAGCGCAGGCTGCAAGGCGTGCCGCCGGCGATGGCTCGGCGCGCGCTCCATGAGCCGGTGGGCCGGGGCCGGAACGGCCGGCGCCAGGCGCTGAAGCTGCTGGGAGCCGGGCTCGTGGCCGGGGGCATCGCCTACAAGGCGGGTGGGGTGGAGGCGTGGTGGATCGCCGTGGCTGACCACAGCACGGGCGTGGGCGAGATCCGCTCCGTCGCGTTGCCGGACGGTACGCAGGTCACCATGGACAATGCGTCGGCCATCGACTTGCGGTTCACCGCCGAGGAACGGCGGCTTGTTTTGCGGGCCGGAGCGATACGGGTTACGACCGCGCCCGACCCCTCGGGGCGCAATCGGCCGTTTCTGGTGCAGGGCCGCGACGGCACGGTGCAGGCGTTGGGCACGCGCTTCACGCTGCGGCAGGACGACGAGGCGTCGCGGGTGTCGGTGTTTGAGGGCGCGGTGGAATTGCGGCCACGCCTCGCGCCTGATGCAAAGGTCCGAATAGACGCGGGCCAGGAAGCCGCGTTTTCGGCCGACAGGGTGTATGCGGCCGAGGCCGCGCCCGCCAATGCGGAGGCATGGACGCGCGGCGTGCTGGTCGCCGACGGCATGCGGGTGGGCGACTTCGTCGCCGAGCTCGCGCGTTACCGGCGCGGTTGGCTGCGCTGCGATCCCGAGGTGGCCGATCTGAAGGTGAGCGGCATCTTCTCTTTGCTGGATACGGATCGGGCTCTGCATAACCTGACCTTGGGGCCGCCCGTCGAGGTCGTCTACCGAAGCCGCTTCTGGGTCACGGTCCAGGCGCGGGCAAAGCCGGCCGCGAATATTTTTTGATGGGCATTGAGGATTGGGGGTCTGCCGTTCGGGATACCTGGTGAAGCAACACCAGACTTCCTACATCAAAGGTCCCTCCATGCCACATCCCCATCCGCCGCGGCCGCGCCGCGCACACCTGCGCGCCTCTGTCTTTCCTCCGGCCGGGC
This sequence comes from Achromobacter deleyi, assembly GCF_016127315.1. Lineage (NCBI taxonomy): Bacteria > Pseudomonadati > Pseudomonadota > Betaproteobacteria > Burkholderiales > Alcaligenaceae > Achromobacter > Achromobacter deleyi. The sequence continues at coordinate 1,527,031 of NZ_CP065997.1, forward strand.
CGATCGGCGCGGCCGTGCGCGCGGCGTTGTTCATCAGCCTGGCGGCCAGCCCCCTGATCCTGGTCGCCCCGCCTGCCCACGCCCAGGCGCAGCCCGTGGCCCGCTATGGCGTGAATATTCCCGCCGGCCCCTTGGGCCAGGCGCTTATCGCCTTCGCCAATGCCGTCGGCGTGGAACTGTCGATGGACACGGGCCAGCTCAGCGGGAAGAACAGCCAGGGTCTGCAGGGCCAGTACACCGTGCAGGCCGGCTTTGCCGCCCTGCTGAACGGCCAGGGGTTCCAGGCGGTGCGCACCGCCAACGGCAGCTATGCGCTCGCACGGATTCCCGACCCGGCGCAAGGAGTCCTGCTGCCGGTGGTCACCGTCCAGGGCGACCCGGACGCGGACCCCGCGCTAACCGAAGGCACGGGATCGTATACGACGCGTGCGATGAGCACCGCCACCGGCCTGGCCCTTTCGCCGCGGGAAACGCCGCAGTCCGTGTCGATCGTGACGCGGCAGCAGATCGAAGATCGCAACATCAAATCCCTGGCCGAAGCGCTGCGCGCGACGACGGGCATGGCCGAAAGCGCCTACGATACCGAGCGGTCGTCGTTCAGCTACCGGGGGTTCTCGGTCGAGAATTACCTGTACGACGGCGTGCCGACCACGTTCTCTTCGCCGTATGCGGCGGGCGAGTCAGACCTCGATTCCGTCATCTATGACCGGATCGAGGTGGTGCGCGGCGCGACGGGGCTGATGACCGGAGCGGGCAACCCGTCCGCCGCCATCAACCTGGTGCGCAAGCGCGCACTGAGCGACAAAGTGGAAGGGGAGATCACGGCTTCCGCCGGATCGTGGGACAACTATCGCACCACCATCGACATCGCCACGCCGTTCAACAAGGAAGCGACCGTACGCGGCCGTTTTGTCGCCGCCGGCCAGATGGGCAACTCCTTCCTGGACAACCACGAGAAGAAGAAGGGCGTGCTCTTCGGCACGGTGGAAGCCGACCTGACCGACAGGACATTGCTGCGCGCGGGCGCGGACTACCAGGTGAACCGGCCGAAGGCGTCCACGTGGGGCGGCGCCCTGGGGACAGGGTGGTTCAGCAACGGCGAAGCCATCGATTGGCCACGCTCTTTCAACGGCGCACCGAAATGGTCGCAATGGAACAGCACCACGCAATCGCAGTTCATCAGCCTGGACCACCGCTTCCAGAATGGCTGGAAAGGCCAGGTGGGCTATGCCCGCAGTAAGCAGGAGTACGACGCCAAACTCGGCATGAGCAAGGGCGGGCAGATCGATAAGGATACGTGGACCTCGCCTCCCGGCACGATCTATTCGAACTGGTTCGAAGGCTACCGCAGCCAGGATTCCGTGAACGCGAAATTGGACGGGGATTTCGACCTGTTCGGCCGCAAGCACGAATTCATGGTTGGCAGCTCGGGCACTTGGCAGCGCAACAAGGGAACGGTGAGGTTGCCTGTCGAGCAAGAAGAGTACAGCGGCAGCATCCTGGAATGGAACGGGAATTATCCGGAGCCGCACTGGGGGGAACGGGAGTCCGAGCTGAGCAGCCGCACGCGGCAGATCGGTCTGTATGCAGCCGGCCGGTTCTCGCTCGCGGATCCGCTGAAGGTCATCGTGGGCGCCCGCTACACAAGCTGGAACAACAGCCTCACGCGCACATTCGACGTCGTCTCGCCCTACGCCGGGATCGTGCTGGACGTGTCCCGCGACGTGTCCCTGTACGCAAGCTATACGGATATCTTCCAGCCGCAGGACTACCAGGACAGCAGCGGCGCCTACCTGGACCCCGTGCGAGGGAAGAATTACGAGGCGGGCATCAAGAGCGCGTTCTTCGACAACCGCCTGAACGCCTCGCTGTCGGTCTTTCACACAAAGCAGGATAACGTCGCGGAGGCCGACCTAGACAACCTCGTCCCGGGTTCGGCGGCGCAGGCGTATCGCGCGGTGAATGGCACGCAAAGCAACGGGTTCGAGATCGAGCTGTCGGGCCAAGTGCTGCCGGGCTGGAACATCCAGGCAGGCTACGCGCACTTCAACCTGGTAGGACCGGACGGCGCAAAACTGAATACCGCCTTGCCTCGGAATACCTTCAACCTGTTTACGACATATGCCTTTTCCGGCGCTTTGCGGAACCTGACGGTAGGCGGCGGCGTGCGGTGGCAGAGCGGTTCGTGGGCAACGGTGTGGGGTGCGGACGGCAGCGGCCCGTTCGTGCAGCGCCGCGCGGACCTCCCCAGCTACGCGATCGCCAATCTGATGGCGCGCTATGCGTTCACGCCGCAGACCGCCTTGCAGCTCAACGTCAACAATCTGTTCGACAAGAAATACTATTCGCAGGTGAACTTCTACAGCACCCGGAACTACGGCGATCCCCGCAACTTCATGGTGACGCTGTCCCACAAGTTCTAGGGAGGCGGCCGCGATAGCGCAAGCGCGCGCCCGTCATCCTGTACTTGGCCGACAGCGCCAGCAGGCCTTCGGACAGTTGCTTGGCGCGGGCATTAACCGATTCCAGGAAGCCCGGCGCGGCCAGCGCATCCAACACCGCCCCCCCACAGCCGCCATCAACGGATTCCCGTTATACCTGTCACCCCGGTCGCCATGCGATAATTGATAACGATTCCCATTAATTCATAGCGCAAGCCGTGGACTCGACACGCGATAGCCGGTTTTCCACCATTTACAAGAACGACCATCCCTGGCTGGAGCGGCGGTTGCGCAACGGTTTGCGCAACCGCGAAGACGCAGAGGATGTGGCGGGCGAGACGTTTACGCAGTTGCTGTGCCTGCCGGCGCTGGACCAATTGAACGAGCCGCGGGCGATGCTGATCACGATCGCCCGGCGCATTACGTGGCGGCTGTGGCGGCGGCGCGAGCTGGAGCAAGCCTGGCTGGAGATGTTGCGCTTGCAGCCGGAACCGCTGGAGCCGTCGGCCGAGGAACGGGTACAGACGTTGCACTCGTTGCAGAGGCTCGACACGGCGCTGGACGGGCTGTCCTCCAAGGCCAGGATGGCGTTTCTGTATAGCCAGCTCGATGGCATGACCCATGTGGAGATCGCCGCGCGCCTGGACGTATCGCCGACCATGGTGCGCAAGTACATCATGCAGGCTTTGCGCCGTTGCTGCGAGGTGTTTGGGCTATGACGGCCTTGGACGCGCGCGCCCGCGCGGCGGCGATTGAGTGGCAGGTCTGTCTGACCAGCGGTCAGGCCAACGATGCGGACCGCGCGGCGTTTGAGCTGTGGCTGGCGGAGAGCCCGAGCCATGGCGCGGCCTGGCAGCGGCTGAACGCGGCGCTCGATGGCACGTTGCACGCGTTGCGGCCGGGGCTGCTGGCCGATGGCGATGCGCTGCGGCGTTCGCTGGTGAGGCCGCAGCTTGCGCAGCGCCGCCGGCTGGGGAAGCTGGCGCTGGCGGGCGGGGCGTTGCTGCTGGGCGCGGGCGTGGCGGATCGCTATGTGCCATTGCAGTATCTGGCTGCGGGCTATGTGACCCGCACCGGCGAGCGCCGCCGCGTGGCTTTGCCGGATGGCAATGTGATGGAGCTGGATGCGCGCAGCGCGGCGTCGTGGGAGGGGCAGCACGTCGTGCGGGTGTCGGCCGGCGCGGCGATCTTTGAGTTGCGGGGCGGCCAGGGGCTGCAAGTGCGGCTGCCGCAAGGCGAGGTCCGGCTTGCCTCGGGGCGCGCCATGGTGCGCTGTGGGGCCGAGCGCAGCTTCTGCCTGGCCTTGAGCGGGGCCGCCGAGGTCACCACACTGACGGGCGTGCGCCAGCCGTTGGCGCCGGGGCAGGGCGTGTGGTTCGATGCGCGGCAGGTCGATACGGTACAAAACGGCCAGGGGTACACCGCCGCCTGGCAGAACGGCGAGCTTGAAGTCCATGACGAGCCGCTGCAGACCGTGGTGGATGCGCTGGCCCGATACCAGCCCGGCTGGCTGCGGATATCGCCGCAGGCATCGCGGCTGCGCGTGACGGGGCTGTTTCCGCTGGACGACGGCCAGCGAGCGCTGGAGGCGCTCAGGAATACCTTGCCGATCCGGTTGCAGCGGCTGAGCCGTTGGTACGTGATGATCGACCTGGCTTGAATTTTTTTTTCGCGCCAGGTGTTTTTTTGATGGCGCCGATGCACATACATGGAACGCGTGCTCACGCATCCACGGAGTGTTCCATGCTTTCCCTGAGGTTTCCGGCCGCCTGCGTCATCGCAGCCGCCGCCAGCACCGCCCATGCCCAGGCGCTGCGTCAATACGACTTGCCCGCCGGCCGGCTGGATGTGGCGCTGACCCAGATCGCCCGCATAGCGGGCGCGGTGATCTCGTTTCGGGCCGATCTGGTGGCGGGCAAGTCCGCCCCCGCCGTCTCCGGCCAGTTGTCAGTGGAGGAAGCCACTGCCCGCGCGCTGGCCGGTAGCGGGCTGGAATTGCGGCGCACGCCGGATGGCAGCCTGACGGTGGCCCCGGCCAGCGCGACGACGCTGGCGCCGGTGACGGTGGAAGCGGCCACGTTGGGGGTGACCGAGGGGACCCATTCCTACACCACGCCGGTCATGTCCACGGCCACCAAGTTCGCGCTGTCCCCGCGCGAGACGCCGCAGTCGGTCAGCGTGGTGACGCGCCAGCAGATCGAAGACCGGGGCTATCAGTCACTGGACGACGTGGCCCGCGATACGACGGGGCTGACGACGCGCCAGATCGGCGGCGGCGAACGCACGCAGTTCTTCTCTCGCGGATTCGAGATCAGTTCGTTCCTGGCCGACGGGGTTCCACTAGGCTACGACTACGACACGCAGGGTGTGGCCACGCTGGCCATGTACGATCACATCGAGGTGCTGCGCGGCGCGGCCGGCATGATGACGGGGGCCGGCAATCCCTCGGGCACGATCAACCTGGTGCGCAAGCGCGCCACGGCGGTGCCGCAGTTCTCGGTGACGACCAGCGCGGGAAGCTGGGACAATTACCGGGGCGAGGTCGACGGCTCGGGCCCGCTGAACCAAAGCGGCACCTTGCGCGCCCGCGGCGTGGTGGCCTATCAGGATTCGAACACCTTCAAGAAGGCCTACGAGCACCAACGCCAGCTTTTCTACGGCACGATCGAAGCCGACATCACGGCCAACACCACGCTCAGCATCGGCGGCTACTACAACCGCGAGGACAATCCGGGCGCGGATTGGAATGGCCTGCCGACGCGCCGGGACGGCAGCTTCTATGACTTCAATCGCTCGACCCGCCTGTCGCCGGACTGGGCCTATTGGAACAAGGAGAACACCAGCTTCTTCGCCGAGCTCGACCACCGTTTCGAGAACGGCTGGTCCGGCAAGCTGACCGCCCGCACGCTACGCGCCAAGATGAATATGCTGGGCAGCTATCTGTACCCCCTGGAAGACTCGACGCTCTTCGGGCAGGGGCTGGGCCAGTATGCCTATGACAAGACCCAGTACAGCGTGGACGGTTATCTTAGCGGCCCGTTCACGCTGCTAGGGCGCACGCATGAGCTGGTGCTGGGCGGCAGCTTCCTGAAGAACAAGGACAACGACGGCCCTGGCGGCTGGCCGCTGGACTACAACATGACGGTCGACCCGGAACACTGGAATTCCAGCGCCGTCGAGAAGCCCGCGTTCGTCTACCCGTGGTCGCGCAAGGGATACCAGCGCCAGGTCAGCGGCTACGCCACCACCCGCCTGAGCCTGGCCGACCCGCTGACGCTGATGCTGGGCGCGCGGCTGGACTGGTATGAGTACGACATGCAGCTGAAGTCGGGCGATTACGTCAGCCCGCCGGCGGACTACAAGGTCAAGCACGAGTTGACGCCCTACGCGGGCCTGATCTATGACCTGGACCGCCAACACACCGTCTACACCAGCTGGACCAGCGTGTTCCAGCCTCAGAGCAATCAGTCGACGGGTGGCGCGCCGCTGGACCCGGTCATCGGCACCAATCTGGAAGCGGGGATCAAGGGCGAATATTTCGGCGGGCGGCTCAACGCCAGCGCCGCGGTGTTCCAGATCCGCCAGCGCAACCGTCCCGTCGCGCTGGAAACGTCCATGTGCAGCCCGGGGGTGATCGAGTGCTATGCGCCGTCTGGCAAGGTGCAGAGCCGGGGCGTCGAATTCGAAGTGGCGGGCGCGATCACGCCGGGCTGGCAGGTGTCGGCCGGCTATACGTACAACCAGTCCAAATACCTGGAGGATTCGGGCAACCTCCGGGCGGGCGCGGCCTACGATACGCAGACTCCACGCCATCTGTTCAAGCTCTCGACCATGTACACCTTGCCCGGCTCGCTGAATGCGTGGCGCGTGGGCGGAGCGGTGCGCGTGCAAAGCGCGATCAGCTTGCCCGCGTATAACGTGCGCCAGCCCGGGTACAGCATCTGGGATGCCGTGGTGGCGTATCGGGCCGCGCCGAACCTGGATCTGCGCCTGAACGTGTACAACCTGTTCGACAAGTATTACTACCAGGCGATCGGAAGCACCCAGGACAACAATCACTTCGGCGCGCCGCGGTCGTTCTTGTTGACGGCGAAATACACGTTTTAGGGATTGGCCGTGAGCCGTCGGTTACGGTCCTGCGCAGATAACGCTCATGTAGCGGAGAATCCAGGACCCAATCTCGAATTGAATGCCGCGGTATTGGCAGAAGCCTTGCACGAATGAGTACATAAACAGGATGGAAAAGATAAGGGCCGCTTTTGCGGCCCTTGTCTTCATGGCTTAACGAATCGCTTCCATCAAGCCTTGCGCACCTGCGCAATCAACCCATCCAGCTGCGTGAGCATCGTGTCGATTTCTTCAGCCGTCACATTCAAGGCCGGCATGAAGCGCAGCAGATTGCCGCGCGGCGCATTCAGCAGCAGACCATTGGGCGCCAGGTTGCGTGCAGCTTCGACGATGGCGGGGCCATCATCCCGATCCATGATCAGTGCGCGCAGCAGGCCCATCCCGCGCTCGCCCTTCATGCCGTACCTGGCCGACAGGGCCAGCAGGCCTTCGGACAGTTGCTTGGCGCGGGCATTGACCGACTCCATGAAGCCCGGCGCGGCCAGGGCGTCGAACACCGCCACGCCGACAGCCGCCATCAGCGGGTTGCCGTTGTACGTGCCGCCCTGGTCGCCATGCGAGAACACGCAGACTTCCTGGCGCGCCAACAGGGCAGCCAGCGGCACGCCACCGCCAATCCCCTTGGCCAGCGTCATGATGTCCGGCACCACGTCGGATTGCTGGTAGGCGAACAGGGTGCCGGTGCGGCCCATACCCGTCTGCACTTCATCAACGATGAACAGCAGCTTGTGCTCATCGGCCAGCTTGCGCAGGCCCTGCATGAATTCCTTGGTCGCCGGAATCACGCCAGCCTCGCCCTGCACCGGTTCCAGCATGATCGCCACGGTCTGGTCATCGATCAGCTTGCGCACCGATTCCAGATCATTGATCTCGGCCTTCGGGAAACCTTCCACCTGCGGCGCGAACATCTTGTCCCAGCCCGGCTTGCCGGACGCCGACATCGTCGCCAGCGTGCGGCCGTGGAAGCCGTGGTTCATGGTGATGATCTTGTAGGCGCCTTTCTTGTTGACCTGGCCCCATTTACGCGCCAGCTTGATGGCGCCTTCGTTGGCTTCGCCGCCGCTGTTGGCGAAGAACACGCGGTCGAAGACCGAGGCGCCGGTCAGGCGGCTGGCCAGTTCGATGGAGGGCAGGTTGTAGAAGGCCGGCGACGGGTTCATCAGCAGCTTGGACTGGTCCAGCAGGGCCTTCTGCATTTCCGGGGCGCTGTGGCCCAGGGTGTTGACGGCCCAGCCCTGAACGAAGTCCAGGTATCGCTTGCCCGCGTGATCCTCCAGCCAGGATCCCTGGCCGCGCACGAACACGAGGTCCGGGCGGGAGGTGATCTCCATGAGGGCGTTGACGTTGTACTGGCTGAATTCCATGGCGGTTCCTGCTGAAAGGAGAGAACAGGGGTTGAAAAGGGTGGGAAACGCTAAATGCCGAATTTAGCACCGGCGGGGGAATGCTATCGTGACGCACCCCCAGCCGATCCGCCCCACGGCCGCCCCAAAAGGGCCGCTTGCGCGGGGCTCTCTATTTTATGCAACAGGGCAGGCGCCGGGCGCCGCTCTTTGTCGCTTTTTACTGACCGATCATGACACGAATTCTTTCCAGTCTTGCCGCCGGCCTGGTGCTGGCGGCGGCCGCGACGGCCGCGCATGCCGAATATCCCGACCGTCCCATCCGCCTGGTGGTGCCGTTTCCGCCGGGGCAGGCGACCGATATCTTCGCCCGCGCGCTGGCCGAGAAGCTGGGCACGGCGCTCAAGCAGCCGATCGTGGTGGAGAACCGCGCCGGCGCCGGCAGCAATATCGGCATGGAACAGGCCGCGCGCGCGACGCCGGACGGTTACACGCTGGTGATCGCGGGCTCGGCCGCGGCGGTGAACCAGACGCTGTACAAGACCATCAACTACAGCCTGACCAAGGATTTCGCGCCGGTGTCGGGGGTGTTCTCGGTGCCGCTGATGTTCCTGGCGACGCCGGCATCGGGCATCACGTCGCTGCAGCAACTGGTCAAGCAGGCGCGCGCCAATCCGGGCGAGCTGGCGTATGCCAGCGCCGGCATCGGCGGCACGCAGCATCTGTCGGCCGAGATGTTCAAGGCGGCGGCCAATATCGACATCCGCCATATTCCGTACAAGGGCAGCGGCCCGGCGCAGGCGGATTTCCTGGGCCACCAGGTGCCGCTTATGGTGGATTCGGTGACGGCGGGGCTGCCGCACGTGCAGAGCAAGAAGGCGGTGGCGCTGGCGGTGACGACGGCCAAGCGCCTGCCGCAGCTGCCGGACGTGCCGACGGTGGCCGAGAGCGGCTACCCGGGCTTCGAGGCGATCGGCTGGGCGGCGGTGCTGGCCCCGCGTGACACGCCGCCGGCCATCACCAACTACCTGAGCCAGCAGATCGGCCACGTGCTGGGCACGCCCGAGATGCAGAAGTTCTTCCGCGATCGCGGCGCGGAACCGATGCCGCTGAAGCCCGAGGCCACCGGCGCGTTCATCGCCGGCGAGGTCGAGAAGTGGGGCAAGGCGGTCAAGCAGTCGGGCGCGCAGGTGGACTGACGGCGCGGCTTGGAGGCCGGCGCGGTGGCCTTGCCGGCCTGCGCGATCAGCCGGCCATGAAGCCGCCGTCGCAATGACAAACGCCGGGCAATCGCCCGACGTTTTCACGTGGATTTTCAGCGGCCATGTTCAGTGGCCATGGCGAGGCGCGCCGCCTGCGTCAAGGCGCGCTACCCGCATGCCCCAGCGCATCCATCGCCGCCTGCACCAGAAACCCCCGCCATTCGCGCTTTGCATCAATGCGCGCGGCCGTCAGGGCGGAGATGCCCAGGCCGTTGAAAGCGCTGGTGACGCGCACCACGCGCTCCAATTGCAGGTCGGCCAGGTCGATACCGAGCGCGGCATACAGCGTCAGGCCGATCTTGATCAACTCGGGTTCCACCTCGGCGCCCTGGTCGGCCAAGCGGTTGGTCAGGGCCGACAGGCCGGGCCATTCGTAGGTGAGGTCAAGCGTGGCCTCGACCACGGCACGGTCGCGCTCGACGCCGACGGGGATGTGCTGGACGCTTTCCAGCAGGGCTTGCATGCGGTCGATGCCGGTCTTGAGGACCGCGTCGTAGATGGCCTGTTTGCTGGGGTAGTGGTGCAGCAGGCCGGCCTTGGAGTAATTCACGGCGTCGGCGATCTGCTGCAGCGAGGTGTGGGCAAAGCCGTGGCGCGCGAACAGGGCCGCGGCGCGGTCGAGAATCTCGGCGGCGATCTCGGATTTGGTGGGTTTAGGCATGGCGAATCCTTCCGGTACGCCGCATTTTGCCTGATCGCCCGTCAGAACCCTGCGCGTGGCATCGCCGACATGATGCCGATGTACGGCACGACGCGCGGTGGCGGTGGTTCAGATAGGTAGAGGTAGGCGGTGAGGCCCGCGAGCAGGGCGAGGGTGGCGGCCATTGTCAGGGTTCCGGATGGTCGGGTACCGACATGATAAACCGATTTGGTCTGTTTTCGACCATTATGGTCTGTTTTGTAAATCCCTGCCGCTGACTCGCTTCGGCCGTTCCCTTGGTTGGGCAGCCTTCTTTCCGCGGCCCGTCCGGCACCCACCCCACCGCGGTGCGCATCGTGCGCCGCGATGGCGCGCGCCGCACCATCAAGGTGCACCCGCCCCGGCGCGCCTGCGGGCATCCCGCGCGCCCGCCAAATGGCACGGAACTTGCTTTTCAGGTTTTGTATACCGAATTGGTGTGCAACGCTCGACCCCACCCCCGGGGCGGCGCGCCCTGGAGAGTTCCTCATGAACCGTAGAACCCTGTTGCTGTCCCTCTGCACCGCCGCCACGCTGCTGGCCGCGCCGCTCACGCATGCCGACACCCTGGACGACATCGTCAAGGCCGGCACCCTCAAGGTCGCCGTGCCGCAGGACTTTCCGCCGTTCGGCTCGGTTGGTTCGGACATGAAGCCGCTGGGTTACGACATCGACACCGCCGCGCTGATCGCCAAGCAGCTGGGCGTGAAGCTGGAATTGGTGCCGGTGACCAGCGCCAACCGCGTGCCGTACCTGCAGACGCGCAAGGTGGACCTGGTGATTTCCAGCCTGGGCAAGAATCCCGAGCGCGAGAAGGCGATCGATTTCTCGGATGCGTATGCGCCGTTCTTCAATGGCGTGTTCGGCCCGGCCGACCTGAAGGTGGCGTCGGCCGCCGACCTGGCGGGCAAGACCATCGGCGTGACGCGTGGCGCGGTCGAGGACATCGAGCTGACCAAGATCGCGCCGCCCACGGCCACGCTCAAGCGTTATGAAGACAACAACGGCACCATCACCGCCTTCCTGTCGGGCCAGGTGCCGCTGATCGCGACCGGCAACGTGGTGGCCGCCGCGATCCTGGCGCGCAATCCGCCCAAGAAGCCGGAGACCAAGTTCCTGATCAAGGATTCGCCCTGCTACATCGGCATGAACAAGGATGAGCCGAAGCTGCGCGCCAAGGTCAACGAGATCCTGGCCAACGCCAAGCGCGATGGTTCGCTGGCGGCGATTTCCAAGAAATGGCTGGGCGCCGACCTGCCCAAGGACCTGTAAGGCGGGCGCGCGCGCCGGGGCGCTTTCATGGCTTATCAATTCGACTTCGCTTCCGTGTTCGATTACACGCCGGTCCTCATCAAGGGCATTGGCGTGACGGTCGAGCTGATCGCCTTTGGCGCGGTGGCGGGCGTGGCGCTGGGCATCGGCTGCGCCTGGGCCCGCACGCAGGGGCCGCGCTGGCTGCGCGCGCCGGTCACCGCCTATGTGGAGGTGGTGCGCAATACGCCGTTCCTGATCCAGCTGTTCTTCGTGTTCTTCGGCCTGCCGTCGCTGGGCGTGCAGTTCAACGAGATGCAGGCGGCCTGCCTGGCGATGGCGCTGAACCTGGGCGCCTACAGCGCCGAGATCATCCGCGCCGGCATCGACGCCACGCCCAAGGGCCAGTACGAGGCCGGCGCCAGCCTGGCGATGACGCGCTGGCAGGTGTTCCGCCATATCGTGCTGAAACCCGCGCTGGCGCGCATCTGGCCGGCCCTGTCGTCGCAGATCGTGATCGTGATGCTGGGGTCGGCGGTGTGCTCGCAGATCGCGGCCGAGGACCTGACGTTCGCGGCCAACTTCATCCAGTCGCGCAATTTCCGCGCATTCGAGGTGTATTTCGTGACCACCGGCATCTATCTGGCGCTGGCGGTGGGGTTGCGCCAGTTGCTGCGCATGACGGGCAGGCGGTTGTTCCGCAAGGCGGCGCGATGATCGAGTTCACAACCTGGGACATTGTCCGCAACCTGCTGCTGGCCGCGCGCTGGACGATCGTGCTGTCGCTGGTGGCCTTTGTCGGCGGCGCGCTGATGGGCACGCTGGCGCTGATGATGCGGACTTCGCGCGTGACCGTGATGCGGCGCGTGAGCTGGGCCTATATCGAGCTGTTCCAGGGCACGCCGCTGCTGATGCAACTGTTCCTGGCGTTCTTCGGGCTGTCGCTGATCGGCGTGGAGGTGCCGCCATGGCTGGCCGCGGGCGCGGCGCTGACGCTGTGGTCGGGCGCGTTCCTGGCCGAGATCTGGCGCGGCTGCGTGGAAGCGATTCCGAAAGGCCAGTGGGAGGCCTCGGCCAGCCTGGCGCTGGGCTACGTGCAGCAGATGCGCCACGTGGTGCTGCCGCAGGCGCTGCGCATCGCGGTGGCGCCAACCGTTGGCTTCGCGGTGCAGATCGTCAAGAGCACGGCGCTGACCTCCATCATCGGTTTCACCGAGCTGTCCAAGGCCAGCACGGTGATCACCAACGCCACCTTCAGCCCCTTCACCGTCTATGCCTGCGCCGCGCTGATCTATTTCGCGCTGTGCTGGCCCCTGTCGCGCCTCAGCCTCCGGCTGGAAAGGAAGTTGCATGCCCCTCATCGCCCTTGAAGACGTCCGCAAGAAGTTCGGCGACAACGAAGTCCTGAAAGGGGTGACGCTGCGCGTCGAGCCTGGCGAGGTGATCGCCATCATCGGCAAGAGCGGCTCCGGCAAGAGCACGCTGCTGCGCTGCGTGAACGGACTGGAGCAGATCGACGGCGGCGCCATCATGGTGGCCGACGCGCAGCTGGGCGACGACGAGTTGCGGCTGCGCGCGCTGCGGCTGAAGGTGGGCATGATCTTCCAGCAGTTCAACCTGTTCCCGCACCTCACGGTGGGGCGCAACGTGATGCTGTCGCCGATGGTGGCCAAGCGCATGCCGCAGGACGAGGCGGCGGCGCTGGCGCGGGCGATGCTGACGCGGGTGGGGCTGGAACACAAGTTCGACGCCTGGCCCGATGAATTGTCGGGCGGCCAGCAGCAGCGCGTGGCGATCGCCCGCGCGCTGGCGATGCAGCCGCTGGCGCTGCTGTGCGACGAGATCACGTCGGCGCTGGACCCGGAGCTGGTCAACGAAGTGCTGGCGGTGGTGCGCGAGCTGGCCGCCGACGGCATGACGCTGCTGATGGTGACGCACGAGATGCGCTTTGCGCGCGAGGTGTGCGACCGGGTGGTGTTCATGCACCAGGGCCGCGTGCATGAGATCGGGCCGCCCGAGGAACTGTTTACGGCGCCGGCGACGCCGGAGCTGCGGCAGTTCCTGGGGATGACGGATCTGGCCGGATAGGGCGCGTGGATCCTGGCGTGCCAGGATCCGGATCGTCGCGGCCGCTGGCCGTCACGACGGCATTGAGGCGGGCGCGCAGTGCCTGGCGGCGGCGATGGCCCGCCCACCGATGGTCAAGCGGCTGGCAGTCGGCCCAACAATGCGTCGAAGCGACCCAGGCGTACATGACGCAGCTGTCCGCCGACCACCAAGTCGCCATCCGGCAACATCAAGGCGCGCTGGATGCCGCTATCCAGATCGAGCGCGCCGTGGCGGATGCGCAGGACCTGACCGGAACCGGGATGCCACAACTGGCCCAGGTCCAGGCTGCGATGGGGCGCATGCCAATGGCCCAGCAGCAGCCAGCCCCGCGGCAGGGACTGCAGGGTCATGCCGCCGGCGGGCATCTGTTGGGGCTCATGGCGGTTGACGACGAGCGCGTCCAGGTCCGCGTGGCAAAGCGCATCGTCTTCAAGCCAGGCAATGGCGCCGTTGCCGCAGGCGACGGGATGCGAGACATCCCCCGACGTCGCCTCGGGATGGCGCAATGCCAGGGGATGCAACTGGCCGTCGCGCCACAGCAGAAGCTGGCCACGGCACAGCACGCAGGCGCGGCCGTCGGGCAGCGGGATCACCGCCGAGCGGTCGCTGACGGGACGGCGTTGCGGCGGCGCGGTGTGCAGCAACACCGGTTCCATGATGGCTGGGTCATCGCGCGTGGCAAAGCCCCGGTACGCGAAGACCATGCCGCGATCCACCAGCAGCAGGTCATCGCCCGCGAACCCCAGGCTGAATTCGGGCGTGCGGCGCTGCGCCTGCGCCGCGCGCGGCGGTAGCGCCAGGCCGGGACGACTGGACGGCGCGGCCTCGACCCCGGACGCGCGCAGCAGATGCGCATACGGCGTGCTGGCGATGCCGTCTGGGCCTTGCTCGATCCAGGCGTGGACGCCGTTCGCGGCGACGGCCGACGCCAGCAGGCCGCGATGCGGCTGGAACTTGCCGGCGACTTCGCGCAAGGCCGGCCAGCCGCGCAGGTCCGCCAGTTCCGGCATTGCCGTGTCGCGGTTGGCCGCGCAAGCCCAGCCCGATGCCAGCGGCAAGCATTGCGCCATGTCCAGATAATCGCCAGGCTGCGCCAGCGGGCCGGAAGCGGGACGCGGCAAGGCCGCCGGGGCGCCTTGCGGGGCGCCGTCCTGCCGATGCCGCGTCCCCTGTCGGCCATGAGCCGCGATCTGCGCGAGCGTGTCGCTGGCGTCGGCCTGGGGCACGATCAGCAGATGGATGCCATCGTCGTCTTCGTCCTGCCCGATCAGCGCCAACCCCAGCGCTTCCAGTTCCTGGCCCAACAGCGGCAGGAAGTCGTCGGCGCGGTCATCACGCAACGCCGCGCGCAGTGCATCGAGCCGCGCGGCGGCCAGCGCCGGGTAGCGCGCCGCATGGGCCTGCCGCAACGCGTCCAGCAACTCCGGCAGCGGCGTTTTCCAATCGAAGGACAACGGCTCCATCGCGATCGGCGCGGCGGCCATCAGCGTGAAAACCCGCGCGCCGAGATTTCCCAGATGTCCCGCACGATGCCGTCGCGATACACCACCAGCCCGTCGTGCAGGTTGAAGGTGGGGTCGACGTGCGACGGCACCAGCAGCAGCGTGTCGCCCAGCGCGGGCGCCTGCGCGCCGGCCGCCACGCGCACCACGCCGTGTTCGTCGTTGATGGCGGCGTATTGCAGGCCTTGCGCGCCGTGGATCGCGGGCGGGCCGCATTCGGCGGTGGTGGACTTCAGGCCGGCGTCGAGGATGACGCGGTCCGGCGCCGGCGTGCTCATCACGGTCGACAGCACGAACAGGCTGTTCTGGAAGGCCAGCGCGCCGTCCCATTCGTTGGCGCCGTAGTCGCCGTCCATGAAGGCGTAGGAGCCGGCCTGCAGTTCGGTGAAGACGCCGCTGGCGGCGTCGAATTCGACGCTGCCGGTGCCGCCGCCGGTGATGACGTCGCAGGCGATGCCGCTTTCGCGCAGCAGCAGCTGGTAGGACGCGGCGATGCGCGCGGCCTGGCGGCAGACGGCGGCGCGTTCCTCGCGGGTTCGGAAGTGCTGTACCGAGCCGTGGTACGCCTGCAGCCCGACGAAGGTCACGCCGGGCAGGGCGCGCGCCTGCTGCGCCAGCGCCAGCACGGTGGCGTCATCGGACACGCCGCAGCGGCCCTGGCCCACGTCCACCTCGACCAGCACGTCGATCTCGGCGCCAGCCGCGGCCATGGCCTGCGAGATCTGCGCCAGGTTGGCGGCGTTGTCGACGCAGACGCTGAGCTTGGCGGCGCGCGCCAGCTGGCCCAAGAGGCGCAGCTTGGCCGGGCCGACCACTTCGTTGCTGATGTGGATGTCGGTGATGCCGGCGGCCACGAAGGGCACGGCCTCGCTGACCTTCTGGCAACAGATGCCGCGCGCGCCCAGCGCCAGCTGGCGGCGCGCGATCTCGGGACATTTGTGGGCCTTGGCGTGGGGCCGCAGCGCGACCTCGTGGCGGTCGGCCCAGGCCTGCATGGTGCGCAGGTTGGCCTCGAACGCGGCCAGGTCCAGCACCAGGCTGGGCGTGTCGACGCTGGCCAGGGGATCGCCGGCCTGCGCGGGCGGGGGCAGCGCAATGCCGCGTATGACTTCCTGGGACATCTGGAGACTCCGTTGTCTGCACTGCGAGGAAAGCGGCGACCCCCTGGTAAACCATAGCCCTGCAAGCATTGGCGCGGGGGTGCGGCCATGCCAGAATTTCACCACAAATAAAGCCCCGCGCCATGCGCCCGCACAACGGGCCGATCCGATACCGAGCGGGAGCCGAGGCCGCGAAACGGCCCAGCAGCGTCAAAGCATGCCCCTTATCTATTCCCTGGAGAAGCCCGCATGAAAACGAGAAGCTGGATCACCACCCTGGCAATGGCGTTGTCCCTGGCGGCCGCGGCCGGTACGGCGCAGGCGCAGCAGTTCTTCCGCATCGGCACCGGCGGCACCGCCGGCACCTACTACCCCGTCGGCGGCATCATCGGCAACGCCGTGTCGCAGCCTGGCAAGCTGATCGCCACCGCGGTCGCGTCCAATGGCTCGGTCGCCAACATCAACGGCATCATGGGCGGTTCGTTCGAGGCCGGTTTCACGCAATCGGACGTGGCGTTCTGGGCCTACAGCGGCACCGGCACGTTCGAAGGCAAGCCCAAGGCGCAGGACCTGCGGCTGATTTCCACGCTGTATCCGGAAAGCATCCACCTGGTGACGCGCAAGGGCGCCGGCATCAAGGGCGTGGCCGACCTGAAGGGCAAGCGCGTGTCGATGGACGAGCCGGGCTCGGGCACGCTGGTCGACGTGCGCCTGATCCTGGGCGCCTACGGCATGACCGACAAGGACATCAAGGCCGAATACCTCAAGCCCAACCAGGCCGGCGACAAGCTCAAGGACGGCGGGCTGGACGCGTTCTTCTTCGTCGGCGGCGCCCCCGCCGGCGCCATCGCCGAGCTGGCCTCCACCGGCAATATCGAGCTGGTGCCGCTGGTCGGCCCGGAAATCGACGCGCTGCGCGCCAAGCAGGAGTTCTTCACGCCCGACGTGATCGCCGCCAACACCTACCAGAACCTGCCCGAGGTCAAGACCATCTCGGTCAACGCGCAGATGGTGACATCCGCCAAGATCCCCGAGCAGACGGTGTATGAGGTGACCAAGGCGCTGTACAGCGACGCCACCCGCAAGACGCTGGACGCGGGCCATGCCAAGGGCAAGCTCATCACCAAGGAAAACGCGGTCAAGGGCGCGGGCATTCCGTTCCATCCGGGCGCCGAGAAGTTCTACAAGGAAGTCGGCCTGCTGAAGTAGGCCCGCCGCCGCGGACCCGCTGACGTCGGCCTGCCGCGCCGGCGTCGGTCCGCACGCATCCGCGCGCGCCGTCGCGTGGCAGGGGCAGGGCCGTCCGGCCCTGCCCGCCGTGTTCTTCCCGAGATTCCTGGCCATGGAAATTGACCCCCAGAAGACCCAGCAGCTGGCGGAAAAGTACGATTCCGAAATCCGCTTCCGCCCGCTGCACAAGACCGCCACGTGGCTCGTCTCCGGCCTGCTCGTCGCGCTGTCGCTGTTCCACTACTACACCGCCGGCTTCGGCCTGTTGCGCGAGGCCACGCATCGCGGCGTGCACCTGGCGTTCGTGCTGAGCCTGATCTTCCTGGTGTTCGGCTTTTCCAAGTCGCACTATCAGCGCGAGCCGAAATCCACCTGGTATGCGCCGGGCGGCGTGCCGCTGTACGACTGGATCATCGCCATCGCGCTGGCGCTGTCGGTGCTGTACATCCCCTACATCTTCGAGGACCTGGCGTTCCGCGTCGGCAATCCGATGCCGATGGATGTCTTCATGGGCTCGATCCTGCTGATCGGGCTGCTGGAGGCGACGCGCCGCGCCATGGGCTGGCCGCTGCCCATCATCGCGCTGGTGTTCATGGCCTATGCGATGTTCGGGCCGTATTTCCCCGGGCTGCTCAAGCACGCGGGCAACACCTGGCCGCAGATCGTCAACCACATGTACCTGACCAGCCAGGGCGTCTACGGCGTGGCGGTGGGGGTGGTGGCGACCTACGTGTTCCACTTCGTGCTGTTCGGCGTGCTGGCCACGCGCATCGGCCTGGGCCAGCTGTTCCTGGACGTGGCCTCGACGGTCGCCGGGCGCTACGCCGGCGGGCCGGCCAAGGTGTCGGTGTTCGGCTCGGCCATGTTCGGCATGCTGTCGGGGTCGTCGGTGGCCAACGCCGTCACGGTCGGCTCGCTGACCATTCCGGCGATGATCCGCATCGGCTATCCGCGCCATTTCGCGGCGGGGGTGGAGGCGGCCAGCAGCACCGGCGGCCAGATCACGCCGCCGATCATGGGCGCGGCGGCGTTCCTGATGATCGAATTCCTGGGCATTCCGTACCAGCAGATCGCGATCGCCGGCATCTTCCCGGCCTTCCTGTATTTCTTCGGCATGTTCATGCAGGTGCACTTCGAGGCCAAGCGCGAGGGCCTGCGCGGGCTGACCGAGGCCGAGATGCCGAAGCTGAAGCAGTCGTTCAAGATGCGCTGGCCGACGCTGATCCCGCTGTTCCTGCTGATCGGCGTGCTGGCCAGCGGCCGCACCCCATACCTGGCGGCGTTCGCCGGCATCACCGGCTGCATCATCGTCGGCCTGCTCAATCCGTTCCAGCGGCTGCGCTGGCGCGATCTGTACGAGGCCTTCGAGACCGGCGCCAAGTACGCGCTGGCGGTGGGCGCGGCGGCCGGCACGGTGGGCATCGTGATCGGCGTGGTGACGCTGACGGGCGTGGGCTTCAAGATCTCGTACATCGTGATCGCGGCCTCGCAGGTGCTGGCCAGCGGCGCGGCGATGGTGCTGCCGGACAGCCTCGCCAACATGCAGTCGCTGACGCTGATCGCCGCGCTCATCATGACGGGCGTGGTGTGCATCCTGATGGGCTGCGGCGTGCCGACCACCGCCAACTACCTGATCATGGTGGCGGTGGCCGCGCCGACGCTGGTGCAGCTGGGGGTGCAGCCGATCGCGGCGCACTTCTTCGTGTTCTATTTCGGCATCCTGGCCGACATCACGCCGCCGGTGGCGCTGGCGGCCTACGCGGCGGCGGGCATGGCGGGCAGCGATCCGTTCAAGACCGGCAACACCGCGTTCCGGCTGGGCATCACCAAGCTGATCGTGCCGTTCGTGTTCGTGTTCTCGCCGTCGCTGCTGATCTCGGTGCAGGGCTTCACCTGGTACGACTTCTTCGTGACCCTGTTCGGCTGCATGGTGGGGCTGGTGCTGCTGTCGGCGGCGTTCTCGCGCTACATGCTGGTGGGGATGAAAAGCTGGGAACGCTGGCTGTGCACGGTGGGCGCGCTGCTGACCATCATCCCGGGCCTGGCCAGCGGGCTGGTCGGGCTGGCCATCTGCATCCCGGTGTTCATGCGCCAGGTCGCGCAGCTCAAGCTGGAATCGGCGCCGAAAACCGCCTGAACCGTAGGGGTATTAAAGAGGGGCGGACCGTAACGGCCCGCCCCTCGGAAATCGCGCAACCCCTTATTCTGTCAGGCATTGCGCGCGGTTTTCGTGACTGTCGCGAGGCCACGACGCCCTGCCACGCTCCCCCTTGTCGGCGGTTGCCCGGGCAAATAAATCAGCGTAAAGTAAAATTCATGTTTGCTGGTCTGCCGATATGCGGGCCGACTGTGCAAACAGGCTCAAGACTGCGCCATATGTTCGATATCCTGGTTTATCTGTACGAGAATTACTACACGCCGCAAGCCTGTCCTGCCGCCGATGTCCTGGCGAAACGGCTGGCCGCCGCCGGGTTCGAGCACGAAGACATCGACGATGCGTTAGGCTGGCTCTACGGGCTGGCCGAAACCACCGAGCGCTGTGTCGACCTGGCCCAGGCGCCCACCAGCGGCACCCGGATCTACACCGATAACGAATACCAGCAACTGGGTTCCGAATCCATCGGCTTCATCGCCTTCCTGGAATCGGCCGGCGTGCTGCCCGCGCCCTTGCGCGAGATCGTCATCGACCGGGGCCTGGCTTCGCCGGAATCGCCCGTGCCGCTCTCCAAGATCAAGATCATCGCCCTCATGGTTCTCTGGAGCCAGGAAGCCGAGATCGACAACCTGGTCCTGGAAGAGCTGCTCGACGAAGACGGCGTGCGCTTGCTGCACTGACGGCGCCGGCTCCGGCCGACGTCCGTTTCCCCGCGACCCGCGCGCATCGAGCGCGCGGCGCCGCTTCGCCGTAACCCCGTAGTTTCGCCACGCCTCCCGTTTTGCCGCGCCCTCCCGTGACCTACACCGGCCGCTTCGCCCCCAGCCCCAGCGGCCCGTTGCACGCGGGTTCGCTCGTGGCCGCGCTGGCCAGCTGGCTGGACGCGCGCGCCAACGACGGCCGCTGGCTGCTGCGCATCGAGGACGTGGACACGCCGCGCACCGTGCCCGGCGCGGCCGAACACATCATGGGCCAACTCGAGGCCCTGGGGCTGCATTGGGACGGCGACGTCATGTGGCAATCGCGGCGCGGCGACGCCTACCGGGCGGCGTTCGACGCGCTGGCCGCGCGCGGGCTGGTCTACGGCTGCGGCTGCACCCGCCGCGAGATCGCCGACTCCGCGCTGCGCGGCCAGAGCGCGCCCGGCGCGGACGGCGAGCGCCCCTATCCCGGCACCTGCCGCCACGGCCTGCCGCCCGGCCGCGAGGCGCGCGCCTGGCGCGTCGTCATGCCGGCCGGCCTGGAGCGCTTCGACGACCGCTGGCTCGGACCGCAGGAGCAGGACGTGGCGCAGGCGGTGGGAGACATCGCCGTCAAGCGCGCGGACGGCCTGTGGGCCTATCAACTGGCGGTGGTGGTGGACGACGGCGCGCAGGGCGTCACCGACGTGGTGCGCGGCGCCGACCTGCTCAGTTCGACCGCGCGCCAGCGCGTGCTGGGCCGGCTGCTGGACCTGCCGCCGGTGCGCTACATGCACGTGCCGCTGATCCTGGACCCCGCCAGCGGCCTGAAACTGTCCAAGCAGAACAGCGCCCCCGCCCTCGACACGAATGCGCCCCTGGCGTCGCTACAGGGCGCCTGGCGCGCCCTGGGTTTCGCGGCGCTGCCCGCCGCCGACACCGGCGCGTTCCTGCGCGAGGCGACGGCGCGCTGGGCGGCGCGCTTTCCGCTGCCCTGAGCCGGCAAGACCGGCAGGGACCGGCGGCCGTCACGGGCGGTGCAATCGCTCGTGCCGAGGCGCCCGTTCCGACGCATGGCCCACGGCCACCAGGCAACATCATGCCGGGTGGGGTGCCGCCGACCTGCGATCCCTACAAAGGCTGCAGATCCTCGCCCAGCATGCGCACCAACAGGGCCTCGCCGTTCTCGGCCACGCGCAGTTCACCGAACTTGGCGACTTCATAGCGCTTGGCCTGGCCCTGGGGGAAGAAATAGGCGTTGGTGACAATGCGCACCTGGTTGTCGCGCACCCGGTAGCGCAGCGGCACTTCGTTGTCAGCATGCGGCGTGGCGTCGGTCTGGATGCGCACGGGCTGGTACACGCCGCGCGAATCGACCGTCAGCATCACGTAGCCATCGGACGCTTCGCCCATGACGGAATCCTCCGTGTCCGGGCGCTCGCCGCCCAGCCGCAGCCGCGTGACCTCGCGCCCGGCGGCGAAGTTGAGCGCCATGTAGTCTCCCTGCATCAGGGAACGCGGGTCGACCGGCGCCAGTTCCAGAATCACCGGCTTGCCGCTGGCCAGCAGCTTTTCGCGCTGCCAGATGCCGCCATTGGCCACCACCAGCACCAGCGCCAGGCCGCCCAGGATCGCCAGGGTGCGCCAGCGCAGGGCCGGCGAGACCGGCGGCAGCGGCGCGCGGCGCGACGGGTCCTGGGTGCGCATCAAGCGCGGCACCAGCCACACCAGCACCCGCAGCACGAACAGCAGCACCGCCGCGCCCCCCAGCCACAGCGCCTTCTGCAGCAGCGGCACGTCGAGTTGGTAGTAATAGACACCCAGATAGGCCAGCAGGCTCAGCACGCCGAACAGCGTCACGCCCAACTGGTTCAGGCCGAAGCCCAGCAGCAGCCAGGCCAGCGCGAAACCCACGCCGGGGCTGGGCAGCCAGAACAGCGCGAGCAGCAGCAGGGCGATGGGCACGCCCCAGGTGACACCGCCCGTCAGCACATGGCGGCGCGGCCACAGCACCGCCATCGCCGCCGCCGCTGGCAGCAGCGCGCCCGCGCATACCAGCACGGCGGTCTGCGCGTGCAGTTGCCACATGGCCGGCAATTGCAGCACCGACAGGCCGCTGGCCAGCCACACCATGCCCTGCACCGACAGCAGGAAGGCCCAGGCCAGCGGTTGCAGCGCATGGCCGCGCCGGCCGCCCAGCCGGTGCGCCAGGGTCAGGATCACCGCCGTGGCCCATGCGCCGGTCACCGCGATCGGCAGCCAGACAAAGGCGGCGCGGGCCATGTCGAAGTCCAGCAGGGCGTCCAGCAGATCGTCGCGCAGCAGCTCGGGCGCCAGGACGCGCCAGATCAGGCCGGCGCCAGCCATGGCGATCAGGCCGCCGCTCAGGAAGCGCAGGATCACGTCCGGCCCCAGCACGTACACCGCCGTGGCCATCAGCAGCACGAACAGGCAGGCGCTGGCGAACGAGGTCGAGCTGGACATGCCGTAGATGATGAGGATCTGGCCGGCAAAGGCCATGGCCGTGCCGCACTGGCGCCAGAACGGGCCGGCGTCGCTGCGCAGCACCGCCACGCCGGCGGCGCACAGTACCAGGCCGGCCACCAGCGCGCCTTCCTCGGAATTGACGATGCCGGAGAAGGCCACGAACGCCAGCAGCAACAGGGTCGCCAGCCAGGCGCTCAAGCCCAGGATGCATTGCACGTACCAGGGCGGCTCGGTGTGCGGCACGGCGGGCGGCGCGACCTGGGCCACGGGTTCGCCCGCCTCGGCCGGGTCGACCGCGTTGCCGGCCGAGGCGGCGGCCGGCTCGGCATCGGCGGGCGCGGCAACGACCCGCGCCGGCTGGGCCAGGCCACGTAGCCAGCGCGCGGCCCACACGCCTTCGGCCATCAGCAGCGCCGCCAGCGGCAGGGCCGCCCAGACGCCGGGCTCCAGCCGCAGCAGCCATTCGCCGACGATGCGCAGCGACACGCAGATGACGCCGGCCACCAGCATGGCCAGGATGACCAGGTCGCGGCGGCCGCGCTGGTAATAGAAGCCCAGGCCCAGCGTCACCGCGATCCAGGCCAGGCTATTGACGGAAACCAGGCCGCGCGACATGGCGTCGCCGATCACCAGCACCGTCACCATCGGGCCGAAAACCAGCCCCGTCACCAGCGGGCTGATCACCAGCGCCGCCAGGACCCGCGGTCCGACCAAGGTGCTGGCGCGCCAGCGGCGCGCCGCCAGTTCCCAGCCCAGCAGCAGGATCAGGTTCCAGGCGGCCACGATCAGGCTGGCGACCTGCGGGCCGCCCAGCAGCAGCCACCAGTTGAAGGCCCGTTCACCCAGCCACAGCGCCAGGGCGACGTTGCTGACCAGCACCCACAGCAGCCAGACCGCCTGGCTGGACGCCACCAGCGCCCAGGGCAGCAGCAGGACCGCCCACCAGGCGAACAATTCCCAGGTATCGGCGCCAGTCTGGTAAGTTTGGCCTAATAACGCGAGCAAGGCACCGAGCAGGATGCCGGCCAGGGCCAGCAGGGCGCCCGGGATGCTGCGGCGCACTCCTGGAGTGGCGCGCAGGCGCAATCCGGCCCACGCCGCCGCCAGCGCGCTGAGGGCCAGGAGGCCCTGCGTGCCGGCGAAACGCTGGATCTTGGTCATGTCCTGCCAGTTCGCCGCGACCCAGCAGATGGCGGCGCTGCCGAGCAGCAAAACCCCTAGCCAAAGGGTGCTGCGGGCCAGGAATTGGCGCCATGCGTGCAGTTCGGATCCCACTTGCCTTTCAGTGCCGACTTGCATCTCGCGAATCTCCGATCTTATTATCCGCGCTACTAAGGCGGGTCTGCCGCCACTGGATACACATGAATAAAACGCTGATTATTGCCGAGAAGCCCTCGGTGGCCCTTGATATATCACGCGCCTTGGGAGGCTTCGCGCGCGAGGGCGACTATTTTGAAAGCGAACGTTACGTACTGGCGTCCAGCATTGGCCATTTGCTGAGCTTGGTCGCGCCCAACGATCCGGTCAAGGGAAAGTGGAGCTTCACGCACCTGCCCGTAATTCCGCCTGAATTCGAACTGGGCCCGACCGACAAGAAATCGGCCGAGCGCCTCAAGCTGCTGGTGCGCCTGGCCAAGCGCAAGGACGTCGATGCCATCATCAACGCCTGTGACGCTGGGCGCGAGGGCGAACTGATCTTCCGCTACATCATCCAGTACGCCGGGGTGAAGAAGCCGATCCAGCGCCTGTGGCTGCAATCCATGACGCAGGCCGCCATCCGCGAGGCCTTCGCCAACCTGCGTGACGACGTCCAGCTCAAGCCGCTGGAAGCCGCCGCCCGCTCGCGCGCCGAGGCCGACTGGCTGGTGGGCATCAACGGCACGCGCGCCATGACCGCCTTCAACAGCAAGGACGGCGGCTTCTTCAAGACGCCGGTGGGCCGGGTGCAGACCCCCACGCTGGCGATCGTGGCCGAGCGCGAAGAGCGCATCCGCCGCTTCGTCTCGCGCGATTACTGGGAAGTGCGCGCCACCTTCGTGGCCGCGGCCGGCCTGTACGAAGGCCGCTGGATCGACCCGGACTTCAAGAAGGACGAGCGCGACCCCGAGAAGCGCGAGTCGCGCCTGTGGTCGCAGGCCGCCGCCCAGAGCGTGGTGGCCGCCTGCCGCGCCCAGCCGGGCAGCGTGACCGAGGAATCCAAGCCGTCGACCCAGATGTCGCCGGCCCTGTACGACCTGACCTCGCTGCAGCGCGAGGCCAACGGCCGCTTCGGCTTCTCGGCCAAGACCACCCTGGCGCTGGCCCAGACCCTGTACGAACGCCACAAGGCGCTGACCTACCCGCGTACCGATTCGCGCTACCTGCCCGAGGACTACATCGCCACGGTGCAGGAAACCATGCGCGCGCTGGCCAAGGGCGGTTCGAACGCCGTCGGCGGCCTGTCGCGCCATGCCGAAACCGTGACCAGCCAGCACTGGGTCAAGCCGAACCGCCGCATTTTCGACAACAAGAAGGTGTCGGATCACTTTGCCATCATCCCGACGCTGCAGATCCCGCACGACCTGAGCGAGGCCGAGGCCAAGCTCTACGACCTGGTGCTCAAGCGCTTCCTGGCCGTGTTCTTCCCGGCCGCCGAATACCGCGTCACCACCCGCATGACCGAAGTGCAGGGGCATCGCTTCCGCACCGACGGCAAGGTGCTGGTCAACCCGGGCTGGCTGGCCGTGTACGGCAAGGAAGCCCAGGGCGAGGACGCCAACCTGGTGCCGGTGGCCGATGGTGAAACCGTGCGCACCGAGGAAGTCGAAGCCGTGGGCCTGGCCACCAAGCCGCCGGCGCGCTTCAACGAAGGCACGCTGCTGTCGGCCATGGAAGGCGCCGGCAAGCTGGTGGACGACGAGGAACTGCGCGAGGCCATGTCCGAGCGCGGCCTGGGCACGCCGGCCACCCGCGCGGCCATCATCGAAGGCCTGCTCAACGAGGTCTACCTGCGCCGCGAAGGCCGCGACCTGGTGCCCACCGCCAAGGCGCGCCAGCTGATGACGCTGCTGTCGGGCCTGGACGTGTCGGAACTGACCTCGCCCGAGCTGACCGGCGAATGGGAACACAAGCTCAAGCAGATCGAGCAGGGCGCGCTGGACCGCCAGGCCTTCATGCGCGAGATCGCCCAGATGACGCAGGTCATCGTCAAGCGCGCCAAGGAATACGAGCGCGACACGGTGCCCGGCGACTACGCCACGCTGCAGACGCCGTGCCCCAAGTGCGGCGGGGTGGTCAAGGAAAACTACCGTCGTTTCGCCTGCACCAACTGCGATTTCTCGATCGGCAAGCACCCGGGCGGCCGCACCTTCGAGCTGCCGGAAGTCGAGGAACTGCTGGCCAAGCGCGAGATCGGTCCGCTGCAGGGCTTCATCAGCAAGATGGGCCGGCCGTTCGCCGCCATCCTGCGCATCAGCGACGAGTACAAGCTGGAGTTCGACTTCGGCCAGAACGACGAGGACGACAGCGAGGCGGTCGATTTCTCCGGCCACACGCCGGTGGGCAGTTGCCCCAAGTGCCAGTCGCGCGTGTTCGAGCACGGCATGAGCTACGTCTGCGAGAAGTCGGTCGGCCCTGAAAAGAGTTGCGACTTCCGGTCGGGCAAGGTCATCCTGCAGCAGGAAATCTCGCGCGAGCAGATGGAAAAGCTGCTGACCGACGGCCGCACCGACCTGCTCGACGGCTTCGTGTCCAGCCGCACCAACCGCAAGTTCAAGGCCTTCCTGGTGCGCCAGCCCGACGGCAAGATCGGCTTCGAGTTCGAACCGCGTCCGGAGAAGCCCGGCCGCGGCCGCGCGCCGGCCAAGACCGCCACCGCCACCAAGACGGCGGCGAAGAAGGCACCGGCCAAGAAGGCCGCGGTGAAGAAGACCGCAACGAAAACGGCCACCAAGACGGCGACCAAGACCGCCGCCAAGAAAGCCGTGAAGAAGGCCGCGCCCAAGAAGACCGCCGCATAAACCGCGACGGTCTACACTTGCGTGGCACGACGAGAACGCCCGGGCAACCGGGCGTTTTCCATTGTTGGACGGCAAGCGCCGCTGCGGTATTGTTGACGCCAAAACAACCACCACCCGATCAGGACCGAGGAAGACATGAGCATGAGCCCCCACTTCACCACCCGTCGCCGCGTGCTGGCCGCCACCGGGGCGCTGGCCGGCGTCACCTTGATCGGCGGTCGCGTGGCCTTTGCCCAGCCCAAGGCGGGCCGCGTGGTCTACGGCCAGGGCAGCATCGACCCGTTCTTCGCGGCCGGCTACGTAGCGCTCAAGAAGGGCTATTTCGGCGAAGGCGGCCTGGAGGTCGAGTACCTGAACTCGCAGAGCGGCCCGCGCACCAACCAGCTGCTGGCGGCCGGCCAGATCGCGTTCGGCGCCACCGCGGCCACCGCCGCGCCGGCCCTGACGCTGGCCGGCAAGCCGGCCACGCTGGTGTTCGGCTTCGACCGCAAGCTGACCTACGCCAACGTCATCGTGCGCCGCGAGGACTTCGAGAGCGGCAAGATCAAGTCGTTGAAAGACCTGGCCGGCAAGCGCGTGGGTGCCACCCAGCCGCAGTCCAGCACCTGGCTGATGGCGCTGTACCTGATGCAGAAGGCCGGTGTGGCCGACAAGGTCGACATCCGCCCCCTGGGCGACCTGGCCACCATGCTGGGCGCGCTCAAGACCGGCTCGGTGGCCGCCAGCATGGCCACCATGTCGATGATGGAGCAGGCCAGGCAGGAAGGCTGGGGCGTGCCGATCTTCGACGCCACCACCGAGGCCTCGTGGAATGAATTCATGGGCGGCGACGTGCCGGGCATCGCCGCGCTGACGCTGCAGGACACCATCCAGAAGCGGCCCGAGACCGTGCAGGCCTTCGTCACCGGCCTGGTGAAGGCGCAGGACTTCATCACGGCCCACAGCGCCGCCGAGATCGCCGACGTGATCTACGACGACTATCTGAACGCCTTCCCGCGCGCCGCCATCGAGAAGACGCTGGGCGTGTACAAGGAAACCGTGTTCCTGAAGGACAACCTGATTTCCCAGGACGCCTATGACCGCATGACCGCGATCATGGGCGACGGCCGCCAGTTCTCGAACGACGAGATCAAGACCGTGCCGTACGCCAAGTGCGTCGACATGAGCTTCGTGCGCCGCGCCCGGGGGCTCTGATGATCACGCTGGACCGGGTGGGCAAGGCCTACCAGACCCGCCAGGGCACCACCCACGCGGTGGGCGAGGTCAACCTGGAGATCGCGGCGGGCGAGTTCGTGTCGATCGTCGGCCCCTCGGGCTGCGGCAAGAGCACGCTGCTGAACATGATCGCCGGCTTCCTGCCGCCCACCACCGGCCAGATCCGGGTCGACGGCCGGGTGGTCGACGGCCAGGTGCCGCCGGCGCTGGGCTACATCTTCCAGAAGGACACGCTGCTGCCCTGGTTCAGCGTGAAGAAGAACGTGGCGCTGGGCCTGAAGTTCCAGGGCGTGCCGGCCGCGCGCATCGCCAGCCGCGTGGCCGAGCTGCTGGAGCTGGGCCACCTGACGGCGTTCGCCGACGCCTTTCCGCACCAGCTGTCGGGC
This sequence comes from Achromobacter deleyi, assembly GCF_016127315.1. Classification (NCBI taxonomy): domain Bacteria; kingdom Pseudomonadati; phylum Pseudomonadota; class Betaproteobacteria; order Burkholderiales; family Alcaligenaceae; genus Achromobacter; species Achromobacter deleyi. Next base: position 1,554,997 of record NZ_CP065997.1, read on the forward strand.
GGCATGCGGCGGCGCGTGGCGCTGCTGATGAGCCTGGCGGTGGAGCCGCGCATCCTGCTGCTGGACGAGCCGTTCGGGGCGCTGGACACGCACACCAAGACCCACCTGCACCGCGAGCTGATGGAGATCTGGCGCAAGCTGGGCCAGACCGTGGTGCTGGTCACGCACGACCTGGACGAGGCGATCCTGCTGTCCGACCGCGTGGTGGTGCTGTCCGGGCCGCCCAGCCGCGTGCTGCTGGACGAGCGCATCGCCATCCCGCATCCGCGCGACGTCTTCACCCTGCGCGAGACGCCGCAGTTCGTCACCCACGTGCAAAGCCTCTGGAGCGTGCTGGGCCAGCAGTTCCGCGCCGCCGCCTGATTCCGCCATGACCGCTCCCGAATTCACCGATACCCTGCAGGACCAGCTGCGGCTGGACCGCCGCGCCAGCACCTTGCGGCGCGTGCGCATCACGTTGTGGCAGGTGCTGATCCTGGCCATCATCCTTGGCTCCTGGGAAACGCTGACGCGCATTCCCTGGTTCACCCAGAACACGCTGTTCGATCCGTTCTTCATCAGCCAGCCGTCGCGCGTGGCGGTGCGGCTGTGGGAATGGCTGCAGCCCGGGCCGCGCTCGGTCTGGCCGCACCTGTGGCTGACGCTGCAGGCGACGCTGGTCGGGCTGCTGGTGGGCGTGGGCAGCGGCTTCATCGTCGGCATGACGCTCAGCCGCAGCCGCTTCCTGGCGGATGTGTTCAACCCGTTCATCGTGGCCTTCAACTCGATGCCGCGCATCGCCTTCGTGCCGCTCATCACCATGTTCTTCGGCCTGGGGCTGGCGTCCAAGGTGGTGACCTCGTGGTTCGTGGTGTTCTTCCTGGTGTTCTTCAACACCTACAAGGGCGGGCGCAGCGTCGAGCGCGAGCTGGTGGACTTCTGCCGCACGCTGGGCGGGTCGCCGCGCCAGATCCTGTGGCGCGTGCGCATCCCGACCGCGGCCGCCTGGACCTTCGCCGCGCTGCCCAACGCCATCAGCTTCGCGCTGATCGGCGTGGTGCTGGCCGAGTTCGTCGGCTCCACCACCGGCATGGGCTACCTGATGATCACCGCGCTGGCGACACTGAACGCCACCGACATGTTCGCCGCGGTCACGCTGCTGTCCATCGTCGGCATCGCCTTGGTGTACTGCGTCACCTGGCTGGAACGGCGGCTGCTGCACTGGGCGCCCGAATTCCGCGAATGAACCGGACCGCAACCATGACCACTTCCTTGCCCTACCTGCGCAACTTCGACCTGAGCGGCCAGGTCGCGCTGGTGACCGGCTCGGCCCGCGGGCTGGGCTTCTGTATCGCCCGCGCGCTGGCCGGCAGCGGCGCGCGCGTGCTGATCAACGGCCGCAACGAGCAGGCCACGGAAAACAGCGCCGCCGCGCTGCGCGCCGACGGCCTGGACGCGCACGCGCTGGCCTTCGACGTCAGCGACGATGCCGGCATGGCGCGGGCGTTCGCGCGCATCGACGCCGAGCACGGCCGCCTGGACATCCTGGTGAACAACGTCGGCGCCCGCAACCGCAAGACGCTGGCCGACACCAGCGCCGCCGAGATCCGCGAGCTGATCGACACCGACATGGTGGCCGGCATCCTGCTGGCCAAGCACGCCACCGAGCGCATGGTGCGCCAGGGCGGCGGCCGGCTGATCGCCATCACCTCGGTGGTGGGGGAACTGGCGCGCGCCGGCGACGCGGTCTATCCGGCCGCCAAGCAGGGCCTGACCGGCATGGTGCGGGCGCTGGCGGCGGAATTCGGCGGACGCGGCATCACCAGCAACGCGATCGCGCCGGGCACATTCGCCACCGAGACCAATGCCGAGATGGTGGCCGACCCGGCCTTCGGCCCGCGCATCGCGGCGCGCAACCCGACCGGACGCTGGGGCGAGCCCGAGGAGATCGCCGGCGCGGCGGTGTTCCTGGCGTCCAAGGCGGCGTCGTACGTGAACGGGCACGTGCTGGTGGTGGACGGCGGCCTGTCGATCCAGTTCTGACGGCGCGCGGCAAAAGCGAAGGGGCCCGCAAAGGGCCCCTTCATCATGTTGGCGGCGCCTGCAAGCATGCCGCCGTCTTGAAACCGCGCCCGATTCAGGTCGTCTCGTCCTGGTACCAGACGCCCTCGGCCAGCATCATCTTGTGATGGCCATGGCCAGCCGGCATCATCGGGAAGCAGTTCTCCTGCGCCGTCACCGCCACGTCGAGGAAGTAGGGGCCGTCGTGCGCCAGGCATTCGGCCAGTGCCGCGTCCAGCTGCGCCGGGTCGTCGACCCGCGCCGCGCCCCAGCCGAAGGCCCGCGCCAGCGCCACGAAATCGGGCAGCGAGGCGTTGTAGCTGTGGCTGTAGCGGCCGCCGTGGATCAGTTCCTGCCACTGGCGCACCATGCCCATGTAGCCGTTGTTGCACAGCACGACCTTGACCGGCGCCTGGTGCTGCATGGCGGTGGACAGTTCCTGGATGTTCATCAGCACCGAGGCATCGCCGCTGACGCAGACCACGGTCTTGTCCGGATGCGCGACCTGCGCGCCGATGGCGGCCGGCACGCCGTAGCCCATGGTGCCGGCGCCGCCGGAGGTCAGCCAACGGTACGGCTGGTCGAAACGCAGGTACTGCGCGGCCCACATCTGGTGCTGGCCGACGTCGGTCGAGACGATGGCGTCGCGCCCCGTCAGCGCCGCGTTCAGGCGCGACATCAGGTGCTGCGGCAGGATGGCGTCGGCCGCCGGGGTGTAGCCCAGGCAGTCCTGAGCGCGCCAGGCCTGCACCCGCGCCCACCACGGCGCCAGCCGCGCCGGATCGAGCGGCTCGCCCAGCTCGGCCTGCAGGGCGCGCACCAGCGGCAGGCAGTCGCCCACCAGGGCCACGTCCACCCGCACCACCTTGTTGATGGAGGCCGGGTCGATGTCGATGTGGATCTTGCGCGCATGCGGGCAGAACTCGGACAGCTTGCCGGTGATGCGATCGTCGAAGCGGGCGCCGATGCAGACCACCAGGTCGGCGTTGTGCATGGCCAGGTTGGCCTCGACCGTGCCGTGCATGCCCAGCATGCCGACGAACTGCGGATCGGAGGCCGGGAACGCCCCCAGGCCCATCAGCGTGAGGGTGCAGGGCGCGCCGCTGGCGCGCACCAGTTCGGTGAAGGCGGCGCAAGCCTCGGGGCCGGCGTTCACCAGCCCGCCGCCGCCGTAGAAGATCGGGCGCCTGGCCTGGGCGATCAGCGCGGCGGCTCGGCGCACGGCCGACTGCGGCAGCTTGGGCGCCAGCTTGCCCGACTGGCGCCGCGCGCGCAGCGCCGCCAGTTTCTGCTGCGATGGGGTGTCGTCGTCGCCATCGGCGTCGCGCGGCACGGCCAGCTGCACGTCCTTGGGGAAGTCCAGCAGCACCGGGCCGGGCCGGCCCTGGCGCGTCAGCTCAAAGGCGCGGGCGGTGACGGCGGCGACGTCGTCGACCGAACGCACCTGGGTGTTCCACTTGGTCACGGAACGCGAAATGCCGATGGCGTCGCATTCCTGGAAGGCGTCGGTGCCGATGGCGCCGGTGGCGACCTGGCCGCTGATGCACAGCACCGGGATCGAGTCGCACATGGCGTCCAGCAGGCCCGAGGTGGTGTTGGCCATGCCCGGGCCGGAGGTCACGAACACCACGCCGGTGCGGCCGGTGGTGCGGGCGTAGCCCTCGGCGGCATGCACCGCGGCCTGCTCGTGGCGCACCAGCACGTGGCGCAGGCGCGGCTCGGCGTAGAGCGCGTCGTACAGCGGCAGCACGGCCCCGCCGGGATAGCCGAACACGGTGTCCACGCCGTGCGCAATCAGCGTTTCCAGCAGAATCCTGGCCCCGTTGGCGGGGGGAGTTTCAGGGGCGGCAAGCGCGGCGGCGACGGAGGGGTGCAGGCGATCGTTCATGCTATCCATCTTATTGGGAATCCGGGAGAATATTTATCTTCTTTTCCACGAATTGCCGGCAAACGCAGTAAATTTATCTTTGGATCGGAGGAATCAAAGAAAATGAACCTGGACAAGTTTGATTTGGCGATTTTGCGCGCGCTGCAGGAGAACGCCCGCGCCAGCCTCAACGACATCGGCGCCGTGGTCGGCCTGTCGTCCACGCCCTGCTGGAACCGGATCAAGCGCATGGAGGCCGCCGGCGTCATCCGCGGCTACACGGTCGACATCGATCCGGCCAGCCTGGGGTTCATGGACACGGTCATCGTCCACGTGACCCTGGAAAGCCACAGCGAGGAAACGCTCTATGAGTTCGGGCGGGCGCTGGCGCAGATCCCGGAAGTGCTGGAAGCCTTCCTGGTGTCGGGCGACTACGACTACTACATCCGCATCGCCGTGCGCGACACCCGCGACTACGAGCGGCTGCTGCGCGAGCAGCTGTACCGCATCCCCGGCATCCGCCACAGCAAATCCTGTTTCGTGCTGCGCCGCCTGAAGGAAACCATGCTGCCGCTGAACGGGCCGACGAGCTGAGTCAGCGCAGCACGCAGTCCACCGGCTGCGCCGGCTCGGGCAGCGGCCGCACGCCCAGCCCGTCCAGCAGGTCGATCTCGATCACCCGCGCCAGCGCCGACAGCGGCAGGTCGTTTGCTTCCAGGCCGAACGGGTCTTCCAGTTCGTCGCCCAGCGCATCCAGCCCGAAGAAGGTGTAGGCGATGATGGTGACCGCCACCGGCATCAGGTATTCCAGCGTGCCCACCAGCCCGAACGGCAGCAGCAGGCAGAACAGCCAGGCCGTGCGATGCAGCAGCAGCGAATAGGCGAACGGCGTCGGCGTGTACTTGATGCGCTCACAGGCCGCCTGGATCGCCGCGCACTGCGCCACCCGCTGCGTCAGCCCCTGGTACAGAATGTCGGTCAATTCGCCGCGCCGCAGACAGGCCGCCAGGTCGCGGTTGATCGCCATCAGCAGCGCGTCCGGCACATTGCGGTTGCCGGCCAGCGTATCCAGTTCCTCGGGCTGCACCCAGGGCCGCACCGCTTCCAGCATGTCCTGGTCGCGCAGCCGCGCCGCCAGCGCGTAGCCAAACCCAATGCAACGCCGCACCAGCCGTTCCTGCACCGGATTGGCCGTGCTGGCCGCCAGCAGCACCGCGCTTTCGCGCGCCAGGCTGCGGGCCTGCACGATCAGGTCGCCCCATTGCTTGCGCGCCTCCCACCAGCGGTCGTAGCAGACGTTGTTGCGAAACCCCATGAACACCGACAGCGCCAGCCCGAACAGCGAGAACGGCACCGCCGACAGGTGCGTGGGCGAGAACCAGTGCCGGTGGTACATCCAGACCACCACGCACGACAGCACGGTGATCACCAGGATGCGGCTGAAGATGCGGGGAATGATGGAACCGCGCAAGACAAAGAACAGGGCCAGCGCGGAAGGACGCGGACGGACAATCATGGTGCGGGTGAACAAAGAAACGAGGCGGCGCTCACTATACGCCTGTCATCGTGTCATGAGCGCGCCGATATAATTCTGTTTCGTCTCACCGCCCCACTTGCCACTCAATGACCACCGAAGACACCCCCATCAAGCCCTGGTACGTCGTGCGCCGCTCCAAGCTGCACGGCAACGGCGTCTTCGCCGCCCGCAAGATCCCCGCGGGCACCCGCATCATCGAGTACGGCGGCGCCCGCATCAGCGCCAAGGAAGCCGACCGTCGCCACCCCACCAATCCCGACGATCCCTTCCACACCTTCTTCTTCGCCCTCAGCTCCGGCCGCGTCATCGACGGCGGCGACCAGGGCAACGACGCCCGCTGGATCAACCACTCCTGCGAACCCAATTGCGAAGCCCAGGAAGGCAAGCACGGCAAGCGCGTCTACATCGTCGCCCTGAACGACATCCCGCGCGGCACCGAACTCTCCTACGACTACGGCCTGGTCCTAGACGGCCGCATCACCAAGGCCCTGAAGGAAGGCTACAAGTGCCTCTGCGGCACCCCCCCGTGCCGCGGCACCATGCTGGCCCTGCCCGAAAAAAAGAAGAAAAAGAAACCGGCCGAAGCGCAAGCCGAAGCCGCGAAGTAAGCAAGCGGCGAGGGCACCAACAGCGCAGCCACAACGGCTGCGCTCGCCCAACACCCGGTATCCAGCCCGGCACCGCCCCGACGCAAGCCCCTCAAACGCCAAAGAAGGCCGCCCGCGCGGCCGCCTTTGACGACCCCGCAAGACCCTCCCCCCCAGCCCCATCCTGGGCCAAAACGCCAAGCACACCGCTTTCCCCCAGCGCCCGTGAAGGTACAGCTGACCGAGCCGGGGGTGGCGGGGCTTGGGGGGAGCGGGGCGTGTAGATGCGCCCAACGGAAACCGTAGGGAGCCGAAGGCGGACGAGGTTGAGGCAGGGGCAGTCCGGAGCGAACGCTCCGGACCGCAATCGTAGCCCCGCTCCCCCCAAGCCCCGCCACCCCCGGCGTCTCAAGAACCCCACCCACACGCCAGCAAAACCCCACCCCGAATAAGCATATTCCGCCCCATTCCCAAGACAAGCGTAAAATCCCCGCTGTCGTTAACACGACAAACAAGCAGTACGTCTTCAGGGCGGGGCGAAATTCCCCACCGGCGGTATGCCAAGCAATTTGGCGAGCCCGCGAGCGCCCGGCGTCCTTCACGGAGGACACCGGGGTCAGCAGATCTGGTGAGATGCCAGAGCCGACGGTCACAGTCCGGATGAGAGAAGATGTGCCGTCACACGCCCCCTGCCCAGGCCGCACACGCCTGGACAGCCGGTTTGCGTTCGGCTGTCGATGAGCCCTGAAACGTTTTTCGCCCACTTTTTCGCGAGAGCGTTTCAATGTCCAACGTTACCCTTACCCCGCAGTCCCCCAGCCTGGCCGCCCAGCCCTTCGCCGTGCGCCTGCAACGCGCCCTGCATCACCTGCGCCTGGGCCGTCCCGTCATCCTCATGGATGACTTCGACCGTGAAAACGAAGCCGACCTCATCGTCGCCGCCGACAAGCTGACCGTGCCCGTCATGGCCCAGCTGATCCGCGACGGCAGCGGCATCGTCTGCCTGTGCCTGCCCGGCGAAGTCCTCGACCGCCTCGACCTGGCCCCCATGGTCCAGCGCAACCAGAGCCGCTTCGCCACCGCCTTCACCGTCTCGATCGAAGCGCGCGAAGGCGTCAGCACCGGCGTGTCGGCCGTCGATCGCGTCACCACCATCCGCGCCGCCATCGCGCCCACCGCCCAGGCCGACGACATCGTCAGCCCCGGCCACGTCTTCCCGCTGCGGGCCCAGGCCGGCGGCGTGCTGACCCGCCGCGGCCACACCGAAGGCTCGGTCGACCTGGCCACCCTGGCCGGCCTGCGTCCCGCCGGCGTGCTGTGCGAACTGATGAACGCCGACGGCACCATGATGCGCGGCGCCGCGCTCGAGCGTTACGCCGCCCAGCACGGCCTGGTCGCCCTGACCATCGCCGAACTGGCCGACCACCTGCAGCAGCTGCGCGACGGCCAGGCCCAGCCGGTCGACGACGAAGTGCTGGAAATGGCCGCCACCGTCTGAACGTGAAAAGGCGCCCGTGTCAGCGGGCGCCTTGATCGGCGCAATGCCGCGGCCTTACGCGGCCGCCGCCCGGCCCCGCAGCGCCATCGCCACCAGCACCGCGCCCAGCGCGCACGCGCCGCCCAGCGCATAGACCGCGCCGTAGCCCTGCATCCCGGCCAGCCAGCCGGCGACGGGGCTGGCGATGCCCAGCGCCACGTCCAGGAACGCCACGTACGCCCCCATGGCCGCGCCGCGGCTGGCCGGCGGCACCCGGCGCACCGCTTCCACGCCGAACGCCGGGAACGCCAGCGAATAGCCCGCGCCGCTCAACAGCGCGCCGCCGAACGCCCACATCGGCGTCGGGCTCATCCAGATCAGCCATTGGCCGGCCGCCTCGATCAGCACGCACACCAGCGCCACGCGCGCGCCGCCCAGTTTGTCGGGCAGCCCCGCGAAGAACAGCCGCGCCACGATGAAGCCGACGCCAAACAGGCTGAACATCCACGCCGCGCCGTCCCAGCCGCGCTGGGCGAACAGCAGGCTGATGAAGGCGGTGATGACGCCAAAGCCCACGCTGGTCAGCGCCAGCCCCAGGCCCGGCAGCATCACCAGGCCCAGCACGCGGTAGAACGGCGTGCGCACGCCGCCGGCCGCCGGCACGCCGCGCTGCGGCAGCACCAGCGCCAACGCCAGCACGGGAATGAAGACCGTGGCCCAGGCGATGCCTTCGAAACCGGCCGCGCCGTACAAGCGCATGCCCGCCGGCGCGCCCAGCCCGAAGGCGGCATAGATGGCCACGCCGACCCAGGCCATCACGCGGCCCGCGTTCTGCGGCCCGACGCGGCCCACGCCCCAGCTGAGCGCGCCGGTGACGATCAGGCTTTCGGCGCAACCCATGAGGGCGCGGCCGGCCATCAGCGCGGCCAATGCCGCGCGCGGCTGCGACACCAGCGAGTCGGCCAGCAGGTACAGCAGGCCGGCCACCGAGCCCAGCAGGAAGCCGGTGACCACGGCGCGCTTGGCGCCGCGGCGGTCGGCCAGCGCGCCGGACCAGGCGCGCGACAACAATGCCGCCGCGAACTGCAGGCCGGCGACGATGCCCACCACCAGCGCGCCCTGCGCCAGCATGCCATTGACGTAGAGCGGCAGCACCGGCATGGGCAGGCCGACCATGAAGAAGCCGACGAAGACCGCCAGCGCCAGAGGCAATATCTGCATGAAAACGGGACGCGCGGTCCCGCCGGCCGCGGGCAGCGCCGCGGCCGTCGAAGCATTCGACATGAAAATTCCTTGGAAGAGGGAAACGGCACCTGGCCGCCCGATCGCCGTAATCAGCGATGGCATAATCGGCGGGTGCTCGACGCGATTCCCGTCGCGTATCGAAATTTTATGAGCCGGTGCTCAGGTTTGAAACTCGCTTTCCCAGAACTCCATGACATCCATCCCGCAGCCCCGTAAATCGCCGCGCCAGCAACGATCGCAACAGACCGTGGACACCATTCTGCAGGCGACGGCTCGCGTTCTGGCCCAGCATGGCTACGCCGGCACCAACACCAACCTGATCGCCGAGACCGCCGGCGTCAGCGTCGGGTCGCTGTACCAGTACTTCCCCAACAAGAACGCGCTGATCGCCGCGCTGCACGATCGGCACGACGAGCAGATGCTGGCGCTGATCGACACGGTGCTGGATGGCAACCCCGCGGCCACGCTGCGCGAGCGGGTCGCGGCCATCGTCGCCGCCTCGCTGCATGCGCACCTGCTGGAGCCGGCGCTGCACCGCGTGCTGGAACGGGAATTTCCGTTGTTCGACCAGCCGCGCGACCACAGCCGCGCCGACCAGGACATCCACCGCCGCATGCGCCACCTGCTGGAACTGCATCGCGAAGAGATCGCGCAGCAGGACCGCGAGCTGGCGACCTACGTGGTGCTGCGCATCATGGAATCGCTGGTGCACGCGACGGCGCTGGAACCGCCGGCCGGCTTCAGCCCGGAACAGCTGGAGCGGGCGGTGGTGGATGCGGTGATGGGATACCTGGGCACGCCGGCCGCTGGCGCCAAGGCCCGGCCTACGCGCGCCACGAGCCGCAAGCCTGCCCGCGCCGGCGCGGCCTGAGACAACGGCTCGACAGGACGCGGAGGCTAGTCGCGCGCCATGCGCGCCAGGCAGTCGGCGGCGTCGCCCACCACGATGCGGGCGCTGCACGCCAGCATCAGGTTCAGATTCAAACCGAAGTCCTCGACGGTGAAGCCCTGCGCGTCCACCGCGCGCGCCGGGTCATCGGCGGCCACGCCCACGGCGACCTGCTGGCGCACGCTGCCGGCCTGCGCCGTATAGCCCCACACCGGCTTGCCCAGGGCGATGGCATAGCCGACCTCGAAGGCCGTGCCGGAGTCGGGCTCGGCGCCGCGGAACGTATTGAGATTGGCCATCACCAGGTCGGCGCGCTGGATCATCGCCACGTTGGCCTGGTAGATCCACTGCGCCAGGGCCGCGCCGGACAGGCCGGCGGGCGGCGCGTTGTCCAGCGGGTACAGCCCCTCGAAGCCGTGCGCGGCGGCCAGCGCCTTGAGCCGCGCGCCGTGCGCCACCGCGTCGGGCAGGAACACGTCGAAGCCGGCCAGATAGACGCGGCGCATGGGCTTACTCCGGATCGGAGACCGAGAATGCTTCGCCGGTGGCGAAGAAGGAACCGCCCGCGACGTAATGCACCGAGCGGCGCGCATCGTCATCGAAGTGCCAGCGGTTGCCGGAGAACACGTCGGGCGCGGCCCAGGCCGCCACCACCTCGCCGATGAACAGGTCGTAGGCCTGCTGGTTGTGCGGCTCGGGCACGACCTTGCATTCGAGCCAGCCGAGGCAGCCCTCGACCAGCGGCGCGCCAATCTTGCTGGCGGGGAAAGTGGCCAGGCCGCTGGCCTGGAACTTGTCTTCCTCGCGCCCCGAGTGCGAACCAACCTGCAGCGTGGCCTGGGCCTGCGCGCGCGACGGGATGCACAGCGCGAATTCGCCGGAGGCCTCGATCAGCGCGCGGCTGTAGGTGTTCTTGTCCACCACCACCAGCATCTTGGGCGGGCTGAAGTCCAGCGGCATGGCCCAGGCCGCGGCCATGACGTTGCGCTCGGCGCCGTGGGCGCTGGTGACCAGCACGGTGGGGCCGTGGTTCAGCAGCAGATAGGCGCGGGACAGCTCGACGGGTTCGATAGCGGACATGGGCAGCCTGTTCAGAACATGCCGTTCTTGTTGGCGGGGTTTTCGGGAATTTCCTGGCTCACGTCCCAGTGCTCGACGATCTTGCCGTTCTCGACGCGGAAGATGTCGACCACGGCCTGGCCGCGGTCTTCCGGCGACTCCCGCCACAGGTTGTGGATCACCACCAGGTCGCCCTCGGCGATGACGCGCTTGATGTCGACGCTGGCCTGCGGGTGCTGCTCGAAGTAATGGGGGAAGAAATCCACCATCGGCTCGACGCCGTCGCGCATGTAGGGGTTGTGCTGGGTGTAGTTGTTCTTGGCGACATACAGGCGCACCGCCTCGTCGATCTCGCGGTCCTGGAACATCATGCGGAAGAACGCCACCACGATGTCCTTGTTCGACTGCGGCGCGGCGGCCTGGACCGGGGCCAGACAGCTGGCGGCCAGCAGCAAACACAGGGCCAACGATTTCAACTTCATGCTCATACTGACTACTCGGGTCGTGCGCCGGCTTGGCGGCCTGCCAGTTTACAAACAAAACCGGCCAAATCGACCCTGCCGCCAGTGCGGCCTTGCCTGAAAAGCGCACGGCCCCCTGTGGGGGACAGGGGGCCGTGGCCAGCCGGGTATCGCGTGCAAACAACACCGCGCGGGCTGCGCGGCCCGCCCGCGATCAGTAGCCGACGGTGAAGCGGCGGCGCGAATGCTTGGGCGCCTCGATTTCGTCGGCCAGGGCGATGGCGTAGTCTTCCATCGAGATCCAGCTCTTGCCGGCCTCGTCGACCAGCAGGGTGTCGTCGCCGAGGCGGAACTTGCCGGTGCGTTCACCCGGCTCGAACAGCGCCGAAGGCGACAGGAACGTCCAATTTAGGACCTTTTCCTGGCGCAGCGCGTCCAGGAACACCACGCCGCCGCGGGCTTCGGGCTTGTAGGCGTCGGGGAATTCGGGGGTGTCGATCAGCAGTTTGCCGGGCGCCACTTCCAGGCTGCCGGCGCCGCCGACCACCAGCAGGCGCGGCACGCCGGCGTCCTTCACGGCGGCCAGCAGCGGCTTGGCGTCGGCCGACACGAAGCGCGAGGCGCTGACCACGGCATCGTGGCCCTTGAGCAGCGGCGTCAGGCCGTGCGGATCGGTGGCGTCGCCCTGCGCGATGGTCAGGCCGGGCTGGGGATTGACGTCGCCCAGGTTGCGGGCGATGCCGGTCACCTGGTGGCCGCGCTTGAGCAGTTCGTCCGCCACGCGGGAACCCACGCGGCCGGTAATTCCGATCAAAGCGATTTTCATGGTCTTGCTCCTTGGAGGGTGGGCGCCGGGCGGCGGCCGCGCGTTGCGGTCCTGTCCTGCCCGGGCTCAGGCAAAGCCATACTATTCGGCCCGACCGGATCCAGGAACCCACGGGGATGGAAGAGTTTTTTGCAATCCATGCACCAATCGGGCTCCCGTTCCTCCGGCCTCAGGCCGCGGCGCGTTGCGCCTGGTAGACCTGCAGATGGGTGTACGCCGTGCGCAGGCAGGTGGCATCCACGCCCAGCGTGCGGGCGCGCCGCACCATGTCGCCGACGATATGGTCGGCCTCGACCGGCAGGCCCTGGCGCAGGTCGCGGAACATCGAGGCGGTCATGGCCTGGGACGGATCGGTCAGGATCTTGAGTGCGGCGGCGTCGGCGTCGGGCCGCACGGCGTGGCCGCTGGCGGCGGCGACCGATTGCGATTCGCGCAGCAGGCCGCGCACGATGTCGGCGCCGTCGTCGGTGGAGGCGATCTGGCCGACCGTGCCGCGCATCAGGCAGGTGGCGGCGGCCAGCGTCGTCAGGAACACGTATTTTTCCCAGATGTCCTGGTGGATGTCCTCGCTCAGGCGGCTGACGTATTCGCCGCCGGCCAGGGCCTCGGCCAGCGCCACGCAGCGGGCGCTGCGGGCCGGGCCGGCGCGCTCGCCAAAGACGATGCTGGCGTGCTTGCCCAGGTGCACCACCTGGCCCTCGGGGCCGAGCGTGGCGTTGATCTGGCACAGGCCGCCCAGCACCCGGTGCGGCTCGAATTCGCGGTCCAGCACGTCGTACTGCAGCACGCCGTTCATGATGGGCAGCACCGCGGTGTCGGGGCCGACGGCGGGGCGGATGGCGTCGATGGCGCTCTGCAGGTCGTAGGCCTTGCAGCTGAGCACCACCACGTCGTAGAAGCCCTTCAGGGTGTCGGCGGTGGCCAGCTGCGGCTGCAGCGTGACGTCGCCGAACGGGCTTTCGATGCGCAGGCCCTGCTCGCGCAGGCGCGCGGCGCGGGCCTCGCGCACCAGGAACGTCACGTCGGCGCCCGCCTGGGCGGCGCGGCCGCCGAAATAGCCGCCGGTGCCGCCGGCGCCCAAGAACAACAACTTCATGCCTGTCTCCCTGGCCCGTCAGAGGCGCGGGCCGATGGAGCCATTATGCGCCCGTGGCCGCGCCGGGCGAGGGCCGAAACCGCGCGCGCGCCCATGGCCCGGACAGGCGCCGCGCGCCCCCGGCACGCCGTCAGGCCGGGTGCGCGTGCCGCGCCCAGGCCTCGTAGCCGCCGCGCAGCGCCCAGGTGTTGGGATAGCCGGCGGCGCGCAGGCGCGCGGCCAGCATCGCGGCCGAGACCTCGTTGGGGCAGGCGCAATAAACCACGATGTCGGCGGCCTCGGCGCCGGCCTCCAGGGCCGGCAGCGGCGCGCGCAGGTCGACGGCGATGGCGCCCGGGATGCGGTCGGCCTCGCGCAGCGCCTCGGGCCGCACGTCGAACACCAGCGCCTGGCGGCCGTCCTGGCGCCACTGCATCAGCTCGTCGACCGACAGCCGCGGAATCACGCGCAGGTTGCGCTTGAGGATCCAGCGCCGCAGGGCGCGCGCGATGATGTACAGCGCCAGCACCGCCGCCAGCAGGGCCAGCCCCATCGGGCCATAGGTGCCGAGCACGTCCAGCACGTCGTTGACGACGCCGTGGAACAGGCCGCCCAGCAGCAGGGCCGAACCGGCCCAGATCATGGCGCCCACCAGGTCGTAGGCCAGGAAGCGGCGGTACGGCGTGCCGGTCAGGCCCGCCATCACCGTGGACAGGGCGCCCGCGCCGGGCAGGAACTTGCACACCAGCAGGGCGCGCACGCCGATGCGCAGGTACAGCCGCTGGGTCTGGCGGATGCAGGAGTCCTGCGACAGCGACATCCTGCAGATCACGCCCAGCAGGCGCGCGCCGTAGCGCTGGCCGGCCGCGTACCAGAGCGAGTCGGCCAGCAGGCAGGCGAGGGTGGCCGCCAGCCACGGCGCCAGCCAGCCGGCCGAGCCGGCCAGGGCGCCGGCGGCGATCAGCATGGGATAGGCGGGCACGGGCAGGCCCGCCTGCTCGACCAGCACGTTGGCGAAGACGAGCCAGCCGCCGTACTGCTCGAGCAGCAATTGAATGTCTTGCATGGTGGGTTCCGGCTTGCCGCGCACGGGCGCGGCGCTATGCAGGGAATTTTAGGCGCACGGCCGCGCCGATGGCCGCTTGGCGATAGGCTTCCAGGGCCTTTCGGGCCCATTTCGGCCGCAACAGCCTGTTCCACGACGAAAAGTGTCCACGCACCGCGACGGTGCGCACCATCCTGGTGCCACGTTTCCCCGCCAGGGTGCCTATAATCCCGCCCGGCCATCAGGATTCCCCCGACTTGCCGCGGGAATGCCCCATGGCATACAACTTGCTTCGCCAGGACTGGCCGCGAACCCGCCCATTCGGATGGGGCGCGCCGCCCCGGCGCTCCCCCCATCCGATGACCGATCCCACGCCCTCGACCCAGCCCGCCCACGCGTGCCGCACCGCGACGCCCGGACATCGCCGCCATCCCTCCCATTCCCCATCCATCCTCGCGAAGGAGACTTGCGCATGAAATCCTTTTCCCTCCCGGCCGCCGGCGGCATCGCCCGCCGTGGCCTGCTGAAGCTGGCCGCGGCCGCCGCCGGCGCGCTGCTGCTGTCGGCCGGCGCCCAGGCCCAGGCGCCCGCCAAGACCAAGGTCGCCGCCATCTACACGGTGCCGGTCGAGCAGCAATGGGTGTCGCGCATCCACAAGGCGCTGATCGCCGCGCGCGACCGGGGTGAAATCGAATACACGTTCTCGGAAAACGTCACCAACGCCGACTACGAGCGCGTCATGCGCCAGTACGCCGAGCAGGGCAACAAGCTGGTGGTGGGCGAGGCCTTCGCGGTCGAAGCCGCCGCCCGCAAGGTGGCCAAGGACTACCCGCAGACCGCCTTCCTGATGGGTTCGTCGGGCAAGCCGCAGCAGCCCAACTTCTCGGTGTTCGACAACTACATCCAGGAACCGGCCTACCTGACCGGCATGATCGCCGCCGGCATGAGCAAGAGCGGCAAGATCGGCCTGGTGGGCGGCTACCCCATCCCCGAAGTGAACCGCCTGATGCAGGCCTTCATCGAGGGCGCCAAGGAAATCAACCCCAAGACCGAATTCACCGTGACCTTCATCGGCTCGTGGTTCGATCCCCCGAAGGCCAAGGAAGCCGCCTTCGCCATGATCGACAAAGGCGCGGACGTGCTGTACGCCGAGCGCTTCGGCGTGTCGGACGCCGCCAAGGAACGCGGCAAGCTGGCCATCGGCAACGTCATCGACACCCAGCCGCAATACCCCGAGACCGTGGTGGCCTCGGCCCTGTGGAGCATGGAGCCGACCATCGACGAGGCGCTCAAGCAGGTCAAGGGCGGCACCTTCAAGGCCGCCGACTTCGGCCAGTACTCGCTGATGAAGCACAAGGGTTCGTCGCTGGCGCCGCTGGGCACCTTCGAGAGCAAGATCCCGGCTGACCTGATCGCCAAGGTGCAGGCCAAGCAGAAGGCCATCCTGGACGGCAGCTTCAGCGTGCAGGTCAACGACAAAGAACCCAAGTCGTCGGCACGATGAATCAAGCGCCTCTCGCCCTGCGGCTGGCAGGGATCACCAAACGCTTCGGCAGCCTGACGGCCAATGACGATGTCTCGCTGACGCTGGCGCAAGGCGAAGTGCTGGCCCTGCTGGGCGAGAACGGCGCCGGCAAATCGACCCTGGTGTCGATCCTGTTCGGCCACTATGTGGCCGACGCCGGCAGTATCGAAGTCTTCGGCCAGCCGCTGCCCCCCGGCCGGCCCGACGCCGCGCTGGCGGCGGGCGTGGGCATGGTGCACCAGCACTTCACGCTGGCCGACAACCTGACCGTGCTGGACAACATCATGGTCGGCACCGAATCGCTGTGGAAGCTGGCCTCGGGCCGCGGCCAGGCGCGCCGCCGCCTGGTCGAGCTGGGCCAGCGCTTCGGCCTGGGCGTGGACCCGGATGCGCGCGTCGGCAGCCTGTCGGTGGGCGAGAAGCAGCGCGTCGAGATCCTCAAGGCGCTGTACCGCGGCGCCAAGGTGCTGATCCTGGACGAGCCCACCGCCGTCCTCACGCCGCAGGAAGTGCAGGACCTGTTCGCCACGCTGCGCGGCTTCGTCGACGAGGGCCTGGCCGTCATCTTCATTTCGCACAAGCTGGACGAAGTCATGGCCGTGTCGCGCCGCGTCGCGGTGCTGCGCCAGGGCAAGCTGGTGGCCGAGCGCGACACCGCCGCCACCACGCCGGCCGAACTGGCCGAGCTGATGGTCGGCCGCAAGGTCGCCATGCCGCACGCCGAAGCCATGGCGGCGGCTGGCCAGGCCGCGCCCGTGGTGACGCTGTCGCAGGTCACGGTGCGCGACCAGCGCGGCGGCGCGCCGCGCCTGGACAGCCTGGACCTGGTGGTGCACAAACACGAGATCGTCGCCATCGCCGGCGTCGCCGGCAACGGCCAGCAGGCGCTGGTGTCGGTGCTGACCGGCCTGCGCCAGCCGGCCGACGGCACCATCCGCCTGGGCCCCGAGCACGCGGCCGCGCCCACCACGCCGGCCGGCTGGACCGCCGCCCACGTCGGCCGCATTCCCGAGGACCGCCACGGCGAAGGCATGATCGGCGACAGCCCGCTATGGGAAAACGCCATCGTCGAAGACCTGAAGGACCCGCGCTTCTCGCGCTTCGGGCTGATCCGCGCCAAGGCCGGCCGCGCCTACGCGGCGGCGCTGGCCAAGCAGTTCGACGTGCGCGCCGCCTCGCTCGACGTGCGCACCCGCAGCCTGTCGGGCGGCAACATGCAGAAGCTGATCCTGGGCCGCACCCTGGCGCGCGAACCGCGCTTCATCGTCGCCGACCAGCCCACCTGGGGCCTGGACATCGGCGCGGTGGCCTACGTGCGCGAACAGTTGCTGGCCGCGCGCCGGCGCGGCGCCGGCATCCTGCTGGTGTCGGAAGACCTGGAAGAGATCTTCGCGCTGGCCGACCGCATCGCGGTGCTGTGCGGCGGCAAGCTGGTCGCCGACAAGCCGGTCGCGCAATGGACGCCCGCCAGCGTCGGCCTGGCCATGACGGGCACGCGCGCCTGACGCCGCGCCCCCTCTACTGAGCATTTCTCGAATGAAACTGATCCTGGAACGCCGC
Organism: Achromobacter deleyi; assembly: GCF_016127315.1. Classification (NCBI taxonomy): domain Bacteria; kingdom Pseudomonadati; phylum Pseudomonadota; class Betaproteobacteria; order Burkholderiales; family Alcaligenaceae; genus Achromobacter; species Achromobacter deleyi. The sequence goes on from NZ_CP065997.1 coordinate 1,572,190, forward strand.
CCCGAGCCCAGCCGCGCCGCGCTGGCCCTGGCCCCGATCGCGGCCATCCTTTTCACCCTGGCGGTCTGCGCGCTGCTGGTGGCCTGGGCCGGCGCGCCGGTGGGCCGCACCTACGCGCTGCTGTTCGAAGGCGCCTTCGGCTCGAAATTCGCGCTGTCCGAAACCCTGACCCGCGCCACGCCGCTGATGCTGACCGGCCTGGCCTGTGCCGTGGCATTCCGCGCGCGCTTCTACAACATCGGCGCCGAGGGCCAGCTGTACCTGGGCGCGCTGGCCGCGGTGGCGGTGGGCGGCCTGCACGACGGCACCGGCTTCGACCTGCCGATGCCGGCGCTGTTCGGCGGCATGATGCTGGCGGCGGCGCTGGCCGGCGCCTTGCTGCTGCTGATCCCGGCCCTGCTCAAGACGCGCCTGGGCGTGGACGAGGTGGTGACCACGCTGCTGGGCAACTTCATCGTGCTGCTGTTCGTCTCGATGATGCTGGACGGCCCCATGAAGGACCCGATGGCGATGGGCTGGCCGCAGTCGGTCGCGCTCAATCCCGACCTGGAACTGGGCAAGCTGATCGAGCGCACCCGCGCCCACACCGGCCTGCTGTGGGCCGCCGGCCTGGCGCTGGGCCTGTGGCTGCTGAACCGCTACACGGTATTCGGCTTCCAGATGCGCGCGGTCGGCGCCAACGCGCACGCCTCGCGTTTCCTGGGCCTGCCGGTCAACCGCGTGATGCTGGGCACCGCCATGCTGTCGGGCGCGCTGGCCGGACTGGCCGGCGCCATCGAGGTGGCGGGCCGCACCGGCTACGTCACGCTCGATATGTCGCCGGGCTACGGCTACACCGGCGTGGTGGTGGCCATGCTGGCCGGCCTGCATCCGCTGGGCGTGATCCTGGCCAGCATCTTCGTGGCCGGCATGCTGGTCGGCGCGGACAGCATGAGCCGCGCCATCGCGGTGCCGAACTACATCGCCGACGTCATCGTCGCCACCTCGTTGCTCGCCATGCTGGTCGCGACGCTATTCGCGCAGTACCGCCTGCGCCGCAACCGGGCTTGAGGAGCACGCCATGGAATGGATGGACCTGTTGAGTTCCGCGGCCTTCTGGGTCGCGGTGTTGCGGCTGGCGACGCCGCTGATCCTGGGCACGCTGGGCGTGCTGCTGTGCGAGCGCGCCGGCGTGCTGAACCTGGGCATCGAAGGCATCATGGCCGCCGGCGCCTTCACCGGCTGGCTGGTGGTGTACCTGGGCGCGCCGCTGTACGTGGGCGTGCTGGCGGCCGCGCTGGCGGGCGCCGTGTTCGGCCTGCTGCACGCGGTGCTGACGGTGCCGCTGGGCCTGTCGCAGCACGTCTCGGGCCTGGGCGTGACGCTGCTGGCCACCAGCCTGAGCTACTTCGCCTACCGCGTCACGTTCCCCAGCGTGAACACGCCGCCCACCATCACGCCGTTCGCCGAGATGAAGTTCCTGGACGGCATTCCGCTGATCGGCCCGGTGCTGGCCGGGCAGACGCCGATGACGCTGCTGGCGCTGGCCGCGGTGCCGATCCTGGCGTGGGTGCTGAACCGCACTCCGGTGGGCCTGGCGATCCGCATGGTGGGCGAGAACCCCGCCGCCGCCGAGGGCCAGGGCCTGTCGGTCACCAGGCTGCGCATGGGCGCCATCGTCGCCGGCTCGGCGCTGATGGGCGTGGCCGGCAGCTTCCTGACGCTGGCGGCCTTCAATGCCTTTTTCTTCAACATGGTCAACGGCCGCGGCTGGGTCTGCGTGGCGCTGGTGGTGTTCGCCTCGTGGCGGCCCGGCAAGGCGCTGCTGGGCGCGTTGATCTTCGCCTTCTTCGACGCGCTGCAGCTGCGGCTGCAGCAGGGCGGGGCGGCGCTGCCGGGCCTGCCCGAGCTGCCCTATCAGGTCTACCTGATGCTGCCCTATATTCTGTCCATCCTGGCCCTGGTGGTGATGGCGCGCCGCGCCGCCTACCCGCAGGCCCTGATGAAGCCCTACCGCAAGGGCGAACGGTAATCCACAAGGTTTGACTATGCTCGATCTGATCCTCAAGAACTGCACGCTGCCCGACGGCCGCCAGCACATAGACATCGGCGTGGCCCAGGGCCGCATCGTCGCCCTGGAACCGGCGCTGAAGGCCGAAGCCGCGCAAACGGTGGATGCCGCCGGCCAGCTGGTGGCGCCGCCGTTCGTCGACGCCCACTTCCACATGGACTCGACGCTGTCGTTCGGCCTGCCGCGCGTGAACCAGTCGGGCACGCTGCTCGAAGGCATCGCGCTGTGGGGCGAACTGAAGCCGCTGCTGACGCAGGAAGCGCTGGTCGAGCGCGCGCTGGCCTATTGCGACTGGGCGGTGGCGCGCGGCCTGCTGGCGATCCGCTCGCACGTCGACGTGTGCGACCCGCGCCTGCTGGCGGTGGAAGCGCTGCTGCACGTGCGCGAGCAGGTCAAGCCGTACCTGGACCTGCAACTGGTGGCCTTTCCGCAGGATGGCGTGCTGCGCGCGCCGGGAGCGCTCGACAACCTGAAGCGCGCGCTGGACATGGGCGTGGACGTGGTCGGCGGCATTCCGCACTTCGAGCGCACCATGCAGGACGGCGCCGAGTCGGTGCGCATCCTGTGCGAACTGGCGGCCGAGCGCGGCCTGCGCGTGGACATGCACTGCGACGAAAGCGACGACCCGCTGTCGCGCCACATCGAGACGCTGGCCTATCACACGCAGCGCCTGGGCCTGCAGGGCCGCGTCACGGGCTCGCACCTGACCTCGATGCACTCGATGGACAACTACTACGTGTCCAAGCTGCTCCCGCTGATGCGCGAGGCCGGCGTGTCGGCCATCGCCAACCCGCTCATCAACATCACGCTGCAGGGCCGCCACGACACCTATCCGAAGCGCCGCGGCATGACCCGCGTGCCCGAGCTGCTGGCGGCCGGCGTGCCGGTGGCGTTCGGCCACGACTGCGTGATGGACCCGTGGTACAGCCTGGGTTCCGGCGACATGCTGGAAGTGGCGCACATGGGCCTGCACGTGGCCCAGATGACCGGCCAGGACGCCATGCGCGCCTGTTTCCAGGCCGTCACGGCCACGCCGGCCAAGATCCTGGGCCTGGACGAGACCGGCCTGGAAGTCGGCAAGCGCGCCGATATGGTGCTGCTGCAGGCGCGCGACCCGGTCGAGGCGCTGCGCCTGCGCGCCACGCGCCTGATGGTGCTGCGCGCGGGGCAGGTGGTGGCGACCACGCCGCCGGCTACGGCGACGTTGAACCTGCCGGGGCGGCCGGGGCAGGTGAGTTTTCAGACGCGCGAGTGAGCGGGGGCTGGTCGGCGCAGTCTGACTCAAGCTGACCGGCCGCCGCGAAACCCGGGGAGGTTCATTTCGCACCAATGGCTCAATAGAAGCCATCTCGTGAAACTCCCGTAAAAGCCTTTAACTCCTGCAACTCGCTAACCTCCATACCCATATCCTCCGCAAACACTGCGAGCTGCTCTTTGATTTTCATTGGAATGGCTATATCGAACTCCACCAATTGCGTGCAGAGTAGTTCCAAAGCTATTCCTGCCTCCCCATGCACAAGAAGCTCTCTGACATTTCCTTCTGTATCGGGGGCAAGATATTCCGAAATCTCGTCCAGAACCGCCTGCATTCTTTTTTCCAATTCAATCATTAGTCACTCCGCTTCTTAGTCTGGCATCTCGACACCCACAAATCCCAACGCATCAAAGTGTCGTTCACATTGAACCCCACGCCTCGACTAGGGAAAGTCTGAACAAGTTCATCGGTCTGAGGCAGAATTTGATCTGTTGAAGGTGTTCGATCCGATCCGAGGTTGTCGATGAGCCAGTTGAGTTTTTCCGATGCCGAGTACGCGGGCAAGCGCAAGCAGACGCGGCGCGAGAAGTTTCTGTCGGAGATGGAGCGGGCAATCCCTTGGAAGGTATTCGCCGAACTGGTCGAGCCGCACTATCTGAAGTCCGGCAATGGTCGCAGGCCGTATGCGCTGGAGACGATGTTGCGCATCCACTTCATGCAGCAATGGTTCTCGCTGAGCGACCCGGCGATGGAAGAGGCGCTGTACGACATCGCCTCGATGCGTCGTTTCGCCAAGCTGTCGTTGAGCCGGGGCAGCATTCGAGACGAGACGACGATCCTGAATTTTCGGCATCTGCTGGAGAAGCACGAGTTGGCGGCCGACGCGCTGGAGGCGGTGAATTTGCTGCTGCAAGACCAGGGCCTGCAGGTGCGCCGGGGTACGATGGTGGATGCCAGCATCATTGAGGCGCCGAGTTCGACCAAGAATGCCAGCGGCACGCGCGATCCCGAGATGCACCAGACCAAGAAGGGCAACACGTGGCACTTCGGGATGAAGGCGCATATCGGGGTGGACCTGCACAGCGGGCTGGTGCATACGGTGGTGGGCACGGCGGCCAACGTCAACGACGTGACACAGGCGCATGCGCTGCTGCATGGCCAGGAGGAACTGGTGCTTGGTGATGCGGGCTACCAGGGCGTGCACAAGCGCGCAGAGAACCTGGGGCGCGAGGTGCAGTGGCACATCGCCATGCGTCCGGGTGATCGGCGCAGGCTGGGCCAAGGCAAGCAGGACCGAATGCAAGAGACGTACGAGCGCTGTAAGGCGGGCTTGCGGCACGGGTCGAGCATCCCTTCAGGGTGATCAAGCGTCAGTTCGGTTATACGAAGGTGCGTTACCGTGGCTTGTTCAAAAATACGGCGCAGTTGAAGATGCTGTTTGCCCTGTCGAACATCTGGCTGGCGCGTCGGCATTTGATGGCTGCGGCAGGATAGGTACGCCTGGAATCGGCCGACAGCGCCCAAAAGGCGCTTGTATCGGGCGGAAAAGCCCAAATCCGGGCCTGACGTTCCCGTTTTTATCCATTTTGAGCAGGCTGAGCGACCTGCGCGCGTCTCGCGGATTTCGGCCTCGGCTTGTTCAGACTTTCCCTAGAACTATAGTTTCTTCAACAACCCCCACAAATCGCTTAGTGCGACCCGTTGAAGTACAACCTCATAAGAGCTGGTCATAGATAGATTCTCAATAAATAAAGCCTTTGAAATTTCCGCCCATATTCAGTCGGATACCACGACCATCAGGCAGGCGCTTCTCCATATTTTCCTACTTAGCGGGCTGATCAGAATATCTCCCGTAAGCTCATGAACCGGCCTATAAAGCACGTTCAACCTTGATAGCCCCACATTCAATAGGATCGAACCCTGCCGGCCAGATTGTTAGGTCATCGTAAAGCGCATCGGTAAAATTCGCTTTATCGATTCGGTCTGCTCTCAAGTTAGCTCCACATAGATTTGCTTTAAAAAAGTTGGCAGCGCCAACATCAGCATTCTCTAAATTGGCGGCAGAGAGATTAGCTTTAGAGAAATCTGCGGAGACAGCCACTGCTCCCGACATGGCCACCCCCTCCATATTTGCACCAATAAGAACAGCATTCATTAACGCCGCGTTATTCATCACTGATTTAAATAAAACCGAATTTATAAAAGACGCGTTTCTCAGATTCGATGCAGTAAAATCAGCTCGCGCAAGATCTAATTCATCAAAAATTGCACGATGAAGCTCTAGGCTTTTCAAATTCGAACCGCTAAGAGTCTCGACAGGCAAAGCTAATACCTCACCTGTCTCAAAATAGATGTTTATCATTGGTTCCCCCAATCCTTAACATCAGATACGGGCCTAGTTTGGCTAGCTTTACGCGAAGATAGAAGCCCAGGAGCAATCTCCGGATTCCTTCCCAATATTTTCCAAACTACGTCCAGAACGCCTCCCCGTCAGAGCCTATCCATACAACTCCAGCAGGGGCCTCTGTGATAAACCAAAGCCCAAAACCATCAAGATCGTCTTCAGCGAGCTCTTTAGGCCACGCCTCCCTTAGCACATTTAATTGGTCTTCAACAGAACCAACGAGAAAATTACCATCATGAGCAAGTCTTAGATTGCCCTCCATCATCAAACGCTCCATCAGAGCGAAGAACCGTTTGACTCGGCATGCGTAATTAACAGATGAATCGCGAAGCTCAACCGTCATATGTTGCCATATGGCCCCCATTGAAAGTCCAAACGCATTTTCGCAACACCGAATTATAGATAGCATCAATCATTTAGATTTTATCTCCACCTTTCTTCCGCCATTAATGGACTTATCCACAACATCTATCGTCCAAGACGCTCCCGTTTGCGGCGAAGATGTAGAGAAATTTCGAAAAATTATTTGAGCCCCACTACCACTTTTTGCTTTGTATAAGGTCCCTTTTTCAGGAACCGCCTGCGCTAAAGGCATACTCTCGATCCCAGCTAGTTGCCTAAATTAGTCATCACATCGGATTTGCTAGCGCCCATATAAACTGGCACCCCCTTACTAACCCGTCCGTATTGGACTTAGCCCGAAGAAAGTGAACGGCTAAATGTCATCATTCAAAGAACCAGAAGCGTTGCCAGTAAAATACCTTGTATCCAAATCTGTGGCTGGCTCCAGCCCACCATAAAATTTTGATACGGCGAATTTGTTTGATAAACCATCGCAATACTCCTTCATGCCAAGCAAGATACGATCAACGTCAAAAAAAGGCGTTTCATCAAAAGACAATTCAACGTCTATGTCATCCTGATATTTGAGCACTCTCAGCAAAACCAATGGCAAGCTTATTTCCGGCGTGACGTTAAATTCGTGAAGCTGTCCCAACAGACATATATTCCCACCATAAGCAACAACAGAATCAACCAGATTCTTATTAATTATCTGCAAATCTAATCCTCTGACATCTTCAGAAACCGACAGGCCAGAGAGTGACTTAGAGCTTTTCTCTAGTGTCTTCAACACCCCCCACAAATCGCTTGGTGCGACCTGCTGAAGTACAACCTCATAAGAGCTGTTCATAGATCGATTCTCAATCAACAAAGCCTTTGAAAGTTCCGTCCATATTCAGTCGGATACCACGGCCATCAGGCAGGCGTTTCTCCATAAAGCTAAGCCCTCTATCTGTCGTCACTGGCTTGAACTCTCCTGGAGCTCGAGTAATTTCACGCAGGTGCTTCATTGCCTGATCGTTCCATGTACCCATCGAGCCAGTTGTCTTTCCCCAGATTTCCGGGTTCCTACCGGCATGCTTAGAAAGTGCGTGACCGATCACAGTACTGCCTTTGTATGGAACTTGAGCAGATTCAAGTATTGTCCTGATTTCACCAAAAGACGCTGCCCCTTGTTCGGCGTTCAAGGCTGCAGGCTTCAGCTCATCAACGACCGACCGTACTCGCCGTCCTCCAACCGATCCTATCCCCTTCATAGCGACATCAGCCACTGCCGGCAACACCGCCAGCACTCCCGCCTTCAGTCCCTGGCTTCGCATCGCCTCCAGATCCTGCACCTCCTGCGGCGTCAGATAGCCACTGGCCGACAACGCTTCCTTGGACAGCGCGCCCAGCCATGATCCCTGGCCCTCGCGCTCGCGCGCCTGCTCGGCGGCAAGCGCCCGCGACTCCAGGTTCGTGTAGTACTGCGTGCGTGCCTGCAGCAGATTGTTGGCGGCCACGGCCGCTTCCGTGCGGTTCAGACTATTGGCCTGTACCTCCAAGGCAGTGATGTCGGCGCGCAGGACTTGCGCCACCGCCGCGCAGCCTTCCGGGTTCTCAAGGCAAGCACGTTCCGCCCCGTTGTTGCGGTTCACGCTGATGCCATTGAGCCGGTCCACTTCCTTGTGGGCTTGCTCGCAAACGTCCCCGGCGCAACCCTTCAATGTCTGCCGCGCCGCAAGGTACGACTTCATTTCATCAGGCTTGAGATAGTTGTTTTCCGTCTCATTGATCGCCGCGAAGACTGCCTCCGCGCCCGAGACGCCTGACGCTTCCGCAATCCCCGCCACCAGCGAGCCGATCAGGTTGCGACGAACGTCCTTCTCTTCCGGGGTCATCTTCGAGGCATCGCCCGCCAGCAGCGCATTCAGCACCACCCCTGAGCCCGCGCCCAGCGCGCCCGCGCCGCAATCGCCGCCTTTGCCCGCCGCGCCCGCGCAGCCCACAATCGCGTGCATGGCGGCGCGAGCCGTCTCCGCCGTGGGGCCTTCGCCCAACGCCGAGACGATTTCCTTCACGTCGGATGCCGCCAATCCTTGCAGATAATTGACTGCCGTCGTCTGGATCGCGTCGCTGGCCGCGCCGGTCACATTGCCGCTTACGGCCCCCAAGATCGCGCTCAGCCAGCGGCGGCTTTCGCCACCCGGCCCCCACGTCTTCGCATCCTCAAAAGCTTGCTTTAATTGATCTCGACGCGGTCCCTCGGGCTCATTCTTCAGCGCATCTTCCAGCGCCTTCGCTTCCCTGGCCCGAGTCTCCAGGAACTGCCCGGCCTGCCGCTGAGCCTCCGACGCAATCTCGAGCCCTGCCTCGATCTTCTCCTTGTCGAAGATCGGCTGGAGCGCATTCAACGTATCCGCGGTGTCCCGGTTCAACGCCGCGATCGTCTGGACCGCCGTCATCCCCGTCAGGCCCTGCTGCGCGGCCTCGTCGCGGATCACGACGCTGCCGCCGCTGATCGCGCTGCGCGTGGTCGAGCTGGCATTGCCGGAAGCGCCTACGACGACAGGCAGGCCTGCCGACGCCCCGCTCTTGTCGCCCGTGTCCCTCGCCTTTTCAGCGCCGCCCGCCGCCTGGCCGTTGGCGTTCGCGGCTATGTCCGCTTTGCCTGCGTCGCCTTTCTTGGGTGCGCCCCCGCCGTCACCTCCCCAGCTATATCCCCCGCTCAGGGCAATCTGATCGGCCTTGTACCGGGCCGTATTCTTCACATCCCGAACATCCAGCGTGCCCGTGCCGAGCACGTTTCGTCCCTCGAGCGTCGCGCGCTCGCTGCTGGAGATCACCCCGCCGATCAACGTCGTGTTTAGCGCGGCATCCAACTGGAACCCGCCATCACCGGCCCTCAGGCCGGCCTGTTCGCTGGCGGATCTGAAATCGCTGTTCATCCGGCCTTGCGCGACGTTGCCCGATACCGAACTCTTGCAGTAGCCATACACGCAGATGTTGGCTTTGACGCCGATGCTCTGCTGCTTGGAATCGTAGGTGCTGACGTCCTGCAGGGTCTCCAGGCGCAGGTCCTTGCCTGCCGACGCAATGATCCGGTCGGCTCGTGCAGTGGCGCCGATCAAGGCGGTGTCAGTGCCGGATCGCAGCGCGAGCACATCGCCTGCGCTCACGTCGGCATAGGCCCAACTCGTATCCTTGCCATAGGCATGGCCGCGAGCGCCGCTGGCGCCGATGTTGACCATGACGCCGGCGCCATTTTCGCTGTCGGCCGATACGCCGATGCCCACGCTTGCGCTGGAACTCTTGTTCTTCGTGCTCTGCTCGTAGGTGTTTTGCGCGGCCCGCAGAAGGATGCTTCCGTCGGCCTCAAGCACGGCATTGCCGCCCGCCGACAGACGTGATCCCGTGACCGTAATGTCCGAATCGGGCCCAGCGTCCCTGGCCACGAGCGTGAGATCCTTGCCGGCGGCCACCGTCGATCCCGCCGCCGATGCGGACGCGCGGTCCGTGGCGCTCTGGCTCTTGCTGGCGCCCAGGTCGATACTCAGGCTGACGCCGCCGGCGCTTTTGGGATCCGCCATCACCGAGTCATAGGCATTGAGCGCGGCAATGCCCGTGGTCGCCAGCGCCAGGCCCTGCATGACCTTGTTGTCGGTCTTGCCAGCGGCCTGGTTCATCCTGCCCGCGGTCTGCATCGCATCGACCACGGGTGTCCTGGCGTTGATGCTGAAGCCGGACTGCTTGACCTCGTGGAATTCCTTGTCGCGCGTGGTGTCGAGCGCCGCGGCGATACTGACGTCGCGCCCGCGCATTGCGACGTCGCCCTGGCGGGCCAGCACGTTACTGCCGACCACGTTCAGCGACCGGCCGACGTCGATATGCGTATCGCCCTGTACGCTGCCGACCGTGCTGGCGGTATGCCACACCTGATTGCCATTGAGTGTGTCGGTCTGGTGGCGCGTGCCGTAGCTCAAACCGCCCATCGCGCCAAAGCCCGACTTCTTGTCATGTTCGTACTGGCGGATGTCGGCGCTGTTCGCGCCGGCGGCAATCTTCACGTCGCGTGCGCCCGAGACCGCCAGATCATGCTGCGCGCCCAGGTTCGAGCCCGTGACCGCCACGTCCCGGCCAGCCGTCAGCATTGCGGTGTCGCCGGTGAAGGTGGCGGCCTGTGCCCGTTCCGTCGTGATGGCGTTGACCATGTGATTGGACCGGCTGGACAGGAAGCCGCGCTGCTTGCTGTAGGACTCGATGTAGGAGTACTGCGTTTGCACGCCTGCCGTCGCGTTGATGTCGCGCCCGGCGCCTATCGCCAGATGCTTGGCCGCGGTGACGTCGGCCGCGCGCGCGTTGATGTCCTGGCCCGCCATCATGGTCAGGTTGCCGCCGGCGGCGACCATCGCGCCAATCTCACGGCTGGTGTTCAGTTCATAGCGGTTGCGCGGATCGCGCTCGATGCGTTCGCCCTTGCGCTCGGCCAAGGTGGCCATGTTCACGTCGCGGCCGGCTCGCAGGCCCGCGTCGTTCCTGGCCGTGATTTGCGCCGTGGTCAGGCTCAGGTCGCGCCCCGCCCGCGCATCCAGGCCGCCCGCGTCGATCCGCGCAATGCCCGTCAGGTAGGTGCCCCAGGTATTGCTGGCGCGTTCGGAGGCCGAGGCCGAGGTCAGCGCGATGTCGCGTCCGGCGCTCAGGCCGACCTTGTCGCCCTTGATCAGCGACACCAGGTTGGTCAGGTCTTCGCGCGCGGCCAGGTCGATGCTGCGCGCCTGGAGGCTGCCGCCGGCCTGGTTGACGATGTTGCCGGCGCGGACCACCGTGGCTTCGCGCGCCGCGACGGTGCCACTGTTTACGAATGCGTCCTCGACGGCAATGTCGACGTCACGCCCGGCGATCAACGTGCCATCACCCTTCAGGTCATCCCCCCTGACCAGAAGATAGACCTGCGGCACCAGCACCGATTGCACGCTGCCATCGGCCAGGGTCGCCGGCTGCTCGATCAGCCACACCAGATCGGTGGTCAGCAACCGCTGCTGGGCCTCGGTCAGTCTCGCGCCCAGCTTGATGCCATGCGCCTGCGCGAACTGGGCGCCGGCCGCGAGAAGCGCCTTGTATTGCGCGTCCTGATTGCTGTAGTTCTCCAGGAAACGCTGGCCACTGGTGGCAAGGATCTGGTCGGATACCCCCGTTTGCTCATGGAATCCGTCGCCCAGGCGCCGAGGCTGGCCCGATGGCGTGAGAAACTTGGCTCCCGGCGGGATCAAGTCGTCCCAGCCGCCCAGGCGTGTCCCCCTCACGGTGTCTCCCGCGGCGACCGGGATGCCAGGTGCGCCCGGCGCGACCTGGCCATCGGCGCCGGTAGCGACGTTGGGGCGAGCGGGGGCTGATTCCGAGGCGGGACCGCCGGCCGGGTGGCCGCCATCGCCCGCAACCTCGCCGGCCGATGTCCCAGGCAGCGCGCCGGGCTGTCGCAGCAGATCGAGCAGGTAGTCGCTGGATACGTGGGAGCGCCCCGCCGTGAAGCGCGGATCGGTTGTCACGAGGAAGGGCGCCTGCGGCTGCCTGTTGACGACAAAGAGCTGGTTGTCGGGAATGCCGGCAGGATGGGAGACGCTGCGGATAGCCGTGCCGTCGGGCAGATCGACGTCGAGGCCCCGCACCGGCTCCGGCGCGCCGATGGCGGTCGCGTCAGGCGCGGCGCCCGACAGCGTCACCGCGGCGCCGCCCGTCGCGGTGGCGACCGGCACCTCAATGGCTTCGGCGGCCAACGTGCTGGTGTAGGGGCTGCTGCTTTCCCAGCGCGTGGATTTGCGCGCGTGACGCTGCTTCTCGAAGCTCAGGGTCATGACGCCTTCGCGCGTCACGGTCCGCGTGCCGCTGGCCCCGATGTTGTCGATGGCGGGTCCGACCACGGACAGCGCGCCACCGGCGGCAATCCGGCTCTTGTCGTTGGTGACCGACCCGGTCAGCGTCATCGCGGCGCCGGACAGGATCTGGCCGGGATCCGACGACACCGTCCGGGTCTCGACGACCGTTTCGTTGACGCGGTAGTACGTGAACGCGTGCTGCCAGCGGCGCTGCACGTCACGGTTGAAGGCCTTGATGCCCGCGTCGAGTTCGAGGTGCCGCGCCTTGTAGTCGGCATAAGCTTGCTCATAGGCGCTGCGGCGCGCGGCATAGGCCTCGCAATCCGCGGATTTTCCGCGACGGCATCCCCCCGGTTCCGTTTCGTTCCATTGCGGCATCGGACCGGCGGGCGGGGTGACCCCGAATACCGACCAGATCCGCGCATCCGGGGCATAGCGGAAGGTCTCTTTCCAGATCGGGCAGTCATACCCGGCCATGCCCGCGCAGACCGGACGCGGCGGGACGTATGTCGGCGCGATCGGCCAGGTCGTCGCTGTCGGATCCTGGCCCCAGTCGCCGTACCAGTTCGGCACGCCGTAGTCGAAGGGCGGCCCATAGCGCGCGGCCGGGTATTTCTCGCTGGGTGGCAATAGCAGCAGCCAGTTCTGCTTGCCCACGCCCTGCGCAGGATTCTGCGAGCAGATTCCCCGGTACTCATGGCAGACCCAGAAAAACTCGCTGCCGTCCATCAACGGCCCGAACTCCTGACGGTCCTGATTGACCTGCCGAAAATAGAACTTCGGCTCGGACGAAACCTGTTCAGTCCGGCTCACATAGCCCGGGTTCAAGTTTTCGATCCGCGCCGCGGCGATCCTGGCTTGGCCTGCCGCCTCGATCGTCGCCGCGCTGTTGCGCACCAGCGTGGCCTGGCCCGTGGCGGTTCCCGCCGCGTCCAGCGCCCCGCCCATTCGCAGATCCGCCGCCGAGTAGATCAGGGCACCTTGCTCGTTGACGAGCGAACCGGCGCCCAGATCCATGTCCGCTCGCGAGGCGATCACCGCCGGCCCCTTGGTTCCGACCGTATTGACCAGTGTGCCGGCGGTGATCGATACCTGGTCGCCGTAGATGCGGCCCAGGTTATCCACAGAACCGGCCGCGATGCGGGTTGTCTTGCCATCGATAAGGCCCGCATTGATCAGGCCGTTGCTGACATCGATCGTGTTGGCATGGCCCGCTACCCATTCCCCCGTCTCATGATTCACGAACGACTCGGCGCGGATACCGAGGTCGCGGCCAGCGCCGAGGCGCGCCCGGTTATCAAGCGCGCCGCCCAGCGTCAGTTTCAAGTCGCGGCCCGCGGTGATATCACCTTCCTGGTTCAGCGAACCCGCGTAGTCAAGCGACAGATCACCGCCCGAACGCAGCGCCCCCAGGTCTTGCCAGGTCTTGACGCGCACGCTCAGGTTCTGGCCAGCCACCAGTTCGCCTTGCCCATTTTTCAGGACGTCGGTCTCTATGCTGGCATCGCCTTGCGAGGCAATCCTGCCCGCGGTGTTGTCAAGGTCCGCGGCCGACAGCGCAAGCGTTCCGTCCGCGTGGATCAGGCCGTTGCGGTTGTCGATCGCGCCCGCCGTGGCGATGGCCAGATCCCCGCCGGCGAGCGTGCCGTCGCGGTTATCGATGCTTGCGGCATCCACGCTGGCCTGACCGGCGGCGGCGAGCGTGCCGTGGGTGTTGTCCAGGCTTTCACTCAGCTTGACGCGGGCCTCGCCCTCGGCGGTAAGCGTGCCGTTTTGGTTGCGCAGGTGAACCGCCGACAGCCCTAGCGCCCCGGCGTGCAGGGCGGCGCCCGTCGTGTCGATGTCGCCCGTGGATGCCAGCGTCATCTTTTCCACCGCCGACAGCGCGCCTCCGTCCATCTGCAATCCGTTGGCGGACAAGGTCATATCCTTGCCTGCCAGGCTGACACCGGGATGCTGGATCGTGTCGGCGGTCGCCTCCAGGCTGCCTGGCAGGCTCAATCCGCCATCGGCGTCGACACCGGCCACAAGGCGGCCGGCGTTGTGCAGCAGGCCCGACGCGCGAACGCGCAGATCGCCGGCGGCGAGCACCGAACCGGTATTGCTCAATGCGGTGTTGGCGCTCAGGTCTGCCCGCGCCCCCGCGACGGCGAAACCCGCATGGGTCAATGCGTCGCCGGCCGCCAACGCCAGGCCGGCGCCCGATTGCAGGCGGCCACCCGGCGCAATCCGCAGGTCGCGAAGGGCGGTGGCCGAGAGGGTGCCGTGTCGAGTGGCGAGCACCCCATCGAGCAAGGCATCGAGACCGGCCTGCAATGACTGATCCTGAACGGCGCTGCTGGTGCCTGACATCTGCAATACGCCGCCCGCGGACAGCATGAGCGAGCCACCCGCCTCTTGGCGCGATGCCGCGCCCAGGATGGCATCGCCGCGCGCAGCGGCCAGAGACAGATCGCCCTGCAAGGCCGCTACCGTTCCCTCTACCGACAGGCGCTCGCCCGCGCTCAGCGATTGCGTACGCCCAGCCACCGCGCGGCCCGCGATCACCATCGAACGGTCGGCCACGCCAGCCACGCTGTCGCCCGCCTGGATCAAGCCCTTGTCGCCCACCGCGAGGTCGCGCCCGGTCAACGTCAAGCCCGCATCGCTGGCCGCCAAGCCGTCCACGCGCGCGTCGCGCGCCGCGGCCAGCGTCATATGCCCGACCGAGGCCAGCGTCCCCGCGATGGCCATGTCGCGGCTCGCGCCCATGCTCAACCTGGCGGCCGCCCGCAGATGCGCGCCTTGCCCGACCCGCAGATCGCCCAGGTCCTTGCCCGCCGTGACGTTCAACAGACCGTTGGCGGCCGTGGTACCGTTCAGCACCGCATCCGACATGGCCGACAGTCGAATGTCGCTTTCACCCTGGATCACGCCGTCGGCGAGCAGCGCGCCGCCCGCTCGCGCGGTCAGCCATCCGCCCGCCGTCATCGCACTGGATGCGGTCAGCCTCAAATCGCCGCCGCTGGCCGTCGTCAACGCGCTCTCGGGTACCAGCAGGCTGCCGTCGAGGAGCAGTTCGCCGTCCGTGCGCAGATGGGTCACGCCCCCGGCGATGACGCTGCCGGCCAGCGCCGCCGAGCCGGCCTTCGCGCTCAATGCGCCGTCGGCCTGCGTCTGCGCGCTGGAGGCATTGACAAGCCTGCCACCCGCATCCAGGCGCATGTCGCCGGCGGCGAAACTCTGGCCTTGCAGGGTCAGGTTCCCGCTGGCCTGCAATGCCAGATCGGCGAGCGATGACAACACTCCCGCGCTGGCCAACCATCCGCCGGCGAGCGCCTTCAATGGGCCGCCCGCCAGGGCGCGACCGTTCGCGCCCAATGTCAGGTCCTGGCCGGCATTCATGGCCAACGCGCCTCGCGCCGATGCGATCAAGCCCTGCACATCCAGCGCCCCGCCCGCATCCACTGCCGTGCCGCCATTGCCCCGCAGTTCGCCCGCGACGGCGACTTCGCCGTCCGCGCGCAAATTTGCCAGACTCGCCGATTCCAGACGGCCCGCCTCGCCAATCCGCGCGTCGCCCCGGGCGGACAGATCCAGCTTGCCATCGGCAACGATCCCGCCGTCGGCGCTCAGGTCATGGGAAGCGGCGAGATTGATGTCCGCAAAGGACACCAGCTTGCCATCCTGGCGCAGGTCGCCACCGGCGCGCGCGTCCACGCCCTGGCCTTGCAGGCGGCTGCCCGCCTCCAATCGCGCGTTCTGGCCGGCGCGCAGCGCCATTTCACCTTCGCTGCGCGCGCTAGCGCCGCGCAGCAGGGCAAGATCGCCGCCGGCCACCATGCCCAACGAGGTCGCGGCGTGCAGCTTGCCGCCAACCCGCGCATCGCGCATCGCCTGCACGGACAATTCATCCAACGACCTCAACTCGCCATCGATCACCAGGTTCGCACCCGCCGTGACCCGCATGCGATCCCTTGAAACCATGCGGCCCGTCACGCCGATGGACAGCTCGTCTCCCGCCACGGTCAGCAACCCGCCTTCGACTGTCATGACGAGGCCGTCGACGGACAGGCGGTGCGTGGCATCCAGCGCGATGCCGCGATTGGTGCGCAAAGCGCCCGCCCATGCCGCGTCCTGCCCGGCCGTGATCGTTGCGCCGCCGTTCGCCTCCCAAGTCCCACTGGCGTCGGCGAGCAGGCTCCGCTTGGCCCGCAGGTCGAGATTGCCCGAGGCGGCGGCCCCGCCATACAGCCGCAGATCGCGGGCAGACAGGAGCGCGATATCGCCTCGCGCGACCATTTCGCCGCGTGCATCCACATCGCTGCCCGCCCGCGCGATGATGTCACCCCCTTGCACGCGGCTCGCGGCGCCTTGCGTCAAGGTCTGGCCCGCGGTCATGGATACGGCGCCGCCATAGGCGAACGCAACACCATCGACCCGCAGGTCGCGGCCGGATGACGAGGTCAGGTCGGCATTGGTTTGTGCGAGACCGGCCAGCGACAGATCGCTCGCCGCATCCATGCGCGCCTTGCCCGATGCCTCCACCCGCCCGCCGGCGCCAACCGATAGATGACGCCCGGCGTCCAGATCCAACGATCCACCGGCACTGAGCGAACCGTCCACGCGCGTATCGCGTGTCGCCCGCGCCTGGACATCGGCCGCGGACACCAATGCGCCGCCCAATGCGAGGTCGCGGCCCGCAGTGGCCCACACCTGCTTGCCTTGCAGCTTGCCCGCCGAACCCTGCGCCAGATCGTTGCCGCTTGTCAGGCTCAACGCCGCGTCGGTCAGGACGGCCCCGCCCAAGGATGCATCCCGGCCGGCTCGTAGCGTGACGTTGCCGGTCGACTGCAATTGCGTGCCGGCCTCCAGGGTCAAGTTACCGTCGGCCTGGGTCAGCAGCGTGCCCGACGCGTACACCTGTTGCGGCAGCACCAGGTCGCGTCCCGCTTGCAGCGTGACGTAGTCCTTTGCGGACACCACGCCGGCCACCAGGGATACGCCGCCGCGCGAGTCGGCCGGCGCGTCGGACGGCTTGCCCAACTGCGCATCCGCCTGCGCTGCGGCACCGGCACCGGCACCGCTATCGGTGGTTACGCCCTGGGCGGGTGGCGGCACGGCCGCCTGACGGGCCACCGTCAGGTTGCGGCCAGATTGCACGCGCGCATCCTGGCCCGACGTCAGCAGGCTTCCCGATAGCGAAAGGTCCCTGCCGGTGGTCACACGCAAGGCGCCCTGTGTACGCAGGCTGCCTTGTGCGCCCACTGTTGCGTCGCCGCCCGCGTCCATATCCAGCGCCGCGCCCGCGCCGACCGCGCCCGGCACCGCGACATTACGTGCGGCGATGAGCGCAACCGCGCCTGTCGCCTGCGCCGCGCCCTGCACAGCCAGGTCGCCGCCACTCTCCACGCGCAGATCGCCCGCTGCCTGCACGGTGGCGCGTGGCGCGATGCGAACATCGCCGGCGGCATTGACCCGCAGGTCGCCCGTCAAGGCCATCAGATTGCCGCCAATGTTCACCCCCACACCGGCTTCGGTGCCAATCAGGCGGATGCTGTTGGCGTACATGCCGCCCAGCGCGGCCGTGTCCAGCGTTACGCCGGGTGCGGGGCCATCACCTGCCTGCGCCGATACGGCGCCCGTGCCGTAGTCGACCCGCGACGCTCCGGCCGTCACGTTCAACCGGTTCGCCCAGACCTGCGCGTTGATCTCCAGCGTGCGCGCGATCAGGTCCACCTGGCTCAGGTTCATGCCGTTCAGGCCTTGCCCCTCGATGCCAAGCCGGCCTGCCGCCACGTCAAAGCCGATGCCGCCGTCCGGCCCGACGCGAGGTCTGCCAGTGGTCAGCGTGGCCCGGTCGGCATTCAGGAAGCCGCAGCCATTGCAGGTGATGCCCGCCGGGTTGGCGACGATGACGTTGGCCCGATTGCCGGCCACTTCCAGCGTACCGAGCAGTTGCGACGGATTCGGCGCGGTGACCTGGTTGAGGATCGTGCCCGCGCGCTGATTGCCCAGCATTGGATTGCCGGTCACCTGGCCGGCCAATTGCGTCTGGCTGGCGCCGCCGCTGTTGTTGAGCACCGCGCCGGACGGGCCGACGTTGAATTGCGTGTAGCGGTTGTTCGAGACCCCGCCAGCCGAAGGCGGCGCGATGTTGATGACGGGCACGCCGTTGCTCACCCCCACGGAAGGCTTGGCGCCCGGCACGCTCCTGTCCACCGAGATCGGCAGGGTCTGCGCCAGCACCGGCGACCAGGCCTGCGTGAAGACCACGGACCACACGATCAGGGAGCGGAGCTTGGACATCATTCGTACTCGGTTGAACCAAGGATGGGGGCTGGCTTTGCGAGCGTCTCGGCCACGCAAGGCGGCGGGGTCAGAACTCGAACATCAGCGTCACCGCGTACAGGGCGGAAGCGGTTTTCAACGATTCAGGTTTTTGCAGCGGCCAGCCGGCGGCAAGGTCGTAGCTGGCGTTGATCGCATTGGCTGCACCGGGCAGGGCGATGCGGCCGCGCAGGCCGATCACCGCGCCGGCCAGCGTGCGGCCGGACAGCCACGCCGCGGATGGTCCGCCCACGCGGCCCACGTCCAGGCCTGCATACATCTGTTGGCCAGGCACGCGCAGCAGCTCGTCCAGGATCAGCGACAGGTCATTGCGCAGGGTCCATCCGTCTTCGGCAGCCAGGGTCATCTGGCCGTCGAAGCCGCGCACCGCGTAGCGGTTGCCGATGGTGAAGTAGTCGGCGGGCACGACCGGCGTGCGGGCGTGCTGGATCTGCCAGTTGGCCTGGTAGGCCAATTGCTGCCCCGCCACCTTGAAGGGCAGGTACAGGCCGGCGTTGGCCGTCAGGATGGTGCTGCGGCCATTCCATTCCGGGTCGCCGTAGACGTAGCCGGGCTGGTCCGAGAACTGCGGCAGCGTGCCGCGCACCCCGCCGCCGATGTCCAGCACGAGCTGGTCGATGTAGTGGCGGTGGCCGTAGCTGAATTCGTAGCCGACCACGTCGCGCCGCTGCACCTCGATGTCGATGTCGTTGAGCGTGCTGCTGGCGCGCTTGCGCAGGAACTTCAGCATGGCGGTGCCCTTGTAGCTGGCGCCGCGGTAGGGCACCACCGACACGCCCGCCTCCAGCTGCTTGCTGGTGCCGCCATAGACGATGGGCTCATCGAAGCCGGCCACGGTCTGGCGGTAGCGCGACTTGCTGGCGCCGGCGAACAGGGTCCAGTAGCCGAACGGGATGCTGTAGTTGATGGAGGCGGCGCGCGAGCCGGCGTCGCCGTTGCGCAGGTCGGCGTTGCTGTTCCAGGAGACCGACAACTGGTCGTACAGGAACAGCGGCGAATCGAGCGTGAGGCCGGCGTTGACCTGGTTCTTGCCGGTGGACTCCATGCCGGCGTTGTCGCCGCCCACGTAGGCGTGCCAGCGCTTGCCAGTGCCGGGCTTGATGATGATGTCCGAGTCGCCCAGTTCGGGGCCGGGCGCCACGTCGATGGAGGCGTCGGCCTGGCCGGCCAGCCGGCGGATGTTCTCCAGCGCCTGATCCAGGTCGCGCTGGTTGACGTCGCCGCCGGGCCAGGTGGGCAGCGCGGTGCGCCACCAGCCGGGCGCGCCCTCGCTCTTGACGCCGGAGATACGTCCCGGCACATAACGCAGGGTCAGCGTGCCGGCGGCCAGCGATTGCTCCGGCACCAATACGCGGGCGGTGATCAGGCCACGGTCGATCAGGCGCGCCATCAGGTGCTCTTGCAGGACGCGCAGCCCTTGGCCGCCCACGCATTGGCCCAGCGCCGCCTCGCTGTCGCGGCGCAGCGCGACGGGTGGCGGTGAGCTGTCCCAGACCACCTTGTGCAGCGTGAAGCAGGGGGACTCGACCGGAAACACCAGCGGCCCTGCGCCCGCGGCGGGCGCCGACAGTACGTCCGGCCGCTCGGCGGCGCGAGCGCGCTGGGCGTCCAGCTCCTGCTCCTGACGGCGTTGGATGTCGTTGGCGCGCGTGGCGGCCTCCGCGGGCAGGGCTTGCGCGGCCAGCAATGGCGGGAAAGCCAACGCGGCGGTGACCCCAAGACACAGCGTCAGGCGGGCGCCGTTGCGCGCGGCGGCCCGCCTGCCACGCCGCCATCCGCGCCGCGAACCATGAGGGTCGCGGCAAGAGGCCTCGACATTGCGGATGAAAACCTGACCAGCTGGCACGCTACGAATTCCCGGAGGCCGTACTCGCCGGCCAATCCAAAACACTTCCTTGTCAACGCGCCGATTATCAACAGCGAGGAAGCGTAAAACCGGGAAAATGCATCGCGGGATAACGAAATAAGGCGTGTCCGAGGCGCGACGCCGCCTTCACCCGCCGCTGTCCGGGCAGCGACGGGGTGCCACTGCAAGGATCCGGCATCACGCCGCCGGATCGTCCGGGCCGATCAGGCTTCCGAGGTCGGCCCGCCAACGTATCCCGGCCGTTTCGCGGCCGTGACGATGATCTCCACCAGCAGATCGGGCGAGGCCAGCCTGGCCTCGCACGTCGCGCGCGTCGGCAGCGCGTTGGCCGGGGCCCACTCGGCCCATACCGCGTTCATGCCGGCGAAATCTCGTTCGATGTCCTTGAGCCAGATCTGCACCGACAGCAGGCGCGTCTTGTCAGTGTCGGCCTGCTTCAGGTAGCCGTCGATCTTGGCCAGCACGTCGCGCGTCTGCGCGGTGATGCCGCCCTCGGCCGACGAGGTCACGCCCGCCACGTACACGGTGTGGCCGTGCATCACGATGCGGCTGAGGCGCTCGTTGGAATCCTTGCGCACGATATCAGTCATGGGTGCTGCTCCTTGGTGGTGGAGGCCGGCGCGCCCGCGGCGCCGGTGAAACGATCAATGGCGAACGGCGCGATCGGCAGATCGGTCGCGCCGGTGGTGATCAGATCGGCCATGATACGGCCGACGATCGGGCCCAGTTCGAAGCCGTGGGCCGAGAAGCCGAAGGCATGGAAGGCGCTGTCGTAGCGCTGGCTGCGGCCGATCACCGGGATCTCGTCGGGCATGGCGGCCTCGATGCCGGCCCAGCCGCGATTCACGATCGCCTGCCGCATGTGTGGAAACAGGTCGCAGACGGTGCGCGCGCCCTCGGCCAGCGAATGGAAGTCCAGTTCGGTCCATTCCGCGTCGCGGTCGACCCAGGCGCGGCGGCCGCCGCCGATCAGTACGGTGCCGTTGGCGCGCTGCTTGAACGACAGCGGCCGGCCGGTGCCTAGCACCACCGCATCCAGGAAATGGTCCATGCGCAGCGTCACCAGCATCATCGGGCTGATGGCGGTCAGCGGCACCGGCTCGCCCCATTCCGCGGCGATGCGGTCGGCCCACGCGCCGGCGCAGTTGAGCACCTGTGGCGCGGTGTAGGCGCCGGCGTCGGTCTCGATCCGCCACTGTCCCTGCTCATGCGCGGTGCGCAGCACCCGCACGCCTTCCAGGAAGCGCGCGCCCAGGCTGGCGGCCTTGCGGCGGAACGCCAGCGTGGTGCGGTAGGGGTCGGCGGCCGCGTCCTCGCGCGCGATCAGGCCGCCCTGCACCGTGGGCGCCAGCGCGGGAATCATCGCCAGCAACGCATCGCGGTCGATCCATTGCTCATGCGTGTAGCCATGCTGTTGCATGGTGGCCAGGCGCGCGCGCAATGTCGCCACGTCGGCCTCGTTCTCGGCCACGCGCACCTGCCCGTGCTGCTCGAAGCCGCAGTCGTCATCGACCAGTTCGCCGATGCGATACCAGAGCTCGCGCGAGGCCAGCGCCAGCGGCACTTCGGCCAGGTGCCGCGCCAGCGTGCGCACGCCGCCGGCGTTCACGCCCGAGGCATGGCGGCCGACGTAGTTCTTCTCGATCACCAGCGCCGGCACGCCGGCGCGCGCCAGGTGCAGCGCCGCCGAACTGCCGTGCAGGCCGCCGCCGATGATGATGACGGCGGCCGAGCGGGAAGCGTCCGTCATGGCGGCCTCCTATTTCTTCAGGCGCACCACCGCCTGGCGCGACTCATCGGTCTGCGGCAGCGACGCCAGCTCGCCCAGCGTCAGCGGCTTGGTCGGGAAGCGCAGGCGGTAATAGCCCACCTCCGGCACCGGCACGCCGCGTTCCTCGGCGATGATCTCCGAGACCGTCAGGCCACAGAAGCGGCCCTGGCACGGCCCCATGCCGCAGCGCAGGAAGGCCTTCATCTGGTTCGGGCCGCTGCAACCGAGCTTGACGGTGTCACGCACCTGCGCGGCGGTCACTTCCTCGCAGCGGCAGACGATGGTGTCGCCGGTGGGGCGGCGGAAGTTCTCGGGCGCCTTGTACAGGACATCGAAGAACTCGCGTCCGCGCACCGCCCGCGCCAGCGCGGCGCGCGGCGCGGCGGCTTCGCTGTCGCGCCGCGCCGCGTCGATGCGGCCCAGCAGGTGCGCCGCCTGCAGCGCCGCCAGCCGGCCGCGCTGTTCGGCCGCCAGCGCGCCGGCGATGCCGGCGCCGTCGCCCGCCATGCCAACGCCGTCCACCGAAGTCAGGCCCCAGTCGTCCACATCCGGCTCCCAGCAATCCAGCGCCGCATTCCAGCGATGCTCGGCGCCGATGGCGCGCGACAGGTTGACGTTGGGCACCACGCCCTGGTGCAGCATCAGCTGCTGCGCCGGCAGGGTCCTGGTGTCTCCCGCCGCGGTGGTGTAGCGCACGCTTTCGAGCTTGTCCTGGCCCAATGCCTCCAGCGCCGTCACGCCCTTGACGATGGGTATCGCCGCCTTGACCGCGCGCAGCAGCGACAGCCCCTTGCCCAGATAGGGCGAGCGCAGGAAGTCCCAGACCTTGGGCAGGGCCTGGCGCAGGCGGTCGGGCGGGGTGGTTTCGAGCAGCGCGTCGATCTTGACGCCGGCATTCAGGTACTGCCAGGCCACCAGGTACAGCAGCGGGCCGCAGCCCGCCAGCACCGTGCGGTCGGCCGGCACCATGCCGGCGGATTTCAGCAGGATCTGCGCGGCGCCGGCGGTGATCACGCCGGGCAGGGTCCAGCCGGGAATCGGGAATGGCCGCTCCTGCGCGCCGGTGGCCAGCAGCAGGCGCCGCGCATGCAGGATGCGCGCTTCGCCGCCGACCGAATACGCCACCTCGAAGCCGCGCTGCGGCTCGGGCGCGGTGCGCTCGGCCACCGCCCATACGGTCGCGCCCGGCACATACAGCGCGCCCGATTGCCTGAACGGCTCGACCAGCGAGGCGCCGTGCCAATAGTCCGGCCCCAGCACGGCGCGGTCGATGACCGGCGTGGTGGTGATGGCGCGGTAGATCTGTCCGCCCGGCGCGGCCTGCTCATCCAGCAGCACCGTGTCCACGCCCAGGCGCGCGGCCGTGGTGGCCGCGGCCAGCCCGGCGGGACCCGCGCCCACCACCAGCAAATCGCATTGCGTCGTCTCGATCATGCCTGCACCTTGCGCGCGCCCAGCTGGCGCTCGATCTTCATGCCATCGCGCACGGCCGTCATGCAGCCCTGCTGGTTGGCCTGGCCGTCGATCGTGACCAGGCAGTCGTAGCACACGCCCATCATGCAATAGGGCCCGCGCGGCACCTCGCCCACCGCGGTATCGCGACAGGCCTGCATGCCACCGGCGAACAGCGCCGCAGCCACGCTGTCTCCGGCGCGGCACTGCAGCTCGGCGCCGTTCACCCTCACCCGCACCGGCGCGCCCTGCGCCTGGCGCTGCGCCTCGTCAAGCCTCTTGAACATGGAACCTCCGGGTCGAGAAGGGCGCCATGTCGCCGGCCAACTGGCCGGCGGCGATCATGGGCGCCAGTTTGAGCGCGTGCGCAGCGGCCAGGGTGACGCCACTGTGACAGGTGGCGACGAAGGCGCCGGGGCACGTCTCGGATTGTTGATAGATGGGGAAACCGTCCTTGGACATCACGCGCAGCGCCGCCCAACTGCGCACCACCCGCACCTCGCGCAAGGCGGGCAGGGTGCGCACGGCGCGGTCGGCCAGCGTGCCCAGGATCGGCAGGCCCACCTGGTTGTCCACATAGCCGGCCTCTTCCTGCGAGTCGCCGATCAGCCAGGTGCCTTCGTCGGTCTGGCGCAGCGTCGACAGCGGCGTTTCCAGCAGGCGGCGAGTGCGTTCCAGCACCACGATCTGGCCGCGCTGCGGCCGCACCGGCACCGCCAGGCCGACCTGTTCGCCCAGCGCCTTGTTCGACAGCCCGCCGGCCAGCACCAGCTTGCGCGCCCGCACCGTGCCGTCGGGCGTGGTGACCTCGAACACGCCGTCGCGCTGCCGGATCTGCTGCGCCGGACAGCGCGGCAGGTAATCCACCGCCCGCTGTGCAAAACTCATGTGCAGCGCCCGCAGCAACTTGAGCGGATTGGCGATGCCGTCCACCGGCGTCCAGGTGGCGCCGCGCACTTCCGGGCCGATGCCCGGCACCATGTCGGCCACCTCGTGGCGATCCAGCATTTTCCAGTCGTACTGCGCCATGCCGGGCTGCGCCAGCAGCGTGCGCATGAAGGTGGCGCGCGCTTCCATTTCCTCGTCGCTCAGGAGCGCGTGCAGGCCGCCGCGCTGCTCCAGGTGCACGTCCACACCGGTCTGTTCCAGCAGCTCGGCCGCCAGTTGCGGCCAGGCGCCGGCCGAAGTCATGGTCCACACGCCATAGCGCGGCAGGCCCATGCCCTTGCTCTGCACCCAGACCAGGCCGAAGTTGCCGCGCGAGGCGCGATAGGCCACGTCGCCTTCGTCCAGTACCGCGACGTGCTCCAGCTCGCGCCGCAGCCCGTAGGCCACGGCCGAGCCAACCAGGCCGCCGCCGATCACCACGGCGTCGTGGATGCCGCGATGCCTCGACACGCGCGGCGCCCCTTGTGTTTCGTCCGTCATTAGCGTCCCTTTCCGACAAACAGCTTTTCCAGGCCGACCAGGCGGTCCAGGATGAAGATGGCGATGATGGTCACGTAGATCAGCACGGCCGACACGGCCGTCACCAGCGGATCGATGGTGTCTTCGATGTGCAGGAAGATGCGCACCGGCAGCGTGGTGGTGGACGGCGAGGCGATGAAGATCGACATGGTCAGTTCGTCGAAGCTGGTGATGAAGGCGATCACCCAGCCGCTGACCACGCCCGGCAGCAGCAGCGGCAGCACCACGCGCCGGAACGCGGTCCAGTTGGACGCGCCCAGCGACTGCGCCGCGCGCTCCAGCGCCGGGTCGATGCCGGTGGCCGATGCCAGCACCAGCCGCAGCGCATACGGCATCACCAGGATCACGTGCGCCACCACCAACCCCACGTAAGTGCCGGCCAGGTCCACCGTGGTGAAGAACTTCAGGAACGCCAGCCCCAGCACCACGTGCGGAATCATCAGCGGCGACAGGAAGAACGCCACCAACGCCTCGCGGCCGCGAAAACGGTTGCGCGCCAGCGCCAGCGCGCTCGGCACCGCCAGCCCGATCGCCAGCGTCGCCGACAGCGTGCCCAGCCCCAGGCTGAACCAGAACGCCTCGATGAAGCGCGGGTTGTCCAGGATGGCGCGGAACCAGCGCAGCGACAGGCCGCCGCTGGGCAGCGAGATGAAGCCTTCCGAGGTGAACGCCACCGCGCACACCATGACGATGGGCGCCAGGATGAACAGGATGAAGAGCGTGTGGAACAGCAGGCCGATGGGGCCGTTGCGGAAGTTCATGTCAGGCCCCCGACGGATTGAAGACCGCGCCATAGCGGCGCTCGATCAACCGGTTGGCCGACAGCAGCACCACCACCGTCGCCAGCAGCAGCACCACCGCCAGCGCCGCGCCCAACGGCCAGTTCAGCGTGTTGAGGAACTCGTCGTAGGCGGCGGTGGCCACGTTCTTCAGGCGCCGGCCGCCGATGATGGCGGGCGTGGCGAAGGAACTGGCGGCCATCGCGAACACCATGATCGAGCCCGACAGGATGCCCGGCATGACCTGCGGCACGATCACGCGCCGGATCACGGTGAACTGGCTGGCGCCCAGCGACAGCGCGGCGGCCTCGGTCGACGGATTGATCCGCTGCAGCGACGCCCACACCGAGATCACCATGAACGGCACCAGCACGTGCGTCAACGCGATTCCCACGCCCAGGTTGCTGTACATCAGGTCGATCGACGAGGACACCAGGCCGATGCCCATCAGCACCTTGTTGATGAGGCCGGTGGACCCGAACAGCAGCGCCCAGCCCAGCGTGCGCACCACCACCGAG
This sequence comes from Achromobacter deleyi, assembly GCF_016127315.1. NCBI lineage: Bacteria > Pseudomonadati > Pseudomonadota > Betaproteobacteria > Burkholderiales > Alcaligenaceae > Achromobacter > Achromobacter deleyi. Next base: position 1,598,277 of record NZ_CP065997.1, read on the forward strand.
ATCAGCAGCGGCCCCAGCACCACCATCAGGAACAGGCCCTTCCACGGATTGGCCATGCGCGACAGCACGTAGGCCTCGGCCGTGCCCAGCACCAGGCAGGCCAGCGTCACCAGCGCCGCCACGCCGAAGGTGCGGGCGTAGATCTCGTAGTAATAGCCGTCGCCCAGGATCTCGAGGTAGTTCTTCCAGGTGAAGGTGGCCTGCATGCCGCCGTAGAACTGGAAGTCGAAGAAACTGATCAGCAGCACCAGCGCCATCGGCACCACCAGGAAGGTGGCGTAGACGGCCAGCGCCGGCGCGCTCAGCAGCCAGGGGTTGGCGCGCGCGCTCATTTGCCCGGCTCCTGGCCGGCCACCGCGCACATGTCCTGCGCGCGCCAGCGCAGGTGCACCGTGGCGCCCTCGGCGGGCACCGGCACGCCGTCGTTCTGGCGGATCACCATGACTTCGCCGACCGAGGTCTCGACCTGGCACAGCCAGTGGTTGCCCTGGAACACGCGCGTCTTCATACGGCCGGGCAGGGCACAGGCGCCGGCCTCGGCGAACAGGATCTTTTCGGGCCGCACGATCACCGCGCCTTGCGGCACCGGCTGGCCGTCCATCGGGATATGCGCCTCGCCGACGCATGCGCGCACCTCGCCCGCATACGGCTGCGGCGTAGGCGTGAACACATTGGCCTTGCCCAGGAAGCCGCCAACGAAGCGGTTGGACGGCCCCTCATACGCGGCGAACGGCTCGGCCACCTGCTCGACCCGCCCCTGGTTCATCACCACGATGCGATCGGACAGCGCCAGCGCCTCGGACTGGTCGTGCGTCACCAGGATGGTGGTGGTGCCGACGGTGCGCTGGATGCTGCGCAGTTCCAGCTGCATTTCCTCGCGCAGCTTGGCGTCCAGGTTCGACAGCGGTTCGTCCAGCAGCAGCACGCTGGGGCGGATGACCAGCGCCCGCGCCAGCGCCACGCGCTGCTGCTGGCCGCCCGACATGCGCGCCGGGTGGCGGTCGGCCAGGTGCGACAGGCCCACCAGCTTGAGCGCATCGGCCACCCGCGCCTGCCGTTCCTCCTTGCCGACCCGCTGCATCTCCAGGCCGAACGACACGTTCTCGGCCGCGGTCATGTGCGGGAACAACGCGTAGTTCTGGAACACCATGCCCAGCCCGCGTTTGTTGGCGGGCGTGCGGCTGACGTCCCTGCCGTCCAGCACGATGCTGCCGCCGCTGGGCTCGACGAAGCCGGCGATCATCTGCAGCGTGGTGGTCTTGCCGCAGCCCGACGGCCCCAGCAGCGAAATGAACTCGCCGCGTTCGACCGACAGGCTCAGGTCCTCGACCGCCGTCAGGTCGCCGTAGCGCTTGGACAAGCGGTTCAGTACGAGATAACTCATGGATGCTCCCGCTGGCGGCGCGCCCGCGCCGCCGTTGCGTGCTGGTGTACGAACCTCAGCGCTCGATTTCACGCGTCCAGCGCTTGTTCCAGTCGTCCCGGTTCTGGTTGACGGTGTCCCAGTCGATCACGATCAGGTCGGCGGCGCGCTTGCCGATCGGCAGCGGCACGCGCGGATCGTCGGCCACCTTGGCCTGCTTGTTGACCGGGCCGTAGCCATAGGCGGTGGCCAGCTGCTCCTGCACCTTGGGGCTGACCAGGTAGTTGACGAAGGCCTGCGCCAGCGGATTGGCGTTGGCCTTGGCCACCGGACACACCGACGACAGCAGCGCGTAGGCGCCCTCCTGCGGATAGACGAAACCCACCGGGAAGCCGGTGTCGGCGAAGGCCTTGACGCGGCCGCTGCCCCACACCGCGATGGTGGCCTGGCCGCTGGAGAACAGTTCGGTCATCTTGCCGGGCGACGGCTCGTAGACCAGCACGTTGGGGCCGACCTCGTCCTTGAAGGTCTTGAAGCCGGCGTCGATCTTCTTCTCGCCGCCGCCGCCCTCGCGGGCGTACTCGACCAGCGCGTGCAGGCCGTAGGTGTTGTTCAGCGGCGGCACCACCAGCTGCTTCTTGTACTTGGGATCCTTCAGGTCCTTCCAGGAGGTGGGCGCGGCCCACTTGCGCTCGTCGAAGACCTTCTTGTTGTACATGATGCCGGTGGCGACGATGCCGATGGCCACCGCCTTGTCGTCCTTGTAGCGCGCGGTGCCGTAGATGTCGTCGGCCGGCAGGCCCTGGATCGGCGCGCAGAAACCCAGCGCGATGGCCTGGTACATCGGGCCGTCGTCGATGATGGCGACGTCGATCTGCTGATTGCTTTTCTGCGCCTGCAACCGCGCCACCGTGTTGGTGGAGTTGCCGGCCACGTAATCCAGCTCGACGCCGTGCTGCTTGGCGAAGGGCGGGAAGATGTCCTTGCGCATGATGTCTTCGAACGAGCCGCCGTAGCCGGCCACCACCAATTTCTGCTGCGCCTGCGCCGTGGCGCACACACCGACGGCCACTGTGGCCGCCGCCAGGACTGCGAGTACCTTGCCCATGAAAACCCCCGTTTATTGGAAGAGAACTGCAAGAACTGCCGGTGCTGCCTGAATCCGGGGGTGGACCCGCCGCTGCGAAAAAAACACGGCCCCGCTTGCCCCGCGACCTCATGTCCGCCGTACAATTTGTCCGTACATGAATGTCCGGACAAATAATGGCGCTGCGAAGACGGCCTTGTCAATCGGTTATTGTCCGTACAAACCCCGATAGAACGAGAAAAGGAGCCACCCCATGACCCGATCCTCCGAACGCGCGCCCGACCCGGCCGCCGCGCGCGAGGCCCGCGGCCAGGCCACGGGGCCGGACGACGAGGCCGGCGGCCCGCGCTACAAAAGCATCTACCAGCAGCTGGCGCGGGACATCGGCGCCGGCCGCTATCCGGTCATGACCTTGCTGCCGACCGAGCACGCGCTGTGCGACCAGTTCGGCGCCAGCCGCCACACCATCCGCGAAGCCATCCGCATGCTGACGGTGGCCGGCATGGTGTCGCGCCGCCCGGGGGTGGGCACGCGCGTCGAAACCGCCCACGCCAGCACGCGCTTCACGCAACGCATCTCGCAGTTTCCGGACCTGCTGCAGTACGCGCGCAATGCCGCGCTGCTGGTACAGGACGTGCGCACGGTCAAGCTCACCAGGCGGCTGGCCGAGACCCTGGGCGCCGAGCCCGGCCAGCCGTGGCTGCACATCAACTCCATCAAGACGCTGGGCGACCAGGACACGCCGGTGGCGTGCACGCTGATCTACGCCGATCCGGCGCATTCCGACCTGCGCGCCGACATCCAGCCGCGCATCTCGCTGCTGCGGCTGATCGAGGACCACTTCGGCAACCGCATCCACGAGGTCAACCAGGAGTTCTCGGCCACGCCCATCGCGGCCGCCATCGCCAGGCAGCTCCAGGTCGAGCCGCAGACGGCGGGCTTTGTCATCACCCGCCGCTACTACGGCGGCGGCGGGGTGCTGCTGCTGGCCACCATCACCACCTTCCCGCACGACAAGATGAAGTACTCGATGTCGCTCAACGTGGCGTAGCGGCCTCGTAGCCGTAGGCGGCGCGCGCCGCCGCGGCGCTGATCTTGCCGTCGGCCAGGTCGCGCTCGATGCGGGCGCGCGAACGCTCGGCCGGCGCGCCATAGCCGCCGGCGCCCGGGGTTTCGATGCGCACGCTCTCGCCCGGCGCCAGCGCGATGTTGGCAGTCTTGGAGAACAGCTCTTCCTCGGCCGGGGTGCCGAAGTTGCGCACCAGCCGCGCGCGCCGGCCATCGGCGCCGCCATCGACGCCGGCGGCCACGCCCACGGTGTGGCTGTCCGAGCGCGCCGAGAACACGATGCCCGGTCCGACCGCGCGGATCTGCTTGGCGATGCCCATGCCGCCGCGGGTGCGGCCGGCGCCGCCGGAGTCCTGGATCATGGCGTACTCGTCCATCAGCAGCGGGTACTCGTTCTCCAGCGCTTCCACCGGCAGGTTGGAGGTATTGGTCATGTGCACGTGCACCGCGTCCATGCCGTCGCTGTCATGGCGCGCGCCGGCGCCGCCGCCCAGCGTTTCCAGGTAGACGAAGTGGCCGGCGCGCTCGCGCCAGCGGCCCGAGAACACGATGGCCGGGCAGCAGTCGTTGCTGGACGCCATGGTCTTTTCCGCCGGCAGCAGGCCGCGGAACGCGCCGAAGATGGCGCCCGCCACTTTCTGCGCGGTGATCGAGCGCGCGCCCACCGCCGCCGGATGTTCGGGGTTGGTGATGGTGCCCACCGGCGCCGATACACTGATCGGGTCGAACAGGCCGGCGTTGGGCGCCAGGTCCGGATCCAGCAGCGCCTTGACCGCGTAGTACACGCAGGCCCGCAGTGCGTTGAACGGCAGGTTCATGGCTCCGCGCGCCTGCTTGCCGGAGCCCTCGAAATCGAAATGCAGCCGGTCGCGGCTGACCGTCAGCGTCACCTGGATCGGCACCGGATCACCGCCCATGCCGTCATCGTCCAGATCGCTGCGGAAGGTGTAGCTGCCCTGCGCCAGTTCGCCGATGCGGTTGAGCAGGCGGCGGCGGGTATAGGTGATGACGTCGTCCGCCGAGCGCAGCACCGCGGCCAGGCCCATCTGCCGGATCAGGCCCTGCACCGCGGCCGCGCCGCGGCGGTTGGTGGCCATCTGCACGCGCAGGTCCAGCACCCGTTCCTCCGGGTCGCGGGTGTTGGCGCAGATCAGGCGCAGCATGTCCTCGTCCACTTCGCCGGCGCGCGCGATGCGGCAGGCGGGGATGCGGATGCCTTCCTCGAAGATCGACTTCAGGCCGCCGGCGATCGAGCCGGGCACCGCGCCGCCCACATCCGAATGGTGGGCGATGTTGGCGGCGAAGAAACGCAACGTGCCTTCCCAGAACACCGGCGTGACGATGTTGATGTCGGGCAGGTGGCTGCCGTCGGCCAGGTAGGGGTCATTGCAGATGAACACGTCGCCGTCGCGGATCTCGTCGGCCGCGAACGTGCGCAGGATCGCGCCCATGGCGCCGTCCAGCGAGCCCAGGTGCAGCGGAATCTGCGTGCCCTGCGCCACCAGCCGGCCGGCGGCGTCGAACAGCGCCACCGAGCAGTCCTTGCGTTCCTTGATGTTGGTGGAGAACGAGGCCCGCACCAGCGTGTTGTTCATGTCTTCGGTGATCGACAGCAGGCGGTTGCAGAACACCTCCATGCCGACCGGGTCGGCCAGCGCCACGCCGGTGTCTTGCTGGGCTTGACGGGATTGTTGGGCTTCACGCATGGGAGCCTCCTTGCAAACGGATGATCAGGTTGCCGTACGCGTCGACCTCGACGTCCTGGCCCGCGCCGACCACGGTGGTCGAGCTCATTTCCTCCAGCAGCGCCGGGCCCCTGAAGCGCACGCCGGTGGGCACGCGGTCACGGTCATAGACCGGCGTGTCGAGCCAGCCGTGGCGCTCGCCGAAATAGGCGCGGCGCTCGCCGATGCGGGCGCCGTCCAGCGTGCCATCGACCTGGCGCGGCGCCAGCGGCGCCTTCACCACCTGGCCCACGGCCTGCGTGCGGCAGTTGATGATCTGCACCTTGCGGTCGTCGACGGTGTAGCCGTATTCGCGCTCGTGCGCCTCGGCGAAACGGCGCGCGAATTCGGCGTAGCCGGTCGCGCCGGTGTCGTCCAGCGCCACCTGCACCTCGAAGTTCTGGCCTTCGTAGCGCGCGTCGATGGCGCTGCGGTACAGGCGCAGCGTCGGCTCGACCCGTTCCTCTTCCAGCCAGCGTTCGGCCTGCTCGCGCAGGCTCTCGAAGATGCGCGACACACCGCTCCAGGTGTCGGCGCCGGCCAGCGAAATCTCGCTGCGCACGAAGTCGAACGAGATGTCGCTGAGCAGGATGCCGCGCGCGCACATGGTGCCCGGCTCCTGCGGCACGATCACCGTGGGGATGCCACATTCCTCGGCCACCTCGACCGCGTGCAGCGGCCCCGCGCCGCCGTAGGCATACAGGGCGAACTGCGACAGGTCGTAGCCGCGCTCGGTCGACACGGCGCGGATGGCGCGGCTCATGTTGGCCGCCGCGATGCGCAGGATGCCCTCGGCCGCCGCCTCGCGCGTCAGGCCCAGCGGCCGCGCCACGCGTTCATCGATCACCTGGCGCGCGGCCTCGGCGTGCACCGGCATGCGGCCGTTGAGCAGCGCCACTGGATTCAGGCGCTGCAACGCGATCTCGGCATCGGTGATGGTCGGCTCGGTGCCGCCGCGGCCATAGCCCACCGGCCCCGGCACCGCGCCGGCGCTGTGCGGCCCGACCTTCAGCGCGCCCGCGTCATCGAGCCAGGCGATGCTGCCGCCGCCCGCGCCGATCACGTGGATGTCCACCATCGGCGTCTTCACCGGATAGCCCGCCACCTGGCGATGCGAGGTGAACAGCGGCCGGCCATCGCAGATCAGCGACACGTCGGTGCTGGTGCCGCCGACGTCGAACGTCACCAGGTTCAGGCTGCCGATGGCGCGGCCCACCGCGGCCGCGCCCACCACGCCGGCGGCCGGCCCGGACAGGCAGGTGCGCACCGGATACTGGCGCACGGTGGCGATCGACATCAGGCCGCCGTTGGAATGGATGGTGTGCGGTTCGTGGCCGATATCCAGTTCGCGCACGCGCTGCAGGAAACGTTCCAGGTAGCGCGCCATCTTCGGGCCCACCGCCGCGTTCAGCACGGTGGTCGACAGGCGCTCGTATTCGCGGAATTCCGGCAGCACCTCCGACGACAGGCTGATGTAGGCGTCCGGCATTTCCTCGGCCACGATGCGCGCGGCCTGCTGCTCGTGCGCCGGGTTGCGGTAGGCATGCAGGAAGCAGACCGTGACCGCGTCGATGCCGGCCGCGGCAAAGCGCCGCGCCGCCGCGCGCACCGCGTCCGCATCCAGCGGTGTCAGCACCTCGCCCTGCGCATTGACGCGCTCGCCCACCTCGGCGCGGAACTCGCGCGGCACCGCCACCGGCGGCTTGCCGACGCTGTAGTCGTACAGGTGCGGCCGCGTCTGCCGGCCGATCTCCAGCACGTCGCGAAAGCCCTGCGTGGTGATCAGGCCGACGCGCGCGCCCTTGCGCTCGATGATGAGGTTGGTCGCCACCGTGGTGCCATGGCCCACGTGCGACACCTGCGACGGCGACACGCCATGGTCCCTGAGCATCTGCCCGATGCCGGTGGCGATGGCCTCCGATGGATCCGACGGTGTCGACGGCACCTTGTGAAAATGCACGATGCCTTGATCTTCGTCGATCATCGTGAAGTCGGTAAACGTGCCTCCGACGTCTATCCCTATGCGATACATGCTTGTGCTTCCCTGAAAGAAAAGAAGGGCGCGGCCGCGCTCAGTCCAGCTTGATGCCGGCCTGCTTGACCACGCCGCACCATTTGTCGATTTCGCTCTTGATCATGGTGCCGAAGGCCGGGCCGGCCACGTCCGAGACCTGCGCGCCCTGTTGCTCCAGATAGGTCTTCATGGCGGGCGCGTGCAGCGTCTGCACCAGCGCGTCGGTGAGCTTGGCGCGCAGCGGCTCGGGCAGCTTGGCGGGCGCCAGCATGCCGAACCACACCATGGCCTCGTAGCCCGGATAGCCGGACTCGGCCACCGTCGGCACGTCGGGCAGCATCGGCGAGCGCTGCGGCGAGGTCACCGCCAGCGCCTTGATCTTGCCGTCCTTGATGTAGGGATAGGACGTCATCACCACGTCCATCATCATGTTGATCTGGCCGCCCACCAGGTCAATCAGCGCCGGGCCCGAGCCGCGGTAGGGCACGTGCACCATGGACACGCCGGCCGTGCTCTTGAACAGCTCGGCGGCCAGGTGGTTGGAGGTGCCCTGGCCGTTGGAAGCGAACGAATATTTCTCGGGCTCCTTCTTGAGCAGCGCCACGAACTCCTGCAGGTTGTTGGCCGGCACCGACTTGTTCACCGACATGACGTTGGGAATGGTGGCGACCACGGTCAGCGGCGTGAAATCCTTGAGCGCGTCATAGGGCAGCTTGGTGTATACACAGGGCGCGCTGCCGTGCGTGCTGACCGAGCCCATCAGGATGGTGTAGCCGTCGGCCGGCTGGCGCGCCACGTACTCGGTGCCGACGGTGCCGCCCGCGCCGGGGCGGTTCTCGACGATGACGTTGGCCGACAGGCGCTGGCCCAGGCCCTCGGCGATCTTGCGCGCGATCAGGTCGGTCGAGCCGCCCGCCGCGAACGGCACCACGATGCGAATCACTTTATCCGGCCACTCGGCGCGGGCCGGTAGCGCGGCGGCGGCCAGCGCGGCCGCCCCGAATGCAAGACAGCAACTGCGAATGAACGCTGCGTTCATGACTTCCCCTTGTTGATAGAACTTCCTTGCGGCCCGATCATGGATGTCGGACCTGAGAGGCTTTGCCTCGGGTTCACTGCAACAACGGGAACATCCTAGGCCCGGCGGGCGCGCGCCAGCAGTCCTGGCGGTTTATATTGGTATAGATGCCATTTATAGGTGGGCGGCGGTGAAGAATCCGGACCTGAATCTGCTTCTGCATTTCGACGCGCTGATGGGCTGCCGCAACGTGTCGCGCGCGGCCGAACAGCTGGGCATCAGCCAGCCCGCCATGAGCGCCGCGATGAACCGCCTGCGGCAACTGTTCGGCGATCCGCTGCTGGTGCGCGAGGGCGGCGCGTGGCAGCCGACGCAGCGCGCGCACGAGCTGCACCAGGGCTTTCTGCCGCTGCTGGAAAGCTGGCGCCGCGCCACCCGCACGCGCGAGGTGTTCGACCCGGCGCACTCGGCCCGCAGCCTGTCGTTCTACGCCACCGACTACGTGCAGTACACGCTGCTGCCCAAGCTGATCCCGCGCCTGGCGGTGGACGCGCCGCACTTCCAGCTGCTGATCGTGCCGGCGCGGCCGCAGCACGGCCTGAGCATGCTGGACACCAATCATGTGGAACTGATCGCCGGCTACTTCCCGGACCCGGCGCCGGACCTGCGCACGCGTTTCCTGTACCAGGAACCGGCGGTGTGCATCGTGCGCGAAGGACATCCCTGTCTGCGCAAGCGCTGGAACCTGGATGCCTACCTGAGCTACGGGCACCTGGACCTGGCGGCCCACACGCGCTATTTCAGCAAGGCCATCGACCGCATCCTGATGGGGCAGAACCGCAGCCGCCGCATCGTCGCGACGCTGTCGAGCTACATGGTCTGTCCGTTCATTGTGGAAGCCTCGGACCTGATCGCGACGATGCCCGTTAGCATCGCCAAGGCCATGTCGGGCAGCGCGCGCATCGTGACGCTGAAGGCGCCGCTGAGCCTGCCGGCGATCACGGTGTCGCTGTACTGGCACGAGCGCTACCAGGACGACCCGGCGCACGCGTGGCTGCGACAATACCTGGCGGGCGTGCTGGGGTAGCGGCGGCCCTCGATACCAGGGCCGCCGCGCTCATGCCGCGCACGACGGCGCCGCATTGCGGGCCGTCGCGCGGCATCCGACGCTTATTTCAATGGCATGCAGATGCGCGTCAGCAATTGCGCCGGCGGCGTGGTGCGCGGGTCATTGAGGTACTGCTCGAACATGGGGAAGTCGGCGGGCACCATGCCGCTGCCGGGCAACCATTCCGAGAACATCCAGTTGTAGGGCTTGTCCATCTCGTTGTACGGGCCGGTGTAGGTCAGGATGGCGCAGCGGATGGCGGGAATCTCGAAGCGTTCCAGGTCGTCGCCCAGCTCGGCGTCGGGCGCGACCGACATGCCGGCCATCGAGCGCAGCTGGGCCGGCGCCACCTGCTCGGGATCGTCGAAGTAGACGCCGAAGCCGATGGCCTCGGGACGCGCCAGGCCGCGGCTGGCGGCGAGCATGAAGGCGCGGGTGAAGACCGGGCCGATTTCCTGGTAGCTGCCGTGATGCGGCAGGGCGGCCAGCACGGCGCCGGGAAAGGTTTCGATGGTGATGGGATACATGCCTAGCTCCTTGGGGTCGAAGGGTCGGGAGCGGGTCGCGCGGTAGCGCCCCGGCGAAATGCCGAAGGTCGCGCCGAACGCGCGGTTGAAGGCAGCGTCCGACTCATAGCCGGCGCGCTGCGCGACCTCACGCAAGGAATCCCCGGTGCTGCCCAGCGAAACGGCCGCGCGGTGCATGCGGATGCGTTGCACGGTGGCGTTCACGGTTTCGCCCATCACGGCGCGGTAGACGCGGTGGAAGTGATAGGGCGAGAGGCAAGCCAGGTCGGCCAACCGGTACAGGTCGGGGTCGGCGTCGGGGTGGCTTGCCAGCCAGCGCAGGACGGGGTCCAGGCGCTGGGCGTAGGTGGTGCGCGTTTGGGGTTTCAAGTGCGTGGCTCCTTGGGGAGCAATGTAGGCGGAGGGGGTTTGCAGATTTTGCGGTTTTTTGAGTTGGACCGTTTGATGTTTTGCTGGTGGGGAGTGGGGTTCTTTAGACGCCCGGCACGCCGGGGCGAGGGGATGCGGGGCTACGATTGCGGTCCGGAGCGTCCGCTCCGGACTGCCCCATCCTCATCCTCGTCCGCCTGCGGCTCCCTACGGATTCCGTCGGGCGCATCTACACGCCCCGCATCCCCTCGCCCCGGCGTGCCGGGCTCTTGTTGATTTCACTTCAAGGGCGCTGGCGGGGAAAGCGAGTTTTCCACAGCCCTTGGTTTTTCTGCGCAACGCGCGGGCTGTGGATAAGTACTTTGCTTGGTGCTCAGTAGCCGCGGGCGGGGTCGTAGATGTTGGGCAGCGCCTCGCCGCGTTCGTTGGCGGTGATGAGCCAGGCGGTGTGGCGGGCGCGTTCCTGGCGGTCGGGGATGGCGGCGCAGTGGGGGGTGATGATGATTTGGGGGTGGGTCCAGAGGGGGGACTCGGGGGGCAGGGGCTCGGGGTCGAAGACGTCCAGCAAGGCCTGGTGCAGGTGGCCGCTGTCGAGGGCGTCGAGGACGTCCTGGGTGACCATGTGGGTGCCGCGGCCGGCGTTGATGAGGCTGGCGCCGCGGGGGAGGCGGGCGAAGGTGTCGCGGTTGAGGATGCCGCGGGTGGCTTCGGTGGCGGGGAGCAGGCAGACCAGCAGGTCGGTCCGGGACAGGAATGAGGGGAACTGGTCGGGGCCGGCGTAGGAGGGCAGGCCGTCGGGGAGGGTGCTGGCGCCGCGTGACCAGCCGCTGACGGGGAAGCCGACCTTGGCCAGCAGGCGGGCGGCGGCGATGCCGAGGTGGCCCAGGCCCATGATGCCGACGCGCACGTCGGCGGCCACGCGCAGCGAGTCGTACAGCTCCCAGTGGCGGCGGGCCTGCTGGTCGATGGCGCGCTTGAGGTCGCGGGTCAGCATCAGCGCGCTGGTCAGCACGAACTCGGCCATCTCGGTCTCGGTGCGCGGCGTGACCATGCGGGCGATGCGCAGGTGGCGCGGCCAGGCGGGGTCCGAGACGATGTGGTCGACGCCAGCGCCGGCGCTGATGATCAGTTTCAGGTTGGAGAAGGTGGCCAGGCGGCCGGGGTCGGGCGCCCACACCAGGGCGTAGTCGATCGAGGCGGGGTCGACGTCGTCGTACCAGCTCACGATCTCCAGATCGGGCGCGTGGATTTTGAAGTGGTCGCGCCATTCCTGCATGGCCGATGCGCCGCCAGACCTGATGATGAGCCGCATGCCTCGTTTCCTGCGTTGCGGGCGCGCGCGCCCTGGTGGGATCGGCGCCGCGCCGTCCGCGACGTGTCAGGTCGCGGACGGCGCGGCGCGCCTGTCGTCAGCGTTCGACCGTGCGGTTCCAGCGCGCGTTGAAGGCGGGACGGGTGGCGTTGATCTGGTCCCAGTCCAGGATCTTGGCGTTGGCCATGTAGCCCTGGAAGCGCTTGAGCGCCTCTTCGCTGCCGGCCGGCGGTTGAACGTTCTTATTGGACGGGAAATGGCCGCCCATTTCCAGTGCCTTGGCCTGTGCCTGCGGCGACAGCAGGTATAGCGCCAGCTTCTGCGCCAGTTCCGGCTCGCTGTTCTTGGCGATGACGCACTCGGCCACCATCAGGATCACCGAGCCTTCCTTGGGCTGGGCGTATTCCACCGGAATGTCGCGCTTCTTCAGGCGGGCGATGGCGGTGGGGGTCAGCGGGAAGATGGCGGCTTCGTTGGACTGGATCATCTCGGCCAGCTTGGCCGAGTTGGGGATGTATTCCAGCACGTTGGGGCCGATGGTCGACGGCCATTGCTTGAAGCCGGGCTCGGTGTTCTGGTCGTTGCCGCCCTGGATGCGGTTGAACATCAGGAAGCCGTGCAGGCCGAAGGTGCTGCCCGAGGCCGACTGGAACACCACCTTGCCCTTGAACTTGGGATCGGCCAGGTCCATCCACGAGGTCGGCGGCGCCCAGCCCTTGTCCTTGAACAGGCGGGTGTTGTAGCCCAGGCCGGTCATGCCGATGTCGATGCCGGCGGCCATGCGATCCTTCATGACGGCGGTGGGGTACAGGTCCTTGAGCACCGGATCGTCGTTGAGCGGCTCGCACAGGCCCATGGAGATGGCCCGCGCCATGATGCCGTCGTCCAGGAACATGACGTGCATCTGCGGCTTGTCCTTGAACGCCTGGGCCTTGGCCAGCACGTCGGTGGAGGTGCCCGGCACCACCACGACCTTGACGTTGTTGGCCTTCTCGAAATCCGGGAACACGTACTGCGTGAAGGCGCGTTCCATGTCGCCGCCGTTCATGCCGACGTACAGCGTCTTCTGCTGCGCCATGGCGCCCGCCGACAGCGCGGCCAGCGCCAGGCCCAGCAGCCACTTCCCCTTGGACGGGCGGCGAACGCCCTGTTTGTTGTGCTTCATGGTGACTCCAGCGTTTGCTCACGAACAGGCCCCAACCGAGCCACGGCGCCGTGAGCGGCCCCCGTGTATCGTCCGATGCCGAAGGCGTCGATGGGAATGGAAGACCGGCCGTTCACGACCAGTTCGGAAAGCACTTCGCCCACGGCGGGGCCGATCTGGAAGCCCGCGCCCGACAGGCCGAAGGCATGGAACAGGCCCGGCACGGTGGCGCTGGGGCCCAGCACGGGATTGTGGTCGGGCATGTTGCCCTCCACCCCGGTCCAGAAACGGATGACCTGCGCGCCGCGCAGCGGCGGCAGCAGGCGTTCGGCGTTGGCCATCAACGTGCCCAGCGCCTCGCGGCCGGGCCGGGCATAGTCGGGGCCGGACGACACGGCGCGGCCGCCGCCGATGACGCAGTTGCCGCGCGCCACCTGGCGCGCGTAGATGCCGCCGCCCTGCATGCCCAGGCTGACGTCCATGAACAACGGCAGCGGCTCGGTCACCATCATCAGCGGATGGATCGAGGTCTCGGGCACCACTTCGCCGAACCCCGCGGCGAAGCGGCCAGCCCAGGCGCCGGCGCAATTGAGCAGGAAGCGCGCGCGCACTTCGAGCGCGTCGCCGGCGCGCAGCACGAAGCGCTCGCCGTCGTGGATGGCCTGCGTGACGGTAGTGCCTTCGCGCACGTCGGCGCCCAGCGCGCGCGCCGCGCGGCCGAAGGCGGGCGACACCAGGCGCGGGTTGGCGTGGCCGTCCTCGGGACAGAACGAGCCTCCCACCACCTGCGCGCCGAGCCAGCCGAAACGCCGCGCCAGCGCGGCCCGGTCCAGCATTTCCAGGTTCATGCCGAAGCCGCGGGTCTGCGCGCGATACGCATGCAGGGCCTGCAGATCCGCGTCGGAACACGCCAGCTTCAGGTGGCCCGAACGCACGTACTCGCCGTCGATGCCGATCAGCTGCGGCAGCTGGCCCCACAGTTCGTGCGCGCGGCGCGCCAGCGGCATCTGCTCCAGGCCGCGGCCCTGGCGGCGCACGCCGCCGTAGTTGACGCCGCTGGCGCGGGCGCCGCACAGCGCGGCTTCCAGCAGCACCACCGGCACGCCCTGGCGCCGCAGGAACAGCGCGGCGCTGCCGCCGACGATGCCGCCGCCGAGAATGGCGACTTCGGTTTCGATGCGTTCGGTCATGGCGCGGGCGTTCCGGAACGGTCCAGGCAGACGATATCCACGGGGATGGGCTTGACCGGCGGCTGGCCGCGCAGGCGGCCGACCGCGTCGGGTCCGGCGCCGCATGCATGTGCCAGCACCTCGGCCGCGCCCGCGCCGCACATGCGGCCCTGGCAGCGGCCCATGCCGACGCGCGTCAACGCCTTCAGGCGGTTCAGTTCGTGCGCGCCGGTGCCGTGGACCACGGTGCGCAGCGTGCCCGCGGTGACTTCCTCGCACCGGCACACCACGGTATCGTCGGCGATGTCGGCGGCCCAATCCTGGGGAAACGGAAAGGCGCGCTCCAGCGCGTCGCGCACCCGGCCGTTGGCGGCCAGGCGCGATTCGAGTTCGCGCGCCCGCGCCGCCGGCACGGCATGCCCTGCATCCTCCAGCAAGGCCAGCGCGGCGCGCTCGCCGGCCAGCTCGGCCGCGTCCGCGCCCCCGATGCCGGCGCCATCGCCCGCCACGTACACGCCGGCCACGCTGCTGCGTCCGGCCGCATCCAGGCGCGGCGTCCAGCCACGGTCGCGGACATTGAAGGCGAACTGGCAGCCCACCAGGCTGGCCAGCTGCGTTTCGGAACGCAGCGACAGGCCGTAGCCCAACGCATCGCAATCCACCCGCCGCTGCCGCGATCCCTGGCGGTAGAGCAGCCCGGTGACGCGCGCTTCGCCCTCGACCCGCACCGGCCGCACGCCGCTGGCCATGGGCACGCCATGCGCGCGCAGCCAGGCCATGTAGTACAGCCCCTTGGCCAGCAGGCCCGGCGCGCGCAGCATGCCGGGCAACGCCGCCAGGCGGTCGGCGAAGCGCGAGGTATCCAGCACCGCCACAACGCGGGCGCCGGCCTTGGCGTACTGGTAGGCGACCAGATAGAGCAGGGGACCAGTGCCCATGAACGCGACGCGCTCGCCGATGGCGCAGCCCTGGTGCTTCAACGCCACCTGCGAACCGCCCAGGGTGTACACGCCCGGCGTCAGCCAGCCCGGGAACGGCAGCACGCGGTCGGTGGCGCCGGTGGCCAGGATCAGGTGGGTGTAGGGCACGGGCGCGCTCTTGCCGTCGCGCAGCACGTCCAGCGTCTTGCCCTCGGCGTTCCACACCAGGCTGCCGGGACGGTAGTCCAGCCTCGGCGCCAGTTCATCCATCTTGCGGTGCAGCGCGTCGGCCTTGCGATGCTCGAAGCCGTACAGCGCCGCCTTGGTCCGCGCGAAGCCGGGCGGCGGCTGGCGGTAGATCTGGCCGCCAGCGCGCGGCGCCTCGTCCAGCACCACCGGCCGCAGGCCCTGGGCCGCCAGCGTCTGCGCGGCGCGAATGCCGGCGGGGCCGGCGCCCACGATCACGGGCAGGATCAGGTTCATGATGCGTCGCCCTCCGCCGCCAGCGTGCCCGGCACCTGCTCGGCGCGCAGCGGCGCGCTGCGCAGGCGCATGCCCGCTTCGATGTAGGTGGAACAGGCGCGCAGACGCGTGCCATCCTCGCGCTGCATCCAGCAGTCCTGGCAGGCGCCCATCATGCAGAAGCCGGCGCGCGGCCCGCCGCCGAATTCCGACAGGCGCAGGCGCTCGGCCTGCGTCAGCACCGCCGTCAGCACGGTATCGCCGGCCAGCGCGGTGCACGGCTTGCCGTCGAGCGTGAAGGCGACGGCGGGCCGGGCCGTTTCGGCCAGGCGTTTCAGTATTGCCATGATGGCGGGGTCTCCCGTTGCGTACCCGGCTTGCGCTTCATTTCTGTCCCACCAGCACGCGGTCCAGCCCGTAGACGCGATCCAGCAGCAGCATGGTCGCCGCGGTCAGGCCGATCACCAGCGCCGACACGGCGGCCATCATCGGGTCGATCGACTCGGTGGCGTACATGTACATGCGCACCGGCAGCGTGATGGTCGACGGCGCGGTGATGAACACCGACATGGTCAGCTCGTCGAAACTGTTGATGAAGGCCAGCAGCCAGCCGCCCGACACGCCCGGAATGATGAGCGGCAGCGTCACCTGGAAGAACACCGTGGCGCGGCTCGCGCCCAGCGACAGCGCGGCATGCTCGACCGAGCGGTCAAAGCCCACCAGCGCGCCGATCACCAGCCGCATCACGTAGGGCGTGATCACCACCACGTGGCTGAACACCAGCCAGCCGAAGCTGCCGGTGGTGCCCATCAGCGCGAAAAAGCGCAGCAGCGCCACGCCCAGCACCAGGTGCGGAATCATCAGCGGCGACAGGAACAGGCCGTTGAGCGCATCGCGCCCGGGGAAGCGGTAGCGGGTGATGGCGATGGCCGCCGGCACCGCCAGGCACACGGCGATGCTGGCCGACAGGAACGCCAACCACAGGCTGTTCTTGAACGCCTGCATGAAGTTGGGATGCTCGAACACCGCGTGGAACCAGCGCAGCGAGAACTGCGTGGTCGGCACCGTCAGCGTCGACTCGGGCGTGAAAGCCACCAGGCACACGATGGCCAGCGGCGCCAGCACGAACATCACCACCAGGGCATTGAAGGCCAGGGCGAAGGGACCGTTTTTCTGCATGATCGCTGTCCTCGCTCAACCCAGGCTGCGCCGGTAGGAACGTTCCACCACGCGGTTGTAGGCCATCATGATGACGACATTGACCACCAGCAGCACGATGGCGATGGCCGCGCCCAGCGGCCAGTTCAGTTCGGTCAGGAACTCGTCGTAGACCACCGTGGCCACCATCTTCAGGCGCCGTCCGCCCAGCAGCGCGGGAATCGCGAACGAGCTGGCCGACAGCCCGAACACGATCAGACTGCCCGACAGGATGCCCGGCATGGCCTGCGGCAGCACGATGCGCAGCAGCGTCTGGAAACGCGAGGCGTTGAGCGACAGCGCGGCGTGCTCCACCGTCGGATCCAGCTTCTGCAGCGAGGTCCACACCGGAATCACCATGAACGGCAGCATCACGTGCACCAGGCCGATGATGACCGCGGTGGGCGTGTACAGCAGCGGCCCCAGGCCCAGCGCCGCGGCCGCGCGGCCGATGGCGCCGCCCGGCCCCAGCAGCATGCTCCAGCCGAAGGCGCGCACCACCAGCGAGATCAGCAGCGGCGACAGCACCACCAGCAGGAAGATCGAGCGCCACGGCTTGCCCATGCGCGACAGGATGTAGGCCTCGGGCGCGCCGATCAGCACGCAGATCAGCGTGGTCACGCCCGCGATCCAGAACGTGCGCCAGAAGATCTCCAGGAAATAGCCGTCGGTCACCACCGCCAGGTAGTGTTCGAAGGTGTGCCCCGGCAGGATGCCGGCGCTGTAATCGAACGGCCGGAACGACAGCACCAGCGTCAATGCCAGCGGCGTCAGCACCAGCGTCAGGAACACGATCGCCAGCGGGATCGAGCCCAGGATGGCCAGCAGGCCGTCGGTGCGCGGCTTGGGCGCGCTGGCGGCGCCGGGTTGGGTCAGCGTCGTCATGTCAGGCCTCTTCGGCGGCGGCCGTGGGCAGCACGCGCAGCACGCCCTCGGCCCAGTCCAGCCCGATCGCGTCGCCATCGTCGTGCGGCCGGCGGCCGTCGTTGGGCGTGAGCACCGTCAGCGCCCCCACCGGCGAATCCAGCCCGTACATCCACTGGCTGCCCAGGAAATAGCGCGTGCTGACCACACAGGACAGCTTGCCCTGGCCGGCCGGCACCGGCACCAGCTTTTCCGGGCGCAGCGACAGCTGCACGCTGTCGCCATGGCGCAGGCCCGCGCCATCGACCAGCACGCGCAGCGCGCCGGTCTCCACCTCCGCCTGCGCGCCGCAACGCGTCACGCGGCCCGGCAGCAGGTTGGTCTTGCCGACGAAGCGCGAAATGAACTCGCTCTGCGGATGCTCGTACATGCGATAGGGCGCATCCACCTGCGTGGCGCGGCCGTCCTGCATCACCACCACGCGGTCACTGATCGACAGCGCCTCGGCCTGGTCGTGCGTCACCATCACGGTGGTGGTGCCGATCTGCTTCTGAATGCTGCGCAGCTCGAACTGCATGTCCTCGCGCAGCTTGGCGTCCAGGTTCGACAGCGGCTCGTCCAGCAACAGCACCGGCGGCCGGATCACCAGCGCGCGCGCCAGCGCCACCCGTTGCCGCTGGCCGCCCGACAATTCGCGCGGAAAGCGGTCGGCGTGCTTGTCCAGCTTGACCAGCGCCAGCGCCTCGCGCACCCGCGCCTGGCGCTCGGTGCGCTCGACCTTGCGCATCTTCAGGCCGAAGGCGACGTTGTCCGCCACCGTCAGGTGCGGGAACAGCGCATAGCTCTGGAACACGATGCCCAGCCCGCGCGTGTTCGGCTTGGCATGGGTGATGTCGCGGCCATCGAGCGTGATGCTGCCGCGCGTGACGTCGGCAAAGCCCGCGATCATCTGCAGCGTGGTGGTCTTGCCGCAGCCCGACGGCCCCAGCAAGGACACGAATTCCCCTTTCTCGACCGCCAGGTTCAGGTCCGAGACGACCCGCAGGTCGCCGTAATTCTTGGAGACGTTGTCCAACCGCAGAAATGACATATTCCAAACCCCGTGCCCGGTGAGGAGCGGTGCGCGAGGCAGACCCCGCGAAGCAATCGATGCAGGGCAGTCTAGGAGTCGCCGAAAAGGCCGGTCAATTAGGGTTTCCCGAAGAATCGAATTTTCTACTTATTATTTCCGTATAGCTGAATTTCCTGATAAAAACACAGACATATATTTTGATTATCGGAATTGAACAATGAAGAAATCAGAACCCGCCGACGACGCCGGCGCCCAGGGCGTGCTGCAACGCGCCTTCGCCGTGCTGCGCGTCCTGTCCGACGCCAAGGGCGAAAAACTGCGCCTGACCGACATCGCCGCCCGCACCGGCCAGGCCCAGGCCACCGTCCACCGCGTGCTGCAGGGCCTGGTGCAGGAAGGCATGGTCGAGCAGCCCGCCCAGAGCAAGGGCTACCAGCTCAGCGTCGCCTTCTTCTCCCTGGCCGCCGCCGCCGGCAACCACCAGTCCACCCTGCGCTCGATCTACCGCCCCGTCATGCTGCGCCTGAGCGGCATGCTCAACGACACCATCTTCCTGCTGGTGCGCAGCGGCTTCGACGCCGTCTGCCTGGACCGCATCGACGGCGCCTTCCCGGTGCGCTCGCACACCGGCGACATCGGCGGCCGCGTCCCGCTCGGCCTGGGCCAGGGCGGCCTGCTGCTGCTCGCCAACCTGCCCGAAGCCGAACGCGAGGAAGTCCTGCGCTTCAACATCCCGCGCCTGCACCACCTGGGCTTCGTCGACGAAATCTCGATGCGCGCCGGCATCAAGGAATGCCAGGAACTCCAATACGCCCGCAGCAAGGGCCAGGGCATCTTCCCCAACATCGCCGGCCTGGCCGTCCCCGTCCACGACCCCAACGGCGTCACCGTCGCCGCCCTCAGCATCGCCGCCCCCGTCGAACGCATCAGCGACGAACGCCTCCCCCTAATCGTGGAAATCCTGCGCCGCGAAGCCGCCGGCATCAGCGCCCAACTCAACCCGTTCGACCCCGCGCTAAGGCGCCCCAGCCAATTCCTCGGCACGGGCAACCGAGAATAAACCCGCAGCGCCACAACCCTCGCCGCGCCGGCCGACCTACGAAGAAAGACTCGCGAGCAAAAACCCGCAAGCAAAAAACAAAAAAGCCGGCAAGCCGCCACAGCGACCCACCGGCTTCCAGCCGATCAGAGAAACCTTCAGACCGGATAAGTCCCCGGCAACAAAATACTCCGATCCCCGACGTCGATATTGCGCCGCCCGCAAAGCGCCATCGTCGTATCCATTTCCTTGTAAAGGATCTCCAACACGCGAGTCACGCCCGCCTGCCCATATGCCCCCAACCCGTACAGGAAGGCCCGCCCGATCATCGCTCCGCGCGCGCCCAGCGCCACCGCCTTGAGGATGTCCTGCCCCGAGCGCACGCCGCCATCCATCCACACTTCGATCTTCGACCCCACCGCGTCCGCGATCGAAGGCAGCGCCGCGATCGACGACATCGCCCCATCCAGCTGGCGCCCGCCATGGTTGCTGACGATCAGCGCATCCGCGCCGCTGTTGGCCGCCAGCTGCGCATCCTCGACGTCCAGGATGCCCTTGATGATCAGCTTGCCGCCCCAACGCTGCTTGATCCATTCCACATCGTCCCAGCTCAGGCGCGGATCGAACTGCTCGGCCGTCCACGACGACAGCGACGACAGGTCGCTCACGCCCTTGGCGTGGCCGACGATGTTGCCAAACGTGCGGCGCCTGGTGCCCAGCATGCCCATGCACCAGCGCGGCTTGGTCGCCAGGTTGATGAGATTGCGGAGGGTCGGCTTGGGCGGCGTCGACAGCCCGTTCTTGATGTCCTTGTGGCGCTGGCCCAGGATCTGCAGGTCCAGCGTCAGCACCAGCGCCGAGCAGCCGGCCGCCTTGGCGCGGTCGATCAGGTCGCCGACGAATTCGCGGTCGCGCATCACGTACAGCTGGAACCAGAACGGCTTGCCGGTGGCCGCCGCCACGTCTTCCAGCGAGCAGATGCTCATGGTCGACAGCGTGAACGGCACGCCGAAGTCGGCCGCCGCCTTTGCCGCCAGGATCTCGCCATCGGCATGCTGCATGCCGGTCAGGCCCGTCGGCGAAATCGCCAACGGCATCACCGCGTCCTGGCCCACCAGCGTCGTGCGCAACGAACGGCCTTCCATGTTCACCGCCACGCGCTGGCGCAGCTTGATCTTCTGGAAATCGCTTTCGTTGGCGCGGTACGTGCCTTCCGTCCAGGCGCCCGAATCGGCGTAGTCGTAGAACATGCGCGGCACGCGCTTGCGCGCGATCGCGCGCAGGTCTTCGATGCAGGTGATCGTGGAGAGGTTAGCGGTCATGGTTATTTTTCTGGGGAAAGTGGGACGCGACCCCGCGGCGCCCGGCCCCGCGCGAACCCGCACGCGTCGTCCCGACGCCTGCCGTTCACGCCGGGCGGCAAGGCCCCGCGGCGCCGCCCAGTATACGCGCCGGGGCCGGCAAGCGCCCCTTGCCGGCCCCGGCTCCCCCTTCATCGCGACCGCTTTCGCGCCGCTGCCGACGCGGCCGCTGACCCCGCCGCTAGCGCGGCCAGACCTTGGTCACCGCCCGGATCGTGGCCCATGCCACCCAGCGCGGGCTGGTCAGGCGCGCCCCCGGCAGGCGCCGCAGCACGTCCACCGCCAGGCCGCCGCGGCGATGCCATTCCTTCTTGCGGGTCTGGCTGTCGGTCCAGCGGCCTTCGAGCCACGGAAACTCGCGCCGTCCCGGCTTGTAGACCGGCGGCGTGTTGTAGATCAGGATGTACGCCAGCCGCGGCTGCGGCGACGTATTGGCGCCCGTGAAATGCAGCGTGCGCGCATCGTGCACGGTGCAGCCGCCGGGTTGCAGCGGCTCGGCCACCGCCTGGTCGCGCGGAAAATCGGCGCAGCATTCGAGCGGATGCAGCGTCTTGTCGCCGCCTGGCGAGCGATGCTCCAGCACCTCGTTCTTGTTCGAGCCCGGAATGAACTGCATGCAGCCGTTCTCCAGCGTGGCCGGCTGCAGCGCCAGCCAGATGCTCAGCTCGTTGTAGACGAAGTCGGGCGAGCGGAACGCCTCGTCCTGGTGCCACGGCGTCTCGGGCCCGACCAGCGCCGGCTTGAGCAGCGCATGCTCGCCGTACAGCGCGGCGTCCTCGCCCAGCAGCTGGCGCGCCAGCTCCAGCGTGCGCTCGTGATAGGCGGTCTTCAGCAGGCCCGGGGCATAATGGCGCGGATCGTGCAAACTGGGAAACTTGGCCGGCTTGGACGGGTCGTCGCGACTGATGAAGTCGTATTGCGCCCCCTCGTTGTAGCCCGTCTTGTTCGCGAACAGTTCCAGCAGCGTGCGCCGGATGTAGCCCACCTCGTCCTGCGGACACATGTCCGGCAGGGCCAGGTAGCCCTGGTCCCGATAGCGCGCTGTTTCTGCTTCCGACAACAAACTGGTCTCTTCCATAATGGCTTCTCCAAGCTTTGCTTGCGGGTGTTCCCGTTGGCACGTTTTGACATGTGCTCTAACGTATCGCTTCGATGCCCGAGGGGCCTATCGACCATCCGCTGTAGTCGGAACCGCCTAGGTCACCGGCGCGCTGCGGTGCATCATCCGAAGGAAAACCAATGCAAGACACCCATATCGAGACCGTCCACGTCACCGTCAGCGGCACCGTGCAGGGCGTGGGCTACCGCCATGCGGCGGTGCGGCGCGCGCATCTGCTGGGCGCCAAGGGCTGGGTGCAGAACATGCTGGACGGCACGGTCGAGGCCCTGGTGCAGGGCACGCCCGACCAGGTCGATCACATGCTGGAATGGCTGCGGCGCGGCCCGCCCGGGGCCGAGGTCATCGAGATGGTCACGCGCCGGGAGTACACCGACAAGCGTTATGCCCATTTCGAACAGCTGTAGGCGGCGCGCCACGGCCTGCGCCGCTCATCCAAAAGCGGGTAGGAGACGCGGCGGAAAGAAGGATGAGGTCAGCGGTTGCGCAGCCAGCGCCCGCCGACCTGGTTGATGATCAGGCCCGCCAGGACGCAGCCCGCGCCCAGCCATTGCAGCGGCTGCAGCCGCTCGCCGAAAGCCGCCGATGCCGCCCACAGGCCCACCACCGGCACCAGCAGCGAGAACGGCGCGATCTTGGCCGCCGGATGGCGCGTCAGCAGCTGCGTCCACAGCGTATAGGCCAGCAGCGTGGCCAGCACCGCCAGGTACAGCACCGACAGCGCCTCGGCCCAGCCGATGCCCAGGATCATGCCCGCCACCGCGTCCCAGCCGTCGGCCAGCACCGCCAGCCCCAGGAACGGCAGCACCGGCGCGGCGCTGCTCCAGGCGATGAACGCGAACGGGTCGTAGCCGGGCGCCTTGCGGCTGGCCAGGCGCACGATGATGTTCGAGACCGCCCACATCGAGGCGGCGCCGAGCGTCAGGACGAACCCCAGCATGGTCATCTGGCCCGGCCCCTCGCCACGGCCGGCGGCGATCACCGCCAACCCCAGCGCGGCCACGCCCAGCCCCAGCCAGTGATGCGGACGCGCGCGTTCACGCAATACCGGCGCGGCCAGCAGCAGGGTGAAAAAGGCTTGGGTCTGGATCACCAGCGAGGCCATGCCCGCCGGCATGCCGAATTTGAGGGCCGTGAACAGCAGGCCGAACTGGCCCAGCCCCTGCACCAGCCCGTAAGCGGCGATCCACTGCCACGGCAGGCGCGGCGGCCGCACGAACAGCACCAGGGGAAAGGCGGCCAGGGCGAATCGCAGGGCGCCCAGCGTCATGGGCGACAGGCCCTTGAGGCCGATCTTCATGATGACGAAGTTCAGGCCCCAGATCACCACCACCGTCAGGGCGCAGAGATAGTCTTTCCTGGAAAGTTGGGTAGCGGCGGACATCCCGCATTATCGCATCGCCCGCCCCCGCGAAACGCCGGATCAGCGGCTGGCCAGCACTTTTTTGAAGGCCTCGATGGCGCGGTCGATGTCCTCGTCGCCGATGTGGCGGTGGGTCACGCAGCGCAGCCGCGTGCGGCCCCACGGACGCGTCAGCAGGCCCGCCGCTTCCAGCGCCGTGACCCAGTGCGCGTTGGTCATGCCGGTGTCGGCGGTCTCGACCTGCACGATGTTGGTCTGCGGCACCGTGGCCGACAGCACCGGGTCCAGGCGGTTCAGGCCGTCACTCAGGCGGCGGGCGCGCGCATGGTCCTCGACCAGCCGGTCGCCCATGGTCTGCACGCCTTCCAGCCCGGCCGCGGCCATGATGCCGGCCTGGCGCTGGGTGCCGCCAAGCATGCGGCGCAGCACCCGCGCCCGCGCCATCACCTGGCGCGGACCGGTCAGCACCGCGCCCACCGGCGCGCTCAGGCCCTTGGACAGGCACAGCGACACGGTATCGGCATGGCGGGTGATCTCGGCCGGCGCCACGCCCAGCGCCACCGCGGCGTTGAACAGGCGCGCGCCATCCAGGTGCACGGGCACGCCGCAGGCCTGCGCCATGCCGTATACCGCCTGCATGTGGTCCAGCGGCAGCACCGCGCCACCGGCGTTGTTGTGCGAGGTCTCCATCGCCACCAGCGAGGTCTTGAGCTTGTGGCCGCCGGACTGCATCGCGTCTTCCAGGCGGTTCAGGTCCATCGCGCCGTCGGTGCCGGGCACGCCCTGGTAGAACAGGCCGGTGAACGTGGCGGCGCCGCGCTCGGACGTGTACATGTGCGCGGCCGACTCCAGCACCACCTGCTCGTTGCGCTGGGTCTGCGCCAGCACCGCCAGCAGGTTGGCCATGGTGCAGCTGGGCACGAACAGCCCGGCTTCCTTGCCCAGGCGGGTGGCCACGTGCGCTTCCAGCGCCCGCACGCTGGGGTCGCCATCGAGCCCGTCGTCGCCGATGGGCGCCGTGCGCATGCGCTCGTACATGGCCTCGGTAGGGTGGGTGACCGTGTCGCTGCGCAGGTCGACGAGCGGGTGGGAGGGGTCGACGGAGATCCGCTGGCTCATGGCTATCAGTGCTGCAAAATTTTGGAAAGGAACTGGCGCGTGCGCGGGGCGCGCGCCTCTACATCGCCGAAGAACGCATCCTTCGGGCAGTCTTCGACGATCTTGCCGCCGTCCATGAAGATCACGCGGTCGGCGACGCGGCGGGCGAACCCCATTTCATGGGTCACCACCATCATCGTCATGCCTTCTCCGGCCAGGTCGGTCATCACGTCCAGCACCTCGTTGACCATCTCCGGGTCCAGCGCCGAGGTCGGTTCGTCGAACAGCATCACCACCGGATCCATCGACAGGGCGCGGGCGATCGCCACGCGCTGCTGCTGGCCGCCGGACAGCTCGCCCGGGTGTTTGTCCTTGTGCGCCGACAGGCCGACCCGCTCCAGCAACGCCAGCGCGCGGGCGCGGGCCTCGTCCTTGCCGCGCTTGAGCACTTTCATCTGGCCCAGGCACAGGTTCTCGGTCACCGACAGGTGCGGGAACAGCTCGAAATGCTGGAACACCATGCCGGCCACCGAACGCAGCTTGGGCAGGTTGGTGCGCGGATCGCCCACCTCGATGCCGTTGACCACGATGTTGCCCTTCTGGAAGGGCTCCAGCGCATTCACGGTCTTGATCAGCGTCGACTTGCCCGAGCCGGAGGGGCCGCACACCACCACCACCTCGCCGCGGCCAACGGTGGTGCTGCAATCATCCAGTACCTGGAAATCGCCATACCACTTGCTGACCTGCTTGATCTCGATCATCGGGGGTTTCGAAGAGAGTTGCATCGTTGGACCTGTGGATAACCTGGGCGCCTAGCGCAGCACCCGGACGCGCTTTTCCAGCCGTTTGACCAGACGGGATGCCGTGAAGCAGATCACGAAATACACCACCGCCACGAAGAGATAGAGTTCCACCAGCCGGCCGTCGCGCTGGCCGATCTTGGACGCCGCGCCCAGGAAGTCGGTCAGCGACAGCACGTACACCAGCGAGGTGTCCTGGAACAGGATGATGACCCGCGTCAGCAACGCCGGCACCATGTTGCGGATCGCCTGCGGCAGGATCACGTAGCGCATGCCCTGCCAGTGGTTCAGGCCCAGCGCCATGCTGGCCGAGACCTGGCCGCGCGCGATCGACTGGATACCGGCGCGCATGATCTCGCAGAAGTACGCGGCCTCGAACAGCGTGAACGTGACCACCGCCGAGTTGAACGCTCCCACCCGCAGCGGCGTGGGCGAACCCACGATCCAGGCGGCGATGTAGGGCACCAGGAAGTAGAACCAGAAGATCACCAGCAGCAGCGGCACGGAACGCATCACGTTCACGTAGATGCCCGCCGGCACCGACAGGATCCGGTAGCGCGACAGGCGCATCATCGCCAGCAGCGTGCCCAGCACCAGCCCCATCACCGCCGCCAGCAGCGTCAGGGTCAGCGTGAACGTCATGCCGGTCTGGAACAGGTACGGCAGCGCGCTGCCGATGACGTCGAAATCGAATTTGCCCATGTCGATTCCTAGCGTCCGTTCTTGGTCGCCGCGCCGATCAGGCCGGGAACCGCCACATGGCGTTCAAGCAGGCGCATGCCAAGCACGACCATGCCGTTCAGGATCAGGTAGATCACGGTCGCCGCCGAGAACGCCTCGAAGATATGGAAGCTGAACTCCGCCATCGAGCGGGTCTGGCCGGTCAGTTCCAGCAGGCCGATGGTCAGCGCCACCGACGAATACTTGATGGTGCCCATGAACTCGGAGGTCAGGGGCGGCAGCACGATGCGGTAGGCCTCGGGCAGGATGATGTAGCGGTAGACCTGCGTCTCGGTCAGGCCGAGCGCCGTGCCCGCCTGGAACTGGCCGCGCGGCAGCGACTGGATGCCGGCGCGCAACTGCTCGGCCACGCGCGCCGAGCCGTAGAAGCCCAGACAAAGCACCGCCGGCAGGAATTGCCCCCAGGGCTGCGGCATCTGCTTCATGGCCAGGCCCCAGGCGTGCGGCAGCAACTCGGGCAGCACGAAATACCACAGGAACATCTGCACCAGCAGCGGCACGTTGCGGAAAATCTCGACGTAGGTCGCGCCAACCGCGTTGGCCAGGCGCGACGAGGCGGTGCGCATCACGCCCAGGCACGAGCCCAGCAGCAGCGAGAACACCCACGCCGTCAGGGCCAGCGCCAGGGTCCAGCCCACGCCGATCAGGATGGTCTGCAGGAAGGTATGCACGCCGTCGGGCGACATCTCCAGGAAGACGCTCCAGCTCCAGTTGTAATTCATGCTTTGAGGACCTGTGGACAACTAAAGAAACGGGCGCCGGCGGCCGGCGCCCGGTTTAGTGCGTCGCCGCGCGGCCCGCGAGGGGCCGCGGCGGCGGACCGGCTTACTCGTAGGCCTTGGGGTCGCCGGAGTCGGTCGGATGGGCCAGGGCGCGCTTGAGCGCGTCGCTCATCGGGTACTTCAGGTTGATCTGCTTGGGCGGGATCGGGGAATTGAAGTACTTGTCGTAGATCGCCGCGACGCGGCCGCTCTTCATCAGGTCCAGCACGGCGTCGTCCACCACCTTCTTGAAGGCCGGGTCGTCCTTGGGCTGCATGATGCCGTAGGGCGCCAGTTCCAGGCCCTTGGTGCCGATCACGAAGGCGTCGGGGTTCTTGGACGAGGCCACCACGCCGTAGGCGATGCCGTCGTCGTTGGCCGAACCCGCGGCGCGGCCCGATTCAACCATCAGCAGCGTTTCCGCCGTATCCTTGGTGGGTGCCATGGTGATGCCCAGGTTGCCTTCGGCGTTCAAGCGCGAAATCAGCTTGAAGGTCTGGCCGCCGGCCTGCGCCGC
Organism: Achromobacter deleyi; assembly: GCF_016127315.1. Classification (NCBI taxonomy): domain Bacteria; kingdom Pseudomonadati; phylum Pseudomonadota; class Betaproteobacteria; order Burkholderiales; family Alcaligenaceae; genus Achromobacter; species Achromobacter deleyi. The sequence continues at coordinate 1,625,492 of NZ_CP065997.1, forward strand.
GATCGACTTGCCGCGGAACGAGGCCAGGTTGTTGGGATCGACGCCGCCGTCCTTGCGCGCCACCAGCACCACCTGCGCCACGAACGTGGTCGGCGCGAACGACACCAGCTTGTGGCGTTCCAGGTTGTTGGTGGTGTTGCCGCACTCCAGGTCGATGGTGCCGTTGGCCAGCAACGGGATACGCGTGGCGGAGGTGGTCGGGTTGTAACGCACGTCCAGCTTGGGCAGCTTGAGCGCGGTCTTGATGTGCTGGGCGATTTCCTGGCAGATCTCGACGGTGTAGCCGATCGGCTTCTGGTTGCCGTCCAGGTAGGCGAACGGCACGGAGGTCTCGGGATGGCCGATGGTGATCACGCCGGTGTCGCGGATCTTGTCCAGGCGGCTGGGGCCTTCGGCGTGGGCGGCGGCGCTGCCGAACAGGGCGGCGGCGACCGAAATCGCGGCAAATGCTTTCATCTTATTCCCTTGGCGCCGGTCGAGCGGCGCGTGCTTATGTTCACGAACAGCGGTGCCGGATTGCATACGACCCGCCGCGTCCCGCGATGAGCCCCGCGGCTGGCAAAAAGTATCAACTAGCGTTATGGTTTTATCCAGTTCCAATCGGGTATTCCTCTATACGGATTTGATATGGCCATTACACGAATGGGCTTGCGACACATCGAGGCTTTCCGAGCCGTCATGATGACCGGATCCATGACCGCCGCGGCACGCAGAGTGCATACCTCGCAGCCGCACGTTAGCCGCTTAATAGCGCAATTGGAAGCAATCACCCAATTTCCCCTGTTCGACCGCAACGGCAGCCGCCTGACCCCCACCCAGGACGGTTCGCGCTTCTTCCAGGAGGTCGAAAAGACCTTCATCGGCCTGGCCGGCCTGGAATCGGCGGCGGCCAGCATCCGCTCCTTCAGCGCCAGCCGCCTGAGCGTGGCCGCCATGCCGCGCCTGGCCGGCGGCCTGCTGGCCCGCATCGTGGCCGCCTTCAAGACCGAATACCCCGACGTCATGGTGTCGATCCATTCCGGCAACGCCAGCGCGGTGCACAACTGGATCAGTTCGGGCTTCTGCGACACCGGCCTGGCCATGCTGTCGGGCGACAGCCCCGGCATCCAGGTCGAGCCGGTGCTGACCATGAACTGCGTGGCGGTGCTGCCCAAAGGCCATCGGCTGACCAAGCTGAAAAAGCTCAAGCCCGCCGATTTCGCCGGCGAACCCTTCATCGCCTTCCCCAGCGCCACGCCGCTGCGGGAAAAGATCGACGCGGTCTTCAAGGCCGCCAAGGTCGAGCGCCAGACCGTGGCCGAGGCCGGCCTGGGCTCGTCGGTCTGTGCGCTGGTCGGCGCCGGCCTGGGGGTGGCGCTGATCAACCCGCTGGCCGCGCGCGAGGAATACGAGGCCAACGGCGTCGAGGTGCGTCCGTTCAGCCCGGCGGTGCCGGTCACGGTGGCGCTGCTGTACCCGCCGTACCATACCCGTACCCGGCTGGTCAGCGTGTTCTCGCGCTACGCGCACCAGCTGATGCAGGAAGAGATGGCGGACCTGAAGGCGCGGCCGGGGCGATGATGGCAACTCCCCCCGCCGCGCGGAAACGACAAGGCCCCGACATCGGGGCCTTTTTTTGCCCGCGGCCGCCCGCCGTCAGGCGGTCGCGCCATCCGGGCGCGGCTCGCGCAGGTCCAGCCACGCCACCAGCAGCAATCCCCCCACCAGCCCCAGGTGCTCGTAGAACGCATTGGCCGCCATGAAGCGTTCCTGCCCCGGCGCCATCTCCCAGTAGCGCAGCGCGATGCCCGTGGCCACCAGCGTGAAACCGGCCAGCGCCAGCGCCCCCAGCCAGCGCAGGCGGCCGGCCAGGATCATGGCCGACGCCGCCAGTTCCAGCACGATCACCAGCACCGCGAACAGCGGCCCGGGCGCCAGCCCGAAATGCGCCATCTCCGCCAGCGCGCCGGGAAAGTCGGTCAGCTTGACCAGCCCGCCCTGCAGATAGGCGGCGCACAGGCCCAGGTAGGCCAGGAACCGCACCGCGGGCGATCCGAACAGCGGCCGCGCCAGGCCGGCCAGCCGCTGCTCCCATTGAGAGGTCGCGTTCATGGCCGGCCTCCTCAAACTGCCCAGCAGGAGCAACCCAGGGCGCCGAAGAAGCCCTGGAGGTCGGAACTGGGCGCCTTCGAGGCCCAGGCCTTGGCATGGTCATGCCCGTGCAGCCCGCAGTTGCTGGCGCACGCGCAGGCCGCCATGTTGCGGTAGCCCAGCGAATTGCGGCCGGCGCCGTCGGGATCGCCCCAGGCGGCATAGCCGCCGAACAGGCGCGTGGGCGACCAGTCCGGCATGGCGGGCGGCAGCGCGTTGTCGTCCAGCGGGCCGAATTCCCCCGCGCCATAGACCACCCGGCCGCCAACCACGGTCAGCTCCGAGGTCAGGAACGAGATCTCGTCCTCGCTGCAGCGGAAGTAGTCCTTGCTCGGCACGATGAAGTCGGCCAGCTGGCCCGGCTGGATGCGGCCGCGCTTGCCTTCCTCGTTGGCGAACCAGGCCACGTTCTCCGTCCACATGCGCAGCGCGGTCTCGCGGTCCAGGCAGTTGCGCGCCGGATAGAGGCGGGTGCCGCCCACGGTCTTGCCGGTCACCATCCACGACAGCGATACCCACGGGTTGTAGGACGCGACCCGGGTGGCGTCGGTGCCCGCGGACACCTTCACGCCGCGGTCCAGCATCCTGGCGATGGGCGGGGTGGCCTCGGCCGCGGCCGCGCCGTAGCGCTCGATGAAGTATTCGCCCTGGTAGGCCATGCGGTGCTGCACGGCGATGCCGCCGCCCAGCGCGGCGATGCGGTCGATCGACTTGTCGGAAATGGTCTCGGCGTGGTCGAAGAACCAGTTCAGGCCGGTCAGCGGCGTGTCCTGGTGCACCTTCTCGAACACGTCCAGCGCGCGCGAGATGGTCTCGTCATAGGTGGCGTGCAGGCGCCACGGCCACTTGTTCTGCACCAGCACGCGCACCACTTCCTCCAGCTCGCCTTCCATCTCCGGCGGCATGTCCGGCCGTTCGACGCGGAAGTCCTCGAAGTCGGCGGCCGAGAACACCAGCATCTCGCCGGCGCCGTTATGGCGGAAGTAGTCGGTGCCCTGCTTGTACTTCACGCTCGAGGTCCACTTGAGGAAGTCTTCCTTTTCCTGCTTGGGCTTCTGCGTGAACAGGTTGTAGGCCAGCCGCACCGTCATCTGGTCTTCGTCGGCCAGCTTCTGGATCACGGCGTAGTCGTCGGGATAGTTCTGGAAGCCGCCGCCCGCGTCGATCACGCCGGTCACGCCCAGACGGTTCAGCTCGCGCATGAAATGGCGCGTGGAATTGACCTGGTAGTCGAACGGCAGCTTGGGGCCCTTGGCCAGCGTGGCGTAGAGGATGGTGGCGTTCGGCTTGGCCAGCAGCAGCCCGGTCGGGTTGCCCTGCGCGTCGCGGATGATCTCGCCGCCCGGCGGGTTGGGCGTGGTCTTGGTGTAGCCCACCGCGCGCAGCGCGGCGCCGTTGAGCAGGGCGCGATCGTACAGGTGCAAGAGGAACACCGGCGTGTCGGGCGCGATGGCGTTGATCTCGTCGATCGTCGGCAGGCGCTTCTCGGCGAACTGGTGCTCGGTGAAGCCGCCCACCACGCGCACCCATTGCGGCGCCGGCGTGATGGCGACCTGGCGCTTGAGCATGGCCATGGCGTCGGCCAGCGAGCGCACGCCGTCCCAGCGCAGCTCCATGTTGTAGTTCAGGCCGCCACGCACCACGTGGGTGTGGTTGTCGAACAGCCCCGGCAGCACGCCGCGGCCCTTCAGGTCCACCAGCCGGGTGCCGGCGCCGGCCAGGGCCATAACCTCGGCATCGTCGCCGACGGCCACGAACCTGCCATCCTTGACCGCCACGGCGCTGGCCAGCGGCCTGGCGCGGTCCAGCGTGGTGATGCGGCCATGGTGATAGATGACGTCGGGGGCGGGGTTTGACATGGAGGATTCTCCTTGGGAACGAGCGAGGGCGGATCCGCCCAGCAGGCTGTTGAGCGCCAATGTGGAAGCAACACCGATGAGGTCGCGGCGGGTAGGCATACGATTATCTCCCTGGGCGTGGAAAGAATTCAGCTTTGGTCTTTATCGTGGGGATGCTTGCCGGGCAGTTGCCCGAACACGTGGCTCACCGTCTTCTGTTTGTCGCACGCGGTGGCGAAGGCGGTGCCGCTGAGCATGTGTTTGCCCACCGGCACGATCTGTTCGCCGAGCAGGATGCCCAGCAGGCCGATCAGCGCCACCAGCGGCGGCGCCGGCGAACGCACCTGCAGCAGGCTGTAGACGACGCCGACCAGCAGGCCGGCGCCAAGGGAAAGCAGATAGATCTTCATGGATGTCCTCATCATTGGAATCAGGCGTGGGTGTCGGCCAGCAGCAGCTCGGCGTCATCGAGCGCGGTGATGCGCACATCGGTCTCGTCCTCGATGGCGGCGCCATCGCCCAGGCCGATCTCGACGTCATTGATCGTCAACCGGCCCTTGGACGCGACCAGGTAGCCGCGGCGCCGGCCGCGTGCAAAGCGATAGGTGGCGGCTTCGCCGGCCTTGAGCGCCACCGCCAGCACGCGGGCGTCGCTGCGGATCGGCAGCGCGTCTTCGTCGCCCTCGATGCCGCTGGCGAGCGTGATGAACCGTCCGTTGCAGGCCTCGCGCGCAAACGACTTGCGGCCCCAGCTCGGCGGCGCGCCACGTCGGTCCGGCTCGATCCAGATCTGGAACACGCGGGCCGGACCGCCTTCCCTGTTGAACTCGGCATGCGTCACGCCGCTGCCCGCGCTCATCACCTGCACGTCGCCGGCGCGGGTGCGGCCGCCGTTGCCCAGGTCGTCCTCGTGGGTCAACACGCCTTCCTGCACGCAGGTGATGATTTCCACGTTGGTATGCAGCAGCGCGGGAAAGCCGGCGCCCGGTGCGATGGTCTCGTCGTTCCAGGCCCGCAACGCGCCCCAGTTCATGCGTTGCGGGTCCAGGTAGTTGGCGAACGAGAAATGGTGTTTCACATCGAGCCAGCCGCGGCGGGCATGGCCCAGGGTTCTCAAGGGTCGGCGCTCAATCATGGCGAGCCTCCAGGTTGATCGGAAAACAAGACCTCATGCGCGGCGCCTTCAGCGCTTCAGCGCCAGGAAGTGGTGCACCTCGGGCGCGCCGGGGCCGATATGGAAATGCAGCGCCTCGGCCTGCAGGTCGGCATCGGCATGCGAGACCCGATGGTGCTGGCGCAGATGCTCGGCCCACGACTCCACGAAGAACCACTCCACCACGCGCTCCGGATCGCTCGTGTGCTCGGCCACGCCCCAGGCGTAAGCGCCGTCGCGCAGGCGCTCCTGCGACAGGCGTTGCATCGCTTCCAGGAAGGCCGGGCGGTCCTGCTGCGCGATGCGGTACTCGACCTGGATCAGCACCGGCCCGCGGTCGTGCGCCACCGATTCGGACACCAGCGGCTCCGGCCAGTGGTTCGACGCCTGCAGGTCGGCTTCGCCCACCGGCAGCCGCGCCCGGTGGAACAGCAGCGCCACGATCACCAGGCCCGCGCCGCTCACCACCAGCGCATACGGCACGCCGATTTCACGCGCCACCAGGCCCCAGCCCAGGCTGCCGGCCGCCATCGCGCCGTTGAACACCATCAAGTACACCGCCAGGCCGCGGCCGCGCACCCAGTTGGGCAGGATCGCCTGGGCCACGCCGTTGAAGGTGGTCAGCGCCGTGATCCAGCCCATGCCCAGCAGCACCAGCATCACCACCGCCAGCCACTTGGGCGGGGCGAACACCAGCACGCCCATCACCACCGCGCTGACCAGCGAGGCCAGCAGCACCAGCCCGTCCGCATTCAGCTTGGCGCCGAGCTTCGGCATCACCAGCGCGCCGAGGATCGCCCCCGCGCCCACCGCGCCCAGCAGCATGCCGTAGAAGCCCGACGTGCCGCCCAGCATCTGCCGCGCCACCAGCGGCAGCAAGGCCCACACCGCGCTGGCGAACAGGAAGAACACGGCGGCGCGCAACAATACGCGATGCAGTTCCTTGCTGGCCCGCGTGTAACGCAGGCCGGCCCGGAACGCGCCCAGGAAGTTCTCCGACAGCGCGCTGTCGGTGGCCGCCGGACGCTTCCACCACAACAGGGCGGCGATCACGAACACATAGCTCAGCACGTCCATGCCGTAGGTCACCGCCGCGCCGAAGCTGGCCAGGATCAGGCCGCCCGCGGCCGGGCCGATGGCGCGCGCGATGTTGATGCCCAGCGAGTTGAGCGCCACCGCGCCCTTGAGGCTCTCGCGCGGCACCAGCTCGGGCACGATCGACTGCCAGGTCGGCCCCATCAGCGCCGCGCCGATGCCGCCGACAAACGTCAACGCGATCAGGTAGTCCACGGTCAGCGCGCCGAAATGCGACAGCAGCAGCAACGTGCCGCTGACCGAGGCCAGCAATATCTGCACGAAGATGAGGAAGCGCCGGCGGTCCAGGATGTCGGACAGCACGCCAGCCGGAATCGCCAGCAGGAAGATCGGCAGCGTCGCCGCGGTCTGGATCAGCGCCACCGCGGCCGGGCTGGCCGACAGGTCCGTCACCAGCCACGAGCTGGCGACGTCGCGCATGAAACTGCCCACGTTGCCGAGCACCGCGGCCGCCCACAGGACGGCAAACACGGGCTGGCGCAGAGGCGCAAAGTTGCCTCCCGCGGCAGGGGAAGAGGGGTTCGGCATGGAATGCTCCGGATCGCGCTGGGTCGCCAGGGGCCGTTCGCCATGCCGCCTGCCGTATTCGGAAAAGGAAACGGCCCGGACCGTTGCCGGCCCGGGCGCGGGGCTTACTTGGCCGGGTTGGGGCCGATGCGCTCGCCGTGCGCCACGCGCTCGGCCAGCTTGTGCACGTGGGTGACGGCGTAGTCGATGCCCATGCCGTAGGCGCCCGAGTGTTCCTTGGCGATGCCGGTCACGGCGTCGTAGGTTTCCTGGCGGGCCCAGTCGCGCTGCCATTCCAGCATCACCTGCTGCCAGGTCACCGGCACCACGCCGGCCTGGATCATGCGGTCCATCGCGTACTTGTGCGCATCGGCCGAGGTGCCGCCCGACGCGTCGGCCACCATGTAGATCTCGTAGTCCCCTTCGAGCATGGCGCACAGGGCGAAGGTGGTGTTGCAGACCTCGGTCCACAGGCCGGCCACGACGATCTTCTTGCGGCCGTTGGCGGCCAGCGCGTCGCGCACGTTCTGGTCGTCCCACGAGTTCATCGAGGTGCGCTCGAGGATCTTGTTATCGGGAAACACGGCCAGCAGTTCAGGGTAGGTGTTGCCCGAGAAACCATCGGTTTCGACAGTGGTGATGGTGGTCGGGATGTTGAAGGTGCGCGCGGCCTTGGCCAGGCCCACCACGTTGTTCTTGAGCGTCTGGCGGTCGATCGACTGCACGCCGAAGGCCATCTGCGGCTGCTGGTCGATGAAGATGATCTGGCTGTTCTGCGGGGTCAGGACTTCGAGGTATTTGTTGGCGGACATGGTGGCGCTCTCTTTCAAGGAATCGTTCAGGGGAATGCGGCAAGGTGAATTCGGGCACTGCGCAAACCGTTCCGGCTTGCCCCGCTGTCGTCGTGCCCGAATGCCGCTTGAGGGGTTTCGTTCACGTCGTCTGTCGGTATGTGCATAGTAGGGATCGGCCCCCCGCCTGAGAATCCGCAACGGGGAATTGCATCCTTTCCATTTTTTGCATGATCCCCGTGACACGGGCATTTCCCGCCCGGTCCGCCCCGGGCGTTCTTGTTCGTCACATAGTCCGCCGCTATCATCGACGCGACTTTCTTTGCGAGAACCACCATGAACAAACTGCCGGATCTGGAGGGCTGGGCGATCTTCGCCAAGGTCGCCGACACGGGCTCGTTCGCCAAGGCCGCGGCCGAACTGTCCCTGTCCCAGGCCACGGTGTCCAAGACCATCACGCGTCTGGAGACCAAGATGAAGACCATGCTGTTCCACCGCACCTCGCGCAGCATGTCGTTGACGGAGTCCGGCTACGCGGCGCTGGAACGCGCCGCACGCATCCTGGAAGAGGGCGAGGCGGTCGAGGCCGAGGTCACCGAGAAGTCCACCAGCCTGCGCGGCAAGATCCGGCTGGCCGCGCCCATGTCCTTCGGCGTCACGCACCTGGCGCCGATGCTGCCGCCCTTCATGCAGGCGCATCCCGACGTGGACCTGGAGATCGAATTCAACGACAAGCAGGCCGACCTGGTGTCGGAACGCTTCGACCTGGCCCTGCGCATCTCCAACCTGGTGGACTCCACGCTGCTGGCGCGGCGCCTGTGCTCGGTGCGCATCCTGCTGGTGGGCGCGCCCAGCTACTTCAAGCGCGCCGGCAAGCCCAGGCATCCGCGCGACCTGGCGCAGCACACCGCGCTGCAGTACATGTACGCGCGCAACGGCTCGAGCTGGCGCTTTCGCCACGAAAAGCACGGCGAGTTTTCGCAATCGCTGCCGGTGCAGTTGAACGTCAACAACGCCGAGGCGCTGTCACCCGCGCTGCAGGCCGGCCTGGGCCTGGCGCTGCAACCAGAGTTCCTGGCCTGGGAAGACCTGCAGTCGGGCGCGCTGGAGACCGCCATGGACGACTGGCAGATCGACCCGATCGCGCTGCACATCGTCACGCCGCCGGGCCGCCGGCGGCCGGCGCGGGTGCAGGCGCTGATCGAGTACCTGGCGGAACGGTTGACGGCGGAGCCGTGGGCCAGCGACGTGCAGGGGTAGGGCGCAGGCATCCGCTGACGGTTCGACGCCGCGGCGCGCGCCGCTTAAGTTTCCCGGCGCGCCGCCGTCATTTGGTGATCGTCTCGTCGAACCGCCCTGCGTGGCAGCGGACGCGCTTCTCGCAATCACCGTCGGCACACTCATGGGTATCCTCGGCCTCATCGGCTTCGTCATCGTTCTGGGATGCTTCGGCGTCATGTCCCGCACCAGCCGCATCCTGCTCTCGCTGCTGCTGGGCGCCAGCCTGTACTACTGGTATTCGATCTCGGCCGTGTTCCACGGCGGCAGCGGGCCCGACATGGGCGAGCTGAAGGTCGCGCTGACGCTGCTCAGCGCCAACATCGGCGGCTTCGCCGTCGCCGCCGCGCTGGGCATGATGCGAAAGAGCAGCGCCAGCCCGGCCCACTACGCCGCGCGCAAGAAGGCCTTCTTCACGTTCCTGGCCAAATGGGGCCTCATCTACGGCGTGTACGCCTTCGTCGGCGGCAAGCTGATCGACCTGGCGCTGGGCGAGGACGGCGTGGGCTGGTTCTTCATGCGTGTATGGGGCCTGTACGGCTTCATCGCATTGCTGCTGCTGTGGTTCTTCTTCAAGCCGAAGAAAGCCGCCTGAGCGTGCGCTACGGGCCGGCAGGCCGCATCAAAACAAAAGGGGCTGCGCAGGCAGCCCCTTCTTCATGCACGCCGCGAAGCCCTGGCGGGCTTGCGGCCAGTCGTGCCGATCAGACGTCGATGTTCCCCGCCGACAGCGCATGCGCCTCGATGAAGTTGCGGCGCGGTTCGACGTCGTCGCCCATCAGCGTGGTGAAGACCTCGTCGGCCGCGATGGCGTCCTCGATCTGCACGCGCAACAGGCGGCGCACCTTCGGGTCCATGGTGGTTTCCCACAGCTGTTCCGGGTTCATTTCGCCCAGGCCCTTGTAGCGCTGCTTGGAGATGCCGCGGTCGGCTTCGCTGCGCAGCCACTGCATCGCTTCGCGGAAGTCGGAGACGTTCTGTTCCTTGCGCTTTTCGCCTTCGCCACGCGCGGCCAGCGAACGCGGGCCGACCTTGCCGGAGAAGCTCTTGGCGGCGCGCGACAGGATCGCGTAGTCGGAACCGCCGACGAAGTCGGCGTCGATGATGCTGACGCGCACGTTGCCGTGGTGCATGCGCTGGATCGACAGGCGATGGCGTTCGGTGGCTTCGTCGAACTCGGGCACCACTTCCACGCCGTTGCCGCTGACCGGATCGCGCATGGCGTCGGCCAGGCGCCTGGCCGAATCGGCGGTGCTCTCGGTGGACTCCAGGTTGATCTCCACGCCTTCGGCCATGGCCGACAGCGCGGCCACGTCGAACACGCGCGACAGGCGCGCGATGACGCCGTCAGCCGCCACGTACTGACGCGCCAGTTCACTCAGCTCGTCACCCCGGATGATGTTGCCGCCGGAGATGATCTCGGCGTCCTTCAGGGCCAGCTGCAGCATGAACTGCGCTTCTTCCTGGTCATCCTTCAGGTAGCGCTCTTCGCGGCCGACCTTGACCTTGTACAGCGGCGGCTGGGCGATGTAGACGTAGCCGCGCTGCACCAGCTCGGGCATCTGACGGTACAGCAGCGTCAGCAGCAGCGTGCGGATGTGCGCGCCGTCGACGTCCGCGTCGGTCATGATGATGAGGCGGTGGTAGCGCAGCTTGTCGACGTTGAAGTCCGGGCCGATGCTGGTGCCCAGCGCGGTGATCAGCGTGGCGATCTGCTCGCTGGCGATCAGGCGGTCAAAACGCGCCTTCTCGACGTTCAGCACCTTGCCGCGCAGCGGCAGGATGGCCTGGAACTTGCGGTCGCGGCCTTGCTTGGCCGAGCCGCCTGCGGAGTCACCCTCGACGATGTACAGCTCGCACAGCGCCGGATCCTTTTCCTGGCAGTCGGCCAGCTTGCCGGGCAGGCCGGCGCCTTCCAGCACGCTCTTGCGACGCGTCATTTCGCGCGCCTTGCGGGCGGCTTCGCGCGCGCGGGCGGCTTCGACGATCTTGGCGCACAGCGCCTTGGCGTCGTTCGGATGCTCCAGCAGCCAGGTTTCCAGCGTGCGGGCCACGGCTTCTTCGACGGCCGGGCGCACTTCGCTCGAGACCAGCTTGTCCTTGGTCTGGCTGCTGAACTTGGGTTCCGGCACCTTCACCGACAGCACGCAGGCCAGGCCTTCGCGCATGTCGTCGCCCGAGGTCTCGACCTTGGCCTTCTTGGCCAGTTCGTTGTCGGTGATGTACTTGTTGATGATGCGGGTCATCGCCGCGCGCAGGCCGGTCAGGTGCGAGCCGCCGTCGCGCTGCGGGATGTTGTTGGTGAAGCACAGCACGCTTTCGCTATAGCTGTCGTTCCACTGCATCGCCACTTCCACGCCCACCGGCACGCCGCCCGCGGCCGACTCGGTGGTGACCGAGAACACGTTCGGATGCAGCACCGTCTTGGCGCGGTTGATGTATTCGACGAAACCCTTCACGCCGCCCGAGAAGGCGAAGTTCTCTTCCTTGCCCTGGCGCTGGTCGATCAGGCGGATCTTGACGCCGTTGTTCAGGAAAGAGAGCTCGCGCAGGCGCTTGGAGAGGATCTCGTAGTGGTACTCGATGTTGTTGAAGATGATCGGGTCGGCCAGGAAGCGCACTTCGGTGCCGCGCTTGTCGGTCGTGCCGGTCACGGCCAGGGGCGCGACGCGCTCGCCCTGGCGGAATTCCATCTGGTGCACTTCGCCATTGCGGCGGATGGTCAGGCGCAGCCACTCGGACAGCGCGTTCACGCACGACACGCCCACGCCGTGCAGGCCGCCGGACACCTTGTACGAGTTCTGGTCGAACTTGCCGCCGGCGTGCAGTTCGGTCATGACGATTTCGGCCGCGCTGCGGTGGAATTCGTCGTCCTTGTGGATGTCCGTGGGGATGCCGCGGCCATTGTCGGTGACCGAGATCGAGTTGTCGGTGTGGATCGTGACGACGATGTCGTCGCACCAGCCGGCCAGCGCTTCGTCAATGGCGTTGTCGACGACTTCGAACACCATGTGGTGCAGCCCGGTGCCGTCCGACGTGTCGCCGATGTACATGCCGGGGCGCTTGCGCACGGCCTCCAGCCCCTTGAGCATCTTGATCGAGTCGGCGCCGTAGCCGCCGTTCTCGGGAGTGGTGTTCTGCTGATCTGACATGTCTGTATCGATAACGCTTTAAAGAACGGCCTGGCGGCCGGACCGCCGGCGGGCCATCGGGCCCGCGGGCGGCACAAACCCACGTCTGCGCGGACTTAGATCCGCATGGGCATGACGACGTACTTGAACTGGTCGTCGTCGGGCAGGGTGATGAGCGCCGACGCGTTGGCATCGGGCATGACCGACCACTGGATGTTGTCGACCTTGACGTTGGCCAGCACGTCGAGCAGGTAGCCGACGTTGAAGCCGACGTCCAGCGGCTCGAAGCCGTAGTCGATGTCGATTTCTTCCTGCGCCTCTTCCTGCTCGGCGTTGGAGGACGAGATCTTCATCTGGTTCTGCGCCAGTTGCAGGCGCACGCCCTTGAACTTGTCGGTGGTCAGGATGGCGGCGCGCTGCAGGCTGCCCTGCAGGGCTTCGCGGCCCACCAGGAAGTGGCGCGAGTAGTTGGTCGGGATGACGCGGGTGAAATCGGGGAACTTGCCTTCGACCAGCTTGGACACCAGCTCGACGTCGCCGAAGCGGAAACGGATCTGGCCCGGCGCCACGTCGATCGAGACGAGTTCGTCGGAGTCTTCCAGCAGGCGCTGCATTTCCAGCACGGTCTTGCGCGGCACGATGACTTCGTGACGCTCGCTGATGCCGTCGGCTTCGGTTGAGCAGTGCGCCAGGCGGTGGCCGTCGGTGGCGACCGCGCGCACGCGGCCCGGTTCGAACACCAGCAGCATGCCGTTCAGGTAGTAGCGGATGTCCTGTTGCGCCATGGCGAAGTGCACCATGTTGAACAGGTGGCGCAGCGTGCGTTGCGGCATGCTCAGCGATACGTCCCACTGCTCGGGCTGGGCCACGGTGGGGAATTCGCTGGCGGCCAGCGTCTGCAGCGCGAAGCGGCTCTTGGCCGACTGCACCGACAGCTTGTTGCTGGCCAGCGCCAGGCGCACGTCGCCGGTGTCCGGCAGGGCTTTCAGGATGTCCAGCAACTTGCGCGCCGCGACCGTGGTGGACTCGTTGTCGTGGCCCACACCGAAGTCGGCGTGCGTGGTGATCTGCACTTCCAGGTCGGTCGCGATGAAGGCAACCTTGTTGCCTTCCTTGCGCATCAGGATGTTCGCCAGGATGGGCAGGGTATGGCGTCTTTCGACGATGCCCGCCACGGTCGACAGCGGTTTCAGCAATGCATCGCGTGTGGTTTGTACGAGTTGCATGGTCATCCTTTTAGAGTTTGTTCCAACACGTGCAGGGTATGGTTGAGCTCCGCTTGCTTGGCGCGGGCGTCGGAAATCTTGCGTACGGCGTGCAGTACGGTGGTGTGATCACGGCCACCGAACAGATCGCCGATTTCCGGCAGGCTTTTCTGGGTCAGCTCCTTCGCCAGGTACATGGCGACCTGGCGCGGCAACGCGATATTGGCCGGCCGGCGTTTCGAATACATGTCGGCCACCTTGATCTTGTAGAAATCCGCCACCGTCTTCTGGATGTTCTCGACGGTGATCTGGCCGTTGGACACGGATAGCAGATCCTTCAAGGCTTCCTTGCAGACGTCCACGGTGAGCACGTCGCGGCCGTGGAAACGGGCGTAGGCCAGCACCTTGCGCAACGCGCCTTCGAGCTCGCGCACGTTGCTGCGCAGGTGCTTGGCGATGAAGAACGCCACTTCCTCGGGCATCGGCACGCCTTCGGACTCGGCCTTGCGCAGCAGGATCGCCACGCGCATCTCGAGTTCGGGCGGCTCGATCGCGACCGTCAGGCCGGAATCGAAGCGCGAGATCAGGCGGCTGTCGATGCCCGACAGTTCCTTCGGATACGTATCGCTGGTGATGATGATCTGCTTGCGCTGGGCCACCATCGCCTCGAACGCATAGAAGAATTCTTCCTGCGTGCGGTTCTTGCCGGAGAAGAACTGGATATCGTCGATCAGCAGCAGGTCGAGCGAATGGTAGTAGCGCTTGAAGTCATCGAACGCCTTGCGCTGGTACGCCTTGACCACGTCGGACACGTACTGGTCGGCATGCACGTAGCGCACGCGCACCCCGGTGCCCGCCGCCACCATGGCGTTGCCGATGGCGTGGATCAGGTGGGTCTTGCCCAGGCCCACGCCGCCGTACAGGAACAGCGGGTTGTACGAGGTGCCCGGGTTCTCGGCCACCTGCAGCGCGGCGGCGCGCGCCAGCTGGTTGGCCTTGCCCGTGACGAAATTCTCGAACGTCAGGTCGGTGTTCAGGCGCGAGCGCTCGTACACGATGTTGGCGGCGTCCGCGTTCACGGCCGCGGCCGCCGCGGTGGTCGCGACGGGAGCGGGCGCGGCGGGCTGCGCCGGCATGCCTGGCGGCGGCGCGCCGCCCAGGGGCGCGGCGGCCGAAGGCGCGGTCGGCACGGGCGGCTGCGCGCGCACGGGCGCCACCGGCATGCGCGGCGTCGCGCCCTGCGAGGGCAATTCGAACAGGACCTGTACCGGACGCTCGAACCACTCCGCGGCCAACGCTTCGATCTGGTGGGAGAAGTTCTTGCGCACCCAGTCCAGCTTGAACCGGTTGGGGGCGGCAACGCGCAGCACCGCCTGCGTTTCGTCATACGCAAGCGGGACCAGCGGTCGTATCCACGCGCTGATTTGTTGGGGGGGGAGTTCCTGCTCAAGACGACTGACGCAGGTCTGCCAGAATTCTTTCATGTCGCTCTTATTCAAACCTCGATTCTACCTTGCCTGGGCATGGGTTATCCACAGGGTAGGGCATGGGCGTGCACAACCTGCCCCCTTAACTGTTTGACAAGACAGGGAAAACTTGCTGAAATGGTGGGCTTTTCCGAATTCTGTCTGTCAGAAGGTTTCGCAGAAGGCCCAGGTTCACACGGGTAATAGGGTAATGGTTACACTTACCCCCGCCCCCGGAACTGTGCCTTGCTGAATAGGTCGCCCGGGGTTACCCCGGACCAGAGCCCCGTCTACAAGCCTGCCTTTGCCAGTGAATCCGCATGTCATGTGCGAATTCGCAGCGAGGCGCTTACTAGATACCCGCTACCGGATTTGCGACCAGGAACCCTCCGGGCAGGTCCCTTCTGACTTTTGTTCTTTTTGTGGATCGTCCATGAAACGCACCTACCAACCTTCCGTTACCCGCCGCAAGCGCACCCATGGTTTCCGCGTGCGCATGAAGACCCGCGCTGGCCGCGCCATCCTGAACGCTCGCCGCGCCAAGGGCCGCAAGCGTCTGGCTGTCTAAGTCTCGCTTCTTGCGCAGACACCTGACCCGCTGACCCCGCAGTCCATGCCGCGCGCCACGCTTCCGCCGGAGGCGCGGCTGCATCGCCCCTCCGAGTTCGCCGCCGCCCTCAAAGGCCGGCGTCTGGCCCGAGGGGCGTTTTTCGTTGTGAGCGCCGCTTCCAACGATCTGCCCCCCGGCCAGGATGCCTGTGCCCGGCTGGGCCTGGTGATCGCCAAGCGCTTCGCCGCCCACGCCACCACGCGCAACGCGCTCAAGCGGGTCATCCGCGAAGCGTTCCGCCACCGGCGGCTGGGGTTGCCGGCGAAAGACTACGTCGTCCGGCTGCACAGCAAGGTCACGCCCGCCACGCTCACCGCGCTGAAACAGGCGGCCCGGGCCGAAGCGGACGCTCACTTCGAGCGGATCGCGCGATGAACGGGTCATCCCCCCGGCAGGCAGGCCGTCCGCGACGCGGGCGTTCCGTGGGGGCCGCAATACTCATTGCCCCGATCCGGTTCTACAGGTTTTTCCTGAGCCCCTGGATCGGCCGGCAATGCCGCTTCACCCCGACCTGCTCGGCGTATGCGATCGAGGCGATCGAACGCCACGGTCCCTGGCGCGGCTTCTGGCTGATGCTGCGACGCATCGGCCGCTGCCACCCCTGGTCGCCCGGCGGCTGGGACCCGGTTCCGCCGTCCAAGGGAACCAACCGCGGGGCCTGCTGCTCCCATGGCCACCGCACCGAGCATGATTGACGCTAAACTGGCGGGCTTTGCTGGCCCGTATTCACTTCAGTAGGCACCATGGATATCCGACGAACCGTCCTCTGGATGATTTTCTCCTTCTCGCTGTTGCTCCTTTGGAACAACTGGCAGATCCATAACGGCAAACCGTCGCTGTTCGGGGGCCCCACGCCCGCGGCCAGCACGCCCGCCAACGGCACGCCGGCAGCCGACGCGAACAGCGCGACGCCGTCGGTGCCCAATGCGCCGCCCGCGACCGCCAGCACCGCGCCCTCGGCCGTGCCTGGCGCCGCCGCGCCGGTGCCGACGCGCTCGGAAGAAGTCGTCATCACCACCGACGTGCTGCGCCTGACCTTCGACACGCTGGGCGCCCAACTGGTGCGCGCCGAGCTGCTGAAGTACCCGGCCACCGGCCAGCCCGACAAGCCCACCGTGCTGCTCGACCGCACCGCGGGCCTGAACTACGTTGCCCAGACCGGCGTCGTCGGCGCCGCCAACGGCCAGAACTTCCCCACCCACCAGACGCCGTTCCGCGTGGTCTCGACCGACCGCCAGATGACCGGCGACAGCCTGGTGGTGGCGTTCGAAGCCGAATCGGGTGGCGTGAAAGTCACCAAGACCTTCACGCTGCATCGCGGCCGCTATGACATCGACGTGCGCCACGACCTGGCCAACGTCGGCGCCGCCCCCGTGACGCCCGCGCTGTACCTGCAGCTCGAGCGCGACGGCAACGATCCGGCCGATACGTCCAGCTTCTATCACACGTTCACCGGCATGGCCGTCTACTCGGAACAGGACAAGTTCCAGAAGATGACTTTCGCCGACATCGAGAAGAAGAAGGCCAACTACATCAAGCAGGCCGACAACGGCTGGATCGCCGTGGTGCAGCACTACTTCGCCACCGCCTGGGTGCCGCCGCAAGGCAAGCCGCGCAACAACGAAGTGCTGGAAGTGCAGAAGAACCTGTACGCCGCGCGCACCATCGAAGCCGTCGGCGAGATCGCCCCGGGCGCAGCCGCCCGCGTCGATTCGCACCTGTGGGTCGGTCCGCAGGACCAGAAGGCCATGGCGGCGCTCGCCCCCGGCCTGGAACTGGTGGTCGACTACGGCTGGCTGACCATCATCGCCAAGCCGCTGTTCACGCTGATGACCTGGCTGCATTCCATCCTGGGCAACTGGGGCTGGACCATCGTCGCCCTGACCGTGCTGATCAAGGCCCTGTTCTACCCCCTGGCCGCCGCCAGCTACCGCTCCATGGCCCGCATGAAGCAGGTTGCTCCGCGCCTGCAGGCCCTGAAGGAAAAGTACGGCGACGACAAGCAGAAGCTCAACGCGGCCATGATGGAGATGTACCGCACCGAGAAGATCAACCCGCTGGGCGGCTGCCTGCCGATGGTGGTGCAGATCCCGGTGTTCATCTCGCTGTACTGGGTGCTGCTGGCCAGCGTCGAAATGCGCGGCGCGCCGTGGATCCTGTGGGTGCACGACCTGTCGATCCGCGACCCGTTCTTCATTCTGCCCGCCATCATGATGGCCACCATGTTCCTGCAGATCAAACTGAACCCGACGCCCCCGGACCCCGTCCAGGCCAAGGTCATGATGATCATGCCGCTGGTGTTCGGCGGGATGATGTTCTTCTTCCCGGCCGGCCTGGTGCTCTACTGGTGCGTCAACAACACCCTGTCGATCGCGCAGCAGTGGTCCATCACCCGCGCCATGCAGCGCAAGACGGAAGCCGCGGCCAACCGCTGATTCCGGCTCGCGCCATGAAAAACCGGCCTCCAGGGGCCGGTTTTTTTTCGTCCGCGTCGCCGCGGCGTTTGGGGATGATGCGCGTCAGGGAAATTGCTTGATAGTTATTTTCAATCAAATTTGGTAGATCAATCAACTTCACAACGAAAAAATTGACCCCTATGATGTGTCGGAGATATCCCCCGGCCGGCAATGTCCGGGACGGTGTCCGATCACGCAGCGCGGCCCAGGCGCCGCGCATTCCAGGAATTTCGTAGGGAGTGTGCCATGACCGATAAGAAGCATCTGACCACCGCCTCTGGCGCGCCGGTGGCCGACAACAACAACACCTTGACCGCCGGCCCGCGCGGTCCGGCGTTGTTGCAGGACTTCTGGCTGATAGAGAAACTCGCCCATTTCGACCGTGAACGCATCCCCGAACGCGTGGTGCATGCCAAGGGCTCGGGCGCCTATGGCACCTTCACCGTCACTCACGACATCAGCAAGTACACCCGCGCCAGCATCTTCTCCAAGGTCGGCAAGCAGACCCCGCTGTTCCTGCGCTTCTCGACCGTGGCCGGCGAGCGCGGCGCGGCCGACGCCGAACGCGACGTGCGCGGCTTCGCCATCAAGTTCTACACCGACGAAGGCAACTGGGACCTGGTGGGCAACAACACCCCGGTGTTCTTCATCCGCGACCCGCTCAAGTTCCCCGACTTCATCCACACCCAGAAGCGCGACCCCAAGACCAACCTGCGCAGCGCTACCGCCGCCTGGGATTTCTGGTCGCTCAGCCCCGAATCGCTGCACCAGGTCACCATCCTGATGAGCGACCGCGGCATTCCCGCCAACCTGCGCCAGCAGCATGGTTTCGGCTCGCACACCTTCAGCTTCGTCAACGCCGGCGGTGAACGCTTCTACGTGAAGTTCCACTTCAAGTCACAGCAGGGCATCGCCTGTCTGAGCGACGAAGACGCCGCCCAGGTGGTGGCCCACGACCGCGAAAGCTCGCAGCGCGACCTGTTCGAGAACATCGAGCAGGGCAACTTCCCGAAGTGGACGCTGAAGGTGCAGATCATGCCGGCGGCCGAGGCCGAGACCTATCACATCAACCCGTTCGACCTGACCAAGGTGTGGCCGCACGGCGACTATCCGCTGATCGAAGTGGGCGTGCTGGAACTGAACAAGAACCCGGAGAACTACTTCGCCGAGGTCGAGCAGGCCGCCTTCACGCCCGCCAACGTGGTGCCCGGCATCGACTTCTCGCCGGACAAGATGCTGCAGGGCCGGCTGTTCTCGTATGGCGACACGCACCGCTACCGCCTGGGCATCAACCACCACCAGATCCCGGTGAACGCACCGCGCTGCCCGTTCCACAGCTACCACCGCGATGGCGCGGCGCGCGTGGACGGCAACGCCGGCGGCACGCTCAACTACGAGCCCAACAGCGCCGGTGAATGGAAGGAAACCCCGTCGGCCGGCGAACCGCCGCTGCCGCTGGACGGCCAGGCCGCCGCGCGCTGGAACCACCGCGTCGATGACGACTACTACTCGCAGCCGGGCGCCTTGTTCCGCCTGATGACGCCGGCGCAGCAGGAGCTGCTGTTCGGCAACATCGGCCGCCACATGGCGAGCGTGCCCGAGGAAATCCAGCGTCGCCAGCTGGAACACTTCCGCAAGGCCGATCCGGCCTACGCGGCGGGCGTGGCCAAGGCGCTGGGGTTGAAGCTGTAGGCACGGCATTCGCACGCGGCAGGCGCCGCGCGGCGCACATCGGGCGGCCCCACGGGGCCGCCCGTTTTCTTTCTGCTGCTATTTTTTGGCCGCGTGTATGGCTGGTTTTCTGCCCAAACCTGCTTGTTTCGCCCGCTTTTTGCTCCGAAAACCACCGCAAGCGACTTTTCCACAACAAGGCCGAAAAAAGTTATCCCCATTCGTCCACAGCCAATTCACAGGCAATCCACAGGAATTCCACAGGCGCTGTGGATAGTGTTATCCGCGGAAGCTGTGGAAAACCCGCTTGCTAGTATTTCAGGCCCGTATCGCACAGCACCGTGGCCACCGTCGCGTCCGCGGGCAGCCGGCCCGAACGCAACAGCTTGGCGGCCGCGCACGCGTTGGCGGCGGCGGAATAGCCCACGTACAGCCCCTCGCGCACGGCCAGCAGGCGCCGCCATTCCTGCGCCTCGTCGTCGGTGACCGCGATGCTCAGGTCCATCAGGGACGGATCCCAGTGCGGCGGCACGGCGCCGTAGCTGGTGCCCTGGATCAGGTGGCGCGCCTTGGTCACCGGTTCCCCCGCCAGCACTTCGCAGCCCAGCGGCTCGACCGCCGCGCACAACGTGGCGGCGCTCGCCGCCTTGAGCGCGCGCGCCACGCCCATGAAGGTGCAGCCGGTGCCGACGGCCGCGACCCAGCCGTCCACGGGAGCGCCGGCCTGTTCCAGGATTTCGCGGCCAGTACCGGTTTCGTGCGCGGCGATGCATTCGACGGCATTGAACTGGTCGACGTAGAAGCCGCCGCGTTCGCCCGCCAGCGCGGCCGCCACCCGGGCCGCCGCCTCGACGTCGGCGCCGGTGACCTGCCCGGGGGCGCCATCGACCTGCGGCACCAGCACCACTTCGGCGCCCAGTCCTTCCAGCATGCGGGCGCGGGCGGGGCTGTTGCCCGCCGACATGGTGACCACCAGCGGATGCCCCAGCGCGGCGCAGGCCACGGCCAGGCCCGCCCCCATGTTGCCGCTGGTCATCTCGATCACCGGCATGCCGGGCGCCAGGCGGCCGTCGGCGCGCGCGGCCAGCAGGATGGCCTTGGCGGCGCGATCCTTGACGCTGCCGCCCGGTTGCAGGAATTCGGCCTTGGCCACGATGCGGCCGGGGCCGTCGTGCACGCGGCTCAGCGCGATCAGGGGGGTGTTGCCGATGAGTTCGATCGAGGAAGCGGCCAGCATAGGGATTCCGGTGGGCAGATCCGCGGCGCCGCGGACGCCGGGACGGGAAAGGCAAGGGCTATCCATTGTAGAGAGGGGGCCATGGCCGGCGCGCCGCACCGCGGCGGTGCATCGACAAATTTCTTTCCACGCGATATCAATAATGATTACTATTTATCGCCAATCGCGCCTGCCGGGCGTGTGACCCAGCTCCAACGCCACCAAATCGAACCGTGAATCCGCAGGGATATCTCTCCACGCCCTCCATCGAGACCCTCTACCACGACCATCATGGCTGGTTGCGGGGATGGTTGCAGCGGCGCCTGGGCAATGCGGCCGATGCCGCGGACCTGGCGCACGATGCCTTCCTGCGGCTTATCCACAAGCCGGCGCCACGCGGCTTTGGCAGTCCGGGCGAGGCCCGCGCCTATCTGCGCAGCATGGCGCAGGGCATGTGCATCAACCTGTGGCACCGGCGCGAGATCGAGCAGGCCTGGCTCGACACGCTGGCGGCGCGTCCCGAAGCGTGCGCGCCGTCCGCCGAACGCCAGGCGATCGTGCTGGAAGCGCTGCAGGAGATCGGCGCGCTGCTGCGCGACCTGCCGCCCAAGGCCGCCCAGGCCTTCCTGATGGCCGCGGTGTGCGAGGTCCCGAGCGCCGACGTCGCCGCGGAACTTCACATCTCGCCGCGCATGGTGCGCAAATACGTGGCCCAGGTGATGCTGCGCTGCATGCTGACCGAGGCCGGCGCCACCGCCCGGGCGCTGCGGGATCCGACTTTCGCCTGACCCATGGCCGCCATCCCACTGATCCCCGCGGACGGACAAGACGCGCGCCCGGCCTGTGCCCACCCGCCGCACCACGTCATGGAGCAGGCCGCCGAATGGTACGCGCTGCTGATCTCCAGCGACGCGGTCGTGGCCGACCAGCAACGGTGGCTGGCCTGGCTCGATGCAGATCCCAGCCACCGCCAGGCCTGGACTTATGTCGAACGGGTCAGCCAGCGCATCCTCGCCCCCTTGCGCGAAACCCCCGACCCGCGCCTGACCACTGACAACCTGCACGCGGCCGGCCAGCGCGTCATACGGCGCCGCCGCGCCCTGGTCCGCATCGCCTCGTTGGCCGGCGTCGGCGTCTTCGGCTGGCTCGGATGGCGCCAGACGCCGCTGGGCACGCTGGCGGCGGCCTGGACCGCCGACTACCGCGCGGCCACCGGCGAGATCCGCGCCACCGTGCTGTCCGATGGCTCGCGTGTCTGGCTCAACACGGCCAGCGCCTTCAACCAGGACTTCCTGCCCGGCTTGCGTCGCCTGCGCCTGGTAGCGGGTGAAATCCTGATCGAGACAGGGGCCGACAAAGACCGTCCGTTCGTGGTCGACACCGCCGAAGGCCGGTTGCGGGCGCTCGGCACGCGCTTCACCGTGCGCCAGGAGGCGGGCGCGACGCTGCTGGCGGTCTATCAAGGCGCCGTCGAGATCCGCACCACTGGCAACGCGCCCGCGGTCGTCATCACGGCGGGCCATCAGGCGCGCTATACCGCCCGCGCCGTCGCGCCAGCCACGCGGGCCGATCCGGCGCGCGAAGCCTGGATCCGGGGCGATCTGCTGGCCAACAACCTGACGTTGCGGGAGCTCGCCGACGAACTGGGCCGCTACACGCTCGGCCATATCGGCGTGGCGCCGCAGGTGGCGCAACGTCGCGTCTTTGGCACGTTCCCGCTGCGCGACGTCGATAGCGCCCTGGGCCTGCTGGCCCAGGCCGCGCAGGTCAAGCTGCAACGGCCCCTGCCGTGGTGGACCACCCTGGTCGCGGCCGACGACGCGGCTGCGCGCTGACGCGGCCGTTACAAATTTTTCGGCGATTGCGCGGTGGGCCAGGTTCCGTTTGCGGCCGCTCGATTGATTCAGGAGGTGAAAGCGCATTGCCCACATGGCCTGGCGGCCTGGCGATGGCAACGCGCTGACGACACTCCCACCTCCAGCCAGGATTGAACGCCATGTCCCGCCGCTTGTCCCCCGCCCGTCCCGCCATCGCCGGGCCGCGCCGCTCGCCCCCGTTGCGCAGCCCCCGGCGCGCCGCGCTGACCCTGCATCTGGCCGCCGCCTGCCTGGCGGCCGGCGCCTTGCCCGCCCACGCGCAGCAAGTGGCCTCGGACCGTCCCGCGCAAGCCCCCGCGCCGCGCAGCTACGACATCCCCGCCGGCCCGCTGCAGGCAGTCCTGGCGCGCTTCTCGGCCGAAGCGGGCGTCTATCTCGCTGGCGCCACCGAACTCGTCGATGGCAAGCACAGCCCCGGCCTGAAAGGCCGCTTCGGCGCCACGGACGGCCTGGCCGCGTTACTGGCCGGCACCGGCCTGCGGGCGGTCGCCAACAGCCAGGGGCAATATGTGCTGACGGCCGCGCCCCCCGCGAATGGCGTGGCCACGCTGCCGACCATCGCCGTCAGCGGCGCAGCCGTCGACCCGGTGGCCCAGCGGCTCAATCCGCCGACCACGGTCGCCTCGAAAATCCCGTTATCGCAACGCGAGATTCCGCAGACCATCAGCGTCATCACGCAGCAGCAGATCCAGGAACAGAACCTGCAATCGCTGGACGAGGCCATGAAGCGCACGCCCGGCGTGATGGTGCTGCAAAGCGACGCGGACCGGGTCCAATACTATTCGCGCGGCTTCCCCATCAGCTCGATGGTGGTGGACGGACTGCCGGTGGTCATGAACTCGGACATGTCGTCCACCGCCGGCACCAATGCGCCCAGCCTGGCCATGTACGAACGCGTCGAAGTGCTGGACGGGCCGGCCGGCCTGTACGGCGGATTCGGCAGCGTCGGCGGCGTCATCAGCCTGGTGCGCAAGCGCGCGCCGTCGGAATTCGCGGCCTCGCTTTCGACCACCGCCGGCACCAGGGACAACTTCGGCGCCCAGGCGGATATCGGCGGCCCGCTGAACGCATCGGGCACCGTGCGGGGGCGCTTCGTCGCTTCCGCGCAGCGCAAGGATCTGGAACTGGACTCGACCTGGCGCAAGGACCAGTCTTACTACGGCACGCTGGAGGCGGACCTGTCCGCCAATACCTTGCTGCGCACCGGCGTGAGCTACAGCCAGCGCGACTCGAACGTCGGCTGGGCCGACAAGGCGCCGCTGTATGACGACTATTCGGTGGCCGGCGGCCGCAACGATTTCTTCGGCGCGTCGTGGAACCACGACCGCTATGCCACCACCAATGTGTTCGCCAGCCTGGAGCACAAGCTGGGCCAGGACTGGAAGGTCACCGCGACGGGCAGCTTCGACCACAACACGGCGCGGGTGCTGTCCGGCGAGCTCTTCGGCATCGTCGACAAGGCCACCAACACGGCCAACTTCGGCACCACCAACACCGACTACTACGAGGACAACCAGAGCTACGACCTGAACGCCACCGGCAAGTACACGCTGCTGGGCCGCCAGCACGACGTGGTGATCGGCGCGAACTACAGCCACATGTACAACTACGGCACCAGCTACTACGGCACGGACAGCCTGTTCAATTTCCAGACCATCGACATCTGGAATTATTCATACGCCAAACCCAGCTGGAGCGGTTCGCCGGAACACACCTCCAAGGGCGCGGTGGTGCAAAGCCAATATGGCCTCTATGGCAACACGCGCTTTCACGTGACCGACGCCTTGACCGCCATCGTCGGCGCCCGCGTCTCGTGGTGGGACACGCGCTACAAGCAGGATCAAACCTACAACCCGTTCGGCAACCAGTCGAGCAGCGATTCGTACAAGAAGAAGATCACGCCCTATGCCGGCCTGGTGGCCGATGTCGACGACGCGCATTCGGTCTATGCCAGCTACTCCACCATCTTCCAGCCGCAGGCATTGCGCACGCCGTCCGGCGAATTGCTCAAGCCGATGGAAGGCGAGCAGTACGAAGTGGGCGTGAAGGGCAGCTATCTGGAGGGCAGGCTGCAGACCTCGGCCGCGCTCTACCAGATCACGCAGAGCAACCGCGCGCTGCCCACCGACGACACCGGACAGTTCTTCGCGGCCGCCGGCAAGGCGCGTTCGCGTGGCGTCGACCTGCGCGCCTCGGGCCAGGTCACGCCGGGCTGGACGGTGACCGCCGGCTACACCTACAACAACAGCAAGTACCTGGACGAGGCCAGCCTGGACACCAGCGCCTCGGCGTTCTCGCAGATCGCCCCCAAGCACCTGTTCCGGGTCTGGACCAACTACCGCCTGCCCGGCGACCTCAGCCGCTGGGAAGTGGGCGGCGGCATCAATGCCACCAGCAAGCTGTTCAGCGGCAGCGGAGCCACCACGGTCACGCAGAGCGGCTTCTACACCGCGGATGCGCGCATCGCCTACAAGATCGATCCGCACATGACCGTGTCGCTCAACGCCACCAACCTGTTCGACAAGCACTATTACATGCCGCAGAACCAGGGCGTGGTCTTCGGGGAAGGGCGGCGGGTCGCGCTGACGTTGCGCGCCGACTTCTGACGCGGGCCCTGCGCCCGGGCCTGCGGGATATCCACAGGCCCGGCCGGGCCAACGGTTCAGCGCGGCAGGGACGAGGGCGCGTGTTGCGCGCTGGCGGCGCCGGGGGCGGGCAGGTCGGCTTGCCCCGCCACGGCTGGCGTGGGCGCGGCCAGCGCGACGATGGCCAGCGCCAGCGCGACGCCCGCGGCGGTGGCGGTGCGGATCAATCGTTCGCGCAGATCGGGAGACAGACGCATGGCGTTCCTTGTGGATAAGTCGCGGGCCGGCCTAGAACGGCGCGTCGCCTTCGATGGTGGTGCGGTACAGCTTGCGGCGCAGGTGGTCGGGCGTGCCGCCGGCCAGGTGGATCAGCGAGCGGTTGTCCCAAAACACCAGGTCGTGCGGCTGCCAGCGGTGGCGATAGATGTGCTCGGGCCGCACGCTGTGCGCGAACAGCTCGTCCAGCAGTTGCCGGCTCTCGTCCTCCGGCAGGCCTTCGATATGGGTGGTGAAGCCTTCGCTGACGAACAGCGCGCGGCGGCCATTCTCGGGGTGCGTGCGCACCACCGGGTGCGACACCGCCTGCACCTGCGCCACCTGCTGCGCGCTCAGGTTGGGGCGCCAGTTGCCTTCCTTCTGCAGCTGGCCGTACTTGGCCAGGTACGAATGCACCGCGCGCTTGCCCTCGACGGCGTTGCGCAATGCGGCGGGCAGGGTGTCGTAGGCCAGGTGCATGTTGGCGAACAGCGTGTCGCCGCCTTGCGCCGGCAGTTCCTGCGCGTGCAGCAGCGACCCCAGGCTGGGCAGTTCCTTGTACGAAATGTCCGAATGCCAGTACTTGCCGGCATCGCCCAGGCCGACGGGCTTGCCGTGCTCGATGATGTTGGAGACGATCAGGATCTCGGGGTGGTTGGCCAGGTGGAACTGATGCAGCACGTGGATCATCAGGCGGCCGAAGCGGCGGCTGAAATCGATGTGCTGCTGCGGCGTGATGCGCTGGTCGCGGAACACCAGCAGGTGGTGGTCCAGGTGCGCCTGGTGCACGCGCTTGAAATCGGCGGACGACAGTTCACGGCCCAGGTCCAGGCCGATGAGCTCGGCGCCCACGGGGCCCGCCAGCGGCCGCAGCTCGAACGCCTGCGCGGCCGGGGGCGGCGGGACGGGGGCGGCCGCTTCGCGCCGCACGGCGTTGCTCTGGGACATCGGTCACTCCGGTTGGCGTCGCGGCGTTGCCGCCGGCGCTGCGGTCCATCCGCGGATGGATCAGGAATGACCGATTA
This sequence comes from Achromobacter deleyi, assembly GCF_016127315.1. Classification (NCBI taxonomy): domain Bacteria; kingdom Pseudomonadati; phylum Pseudomonadota; class Betaproteobacteria; order Burkholderiales; family Alcaligenaceae; genus Achromobacter; species Achromobacter deleyi. Next base: position 1,651,781 of record NZ_CP065997.1, read on the forward strand.
TGGAAAGCGCGCCTTGTATCTCAAACGAAGTTATCGGCGTTTGAACAAAGCCTGGCGTCATATAGAAAAACCGCCCGGAGAACCGGGCGGCTTGGGGTGGCATCGCGCATAAGCAAATAACCGCAATGCCTGAAGCGCGGCGGCGCGCTTAATTGTGCTTGGGCAAATAGGCCTCGACCAGCTTGACCCAATACGTCGCGCCCACCGGCAGCAGCGCGTCGTTGAAATCGTAGTTCGGGTTGTGCAGCTGGCACGGCCCCATGCCGTGATAGCTCTCCATGCGGTGGTCGCCGTCGCCGTTGCCCAGGAACAGATAGGTGCCGGGCAGGGCCTCCAGGAAGAACGAGAAGTCCTCGGCGCCCATGAAGGGCGGCATGTCGCGCACCACGTTCTCGGCGCCGAAGGCGTCCTCGGCCACCTGCGCCGCGAACGCGGTCTCCTTGTCCCAGTTCACCAGCGGCGGATAGGCGCGCACGAAGTCCAGCGTGCCGCTGCCGCCATACACCTGCGGCAGCGTGGTGGCGATGCGGCGCATGTCTTCCTCGATCTTGTCGAGCACCTCGACCGAATAGGTGCGCACCGTGCCGCGCAGCACCGCTTCGCCGGGAATCACGTTGTAGGCGTCGCCGGCGTGGATCTGCGTGATCGACAGCACCGCCTGCTCCAGCGGGTTCTTGCTGCGCGAGATCACCGTCTGCAGCGCATGCACCATGTCGGCCGCGACGATGATCGGGTCGACCGACGCGTGCGGCTGCGCGGCGTGGCCGCCCACGCCTTTGATGACGATGTCCCAGCGGTTGCTCGACGCCATGGTGGGGCCGGCGCGGAAGCCGAACTGGTTGACCGGCATGCCGGGCATGTTGTGGATGCCGAACACCGCGTCACAGGGGAATTTGTCGAACAGGCCGTCCTGCATCATGGCGCGCGCGCCGGCGTTGCCGCCTTCCTCGGCCGGCTGGAAGATGAACACCACGGTGCCGTCGAATTCGCGATGCGTGGACAGGTACTGCGCCGCGCCCAGCAGCATCGTGGTATGGCCGTCATGGCCGCAGCCGTGCATGCGGCCGCTGATGGTGGACTTGTGCGCGAAGCGGTTGTGCTCGGGCATGGGCAGCGCATCCATGTCGGCGCGCAGGCCGATGGTCTTGCCGCCGCTGCCGCCTCGCAGGACGCCGACCACGCCGGTTTTCCCCAGCCCCGTGTGGACTTCCAGCCCCCACTGGCGCAGGCGCTCGGCCACCAGGTTGGAGGTGCGCGTTTCCTGGAAGGCCAGTTCGGGATGGGCGTGGATGTCACGGCGCAGTTCGGTCAGTTCGCCGTGTGCGCGTTCGATTTCGGCGAGGGTTTTCATGGCGGAAGGTAGGCGAAAAGGAAAGAAGAGAACGGATGTCGTATGACAGGGTACCGGGAAATTCTCGCGCCCGTCGCCGGCCGCGTCCAGCGTTGTTACGGATTGGCGTCAGGCCGGGTCGTTCAGATGGCAGGCGCTGAACTGCATCGGCGCCACCTCGCGCAGCAGCGGCCGCTCGGTCTTGCAGCGCGGCATCGCCTGGGGACACCGCGGATGGAAGGCGCAGCCGCCCGGCGGATCCAGCGGCGACGGCAGCTCGCCCTTGATCGGCTGGTAGCTGCGGCGTTCCGGCGTGAGCGTCGGCAGTTCCTTGAGCAGCGCCTGCGTGTAGGGATGGTTGGCGCGCTGGAACACCGTGTCGGTCGGCGCCAGCTCGACCACGCGGCCCAGGTACATGATGGCGACGCGATCCGAGATGTGGCTGACCACGCTCAGGTTGTGGCTGATGAACAGGTACGTCAGGTCCAGCTCGTCGCGCAGCTTCTCGAACAGGTTCAACACCTGCGCCTGGATCGACACGTCCAGCGCCGCCACGGCCTCGTCGCAGACGATCACGGAGGGTTTCAGCGCCAGGGCCCGCGCGATGCCGATGCGTTGGCGCTGGCCGCCCGAGAACTGGTGCGGATAGCGCTGCGCGAAGGCCGGGTCGAGTCCCACCTGGCGCATCAGTCCGGCCACGTACTCGGCCTTGTCGCGCGCGCGGATCAGGCCATGCGCCACCGGCGCCTCGCCGATGATCTCGCGCACCCGCATGCGCGGGTTGAGCGAGGCGTAGGGGTCCTGGAAGATCATCTGCACGCCCAGCTCGTAGGCGCGCCGCTGCGGGCCCGCCATGGCCTTCACCGCCTGGCCCTGGTAGTGCACCTCGCCGGCGGAGGGCGGCAGGATGCCCGAGACGATGCGTCCCAGCGTCGACTTGCCGCAGCCGGATTCACCGACGATGCCGATGACCTCGCCCGGCTGCACGTCCAGGTCCACGCCGGCCACGGCGTGCACCACCTGTGTCTTCAGGCCCGCGCCCAGCAGGTTGGCGATGCGCCCGGCCAGGTCCACGTGCTGCGTGAAGCGCAGCTCCACGCCGCGCAGCGACAGGATGGGGGCGGCGTTGCGATCGGCGGCGCTCATTGAACCTCCGCCGCGCCGGCATGCCAGCACCGCACCCATTGCGCCGGGCGCACTTGCACCGGCTGCGGTTCGACCAGACAGGCGTCGCTGGCGCGCGGGCAGCGCCCGCGGAACGCACAGCCCTGCGGCAGGTTGAGCAGCGACGGCGTCATGCCGGGAATCGGCACCAGCGGCCGGCCGCGCGATTCCGGCGTGGGAATCGAGGCGATCAGGCCGTGCGTGTACGGATGCATTGGATGGCTGATGACGTCGCGCGTGCTGCCGGTCTCGACCACGCGGCCGGCGTACATCACCGACACGCGGTCGGCCAGGCCCGCCACCACCGCCAGGTCGTGCGTGATCCACACCAGGCCGGTGCCGGTCTCGCGGCACAGCTTCTGCACTTCGAACAGGATCTGCCCCTGGATGGTCACGTCCAGCGCCGTGGTGGGTTCGTCGGCGATGATGACGCGCGGTGAATTCAGCAGCGCGATCGCGATCGCCACGCGTTGCCGCATGCCGCCCGACAACTGGTGTGGATAGGTCCGCAGGCGTTCCTGCGGTGACGGGATGCCGACCATCGTCAGCGTCTGCAGGGCGCGTTCACGCGCCTGTTCGCGCGATACCTTGTGATGCGCCTGCACCGCTTCGATCATCTGCGTATCGACGCGCAGCACCGGGTTCAGCGTCATCATCGGGTCCTGGAAGATCATGGCGATCTCCTGCCCGCGCAACTGCCGCCAGCGCGCCGGCGACGCGCCGCGCAGGTCCTCTCCGTTCAGGCGCAGTTCGCCCTCGACGATGCGGCCCGGTTCATCCAGCAGGCCCATCAGCGAGAAGCCGGTGATGCTCTTGCCCGAACCCGATTCGCCCACCAGCCCCAGGATCTCGCCTTCGGCCACCGTCAGGTCGACGCCATCGACCGCCTTCACTACGCCATTGCGGGTGAAGAAATGCGTCTTCAGGCCCCGCACATCGAGCACCGGCGACTTGTCCACAGCTTGCGTCTGCATCGCGTCCGCCCTCAATTCGCGTGGCGCGGGTTGAGCACATCGCGCAGGTGGTCGCCCACCAGGTTGATGGCGATGATGGCCAGCGCCAGCGCGATGCCGGGGAAGAACGAGATCCAGTACTGGCCCGACAGCAGGTACTCGAAGCCGTTGTAGATCAACATGCCCAGCGACGGCTCGGTCACCGGCACGCCCACGCCCAGGAACGACAGCGTGGCTTCCAGCGCGATGGCGTGCGCCAGGTCGATGGTGGCGATCACGATCAGCGGCGGCATGCAGTTGGGCAGCACGTGGCGGAACAGCACCCGCCCCCACGACAGCGACATGCAACGCGCCGCCTCGACGTATTCCTTGCCGCGCTCGACCAATGCGGCGCCGCGCGCGGCGCGAGCGAAATAGGCCCACTGCACCACGATCAGCGCGATGATCACCTTGTCCACACCCTTGCCCAGGATCGCCAGCAGCATCAACGCCACCAGGATCGCCGGGAACGACAACTGGATATCCACAATGCGCATCAGCAGCGCGTCGATGCGGCCGCCGAAGTAGGCCGCGATCAGGCCCACCGTGGCGCCGATGCCGAAGGCCGCCAGCACCGATACGGCGGCCACCATCAGGCTGGTGCGCATGCCGTACAGGATGGCCGACAGCAGGTCGCGCGCCTGGCCATCGGTGCCCAGCCAGTAATGCATGCTGCCGTCGCCGCTTTCGCTGCCCGGCTTGAGCTTGGAATCCATGATGTCCAGCGTCGCCAGGTCATACGGATTCTGCGGCGCGATCCACGGCGCCAGCAGCGCGGCGCCGACGATCAGCACCAGCATCACCAGGCCCAGCGTGGCCAGCTTGCTGGCGAAGAAATCGCCCAGAAAACGGCGCCATGGCGTCTGTTCCCTGGCGGCGGCGGTCGGTACGGTGGCGGTCGCGGGGGCGGTCATCGGCGGCTATCCAGGCGTACGCGGGGATCCAGCACCGTATAGATGATGTCCACCACGAGGTTCAGCATCACAAGGAAGAACACGATCAGCAGCAGATACGCCACCACCACCGGACGGTCCAGGTTGATGATGGAATCGATCAGCAGCTTGCCCATGCCGGGCCACGAGAACACCGTCTCGGTCACCACCGCGAAGGCCATCACCTGACCGAACTCCAGGCCCGCCACGGTGACCACGGGGATCAGGATATTCTTGAGCAGGTGCACGCCCAGCACGCGCTTTTCCGACAGGCCCTTGGCGCGCGCGAACTTGATGTAGTCCATCGGCAGCGCCTCGCGCGTGGCGGCGCGCGTCACGCGGATGATCATGGCGCACTTGGCGAAGGCGATGGTGGCCGCCGGCAGCGCCAGGCTGAGCCAGCCATCCAGCGTCAGCACGCTCAACTGCAGCGAGCCGATGCTGACGGTCTGGCCGCGGCCGCCCGCCGGCACCCAGCCCAGCATCACCGCGAACACCATGATGAGCATCAGGCCGACCCAGAAGTTCGGCAGCGAGAAGCCCAGCACCGATCCCGTCATGATGGCGCGCGAGCCGACCGCCTTGGGCTTGAGGCCCGCGATGATGCCCAGCGGCACGCCGATGAGCACCGACAGCAGCATGGCCACACAGGCCAGCTCGACCGTGGCCGGCATGCGCTCCAGGATCAGGCGCATGGCCGGCTCGCCGGTCAGGAAGCTGTTGCCGAAATCGCCGCGCACCGCCTGGCCCATGAAGATCAGGTACTGCCGCCACAGCGGCAGGTCCAGGCCCAGCGAGGCGCGGATGGCGGCGCGCTGCGCCTCGGTGGCCTCCGGACTGGCCAGCATCGACACCGGATCGCCGACCATGTAGATGCCGGCGAAGACCAGCGCCGACATGACCAGCATGACGACGATGGTTTGCAGCAGTCTTCGTACGATTGTCGCTAGCACGTCATACCGCCCGCTGCGCGCATTACTTCTTCAGCGTTGCGAACTGCGCCAGCGTGACCTGGTCGGGACGGCCCTGGTAGCGGATGTCGTTCTTCATCGCCCACACCGACAGCTCGAAGTGCACCGGCAGCATCGCGAAGTCGTCCATGGCGATGTTGCTGGCCTTGGACAGCAGCTCGGCGCGCTTGGCGTCATCCATGGTGGACGAGGCTTCCTTCACCAGTTCGTCCATCTTGGGATTCGAGTAGCGGCTGCGGTTGGTGGTGCCCAGGCCCGCCTCGGGATTGCGTGTCACCAGCAACGAGGTCAGCGCGTTCGACATCTCGCCGCTGGTCACCGACCAGCCGGCCAGGTAGGCCGAGAACGCGTAGCTGTCGCGGTTCTTGAAGAACACCGGGGGCGCCATGGCGTCGACGCTGGTCTTCACGCCCACGCGCGTCCACATCGACGCGATGGCCTGCGCCACCTTGGAGTCGTTGACGTAGCGGCCCGACGGCGAGCCCAGCGTGATCGAGAAGCCGTTGGGATAGCCGGCGTCCTTCAACAGCGCCTTGGCCTTTTCCACGTCGGCCTTGGGCGCCTTGGAATGCTCCTTGCTCGACCCGAACATGGGGTAGGGCAGCAGGTTGCCCGCGGGCAGCGCCACGCCGCCCATCACGCGCTCGACCAGCGCATCGCGGTTGATGGCCAGCGACAGCGCTTCGCGCACGCGCTTGTCCTTCAGCGGATTCTTGTCGGTGCCCTGGATGCCGGGCGAGGGCTCGGCGTACTGGTCCAGCGCCACGTACACCACGCGCACCGACGGCGTCTCTTCGACGTACAGTTTCTTGTCGCCCTTGAGCTTGGGCAGGTCATCGGTCGGGGGATCCTCGATCATGTCGACGTCGCCGGCCAGCAGGGCCGCCACGCGCGCCGCGGCGTTGCTGATCGGGCGATAGATCACCTTGTCCCAGGCGGGCTTCTTGCCCCAGTAGTTTTCGTTACGCGCCAGCACGAATTCGGCGCCGCGCTTCCACGACACGAACTTGTACGGGCCGGTGCCGATCAGGCCATCGCCGCTGTTCAATTCCGTGGTGGTCTTGCCTTCGGCCGCGGGACCGGAGGCGGCCTTCTTCGACATGATGGGCAGCTGCGCCAGGTTCACCAGCAGGTTCGGCGCCACTTCCTTGGTGGTGATGCGCAGGGTCATCGGATCCACCGCTTCGGCCTTGGCCACCGAGCCCAGGTAGAGCGTGAACGGCGACGGGCTGTTGGGTACCTTCGGCACGCGGTCGTAGGTGAAGACCACGTCTTCGGCCGTGAACGGCGAACCATCCGAGAACTTGACGCCGGGCCGCAGCTTGAAGGTCCACACCTTGCCGTCGACGGTCCAGGATTCGGCCAGCGCCGGCACCGGCTTGAGCTGCGCGTCGGTGGCCACCAGCGTGTCGAAGATGGTCTGGGAGATCTGGGTGTTCGGTGTCAGCGCGTGGTACTGCGGATCCATCGACGACGGCTCGGTCTTCAGGCCGATCACCAGGTCGCGCGCAAGCGCAGAATTGCAGGTGCCGAACGCCAACATGACCGCGACCGAACTACAGGCCAACACACGCGAAAACCGAGATGCCATCGTGATCTCCCAGGGTTGTTTCGGGTTTTAAACCTCTGGGGCACAGTAACCAGCAAACAAGCCGCCGCGCAACAGTTATATTCCCCTATTGTCCTAGCTTCGCGTTATCCCCGATATGTCCGTCCATGCCCCCATCGCCGCCATTGCAACCGCCCCCGGAAGAGGCGGCATCGGCGTCGTGCGCGTTTCTGGTGCGGACCTGTCAGAATTGGTGCGGCGCCTGTTCCAGCGCGACCTCACGCCGCGCCACGCTCACTATCTGCCGTTCAAGGCGGTCGATGGTGAACTGCTCGATGAAGGCATCGCGCTGTACTTCAAGGGGCCGCATTCCTACACCGGCGAAGACGTGCTTGAGCTGCAAGGCCACGGCGGCCCCGCGGTGCTGCGCCGCGTGCTCGACAGCTGCCTGGCGGCGGGCCGCGACCAGGGCCTGCGGCTGGCCGAACCGGGTGAATTCACGCGCCGCGCCTTCCTCAACGATCGCATGGACCTGGCGCAGGCCGAGGCCGTCGCCGATTTGATCGAGGCGTCCTCGGTGGCCGCCGCGCGCGGCGCCATGGCCTCGCTGTCGGGCGAATTCTCGGCGCGCGTCAACGACCTGTCCGACCGCATCATCCACCTGCGCATGCTGGTCGAGGCCACGCTCGATTTTCCCGAAGAGGAAATCGACTTCCTTGAAAAGTATCAGGCGCGCCCCACGCTGGAAAAGCTGGCCGGCGACCTCGGCCATCTGATCGCTCAGGCGCGCCAGGGCGTGATCCTGCGCGAAGGCCTGCACGTGGTGCTGGCGGGCCAGCCCAACGTGGGCAAGTCCAGCCTGCTGAACGCGCTGGCCGGCGACGACGTCGCCATCGTCACGCCGATCGCCGGCACCACGCGCGACAAAGTGGTGCAGCAGATCCATATCGACGGCGTGCCGCTGCACATCGTCGACACCGCCGGCCTGCGCGAAACCGAAGACACCGTGGAAAGCATCGGCATCGCCCGCAGCTGGCAGGAAATCGAGCGCGCCGACGTCATCCTGCACCTGCAGGACGCCACCCAGCCGGGCGATGAACTGGACGCCCAGATCACCGCGCGCCTGCCGCCGCGCACGCCGGTGCTGAAGGTTTTCAACAAGGTGGACCTGTTATCCACAGCGTTTACGGCCGGCCCCGGCGAACTCGGCATTTCCGCCAAGCGCGGCGCCGGCCTGGACGCGCTGCGCGCCGAACTGCTGCGGATCGCCGGCTGGAATCCCGGCGCCGAATCGCCCTGGCTGGCGCGCGAACGCCACCTGCACGCGCTGCAGGACGCCGCCGACCACCTGGCGCTGGCGGCCGAACACGCCGAGCAGGACGACCGCGTGCTGGACCTGTTCGCCGAGGAACTGCGGCTGGCGCATGACAGCCTGTCGAGCATCACCGGGAAGTTCACCAGCGACGACCTGCTGGGCGAGATCTTCTCGAGCTTCTGTATCGGGAAATAATAGCCCCAACCAATGCCATTCGCGAGCAAGTCCCTATCTCGCTAGAGATGTGCAGCGCTTCGTCAAGGCAGTCCTATGTCGTTGCAGCACTGCTCATACTCGCGGCTGCAAGCAGATCTGGGGCAATCTCCAGAAACTCGACCAATGCTTGCTGCGCCGGTGATAGTTCGGCCAAACCGGAAGGAACTTCTGGCTCCAGCATGCCATCTTGCAAAGCATCCCCAGCGGCCAACCACCCTAGATACAGAGGCCGCAAATCGCCACGCATCAACTCATCACGCAAGAGAATCAACCTACGCATCCAACCACTACCATCGTCTTCGGCAAAACGGTCATAATCTTCGCTTTCTTCCAGCGTTCAACCGAAGATCCTGTGTTGATCGCTGGATTCAATCGACAGCGCGGGCGAACGTGCGAAAAGATCCAGCTCTGCCTTGCGGAAAACAGCAGTGGTTGGTGTAACCGCTGGGAGTAATGAGGGCTCAAACTCGTAGAACTGATATTCGCTCATGGGACTGGCATCCTGTTGGTCTTGTCTGACTTGGCAGGCACGCAACCTTCTGCGTCAGGAAGTGACATCGCTTTTTGGTTTAAAACGGCGCCGGAAGCCCTACACTGGCAATTCCAGATTCCGTTCTTCATCCGCGATAACTCTATATCCCATAGCGTGATACCCACGCCGCCGCCTTTCCCACATGCGCAGCAATGAGGGATGCCCAGGATCGATGAAGTCGATGATGCGTACATGCTGTTTGCCCGCCTGCTCTCGATGCAGGCGGCCGGCATACTGTTGTAACGTACCTTTCCAAGATATTGGCATCGCCAACACCAGGGTATCGAGCGGCGGATGGTCAAAGCCTTCGCCGATCAATCTGCCACTGGCAAGCAGCACCCGCGGGACATCGGATTCCAAGGCTACCAAGGCGGAAATCACGCTGGCCCGCTGTCGCTTCGATTGACGGCCATGCAGCACAAACAGGGGCTGGACGCGACCTGCCAGAACGGTGTGCAACATGTCGAGATGGTCGGTCCGTTCGGTCAGGACGAGTATCTTGCCTCCTTCCTGGAAGACGCGCACGATCTCGTTGGCGATACTGGCTGTGCGCGCTTCATCGACAGCAAGCTGGCGGAATATTTCCTGGATGGCGGCATTGTCTGTAAACGATGTTTGCACCGGCAAATAGCGCGGCACGACTTCCAGCATTCGCGGTGCCCCAGTGGGCCTGGCAGCCGTATGGCGAATAGGGCCACATTGCATAAGCAGGATAGGCTGACGTCCATCGCGCCGGATCGGCGTGGCTGTGAGCCCCAACACATGGCGGGCACTAACACGCTTGAGTATCGCTTCAAATGCCCAACACATGGCGGGCACTAACACGCTTGAGTATCGCTTCAAATGAGATCGCCGATAAGTGGTGACATTCGTCGACGATTACATGCCCGTAATTTTCCACAATGGCATTGGTTTCGCCGTGACGATGCAATGACTGCATAACGGCGATATCGATTCGACCGGTTGGCTTAGATTTTCCGCCGCCGATGACGCCCACCATCTCCTCGCCGCCATCGAGAAAGGTCTGCAGACGTTCCTGCCACTGCCTGAGCAATTCAGTTCGATGGACCAACACCAACGTGTTGACTCCACGGCGTGCAATCAACGCAGCAGCAGTAACAGTCTTGCCGAAGGCGGTTGGCGCACACAGGATACCGATATCGAAGCGAAGCATCGTCCTGACCGCATTCTCTTGATCGTCGCGAAGCTGGCCGACAAACATGGCCTCCAGGCGCTGACCGGCATAGCGTTCGTCTTGCAGTTCTTGGACAATACCGTTCTCGCGCAGCAACTCGCAAACGGCATCGAAGCAGCCGCGAGGCAGAGCAATATGGCGAGGAAAATTCTCGGCACAACCGATCAGGCGAGGTTTGTTCCAGACCTGCAGACGCAGGGCCTGGGCCTGGTGGAATTCGGGATTGGCGAAGGCGGCGAGGCGAATGAGCCGATTGGTCAGCGCCTGCGGAAGCGCGTCCTTCTCAATGTAGATGTAGTTGGCCAAGGTTAGCCTAACTGAGGCTGGCATGGGTCCAGCAAGATGCTGTCTGCTAATCGCCGAGCGCCTCCACGGTTCATGCAAGTCTTCATCGCTAGCGAAGGTGACATCAAGTGGGTGTGAACCACCTGTGGCGCGCAGGATAGTGGACTCAATGGCCTGCGGCGCCATTGACTGCATTGAGGCGAGGAATGCCCATTGGTCGATATATGGCTGCAGGGCATCGTCCACGAACACGCTCGCCCCACGTTCGCGTGGAATCTTCTGTAGCGGCAGGGCAATCAGGTTACCGAAGCCTCCCTTAGGCAGGGTATCCTGGTTGGGAAACAGGCGATCGTAAGAGCGGAGTTTCAATTGCCGCGTGCGAGCGCAGGTATGGCTGATTAGGGCCGAGCCCAGCCGACGCGCATCGCGTGCCGGGACGAGGCCGGAGAAAAAAATCCAGGCATGGGCACCACTGCCAGAGCGAGATATCTCCAGCGCTACAGGGACATTCAACTCGCGGCAGGATTGAACAAAGGCCCTGGCATCTTCACGCCAGTCTGCCTCGTCGAAATCCACAGCGAGCAGTTGACAACTATCGTCGACCTGTAGTGGGTAGAGACCAATAGTATGCCGTCCCGCCAGGTGGTCGAAGAGAACCTGATCGGTCAATGGCAACAGCAGCCTATGCTCGCAGTCGGCGCATTTGACACGAGGTTTCTCACAGATGCCAGGGCGCCACTCATTCGCACAGGCCGGTGCGTAGCCGCTCTTGCCAGCCTTGCTTTCCCAACGAATGGGATAAACATCGGTGCGACCATGAAACAGTCGCCGAAAGAGAGCGACCTTTTCATCAGTAGTGAGGGACGAACTCGGAAGGGACGTGCGAACTGGCACAGGCACTTTCCAAGCGATGCCATGTGCTTCGAGCAACCCGACCAAGCGGGCGTTCTCAGCGCGGAGAAGGGTTAGTTCGTCACTGTGTCCAGTCATTTGCGTGGCTACGAGGGCATGTTAAGGCATGCCCCAGAGAGTTCAGCGCAACTCATACCAAGTCCCACGGCCACCGCCATGCTGAGCCAGATGCCCTTGCTCCACCAGCATCCGAAAGTGCTGCTTGAGCGTATTGCGGCTGCCGTCAGTCAGGCGAATCGCTTCGGCCATGGTGATGCGACCATGCTCGCGGGCGAACTCAACGATTTTCAATGCCAGGTCCGGTAGTTTGGCCAGCACCAACTTCTCGCGCTCAACCTTGCGTTCCAGTCGACGCATTTGTTGCGATAGTGCCCGCAGGAAAAACACCAACCAGGGCTGCCAGTTCGGCGTTTCAGTGCGGATGCTGCCCTGGGTTTGTCGCAACGCTAGATAGTAGGCCTCCTTGTTCTGCTCGATCACGCTTTCGAGCGAACTGTATGGGATATAGGCATAACCCGCTTGCAACAACAGCAAGCTGGTCAACACTCGACTCAGGCGACCGTTGCCGTCCTGAAACGGATGGATCTCCAGGAACACCACTCCCCAGATACCGATCAACAACAGCGGATGCAGACGTCCAGCGCGTCGTTCCTCGTTGTACCACGCGATGAGTTCGGTCATGAGGCGCGGCGTATCGAACGGCGTGGCGGTTTCGAACACCACGCCTAGCGGCTTGCCGTCTTCGTCAAATGCGGCCACATTGTTGACGGTTGTCTTGTAGTGGCCCCGGTGCCAGGCGTCCTTATTGCTGTGGATCAGCAAGTCCCGATGCAACTGGCGAACATGGTTCTCGGTCAACGTGATCTCCTGCCAGGAGGAGAACACCAGTTCCATGACCTCGGCGTAACCCGCCACTTCCTGTTCGTCACGGGTCTCGAACGACTTGATCTGCAAATTTGAAAGCAGACGTTCGACGTCTCGATCCGACAGTCTGCTGCCCTCGATCCGGGTCGAGGAACCGATGCTCTCGATAGTGGCAACCCGCCGCAGTGCAGATAAGCGGTCAGGCGCCAGCGTGCCCAAGGCACGCCACGCGCCCTTGAACTCGTCTATGCCTGCAACTAGGCCGAGGATCTCGGGAGTGATCAAAAGAGAATCTGTACGGATCATGCGCACCAATAATATACCCATTTACACCCAAAGCATTTCCCTCGAACTGTTTTCTCACCCATTTACACCCTTTTTTGGCAGGGAGCCATTCCGGATGCGCATCACTTAAGGGCAGGCACTCGTGCTGAAAGACGAAGACGGCATCCGCGCCGTGCAGGCGCTGGCTCGCGAAGCGGACTGCATGCTGTCGGACAACGTGTCGATCCAGGCCCCGAAAATATATGAATAATTACTCGCTTATTTCTCACGAAGCCCACATCGGAGTTCCATCCCGTACATCCTATTTCCACCACCTTCCAGTTTCCACCATCTTTCCTGCGCCAATCTTCATTGCCACTCCAATGCCAAACTCTAAATATGAGCTTTTGCTTACACTTATTCTTCAAGCTATTTCATCAGAAAAAAGCGCCAATCAGGCATCCTTTATCTTGTCGGCCGGCAACGGCGCGGCCCTCAACGCTTCCCGCGCAATTCGATTGCTCGCCAGCGATTTCGCATACACCGAATCCGGCCGGATGCGTTGCGCGATCACGAAGCCGGTGATGCACGCCAGCATCAGCGGCAACATCACCTCATAGCTCAACGTCATCTCGAAGATCATCAAGATCGACATCAGCGGCGCATAGGTCGTGGCCGCCAGCAGCGCCCCCATGCCGACCACCGCATAACTCGACACCGCCGACAGGTCGCCAGCGGGAAACAACGCATGCAGGCCGGAGCCATACAGGGCCCCGACCGCCGCGCCCACGAACAGGGTCGGCGTGAACACGCCGCCGATCGCGCCGGAGCCAACGCTGGCGCCGGTGGCCACGATCTTGAACAGCAGGATCGCCGCCACCGCCTGCCAGGCCCATTCGGTATGCAACATGCTGTTGACCACGCTGTAGCCGTTGCCCCAGACCTCGGGCTTGAACACCGACAGGGCACCGACCACCAGTCCGCCCAGCGCCATCTTGGCCCACAGCGGCAGGGTCAGGCGGCGAAACAGCGCCTTCGACCCATCGAGAAACCGCAGGAATTGCGGCGCCACCATCCCGGCGATCAGGCCCAGCCCCAGGTAATTGACCACTTCCCAGCCCGACACGAACTCGAATGGCGGCATATGAAAGACCGCGTCGTAGTGCAGGATCTGACGCGTCACGATGTTGGCGACCACCGATGACACCACCAGCGGCACCAGGGTCGCCGACGAAATGGCGCCGTAGACGATCTCGGAAATGAACAGCGCGCCGGCGATCGGCGCGTTGTAGGCGGCCGTGATCCCCGCGGTGGCGCCGCAGGCCACCAGCAGCCGCAAATGCCGAGGCGGCAGGACCAGGTAGCGGCCCGACAGCGACGAGAACATCGCCGCCAACTGCACCATCGGCCCCTCACGGCCGATCGATGCGCCCGAACCAATTGAAAACAAAGAAGAAATGCTGCGCGCCACGGTCTGGCGAAAACCGATCACGCCGCGGCCGATGGCAATCGCTTCCATGTAGTCGGCGGCCCCTCGCGGCGGCAGGCGCCGGGCGGCCGCCTGCAGGATCAACCCCGCGATCGCGCCCCCGGCCGCCGGCAGCAGAAACCGTTCCCAGAGCGACATCCCGCGCGCCAGCGACACCATGCCGTGCGGCGAATCGACCCCGCCCAGCACCATCTGGATCCAGCCCAGCAATTCCCGAAAGATCACCGTCGCCAGCGCGCCGGCCAGTCCCATCAGCGCGGCCGCGCACAGGGTCGCGGGCAGGTTGTCGGCCAGCAAATGGCCCCTCAGCCAGGTCGCCCAGGCCGGTTTTTTGATTCTGAGTTGTCGTGCCATGGGCGGAATTCTACGGCGGAAATCTGCTCACTTTTTGTTCAGCACAACGTCAACCGCACGGGGGCGCCACCCCTCACGTGGCCAATTCCAGCTGCGCCTCCAGGGGCTTTTACGGGCCTGGAAAGGGGCGAAAACCAGGGTAGGCAAGGGGCGTTTTTTCGGGGTAAAAGTGCCGCTTCCCGACCCGGTTCGGCAGAAAAGGGCTGTGGATAACTCCTAAGGCGGCAGGTTGTGCACATTGTGTGGAGGCAAGTTGAACAAGCGGGGGTTTTCGACCGGGTCCGAAATCTTGTCCAACTTCGACTCTTTTCCCACACAGAGTTCTTGCACAGCCAAAAACGCTCGCAACCTGATGAAAAAAAACAGGTTTCCAAGGTTAAGGTAGTTATCCACAGGCCTTATTAATCATTAGTCTTTATATAAAGAGAAATACAGGGAAAAGACAAACATGCTTTCTCCTATCTCCCAGCCACGCCCCCCCGGACTCCGTCCATGCGCATCCTTCTCATAGAAGACGAAGCCGAACTTGCTCGCTGGCTCTCAAGAAGCCTGGCCCGGCATGCGGGCTTCGTGGTCGACTGGGCTGACGACGGCCTGGTCGCCGAAAGAAGACTGGCGGTCGAAGAATTCGATGCGGTCATCCTCGACCTGGGACTGCCGGGCATGGATGGCCATACCTTGCTGGCGAAGATTCGCGCGCGAGACGACCGTACGCCGGTGCTGGTCCTGACCGCGCGCGATTCACTGGCCGAAAAAATCGGGACACTTCACGAAGGCGCGGACGATTTCCTGCCGAAACCGTTTGTTGTGGAAGAGTTGGAAGCGCGTTTGATCGCACTGGTACGCCGCAGCCGTGGCCGCGACCATCCGCGACTCACCCTGGGAAACCTGGTTTTCGAGACTTCCGCGCAAAAATTCACGGTCTCCGGACAGGCTTTGCAGTTATCCCCACGTGAACACGCGGTCCTGCGGGTGTTGATCCAGAAAAGCGGCGAACCGATCAACAAGCAGCAGATCCTGGATCGGATCGTGACCGACGATGCCGACATCAACCTCGAGGCCATCGAGGTGCTGGTGCACCGGTTGCGCAAAAAATTGGCGGAAACCGGCGTGCAGATCACCACCATGCGCGGCATGGGCTACTGCCTGGAGAACGCTGTTGACAACTAGTTTTCCGGAAAAAACCCTGGTTTCCAGGAAAAAAAGCCGCAACCGGACCCTGAAAACGCAGTTGCTCTGGTGGTTGATCCCGACCCTGGTGCTGGTGATGGTCGGCGCGCTCTGGCTGTCCAACCACCAGCTGCGAAACCAGGTCGATATCGCCTATGACCGGTCGCTCGCTGGCGCGCTGCGCGCGATCGACCACAACATATCCACAGCCAGCGGTGGATTAGCCATGGAACAGCCCTACCTGATGCTGGAATTTTTCGAGCTGACGGCCAATGGCAGCGTGTTCTACCGCGTGGCCACCGAGGACGGGCTGGCCGAAATCGGCCATCCCGGGCTGCCCATGCCGACCCAGCCGCTGGAATCCGGCGAGGCCCAGTTTTTCTACGCGACCTACCTGGGCACCCCGGTACGGGTCGCCGCGCTGGCGCGGACGATGGATCCGCCGCTCTATGCGAACAAAGGGGGACGGGTTATCGTGCAGGTCGCCGAGGGGCTGCAGAGCCGCCAGGCGTTCCTGCACCAGGTGCTGGTGCGCTCGGTCGAGCGCGACCTGGCCGTGATCCTGATCAGCGTCCTGGTGATCGTCCTGGGGGTTTTCATGGCCCTGCGTCCCCTGCAGCGCCTGAAGCAGGAAGTGGAAAGGCGCTCTGCGGACGATTTAAGCCCCGTCAGCGCGTCGGAGATGCCAGGGGAGGTCCTACCCCTGGTCGCGGCCGTAAACCTCCACATGGCCCGCTACGCGGCTCAGGCGAGGGTCCAGAGCCAGTTCCTGGACGACGCCTCGCATCAGTTGCGTACGCCGCTGTCGGTCTTGCGGACCCAGACCGCGTATGCCTTGCGCGAAACATGCCCCCAGGAGGTCCGTACAGCCCTTCTGGCGATGCAGGAGGGGTTGGACAGGGCCGTACGCACCACCAACCAGATGCTGGCCCTGGCGCGCGCCAAGGACGCTTCCCTGCCCGAAGCCGGTTTCGCGCCCGAACCGGTCGACCTGGCCGAACTGGCCCACGGGGTGATCCGCGGCCTGTTGCCGACCGCCCGCGCCCGTCAGCTGGACATCGGCCTGGACGCCGAAACCGGTCCGGTGGTGGTCAACGGCGCCGACTGGCTGCTGCGGGAGGCGGTCAGCAACCTGGTCGACAACGCCATCCGCTACACCGCCCCCGGGGGCATGGTCACGGTGCAGGTCCGCAACCAGCCCGGCCAGGCCTGGCTGACGGTGGAGGACGACGGTCCCGGCATGTCGGCCGAGGACATCGCCCGCGCCGGCGTGCGTTTTCGCCGCGGCGCCGCCGGCAAGAACAAGCCGGGCGCCGGACTGGGGCTGGCCATCGTCGGCACCATCGCCGAGCTGCTGGGCGCTCGCCTGGTGCTGGAGAACCGGATTCCCGGGCCGGGCCTGCGCGCCTCGCTGGTGTTTTCCCTGAAAACGGCCACGAATGTTGCGTCGCACCCAGAAAACGGCGATTTTTGAAAGCTTTTGGAAAGCTTCGATTTTGTACGGTGGCATCCGCTGGACCCCGGGACCGGCGGAACACCGCCGGGATCGCCAGCCATGCCTAGACCTATAAATTCGGAGACGCAAGAATGCAGACCAGCCTCAAGCTGCGCCTGGCCGCCGTCGCGGCCCTCGGCGCGATCACCCTGTCCCTGGGCGCCGCCCATGCCGCCGACGAGCCGCGCCGCCCCGAGTGCATCGCCCCCGCCCAGCCCGGCGGCGGTTTCGACCTGACCTGCCGCCTGGCCACCGAAGGCCTCAAGCAGAGCGGGGCGCTCAAGAGCGCCATGCGCATCGTCTACATGCCGGGCGGCATCGGCGCCGTGGCCTACAACAACATCGTGGCCCAGCACCCCAACGAGCCCGGCACCATCGTCGCGTTCTCGGGTGGTTCGCTGCTCAACCTGGCGCAAGGCAAGTTCGGCAAGTACAACGTCGACGACGTGCGCTGGCTGGCGGCCATCGGCACCGACTACGGCGTGGCCGTGGTGCGCAACGATTCGCCGTACACCGACCTCAAGGGCCTGATGGAGGCCTTCAAGCAGGATCCGACCAAGATCGTGCTGGGCGCCGGCGGCACCGTGGGCAGCCAGGACTGGATGAAGGCCGCGCTGACCGCCAAGGCGGCCGGGGTCGATTTCAAGAAGATGCGCTTCGTGGCCTTCGAAGGCGGCGGCGAGGCCGTCACCGCGCTGCGCGGCGGCCACATCCAGGCCTACATGGGCGACGCCGCGGAAGCCTTCACCATGCTCGAGGGCGGCGCCCCCATCCGCGTGCTGGCGGTGTTCAACGACCAGCGCCTGCCGGGCAAGCTCGGCACCGTGCCGACCGCGAAAGAGCAGGGCTACGACATCGTCTGGCCCATCATCCGCGGCTTCTACGTGGGCCCGAAGGTGTCGGACGCCGACTACCAGTTCTGGGTCAACGCCTTCAACCGCGTCACCGAGGCGCCCGAGTTCGCCAAGCTGCGCGAACAGCAGGGCCTGTTCCCCTTCAACAAGACGGGCGCCGACCTGGACGCCTACGTGAAGCAACAGGTCAAGCAGTACGCTGAACTGGCCGGCTCCTTCGGCCTGGTCAAGAAGTAGGCCGCCAATCATGAACGATCGAATCCTGGGCATCGCGGCGTTGCTGCTGGCGGCCTTCATGACCTGGGCGGGGTGGGGCATCGAGGCCCCGTTCGCCTACGAACCGGTGGGGCCGCGCGCCTTCCCGATGCTGCTGGCGCTGATCATCGGCCTGTGCGGATTGCGGCTGGCCTACAAGGGCGGCAACACGGTCGAACCCAACCCCGCCGGCGCCAACGGCCGCATCGCGCTGATGGTGGCGTTTGCCGCCGCCTACGCGTTCCTGTTCCAGTGGCTCGGCTTCATCATCGCGACCTCGCTGATGACGGTGTTCGTCGGCCGCCTGTTCGGCGGCGGCTGGGCCAAGTGCGCGCTCGGCGGCGTGGTCATGAGCGTCTTCTTCTTCGTGTTGTTCGACAAGGTGCTGGACGTGGTCCTGCCCGGTGGTCTGCTGGAGAACCTGATATGAGCGGAATCCTCGATCATCTGTCGATCGGCTTTGGCGTCGCGCTGTCGTGGAACAACATCCTGGTGGCCGCGATCGGCTCGTTCTTCGGCACCATGGTGGGCGTGCTGCCGGGCCTGGGGCCCATCAACGGCGTGGCGATGCTGATCCCGATCGCCTTCGCCATGAACCTGCCGCCCGAGACCGCGCTGATCCTGCTGGCGGCGGTGTACGTGGGCGCGGAATACGGCGGCCGCATCACCTCGATCCTGCTGAACGTGCCGGGCGAGGCCAGCGCCATCATGACCACGCTGGACGGCTATCCGCTGGCGCGCCAGGGCCTGGCCAACGTCGCGTTGTCGCTGTCGGCGTGGTCCGCCTTCTTCGGCGCGATCGTGTCGGTGGTGGGCATCATCCTGCTGGCGCCGCTGCTGGCCAAATGGGCCTTGGCATTCGGTCCGGCCGAGTACTTCGTGCTGATGATCTTCGCCTTCTGCTGCCTCACCAGCCTACTCGGCAAGCAACCCATCAAGGGTGTGCTGGCGGCCATGATCGGCTTGTCGATCTCGGTCATCGGCGTGGATGCGAACTCGGGCGTATACCGCTATACCTTCGACTCCGTGCACCTGGCCGATGGCATCGATTTCGTGGTCGTGGTGATCGCGCTGTTCGCGGTCAGCGAGATGCTGGAGATGCTTGAAAAAGTGATGGCGGGCCACAGCGTCGAGGTCAAGCCCAGCGGCCGCAAGCTGTTCAACCTGAAGGAATTGGCCTTCACCTGGTGGAGCGTGGTGCGCAGCGCGCTGGTCGGCTTCGGCGTCGGCGTATTGCCGGGCGCTGGCGCCAGCGTGGCCGCGGCCGTGGCCTACTCGCAGGAAAAACGCATCATCGAAGCCAAGGATCCGGACGCCAAGTTCGGCAAGGGCGACATGCGCGGCCTGGTCGCGCCGGAAGCCGCCGCCACGTCGTCGGCGATCGGTTCGTTCGTGCCGATGCTGACGCTGGGCGTGCCGGGCTCGGGCACCACCGCGGTGATGATGGGGGCGCTGACGCTCTACAACATCACGCCGGGCCCGGTGCTGTTCGACACCAAGCCGGAACTGGTGTGGGGCCTGATCGCGTCGCTGTTCGTGGCCAACGTGCTGTTGTTCGTCATGAACGTGCCGATGGTGCGGCTGTTCTCGAAGGTGCTGTCGGTGCCGGGCTGGCTGATGGTGCCGGGCATCCTGTGCATCAGCTACATCGGCGTGTATGCCATCAACGCCGGCACGTTCGATCTGCTGCTGGTGACGGGCATTGGCGCGATCGGCTACTTCCTGCGCAAGTTCGGCGTGCCGATGGCGCCGCTGGTGCTGGGCGTGGTGCTGGGCAACATGATGGAACAGAACCTGCGCCGCGCTTTGTCGATGACCGACGGCAACGTGTCGGTGCTGTTCGCCAGCCCCGTCGCCATCACGTTGTGGACCGCCGCGATCGCCGTGGTGGTGGTGCCGCAGATCCTGCGCCGCGTGCGCCGGGCCAGGAAGGTTGCCGCCGAACCGGTGTGACGGGTTCCGCGCCGCGGCGCTCCTTTCTTTATCGCCGTATTTGTGGTCGAGACAAAAGAAAAGCGCCCCATCGGGGCGCGTTGTCTTGATGCGTGCGTCGCGTCGTCAGACCTGTGCCAGGCGCTCCAGCGCGGCATCGAGCGTGGCGTCTTTCTTGGCGAAGCAGAAGCGCACGATGCGATGGTTCGATTCGGCCGCGTCGGGCTTCTGGTAGAAGGCCGAAACGGGAATCACCGTGACGCCGTGGCGCACCGTCAGGTCGCGCGCGAAGTCCGCTTCGTTCTGCTTGGAGATTTCGCTGTAGTCGGCCAGCAGGAAGAACGTGCCGGGGCTGGGCAGCGGCTTGAAACGCGTCTTGGCCAGGCCTTGCGACAGGCGGTCGCGCTTGGCCTGGTAGAACGCCGGCAGCTCCAGGTAGGGCTTGGGATCGCGCATGAATTCGGCCAGCGCGAATTGCATCGGCGAGGGCACCGTGAACACCATGAACTGGTGCACCTTGCGCAGCTCGGCGCTGAGCTGGCGCGGCGCGCAGCAGTAGCCGATCTTCCAGCCGGTGGTGTGATAGGTCTTGCCGAACGACGAGATCACGAACGCGTGCTCCGCCAGCAGCGGGCGGCGCGCGATGCTGGCGTGCGGCTTGCCGTCGAACACGATGTGTTCGTAGACCTCGTCCGACACCAGCAGCACGCCGGTGTCGCGCACGATGGCTTCGAGCGCGTCCAGGTCGCTGTCGTCCAGCACCGCCCCGGTGGGGTTGTGCGGGAAGTTCAGCATCAGCAGCCGGGTCTTGGACGTGATGGCGTCGCGCACGCGCTGCCAGTCGATGCGGTAGTAAGGATCCTCGGCGGTGGGCGCGCGCAGCGGCACCGGCACCGCGGTGCCGCCGGCCAGGCGGATGGCCGGCAGGTAGGAGTCGTAGCAGGGCTCGATGACGACGACTTCGTCGCCGCTGTTGACCGCGGCCAGCACGGTGGCCATCAGCGCCTCGGTGGCGCCGCTGGTGACGGTGATCTCGGTTTCCGGATCGTAGGCGCGGCCATACAGGGCCTGCGTCTTGGCGGCGATGGCTTCGCGCAGCGGCGCTACGCCGGGCATGTAGGGATATTGGTTATGGCCGTCGGCCATGGCCTTGCTGACCAGCGCGCACAGCGCGGGATCGGGATCGAAGTCCGGAAAGCCCTGGCCCAGGTTGATGGCCTTGTGCTCGATGGCCAGGCGGCTCATCACGGTGAAGATGGTGGTGCCGACGTCGGGAAGTTTGGATCGGATCATGGTGGACGCGAAGTGGAACGCTGGGTGTGCAAGAGAGTTTTCGTAAGTATCCCACTAACTCATAATTCGGTTTTCTCATGAGCTTATTGGCGTGGGCGGTATCGTGGTTCAAAACATGTTGTGGAGGGTCGTCGGCGGCCTGGCGATCGCGTTGACGGGCGCCTTGCTGGCGCTGTGGATGCATTTGCCGTTGCCGTGGATGCTGGGCGCGTTGCTGCTGACGGCGGCGGTGCGGATCGCGGGCGGCGGCACGGTCTGCCCGCGGCCGGCGCGCAATGCCGGGCAGTGGGTCATCGGCACGTCGCTGGGCCTGTATTTCACGCCGCAGGTGATCGGGCACATCGGTAGCAATGCCGGTCCCATCATCGTCGGCATGCTGTTCGCGCTGGGGCTGGCGTTCATCGGCACGGCCATCCTGCGGCGCTACACCGATGCCGATTTCAAGACGGCGTGGTTCTCGTCGGCCATGGGCGGCGCCAGCGAAATGGCCAGCCTGGCGGAACGCCATGGCGCCCGTATCGACCGCGTGGCGACGGCGCACAGCGTGCGCGTGTTGCTGGTGGTGGTGACGGTGCCGTTCATTTTCCAGTGGTGGGGTGTCGCGGGCATCGACCCGACGGTGCCCGGGCCCAGAACCGTGCATGGTGCCGGTCTGGCCGCGCTGGTGGCGCTGACCTGCGTTGGCGGCCTGTGCTTCATGAAGCTGCGCCTGCCCAATCCGTGGGTGCTGGGGCCGATGCTGGTGGCGATGATCCTGACGGCCAGCAGCATCGAATTGTCGGCGTTGCCGGATTTCGTGCCGAAGATCGGCCAGCTCTTCATCGGCTGGTCGCTGGGGGATCGTTATCGGCCGGACTTTTTCCGCGCGGCGCCGCGCTTCATCGCGGCGGTGGCGGTGTTCACGGTGATCGCGTTGGCCCTGGCGTTCGGCCTGGGCGCGTTGTTGTCGTTGTGGTCCGCGGCGCCGGTGCCGACGCTGATCCTGGGCACTACGCCGGGCGGCATCGCGGAGATGGCGATCACCGCCAAGGTGCTGCAGCTGGGCGTGCCGGTGGTGACCGCATTCCACGTATCGCGCATGGTGTTCGTGGTGATCGTGACGGGTCCGATGTACGCGTTTCTGGCGCGGCGGCAGGCAAATTCCGCGTAGCGGTACTGGCGTTCCAGTCAGAAAAATACGACATTGGGGAAAACAACTATATGAGTCTGTAATGCGGGATGAGTATGCTGGTTCCGCAGTTGATTCAAGCAGCGCGCGGACTTGTTCTGCCGCTTTTGCGGCATGCGAGAACGCAGCAGCAACGCAGGTATCCCTACCGGTCGTTCAGTTCTCACGGCGTCCTTGATTCATTGCATTTCGTTAATTACAGGACGCTAGGAAAATGGCTCAGAAGGGCAAAGTCAAGTGGTTCAACGCTGACAAGGGTTACGGTTTCATTACGCCGGATGCCGGTGGCACCGACGTTTTCGCACACTTTTCCGCCATCCAGGGCCGCGGCTATCGCAGCCTGAACGAAGGGCAGGAAGTCGAATTCGAAGTCAAGGATGGTCCGAAAGGACCTCAAGCGGCCGAAATTCGCCCGCTCTAAATCGGGAAATCCCAATTTCCCGTCCGCCAGGCTTGGCCTGGCTACAACGCCCCAGTACCTCGCGGTCTGGGGCGTTGTTTCATTTGCGGCGTGGGTTTCCATGGCCCGTTCTCGCCATGATGTTAGTGATTACTAACATATCCTCGAGCGTTGGATAAGTTTGTGGATAATTATTTTCGGGCATGTGCATTGCGCTGCGCAGTAATGAAGCACACCGCTTTTGCGCGAGGTAGTTTTGCACAATTTCTGGAAAGATCGATCGACGTGGAATCGTGATTCACATGTCATCGTTGCGCCCCTTCCTGCCAGGGCGCGCTTCATGAGAAACAGCGTGTTTCCCTAGGAAAACCGGGCGCTTACGGCGTTTTCTCGCATGCATGGCGGCGCTGAATCCGGTGCGGGCGGGGAAGCATTGATGCTCGTCATGACGCATTTTTGTCCTTTCGCGCCGTGGTTGTTCACAAAGATATCCCCATCCCGGTTATGCACAGAATGACACCTTGGATAGCCAAAAGGTGGGTGCTCAGCCTGTGGATAGAAATGGGGATAGCGAGTCGAAAACCGGGTTTTCCGGATCGGCCGGCGGCGTGCTGTCGTCGGCTTTTGCATCGGACCGCCTGGCTGTGGATTTCATGTGAAGGCGAATTCTCGCCGGGATTTTCCGCCAACGAGTTTTCCACAGTTGGCGGCGAGTTGGCCGTGGGGATGGAAGCGTGTCAGCCGAATGGATGATGGCGCGAAGCTTCCAGGACGGGCAAGATGATTGTCCGATCAAGCGTCCTGCCACGACTTGTGCACAGCCGCGCGATGCGAACCGGCGGCACGGGATAAATATGTGAATAAGGTGCTGGCTTCCGCTTAAGGCGCGGTTGGACTTTTGACCGGGTTTGAAGTTCCCCGTGAAGTCGCGGCAATGTCCCACCTGCGCGGCCGGAGCAAAGACAGATTTGTTTTTCCGCGGCGACTTTGGGATTCGGGTTTTGGCGGCGCTTATCGAATCGATAGCGGCAGCTTATCCACAATCTTTTCCACCGTTTTTTCTCCCTCTTTCTGTATCGTCCCGGGTATACCTGGCGGGCAGATCGCAGACGTTGCAGGCATGGCAATTTCGCGCTTGTGGCCTGCCTTTCCCAGGTAGCGCGTTGTGAATTTGTGCGCTTTCCGCAATCTGGGTAATTCCCCCTCGGGTCACCTCGGGCCCGCATTTTCCACTTCTTGCGTCCGTCGCCTCTCCGAGTTATCCCCAAAGTTGTTCCACGTGAAACCCAGGCCATGGGAGGCGTTCATGGCTGTGGATGGCTTTGTGCATAAAGTGCGAGCGGGCTGGCGTTGCTCTGGCGTTCCGCGTGAACTCGATTTCCATTCACACCATTTCCGGGCGATGTACTTGCGGGTCCCGACTTGTGGCTGTTGATCGACGTGATGGATTTTTCATAGGGGCTTAGTGTTTCAGCTGAATGACGGGAGATATTCAAGGCGGATAGCTGCGAATGCGATGGTGAAGATTGTGAGATTCAGGGCACGCAAGTTGAATTGAATCGACGTGCTGTTTCACGTGGAACAGGAAAATGATGATGTTTTGGGGATAGGGGTAGGGTAGGGGTGGTAAAAAGCTTTTTTTCTGCATGAACCCAGGCTCCGCTCCGTTGAGCTACGGGAGTCTCGTTCCTCCCTTATCGGGCAGGCTTGAGGGGAATCCAGAAGATGAAGTGCTTGCTTCCGTGGCATTTTCAATGCGATGGGTTTCCCGGGATTGATGAGCTTCTCGCTATGTTTCACGTGAAACAGCTATCGGTGTTCGGTCCGGTAGCTGGTTGGAGCACCGAATCTAAGGTTCAGGTGCGGCATGTTTCACGTGAAACATCGAATCAAAGCACCGGTCTTTTGAGTTGCAGCTTTGTTCGCCAGCTTGCTAGGGGGCATGTATCCTTGGCCGACGGTGCGCTATGAAGCGATGTTTCACGTGAAACATTGGCAGTTATCGAGGGTGAAGTAGGGCAACCGATGAGGGGTGGACTATCGATGCATCGGCAGTTGCCTGACCGGAATCCCCGTACTGGCCGAGTTGGAAATCCTTCATACGTGGCTCACCCCCCCTCACATGTTTCACGTGAAACATCAGGCAGTCATGTAGCGAGTGCTAGGGCAGGGGAGACTTCAGGCGACGAGAGCCTAGTCTCAGCTCAGGCCAGGATGTCTTTGATGAACGGTATTGGACACTGCAACTGGCCCGGCAGTCTGCCATGTTTCACGTGAAACATCGCCCCGACTCACCGTGGGTATCAGGTGTTCCACGTGAAACATCACCCGCTAACAGCGGCAGATGCCGACATATTCAAACGCCGATCCACCCTTCCTCGTTGCCAATCTGCACACGAGGGCAAGTGTTACTGCCTCCATTGCTGCACCGAACCATGTTTCACGTGAAACATGCACACCCTGCCTCTATAATGAGCACCGAACGCTCTCTTATCTCCCCATCATGGATTATCCCCGCGAATTCGATGTCATCGTCGTCGGTGGCGGCCACGCCGGTACCGAAGCGGCGCTGGCTGCGGCACGTACTGGTGCCCAGACGCTGCTGCTGACTCACAACATCGAGACCCTAGGCCAAATGTCCTGCAATCCCTCCATCGGCGGGATTGGCAAGGGCCATCTCGTCAAAGAAGTCGATGCCCTTGGCGGTGCCATGGCACTGGCGACGGACGAGGCGGGGATTCAGTTTCGTATCCTGAACGGCTCCAAGGGCCCGGCCGTGCGCGCTACCCGCGCGCAGGCGGACCGGGTGCTGTACCGCAAGGCCATCCGTGGCCGCCTGGAGAACCAGCCCAACCTCTGGTTGTTCCAGCAGGCGGTGGAGGATCTGATGGTGGAGGGCGACCGCGTGGTCGGCGCCGTTACCCAGGTCGGCCTGAAGTTCCGGGCGAAAACGGTGGTCCTGACCGCCGGCACGTTCCTGAACGGCCTGATCCACGTGGGACTGCAGAACTATTCCGGCGGCCGTGCCGGCGATCCCCCGGCCATTTCGCTGGGGCAGCGCCTCAAGGAACTGCAGTTGCCGCAAGGTCGTCTGAAGACCGGCACGCCGCCGCGCATCGACGGCCGCAGCATCAACTACAGCATCCTGGAAGAGCAGCCGGGCGACCTGGATCCGATTCCGGTGTTCTCGTACATGGGCAACGTGGCCATGCACCCGCGGCAGCTGCCGTGCTGGATCACGCACACCAACGCCCACACCCACGACATCATCCGCGGCGGCCTGGACCGCTCGCCGATGTACAGCGGCGTCATCGAGGGTGTTGGCCCGCGCTACTGCCCGTCGATCGAAGACAAGATCCATCGCTTCGCCGACAAGGAATCGCACCAGGTCTTCCTGGAGCCCGAAGGGCTGGACACGCACGAGGTCTATCCGAACGGCGTTTCCACCAGCCTGCCTTTCGATGTGCAGCTGGACCTGATCCATTCCTTGCCCGGCCTGGAGAACGCGCACATCCTGCGCCCCGGCTACGCCATCGAATACGACTACTTCGATCCACGTGGATTGAAGAGCACGCTGGAAACCAAGGCGATCTCCGGTCTGTACTTCGCCGGCCAGATCAACGGCACCACCGGCTACGAAGAAGCCGCGGCCCAAGGCCTGCTGGCCGGAGTCAACGCCGCCCTGTCGTCGCTCGGCCGCGACCCCTGGACGCCGCGGCGCGACGAGGCCTACCTCGGTGTGCTGGTGGACGACCTCGTCACCCGCGGCGTGACCGAGCCGTACCGCATGTTCACCTCGCGCGCCGAATACCGCCTGAGCCTGCGCGAAGACAACGCCGACCTGCGCCTCACCGAGATCGGCCGCCAGCTCGGCATCGTCGACGACGCCCGCTGGGATGCCTTCAACCGCAAGCGCGACGCCGTCGCGGCCGAGGTCGAGCGCCTGAAATCGTCGTGGGTCAATCCGCGCGTGCTGCCGCTGGAAGTGGCCGAACCGCTGCTGGGCAAGGCGATCGAACGTGAGTACTCACTTGCAGACCTGCTGAAACGGCCCAATGTTTCCTATGAAGCGCTGATGGCCGCCCGCAACACCGACGGCACGCTGCTGGCCGGTCCGGGCGTGGTCGAGGACGAAGTCCTGGCCGAACAGGTCGAGATCCAGGTCAAGTACGCCGGCTACATCGCCCGCCAGCAAGACGAAGTACAGAAACAGATCGCGCACGAACAGCAGCCGATTCCGGCCGACGTCGACTACGACGCCGTGACCAGCCTGTCGTTCGAAGTGCGCCAGAAACTCAAGACGCATCGCCCCGAGACCATCGGCCAGGCCGCCCGTATTTCTGGCGTGACGCCGGCGGCGATCTCGCTGCTCCTGATCCACCTGAAGCGCCTGCACTACGGCTCGCGCAAGCAAGCCGCATGAGCGCCCATCCCCAACCGGCCGGCGCGGACATGGCCGGCCGCCTCTCGCATGCCTTCGAGCAACTCGGACTGCAGGCGGATGCCGCCGCGGCCGCCAAGCTGCTCGACTACCTGGCGCAGATGCAGCGCTGGAACCGGACCTACAACCTGACCGCCATCCGCGATCCGCAACAGATGCTGGTGCAGCATCTGTTCGACAGCCTGGCCGCCGTGGGACCGTTCAGCGAAGCGCTGGGCGCGCCCGGCACGCCGGCCAAGGTCTACGACGTCGGCTCCGGCGGCGGACTGCCTGGCGTCGTCCTGGCGGTCATGCGGCCCGAGTGGTCGGTGACCTGCATCGACGCCGTTGAAAAGAAAACCGCATTCGTCCGGCAGATGAGCGGCGCGCTGGCGCTGCCCAACCTGCAGGCGCGCCACGCGCGCATCGAAACACTGGAACCCGCCGGCTGCAACATTGTGACGTCGCGCGCATTCGCCTCCTTGGAGGATTTTGCGATGCTCGCGGGCAGACATGTGGACAACGGTGGTACCCTCGTCGCCATGAAGGGCAAGGTCCCGGATGATGAAATCCAGGCGCTGCATGCGCGTGGGGAATGGCAAGTCGACCATATTCAGCCGCTCCGTGTGCCGGAGCTGCAAGCAGAACGCTGCCTGATCTGGATGCGCCGCAGTCAAGGAACCCTATGAAGAACTTACCCCCCAGCTCGACCGCCCGCGTTTTCTGCATCGCCAACCAGAAGGGCGGTGTCGGCAAGACGACCACCGCCATCAATCTGGCGGCCGGGCTGGCCACGCACAAGCAACGCGTGCTGCTGGTGGACCTGGACCCGCAAGGCAACGCCACCATGGGCAGCGGCATCGACAAGAATTCGCTCGAGTCGAATCTGTACCAGGTGCTGATCGGCGAAGCCACCATCGAGCAGGCGCGCGTGCGCTCCGAGTCGGGCGGCTACGACGTGCTGCCCGCCAACCGCGAACTGTCCGGCGCCGAGATCGACCTGGTGCAGATGGATGAACGCGAGCGCCAGCTCAAGGCCGCCCTCGACACGGTCGGCAGCCAGTACGACTTCGTGCTGATCGATTGCCCGCCGACGCTGTCGCTGCTGACGCTGAACGGCCTGGCCGCGGCGCATGGCGTCATCATTCCGATGCAGTGCGAGTACTTCGCGCTCGAAGGCTTGTCCGACCTGGTCAACACGATCAAGCGCGTGCACCGCAATATCAACGACGACCTGCGCGTCATCGGTCTGCTGCGCGTGATGTTCGATCCGCGCATGACCCTGCAGCAGCAGGTGTCGGCGCAGCTCGAATCGCACTTCGGCGACAAGGTCTTCAAGACCGTGGTGCCGCGCAACGTGCGCCTGGCCGAAGCGCCCAGCTACGGCATGCCCGGCGTGGTGTACGACCGTGCCTCGCGTGGCGCGCAGGCGTACATCTCTTTTGGCGCCGAAATGATCGAGCGCGTTCGCGAACTCAACAAGTAAGCCGCCCGCATGTCCGCCGTCACGCGCCTGTCCCCGGACTCCCCCCATACCCGCACGCCGCCCGTCGACGTGCGGGACGGGCTGCGCGTGCGGCTGGAAGAGGCCGCGCTCAATGCCACCGCGGTGCGCGCGCAGGTGCTCTACGACGGCTGGCTGGTGCGTTTCGCGCCGTCGTCCGCCAAACGGGTACGCAGCATCAATGTGCTGGGGTTATCCACACGTCCGCTCGATGAGCGGCTGGCGTATTGTTCAACGTTGTACGCGCGCCATGGCTTGCCCATGGTGCTGCGCCTGACCTCCATCGGCCCCGATTTCGCCCTGGATGCCGAACTGGCGTCGCGGGGCTACCTCCTCACCGAAGAGACCCGAGTCATGAGCATGCCGCTCGCTCCCAGGCTGGCCGCCCGGGGCGATCTGCTTTTCAGGACAGTGGACGCTGCCCGCTTCGCGGCGGCGGTCGGACGCATGCGCGATTCCCGGCCCGAGCATGTCGCCGAGCATCAGTCGCGCCTGGAGGGACTGGCTGTGGATATCTCGCCGGTGCTGGCGTTCGACGCCGCCGGCGAATGCGTGGCGGGCGGCATGGCCGTGCGGGATGGCGATCTCGCGGGGCTGTTCGATATCGTGACGGACCCCGCGCAGCGGCGCAAGGGCCATGCCGCGATGTTGGTCGAGCATCTGCTGGCCGTGTGCGTCGAAGACGGCGCCACCACGGCCTATCTGCAGGTGGAGCCGCAAAACACCGCCGCGCGCGCTTTGTATGGCCGCTACGGTTTCAAAGACTGTTATGCGTATTGGTACCGCCTGCCCGCCGAGCAGGCGGCCGCCTGAGCTCCGCTCGGGATACCAAAAACAGAAGGAAAGAGGATTTAACTATGGCCACCAAGAAACCCAAGGGATTGGGTCGCGGACTTGACGCTTTGCTGGGCGCCGACGCGCCCGCTATCGACAATATCGGCAAGGCTCCGGCCAAGCCCGAGGGTCTGCCGTCCACCTTGCCTGTTTCGAAGATGCGGGCCGGCAAGTATCAGCCGCGCACCCGCATGGACGAGGGCGCGTTGGGCGAGCTGGCCGAGTCGATTCGCACACAAGGCATCATGCAACCCATTCTTGTGCGCGCGCTGGGCGATACGCCCGGCCATTACGAAATCATCGCGGGCGAACGCCGTTTCCGCGCCGCGCAACTGGCCGGCCTGAAGGAAGTGCCGGTGCTGGTGCGCGAAGTCGCCGACGAAAACGCGGCCGTCATGGCGCTGATCGAGAACATCCAGCGCGAAGACCTGAACCCGCTGGAAGAGGCGCATGGCGTGCGCCGCCTGCTGGACGAATTCGGCCTGACCCACGAGCAAGCCGCCCAGGCCATCGGCCGCTCGCGCTCGGCCACCAGCAACCTGCTGCGCCTGTTGAACCTGGCTTCCGCGGTGCAGACCATGCTGCTGGCCGGCGACGTCGACATGGGCCATGCGCGCGCGCTGCTGGCGGTGGACGCCGCCACGCAGATCCAGCTGGCCAACCAGATCATCGCGCGCCGCCTGTCGGTGCGCGAAGCCGAAAAGCTGGTCGCCAAGACTGCCAAGGAAGCCGAGAGCGCCGCCTCGCCCAAGAAGAAGGCCAACGGCGTCTCGCGCGACCTGACGCGCCTGGAAGAGGCGCTGTCCGACCATCTGGGCACGCGCGTGGCGCTGAAGGTCGGCGCCAAGGAAAAGGGCCAGATCGTCATCGACTTCCACGGCTGGGAACACCTGAATTCGCTGCTTGAACGGCAAGGCCTGTCGGGAGTGGTCGATGCCTGAGCAGGCATTGCCGGTCGTCGCGGTCCTGGCCACCGGCGGCACCATCGCCGGCGCCCAGGCCGACGCCACGTCCGCCGGCTACAAGTCGGGCTCGTTCTCGGTGAGCGACCTGCTGGCGGCGGTGCCGCAGCTGTCCGGCCTGGCCGACATCCGCGCCGAACAGGTCGCCAACGTCGGCAGCCAGAACATGACGCACGATGTCTGGCTCGCTCTGGCGCGCCGTGTCGATGCGCTGTGCGCCGATCCGTCGGTGGCCGGCATCGTCATCACGCATGGCACCGATACGCTTGAGGAAACCGCGTACTTCCTCAGCCTGGTGATCCAGCACGACAAACCGGTGGTGCTGGTGGGCGCGATGCGTCCGGCCACCGCGCTGGGCGCCGAAGGCCCGGCGAACCTGTACAACGCCGTGGCGCTGGCGCGCCACCCCGACGCGCGCGGCCGCGGGCCGCTGGTCGTCATGAACGAAGACGTGCACTACGCCCGCGAGCTGCAGAAGATCGCCAGCGCCGGCATCAACGCCTTTGCCTCGCCCAATCGCGGCCGCGCCGGCGTGATGCATGGCGGCACGCCGTGCTTCTATTCGCGCAACACCACCACGCACACCACACAAAGCGAGTTTTCACTCGCATTGCTGGAAAAGGCCGGATGGCCGCGCGTGGACATCGTCCATGCGCACGCCGATTTGCAAGGCGATGTCATCGAATTCATCGCGCGGCAGGCCGACGGCATCGTGCTGGCGGGCGTGGGTGATGGCAACGCCACCGACCTGGCCATCGACGCCCTGACCCGCGCCGCCGCCGCCGGCGTCGCGGTGGTGCGATCCAGCCGCACCGGCAGCGGTTTCGTCGCGCGCGATGTCGAACTGGATGACGCGGTGCTGGGGTTCGTCGCCGCCGGCGACCTCAATCCGCAAAAGGCCCGCGTCCTGCTGATGCTGGCCTTGTGCGTCACGCGCGAACCCGTGGCGCTGCAGCGCTGCTTCGACCGCTACTGAGCGCCGCGCACGGCGGCGCGCAACGGGCCCTTTCGTTGCACGCCTTCGTCAGGGATTGGGCGGCGCGTCCGCGCCGTGCGCCAATCCCAGGCTGGTGCGCAGCATGTCGTAGACCTGCCGCGTCAGCGGATTGATCAGATCCCGCCTTATCCACAGGAAGTACGTCACGTCCGGCAAGGGCGGCAGGCCTTCCTTTTCCCCCAGCACCCGCATTTCCGGCGCCAGCAGTTCCACGCTGCGCGCCGTCACGCCCAGGCCCGCGCGCAGCGCGGCCTTGATGCCGACCAGGTTGGGCGCCACGTAGTTGGTGTGCCAGCGCACCTGCGCCTGCTCCAGCGCGGTCAGCGCCAGGCGGCGGAAGATGCTGGGCTCGTCGGCCAGCACCAGCGGCACCGGCGCGTTGATGTCATGCACATAGTCGGCCGAGGCCAGCCACACGGTGGGCGAGGTGCGCAGCGCCACGCCCTCGAATTCCTGGTCGAAGCGGGTCGAGATGGTCAGGTCCAGCTCGCCGGCGCGCAACGCGTCCATCAGGAACGGGCTGCGATCGGTGCGGATCTCCAGTTTCACGCGCGGCGCGGACCGCGCGATATGAGTCAGCAGGGTCGGCAGGATGGTGTCGGCCACGTCCAGCGGCGCGCCCAGCCGCAGGTCGCCTTCCAGCGGCGCATCCTGCAGCGCGCGCAGCGCTTCATCGTTGATGGCCAGCATGTGGCGCGCATATTCGACCAGGCGCCGTCCGTGCGTGGATAACGCCTTGTTGCGCCCCTGTTTCTCGAACAGCGGCAGGCCGATGGCCGCTTCCAGCCGCTGCATCTGCTGCGTCACAGCCGATTGGGTCTTGTGCAGCCGGTTGGCCGCTTCCGAAAACGTTTCGTAGCGCGCGATCGCGGTCAGCGTGCGCAGCAGGTCCAGATCGAGATTACGCATGGGAGCGGCGAGGCCGAAAGTATTAGGGATGCTTATGGAATATTAAGGCAATTTAAATTGTTGGCGCCCCGGTGCGGCGATACAGTGACTGCAATAACTCATGAAACAAGAGGGAAAGTCATTGTGAGCACCACGCACCCCCAGCAGCAGGGCATCGACAGCGCCATCGGAAATATTAAAAATACTTTAGGAAATAAGGGCCTGAACCGCGACAGCCTGAAGGTCGTGCTGGACGAGCTGATCGGCCTGGCCGGCCATGCCGACTGGTGGGCCCAGGACCGCTATCCGGCGCCGGAAGAGGGCGAGCGCCAGGCGCGCTACCTGATCGGCGAAGACGCCGACAAGAGCTACGCGCTCTACCTGAACGTGATGCGGCCCGGCAAGCAGATCGTGCCGCACAACCACACCACCTGGGCCTGTATCGCCGCCGTGGAAGGGGTGGAATACAACTACGTCTACGACCGCACCGACGATGGCTCGGTGCCGGGCGTGGGCCACCTGGAAAAGACCGGCACCGTGGTGGTGGGACCGGGCGCCGGCATCGCGCTGATGCCCGACGACATCCACGCCGTCGAGATCCAGGGCGACAGCGTCATCCGCCACCTGCACATGTACGGCCGCGCCCTCGAGACGCTGACCGAGCGTCTGGCCTTCGACCTGGCCGCCGGCACCTGCAAAGTCATGCCGATCGGCGTGCAGACCCGCCGCTGACCATCATGAACAAGCCCCTGCGGCCCGCGACGCGCCTGCTGCGCGCCGGGCGTCCCCATGCCGGCTGGGTCAACACCCCGGTCACGCGCGCCAGCACCTATGTGTTCGACAGTGTCGCGGCCTGGCGTGACACCCGCGCCCGCCGTGAACAGGAACGCCTGCCGTCGTATGGCGCGCGCGGCACCGACAGCACGCACGCGCTGGAAGACGCGCTGGTCGAGCTGGAGCAGGGCCATCGCGCGCAGTTGTATCCCACGGGGCAGGCCGCCATCGCCGTCGTGTTGCTGGCTTATCTGCGCGCCGGCGACCACGTGCTGGTGACCGACGCGGTCTATGAACCGGTGCGCCGCTTCTGCGCCGAGCACCTGGCGCGGCTGGGCATCGAATTCACGTTCTATCCGCCGGACGGCGCCGGCCTGGCGCAGCTGCTGCGTCCCAACACGCGCATGATCTATGCCGAGTCGCCCGGCTCGCTGACCTACGAGATGCCAGACCTGCGGCAGCTTGCCGACCTGGCGCGGCGCCACGATTGCTGGCTGGCTGTGGATAACACCTGGGCGTCGGGATTGCTGTGCCAGCCGCTGGCGCTGGGCGCGGATATCTCGATCCTTGCCGCCACCAAGTACCTGGGCGGCCACGCCGACGTGATGATGGGCGCGGTCGTGACCAATGCCCGCGCCTGGCGCGCGCTGGAACGCGCCAGCATCGACTTCGGCCAGACCGTCGGCGCCGACGACGCCTACCTGGTGCTGCGCGGCATGCGTTCGCTGCCGCTGCGCATGGCGCAGCACGCCCGCAGCGCCTTGCGCGTGGCGCAGTGGCTGCAGGGCAGGGCGGACGTGGCGCGCGTGCTGTGCCCGGCCCTGCCCGACGATCCCGCGCATGCGGTCTGGCAGCGCGAATGCACGGGCGCCAACGGCCTGCTGACGCTGGAGTTCGCCGCCGGCATCACTGACGCCGACATGGAACGCGCCATCGACGCGCTGCGCCTGTTCGGCATCGGGGCCTCGTGGGGCGGCTTCGAAAGCCTGGTGATTCCCGTCAATCTGGCCAAGGCCCGATCCCTGCCCGTCGCCCCGCATGGCGCCATGCTGCGCCTGCATATCGGGCTGGAGGATCCGGACGACCTGATCGCCGACCTCGAACAGGCATTCGGCCAATTGCGGCCCGCCCTGACGGCCCCGAACTCCCATTCCCCCGATTCCCTGCGGATTTAACGATGCATTCCCATTCCGACCTGAAACTGGCCGATATCGACTCGCACACCCTCAAGGGCTGGCTGCATGACGGCGGCGAGATTGCGCTGCTGGACGTGCGCGAGCATGGCCAGTACGGCGAGTCCCACCTGTTCTATGCGGCGCCCGTGCCGTTCAGCCGCCTCGAGGCCGACATCGCGCGCCTGGCGCCGCGCCGCGACGTGCGCGTGGTGGTCTACGACGAAGGCGGCGATGATGACGTCGCCGCGCGCGCGGCGACGGCCTTGCGCGCGCTGGGCTACACGCGGGTCTATCGCCTCGCCGGCGGCATCGCGCAATGGCAGCGCGATGGCTACGCCGCCTTCGCCGGCGTCAATGTGCCGAGCAAGACTTTCGGCGAACTGGCCGAGGAAGTTTTCCACACCCCGCGCATCAGCGCCGCCGAACTGGCCGAACGCCAGCGCCGCGGCGATGACCTGATCGTGCTGGACGGCAGGCCCTACAGCGAATACCAGAAGATGAGCATTCCCGGCGGCGTCTGCTGCCCGAACGGCGAGCTGGCGCTGCGCGCCCACACGCTGGCGCGCGACCCCAACACCACCATCGTGATCAATTGCGCCGGCCGCACGCGCAGCATCATCGGCGCGCAGACGCTCATCAACCTGGGCGTGCCCAACCCGGTCTACGCGCTGGAGAACGGCACCCAGGGCTGGTACCTGGCGGACTTCAAGCTGGACCACGGCGCCAGCCGCCGCTACGACGACGCCGTTGCGCCGGCGGACCTGCCCGACCTGGCGCAGCGCTCGGCCGGCCTGGCCCGCCGTCATGGCGTGCCCGAGGTGGATGCCGCGCAGGTGCGCGCCTGGCTGAACGATGCCAGCCGCAGCACTTTCCTGTGCGACGTGCGCAGCGCCGAGGAATTCGCGCGCGGCTCGCTGCCCGGCGCGCAGCACACACCTGGCGGCCAGCTGGTGCAGGCCACCGACCAATACCTGGCGGTGCGCGGCGCGCGCATCGTGGTGTTCGATGGCGAAGGCGTGCGCGCGCCGGTGGTGGCGAGCTGGCTGCGCCAGATGGGGTGGGACGCGAGCGTGCTGCGGGAAGGCGTGGCCGCCGATCTGCAAGCGCCCGCCGCCCCGGTGGCGGAGCCGGCGTTGACGGTGCTCGACGACGCGGGCCTGGCCGCCGCGCTGGCGCAGGGCGCGCAGTTGCTCGACATCCGTTCCAGCATGCGCTATCGCGCGCAGCACATCGACGGCACGCGCTGGTCGGTGCGGCCGCGTTTCGCCGACCTGGCGCTGGATCCCGCGCGTCCGCTGGTGCTGCTGGCCGAAGAACGCGCGGTGGCCGCATGGGCCGCGGCGGACCTGCGCGCGCTCGGCGTGCGCGACATCAAGGCCAACCTGGGCACGCCCGCGGGCTGGTCGGCGGCCGGCCTGGCGCTGGTGTCGACGCCAGCCGAACCGGCCGATGCCGATTGCATCGACTACCTGTTTTTCGTGCACGACCGCCACGACGGCAACAAGGCCGCGGCGCGTCAATACCTCGCCTGGGAAACCAACCTGGTCAAGCAGATCGACGCGCGCGAGCGCGCCGCGTACCGCTTCCCGGCCGGGTGACCGCCGGGACGGAATGACCCTCGCGGCCGCCACGGCGGCCGCGCGCAACGCTTCATCCGATCAGCACGCCCCGGCGCATTCGCCGGCGGGGCGCGGACGGTTCATGGCGAACCGAAATGCAATGGACGGCCGAGCATCCGGCCGCCAACCACAAGGGGAAATACCGATGAACAAGCTCAACCTGCAGCATGCCTGCAAGACCGCCGCGGCCCTGGCCTGCCTGGCGTGGGGACTGAATGCCCACGCCCAGGCGCCGGCGCCACTGGCCGACTATCCGAAGCAGGCGATCACCGTGGTGTCGCCGTTCCCGCCCGGGGGCGGCAATGATGGCGTGGCGCGTCTCATCGCGCAGGAACTGGGCACGCTCATCGGCCAGAGCGTGGTGGTGGAAAACCGCTCCGGCGCGGGCGGCAACGTCGGCACCTCGCAGGTCTCGCGCGCCAAGCCCGACGGCTACACGCTGGTGATGTCGCAGACCAGCGTCATGGCGGTCAACCCGCGCCTGTACAAGAACGTGGGCTTCGATCCGCTGAAGGACTTCGTGCCGATCTCGCAGATCACCTCGGCGCCGCTGGTGCTGGTGGCGCGCAGCGAAAGCGCCTACAAATCGCTCGGCGACTACCTGGAGGCCGCGCGCAAGCAGCCGGGCGTCATCACCTACGCCACGCCCGGCAACGGCACCATGAGCCATCTGATGGGGGCGCTGCTGTCGCAGAAGGCCAACGTCAAGCTGGTGCACGTGCCGTACCGCGGCGCCGCGCCCGCCATTACCGACCTGATGGGCGGCACGGTCGACATGCTGATCACGTCGCCGGCCTCGGCCGAGCCGATGGTGGCGGCCGGCAAGCTGCGCATCCTGGCGCTCAGCCATGAGAACGGCATCGGCATCTTCAAGGGCGCGCCCACGCTCGGGCAGTCCGGCATGGACGGCATCACGGCCGACGACTGGTATGGCCTGTTCGCGCCGGCCGGCACGCCGCCCGAACGCGTCGCCTATCTGGCCCAGGCGGTGGCGCAGGCGATGAAGTCGCCCAACGTCATCGCCAAGATCCAGGCCGGCGGCAGCCAGCCCGTGGGCAGCGCGCCCGACGCCTTCGGCAAGCGGTTGCAGCAGGACACCGCGTACTGGGCCGACATGGTCAAGGTCGCCGGCGTCTCGGTGGATTGAACTACACCACCAGCAGCTTGCCCACGGCGGCCTTCACCGCCGCATAGGCGGGCTGCTTCTGCGCGTTGCTGTTGGTCACCAGGTGGTCGATGCGGTTCACCTCGCAGTACGACACCCGGCTGCACAGGCCGATCTTGCTGAAGTCGGCCAGCAGGATGCGCTGCTTGGCGTTGGCCGCCATGGCGCGCGCCACCTCGGCCTCGCGCAGGTCGTAGCTGGTGGCGCCGCACTCGGCGTCCACGCCCACCGGCGACAGCAGCGCCACGTCGGCGCGGTAGCGGTGGATCTCGGAGATGGTGATGTCGCCGGCGGTGGCGCAGACCGGGCCGCCGACCGAGCCGCCCAGCATGAGCAGTTCGTTGGCGCCGCTGCCCGCGGCGCCGACCTTGAGCGCCACGTCGAACGAATTGGTGATGATGGTCAGGCCGCTCAGTTTGGCCAGTTCGTCGGCCAGCATGCTGGTGGTGCTGCCGGCGTCCAGGAATAGCGTCTGGCCGCTGCTGACCAGGCCGGCGGCGGCGCGGGCGATGGCGCGCTTGTACTTGACGCGGGTGTGCACGCGTTCGGTGATCGGCGGCTCGCTGTGCACCGGCACCGCGCCGCCATGCACGCGGCGCAGCTCGCCCATCGCTTCCAGCTCCAGCAGATCGCGCCGCACGGTCTCCCGCGATACCCCCAGTTCGCCGACGATACGGTCGGTCGATACCTGCTGCAGGGAAGACAGCAGGGCGCGGATTCTCTGATACCGCTCTTCTTGCCACATATCGGATGCTTCCTAATCTATTTGCGGCGGCGCGCCGGCAGCGCGATCAACGCGCGCATCGCCAGCAGCGAACCGCCCACGGCCAGCATGATAAGCGTCGAATAGGCCGCCGCCTGCGAGACGAACCCCGCTTCGTCCAGCCGCAGTACGGAAACCGGCGCGACGCTGACCGACGGCGTGACCAGGAAGATCACCGCCGACAGCGTCACCATGGAACGCATGAAGAGGAAAAAGAACACGCCCAGCACCGTCGCGGCGATCTGCGGCAGCACCGCGTCGCGCAGCACCTGCAAGGTGCCGCCGCCCAGGCAGCTCACCGCTTCCTCCAGCGCCTGCGGCACGGCGCGCATGCCGGTCATCATCGTCAGGAAACCCTGCGTGTGATAGTGGTAGAAGTTGCACAGCGCGATCAGCGCGGCGCTGCCGTACAGCGCGTAGAGCGGCGTGGCGGGCGAGTTGAACGCGAAGATGTACGACAGCCCCAGCACCAGCCCCGGCACGCCGACCGGCAGCACCGACACCAGATACACCAGCTTGGCCCAGGCGCGCGGGATGCGGCACACGCCGAAGGTCAGGAAGAACAGCAGCAGCACGCCGCCGGCCGCGGCCGCCAGCGACAGGTACAGCGACGTCCACAGCGGCGCATAGCCGCCGCTGACGGTGATGTCGTAATGCTTCAAGGTCCATTCCATGCGGTACGGCCACAGCCGCATGAAGCTGGCGAACACCACCGTGCCCACCGTCACCACGATGGCGCTGGCGCACAGCAGCACGCCGGCCGTGAACGCCAGGTCGCGGCCGCGCGCCGGTTGCGGCGTGACCCGCAGCCCGCTGGGCGAGGCGGCGCCGAACTGGCGCTGCGACGCCACCCGTTCGATCTGCACCGAGATCAGCGACGGCAGCAGCAGCAGGATGCCGACCACCGAGCCCATGCCGAAATTCATCTGGCCCGACACCTGGCTGTAGATCTCCGTGGCCAGCACGCGATAGTTGCCGCCGATCACGGCGGCGTTGCCGAAGTCGGTGATGGTGATGACGAACACCACGAACGCCGCGCTGAGCAGGCCGAACTTGCAGTTGGGCAGCGTGATGTCGAAGAACTGCCGCAGGCTCGACGCGCCCATCACTTCGGCCGCGTCGTAGTAGCGCGCATCGGTGTTGCGCAGCGCCGCCTGCAGGATCAGCACGGCCTGGGGCAGGGCATAGAACACGTTCGAGATCAGCAGGCCCCAGAAGCCGTAGATGTCGAACTCCCACCCGGTCCAGCGATGCACCAGGCCGTTGCGCCCGAGGATGAAGATCAGCCCCAAGCCCTGCACCAGCGATGGCGCCAGCAGCGGCAGCACCAGCGCGAGCTTGACCAGTGCCTTGCCTCGCATGCGGCTGCGGTCCAGTCCGAAGGCGATGGCAAAGCCCAGCAGCAGGCTGACGGCGGTGGTGGCCGCGCTCATCGTCAGGCTGTTGGCGGTGGCGGTCAGGATGCCGCGGGTGGCGAACACCTCGGCGTAATTGCCCAGGCCGATGCCGCCGTCCTTTTCCACCAGGCTGCGCCAGCCGACCGTGGCCAGCGGATACAGGAAGAACAGCGCCAGGCCCGCCATCGGGATGCCGACGCAGGTCCACAGCAGCAGGCGGTCCAGGGAGGCCGGCGCGCGGTTGGCGCGAGGCGAGGTGGCGGCGCCGATACGAACCGTGTTCATGCCATGGCTCCCGCGCGTGCCGGCGTGGCGGACGCAGTCATACGCGGACCCAGGCGCATTGCTCCGGCGCCATGTCCAGGCGCACCGGCGCGCCTTGCGACAACCCCGCCGCGCCCTGCTGTTCGACCAGCAGCTCGCGGCCCTGCCACGCCACCCGCACGCGCGTCAGGTTGCCCATGAAGGTCATTTCGCGCACCCGGCCCGGCCCGCGTTCATCGGCGGCGATGCGCAGGCTTTCCGGCCGCAGGCAGGCCTCGAAACGCTCGCTGGCGCCATCGGGCCGCGTGGCCAGCAGGGCGGGCATGGCCTCGCGCACCCAGTCGGTCGGCAGCAGGTTGCTCAGGCCGACGAAGTTGGCGACGAAGCGCGTGCGCGGCCGCAGGTACAGGTCTGACGGCGATCCCACCTGCTCGACGCGGCCGTCGTTCATGCACACGATCTTGTCGGCCAGCGTCAGCGCTTCCTCCTGGTCGTGCGTCACCATGATGGTCGGGATCTGCAGGCGGCGCTGCACGTCGTGGATCTCGGCGCGCATGTCGGTGCGCACGCGCGCATCCAGCGCCGACAGTGGTTCGTCCAGCAGGATCAGCGCGGGGTCCACCGCTAGCGCCCGCGCCAATGCCACGCGCTGCTGCTGGCCGCCGGAAAGTTGGTGGGGATAACGCTGTGCATAATCCGGCAGCTTGATCAGCGCCAGCAATTCACGCACCCGCGCGTCGATGCGCTCGCGGCTCTCGCCGCGGATGCGCAGGCCGTAGCCGACGTTCTCGGCCACGGTCATGTTGGGAAACAGCGAATACGACTGGAACACGATGCCGAAGCCGCGCTTGCGCGCCGGCAGCGCCGACAGGTCGCGCCCGCCCAGCGTGATGGCGCCGCTGTCGAAGGGCAGCAGCCCGGCGACGATACGCAGCAGGGTCGTCTTGCCGCAGCCGCTGGGGCCCAGCAGGCAGACGAATTCGTGTTCGCCGACGGACAGGTCGATGCCTTCCAGCGCCACCGCGCCGTCGAAGGTCTTGCGGATCCCGCGCAATTCCAGGTACATGGCCGCTCCAGGCGGTGGCGTGGCGGCCGGGGGCGCCGGCCGCGCGCGCCGTCAGCGTTTGATGGTGTCCTGCCAGGTCTTGATGGTGGCGTCGCGTTCCGCCGCCGATTTCTGGAAGTCCACCGGGTACAGCACGGCGGTCAGGTCCTTGGGCAAGCCCGCGGCCTCGGCCGCCTTGTTGGGGGCGGCGCCGGGAATCGTCACCAGTTCCTTGTACTTGCTGTACAGCCCGCCGGCCTGCGCCGACAGCGTCCAGTCCAGGAAGCGCTTGGCGTCCGCGGGATTCTTGGCGGTCTTCATCAGGCCCGAGGCCTCGAGTTCGTAGCCCACCCATTTCGACGGGATCACCATCTTCACGGGAAAGCCTTCCTCGATCGACTGCATCGCCGGGAACGCGAACGACACGCCGATCGCATATTCGCCGGCGCGCGCCATCTTGCAGGGCCGCGAGCCTGACGGCGTGTACTGCGCCACGTTCTTGTCCAGGTCCTTGAGCAGCGCCCAGCCTTTCTCGGCGCCCAGGCCCTGCAGCAGCGCGACGATCTGCAGGTAACCGGTGCCGGATGCCGCCGGGCTGGGGATGACGATCTCGCCCTTGTAGACCGGCTTGGCCAGGTCTTCCCACGAGGTCGGCATCGGCAGGTTCCTGGACTTGAGCCGGTCGGTGTTGACACAGAACGCGGCCACGTAGCCGGTGGCGGCGAACCACTTGTTGTCGGCGGCCTTGTATTGCGCGGGCAGGGCGTCGATGCCCTTGGCCGCATACGGTTCCAGCAGCTTTTGCAGGCGCGGATCCAGCATGTTGCTGACCGCGAAGCCCCAGATCACATCCTGCTGCGGATTGCCGGCCTCGGCGATCAGGCGCGCGCCCAGGTCGCCGGTGGACAGGCGCAGCACGTTCACCTTCACGTCCGGCAGGGCGGCGTTGGCGGCCTTCAGGTAGGCGGCGATCTCGTCTTCCTCCAGCGCCGTGTAGACGGTGATGGCGCCGGCGTGGACGGCCTGGGCAAAACCTAGGGAAATTACTGCAACCACGAGACCAAGCTTCTTCTTACATTGCATGATGGAACTCCGGAAAGGAATACACGGCAACGGCGATGAGCTGCTTTTCTGCGGACGGCGACCTGCGGGCGGGGCGGTAGGGTTGCGCGAGGAAACGTTGCGTTTCCCGGGTTGCGTTTTTAGGTATATTTGCAAATTTGTGGCAACGTGTCTAGACTGGAAAAACCCGAATCGCATGGGTCTTTCAGCGCCGCGCCACGCCTCGGAGCTCGTCATGCAAACTTCGCCGCCGCTCAATGCGCAGCAATTGGCCGCGTTTTCCTCGTTCGCCCAGACGCTGGCGGACCAGGTCCGGCCCTTGTCGCGCCAGTGGTTCCGCCACCCCCTGATGGTGGAAACCAAAGCGGATGAAAGTCCCGTCACCCGTGCCGACCGCGAGGTCGAGGCGGCGCTGCGCGAAGCCATCGCCCGCCAGTATCCCGACCACGGCATCTTCGGCGAGGAATACGGCGCCAGCCATGCGGAGGCCGAATGGGTGTGGTCGCTCGATCCCATCGACGGCACCCGCGCCTTCATCTCCGGCAATCCCCTGTGGGGCACGCTGCTGGGCCTGCTGCACCGCGGCCGCCCGGTGCTGGGCCTGATCGACATTCCCATGATGGCCGAGCGCTGGCTCGGCGCCGCCGGTTCGCCCGCGCGCCTGAATGGCGAGCCTTGCCGCACCCGCCAGTGCACCGAACTGGACCAGGCGATTCTCTATGCCACCTCGCCCGACATCTTCGAAGGCGCCGACCTGGGCGCGTTCGACGCGCTGGCGCGCTCGGTGCGCATGCGCCGCTATGGCGGCGATTGCTACAGCTATGGCCTGCTGGCCAGCGGCCATGTCGACCTGGTGGTCGAGGCCGGCCTGCAGCCGTATGACTATCTGGCGCTGATGCCCGTGATCGAAGGCGCGGGCGGCGTCATTACCGATTGGTCGGGGCAGCCGTTAGGCCTCGCGTCGCAGGGCCGCGTGATCGCGGCCGCCACGCCGCAACTGCATCGCGAGGCGATGCGGGTGCTGGGGGCGGCCGTGACCTGAAACACCGCGCCCCGCGACCCCGCACGTCAACGCAACGCTTCAGCCACGACAAGGTGAACGAGCCATGCATGCACTAGGGGTAGCAACGGTGGAAGACGCGGAGCGGCTGGTCCAGGCCAGCACGCTCTCGCATATCAAGATCGGCCTGTCCGACGTCGATGGCGTCATGCTGGGCAAGTACGTCAGGCGCGACAAGTTCCTGGCCGCGCTGCGCGGCGGGCTGGCGTTCTGCGACGTGGTGTTCGGCTGGGACCTGGACGACCAGCTCTACGACAACACCAAGTACACCGGCTGGCACACGGCCTATCCCGACGCCAAGCTGCGCATCGTGCCCAGCACCTGCCGCCGGCTGCCGCTGGAGCAGGGGCCAGGCGGCGAGGACATGCTGCTGTTCCTGGCCGAGTTCGAAGGCCCTGCGGCCGACATCTGCCCGCGCCGCCTGCTGCACCGCACGCTGGACCGCGCCGCCGGCATGGGCTTCGAGGTCTACGCCGCGCTCGAATACGAGTTCTTCATGTTCCGCGAGACGCCGCACTCGGTGCGCGCCAAGCACTATCGCGACATGGAGAACTGGACTCCCGGAAACTTCGGCTATTCGGTGTTGCGCAGCACCGTGCAGGGCGATTTCTACCGCAAGCTGCTCGACATGTGCGAACGCATGGACATGCCGATCGAAGGCCTGCATACCGAGACCGGTCCCGGCGTGCTGGAAGCGGCCATCGCCGTCGACCAGGCCGCCGCCGCGGGCGACAAGGCCTTCCTCTTCAAGACCTTCACCAAGGCGCTGGCGCAGCAGAACGGCCTGATGGCCACCTTCATGGCGAAGTGGTCGCACGATCACCCCGGCCAGAGCGGCCACATCCACCTGTCGCTGCGCGACCGCACCAGCGGCCGCTCGGCGTTCTACGACGAGTCGCGCCCGCATGGCATGAGCGCGACGCAGACCGCCTTCATGGCCGGCGTGCAGCGCTACCTGCCCGAATTCATGGCGCTGTACGCGCAGACCATCAACAGCTATTCGCGCCTGGTGCCGGGCTACTGGGCGCCGCTGGACGCCACCTGGGGCATGGAGAACCGCACCACCGCGCTGCGCCTGATTCCCGGCAGCGACAAATCGCAGCGCGTCGAAGTGCGCATCGGTTCGGCCGACGCCAATCCGTACCTGGCGTTGTCCGCGGCGCTGGCCTCCGGCCTGCATGGCATCGAACAGGGCCTCGAACCCGAGCCGATGGTGCAGGGCAACGCCTACACGCAGCAGTTTCCCGAACACCTGCGCCTGCCCACGACGTTGTGGGAAGCGGCGCAGCGCTT
The DNA here is from genome assembly GCF_016127315.1 of Achromobacter deleyi. Taxonomy (NCBI): domain Bacteria; kingdom Pseudomonadati; phylum Pseudomonadota; class Betaproteobacteria; order Burkholderiales; family Alcaligenaceae; genus Achromobacter; species Achromobacter deleyi. The sequence continues at coordinate 1,695,934 of NZ_CP065997.1, forward strand.
GCGGCAGTCGGAGGCCGCGCGCGAGCTGTTCGGCGCTGCCTTCGTCGAGCACTACGCCGCCACGCGCGAATGGGAGGAACGCCAGTTCCGGCGCCACGTCACCGACTGGGAACTGGCGCGCTACTTCGAGATCATCTGAACTCCGCCGCTTCACTCATCCACCACGCATGCACAGGGTCGCCATGACGCAGGAACTCATCACCATCAGTCCCATCGACGGCCGCGAAGTCGTGCGCCGCCCCTACGCCAGCGAGGCGCAGGTCGCGCAGGCGCTGGCCGACGCGCAGGCCGCGCAGGGCGCCTGGCACGCGCTCGGCATCGAGCAGCGCGGCCGCATCCTGTCCGATGCGGTAGCGCGCTTCGTCGCCGGCAAGGCCGAGATTGCGCGCGCCATCACGATCCAGATGGGACGCCCCTTGCGCTATACACCAGGTGAAGTGGATGGCTTCGAAGCGCGCGCGCGCCACATGATCGGCATCGCCGCCGAGGCGCTGGCGCCGATCCAGGTGCCGGAGATCGCGGGCTTCACGCGCTTCATCAGCCGCGAGCCGATCGGCGTGGCGCTCACCATCGCGCCGTGGAACTATCCGCTGCTGACGGCGGTGAACAGCATCGTGCCGGCGCTGATGGCGGGCAATACCGTCATTCTCAAGCACTCCGACCAGACCCCGCTGTGCGCCGAGCTCATCGGCCGCGCCTTCAGCGAAGCCGGCGTGCCGCATGGCGTGTTCCAGTACCTGCACGCGAACCACGACATCGCGCAACGCCTGATCCGCGCGCCCGAGATCGGCTACGTGTCCTTCACCGGTTCGGTGCGCGGCGGCCAGAGCGTGGAACAGGCTGCCGCCGGCCGCTTCATCGGCGTCGGCCTGGAGCTGGGCGGCAACGACCCCGCCTATGTGCGCGCCGACGCCAACCTGGCGCACGCGGTCGAAACGCTGGTGGACGGCGCCTTCTTCAACTCCGGCCAATCCTGCTGCGGCATCCAGCGCATCTACGTGGCGCGCGAGCGCTACCAGGACTTCATCGACCGCGCCGCGGCCCTGACCCGCGAATACGTGCTGGGCGATCCCCTGCAGCCAGACACCACGCTGGGTCCGGTGGTGCGCACACGCGCCGCCGACGAGGTGCGCGAGGTCATCGCCGAGGCCGAATCGCGCGGTGCCCGCAACCTGGTCGAGGCGGCGCGTTTCGACGCCGCGCGCGCCGGCACGCCATACGTGGCGCCGGCGCTGCTGACGCAGGTGGATCACCGCATGCGCGTGATGAACGACGAATGCTTCGGCCCCGTGGTCGGCGTGATGCCGGTCGACAGCGACGAAGAGGCCGTGGCCTTGATGAACGACAGCCCCTACGGCCTGACCGCCGCCGTCTTTACGCAGGACGAAGACGCCGCATTGCATCTCGGCCGCCAGCTGCGCACCGGCACCGTCTTCATGAACCGTTGCGACTACCTCGACCCCGCGCTGGCGTGGACCGGCGTCAAGCACACCGGCCGTGGCGTCTCGTTGTCGCGCGTCGGCTACGAACAGCTCACCCAAGCCAAATCCTTCCATCTGCGCCGCAACGCCTGAGCGCGACCAGGAGCCGACATGACCGTCCCCAGCGTCAACTGGAACTATCCCACCGCCATCAAGGCGGGCCCCGGCCGCATCAAGGAATTGCCCGACTGGTGCCGCGAACTCGGCATGGCGCGGCCGCTGCTGGTCACCGATCCCGGCCTGGCCGCGCTGCCCATGATCGCCGACGCGGTGCGTGGCTGCCGCCAGGCCGGACTCGAATGCGGCCTGTTCCACGAAGTGAAGGGCAACCCCACCGGCAGGAACGTGGACGATGGCGTGGCGGGCTATCGCGAGGGCCGCCACGACGGCGTCATCGCGTTCGGCGGCGGCTCGGCGCTGGACGCGGCCAAGGCCATCGCGCTGATGGCCGGCCAGAAGCGTCCGTTGTGGGACTTCGAAGACGTGGGCGACAACTACCTGCGCGTGGATGTCGCCGGCATGGCGCCGGTGGTGGCGGTGCCGACCACCGCGGGCACCGGTTCGGAAGTGGGGCGCGCCTCGGTCATCACCGACGAGGCGGCGCAGGTCAAGCGCATCATCTTCCACGCGCGCATGCTGCCCGCCATCGTCATTCTCGATCCCGAACTCACCGTCGGCCTGCCGCCGCGCATCACTGCAGCGACCGGCATGGATGCGCTGTCGCACAACCTCGAGGCCTACTGTTCGCCGTTCTTCCATCCGATGGCCGCCGGCATCGCGCTGGAAGGCATGCGCATGATCAAGGAATACCTGCCGCAGGCCGTGGCCGACGGCGCCGACCTGCAGGCGCGCCAGCAGATGCTGGTGGCCTCCAGCATGGGCGCCACCGCGTTCCAGCGCGGACTGGGCGCGATGCATGCGTTGGCCCACCCGCTGGGGGCGCTGTACGACGCCCACCACGGCATGCTCAACGCCATCCTCATGCCCTACGTGCTCAAGGCCAACCAGCACGCGGTCGCGCCGCGGCTGCAGGCGCTGGCGCGCTACCTGGCCTTGCCGGACGACAGCCCCGGCGCCGTGCTCGACTGGGTGCTGGCGCTGCGCGAGACCGTCGGCATCCCGCACACCCTGGCCGACATCGGCATCGACGATGCGCAAGCGGAGCGGGTGGGGCGCATGGCAAGCGAGGATCCGTCGGGCGGCACCAACCCCGTCGCCTACACGCCGGAGCAGTACGCTGAACTTTTTCGTGCAGCCGTTCGCGGAATCTTGTAAGCTTCGCCCCCTCTGCGCGGAAACGCGACAGGAGGAACAAAAGATTTGAATATTTTTCGTCCCAGGCGTTTGACAGCGGATTTGAAAGTGTTCATAATCTCAAGTTCTCCGCTGGAGGGGTGCCCGAGTGGTTAAAGGGGGCAGACTGTAAATCTGTTGGCCTTGCGCCTACGTTGGTTCGAATCCAACCTCCTCCACCAGAGACCCAAACCTGAATCCAGGCGATGTTTGCCTGGATTTTAAAATGTAGGCCTAGTGAACTGGGCGGCCTTCGCAACGAAGGTAGCAAGTTCTCCGGGCCTTGATTTTGAAAGTCTGGGAAAGAGTAGTGAGGTGGTGAAAGGACAGCCGCGGGTGTAGCTCAATGGTAGAGCAGAAGCCTTCCAAGCTTACGACGAGGGTTCGATTCCCTTCACCCGCTCCAAGCAGTACACATGCCCATGTGGCTCAGTGGTAGAGCACTCCCTTGGTAAGGGAGAGGTCGCGCGTTCGATCCGCGCCATGGGCACCACAAATTCCAAAGTCTTATCTTCAGTCAGCAGCTTCAGTCAAAAGCGCAATCCAGGTCAGGAGTCAGCCATGGCAAAAGGCAAGTTTGAACGTACCAAGCCGCACGTGAACGTGGGTACGATTGGTCACGTTGACCACGGCAAAACGACGTTGACGGCGGCGATCACGACCGTTCTGTCGACCAAGTTCGGCGGCGAAGCCAAGGGCTACGACCAGATCGACGCGGCTCCTGAAGAAAAGGCACGCGGCATCACGATCAACACGGCTCACGTCGAGTACGAAACGGAAGCGCGTCACTACGCGCACGTTGACTGCCCGGGCCACGCTGACTACGTCAAGAACATGATCACGGGCGCCGCCCAGATGGACGGCGCGATCCTGGTCGTGTCGGCCGCTGACGGCCCGATGCCGCAAACGCGCGAACACATCCTGCTGAGCCGCCAGGTTGGCGTGCCGTACATCATCGTCTTCCTGAACAAGGCCGACATGGTTGACGACGCCGAGCTGCTGGAGCTGGTGGAAATGGAAGTTCGCGAACTTCTGTCGAAGTACGACTTCCCGGGCGATGACACCCCGATCGTGAAGGGTTCGGCCAAGCTGGCGCTGGAAGGCGACAAGGGCGAACTGGGCGAGCAAGCGATCCTGTCGCTGGCCCAAGCCCTGGACACCTACATCCCGACGCCCGAGCGTGCCGTTGACGGCGCGTTCCTGATGCCGGTTGAAGACGTGTTCTCGATCTCGGGTCGCGGCACCGTGGTGACCGGCCGTATCGAACGCGGCATCATCAAGGTCGGCGAAGAAATCGAAATCGTCGGTATCGTCCCGACGGTCAAGACGACTTGCACCGGCGTGGAAATGTTCCGCAAGCTGCTGGACCAAGGTCAAGCCGGCGACAACGTGGGCATCCTGCTGCGCGGCACCAAGCGTGAAGACGTCCAGCGCGGCCAGGTTCTGGCCAAGCCGGGCTCGATCACCCCGCACACGGACTTCACGTCCGAGGTGTACATCCTGTCCAAGGAAGAAGGCGGCCGCCACACCCCGTTCTTCAACGGCTATCGTCCCCAGTTCTACTTCCGCACGACGGACGTGACGGGCACGATCGACCTGCCGGCCGACAAGGAAATGGTTCTGCCGGGCGACAACGTGACGATGACCGTCAAGCTGCTGGCCCCGATCGCCATGGAAGAAGGCCTGCGTTTCGCCATCCGTGAAGGCGGTCGTACCGTCGGCGCCGGCGTCGTCGCCAAGATCCTGAAGTAAGCAATACCCGGATGGGTAGAGTGGGCTCTCAAGCCCCTCTATCCATCTTTGCTGTAAAAGTAGTATGATGTATGGTTCCGCAAGCCGCTACACATGGTAGTGGCCAGATAGATGAAGCGGAACGATGAAAGTGCAATGCACGTGAGTGCGAATGTGAGTGTTTTAGGGGCATAGCTCAATTGGCAGAGCGTCGGTCTCCAAAACCGAAGGTTGTAGGTTCGATTCCTACTGCCCCTGCCACCGCCAGGATAAACCCGCGGGAGATCATCGCGAGTTACGCATTCACGGCGGCTCGCGTCGCAATATGTCTAATACCAGCGTAGAAACCGTAACCAGTACCGCCGACCGGGTCAAGCTCGGGCTGGCGGTTCTTGTCGTTATTGCTGGCATCGTCGGGTTTTCCGTGCTCAGCGCACAACCGATGCCTGCTCGTATCGGCGTCTTTGTCGGCGGCCTCGTGATCGCGGCCGCGATCGCCTGGTTCAGCGAACCGGGTCGTCGCACGTTGAGCTTTGCCAGCGAGTCCTACAACGAAGTCAAGCGTGTTTCGTGGCCCACCCGCAAGGAAACGACCCAGATGACGGGCATCGTTTTCGCGTTCGTGGCAGTCATGGGCATTTTCATGTGGGTGCTCGACAAGGGCATCGAATGGATTCTCTACGGCCTGCTGCTGGGCTGGAAATAAGGACGGCGAATGAGTAAGCGTTGGTATGTCGTCCATGTGTACTCCGGCATGGAAAAAAGCGTACACAAGGCCTTGAACGAGCGCATCGAGCGCGCGGGCCTGCAGACGTCTTTCGGCCGTATTCTTGTGCCCTCCGAGGAAGTCGTCGAGGTCAAGGGTGGCCAGAAGTCGATCACCGAGCGCCGCATTTTCCCCGGTTACGTCCTGGTTGAAATGGACCTGACCGACGAAACGTGGCACCTGGTCAAGAACACCAACCGCGTCACCGGCTTTTTGGGTGGCTCGGGCAATCGTCCGACCCCGATTTCCGAAAAGGAAGTCGAAAAGATCCTCTCCCAGATGGAAGAGGGCGTCGAGAAACCCCGCCCCAAGATCCTGTTCGAAGTGGGCGAGATGGTTCGGGTCAAGGAAGGTCCGTTTGCGGACTTCAACGGCAACGTCGAAGAAGTCAACTACGAAAAGAGCAAGGTTCGCGTGTCTGTCACGATTTTCGGTCGTGCCACCCCCGTCGAACTGGATTTCAGCCAGGTCGAAAAGACCTGATTTCAACCCCCGGGGAGCCCTGGCCGTGCGCTAGGGCGATATAACCCGCAAGGAGCAAAGCATGGCGAAGAAGATCGTCGGCTTTATCAAGCTGCAAGTACCGGCTGGTAAGGCTAACCCCTCCCCCCCGATTGGCCCGGCGCTGGGTCAGCGTGGCCTGAACATCATGGAATTCTGCAAGGCGTTCAACGCCAAGACCCAAGGCATGGAGCCTGGTCTGCCGATTCCGGTGGTGATCACCGCTTTCGCCGACAAGAGCTTCACCTTCATCATGAAGACCCCGCCCGCGACGGTCCTCATCAAGAAGGCCGCCGGCGTGCAAAAGGGTTCGTCCAAGCCGCATACCGACAAGGTTGGCACGCTGACCCGCGCGCAAGCTGAAGAAATCGCCAAGGCCAAGGGCCCCGATCTGACCGCCGCTGATCTGGACGCCGCCGTCCGCACGATCGCTGGCAGCGCCCGCAGCATGGGCATCACGGTTGAGGGGATCTAATCATGGCAAAACTGAGCAAGCGCGCCGCCGCCATTGCGCAAAAGATCGACCGCACCAAGCTGTACCCGGTCGCCGAAGCCCTGACCCTGGTCAAGGAAACCGCTGTCGCCAAGTTCAACGAATCGATTGACGTGGCCGTGCAGCTGGGCATCGACCCGAAGAAGTCGGACCAACTGGTCCGCGGCTCGGTCGTGCTGCCCGCCGGTACCGGCAAGTCGGTCCGCGTCGCCGTGTTCGCCCAAGGCGACAAGGCTGAGGCCGCCAAGGCCGCTGGCGCCGACATCGTCGGCCTGGACGACCTGGCTGACCAGATCAAGGCCGGTCAAATGGACTTCGACGTGGTCATCGCCTCGCCCGACACGATGCGTGTCGTCGGCGCCCTGGGTCAGATCCTGGGCCCGCGTGGCCTGATGCCGAACCCGAAGGTCGGCACCGTGACCCCCGACGTCGCCACCGCCGTCAAGAACGCCAAGGCCGGTCAGGTTCAGTACCGTACCGACAAGGCCGGCATCATCCACGCCACGATCGGCCGCGCGTCGTTCGGCGTGGAACAGCTGCAAACCAACCTGGCCGCTCTGGTCGACGCCCTGCAAAAGGCTCGTCCCGCCGCTGCCAAGGGCATTTACCTGCGCAAGCTGGCCGTTTCGTCCACGATGGGCGGCGGTGCGCGCGTGGAAATTGCCTCGCTGTCGGCTTCCAACTAAGCCAACAGCTGTAAACGTACTTTGGGCCGCATCCGGATTCCTCCGGATGCTGCTGTCAAAGACCGCTGGAGCAGGTCGGCGCGAAGGTTCTCCTTCCGCTGGAAGCAGTACCCCCGCTGCCCCGCTTAATCCCGAAGCTCGCACAGTTCGGATCCAGCGTAGACGGCGTCCCCAGGAAGATTTCTTTATATGAAGAACTCGACCAGGCGCCGCATTCGGTTGACGTGCAAGGCTTCGGCCCCAAGCGTCTTTTGATGGAGTGTTCAAACCGTGAGTCTCAATCGTCAAGAGAAAGCGGTGGTAATCGAGGAAGTCTCGGCCGAAGTGGCCAAGGCGCAATCGATTGTTATCGCCGAGTACCGTGGTCTGGACGTCGCCTCTGTCACCGTACTGCGCAAAACTGCGCGTGAATCGGGCGTGTATCTGCGTGTTCTGAAGAACTCGCTGGCCCGTCGTGCTGTTGCCGGCACGGCTTTCGAGCCGTTGGCTGAGCAACTGACCGGTCCGCTGATCTATGGCATCAGCACTGATCCGGTTTCGGCGGCCAAGGTCCTCGCAGGTTTCGCGAAAAGCAACGACAAGCTGGTCATCAAGGCGGGCGCTCTGCCCAACAACCTGTTGAACCAAGAAGGCGTGAAGGCCCTGGCCACCATGCCCTCGCGCGAAGAGTTGCTGTCGAAACTGCTGGGCACCATGCAAGCCCCCATCGCGCAATTCGTGCGTACGCTCAACGAAGTTCCGACCAAGTTCGCCCGTGGCCTCGCCGCCGTGCGCGACCAGAAGGCCGCGGCTTAATCCCCGCCCTTCACGGAATTCGCTGAACGACCGAGCGACACCCAAACCCTGGCATTACCAAAATTTTTGGAGTTCTGAAAAATGGCACTTAACAAAGCTGAAATCCTTGACGCCATCGCTGGCATGACCGTGCTCGAGCTGTCCGAGCTGATCAAGGAAATGGAAGAGAAGTTCGGCGTGTCGGCTGCTGCCGCCGCTGTCGCTGTCGCTGCTCCCGCCGCTGGTGGCGCTGCCGCCGCTGCTGAAGAGCAAACCGAGTTCACCGTTGTGCTGACCGAAGCCGGCGCCAACAAGGTGTCCGTCATCAAGGCCGTGCGCGAGCTGACCGGTCTGGGTCTGAAGGAAGCCAAGGACCTGGTCGACGGCGCTCCGAAGCCCGTCAAGGAAGCTGTGGCCAAGGCTGACGCCGAAGCCGCCAAGAAGAAGCTGGAAGAAGCTGGCGCCAAGGTCGAAGTCAAGTAAGACCTGCGTCAACTTGCCCGGGGACAGCGCAATTTGCCGTCCCCGGGCTTTTGCGTTTCCAGGAAACCCCTGCTGGGGTCAGGCCCTTTCCAGAGGGGTTTCCTGGAGTCGTATCACCTGGGGCCGTGGTTGACGGCCCATGCAACCTCGAGTCGGAGTGCTCATGCCTTACTCGTACACCGAAAAAAAGCGCATCCGCAAAAGCTTCGCCAAGCGTGAAGACGTTCAAAACGTTCCCTTCCTTTTGGCGACTCAGCTTCAATCCTACCTAACTTTCCTGCAGGCGGATACCGCCCCGTCCGATCGCGTAGCCGACGGTTTGCAGGCGGCGTTCTCGTCGATTTTCCCGATCGTTAGTCACAACGGTATGGCGCGCTTGGAGTTCGTGAGCTATGTGCTCGGCGAACCGGTGTTCGATGTCAAGGAATGTCAGCAACGTGGCCTGACCTATGCCTCGCCCCTGCGAGCCAAGGTCCGCCTGGTGCTGCTTGACCGCGAAGTCAGCAAGCCCACCGTCAAGGAAGTGAAGGAACAGGAAGTCTACATGGGCGAAATTCCGCTCATGACCGGCACCGGTTCGTTCGTCATCAACGGCACCGAGCGTGTCATCGTCTCGCAGCTGCACCGCTCGCCTGGCGTGTTCTTCGAACACGACCGCGGCAAGACGCACAGCTCGGGCAAGCTCCTGTTCTCGGCCCGCGTGATTCCTTACCGCGGTTCGTGGCTGGACTTCGAGTTCGACCCCAAGGACGTCCTGTTCTTCCGCGTCGACCGTCGCCGCAAGATGCCCGTGACGATCCTGTGCAAGGCGATCGGCATGACGCCCGAATCGATCCTGGCCAACTTCTTCGACTTCGACAACTTCGAATTGAAGAGCGAAGGCGGCATGATGGAATTCGTGCCCGAGCGTTGGAAGGGCGAAATGGCCCGTTTCGACATCGCGGACCGCTCCGGCAAGGTCATCGTCGAAAAAGACAAGCGTATCAACGCCAAGCATCTGCGCGACCTGGCTGCCGGCGGCATCCAGCGCATCTCCGTGCCGGAAGACTTCCTGTACGGCCGCGTGCTGGCCAAGAACATCGTTGACGCCGATACCGGCGAAGTCATCGCCAACGCCAACGACGAGATCACCGAAAGCGTGCTGGGCGCCCTGCGCGCCGCCAACGTGCACGACATCCAGACGCTCTACACGAACGACCTGGATCGCGGCCCGTACATCTCGCAAACGCTGCGCACCGATGAAACCGCCGACCAGATGGCCGCGCGCGTTGCCATCTACCGCATGATGCGTCCTGGCGAACCGCCCACCGAAGAAGCGGTGGAAGCGCTGTTCCAGCGCCTGTTCTACAGCGAAGAAACGTACGATCTGTCGCGCGTCGGCCGCATGAAGGTCAACAGCCGTCTGGGCCGTGGTGAGGACATCACCGGCCCGATGACGCTGACCAACGAAGACATCCTTGAAACCATCAAGGTGCTGGTCGAGCTGCGTAACGGCCGCGGCCAGATCGACGACATCGATCACTTGGGCAACCGCCGCGTGCGTTGCGTCGGCGAACTGGCCGAGAACCAGTTCCGCGCCGGCCTCGTGCGCGTCGAACGCGCCGTCAAGGAACGTCTGGGCCAGGCCGAGACCGAAAACCTGATGCCGCACGACCTGATCAACTCCAAGCCGATCTCGGCCGCCATCAAGGAGTTCTTCGGTTCGAGCCAGCTGTCGCAGTTCATGGACCAGACCAACCCGCTGTCGGAAATCACGCACAAGCGTCGCGTTTCCGCACTGGGCCCGGGCGGTCTGACCCGCGAGCGCGCCGGCTTTGAAGTCCGTGACGTGCACCCGACTCACTATGGCCGCGTCTGCCCGATCGAAACGCCGGAAGGCCCGAACATCGGTCTGATCAACTCCATGGCGCTGTACGCTCGTCTGAACGAGTACGGCTTCCTGGAAACGCCTTACCGCAAGATCATCGACGGCCGCGTCAGCGAGCAGATCGATTACCTGTCGGCCATCGAAGAAAGCCACTACGTCATCGCGCAGGCCAACGCCGCGCTGGACGAGCAGGGCGCCTTTGTCGACGACCTGGTCGCTTGCCGTGAAGCGGGCGAAACGATGTTGACCTCGCCGGCCAACGTGCACTACATGGACGTTGCCCCGTCGCAGATCGTGTCGGTCGCCGCCTCGCTGATTCCGTTCCTGGAGCACGACGACGCGAACCGCGCACTGATGGGCGCCAACATGCAACGTCAGGCCGTGCCTTGCCTGCGTCCGGAAAAGCCGGTCGTGGGTACGGGTATCGAGCGCACCGTGGCCGTTGACTCGGGCACCACCGTGCAGGCGCTGCGTGGCGGCCTGGTCGACCACGTCGACGCCGAGCGCGTGGTTATCCGCGTGAACGACGAAGAAAACGTCGCCGGCGAAGTCGGTGTCGATATCTACAACCTGATCAAGTACACGCGTTCCAACCAGAACACGAACATCAACCAGCGTCCCATCGTCAAGCGTGGCGACAAGGTCGCCAAGGGTGACGTGCTGGCCGACGGCGCATCGACCGACCTGGGCGAACTCGCCCTGGGTCAGAACATGCTGATCGCGTTCATGCCGTGGAACGGCTACAACTTCGAAGACTCGATCCTGATCTCCGAAAAGGTTGTTGCCGATGACCGCTACACCTCGGTTCACATCGAGGAATTGACGGTTGTCGCCCGCGACACGAAGCTCGGCCCGGAAGAAATCACGCGCGACATCAGCAACCTGGCCGAGACGCAACTGAACCGCCTGGACGATTCCGGCATCACCTACATCGGCGCCGAAGTCAGCGCCGACGACGTGCTGGTCGGCAAGGTCACGCCCAAGGGCGAAACCCAGCTGACGCCGGAAGAAAAGCTGCTGCGCGCCATCTTCGGTGAAAAGGCGTCCGACGTTAAGGACACCTCGCTGCGCGTGCCTTCGGGCATGACCGGCACCGTGATCGACGTGCAGGTGTTCACGCGTGAAGGCATCGTGCGCGACAAGCGCGCCCAGTCCATCATCGACGATGAACTGCGCCGCTACCGCCAGGACCTGAACGACCAGCTGCGCATCGTTGAAAACGACCAGTTCGACCGTATCGAAAAGATGCTGGTCAACAAGACCGTCAACGGCGGCCCGCGCAAGCTGGCCAAGGGCGCGACGATCACCAAGGCCTACCTGGCCGACCTGGATCGCTGGCAGTGGTTCGACATCCGCCTGGCCGACGAGCCCCACGCCGTGGTGCTGGAGCAGGCCAAGGAATCGCTCGAGCAGAAGCGTCACCAGTTCGACCTGGCCTTCGAAGAGAAGCGCAAGAAGCTGACGCAAGGCGACGAGCTGCCCCCGGGCGTGCTGAAGATGATCAAGGTCTACCTGGCCGTGAAGCGTCGTCTGCAGCCTGGCGACAAGATGGCAGGCCGTCACGGCAACAAGGGCGTGGTCTCGCGCATCACCCCGGTGGAAGACATGCCGCACATGGCTGACGGCACGCCGGCCGACATCGTTCTGAACCCGCTGGGCGTGCCCTCGCGGATGAACGTGGGTCAGGTGCTGGAAGTGCACTTGGGCTGGGCTGCCAAGGGCGTGGGCCACCGCATCGCCGACATGCTGCGCGACGAGCGCACCGCGCAGGTCAAGAACGTCCGTGCGTACCTGGACAAGGTCTACAACACGACCGGCACCGGCGCGCGCATCGACGAGCTGACCGACGAAGAAGTCATGGAAATGGCCCAGAACCTCAAGAACGGCGTGCCGTTCGCGACGCCCGTCTTCGACGGCGCGACCGAAGAGGAAATCACCAAGATGCTGGAACTGGCCTATCCGGACGAAGTCGCCAAGCGCATGGCGCTGACGCCCTCGCGCACGCAGGCGTGGCTGTACGACGGCCGCACCGGCGAGAAGTTCGAGCGTCCGGTCACCGTCGGCTACATGCACTACCTGAAGCTGCACCACTTGGTCGACGACAAGATGCACGCGCGTTCGACCGGCCCGTACTCGCTCGTGACCCAGCAGCCGCTGGGCGGCAAGGCGCAGTTCGGTGGCCAGCGTTTCGGGGAAATGGAAGTGTGGGCGCTGGAAGCATACGGCGCCGCCTACACCCTGCAGGAAATGCTGACGGTGAAGTCCGACGACATCACCGGCCGCACCAAGGTATACGAAAACATCGTCAAGGGCGATCACGTCATCGATGCCGGCATGCCGGAATCGTTCAACGTGCTGGTCAAGGAAATCCGCTCGTTGGCCCTGGACATGGATTTGGAGCGTAACTAATGAAAGCGCTACTCGACCTCTTTAAGCAAGTCTCGCAAGACGAGCAATTCGATGCCATCAAGATCGGCATCGCCTCGCCCGAGAAGATCCGTTCGTGGTCCTACGGCGAAGTTCGCAAGCCCGAGACCATCAACTACCGCACGTTCAAGCCTGAGCGCGACGGTCTGTTCTGCTCCAAGATCTTCGGCCCGATCAAGGACTACGAGTGCTTGTGCGGCAAGTACAAGCGCCTGAAGCACCGTGGCGTGATCTGCGAGAAGTGCGGCGTTGAAGTCACCGTTGCCAAGGTTCGCCGTGAACGCATGGGCCACATCGAACTGGCCAGCCCCGTCGCGCACATCTGGTTCCTGAAGAGCCTGCCGTCGCGTCTGGGCATGGTGCTCGACATGACCCTGCGCGACATCGAACGCGTTCTGTACTTCGAAGCCTGGTGCGTGATCGAACCCGGCATGACGCCGCTCAAGCGCGGCCAGATCATGTCGGATGACGATTTCCTGGCCAAGACCGAAGAGTACGGCGACGACTTCCGTGCCCTGATGGGCGCCGAAGCCGTGCGCGAACTGCTGCGCACCATCGACATCGACCGCGAAGTGGAAACGCTGCGCGGCGAACTGAAGGCCACCAGCTCGGAAGCCAAGATCAAGAAGATCTCCAAGCGCCTGAAGGTGCTGGAAGGCTTCCAGAAGTCCGGCATCAAGGCCGAGTGGATGGTCATGGAAGTGCTGCCCGTGCTGCCGCCGGACCTGCGTCCGCTGGTGCCGCTGGACGGCGGCCGCTTCGCGACCTCCGACCTGAACGACCTGTACCGCCGCGTCATCAACCGCAACAACCGTCTGAAGCGCCTGCTGGAGCTGAAGGCCCCTGAAATCATCCTGCGCAACGAAAAGCGCATGCTGCAGGAAGCCGTCGACTCGCTGCTGGACAACGGTCGCCGCGGCAAGGCCATGACCGGCGCCAACAAGCGCCAGCTCAAGTCCCTGGCCGACATGATCAAGGGCAAGAGCGGTCGTTTCCGCCAGAACCTGCTGGGCAAGCGCGTCGACTACTCGGGCCGTTCGGTCATCGTGGTGGGTCCGCAGCTCAAGCTGCACCAGTGCGGCCTGCCCAAGCTGATGGCCCTGGAACTGTTCAAGCCGTTCATCTTCAATCGCCTGGAGATGATGGGCCTGGCCACGACCATCAAGGCCGCCAAGAAACTGGTGGAAAGCCAGGAACCGGTGGTCTGGGACATCCTGGAAGAAGTCATCCGCGAACACCCGGTGATGCTGAACCGCGCGCCGACGCTGCACCGCCTGGGCATCCAGGCGTTCGAGCCGGTGCTGATCGAAGGCAAGGCCATCCAGTTGCACCCGCTGGTTTGCGCGGCGTTCAACGCCGACTTCGACGGTGACCAGATGGCCGTCCACGTGCCGCTGTCGCTGGAAGCCCAGCTCGAAGCGCGCACGCTGATGCTGGCTTCGAACAACGTGCTGTTCCCGGCCAACGGCGAACCGTCGATCGTGCCGTCCCAGGATATCGTGCTGGGTCTGTACTACACGACGCGCGAGCGCATCAACGGCAAGGGCGAAGGCATCTTCTTCACCGACGTCGCCGAAGTGCAACGCGCCTACGACAACGGCGAAGTGGAACTGCAGACGCGCATCACCGTGCGCCTGAAGGAACACGAGCGCGACGAAGCGGGTGAATGGCAGCCGGTGATCCGCCGCCACGAAACCACCGTCGGCCGCGCGCTGCTGTCCGAGATCCTGCCCAAGGGCCTGCCCTTCACCGTCCTGAACAAGGCGCTGAAGAAGAAGGAAATCTCGCGCCTGATCAACCAGTCGTTCCGCCGTTGCGGCCTGCGCGACACGGTGATCTTCGCCGACAAGCTGATGCAGTCGGGCTTCCGCCTGGCCACCCGCGGCGGTATCTCGATCGCCATGGGCGACATGCTGATCCCGTCGGCCAAGGAAGGCATCCTGGCCGAAGCCAGCCGTGAAGTGAAGGAAATCGACAAGCAGTACTCGTCGGGTCTGGTCACGTCCCAGGAACGCTACAACAACGTGGTGGACATCTGGGGCAAGGCCGGCGACAAGGTCGGCAAGGCGATGATGGAACAGCTGGCAACCGAACCCGTGGTCAACCGCCACGGCGAGGAAGTGCGCCAGGAATCGTTCAACTCCATCTACATGATGGCTGACTCGGGCGCCCGCGGTTCGGCCGCCCAGATCCGCCAGCTGGCCGGCATGCGCGGCCTGATGGCCAAGCCGGACGGCTCGATCATCGAGACGCCCATTACCGCGAACTTCCGTGAAGGTCTGAACGTGCTTCAGTACTTCATCTCGACTCACGGCGCGCGTAAGGGTCTGGCCGACACGGCACTGAAGACCGCGAACTCGGGTTACCTGACCCGTCGTCTGGTCGACGTGACGCAAGACCTGGTGATCACCGAGGACGATTGCGGTACGTCGCAGGGCTACAACATGAAGGCCCTGGTGGAAGGCGGTGAAGTCATCGAGCCGCTGCGCGACCGCATCCTGGGCCGCGTGGCTGCCATCGACATCGTCAACCCGGACACGCAGGAAACGGCGATCACCGCCGGCACCCTGCTGGACGAAGACATGGTCGACATGATCGACCGCATCGGCGTGGACGAAGTCAAGGTCCGCACGCCGCTGACGTGCGAAACGCGCCACGGCCTGTGCGCGCACTGCTACGGCCGTGACCTCGGCCGCGGCTCGCCGGTCAACCAGGGCGAAGCGGTTGGCGTCATCGCCGCCCAGTCCATCGGTGAACCGGGCACGCAGCTGACGATGCGTACGTTCCACATCGGTGGCGCGGCGTCGCGTTCGGCCCTGGCCAGCGCGGTGGAAACCAAGTCCAGCGGCGTGGTCGGCTTTGCCAGCACCATGCGCTACGTCACCAACGCCAAGGGCGAACGCGTCGCGATTTCGCGCTCGGGCGAACTGGCGATCTTCGACGACAACGGCCGCGAACGCGAACGCCACAAGATCCCGTACGGCGCGACCGTGCTGGTGGGCGATGGCGAGGCCGTGAAGGCCGGCGCGCGCCTGGCGACGTGGGATCCGCTGACCCGTCCGATCGTGTCGGAATACGGTGGCGCCGTCCGCTTCGAGAACATCGAAGAGGGCGTGACCGTGGCCAAGCAGGTGGACGAAGTCACCGGCCTGTCGACGCTCGTCGTCATCACGCCCAAGACCCGTGGCGGCAAGATCGTCATGCGTCCGCAGATCAAGCTGGCCAACGAGAACGGCGAAGACGTCAAGATCGCCGGCACCGATCACTCGGTGAACATCTCGTTCCCGGTCGGCGCGCTGATCACCGTGCGTGACGGCCAGCAGGTTGCCGTGGGTGAAGTCCTGGCGCGTATTCCGCAGGAATCGCAAAAGACCCGCGACATTACCGGCGGTCTGCCGCGCGTGGCCGAGCTGTTCGAAGCCCGTTCGCCCAAGGATGCCGGCATGCTCGCCGACGTCACCGGCACGGTCTCGTTCGGCAAGGACACCAAGGGCAAGCAGCGTCTGGTCATCACCGACCTGGAAGGCGTCAGCCACGAGTTCCTGATTCCGAAGGAAAAGCAGGTGCTGGTGCACGACGGCCAGGTGGTGAACAAGGGCGAAATGATCGTGGACGGCCCGGCCGATCCCCACGACATCCTGCGCCTGCAGGGCATCGAGAAGCTGGCGACCTACATCGTCGACGAAGTGCAGGACGTGTACCGTCTGCAGGGCGTGAAGATCAACGACAAGCACATCGAAGTGATTGTTCGTCAGATGCTGCGCCGTGTGAACATCGTCGATGCGGGCGATACCGAGTTCATCCCGGGCGAGCAGGTCGAGCGCTCCGAGCTGTTGAACGAGAACGACCGCGTCAACGCTGAAGACAAGCGTCCGGCTTCGTACGAAAACGTGCTGCTGGGTATCACCAAGGCCTCGCTGTCGACCGACTCGTTCATCTCGGCCGCCTCGTTCCAGGAAACCACGCGTGTCCTGACCGAAGCCGCCATCATGGGCAAGCGCGACGACCTGCGTGGCCTGAAGGAAAACGTCATCGTCGGCCGCCTGATCCCGGCCGGTACCGGCCTGGCGTACCACCATGCCCGTCGCGACAAGGAAGCCCTGGAGGCCGCGGAACGCGAAGCCGCCCGCCAGCTGGCCAACCCGTTCGAAGACTCGCCGGTCACGGTGGGCTCGGACGCCGATGCCCCGTCGTCCGACCTGGGCAGCGAGGACGCCGCCGAATAAGGGCGACGTCCGGTGCACCCCCCGCGCAGGACCGGCGGGGGAGGCCAGAAACAAAAAGGCCGCTGATGCGAATCAGCGGCCTTTTTTTGTCTGCGCGACGGGGCGCTGGCGCTACTTGGCCGCCTGGCCCTTGGCGCGCTGGAACACCGGGCCCCAGACCGGGTGGCCGGCTTCGTTCGGCGCCAGTTCGAAGGCGGGGTCCAGCTGCAGGATACGGCTGAAGCTGTCTTCGCAGAGTTGCGGGTACTTGCTGACGCAGTAGCTGAACGCCTGCAGCTTGTAGGCCTCGATGCGCACGGCCTTGCTGGAGCCGGCCAGCTCATCGGACCTGGCCACGCGGCGGATGACCTCGCCGTAATGCCCGGCGCTATATTGATCACGAACCTGTTGCAACTGCTCCAGCGCCTCGGGCGTGGGCGGATGGTCGGGCTGGGTGACCGGCAGGCCGGAACAGCCGGCCAGGGCGAACGATAATCCGAGCAAACTGCCGAGCAGGCGAATTTTCATGGGCTTTCATCTAGGTGGGGGAATTTGGCGATACGCTATCGTGCCACAGCCTGATGCGCTCCGACATTTTCGGCAATGTCCTTGCGTAACGGATTGGATAATATTCCGCCTATCCCCCCTCAACCCGTTTTCGCGCCCCTTGCGCAGTATGTTGAACATGTCCTCACCCGCCGGCCCGCACACGCCGCGCAGCCCTTTTTCAGGCGCCGCGCCGCTCGCGTTGCGCCCCTTGAGCGCCATCGCCGCCAGCGCGGCGGGCGGGGTGCCGGAAACCCGCATCAAACGGTTGTTGTCGGATCTGCTGCCTTCGCTGATGGGCCTGCATGCGCAGGGCGAAATATGCGGCGACATCTCGCTGGATACGGTGGGCATGGACGAAGGCGCGCGCGCGCACCTGCTGCCGGAGCTGTCGGTGCCCCGGTCGCGCCGCTCGGGGCTGACTCCCGTGCCGGGCTTCGCCCCGTTCGAGCTGTACACGGATTCGGCCGAATGGCCGCGCGGCCCCTGGACCGACGTCTATGCGCTCTGTGCGGTGATGCACGCGCTGGTGATCGGGCTGCGCCCGCCGCCGGCGCCGGAGCGCCGCGCCACGGACAGTTACGAGCCGCTGGCTTCGCTGGGCCTGACGAAGTACAGCCCGGCGTTCCTGGACGCGATCGATCGTGGCCTGGCCATGCTGCCGGCCGACCGCCCGCAGACCCTGGGTGAACTGGCCGCCCTGCTGGACATCGCGGTCTACGTGGATGAGTCGCCCGCCGCGCCGGAAACAGCCGCGGCCGAGGTGATGGCCGCGCCCGCCGCGCCGCCGGCAGTGGTCGCCAAACCGCGCGGTGGCGGCGGCCGGCCGCTGCTGCTTCTGCTGCTGCTGCTGGCGTTGATCGGGGCCGGCGCCTACGCCTGGATCCGTTCCGGGCTCGGCACCGGCAATGCCTTGATCACCCGTTCCGAAGTGGTGCAGCCGAATCCGCCGGCGGCGCCCGTTGCGCCACCCGCCGCGAGCCCCGCGCCGCCCGCCGCCGAACCGACGCCATCGCAGGCGGCAGCGCCCGCGCCGCAGGCCGCCCTGCCCGAGACACCCGCGCCGGACGCGGGCGGCACGGCGCCGCCGCCGCCCGCCACGGCGGAGCCGGACGCCAATGCGGCGCCCGCGACGCCGGGCGCACAGGAACCCGCCGCGCCGGCCGCGGCGCCACCGGAAGAGGCGCCCAAACCCAAGCCCGTGCCCGTGCTGGTGCGCCTGGACATCCGGCCGTGGGGCGAGGTGTGGATCAATGGCGTGGCGCGCGGCATCAGTCCGCCGGTCAAGGAATTGCGGCTGATTCCCGGCAAGTACCAGGTGTTGCTGCGCAACGCCGATCTGCCGCCCTATCGGGCAACGCTGGAAGTCAAGGCGGGCAAGCCGGCCGTCATCTCGCACGCCTTCCAGTGACGTGAACGCCGCCAGGTCCTAATCCTGGGCCGTGGCGTCCTCGGGCGCCATCGGCAGGCACAGCGTAAACACCGAGCCGACGCCCGCTTCGCTGGTCACCTCGACCTCGCCGCCGTGGCGTTGCGCCACGGTGCGCACGAAGGCCAATCCCAATCCCGCGCCGCCGACATCCCCGCGGGTGGCGACCCCGACCCGCGCGAACGGTTCGAACAGCCGCGCCAGGTCCTGCGCGGCGATGCCTTGTCCCTGGTCGCGGATGTGCACGCGCCAGTAGCCGGATGCCTGGTCGATGTCGCAGGTGATGCGGCTGTCGGCCGGGCTGTATTTGATGGCGTTGTCGATCAGGTTGCTCAAGGCCCGCATCAGCAGCGTCTGGTCGCCGCGCACGTAGGCCACCGGCAACGACGGCGCGACCGCCAGCGTGATGCCGCGCTTGTGCGCGGCCGCCCAGAATTCATCGACGCCATCCTGCAGCAGGCTGCCCAGGTCGAGGTCGACCGCGTTGATGGCCATCGATTCGGCGCGCGTCAGGTGCACGAAGTCATCGACCAGATGCAGTGTGCGGTTGGCCAGCGCGGCGATGCGGGTGAGGGTGTCGTCGCGGCCATCCTGCGGCGCGCCATCCTGCTTCATTTCGACCAGCGCCAGGATCGAGCTTTGCGGCGCGCGCATGTCGTGCGAGATGAAGCGCAGCGTCTCTTCGCGCTGGCGTTCGGCCTGGCGGATGCCGGAGATGTCGGTCAGGGTGGCGACGGTGCCGGCGAAGTTGCCCTCGGCGGTATGGATCGGCACGCATTTCAGGATCAGGTCGCGGCCGGCGTGGTCGCGCACTTCCAGGTCGGCGCTCCAAGGCGACTGTTCGGCGGCCGGTCCCTGGCCGCTCAGCACCTGGGCCACGCGTTGCCGGGTGGCGTCGTCGCCGATGGTCTTTTCCAGCAGGTGGATGGCGGGATGGCCGACCCGCGGTGGCCGCATGCCCAGCCGCTGGAAGTACATCACGGCGGCCTGGTTGCGAAATTGCATGCGGCCGTCCTGGTCGAACACGAGTGTCGCGTCGGGCATGCCGTCGAGCCCGTCGGCCAGGAAGCGCCGCAGGTTGCGCACCCGCGCCAGCGCGCGCCGCAGTTCGCCGACGCGGCTTTCGAGCGAGGCGCTGGTGCCGCCCGATTGCGCCCGGGCTTCGTTCAGCACCGGCGGGTATTCGCGCTGCAGTCGGCGCAATTCGTTGTCCATATAGCGCAGCGCGGCTTCCTGGCTGCGCCAGCTCCATAGCGGATAGCAGAGCGCCACGCCCACCAGCGCGGCGGTCGGCGCGAACCATTGATAGCTGTGGCCGAGCAGCAGCAGGCTGGCCAGCAGCACCAGCGCCAGCAGCCCGATGTTGACCAGCAGCGCCAGGTTGGGCGACAGGCGCCACAGCGCCAGGCAGGCCAGCAGCACCGGCAGGGCCGAGAACAGGGCATTGAGCCAGGGGGCGGGCGGCCGGAAGGCGATGTCGTCGTTGGCCGCCTGCAGCAGGTTGGCGATGATCTCCACGCCCGGCATGCCGCTGACCTCGTGCGAAACCGGCGTGGTGTAGGCATCGCCCAGGCCGGTGGCCCAGGCGCCCACCAGCACATACTTGCCGCGCAGCTGCTCGGGTGGCACGTCGCCGCGCAGCACCGACAGGTAGGACACCGCGCGCGTATGCGCCGCGGGGCCGGCGTAGGGAATCAGGATGCCGCCATCCTTGCCCGCGCGGCGCAGCAGCCGGTCGGCCATCGCCGTCTGGCCGCCCACGTCCAGCATGCTCAACGCGAAATGCTGCCAGCGCTCGCCGGCGAAACGCGTCGTCAGCATCGCCGACCGCAGCACGCCATCGGCATCCAGGTTGGCGTTGATGAAACCGCTGCCCGCCGCGGCCTGCGCCAGGATCGGGATCGGGGTGCTGATGGAGGAGGGATAGGCCAGGCGGTCCAGCACCACCGGCAGCACGGTGTGGCCATTGCGCCGCAGGCTGTCGGCGAGGATCGCGTCGTCGCCGGGATGGGTGGTGTCGGGTTCGGCGAAGATCAAATCCAGGCCGACCGCGCGCGCGCCCTGCAGGCGGTCCAGCAATGCCGCGTGCACCGCGCGGCGCCAGGGCCAGCGGCCGAGCGCGTCGATGCTGGTGTCGTCGATCGCCACGATCACGATGTCGGGCGACATGTCGCGGCCCGTCAGCGCGACGGCGCGGTCATACAGGATCTGGTCGACGCGTCCCAGGCCATTGAAGGAACCGAGCAGCGCGGCCAGCAGCGCCAGCGCCACCGTCAACCACAGGCCTGATCGCGAGGCCCGGTCGTTGGAGTCGGCGGCATCTGCCATGGGCGTGGATCTAGTAGTCGTTCAGCGTCACGAATCCGCCGAAGCCGGTGGCGACGCCCAGGCCGCTGTTGGTCATCAGCTGGTTCACGCCGGTGAAGGTGGCCGTGGCGTCCTGGCCGCCCAGGCCCAGTTCGTCGATGGCGCGCACCGAGACGTAGAAGGTGCCGGGACCGGGGGCGCTGAAGCGGATGTCCGGGCCGGGAAAGCGGGTCGAGGACACCGGCTGCGTGCCGTCGGCGTCGCGCGCCACGCGCACGACGTAGGCCTGTGCGCCGGGCACGGGCGGGAATGCGCTGGTCCAGCTGCCACCGCCGGCGCGCACCGGTTCGCCGAGCTGCGGCGCGGCGAGCAGAGGGCGCACGCCTGCGACGCTGCCATCGGCGCCGATGGCGGCGCCGTAGCCCCGGGCCACCGCCACCGGTTGCGCCGGCGCGGCGCCGGGGGCGTGCGGTTGCAGCCGCACGCTGCCTTCCAGCACTTCACTGCGCACGCCCTGGCTGCCGCTCTGCACGCGGAAACGCGTGCCGCGCACGCCCGTCACGGCCACCGGGGTGCGGACCTCGAAGCGGCCCACGCCCTGGCCGCCCGGCGCGACGCTGGATTCGACGCTGCCGCGTTCGACATGGATGACCGAGTCGGTCAGGTCAGTGCCTTCGAATTGGCGCAGGCGGGTCAGTTCGACGGCGCCGTCGGCCGGCAGCGTGAGCTTGGAGCCATCGGCCAGCTCGAGCGTCACGAAGCCGTTGGGGGCGGTCACGACCTTGCTGCCTTCGGCCACGTTGGCGCCCGGCTTGAGGGCCTGGCCGTCGAGGTTCGCCTGGCCGCTGACGTGGACCACGCGCGCATCGGCGGCGCGCTCCGGAATCATCGACAGGGGGATGCGCAGTTCCAGCCCGATGGGCAGGCGTTCGGGCGTGGCGACCTGGTTGAGCGACTGCAACGGGCTCCAGTTGGCCTGGTTGCGCGTGTAGGTCGCGGCGATGTTGATCAGCGTGTCGCCCTGGCGCACGCGGTAGATGAAGTTTTCTCCCAGCGCGCCCGCGGGTTGGCTGTGGGAGGGGATTGCGAGCAGCAGGCCGGAAAGCAGGGCAAGCAAAGAAAGCGCGCGGCAGCGGCTCATGTCGTTCAAATCTCCAGGTAATGCCGCCAGGCGCTAAGGCGCGGAGGGCGGGCTATCTTCGGACGCGGATATCAATTCCAGCCGGTAGCCGAGCGCATAGGACGAGCTCAGGCGCACGCCGTGTTCCGGGCGCAGTTGCAGCTTCTGCCGGATGTTCGACAGGTGCGTGTCGAGGGTGCGCGAGGTCGCGGGGATCTCGCGGTTCCAGACGCATTCGGCCAGCACGTCGCGCGACATGAGACGGCCGAGATTGCGGAAAAAGAGCAGGGCGAGCTCGAATTCCTTGGGCGCCAGCGCGACCGCCGCGCCATCGAGCAAGATCGTGCGCGCGGCGGGCTCGATGCGGTAGGCGGCCACGTCGAACGATTCGTCGGCGGGCTCGGCGATCTGGCTGCGGCGCAGCAGCGCCGCGACGCGCGCCAGCAGTTCCAGCGGCCGCAACGGCTTGACAATGTAGTCGTCGGCGCCGGCGCGCAGGCCCTCGACCAGGTCGTCCTCGCTGGAACGGTTGGTCAGGAAGATGACGGGCACGCGCGGGCCGATGTTGGCGCGCAGCCAGCGCACCACATCATCGCCATCGATATCGGGCAGGTGCCAGTCCAGCAGCACCAGGTCGAATGTTTCAGTGCGCAAAGCGGCAAGCAGGTCGCGGCTTTGCTGATAGCTGGTGCAGGTATATCCGGCGGCGGTCAGGACTTGCTGGATACGTTTCGCCTGGTCCAGGTCGTCTTCCAGCGACGCGATTTTCATCAGACGTGGTCTCGCGAAGGTTGGCTGTGCAAGCGCGCCCTGTGGCGCCCTACTGCAAGAAGAAGAAAGGATTGTGTAATGGAATGATAACTCGCGTCGCGTCACTGTTGGCTACGTTGTGCCAAGAACTGTCAAACATTGCAAACTTGACGAATCTTGACTGGAGTTGTTGCACAACAACAGGCCACACTGTCCCGACCCCTCCCGTCAACCGGCGCAGTCTGCTGGGCGCGGCAGGGGCAGATGGGATGGAAAGAACCTATGAATCAATTGCGCGTACTGATGATGTCGCCGGACGAGGCTGCACGTAACACCGCTGTGTCCGCACTGCTTCAAGCTGGAATTTCGGCCCGCGGCTGCTCGACTTCCCTGGAATTGTTTGGCCTGCTCAGCAACAGCCCCTACGACGCCGTGGTGCTGAACGTGGGCACCCTCGGTGAAATCGGCTATGCCCTGGTGGCCCGCCTGCACGGCTCGTCGCCGATGGGTATCGTGGTGATGGGCAACAACCTGTCCCTGGATACCCGCCTGCGTTGCCTGCAGAGCGGCGCGGACGCCTGCCTGCCGCCGCCGCACGACCCTCGCGAACTGGCCTGCATCCTGCTGGCGCTGGCGCGGCGCCTGCCGGCCGGGCAGGACAGCCTGACGACCGAGGAGCCGACCCTCGGCCAGTGGGAATTGCGCGACCAGGGCTGGACCCTGGCGGCGCCGTCCGGCACCACGATTTCCCTGTCGGCCAATGAACGCCTGATCGTGCGCTCGCTGCTCGAGGTGGCGGGCAGGGCGGTCGGCCGCAACGAACTGGGCGACGAACTGCGCCAGGAAGGCGGCGGCGCGCGTTCCAGTGGCACGCGCAGCATCGACGTGATCGTCAGCCGCCTGCGCCGCAAGGCCGAAATGGCGGGACTGATGCTGCCGATCCGCACCGTCTACGGCAGCGGCTACCTGTTCGCCGACCAATAGCGGCCTGCCGCGCGCCGCGGGACGGTTCCCCACAAAGTCCCGGCGCCGGCTACACTGCCAGCCAGTCCGCCGCCGCCGCGTGGCGTTCCCGGCCCTGGCAGGAGGCCTTTTCCTGGCCTGGCGCTCCCCGCGCCCAAGACCGCATGCCCACGTCGTCAATTTGGCCCCAATTTTGCCGACCTGGGCCGGACCTGCGCCTAACAGGCCGTCTTTTGCCGCCAACGTGCCCGCGCGCAACGCTTACAAAAGTTTTTGACAGTGCGCCGGAATCTAAGCTATGCTAAAGGGCTTACTGCTTTAATCGCGCGCAAAGTCGATGCCAGGACTGGCATTTGAGGCGCCAGGAAGACAGGTCCGGCCAATCACCCAAGCGAAGCCTTCGTGCCCAGCTTGGCGGCCCAAGACCGAAGGGGTGCGTCACGAGCCCCCGTCAACCAGCGCCGCCATCTCCGAAGCATCCGGTTTGTGCGTTTGTCATGGTTTGTTGGCAAGCCCGCTCTTTTACGTATTTGAACGTTTGAGGCGGTTTTGCGCGAGCCGCCTTCTCAGAGAGTCATCACTCGAAGAGACGAGTACGTAAGTACTTACCAGTGGTACGTAAAAGGGATTTCAAAGGTCATGCCTACCATTAGCCAACTCGTGCGCAAGCCGCGCGAAGTCAGCATCATCAAAAGCAAGAGCCCCGCGCTCGAAAACTGCCCGCAACGCCGCGGCGTGTGCACTCGCGTGTACACCACCACCCCCAAGAAGCCGAACTCCGCTCTGCGTAAGGTTGCCAAAGTGCGTCTGACCAACGGTTACGAAGTCATTTCGTACATCGGCGGTGAAGGCCACAACCTGCAAGAGCACTCGGTGGTTCTGGTGCGTGGCGGTCGTGTGAAGGACTTGCCCGGTGTGCGTTATCACATCGTGCGCGGTTCCCTCGACCTGCAAGGCGTCAAGGATCGCAAGCAAGCGCGCTCGAAGTACGGCGCCAAGCGCCCGAAGAAGGCCTAAGGGTTCGCAACGCGAATCAGCAGTACCCCCGCGTGGCGGCCATCCGTCATTAGGGAAGTGCAACCGCGCCAACCAGGAAATGGGAAGGTGCGCGGCACGTAAGGGGTCGTCCCAGTGGACGGCCATGGCCGTGTAATGAAACACGGTTCAACTGAACAGACACAAGGAAGCAACAATGCCCCGTCGTCGCGAAGTACCCAAGCGCGAGATCCTGCCCGATCCCAAGTTCGGCAGCGTCGAGCTCGCCAAGTTCATGAACGTCGTCATGCTGGACGGCAAGAAGGCCGTCGCCGAGCGCATCGTCTACGGTGCCCTCGAGCAAGTGCAAACCAAGACCGGCAAGGAGCCGATCGAAGTTTTCAGCCTGGCGATCAACAACATCAAGCCGATCGTCGAAGTGAAGAGCCGCCGCGTTGGCGGTGCCAACTACCAAGTGCCGGTTGAAGTGCGCCCCGTGCGCCGCCTGGCCCTGGCTATGCGTTGGCTCCGTGAAGCCGCCAAGAAGCGTGGCGAGAAGTCGATGGATCTGCGTCTTGCTGGCGAACTGATCGACGCCTCCGAAGGTCGTGGCGCCGCGATGAAGAAGCGCGAAGACACGCACAAGATGGCCGAGGCCAACAAGGCCTTCAGCCATTTCCGCTGGTAATTTAAGGACTAACCCACCATGGCCCGCAAAACCCCGATCGAGCGCTATCGCAACATTGGCATCTCTGCGCACATCGATGCAGGGAAAACCACCACGACCGAACGTATCCTGTTCTACACCGGCGTCAATCACAAGATTGGCGAAGTGCATGATGGCGCCGCCACCATGGACTGGATGGAACAAGAGCAAGAGCGTGGCATCACCATTACGTCGGCTGCTACGACGGCGTTTTGGCGTGGCATGGCCGGCAACTACCCCGAGCACCGCATCAACATCATCGACACCCCGGGGCACGTGGACTTCACCATCGAGGTGGAACGTTCCATGCGCGTCCTGGACGGTGCTTGCATGGTCTACTGCGCGGTGGGTGGTGTTCAGCCCCAGTCCGAAACCGTGTGGCGTCAAGCCAACAAGTACGGCGTGCCGCGTCTGGCGTTCGTCAACAAGATGGACCGTACCGGCGCGAACTTCTTCAAGGTCTATGACCAGCTGAAGACGCGTCTGCGCGCGAACCCCGTGCCCATCGTGATCCCCATCGGCGCCGAAGACACGTTCCAAGGCGTGGTCGACCTGGTCAAGATGAAGGCGATCATCTGGGACGAAGCCAGCCAAGGCACCAAGTTCGACTACAAGGACATTCCGGCCGAGCTGGAAGGCACTGCCAACGAATGGCGCGAAAAGCTGGTTGAAGCCGCCGCCGAATCGTCGGAAGAGCTGATGAACAAGTACCTGGAAACGGGTTCGCTGGACGAGGCCGAGATCAACCTGGCCATCCGTCAACGCACTATCGCTGGCGAAATCCAGCCGATGCTGTGTGGCACCGCTTTCAAGAACAAGGGCGTGCAGCGCATGCTGGACGCGGTCATCGACTACCTGCCTTCGCCCGTGGACATTCCCCCGGTCGACGGTCAGGACGACGACGGCAATGCCGTGCAGCGCACTGCCGACGACGGCGAGAAGTTCTCGGCCCTGGCGTTCAAGCTGATGAGCGATCCGTTCGTGGGTCAGCTGACCTTCGTGCGCGTTTACTCGGGCGTCCTGAAGTCGGGCGACACGGTCTACAACCCCATCAAGGGCAAGAAGGAACGTATCGGCCGCATCCTGCAGATGCACGCGAACAACCGCGAGGAAATCAAGGAAGTTCTGGCTGGCGACATCGCCGCCGTCGTGGGCCTGAAGGACGTGACGACCGGCGAAACGCTGTGCGACATCGACTCCCACATCCTGCTCGAACGCATGGTGTTCCCGGAGCCCGTGATCTCGCAGGCCGTCGAACCCAAGTCGAAGGCTGACCAGGAAAAGATGGGTCTGGCGCTGTCGCGTCTGGCTCAGGAAGATCCGTCGTTCCGCGTGCGCAGCGACGAAGAATCCGGCCAAACCATCATTTCCGGCATGGGCGAGCTGCACCTGGAAATTCTGGTCGACCGCATGAAGCGCGAATTCGGCGTGGAAGCGAACGTCGGCAAGCCCCAGGTGGCCTACCGCGAAACGATCCGCAAGACCTGCGAAGAAGTCGAAGGCAAGTTCGTCAAGCAGTCGGGCGGTCGCGGCCAGTACGGTCACGTGGTCCTGAAGGTCGAACCGCTCCAGCCGGGCGGCGGCTACGAGTTCGTCGACGCCATCAAGGGCGGTGTGGTTCCTCGCGAATACATCCCCGCGGTGGACAAGGGCATCCAGGAAACGCTGCCTGCCGGCATCCTGGCCGGTTACCCGGTCGTGGACGTCAAGGTCACGCTGTTCTTCGGTTCGTACCACGATGTGGACTCGAACGAAAACGCGTTCAAGATGGCCGGCTCGATGGCGTTCAAGGAAGGCATGCGCAAGGCTAGCCCCGTGCTGCTGGAACCGATGATGGCCGTTGAAGTCGAAACGCCTGAAGACTACGCCGGTACCGTGATGGGCGATCTGTCCTCGCGTCGCGGCATGGTTCAGGGCATGGACGACATGGTTGGTGGTGGCAAGACCATCAAGGCCGAAGTTCCGCTGGCCGAGATGTTCGGTTACGCCACGAACCTGCGTTCGCTGACGCAAGGCCGTGCCACGTACACGATGGAATTCAAGCATTACTCCGAGGCCCCCAAGAACGTCGCTGACGAAGTCATCGCCGCTCGGGCCAAGTAAATAACCCTTTGCCGGGTCCGCCCCATCCGGGCGGTCCCGGCAGAAACCAAAGTTTCCTTGAAAGTCAAAGGATAGAGATCATGGCAAAAGGTAAGTTCGAACGCACCAAGCCGCACGTGAACGTCGGCACGATCGGTCACGTTGACCACGGCAAAACGACGTTGACGGCGGCGATCACGACCGTTCTGTCGACCAAGTTCGGCGGCGAAGCCAAGGGCTACGACCAGATCGACGCGGCTCCTGAAGAAAAGGCACGCGGCATCACGATCAACACGGCTCACGTCGAGTACGAAACGGAAGCGCGTCACTACGCGCACGTTGACTGCCCGGGCCACGCTGACTACGTCAAGAACATGATCACGGGCGCCGCCCAGATGGACGGCGCGATCCTGGTCGTGTCGGCCGCTGACGGCCCGATGCCGCAAACGCGTGAACACATCCTGCTGAGCCGCCAGGTTGGCGTGCCGTACATCATCGTCTTCCTGAACAAGGCCGACATGGTTGACGACGCCGAGCTGCTGGAGCTGGTGGAAATGGAAGTTCGCGAACTTCTGTCGAAGTACGACTTCCCGGGCGATGACACCCCGATCGTGAAGGGTTCGGCCAAGCTGGCGCTGGAAGGCGACAAGGGCGAACTGGGCGAGCAAGCGATCCTGTCGCTGGCCCAAGCCCTGGACACCTACATCCCGACGCCCGAGCGTGCCGTTGACGGCGCGTTCCTGATGCCGGTTGAAGACGTGTTCTCGATCTCGGGTCGCGGCACCGTGGTGACCGGCCGTATCGAACGCGGCATCATCAAGGTCGGCGAAGAAATCGAAATCGTCGGTATCGTCCCGACGGTCAAGACGACTTGCACCGGCGTGGAAATGTTCCGCAAGCTGCTGGACCAAGGTCAAGCCGGCGACAACGTGGGCATCCTGCTGCGCGGCACCAAGCGTGAAGACGTCCAGCGCGGCCAGGTTCTGGCCAAGCCGGGCTCGATCACCCCGCACACGGACTTCACGTCCGAGGTGTACATCCTGTCCAAGGAAGAAGGCGGGCGCCACACCCCGTTCTTCAACGGCTATCGTCCCCAGTTCTACTTCCGCACGACGGACGTGACGGGCACGATCGACCTGCCGGCCGACAAGGAAATGGTTCTGCCGGGCGACAACGTGACGATGACCGTCAAGCTGCTGGCCCCGATCGCCATGGAAGAAGGCCTGCGTTTCGCCATCCGTGAAGGCGGTCGTACCGTCGGCGCCGGCGTCGTCGCCAAGATCCTGAAGTAATTCGGATCACTTAAGCAGCACACAACCAGCGGGGGCGCCTGCCGCCCTCGCCTCTCGTTCTTTAGGAAACGCCATGAAAAACCAAAAGATCCGTATCCGCTTGAAGGCTTTCGATTACAAGCTGATCGATCAATCGGCCGCTGAAATCGTCGACACCGCCAAGCGCACGGGCGCCGTTGTCCGCGGCCCGGTGCCGCTGCCCACGCGTATTCGCCGTTACGACGTGCTGCGTTCGCCGCACGTCAACAAGACGTCGCGTGACCAGTTCGAAATCCGTACCCATCAGCGCCTGATGGACATCGTTGATCCCACCGACAAGACCGTTGACGCCCTGATGCGTCTGGACCTGCCGGCCGGCGTCGACGTCGAAATCGCGCTGCAGTAAGGCGTATCGCGAGTCCGCTACCTTCGCCAGTGGACTTGTGCAGAATGGCCGCAATCCTTCGGGACTGCGGCCATTTGTTTTTGCGCCACAGCCCGGCGCGCGGGCGGCGGGGCAGGGGCCTATTTAGGCTAAGTGCTTGTGCTGCCTGAAAAAAACATGCTAATATGCCAAGCTTGCCATTTTGTGGCAGGTCTAACTATGGTGAGGCGCGCAAATCCGGGATTTTCCGGGTGGGCAACCCCAAGCCAGGTTGAACATAGTCGTAGGGCAAAGGCCGTTACCTTTTGCCTGATTAGCCCCGACCAATCGCAGTCGGGAATGGAGAAAACGATGTCGAATTCGACACCCACGCCCGCCGCTCATCGGCTGGGGCTGGTGGGTCGCAAGGTCGGCATGACCCGCATTTTTACCGAGGAAGGTGAATCCATCCCGGTGACCGTGCTGGACGTGTCGAACAACCGCGTGACCCAAGTTAAGTCGCTGGAAACCGACGGCTACGCCGCGATCCAGGTGGCTTATGGCGCTCGTCGCGCCTCGCGCGTGCCGCAAGCACAAACGGGCCACTACGCCAAGGCCGGCGTTGAAGCCGGTAGCATCCTCAAAGAATTCCGCCTTGATCCCGCCCGCGCCGCTGAATTTGCGGCTGGTTCCGTGATCGCCGTGGAATCGGTGTTCGAAGCCGGCCAACAGGTCGACGTCACGGGCACCACGATTGGTAAGGGCTTCGCCGGTACCATCAAGCGCCACAACTTCGGCTCGCAACGCGCTTCGCACGGTAACTCGCGTTCGCACCGCGTTCCCGGCTCGATCGGCCAAGCTCAAGATCCGGGCCGTATTTTCCCGGGTAAGCGCATGGCGGGTCACCTGGGTGATGTCACCCGCACCGTTCAAAACCTCGACGTCGTTCGCGTTGACGTTGAGCGCGGCCTGCTGCTGGTCAAGGGCGCTGTCCCCGGCCACGCTGGCGCCGACATCGTCGTGCGTCCGGCCATCAAGGCCCCGGCCAAGAAGGGAGCGTAAGTAAATGGATCTCAAGCTCCTGAACGACCAAGGTCAGGCCGCGACTTTCAGCGCGCCCGACACGATCTTCGGCCGTGACTTCAACGAAGCGCTGATTCATCAGATCGTGGTGGCTTTCCAAGCCAATGCCCGTGCCGGCAACCGCGCTCAGAAGGATCGCTCGGAAGTCAAGCACTCGACCAAGAAGCCCTGGCGCCAGAAGGGTACCGGCCGCGCTCGCGCCGGTATGACCTCGTCGCCGCTGTGGCGTGGCGGTGGTCGGATTTTCCCGAACTCGCCGGAAGAGAACTTCAGCCAGAAGGTCAACAAGAAGATGTACCGCGCCGGGATCCGCTCGATCCTGTCGCAACTGGCTCGCGAAGACCGCATCGCCGTCGTCGAATCGTTCGATCTGGAATCGCCCAAGACCAAGGCTGCCGCTGCAAAGCTGAAGAGCCTGGGCCTGGACTCGGTCCTGATCATCACCGACAACGTTGATGAAAATGTTTACCTCGCCACCCGCAACCTGCCGCATGTTGCCGTTGTCGAGCCCCGTTATGCCGATCCGTTGTCGCTGGTCCACTACAAGAAAGTGCTGATCACCAAGCCGGCCATCGCTCAACTCGAGGAGATGCTGGGATGAACGCTGAACGCTTGATGCAAGTCATTCTGGCTCCGATCGTGACCGAAAAGGCCACGTTCGTCGCTGAGAAGAATCAGCAAGTCGCTTTCCGTGTCGTGGCTGACGCTACCAAGCCGGAAATCAAGGCTGCCGTCGAACTGCTCTTCAAGGTGCAGGTCGAGTCCGTGCAGGTCCTCAACCGTAAGGGCAAAGTCAAGCGCTTTGGCCGATTCGTTGGCCGCCGTCGCAATGAGCGCAAGGCTTACGTGTCGCTCAAGGACGGCCAGGAAATCGACTTTGCGGAGGTGAAGTAAATGGCCCTCGTAAAAGTTAAGCCGACTTCGGCTGGCCGCCGTGGCATGGTGAAGGTTGTCAGCCCGAACCTGCACAAGGGTGAGCCCTACGCGCCGCTGCTGGAAAAGAAGACCCGTGGTTCGGGCCGTAACAACAACGGTCACATCACGATCCGCCACCGTGGCGGCGGTCACAAGCAGCACTACCGTGTCGTCGACTTCCGTCGCGACAAGGACGGCATCCCCGCGAAGGTCGAGCGTCTGGAATATGACCCCAACCGTACGGCGCACATCGCTCTGCTGTGCTACGCCGACGGCGAGCGTCGTTACATCATCGCTCCGCGCGGCCTGGAAGTGGGCGCCACGCTGATCTCGGGCATCGAAGCCCCGATCCGCGCCGGCAACACGCTGCCGATCCGCAACATCCCGGTGGGTACGACGATTCACTGCGTCGAAATGCTGCCCGGCAAGGGTGCCCAGATGGTCCGTTCGGCCGGCGCTTCCGCCGTCCTGCTGGCCCGCGAAGGTACCTACGCTCAAGTGCGTCTGCGCTCGGGTGAAGTCCGCCGTGTGCACATCGAGTGCCGTGCCACCATCGGTGAAGTCGGTAACGAAGAACACAGCCTGCGCCAAATCGGCAAGGCCGGTGCAATGCGTTGGCGCGGTATTCGCCCGACGGTTCGTGGCGTCGCCATGAACCCGGTCGATCACCCGCACGGTGGCGGCGAAGGCCGTACCGGTGAAGCACGCGAACCGGTCAGCCCGTGGGGCACCCCGGCGAAGGGTTTCAAGACCCGTCGCAACAAGCGGACGAACAATATGATCGTCCAACGGCGCAAGCGCAAGTAAGAGGCGAACACTATGTCACGTTCGATCAAGAAAGGCCCGTTTGTCGATGCTCACCTGATCAAAAAGGTGGACACGGCCGTCGCGGGCAAAGACAAGAAGCCGATCAAGACCTGGTCGCGTCGCTCGACGATCCTGCCCGAGTTCATCGGTCTGACGATCGCTGTGCACAACGGCAAGCAGCATGTTCCCGTTTACATCAACGAGAACATGGTCGGTCACAAGCTGGGCGAGTTCGCGCTGACCCGTACGTTCAAGGGTCACGCCGCGGACAAGAAGGCGAAGAGGTAAGCGATGGAAACTACTGCCATTATCCGTGGGGTTCACATCTCCGCTCAAAAGACGCGTCTGGTTGCGGATCTGATCCGCGGTCAGAAGGTCGGCCGTGCGCTCGAGATCCTCACCTTCTCGCCGAAGAAGGCCGCCGTCATCCTGAAGAAGGCTGTCGAGTCCGCCATCGCCAACGCCGAGCACAACGACGGTGCCGATATCGACGAACTGAAAGTCACCACGATCTTCGTGGACAAGGCTCAGTCGATGAAGCGCTTCTCCGCTCGCGCCAAGGGCCGCGGCAACCGTATCGAGAAGCAGACCTGCCACATCACGGTCAAGGTCGGAGCTTAAGGAGTCACGATGGGTCAGAAAATTCACCCCACTGGGTTCCGTCTCGCGGTCACCCGTAATTGGTCCTCGCGTTGGTTCGCCGACGACAAGGCCTTCGGCAGCATGCTGGCCGAAGACATCCGTGTCCGCGAGTACCTGAAGAAGAAGCTCAAGAGCGCCTCCGTCGGTCGCGTGATCATCGAGCGTCCCGCCAAGAATGCCCGCATCACCGTCTACTCGGCTCGTCCGGGCGTGGTGATCGGCAAGCGCGGCGAAGACATCGAAAGCCTGAAGGCTGATCTGCAGCGCCTGATGGGCGTGCCCGTGCACGTCAACATCGAAGAAATCCGCAAGCCGGAAACCGATGCTCAACTGATCGCCGACTCGATCTCGCAACAGCTCGAGAAGCGCATCATGTTCCGTCGCGCCATGAAGCGCGCGATGCAGAACGCCATGCGTCTGGGTGCCCAAGGCATCAAGATCATGAGCTCGGGCCGTCTGAACGGTATCGAAATTGCTCGCACCGAGTGGTATCGCGAAGGCCGTGTGCCGCTGCACACCCTCAAGGCCAACATCGACTACGGCACCTCCGAAGCCCACACCACGTACGGCGTGATCGGCATCAAGGTCTGGGTCTACAAGGGCGACATGCTGGCCAACGGCGAATTGCCGCCGGAAACCGCCGCCCCGCGTGAAGAAGAACGTCGTCCGCGCCGCGCTCCGCGTGGTGATCGTCCGGACGGTGCTCGCACCGGTCGTCCGGGTGGTCGTGGCCGTGGTCCCCGCAAGGCGGACGCTGCTCCGGCGCCTGAAGGAGAATAACCATGCTGCAACCCTCTCGCAGAAAGTATCGCAAAGAGCAGAAGGGCCGCAACACCGGTCTGGCGACCCGTGGTACCCACGTGTCGTTCGGCGAATACGGTCTGAAGGCCACCGGCCGTGGCCGTCTGACCGCTCGCCAGATCGAAGCCGCTCGTCGTGCCATCAACCGTCACATCAAGCGCGGCGGCCGCATCTGGATTCGCATTTTCCCGGATAAGCCCATCTCGCAGAAGCCTGCCGAAGTCCGTATGGGTAACGGTAAGGGCAACCCGGAGTACTGGGTCGCCGAGATTCAGCCCGGCAAGGTGCTCTACGAAATGGAAGGGGTTAGCGAAGAGCTCGCGCGTGAAGCTTTCCGCCTGGCCGCTGCCAAGCTGCCGATTTCGACCACGTTCGTCGCGCGTCATATCGGTGCTTAAGGAGTACTAAGACATGAAAGCCAGCGAACTCCGTTCGAAAGACGCCGCCGAGCTCGGCAAAGAGCTCGAAAGCCTGCTGAAGGCACAATTCGGTCTGCGTATGCAGAAGGCCACGCAGCAGCTTGCCAACACCAGCCAGCTGCGTAACGTGCGCCGCGACATCGCGCGCGTGCGTACCTTGCTGACCGAGAAGGCAGGGAAATAAAGATGAGCGAAACTCAAAACACCCAAGTGGCCAAGCGCCAGCGTACGCTGGTCGGCAAGGTCGTCAGCAACAAGATGGACAAGACTGTCGTCGTTCTGGTTGAACGCCGCGTCAAGCACCCCATCTTCGGCAAGATCATCATGCGTTCCGCGAAGTACAAGGCGCACGATGAGTCGAACCAGTACAACGAAGGCGATACGGTTGAAATCGCTGAAGGCCGTCCCATCTCGCGCTCGAAGTCGTGGCGCGTGGTGCGTCTGGTTGAAGCCGCACGTATCATCTAAGTGCCAGCTTTCGGAGCGGTTCGCCGTTCCGGGCTAGAAAGGCAAGGGCTCAGGCCCTTGCCTTTTTTTTGCGATAAATATCGTCATCGGGCGTTTTATTTCCGGTATTTTTCCCATCTGGCCCCCAGATCGGACTCTCCGGTAGAATCAGCTATTACGCCACGCTGACTCCAGATCCCGCCGTGACTCCCGAATACAGTCTGCTCTCGTTGAATCAGGTGTGGGCAATGCTGGCCGCCCGCGCGCGGTTGGTCGCCCGGGTGACCCTGGCGACGCTGGCGCTGACCTGCCTGTTGCTGCTGGTGCTGCCACGCGTGTGGACGGCATCGTCGGACGTCTTCATCGACTACCGCGAAAACGACCCGATCAACGGACGCTCGTTTTCGGCGCTGCTCGACGAAAGCTATATGCAGACGCAGATCGACATGATCCGCAGCCAGGCGGTCGCCGACCACGTGATCTCCACCCTGGAGCTGCTGTCCGGACCGGACGCGTCGCAGGGCACCAAGGCGCACAACGAACTGGTCGCCTACATCCGTCGCAACCTGGAAGTCGTCAAGCAGCAGAACAGCCGCGTGCTGACGGTGTCGTTCTCGGCCGATACGCCGCAGAAGGCGCGTGAGTTCACCAATGCGGTGGTCAATTCCTATCTCGCGGTCAGCCAGAACATCTCGTCGGCGGCGGCGCGCGCGCGCAGCGAACAGTACACGGCGCAGCTGGAGCAGTTGCGCGGCGAAGTCGACGCCATCCAGGACAAGCTGACGCGCTACCAGCAGGAAACCGGCATCGTCGACACGGAACAGACCGGCGGCGATATCGACGTGCGCAGCCTGAACGACATGACGACCTCGATGCTGGCGCTGGATTCGCAGCTGGAAGCGGCGAAGGCGCGCAACGAAACCACCGAGCGCCTGCTCAAGAGCGGCATTCGTCCCGAGGACCTGCCCGAGGTGGGGCAGGTCGCGCCCATCAATGACCTGCGCAACGGCCTGACGGTGGTGGAACACCAGCTCGGCCAGCTGCGCGGTTCGCTGGGTCCGCGGCATCCGACCGTGGCCGGCCTGCTGGCCCAGCGGGCGCAGATGCAGGCCGACATCACGCGCCAGGCCAAGGCGACGATCGAGGCGCAACGCGGCGAACTCGAGCGCCTGCAGACCCAGAAGGCGGCGCTGCAGCGCGATATCGATGCGCAGCGCGCCAAGGTGCTGGAGCAGATGGCCAAGCGCGATCGCATCGCCGCCTACCGGCGCCAGTTCGCCGGCGTCGAGCAGGTCTACCAGACCGCGCTGCAGAAGTACGACAGCATCCTGATGGCCAGCAATATTTCCCTGCCCAACCTGGCGGTGCTGCGCGCGGCCGACATGCCGACCTCGCCGTCGCGTCCGAAGGTGCGCAGCAGCCTGGCGCTGGGCCTGGTGGTGGGCCTGCTGGCGGGCCTGGCGCTGGCGATGCTGCTGGAGCTGAGCCGGCGCCGCATTCGCTGCGCCGAAGACCTTGAGCGCAATACGCGCCAGCCCGTGCTGGGCCGCATCGGCCGCAACCCGACTCCCGCGACGGTGACGCCATGAGCGATTCCACGCTGCGTCCTTTGTTTGACCGCCTCAACCAGCAACAGGCTGACGAACCCGCTTCGAGCCAGGCGCCCGATACCGTGCCCGGCGAGAAGATGGGCGAGCGCTTCGTGCGCCTGGGCCTGCTGACCGAGGACCAGGTCCAGCACGTGGTGCAGTTGCAGCAGGCCGAGCGCCTGCGCTTCGGCCAGGCGGCCGTGAAGCTCGGTTTCGTGTCGGAAGCGCGCGTGCAGTCGGTGCTGGCCGAGCAATACCGCTATGACTACGCCTCGGCCCAGCATGGCGACATCCAGCTGGCGATCGCGGCCGCGCCGTTCAGCCGCGAGGCCGAGGCGATCCGCCAGGTGCGCGCCGAAATCTCGATCCGCCTGGAAGACCTGCCGCGCATCGCGGTGGCGGTGGTGAGCCCGGACGACAACGAGGGCCGCGCCTATCTGTCGGCCAGCCTGGCGCTGGCATTCGCGCAGACCGGCCGCCGCACGCTGCTGGTCAACGCCAACCTGCGCGCCAGCGGCCAGGACGACATCCTCGGCGGCGCCAGCGGCGCGGGCTTGTCCTCGATCCTGGCCGGACGCGCGCCGGCCGGCGACAGCCGCGCCGTGCCGGGCTTTCCGACGCTGGGCGTGCTGGACGCCGGACCGCAACCGCCCAACCCGGCCGAACTGCTGCGCGAGCCGGCGCTGGACCGACTGCTGGCGGCCTATGCCGATCAGTACGAAATCTTCATCGTGAACACGCCGGCGGCGGCGCATTCCTCGGACGCGCAGAGCATCGCGCGCCAGGTGGATGCCTGTGTGCTGGTGGCGCGCAAGGACGTGACGTCGCTGAGCGCCCTGACGCGCACCGCGGAGGTGCTGGAGACGGCCGGCGTGCGCGTGCTGGGCACGGTCTACAACGAATACGAGCCGGATGCCCCGCGGGGCTGGAAGGACCGGCTGCGCGCGCTCCTGCCGGCGCGGCTGCGGCGTTGAGGGGCACGGCCATGGGCGCGCCCGCGGTCGTGGCGGTTGGCGGACAGAGCCGGGGCGAGCGCTGGGCCGTCTGGCTGCTGGTGGGGCTGAGCCTGCTGTTCGCCATCGTGCCGGACACGCTGTCGGTCAACGCGGTGGGCCCGGAAGCCAACCACACCATCGAGCAGGGCTCGATGCTGCGCCAGGTGCAGTACGGGTCGCTGTTCCTGGGTGCGCTGTTCGTGCTCTGGCACCACGTGCGTCCGGCGCTGATGAACCTGCGTGCGTCCAACCTGTTCCTGATGCTGCTGGTGCTGTATTGCCTGGTCAGCGCGACCTGGTCGCCGTATCCGGACATCACCATCAAGCGCACCATCATTTTCGCGGGCCTGGTGCTGATCGGGCTGACCGTGGCGCCGCCGTTCAGCAGTCCGCGCCAGTTCCTGCGCGTCATCCTGGGCACCTACACGATCGTGCTGGTGCTGTCGTGCCTGGTGGCGGTGTTCATTCCGAGCATGGGGGTGGACACCCTGCTGGGCAATGCGTGGCGCGGCATCACCTGGCAGAAGAACATGCTGGGCTCGATCGCCGGCTTTGCCGTGCTGCTGTGGCTGCGCGAATGGCTGATGACGCCATCGATCCGGCGCATGAGCGCGGTGGGGCTGCTGTTCAGCGTATTCATGCTGGTGATGGCCAAGAGCGCCACCGCCATGCTGGTGACGGGACTGGGCGCCGGGGTCTACCTGCTGACGCGCAAGCGGTTCTTCGGCGGCCGCCATACCGGGCAGATCCTGATGCTGGGCGCGCTGCTGGTGGCGCTGTACTTCCTGCTGATGTTCTACGTGGCGGTGGGCCGCATGCCGCAGGTCGGCGACGTGGTGCTGGTGGTCACGTCGCTGTTCAACAAGAGCAATGACCTGACCGGCCGCGGCGAGATCTGGGCGCTGGTGGACATGGCGATTGCGCGGCATCCGGTCTGGGGCATTGGCTATAGCGCCTTCTGGGTGGGCGAAGGCGGTCCGGCGCAGTTCATCGCCGACAAGCTGGGCTGGCTGCCGGGACAGGCGCACAACGGCTACATCGATATCCTGCTGGACCTGGGCCAGGTCGGCATGGGGCTGTTCCTGGGCTGCCTGCTGTGGCACGTGGTCAGCATCATGCGCCTGTTCAAGATCGACCGCGAGGATGCGGCGATGCACCTGGGCATCTGCGTGACGATCATGGTCAGTAATTTCTCGGAAAGCCAGATCCTGCGCGACACCAACTTCCAGAACATCATGTTCATCTATTCGTCGCTGGCGATCAGCGGCCGCCTGGCGATGGAACGCTGGCGGCGGCGCGCGGCGGCGCAGCCCACGCCGACGCCGCCACCTGTTCGGGCCGCGGTCGCGCGGCCATATGCCGTCCGCCGGGAGCGCCAGGCATGATGCGCTGGCGCGCCGTGCTGGTTCTGGCGCTGATGTGGGTGATGGGCGCCGCGACGGCCGCGCCCGCGAGCTGGTTCGGCTTCGAGATGAATCCGGCGGCGCTGTCCGGCGCGCCGGATGTGTCGGCGCTGAACCGGCCGCTGGATGCGGCCTCGCGCATCGTCGTGCGCAACGGGCATTTCTATCGCGTCGGCGCTGACGGCCAGCCGGGCACGGGCGACGATGCGCGGGTGCGTTTCTTCGGCGTGAACCTGACGTTCGGCGCCAACTTCCCGGATCCGGTCGAGGCCACCGTGCTGGCGCGGCAGTTGCGCAAGCTGGGCTTCAACGCGGTGCGCCTGCATCATCTGGACTCGCTGCCGTCGGATTATCCGGACGCGCCGATCAGCATTCTGACGACGGGACCGTTTCCGACGTTCAGCCCGACGGCGGTGGCGCG
The DNA here is from genome assembly GCF_016127315.1 of Achromobacter deleyi. Taxonomy (NCBI): domain Bacteria; kingdom Pseudomonadati; phylum Pseudomonadota; class Betaproteobacteria; order Burkholderiales; family Alcaligenaceae; genus Achromobacter; species Achromobacter deleyi. Next base: position 1,734,676 of record NZ_CP065997.1, read on the forward strand.
GCTGCGCGGCCTGATCGAGGCGCTGGCGCGCGAGGGCATCTACGTCAACCTGAACCTGCACGTGGGCTATCGCTTCCGCCCGCGGGTGGACGGCCTGCCGGCGCTCGACGGCGGCGCCGAGATGCCGCCGCTGACGGCGCCGATCCATGTCTACGACCCGCGCCTGATCGCGATGCAGGAAGACTACGCGCGGCGGCTGATCCAGGCGTTGGGCCTGAAAGACAACCCGGCGCTTGCCATGGTCGAGCTCAACAACGAGTCGTCGCTGCTGGCGGCCTGGCTGGGGCCGGACTGGCTGGCGGCGATTCCGTCGGCCTACGCGCCCGAACTGCGCAAGCAGTGGCGGGCCTGGCTGATGCAGCGTCATGGGTCGCTGGCACAGGCCTGCGCGGCATGGGGCGGGTGCGCGGGCGGCAACGACAACGCGGTGGAGTTCCCGGTGCCGGGCCAGCAGCAGCCGCTTTACGAGAGCGGCCTGGCGCAGTTGCGCTCGGGGATCGCGCGGCGCGTCAACGCGCTGTTCGGCAGCGACGCCAAGCCGGACCTGCGCGAACGCGATTTTCTGCTGTTCCTGGCGGCGACCGACCAGGCCTATTTCGAGCGCCTGCGCCGCGTGGTGCACGAGAGCACCGACCCGAGGGTGCCGGTGACCGGCACGCAGATGGGCTATGGCGGCCTGCTGAATTTCGATTCCCAGGTCGCCATGGACTACATCGACGAGCACTTCTACGTCGGGCATCCGGACATCCGGGCCGACAATGACTGGCGCATCCCGGACCTGAGCGCCAGCGGCAACGAGTTCGACCGCGTGCTGGCCCTGTCGCTGCGGCGCGATGCCAAACGGCCCTTCGTGGTCAGTGAATTCAACCAGCCTTTCCCCAACCCGCGTGGTGCGGAGATCCTGCCGCTGATGAGCGCGGTCGGCGCGCTGCAGGACTGGGATGGCCTGTTCTATTTCGATTACAGCGACGCCCAGCGCCTGCCGCAATCGCCGTCGCGCTTCGCGCTGAGCGGCGACTGGGGGCGCCTGGCGCTGGCGGGCCAGAGCGCCCGGCTGTTCCGCCAGCCGCTGCTGGCCGCGCTGCCCGACGCGGTGACCCTGCCGGTGGGCCCGCAGCAGCGGCTGCAGCTGGGCGCCGACCGGCGCTTCGATGCGATCACTACCGGCCTGGCCGACGGCCTGGGCGTGAGGCCGCAATGGGCCCTGCAGGGACGGTTGGGGCTGGACCTGGGCGCGGCGCCCGGCGCGGCGCTGCCCGGCCTGCCGAACGCGACGCCGCTCTTGAACCATGATGCATCGGCCGGCCGCATCGTGATCGATGCGCCGGTACTGTGGGCCGTATTCGGCGCCACGGGCACCGGACGTATCGGTGGCCAGTCGGCGTGGATGCAGTTCGACGCGGCAGGCACGGCCAGCGCCATGCTGACGGCGCTGGACGGCCAGCCGCTGGCGCAGTCGCGGCACCTGCTCCTGAGCCTGGGCAACGACACCACCGGCACGCAGCCGGGTTCGATGCCGGCGCGGCCCAAGATGCGGGTGCCCTATCGCGGCCAAGGCGCGTGGTCCACGCTGGAGCCGGACGCCGGTTCCGCGGGCCCGTCCGGCAGCTACGCCACCCGCGCGCCGGCCTGGCTGCGCCGCACGCCGGCCATGCTGGGCCTGGCGCCGCGCACCGGCCGGCTGTCGGTCTATCCGCTGGATGGCGAAGGCCGCCGCCGGGCGTCGCTGCCGGCCGCCGACGCGGTCTCGGGCACCGATGGCGTGCGCGTGCGGGTGCAGACCCGCGATGACGGCGCCAGCCCCTGGTATGAACTGGTTTTCGAGGAAACGCCATGAGCGCCGGCCCCATCAGTGTGTGCATCGCCACCTACCGCCGTCCGGACATGCTGGACCAGTTGCTGGGCGACCTGGCGGCGCAGACCTTGGCGCCGTCGCAGATCGTGGTGGTGGACAACGATGCCGCGGGCAGCGCGCGCGCCGTGGTCGACGCCCGGCGCGACGCCTTCACGGCGCAGGGCGTGGCGCTGGACTACGCTATCCAGCCCGAGAAGAATATTTCATTGACCCGCAACATGACGGTCACGCTGGCGCGCGGCGACTGGCTGGCGATGATCGACGATGACGAGCGCGCGCCGGCCCAGTGGCTGGCGTTGCTGGCCGCGGCGGCCCGCGAATATGGCTCCGACGCGGTGCAGGCGCCGGTCGTGCCGGAGATTCCGCCGACCGCGCCGGACTGGATACGGCGCGGCCGTTTCTACGACTGGCCGCGCTTTCGCACCGGCGACGCGGTGCCGCGCAATGCGGTGCGCACCGGCAACTGCTTCATTGCCGCCAGCTGGCTGCGGCGCCAGGAGCAGGTCTTCAACCCGGCCTATGGCCTGACCGGGGGCGAGGACGGCGACCTGTTGATGCGACTGATGGGCCAGGGCGCGCGCATGGTCTGGTGCGACGAGGCCTATGTGATCGAACCCGTGCCCGAGAGCCGGATGCGGACCGGCTGGATCCTGAAGCGCGCCCTGCGCGGCGGCCAGGATTTCGCCATCCATTTCGAGGCGGGCCGGCTGGCCAACCGCCGTCCCGCGATCATGCGCCGCGTGGTGTTCTACGCGCGGGCGCTGGCGCAGATGGTGGTGGCGGGCATCCTGGCGCTGGTATCGTGGCCGCTGGGCCGGCATCGCGCGGTGCACTGGCTGGGCCGGGCCTACGCCAACTACGGAAAACTGTCCGTCCTGTGGGGCGGACATTACCAAGAGTACGCTTGAGCCCATGGCCGGATTCCTGCACCTGATCCTGTTCGTCATTGCCCTGCCCGTCACGGCGGCGACCGCCTACCTGGGCCTGCTGACGCTGCTGTCGGCGCGCCTGCCGCGGCCGCAGCCGCAGCGGCGGGACATGCGTTTCGACATCCTGGTGCCGGCGCACAACGAGACCGCGGTGATCGAGCGCACGGTGCGCAGCCTGGCGGCCATCGACTGGCCGCGCGAGCACTACCGCATCATCGTCATCGCCGACAACTGCACCGACGACACGGCGGCGCTGGCGCGCGTCGCGGGCGCCGAGGTGATCGAACGCCACGACGACCAGCATCGCGGCAAGGGCTACGCGCTGGAGTACGGCATCGCGCGCAGCGCGGCCGACGGCTTCGCGCACGCGGTCGCGGTGATCGACGCCGACACCGAGGTCACGCCCAACCTGCTGGCCGCCTACGCCGCGCGCATCGAGCAGGGGGCGGCCGTGATGCAGGTGCATTACGGGGTGCTCAATCCGGACGAGTCGTGGCGCACCCGCATCATCACCATCGCCTACGGCGCCTTCCACGCGGTGCGCGGCCGCGCGCGTGAACGGCTGCGCGCTTCGAACGGCCTGCGCGGCAACGGCATGTGCATGACCCACGCGCTGCTGCGCGAGGTGCCGTTCAATATCCATTCGATGGCGGAAGACCTGGAGTACGGCGTGGTGCTGGGCCTGCACGGCCACCGCGTGGTCTATATCGACGAGGCCAGCGCCGACGCGGAACTGGTGGCGTCCGAGCGCGGTTCGCGCACGCAGCGCCAGCGCTGGGAAGGCGGCCGCCTGGCGGTGATGCGGACCTACGTCGGCCGCCTGTTGCGCCAGGCCATGGCGCGCCCGAGCTGGATCTGCCTGGAACTGGCGATCGACCTGCTGACCATGCCGCTGGGCTACATCGCGCTGCAGATCGGCGCGTTGCTGGTGCTGGGCGGGCTGGCCGCGTGGCTGGTACCCGGCGCGGGGCTGGCCGCATGGCCGCTGCTGGCGCTGGTCCTGCTGGGCGTGCTGGCGCTGCACGCGCTGCGCGGCTGGCAGCTGTCGCCGCTGGGACCGCGGGCGCTGCTGGACCTGCTGCGCGTGCCGTTCTTCGTGCTGTGGAAGCTGTACGTGCTGCTGCGCAACCGGCGCAACAAGCACTGGATCAAGACCGATCGGGATTCCAAGTGACGCGGACACGCCTCTCCGCCTCCGGCCTGGCGCGTCTGTTCGGCAGCTCGATCGCCGACCAGGCCATGCTGTCGGCCGCCAACTTCGGCGTCGGCCTGATCCTGATCCGCTACGCGGCGGAAGCGCAGTACGGCTATTACATCCTGGCCTTCAACACCATGATGTTGCTGACGACGTTGCAGGGCACCTTCATCGGCACGCCGATGGTGATCCGCCTGCCCGCCCTGGACGAGGCGGCGCGGCGCCAGTGGATGGGCAGCCTGCTGCGCGACCAGAAATGGCTGGGGGCGGCGGGCGGCGCGCTGGCGCTGGCCGTGGCGCTGGCCGGCTGGGCGATGGGGCTGTTCGACGGCGAATCGACCCTCGTGGTGGTGGCGGCCATCGGCCTGGTGCTGGCGGCGCTGTACCGCGAATACCTGCGCGGCATCCTGTTGATGTACCACCGTCCGCAACAGGTGCTGGGCGCGGACGCGATCTACGTGGCGGTGCTACTGGCCGGCTGCGCGCTGGCGGTGAAGACGCCGGTGGCGGCGGCCGGCGCCCTGCTGGCGGGCACGATGGCGGCGCTGGCCTGCGCCGGCGTGCTGCGCCGGGTGCTGGCCAGTGATATCGAGCGCGACGCGGCGCCCGGCCGCCTGCGCGAGATCGCCCGCATGGGGTTCTGGGCGGCCTCGGGCGGCGTCATCTATTGGTTGTTCAACCAGGGCTACAACTTCCTGACCGCGGCCACGCTGGACCTGGCGGCGGTGGCGGCGCTGGCCGCTTCGCGCCTGACGCTGATGCCGATCAACCTGCTGCTGGCCGGCATGCAGAAGCAGCTGACGCCGCTGGCCTCCGTCTGGATGCACGGCATGGGCGCGCGCCGCACCCTGCGCCGCCTGATGCTGTTCTCGCTGGCGCTGGCGCTGTTCACGCTGCTGTACGGCGCGGTGATCTGGCTGTTGCGCGACTGGATCTTCCTGGACCTGATGCGCAAGGATTTCCCGCAACGCGACCTGTTGCTGGTGCTGTGGATCGGCCTGTTCGTGCTGATGGTGATCCGCGAGCCGATCATGATGGTGCCGCTGCTGCGCCAGCGCTTCCGGGCGCTGAGCGCGGCCACGCTGGTCTGCGCGCTGATCGCGTTGGCGATAAGCTATGTGGGCATGCTCCAGCTGGGCCCCATCGGCGCGGTGATCGGCATCCTGACGGGCGAGGCCTGCTATGGCCTGGCGGTGATCGTCATGGCGTGGCGCGAAGTGCGGCGCGATGACGGTGACGCTTTCCCTTCTTACCGTACCAGGTAATCGTACATGGACATTCTCTCGATTCAGTACCTGCGCGGCGTCGCGGCCATGATGGTGGTGCTGGTCCACCTGTATCCGCAGCTCGAGCGCATGGGCTACCAGGGCTACTGGCCGCACTGGCTGGCCGCCGGCGTCGACATCTTCTTCGTCCTGAGCGGTTTCCTGATGTGGATCACCACGCGGGGCAAGAAGGTCGGCGTGCTGGAGTTCTACCGGCGCCGCGCGGTGCGCATCGTTCCGCTGTACTGGCTGCTGACCTCGGTGGCGGTGGCGGTGATGCTGATCGCGCCGCAGCTGCTGCAGACCACCCGCTTCGGCCTGTTCCACGTGATCGCCTCGTACCTGTTCGTCATGGTGCCGAACCCGGCGGGGCTGATCGAACCGGTGCTGACGGTGGGATGGACGCTCAATTACGAGATGCTCTACTACGTCATCTTCGGCCTGACGCTGGTGCTGCCGACGGCGTGGCGCTTCGCGACCACGACCCTGGTGCTGCTCGGCCTGAGCATGCTGGGCTGGTTCGTGGTGGGCGACGATACGCCCATTCTCAAGGTCTATACGTCGGACATCGTGCTCGAATTCGTGCTGGGCATGAGCGTGGGCTGGTGGTTCTCGCGGCCGCACAAGGGCGGTTCGGCGACGTTGGGCTGGACGCTGGTGCTGGGCGGCTTCGTGGTGATCGGGCTGATGTCGGTGCTGGCGCCGAACGCCTCGCGGCCGCTGGCGCAGGGCGTGCCGGCGGCGGCGATCGTGGTGGGCGCGATCCTGCTGGAACGCTTCCAGGCGCTGCCGCGCATGAATTTCCTGCACAAGCTGGGCGACGCCTCGTACTCGCTCTACCTGTCGCACGCCTTCGTGCTGTCGGCCGTGAGCCAGGGCTGGCGCAAGCTGCACCTGGACAGCCTGCCGGGCGGCCAGGTGGCGTTTTGCGTGGTCGGCATCGTGGCCTGCACGGTGGCGGGCCTGCTGGTCTACCAGCTGATGGAACGGCCGCTGATCAATATCTTCAAGAAGCCGCGCGAGCAGGAGGCCTCCAAGGCCGCTACCCGCCGATCCGTAGCCGGTCTTTGAGCAGGCGCAGCCAGCGCTTGTGGCGGCGCGCCGCGGCGCGCTGCGGGGTCCAGTCGATCATGCTGTCGTGGATGTCGTAGTGGCCGCGCTGGGCGTCCGGCACCTGGCCCGATTCGACCGCGGCGATCAGTTCCGGCAGCCTGCGATAGAACTCCGCGCCGCGATAGGGCGGGTGCAGCGACCACAGGCCGGGCGCCGAGCCCAGCAGGTCGACGCGGCGCAGGCCGTTGGCGCGCAGCACCTCGCTCAGGATGACCTCGGCCTCGCGCACGTCCGGCGGATTGCCCAGCAGATGTGATTTGGTTCGCTGCATGGCGCCTGGCCGCATCAGCGGCAGGTGGCCAAGGGTCGCGCGCAGCCGCTCCATGTCGAGCATGAAGATGCGCGTGCTGGCGTTCTGGAAGCGATAGGCGGGGGCGCCGGCGATCTCGACGCGCTCGGGCTCGGGCAGGCCGTGGCCATGGACCGCCGCATCGGCGCGCGGTGGACCGGGGAAGGGGCCGGTCAACAGCACGGTGGGATCCTGGTCGGTGTAGGCGATGGCCTCTTCTACCCAGGTGTGGCTGCCGCCGCCGAACAGCATGTCGCCGTCGAAGTGCACGATATGGCGCGCCTGGCTGTGGTGCATGCCGTAGAAGTAGGCATAGAACGGGCCGCCGTCCCAGGCCTTGACGGGAATGTCGTCGACGCCGAAGAACGATTGCGCCACCTCGCGGCGGGCCGCCGGCGCGTAGTCGACTTCGATGACATCGAGCTTGGGCATGTCGCGGCGCAGGTCCTGCGCCAGCGCCAGCAGCTTGGACCGGTATTCGTCGAAGTGCGTGCCGCGATAGCGCCCCGAGCGGCTGCGGTGCGTGTCGATGGTGACGAGGATGCGGTCGACCATGGGCGCCCAGACACGGATCTGGTGCGGCAGCAGCAGCGCCGCATGGGGATAGTCCATGGGGTACATGCTGATCTGGGCGGCAACGCGATAGGGGTAGGCCACGGCCGGTTCTCCTGGTGGTGGCGGCATCATGTCCGGGCGGCGGCGACGGTCGCCGCGAGTCCCTGCTGCAGGGAAGTCCAATGCAGGCCGAGCTGCTGCTCGGCGCGCGTCGAGACCAGCCGGATGGGCTGGCGCCAGAGGCGCGCCAGCGACGGCGGAATCGGCGGCGGCAGGCGCACGCCGACGCGCCGCAGGCCGATCTCGGCGATCTTCAGCGCCGGCGCCAGCAGGTGCGTCTCGATCTTCAGGCGGCGCGCGCCGATGCGCTTGAGCGGCACGGCCTCGAGCGCGCGGGCGTAGGCCAGGAAGTAGCCGTTCCAGTCGGGCGCGCCGGCCATGGCGAGGTTGTAGGCCGCGGCCCCGGTCGGCACGCGCAGGCCGGCCAGCACGGCCGCCACGACGTCGTCGATGTAGACGAGGTTGCTGCAGCCGTCGCCGGCCGCGCCCAGGTCGCCGATGCGGTGCGCGCGTAGCTGGTCGGCGATGCGCAGGCTCCATTGCGGACTGTTGGGGCCGTAGATGCAGCCCGGCCGCAAGGTGATGACGGTGTCGCGCGCGGCCAGCAGCCGTTCGGTTTCGACCTTGGCGCCGGCATAGCCTTGCAGGTTCGCGGCCATGGGGTGGTCTTCGCCAATGTCGCCGCGCGCCGCGCCGTAGACCGCCATGGAACTGAAATGCACCAGGCGCGCGGCCCGCGCGTCGAGCGCGGTCGCCAGGGCGCGGGCGCCGGCCGTCATGGCGTCGGCGGAGCCGGCCACGCAATTGACCACGGCGTCGACGTCGCCCAGGGCGCGCGTGACGGCGGCCGGATCGGTGGCGTCGAGCACGATCTCGCGGCCTTGCTGGCGGGCGCGGCGCACGCCGGCCACGGGTTCGGCCCAGTCGCTGGCGGCCAGCGCCGCCACCACGCGCCGGCCGACATAGCCGTTAGCGCCCAGGACCAGGATGCGTTGTTTCATGTGCGGGTCTCCGTGGCTACGTCGCTGGGCGCATGGACGCGGCGCAGGTGATCGGCCAGGCGCAGGGCCAGCGCGACGATGGTCAGGGTCGGGTTGGCCTGGCCGGAGGTCGGGAAGACCGCCGAGCCGGCGATGTAGAGATTGGGGGTTTCGTGCACGCGGCAGTCGGCATCGACCACGCTGTCGCGCGGATCGTGCCCCATGCGCGTCGTGCCGATATGGTGGCCGCCGTAGGCGCCGTAGCGCGTCATCTCGGCCTCGACCTGGGCCGGGTCGTAGTCGAAGCGGCCCACGCCGCTGGCCGCCAGCGCCTCGGCCAGCGCCGCCAGCGCGGTCTGCACGGTGGCCACGTCGCGCGGCGTGTAGCGCCAGTCGATGTGCAGGCGGCGCATGCCGAGCGCGTCGACGTCGTTGCCCAGCGTGACGCGGCTGTCGGGGTTGGGCTCCTGCTCCGCGTGGAAGTCGAGGCTGTAGCGGCGGTTGCGCGGGTGGACGATGATGGACGGAAACTTGCGCGCGGCCAGCTTGCGTTCGGTCAGCATGTGCCACATGAAGCGCGCGGTGGCCGGCGCGCCCAGCAGCACGTTGCGCAGGTGGCTGAGCCACAGGCCGAGTGAACCCGGCGTGTCGCCATACAGCCGCTTGGCGTATTCGTAGGGCACGACGGGACGGGCCAGGTACAGCGCCGACAGGACGCCGCTGCCGTGCCCGGGATCCGGAATGCGCGGATGGTGCAGGCGCGCGATGAAGTTGCCGGCGTGCAGGCGGCGCTGCGCCTCGGGTTGCAGGGCCAGGCGCCGGCGGCAATAGATGCCTTCGTCGGAGACCTCGTAGCCATGCCAGACGGAACGGGCGCCGGCCAGGTCCACGTTGCCGATGGTGCCGGCGATGTGGCACATGTAGTAGCGGCCCACCACGTCGTGGGCGTTGCCCAGTCCGCGGCCGCTGGCGCCGGGGTTGGCGAGCAGCAGCCGCGCGGTTTCCAGGCCGCCGGTGGCGAGCACGTAGGCGCGCGCCCGGACCGTGAAGACATTGTTGCCGGCCAGCGTGCGGACCCGGGCCGGGCCGACGGGGGCGCCGGCCGCGCCGCTGTCGAGTTGGCACAGGTTGGCGTTCTGCAGCACGCGCACGGGGCCCTGGCGCAGCCGCTCGGCGTAGCGCCAGCCGAAATCGGTGGGCACGCTGAAGCGTTCCAGCGTGTCGGTGGAGAACTCGGGGCTGTCGAAGCCTTCGATCATCGGCCGCACGGGGCGATGGAAGACGGTCTCGACGGTGTAGGCGAAATCGCCCGCTTCGCACAGCTGGTTGGCGCGCGGGTAGTAGGGCCGCAGGTCGTCCAGGCCGATGGGCCAGCCGCTGTGCGCGATGTAGTCGCGCGGCTCGAAGTCGATGGGATCGAACGGCATGCAGCGGCCACCCCAGATGGTGGTGGAGCCGCCCATGCGGCGCTGGCGGTAGCGCTCGGGCTCGGGGTGCATGCGCGCGTCGGCGACGCTGCCGGCGTAGAGCGCCTGGGTGGCCTTGTCCTCGGCCGGGCCGCCGCTTTCGAGCAGCACGACGTCCAGGCCGCTGTCCAGCAAGGCCAGGGCCAGCGTGATGCCGGCGGCGCCACCGCCGACGATGCACAGGTCGGCGGCGAGGGTCGAGCCGTTCGGAATGGTGTTGGCGTCCAGGATCATCGTGTCGCTCCGGGCAGGCGCCGCAAGCCTGGCGCCGCGCGTGCGCGGACCAGGGGCATCAGTATCGCACGGCGGCGCCCGCCGGCAGCTTCAGCGTTTCGTGGATGTAGCCCGCGAAGGCGGTATAGCCGGCGATGTTCGGATGCACGCCGTCGGCGAACAGGCCCGGCGCCAGCTTGAGGAAATCGTTGGTGCCGCCGCTGGACCAGTACAGGTAGTCGACGACCCGCACGTGCGGGTACTGGCGCGGCAGTTCATGCAGCAGCCAGTCATTGAAGGCGCGCGTCACCTCGATCATCGGCGGCGTCATGCCGAGATAGGCGCCGATGTTGTCCACGACCAGCGGAATGCCCAGCTTCGCCGTGGTCTGGGCGAAGTAGGTGAAGTTGTCCTGCAGGGTCTGCAGCGGCACCATGCCCACGGCGACGTCGTTGATGCCGACGTGCAGGTACGCCAGGCTCGGCCGCGTGCCGGCGGGCAGGGTGCGCGCGCCGCGGCCATCGCCGGGATCGTATTCCTCGGCCAGCACGTCGCGGCGCCAGCGCGCGCGGACCTGCGCCGACATCTGGCCGCCGATGCCATGGTTGAAATGGAACACGCCGGAATAGCGCGCCAGTTCGTACGAGAGCTGGCCCGGGTTGGACGGATAGTCCGGCACGAACTGGCCCTGCACGTTCAGGCGGCCCTTGCGCTGGATCTCGCCTTCGGCGATCGAGTCGCCGACCACCACCGCGTAGATGCGTTCGTTGCGCGCCCAGGCGGGCAGCGCGGCGCATCCCGGGGCCAGCAGCAGGGCCGAGAGCAGGGTGCGGCGGTTCATCAGAAGAAGCGCTCGTTGACGTGGATGACGTCGCCGGGCTGCACCGCGTCGGTCAGCTTGGCGCGCCGATCTGTGATCTCGCCGGTGAGTGCGTCGGTGCGGTTCAGGTCGATGCGGCTGTCCGAGGCGCGCGGCGTCAGGCCGCCGGCGACCGCCAGGGCGCGCATGACGTTCAGGCCTTGTTCGAGCGGATAGGCGCCGGGCTTGCCGACTTCGCCGTAGACGTAGAAGCGCGGCGCTTCCGGCACGAACACGACGTCGCCCGGTTGCAGTTCGGTGTCCTGCAGGCTCTGCGAGGGCGACTGGCGATTGCCGACGTAAAGATTGATGCGGTCGTTGCCGCCGCCGGCGCGGCGCACCAGGGTGGCGACGTCGCCGGCGCCGCCCGTGGCGCCGCCGGCCATGGCCAGCAGTTCCAGCACCGACAGCTTGCCTTCGATCGGGTAGCGGCCGGGCCGCGCGACCTGGCCCAGCACCGACACGATGCGGCTGCGCAGCGTGACGACTTCGACGGCGACCTGCGGATCGGTCATGAAGCCCTTGCTGCGCAGGTCCTGTTCGATGCGCTTGCCGATGGCCGCGGGCGTCAGGCCCGAGGCGCGGACGTTGCCCAGCATCGGCACCACGATCTGGCCGTCGGCGTCGACGGTGGCGCGGGCCTGGGTGCCGCCGGTGCCGAGGATGTTGATGTTGAGCGTGTCGCCCGGTCCGACCGCGCCGATGGCGCTGCCGATGGCCTGTTCCACGGCCGGGTCGACCGGCGTCGCGGCGGCCTGGCGCGGGGTGGGCACGACGCCGTTTTCCGGCAGCCGGTTGCCGGCCATGTTGCGGTCGGTGCCGCGGTCACCGCTGCCGCTCTTGACCGCGGGCGGCACGGCCGGCGGCGTGTAGGCGGCGGGCGGCGGGGGCGGGGCGGCGACCGGCGTGGTCGGCTGCGGGCGCACGGGCGCGCCAACGGGGGCGGGCGGGGTGTAGGCGGGGGACTCGTAGGGCGCGTTGTAGCGCTTGAAGTCGTTGTCGGGCGAGGTCGCGGCCGGACGGGATGGAGACACGGGGTCGGGAATCGGCAAGTCCTGCGCGCCCGCGGATTGTGCACAGGCCAGCAGCGCCGCCAACATCGCTCTTCGCCACATCGTCGTCAGACACGCCACGTTATTCTCCGATCCTTTGGTTAAAGGTTGCGCGCGTCCAATAGTAGCCGAAGCAAAACGCCACACTGCGGGTATTTTAAATACAATACGCGCGTGCCGGCTCGATGAATGTGGTTTTCTCAAATGCAAACGTGAGACCATTGTTCTCGAGCTTACCGCCCCTTGAGCGAGATTCTCCTTGCACAGTTCAGAGCACGTATCCGACCCCCGCGGAACTGCGAACGACGATATCCCCGTCATGCCCGTCGTGCGGCTGTTCGACCTCGATATCGCGGCAGTTTCGTTTGATGAGGCCGTCGAAGGCCTGGCGCAGGCGGCCGTGCGCCGCGATGGCCGCGCCCGCATCGTGGTCACGCCCAATGTCGATCATGTGGTGCGCCTGGATGCTTCGCCGGAATTCCGCGAGCGCTATGCCAAGGCCGATTTCATCTTCGCCGACGGCATGCCGGTGGTATGGGCCAGCCGTTTCCTGGGGCAGCCGCTGCCCGAGCGCATCACCGGTTCCGACCTGTTCGTGGCACTGTGCCAGCGCGCCCAGCGCGAGGGCTGGCAAGTGATGCTGCTGGGCGGCATGCCCGGTTCCGAGCCCGACCTGCTGGCGCGTTTCGCGCAGTATTACCCGGGCTTGAACATCGATATCGTCAGCCCCTCGATGCGCTTCGATCCGCTCGGACCCGAGGGGCAGGCCTATGCCGACCGGGTGCGCCAGCGCCAGCCCGATGTCGTCTTCCTGTGCGTGGGCATGCCCAAGCAGGAACACTGGGTGCTGCATCATGCCGGCGAGTTGCCCGGCGGCATCCTGTTGTGCGTGGGCGCGGCCATGGAATTCGCCATCGGCCTGCAGCGCCGGGCGCCCATGTGGATGCAGCGCATCGGCCTGGAATGGCTGTGGCGCCTGGCCAGCAATCCGCGTCGCCTGTGGCGCCGTTACCTGGTCGACGATCCACGCTTCCTGGGGCTTTGCTGGCGGCAGTGGCGCAAGCGGCGCGGCTCGGCGCCGTGATCTTGCGCCCCAGCGCCAGCCTTGCCGTGGATGGCGGGGCCAAGCGAGGCACGTTCACGATCGGACGGAAGCTGGCCGCGGCCAGCCTGATGATGTGCGGCGCCCAGGCCCTGGGCGCGCCGGGGCCGGCCGACTACGCGGTGCAACTGGGCAGTTCCTACCAATACCAGAGCAATCCCGCGCGCCTGCCGCAGTCGTCTTCCGACATCCGCGGCGCCGGCGTGTGGGTCAATTCGGTCGGCCTGGGGTTGCGCATGCCGCTGCTGTCCGACGACACCCGGCTGGACGTCGGCGGCACGCTGGCCGATGCCCGCTACAGCAACAACCGGCAGCTCGACCACCAGCCCGGCAACATGCTGTCGACGCTGCATTGGCGCGTCGGCCGGCTGTTCGCCGGGCGCTTCGATTACGGCTACCAGAGCCAGCTCAATCCCAACATGGCGCGCACCTGGCCCGAGCGCGACCTGCAGACCCGCGACAACAAATCGGCCGAGCTGGGCCTGCGGGTTTCCGAGCGGCTGACGCTGCCGGTGTTCGGCGTCTTCACCAACGGCACGCGCTACGACCAGGACATCAACCGTACGCTGTACAACCGCAAGGACCAGGGCTGGCAGCTGTCGGCGCGCTACGCCGGCTTCGGCCGCTCTCTCGCCCAGGCCGGCTTGCGTCACACCGAGGCCGACTACTACAGCCGCACGCCCGACCTGGTCGCGATCATCGACGACCGCTTCACGGACAACGAGGCCTTCGTCGCGGCGCGCTGGGACTACAGCCCCAAGACCTTGCTGCAGGCGCGCGTCGGGCTGCTCAAGCGCAGCTACGTGCACCTGGGCGACCGCGACACCAACCTGTTCACCTTCGCCGGCCGCGCCACCTGGGACTATTCGCCCAAGACGCGCCTGGACCTGCAGCTGTGGCGCCGGCCCTACGCCTATGACGACGATCCCACGGTGCTGTATTCGATCCAGACCGGCGGCCTGGCCTCGGTGACGTGGCGGCCCACGGTCAAGACGGCGTTCCAGCTGGGCGCGGAACTCACTCGCCAGCGCAACACCGCCTTCACCGGCGGCAACGACCAGACCCTGCAGATCCGCCGCTTCGGCGCGCGCGTGCAGTGGCAGCAGGAAGACAACCTGCGCTGGATCGTGGACGTCTACCGCGACCGGCAGATGGGCGAATCCGCCGGCGACAGCTACAACCAGAATTTCGTGCGCGTCGGGCTGGAATACACCTTCGGCAGCCGCGGCAAGGAAAACCTGCGGCTGATGATGCAGCCGACCGACTGCCAATGGCGTCGGCCGGAACTGGCGATGTGCGATCCGATGGGCGAGGAGCCCTGAGCGCTCAGTAGGCGTTGCGGTCCCAGAAGATCACGAGCACGGTGCGGAACAGGATCTTCAGGTCCAGCATCAGCGACCAGTTGGCGATGTAGTAGCGGTCGTAGCGCACGCGCTGCAGCATCTTGTCGGTGGTGTCGGTCTCGCCGCGCAGGCCGTGGATCTGGGCCCAGCCAGTGATGCCGGGCTTGACGCTGTGGCGCAGCATGTAGCCCTGGATCATGCGCCGGTAGATCTCGTTGTGCTCGGCCGCGTGTGGGCGCGGGCCGACCAGGCTCATGGTGCCGGCCATCACGTTCAGCAGCTGCGGCAGCTCATCCAGCGAACTCTTGCGCAGGAAGCGGCCGATGCGCGTCACGCGCGAATCGCCTTGCTGCGCCTGGCGCAGCGTGCCGTCGGCCTCGGTGCCGGCGTTGGCGCGCATGGAACGGAACTTGAACACCGTGATCGGCAGGCCGCGTTCGCCATAGCGCATCTGGCGGAAGATGACGGGCCCGGGCGAGTCGAGCTTGATGGCCAGCGCGATCACCAGCATGACCGGCGACGCCAGCAGCAGCATCAGGCCGCCCAGCGTCAGGTCCATGGCGCGCTTGAGGCTGCGCGACAGGCCCTGCATGTGGGTCTCGTGCAGCGCCAGCAACGGCACGCCGGCGATTTCGGCGCTGCTGGCGGTCAGTTCGCCCAGGAAGGGCGACTCGGGCATCAGGTAGATGGCGGCCGTCGAGTCATACAGCCGGTTCATCAGGTTGAGCACGACGGGATTGTCCTTCGTGTCGTCCAGCGTGACGAAGGCCATGCCGTATTCGCCGGCCTCGATGCGGGTCAGCGCGTCGGGGTAGCGGCCCAGATAGGGCGGCGGCGTCGGTTCGCCCTTGCGCGTGCGCACCTGTTCCTCGGCGTAGTAGCCCGCCGTGTGGATGCCCAGGATGGGCGAGCGCTGCAGGCGCATGGCGAGCTTGCGCGCCTCGGGCCCCATGCCGAAGAACACGGCCGAGCGGCGGCTGGCGGACGCGTTGTTCAGCCGATAGGCGGTGCGGCGCAGGCTGTAGAGGGCAAGCACCTGCAGCGGCAGGGTGATGGCCGCCCACTTCAGCAGCAACACCCGCAGCGACTCGGTGTCGGTGGCGCTGCCGGGCAGGAAGAACAGCGCGACCAGCGCCAGGAACAGCACGCTGAACCAGCGCATCACGCCGCGGCTCAGCATCCACCAGACGCTGCGGGCGCTGATCAGCAGGGTGAAGCGGGCGAACGCGATGGAGGCGCCCGCGGCCAGAATGACGGGAATCCAGCCGCGGAAGATGGGCGACGCCATGTCCTCGGCCAGCGTCAGGCCGAGAAAGGTGCCGGCGTTGATCAGCGCGCAGATCAGGCCCGTCAGGGCCATGAAAGAGCGTTGAGGGTGGCTGGGCGTCGCGTAGGTGAGCATGGAAAAGGTGGTGGGGGTATCAGCGACCGTAGACATCATCAAACCGCACAATATCGTCCTCGCCCAGATACGGGCCGGACTGCACTTCTATCAGCTCCAGGTCGATGGAGCCCGGATTCTCCAGGCGGTGTTTTACACCCAGAGGAATGTAGGTGGACTGGTTTTCCGTCAGCAGGAAGACCTCGTCGCCGCGCGTGACGCGCGCCGTGCCGGTGACGACGATCCAGTGTTCGGCGCGGTGATGGTGCATCTGCAGCGACAGCCGGCCGCCGGGCGCCACGCGGATGCGCTTGACCTGGAAGCGGTCGCCGTCGTCGATGGCGTCGTAGCTGCCCCACGGCCGGTAGGTCAGGCGGTGGGCCGTGGCCTGCGGACGCTTGGCCTGGTTCAGGCGGGCGACGATGCGGCGCACGTCCTGCACCTTGTCGCGCGCGGCGACCAGGAGGGCGTCGGCGGTCT
Source organism: Achromobacter deleyi (assembly GCF_016127315.1). NCBI lineage: Bacteria > Pseudomonadati > Pseudomonadota > Betaproteobacteria > Burkholderiales > Alcaligenaceae > Achromobacter > Achromobacter deleyi. The sequence continues at coordinate 1,750,813 of NZ_CP065997.1, forward strand.
CGACCACCACGGTGTCCTCCAGCCCCAGCAGCGTGACCAGGCGGTGGCTGGAATAGGCGTAGACGCCATGGCAGTCCTCGGCCACCACGTCGCCGCGCAGGGCGTTGCCGTCGGCGTCCTGCTGCGCCAGCTGCCACAGCGAGGCGAACGAGCCGATGTCGCTCCAGCCGGCGTCCAGCGGCACCATGGCCACGCCCGGATCGCGTTCCATGACGGCGTAGTCGATCGAGTCGGACGGGCAGGCGGCGAAGGCGGCTTCGTCGATCCGCAGGAAATCGCCGTCATGGCGCGGCGCGGCCATGGCCTGGCGGCAGGCCGCCAGGATGTCCGGGCGGTGCGTCTGCAGGGCCTGCAGGTAGCGGGAGGCGCGGAACAGGAACATGCCGCTGTTCCAGAAGTACTGGCCGCTCGCCAGGTATTGCGCCGCCGTGGCCGCGTCGGGTTTTTCGACGAAGGCCTCGACGTCGGCCACGCCGTCACGGGTCGCGCCGGCGCGGATGTAGCCGTAGCCGGTTTCGGCGTAGGTGGGCTGGATGCCGAAGGTGACCAGGCGGCCGGCCTCGGCGGCCGGCAGCGCCTGGCGCACGGCGTCGTGGAAGCGCTCGACGTCGGGCACCGCGTGGTCGGAAGGCAGCACCAGCAGCACCGGGTCGTCGCCCTCGGCCTGCGCCAGCAGGGCGGCCAGCGCGATGGCCGGCGCCGTGTTGCGGCCGACGGGTTCGAGCAGGACGGTGGGTTGCTGCTGGCCGATCTGGCGCAACTGTTCGGCGACGATGAAGCGATGCTCCTCGTTGGCCACGAAGATCGGCGCCAGGCCGCCGAGTCCGGCCACGCGCTCACAGGTGGCTTGCAGCGGGGAGAGGTCGCCGAGCAGGGGAAGGAACTGTTTGGGGTAGCTGCCGCGGGACAGCGGCCACAGGCGGCTGCCGGTACCGCCTACCAGCAGTACGGAACGCAGTTGCGGCGTGGTACTCGACATCGGAAGTCCCTTGCAATCTGTCGCCGGCGGCGCGTGGCGCCGTGGGGCGGGATACTCATCGGTCGCGGCACACGTTCTGCGTCCTGCCAGCGGCCTCAACTATAAAGGTTGCGGAATCGGCTGTGGCAAAGTGTTTGCAAATCTTTAAGATCTTTAGGATGTGTATGTCTTTAAATTGATTGTTGTCTTCACTATACTAAAAGACTGTGCCGCAGCGCAGGCTTGATGCATATATATCGATGCATTTTGCTATTATCGGCAATATAAGTCAGCACGCGTTAATACTGCCCGAAACAAAACGTTTACGAGCATCCGTGAAAAGACTTCAAACCGATGACACCGCGCGCTGCCGTCTAAGACGCAAGGTCATGCTCCAAGAATGCGGCCTAAAGTACCGCAGCTCCGCCTTGCCAACTCGCGGATGCAGGCTATGCAAAGCCTGAAAGCCAGGATGTCCCCCGTGTCGTCCGCGCCTCCCTTGACGCGCGGTTTCCCGCGCGCGGCCTCGATTCGCGTCGACGCCTGTATGAAACAACTCGGCATGGCGGCCTTTACCCGGGCCGCCGCATGCCTGCCAGCCTTGCCTTTCAACACTTGCCCTGGTCCCGCGGCGCGTCGCGCTGACGCTTGCGGGCCAAGTCCTGTCGCCTGTCCATGACGAAGGAACAACGTGCAAAGCGCCATCCTCTCCCACCTCGATGATCGACTCTGTGCCAGCCAGTGGCGCGATGTGCTGGCGGCCTTCGCCCAGGAGCTGTCGCAGGATCTGACCGTGCAGCGCTTGCACACGCTGATGCGGCGCGCCGGCGAGCAGTTCGCCGACAGGCATGCGCTGTCGAGCGCCGCGTCGATCGCCGAGATGCAGTCCGCCATCAACCAGGTCTGGCGTCCGCTGGACTGGGGTTGGGTGGAGATCGAAGAAGCCGAGGACCACCTGGCGCTGGCGCACTACTGCGCGCCGCTGCGCGCGGCGTTCGGCGCCACGCACCTGGACTGGAGCGCGGGATTCCTGGAGGGCGCCTACGAATCGTGGATGCGCCTGCTGGGCGCCGACGCGCAGTTGAAGGTGACGCAGCAGCGCGCATCCGATGAAGACGGTGTCATTCTCTACCGGTTCGGCCGCTAGGACGCGGGACCACGGATGAGAGACGACAACGACATCACCAGCCTGTATCGCGAGTTCGGGGGCGATCCCCGCAACTATCGCGAGATCGGCCGCGAGGACCGGGCCCACGCCGCGCGCGGCCGCTGGCCGCTGCTGAGCCGCATCCGGCCGGGGCAGGCCGGCGTGCCGCCCGCCGCCGGCGATTCGCCCGCCGACCGTCCCGCGCAGGCCGCGGCCTGGCCGCTGGCGCCCGGCGCGGCCGTGTCGGCGCTGCCGTTGTCCCGGTTCTCGCCCGTGCGCCGTGGCGCCGCGGTGGATGCGGCCAAGGTGGCCGCGTTGATCCGGGGCGCGCGCGTGCAGCGTCCGGCGCTGGATGCGCTGGAGATTCCGCGGGCGCCCTCGCGGGAAGCGCCGTTGGCGCCTGCTGCCGAGCCGGTGGTCGCCTCCGCCGCGGCCATTGCTGCTGTCGCCCTCGAACCGCGGGTCAGCGCGCCGGTCGTTGCGCCGGCGCCGCCCGATGCCGCGCCCCGCGCCCCGGTCGCCGCCGAGCCTCCCGCGCGTTCCGCGCCGAAAGTCCTTATCGAACCCACTCTTGCGCCCGAGCGGCCTGCGGCGGTTGCCCCCGAGCCCGCGCCCGCCAGCGCCGCGACGCCGTTGCAAGGCGTCTTCGCGCGCCTGGCGCGGACGGCGCCCGCGGACGCGGCCCAGGATCCGCCATCTTCGAAAGCGGCGAAAAAATGAAAACCATCGCGATTGTTTCCGCCAAGGGCGGGGTAGGAAAGACCACGATAGCCGCCACGCTGGGCCTGGCCCTGAGCCGGGCCGGCCATTCCGCCCTGCTGGTGGACCTGGATCCGCAGAACGCGCTGCGTTTTCACCTGGGCGTCGAATCGCAGGCCGCCGAGGCCGGACTGGCGCGCGCCAGCCTGGCCAACATCCCCTGGCGCGAAACGGTGGTGCGGGGCGACGCCGGTCCCTACCTGTTGCCGTTCGGCCAGATCAATGAGGCGGACCGGCTGGCGCTGGAACAGCAGATGCGGCAGGACGACGCCTGGCTGGCGAACCACCTGCGGGCGCTCGATCTCGATCCCGATACCGTGGTGCTGGTGGACACGCCGCCGGGGCCGTCGAGCTATCTCAGCCAGGCGTTGCGCTGCGCCGACCTGGTGCTGGTCGTGACGCTGCCGGACGCCGCTTCCTACGCGACGCTGCCGCAGGTCGAGAACCTGATCGCGCAGTACTGCGAGGGGCGCCCGGAATTCATGGGCCATGCCTTCGTGGTCAACCAGGCCGACAGCGCCGCGCCGTTGGCCAAGGACACGCTGCAGGTGATGCGCGGCATCCTGGCCGACCGCCTGGCCGGCGTGATCCACCGCGACGCCACCGTCAGCGAGGCGCTGGCCTTCGGCGCCACCGTGATCGACCACGCCCCGCACAGCCAGGCCAGCAATGACATCGGCGTCAGCGCGCAATGGCTGCTGCGGCAATTGCGCGAGCCCCGGGAGGACCAGCCATGAAGTCGGTGACCAACGAGACCGCGGCGCACAGTCCGCGTCTCTCGCGCCTGAGCAACAGCCTGTTGTCCTGGCGCATCTGGAAGATGGGCTGGGTCCGGGTGTTGTCGCTGGTGCTGGCCGGCGTGCTGTCGGTACTGGCGGTGGCCGTCGAGATGGGCCTGCCGCAACAGATGATGTTCGCGGCGTTCTGTGTGATCGTGGCGCTGCTGCTGCACCGCGTGGGCGGACGGCTGGCGACGCTGACGCTGGTGATGCTGTCGGTCATCACGTCGTTGCGCTACATGTATTGGCGGGTCACGGACACCATCGGCTTTCACAATGTCCTGGACGCGTTCTTCGGCTACGGGCTGCTGCTGGCGGAAATCTACGCCCTGACGGTCATGCTGCTGAGCTATTTCCAGACGGCCTGGCCGCTGCGGCGCAAGCCCGCGCCGTTGCCGGCCGATCGATCCACCTGGCCGAGCGTGGACGTCTACATTCCCACCTACAACGAGCCGCTGGACGTGGTGCGCCAGTCGGTGCTGGCGGCGCAGTCGCTGGACTGGCCGGCGGACAAGCTGCGCGTCTACGTGCTCGATGACGGCCGCCGGCAGGCGTTCCGCGAGTTCAGCGAGCAGGCGGGCGTGGGCTACCTGACGCGCCCGGACAACAAGCATGCCAAGGCCGGCAACATCAACGCCGCGCTGACCAAGACCGACGGCGAATTCATCGCGGTGTTCGATTGCGACCACGTCACGGTGCGCTCGTTCCTGCAGATCTGCATGGGCTGGTTCCTCAAGGACAAGCGGCTGGCGCTGCTGCAGACGCCGCACGTGTTCTTCTCGCCCGATCCGTTCGAGCGCAACCTGGGCACCTTCCGCAACGTGCCCAACGAAGGCGAGCTGTTCTATGGCGTGATCCAGGACGGCAACGACCTGTGGAACGCCACGTTCTTCTGCGGCTCCTGCGCCGTGATGCGCCGCTCGTCGCTGGACGCGGTCGGCGGCGTGGCGGTCGAGAGCGTGACCGAGGACGCGCTGACCGCCCTGAAGATGAACCGCCTGGGCTTCAATACGGCCTACCTGGCGGTGCCCCAGGCCGCGGGCCTGGCGACCGAGAACCTGTCGCGCCACATCGGCCAGCGCACGCGCTGGGCGCGCGGCATGGCGCAGATCATCCGCACCAACAATCCCCTGCTGGGCAAGGGCCTGAAGATCGGGCAGCGGCTGTGCTACCTGAGCGCGATGCTGCACTTCTTCTTCGGCCTGCCGCGGGTGGTGTTCCTGACGGCGCCGCTGGCCTATCTGTTCTTCCATGCCAACGTGTTCCAGGCGTCGGCCATCATGGTGGCGGCCTACGCCTTGCCGCACATCGTGCTGTCCAACCTGACCGGTTCACGCATCCAGGGGCGCTTCCGCCATTCGTTCTGGAACGAGGTCTACGAATCGGTGCTGGCCTGGTACATCATGCGCCCGGCGCTGGTGACGCTGATCAGCCCCAAGACGGCGCTGTTCAACGTGACGGCCAAGGGCGGCATCATCCGCGAATCGTATTTCGACTGGACGCTGGCGCGGCCCTACGTGGTGCTGCTGGGGCTGAACCTGGCCGGCTTCATCGTCGGCGTGGTCAGCCTGGTGGCGGGGTACGGGGGCGTGGACGCGCGCCTGACCATCGTGCTGAACCTGATCTGGACCATCTACAACATTGTCATGACCAGCGCCAGCGTGGCCGTGGCCGGCGAGGTCCGGCAACTGCGCAACACGCCGCGCGTGGCGATCTCGCTGGCGGCCATGCTGTTGCTGCCCGATGGACGCACCGTCGCCTGCCGCACCAGCGACTACTCGCAGGGCGGCCTGGGCCTGGTGTTGCCGCCCGGGGTGCTGGTGCCCAACGGCATGCCGCTGAGCGTGTCGCTGTTCCGCAATGACGAGGAAGCGATGTTCCCGGCGCTGGTCACGTTCAGCCGCGGCGATCGCCTGGGGATCAGCTTCCAGTCGCTGACGCTGGAGCAGGAACGCGACTTGGCACAAATGACTTTTGGCCGTGCCGATACCTGGGCCAGCACCTGGGGCAACAACGCGCCCGACTCGCCGTGGGTCGCGTTGAGGCAGATCTCGAGCATCGGCGTCCGCGGTTTTTCGTTGCTGCTGCGCCAGTTGCGCGATCGCAGCCTTGCGGCCGTGCGCCGTCCCACGTCCGTGTCCACCAAAAACTAGAGGACGACAGAGCGATGAATCCCAGGCTTGATGCTTGGCCGCCCAGGCCTTGCCCGTCTCCCGCGCGGCCCGTCCTGCGGTGGCGGCTGCTATCGGCGTTGCTGGCCCTGGGGGCCGCAATGCCGGCCCTGGGGGCCGCAATGCCGGCCCTGGCCCAGACCGTGGCGGCCGATCCGGCGACCACGGCCACGACTGCCGCGGCCGCCGAGCCAGCGCCCGCGCTGCCGCCGGGAGCGCGGACCTATTCCGTGCCCCTGTCGCGCCTGAGCGGCCAGAGCGCGCTGCCATTGCGCGGCGTGGACGGCATCAACGGATTGGGCTTCAGCGCGCGTCGCGACCAGCAGGTCATCGGGGCGCGCGTCAACCTGGATTACAGCTATTCGCCCGCGCTGCTGCCGGACCTGTCGCACCTGAAGGTGTTGCTGAACGGCGAGGTGGCGGGCAGCGTGGCGCTGCCGAAGGAAGCCGCGGCCACGCCGACCCGCCAGACGGTCGAACTGCCGGTGCCGGCGCTGGCCGACTACAACCGGCTCGACGTGCAGCTGATCGGCCATTACACGCTCGGTTGCGAAGACCCGGTGCATTCGAGCCTGTGGGCCGACGTCGCCGGCCGCAGCACGCTGGAACTGACCGTGATGCCGGTCGACCTGCCCAATGACCTGGCGCTGCTGCCCGTGCCCTTCTTCGACAGCCGCGACATCCGCCAGCTGGTGCTGCCGATCGTACTGGGCCGCGGTCCCGATGCGGCGCGGCTGGAGAGCGCGGGCGTCCTGGCTTCGTGGTTCGGCGCGCTGGCGGGATACCGCGGCGCCAAGTTCGACGCCCACCTGCAGGACCTGCCGGCCACCGGCAACGCGGTCGTGCTGTTGCAGCCGGGCGATACCGTTGCCGGGCTGACGACGCCGACGATAGACGGTCCGTCGGTGGCGATGCAGACCAACCCGCGCGACCCGCACGGCAAGTTGCTGCTGGTGATGGGGCGCGACGCCAAGGAACTGAAGCAGGCCGCCGCTGCGCTGGCGCTTGGCAGCGAGGCGCTGTCCGGCCCGCAGGCGCGCATCACGCGCCTGGAGACGCCACGGCCGCGCAAGCCGTTCGACGCGCCCAACTGGCTGCGCAGCGACCGGCCGGTGGCGTTCGGCGAACTGGTGCCGACCCGCGACCTGAACGTCTCGGGCCATCGGCCGCCGCCCGTGCAGGTCAACCTGCGCGTGCCGCCGGGCCTGTTCGGCTGGCACAGCGATGGCGTGCCGGTAAACCTGGTCTACCGCTATTCGCCGCGCCCCGGCGCCAAGCAGTCGGTCATGGAGATGATGGCCGGCAACCAGCTGATCCGCAGTTTCGCGCTGCACGAAGGCCCGGGCGTCTACAACCGCCTGACCGGCGTGCCGGTCTCGGAAGGCAAGGCGCGGGTGATGGTGCCGACCTATCTGCTGCCGCCGCAGACGGCGCTGCAGTTCAACTACGTGTACGAATACGCCAAGCTGGGCGAGTGCCAGAACAGCATCCTGGACAACGTGCGCAGCGCGATCGATCCGGGCTCGACCATCGACATCTCCGGCCTGCCCAAGTACGCGGCGATGCCGGACCTGTCGCTGTTCGCCGATGCCGGTTTCCCGTTCACGCGCATGGCCGACCTGTCGGAAACCGCGGTCGTCATGCCCGAGGGCGCGGGCGTGTCGGACTTCTCGTCCTACCTGACCTTGCTGGGCGTGATGGGGCAGGCGACCGGCTATCCCGCCACCGGCGTCACCGTCACCCAGAGCGGGCAGGTCGCGGCGCAACGCGACAAGGACCTGCTGGTGCTGGCCTCCGGCGACAACCAGCCGCTGCTGGCGCAGTGGGGCGATGCGCTGCCGAGCGGCTTCAACGGCAAGGAGCGCCGCTTCAGCCTGTCGGGCTGGGTCGATGGCGTCGCGTCCTGGCTCGGCAACGATCCGCGCGACCGCAAGCGCCAGGCCGACATCCAGCTGGCCTTTTCCAGCGGCGGCGTCTCGGCCACGCTGGCCGGCCTGCAATCGCCGCTGCAGTCGGGCCGCAGCGCCGTGGTGGTGTCCGGCACCAGCGCCGATGGCCTGGCCAGCGCCGTGCAGGCGCTGCTGACCAGCCGCGACACCGAGAGCAAGGCCGACAACCCGCAGGACCGCATCGGCGGCAGCCTGACGGTGATCAGCGGCAAGGAGGCCTACACCCTGCAGGATGAGCAGAACTACTACGTGGGCACCTTGCCGACCTGGCTGGGCCTGCAGTGGTTCTTCGCACGCCATCCGCTCACGCTCGTGGGGGCGTTGCTCCTGAGCGCGCTAGTCATCGCCGTGTTGCTCTACCTGTCGCTGCGCGCCCGCGCTCAGCGCCGCCTGGGATCGTGATCATGCATAAGAAAATCCGTTCGACCCAACCGCCGGCCGCGCAGGCGACGCCGTCCCGTTCGCCGCGCCGCCGCGGCCATGCGCTCGGCCGCGCATCGCTGGCGCTGCTGGCCGGCTGCTCGCTGCTGGCCAGCGCGGCCGAGGCGCCAGGCACCGTGCCGGCCGCCGCACCGGCGCCGGCGCCGTTCGTGGCCGACCAGACCTACACCTTCAAGCAGCTCGGCGCGCAGTATCCGCTCAACCTGCGCGGCGTGGATGGCAGCAACACGCTGAACTTCAGCGTGCGCAACGATCGCGTGGTGACCGGCGCGCGGGTCGACCTGCGCTATGCCTATTCGCCCGCGCTGCTATCCGACCTGTCGCACATCAACGTGCTGGTCAACGACGAGGTGGCCGCCACCATTCCGGTGCCGCGCGAGACCGCCGGCAGCAATCTGCGGCAGACCATCGAGATCCCGCCCTACCTGATCACGCCGTACAACGACCTGCGCCTGCAGCTGATCGGCCACTACACGCTGAACTGCGAAGACCCGCTGCATTCGAGCCTGTGGGCCAACATCAGCAACCTGAGCACGCTGGACCTGGCGACCGCGGCGCTGCCGCTGCCCAACGAGCTGGCCAATCTGCCGCTGCCGTTCTTCGACCGTCGCGACATGCGCAAGCTGGTGCTGCCGTTCGTGTTCCAGGCCGAGCCGGACAACGCCACGCTGGAAGCCGCCGGCGCGCTGTCCTCGTGGTTCGGCGGGCTGGCGGGTTATCGCGGCTCGGACTTCCCGGCCGCGGTGGCGCAGGTGCCCAGCCGCGGCAATGCCGTGGTGTTCGCGATGGGCGCGGCCACCGCCGGGTTGACCCAGGCCACCGTGAACGGTCCGACGCTGGCCGTCGTCACCAACCCCAACGATCCCGAAGGCAAGCTGCTGCTGGTGCTGGGCCGCGACGGCAAGGACCTCAAGCAGGCCGCCGCCGCGCTGGCGCTTGGCAGCCAGACGCTGGCCGGCCAGTCGGCCGCCATCACGCGCCTGGCCGACGTCAAGCCGCGCCAACCGTACGACGCGCCGCGCTGGCTGCGCACCGACCGCCCGGTGCGCTTTGGCGATCTGATCGACCCCAAGCGCCTGAACGTGTCGGGCTTCAGCCCCGACACCATCCGCATCGACGTGCGCGTGCCGCCGGACCTGTTCGGCTGGCAGGAAAAGAAGGTGCCGATCGACCTGCGCTACCGCTACACGCCGCAGCCGACGTCGCTCAACTCCTCGCTGCTGTTCGGCGTCAACGGCGAGTTCGTCAAGTCGATGCCGCTGTTCGCGCTGGAACGCATCGAGGGCGGCGACAAGCTGCGCGCCGAGGTGCTGCCCGACGAGAGCCTGCCGATGCGCGCCCAGCTGGACGTGCCGCTGGACCTGCTGAAGGCGAATGGCCAGCTGCAGTTCCGCTACATGTACGACTACATCAAGCAGGGCGAGTGCCGCGACATCATCATCGACAACGTGCGCGGCATGATCGAGCCCGAGTCGACCATCGACTTGTCGGGCTATCCGCATTTCATCGAAATGCCGGATCTGCGCGCGTTCGCGCAGGCGGGCTTCCCCTTCACCCGCATGGCCGACCTGTCGGAAACGGCCGTGGTGCTGGATGACCGCGCCAACGCGGCGGCCTATTCGGCCTACCTGAACGTGCTGGGCCGCCTGGGCGACGCCACGGGCTATCCGGCCATCGGCGTGACCGTGACGCGGGCGCAGCAGGCCAGCGGGCAGGCCGGCAAGGACCTGCTGGTGATCGCGGGCGACACCGCCAATCCGCTGCTCAAGACCTGGGCGTCGCACATTCCCGGCAGCTACGAGTCGGGCGCGCACTTCGGCCTGTCGGACCTGATCTACCGCGTGACGGACTGGTTCCATGCCGATCCGCGCCTGGATCGGCGCGAGCCGCGCGTGGCCATGAGCTACACCGGCGAAGGCGTCAGCGCGATCGTGGCCGGTTTCGAATCGCCGCTGGCTGCCAAGCGCAGCGTGGTGCTGCTGGCCAGCAGCAAGCCCGACGGGCTGGACGCGGCCGTGGCCGCGCTGCGTGGCGGCGAAGGCTATGACAAGAGCGTGCAGGGCAGCCTGTCCGTGATCCGCGGCAAGCAGATCGACGCGCTGGTCGGCGACCAGACCTACACGCTGGGCCAGCTGCCGCTGCTCAAGCGCATCGACTGGTGGGTCTCGTCGCAGCTGCCGGGCTACACCCTGCTGCGCCTGGTGGTGATGGCGCTGGTCTGGCTGGTCGGCATCGCCGTGGCGCTGGCCGTGCTGCGCGCGCTGTTGCGCCGCCTGCGCAAGAAGGACGCCTGATGCATCCGGCCCGGCCCGCCCGCCGCCGTTCCGCCTGGCGCCAGCGTGCCCGGCGGGCGTTGCTGGCGCTCGGCCTGGCCGTGGCGGCGTCGGGCGCGGCGCGGGCCGCGCCGGCCTGCACGGCGGTGGCCTGGCCGGAGTGGTCGGCCTTCGTCAGGCACTTCGTGCAGCCCGACGGGCGCGTGGTGGATGCCAGCACGCCGCGCAAGATGAGCACCTCGGAAGGCCAGTCGTACGCCATGTTCTTCGCCCTGGTCGCCAATGACCGCGAGACCTTCGAGCGGCTGTGGCGCTGGAGCGTGGCCAACCTGGCGGGCGGCGACACCGCGCAGCGCCTGCCGGCCTGGTCCTGGGGCCAGCGCGACGACGGCGCCTGGGGCGTGCTCGACAGCAACGCGGCGTCGGATGCCGACCTGTGGTTCACCTATGCCTTGCTCGAGGCCGGCCGGCTCTGGCGCCAGCCGGCCTACACCCGCGACGCGCAGGCGTTGCTGGCCTTGATCGAGGGGCGCGAAGTGGTCCCGTTGCCGGGCCTGGGCAGCATGCTGTTGCCGGCGCCCGAGGGTTTCGCGCAGCCCGACATGTGGCGCCTGAATCCGAGCTACCTGCCCGTGCCGGTGCTGCGCCGGCTGGCGCAGGCCTCGGCGAAGGGGCCGTGGAACCAGGTGGCCAACAATACGGTGCGGGTGATCCAGGCGACCACGCCCAAGGGGTACGTGGCCGATTGGGTCGCGTACCGCCGCGTGTCGGGCGAGGGCGGGGCGCTGGGCCAGTACGAAAATGATCCGGTGCATGGCGCCAGGGGCAGCTACGATGCGATCCGCACGTATCTGTGGGCCGGCATGACGCCGGCCGGCGATCCGGCCGCCCGGCCGCTGCTGGCGGCGCTATCCGGCATGGCCACGGCCGTCGCCGCCACGGGCGTGCCGCCCGAGTCGGTCGATGTGGACAGCGGCCAGGCCCAGGGCCAGGGGCCGTTCGGTTTTTCGGCGGCCCTGTTGCCGTATTTCCAGGCGCGCGGGCAGAATGACCTGCTGCAGGGCCAGTTGCGGCGCGTGCGCGATGCCTGGGCCGCCAGCCAGAGCCCCGCGCGGCTGGCGGTTCAGCAGCCACCTTATTACGATTACGTACTCAGCCTGTTCGGGATGGGCTGGTTCGAGCAGCGTTACCGGTTCGGTGCCACCGGCCGTGTGTCATTGGAGTGGGAGAAGAAATGTCCTTGAACCGCCACAAGCTGGCCATCGGCGTTCTGGCCGCCCTGATGCACCAGAGTGGCTGGGCGCAACCGGCCGCCACCGCTTCGCTGCTGGAGCAGGGACGCTACTGGCAGAACCAGGGCGACGCCAAGCGCGCCGCGCAGGCCTGGGAAAAGCTGCTGCTGTCCGATCCGTCGCAGCAGGAGGCGATGTACGGCCTGGGGCTGGCGGCGGTGCGCGAGAAGCGCCTGGACGACGCCCAGGGCTACCTGGCCCGGCTCAAGCAGCTCAACGCCAACGGCACCTTCACCAAGCGCCTGCAGCAGGATATCGGCCTGGCTGGCGGCTCCGCCGCGGCCGACCTGGACCGCGCCCGCATGCTGGCGGCCTCGGGCGAGATCGACAAGGCGATGCAGGCCTACGACCAGGCCCTGCAAGGCCGCGAGCCGCAGGGCGAGATCGCGCTCGAGTACTACAGTTTCCTTGGCTATTCGGACAAGGGCCTGTCGCGCGCCATCACCGGCCTGCAGCGGCTCTCGCGCGAAATGCCCGGCAATCCGAATGTTCAGCTGGCCCTGGCCAAGCACCTGATCCGCGACGAAGACCGGCGTGCCGAGGGCGTTCGCATGCTGGCGCAGCTGGCGCAGCGCAAGGACGTCGGCGCCGACGCCGCCGAAAGCTGGCGCGCCGGCCTGATCTGGCTGGGCGCGCCCAACGCCAGCGAGAAGCCCCTGTTCGAGGCCTATCTGGCGGCGCATCCGGACGACAAGGAAGTGCGCGCGGTCTACGAGAATCCGTCGGCCAAACGCGGCGCGCCAGCGCCGGTCTGGCGCCAGGATGCGCGCCTGGCGCGCGGCTTCGCGGCGTTGAAGAACGGCGACCTGGCCGCGGCCGAGACCGCGTTCCAGGAAAAGCTGCGTGCCACCCCCAACGACCCCGACGCGCTGGGCGGCCTGGGGCTGGTGCGCATGCAGCAGGACCGCAACGCCGAGGCCCAGGAACTGCTGTCGCGCGCGGCGGCCCGTCCCGGCGCCGGGCGTAACTGGACCCGCGCCCTCGCCGGGGTGCGCTACTGGAACCTGCTGGACCAGGCCGAGGCGGCGCGCCAGCGCGGCGACAGCGACGGCGCGCGCAAGCTGCTGGAACAGGCCATCCGCCTGGACGGCAACGCCACCGGCGCCTACAACGCCATCGGCCGGGCCTATGCCAGCGCCGGCGACATGGCCAATGCCGAGAAGACCTATCGCTACGTGCTCGCCCGCCACAAGAATGATCCCGAGGCGGTCCGCGGCCTGGCCGACGTGCTGGCCCAGACCGGCCGGGCCGAAGAGGCCCTGCGGCTGGTCGATGCGCTGCCGGCGGGGCAGGCGGGCGATGTCAGCCGGCTGCGCGCCGCCGTCATGGCGGGCCAGGCGCGCGAGGCGGAAAAGCGCGGCGACACGGCCGGCGCGCGCCGCATGCTGGAAGACGCGCGCAGGACCGACCCGCGCAATCCCTGGACCACCTACGAGCTGGCGCGGCTGCTGCTGCGCGGCGGCGAATCGGTCCGCGCGCAACAGATCATGGATGAAACGCTGCGCGCGCAGCCGGACTCGGCCGACGCGCTGCATGCCAGCGCGCTGTTCGCGTCCGAGCGCGGCGAATGGGGCCGCGCTTACGACACCCTGGCGCGCATTCCCGAGAACCGCCGCACTCCCGAAATCACGCGCTTCCAGCGCAACGTGTGGGTGCACGAGCAGGCGGCCCAGGCCGCGCGCCTGGCGCAGTCGGGTGACACGGCGCAGGCGCGTCAGCGCCTGGCCGGCCTGCAGGCCACGGCCGCCGGCGATCCCGAATTGCTGGGCGCCATCGCCCAGGCCTATATCGATGCGGGCGACACGCCGCAGGCGCTGGCCGTGATGCGGCCGCTGGTGAATGGAAGCCGTCCGGCGGGCCCGGATGTGCTGATCCCGTACGCCAGCGTGCTGCTCAAGAGCGGCGATGACGCGGGCACGGCGGCGGTGTTGCGCCAGGTGCAGAAGCTGCCCATGGATGCCGACCAGCATCGCAGTTTCCAGGACCTGGTCAGCCTGTACACCGTGCGCCAGGCCGAGGCCATGCGCCAGCGCGGCGACCTGGTGGCGGCCTATGACATCCTGCAGCCGGTGCTCAAGCGCCGGCCCGACGATCCCCTGGCCCAGGGCGCGCTGGCGCGCATGTACGTCGCCGCCGGCGACCGCGACAAGGCCCTGGCCATCTATCGCGGCCTGCAGGCGCGCGATCCCGACAACGCGCAGTTGCAGATCGCCGTGGCCGGCATCGCCGCCGAGGCCGACGACTGGCGTTCGGCCGAAGCCTCGATGGACAAGGCGCTGGCGCTGGCGCCGAACGATCCCGACGTGCTGGCCGGCGCGGCGCGCATCTACCGCTCGCGCGGCAAGACCGGACGCGCGGCCGAGCTGTACCAGCAGGCCATCGCCGCCCAGCAGGCGCGCGGCGGCGGCACCATGGTGACCAGCGCCGCGGCGCCCGGCGGTAATGCCGACGGCAATCCGTTCGTCGGCCTGCCGGGCCAGCGGTCGCGCTCCACTCGCGCGGCGCAGGTCATGGGCGAGGCCCTGAACGACCCGCAGGCCGCCACCTATGGCGCCGGCTACGGCGCGGGTTACGGCGCCAGCTATGACGGCGCGCCCGCGGCGTCGCGCCAGGAACCCTACGTCATCGCAGGCGCGCAGGATCCGCGCGCCGCCGCCAACGCGCCTGCGGGCGGCGCGGCATATGGCGGCGGGCGCGGCGCGGTGGCGCCCTCCTTGCGGCAGGAGCTCGACGAGGTCAGGCAGGAACGCAGCGCCGAGGTCCGAGTGGGCGACTTCGTCCGTTCCAACAATGGCGAGGCCGGCATGAGCAAGCTGACCGAGATCGACTCTGCGATCGAGGCCCTGATTCCGGCCGGCGATGGCAAGATCTCGCTGCGCGCGACTGCGGTGATGTTGGACGCCGGTCGCCTCGGCGATGGCTACGCCAGCAACAGCCGCTTCGGTGGCGGGCCAGTGGCCGCCGGGGCGCAGCAACTGGGGCTGGTGGGCGATGCCGGCAAGCAGCGCGATACAGGCGTGGGCCTGTCGGTCGGCTACACCATGCAGGGCCTGAGCGCCGACATCGGCACCACGCCGCTGGGCTTCGAGTATTCGAACGTGGTCGGCGGCGTGCGCCTGAACGGCCCCATCGACCGCGGCGCGGGCACCTGGTACAGCGTGGACCTGTCGCGCCGCGCGGTGACCGACAGCCTGGTGTCGTTCGCCGGCGCGCGCGACGATCGCACCGGCCAGCGCTGGGGCGCGGTCACGGCCACCGGCGTGGGCGGCCAGATCGGCATGGACAACAAGGACTACGGCGTCTATGCCTACGGTTCGTGGCGCAGCCTGGACGGCCACAATGTCGAGTCCAACAGCCGCACCGAGGTCGGCACCGGCATCTACTGGAACCTGACGCGCGACACCGACCGCATGCTGACGGCCGGCCTGAACCTGGGCGCCATCTTCTACGACAACAATCAGCGCTTCTTCACCTACGGCAACGGCGGCTATTTCAGCCCGCAGCAGTTCTACGCGTTGAGCGTGCCGGTGACCTGGGCGCAGCGCGATGGCCGCTTCACCTACAAGCTGCAAGGCTCGGTCGGCCTGCGTCATTTCAAGGAAGACGGCGCCGACTATTTCCCGACCAACGGCGGCATGCAGGCGGCGGCCAACACGGTCAATCGCGCCGTCTACGGCGCCTCGGCGACCTACGAGGGGCAGTCGCGCACCGGCGTGGGCTACAACCTCGCGGCCGCGGGCGAGTACCAGCTGTCGCCCAATCTGTTCCTGGGCGGCACCATGGCCATGGACAACGCCACCGACTATCGCCAGTACGTGGGCGGGCTCTATCTGCGCTACGCGTTCTACCCGCAGACGCGCCCGCTGGACCTGCCGGTCAATCCCTATCAGTCGCCGTACGCCCGCTAGGGACGTTTCATCAAGGAGTATTGCCATGCTGACTTCTCTTTTTGCCGGAATGAGCATCCTGCTGATCGGCGACAGCCATCTGGCCGCGCCGGGCTACCTGATCACGACCCTGCAGGACGACCTGGTCAAGCAGGGCGCGGTGGTGCAGACCATCGGCGTGTGCGGCAGCAATGCCGGCGACTGGCTCAAGGCCACGCCCAGCACCTGCGGCGGCGCCGAGCGCCTGAACGGCGGCCAGATCGTGCTCAAGGGCAAGGACGCCAGCACCACGCCGGTGACCGACCTGATCGCCGCCAAGAAGCCCAACCTGGTGGTGATCGTGCTCGGCGACACCATGGCCGGCTACACCAATCCGTCCTTTCCCAAGACCTGGGCCTGGCAGCAGACGACCGCGCTGACCAAGGCCATCTCCGGCACCGGCACGACCTGCGTCTGGATCGGTCCCAGCTGGGGCACCGAGGGCGGCAAGTACAACAAGAATTTCGCGCGGGTCAAGCAGGTGTCGGCCTTCCTGGGCAGCAACGTGGCGCCTTGCGCGTACATCGATTCGACCCAGTTCTCGACGCCCGGCCAGTGGCCCACCACCGACGGACAGCACTACACCAACACCGGCTACAAGGCCTGGGGCGACGCCATTGCCAAGCAATTGGGCGACCTGCCGCAGGTCAAGGCGCTGCAGAAGAAATGACGCGCGCGATCCCCGCTACCAAAGGACCACGGATGAGCATCCTCCTGTCGCGCGGCCTGGCCGCCCTGTCGTTCGCCCTGGCCGCCGGCGTTGCCGGCGCGGCGCAGATCCAGCTCTATGAAACCGGCCCGGCCGAGGACGCGTCGTTCGTGCGCTTCGTCAACGCCGGCGCCGAGCCGATGGCGGTGAGCGCCAAGGGATCGCAGGCGCGCATCCAGCTCGATGCCGCCCATCCCGCGTCGGATTTCATGCCGGTCAAGGCGGGCGCGAAGATGCAGGGCCTGCTCGAAAGCGCCGGCCGCAAGCAGGAGGTGGATATCTCGGTGCAACCGGGTGAATTCGCCTCGGTGGTCGGCCTGCCCGGCAAGGACGGCCTGCAGACGCGCATCGTGCGCGAGCAGCCCGAGGACTTCAACGCGCTCAAGGTCTCGGTGGGTTTCTACAACCTCGACCCCGCGTGCGCCGACGCCGGCCTGCTGGCCGTGCCGCGCAACCTGGCGATGTTCGAGCACGTGGCCGAGGGCGCGGTCGCCCGGCGCCTGGTCAATCCCGTGTCCCTGAAGGTGCGCGCCAGCTGCGGCGGCCAGCCCGCGGGGCAGGAACTGGACCTGGGCGCGCTGCAGGCCGGGGACCGCCACACCGTGTTCCTGCTGCCGTCGGCGCAGGGTCCGCGCCTGCTGCACGCGGCGGACCAGACGGCCCGCTGATCCGGCCCATGACCGGCGGGGGCGCGGCCCCCGCTTCGATAACAATATCTCCGGCCACCCTCCGCCATGGTCTTCGCGTCCCTCGAATTCCTGACGCTGTTCCTGCCGCTGTTCCTCGTCGTCTATGCCCTGACGCCGCAGCGCGCGCGCAACTTCGTGCTGCTGGTCGGCAGCTGGACTTTCTACAGCTGGCTCAAGCCCATCTACCTGTTGCTGCTGGTCGCGGTGACCGTGGTGGCGTGGGCCGGCGGCCTGATGCTGGAGCAGCTGCGCGCCGGCCATCGCCGCAAGGTGCTGCTGACCCTGCTGCTGGCGGCCAATGTGGCGGCGCTGTGCTGGTACAAGTACGCCAACATCCTGGTGACGACGTTCAACGACATCGCCGCCATGGCGGGCGCCGTGCCGCTGGCCTGGGAACGGGTGGCGTTGCCGGCGGGCCTGTCGTTCTTCGTGCTGCAGGCCATCTCCTATCTGGTGGACGTCTATCGCCAGGACGTGCGCGCCGAACGCAACTTCATCGACTTCGCCGCCTACAAGGCCATGTTCGGCCAGCTGATCGCCGGCCCCATCATCCGCTGGGCCTGGGTCGAAAAAGAGATCGCCCATCGCACCATGGATTGGCGCAATTTCTGCCTGGGGGCGAGGCGCTTCATGGTCGGCATGAGCATGAAGGTGCTGGTGGCCGATACGCTGGCGCCGGTGGTCGATGCCGCCTTCGCGCTGCGTTCGCCGTCGCTGGCCGACGCCTGGATCGGCTGCGGCGCCTACACCCTGCAGCTGTTCTTCGACTTCGCCGGCTATAGCGCGATGGCCATCGGCCTGGGCCTGATGATGGGCTTTCACCTGCCGGAGAACTTCAACAACCCCTACCTGGCGCGCAGCATCCAGGACTTCTGGCGGCGCTGGCACCTGTCGTTGTCGAGCTGGATCCGCGACTACCTGTACATCCCCATGGGCGGCAATCGCCTGGGCGTGTGGAAGACCTACCGCAACCTGCTGCTGACCATGGGCATCGCCGGTCTCTGGCACGGCGGCGAAAGCTGGAACTTCCTGCTGTGGGGCCTGGCGCATGGCGCCGCCCTGGCCGTGGCCCGTGCCTGGGGAGGCAATGGCCTGCCGGCGCTGCCGGGCTGGCTGTCGCGCATCGCGACGCTGCTGTTCGTCATGCTGGCCTGGACCATCTTCCGCGCGGTCGACTTCCATGCCGCGGTGGCCATGTATCGCGGCCAGTTCGGCCTGAATGGCATCGGCCTGGGCGATTCGATGTCGTACGTGCTGCGGCCGACCCACTGGCTGGCCGCTGCGCTGGGCATTGTGTGCGTCATCCTGCCCGCCTGGCAGCCGTGGTGGTCGGCGCGGCCGGCGGGCATGCTGCGCACGGCCTGGAGCGCGGTGTGGCCGGTCGCCGGCTTCCTGCTGGCCTACGCGCTGATCGCGGCGCGCGGCGCCGTGCCTTTCCTCTACTTCCAGTTCTGAGGCCGGAGACGATGAGCGTCCATCACGACACCCCGGCCCGGCCGCCCATAGCCCATGCTTCCGTGGCCAACCGCCGCGCCAGCCAGCTCGCCGGCGTGGCGCTGGTGCTCTTCATGGCCGGCGCCATGCTCAGCAACATCTGGTGGAGCCTGGATCACGACGTGCTGCCCGACGACACCTCGCTGCCGCGGGTGCTCGATGGCGGCGTCACGCACGACCTGTCGTTGCGGCTGGCCGACATGGCATTCAGCAGCGAGGCCGCGCGCCTGCAACGCGGCCTGGGCTGGCTGACGCTGGCCGACCTGGGTCCGCGGGTGCGGCGGGGTTGCGACGGCTGGCTGTTCCTGGGCGATGAACTGCAGCCGCATCCGGCCGCCCGCGAGAACCAGGCCGAGCGCGCCCGCATCGTGGTGTCGCTGCGCGACGCGCTGGCCGCGCGCGGCATCCAGCTGCTGGTGGCCGTGGTGCCGGACAAGAGCCGCATCGAGTCCGAGCGCCTGTGCGGCCTGCACCGGTCGGCGGGCTTCGAGGACCGGCTGTCGAGCTGGGTCGGCGTGCTGCGCGCGCAGGGCGTGGCGACGGTCGACCTGAGCGCCGCGCTGCGCGGCGTGCCGCAGGACGCCTACTACCGCAACGATTCGCACTGGACCGAGGCCGGCGCCGGCGCGGCCGCCCGCGCCGTCGCCGACCAGGTACGCGCCAGCGGTGTCGCGCTGCAGGCGCCGCAGCGCTGGCGCGTCGCTGCCCAGCCGCCCGCGCCGCGGCCCGGCGACCTGGTGCGGCTGGCCGGGGTCGATTGGCTGCCGCTGGCCTGGCAGCCGCGCGCCGAAGTGGTCGCGCTGCATACCTACACGCCGGAGGCCGCCGCCTCGGCCGGCGATGCCGACGACCTGTTCGGCGACAGCGCCTTGCCGTCGCTGGCGCTGGTCGGCACCTCGTTCTCGCGCACCTCCGAGTTCCTGCCGCAGCTGTCGCAGGACCTGGGCGTGGCCGTCGGCAACTTCGCCCGCGACGGCGGCAAGTTCGGCGGCTCGGCGCAGACGTACTTCAAGAGCCCGGCCTGGAAGCAGAGCCCGCCGCGCCTGCTGATCTGGGAAATGGACGAGCGCGACCTGGGCGCACCCCTGGCCGCCGAGGACCGCGTGGGGTTCTGAACGTTGCGGCGTCCCTGTCCGCGACAGCCCGGTCCATTGGGGGGGAAGTAATATATCGGCGGCATGAGCAGGTAGGCGCCGATCATCGCGCCAAGCCTCGTGTCACGGAGAGACGAAGAACATCATGCGAGGTTTCAGGAGCGCGCTCGCGCTTGGGTTGCTGGCCGCGATGCCCATGTTGGCGCAAGGGCAGGACCAGCGCCGGGCCGAAACGCCGGCCGCGGCCGAGGGTTCCGCCGCCGCGCCGGCAAAGCCGGCGGGCAGCATCGCGCCCGCCACCGACCCCGCCACCCTCGGCCGCAACATCCTGAACGCCGGCCCCGACCCGCGCGTGCGCCTGGACGGCCTGTCGCTCGACCACGCCGCCATTTTCGGCACCGACGACGAAGGCGAGCAGGCCGTGCTCGACAACGAGCGCGCGTTGCAGGTGCAGCGTGATCAGTTGCAGGTGCTGGAGCGTCTCCTGACGCAGAAGCCGGCCGCGGCGGACCCGTACCCGCCGGCGATGATTCCCCTGAACAGTGGCGCGCCGATGAACATGGCGCCGCTCGCCCCGACGCCTTCGGGCTCGCAGCTGGGCGGCGCCGCGCAACGTAGCGTCGACCAGATGCAGCGGCGGGTCAACGATCTGCGGCGCGACGCCGACACGATGCGTCAAAGCGGACGCTAGGCACGCGCCCGTTCCCGCAGCCGTCCGGCGATCCCGGTCGGGAAGTAATACACCGACAGCACGAACAGGATGCCCAGCCACAGCAGCCAGCGGTCCGGCTCGAACAAAAGCGCCAGCGGCGCCACGCCGGCGACGGCGTCGTGGATCACGTGCAGCCCGTCCTGCAGATAGCTCTGCGCGAACACGAACAGGCTGGCGCCGATCACCGCGCCGTACATCGTGCCCATGCCGCCGATCACCACCATCAGCAGGATGTTGAGCATGATCTCGAACGACAGCGACGTGTCCGGGCCGTTGTAGCGCAGCCAGAGCGCGTACAGCGCGCCGGCCAGCGTGGCGAAGGCCGCCGCCAGCAGGTTCGACAGGCTGCGGTACAGCACCGTGCGGTAGCCGATGGCCTCGGCGCGGAAGGGGTTCTCGCGGATCGCCTGCAGCACGCGGCCGAACGGCGAATTGACGATGCGCAGCAGCATCAGGAACAGCACCACGCAGACCGCGGCGATCAGGTAGTAGGTGATGATGCGGCCATCGATGCTCACGCCGAACAGCGGCTCGGAGAACGGCCGGTAGGCCGGGCGCAGCATCTGCGGCACCTTGAAGTTCAGGCCGTCCTCGCCGCCGGTCAGGTCGGACAGCTGCGACACCAGCGTCTGGAACGCCGCCGCGACCGCCAGCGTGATCATGGCGTAGAAGATGGCGCGCACCCGCAGGCTGGCCAGTCCGATCACCAGCGCGAACACCAGCGACACGGCCAGGCCGGCCGCCGTCCCCGTCAGCACCGACAGCCAGCTGGCGTCCATGCGCATGCTGGCGATGGCCACGCCATAGGCGCCGATGCCGAAGAACATGGTGTGGGCGAAGCTGACGATGCCGGTGTAGCCCAGCAGCAGGTCATAGCTGGCGACCAGGATCACGAACACCAGGATCTTGGCCGCCACGGCCAGCGACTTGGGGCCGGGAAACAGGAACGGCGCCGCGGCCAGCGCGAGGACGATGGCGACCAGCAAGACCGCCAGCAGCGTGCTGCGCGGAGGATCGCCGGAAAGCAGGCGGAAGGACATGGGGGCGATTCCTAGCGATTCGTGACCGGGTACACGCCCTGCGGGCGCCACAGCAGGATGGCGACCATCAGCGCGATGTTCGAGAACAGCGCGGCCTTGGGCATCAGGAAGCCGGTGTAGTTGGCCATCAGCCCGACCAGCAGCGCGCCGATCAGGCAGCCCACGGTCGAGCCCAGCCCGCCGATCATGATGACGATGAAGATCAGCACGTTCACCTGCGCGCCCAGCTGCGGCACGATGGACTGCTGGTACAGCCCCCACAGCACGCCGCCCAGGCCGGCCAGCATCGAACCGGCCACGAACACGCCGACGAACAGGTGGCGGATGCGGTAGCCCAGGCTCTCGACCATCTCGCGGTCCTCGACCCCGGCGCGGATCAGCAGGCCGAGCTTGGTGCGGTTGAGCAGCCACAGCATGCCGCCCAGCACCGCCAGCCCGACCACCAGCGCGACGATGCGGAATTTCTCGATGGCGGCGTCGCCGATCAGCAGCGCGCCGCGCAGCGCGTCCGGCAACGGCAGCGACAGCGTCTGCGGCCCCCACAGCATCTTGATGATCTCTTCGCCGATGATCATGCCGCCCATGGTGATGAGGATCTGCTTGAGATGCTGGCCATAGACCGGCCGCACGATCACGCGCTCGAATGCCACGCCCACCGCGCCGGCCACCAGCATGCCGACGATCATGGCGGGCAGCACCGCGGCCAGGTTCAGCCACAGGCTGCCGGTCTGGGTCCAGTCGGACATCGCGCCGAGCACCGTGGCCGCCATGTAGGCGCCGATGGCGATGAACAGGCCGTGGCCGAAGTTCAGCACGTCCATCAGGCCGAACACCAGCGTCATGCCGGACGCGACGATGAAGATGATCATGCCCATCGCCAGCCCGGCGAAGGTCAGCGTCACCCAGGTCGAGAACGAGCCGACCAGCGGCAGCGCGATGGCGGCCAGCGCCAGCACCAGCAGCACCGGGCGCAGGTCGGCGCGGGTCTGCGGCAGCGGCGTATCGATATCGGCGGCGCTCATTGGTGCGCTCCCAGCGACAGGCCCAGCAGGCGGGTCTGCAGCGCGTCGTCGTGCGCCAGCTCGGCCATGCCGCCGGCGTGCACCACGCGGCCGTTGTCCATGACCGCGACGTGGTCGCCCACCTGGCGCGCGAAATTGAAGTTCTGCTCCACCAGCAGGATGGTGGTGGAGGCCTGCTTGAGTTCGATGAAGGCGTCGATCATGTTCTGGATGATGGCGGGCGCCAGGCCCTTGCTGGGCTCGTCGACCAGCAGCAGGCGGCGCGGCTCGATGATGGCGCGCGCGACCGCCAGCATCTGCTTCTGGCCGCCCGACAGCTTGCCGGCGGGGTACAGCCAGAATTTCCTGAGCGCGGGAAAGAAGCCGAAGATCCACTCCAGCCGCGCGCTGTCCAGCTGCGCGGCGCTGCGCGCCTGGCGCGCGGCCAGCAGGATGTTCTCTTTCACCGACAGGTCGGCGAAGATGCCCATGTTCTCCGGCACGTAGGCGATGCCCTGGCGCGCCATGTCGGGCGGCGAGGTGCGCACGCCCGGGCCGCCGACCGCGGCGCCGTCAAAATCGATGTGGCCCTGCGTCGCCTTCCACAGGCCCATGATGGTGCGCAGCGTGGTGGTCTTGCCGGCGCCATTGCGGCCCAGCAGCATGGTGACGCCCGCGGCCGGCACCGACAGGTCCACGCCGTGCAGGATGTGATACGCGCCGATGTGCGTGTGCACGTCCTTCAGTTCCAGCAAGGCGGTCGCGCTCATGTCGTCTTCTCCGGCAGGGCGGCGCCCAGGTAGGCCTGCTGCACGATCGGCGAGGCGATCACCTCGGCCGGTTCGCCGTCGGCCATCAGTTCGCCGTTGTGCAGCACCACGATGCGGTCCGCCAGTTCGCGCACCACGTCCATCTTGTGTTCCACCAGCAGGATCGTCTTGGACGCATCGGCCTTGATCTCGCGGATCAAGTCCAGCACCACGGGCACGTCGTCCACGCTCATGCCGGCGGTGGGTTCGTCGAACATGAACACCTGCGGTTCCAGGGCGATCAGCATGGCGATCTCGAGCTTGCGCTGGTCGCCGTGCGGCAGGTCGGCCGCCGCCTGGTCGCGGCGAGCCGTCAGCCGGGTGCGTTCGAGCAGCGCGTCGGCGCGCGCCAGCAGCGCCCGGTCATCGTCCCAGGTGCGCCAGAAGCGGATCTGGCGCCAGCCCAGGCCCTGCTGGCGCGATTGCAGCGCCAGCCGCACGTTCTCGCGCACCGACAGGCGCGGGAACAGCTGCGTCAGCTGGAAGGCGCGTCCCAGGCCGGCATGCATGCGCGCCGGCGCCGACAGCCCGGTCAGGTCGCGGCCGTTCAGATGCACCGATCCGGCGCTGGCGCGCAGCTGCCCCGAGATCAGGTTGAAGTAGGTGGTCTTGCCCGCGCCGTTGGGCCCGACGATGGCCGTCAGGCTGCCCGGCGCGAAGCGGCAGCTCACCGCGTTGACGGCCACGTGGCCGCCGAAGCGGATCGTGAGCGATTGGGTTTCCAGCATGAAGGGCGCGGCTCAGCGTTTGTTCTGGATCGGCACCGCCATCTGGTCGGGCGTGATTTCCTTGACCAGGTCCTGCACCGCCCACGGCACCGAGGGGTCGTTCTTGATGCGGAAGTGGTACATCGACTGCATGGCCTGGTGGTCTTGCGGGCGGAAGGTCATCTGGCCCTTGGGCGTGTCGAAGCTCATGCCTTCCATCGTCTTGATGAGCGTGTCGGTGTCGCTCTTGCCGGCGCTCTTTTTCAGCGCGGTGACGACGGCGATGGCGGCGGACATGCCGCCCGCGGTGAAGAAGTCCGGCGGCTGGCCATAGCGCTTCTGGTGCTCGGCCACCAGCCAGTCGTTGATCGGATTCTTCGGGATGCCGTAGTAGTAATAAGTGGCGCCTTCCATGCCGGCCAGCGACTTGAGCGGCGTCATCGCGGCCAGCGTGTTGCCGCCGGTGGCGATCTCGATGCCGAAGCGCTTCGGATCCAGGTCGGCGATCTTGAACGGATTGCCGGCGCCGGCCCACAGGATGAAGATGATCTTGCGGCCCGGCTTGTCCTTGAGCGCGTCGAACAGGCGCTGGGCGCCGGCGGTGAAGTCGGTGGCGTTGGCCGGCAGGTATTCCTCGTGCACGATCCTGGCCTGCTTGAGCGCGCCCTTGAAGGCCTTGACGCCGTCGCGGCCGAACGCGTAGTCCTGCGCCAGCATGGCGATGGACGTATCCGGCTGGTCGAAGGCGACGGCGTTGGCGATGGCGTCCTGCGACGAATTGCGGCCGGTGCGGAAGATGTACTTGTTCCACTTGTCGCCGGTGATCGAATCGGCCACCGCCGGTTCCACCAGCAGGATCTTCTCGTATTCCTCGGCGATCGGCAGCATGGCCAGCGCCACGCCCGACGAGGTCGGGCCCACCGCGATGTCGGCGTTGTCGTCGGCGTAGGCCGAGGCGAGCTGGGCGCGGGCGACGTCGGGCTTGCCCTGGTTGTCCTTCTCGATCACGCGGATCTTGCGGCCGGCCACCGTCATGGTGCCCTGCGTGGCGTATTCCAGGCCCAGCATCAGGCCGTTGTGGGTCTGCTTGGCGTAGGCCTCCAGCGGCCCGGTCTTGTCGTAGACGTGCGCCACGACGAAGTCCTTGGCCGTGGCGGCGGAACTCAGGCACAGGCCGGCCAGCGCGGCGAGCAGGATGCGTTTCATGGGAGTCTCCTTGTTCCTAGAGGGCGCCGGCGGCTGCGTCGGCGGCCGGCGTGGCGAGAAATTGGCGGACGGCCTCGATCTGCGGCGCGACATTCAACGCCGGCGCGTGGCCGCAATCCGGAAAATCGATGCGCCGGGCGCGCGGGCCGCGGCGGGTCATGGCGTCGGCGACCTCGGGCAGCAGCAGGTCCGAGTCGGCGCCGCGCAGCAGCAACAGCGGCATGCGCAGCGTGTCGTACTCGTCCCAGCGCTCGTAGTCCGCCGGGTGATGGTGGAACTGGCCGACGATGGCCGGGTCGTAGTGCGCCGTGACGCGGCCGTCGGGCAGGCGGCGCACCGAGGTCTCGGCCATGCGGCGCCATTGCTCGTCGCTCTGCCAGCCATAGGGCTTGTAGGCGGCGCGCAGCCAGGCTTCCAGTTCGGTCACGGTGTCGAAGGCCGGCGGGTTGCCGGCATAGGCCAGGATGCGGTCGATGGCCGGCCGCGGCAGCGACGGGCCGATGTCGTTGACCACCAGGCGCGAGACCCGGTCCTTGAGCGTGGTGGCCGCGGCGTACATGCCGGTGGCGCCGCCCATCGAGGTGCCGACCCAGCGCACGCGGTCCAGCGCCAGGCCGTCGAGCAGGGCGCGCGCCAGCCGGGCGTAGAAATCCAGCCGGTACTCGGCCACCGGATCGGGGCTCCATTGCGACAGGCCGCGGCCGATCGTGTCGGGGCAGATGATGCGGTAGTCGCCGGCCAGCGCCTGCGCCAGCTCGTCGAAGTCGCGGCCGGTACGGGCCAGGCCGTGCCACATGATGAGCGCGGGGGCGTCCGGACGGCCCCATTCGGTGTAATGCAGCTCGCGGCCCTCGCAGCGCAGATAGCGCGAAGCCGGTGTGTGGCGAGCGGCCTGTGCGGGCGCGTTGGCCATGCGTCTCCTCCCGGGTTGTCCAGGTTGTATGCTTGTGGCGCTGACTATAGACTTGCGCCAGGCGTGGCCACAATGCGCCGGACCGCCCGCGGCAGGGTGAGTCAAGAATATGTAGACGCAGGGTCACGAGTCCCCCGCCGACCCCCGCGAACCAGGAGACCGCGCCATGCCCGACACGGAATTCGCCACTTCGGCCATTGCTGGCGCCGAGCGGTACGAGCAATGGCGCGCGGCCCTGTCGGATGCCTTCGGGCCGTTCGAGGTGCACCATGGCCAGGCCGGCCCCTTCGCCGGCCACGTGCGCTACGTGCGGCGCGCCAGCCTGCAGTTCAACGACCTGCACTATCAGGGACAGAAGATCGAGCGCACCGCCGGCAATGCCTCGCGGCTGGACCAGGAGTTCTACACCTTCGGCCTGCCGCTGGCAGGGCCGCTGGCGGTGGTGCAGCAGGGGCGCGAGTTCCAGGTCGAACCCGGCTGCGTCTACCTCATGAACCAGAGCCTGCCGTACCAGGCCACCGCGCTCGGCGCCGACGGCTACCGCAGCCTGAGCGTGTCGTTCCCGCGCAGCGCGCTGTCGCAGCGCGATTCGCGTATCGGCCCGTTCTACAAGCTGCGCGTCGACGACGGTTCGCCGCGCGGCGCGATGCTGGCCAGCTACATGGACCACCTGTTCAAGGGACTGGACGGCTGGTCGCCGGCCGAGGCCGCCGAGCTGGGCGAGCGGCTGATCGACCTGATCGTGCTGTTTCTGGTGCAGCCCGGACAGGGCCATGCGTCGGAGGCGGACAGCAGTGTGACGATGGCGCATCGCCAGCGGGCCATGGCCTACATCCGCCAGCACCTGGCCGACCCGGCGCTGTCGCCGCAGCGGGTGGCGCAGGGCTGCGGCCTGTCGGTGGCCTATCTGCACCGCATCTTCCAGGCGGGCGACCTGTCGGTGGAAAGCTTCGTCTTCGACCAGCGCCTGGAGCGCTGCCGCGAACTGTTGTTGAATCCGGCGCAGCGCCATCGCGGCATCGCCGAGCTGGCGTACCAGGCCGGCTTCGCCCATCCCTCGCATTTCAGCCGGTTGTTCAAGCGCCGCTTCGGCCTGTCGCCACGCGAGTGGCGCGCCGGCCGGCAATGAAAAAGGCCCGCTTGCGCGGGCCTTGTCGCATCGGGCCGATGGCCCGGGGCTCGATCAGAACGGCGACGGCGTGGTCGACAGGTTGACCAGGCTGTTGGTCTTCAGGTCCAGGCGGATGTGCTCGGACGGCAGGCCATCGGCCAGCTTCAGCATGATCGCCATCAGCGGCTTGAAGCGCGCCTTGAACATGTCGGCCGGCGTGTTGGCGTCGCTGACGCGGTCGCCATTCATCTGCATGCTGGCGTTGGTCTGGCTCAGCGCCTGGGCCAGCAGCTTGTACTGGTTGGCGCGCTGGGCCGGGATGTCGGCGTAGGCCAGGTCGCCAGCGTTGGCCAGGCGCACGAAGTCGCCGGCCATGTCCAGCGCCTTCCATTTGGCGAAGTCGGCCAGCTGCATGCCGTTGGCCTGCGCCAGCGCCTGGGCGCGGGCGGTGGCATCGGCCATGTCGCCAGCGAAAGCCGGGTTGCTGGCGGTCGGGCCGCCCGCGACGTACAGGCAGCCGAAGAACGCCGGCGTCAGCTGGGCGCGGTCACCGGTGTTCTGCAGTTCGCCCAGCGTCACCGAGGTGCGCAGCTGCGACAGCACCAGCAGGTCGGCGCCGGTCAGCGGGCTCTTGACCAGCTCGCGCATTTCGCAGCGCCAGTCGTCGTTGAGCAGGCGCAGGCGCACCAGTTCGCTCATGTAGCGGTAGTTGAAGTCGCCGTAGTCCTTGGCATCCAGGATCGACACGTCCCAGCGCGGCGGCACGTTGTAGGCGTGCTCGGCGCGGTACAGGTCGAACAGTTCGTCAAAGCGCGGCACCTTGTCCAGGCGGATGGTCTGCAGCTCGATCTGGTCGGCGCCCTGCATCGTCATCAGCTTGTAGGCCGGCACGTAGGCCGCCATCGACGGCGCCTGGATGTTGAACAGCGCCTTGTCGCCGCCATAGTTGCGCGACGCGGTGTCGTTGAAGTGCATGTGGCCGCCCACGTGCACCTTCAGGCCGGTGTCGGCCAGCGCGCGCGTGGTGTTCTCGGCCGGGCGGCGCACCATCTGCATCTTGTTGGCGCCCAGCAGCGCCTCGATGTCATCGGACGCGCCGTTGAAGAACTCGGTCATCGGGAAGTGGCTGAACGCCACCACCTGCTTGCCCTGCGCCTTGCCGCGCGCCACCACGTCGGCCAGCCACTTGATGACGTGCGCCTTGTGCGTGAGCATCTTGTTGTAGCCCTGGTCGCCCGAGCCGGTGAAGTCGTTGGGGCCGTTGCCCGTCGGCACGTAGACGTTGGCGTCGATGCCGACCAGCCACACGCCCTTGACCGGTTCGACCACGTACGAGGTGTCCGGCACCATCTTGCAGAAGGTGTAGTTGGCCGGCTTGTTCGGGCCGCCGGTGCCTTGCGCGCAGATCTCGTACTGGCGGTTGATCCAGCTGGCCTGCGACAACGCGGTGTTGTAGTTGTAGTCCTCGTACTTGTAGCTGCTGTACGGGGTCTCGTAGTACAGGTATTCGGGCTTGGGCATGAAGCCGTGCTGGGTCAGGGCTTCGGTGATGCCCCCGTAGCCCATGTGCAGGACTTCCTCGGTGCAGTAGGTGTCGCCCACGCGCGCCCAGTCGCCGGCATAGGGGGTGCTGCAGGCGGCGTTGCCGCCGCGGCTGTAGATCGGCTGCGAGAAGCCGATGTCGCCCGTCACCGGGTCCAGGCCCAGGTAGTCGCTCTTGCCGTTGGCCTGGTTGAAGGGCCGCACCGGATCATGGTTGCCGGGGGCGGCGAAGAACTGGATGCCATGCTTGCGCGTGTACTCGTCCATGATCTTGACCAGGCCGCGCATGTGCACGGGCTGGCCGTCGTCGGAGAAGTCGCCGGGCAGGGCGATGTATTTCACGCCGCGCGCCACCGCGTCGTCCAGCGCGGCCAGGAAGGCGAAGTAGTTCTCGTTGAACAGGCGCGTCGACGTCAGCTGCGCGTACATCGTGCGGATGGTGGCGTTGTCGCCGCGCTTGGGGTTCGGGATGCCCGGGAACGAGCCGTCCTTGAAGTCCGCGTAGATGTCGTGGAAATGGATGTCGGGCATGAACGCGACCTGGACCGCGGCCGGTTGCGTCACCGGCGTTTCGGCGGTCGGCGACTTGTCGTCGTCATCCTTGTCGCCGCCACAGGCGGCCAGCAGACCCATGAGCGCGGCCGCGCCCAGCGCGCGCGCGCTTTGCTGATATCGATGCATTGTGCTTCTCTGATTGGAACAAATTTTTCTTCAGGCGTGGTTTCCCTGTTCCTGGGAGGTGCCGCCCGCGAGTGAGGCGCAATCCTCGCCGGCCAGGATTACAGCAACATGAAAGAATGGCGCCAAAGTGAGAAACGCCGCGCCGCGCGAGGGCGAAAAAAAAGCCCCTTGCGGGGCTTTTCGGGGCTGATGCAACAGCGATCAGACGTGCGTGATGAACTTGGTGACCAGGTAGCCATCGAACGTTTCGAGGCCGCCTTCGCTGCCGATGCCGCTGTCCTTGATGCCACCGAACGGCGTCTCGGCCAGCGCGCTGCCGAAGTGGTTGATGTTGACCATGCCGGCCTCCAGGCCGTTGGAGACCTTGGTGGCGGTCTGCAGCGAATTGGTGAAGACGTAGGAAGACAGGCCGAACGGCAGGCTGTTGGCGCGCGCCAGCACTTCATCGGTGTCGGTGAAGCGGACCACCGGCGCCACCGGACCGAAGGGCTCTTCGGTCATCAGCATGGAGTTGTCGGGCAGGTCGGTCACGACCGTGGGGGCGAAGAAGAAGCCCTTGCGGTCCAGCGGGCCGCCGCCCACCACCACCTTGCCGCCGTGCTTCTTGGCGTCGTCGATGAAGGCGCTCATGGCGGGGACGCGGCGCTCGTGCGCCAGCGGGCCCATGTCGGTGCCGGCTTCCAGGCCGTCGCCGACCTTGATGTTCTTGAGCACCTCGGAGAAGCGCGCCAGGAACTGCTCGTAGGCGCCGTTCTGCACGTAGAAGCGGGTCGGCGACACGCACACCTGGCCAGCGTTGCGGACCTTGAATTTGGCCAGCATGGTGGCGGCGCGGTCGATGTCGGCGTCGTCGAACACCAGCACCGGCGAGTGGCCGCCCAGTTCCATCGTGACGCGCTTCATGTGCGCGCCGGCCAGCGCGGCCAGCTGCTTGCCCACCGGCACGGAGCCGGTGAACGAGACCTTGCGCACGATCGGCGAACGGATCAGGTAGTCGGAGATCTTGGCCGGTTCGCCCCAGACGATGTTCAGGCAGCCCTTGGGCAGGCCGGCGTCGTGGAACATGCGGGCGATCGCCATGACGGCGCTGGGCGAGTCTTCCGGACCCTTCAGCACCACCGTGCAGCCGGCGCCGAGCGCGGCGGCGATCTTGCGGATGGCCTGGTTGTAGGGGAAGTTCCAGGGCGTGAAGGCGGCGCAGACGCCGATCGGCTCGCGCACCACGATCTGGCGCACGTCGGGGTTGCGCGGCGGGATCACGCGGCCGTAGATGCGGCGGCATTCCTCGGCGTGCCAGTCGGCGTGCTCGGCGCAGGAGGTGACTTCGCCAATGGCTTCGGCCAGCGGCTTGCCCTGGTCCAGCGTCATGTTGCGGCCGATTTCCTTGGCGCGCTCGCGCGACAGGGTGGCGACCTTGCGCAGGATGACCGAACGATCCATGGGAGAAGATTTCTTCCAGGATTCGAACGCGCGCTGGGCGGCGGCTAGCGCACGGTCCAGATCCGCTTCGGTGGCGTGAGGCAGCTGGCCGAGCACTTCCAGCGTGGCCGGGTTGATGACGTCCTGGGTGCGCCTGCCCTCGCCGGCGACGAATTCGCCGTCGATATACAGCGCCAACTGTTCATACATGCCTGTCTTTCCTTGCGAAATAGGAGTGGGTAGCGATCGCAATCGCCCGTGCCAGTCTAAACCAGCTTGTCCGCCGCGGGGAGGTCCAATCCCGGCCGCCGGCTAGGAGCCAATGGCCGGTACTTGCGCCCCGGGGGCGCCATGGACAAAATGATGCATCTTTGGCTGTCTATATAGATACCTATTGTGCAACCCGTCGATGCGCGTCCGCCCAGCCAGCCCAGTGTCTATTCCCGCGTCTTTTTCCGTTTCATCGACTGGTTGCGCCACCGTATCGCGCTGGCCTCCCTGGTGGGGGACCACCCGATCTTCCAGAACACCCAGTTCCCCTGGATCGCCCGCCTCGAGGCGCAGGCGCCCGCCATCCGCGCCGAACTGATGGCCCTGCTGGCCGAGCGCGAGCAGCTGCCGTCCTTCCATGAACTGTCCCCGGATGTCGGCACGATCACCTCCGACGATCAGTGGAAGACGTTCGTCTTCATGGGCTACGGCCTGCGCTCGGACCGCAACCTGGCGCGCTGCCCGGCCACCGCCCGGGCGCTGCGCGACATTCCCGGCCTGCGCACCGCGTTCTATTCCATCCTCGAACCGGGCAAGCGCATCCCGCTGCACACCGGCCCGTACAACGGCGTCCTGCGCCTGCACCTCGGCCTGCTGGTGCCCGAGCCGGCCGAGCGCTGCTGGATCGAGGTGGGCGGCGAGCGCTACCACTGGAAGGAAGGCGAGGCCGTGGTGTTCGACGATCTCTACCCGCACCAGGTGCACAATGACACCGACGGCACCCGCGCCGTGCTGTTCATCGACTTCGAGCGTCCCTGTCGGGCGCCGATCCGCTGGCTGAACCGGCTGGTGCTGATGGCGGCGCCGCTCACCGACGAGATCCGGCGCGGCAAGGCCAACCACGACGCCTGGGAGCGCAACTACTACCGGAATAAAACGGGGGCAGACTAAATCGGCCCCGGCAGGGTGGAAAAGAGACAGTTGTCCACAGACACTGTCGCGTATTTGCTCACTATCTCAACAAAGGCCTTGCGCTCAAAATCTAACCAGGATAGAATGGTCAGCTTTCCCAGATTGTCGATTGGCCAGGAACTAGCCGGGCCAACGTGTTGGGGGAATACCCGCAGGATTTCAACCCAGGGTCGTTGCGTTGCCACCAGTTGATGGCCTTCGAAGCGAAAGCTCGATGCGCCAGCCAACAATAAAGCAGGGCGGCTGACCTGACGGGACCAAAACTGGCAGGAATTGCAGTGTTCCCTTTTTTGGGGAAAACCGTATTTCCAGTTAAGTTGGAACAGGAAAAATCATGATCCAAATGCAGACCACGCTGGACGTGGCCGATAACACTGGTGCGCGTCATGTCATGTGCATTAAGGTGCTCGGTGGCTCCAAGCGCCGTTATGCCGGTATCGGCGACATCATCAAGGTGAGCGTCAAAGATGCGGCTCCGCGCGGACGCGTCAAGAAAGGCGAAATTTACAATGCCGTGGTGGTTCGTACCGCCAAGGGCGTGCGCCGTAAGGACGGTTCGCTGATTCGTTTCGGTGGCAATGCCGCCGTGTTGCTCAATGCCAAGCTGGAGCCCATCGGCACCCGCATCTTCGGACCCGTTACGCGTGAACTGCGTACCGAGAAGTTCATGAAGATCGTGTCGCTGGCCCCGGAAGTGCTGTAAGGAGCCCTACGATGAACAACATTCGTAAAGGCGACGAAGTCATCGTCCTGACCGGCCGCGACAAGAAGCGTCGCGGTACCGTGCTGGCGCGCGTCGATGCCGACCACGTCCTGGTCGAAGGCGTCAACGTCGTCAAGAAGCACGTGAAAGCCAACCCGATGGCCAACAACCCGGGTGGCATCGTCGAAAAGACCATGCCGATCCACATCTCGAATGTGGCGCTCTTCAATCCCGCTACCGGTCGTGGCGACCGCGTCGGCGTGCAAGAAGTCGAAGGCCGCAAGGTTCGCGTGTTCCGTTCCAATGGTGCCGTTGTCGGCGCCAAGGCGTAAGGGGCGATAGACATGTCTCGTTTGCAAGATTTCTACAAGAGCAAGGTCGCTGGCGACCTGCAGGCCAAGTTCGGCTACAAGAGCGCCATGGAAGTGCCGCGCATCACCAAGATCACCCTGAACATGGGTGTCTCGGAAGCCGTCGCCGACAAGAAGGTCATCGAGCACGCTGTCTCGGACCTGACCAAGATCGCTGGCCAAAAGCCTGTCGTGACCAAGACCAAGAAGGCTATCGCCGGTTTCAAGATCCGCGAAAACTACCCGATCGGTTGCATGGTCACGCTGCGTGGTCAACGCATGTACGAATTCCTGGATCGCCTGGTGGCGGTTGCGCTGCCTCGCGTGCGCGACTTCCGCGGCATCTCGGGTCGTGCGTTCGACGGCCGTGGCAACTACAACATCGGGGTGAAAGAGCAGATCATTTTCCCCGAAATCGAGTACGACAAGATCGACGCGCTGCGTGGGCTGAACATCAGCATCACCACCACCGCGAAGACCGACGAAGAAGCCAAGGCGCTGTTGACGGCCTTCAGCTTCCCGTTCCGTAACTAAGGGGCTGATGACGTGGCTAAACTTTCCCTCATCAATCGCGACATCAAGCGCGCCAAGCTGGCTGACAAGTTCGCTGCCAAGCGCGCTGAGTTGAAGTCGATCATCGACGACCAGTCGAAGACCGACGAAGAACGTTACCAAGCTCGGCTGAAGCTGCAACAGCTGCCGCGCAATGCCAACCCGACGCGTCAACGTAACCGTTGCGTGGTC
Source organism: Achromobacter deleyi (assembly GCF_016127315.1). NCBI lineage: Bacteria > Pseudomonadati > Pseudomonadota > Betaproteobacteria > Burkholderiales > Alcaligenaceae > Achromobacter > Achromobacter deleyi. Next base: position 1,784,614 of record NZ_CP065997.1, read on the forward strand.
ACCGGTCGTCCGCGCGGTGTGTTCCGCAAGTTCGGCCTGACGCGCCACAAACTGCGTGAAATGGCGATGAAGGGTGAAATCCCCGGCATCACCAAGGCCAGCTGGTAGGAGAACGAATATGAGCATGAGCGATCCCATCGCCGATATGCTGACCCGCATTCGCAATGCGCAGCAAGTGGACAAAGTTACGGTGAACATGCCCTCCTCGAAGCTGAAGGCGGCCATTGCCGCTGTGCTGAAGGACGAAGGCTACATCGACAGCTTTGAAATCAAGGGCACCCAGGCCAAGCCTGAGCTCGAGATCACCCTGAAGTACTACGCCGGCCGTCCGGTCATCGAGCGCATCGAACGTGTTTCGCGCCCCGGTCTGCGTATCTACAAGGGCCGTACCAGCATTCCTCAGGTCATGAATGGCCTGGGTGTGGCTATCGTGTCGACCTCGCGCGGCGTCATGACCGACCGTAAGGCTCGCGCCAACGGCGTCGGCGGCGAAGTGCTGTGCTACGTGGCCTAAGGAGAAATTCGAATGTCACGTATCGCTAAGTATCCGGTCGACCTGCCCAAGGGTGTCGAAGCTGACATCAAACAGGATCAGATCACCGTCAAGGGCCCGCTGGGCTCCCTGACTCAAGCCCTGACTGGCGACGTCACGGTCGCGTTGGACAACGGCAAGCTGACGTTTGTCGCCGCCAACGAAACCCGCCACGCCAACGCCATGTCGGGTACCGTGCGCGCGCTGGTGGCCAACATGGTCAACGGCGTGAGCAAGGGATTCGAGCGCAAGCTGAATCTGGTTGGCGTGGGTTACCGCGCCTCGATTCAAGGCGACGCCGTTAAGCTGCAGCTCGGTTTCTCGCACGACGTTTTGCACAAGTTGCCGGCCGGTATCAAGGCCGAATGCCCCACCCAGACGGAAATCGTCATCAAGGGCTCCAACAAGCAAGTCGTCGGCCAGGTGGCCGCTGAAATCCGCGCGTACCGCGAACCCGAACCCTACAAGGGCAAGGGCGTGCGTTACTCGGACGAACGCGTCGTCATCAAAGAAACCAAGAAGAAATAACGGCGCACGCAAGGACGAATCATGGACAAAAAAGTTTCCCGTTTGCGTCGTGCGGTTCCGACCCGCCGGAAGATCAACGAGTTGCGCGTTCACCGCCTCTCGGTTTTCCGCTCGAACCAGCACATCTACGCCAATATCATTTCGCCGGAAGGCGATCGCGTTCTGGTCAGCGCCTCGACGGTGGAAGCCGAAGTGCGCGCCCAGCTGGCTGGCCAGACCGGCCAAGGTGGCAACAAGGCCGCTGCTTCGCTGGTTGGCAAGCGCGTGGCCGAAAAGGCCAAGGCTGCCGGTATCGAACTGGTCGCTTTCGATCGCTCGGGCTTTCGTTACCATGGCCGCGTGAAAGCGCTGGCCGACGCCGCGCGTGAAGCCGGCCTGAAGTTCTAAGCGAGGATCTGTCAAATGGCTAAAGTACAAGGCAAGAACGCCGCGGAAAAAGAGAACGATGACGGCCTCCGCGAAAAGATGATCGCGGTCAATCGCGTGAGCAAAGTGGTCAAGGGTGGTCGCACCATGAGCTTTGCCGCGCTGACCGTGGTTGGCGATGGCGATGGCCGCGTCGGCATGGGCAAGGGCAAGGCGCGTGAAGTGCCGGTGTCGGTTCAAAAGGCTATGGAACAGGCCCGTCGCGGCATGTTCAAGGTGGCCCTGAAGAACGGCACGCTGCACCACACCGTGGTCGGCAAGCATGGCGCCGCCACCGTGCTGATTTCGCCCGCTGCTGAAGGTACCGGCGTCATCGCCGGCGGCCCGATGCGCGCTATTTTCGAAGTGATGGGTGTGCGTAACGTGGTTGCCAAGAGCCTGGGCTCGAGCAACCCCTACAACATGGTTCGCGCCACGTTGAACGGCCTGCGCGCCTCCCTGACCCCGGCGGATGTTGCTGCTAAGCGCGGCAAGACCGTCGAAGAGATCCTGGGGTAAATCATGGCTCAGAAGCAGATCAAAGTGACCCTCGTGCGCTCCGTGATCGGTACCAAGCAATCGCACCGTGACACGGTTCGCGGTCTGGGCTTGGGCCGTATCAACAGCAGCCGCGTGCTGGTCGATACGCCCGAGGTGCGTGGGATGATCCGTAAGGTGGATTATCTCGTTTCCGTCTCGGAAGCCTAAGGAATCACCATGTCGGATATGCAACTTAATTCGCTGAAGCCCGCTGAGGGCAGCAAGCACGCCAAGCGCCGCGTCGGCCGTGGCATCGGTTCGGGTCTGGGTAAGACCGCCGGCCGTGGTCACAAGGGTCAGAAGTCGCGCTCGGGCGGTTTCCATAAGGTTGGCTTCGAAGGCGGTCAAATGCCGCTGCAGCGTCGCCTGCCCAAGCGTGGTTTCACCCCGCTCGGTCAGCACCTGTACGCCGAAGTCCGTCTGTCGGACCTGCAAGCCGTGCCCGTCGACGAAATCGACGTGCAAGTGCTGAAGGCGGCTGGCGTGATTGGCCAGGCGGTTCGTTACGCCAAGGTCATCAAGTCGGGTGAACTCTCGCGCAAGGTCGTGCTCAAGGGCATTACCGCGACGGCCGGCGCTCGCGCCGCCATCGAAGGCGCGGGCGGCTCGCTTGCTTGATCACGAGGTGACGAGTGGCTAACGCGCAGGCATTGGGTAAAACCGGAACGCGGTACGGCGATCTCAAGCGCCGCCTCGTGTTCCTGGTGCTCGCCCTGGTGGTTTACCGTTTGGGTACACACATCCCCGTTCCGGGCATCAACCCGGACGCGCTGGCGGACTTGTTCCGTCAGAACCAGGGCGGGATCCTGGGCCTGTTCAACATGTTCTCGGGCGGGGCGCTCTCGCGCTTCTCGATTTTTGCCCTGGGGATCATGCCGTACATTTCGGCATCCATCATCATGCAGTTGATGTCGGTGGTGGTGCCGTCGCTGGAAGCGCTCAAGAAAGAGGGCGAGGCCGGTCGTCGGAAGATTACCCAATACACCCGCTACGGCACGGTCGTGCTGGCGCTGGTGCAGGCTGTGGGCATTTCGGTTGCGCTTGAGTCCCAGCAGGGACTTGTGATCGATCCGGGCATGCTGTTTCGCTTCACGACCGTCGTGACCCTGGTCACCGGCACCATGTTCGTCATGTGGCTGGGTGAGCAGATCACGGAACGCGGTCTCGGTAACGGGATTTCCATCCTGATCTTCGCAGGTATCGTTGCGGGTCTGCCCGCGGCGCTGGCTGCACTGTTGGACCTGGTTCGCACCAACGCGATGTCCGTGCTGTCGGCACTGTTCATCGTGGCCCTGGTGGTGCTGGTTACCGCTTTTGTGGTGTTCGTGGAACGCGGACAGCGCAAGATCACGGTGAACTACGCCAAGCGTCAGGTCGGCAACAAGGTCTACGGTGGTCAAAGCTCGCACCTGCCGCTGAAGCTGAACATGGCCGGGGTGATTCCGCCGATCTTCGCGTCGTCGATCATCCTGTTCCCGGCCACGATCACGAGCTGGTTCTCCAGCAGTGAGAACATGCGCTGGCTTAGCGACCTGGCTGCGGCCCTGTCGCCTCGTCAACCGCTCTACATCACGCTGTACTCGGTCGCGATTATTTTCTTCTGCTTCTTCTACACGGCTCTGGTGTTCAACAGCCGCGAAACGGCGGACAACCTGAAGAAGAGTGGTGCGTTTGTTCCGGGCATCCGTCCGGGCGAACAGACGGCCCGCTACATTGACAAGATCCTGATGCGTCTGACGCTCGCAGGTGCCATCTACATCACGTTGGTGTGCCTGTTGCCGGAATTCTTGGTAATGCGGTGGAACGTCCCCTTCTACTTCGGTGGTACGTCTCTGTTGATTATTGTGGTGGTGACGATGGATTTCATGGCACAGGTTCAGGCCTACATGATGTCTCACCAGTACGACTCGTTGCTCAAGAAGGCCAACTTCAAGGGCGCGGGTTTGCCGATGCGGTAAGCAAAAGAATGTCCAAGGACGACGTCATTCAGATGCAAGGCGAGGTTCTTGAGAACCTCCCGAACGCGACATTTCGCGTCAAGCTCGAAAACGGCCACGTGGTGTTGGGCCATATTTCCGGCAAGATGCGTATGCATTACATCCGGATCCTGCCGGGTGACAAGGTCACAGTGGAGCTCACGCCCTATGATCTGACGCGAGCCAGGATTGTTTTCCGCTCCAAGTGAGCGAAACCGGATTACGGAAAATTAGGAGTCAACCATGAAAGTAATGGCATCGGTTAAGCGGATCTGCCGCAACTGCAAAGTTATCAAACGTCACGGCGTGGTGCGCGTTATCTGCACCGACCCGCGTCACAAGCAGCGTCAAGGCTAACTCGGGTTAGCGACTACGCAACGGATTTATTCAAGGAACAGTCATGGCCCGTATTGCTGGCATTAACATTCCGCCGCAACAGCACGCCGAGATCGGCCTGACCGCCATTTTTGGCATCGGTCGTACGCGCGCTCGCAAGATTTGCGAAGCGGCAAACGTACCCTTTGACAAAAAGGTCAAGGATCTGAGCGACGCTGAATTGGAACGCGTCCGCGAACATGTTGGTTTGTTCACGGTTGAAGGCGACCTGCGTCGTGAAGTGCAGCTCTCGATCAAGCGTTTGATCGACCTGGGAACCTACCGCGGCATGCGCCACAAGCGCGGCCTGCCCGTGCGCGGCCAGCGCACTCGCACCAACGCCCGGACCCGCAAGGGCCCGCGTCGTGCTGCTGCGTCCCTGAAGAAATAATCGAGGAACTGGATTATGGCGAAAGCTTCCACCAGCGGCGCTTCGCGCGTGCGCAAAAAGGTCAAGAAGAACGTCTCGGACGGCATCGCGCACGTTCACGCTTCGTTCAACAACACCATCATCACCATCACCGACCGTCAGGGCAACGCTTTGTCGTGGGCCACGTCGGGCGGTGCCGGCTTCAAGGGTTCGCGTAAGTCGACCCCGTTCGCCGCGCAGGTCGCCGCTGAAACGGCCGGCCGTGTCGCGCTGGAATACGGCATCAAGACGCTGGAAGTGCGTATCAAGGGCCCCGGCCCCGGCCGTGAGTCGTCGGTCCGCGCGCTGAACGCGCTGGGCATCAAGATCTCGTCCATCGCCGACATCACGCCCGTTCCGCACAACGGCTGCCGTCCGCCGAAGCGTCGTCGTATCTAAAGGGAATCCACATGGCACGTTATATTGGACCCAAATGCAAGCTCTCGCGCCGCGAGGGTACTGACCTGTTCCTGAAGAGCGCCCGTCGCTCGCTGGATTCCAAGTGCAAGCTGGATTCCAAGCCTGGCCAACACGGCCGCACTTCGGGTGCCCGCACTTCCGACTACGGCCTGCAGCTGCGCGAAAAGCAAAAGCTCAAGCGCATGTACGGCGTGCTGGAAAAGCAATTCCGCAAGTACTTCGCTGAAGCCGAGCGCCGCCGTGGCAACACCGGCGAAACGCTGATCCAGCTGCTGGAATCGCGCCTGGACAACGTCGTCTACCGCATGGGCTTCGGCTCGACCCGCGCCGAAGCTCGCCAGCTGGTGAGCCACCGCGCCATCGAACTGAACGGCCACACCGCCGACATCGCTTCGATGCTGGTCAAGGCTGGCGACATCATCTCGATCCGCGAAAAGGCCAAGAAGCAAGGCCGTATCAAGGAATCGCTCGACCTGGCCACCAGCATCGGCATCCCCCAGTGGGTGGAAGTCGACACGACCAAGCTGACCGGCACGTTCAAGTCGGCCCCCGATCGCGCTGACGTCGCTCGCGACATCAACGAATCGATGGTCGTCGAACTGTACTCGCGTTAATCACGCCTGCCGGCGCCTCCTTCGCAAGGTGCTGGCACGCTGGTTTCGCGACCGGTTTGCAAGTCTCGCAGCAGCCCGCTTTCCGCCTTTTGGCGGGGCGGGCTTTGCGGTAAGTATCGGGCGTTTTTTTTCATCGCCCGCGTTTCACGTTTCAACCTGTCCATCAGCCTTATCGGTGTAACGAGCCGAGGGTATTGAAAAGGAACACAGTACATGTCCACTCAAGGTTTCCTGAAGCCGCGCTCCATTGAAGTCGAACCGGTCGGCACCCACCATGCCAAGATCGTGATGGAGCCGTTCGAGCGCGGCTACGGCCATACGCTGGGCAACGCCCTGCGCCGCATCCTGCTGTCTTCGATGACCGGCTACGCGCCGACCGAAGTCCAGATGACGGGCGTGGTGCACGAATACTCGACCATCCCGGGCGTTCGCGAAGATGTCGTCGACATCCTGCTGAACCTGAAGGGCGTGGTCTTCAAGCTGCACAATCGTGACGAAGTCACCCTGGTCCTGCGCAAGACCGGCGCCGGCACCGTGCTGGCCAGCGACATCGAGCTGCCGCACGACGTCGAGATCATCAACCCCGGCCACGCCATCTGCAACCTGACGGACGCGGGCAAGCTGGAAATGCAGATCAAGGTCGAAAAGGGTCGCGGCTACGTGCCGGGCAACGTGCGCGCGCTGTCGGAAGACCGCACCCACACCATCGGCCGCATCGTTCTGGACGCCTCGTTCAGCCCGGTCCGCCGCGTCAGCTACGCGGTTGAAAGCGCCCGCGTGGAACAGCGCACCGACCTGGACAAGCTGGTCCTGGACATCGAAACCAACGGCGTCATCTCGCCCGAGGAAGCGGTGCGCCAGTCGGCTCGCATCCTGATGGACCAGATCTCGGTCTTCGCCGCCCTGGAAGGCGCCGGCGATTCGTACGAAGCCCCGGTCCGCGGCACGCCGCAGATCGACCCGGTGCTGCTGCGTCCGGTCGACGACCTGGAACTGACCGTGCGTTCGGCCAACTGCCTGAAGGCCGAAAACATCTACTACATCGGCGACCTGATCCAGCGTACCGAGAACGAACTGCTCAAGACCCCGAACCTGGGTCGCAAGTCGCTCAACGAGATCAAGGAAGTCCTGGCCGCACGCGGCCTGACGCTGGGCATGAAGCTCGAAAACTGGCCCCCGCTGGGCCTGGAGCGTCCGTAAGTCTTGCAAGGGTGGCGCCCCTCTCGCGGGGGCGTTTCCCGCGGCGCCCGGCCTCATCGCCGGGCGGTTTGCGAAACCGTCGTAAAATGCACCGTTTTCCACCGGACCGCGGCCTGATTGCAGGTTGATAGAAGAGCCGGATAACCCGATGGCGGAAACGCCTTCATTAGATTCAAAGGATACTTATCATGCGTCACGGTAATGGCTTGCGTAAGCTCAACCGCACCAGCAGTCACCGTCTTGCCATGTTCCGCAACATGGCCGTTTCGTTGATCACCCACGAAGCCATCAAGACCACGCTGCCCAAGGCGAAAGAACTGCGCCGCGTCATCGAACCCCTGATCACGCTGGGTAAAGAACCCACCCTCGCGAACAAGCGTCTGGCTTTTGCCCGTCTGCGCGATCGCGACGCCGTGGTGAAGCTGTTCGCCGAAATCGGCCCGCGCTACGCGGCCCGCAACGGCGGCTACACCCGCGTGCTGAAGATGGGTTTCCGTCAAGGCGACAACGCTCCCATGGCTTTCATGGAGCTGGTCGACCGTCCGGAAGTCGATGAGGCCGCTGAGGACAGCGCCGAATAAGTTTCGGTGTCTAGATAAGCGACAAGGGCGGGTCTTCGGACCCGCCCTTGTTTTTTGCGCGACGCTTGCGGGCCGCCCAGGCGGCGCAGGCGCGCCGATCGCTACGAGGCGTGCAGTTCCCCCCGTAATTGCGCGGCGGTGGCCGCCAGCGCCTCCTGGGGCGCCTGGGGCGGCATGCGGAAGGTCAGGTCCTGCTGCTCGATGTACTGGGTCGAGGTCACGTCCTGCGGATGGTGCATGGGGATCACGTGCGCGTGGGTGTGCGCCACGTGGATGCCGGTGAAGGCGAAACCGACGCGGTCCACGCCGTACAGCCGCTTCATGTGCCGGCCCAGCTTCTGCCCCAGGTTGACGATGTGGCCGGCCAGGTCGGCGGGCATGTCCTCGTAGTACGGATAGTGCTGCTTGGGGATGATGAGCGTGTGCCCGGGGCGCACCGGCTGGATGTCCAGGAAGGCCATCAGGCGCTCGTCTTCGTGGATGATGTGGGCCGGGATCTCGCGGCGGGCGATGCGGCAGAACAGACAGTTATCGGACATGCTTGCCTCGGTGGGAATGAGCGCGCGGCGGCCGTGGGTCTGATTGTCGGCGGGCGCGGGCGGCGATACCGATAAAATACCCCGAGTTACATCCCACACGGGTATTCCCAGGAGGCTCCATGTTGCGCGATGACGACGTCGTGCTGGTCATCAGCAATGCGCCGGACCTGCTGCTGGCCAAGCGCATCGCCCACGTGCTGGTCGAGGATGGCCTGGCCGCCTGCGTGAACCTTGGCGCGCCCGGCCTGTCCATCTACCAGTGGCAAGGCGAGGTGGAAGGGGCCGAGGAAATCCCCATCCACGTCAAGACCACCTACGCGCGCCACCCGGCCGTGGTCCAGGCCCTGGCGCAGATGCACCCCTACGACGTGCCCGAAATCATCGTGCTGCCGGTCATCGGCGGCGCCGCGCCCTATCTCGACTGGGTGCGCCAGCAAACGGCCGTCGTGCAGAACAAGAGAGACTGATGTTGCAACCCGCGGTCCGAACCGGCGCACCGATGCGTGCCTTTTTCCCCAAGTTGCTGGCGTTGCTGGCCATGGCCATGCTGTGGCTGGCCTGGAACGCGCCGGCGCGCGCCGAGGCCGAGTTCCTCGAGCCCGAAAAAGCCTTCGTCTTCAGCGCGGCGATGGCCACGCCCGATACCGTCGAGCTGCGTTTCCGCGTGGCGCCTGGCTACTACATGTACCGCGAGCGCTTCGGCATCAGCATCAGCCCGCTGGGCGCGGCCACGCTGGGCGAGCCGGTCTACCCCAAGGGTGACGTCAAGTACGACCCGACCTTCGAGAAAGACATGGAGGTCTATCACCAGGACGTGCTGATCCGCGTGCCGGTGACGCCCGGCGGCCAGCCGTTCACGCTGACGCTGACCGGCCAGGGCTGCGCCGACGCCGGCCTGTGCTACCCGCCGATGGACAGCAGCGTGAAGCTGACGCCGGTGGCGGGCGGCTACGCCCTGGCGGGCAGCGGCGGCGCATCCGCCGCGCCGGCCGCGGCTTCGAGCGGCGGCCTGAGCGCGCTGGTGAACGCCGGCGATACCGGCCTGGCCGATGCCCTGGGCGGGCTGGGCTGGATCAAGACGGCCGGCGTGTTCCTGGTGCTGGGCCTGCTGCTGGCGTTCACGCCCTGCGTGCTGCCCATGATCCCCATCCTGTCCTCGATCGTGCTGGGCGGCGCCAGCCAGGAACGCCCGACGCGCGGCCGCGGCCTGGCGCTGGCGGCGACCTATGTGCTGGGCATGTCGGTGGTCTACACCGCGCTGGGCGTGGCCGCCGGCCTGAGCGGCGCGGGCCTGGCCGCGTGGCTGCAGACGCCATGGATCCTGACGCTGTTCGCGATCCTGCTGGCGGTGCTGGCGCTGGCGATGTTCGATGCCTTCACCTTCCAGATGCCGTCCGGCATCCAGGCGCGGCTGGCCGAAAGGTCGTCGCGCATTCCCGGCGGCCGCTATACCGGCGCCTTGCTGATGGGCGCGCTGTCGGCGCTGATCGTCGGGCCGTGCGTGGCCGCGCCGCTGGCCGGCGCGCTGCTGTACATCTCGCAGACCGGCGACGTGGTGCTGGGCGGTTCGGCCCTGTTCGCGATGGCGTGGGGCATGGGCGTGCCGCTGCTGATCGTCGGCGCCTCGTCGGGCGCGCTGCTGCCCAAGGCCGGTCCGTGGATGGATGGCGTCAAGCGGCTGTTCGGCATGCTGCTGCTGGCGACCGCGTGGTGGATGCTGATTCCGGTGGTGCCGACCTGGGTGCAGATGACCGGCTGGGCCTTCCTGGCGATCGTCGGCGCGGTGATGCTGCGCGCGTTCGACGCGCTGCCGGCCGGCGCCGGCTCGGCGCGCATGTTCGGCAAGGGCATCGGCCTGTTGCTGGCCCTGGCCGCCGCCGCGTGGCTGATCGGCGCGGCCAGCGGCGGCCGCGACGTGCTGCAGCCGCTGTCGCACTTTGCCTCCGGCGGCCCGGCCGCGGCCGGCACCGCGGCGCATGCCGGCGAGATGCAATTCAAGCGCGTGCGCAACAACGCCGAGCTGGATGCGCTGCTGGCCCAGAGCCAGCAGCCGGTGATGCTGGATTTCTACGCCGACTGGTGCGTGTCGTGCCGCGAGATGGAGCGCTTCACCTTCACCGATCCGGGCGTGGCGCAACGCATGGCCGGCATGCTGCTGGTGCAGGCCGACGTGACCGCCAACAATGCCGACGACCGCGCGCTGCTCAAGCGCTTCCGCCTGTTCGGCCCGCCGGGCATCATGTTCTTCGAACCCGGCGGCAAGGAGCTGCCGGACGCGCGCGTGGTGGGCTTCCAGGACGCCAAGCGTTTCACCGAATCGCTGGACCGCGTGCTATTGCGCTGAGCGGCGGCCGGCCGCTACCATGAGGGCTCGCGCCGCGTGGGCGGCGCCTCCAACCCCTCAGGCCGGCGCCCGTGACGTCTCCGACAGTCGATGCAAGCCAGGACCGCACCGGTCTGATCTATCTGCAACTGATGTTCGTCATGGCCACCTGGGGCCTGAACATCGTCTCCATCAAATACCTGACGCAGCACATGGATATCCGCGCCCTGGCGGCCTTGCGGATCGCCGTGGCGTTCGTCGCCGTCACGCTCATCGTCAAGGCGCGCCGCGGCCGCATTCCGAAACTGGGGCGGGTGGAACTGGGCTGGGTCGCGCTGGCCGGTTTCCTGGTGGTGTACGCGCACCAGACCGCGCTGGTGTACGGATTGCAGTTCTCGTCGGCCGCCAATGGCACGCTGCTGATGGCCACCAGTCCCTTGCTGTCGGCGCTGCTGGCGGCGCTGTTCTATCGCGAAAAACTCACGTGGCTGCGGATCGCCGGCGCCTTGCTGGGCCTGGCCGGCGTGGCGATGGTGGTGGTGGGCAGCGGCGCGCAACTGGGGCTGACCGGCTGGGGCGACGCCATCGTGTTCCTGGCGGTGGCGGTGTTCGTGTTCGGCGGGCTGGTGATCCAGCGCATCTCGCGCACGCTCGATCCGCTGGCGATGCTCTGGTACATGTACCTGGCCGGCGGCCTGATGCTGATGGTGCATGCGGCCATGACGCCATCGTCTTATGAAGCGGACAGCTGGAGCATGACGTGGTGGCCGTGGCTGGTGCTGCTGTTCTCGGCGGTGATCGCCTCGGGCGTCAGCAACATCCTGTGGAACGCGGGCATCGCCAGGCTGGGCATCAGCCGCGCGGCGCTGTTCGTGAACTGGCTGCCGATCTTCGGCCTGCTGTTCGCGGCGCTGTTCCTGGACGAGCACGTGACGCTGGTGCACGTGGCGGGGCTGGCCTGCATTCTCAGCGGCACCTGGCTCGGCCTGCGCCGCGGCGCGCCGGCGTTGCGTTGAAAAGCGCGGCGGACCGCAAAGGTCCGCCGGCGTAGTGCGCGCATCATGTCGATGCGCCCGGATGACAAGCGGGGTCAGTGCGGCCCCGCCAGCCGCAATCAGCGTTGCTGCTTGAGCAGCCGAGCCGCTTCGATCGCGAAGTACGTCAGGATGCCGTCGGCGCCGGCGCGCTTGAACGCCAGCAGCGCTTCCATCATGACCTTGTCGTGGTCCAGCCAGCCATTGGCCGAAGCCGCCTTGATCATCGCGTATTCGCCGCTCACCTGGTAGGCGAAGGTCGGCACGCGGAAGGTGTCCTTGACGCGGCGCAGCACGTCCAGGTACGGCATGCCGGGCTTGACCATGACCATGTCGGCGCCTTCCTGCAGGTCGGCGGCGACTTCACGCAGCGCTTCGTCCAGGTTGCCCGGGTCCATCTGGTAGGCCATCTTGTTGGACTTGCCCAGGTTGGTGGCCGAGCCCACGGCGTCGCGGAACGGGCCGTAGAAGGCGCTGGCGTACTTGGCCGAGTAGGCCATGATCTGCGTGTGGATGTAGCCGTTGGCTTCGAGCGCGCGGCGCACGGCGCCGATGCGGCCGTCCATCATGTCGCTGGGGGCGACCATGTCGACGCCGGCCGCGGCCTGCGTCAGCGCCTGCTTGACGAGGATCTCGACGGTCGGCTCGTTGATGACGTAGCCGTTCTCGTCGATGACGCCGTCCTGGCCGTGGCTGGTGTACGGGTCCAGCGCCACGTCGCACAGCACGCCCAGGTCGGGGAAGTGCTTCTTCAGTTCGCGCACCACGCGCGGGATCAGGCCGTCGGGATTGGTGGCCTCGATGCCGTCGGGCGTCTTGAGCGCCGGGTCGATGGCGGGAAACAGCGACAGCACCGGGATGCCCAGCGCCACGCATTCCTCGGCCACCGGCAGCAGCGTGTCCAGCGAATAGCGCACCACGCCCGGCAGCGACGGCACGGCCTGCTTCAGGCCATTGCCCTCGGCCACGAAGACCGGGTAGATCAGGTCGTTGACGGTGAGGGCGTTCTCGCGCACCAGGCGGCGGGTGTAATCGTCGCGGCGCAGGCGGCGGGGGCGGGAAACCGGGAAGTCGGGGGTGATGATCTGCGGGTTCATGGTACGACCTTGGGAGAAATCCAGTTTTCTATGTGCGCGCCAGCTTCTTCCAGGCCGATGCGTTCCGGCGCCGAGAAGGGAATGGTGTGCAGGGCGCCGATGTCCGCCAGGTCCTTGCGTACCGAGAACACGGTGCGCACGCGCTGGCCGTAGGGCAGCTTGTCGGCTTTGGTGAGCAGCGCCAGCACCGGCCGGCCGGTGGGGGCGATGAAGTTGGCCAGGCGGCGATCGAGTTCGGTGACGCCGCGGCGGATGTCGATGAGCAGTACGATGCCGGCCAGCGATTCGCGATCGCGCAGGTAGCCGCCAAGGATGTCGGCCCACTTTTCCTTTTCATCGCGGGCCACGGACGCATAGCCGTAGCCGGGCAGGTCGACCAGATAGCCGATGTGGCCTTCCGGATCGAGCGGGTCGGGCAGGCCGAACATGTTGATCAGGCGCGTGCGGCCCGGCGTCTTGCTCGAGAAGGCGAGACGGCGCTGGTTGCACAGCACGTTGATGGCCGTGGACTTGCCGGCGTTGGAGCGGCCGACGAAGCAAACCTCGGGCGCATCAGGGGGCGGCAACTGGTCGAGGCGAGCGGCTGACGTGAGGAAAGAGGCGCGATGTAGGAGGGACACGGATGGCTTTGGCTACAGTTGGTTTCGAGCCCTATTGTATAATCCGGCGTTTGCAACAGTGGTCCCCGTGCGCGGAGCCGTCTCTTTTGCTTACTGTTGAGGGCATTTCGTACCAGCCGGCCAGCCGGTTTCCCAGGTACCCCGGCCTTTGACGAGCAGGCAAACGGCAAATCAGGTTCGATACGGTTTTCCAGATGTGCGGGCAGGCGTGGGCGCCTTTTTGCGCCTTGATCGATGTGATCGTCGAGGTCTTCATGAAGCGTGTGCTGTCCCGGATGTTGGTTGCGAGCGGGCTGTTGCTCGGCGCCTCCGCCTTATCTACTTCGAGTTTCGCCGCCGATGGCGCTGCGGGCCCGGCCAAACCAGATGCCGCCAAGGGCGGGCAGCTGTTTGACCAGGGCGATGCCTCGCGCGGCATCATCGCCTGTGCGTCCTGTCATGGCGCGGCGGGTAACAGCACCATCCCGGTGAATCCCAACCTGGCTGCGCAACCCCACGAATACCTGGTCAAGCAATTGACCGACTTCCAGGTCAAGCAGGGCGCCAAGCTGCCGGTGCGCAATGGTCCCGGTGGCAATCCCACCCCCATGACCGCCATGGCGCAGAACCTGACGCCGGCCGATATGCAGAACATCGCCCTGTACCTGGCGCAGCAACCGCTGAAAGAGCCGGCCACCGCCGGTTATGAGAAGTTGGTTGATCTGGGTCAAAAGATCTGGCGCGGCGGATTGCCCGAGCGCAATGTTCCCGCCTGTGCGGCATGCCATTCTGCCAATGGCGCGGGCATTCCGGGCCAGTATCCCCGCCTGTCGGGCCAGTTCCCCTTGTATATCGAAGAGCAGCTCAAGCTGTTCCGCAGCGGCGATCGCGCCAACGACGTGATGCACGCCGTGGCCGACCGGATGTCGGATGCCGACATCAAGGCCGTGGCGGACTACGCGGCCGGCCTGCGGTAGGCACCCGCCGGCAACGCGCGCGGCTGGTCCGCGTTCACGCAACCTGGGCATGACGGAACCTGTTTCCGTCTTGCGCTGTCTACGAGGGGGGTAGCCGATCGTGCGGCCCCCCTTTTTTCATGAATTCGACTCAGACACACTCCCGTCCCTCCCTGCGCAGCTTGCCCCGCGATCTGTTTGAATTGCTGGGTTCGATGCGCTTCGCCGTCAGCCTGCTGATGTTCATCTGCGTGGCGAGCCTGGTGGGAACGGTCCTGCAGCAGAACCGGTCGTCCAACAACTACATCGACCAGTTCGGCCCGTTCTGGTTCGAGGTGTTCGACAAGTTCTCGATCTGGCAAGTCTACAACAGCTGGTGGTTCCTGCTGATTATGGCGTTCCTGGTCATTTCGACGACGGTCTGCCTGATCCGCAACGCGCCCAAGATGCTGCGCGACGCGCGCTCGTTCCGCGAGCACGTGCGCGGGGGCAGCCTGCGGGCCTTTCCGCACCGCGTCGAGACCGAGGCGCCCACCGACGTGCCGCAGACCGCGGCCGGCCTGACCGCGCTGCTCAAGCGCATGGGCTACGCGGTGCGCGAGCGCCAGGACAGCACCGGCGTGCTGCTGGCCGCCAAGAAGGGCAGCGCCAACCGGCTGGGCTACGTGTTCGCCCACGCCGCCATGGTCATCATCTGTGTCGGCGGCCTGCTCGACAGCGAGCTGCCGGTGCGGCTGCAGGTCATGTTCGGCGGCAAGAAGCCCATCGTCGAGAACATGCTGATTTCCGAGGTGCCGGAGAGCGGCCGCCTGTCGGTCAACAACCCGAGCTTCCGCGCCAGCGTGCTGGTGCCGGAAAACGGCCAGGCCAGCACCGCGGTGGTGATGGTGGGCGACGGCGCGCTGGTGCAGCCGATGCCGTTCACCCTGAAGCTCAAGAAATTCGTCGTCGATTACTACTCGACCGGCATGCCCAGCCGCTTCGCCAGCGAAGTCGAAGTGACCGATCCGGACACCGGCAAGAGTTTCGATTCGACCATCGAGGTCAACGAGCCGCTGCGCTTCAAGGGCATGACGGTCTACCAGTCCAGCTTCGATGACGGCGGCAGCACGGTGGTGCTCAAGGGCTATCCGCTGGTGGGCGCCGACAGCGCCACGTTCAATGTTGACGGCACCGTGGGCAAGACCGCCGAAGTAACCGCTCACACTGCGCGTGGCCCGCGCAGCATGGGGGTGGAAATCACGGCGCTGCGCCCGATCAACGTCGAGGACCTGACCCGCGGCGATCCCAAGGGCGGCAACCAGAGCTTCGCCGAGCACGTGGCCTCGGTGTCCGGCAGCGCCGCCGGCAAGAAGAACGAGAACCTGCGCAACGTGGGCCCCAGCGTCGAATACAAGCTGATCGACGACGCGGGCCAGGCGCACGAATTCCAGAATTACATGCTGCCGGTGCAGCTGGACGGCGCCAGCGTGTTCCTGGCTGGCGTGCGCAACAATGCCGCCGAGCCGTTCCGCTATCTGCGCATCCCGGCCGACGACGACAGCTCCGTGGCGGAGTTCATGCGGTTGCGCGCGACGCTGGCCGATCCCGCCGCGCGCCAGGAAGCGGCCCGCCGCTTCGCCGAGCGCAACAGCCCCAGCGGCGCCGACCGCCAGCCGTTGCAGACGGCCGCCGATCGCGCCCTGGAAACCTATGCCTCCGGCGGCCTGCAGGCCGTGGCCGCGTTCCTGCAGGCCAACACGCCGGCCGCCGACCTGGAGCGCGCCGCGGACGTGGTGATCCGCCTGATCGGCGCCAGCATGAACGAACTGCGGGCGGTCGAGCGCGAACGCGCCGGCTTGCCGCCGGTCCCGACCGAAGGCCCCGAGGCCGAGCGCGCCGCGCTGTGGTCGCGCCTGGCGGTGGCGGCGCTGTCGGACCTGACGGTCTATCCGGCCCCGGTGTTCTTCTCCCTGGCTGATTTCAACCACGTGCAGGCCAGCGTCTTCCAGGTCAGCCGCACGCCGGGCAAGAATACGGTCTACCTCGGCAGCCTGCTGCTGGTGCTGGGGGTGTTCTCGATGTTCTATATTCGGGATCGCCGCGTCTGGATCTGGATCAAGCCGCAGGAAGGCGGCAGCGGCATCCTGGCGGCGATGACGTCGCAGAAGCGTACACTCGACTTCAACCAGGAGTTCGATCGCTTCAAGCAGGCGCTGCTGCGCCAGAAAGGGTCTTAAGGTTTCCTATGTCCACGACGACCACCACGCATCCCCCCACGCCCGACAACCTCTGGCAGGACAGCCTGTCCGAGACCGGTGACAGCCGCGCGCAGCGCGGCCGGCCGGACTGGACGGACATCGTGTTCTTCCTGCTGCTGGCGGCCGGCGCCGGGTTCGCGCTGACGCGTTTCAGCGGCGCCATGGACTACTACGAGAAGATCATCCTGTGCGGCACCGTGCCGGTGCTGGCCTGGATGGGCTGGCTGTGGCGTCCGCTGCGCCGCCTGATGGTGGCCTGTGCGATCGCGGCCGGTCTGGCGCTGATGCTCTACGGCAACGACCTGGCGCGGGCCGAGCAGGTGTTCTTCCTGAAATACCTGTTCTCGTCGCAGTCGGCGATCCTGTGGATGAGCGCGCTGTTCGCGCTGGCCATGGTCTGCTACTGGATCGGCTTCTTCAGCCCGACCGCGGCCTGGCTGGGCACGGCCCTGACCTGGGGCGCGGTGTTCGCGGGCGTCACGGGCCTCCTGGTGCGCTGGCGCGAAGGCCACCTGATGGGCCCGGACCTGGGCCACATCCCGGTCAGCAACCTGTACGAAGTGTTCGTGCTGTTCGCGCTGATCACGGCGCTGTTCTACCTGTACTACGAACGCAAGTACGCCACGCGCGCGCTGGGCGGCTTCGTGCTGCTGGTGGTGACGTCGGCGGTGGTGTTCCTGCTGTGGTATTCGTTCACGCGCGACGCCGGGCAGATCCAGCCGCTGGTGCCGGCGCTCAAGAGCTGGTGGATGAAGCTGCACGTGCCCGCCAACTTCATCGGCTACGGCACCTTCTCGCTGGCGGCGATGGTCGGCTTCGCCTACCTGGTCAAGCAGCACGGCCAGACCTCGTCGTGGCTCAAGCTGGCGCCGCTGTTCGTGCTGGGCGTGCTGCTGTGCGCCGAGCCCATGGTGTTCCGCACCGACGGCCTGTCGGCCACCTGGATGCTGTACTTCGGCATCGGCGCGGTGATCGTCGGCGCCATCCTGCTGGGCCGGCGCCGCATCGCCGCCGCGCTGCCGCCGCTGGAGGTGCTGGACGACATCATGTACCGCGCCATCGCCATCGGCTTCGCCTTCTTCACCGTGGCGACCATCCTGGGCGCGCTCTGGGCCGCGGACGCCTGGGGCGCCTACTGGCAGTGGGACCCCAAGGAAACCTGGGCGCTGATCGTCTGGCTGAACTACGCGGCCTGGCTGCACATGCGCCTGATCAAGGGCCTGCGCGGCACCATGGCGGCCTATTGGGCGCTGACGGGTCTTCTGATCACCGGCTTCGCCTTCCTCGGGGTGAACATGTTCCTGTCGGGCCTGCATTCCTACGGCCAGCTCTGAGCCTGGCGCGCACGGCAAAAGGCCCCGTTACGACGGGGCCTTTTGCATGGGGAAGCCGGAGCGCGTTCAGGGCAGCGTCGATTCGCCGCGCAGCAGATCCCGCAGGGTCTCGCGCTGGCGCACCACGTAATAGTGGTCGCCGTCGACCATGACCTCGGCCGCGCGCGGGCGGGTGTTGTAGTTGCCGGCCATGGTCATGCCGTAGGCGCCGGCCGATTCCAGCGCCAGCACATCGCCCTGTTCCAGCACCAGCGCGCGCTGGCGGGCCAGCCAGTCGGCGCTTTCGCAGACCGGGCCGACGACGTCGTATTCGAGCGTGTCGCCGGTGCGCGGCCGCAGCGGCCGCAGGCCGTGCCAGGCGTCGTACAGCGCCGGCCGTAGCAGGTCGTTCATGGCGGCGTCGACGATGGCGAAATTGCGCGCCTCGCCGTGCTTCAGGTACTGGACGGCGGTCAGCAGCACGCCGGCGTTGCCGACCAGCGACCGCCCGGGTTCGAGCACCAGCCGCAAATGGCCCTGGCCGCGTGCCTGCAGGCGCTGGAACACGTGATCCAGCAGCGCCTTGGGCGAGGGCGGCACTTCGTCGCTGTAGCGGATGCCCAGGCCGCCGCCCAGGTCCAGGTGCGACAGGCGGATGCCGATGCCGTCCAGGTCGGCGACCAGGTCGAGCAGCTTTTCCAGTGCGTCGAAATAGGGACTGATGTCGGTCAGCTGCGAGCCGATGTGGCAGTCCAGGCCGGTGATCTCCAGGCCGGGCAGCAGGCGGGCGCTGCGGTAGGCGTCCAGCGCCGCCCCGATGGGGATGCCGAACTTGTTTTCCTTCAGGCCGGTGGAGATGTAGGGATGGGTCTGCGCGTCGACGTCCGGGTTGACGCGCAGCGCCACCCGGGCGCGTTGCCCGGTTTCCCGGGCCACGTCGGACAGCCGCTGCAATTCGGCCTCGGACTCGACGTTGAAGCACATGACGCCGGCGGCCAGCGCCGCGCGCATTTCCCAGGCCTGCTTGCCGACGCCGGAAAAGACGATGCGGGCGGGATCGGCGCCCACGGCCAGGGCGCGTTCGAGTTCACCGCCGGAGACGATGTCGAAACCGGCGCCGAGGCGGGCGAATTCCTTGAGGACGGCCAGGTTGGAATTGGCCTTCATGCCGTAGCAGACCTGCACGGGGCGCTGCCCGACGGCGCTGCGGTAGGTTTCCCAGGCGGCCTTGAGCGCCGCGCGGGAGTAGACGTAGAGCGGCGTTCCCAGTTTTTCGGCCAGATGGTCCAGCGGCACGTCTTCGGCGTACAGCACGTTGTTGCGGTACTGGAAGAAGGGGTGCCCGGCCAGTTCGGGCGGAACCGGGAACGCGGCGGTCATGGCAGGGAGGGCGTGGCCGGTATCTGCGGTACCTGGGGCGTCGTCTGGCCTCGCCCGGGTGGGGGCGGCTTGCCGTCGGGCGTGGGCATATACAACGGACCCTTGTAGCCGCAGGCCGCAACCATGCCGGTCGCCAACAGCGTGGCTACAATGCGAAGAGACATGCGGCTGAATGCCAATTGGAACACTGGGAACTCCGTAATTCTTGCAGGCTCGATTATGACCGAATCCGAATTTCTTGCGTTGATCGACCAGGTGCTGAACAGCATCGAAAGCCAGGCCGATGACTGGGCGGCTTCGCTCGACGTCGACGTCGAAACCAGCCGCAGCGGCAATGTGCTGACGATGGTCTTCGAAGACAATACCCACGTGGTGGTGAACAGCCAGGCCGCCATGCAGGAACTGTGGGTGGCCGCGCGCAGCGGCGGCTTCCACTACCGTTACGACGGCCAGAACTGGAACGATACCCGAGGCGGCCCGAAATTGCCGGACGCCCTGTCCCAGATCTGTTCGGCGGCGGCCGGCGTGCCCGTCACGATCCGCCTGTAACGCCCAATAAAAAGGCCGGCTGACGCCGGCCTTTTTTTCATTCCGTTCAGAACGGGATCTTCTGCGACCAGGGTTGGGCGTTCTGCGAGCCCACGCCCGGTCCGACCTTGATGCGGTTGTCTTCGCCGCTGTCGTTGTTCAGGCCGTTCAGGAACTCGCCCAGCGTATCGGCCTGCGGCAGGCCCAGGCGCGCCACCGCCTGTCCGGGCGGGAATTCCGAGAAGTAGTACTCGCCGTTCTCGACGATGATGCCGTCGGGACGGGGGCGCGGCTTTTCTTCCGGCACGCCCTTGAGCACGTCCTGCATGTAGTCGACCCAGATCGGCATGGCCACGCCGCCGCCGGTTTCGCGCGAACCCAGCGACTTGGGCTGGTCGAAGCCGAGCCAGGCGGTGGCCACCAGCGACGGCGTGTAGCCCGAGAACCACGCATCCACGGATTCGTTGGTGGTGCCGGTCTTGCCGGCGATGTCGTTGCGCTTGAGCAGCACGCGGGCGCGGGCGGCGGTGCCGTAGGTGGCCACGCCGCGCAGCACGTCGTCCATGATCCAGGCGGTGCGCGGGTCGATGGCGCGGGCGGCGGCGTCGCCGGCCACGGTCGGCTTGGCCTGCATCACGATCTTGCCGTTGCTGTCGGTGACGCGGTCGATCAGGTAGGGCGTGACGCGGTAGCCGCCGTTGGCGAACACCGAGAACGCGCCGGCCAGCTGCAGCGGGGTCACCGAGCCGGCGCCCAGCGCCAGCGGCAGCACCGCGGGCTGGCGCGCCTTGTCGAAGCCGAAGCGGGTCAGGTAGTCCTGCGCGTACTGCGGGCCAATGGCCTGCAGGATGCGGATCGAGACCATGTTCTTGGACTTGTACAGGCCCTGGCGCAGCGTCAGCATGGGCTCGTACTGGTTGCCGTAGTTCTTCGGATTCCAGGCCTTGGAGCCGGTCTGGGCCGCGGTCAGTTCGAACGGCTGGTCGGAGATCTGCGTGGCCGGCGTCAGGCCGCGCTCGAGCGAGGCGGCGTAGATGAACGGCTTGATGTTCGAGCCGGGCTGGCGCCAGGCCTGCGTCACGCGGTTGAAGTTGCCGCGGTAGAAGTCGAAGCCGCCGACCATGGCGCGGATCGCGCCGTCCTGCGGCGACAGCGCCACGAACGCGGCCTGCACCGACGGCAGGTTGATGATTTCCCAGTTGTCGCCGAGCTTGCGGATGTAGACCACCGAGCCGCGCTTGATGCGCTGCTCGGGCTTGGCCTTGTCGTTGAGCGCGCGCGCCACCACGCCCAGCACCTTCTTGTCGGTGACGGTGATGATCTCGCGCGAGCTGCGCGCCAGCTTCACTTCGGTGG
Organism: Achromobacter deleyi; assembly: GCF_016127315.1. Taxonomy (NCBI): domain Bacteria; kingdom Pseudomonadati; phylum Pseudomonadota; class Betaproteobacteria; order Burkholderiales; family Alcaligenaceae; genus Achromobacter; species Achromobacter deleyi. The sequence continues at coordinate 1,805,559 of NZ_CP065997.1, forward strand.
GGCTGGCCGACAGCACCAGCGCGGTCAGCAGGTCGCCGCTGTCGCCGAACTTGTCGAACACGCCGTCCAGGAATTCATCTAGGGCCTGCGGGTTGTTCTCGGTGCCCGGCGGCAGGTCGAGCTGTTCCTCGGGGCCCGGGTAGGGCGCGCGGCGGGTGTATTCCAGCACGCCTTCACGCACGGCGCGGTAGGCCGCTTCCTGGTCCTTGGACTGGACCGTGGTGTAGATGTTGATGCCGCGCGAGTAGACGTTGTCCTGGTACACGTTGAACAGCAGCTGGCGCGCCAGTTCGGCCACGTATTCGCCATGGATGCTGTAGCCGCCAGCCGGCGTGCCTTCGGCCGACTTCATGACGATCTGCTGCGCCATCGCCTGCTTGTATTCGGGCTCGGTCAGGTAGCCCAGCGACTGCATGCGGCCCAGCACGTAGCGCTGGCGCAGCTCGGCGCGGGGGCGGTTGGAGATCGGGTTGAAGCGCGACGGGGCCTTGGGAATGCCGGCCAGCATCGCGGCCTCGGCCGGCGTCACTTCGGACAGCGGCTTGCCGAAATAGGTGCGCGAGGCGGCGGCGAACCCGTAGGCGCGGTGGCCCAGGTAGATCTGGTTCATGTAGAGCTCGAGGATCTGGTCCTTGGTGAGCTCGGATTCGATCTTGAACGTCAGCAGCAGTTCGTAGAACTTGCGCGAGTAGGTCTTTTCCGACGACAGGTAGAAGTTGCGCGCCACCTGCATGGTGATCGTGCTGGCGCCCTGCGTCTTGGACATGTTGATCAGGTTGGTCAGGCCGGCGCGCACCACGCCGGTCCAGTCGATCCCGCCGTGCTGGTAGAAGCGGTCGTCTTCGGCCGCCAGCACCGCGGACTTCATCACGTCCGGGATTTCATTGAAGCGCAGCACGTTGCGGCGCTCTTCGCCGAATTCGCCGATCAGCACCTTGTCCGCCGTGTAGACGCGCAGCGGCACCCGCGGGCGGTAGTCCGTCATGGCGTTCAGGTCCGGCAGGTTGGGCCAGGCCAGCGCCAGCGCCATGCCCGCCAGCAGCACGCCGCACAGGAACAGGCCGGCAAAGAAAATGCCGGTCTTGACGAAAAAACGCAATATCGGGGAACCGTTATTGGCGGGCTTGTCTTTTTTGGAGGAATTCTGCGGCTTGCTCATCGCGGCGATTTTACGGGTATCTCCGGTCCCACCTCAGTGTGGCGGATCGGTTTCTGTAACAAGATAGTTCAGTGTGGTGCGCGGGCAACTTGGCGGCAGATGTGATAATGCCGTCATGAACTTTTCCGCTCACTCATGTCCGGAGGCTGACCCGGACCTGGCGCCCTCCGGCGAGGCGCCCGAAAACCCGCCTTGCGCCTCGGAGTGCCTGGGCAAGACCGTGTCGTTGCCGCACGACCTGCCCATCTTCCTGGTGGGGATGATGGGGGCGGGCAAGACGACCATCGGCCGTGGCCTGGCGCGTGCCCTGGGGCGCGATTTTATCGATCTGGACCATGAGCTCGAGGCGCGTTGCGGCGTGCGGGTGCCGGTAATCTTCGAAATCGAGGGTGAGGCCGGTTTCCGTCGCCGGGAATCCGCCGCCCTGGAAGAGTGTACCCAACGGCGCAACATAATTCTCGCCACTGGTGGCGGCGCCATCCTGGCCGCCGAAAACCGGTCGCGCCTGCGCGAGCGGGGCATCGTGGTCTATTTGAGGGCCAGTGTGGACGAATTGTTCCGCCGCACCTGCCGCGATCGCAACCGGCCCCTGCTGGCCACCGCCGATCCGCGTGGCACGCTGCGCGACCTGATGACCCTGCGCGAGCCCCTCTACAAGGAAGTCGCCGACCTGGTGGTGGAAACCGGCTCCATGCCCATCCACACCCTGGTCAAGGCGCTCCTGCCGCAATTACAAGCCTTCGAGAAGCAGATATGAACGTTGTTGAGGTCGATACCCCGGGCGGACAGTACCCCATCCGCATCGCGCCGGGGCGCCTGGATGCCCTGGACGAGAGCATTCCCGCCGACGCCACCGCCATCGCGGTGGTGACCAACCCGACCGTGGCGGCCCTGTACGGCGAACGCGCCGAAGCCGCCCTGGCGCGCACCGGCAAGCGGGTGCTGCGCATCGAGCTGCCCGACGGCGAGTCGTACAAGGACTGGCAGTCGCTGAACCTGATCTTCGACGCGCTCCTGACCCATCGCCTGGACCGCCGCTGCGTGCTGGTGGCGCTGGGCGGCGGGGTGATCGGCGACATGACCGGCTTTGCCGCCGCGGTGTACATGCGCGGCGTGCGTTTCGTGCAGGTGCCCACGACCCTGCTGGCCCAGGTCGATTCGTCGGTCGGCGGCAAGACGGCCGTGAACCACCCGCTGGGCAAGAACATGATCGGCGCGTTCTACCAGCCGCTGGCGGTCGAGATCGACACCGCCGTGCTGGCCTCGCTGCCGGCGCGCGAAGTGTCCGCCGGCCTGGCCGAAGTCATCAAGTACGGCCTGATCCTGGATCCGGAATTCTGGACCTGGTGCGAACAGAATGCGCAAAAACTGCGCAGCCTGGATCCACAGGCCGTCGCTTACGCCATCCGCCGCTCGTGCGAACTGAAGGCGCAGGTGGTGGGCAAGGACGAACGCGAGTCCGGCCTGCGCGCCATCCTGAACCTGGGCCACACCTTCGGCCACGCCATCGAGGCGGGCCTGGGCTACGGCGCCTGGCTGCACGGCGAGGCGGTCGGCTGCGGCATGGTGCAGGCGGCGGAACTGTCGGCCGACGTGGCGGGTTTCCCGCGCGCCGACGTGGCCCGTGTGCGCGCGCTGGTCGAGGCCATCGGCTGTCCCGTGATCGCGCCCGACCTGGGGGCCGATCGCTGGCTCGACCTGATGCAGGTCGACAAGAAGACCGAGGGCGGCGAGATCCGCTACGTGCTCATGACCCGCATCGGCGAAGCGATGATGCGGGCGGCGCCGGCCGATGCCGTGCGCGCCGTATTGGCCCGAACCACTCAATAAAGACTGCTGGAGAGACGGTGTCGCAGATGAAAGAACTGGCTTCCTATGCATCCGACCCGTCCCGATCGCGCGGCCGGGCCTATGCCGAGCCCGCGCCGGAAAACCGCACGGAATTCCAGCGCGATCGCGATCGCATCATCCATTCGGGCGCGTTCCGGCGGCTGGAGTACAAGACCCAGGTCTTCGTGAACCACGAAGGCGACCTGTTCCGCACCCGGCTCACGCACAGCCTGGAAGTGGCGCAGATCGCGCGCACCCTGGCGCGCAGCCTGGGGCTGTCGGAAGACCTGACCGAAGCCATTTCGCTGGCGCACGACCTGGGCCACACGCCGTTCGGCCATGCCGGCCAGGACGAGCTCAACGCCTGCATGCGCGAACTGGCGCCCGAGGCCGGCGGCTTCGAGCACAACCTGCAGAGCCTGCGGGTGGTCGACGAGCTTGAAGAACGCTATGCCGACTTCAATGGCCTGAACCTGTGCTTCGAGACCCGCGAGGGCATTCTCAAGCACTGCTCGGCGGCGCATGCGCGGCAGCTGGGCGCGGTGGGCGAGCGCTTCCTGGCGCGCACCCAGCCGTCGCTGGAGGCGCAGATCGCCAACCTGGCCGACGAAGTGGCCTACAACAACCACGACATCGACGACGGCCTGCGTTCGGGGCTCATCACGCTGGAACAGCTGCAGGGCGTGTCGATCTTCCAACGCCACCACGCCGAGGTGCTGGCGCGCTATCCCGACCTGGCGTCGCGCCGCGCGGTGGCCGAAACCATCCGGCGCATGATCAACACGCTGATAGGCGACCTGACGCAGACCTCGCTGGCGCGCATCCATGACGCGGCGCCGGCCAGCGCCGACGACGTGCGGCGCGCGCCGCCGCTGGCGGGGTTCTCGGAAGGCATCCGGCGCGAGGCGGATGAACTGAAGAAGTTCCTGTTCGACAACCTGTACCGGCACTACCGCGTGCTGCGCATGACCACCAAGGCGCGCCGCATCGTGCGCGAATTGTTCGCGGCGTTCCTGGATGATCCACGCCTGTTGCCGCCGGACTATCGCCGCGCGGCCTTCAATGACCAGGCCCGCGCCATCGCCGACTACATCGCCGGCATGACCGACCGCTACGCCATCCGCGAGCACCGGCGCCTGTTCGACATGGGCTAGGGCCGGCGCCGGGCGGCGTTCAGGGCTGATGTGCCCTGGGCGCCACCCGTGCCGGGGTCAGGCGGCGCGGCCCGCCGGTATCAACGATGCTTGCGGTACGGTTCGTCGGCCTCGACGAAAGTGGCTTCGGCGCGCGCGTCGCGCATCCATTCCTGCATCGCCGGCAGCGCCAGCACCGCGTCCATGTAGTCGCGCACCGGGCCGGCCGCGGCGATGCCGTAGGTGACGAAGCGCGACACGATCGGCGCGAAGAACGCATCGGCGATCGAAAAGGCGCCAAACAGGAACGGGCCGCCCTGGCCGAACTCGGCGCGCGTGTCCTGCCAGATGGCATGCATGCGCGAAATCTCCTGGCGCGCGGCCTCGGAAATGTCGATGCCCGGCAGGTGCGCCTCGATGTTCATCGGCAGCGCCTGGCGCAGCGCGCCGAAGCCGCTGTGCATCTGCGCCGCCAGCGAGCGGGCGCGGGCCCGGGCGCGCGCATCCTGCGGCCACAGGCGGGCCTCGGGATGCTGTTCTGCCACGTACTCGCAGATCGCCAGCGAGTCCCAGACCGCCAGGTCGCCATCCAGCAGCACCGGCACCAGTCCGGCCGGCGTCAGCGTTTCCAGGTGGCGGGCGAACGCCTCGGTGAACAGGCCCAGCTTCTGTTCGGTGAAAGCGACGCCGGTGGCGCGCAGCGCGAGCCATGGCCGCAGCGACCACGACGAGTAGTTCTTGTTGCCGATGATCAAGGTGTACATGCCGATTCCCCTTAGTGACAGGCCCTGGTTGCGCCGCGCCGTTCAGCCGGCTGGCATGCGGCGCAGCAGTTTGCCGAGATAGTGTCCGGTGTGGCTTTCCGGCGCGGCCGCCACGTCTTCCGGCGTGCCTTGCGCCACCACGCGCCCGCCGCCGTCGCCGCCTTCCGGGCCCATGTCGATGAGCCAGTCCGCGGTCTTGATGACGTCCAGGTTGTGTTCGATGATGAGCACGGTGTTGCCGCTGTCCACCAGCTGGTTGAGCACCTGCAGCAGCAGTTCGATGTCGCGGAAATGCAGGCCGGTGGTGGGTTCGTCCAGGATGTACAGGGTGCGGCCGGTGCTGCGCCGCGACAGTTCCTGCGACAGCTTCACGCGCTGCGCTTCGCCGCCCGACAGGGTGGTGGCGCTCTGGCCCAGCCGGATGTACGACAGGCCGACGTCGATCAGCGTGTGCAGCTTGCGCGCGATCGCCGGCACCGATTCGAAATACTCCAGCGCCTGCTCGACCGTCAGGTCCAGCACTTCGCTGATGTTGCGGCCGCGGTAGCGGATCTCCAGCGTCTCGCGGTTGTAGCGCTTGCCGTGGCAGACGTCGCAGGGCACGTACATGTCGGGCAGGAAGTGCATCTCGACCTTGACCACGCCGTCGCCCTGGCAGGCCTCGCAGCGGCCGCCCTTGACGTTGAAGCTGAAGCGGCCGGGATCGTAGCCGCGGGTGCGGGCCTCGGGCACGCCGGCGAACAGTTCGCGGATCGGCGTGAACAGGCCGGTGTAGGTGGCCGGGTTGCTGCGCGGGGTGCGGCCGATCGGGCTCTGGTCGACGCTGATGATCTTGTCGAAGTTCTCCAGGCCCTGCATCGCGGCGTAGGGGGCGGGTTCGCTCTGGGCGTGATGCAGCTGGCGCGACACCGCCACCGCCAGCGTGTCGTTGACCAGGGTCGACTTGCCCGAGCCGGACACGCCGGTGACGCAGATCAGGCGGCCGGCCGGCAGGCGCAGGTCGACGTTCTTGAGGTTGTTGCCGGTGGCGCCGGTGAGCGTCAGCCAGGGCAGCTCTTCCGTGACCGGGCGGCGCGGCGGGATGGCGATGGCGCGCCGGCCGCTCAAGTACTGGCCGGTGAGCGAATTCGGGTCGCGCTGCACGGTCTCGGGATCGCCCTGCGCCACCACTTCGCCGCCGTGCTCGCCCGCGCCCGGACCCATGTCCACGACCCAGTCGGCCATGCGGATCATGTCTTCGTCGTGCTCGACCACGATGACGCTGTTGCCCAGGTCGCGCAGATGCTGCAGCGTGCCGATCAGGCGGTCGTTGTCGCGCTGGTGCAGGCCGATCGAGGGTTCGTCCAGCACGTACATCACGCCGGTCAGGCCCGAGCCGATCTGGCTGGCCAGGCGGATGCGCTGGGCCTCGCCGCCGGAGATGGTGTCGGCGCTGCGGTCCAGCGACAGGTAGTTCAGGCCGACGTTGTTCAGGAAGCTCAGGCGCGCCTCGATCTCGCGCACGATGCGTTGCGCGATCTCCTGCTTGGCGCCGGTCAGCGCCAGGTCGCGGAACCACGCCAGGCAGGTCGACAGCGGCATCGCCTCGACTTCATAGATGGCCTGGCCGTGGCGTTCGCCGCCGCGCGGATCCTGGCCGATCAGCACGTGGCGCGCTTCCGGCCGCAGGCGCGAGCCGCCGCAGTCCGGGCAGGTCTTGATGTTGCGGTACTTGCCCAGCTCTTCGCGCACGGTGGCCGAATCGGTTTCGCGCCAGCGGCGCTCCAGGTTCGGGATCACGCCTTCGAAGGTGTGGCGCTTGACGGTGCTGCGGCCCTTTTCGTTCAGGTAAAGGAACGAGATTTCCTCGTCGCCCGAGCCGTACAGCACCTTGTCGCGCAGCGCCTCGGGCAGGTCCTCGAAGGGCGCCTCGATGTCGAATTCGTAGTGCGCCGCCAGGCTGGTCAGCAGCGAATGGGTGAAGGCGTTGCGGCGGTCCCAGCCGCGGATGGCGCCGGCCGCCAGGCTCAGCTCGGGGAAGGCGACCACGCGCTTGGGGTCGAAGAAGCCCACCTGGCCGATGCCGTCACAGCTGGGGCAGGCGCCCATCGGGTTGTTGAAGCTGAACAGGCGCGGTTCCAGCTCGGGCAGGCTGTGGCTGCACACCGGGCAGGCGTAGCGGCTGGAAAAGACCTGCTCGCGGCTGCCGTCCATGTCCAGCGCCAGCGCGCGGCCGTCGGCCAGCTGCAGCGCGGTCTCGAAGCTCTCGGCCAGGCGCTGCTTGCTCTCGGGCTTGATGCGCAGGCGGTCGATGACCACGTCGATGTCGTGCTTCTCGGTTTTCTTCAGCGGCGCCATGCCGTCGATTTCCACCATCTGGCCGTCCACGCGCAGGCGTACGTAGCCCTGCGCCTGCAGGCTGGCGCATTCGTCCTCGAAGCTGCCTTTCTTGCCGCGTGCGATCGGGGCCAGCACCGCCAGGCGGGTGTCGGCCGGCCAGGACAGCACTGCGTCCACCATCTGGCTGACGCTCTGCGCCTGCAACGGCAGGCCGTGGTCCGGGCAATAGGGCGTGCCGACCCGCGCGTACAGAAGGCGCAGGTAATCGTGGATCTCGGTGATGGTGCCGACGGTGGAACGCGGGTTGTGGCCCGCCGCCTTCTGCTCGATCGAAATGGCCGGCGACAGCCCCTCGATCAGGTCGACGTCGGGCTTGTCCATCAGTTGCAGGAACTGGCGGGCGTAGGCGGACAGGCTTTCGACGTAGCGCCGCTGCCCCTCCGCGTAAAGCGTATCGAATGCCAGCGAGGACTTGCCCGAGCCGGACAGGCCGGTAACCACCACCAGCTTGTGGCGCGGCAGATCCAGCGAGACGTTCTTGAGATTGTGGGTGCGGGCACCCCGAATGCGTATGGTCACGTCTATCGGGCTCTTTTAAGCGGTTGCAAAGGCCAACTTGGTACTATAGCGCGCCGAGTCCTCAGGCCATAGATCAGACCGCAAGCGCATGACATTCGCGCGCGAACGGCCCTCGTCATCGTTGAAAATTCCGCATGCCGGCAGACACGAAACTGAAATTGACCCCTTCCGAGCGCCGCGCCAGCGTGGCGCTGGCCGGTTTGTTCGCCGCGCGGATGCTGGGACTGTTCCTGTTGCTGCCGGTGTTCGCCGTCGCCGCCCGCGGCCTGCCGGGGGGCGATGACCCTGCCCGGGTCGGCCTGGCGCTGGGCATGTACGGCCTGACCCAGGCGTTCATGCAGATTCCCTTCGGGCTGGCCTCCGACCGCTGGGGCCGCCGGCCCGTGGTGCTGTTCGGCCTGCTGCTGTTCGTGGCGGGCAGCGTGGTCTGTGCGCAGGCCGATGACGTGTTCTGGATCACCATCGGCCGCGCCATCCAGGGCGCCGGGGCCATTTCGGCCGCCGTGACCGCCTGGCTGGCCGACGCCACCCGCGACGAGGTGCGCACCCGCGCCATGGCCATGGTGGGCGGCTCGATCGGCCTGTCGTTCGCCGCGTCGCTGGTGCTGTCGCCGGTGCTGGTGGGCTGGTGGGGGTTGTCGGGCCTGTTCTGGACCATCGCCTGCCTGGGCGTGGTCTGTCTGGCGGTGGCGCGCTGGGTGGTGCCGGTGGTGCCGCGCACCCAGGCCCGCACCATGCAGGCCGCCAGTCCGCGCCAGGTGCTGACCCACACCGACCTGCTGCGGCTCAATTTCGGCGTGTTCGTGCTGCACATGATCCAGGTGTCGCTGTTCGTGGTGGTGCCGGCGCTGCTGGCCAAGGTCGGCGGCCTGGATGCGCGCGAGCTCTGGAAGGTCTACCTGCCGGTGATCCTGGTGTCGTTCGTGCTGATGGTGCCGGTGGTGTTCGTGGCCGAAAAGCGCCGTGCCCACCGCGGCGCCCTGCGCGCCGCCGTGGCCGGGCTGGTGCTGGTGTGCGCGCTGTTGCCGGCGGCCAGCCATGGCTTCTACACCCTGGCGGTGGCCCTGACCGGCTTCTTCGTGGCGTTCAACGTGCTGGAGGCGCTGCAGCCTTCCCTGGTGTCGCGCGTGGCGCCGCAGGCCTACAAGGGCCTGGCGCTGGGGTTCTACAACACGGCCCAGGCCGCGGGCTTGTTCACGGGCGGCGCGCTGGGCGGCTGGGTGGCATCGCACTCCGGCGCCGGCACGGTCTTCATCGGCGCGGCCGTGCTGGCGGCCGTCTGGCTGGCCGTGACCTGGGCGCTCAAGCCGCTGGCCTGAGGCGTCCGCGGATCGGGCGGCGGAAAGTCGCGGATCGCGCCGCCAACGGTGCCCAACAGCGGTGAAATCGTTTCCCGGGCAGGACAGCTTTGTCACGATTCCGGTTTGGCGCGGCAAGCGCTTTTCGTCGATAATAGAAGACAAACTAGGGCTTCTCCGGCGTCGCCGGTCATCATTGCGGTGACCGGCGAGTTTCATGAAGCCGGTCTTCAACATCGCTTTTTATGTTGTTGCCGGCGCGCTCGCGGCAACGTGTGGCACAGGCTGTCAACAACAGAGGGACAACGGCATGGCATCGGTTAACAAAGTCATTCTCGTGGGCAACCTGGGTCGCGACCCGGAAGTCCGCTATAGCCCCGAGGGGGCCGCAATCTGCAACATGTCCATCGCCACGACCTCCACCTGGAAGGACAAGGCATCGGGCGAACGCCGCGAAGAAACCGAATGGCACCGCGTGGTCATGTACAACCGCCTGGCCGAAATCGCCGGCGAATACCTGAAGAAGGGCCGCTCGGTCTACATCGAGGGCCGCCTGAAGACCCGCAAGTGGCAGGACAAGGACACGGGCGCTGACCGCTACAGCACCGAAATCGTCGCCGACCAGATGCAGATGCTGGGCGGCCGCGAAGACGGCGGCGGCGGTGGCGGCAGCTACGGTGGCGGCGGCGGTTACGACGACGCGCCGGCGCGCCAGCCGCAGCAGCGCGCCCCGGCCCAGCGCCCGGCGCCGCAGCAGCGTCCCGCGCCCCAGGCTGCACCCGCCGGTGGCGGCGCCAACCTGGCCGACATGGACGACGATATTCCGTTCTGATCGCGTCTCCCGCGGCCGTTCACGAACAAAGCCCGGCAAGCCTTGCGCTTGCCGGGCTTTGTGCCGTTTGGACGTCGCCAAGGCGCCGCGGCTGCTGGAAGCTGCTGTTTTTCCGGGGAAATCCCGTCAGCTATCCACAGGCTGTGCACAGCATTTCAACAGCTTGCCCACTGGTTTTCGGGCCTTTTCCACCGGTTGTTCACAGGGCCTCGCCAGGGGATTCTGGTGCCTCCAGGGCCGCCAAATGACGCCTCAACCCGCCGGATTTCGGACCCGCGTCCCGTCACCCTCCCAAAAGCCGCATGCAGCCTGGCTCCACGCATATTGCTGGCGCGAACTATCCACAGGCTGCGCACAGCCTTTGCACAGCTTGTTCACCGTAATTCGCGGTTTTTCCACAGCTTTTCAACAGGGTCGAAAAGGGCGCGCCTGGTTCACGCCAGGATTGCCGTTATCCGCCACCCGGCGTCGGCCTTTCGCAAACCGGCCCGCCGTCGCGGCCGATCGCTGAGGGGACTGGCTTCATGAAATATTTGGTTTCATAAAAGCCTCTTGCGCTATCTATCTAGTAGTAGGTAAGATTCATCCATCGACGCAGCACCCAGCAACACCGCAGCGCCGCCCCAAACCAGAAATACAGTAGCACCTCCTTTTTATTTGCCTTGTTGTCTACCTATAAGTAGATAGTTTAAACGAAACATCCTAGCCATCGTTATCTGGAGATCATCATGAAGACCCTCGTATCCGCCCTGATCCTGTCCGCTTCCTTCATCGGCGCCGCTCAAGCCGGCGAACTGGACTACCCGCCCGCCCTGAACACCCAAAGCACGGTGACCCGCGCCCAGGTGCAGCAAGAACTGGCTGCCGCCCGCGCCAACGGTGAACTGGCCACGACCGAAGAAGGCTACGCCGCCACCGCGTTCGCCAGCGCTGGTGACAAGAGCCGCGCCCAGGTGAAGCAGGAACTGGCCGCCGCCCGCGCCCAAGGCCTGACCGAAAGCGGCGAACTGGACTACCCGCCCGTTCAAGGCTGATTTTTTCGACTCGAAATCTATCTATAGATAGATAGTTCTCATCCAAATCGCAGTACCCGATCCTTTTCCGGAGATCCACCATGAAGACCCTCGTATCCGCCCTGATCCTGACCGCCTCGTTCCTGGGCGCCGCCCACGCCGGTGAGCTGGACTATCCGCCCGCCGCGAACACCCAAAGCACGGTGACCCGCGCCCAGGTGCAGCAAGAACTGGCCGCCGCCCGCGCCAACGGTGAACTGGCCACGACCGAAGAAGGCTACGCCGCCACCGCCTTCGCCAGCGCCGGCGACAAGAGCCGCGCCCAGGTGAAGCAGGAACTGGCCGCTGCCCGCGCCCAGGGCCTGACCGAAAGCGGTGAACTGGACTACCCGCCCGTGCAAGGCTGAGTCCGATGACGGCCACTGCGAACCCCGGGGGGCGGGATCATTCCCGGCCGGGGTTCGCACGGTTGCATCGGATCCCCGCCTAGGGATACCGCCGATGACGAACCAACCTATTAGTAGGTAATATTCAGCCATGGACACTCCGACCCCCAACACCACCCGCGACCAGCTGCTGGCCCACGCCGAAAAGCTGATCCGTACCCGCGGTTGCAACGGTTTCAGCTATCGCGACCTGGCCGAGCACGTGGGCGTGAAGACGTCCAGCATCCACTACTACTTTCCCGGCAAGGACGACCTGCTCTACGAGGCCGTTGAAGCCTACAGCGCCCGCGCCCTGGCGTCGGTGCGCAGCATCGACACCGCGCAGCCGGCCCACGCCCAGCTCGACGCCTATCTGACGATGATGGAATCGAAGGCCTGCGGCCACGGCGAACTGTGCCTGGGCGGCATGCTGGCCGCGGAAATGATGAGCCTGCCCGACCGCGTGCGCGGCGCGCTGCAGGGATTCTTCCGTGCGCACGAAGCCTGGTTGACCCGTGTATTGGCGCAAGGCGCCGAAGAGGGCACCCTGAAATTCTCGGGCACCGCCGAAGCGGCCGGCCGGGCGGTGTTCGCCACGGTGCAGGGCTGCATGCTGGTGTCACGCCTGTTCCAGGCGCCGCCGGCCCTGTGCGAGGCGATCAGCGCCCTGTACGTCGAGTGCCAGGACAAGCCCGCCGCCTGATCCACTCCGCTTTTCCATCGCCACGGCCGCAACGCGCAAGCGTGCGGCCGTTGTCATTGGGCCGCGGTGGATAGCGGCGTCGCCTGCCTCAAGCCAATGCGCGCGCCATGTCCGCGCTGCTGCGCGCCTGCATGCCGAGGTCGCGCATACGCTCCAGGAACACCGACTGCGCGTCCGCGAAGCCCGTGACCGGGCTGATGCAGTCGGTCAGCAGCACCACGCGCGACAGGTTGCCGCCCGGCAGGTGTTCGGCGATGTGCTCGACCGTGGCCTTGACGCAATGGCTGCCGGCCACGCCCGCGACGATGATGAGGTCGGAACGGTCCAGCGCGTCGAGCAGCTTGCGGTTGAGCTGGCTGCGCGGGTCGTCGGCATCCGGCACCTCGGCCATCAGCGCGCTGTAGTGCTCAGTCCACGGGTTGGCGCCCTTGGGCACCTTGCGCACGATGTATTGGCGTTCGTCTTCCCAGCGGCCATAGGCGGCGCGCACGTCCGGATGGACGTTGTGGCCCCAGGTGCCGATCTCGCAATGCACCGGCCAGACCATCAGGGTGTAGCGGCCGCGCGCCTCCAGCTCGTCCAGATACGACAGCGTGCGCGGCAGGTCGTCGACGTGGCGGGGCTGGAAGGCGCCCGAGCGCACCTGGCTGGCGGTGATGGGCGTGAAGGGCGCGACCGGCCGGCCGTCGCCGCCGCGCCAGAAGGTCGGATGGGCGATGTCGAGCCGATGGTGCGAATCCAGCGTGACGGTGACGGCCGACAGCGCGTGCGCGGTGGCATCGACGAAGCGCGCCAGCCGCTGCATGTCGGCATGCGCGCCCGGCACCGGCAGCGCGGGCGCGACGGCCTGGCCCGTCAGCGGATCGACGGGCAGGTATTGCGCGGGAAGGTCGCAGAAATCATTCTGCGGATCGATGATCAGTAGATGAACGGAGCGCGACATGGGGGCACAGGCAGGAAGTGAATACGAAATATAGACCGGGAGACGCGCTGTGCGCGAGCGTCTTGCCCGGATCCGGCCTGGCCACGCACGGCGGCCCGTTTCAGAACAGCACCAGGTGACGGGGCAGATCGGGCAACTGGCGCAGCAACGCGCGCCACGAGAGCCACATGCGGGCCAATCCCGCCACCACCACCGCGGTCGCGCCGATATAGAAAACCATGATCCACTCCATGCCACTTGAATCGCACGGTCGTGCGAAATTAGCCAAAAACAATGCCGGCTCGCGCCGGCTTCCAGGGTAAGGATTACTCGATGTACTTGAAACTGCGATACGTGGAAATCAGGCGCTCGTAGGCGGCGCGCACCCGTTCGCGAGCCTTGGGATCGCGCAGGAAACGGGCGTCGTGCATCAGGCCGATCATCAGGCTGTAGACCTCGAACACCAGTTGCTCGGGGTCGGTGTCCGGGCGCAGGTGGCCTTCTTCCAGCGCCTGCCGCACCGTGCGCACCATGACGCCGCGCCACCGCCGCAGGTTGTTTTCCAGGATTTCGCGCAGGGGGGATTCGACATCATCGAATTCGAAGGCGCCGGCGATATAGATGCAGCCGGTCAGCAGTTCGACGTTGCAGGCGCGCTCGATCCACAGGCTCATGAGCGCGTTCAAGCGCGGCAGTCCGCGCGGTTGCGCCATGGCGGGCGTGAAGACGGCCTCCACGAAGCGGCGCTCGTACTCATCCAGCACGGCCTGCTGCAAGGCTTCGCGCGAGCCCACCCGTGAAAACACGCCGCTCTTGCTGATATCCAGGCGCTTGGCCACCTGGCCGAGCGACAGGCTCTCGAGCCCCTGGGCGGCGGCCATGTCCAGGGCCGCGTCCACGATGGCCGCGAAAGTCAGCTCGCTCTTTTCGGTCTTGGCAGTCATGCGCCAGAATTTAGCACGGCTGTGCGAAAAATGTGCGATTTTCCTGCGAAAGGACATCGGCAAAAAAAACCGGACAGCCTGGGCTGTCCGGTACGGCATGCGTCGCCGTTGCCGGCGGGGAATCAGGCCTGGGCAGCCTTGAACGCCAGGCGGAACTTGTGCAGCAGCGGCTCGGTGTAGCCGTTGGGCTGGGTCAGGCCTTCGAACACCAGCGCGCAGGCGGCCTTGAACGCCAGCGAGCCGTCGAAGTTGCCCGCCATCGGCAGGTAGTGGGGATCGCCGGCGTTCTGGCCGTCCACCACCTTGGCCATGCGCTTGAAGGTCTCCATGACCTGGTCGTGATGGGTGACGCCGTGGCGCAGCCAGTTGGCGATGTGCTGGCTGGAGATGCGCAGCGTGGCGCGGTCTTCCATGAGGCCGACGTTATGGATGTCCGGCACCTTGGAGCAACCCACGCCCTGGTCGATCCAGCGGACCACGTAGCCCAGGATGCCCTGCACGTTGTTGTCCAGTTCCTGCTGGATGTCGGCGGCGGACCACTTGGACTTGTCGCCCACCGGCACCGTCAGCAGGCCGGCCAGCAGTTCGTCGCGCACGCTGTCGAGCTTGGTGCGTTCGAGTTCCTGCTGGACCGCCTGCACGTCCACCTGGTGGTAGTGCAGCGCGTGCAGCGTGGCGGCGGTGGGCGACGGCACCCAGGCGGTATTGGCGCCGGCCTTGGGGTGCGCGATCTTCTGTTCGAGCATGGCGGCCATCAGGTCGGGCATGGCCCACATGCCCTTGCCGATCTGCGCGCGGCCGCGCAGGCCGGCGTCCAGGCCGACCAGCACGTTGTTGCGCTCGTAGGCGGTGATCCAGGCGGTGGCCTTCATGTCGCCCTTGCGCAGCATGGGGCCGGCTTCCATGCTGGAATGCATCTCGTCGCCGGTGCGATCGAGGAACCCCGTGTTGATGAACGCCACGCGCGACGCCGCGGCCTGGATGCAGGCCTTCAGGTTGATGCTGGTGCGGCGCTCTTCATCCATGATGCCCATTTTCAGGGTGTTGCGCGGCAGGCCCAGCAGGTCTTCGACGCGATCGAACAGCTCGCTGGCGAAGGCGGCCTCGACCGGGCCGTGCATCTTGGGCTTGACGATGTAGACCGAGCCGGTGCGCGAGTTGAGCTTGCGCTCGCGATCCTGCAGCGCCGCCAGGCTGGTGACCACGGCGTCGAGGATGCCCTCGGGGATCTCCTGGCCGTCGCGGTCCAGCACGGCCGGGTTGGTCATGAGGTGGCCGACGTTGCGCACGAACATCAGCGAGCGGCCATGCAGCGTCAGCGACGAGCCGTCCGGACGCGTGTACTGGCGGTCCGCGTTGAGCTTGCGGGTGAAGGTCTTGCCGCCCTTGGTGACAGCCTCGGTCAGGTCGCCCTTCATCAGGCCGAGCCAGTTGCGGTAGATGTGGACCTTGTCTTCGGCGTCGACCGCGGCGACCGAGTCCTCGCAGTCCATGATGGTGGTCAGCGCGGCTTCCACCAGCACGTCCTTGACGCCGGCGGCATCGGTGGCGCCGATGCTGTGGGCGCGGTCGACCTGGATCTCGAAATGCAGGCCGTTGTTCTTGAGCAGGATGGCCGTGGGCGCGTCGGCGTCGCCCTGGTAGCCGGTGAACTGGGCCGGCGTCTTGAGCGTGGTGGCGCCGGTCGCCAGCGCGACCTTCAACTGGCCGTTCTCGACCGTATAGCCGCGCGCGTCGGCGTGCGAGCCCTGCGCCAGCGGCGCCGCGGTGTCGAGGAACTGACGGGCGCGTGCGATCACGGCGCGGCCGCGTTCGGGGTTGTAGCCGGCGCCGCTGTCGCCCGGCGTGGCGGGAATGGCGTCGGTGCCGTAGAGCGCGTCGTACAGGCTGCCCCAGCGCGCATTGGCCGCGTTCAGCGCATAGCGCGAGTTGGACATCGGCACGACCAGTTGCGGGCCGGCCTGCTGCGAGATTTCGGTATCGACGTGGTCGGTGGTGGCGCGCACCGAGGCGGGTTGCGGCAGCAGGTAGCCGATGCCTTCGAGGAACTGGCGGTAGGCCGTCGGATCGGCGATGGGGCCCGGATGGGCGCGATGCCAGGCGTCGAGTTCGGCCTGCAGGCGGTCGCGTTCTGCCAGCAGGGCGCGGTTCTTGGGCGCCAGGTCATGCACCAGGGCCGCGAATCCCTTCCAGAACGCGTCGGCGTCCAGCCCGGAGCCGGGCAACGCTTCCTTTTCGATGAACTGGCTGAGATTGGCCGCCACTTGCAGGCCGTGGTGCTGGGTGCGTTGAGTCATGCGGATCTCTGACGGTAGTAGGTCTGGGCGGCGCGGGCGCCGGGCGAATCGGTCCTGACATCATCGTTCGCACCCGACCCAAAGTCCATATCAAAAACCGCTGGTCATACCAGTTTATTTGGCGGAGGTCCGGCAAACATCGTTTTTTTATGGTTCTATATCAGTCACTTACAAAGGCAGGGAGCGACGGACCAAGGATGGCGGCGGTATGGTCATACCACTGGTCCGGAGAACGCAATGCACGCGGAAACTGAAGCGAAACCCCGCCAGGTGGCGGACGAGGTGGCGGAGCGCATCGAGCGCCTGATTCTGGACGGCGTCCTGAAGGCCGGCCAGGCCTTGCCCTCGGAACGGCGGCTGACGGAAAAACTGGGCGTGTCGCGCACCGCGCTGCGCGAAGGGCTCAAGCTGCTGCGCGCGCGCGAGATCATCCATACCTCGCAGGGCAAGGGCTCGTTCGTGGCCCGCATTTCCAAGGTGGACGCCGGGCCGCTGATGCATCTGTTCAATTCGCAGCCGCGCACCCTGTATGACCTGCTGGAAGTGCGCTCGCTGCTGGAGGCGGATTCGGCGCGGCTGGCGGCGTTGCGCGGCACCGAGGCCGACTTCATCATGATCCGCCGCCGTTACGACGAGATGGTGAACACGCAGGGCGCGGATACCGCCACGCACGCGCACCTGGACCATGCCTTTCACCTGGCGATCTGCGAGGCCTCGCACAACCCGGTGCTGGTGCACACGCTGCAGTCGCTCAACGACCTGATGCTCGGTTCGGTGTTCGCCTGTGTGAACAACCTGTACCACCGCGAGCCGGAGAAGCGCCAGATCGACAAGCAGCACGCGCGGCTATTCAATGCCGTGATCGGCCGCCAGCCGGAGCAGGCGCGCCGCGCCGCGGCCGACCACGTCGACAGCGTGCGGCAAAACCTGGCCGAGATCGAACAGGAAGAGCAGCGTTTGGTGCGGGCGACGCTGCGCCTGGAAGGGTGGACCTGAGCGCCGCCGCGCGGACCAGGGCAGCGGGCGGGCCGACGACCGGCCCGTGCCGTGATGAGGCCACGCGCGCCGCGGCGCGTCGCCCGGCTCAGCGGTCTTCGGTCATGGCGCCGGCCAGGGCCAGCGGCTTGCCCGCATAGACGCGGCCAAAACGGTTGGCCAGCAAGGCTTCCAGCGAGATCTGTTCCTGGCCGACGAAACCGCGCTGCGGCAGCACCCCCTGGGCAACCAGATCCAGCGCCGCGCAGATGCCGGCCGCGGTCGACAGCTGGATGGCGCTGAGCCGGTGGCCGTCGACGTCGGCGCCGAACACGCGGATGGGGTAGGACTCTTCTTCCAGCCGGCCGTGGCGGTGGCCCGAGGCCTGCGCCTGGATGACGATGACGTCCTGCTCGGTGGTGGGAATCGCGGTCTCGAAGATGTCCTTGAGCAGGTCGCGGCGATCGCGCAGGCGCAGATCGTTCAGCAGCAGCTTCATCAGGTTGCAGTGCCCGGGGTAGCGCACCGACTTGTAGTCCACGTTGCGGGCGCGTCCCAGCAGGGTCGCGGGCAACGTGCCCAGGCCGCCCGAGGTGTTGAAGGCCTCGTACTCGACCCCATCCAGCGCGAAGGTCTCGTAGCCTTCGAGCGCCGGCACGCTGGTCAATTGGCCGTCGACGATGGCCTCGCACGGATTGCAGTATTCGTTGATCAACCCTTCCGTGCTCCAGGTCAGGTTGTAGCGCAGGCTGTTGGACGGGTAGCGCGGCAATGCGCCCACGCGCATGCGCAGGTCCAGCAGGGTGTCGAAGCGTCGCGCCAGCGCATTGCCGACGATGCCGATGAAGCCCGGCGCCAGGCCGCACTGCGGCATCAGCACCGCGCGGGCGTCGCTGGCCAACGCCTGGATGGCATGGGTGCTGGCGACGTCTTCGGTCAGGTCGAAATAGTGCACGCCGGCCTGGGCGCACAACTGCGCGACCGCGATGGCGCGATGGAACGGCAGGGCGTTGACCACCGCATAGCGGCCCTCGATGCAGCGGGCCAGCGACGCGTCGTCGCTGATCTGGCGCGTCTCGCAACCCAGTTCCGCGACCACGCGCAGCCGCGCCGGATCCTGGTCGGCCACCAGGACCGAGTAGTCGCCGCTGCGCTCGAGCATCAGGGCGATGGCGAAACCGATTTTGCCGGCGCCCAGGAGGAGGATGGGCTTGGGGGAGGGGGACATGGTGCGGCTCCTGCATAGAGGGGGATGGGTTGGCCTCATCCTATGCGCGAGCGCTGTCGATTTGTAGATACCAAAGCGTCGTAACGGCTGTAGGTAACGTCGTTATGACTTAATTGACGATCGAAACGTCAAAAAGAAAAGCCCCCCGGGTGAGGCCGGAGGGCTTTGGGGGCGATTGCCGGGGCCTGGTAGCCAGGCCGTGCAATCAGCTGCCCATGGGGGGGTAGTCCATGTTGCCGAAGGTGACCAGGCCTTCCGCCTTGGCTTGGGCCAGTTCGGTCTGGACCTGGCTGCGGCTCAGCGCGGTGGTGCTGGCGGCGTGGGCGACGGGCGGGTAGTCCATGTTGCCGAAGGTGACTTCACCGGCGTTCTTGGCCTGGGCCAGTTGTTCCTGCACTTGCTGCGCGGTCAGGCTCGACTTCGAGGCGATGGCGGCGGGGTAGCCTTCTTCGCCGAAGGTGTATTGGCCGGAAACCTTGGCTTGTTGCAGTTCGGCTTGAACCTGGGCGCGCGTCGGGCCTTGGTCGGCTTCAGCGGCTTGGGCGCCCGCGGCGGCCAGAACGGACATGGACAGCATCAAAGCGGTAGCAAGGGTTTTCATAGCAGACCTCCATATGTCTTGAGCTTGGGATCCGATCCTCTGGCCTGATTGCCGGGGGTCGCTTGCTGTGTCCCGATGAGATGCATTCTCGGCTCAAATAACCCTGGGATAAACCCTTATTACCTGAAAACATCTTTCCAAAATGAATACTAATCGGATGGGAACTTACCAAATGGCACCATAGGTGGCGATATTTCCATTTGATGACGCAATAGGTAGTGGTTGGCGACGCGAGTGGCGGGCGATGAAGGCGGGCAGTGCGGGGAGGGGGCCGTGGAACCCGCCCGGCGGAGCGCGTGGCTCCGGGGGCGGATACGGCAAGGGAGGAGGGATCAGCGGTTCAGGTCGGCCAGCGCGGCGTCGTATTCGGCGCGGGCTTCGTCCAGCTTGCGCTGCGCCTTGTCGATCTTTTCCTGCTTGCCCTTGGCGCGGGCGGCCTTGAGCTCGTCTTCGCGCTCGGACACCTTGTTCTGCTTGTCGCGCACGTCGGCTTCGCGTTGCGATTGCAGGCGGCTGTCGGTGCAGTAGGCCTTGGCCTCTGCCAGCGCCTTCTGCAAGCCAGCCACCCGGTGCGTGTTGCCGTGGGCGCGCGCATACGTGATTTCGTTTTCGAGATGGCAGAACTTGGCAGCGCAGCCGCGCTGGGCCGAGCAATCGGTGGTGGCCTGGGCGTGGGCCGGCAGGGCGCCGAGCAGGGCGCTGGCCGAAGCAAAGGCCAGCAGGGTTTTCGTCAGAGCGGACATCGGTGTCTCCGTAAGGCATGTCGGAACGGCCATCATCTCCCAAGCATGGCGCGTCCGCAATGCGCCGGATCAGCCGATCAGGGTGCCCGCGAGCGCCGCCGCGACCAGGATCGCGCCCAGCCAGAGGTTGGCGCGGAACAGCATGAAATTGCGGTCGGGACGCTGGATGTCGAACACCTTCAACTGCCACGCCAGGTGCACGGCGATCGCCGCCATGCCGACGTAATAGGCCCACGACATGCCGATGGCATAGCCGCCCCAGGTCCACAGAATCACGGTGGCCAGGTAGAAGCCGCCGATCCACAACTTGCCCTGGTCGCCGAAGCGCATGGCCGTGGAATGCAGGCCCAGGCTGCGGTCATCGCGCACATCGACGTAGGCGTAGATGCTGTCGTAACCCACCTGCCACAGCACCGCGCCGAACCACATCGCGATGGCGGCCAGGGGCACGTGGTTCTGCGTATCCGACCAGGCCATCAGCATGCCCCAGTTGAAGCAGATGCCCAGGACGACCTGCGGCCAGTAGGTGACGCGCTTGCACAGCGGATAGATGAAAACGAACGGCAGCACGGCCAGCGCGAGCCAGCGGCTCATGCCGTTCAGGAAGAAAAGAAGCGAGCCGCAGACCACCAATTGGCCAAATAAAAACCAGACCGCATTACGCATGCTGAGCTGCCCGCTGGTCAGCGGACGGAAGCGGGTGCGTTCGACGTGCTTGTCGAAGTCGCGGTCGCACATGTCGTTGACGGTGCAGCCGATGCCGCGCATCAGCAGCGCGCCAAGCGAGAACACCACCAGGCGTTGCAGGTCGGGCAGGCCGCCGGCGGCCTGGATCAGCGCGGCGATACAGGGGAGCAGCGTCAGCCAGGTGCCGATGGGGCGGTCGAGCCGGCACAGCCGGGCGTAGGGGCGCCACGATTTGGGCAGCCAACGTTCGACCCAGTCGGTGAAAACAATGTCGCTGAGGTCGACGGGAGAGGATTGCGGAGCGCTCACTGTCACGGCGAAAGAAAAGGGAGGAAAGCCGACAGCATAAAACAACGGCCGGGCATCGCGCCCGGCCGTGGACCGTCAAGCGTGGTCAGGACCCGGTTTTCAGGCCGTGTATTCCTTGAGCAGCTTGCCCAGGATGGCGATGCCGGTGCGGATCTTGTCTTCCGGCACGGTGGCGAAGCTCAGGCGCAGCGTGTTGGCGCGGCCGGCGCCGCTGTAGAACGGCGCGCCCGGCACGAACGCGACGTTCTGGGCGATGGCCTTTTCCAGCAGCTTGGTGCTGTCGATGTGCTCGGGCAGCGTCACCCAGATGAACATGCCGCCTTCGGGCTTGGTCCAGCTGATGGTGGCGGGGAATTCGCGCGCGATGGCTTCCAGCATGCAGCTGCCCTGGGCGCGGTAGATTTCGCGCACGTTGGGCAGGTGCTCTTCGAGGAAGCCGTCCTTGACGATTTCGTACACGGCCATCTGCGTCAGCGTGGGCGTGTGCAGATCGGTGGCCTGCTTGGCCTGCACCAGCTTGTTGATCAGCGGACGGGCGGCGGCGATGTAGCCCAGGCGCAGGCCGGGGGCCAGCACCTTGGAGAACGTGCCCAGGCGCACGACGTTGGCGCCGTATTCGGCGGCCAGGGCGATCAGGCCCGGTTGCGGTTCGCCGGCGTAGCGCAGTTCACCGTAGGGATCGTCCTCGATGATGGTCAGGCCCAGCTCGGCGGCGCGCTTGACCAGCGCGATGCGGCGTTCCAGGCTGAGGGTGCGGCCGGTGGGGTTCTGGAAGTTGGGCAGCGCGTACAGGAAGCGGGCGCCGGCGGCCAGTTCGGGGGTGATGGCCTCGGGGATCAGGCCGCCGTCATCGGTGGGCACCGGCACGTACTTGGGCTGGTACAGGCTGAACGATTGCAGCGCGCCCAAGTAGCTGGGGTCTTCGACCAGCACCTTGCTGTCCTTGTCGATCAGCACTTTGCCCAGCAGATCCAGCGCCTGCTGCGAGCCGGACACGATCAGGACCTGGTCGGCGGCGACATTGGCGCCAGCGCGGTTCAGGTCTTCGGCGACCCATTGGCGCAGCGGCGCGTAGCCTTCGGTGGGACCGTATTGCAGGGCGGCGCGGCCGTTGGTGGACAGTACCTTGTCGAATGCCGCACGCACCACTTCTACCGGGAAGCCGCCGGGCGCCGGCAGGCCGCCTGCGAACGAAATGACTTCGGGGCGCTCGGTGACCTTGAGGATCTCGCGGATGGCGGAGCTGGTGAGTTGCAGGGCGCGTTCGGAAAATGCGAACGTCGGTTCGAGAGGCTTGTCCATGGCTTGCTTCTTAATCAAGAAGGGGGGTGACGGGGTGATGACAACGGGGCGGTAAAGACGTTACTGCGTAAACTATTGTCCCACAGCGTAGCAAGGCGGCCCCTTTATCGCGGGCAACCCCTAAAATCACTTGCACCGATAATCGCCTGTACAGTTACATTTATACATATGTTTGAAGCCGCCCCGATCGCCGCCGACTCCAAGGCCGCGCTGTACGCCGAACTGGCCAAGCAGGCCCGCGCCCTGCTCGACGGCGAGCACGACCGCATCGCCAATGCCGCCAACCTGAGCGCGCTGGCCTACCAGGCGCTGCCCGACCTGAACTGGGTGGGGTTCTACTTGTTCGACGGCACGGAGCTGGTGCTGGGGCCGTTCCAGGGCAAGCCGGCCTGCGTGCGCATTCCGCTCAATCGCGGCGTGTGCGGCGCGGCCGCCAGCCAGCGCCAGACGCAACTGGTGCCGGACGTGCATGCGTTCCCCGGCCACATCGCCTGCGACGCGGCCTCGCGTTCCGAGATCGTGGTGCCGCTGGTGCGCCAGGGCGAGTTGATCGGCGTGTGGGACGTGGACAGCCCGGTGCCGGACCGCTTCGACGAAGACGATCGCCAGGGCATGGAAGCGCTGTGCACGATCTTCCTGGCCAGCCTGCGTTGACAGCGTGGCGGCGGCCCGGTAGATTTGCGCATCGGCCGCCCGCGGCCGGTTTCAACCCTTTATTCCATTCATGATTCCTCAGGCCATCTCGTCCGCTTTCCTGTTCCGCGCCCTTGGCGTGGCGACGGTTCGCGCCGGCCTGAAATCCAAAAAACAGCCGCTCATCTGACCGGAGCATGCTGTTCCGTCAGATGGGCGACGGAACAGCGGCCTCACGGCGGCGCCACGGCGCCTTCGCGCGCACCCCCTAGTATCCCGAGCACTTCTGTACGGTCCAACCACGGTCCGCTTACACCGAAGGAGTGTTCATGCAAACTCAACAATCCCCGTTCCAAGGCGTCTGGATCCCCCTGGTGACGCCGTTTTCCGGCGGCGCCGTCGATGGTGGGGCCCTGCGCCGCCTGGTGCGCCATTTCGCGGCGGCGGGCGTCGACGGGCTGGTCGTGTGCGGCAGCACCGGCGAAGCCGCGGCGCTCGATGACGCCGAGCAGCTGGCGGTGCTGGATGCCGTGCTGAACGAGGCCGGCGCCATGCCGGTGGTGATGGGCCTGGCGGGCAACCACCAGGGCCACGTGCTGCAGCGCCTGGCCGCGTTCGGCACCCGCCCGCTGGCCGGCATCCTGGCGCCGGCGCCGTATTACGTGCGGCCCGGCCAGGACGGCGCCGCCGCCTATTTCCGCAGCCTGGCCGATGCCTCGCGCTTTCCCCTGGTGCTGTACGACATTCCGTACCGCACAGGAACGACGCTGGAAACCTCGACCCTGTTATCGCTGGCCGCGCATCCGAACATCGCCGCGATCAAGGACTGCGGCGGTTCGCTCGACAAGACCCTGGCGCTGATCGCCGACGGCAACATGAACGTGCTGGCGGGCGAGGACCTGCAATCGCTGTCGCTGCTGTGCCTGGGCGGCAGCGGCCTGATCGCGGCAGCCGCGCATATCCGCCCGGACCTGTTCGTGGCCATGTACCAGGCGGTGCGGGCGCAGCAGCTGGACCTGGCGCGCAAGCTGTTCCAGGCGCTGGCGCCGGTGATCCAGCTGGCCTTCGCCGAACCCAATCCGGGCCCGGTGAAGGCGCAACTGGGGCGCCAGGGCCTGCTCAGCGACGAGCTGCGCGAGCCCATGCCGGCGGCCAGCGCGGCCCTGGCGCGGCGCATGGACGCGGCGGTAGCGGGCCTGAACCGGCAGTTTCCCTGCCAATAGCGGGAAGTTGCGGGCGGGGTCAGCAGCTTTGTGGCGGCCGGATTCATTTGGTAATAAATGTCTCCCCGCGAGGCTGACGGATTGCTTATGATGCGGCCATTCTCCGGGGTGAAACAAAACGTTCATGGCCCAAGCTTTTGTCGCGTTGTCCGCCTGGCAGGTCATGCTGGCGGGCCTGCTGTTCTTCGGCGGCATCTACCTGCTTTTCGGCGCGGCCACCTGGCTGCTGACCCAGCACATCCTGCCGGCGCTGGGCATCGGCCGGCCGCTCGATCCGCGGCCGCTGGCGCCGGGCCAGTTGCGCCGCGAGTTCACGCAGTCGGGCGTGTCGATCCTGCTGTTCGGCACCGGCATGATCTTTCCCTGGGGCCTGCTGCAGCTGGGCTGGGCGCACCTGGATCCGGATGCCAGCTGGCAGAAAATCACGCTGGAGATCCTGGCCCTGGTGGCCTGGAACGACGTGCATTTCTGGATCAACCACCGGCTGCTGCACACCAAGCTGCTGCGCCGTTTCCACCTGCCGCACCACCGCTCGGTGGTGACCACGCCGTTCTCGACCTACAGCTTCCATCCGATCGAGGCGCTGATGCTGGGCAACGTCATCATGCTGCCGATGGTGGTGCATGATTTCAGCTTCTGGTCGCTGGCGTCGGTGCCGCTGTTCAGCCTGTTCTTCAACTGCATCGGCCACGCCAACTACGATTTCTTCCCCAACGTGTCGTATTCGCACTGGTTCGCCGCCAGCCGCCGGCATCACCTGCACCATGCCTGCTACCACGGCAATTTCGGCTTCCAGTTCACCTTCATGGACCGACTGTTCCGCACCCGCCTCAAGGCCGAGGCGGCGACGTCCCAGCTGGAGGCTTTCCGGCAGCGAGAATCGCTTGGCGGACGGGCTTAGCAAGCGGCGCCGGCTGCCCGCGCTGCGCAACCGGCGCGATTGGCAGAGCCTGGCCTACCTGGCCGCGCTGCCCGCCCTGGCGGCGTGGCAGTGGCTGCACGGCTTCTGGTGGCCGCTGTACGCGCTGATGCTGTTCCTGACGCTGGGCATCGGCGTGATCCACCACAACCACACGCACATCCGCATGTGGCATGGCCGCTGGAGCAACCGTGCCACCGACTTCTGGATCACGTTGTTGCAGGGGCATCCCACCTTCGTGTTCTATCCGGCGCACGTGGCCAACCATCACCGCTTCAAGCACGGCGCGCGCGACGTGGCGCGCACCTATCGCTTCGGCGGCGACACCAATCACCTGTGGGGCTACCTGATCCACCCGGCGCAGGCCGTGTGGGTGCTGTATCCGCTGTTCTTCGCCTGGCTCGGGCGGCTGCGCCGGCATTGGCCGGGCGCGTGGCGCTACTGCATGTGCCAGTACGGCGCCTGGCTGGGGCTGTGGGGCGGCCTGCTGGCGATCAATCCGGTCAAGGCGCTGGTGTTCGTCATCATTCCGCAACTGCATGGCCTGCACTGGCTGCTGGCCACCAACTACCTGCAGCACGCGCACGCCGATGGCGGGCCGCGCGCCGTGGCGGGCCTGAACTATGCCCGCAATTTCGAAGGACTGGTCAATCCGCTGCTGTTCAACATCGGCCTGCATACCGCGCACCACGAGAGCCCGCGCGCGCACTGGTCCGAACTGACCCGGTTGCATCGCGACCACTACCGGGCCCGCGTGACGCCCGCGCTGAACGAAGGCGGCCTGACGCCGTACATGTTCCGCGTGTTCGTGCTGGGCACCTTCCTGCCGCGCTTTCGCAGCCGTTCCTGTATGGCGCCCGAGCACGTGCGCTAGCGCCGCAACCCCATACCTGCCACTAGAGACCCGCCATGCCTATCGCGTTCAATCGTGTCTACCTGGAAAGCGCCGGCTATTTCATGCCGGGCGAACCCGTGTCCAACGAGGCCATGGACAGCTACATCGCGCCGCTGAACCGCATGTCCAGCCGCATCAAGAGCCGCATCCTGGCCGAGAACGGCATCAAGCAGCGCTACTACGCGATCGATGCCGAGGGTTCCACCGTCTTCACCAATGCGCAGCTGGCCGCCAACGCCATCCGCGATTGCCTGCGGCGCAACGATGGCGACCTCGCGGACGTGTCGCTGCTGACCAGCGGCTCGTCGGGCGGCGACGCGCTGATGCCGGGCTTCGCCAATATGATCCAGGGCGAGCTGGCCGCGCATCCGATGGAGACGCTGTCGGTGCACGGCATCTGTGCCGCGGGCGTGTCGGCGATCCAGGTGGCGGCGCAGGGCGTCGAGATGGGCGGCCACGCCAGTGCGCTGGCGGTGGCGGCGGAACTGCCGTCGCGCCTGTTCAAGCGCTCGCGCTTTGCCGCGCGCGGCTACGACGCCGACTTCGACGCGCATTTCCTGCGCTGGATGCTGTCCGATGGCGCCGGCGCGCTGTTGCTGGGACGCGGCGGCCGGCCGCTGCCGGGCGCGTCCCAGGGCGTGCGCCTGCGCCTGAAGTGGGTGCACCAGCGGTCGTTCTCGGGCGACTATCCGGTCTGCATGCAGCTGGGCCTGTCGGCCGACCGCCAGAAGGGCCACCTGGACTATCCGTCGTGGAACGAGGCCGAGGCCGATGGCGCGCTGTCGCTGCGCCAGGACATCCGCCTGCTGCCGCACCTGTTCGACATCGGCATCCACGAGTACGCCAAGCTGGTGCGCGACGGTTGGCTGGATCCGGACCAGGTGGATCATTTCCTGTGCCACTACTCGTCCGAGAAATTCATTCCGGTGGTCGAGGACCTGATGGAGAAGGCTGGCCTGGTGATCCCGCGCGAGCGCTGGTTCAGCAATCTGGCCTGGCGCGGCAACACCGGCGCGGCGTCGATCCTCATCATGCTGGCCGAGTTCCTGGAAACGCGCGAGATCAAGCCGGGCGAGCAGATCTTCTGCTACATCCCCGAGTCGGGCCGCTTCATGGCGGCCTACATGCTGCTGGAAGCCGAGGCGGCGCACGACGCCGCGCCGTCGGTCGCCGTCGGCGCCACGCCAGCCGTGGCCGGGCGCGAGGACGCGCACAGCGCCGATGCCGACGCCATCGCGCCGCCGCACGATCCGGACATGGCGCCGCAGGGCCTGGGCCAGCTGCTGACCGAACTGGCGGCGATCTGGCACGACTACCGCTCGCGCGTCTGGCGCACGCCGGTGGTGCGGCGCCTGCGCAACCGCCGCTTCGAGACCGCCGATTACCTGAACTGGATGGAGAACTGGATTCCGCAGGTGCGCGAGGGCAGCAAGTGGATGCGCGAAGGCGCGGCCTCGCTGACCGAGCAGTACCAGCCGCTGGCCGCGCTGATCGACATGCACGCCGGCGAGGAGCAGAACGACTTCCAGATCCTGTTCCAGGACTACCGCACGGCCGGCGGCGCCATCGACAACATCGACGCGCTGCGCCGCAACCCCGGCGGCGAGGCGCTCAACGCCTATCTGCACAGCCTGGCCGCCACGCGCGACCCGATCGGCCTGCTGGGCGCCATCTACATCATCGAGGGCACCGGCCAGCGCATCGTGCCGGCGCTGCTGCCGTTGCTGAAGGCCAGCCTGAAGCTGCCGCCGGACGCCTTCCGCTTCCTGGAATACCATGGCCACAACGACGAGAACCACCTGGCGCGCTGGCTGACCGCGGTGGAACTGGCGCTGGACTGCGACGAGGACGGCCGCGCCGAGCAGCGCATCGTCGACACCGCGCGCCGCACCGCCGCGCTGTACCTGATGCAGTTTCATCACGTGATGGAGGATGACGCCGCATGAACAAGGAACCCGAATTCCTTGCCAAGGGCCACGATCCCGCCGATCCGAGCCCGTGGCTGGCGCTGTACCTGGACCGCAGCACGCCGCTGCCGGACAAGGTCAAGAAGGCCTGGCTGACCGATTCGAGCTGCGGCTCGCGCCAGTACCTGCTGCCGTTCCTGCGGCCGCTGGCGCGCGCCTTCATCATCCTGATCCAGGTCATCAAGACCTTCCTGCCGCGCCGCTGGTCGCATTCGCGGCTGCTGCACCGCATCCTGGCGTGGGGCCTGAAGCGCTTCGTGTCGCCCGAGGCCAACTGGCTGATCCTGCGGCATTTCCACCTGGGCGCGCAGATCCTGGCGTTCATCGCGGCCAATTCGCCGGTGCGCGTGGCCACCACGCCGCTCGAGCCGATGGAGATCGACGATCTCAAGGACGAACTGTTCGTCAAGCACGACCTGAACCTGTTCAACTTCGTGATCCGGCTGAACCAGGCGCTGCGCGATGCCGGCGTGGAGATGCACGCGCCCGAGCGCGTGGATTTCTCGATGATCCGCGATCCGGGCCTCAAGCTCGAGGACATGCCGCAGGGCAAGCTGAATTTCCTCGACCTGCAGAGCGCCATCGAACTGTTCACGCCGCTGTATCAGCTGATGCTGACCGACAACGACTTCTGGCGCGCGGCCAATTCGCTGCAGCTGGACGAGACCATCGGCATCTACGCGGCCAAGCTGCTGGGCGCGCCGCAGCACCTGATCCTGGTCAACAACAGCCATCCGCTGGTGCCGATGTCGACGCTGCGCGCCGGCTACCGCCTGGTGCTGCACGGCCTGTCGACCGAGATGCTGCACAGCCTGCTGATGGAGATGCGCGACGCGCAGCAGGGCGGCGAGCCGCCCGCGCCGATCGCCTGAAAAACGGCCGGATCCTGGTGTTGTCCCTGTAGGGCGGGGCGAGGTCGCTACGCTATAGTGCGACCCTTGTCCGCCGATTCGGGACCGCGTGCGCGTGGCCCGGATTCCCATTCCGGAAGCGCTTTCGATGTCCCAGCCCATAGAAGTCATCGCCACACTCCTGTTCGTCGTGGCGGTGCTGCACACCTTTTCCGTTCCCATGTTCGCCCGCCTGGCTCATCGCGGCGGACCGCATGCCGGCTTCTGGCACCTGCTGGCCGAGGTCGAGGCGGTGTTCGGGGTGTGGGCGTTCGCCCTGATCGTGGCGATGGCCGCGCTGTCGGGGCCCTCCGCGGCCATCGGCTACATGGACACGCGCAACTTCACCGAGCCGCTGTTCGTCTTCACCATCATGGTGGTGGCGGCCAGCCGGCCGATCCTGGAACTGGTGGGGCTGCTGGTGCGCGGCACGGCGCGCGTGCTGCCCCTGCCGCGGGAACTGGCGACCTTCTTCGTGGTGATGTCGCTGGTGCCGCTGGGCGGCTCGTTCATCACCGAACCGGCGGCCATGACGCTGGCGGCCATCCTGCTGCGCGACGCCTATTTCCGCACCAGCGGGCGCGCCGGCTTCAAGTACCTGACGCTCGGCGTGCTGTTCGTCAACGTTTCCATCGGCGGCGTGCTGACCTCGTACGCGGCGCCGCCGGTGCTGATGGTGGCATCCACCTTCGGCTGGGATTCGGCCTTCATGGCGCAGCATTTCGGCTGGCGCGCCGCGGTGGCGGTGTGCCTGAACGCGGGCCTGCTGACCTTCATCTGCCGCAAGGCGCTGCTGGAGCGCTCGGTGGGCACGGGCGGCGGCGTCGACGCGCCCGAAGGCAAGGACAACCGGCAGCCGGTGCCGGCGCTGGTGATGCTGATCCACCTGGTGTTCCTGGTGGCGGTGGTGCTGAGCGCCCACCATCCGGCGATCTTCCTGGGCCTGCTGATGATGTTCATCGGCTTCGCCGAGGCCTATAAGCGCCACCAGAACCGCCTGCTCATCAAGGAGGGGCTGATGGTGGGCTTCTTCCTGGCCGGCCTGGTGGTGCTGGGCGGCCTGCAGAAGTGGTGGCTGCAGGACCTGCTGGGCGGGCTGGAGCCGTTCGTGCTGTTCTGGGGCGCGACCGCCCTGACGGCGATCACCGACAACGCCGCGCTGACCTACCTGGGGTCGCTGGTGGAAGGCACCAGCGAGGCCTGGCGCTACATGCTGGTGGCTGGCGCGGTGACGGGGGGCGGCCTGACGGTGATCGCCAATGCCCCGAATCCGGCCGGTTTCGCCATCCTGAAGAATCATTTCCCGGACGGCAGCATCTCGTCCGGACGGCTGTTTTTGTCCGCCCTGGGTCCGACGCTGGTGGCCGCCCTGATGTTCCTGCTGCCCGTCTGACCGAGCGGGGCGCGCACCCCCGGCGGAGCCCCCGGGCGCCCCGTCGCGGGGGTGCCGCCGGCCTTTCACGAAAAACCGCTAAAATTCAAGACTTTCCCGTATTTTTCCGGCCGTGCCCGGCCGTTGTCCGGTCCAAGCCAGTTCCGGCCCCGGGGCCTCCTGTTGGAGGACCCTCGCGCCCCTGGCTTCGCGCAGTGTCCGGCCGACGGTCATAGATATACCGGGCCCGCGCCTGGGAGCCCTCGATGCCCATCTACGCTTACAAGTGCAGCGCCTGTGGCCATGCCAAAGACGTCCTGCAGAAGATTTCCGACGCGCCGCTTTCGGTTTGCCCCGAATGCGGCCAGAGCACGTTTTCCAAGCAAGTGACCGCGGCTGGCTTCCAGCTCAAGGGCTCGGGCTGGTACGTCACCGATTTCCGCGGCAACGGCAACGGCGGCCAGCAGGCCACCGGCGCCAGCGCCCCGTCGGCGCCCGCTGAAGGCGCCGCGCCGGCCGCCGGCGCACCGGCTCCGGCCGCTGCTCCCGCGCCCGCCGCCCCCGCGCCCGCCGCGGGACCGGCCACCACTTCCTGAGCACACGCGCGATGCGAATGCGCGTCATCAAAAAGTACTTCATCACCGGCCTGCTGATCTGGGTTCCCCTGGTCATCACGGTGTGGGTGCTGGGTCTGCTGGTCGCCACCCTCGAAGGGTTCGTGCCTGGCTTCCTGTCGTCCGAATCGCTGTTCGGCGTCGACATTCCCGGCTTCCGCTTCGTCCTGGTCATCGTGGTGGTACTGTTGACGGGCATCTTCGCGGCCAACCTGATCGGCCGTACCATGGTGGACCAGTGGGAAAACCTGCTGGGCCGCATTCCCCTGGTGCGTTCGATCTACAACTCGGTCAAGCAGGTCAGCGATACCGTGCTGGCCCCGAACGGCCAGGCGTTCCGCCGCGCGGTGCTGGTGCAGTATCCGCGCGCCGGCAGCTGGACCATCGCATTCGTCACCGGCACGCCCAGCGGTGAAGTGGCCGAGCGCTTGCCCGGGGACCACATCAGCGTGTACGTGCCGACCACGCCGAATCCCACGTCCGGCTTTTTCCTGATGGTGCCCCGTGCCGACACGGTGGACCTGCAGATGAGCGTGGACGCGGCCTTGAAGTACATCGTTTCCATGGGCGTCGTCGCCCCGGGTCCGGCCATGCCGGGCGCCCGGCCGGCGCCGCCCGCTCCGACGCCGGACGCGCAGCGCGCGCCGGGCGTCGACCTGTAACCCTTTACGCTACTACCAAGCACACAACGGAGTTATCCCGATGCGTACCTGCTACACCGGCCAGGTTTGCCGCGACCATCTCGGCCAGACCGTCACCCTGTATGGCTGGGTGAACCGCCGCCGTGACCACGGCGGGGTCATCTTCATCGACTTGCGCGACCGCGCGGGCCTGGCGCAGATCGTGTTCGATCCGGATAACGCCGCCTTCGCCACCGCCGAGCGCCTGCGCAACGAATTCTGCATCCGCGTCACCGGCCTGGTGCGCGAGCGTCCGGCGGGCACCGCCAACGCCGAACTGGCCTCGGGCGAAATCGAAGTGCTGTGCAAGGAAGTCGAGATCCTGAACGCGTCGGTCACGCCGCCGTTCCAGCTGGACGACGACAACCTGTCGGAAACCACCCGCCTGACGCACCGCGTGCTGGACCTGCGCCGTCCGCAGATGCAGCGCAACCTGATGCTGCGCTACCGCGTCTCGATCGAGACGCGCAAGTTCCTGGACCAGCTGGGCTTCATCGACATCGAGACCCCGATGCTGGCCAAGAGCACGCCCGAAGGCGCGCGCGACTACCTGGTGCCCTCGCGCGTCAACGCCGGCCACTTCTTCGCGCTGCCGCAATCGCCGCAGCTGTTCAAGCAGATGCTGATGGTGTCGGGCTTCGACCGCTACTACCAGATCACCAAGTGCTTCCGCGACGAAGACCTGCGCGCCGACCGCCAGCCTGAGTTCACCCAGATCGACTGCGAAACCTCGTTCCTGAACGAGTTCGAGATCCGCGAGATCTTCGAGAACCTGATCCGCCACGTCTTCAAGGTGGTGCAGGGCGTCGACCTGGCCGCGCCGTTCCCGATCATGAGCTGGACCGAAGCGATGCGTCGCTACGGCTCGGACAAGCCCGACCTGCGCGTGCAGCTCGAGTTCACCGACATCACCGACGTCATGCGCGACGTGGACTTCAAGGTGTTCGCCGCCGCCGCCACGGCGCCCGGCAGCCGCGTGGTCGCCCTGCGCGTGCCCGGTGGCGCCGAGATGTCGCGCAGCGAGATCGACGCCTACACCCAGTTCGTCGGCATCTACGGCGCCAAGGGCCTGGCCTACATCAAGGTCAACGAAGTGGCCAAGGGCCGCGACGGCCTGCAATCGCCCATCGTCAAGAACCTGCATGACGCCGCCCTGGCCGAACTGGTCAAGCGCACCGGCGCGCAAGACGGCGACATCATCTTCTTCGGCGCCGACCGCGAGAAGGTCGTCAACGACGCCATCGGCGCGCTGCGCGTGAAGATCGGCCACAGCGAATTCGGCAAGAAGACCGGCCTGTTCACCGCCGGCTGGCAGCCGCTGTGGGTGGTTGACTTCCCGATGTTCGAATACGACGAGGAAGACGGCCGCTACACCGCCGCTCACCACCCGTTCACCAGCCCCAAGGACGGCCACGAGGACTTCCTCGAGACCGATCCCAGCAAGGCGTTCGCCAAGGCCTACGACATGGTCCTGAACGGCTGGGAAATCGGCGGCGGCTCGGTCCGTATCCACCGCGAGGAAGTGCAGAGCAAGGTGTTCCGCGCGCTCAAGATCGGCGCCGAGGAAGCCCGCGAGAAGTTCGGCTACCTGCTGGACGCGCTGCAATACGGCGCGCCTCCGCACGGCGGCATCGCCTTCGGCCTGGACCGCATCGTCACGATGATGACCGGCGCCGAATCGATCCGCGACGTGATCGCCTTCCCGAAGACCCAGCGCGCCCAGGATCTGCTGACCCAGGCGCCGTCGGAAGTCGACGAGAAGCAACTGCGCGAGCTGCACATCCGCCTGCGCAACGCCGAACCGAAGTAAGTCCACCCCCGAGCGCCTGCGGCGCTCCCCCTCAAGGGGGCGCCGCGCGGGACCGGCGGAGCCGGATCCCGGCGGCCTGGCTTGGGGCGGGATCTCGGGTTTGGGGCTTGGGCTTTCGGGCGCACCGCGCGGCGGGTCACTCCGTTTCAGGGTGTCTCCGAGGTGGGAAGGGTTCATGGAATTGGAGTAATCTGGCAGACGCCGCCTGGGTTGGCGGCGCTTGCCGGGGCTCCTTTTTTTGTGGGCCGCGGTGGGCGGTTTCACTGTCTTGAGAGGCGCCATCTCTTCCATGTCGCTCATCCGTGTCGTCAGCTACAACATCCATAAGGGCCGCTCGGCGCTGGGCCGCCGCGACTCCCTGAATGAACTGCGCCTGGGCCTGTACGGCCTGCGCCCCGACCTGGTCTTCCTGCAGGAAGTGCAGGGCCGCAACGAGCAGAAATCGCTGCTCGACGCCCAGCACGAATCGCTGGCCGCCGCGCTCAAGCTGGACGTGGCCTATGGCCGCAACGCGATCCGCCACGAGACCGACCATGGCAACGCCCTGTTGTCGCGCTTTCCCATTCTTGACCACGAAAACCAGGACATCTCCGACCACCGGCTGGAGCAGCGCGGCCTGCTGCACGCGACCATCGAGCTCGACGGCCGTTCGGTGCATTGCTTCGTGGTGCACCTGGGCCTGTTCGCCGGCAGCCGCAGCCGCCAGATCCTGGCGCTGACCGAGCGCATCCGGCGCATGGTGCCCGATGGCGAGCCGATCCTGATCGCGGGCGATTTCAACGACTGGGGCGACCGGCTGGCGCCGCTGTTCGTGCAGCAGCTGGGCCTGTACGAGGTGTTCTCGCATGCGCCGCGCAGCCATGGCGGCGAACTGCCGCGGCTGCGCGATTCGGTCAAGCGCCTGAGCAATGCGCTGCGCGGCCTGCCCAACAGCGGCGTGTCGGTGCTGGAGCGCACCAACCAGCTCGGCATGGACGGCAGTTCGCGCCTGTTGCTGCCGCCGCCGCGCACCTTCCCGGCCGTGTTCCCCTGGTTCCGGCTGGACCGCATCTACCAGCGCGGCTTCGCCGTGCGCAGCGCGCGCGTGCTGCGCGGCCGCGAATGGGCGCGGCTGTCCGATCATTCCCCCTTGCTGGCCGAGCTGGAACTCCCGTGAAGGCCGAGCAGGTCAGGCTGGAGTGGACCGACGGCAACGATATCCGGCTGCTGCAGAACGGCACCGACTTTTTCCCGGCGCTGTGCCAGGCGATCGACGCGGCGCAGTCCAGCGTCCACCTGGAAACCTACATCTTCATGCTGGACCGCACCGGCCTGAAGGTGCTGGACTGCCTGATGGCGGCGGCCGCGCGCGGCGTCAAGGTGCGCGTGGTGCTCGACGGCTTCGGCGCCGCCGAGACGGTGGACGCCCTGCGCGAGCGCCTGACCGGCGCGGGCGCGCAATGCCGCGTCTTCCGCCCGGAACCGCGCTGGTTCGCCCGGTTCATTCCCTCGCGCAGCCGCCTGCGGCGGCTGCACCGCAAGGTCACCATCGTCGATGGCAGCGTCGCCTTCATCGGCGGCATCAACATCATCGACGACTACGACGACCTCGATCCCACCGATGGCATCTCGGCGCCGCGCTTCGATTTCGCGGTGCAGGTGCGCGGCCCCTTGGTGACCGAGGCGGCCTACGCCCAGGACCTGCTGTGGGTCCGCCTGAACTGGGCGCGCCTGCGGCGCCATCCGCGCGACTGGAACCGCATGCGGCTGACCAAGCCCAGCCACGCGCACGTCGCGCCCTGTGGCGACCTGCGCGCCGCGCTGGTGCTGCGCGACAACCTGCGTTTCCGCCAGACCTTCGAACGCGCCTATCTCTACGGCATCACCCAGGCGCGGCGCGACATCCTCATCGCCAACGCCTATTTCTTCCCCGGCCGCCAGTTCCGCCGTGCCCTGGCCAAGGCCGCCGCGCGCGGCGTGCGGGTCCGGCTGCTGCTGCAGGGCAAGGTCGAATACCGCATGCAGTACCACGCCACGCGTTCGCTGTACGACCAGTTGCTGCGCGACGGCATCGAGATCTACGAGTACATGCCGAGCTACCTGCACGCCAAGGTCGCGGTGATCGACAACGTCGCCACGGTCGGCTCGTCCAACCTGGACCCCTTCAGCCTGCTGCTGGCGCGCGAGGCCAACGTGGTGGTGGACGACCAGCCGTTCGCCTGGGACCTGCAGGAGCGGCTGGAGGCGGCCATCCAGGCGGGCGGGCGTTTCATCCGGCCGCTGGACTACCAGCGGCGCGGCTGGGTGCGGCGCTGGGTGGACGCGGCGTCCTATACCTTGCTGCGGATCGGGGTGGCGTTGACGGGGACGTCGGACAAGTATTGAAGCGCGCCGCCTCAGGCGCGTTTTTTCAGCAGCCCCAGGGCCAGCGCCGTGCCGACCAGGATGATGGCGGCGCCGGCGCCGATGGAGGGCGTGATGGCCTCGTCCAGGAACCAGGCCCCCCACACGACGCCAAAGATCGGCACCAGGAAGGTGACGCTGACCGCCCCGGTGGGGCCGACATTGGCGATCAGCCGGAAGAACACGATATAGGCCGCGCCGGTGCAGACGATCGCCAGCAGGATGGTGGCGAGCCAGGCGGCGCCCGATGCGGGCGTTTCGGGCCAGGCGGAGATCGCCAGCGGCAGCAGGACCAGCGAGGCGGCAATCATGCTGCCTGTGGCATTGGCCAGGGCGTCCACGCCGCTCAGGAAGCGCTTGGTCCAGTTGGCGGCGATGCCATAGAAGATGGGGGCGGAAATCGCGGCAAGCACGGCGGGGCCGGTGCCACCGTCCTGGAAGTGCAGTTTGTCCCAGACCAGCACGATGATGCCGACCAGGCCGATCATGAGGCCGAGCGACCGCATCCAGGGCAGGCGGTCCTTGAACCACAGCCAGCCCACCACCGCGCCCCAGACCGGGGTGACGGCGTTCGCCACGGAAAGGAACCCGGCGCCGAGGGACTGCGCCGCGTAGGCATACAGCAGGAAAGGCACCGCCGCGTTGAGCGTGCCGACCACCAGCAGCGATTTCCAGTGCCGGCGGATGATCGGCAGCTTGCCGCGCCACAAGGCAATCGGCAGCAGGAACAGCGCCGCCAGGCCCACGCGCAGTTCGATCAGCGCGACGGGACCGAAGTCCGCCACCGCCAGGCGCATGAACAAAAAAGAGCCGCCCCAGACGGCGGCCAGTGCCAGAAGGTCCAGCAGATCACGTTGACGCATGCGTTCAGTCCCGGGTTACGTCGTTTTCCGGCTCGTGGCCAGATTCTTCATCTTGACCCGGTGCGCCAGCAGCGCACAGGTCAGGGACAGGACGATACACAGGACCAGCCCGGTGCGCACTCCGTTTAGTACGCTGCTGTGGGAGATCAGGATGCCGACCACCGCGGTGCCGAGGGCGCTGCCGATGGCGCGGGTGGTCTGGACCAGGGCGGACGCCACGCCCACGTCGCGGCGTTCGCTGAGCATCTGCATGAACAGGGTCAGGTTCGGCAACAGGAAGCCGAGCGCGCAGCCGTTGACGAAGAATGCCGCCAGGATCCACCAGGCCGAGGTGCCGGGAGAAATCAGCAGCACCATCAGCGAACCTGTCGCCAGCAACCCGCCGCCGAACACCATCAGGCGTTGCGGCTCCGTCTGCCTGGGAAAGAGGCGGCCATTGATGATGCTGCCGACCGAAATCGCGGCCACCAGCGGCGTCAGCAGCAGGCCCGCCTCGCTCGGGGTGTATCCCAGCACCTGCTGCAACAGCAGGGGGCTGTAGAAGATCAGGACGAACATGACGGCGCCGACCATCATGGCGGCGAGATTCAGAAGCCGCGATTCCCAGGCCGCCAGCACGCGCAGCGGGAATATCGGGGTCGCAACTCTGCGCTCGGTCGGTATCAGGATGGCAATGGCGACGACGCCGGCCAGCGCCAGGCACAGGCCCAGCACGGGATGGGCGTGGTCGCCGCTGGCGAAGGCCAGCTCCAGCGCCGCCAGCGGGGCGCCGACGGCGATCACGAGCAGGACGGCGCCCAGCCAGTCGATCTTGCGGCTTTCATCGTGCAGCGGCCGGATCCGGGGGAAGTACCGTGCCAGCAGGAAGAGCGTGACGGCCGCCGCGATCGGCGAGATGAAGAACGCGGCCCGCCAACCCAGCGCCTGGGTCACCGCGCCGCCCAGCACCGGCCCGATGCCGCTGGCCATGGCGAATGCCGCGGAGACCAGCGCCATCCAGCGCACGCGCTGCTTGGCGTCGGGGAACAGATCGGCGGGCGCGGCGAAGGCGGTGGCGATCATCATGCCGCCGCCAATGCCCTGCAGCGAGCGGAAGATGATCAATTGCGTCATCGACTGCGCCAGGCCACAGGCGATGGAACCCAGGGCGATGATCAGCACCGATACCAGCATCAGCGGCTTGCGGCCGAACATGTCGCCCAGGCGGCCGAAGATCAGGATCGACGCGGCGGTGGCCAGCAGGTACCCGGTACCGACCCAGGCGTAGAGCGCCATGCCGTCCAATGCCTCGGCCACGCGCGGCAGGGTGGTGCTGATGATGGTGGAATCGAACGCCGCCAGCACGACGGTGGCGGATACCCCCGC
This sequence comes from Achromobacter deleyi, assembly GCF_016127315.1. Classification (NCBI taxonomy): domain Bacteria; kingdom Pseudomonadati; phylum Pseudomonadota; class Betaproteobacteria; order Burkholderiales; family Alcaligenaceae; genus Achromobacter; species Achromobacter deleyi. The sequence goes on from NZ_CP065997.1 coordinate 1,843,235, forward strand.
CATGGCCATCAGCAGGTCGCGGCGGGAATGTACGGGGGCGGCGGGCTGGGTCGATGGAGGAGGCGGGTTCATGCCGCCAAGCATATCATCGGCCCACTAGGGTTTTCACTTGTAGAACGCGTGGTAACTCCAGAACACGGCTATGACCAACACCACGAGTGCCCATGACCAGCGTGAGTTCGACAGGCCACGCGGTTCCGGTTCCGGCGGTGGCGGAGGGGGCGCGACTCGGGGCTGCGCAGCCATGTGGTCGATGAACGCCGTGAAGAATCGATCGATGATCTTCTCGCCAGCCTTCAGCACCAGGCCTTCGCCGCATTCGGCCAGCTTGCCGCCGGTCATGCCGGCGAGGGTGTAGGCCACGCGCGTGCCTTCGTCCTTGGTGCTGAGATTGACCTGAGCGGTGCCGATCGCCAGGCACGCCGCCAGCCCCTTGCCCTCGAATACGAGCGTGCAGCTGTTGGGCGGATCCACGTCGGACAGCAGGATTTCGCCTTCATAGTCGGTATCGATGCCGGCCACCTTGGCCCGCAATGTGACCGCATATTCGGTGGCGGACCGCTGTGTCACGCTGATGCAACCCGGTATGCATCGCTGCAATACAGCGGGATCCGTGAGGGCGTCCCAGGTTTGATGCTGGGTTGAAGGAATCCACTGGGCATCGGCTATGCGCATGGCTGTCTCCTTTTTGGGCCTTGTTTGAGTATTGTGGCCCTAAACCAGGAAATCTGCCATGAGAGTGTGCGAGCCGTCGGCGGCACCCTTGCGTGGGTTCAGTTGGTGATCAGCGTCGTTCCGCAGGTGACCCGGTGACGCTGCGCGGGTGAGACAAGGCCAAAAAGAGGGCGATCAGCATGGCGTACATTGATATGGTGCGCATGCCTCGGAACATCAGCTCAGTCAGGCCGAATACGACAAAACTCAGGCAGAGCGCCAATCCCATCGCAGCTGCGGCTCGGGCGGGCATCGGTAAAGGCTGCTTGAGCCTGCGCAAGAAAATGGCGGCAGGCGCGAAATAAATAATCAGCAGGGCGATTGCGCCGAGGATGCCATAGCTGGCCATTGCCATGAGCATGTCGTTGTGGGTCTCACCAAAGTTGTTGGTGACATACTCCGAGACTATTCCGGCTTCCTGAAGCCGTGGCAGGGATTGTTCATAGCGCTTGCCATTTCCACTGCCCAGCCAGGGGTCCTGCTGGAACATGTGCCATGCGGCACGCGCCAGCTGGACGCGGATGCAGACCGAGCTGTCAGCCCGATCATTCTGCGTCATGCATTCATGTATTTCTTGCTGAGCCAGATAGATTCGATCACGGAAACCGCTGTTGCTGAAGGCGAGGGCGGATGCCGCGGCGGTGAACGTCAGCATTGCCGCCACCAGGCGCACCGGGCGGATCTTCGGAAAGAAAAGCACCAGTCCGATCGCCGCGAAAATTGGGAATGCCATCCATGTCGAGCGGGTGAACGTCAGGATGACGCCGATGACGGAAGCGGCCGTTATCAACAGTTTCGCGATTCTTTCCGCGCGAGGATGTTGCGAGAAAGGCACCGCCAATGAATACAGGCTCATGCATCCGAACAGCAGCAGCAAGTTCGCATAGCTGACGGCGTTGTAGTCCCCGGTAACGGGCCGTCCGCTCGTGGTCAGCGCGAGTTCCAGGACCGTGGCCGCTCCGACCACTGCCGCTCCGAGAGTGCCGAGAATTGCCAACTGGAGTTTTTGTACATCGATGCGCAATAGAGCGAAGAGCAATATGCCGACGCTCGGGCCCAATCGGAAGGCACGTTCGATATCCGATGATGACCATCCGTGCTTGGTCCATTGGCTCAGCACGACGGTGAGCATCGGAAGGCACATCAACACGATGAACCCCCTGTAGCCGGTCGCCATGAGTGCATCGGGCGAGGGAGCGCTGCGCGGCCATGCCAACAGCGCCAAAGCCATCACGATCGACAGGTAGGACAGCAGGCTGCCTCCGTAACCAGAGGCCATGTTCAGCAATGGGATGGCGGCGAGTACCACCACCAGCAAAGATTTCAATGATCTAAGCATAGTAGACGCGGTCAGTTCGCGCCGCTTCGTTTGAGAACAATCTTCAGGGTCAGCAAGGCTATGCGAAGATCCTGCCGCAAGGTGCAGTTGCGCACATACTCGGTGTCGTATGCGACGAGTTCGTCCTGAGTGAGCGCGCTGCGGCCGCAGACTTGGGCCAGGCCCGTGATGCCAGGTCTGACGCCATGGCGCAGTTGCCAATCATCGGCAGCGAAATCGGCGCGTTGCACGGGTGTCATGGGCCGAGGTCCGATCAGAGACATATCTCCAACCAGAACATTCAGGAGTTGCGGCAGTTCATCCAAGCTGGTGCTTCTCAGGAAAGCTCCGATTGGTGTAATGCGCGAATCGTTCACTTCGGTCGTGCGGAACGCCGACCGTTGCGTCTTGACCTCTTCCAAGGGCACGCTCTCCGGTACATCGCCGCCATCGACAGCGACGGTCATCGTTCGGAATTTAAGCATGCGAAACCTGCGCAGGTCCTTGCCCACCCTGGTCTGCCGAAAGAAAATCGGACGACCTTCCTTGATCAGGACTGCCAGCGCCAACCCCGCCAGGACGGGCGCCAGAACGATCAGCAACAGCAAGGCCGCCAGGAAATCCATCGGGCGTTTCAGGCAATACGCCTGCTTGGTCTTACCCTGCACGTTGGTTTTCCCCGGTGTTCCGCAGGAAAACCTCTTCCCATAGGTTCTGCGCGATCAAGGCTCGGATCTCACGAGTGTAGTTGTGGCTGCCGCTGATGTGATCGTCCAGCATCGATCCGAGGCGTTCAGGCTTGAACAGGGCCGGCAGATTCGATTTTTCGCCAACCAGGTGGTCCCTGCAAAAATCAGCGAGCTCATTGCGGAACCAGTCGCCAACCGGCACCGTGAACATTTGTTTACGGCGGTACGCCAGATCATCTCCGATCATCGGCGCGACTGCCTTCTTGTAGAGGTATTTGGTCACGCCGTCGCGCAGCTTCAGCGTGCCGGGCATGCGGAACGCGAATTCCATCATGCGGTAATCGAGGAAGGGCGTGCGCGCCTCGAGCGACTCCGCCATACCCATGCGGTCCGGCTTTACGAGGTTATTGCCGGACAGCAGCAGTTGCATGTCCAGAAACAAGGCCTGATTGATCCGGTCCTGGTGTGGGACCTGGGCCATGATGTCGCTCGCCATGGCGAACGAATCCACGTTGCTCAGGCGTTGCTGATCCGCTGGTCGATACAGGTCGATCTTGGCTTCCGGCGAGAACAGGCTGATGCTGTCGAAATAGCGTCGGGTGAATGACGCCTGATCCAGCTCATCAATGCCGGGTTGCGAGAAGAAGCTTTGGTACTTGTCGTAGCCTGCGAACAGTTCGTCGCCGCCGTCGCCGGTCAGCACCACCTTGACGTGCTTTGCGGCAAGTTGGGAAACACGCCAAGTCGGCAGGAACGATACGTCCCCGTGAGGTTGGTCGCAGTACCAGGTTGCCTTGGGCCAACGATCAAGCATGTTGGGAGATACACGTTCCATCGTGTGCTGCGTGCCAAAGCGATCAGCTGCGGCTTGAGCGAAGGACGCTTCATCGTACCGGGGATCGTCAAAGCCGATGCAGAATGTCTGTACGGGGCGCGACATGTGGCGCGCCATCAGACCGACGACGCTGCTTGAGTCGACGCCGCCCGACAGGAACGCGCCGATTGGCACGTCGGAGCGCAGGCGAATGCGGACCGCATCGTCCAGGATGGCGTTGAATTCTTCGATCCAGTCGGATTCACTGCGGCCGTGCTGTGGCTGCACCTTGGCCAGATCCCACCACTGATGCACGGAACTGCCGGCGGCGCTGATTTTCATCCAATGTCCGGGCATCAGATGCCGCACGCCCTTGAACATGGTGTAAGGCGCGGGAACGTAGTTGTAGGTCAGATAGTGGTGCAGTGCCTCTTCGTCACGCACGGCCGGAATGCCCGCCAACAGCAAGGCCTTGATCTCCGACCCGAAAACCAGTCGCTTGCCTTGCTCGGCGATGTACAGCGGTTTGACGCCGATTCGATCGCGGATCAGGTACATGGCCTGCTCGCGCTTATCCAGAATGGCGATCGCAAACATGCCGTTGAGTTTGCTTATGAACGAAATGCCCTCTGTTTCATACAGGCGAAGCAGTACCTCGGTATCGGAATGGGTGCGGCAGTGCACTCCCTTTGCCGCCAATTCCGCAGCGAGTTCGACGTGATTGAAAATCTCTCCGTTCTGGACCAGGATGATCTGGCCATCATCGGAGATAAAGGGTTGATGCCCATCTTTGACATCAATAATCGAAAGACGACAGTTCCCCAGTGCGGCGCCAGCCTCGGCATGCACGCCATTCTCATCCGGCCCGCGATGGTGCAGTACCTTCGCCATGGCGGAAAGCGTGTCTGCGCTGAGACTTGCCTTGTCTCGGTCGAAATAGCCAAAAATGCCGCACATTTATTTGATTCCTATCAGGGTTTCAGGGTCGGCATTTTCAGCGCCTGACTAGAGATTTAAGATTTGGTATGCCGACGCAAAGATTCACGGCGAGGACCGCGAGGCCGGCCAGCGCAATCCAGCCGAGCAGCATCCAGTGCGGCAGGGAGAGGTAAGTCTGGATGGTGGCAAGCATCGCAAAGACGGCAGATGACAGCACGATCGCAAGCACGACTCGCGAGTCGAATACTCCGTTGTTGCCCCAGAGTTTCGGGCCGGTTGCAATCCATAGGCAAACCGTCATCACTGCGTAGGTCGCGTTAAGTATAAGCATAACGGAGCCAACGGCGAGGCCGCCTGCGAACCAGGCCATGGCGATGGCCATCGCGCCAACACACAACCCGCTTATCCACATAGGGACGTGGGTGCGCTTTTGCGCGTTCAGGGCTGTGGCGAGCATATAGCACGCTCCTTGCAACGGCAAGGACAAGAAGCCGATTCCCGCCAAGGTGCCGAGATCGTCGAGTTCCTTGCCGGACAGGCTGCCGCTCTGGCCATAGACGAGCGATGCGAGGGGTAGTGCGTACCACGCGCAGATCAGCGTGATCGACACAGACAGCAGGATCGTCAGACGCAGCGCCTGCCCCAGCAAAGCATACCCTTCGGGAGATCGGATGGAAGCGGCGAAGTGCTTCGATAGCCTGGGGAACGTGATGGACGCGATCAGCGTGATGAATACGGATAGTGGGAGTTCGACCAGCTTGCTGGCGTAGTTGAAGATGGCGACGCCTCCTTCGCCGCTGGCAGAGGCGTAGGCGCGCGCAAGCACGGGTACCGCCAGCAGGATGCTGCTGGACAGGAGTGCCTGGAAGTAGCGGGTCAACAGGGCGCGGTTTATCAGCCAGTCGGCCCAGATATTGCGCGGCCTTTCCCGGGGGATATTCGCCAATTGCGCGGCCCAGCGGAAAAACGCGCCGGCGTTGATGGCGAGGGCCAGGGCCACGATCAACGATGTGTTCATGCCGGGGACCAATAAAACGGCGATGATGCACGTGTTGAAAATCAGTGTGCCAAGCCCGCTGGAGAGGAACCGTTCGTTGGCTTGTAGATAGGCGGTTGTCGTGCCGGCCAGAGCGCTCAGCGGAATGGCCCACGCCATGATCCGCATCGCGACCGCGCCGTCGTCATAGGCCTGTGCGACAAGGCCCGGACCGAGCAAGCCGAGAACCTGGATTGGAAACGACGCGATCAGCAGGGCGAGCATGCCGAACAGGCCGCCGATCACCAGGGAGGATTGCACGAACAAGTTCGCCGCGCGCGTTTTGTCCAGGCTCTTGAATTCTGGGACGAGTGCTCCTGCAAGCCCTCCAGCGAGCAGCAGATTGACCAGCAGGTCGGGCAGGGTCAGTACCAGCACCGCGGCATCTGCTTGGGCGGTGGCGCCGAAGTGGGAGGCAAGAACGATTTCGCGCAGGAAGCCTGTAATGCGTCCCGCCAAGATGGCGACGGACAGGACTACTCCCATTCGTATCAGGCTTTTGCCCATCGAGTGTCGTGGTGCGAGGCGGCGTTGTTAGGGCTAGGATGCCGAGCCGGCAGCGGCAGCGGCAATTTGCTTCTGCGAGACAATGTCATCCACGATGCGCCGCAGGCGCAGCCGGTTTTCATCCACCAATGCGGGCGATGCCTCGAATTGGGCGATGGCCTGGTTCAGCTTGCCGATTTCGTGTTCAAAGTCCATGTTGGACTTGAGCTCGTCGAGGCTCTGCGCCATCCGGTGGAAGGTGCGCGACAGAATGACGCTGGATGAGCCGAGGCGGACGTGTTCACCGAGGATGACCTCGGCGGGCAATTGTCCTTCGCCGACTCGGGCAATGCCTCCAATGCCGAAGGGGAGACCCTGGCGGCGTACGATGGCGGCCAGTTCGTCGATGAGGCCACTGGCCAGCGGCTCGAACATGAAGGTACAGCCTAGCTCAAGATGCAGATCGTTGAGCCCGATATGGAGTTCGGATACGCCGGCGATCTCGACGATTTCGGCGAGCGCGCGCGTGGCGCCCACGGTTTCCAACAGGGGAATCAGGCGGGCACGGCCGTCGATCCATTGACTGACCTGGCGGACCGCAGCCGCGTCCGCGAACATCGGAAGCATGATGATGTCGGCGCCTCGCATCAAGACCTGCTCAATTTCCTCCTGGGTATTGCCGTCCAGGGGATTGATGCGTACCAGCAGGTCTGAGTCGGGAGCCGCTTGCCGGATGGTGTCCACGTCGCTTAGCGTGTGGCGGCTGATGACAGTGTTCAAATGACCCTGGCGGGCCAGTTTTCCTGTGAACTCAAGATCGACAAACACACGACTTACTCCGTGTTTGACGACGTACCGGGCGATGTCCGGCAAGTTCGTGATCAGCATGTAGTTCATCGTGGTCCACCCGTCTATAGCGGCCAGAGTGTACACTATCCTGCCCATAAGTGCGTTTTCAGCCAGATACAAATTGGTATATTTCTGATTAGTGGAACCAATGAATAACTATGAGTAGATCAAGCCAGTTCCTCGCTTCGGAAGAAACTCCCGATCTCAATTTTCGACAAACCATGTTCCGACTCGGTCTGGTGCTTGTCGTATTGTGCATCGGGTTTTATATCGTGGGAGCAAGTGGTTCCAGCAGTCTGCGCCCTCGTCTGGTGCTGCATTATCTGTTCACTTCTACACCTGCTGCGATCTCCAGCTACGCCAGCTACTATTTCTACAATGTCCTGGAAAAATATGATTTTTGGGGGGTAGTGGCGTCCGTGGGTTTTCTGATGATTATCGGAATTGCCACTGCCTTGCTGGTGTTCGAGATTTTCTACTACTGGTGGAAACGGGGCGATTTCAGGGTTGGAATGCGGGAAACGTCGCTGTATCGATTTGCGTTCGGCGACAAGAGCGAACGGACCGATCTCTATCTGTTCCTGTATTACGCGCTATCGCTTGATGGGTTGGTGGTCATGGCGTTGGGCTTGTTGGGGCCCTTTATTATTTTTGGAATTCTGGTCAATAACGTCCAGATCGGCATCGGGCAATATATGCCGTCGTGGGCGGCATTTCTGGTATTCATCCTGGTCGCGGATTTCCTGGCGTATTGGTTTCACCGCTTCGCTCACACAACGACCTCGCTTTGGGAACTGCACAAGTTTCACCATTCCGCACTCAGCATGAATCTGCTGACTGCGCACAGGAATCACCCATTCGAAGTGGCGATGCAGTATCCGCTGCGCGCGATTCCGTTGATTCTGGTCGGGCCCAGTATTCCGGAGTATGTGGTCTACACAATGATTCACCACGCGGTGATTCTATTGCAGCATTCCAATTTCAATGTCGGCTTCGGCTGGTTTGGCCGGATTATCGTGTCGCCGCGCTTTCACCTGTTGCACCATTCGTCCAAGCCTGAACATTTCGATCAAAACTATGCTGTGGTGTTCTCGTTCTGGGATGACTTGTTTGGCACAAGGTACAAAGGGAAGGACATCGATCCCGTTTATGGTGTGACAGACAACTATTTTAACCGGCGGGGATTCGGTTTTGATATGTGGGCGCCATTCAAGCGCTTCTGGCGAGGAATCTTCCGTAAGCCCGTCAAGGTTTAGGGAACACCGGCTCCCGATGCAGGCAGCGCGCGGGAGCCGGTTTGATCGCTTACTTCGGCTGCATATCAGCTGTAGCGCGGCGGGAAGGGGCGTCAGGGCGCGTTGAGTAGCGCTTGAGTCGCAAGGCGGGTTTCTCCACCAGGTACCAGGACAACAGGCCCGCTGCGATGCTGAACGCGACCGAGATCCATGCGCCCGCAACGGGCGAAACTTTGCCGTTCAGGTAGTAGTACGCCATCTGCTGCAGCGGTGTGGAATATATGTATACACCGTAGGAGATGTCTCCCATCCGGTGGATGGCATCGGCCAGTTGCGAATGGCGGACTCCAATGGCCATCACGATATATGGCAGCGCGATGAAGTGCACGGGATAGTAGGCGCTGGTCTTGAAAGTCAGTATATAAACAACAGCCAAGATCGCCGCGACTTCAAGTCGCAAGAAGCGCAAGGGGATCCAATTGAATAATGCCCCTATGAAAAAGAAGGCGATGAAGCGTGCTGCATTCACGGGTTGAAAATACAGCCAGAAGAAATAATCTTCTTTATTGTTGTTGATCGATTGCATCGCATACCAAAGCGTCTTGTCATTGGTCGCCGTACCAATGAGAAAATAGGCTGCGGTAATGATGGCCAGGGCGAGGGCGTACGGCCACTTGCGACCCCTGACAAACAGCAAGGCTATCGCGATGAGATAAGCCGAGAACTCGATGCTGAGCGTCCAGATAGAACCGTTGACGGTGAAGGGCCGGGGCTGGCCTTCGAAAACGCCGGGCAGCACGGTTTGCAGCGGAAACAGGAAAATATTCAGCAGATAGAGCCACGTGCGCTCGTGGGACAAATAGCTTGCCAGGGGCAGGCTTGTGACCATCGGGCCCAGGATCAAGGCGCTCCATAGCATGCAGACGATCAGGCCGGGGAAGATGCGCACTGAACGATTGACGATGTAGCCGCCAATGGTGGGCGAGGCAAGCAAGCTACGCGTTACCAGAAAGCCGCTGATCACGAAGAAGGTGATCACACCGACGGTGGCCAGGTCGTCATAGCCGGACCACTGCAACACAGGACAGGGGCCAAGGGCGAAGATGCGCAAAACATGGGAGTACACGACCATGAACGCCGCGGCAAGGCGCAGTACGTCGAAGTTGTTGCGTGACGGCAGAGCAACCAGGGCGTCCCTGGGATGGGCTGCGGAGCCGGCGCTCAGAGCGAAAGTCATCATGTCATTGATTGAAATGGTGGGGTGCGACGGAAGTGCGCAATTTTTGCACAGGTAGGGGCGGCATGGGCGGTTTTGAGTGTGGCTTGCCCGGGCATCGCACTATAATGTTCCCCTACCTACATTGGCTACTGCCGCGAAATTATCCATGAAAAATAACGCCACGTTACATGTCGTGCACTGCATTGACACAGAGGGCCCGCTCGATGAGAGCCTTGCGGATACCTTTGTTCGCCTGCGGCAGTTGTTTAACGTGGTGCTTCCCCCCACGCGTGAGAATCTGATCAAGCTGCAGCAGCGCCAGATTCCGCTGGATGGCCTGGAAGACGAGGTCGCCAAGGTCGTTTCGCCCTCGTTGATGGCCTATAACCGCACTTGGCATGACGTGGGCGCGATGCTTGATGATTGCATGAGCGCACCTTTTCGCAACCAGATGGTCGATGATTTTGGCCGTGGTTGGGTCTATAGCTGGCATTGCATGGACCACTTGGGATTGAATGAGAATCCGCGGCGTAAGGATTTTGGGTACGGAAATATTTTTCGCTACTACCAGGACAAAATACGCGAGACGAATTCCGAGCTCGACGAAATTGATTGGCATTTTCACCCGCTGTCATTGACTCGACATCCACTTCATGCCGCAACGTCTTTCGCAAATAGTATGGATATTTTGATGCCTACTATTGCGCGACGCATTATAGATAACCACTGGTTCCCCACTACCAACCGGCCCGGTTTCCATGCCGAGCGCCCGGACTCGCATCTGTTTTTCGAGCAGTGGATCCCCTTTGACTATGCCAGCCAGTCGCATGAGTCGGCGATCTCGGCTCAGCGTGATACCCAGCTTGGTCGGTTCGGTGATTGGTCCCGTGCTCCTGCGGATTGGCTTGGTTATCATCCGAGCCATGACGACTATCAGATCCCCGGAAGCTGCCGGCGCTGGATTTTTCGGTGTCTGAATCTGGGAACGCGCTTGCGGGTAATGCAGATCGAACATGTGCGAGATGCCTTCAGGCAGGCGAGTGAGAATGGATCGGCGATTCTTGCCTTTGCCGATCACGATTATCGGGATATTCGGCCGGATGTCCAAACCTTGCGCGCCATGTTGCAAGAGGTGCGTGCCGAGTTTCCCGACGTGAAAATACGTTTTTCTGGTGCCCATGAGGCGGCCCAGGCGCACGTCAGTGCTGAAAGCGAATCAATACAGCCGTTGGAGCTTGCGCTTCGGGTGGAAAATAATCGCGTTTACGTGAACGTGGTTGCGGGACAGGTCTTCGGTCCGCAACCATTCCTTGCGTTGCGCACGCGTGATGGGCGCTATTTTCACGACAATTTTGATGTCATCACGCCGAAGTCCGAATGGACTTATGTGCTGGACGACCAGACAATGATGTTGCAGAGTCTGTCGCACATTGGCGTGGGAGCGGCGGGTCGCTTTGGTGGATACCACGTAGCGTTACATACGGTTGTATGATGCAGCGCGGAAATCTTGTTCGGACCTCATAATTCAGCCGAACAAACGATTCGAGCAGATTCGAAACGTTGATACTGACCCAGAGATAATGAAAGTATTCTTGGTGTTTTACGGAGGGGGCCATGTCACCGCCGCCATTCCGCTTATCCGCTCGCTGAAAAACAGAGGTCACGAGGTTGTGCCGCTCGCTTTGACGACTGCATCCGCGGTGTTGAGCCGATTGGGCATCGCGCATCGGACGGTCCGTGACTATGTGGATGCGACCGACGCTCGGGTCGCGTTGTATGGTGGCAAGCTGGCCGAGAGGCACCATACGGAAGGCAAGGGCATTCCGAAGGAAGAGTCCATTGCCTACCTTGGCGCCTCGATGCGGGATCTGGTCGATGAGATCGGAGAGCCCGCGGCTTGGGCTGCTTATGAAGAGCGTGGTCTCAATGCATTTTCACCCGTGGCCACCGCCAGCCGCATTCTCAAATCGGAACAGCCCGACTGGGTAGTGGCGACCGCTTCGCCGCGCATGGAATCCGCGCTATTGCGGGCGGCCTGCCAGCTGCATATTCCCAGCATCTGCGTCATCGATCTTTTTGCCATCCTTGAGTTGCCTTGGTTGCGCCGCCCTGACAACGGGCACCTGCTGACGGTCTATTCGCAGACCGTGGTCGATCGCCTGGTGGAGGCCGGGCGGATGCGCGAACGTATTTTCGTGACTGGCAATCCGGCATTCGATGCGCTCAATGATCCCGAATTGCAGCAGCTGGGTGCGCAATGGCGCCATCGGCATGGAGTCGCGGATCAAGAAAAGCTCATTCTCTGGGCGGAGCAGCCCGAACCGTTGAATCCCGAATTGCCCCGGCGGGTGAGGGCGTTCCTCGCTGAACTTTGCGCACGGCGCGCAGGGTGGCGTCTGGTTGTACGACTGCACCCCAGCAGTACTGATCCGCGTGGTGAGGTTATTCCCGAAGGGGCGTTGCATAGCCCTGCGGAAGATGCGTTGCCGGTGGTGGCGGCCGCGGCGGATGCCGTTGTCACGCTTACGTCCACGGTGGCGATGGAGATGCTGCTGACGGGTAAGCCCGCCATCATCCTGCAGTTGTCCCAATACGATGAGTTGGTAAGCTACAGCGAAGCGGACGGCGCACTGGTGCTTGGCGATTTGCAGGAAGTCGGTCAAGGTCTGGAACAGGTGCTGAATGACACGCCGCTTGCCCGGAAACTCTCCGCGGCCCGCAAGACCTTGCCGCCGCCAGGAAACGCGGCCGAGCGTGTCTGCGACGTGCTTGAAAATGAACATGCGAAGACTCTCGCCGAGATTCGAGAGGCCCGTATATGAGCCCGCGGAATGCAGCATTCGGCGAGCCTGGGCCGACGCAGGAGGCCTCGGCAACCCTAGCGGCCGATGACGTGGCGACGCGCTGGCGGGGCAGGTTGCTGGTTCTGCTTGCCCTGGGGCTGTTCACCGCCGCGAGTCTGCCGATCCTTCCCGTCTGGGGCGACGCGTGTAGATTGTTCGCAATCGCCGTTCTCGTGCTTCATCCCCGAGTGCCTCGATGGCTGGGTGTGGTCCTGGGACTGGCTCTGGTGGGATTGATGCTCCTGCCGATGGCACATTCGCATGCAGGCTTGCTGGTCAGGCCGCTTCAGTATGTGGCGGATGCCGTGCACTATGTCATGGGCTATCCGCTCAACCTCGCGCCGGCAGTGCAATTGCTCGTCGTCGATGGTGTTCTTTTCGCCGGGCTCGGGTTTCTTTGCTGGCGGGATACGCACGGCAACCCGATGGGCCGGTATGTACTCATCGTGCTGGTGCTGTTCGGCGTCTGGTTGTTCGGCAATGCGCTATGGAGTCTCTATGACGCCGTTCGCGAGTTGTCGACGGACGCCGATAGTGTCTCCTTGCTCGAGCGGTCTGTCAGTAGCGTAATGGCAGCCTCGGCCATCTGGTACGCATTCATCCTGACTGCATTCTTGGTCGTGATCTTGGTCAAGACCGAGCGCGATCGCACCTTATTGCTATCGACGATCGGCTTGGCCATGGTGTTCCAGGCGTTGATCGCTTTGGCGCAGATGGCGGTGGGAGACTGGGCCTACATCCTGGAATTTCCAGACGGACTGGACTACATCCGCCGGGTGCGTGGAGCATATTATTACCACGGCAGCCTGGATCTGTTCCTGACGATTGGTCTGTTCGTCATGGTGTCGCTGACGGCGAACGTGCGGCGTAAATGGTTGCCAGTGGCGGGGTTTGCAATACTGGCCTGTACGTTGGCGCTGAACAGTACCCGCGCATTGAGTGTTGGTATCTGTCTTGGCGCCGTCGCATGCTTGATCTGTTTTTGGCGGGTGCGGGCCAGTCTGTATCGCCCGATGATTGTGGCGTTGATACTTGTCATTCCCATGTTTGCGTCGCTGGTGTTCTATGACAAAGCGGAACGCAAGATCGAGGGAGACGGCACATCGGTCGAAATCCTTGCTCAGACCAACGTGGCCCGTTTCGACCTGGCAGGCGGCGCGATAAAGGCTATTGAAAAGCAGCCCTTGTCGGGATATGGCCCGAGTTGCGTGATTCCGCTATCCGGTCGCGTGTTGGGCGGCGAACGTTGCACTGATTCGTCTCACGTGCTTCTGGTGGACGCCGCGCTGATGCTGGGCATACCGGCTCCGGTGTTGTTGTTCCTGTTCTTCGCGGGCATCGGCGGGTACTGTCTATGGCGTGTCTTGTTCCGCCGTGATCCCTGCGGACTGTACATGGTTGGCGTCGTGGGGATGGTAGTAATGCTGAGCATTGCCACCTTGTTCTTCCCCAAGGAGCGCGACTGGAATCTTCTCATGGTGTTCGCGATCCTGGCGCTGGCAGTCTGCGCGCCCAATGGGTCGGTCACGACGGGGGAGCGCTCAATCCTCGTGAGCCGTTGGGGCCGGGTTGGCATTGCGCTTAGCGCGCTTGCATCGATCCTTTGGGTCGTGCTCACAAGCCCGACTTATACAATGCCCCTGACGGACTTTTTGCGCGCTCGTGCGCTCATGAACGCGCAACATGTGCCTCAGGTGGTCTACAGCAATTCGGGTCTGTTGACGGCGGTGGGACGATTTGCCTTTTCCGTGATGGGAAACTGGATTCCCTCTTTAAAGAATGTGGCGTTCCGTCAGTTGCGTGACAACGGCGAGTCGCTTGATCTGCCTACGGGGTCCTGGGTCTTCTGGTCCGGGGCGCACGACAGTGCCTATCCCAACCTGGTGAAGAGCCAGCGTTTCAATTTCTACCGCCCTTACGGTCTGGCGCCAAGTTTCAATTTGCCCTATGGTTGGGAGATCGTCCGCAGCAGTTCGCCAGCGGTGTCGCTGCTGAGGGTGGGCTCTTCACCTTACGTGGCGCCATTGGGGCTGGACGACGTCCTGTGTGGCAAAGTCCGTGACGATGATGTTTCGCTGTTTGGCACACCGCGCGACTGCGCCCCGCATGTCCCGGTGAATGAGCTGAGCGAATGGCGGCGTATCGCACCGGTCGTGACCCAGTTGCAGTTCAAGCTGAGCGATTCGCAGACAGAAGCCGAAAAGCGTAGCCGCATTCAACGGCAACTGACGCCTGTGCGGCACACGGGTCTGGAGTTCGACTTGATCTATCAGGATGGTCGCAGCGTTCATATCGATGAGGATCGGAGCATTCCCCTGGCTTTCGGCGAGGGAGAGCGTCTGAAGGCGGTTGATATGACGATGCGGGTCAACGCACCTTACGTACGCCTGGAGTCGGGCGCCGTGATCGCTGTAGGCATCAACCTGGCGCGTCCTGATGCAATTACCACGGTGACGGCGGACGGCGTGAAGCCCGCACCTGTGCTGGGGGATGAAAAGGCGACGACGTCCTGGGCCGGACGCGATGGCGATCAGATCGTAATCGATGCCCGCAGGGCCAAGCGCGCGTCGCCGTTCCTTTATGAAATCATGCTGCCGAATTACGCCAAGCCAGACGGCAAGCCGCCAGTCAGTTGGGTGTTTGAAGGATCAAACGATGGTCAATCCTGGGTCGACCTGGATCGGCGCAGCCGCCGTGAAGATCTGACCCTTGGGGCGACCGAGTGGTATGCGCTGCGCTCAACGCCGGGTTATGACTATTACCGGTTCACGTTGACCGGCAAGAACAAGAGCGAACCTATCTCCGTCTCTGGCGTGAAGCTGTACACCGAATTTTCTGGAAATCCTGACTATGAATGAGAGCATCTTACTAATTGGCGCCGGCAACCTGGGAAGCCGGCATTTGCAGAGTCTGGCAGATGCTCCGTGGATCGGGCGCGTGGTGGTGGTGGAACCCAGCCAGGCGGCCGCGGAAGTTGCCCGTACGCGATGGCACGATGTGCCGAATTGCCAGGGCAAGGAATTGATTTTCGCCGCATTGGATGATGTGGCGCGGCACGGGCCGTTTCATGCGGCCGTGATTGCCACCCCTGCGCCAGGACGTCTGCAGGTATTGCGCGCAGTGCTTGGCCTGGGGATCAAGCGAGTACTGTGCGAGAAGGTACTGTTTCAAAGCGAAGCGGAACTGGATGACGCGTTGACGGCCGCGGCCGAGGCGGGCGCGGATATCCGCGTGAACCATATCTACCGTTACCTGGACGCTCTCTGCAAATTGCGCGCCTTGACGGCCGGCCAGCAGCTGTCCATGTCTGTAGACATTGACGGCGACGGCATGGGCTGCAATCTCATTCACTACGTCGATCTCTTTGCCTATCTGACCGGCTCGAACGTGAGCGAGCTGTCGGCGGAAATCGACAAGCCGGTCCACGAGTCCAAGCGGGGCGGCAGTTTCGTGGAGTTCACGGGCAAGGCCGTTGCGTCCGATGATCTCGGAGGTCGACTGCGCGTGACTTACCACGACAAGGTGCCGGCGGCGGCTCCGCGCATCTGCGTGGAAGGCGAATTCGGCCGGGTCGTGTTCGATGAGGCGGCAGGTTCAGTGGTCAGCGATCTTGCCCCATTGCAGGGTCTTGTCTTCAATGTGCCACGGGTGAGTGCGCTGACTGCGCCGATTCTTGCGGAGCAACGCGAAGGCCGCTGCTTGTTGCCGACCCTGGAGCAATCCGCAGCGATGAATCGTCTGATGTTGAAGACGTTCAACGTTCAATTGACCGGGCGGCATGAGCGTGAGCTCGCTTGCCCCATCACCTGAATAGCCTGTTGCGCACGAGGAGTTGGAACTCATGAATATCTTGTTGGTTGGCGCGGGTGGGATTGCCCCCGAGTATGTCAAGGCACTGCGTGCTGTAGGCGTTCAGAATATCGATGTGTTGGCTCGGACCGAAGCCTCTGCACAAAAGCTTGCGCGGGATTGGCAATTGGGCCAGGCGTTCGGCGGTGGGGCGGATACGCTGGCCAAGGTCGGTGGAAAGTACGACGGCGTCGTGCTGGCATCCGCGATCGAAAGCTTGATGCCCCTGATGAGTGTGCTGGCCGACATCGGCGCAAAAAAGGTGCTCGTCGAAAAGCCTGTCGCACTGTCGAGCCAGGCGCTGCGCACCTTTATTGCGGCTCATCCGTCGTTTGATGCGGCCGTCGCGCTGAACCGTCTGTACTTCCCTTCCGTTGAATTGCTGCGCGAGCACATGAAGGGCGAAGAAGTCACCAGTGCCGCGTTTTCGTTCACGGAGTGGGTGCATCGCATTGATGCCACCGCCTATTCCACCCTCGAGCTCGCCCGATGGGGGGCCAGCAACTGCATCCACGTGATAGCAACGGCATTCGACCTCATCGGCATGCCCAAGGCGCTGCATAGCGTTATTGCCGGCCAGGACACCATATCCTGGCATCCCGCGGGCGCCGTGTTCGCTGGATCTGGAAGCTCTGACAAAGATATTCCGTTCACCTACATGTCGGATTGGCGCAGTGCCGGACGCTGGTGGCTGAGCGTGAGCACAACGCGGGGGCGCTACGACCTGATGCCGATGGAAGGCGTGACTTTCACCGAACGCGGGACCGTCGCGCCTCAAACGTTGATGGCGCCCTATTCGGGCGAGGTCAAGTGCGGCTTTGAGCCAATGCTGCGGGCTTGGCTGGCACCGGCTGGTCAATCGACTGTCGTGGGTTTGAACGATCTGGCGGCTCATCTCGAAGTCATTGAAAAAATCTTTGGTTATGACGCGGTTGCCTGAAACGCTGGACGTCGCCGCGTTTCTTGCGCGGCCGCTGGATCCCCTGGTCTTCTACGATATTTTGCCGTCGGATGGCTGGTCGGTTCAGGGGCTGCCCGAGAAGCCGGCCATCGGCGATTTGGTGGACAGGTTATTGGCCGCTACGATCGACACGGTGGCGGAAGCCGATCTCGATCTGATCCGCGTGGCGCTGCTGGGTGGCCGCGCGGACCAAGAGCGTGACGAGCGGTTGACTGCGCTGGCGGACCATGCGTCCAGGCTCTACTCGCGCTTGCTTGAAGGTGGGAAGAGCCGTAGACCGTTGCGCATGAAGTTGCAGCAATTGAACTTCTTCCTGCGGGATTGGCTGGATCGCGACGTCGATGTGGTGCGTGACGTACAGGGAGAGAAGTTGCTCGGTGCGCCGGCGCCATGGGACTGGCTGGACCTGGAGGGAGGGGGGCGGCTCCTGTTGATTTCGGGGCCAGACAATGTCCGGTGGCATTGGCAGGGAAAATCCGGCGGGCAATCTTGCGGATACCCGAGTCAGCTGGATCTGATCGCTCCGGGGCGCATTAGCATCGGTTCTATTTTTTCAAATGGCGCCGATGTATTTGATAACGGCACCATTGATCATGTGGAACATCATCGGCCTATTGTCCTGATGTTCTCCATGGCCGCGGAACTCTGGGCGGTGGATTACGACGGCCATGTCTTTCCGATCGGCGATCAAGCGGCAGGGGTCAAAGTGCCTATTCGGCAGGTGGATCGCGCGCGCCGTATCGGCGATCGGCTCTATCTGTCGGATTGGACCGCCCCGGGCGTCATCGTCGTGGTGGAGCTTGGCAGTCTTGCCAGCCGGGTTCAGGCTCTGCCGGGAATACTGCTATTGAATGACATCTGCGAGGGGCCCGAAGGCTTCTACGCGGTCTGCAAGCAGCAAGGCAATGTCTTTGCGTTTGATCACGCTTTCATGCCTCGTGGTGAGCGGCTTGGATTCGGGCGAGGCAAGGGGAGGCTGTTCGATCCCTTGACCGTGCGCTGCAGCGGTGACCAGCTTCAAGTGTTGAACTGGATCACCGGCAGTCTCATTCTGCTGAAAGCCTTCTAAGCCTGAATAGGCGTTTATTTGCGCTTTTTCAGTACCGTTTCGATGCACGCAATGGTGCGCTCGAGTTGGCCTTCGCTCATGTTCGAACCGGAAGGCAGGCAGATGCCGTTGTGGAAGAGTCCGTCGGAAACGGATTCTTCACCGTGCTTGAAGTACTCGCAAGATGCAAAGACTGGCTGCAGATGCATCGGCTTCCAGACTGGACGCGCTTCGATGTGCTCGGCACCCAGCGCCTGGATCAAATCGGCGGGAGTGACCCCGATCTTCGGATCCAGCGTGAGCGCGCTCAACCAGTGAGTCGAGAAACTCCAATCGGGTTCCGGCATCATGTGCACGCCAGGCACGCGCTGGAAGCGGTCGAGGTACTGGGCGTAGACGTGTCGCCGGCTTTGTACCCGGTCCTCCAGCACCTTGAGCTGTCCTCGGCCGACGCCCGCCAGGATGTTGCTCATGCGGTAATTGAAGCCGATTTCGCTGTGCTGATAGTGCGGGGCCGGATCCCGGGCCTGAGTGGACAGGAAACGGGCCCGGTCGACGATCGCTTTGTCATTCGACACGAGCATGCCGCCACCCGACGTGGTGATGATCTTGTTGCCGTTGAACGAGTAGATGCCGATGGCGCCGAAAGTGCCGCTGGCGCGACCTTTGTAGCGTGCGCCGAGGGACTCGGCGGCGTCTTCAACCAGGGGTACTCCGTACTGGTCGCAAAGGGCAAGGATCGGGTCCATGTCGGCGCTCTGGCCGTACAGGTTCACCACGATCACCGCCTTGGGCAGTTTTCCCTTGCGCTTGGCATCTTCAAACGCGCGCGCGAGCGCCTGCGGCGACATGTTCCAGCTTTCTGGCTCCGCATCGATGAAAACGGGTTGCGCTCCCTGGTAGACAATCGGGTTCGCGCTAGCCGAAAACGTCAGCGAAGAGCAGAACACGGTGTCACCCGTGGTGACTCCCAATATGCGCAACGCCAAATGAATCGCAGCGGTGCCCGAGCTGAGCGCGGCAGCGTGACCGATGCCAACATAGGCTGCCAGTTCCTTTTCGAAATTGTCGACGTTTGGCCCCAGCGGAGCAATCCAGTTGGTACGGAAAGCTTCTTCGACGTACTCTCGCTCCAGCTCTCCCAAGTGGGGTGACGAAAGGAAAACTTGAGCGTCCAGGTCTGCTCTCGTTACTACCTTGATCGGCCTGCCTTGAGCATCCGTGACTGGAAGATGGTTGATGTCGTGCTGGTTCATCAGTTCCAGCGCGGTATGGCGGGTATACCCTTCCGTCAGAACGATGGGGGTCGTGCGATCCAGCGTATCCAGCGTTTTTTCCAGCGTTGCCCCATTGAGAATGAGACGGCGCAAGTCCCCGTCGGTCACCGTGCGTTCCAGCTGCCCGTTCGGCGAGACCAAGAGCAGCATGCCGTGCGCGTGGTTGGATTGGTTCAATCGCTCCAACGCTTCGCGCAGCGTGACACCCCGCGTAACGCAGAGCTCTGTGATCGGACTCTTTTTCTCGGTAGGTTTCATGTCTTGTCTCATTTACCAAACGGTCAGGCCGCCATCAACGACGAGATTCTGGCCTGTAGTGTACGAGGATGCGTCCGAGGCCAAGTACAGATAGGCCCCCATGAGTTCATCAGGTTGCGCCATGCGGTTGAGCGGCACTCGCGCGGAGTAGCGGTCAACGAAGGTCGTGTTCTGTCCGCTGAATATACCTCCGGGAGTCACGGCATTGACGCGCACACCCTGAGCGCCCCAATAAGACGACAGGTAGTGAGTCAGGCCCCAGAGGGCGGCCTTGCTGACGCTGTAGATGGCGGGAGTGTTGATGGCTCTTCCCAGATAGCTGGAGCCTTCGTATATGCGCTGATCGGGGGCGACGATTCCATAGATGGACAGGGTGTTGATGATGCTGCCTCGACCGGCCTGCGCCATCGGGGTCCCGAACACCTGGCAACAATGCATGGCGCCGGTCACGTTGACGTCCATGACCATGTCCCAGTCGTCTCGGGGGAACGTTTCGAACGGCTCGAAGAAGTTCGGACTTTTGGTCGCAGCGTTGTTGATCAATACATCGATGGCGGGCATGTCGGCGCCGAGGCGTTCGCGGATCGCTTCCAGTGCGGGCTTGGACGTGATGTCGACGCATTCAGCGCGCAAGCGGGACGGCTCGCCGATATCCTGTTCCAGTGTGCGCAAGGCTGCTTCGGAATGGTCGAGCGCAATGACAGTCTGTGCGCCGGCATCCAGAAGGTGGCGGGTCAGTCGTGAGCCCAGGATGCCAGCAGCGCCTGTGAGCAGGATGGTTTTTCCGGTCAGGGTGAAGTCAGTCATTGTTTGCCTTGAGTCGTCTGCGCGGATGCCATGATCAGCTCGACAATGCGGAAGTCGATTTCGCTATCGATATCGATTGATCTTTCGCGCGGCATGACATGCAGCCGCGTGCGTCCGTTCCACAAGCCCTTTGTCAGGGAATGGTAATGCCACACATAGATCGATGCATTCATCGCATAGACCTTTGGAGCGTGTTGGCGACCCAGCACGGCCTGGTCGGGCACTTTGACCAGACCGATATTGCCGTTCGGCTGACGCTCCACCATGTTGAAATATGGATTCTTTTCGGCCTCGTATCCCGTGATCACCACATCGGTATCGTCGTCCAGCAGGGCGATGCAGTCAACGATGTCCTGCGCATTGCGCAGCGGGGATGTGGCGTCGAGATCAACGACCCGTCCGACAGGGCCCGCGTTCGCGTTTACCCAATCGGCCATGTGTTGAATCACCGGCAATTTACCGGCCTCGCTGGTAGCAAGATGGGCCGGACGCAGCAGCGGCACCAGCGCGCCCGCGTGGCGCGCAACGTCGGCGATCTCGTCGTCATCGGTCGAAACGTAGACTTCGTCGATCAGGTCGCAGGCAAGCGCTTGCTCAATCGTGTGAGTAATCAGCGGTTTGCCGTGCAGCAGTCGAATATTCTTGCGGGGCACGCCAACAGATCCCCCGCGTGCGCAGATAGTAGCAATGGTTTTCATGGATTTCGGCAGGCTTCTCGGGCTCGCAACAACAAGTCCAGGCTGGCGATGCCTTCGGTAAGTGGTTGACTGGTTTCTCGATTGGTATCCAGGGCACTGAGCAACTCGGCCATGGCTGAGGGGTATGTGGCAGCCACGTCGAAGTCTGCCGGGTCATTGGTCAAAAGCAGTTGACGACCGCCCGCCTGGGTCAGATGGAGCGTCTTGCCGATCAGGTCACAGACCAGGGTGCCCGACTCCGTGACGACGAGATAGCGCCGCAAGGGCTGGCGCGAGATGTAGTCGACGCTGACGGTCGCCAGCGTTCCTTGCCGGGCTCGCATCGCGATGCAGGCCACGTCTTCCGTCTCGATCTCAAGCGAGCTCAACTTGCCCGAAAACGCCTTGACGCTATCGAATTCGCCCAGCAGCCAGCGAGCGGCATCCACCTCGTGGATGAGATCCAGCATGACACCGCCCCCCAGCGCGTGCGAGGCGCTGTAGCTCTTGCGGTAGTCGCTCGCGGGTCTCCAGTCGGGCAGCCATTGGCCCGCCTGGAAGTCGCCGCGCACGATTGCTCCCATATCTGTCTCAAGCAGCCGCTGGCGCATCTGCGCTAGCGCTGGCAGGAATCGGAGATTGCAGCCCACCAGAGTCGGCGCCTTGCCGCGGTGTCTGTTTGCCGCCTCGATGAGCTGGGCGAGCTGCGCGCGATTCGTCACGACAGGCTTCTCGATGTACAGCGCGATGCCGGCGTCAAGCAGCTTGGGCAGGACTTCGATATGCAGAGAGGAGGGGCTGGCGATGACGGCGAGGTCCGGCTGCTGGGCGAGGGCGTCGTCGACGTTGTCGCACACGATCGCGTCCAGGCTCGCGCTGAGCGCATCGTGGTAGACGCGGGACCGCAGCAGCACCCAACCGAGGTCCTGGCGCAGCGATTTCAGGCTGTTGATATGGCGCTGGCCGATCGACCCTGTTCCGATGATGAGTATCTTCATGTCGCCGCTGCCTTTCGCAGAACGGCGGGAACGCCCGCCCACAGGGAGTCCGGACCGACATCGTTGCGCAGGACTGCGCCCGCGCCGACGGTAGCGCGTGAATCGATCTTCAGCCCAGGCAGGATGTTTGCGCCCGCGCCAATCATGACCTGTTCGCCGATCTGAACGCCACCGGCGAGCGAGGCTTGCGGAGCGATATGGGCATGTTGGCCCACGATGCAGTCGTGATCGATGATGGCGCCGTGATTGACGATGACCCCGGATTCGATGCGGCTCGCGGGAGCCACGACGGCGCGCGCGGCGATGAATACGCCGTCGGCGATGCGGGCATGCGGGGAAATGCATGCCGTCGGATGTGCGATGGTCAGTGGTTTGCCGCCAGCGCGAACGAATCGCGCGAACAGTTTTGCCCGCGCGATATTTGAACCAATGGCGATATGGAAATACTGATCACGGAACATCGAGTCATCCAGCGGCGCGCGAACGCCGACATGCAGCAATGTCGTGCCGTCCAGGGCGGGGTTGTCATCGATGACGACGGGTGAGTAGCCGCCCATGAGCAGCAGGGCATCCAAGACCACTTTGGCATGGCCGCCCGCGCCGACTATCAGGACCTGGCTAGTAGGCATTGGATTTCATCAAGACCGAATCGTCCAGAGGCATCGTCGTCAGCAGCGCTGCGATGCGTTCGCTGGCATGGCCGTCGCCATAGACGTTGGCCGAAGACATGTGGCCGGGGCTCTGTTGCAAATGCTTGAGCGCGGCCTCGATAGACGCTGCGTCGGTGTCGCAATCCAGGACATTCGGATTGCGCTCGCGCAGGTTCTGGCGTGACCCCACATTGATGACGGGCGTGCCGAATGTGGCGGCCTCGATAATGCCGCTGCTGGAGTTGCCGATCATCAGGTCGGCCGCGGCCATCCAGGCGATGAACTCCGGGCGCCTCAGATGCGTGAGCACGCGGACATCGGGCCTGTCCCTCAGAGACTCCAGAACCTGGGCCACCGCCGTGCTACCTGCATCGGAATTGGGTTTCAGCGCCAATAACTGGTAACCGTGGGCGAGGACGGCCCGCAGCAGCGTATCGACCTGCTCGGCGGCGCGGTCGGCTTCTTGCACGACGGGGTGAAACACCATCAGCGCCAGGGGCAAATCGGGGTCCAGGCCTTGCGATTGGCAAAGTTCCGCACGATTCGCGCGGGGCGTTTCGGCTAGTCCGTCCAGTCCGGGTGCGCCGGTGACGGTAATGTGTCGTGGTTGCTCGCCCATGCTGATCAGACGGTCGCGCGACTGCTGGGTGGCGACGCAATGCCAATGAGCAAGTTTGGAAATGGCGTGCCGCACGGGTTCGTCAATCGTGCCGGAACGCTCGCCGCCATGGATATGCACGATCGGGATGCCCAGGTGTGCGGCAGCGATGGCGCCGGCCAGCATTTCACCCCGGTCACCGAGCAGCAAGACGATGTCCGGCCGGGCTTGTTCGAGGACGTCGCTGAATTGCATGACCATGTACCCGATCGCGCGGGCCATCCCCGCGCCCGTGCCGGTATTCATGGGGAGCATGACGCGGGCCAGGATGGGCAGGCCATCGTGCTCGATTTCCGCCACGGTATTGCCATACTCGGGAGAGAGGTGCATCCCCGTGACAATGAGGCTCAACTGGCAGGCAGGATCAGCCTGGATCCTGTGCAATGTGGCCGCCATCAGGCCGTAGTCGGCCCGAGTGCCGGAGATATAGACGATGCGTCGCATGGTCGGGCTACTCGACGTCAGTCCAGGTCAAGGTGGTTCTGGAGGGGATATCGTGCGTGGCGGTCTTGCCGTACAGATTGGCCAATTCAGCGGGAGCGATACCCGTGCCTGGGCGCAGCAAGGTCAGGTTATGAGCGCCGAAGACCTCACCTTTCTTGATCGCGGCGGTGGACGTGACGCTGCGTCGTACCAAGTCTCGTACTGCCAGTTCCTTTTGCGCGGGCGTTTTCACGCCATCACCCTGGGCCTGTTCCACCAGCCGGATGCTCTGAACCATGGCGCGCAATTCGGCCGGCTCAAGCGACGCTTTGTGATCCGGGCCCTTCATGTCACGGCTGATCGTGAAGTGCTTCTCGATGACGGTCGCGCCCTGCGCGACCGCAGCGATCGAAATGGAGATACCGTCGGTATGGTCCGAATATCCGATGGGCAAATTCAGCGCCTGGCGCATGGTGGCCATCGCGCGCAAGTTAACGTCGACAGCTGCCGCTGGATAGTTGGACGTGCAGTGCAGGACCGTTACGTAGTCGGCCAGCTCGCCGGTATGGCCGAGCGCCTCGCGCGTGGCCCGCACCGCCGCAACCGCCGCTTCGACTTCTTGCAGGTTCGCCATCCCGGTGGACAGGATGAGCGGCACGCCGTAGGCCGCCAGCACCTTCAGGAATGGGATGTTGGTGATTTCGCCGGAAGGGACTTTGATGCGGCGCATGCCCAGGCCAATGAGGAAAGACGCGGCTTCTTCGTCGAAGGGCGTCGACATGAATTCGATGCCGCGGGCCGCGCAACGCTGGACCAGCGCTTCATACGATGCATCCGGCAATTCCAGCGCCTTCAGCATCTGGTGCTGATCGCCGTCTCCCGTTTGGGTGCGCTGGTATTCCGCCTTGGGCGCTCCTTCACGGACGAGCCGGTCGGCGCTAAAAGTTTGAAACTTGATGGCATCTGCCCCGGCGTCCGCGGCAATGTCTACTAGCTCTAGAGCAAGAGCGGTATCACCGTTGTGATTGACTCCGGCTTCGGCAATGATGAACGTGTTCATTGTGTGACGAGATGGTGATGGTTGGGGATGCGACCCATGTCGAGCTGGCACACGTATTCGGGCACCAGCTCCTTGAGGCAGGTCACCGCGTCGAAGAGGCGGTTTTCGCGCAATGCTGCGGCCAGGCGCTCAAGACCGGCCATGAGTTCGCCATACTCGAGTTCATGTTCATTGGCTCGCATGATGCGTTCATGGCCAGTCTTTTCGACGTTTTCGCCAATCAGGAGCTCTTCATAGAGCTTTTCGCCTGGACGTAACCCGGTCACGCGTATTTCGATATCGCCCGCGGGATTGTCGGCGTCGCGGACTTCCAGGCCCGATAGTTGAATCATGCGGCGCGCCAGATCGACGATCTTGACCGGTTCGCCCATGTCGAGCACGAATACCTCGCCGCCCTTGCCCATCGCGCCAGCCTGCATCACCAGTTGGGCGGCCTCGGGGATGGTCATGAAGTACCGGATGATGTCCGGGTGGGTGATGGTGACGGGGCCGCCCGCTTGGATTTGATTGCGAAACAGGGGGACTACGCTGCCGGAGCTGCCAAGCACATTGCCAAACCGCACCATGCACAGTTGGGTCCAGCTCTGCGCACGCGAGTGCGCTTGAAGGATGAGCTCTGCAAGGCGCTTGGTGGTCCCCATGATGTTGGTCGGACGCACGGCCTTGTCGGTCGAAACAAGCACGAAATGCTCGACACGAGCTTCAATTGCGGCCTGCACCATATTCAGGGTGCCAAACGCGTTATTCAGGATGCCCTCTGAAATATTGTGTTCGACGATGGGGACATGCTTATATGCCGCGGCGTGATACACGGTTTGCACGCCGTACCTGCGGATCTGCTCAAGGCAGTATTCCCGATGGCGTACGTTCCCGAGGATGGGGATGATCTCGACGGTGCAATCGCGGTGATGAATGCGCAGGTATTGCTCCGTGGTGTAAAGCGCGGCTTCGGACACCTCCAGCATGACCAGTCTGGTGGGTCCTTGCGCCAGGATCTGGCTACAGAGCTCGGATCCGATGGAGCCGCCAGCGCCTGTCACCATGACGGATTTGCCCGTCACGCACTTGCTGATCAGATCGGGAATGGGCGGGACAGGGTCGCGGCCGAGCAAGTCCTCGATCCGGATGGTGCGCAGCTTTCGATGGTCGATCTCGCTATCGATGAGCTCGGCCAAAGGCGGGAGACTGCGGATCTGCAAGTGATACGACGCAAGATCCAGAGCAATTTCACGCAGCCGGCTACGGGCGGCGCTAGGCATCGCGATGAAGAGCTGTTCGATCTGGTACCGATCGATCAATGCCGGGATGCTCGAAGGCGCGTAGGTGCGCAGGCCGGCGATCCACAGCTTCTGCTTGGCGCGTTCATCGTCCACCAATGCCACCGGTCGGTAGTGCGGTGTTGCGCGCAATGCGTTGGCCAACTGTTGTCCCGCCTTGCCCGCGCCATAGATGATGACGGGGATTCGGCGGGTCTCTGGAAACAGGGTCCCCCCGAACGCAGTGCGTAGCAAGACTCGCGACAGTGCGAGCATCGTGATTGCCAGCAGGACGTAAAGAACCAAAAAGCCGCGCGAGAGCACGGCAGGTAGAATTCTCAAGAACAGGTCGATCGTGCCGATCGCCATGATCGATAGCACAATGCCGCCTGTGATCGACAGGAGCGTGCGCCCGTTGAACGATCTCAGGGTGAAATGGTAGGCTCCCAGAAGATACATGCCACACAGCGCGCTGAGTACGGCGATGACGGAGTAGAGGCCGTATTCCCTGGAGAAGTACAGGAAGTCGAAGCGTAGCCAAAGGGCAGCGTAAAACGACACGAACAACAGTGCAGCGTCAACAACAATAGTCGCAATACGCTTGTATGCTCGCGGCAAGTTCAACAGGCGCGCAGAAAGTGAAGCTAGCAATGTGATCGGCATTATAGAATTCTACCTAAATGAAACATCCCCGTATCCTTATCGTTCGCACGTCATCCCTTGGGGATCTGGTTCACATGCTGCCCGCCATATCCGACATCGTTCGGCATGTGCCGGAGGCGCGGATTAGCTGGATAGTCGAGGAGGCATTCGCGGAGATTCCTAGCTGGCATCCAGGCGTTCACGAAGTAATAAAAGTTGCTCATCGCCGTTGGCGGAAATCCTGGTGGTCCTCGGAAGTCCGGGCTGAGCGGAAGGCGCTGGCACAACGCTTGCGTGCTGAAGAATTCGATATCATTTTGGACATGCAGGCACTGTTGAAGTCGGCATGGCTAGTCCGCCAGACGCGAGGTGTCAAGCATGGTCTGGATTGGCGGTCTGCGCGGGAGCCATTGGCGAGCCTATTCTATAACGTCCGCCATCGAGTCGAGTTCTGGCAACCGGCAGTCGTTCGCCAGCGGAAGTTGGCAGCGTTGACATTTGGCTACACCTATTCTGGCCACCCGGATTTCGGTCTACAGGAATTTTGTCGACAATCCATCAGTCCGCCCGCCGAGGACGTGTCCCGAGAAGGCCATGGACAGGAAGTGTCGCGGGTGCTGCACTTGGATACCAGCCAGGATTACGCGGTGATCATGCCTTCGGCGAGCCGTGACGACAAACTCTGGCCCGAAGATGACTGGCGCGCAGTGTTCCGCCGCTTGCGCGATGCGGGCTGTGCGCTGAAATTGCTGGCCGGCAATGACAGGGAGGCGGAACGAGCCAAGCTGCTGGTGGCGGGCATGGAAGACGTCGAGGTGATGCCGCGCATGGACCTGACGTCGGTGGCGCGGCTGCTGGCCGGTTCGCGCCTGATGGTCGGGCTGGACAGCGGCCTGACCCATCTGTCGGCGGCGCTGGGCCGTCCCACCATCGGCATCTACCGTGCATCCACACCGGTGCGCACGCCCCTGGTCGGCTCGAATTACACGGCCAGTCTCGGCGATCGCGGCGCGTCGCCCTCGCGCGAGGCGGTCATGGCGTCGGTGGAGCAGGCGCTGGCCGCGCGCTGATGAACCGCGCCGTCTATACCCTGGGGTTGCGGGCGCTGGCCCCCCTGGTCTGGCTATGGATGGCCCGCCGCGCCAAGCGCGCCGGCGGTGAATGGCAGATCTTCTCTCCGGAGCGGTTTGGTCGGGCCGCGTCAGGTCGGGCCGCGTCAGGCCGGGCCGCGCCAGGCCAGGCTGAATCCAGCGATGCGACCGCCGCCGGTCCCGCGCAAGCGCCGGTCTGGGTCCATGCCGTCAGCCTGGGCGAGACGCGCGCCGCGCAACCGCTGCTGCAGGCCCTGCTGGATCGCGGCTTGCCGGTGCTGCTGACCCACATCACCGCCACCGGCCGGGCCGAGGGCGCGCGGCTGTTCGCGGACGCCATCGCCCGCGGCCAATTGCGCCAGGCCTGGCTGCCCTACGATTTTCCCGGCGCCACGCGGCGCTTCCTGGCTGCCGCCGCGCCGCGTTGCGGCATCCTGATCGAGCGCGAGATCTGGCCCAACCTGCTGGCCGCGGCGCGGCGCGCCAAGCTGCCGATGGCGCTGGTGAGCGCGCGGTTCTCCGAATCGTCGCTGCGGCAGGCCGGCCGCATGGGCGGGGTCATGCGCGAGGCGCTGGCGGGGCTGGACTTGGTGCTGGCGCAGACGGCGCCGGACGCCGAGCGGCTGGCCCGGGCCGGCGCGCCGCGCCCCACGGTGTCCGGCAACCTGAAGTTCGATCTGTCCCTGCCCGCGGCCCAGGTCGAGGCGGGACAGGCCTGGCGCGTCCGCCTGGGCCGCCCGGTGATCGCCCTGGCAAGCACGCGCGAAGGTGAGGATGCGCCGTTCATCGAGGCCATCAAGCGCCATGCCGCCATGCCCGGCGCACCGCTGTTCCTGTTGATTCCACGCCACCCGCAGCGGTTCGACGAGGCCGCCGCGCTGCTGGCGCAGGCTGGCCTGGCCCACGTGCGGCGGTCGTCGGGACAGGCGCCCGGTCCGGAGACGACGGTGCTGCTGGGCGATACGCTGGGCGAAATGGCTTTCTATTACGCCGCCGCGGACGTGGCGGTGGTGGCGGGCAGTTTTGCCCCGCTGGGCGGCCAGAACCTGATCGAGGCTTGCGCCGCGGGCGTGCCGGTGATCGTCGGGCCGCACACGTTCAATTTCCAGCAGGCGGCCAGCGATGCCATCGAGGCCGGCGCCGCGCAGCGCCAGCCGGACCCGGAGCAGGCCGTGCAGGCCGCGCTGGCCCTGGTGGCCGACCCTGCCGCCAGGCAGGCGGCAGGGGACGCGGCGCGCGCCTGGTTCGCCAGCCATGCCGGCGCCACGGTGCGGACGATGGACGCGCTGGCGCCCTGGTTGCGCTGAGCTTGGCGGCCCTTTAGGTCGTCACACCGTCAGGCGGGCTTGCGCGGCACCAGCGTGACCGCGCCGGGGTTCAGCTCCTGGCTGAAGCGGCGCGGATCGCGCCCCTCGTCTTCCGGGCGCACGCCCAGCCAGCCTTGGCCGAGCGCGTAGACGCCCAGGTTGGCCAACAGGATCAGGATGAAGAGCACTCGCATGCCGCGGCCTCGTCAGGCGTTCGCTGCCGGATTGGCGCGCGCGATGGCGGCCAGTCCGTCCAGGACGGGGTGGTTCAGGTAGATCGGCACCGGCGCGGCGCCGAATGCGCCGCCGGCATCGGCCAGCAGGCGTTCGATTTCCTGGTGCACCTCGGGCCAGCCGCCGCCGGCGGCGAAGATCTGCGGCGCCTGCCCGTAGCGCTGGCGGCCGGCGAGCCACTGGCGCACCACCGCGCCGGCCTGCGCGGCGGCGATGCCGGAGGCGATGGCCTCGTGCGTGTCGGTGGGATAGGCCGCCACCTGGCCGTCGGCGATCGGCAGGTTGGCCGTGCCGTGGGCCAGCGCGTTGCGCATCATGGCCGGGCCCGGCAGGATCAGGCCGCCGGCGAAGACGTTGTCCGGTCCCACGGTATCGATGGTGGTGGCGGTGCCGAAGCTGGCCAGCAGGAAGGGCGGATGGGCGCCGGGCAGGCGCGACAGCACGCCCAGCAGCGAGGCCCAGCGGTCCGCGCCCAGCTGCGATGGCGTCTTGTAGTGGTTGACCAGCCCCAGGGTGGTGGCCTGCGAGGTGGCCCAGGTCACGGCGCAGCCGTGGCGCTGCAGGATGGTCGAGATGGCGGCGCCGCGCTCGGCGCCGGCCACGTTCACGCCCAGCGCGCGCGATGGCCGCTGCGGCAGGGCGGCGAGCCAGCGGTCCAGGGCGTCCAGGTCCAGGCCGTCGAAGGCGACGGCGGCCGGCTCGCGCGGCATGTCCGGGCTGCTGGGGTCCAGCCAGCCCACTTTGAGGCGGCTGTTGCCGGAGTCGATGAGGATAATCATGCTTGGCGTCGAATCGAGATTTCACCGACCGAGATCGGCATGGCGCCCTGGGGCGTTTGCACCAGCAGGCGGCCCTGGCCGTCGACGCCGCAGGCGGTGCCGCTCAGGACCACATCGCCCTTGTCCAGCACGTTGACCGGGCGGCCGGCCAGCGCGTCGACCTGGTCGAAGCGCCTGGAAAAGGCGGCGAAACCCTCGCGTTCCAGCGTCCGCACGGCCTCGTGCCAGGCGGTCGCCGCCGCACAGACCAGGTCCGCGGCGGTGGCGGCATGGCCTGGCGCGTGTTCGGTGACACAGCTCCAGTCGGCGACCTGGCGGCCCAGCGCCTGCGACAGCGCGCCGGCATCGAACAGGTTGACGCCCATGCCGATGACGACGGTGTAGCCGGTCTCGCGGCCGCCGGGGTTGCGGGTGGTCTCGACCAGCACGCCGGCCAGCTTGGCGTCGTGCCATTGCACGTCGTTGGGCCATTTCATGCAGAGGCCTTCGGCGCCGGGGCCGCCCACGGCGCGCAGCGCCTCGCAGGCGGCCAGGCCGGCCAGTGGCGACAGCGCCGGCAGCTGGGCGGCCGGCAGGTGCACGTCGAAGGCGCACGAGAACATCAGCGCCGCGCCCACCCGGTTCTGCCAGGGGCGGCCGGCGCGGCCGCGGCCCGTTTCCTGCAGATGGGTGCCCAGCAGCCAGGGCTTGCCGGCGCCGCCGCCAGCGCGGGCGCGGGCCAGCAGGTCGGCGTTGGTGGAGCCGGTGCTGGAGATCCAGGCGACATCTTGGAAAGCGGGCAGGCGTGAACCCAGCATCCGCGCGAGATCGTCGGGCGCGGGCAGGTCGGTGGGGCGGACTTGAGCGGACATGGCGCCGATTGTAGGGCACGCGCGGGCCGCGTTCGCGCCGCGTCGTGCGCAGCGTATATGATGGGCGATACATTTTGCATTGCGACCCTGCATTCATGCCGCATTCCGCCCCGTCCGCGTCCACCGCCGCCGCGCCCTTCCGCCAGGAAGCGGGCGTGTGCCACGTCGGGGGCGACTGGAGCGTGCTGGCGCTGGCCGAGCCGGGCGAGGTCGAGCGTCGCCGCGCGGCCATGGCCAAGGCCGCCGCCGCCGGCGTGCGCTGGGACCTGCAGGGCATCAGCCGCCTCGACACCATCGGCGCACTGCTGATCTGGCAGGCCTGGGATGAAAAGCTGCCCGAGCGCGTGCGCTGGTCGGCCGGCCAGCAGGATGTGTTCACCGCCCTGGCGACGAACAAGGGCGGCAAGCAGGCGCCGCCGCGTCCCGAGCCCTCGTGGGGCTGGCTGCGCGCCGTGGGCGATGCCGTGCTGCAGGCGGTCGAGAACGGCCGCGCGCTGCTGATCATGCTGGGGCAGCTCGTCCTGGACCTGTTCGGCATGCTGCGGCGGCCGTCGCGGGGCCCGTGGCGCGAGATTTCGGCCCAGGTCTACCGCACGGGGGCGCAGGCGCTGGGCATCACCGCGCTGGTGGGCTTCCTGATCGGCGTGGTGCTGTCGTACCTGTCCGCCCAGCAGTTGCAGATGATCGGCGCCGACCGCTTCATCGTCCGGCTGCTGGGCGTGTCGATCGTGCGCGAGCTGGGGCCGGTGCTGGCCGCCATCCTGGTGGCGGGCCGCTCCGGGTCGGCCATCACCGCGCAGATCGGCGTCATGCGGGTCACGCAGGAACTGGACGCGATGCTGGTGATGGGCATTTCGCATGGCCAGCGGCTGATCCTGCCGCGGGTGGTGGCGCTGGCCGTGACCATGCCGCTGCTGGTGCTGTGGACCGACGCCATGGCGATCCTGGGCGGGATGCTGGCGGCGCAGGTGCAGCTGGGGGTGTCGGCGCAGTGGTTCCTGCAATCGCTGCCGGATGCCATTTCCCTGACCAATTACTGGATCGGCATCCTGAAGGGCGTGACCTTCGGCATCCTGATCGCGCTGATCGCCTGCCATTTCGGCCTGCGCATCCAGCCCAATACGGAAAGCCTGGGGCGCGGCACCACGACCTCCGTGGTCACCTCGATCACCGGGGTGATCCTGCTGGACGCGCTGTACGCGGTCATTTTCAGTTCGGTGGGCATCTGATGGCCGGCGCCGAGCAACAACGCCTGTTCACCGAAGAGCACGTCACGGTCGCCCCGGTCATCACGGTGCGCGGGCTGCGGACCGCCTTCGGCGACCACGTGGTGCACGACAATCTGGACCTGACCGTCTTTCCGGGCGAGATCCTGGTGCTGGTGGGCGGGTCGGGCACCGGCAAGACGGTGCTGCTGCGGCAGATCATCGGGCTGGACCGGCCGGCGGCCGGCACCATCCGGGTGCTGGGCAACACGTTGTCGGAACTGACGCCGAGCGAACGCCGGCGCCTGTCGTACCGCTGGGGCATGCTGTTCCAGGCGGGCGCGCTGTTCTCGGCGCTGTCGGTGTACGACAACGTCGCGCTGCCGCTGCGCGAGTTGCGCACGGTGCCGGAGGACCTGGTGCACGACGTGGTGATGTGCCGCCTGGCGATGGTCGGCCTGTCGGCGCAGGATGCCGGCAAGCGGCCGTCCGACCTGTCCGGCGGCATGATCAAGCGCGTGGCGCTGGCGCGTGCGCTGTCGCTGGACCCGGAACTGGTGTTCCTGGACGAACCCACGGCGGGCCTGGATCCGCTGCGTTCGGACGAATTCGTGGACCTGGTGCGCAGTCTGCACCGGCAGTTGGGCTTTACCGTCGTCATGGTGACGCACGATCTGGACACGCTGCTCGCGCTGGCCACCCGTGTCGCCGTGCTGGCGGACAAGCGGGTGATCGTATGCGACACGGTGCCGGAAGTGCTGAAGGTCGACCACCCGTTCATACACACATTCTTCCTGGGCGAGCGCGGCTTGCGCGCGCTCGGGGACATGGCGCCGAAGGGAACGCATCATGGAAAACCGTAGTCACGCGCTCATGGCCGGCATCTTCACGCTGGTCCTGCTGGCCGCCGCTGCGCTGGTGGCCGTCTGGATCGGCCGCGACCGGACCAAACTGCAAACCTATGAAATCATCTCGGCCACGGCCGTCAGCGGGCTCAATCCGCAGTCGACCGTGCGCTATCAAGGGGTGCCGGTGGGCAAGGTGCAGGCGCTCGCGCTCAACCCCGACAAGCCGGGCCAGGTGCGCATCCGCATCGGCGTGGCGCCGAACACGCCCATCACCGAATCGACCTGGGCCGAACTGGGCGTGCAGGGCGTGACCGGCATGGCCAACGTCGAGCTGCGCGACGACGGCAGCTCGTTCAAGCGCCTGGCATCGACCGAGGCCAACCCCGCGGCGATTCCGCTGCGCCCGGGTTTCCTGGACCGCATCGAGCAGCGCGGCGGACGGCTGATTTCCAACGTCGAAGACGCCACCGAGCAGTTGCGCCGCCTGTTGAGCGAACAGAACGTGCAGGCGCTGACCGCCAGCCTGCAGAACGCCACCGACATCACCCAGTCGCTGAAAGAGGCCAGCCGCGACCTGGGGCCGACCCTGGCCAAGCTGGGGCCGCTGGTCGACGCGCTGGGCAACACCTCGCGCCAGGCCGACCGCGCGGCGCGTGAGGTGGCGGACCTGGCGCAACAGGCGCGGCAGTCGCTGGCGCGCCTGAACGCGCCCGACGGCGCGCTGGCCATGGCCACGCGCAGCCTCAGCGATATCGCCTATGCCGCCTCGCGCCTGGACAACGAGACGCTGCCGGCCATCACCGGCATGGCGTCCAGCGTCACCGAGGCCGCGCGCGGCGCCACCTCTACCCTGCGCCGCGTGGACAACACGCCGCAATCGTTATTGTTCGGACCGGCGCCAGCGGCGCCCGGGCCGGGCGAGGCCGGCTTCGCCGGTTTTGGGAGACAGCCGAAATGAAGATGCGTAGCGCGATCCTGATCCTGACCCTGGCGCTGGCCGGTTGTGGCGTAGGCCGTGTCGGC
Organism: Achromobacter deleyi; assembly: GCF_016127315.1. Taxonomy (NCBI): domain Bacteria; kingdom Pseudomonadati; phylum Pseudomonadota; class Betaproteobacteria; order Burkholderiales; family Alcaligenaceae; genus Achromobacter; species Achromobacter deleyi. The sequence continues at coordinate 1,877,279 of NZ_CP065997.1, forward strand.
GCGCCGCCGGCCGTATTCGATCTGGGCCTGGACGCCCGGCCGGCGCCGCAGCTGCCCGCGCGCGAGCCCGTCGCGATGGTGTTCTCGGCGGTGCCGGCGTTGTCCGGCACCGGCGTGATCTGGCGCGTGGGCGACAGCGCCGCGCCGCAGGCCTATGCCACCTATCGCTGGGCCTCGTCGCCGTCGGACCTGGTGCGCCAGCGCCTGATCGAGCGCCTGTCGCGCCAGGGGCCGGTGCTGGCCGAGCGCGCCAACGGCCAGACGCCGCAGGTGCAGGTCTACCTGTCGCAGTTCGAACAGATCTTCACGCCCGATGGATCGGCCAGCGAGGGCCGCGTGCTGCTGCAGGCGGTGCTGTTGAACGGCCGCGCCGTGGTCGGCCAGTTGCGCATCGCGACGCAGGCGCCCGCGCCCACGCAGGATGCCGCGGGCGGCGTGGCCGCCTTGCGCCAGGCCACCGATGACGCCGCCGACCAGCTGGCGCAATGGCTGGCCGCGCAACCGAAGGCCGCGGCTCGACCCGCCGGTTAACATCTTCCTTTTCCACGCAGCACGAGTTTCCCTATGCCCGCAAGCACCCAAACCCACGCCTTCACCGGCGCCGCCGGCCGCATCGACTGCGCGGTGGACTGGCCTGACGGCACGCCGCGGGGCTGGGCCCTGGTGCTGCATCCGCATCCGCTGCAGGGCGGCGCGCGCGAGAACAAGGTGGTGACCACGCTGTCGCGCGCCTGCGTCCAGCACGGCCTGGTGGCGGTGCGGCCCAATTTCCGCGGCGTCGGCCTGTCCGAAGGCGCGTTCGACAAGTCCGTCGGCGAAACCCAGGACATGCTGGCCGTCGTGGCGCAGATGCGCGAGCTGCACCCGGAACTGGCGCAGGCGCCCTGGGTGCTGGCCGGTTTTTCGTTCGGCACGGCCGTGGCTGCGCAGACCTACGCGGGGCTGGCCGATCAGGGCGATGCGGTGCTGCCGAGCGCGCTGATGCTGATGGGGCCCGCCGTCAACCGCTTCCAGTCGCACGAAGTGCAGGTGCCCGGCGATACGCTGCTGGTGCATGGCGAAGAGGACGAGGTGGTGCCGCTGTCGGAAGCCATGGACTGGGCCCGCCCGCGTTCGATCCCTGTGGTGGTGATCCCCGGCGCGTCGCACTTTTTCCACGGCAAGCTGCTGGTGTTGCGCCAGCTGGTGCAGGCGCACCTGAAGGTCAAGCTTGACTGAACGGCGCGCCGCGCCATGTGGCGCGTTGCATCAAGTTGCATGTTTTAAATGCCCAAGGAACCCATCCCGGGCCGGACGGGTCTCATCGACTGCCTATAATTGTCAGCCACTTGCCCCGCGCCAGCGGGCGTCTTTCCTGGACCCACGTTGCCGATGAAGAATTTGCCTCACTCCGCTCACTCCCCCGTTGTTTTTGCCCGTCGCGCCTTGGCTGGCGCGGTGTTGTCGGCGATGCTCGCGACGTCGTTGCCGGCCTGGGCCCAGCAGGCGCCCGCCGCCACCCCGGCGGCCGCGGGCGCCACGGCCCCGCGCCGACGGCAACGGGCGTGGTGCCGGTGGGTGATGTGTCGGCGGTGCCGGCGCCCACCATCGCGGCCAAGGCCTGGATCGTGATCGACGTGAACAGCGGCCAGACCCTGGCGGCGTCGAACCCCGACATGAAGGTCGAGCCGGCCTCGCTCACCAAGATCATGACGGCCTACGTCGTGTTCAACGCGCTCGAAGAGAAGCGCCTGACGCTGGAACAGACCGTGCCGGTGTCCGAGCACGCCTGGCGCACCGGCGGTTCGCGCATGTTCATCGAGCCGCGCAAGCCGGTCACTGTCGATGAGCTGAACCAGGGCATGATCGTGCAGTCGGGCAACGACGCCTCGGTCGCGCTGGCCGAAGCGGTCGGCGGCAGCGAAACCGCGTTCGCCTCGCTCATGAACCAGGAAGCCGAGCGCCTGGGCATGCGCAACACCCACTTCATGAATGCCACGGGCCTGCCCGATCCGCAGCACATGACGTCCACGCGCGACCTGGCCACGCTGTCGGCGCACCTGATCACCGATCACCCGCAGTTCTTCCACTACTACAAGCAGAAGAGCTACACCTACAACAAGATCACCCAGCCCAACCGCAACCGCCTGCTGTGGGCCGATCCCTCGGTCGACGGCATGAAGACCGGCCACACCGATTCGGCCGGCTACTGCCTGGTGTCGACCGCGGTGCGCGGCGACCGCCGCATCCTGGTGGTGGTGGTGGGCACCGACAGCGAAGCCACGCGCGCCGAGGAAAGCCTGAAGCTGCTGAACTGGAGCTTCCAGAACTTCGACACGGTCAAGCTGTTCGACAAGAGCCAGCCCGGCATCGACGCCCGCGTCTGGGAAGGCACCGCCGAGAACGTCAAGCTCGGCCCGCCCAACCCGGTCTCGATCGCGGTGCCGCGCGGCAAGGCCGGCGACCTCAAGCCCGTGGCGCAGCGCACCGATCCCCTGATCGCGCCGCTGACCAAGGGCCAGCAGGTCGGCACCCTGCAGTTCACGCTGGATGGCAAGGTGCTGCGCACCGAGCCGCTGGTGGTGCAGGATGCCGTCGAGCGCGCGGGCTTCTTCGGCCGCATGGTCGACACCGTCAAGCGCTGGTTCCAGTAAGCCGACGCGCCACGGGCGCGGTTGGGTGTAAGCTTTACCAAGAAGGGGCGGGCCGGGTGGCCCGTCCCTATCCATTTGATTCTCAGGAGCGGCTCATGATTCCGGGCGTGCCGGGCGAAAGCCAGGTGTTTCTCAATGGCGAGTTTGTGCGTATCGACGAGGCCAAGGTCTCCGTGCTCGATCGCGGCTTCATTTTCGGCGACGGCATCTACGAAGTGGTGCCCGTCTACCGCGGCAATGCCTTCCGCATGGCCGAACACCTGGACCGCCTGGACCGCAGCCTGGCGGCCCTGCGCATCGCCCAGCCGTTCGACCGCGCCGGCTGGATCGACCTGATCGAGCAGCTGCTGGCGCGCTCGAACCTGGAAACCTGCATCGTCTACCTGCAGGTCACGCGCGGCGTGGCCAAGCGCGACCACCAGTTCCCGGCCGAGCCGGTCAAGCCGACGGTGTTCGGCATGATCTCGGCGTGGGCGCCGCCGTCGGCCGCGTCCCGCGCCCAGGGCCTGTCCGCCATCACCATCCCCGACGAGCGCTGGCTGCACTGCGAGATCAAGTCGGTGTCGTTGCTGGGCAACGTGCTGGCCAAGCAGCAGGCGGTCGACGCCCACGTCGACGAAGTGCTGCAGTTCCGCGACGGCTTCCTCACCGAGGGTTCGTCCACCAACATCTGGGTGGTCTCCGGTGGCAAGCTGCTGGCCCCGCCCAAGAACAACCTGATCCTGGAAGGCATCCGCTACGGCCTGATGGGCGAGCTGGCGGCCGAAGCCGGCATCCCGTTCGAGGCGCGCCGCATCACCCAGGACGAGGTCGCCCGGGCCGATGAACTGATGCTGTCCTCGGCCACCAAGGAAGTGCTGGCGATCGTGTCGCTGGACGGCCGGCCGGTGGGTTCGGGCAAGCCTGGCCCCGTTTTTGAGCAATTGCGCGCGGGTTATGATGCCCGCATCGCCGCGCTCTAGAACGGCCACGTGGGGCGGCCCTGGCGGCCGCCCGCGCCGCCGGCGGGCCTTGCCTGCACGATGCCTGCCCCCATATAGATAGTTTGACGCTCCAGGCCATCCATCATGCATATTCCGCCCGAAGACTCCCTCATCGAGTACCCCAGCGACTTTCCCATCAAGGTCATGGGCAAGCATCATCCGGAGTTCGCGCAGACGCTGACCGAAGTCGTGCTGCGCTTCGACCCGGGCTTCGATGCCGCCACGGTCGAGATGCGGCCCAGCAAGGGCGGCAACTACATGGGCCTGACCTTCACGGTGCGCGCCACCTCGCGCGAGCAGCTCGACAGCCTGTACCAGGCGCTGCACGGCCACCCGATGGTGTCGATCGTCCTGTAAAGGCAAGTGGCTGTGATCAAGTGGCTGGCGCGGCCCGCGGACTACCTGTCCGTGTGGCGGGACATGCAGGCGTACACCGACCAGCGGTCCGCCGAGACGCCCGATGAAATCTGGCTGTGCGAGCATGCCCCGGTCTACACGCTGGGCCAGGCGGGCCTGCCCGAGCACGTGCTCAACCCCGGCGCCATCCCCATCGTCCATTGCGACCGCGGCGGCCAGGTCACGTACCACGGCCCTGGCCAGGTGATGGCCTACGCGCTGTTCGACCTGCGCCGCGTCGACATGTACGTGAAGGAATACGTGGCCCTGCTGGAAGCGGCGGTGATCGACACGCTCGATGAAATGGGCCTGCCCGGCGCCTGCCGCAAGCCGGGCGCGCCGGGCGTGTACGTGGCCCATCCCGAGGGCGGCGAACTGGCCAAGATCGCCGCGCTGGGCATCAAGATCCGCAACGGCCGCGCCTATCACGGCGTGTCGCTGAACGTGGCGATGGACCTGGCGCCGTTCCTGGGCATCAACCCTTGCGGGTACGCCGGCCTGCGCACGGTCGACATGGCGTCCTGTAGCGTGCGGCGCGAGCCCACCGAGGTGGGCGACGCGCTGGCCCGCAATCTGGCCCGCTTGTGGCGCCAGGCAAGGACTCCCGCATGAAGACAAGCTATACCCCGGCCGAGGTGGCCGCGACCTCCCCCGAGCAACTGGCCAGCCTGCGCGCCGGACCGGCGCCGCAATATGCCGCCTGGATCCGCACGGCGGCCGACATGGGCCTGGTCGAGGCGCAGACCATCTTCGGCCAGATGCTGCTCGATGGCGTTGGCGTGCCGCAGGATCAGACCGAAGGGCTGGCCTGGTTCAAGCGCGCCGCCAATGCCGACCATCTCATGGCCATCAACATGATCGGCCGCTGCTACGAAAACGGCTGGGGCATCGCGCCGGACGATACCGTGGCGGCGTACTGGTTCCGGCTGGCCGCGGATCGCGGGCTGGACTGGGGCATGTACAACTACGCCCACATGCTCAAGAGCGGCCGCGGCGGCGTGGTGCAGAACCGCGCGGCGGCGCTGGCGCTGTACCAGCAGGCGGCGCAGGCCGGACACGTCAAATCCATCGGCGTGGTCGGCCGTTTCTACGAAACCGGCGACGTGGTCGAGCAGGACCTGGAGCGCGCGTTCGACTGCTACCGGCGCTGCGCCGAGGGCGGCGACTTCCGCGGCATGTTTCACCTGGGCCGCATGCTGTTGCTGCGCGGCCGCAAGGAAGAGGCGGTGCAGTGGCTGGTGCGCGTGCCCGAGACCTCCACGCCGGCCTTCCTGCGTGAAGCCGACGCGATGTTGCGCGACGGCGGATTTCCGCCGTTGTACGAGACGGGCGCCTGAGCGGCGTCCCGGGTCGCACCCACCGCCTGACCCCGCCAAGTCCTGGCCCGGCCCGCGTGGCCGTCAGGTGCTCAGGCGCGCCTCGAACACCACATCCAGCGTCAGCCGCGTGCCGGCTGGCTGTTCTCCATCGAGCCGGTCCAGCAGCAACTGGCCCGCGCGCCGGCCCAGTTCGGCCGCGTCCATGCCCAGCGTCGTCAGCCCCTGCGCCCATTGCGCGGCGCTGCCGTCCTCGGTGAAGCCCAGCACGGCCAGGTCCTGCGGCACGTGCAGGTCGCGCTGGTGGGCTTCCGACACGCTGGCGGCGGCCAGCAGGTCCGAGGTGCAGAACACCGCGTCGAAGATCGTGTTGGTCGCCAGCAGGCGCAGGAACGCCAGCCGGCCATCGTTCAATTGCTGCGCTTCCGGCTGCACGATGTCGGCCGCCAGGGTCAGCCCGAGCGCGGCCGCGCTGCTGATGAAGCCTTCGCGGCGACTGCGTTCCCACGGGGTGTCGGCACTGACGCAGGCCACCCGGGCATGGCCTTTCTCGGCGAAGTGGCGGGCCGCCTGGCGGCCGGCCTCGGCGTTGTCTGGCGTGATCAGGCTGTCCAGCGGCGCGGCGGGCGGGCTCCAGGTTTCCACCACGGGGATCTCCAGCGCCACCACGGCCGCGCGCAATTGCGGATCGTCGAGCGGGCCGATCACCAGCGCCGCGGCCGGCGCCAGCGGGCCCAGCAGCGGCAGCAGGGATGGATCGCGCCAGGGGGCCGCGGCCAGGTAATAGCCGGCGGGCGCCAGCCGTTCGGCGCAGGCCTGCACGGCGCGGGCGGCGGGCGCATGGTCCAGCCGGGGGGCGATCAGGGCGATGGGGCGGGGGAAAGGCAGGGTCGACATGGGGGCAAGGCGGCACGGATTCGTCAGGCGTGACGATAACCCGGCGCGGCCCGGCGCCGGGCCATTCGGAGCGGATTTGGGCGCAGGGGGTAAAATGCCTTCTTTTGTCTCAGACCGCAACGCCGCGCGCGCCGGTCGTGAAGGTGTTCCATGTCCACGCTTGCCGAGTCGTCTGTACCCTCGAACGAAGCCGCCGCCGCGCCCGCGGAAACGGCGTACGATCCGACGCAGAAACAGAAATCCCAGGCCAAGACGGCGCGCATCCCGATCAAGATCATTCCCGCCGAGCGCCTGAAGAAGCCGGAATGGATCCGCGTCAAGGCGGCCCAGCCGGGCTCGCGCTTCTACGACATCAAGCGCATCCTGCGCGAGCACAACCTGCACACGGTGTGCGAGGAAGCCTCCTGCCCGAACATCGGCGAGTGCTTCGGCAAGGGCACGGCCACGTTCATGATCATGGGCGACAAGTGCACCCGCCGCTGCCCGTTCTGTGATGTGGGCCATGGCCGCCCCGACCCGCTCGATACCAAGGAACCGGAAAACCTCGCGCGCACCATCGCCGCGATGAAGCTGTCGTACGTAGTGATCACCTCGGTCGACCGCGACGACCTGCGCGACGGCGGCGCCGGCCACTTCGTCGACTGCATCACCCACATCCGCGAACTGTCGCCCAGCACCCGCATCGAGGTGCTGGTGCCCGACTTCCGCGGCCGCCTGGACCGCGCGCTGACCATCCTGAACGCCGGTCCTCCGGACGTGATGAACCACAATCTGGAAACCGTGCCGCGCCTGTACAAGCAGGCCCGTCCGGGTTCGGACTACATGCACTCGCTCAAGCTGCTGGCCGAGTTCAAGAAGCTGCATCCCGACGTGCCGACCAAGTCGGGCCTGATGCTCGGCCTGGGCGAGACCGACGAGGAAATCCTGCAGGTGATGCGCGACATGCGCGAGCACAACGTCGACATGCTCACCATCGGCCAGTACCTGCAGCCGTCGGAACACCACCTGCCGGTGCTGCGCTACGTGCATCCCGACACCTTCGCCATGTTCGAGCGCGAGGCCTATGCGATGGGCTTCTCGCACGCCGCGGTCGGCGCGATGGTGCGTTCGTCGTACCACGCCGACGAGCAGGCCCATGCGGCGGGCGTGAACTGATCAGCCCGACTGGGCATCGTTGAGCCAGACGCCGCTGCGGTCCTTCGCGGATAGCAGCGGCGCATGGTTGCCTGGCCAGTTGATCGCTAAATCAGGGTCATCCCAGCGGATGCAGCGTTCGAGCCGGGGCGCGTAATAGTCGGTGGTCTTGTACAGAACCTCTGCATATTCCGACAGCGTCAAAAAGCCATGGGCATACCCTTCGGGTATCCACATCTGGCGCATGTTCTGCGCGTTGAGCACCGCGCCGACCCATTGTCCGAACGTGGGGGACGAACGCCGCACATCCACCGCTACGTCGAATATCTCTCCCACGCAGACGCGCACAAGCTTGCCCTGCGGCTGGTCGACCTGATAGTGCAAGCCGCGCAGCACGCCTTGGGCCGAGCGCGAGTGATTGTCTTGCACGAAGTGGCGCTGCAGGCCGGTCGTGGCCGCGAACGTGTCCTGGTTGAAGCTCTCAAAGAAAAAGCCGCGTTCGTCCGTGAAGACGCGAGGCTCCAGAATCAGTACGTCGGGCAGCGCTTGCGGTATGACTTTCATCAGAACACCTTGTCCGCCAGGATACGCATCAGATATTGGCCGTAACCGCTTCTGGAGAGGGGGGCCGCCAGTCGTTCCAACGCCTCGGCGGTGATCCATTGTTGCCGAAAGGCGATCTCTTCAGGACACGCTACCTTCAGGCCTTGACGGTGTTCGAGCGTGGCGATGAATTGGCCGGCCTCCAGCAGTGACTCATGGGTGCCCGTATCGAGCCAGGCAAAACCACGGCCCATGATCTCCACTGATAGCCTGCCTTGTTCCAGGTAACGCTGGTTGATGTCGGTGATCTCCAGTTCACCGCGTGCCGAGGGGCGAATGTCGCGGGCGATGTCGATCACATCGTTATCGTAGAAGTACAGGCCGGTCACCGCGTAATTGGAGCGGGGGCGGACGGGTTTTTCTTCAATGGACAGGACGTTGCCGCCCGAGCTGAATTCGGCGACGCCATAGCGCTGCGGATCTTGCACATGGTAGGCGAAGACCGTGGCGCCGGCTGTGCGTTTATTTGCGCGTTGCAGCAGCCGGGGCAGTTCATGGCCGTAGAAAATGTTGTCGCCCAACACCAGTGCGGATGCGCTGTGGCCAATGAAGGGCGCCCCGATCAGAAAGGCCTGCGCCAGCCCGTCTGGTGAGGGCTGGACGGCATATTCCAGGTTGAGGCCCCATTGTGAGCCATCCCCTAGCAACTGCAGAAAACGCGGGGTGTCCTGGGGCGTGGAGATGATCAGGATGTCGCGTATCCCCGCCAACATCAGTGTCGTCAGCGGGTAGTAGATCATTGGCTTGTCAAAGACAGGCAGCAACTGCTTGCTGATCGCCAGTGTGGCGGGATGCAGCCGGGCGCCGGAGCCGCCGGCCAGGACTATGCCTTTGCGCATTATGGCTCGTGGCGCATGCGATAAGCGCCGCTGGTGACGTTCGCCACCCACTGCGTTTCGTGCAGGTACCACTGCATGGTTTTCTGAATACCCGATTCGAAGGTTTCGGCGGGCATCCAGCCCAGGTCACGCCGCAGGCGCGACGCGTCGACAGCGTAGCGGCGGTCATGGCCAGCGCGGTCCGGGACATGCACTATCTGCGTTGCATAGGATTGGCCGTCCGCGCGCGGCCGGAGTTCGTCCAGGCGCCGGCACAGACTATGAACCAGTTCCAGGTTGGTTTTTTCGTTCCAGCCGCCCACGTTATAGGTCGCGCCTGGCGTACCGGCTTCGAGCATGCGACGAATCGCATCGCAATGGTCGGATACGTAGAGCCAATCACGCCGTTGGAGACCGTCACCGTATAGGGGGAGCGGCTTGCCGGCAAAGGCATGATGAATGACCAGCGGAATCAGTTTTTCCGGGAACTGCCGCGGGCCGTAATTATTGGAGCAGTTGGACGTCAGCACCGGCAGGCCATAGGTCTGGTGGTAGGCGCGCACGAAGTGGTCGCTGGCGGCCTTGCTGGCGGAATAGGGACTGTTGGGTGCGTAACAGGTCTGTTCGGTGAACGGCGAGCCATTTTCGTCCAGCGAACCGTAGACTTCGTCGGTCGATACATGCAGAAAGCGGAAGTGGGCCTGGCGGGAGCGGTCCAGATCGCTCCAGTAACTGCGCACCGCCTCCAGCAAATGGAAGGTGCCAAGCACATTTGCCTGGATGAAAGAACCCGGATCGGCGATGGATCGGTCGACATGGGTCTCGGCGGCAAAATTGATCAAGGCGCGCGGACGGTGGGTCCGCAGCAGTGCCAGCATGGCCGCCTGGTCGGCAATATCACCTTGGACAAACGTATGCCGAGGGTCGCCCGACAAGGGCGCGAGGTTCTCCAGATTGCCGGCGTAGGTCAACTTGTCCAGCGTGACGACCGGCTCGTCGCCACGAGCCAGCCAGTCCAGCACGAAGTTGGACCCGATAAAGCCGGCGCCGCCGGTGACAATAATGCTCATTTGTGTCAAACCTCCAGGACCCGATGGCGCCTGGCGTATCCCGGTCGCGATTTAGCGGCGCGCCTGGGCTCCCGCCCAGAACGTGTCTTTCTGCCCTGCATGTTGATTTATACAACGCGCCAGCACGAACATCAGATCCGACAAGCGGTTCAGGTATTGCCGGACCGGGGGGTTCACGCTATGGGCATTCGCCAGTGCCACCACGGCGCGTTCCGCCCGCCGGCAGACCGTGCGCGCCACATGCGCCTGCGCGGCGCCACGTGTGCCACCGGGCAAAATGAACTCGCGCAAGGGTGGCAGCGAACCGTTGTAATGTGCCAGGCGTGCATCGAGGTTCGCGATGTGCGCGTCCGTCAGGGCGGTATGTCCAGGAATGCAAAGCTCGGCGCCCATGTCGAACAGATCGTGCTGGATGGTCAGCAGGTCAGCGGCGATAGTGTCGGGCAGTGCCTCCGTCAGCAGTAGGCCGATGACGCTATTCAGCTCGTCCACGTCGCCCAGTGCCGCGATGCGGGGCGCGTCTTTCGGGATCCGTGATCCGTCACCCAGGCCAGTCGTGCCATCATCTCCTGTGCGAGTGGTTATGACAGATAAGCGGTTGGCCATGGGAAATCCTGGTTGCAATGAGGGGCAGTCGCAATCAATCGTCAGGATTGTTGCGTTCTACCGCAGGAACTGTTTCGTAACGGCGGTATCCTAGCATTGTGGGAAGCAGGGCGGGCGTGGATCGAAGCCCCCGGCTTTCGCTGTCAATGGAGGATGCTGTATGGCTTTTGACCGCAAATATGCAATGCCCGTGGCTATCGCGACCGCGATGGCCGTTGTTTCACTGGCGACGCCAATGGCGTTCGCGCAACAGGCCGACGCCAGCGGCGAAGTGCGGCGCGTGGACCCGGGCGCGGGCAAGGTCACCATCAAGCACGACGCCATCAAGGCCCTCGACCTGCCGGCCATGACGCTGGTGTACGACGCCGATCCGGCGCTGCTGGCCAAGATCAAGGCCGGCGACAAGGTGCGTTTCACCGCCGAGCGCAAGGATGGCAAGTATGTGGTGACCGCGATCACCAATTGAACGTGTGCCGCGGGCGCCGATGCGGCGCCCGCATGGCGACAGGCAACGCCGCCGCTGGTCCGGCGCGCACGCCCCTTGCCAGACAAAAGGCCCGCCGCAATCGCTTGCGGCGGGCCTTCGTGTTTGTGCCGCCGGCCGCGGCCGGGGCGCGGGCCTTACAGCACGTAGCGGGCCAGGTCCTGGCTGCTGGCGGCTTCGGCCAGTTGCGCGTTGACGTAGGCGGCGTCGATCTTCACCGTCTTGTTGTTGGAGGCGGTGGCGTCGAACGACAGTTCGTCCAGCAGCTTTTCCATCACGGTGTAGAGGCGGCGGGCGCCGATGTTCTCGGTGGTCTCGTTGACGTCGTAGGCCAGCTCGGCCAGGCGGCGCACGCCTTCGTCGGTGAATTCCAGCTGCACGTCTTCGGTGGCCAGCAGCGCCGTGTATTGCTTGGTCAGCGACGCGTCGGTATCGCTCAGGATGCGAACGAAGTCTTCGGCGGTCAGCGATTCCAGTTCGACGCGGATCGGGAAGCGGCCTTGCAGTTCGGGGATCAGGTCGGACGGACGCGCCAGGTGGAAGGCGCCCGAGGCGATGAACAGGATGTGGTCGGTGCGGACCATGCCGTAGCGCGTGTTGACGGTGGTGCCCTCGACCAGCGGCAGCAGGTCGCGCTGCACGCCCTGGCGCGAGACGTCGGCGCCGCCGCTTTCCTGGCGCGCCGCGATCTTGTCGATCTCGTCCAGGAACACGATGCCGTTCTGCTCGACGTTGTTGATGGCGGTGGTGCGCAGGTCTTCCTCGTTGACGCGCTTGGCGGCTTCCTCGTCGACGATCAGCTTGAAGGCTTCGCGCACCTTCATCTTCTTGGACTTCTTCTTGTCGCGCGCCATCCCGGCGAACATGCCGCGCAGCTGCTCGGCCATTTCTTCCATGCCGGGGGGCGTCATGACGTCCATCTGCGGCGCGGCCTGGGCCACTTCGATCTCGATCTCGAGATCGTCGATCTTGCCCTCGCGCAGGCGCTTGCGGAAGGTCTGGCGGGCGCTGTTGTCCTCGCCGCGCTCGGGCTCGCCCGAGGCGCCGCGGGGCGGCGGCACCAGGGCGTCCAGGATGCGGTCTTCGGCGGCGTCCTCGGCCTGGGTGCGCACGCGGCGCATTTCCAGTTCGCGGGTCTGCTTGATGGAGTATTCGGTCAGGTCGCGGATGATGGTGTCGACGTCGCGGCCGACGTAGCCTACCTCGGTGAACTTGGTGGCCTCGATCTTGATGAACGGCGCGTTGGCCAGCTTGGCCAGGCGGCGCGCGATCTCGGTCTTGCCCACGCCGGTGGGGCCGATCATGAGGATGTTCTTGGGGTGGATCTCGTGGCGCAGCGGCTCGGCCACCTGCTGGCGGCGCCAGCGGTTGCGCAGGGCCACCGCCACCGCGCGCTTGGCGCGGTTCTGGCCGACGATGAACTTGTCGAGTTCGGAGACGATCTCTCCGGGCGTCATGTTGGATGCGGACATGAGGGCGAATCCTTGAAGCGGGGCTGGGCAGGGGGACGGGCCGCGGCGCCGGGCGGGCGCCGCGGGGTGGGCGTCAGTCGCCCAGCGTCTCGATGACGTGGTTCTGGTTGGTGTAGATGCAGAGGTCGCCGGCGATCTCGAGCGATTGCTTGACGATGGTCTCGGGCGCCAGGTCGGTGTTGCGCAGCAGCGCCAGCGCGGCGGCCTGGGCATAGGCCCCGCCCGAGCCGATGGCGGCCAGGCCGTGTTCGGGCTCGAGCACGTCGCCGTTGCCGGTCAGCACCAGCGTGTGCTCGGCGTCGGCCACGATCAGCATGGCTTCGAGCCGGCGCAGGACGCGGTCGGTGCGCCAGTCGCGGGTGAGCTCGACCGCCGCGCGCATCAGGTTGCCCTGGTGCTTTTCGAGCTTGGCTTCGAAGCGTTCCTGCAGCGTGAACGCGTCGGCGGTGGCGCCGGCGAAACCGGCCAGGATCTTGTCGTGGTACAGGCGGCGGATCTTACGCGCCGTGCCCTTGATGACGATGTTGCCCAGGGTGACCTGGCCATCGCCGCCCAGTGCGACGCGGTTGCCGCGGCGCACGCACACGATGGTGGTGGCGTGAAATTGTTCCATGCGTTCCTTCCTTTGAAAGGACTAGCTGGGGGCGATGCGAGCGAAATCAAGGCTTGCGGCGCCCCATGGGGGGCGTTTTCATTTTGGGACGGCCCGGCAATGAAAAAAGGCCATGCTGGAAACCAGCATAGCCTTTCAGTGTGGCGCTTGAATAACGGGACGGATCAGTCGCCGTACAGCTTCTGCCGCATTTCGCGCCGTTCCTGCGCTTCCAGCGACAGGGTGGCGGTGGGGCGGGCCAGCAGGCGCGGGATGCCGATGGGTTCGCCGGTTTCCTCGCACCAGCCGTATTCGCCGCTGTCGATGCGGGCGATGGACTGTTGCACCTTCTTGAGCAGCTTGCGCTCGCGGTCGCGGGTGCGCAGCTCGAGGGCGTGTTCTTCCTCGATGGTGGCGCGGTCGGCGGGATCGGGCACGAACTGCGTTTCACGCAGGTGCTCGGTGGTTTCGCCGGCGTTGGCCAGGATGTCCTGTTCGAGTTGTTTGAGCCGTTCCTTGAAGAACGCCAGCTGGCGTTCGTTCATGTAGTCGGACTCGGGCATGGCCAGCAATTCCTTCTCGCTGGGCAGATCAATCGCCGTATCGCTCGTCGACTTGCTTGATTTTTTGGTTGCTGCCTTGGTAGCCATGAAAACACTCCACTATGAATCGATCCTGGCGCGGGCTTGTCTTCCCGGTCCGTGTTTGCTGCCTACGCTATTCGTACCCTCACAGTACTGCCTTCGTCGCACCGCGTCACGTTATCCGGAAAGGGGATTACCCCGCCAGGCACTGCTCCAAGCCCCGGGTGAAAATCTCCTGGGGCAGCTTGCGTCCGATGAAGACCATCTTGGTGGACGGTTTTTCGGCCGCGGTCCACGGTTTGCCGGGTTCGGCGCCCATCATCATGTGCACACCCTGGAACAACATGCGGCGGTTGATGCCCTTCATGTACAGGATGCCCTTGTAGCGCAGCAGGTCGGGACCATAGACCTGCACCACGCCGCCCAGGAATTCCTCAAGGCGCGCGGGATCGAACGGCTTGTTGGACCGGAACACGAACGCGCCGATTTCGTCGTCGTGCTTGGGGTGGTGATGATGCGCGTGATTGCAGTGCGCCCCGCAGTCGCCGTCGTGATCGTGGTCATGGTCGTGGCCGTGGTGGTCATGGCCGTGATCATGGTCGTGGCCGTGCCCGTGTGCATGGCTGTGGGCGGCGTCGGGGTGCTCATCGGCCAGGAAGTCCGGGTCGATGTCGAGAATGGAATTCAGGTTGAAGCCGCTGATGTCGATGATCGACTTCAGGTCGGCGTCGCCGAAGTTGACCGCGGTGATGGGCGCGCGCGGGTTCATCCGCAGCAGGCGGTTGCGCAGCGCTTCGTAGTCGACGTCGTTGACCAGGTCTTTCTTGGAGATCAGGATGCGGTCCGCGAAGCCAACTTGCTTCTGGGCTTCGGGCTGTTCATCCAGCGTCAGCATGCCGTGCTTGGCGTCGACCACCGTGACCACCGCGTCCAGGCGGTAGTACTCGGCGATGTCGTCGTCCATGAAGAACGTCTGGCACACCGGGCCGGGGTTGGCCATGCCGGTGGTTTCCAGGATGACGCGTTCGAAATTCAGGGCGCCAGCCTCGCGCTTGGCGCGCAGGTCGGACAGGGTGCGCATCAGGTCGCCGCGCACCGTGCAGCAGACGCAGCCGTTGGACAGCTCGATGATTTCCTCGTCGCTGTCCTGCACCAGCAGGTCGTTGTCGATGCTTTCCGGTCCGAATTCGTTTTCGATGACCGCGACGCGGCGGCCATGGAATTCGGTCAGGATACGCTTGAGCAGGGTGGTCTTGCCCGCACCGAGAAAGCCGGTGAGGATGGTGACGGGAACCATTTTGTCCAAACTGCGCGGGGTGTTCATGGCGAAGCTGCTTGCGTGAAGTAAAGGCGGTTAGACACGGCGGTCAAGCGCGGGATGCTGGCGGGCGGCAGCGGGTGCCGATTGCCTGCCTGACATCGCTCGACCGATGTTACTGCCACAGGCTGCGAGGGCCGCCGATCGCGGCCGGACGCAGGATTACAGCACAGTCGAGGGCGGGGGGCAAACCCCGGGCCAACCCGGGGGCCGTAGCCGCCCAGATCGCGGCTGTACGCCGTCAAGTATCGGGCGATATCACTATTTTGGGGCGATTTTCCGGATTTCAAGTATCCGGATGAAAGCGGGCGGACAGCGGGGGCAGGGGCCCGTCATCCGACGGGCCGCGCCGCGCGTCTCAGTGGTGATGGTGGTGATGCCCGGCGTCGGCCGGCTGCTGCTTCTGGCACTGCGGGCACAAGGCCCGGATCTCGGTCTCGTGGGTGGCCAGGACGTAGCCCGTTTGGGCGACGCGCTCGGCCAGCTGGCGGCTCATGGCGGGGTCGGACACTTCGGCCACCGCGCCGCAGCCGGTACAGACCACCAGCAGGTCATGGGGCGCGCCGCCGACGTCGTGGCAGGCGCTCCAGGCGTTGACCGCGTCCAGCCGGTGGATCAGGCCTTCGTCCATCAGGAAGTCCAGCGCACGGTACACCGTGGGAGGCGCGGCGCCCGGGTGCACTTCGCGCATCGCTTCGAGCAGCTCGTAGGCCTTCAGGCTGCGGCCGTGGCGCAGCAGCAGTTCCAGCACCTTGCGGCGGATGGGGGTCAGGCGGCTGCCGCGTTGTTCGCACAGCGCCTCGGCGACGCTGAGTTGGGCGCCTACGGTGTCACTGCGGGGAGAACGGGGCGGAGCGGGCATGGCGGGCTTCATCTGAATGGGGAACGCGCGCGACGCGCGCGAGATGCCTGGAAGGTAGCAGAAAACATCCAGGTGCGGGCAAAAGCCAGCGATTCAAGCCAATTTGGTTATGATATAACATAATGCTGTTTTACCGTTTGTCGCCGTCATGTCCCATTTTTCGCTCCTGCCCCCGCGGCCCGGCGCCGCGTCGGGCCCCCGCGCATCGTTCCGTTCCGCCTTCCTTGTATCCGCCTGGCGCCGCATGGCGTTCGCCCTGGTGGCCGTCGTCGCGCTGTGGGCGCTGACCGGCTGGGCGCTGGATTGGTGGCCGCGGTGAGCGCCGCCCCGGTCGCCATCGAGCTGCACAACGCCTCGTTCGGGTGGCACGGGCACGCCGCGCTGCGCGGCGTCTCGGGCCGCTTCGAGCCGGGCGCCATGACCGCCGTGATCGGGCCCAACGGCGCGGGCAAGTCGACCCTGGTCAAGGGCATCATGGGCGTGCTGCGGCCGATGTCGGGCCGCGTCAGCATCGGCGGCGCCGGCCGCGCCGAGCTGGCCTGGCTGCCGCAGGCCGCCGAACTGGACCGCGCCTTTCCCGTGACGGTGCTCGACCTGGTGGCCCTGGGCGCCTGGCGCCGGGTCGGCGGCTGGCGGCGCTACGGCGGCGACGAACTCGACCGCTGCATGCAGGCGCTGGAGACCGTGGGCCTGGCGGACATGGCCGGCCGCGGCGTGGATACGCTGTCCGGCGGCCAGATGCAGCGCACCCTGTTCGCCCGCATGCTGGTGCAGGATGCGCCGGTGCTGCTGCTGGACGAGCCGTTCACCGCCGTCGACAGCCATACCGCGGATGACCTGATGGCGCTGCTGTGCGGCCTGCACGGCCAGGGCCGCTCGGTGATCGCGGTGCTGCACGACATGGACCTGGTGCGCGAGCATTTCCCGCAGTGCCTGCTGCTGTCGGGTTCCGTGGTGGCCTGGGGCGACACCGAGTCGGTCCTGACCGATGCGCACCTGAAGACGGCGCGCCAATGGCACGCTAGGGCCTACGCATGAGCGCGTTGCAGTGGGTCGTGTCCCCCTTCATCGATTACGGCTTCATGCGGCGCGCGCTGGCCGGCGCCTGCTCGCTGTCGCTGGGCGCGGCGCCGCTGGGCGTGTTCCTGGTGTTGCGGCGGATGAGCCTGATGGGCGATGCCATGTCGCACGCCATCCTGCCCGGCGTGGCGGCCGGCTTCCTGCTGTCGGGCCTGTCGCTGTGGGCCATGATGCTGGGCGGCATCGCCACCGGCCTGGTGGTGGCCCTGCTGGCCGGCCTGGTGGCGCGCCTGACGCCGCTGCGCGAGGACGCCAGCTTCGCGGCCTTCTACCTGATCTCGCTGGGCCTGGGGGTGCTGCTGGTATCGCTGCGCGGCTCCAACATGGATCTGCTGCATGTGCTGTTCGGCACGGTGCTGGGGCTGGACGACGCGTCGCTGCTGCTGGTCTCCATCACGGCCAGCGTCACGCTGCTGGCGCTGGCCGCGCTCTACCGCCTGCTGGTGGCGGAGTGCCTGGATCCGGCCTTCCTGCGCGCCAGCGGCGGCCGGGGCGGCTGGGTCCACATGACCTTCCTGGTGCTGGTGGTGGTGAACCTGGTGGCCGGCTTCCAGGTGCTGGGCACCTTGATGGTGGTCGGCATCATGATGCTGCCGGCCGCCGCGGCCCGTTTCTGGCTGCGGTCCGCCGCCGGTCAATTGCCGCTGGCCGCGGGCATCGGCGTGGCCGCCTCGGTCGCCGGCCTGCTGGTGTCGTATCACTTCAATGTGCCGGCCTCGCCCGCCATCATCCTGGCTGCCGGCGTCTGTTACCTGTTTTCCATCGTCTGCGGCCCGCATGGCGGGCTGCTGCGGGCGCCGCGCGTCTCGCGCCGGGCCTGAGCTCTCAAGGAGATTCACCATGCCTTCCCTCTTTCCGGCGCTGGCGCGCCGCCGTGCGATGCTGGCCGCGGCCGGCCTGTGGCTGTCGACGGCTTTCGGCGCGGCGTACGCGGCCGACCCGTTGCCGGTGGTGGCCAGCTTCTCGATCCTGGGCGACATCGTCCAGGAAGTCGGCGGCGCCGACGTCAAGGTGAGCACGCTGGTGGGCCCGGACGGCGATGCCCACGAATACGAACCCACGCCCGCCGATGCCAAGAAACTGGCGGCTGCCAAGGTGCTGTTCGTCAATGGCCTGGACTTCGAGGCCTGGCTGCCGCGCCTGGTCAAGGCCTCCGGCTTCGCCGGGCCGACCGTGGTCGCCTCCAAGGGCGTGACGCCGCGCAAGTTCGCCGGCCATGGCGACGAGCACGGTGACAAGCATGACGACAAGGACCACGATCATGGCCATGCCCACGACCACGGCGGCCATCACCACCACGACGCCGATCCGCACGCCTGGCAGAACCTGGCCAACGGCGTGATCTACGCGCGCAACGTGGCCGACGGCCTGGCGGCCGCCGACCCGGCCCATGCCGACGCCTACCGCAAGCGCGCCGATGCCTACATCGCCCGCGTGCAGGCGGCGGACGCGGCCGTGCGCAAGACCTTCGCGGCGATTCCGGCGGAACGCCGCAAGGTGGTCACCTCGCACGACGCGTTCGGCTATTTCGGCGATGCCTATGGCGTGAGCTTCATCGCGGCGATGGGCATCTCGACCGAGGCCGAGCCGTCCGCCGGCGACGTGGCCCGCATCATCGAACAGGTCAAGCGCGACAAGGTGCCGGCGGTGTTCATCGAGAACATCACCAGCCCGCGCCTGGTGCAGCAGATCGCCCGAGAAACGGGCGCGAAGGTGGGTGGTACGCTGTATTCCGATGCCCTGTCCAAGCCCGGACAGCCCGGCGCCACCTACCTGGAAATGTTTGAATGGAACGTTCGTCAACTCGCCGCGGCCTTGCAGCCCTGATCGCCGTGGCGGGTGCGCTGGCGGCTGGCGCCGCCGGCGCGCACCCGCACATGTGGATCGACGCCCGCGCCGTCATCGATCTGGACGAGCAGCACCGCGTGACGGCGGTGCGGCAGGTCTGGCTGTTCGACGAGATGTTCGGCGCCTACGCCACGCAGGGACTCAAGAAGGGCAAGGGCGGCGCCTTGCCCGAAGACACCCTGAAAGGCATGGCGCAGGATTGGATGAAGGCGCTGGGCGAACCGGTGTCGCATTACTTCACGCGGGTCACCGTGGCGGGCAAGAGCGCGGTGTTCGCCGCGCCGCGCGATGCGCGCGTGACCTGGAACGCCAAGACCGGCCGGCTGGCGCTGGCGTTCACGCTGCCGCTGGCCGAGCCCGCCACGCTGGACGCCGCGGGCGCGCAGGTGGACATCTACGACCCGACCTACTTCGTGGCGTACGCCTTCGATGACAAGGGGGCGGTCGCGCTGGGCGGACCCGGCGCGGCGGCCTGCAAGCAGGCTTACCGCAAGCCCAAGGAACTGGATTGGAACACCATGCAGCAACTGGCCGCGATCCCGGCCGATCCGGACGCGCTGCCGGAAGAGCTTTTCGCCATCACCAAGGGGCTGACGCACCGCATCGAGGTGCAATGTTCGTAGGGCGGCGTCCGGCCGCCGCGCTGGCGTGGCTGTTCGCGCTGGCCGCGATGGCCTGGGCCGGCCTGGCCGACGCGCAGGGCGCGCATCCCTTCGGCGTGCCGGAGAGCGGCGCCGGCCTGGGCGGTCCCGGCTGGCTGGCGGGCTTCTTCGGCCAGGTCTCGGTGTGGCAGACCCATTTCTATCGCCAACTGACCGCGGCGGTGCGCGCCTGGCAGGCCGATGGCGGCGCCTGGCTGCTGATTGGCCTGTCGTTCGCCTACGGCGTGTTCCATGCGCTCGGTCCGGGCCACGGCAAGGCGGTGATTTCCTCCTATGTGCTGGCCAACCGCCAGACCGCGCGCAACGGCGCGCTGCTGGCGCTGGTGTCGTCGCTGGTGCAGGCGCTGGTGGCGATCGTGATGGTGGCGGTGCTGGCGCTGGTGTTCAACGCCACGGCCGCGGCGATGAACCAGGCCACGCGCTGGCTGGAGCTGGCCTCGTATGGGCTGGTGACCTTGCTGGGCGCGTGGCTGGTCTGGATCAAGGCGATCCGGCCGTTGTCGCGGCGCCGGCCGGCGCGGGCCGCCGCCATGGTCGCGGCGCCGGTCGCGGTGGCCCCGGCCCTGAAGGGCGGCGCGGCCTTGCGTGCGATTGCGATCCACGCGCCGGCGCCGCACGTCCATGACCACGCTCATCCGCATGAGCATCACGATGATTGCGGTTGCGGCCATGCCCATGTGCCGCCGCCGGAGCAGGTGGCGGGGCCGTTGAACTGGCGTCGCGCCTGGTCGGCGATTTTCGCGGTGGGCTTGCGGCCCTGCAGCGGCGCGCTGATCGTGCTGGTGTTCGCGTTGTCGCAAGGGTTCTTCCTGGCCGGCGTGGCCTCGGCCCTGGCGATGGGCCTGGGCACGGGCCTGACGGTGGCGGCGCTGGCCTGCCTGGCGGTCGCGGCCGGCGGCGCGGCCAATGCGCTGGGCGCGCGCCTGTCGGGCGTCGCGGCGGCGCGTTTGCGTTACGGGGTGGAGGCCTTGGCGGCGCTGGCGGTACTGGCGCTGGGCGTGCTGCTGCTGGGTGGCATGCTGGCCGGCGGCGGCTGACGCGCCGCCGCGTTCAGGACTTGCGGCCGGCGCGCGGATGGGCCTGGTCGTAGGCCCGCGCCAGGTGCTGGAAGTCCAGCCGGGTATAGATCTGGGTGGTCGAGATGTTGGCGTGGCCCAGCATTTCCTGCACGGCGCGCAGGTCCTGCGCCGATTGCAGCACGTGGCTGGCGAAGCTGTGGCGCAGCACGTGCGGATGCACATGGGTCGGCAGGCCGGCGGCCTGCGCGATCCGGGCCAGCTGCAATTGCACCACGCGCGGCGAGATACGCCGGCCACGGGCGCCAAGGAACAGGGCGGCGGCATCGTCGGCGGACGCGGCTGGCGGCGCCAGCTGCTCGCGCACGTCGATCCAGCGCCGCAGCGCCGCCAGGGCGGCCTGGCCCACCGGCACCGAGCGGCGCTTGCCGCCTTTGCCCAGCACGATCACTTCGGCCTCTTCCAGGCTGAGCCAGCCGCGCGATTCATGGTCGGCCGAGCGCGTGTAGCGCAGGTCCAGCCCGACCAGCTCGGACAGGCGCAGGCCGCTGGAATACAGCAGCTCGAACATGGCCTGGTCGCGCAGGGCGGCCGGTTCGGTGGCGACCTTGGCCGGCGCGCGGTCGAGCAAAGCCTGGGTCTGTTCCACCGACAGGGCCTTGGGCAGGCCGCGCGGCGCCTTGGGCGCGCGCACCCCGGCCACGGGGTTGCCGGCCAGGCCGATCGTCGGCGCCCACCATTGATAGAAGCCGCGCCAGGCCGCCAGTGTGCGCGCCAGGCTGCGCGGGCCGCGGCCCTGCGCATGCAGCCGCGCGACGAACTGGCGGATATGGCCGTTGGCGAGCTTGTCGAGCGGCTGCTTGGCGCGTTCGGCCAGCTCGATCAGGAAGCGCAGCTCGCGCCGGTAGCCGTCCAGCGTGTGGGGGGAATAGCGGCGATTGCTTTCCAGATGGCGCAGCCAGGCGGCCATCGGATCGGGCAGGGGGGCGTCCGGCGCTTGCGTTGGCATGGCGTGTTCCGAGGCCCCCGCCGTCATGATCGGCTCAGGCCTTGGGCGCGGCCGGGTTCAACCGGTGCAGCGCCGCCGAGGCCAGCTGGCCGATGGCTTCCAGGAACGCGGTGCCCATCTCGGGCGTGAAGCGTTCGGCGTCGTCCGATCCCAGCACCAGCAGGCCGACGCTGACGCCATCGGCTTCCAGGCGCAGCGGCACCAGGGCCAGCGACTTGGGCTTGGCGTCCAGCCAGCCGACGGCCTCGAAGGCCGTGTCGGTGCCGCAGTACGGCGCCTTCAGGCTGTCGGCGAAGGTGCGCACATCCTGCGTGACGGGCTCGCCATAACCGCTGTCGGGCAGTTCCGGCAGGTTCCACAGGCGCAGCGCCACGTGGTTCAGCTCGAACTGTTCAGCCAGGCCCAGGGCGATCTCGCCGGGCACCAATTGCGGATCCGGTTCGGACAGCAGGCGGCAGCACCATTTGGAGATGTGGCTGCCGATGGTTTCGTTGGCGGTGGCGTTGCGCACCAGCTCGTTCAGGCGCCACTCGAGCTCGCGGTTGCGTTCGCGCAGCGTGAGGATCTGGCGTTCGCCCAGCGAAATGGCGCGCGAGCCGTGCGGGTGCGGCACCTGCAGCGTGGCGAAGACGTCGGCGTGCTCGTCGAAGAAGCCGGGGTGTTCCTGCAGGAAGTTGGCGATGTCCTGGGCGGTGAAAGCGGTATCGGTCATGGGGTTATCGGTTCAGCGCCATGGAGAAGACGAGCTTGTCGATGTCGACCTGGCCCGTGAAGACGGATTCGGCCGGTCCGGTCATGCGCAGCTGGTCGCCGTTCCAGGCGATGGTCAGCACGCCGCCGCGCGTCTGCACGCGCACCGGGGAATCGAGCAGGCCGCGGCGGATGCCGGCCGCGACGGCGGCGCAGGCGCCGGTGCCGCAGGCCAGCGTCTCGCCGGCGCCGCGCTCGTGCACGCGCAGGCGGATGTTGTGGCGGTCGACGACCTGCATGAAGCCGGCGTTGACGCGGCGGGCGAAGCGCGGGTGGTTCTCGATCAGCGGACCGACGACGGCGACGGGCGCGGTATCGACGTTGTCCACCACCTGCACCGCGTGCGGGTTGGAGATGGCCACGGCCGACAGGGCGACGCTGCGCGGCAGGTCGGCGGGCACGTCGAGTTCCAGTTCCCACAGGGTGTCCTGGCCTTCGGTGCGCGAAGTGAGTCCGGCGGTGTCGAACGGCAATGCGGCCGGGTCGAAGCGGGTGCTGCCCATCTCGACCGTGACCTGCTCGTCGTCGCCCTCGTCCAGCACCAGGATGCCGGTGGCGATCTCGGCGCGCAGCGGGTTGCGGTCGGACAGGCCCTGTTCATGCACGAAACGCACGAAGCAGCGCGCGCCGTTGCCGCAATGCTCGACCTCGCTGCCGTCGGAATTGAAGATGCGGTAGCGGAAGTCGGCGTCGGGCCGGGTGGCGCGTTCGACCAGCAGGATCTGGTCGGCGCCGATGCCGAAGTGGCGATCGCCCAGCGCGCGGGCGCGCTCGGGCGTCATCTCGATGGCCTGGCGGACCCCGTCCAGGACGACGAAATCGTTGCCTGCGCCATGCATTTTGGTGAAGTTCCAGTTCATGGGGAGATTATCGCCCATTCTGGCCGGGGAAACCGCACCGGCGCTGGCCGGGCCGTGTCCTAGTAGATCTTGGGCTCGCCCGGCGGGCGGGTCTTGAAACGGCGGTGGACCCAGTAATACTGGCTGGGGCAGCGCCGCACCCAGCCTTCCAGTTCGCGGTTCAGGCGCGCGGTGGCTTCTTCCAGCGTGTCGTCGCCCGGGAAGTTCTCCAGCGGCGGCAACACCTCGGCGTGGTAGCGGCCGGTCTCCGGGTTCCAGAAATCCAGGATCGGCAGCACGGCCGCGTCCCATTTCTGGGCCAGTTGCGCGGTGGCCAGCAGCGTCGCCGCCTGGATGCCGAAGAACGGCGCGAACACGGCGCCCTGGCGGCCGAAATCCATGTCGGGCAGGTAGTACACCGGGCGCGGCGCGCGCAGGTGGCGGATCAGGTCGCGCACGCCATCCTTGCGGCTGACCAGGAATACCTCATTGAAGCGGGCGCGGCCGGCGGCCACCACCGCGTCGATGTGCGGGTCGCTCTGCGGCGTGTACATGGTGGCCGCGCTCGGCACTTCCATGGTCAGGCGCGTGGCGGCCGCGTCCAGGCCGATGAAGTGCGGCGCCAGCAGGATCACCGCGCGGCCCTGCGCGGTCAGCTCATTGATGCGCTCGGCGCCGCTCTGCGTGACCATGTCCTTGATGGCTTCCGGCGTGCCGTACCACAGCACGCCGCGGTCGACGATGGATTGCGCCAGCGCCCGGAAGTGTTCGCGCACCCAGCGCTCGCGCACTTCCTCGGGTTGTTCCGGAAAGCACAGTTCGAGATTGCGGCGCACGATGTGGGCGCGCGATTTGGCCAGGCGCACGGCCAGCCAGCCGAGCACGGCGCCGATGCGTAGCCGGGTGGACGGCCGTATGCGGCCGAACCATTTCAGCAGATTGACCAGTGTGCGCGTTTTCGATTCTTTCATGGATAGTTGGAGAGCTTGAGACCAGGGCGGCGGGGCGTGGGCGCCGGCTTCAGTGGGGCGCGGTGGCCGCGTCGTCAGCGGGGGCGGGCGGGGCGCCGCGCGGGGTCTTGTAGCGGTTGTAGCTCCAGAGATACTGCTGCGGACAGCGGCGGATCAGCGTTTCCATGGCGGCGTTGAGCAGCGCGGCCTGGGCCTGGGGATCGGCCGGCAGCGGCTCGGGCACCCGCACATAATGGATGCGCCAGCCGCGGCCGCCCGGCAGGCGTTCGCCGGCGGTCAGGATGATGGGGACGCCGGTCTGGGAGGCCAGTTTGCCCGGCAGGGTCATGGTGTAGGCCATGCGTCCGAAAAATGGCGCCCAGACGCCGTCGCCGACGCCCGGCGCCTGGTCGGGCAGCATGCCGACCGACTCGCCGCGACGCAGGGCCCGCACGAATTCCCGCACGCCCTGCATGGTGGCCGGCACTGCGTTGACCGCGGAGCCGTTGCGCGCGGTTTCCAGCAGCGGCGCCAGGATGTCCTTGCGTGGCGGACGGAACATCACCGTCATGGGCATCAGGCGCGCCAGGTAGCGGGCGGTGATCTCGAAACAGCCCAGGTGTGGAGTCAGGAACAGGATGCCGCGGTTTTCGGCGCGGGCCGCGGCCACCACGTCGTTGTCGTCGGACACGACCTGGGCCAGGCTCTGTTCATTGCGAAACCAGACTCGCGGCATCTCCAGGATCATGGCGCCGGCCTCGCCGGCCGCGCGGCGGGCAAAGGCCGCGTCGGGGTAGCCGGCCTGCGTCGCGTTGGCCCGCAGGCGGCGCCGGTACTTGCCGGGAAACGCATACGCGATGCGGCCGAGCAGGCGCCCGAGCGCGTGCGCGACGGGCAGGGGCAGGGATGCGAACAGGCGGAACAGGGCGAGCAGCATGCGGCAAATGGGCGATATCGGGCATGGTGGTGCCGGTGCTCGAGCGAAAGACCCCACCCGTGGCACAAGCATAAGAACCGCATTTTCGCTTAAAATCGACTCGTCGCCGAGTTAACCGACAACTTGCGGGGCGACGGCAGGATCCCGGCGCGTCATGCGTCGCTTGCCAAATCCGCTAAAGCGTCGCGCCCAGATCAGCGTATGCCATGCAGTCCGGGGTGCAACGCGCCTCGTGAACCTATGTTCCGGCTGTACCGGACATCAAAGGACGCATCTGTGGCCAATAACGACTTTCTCTTCACCTCCGAATCCGTTTCCGAAGGGCACCCCGACAAGGTAGCCGATCAGGTTTCCGACGCGATTCTGGACGCCATCTTCACCCAGGATCCGAACGCCCGCGTGGCGGCGGAAACCCTGTGCAACACGGGCCTGGTCGTGCTGGCCGGTGAGATCACCACCACCGCCAACGTCGACTACATCCAGGTCGCGCGCGACACGATCCGCCGCATCGGCTACGACAACACCGAGTACGGCATCGACTACAAGGGCTGCGCGGTGCTGGTCGCCTACGACAAGCAATCGCCGGACATCGCCCAGGGCGTGGACCGCAGCTCGGAAGACTACCTGAACCAGGGCGCGGGCGACCAAGGCCTGATGTTCGGCTACGCGTGCGACGAAACCCCCGACCTGATGCCGGCCCCGATCTGGTACGCGCACCGCCTGGTGCAGCGCCAGAGCGAACTGCGCAAGGACGGCCGCCTGGCGTGGCTGCGCCCTGACGCCAAGTCGCAAGTGACCTTCCGCTACGTCGACGGCCGCCCGGCCGAAGTCGACACCGTGGTGCTCTCGACCCAGCACGCGCCGGAAGTCTCGCAAGAGACCATCCGCGAAGCCGTGATCGAGGACATCATCAAGCCCAGCTTCCCCGACGGCCTGATCACGCCCAAGACCAAGTTCCTGGTCAACCCGACCGGCCGCTTCGTCATCGGCGGCCCGCAGGGCGATTGCGGCCTGACCGGCCGCAAGATCATCGTCGACACCTACGGCGGCGCTTGCCCGCACGGTGGCGGCGCGTTCTCGGGCAAGGATCCGTCCAAGGTCGACCGTTCGGCCGCCTACGCCGCCCGCTACGTGGCCAAGAACATCGTGGCCGCCGGCCTGGCGCGCCAGTGCCAGGTGCAGGTCAGCTACGCCATCGGCGTGGCCGAACCCATCAACATCACCGTCTACACCGAAGGCACCGGCGTCATTCCCGACGACCAGATCGCCAAGCTGGTGCGCGAGCATTTCGACCTGCGTCCGAAGGGCATCGTCAACATGCTGGACCTGCTGCGCCCGATCTACACCAAGACCGCCGCGTATGGCCACTTCGGCCGTTCCGAGCCGGAATTCTCGTGGGAAGCCACGGACAAGGTCCAGGAACTGAAGAAGGGCGTGTAACGCATCCTTCCAAAGTAAAAAAAGCCCCGGCATGCCGGGGCTTTTTCATGGGCGCGATCGTTGCGGTCAGAGGCCCCAGGCCGACAGGTCGGGGGACCACACCGCCGGCGCCAGCACCGGCTCCAGCGTCGCGGCGCAATCGAGCAGGGCCGCGTCGCCACCGGCGGGGGCCAGCAGCTGCACCGCCAGCGGCATGCCTTCCTGGTCCAAGCCGGCCGGCAGCGCGATGGCCGCCGCGCCCAGGAAGTTGGCCGGGCGCAGCAGCTTGCCCAGGCCCGTGTGGCGCACGTCGGCGGCGTCCAGCGCCTGGGCCGCCTGGTCACAGGCCGGCATCAGGAGGGCGTCGATGCCCTGCATGGCGGCGGCGAACGTCGCCATGTCGGCCTGGCGCCGCAGCAGCGCGGCCTCGTAGTCGGCCTGGGCAATGCGGCCGCCGGCGGCGATGCGCGCGCGCACCACTTCCCACAGCGGCTGGGCCGGGTCTTCGGCCAGCGCGCCGAAATAGCGATAGGCCTCGTAGGCCAGCACCAGCGAATTGTCGTCCGCCATGCGGGCGAACGACAGCGAGGCGGGCGGATGCCAGGTCTGCGGGGTATGGCCGGCCTGATCCAGCCGTTCCTGCGCCTCGTGCCAGATCCGCAGGCCTTCATCGGCCAGCGGCGCGGGCCAGGCTTGCGGCGCCAGCACGGCGACGGCGCTGCCACGGCGCGCGGCGGGGCGGCGCAGGGCCGCGATGCAGGCCGCGGGCAGCGCCAGGGTGGCGGCGTCGTCGATGTCCGGGCCGGCCAGCACCTGGGTCAGCAGGCGGGCGTCGGCCACGCTGCGGGCGATGGGGCCGAGCACATCCAGGGTGTCCGACAGCGGCAGGCAGCCGGCGCGGCTGATGACGCCCGACGAGGGCTTGAAGCCCACCACGCCGTTCAGCGCGGCGGGGGCGCGCACCGAGCCGCCGGTGTCGCCGCCCAGCGCCAACGGCGCCAGGCCGGCCGCCACCGCGACGCCGGCGCCGCTGGACGAGCCGCCGGGCGCGCGCGCGGTGACCGCGTCCCAGGGGTTGCGGGCCGTGCCCTGGGTCGGATTCTGTCCCGACAGGCCGAACGCGAATTCGGTCATGCGGGTCTTGCCCAGGATCACCATGCCCTGCGCCGACAGGCCGCGCACGGCGGCGGAGGTTTCATCACTGACGATGTCGCGCCGGGCTTGCGAGCCGCCGCTGGCGATGGTGCCCGCCCATTGCACGCTGTCCTTCACCGCCACCGGCACGCCATGCAGCGGGCCCATCGAAATGCCGGCCGCCAGCAGGCGATCGGCCGCGTCGGCCTGCGCCAGGGCGCGTTCGGCGGTGACCACGCTGTATGCGGCCAGGTCGGGCGCGCGGGCGATGCGATCCAGGAAATGGGTGGTGACCTGGCGCGAACTCAGTTCCCCCGCGCGGATGGCGCGGGCGAGTTCGCGGGCTTCTCGGAAATGCAGGGCGGTGTCTTGGTCTGGCATGGCTCTCACGAAAAGGAAAAGCTTTCCGGTCCTGGCGGGACCGGAAAGCGCTGATGCGGGGCGTCAGGGCCTGAGCGGGTCTTACTTCAGCGAGTGGCCGCGGGTTTCAGGCATGCGGATGAAGGTGATCAGCGTGATGACGGCGCCGGCCAGCACGTAATAGAAGAACCAGCGCTCCATGCCCTTGCTCTGCAGCCAGGTCAGCAGGTACGGGGTGGTGCCGCCCAGCAGCGCCACGACCAGGTTGTACGGGGTGCCGATACCGACGGCGCGCACGCTGGTGGGGAATTGCTCCGACATGATGGCCGGCGCGATCGACGTGTACATGGCGTACAGCACCAGGCCGAACAGTTCCACGGCCAGGATCGAGCCGAACGACGGACCCAGCGTGGTCATCAGCGGGTAGAAGAACACCAGGTAGCCGGCCGCGAAGAAGATCAGCTGCGGCTTGCGGCCGATGCGGTCGGACAGCATGCCGAACACGGGCTGCACCAGCATGAAGACGATCAGCGCGACGGTGTTGGCGGCGAACGCGACCTGCGGATCGGCCTTGACCTGGCGAATGGCGTAGGTCGGCACGTAGGCCACGAAGATATAGAAGGCGAACGTCGTCAGGATCGAGAAGCCGACGATGCGCAGCACTTCACGCGGGTGCTCGCGCAGCAGGGTGCGCAGCGGCTGCTTTTCGATGCCGGCCTTCTTGGCGTGCGAGAAGGCCTCGGTTTCCGGAATCGCGCGGCGGATCCACATGCCGGCCAGGCCGCCCAGCGCGCCCAGGAAGAACGGGATGCGCCAGCCCCAGTCGGCCATTTCGGCCTTGGTCAGGGTCGAGGTCAGCAGCCAGCCCACGGCGGACGCGGCCAGGATGCCCACGGCGGCGCTGAAGAAGACGAAGCTGGAATAGAAGCCGCGCTTGTTGGGCGGCGCCATTTCCGCCAGGAAGGTCGTGGCCGAGGCATACTCTCCGCCCAGCGACAGGCCTTGCAGCAGGCGCGCGGCGGTCAGCAGCAGCGGCGCGGCCAGGCCGATGGTGGCATAGGTCGGGGTGACGGCGATGATCAGCGAACCGCCGGCCATCATCAGGATGGTCAGGCCCAGCGCGGCCTTGCGGCCGTAGCGGTCGGAGAAGATGCCCAGCACCCAGCCGCCGACCGGGCGCATGAAGAAGCCGACGGCGAAAATGCCGAAGGTGGCCAGCAGCGCGGTGGTCTCGTTGCCTTCAGGGAAGAACTGCTTCGAGAAGAAGATGGCGAATGAGGCATAGATGGTCCAATCGAACCATTCCACCGCATTGCCTACACTACCGGCCAGAATCGTGCGGGCGCGCGACACGGGCGCGGCGTTTGCCCCCTGCGTGGCGCGCAGGGTTGCGGAAGGGGTACTCATAACGTCCTCGGTTTTATTTTTGGTCAAATAGACAGTTAAATTTTGTGTTTTTATCAATGCGCGAACGTTAGATTAATGAATATGGTCACGTCAAGTAAGGGTAAGCCCCTAATGCCGGCGCTCGATGACACCGATCTGGCCTGCCTGATCGCCCTGCAGGCCGACCCGCGCGCCTCCTGGCGCGAGCTGGGCGCGGCCACCGGCATCGCCGAGCGCACGGTGGCCCGTCGCATCAAGCGGCTGATGGATGCCGACGCCCTGCGTGTCATCGCCGAGGCCGACCCGCTGGCCACGGGCCGCGGCGTGGTGCTGCACGCCTGGGTGCGCTGCCGCTCGGGGCGCGTGGCCGAAGCGGCCGAAGCCCTGGCGAGTCTCGCCATCACCCAGCTGGTCGTGACGCTGGCTGGCACCGCCGACCTGATGGCGGAGCTGACGCTGGCGGACGCCGCCGACATGCCCGACGTGGTGACGCGCGTGCTGCCGTCCATCGACGGCGTCGAGCAGGTGGAGGCGCGCCTGGTGCTGCGGCCGTTCCGCCGCGCCGGCCAATGGCGCATCCAGGCCGACGGCACCGCGCCCGAAGGGCCGGACCCAGCCAGCCAGACGCCGGTGGCGCTGACCGAGCCCGAGCAGCGCATCGTGGCGCACCTGATGCGCGACGGCCGCGCCAGCCTGGCCGAATTGTCGGCCCATGCCGAGGTCAGCGAGCCCACCGCGCAGCGCCTGCTGCAGCACCTGGTCGAGCGGCGCGCGCTCAGCTTCCGCGTGGAGGTCGAACCGGCCCTGGTGGGCTTTCCGGTCGAAGCCGTGATCTCGGTGCAGGTGCGCCCGCAGGCCGTCAACGCCCTGGCCGCGCACCTGGCGCTGGATCCGAACACGCGCTGCCTGTTCGGCACCAGCGGCGCCTCGCAGCTGTTCTGGCACGTGCTGTGCCGCGACAGCCTGCACCTGTGGGACGTGGTCACGCGCAGGCTCGGCGAGCTGGACGGGGTGCTGGCCAGCGAGGTGGGCGTGGTGATGCGCGCCTACAAGCGCTGCGGCATCGTGCGCGAAGGCGCGCGGCTGGGCGCCGACGCCGCCTGAGCGGGCGTGGTCCCTACCAGACCGCGGCCTGCGAGCCCGGCGCGCGCAGATGGCGGGCGAAGCGCTGCGCCAGGAAATCCACGAAGGCCAGGGTCTTGGCCGGCAGGTTCAGGCGCTCCGGGTACAGCACGTGGATGTCGGCCGGCGGCGTCGACCACTCCGGCAGGATCTGCCGCAAGCGGCCGGCCCGCAGGTGGTCGGCGGTCTCCCATTCCGATCGCATCACGATGCCGTGGCCGTCCAGGGCCCATTCCAGCGCGCTCTGGCCGTCGTTGGAACTGACCGGGCCGCGCACCTTCACGGTCTCGGCGCGCTGGCCGGATTCCAGCCGCCAGGTGCCGTAGGCCACGTCGTTCTCGCGCACCACGATGCAGCGGTGGCGCTGCAGCTCGCCCGGCGCGCGCGGCTCGCCGAAGCTCTCCAGGTAGCGCGGCGAGGCGCACAGCAGGCGCCGGTTGGAGGCGATCTTGCGGGCCGTCAGGCGCGCGTCGGGCAGATCGCCGAAACGCACCGCCACATCGAAGCCTTCCTCGATCAGGTTCAAGGGCCGGTCGGTCAGGCGCAATTGCACCTCGACTTCCGGATACTGGCGGGCGAAATCCGAAACGGCCGGAGCCACGTAGGCGCGGCCGAAACCGAAGGTGGCGTTCAGCCGCAGCAAGCCCTGCGGCTGCGCCCGGCTGCTGGAGACCGAGCGTTCCAGCGCCTGCAGGTCGGCCAGGATGCGGCTGCCTTCCGCCAGGTACAGCTCGCCTTCCTGCGTGACGCTGACGCGGCGCGTGCTGCGATTGAGCAGGCGCACGCCCAGGCGCTGTTCCAGCTTGGCCAGCCGCGTGCTGACCGCCGGCGGCGTCAGCCCCAGTTCGCGCGCGGCCGCCGACAGGTTGCCGTGCTTGACCAGCAGCGAGAAGAAAGCCAGGTCGGAGAGCGCATCCATGGCGTTATTTATAAATCAGATTTAATAAAGATTTAGGTATTTAGCTAATTATAAGAATGAAGTGGGCTTATACACTGGGTTGACCGATACAGAGCCGCCTCACGCGGCCGTCCACGAGGAGACCCGACCCATGAAGACCCGTCATCTATTGCGCAGCCTGGGCGCGCTTGCCGCCACCGCTTCCTGTTGGATGGCGCCGGCCACCGCGGCCGACGCCTTTCCCCAGCGGCCCGTCACCCTGATGGTGCCGTTCGCGCCCGGCGGCAGCGTCGACATCGCCGCCCGCCTGATCTCCGACGCCTGGGGCAAGGCCCTGGGCCAGAGCGTGATCGTCGAGAACCGCGCCGGCGCATCCGGCAACATCGGCATGGCCGCGGTGGCCCGCGCCGAGCCGAACGGCTACACGCTGGCCATCAACACCATGTCGCTGGCGATCAATCCGGCGTTGTTCCGCAGCATGCCGTTCGACACGGTGCGCGACCTGCGCTCGGTCGGCACGGTCGGTACGTCGCAGCACGTGCTGACCGTGTCGCCGTCGCTGCCGGTGAACAACGTCAAGGAACTGCTCGACTACATCCGCGCGCGTCCCGCCAATGAACTGAGTTTCGGCTCGGCCGGCACCGGCAGCACCTTCCACATGGCCGCGGAGCTGTTCAAGTCGGTGTCCGGCACGCAGATGCTGCACGTGCCCTACAAGGGCGGCGGTCCGGCCATGGTGGACACCATCAGCGGGCAGGTGCAGATGAGCTTCCCGGTGCTGTCGGCGGCCAAGCCGCAGGTCGATGGCAAGAAACTCAAGGCGCTGGGCGTGACCGGCACCGCGCGGTCGCCGCTGCTGCCGGACGTGCCTACCATCGCCGAGTCCGGCCTGCCCGGCTACGCCTTCACCACCTGGTTCGTGATCAGCGCGCCCGCCGGCACGCCGCAGGCGGTGGTGGACACGCTCAACGCCAGGCTGGCGCAGGCGCTGCGATCGCCCGAGCTATCCGAACGCATGCGCCGCGAGGGCTTCGATCCGCTTGTCTCCACGCCCGCCGAGACCGATGCCATGGTCAAGGGCGAGATGACGCGCTGGGCCGGCATCGTCAAGGACGCCGGCATCGAGGCCAACTGAGCGGCGCCACAGGTTTCATCGCGCCCCGCGCGGGCGCGTCTTTTTGCAAGGAAGCACCGACATGCCCGGCATGACGCTATACGACAAACTGGTGGCCAGCCATGAAGTGGCCCGCATCGACGACGAGCACATCCTGCTTTATGTCGATCTGCACATCATGAACGAGTACACCAGCCCGCAGGCCTTCAGCGGCCTGGCCGCCCGCGGCCGCGGCGTCCTGCGTCCCGGGCAGCAGATGGCGGTGGTGGACCACATCATCCCCACCCATCCGGTGCCGGCCGCGCTGCGCGTGATTCCGGATGACGCCTCGTCGCGCCAGGCCCGCAACCTCAAGCGCAATTGCGACGATCAGGACATCGCGCTGTTCGACACCACCGATCCGCTGCAGGGCATCGAGCACGTGATCGCGCCCGAGCACGGCATGATCCTGCCGGGCATGGTGGTGCTGTGCGGCGACAGCCACACCACCACCTACGGCGCGCTGGGGGCGCTGGGCTTCGGCATCGGCACCTCGGAAGTCGAGCACATCCTGGCGACGCAGACGCTGGTCTACCGGGTCGCGCGCAACATGCGCATCCGCGTCGACGGCAGCCTGCCCGCGGGCGTGTCGGCCAAGGACCTGGTGATCTACGTGGTGCATCGCATCGGCGCGCAGGGTGCGCGCGGCCATGCCGTGGAGTTCTGCGGCAGCGCCATCGACGGCCTCTCGGCCGAAGCCCGCATGACCCTGTGCAACATGACCGTCGAGGCCGGCGCGCGCGCCGCGCTGATCGCGCCGGACGCCACCACCGACGCCTATGTCGCCGATCGCGCGCGGCACCTGGACGCCGGCGAGCTGGCGCAGGCGCGGGCCTACTGGGCCACCCTGCGCACGGATGCCGACGCCGCCTTCGACGCCGAGCATGTCTTCGACGCCGCGCGGATCGCGCCGTTCGTGACCTGGGGCACCAGCCCCGACCAGGCCATGCCGATCACCGGCACGGTCCCCGATCCCCAGGCCGAGCCGGACGCGCTGGCGCGCCTGGCGCTGGAAAAGGCCGTGGACTACATCGGCCTGCAACCCGGCGCGCCGATCGCCGGCGTGCCGATCGAGCGGGTCTTTATCGGCTCGTGCACCAACGGCCGCATCGAGGACCTGCGCGTGGTGGCCGACATCGTGCGCGGCCGCAAGGTGGCGGATGGCGTGCGCGCCATGGTGGTGCCGGGCTCGGGCGCGGTGCGCGCCCAGGCCGAGGCCGAAGGCATCGCCGCCACGCTGGTCGATGCCGGCTTCGAATGGCGCCAGCCGGGCTGTTCGATGTGCCTGGCCATGAACGACGACGTGCTGCGGCCGGGCGAGCGCTGCGCATCCACCACCAACCGCAACTTCGAAGGCCGCCAGGGCCGCGCCGGACGCACCCACCTGATGAGCCCCGCCATGGCCGCCGCCGCCGCGCTGGCCGGCCGCATCGTCGACGTGCGCGACCTGGAGAACCTGTAATGAACCAGATCATCAGCGGCGTCGCCGCGCCCCTGCCGTACTCCAATCTGGACACCGACCAGATCATGCCCAAGCAGTTCTTGCGCATCATCGACAAGGCCGGGCTGGACCGCGGCCTGCTCTATGACCTGCGCTTTGACGCCGACGGCGCGCCGCGGCCGGACTGCGTGCTGAACCAGCCCGCCTACGCCGGCGCCGCGGTGCTGGTGGCCGGGCCCAATTTCGGCTGCGGCTCCAGCCGCGAGCACGCGGTCTGGGGCCTGATGCAGTACGGCATCCGCGCGGTCGTGGCCGCCAGCTTCGGCGAGATCTTCTATTTCAACGCGCTCAACAACGGCCTGCTGCTGGTGAGCCTGCCGCCGGCCGAAGTCGACGCGCTGCTGGCGCGGGTGTCCGATCCCGCCGGCAACCGCGTCGAGATCGACGCGCTGGCGGGCACGGTGCGGGCCGCGGACGGCTGGAGCGGGCATTTCGACCTGCCTGCGCGGCACCGCCGCATGTTCTCGCAGGGGCAGGACATGGTGGGCGCCTCGTTACAGCAGTTGGCGGATGTGGAACACTTCGAGACCGGCCACTGGGCCCGGCATCCCTGGATGAAGGACGTGGCGCGTCGCGTGCGCGACCGGCTCGGCCAATGAACGCCACAGACTGAGAGGCACAGACCGCAATGACCGCTTTCTTCGATCTTCCCGTGCGCCGCCACGAGGTCCACGGCATCCACATCGCCGCGCGCATCGACGGCCAGGGGCCGCCGCTGCTGTTGCTGCACGGCCATCCGCAGACCCACGCCATCTGGCACCGGGTCTGGCCCGAACTGACGCGCCGCCACACCTGCGTGGCGGCCGACCTGCGCGGCTACGGTGACAGCGACAAGCCGGCCGCGACGCCGGACCATGCCGCGCATTCCAAGCGCGCCATGGCTGCCGACATGGTGGCGCTGATGCGCGCCCTGGGGCATGAACGCTTCGACGTGCTGGCCCACGACCGCGGCGCCCGCGTCGCGCACCGCCTGGCGCTGGACCATGCCGACGCCGTCGGCCGCATGATGCTGCTGGACATCGCGCCGACGCTGGACATGTACGAAAACACCACCCGCGCCTTCGCCCAGGCCTACTACCACTGGTTCTGGCTGATCCAGCCGGCGCCGATGCCCGAGACCATGATCGAGCGCGACCCGGTGTTCTACCTGCGGTCGGTCATGGGCGGGCGCCCCGGCGGCCTGGCGCATTTTTCCGATGAGGCGATGGCCGAGTACGAGCGCACCGCGCGCCTGTCCGGCTGGGCCACCGGCATCTGCGAGGACTACCGCGCCTCGGCCACGCTCGACCTGGAGCACGACCGCCAGGGCCGCGCGGCGGGCGAGCGCCTGCGCCTGCCGCTGCGCGTCCTGTGGGGCGAGCGCGGCGCGGTCGGGCGCAATTTCGACGTGCTGGGCCTGTGGCGCGCGGTGGCCGACGATGTTTCCGGCGGGCCGCTGCCCGGCGCTCACTATCTGGCCGAGGAAACGCCGGACGCATTGTTGCGCGAGGTGTCCGGTTTTTTTGACTGGGACGGGCGCTAGCCAGGCTGTCAACCAAGCCAAGGCGGAGGGTAGGGACATCCAAAAAGGGACGCAACCCTGGTGGTAATCTTCGGCCATGAATGCTTCCTTTGCCGATCTGACCGAATTGCCTGAGCCCGAGGACGCCCAACGCGCGTTCCGGACCTCGGATTCCCCCTGCGTTGCCGTTTGTTCCACGCTGTTCGACGACATCTGCAGGGGCTGCGGCCGCACGGCCATGGAAGTGGCCAACTGGGTCTTCATGACCGAAGAGGAAAAGCGCGAGGTCTGGATCCGCATCAAGGCCCAGGGGTATCCGCGCCGCAACAACTAGCGCTGGCGGGCGGCCACGGGGCCGCGGTCTTGAGCATGTCACATGCCGCGGGCTAAATCGCGCTATTGCCCACTTCCGGCCCCATCATGCGCATCGTCCTGGTTACGGATGCCTGGCATCCGCAAGTCAACGGCGTCGTCCGCACCTGGACGACCATGCAGCAGATCCTCACCGAATGGGGCCACGAACTGATCGTGGTGAATCCCCAGGGCAGCCGCACCGTGCCGGCCCCGTCCGAGCCCGACCTGCGCCTGTGCCTGCAGCCGGGCCGGCAACTGCGCCGCATCCTCGGCGACATCGTGCCCGACGCCCTGCATATCGCCACCGAAGGCCCGCTGGGCCTGGCGGCGCGGCGCATGGCGCTGTCGCGCGGCTGGCGCTTCACCACCTCGTTCCACACCATGTTCCCCGACTACCTGCAGGCGCGCATGGGCATTCCCGCGGCGTTGCCGTGGCGCTTCCTGCGCTGGTTCCACCGGCCGTCGCAATGCGTGCTGGTGCCGACGCCAACGGTGCGCGACATCCTGGTGCGGCGCGAGTTCGCCAACCTGCGGGTCTGGTCGCGCGGGGTCGATCCGCGCAAGTTCCAGCCCACCCCCGGCCAGGCGTTCCACGACTTGCCGCGCCCGGTCTTGCTGTCGGTCGGCCGCGTGGCGCGCGAGAAGAACCTGGATGCCTTCCTGTCGCTGGACCTGCCCGGCAGCAAGGTGGTGGTCGGCGCCGGTCCCGATGAAGCGCGGCTGAAAAAGCGCTTTCCCGGGGCCGTGTTCCTCGGCATGCAGAACGATGACGCCTTGCCGGCCTTCTACAGCGCGGCCGACGTGTTCGTCTTTCCCAGCCTGACGGATACGTTTGGTCTGGTAATGCTGGAGGCCATGGCCTGCGGCACGCCGGTGGCCGCATTCCGCAGCGAGGCGCCGCTGGCGGTGGTGGCGCAAGGCGTCACCGGTTTCCTGGACGAGGACCTGGCGCACGCCTGCCGCGCCGCGCTGACGCTGGACCGGCACGCGGTGCGCGAGCACGCGCTGACGCGCAGCTGGGATTCGGTGGCCTCGGACCTGCTGGCATCGCTGGTGCCGCTGACGCCGGGCACGGAACTGGCCAGACCGCTGATCCAGGCGGGCTGAGCCGCATTCGGGGACGGGCGGCCCACGGTCGTTCCCGCCCGCCGGGCATTCCCCCGGGCAGGCCAAACCGGTACAATGCTCGGCAATCCTGAGGAGCGTTGCGACGACCCTGCGGTTCCCGTCATGGACCATGCCCTGGCCCATGACCCGCGGAACCCGGTTCGCCAGGCTCAGGAATCCTTGTTCAAACGTCGCGCCATGCGCGGCGTTACAGCAACGGCGCTCACCTTTGTCGCGTATGGCGGAAAAGGCGAGCACTCGATTGTCGTGGTGGTTTCGCGTTGTCCGGCCGTATCGTGCGCCGTTCGTTTTTCACGTGGAGCCTACAACACCATGAACGCTGTAACCGATAAATCCTTCTCCGACTACCTCGTCGCCGACATGTCGCTGGCCGGCTGGGGCCGCCGCGAGCTGGCCATCGCCGAAACCGAAATGCCCGGCCTGATGGCCATTCGCGAAGAGTTCGCCGCCAAGCAGCCGCTCAAGGGCGCCCGCATCGCCGGCAGCCTGCACATGACCATCCAGACCGGCGTGCTGATCGAAACGCTGGTGGCCCTGGGCGCCGAAGTGCGCTGGGCCTCGTGCAACATCTTCTCCACGCAGGACCACGCCGCCGCCGCCATCGCCGCGTCCGGCACGCCGGTCTTCGCCGTCAAGGGCGAAACGCTGGAAGAGTACTGGCAGTACACCCACAAGATCTTCGAATGGCCCAATGGCCAGAACGCCAACATGATCCTCGACGATGGCGGCGACGCCACGTTGATGCTGCACCTGGGCACCAAGGCCGAGAAGGACATCTCGGTGCTGGCCAACCCCGGCAGCGAAGAAGAGCGCGTGCTGTACGCCGCCATCAAGAAAACGCTCGAGCGTGATCCGAAGTGGTACTCGACCCGCCTCGCCCTGATCAAAGGCGTGACCGAGGAAACCACCACCGGCGTGCACCGCCTGTACCAGATGTCGCAGAAGGGCGAGCTGGCCTTCGCCGCCATCAACGTCAACGACTCGGTCACCAAGTCCAAGTTCGACAACCTGTACGGCTGCCGCGAATCGCTGGTCGACGGCATCAAGCGCGCCACCGACGTGATGGTCGCCGGCAAGATCGCCGTGGTCGCCGGCTACGGCGACGTGGGCAAGGGTTGCGCCCAGGCGCTGGTCGCCCTGCGCGCCCAGGTGTGGGTCACCGAAATCGACCCGATCTGCGCCCTGCAGGCTGCCATGGAAGGCTTCAAGGTCGTGACCATGGAAGAAGCCGCCGCCCACGGCGACATCTTCGTCACCGCCACCGGCAACTTCCACGTCATCACGCGTGACCACATGAACGCCATGAAGGACCAGGCGATCGTCTGCAACATCGGCCACTTCGACAACGAAATCGACGTCGCCGGCCTGGCCGACTGCACGTGGGAAGAGATCAAGCCGCAAGTCGACCACGTCATTTTCCCGGACGGCAAGCGCATCATCCTGCTGGCCCAGGGCCGCCTGGTGAACCTGGGTTGCGCCACCGGCCACCCCTCGTTCGTGATGTCGTCGTCGTTCGCCAACCAGACCATCGCCCAGATCGAACTGTTCACGCGCAACGAAGCCTACAAGTCGGGCGAAGTCTACGTGCTGCCCAAGCACCTGGACGAGAAGGTCGCGCGTCTGCACCTGAAGAAGCTGGGTGTGAACCTGACCACGCTGCGCAAGGACCAGGCCGACTACATCAGCGTGCCGGTCGAAGGCCCTTACAAGCCGAATCACTACCGCTACTGATGCTTGTAGCAAAATAGGGAAGTACCGCGCCATGTCGGCGCGGGCTTTCCGGTCCGCGGGGTTCCCCCGCATCGCCTGGCGATGACGGGGCCGCGGAGCGTCAATACTGGAGGTCGAACATGGCATTGATACTCGTCTGGATCCTGAACGCGGTGGCCCTGCTGGTGGTGGCCTACCTGCTGCCCGGCATCACCGTGGCCAGCTTCGGGTCGGCGCTCATCGCCGCGCTGGTGCTGGGTCTGGTCAACATGCTGGTCAAGCCGGTGCTGGTGTTGCTGACGCTGCCCATCACGATCGTCACGCTGGGTCTCTTCCTCATCGTCATCAACGCCTTGTTGTTCTGGTTCGTCGGCTCCGTGCTGAAGGGCTTCCAGGTCAACGGGTTCTGGTGGGCCGTGGGCGGTGCGATCCTGTACAGCATCATTTCGGGCCTGCTGACCAAACTGATCCCCTGAATTCCCACCCCCGAGCGCTACGCGCTCCCCCTCAAGGGGGCGTGCCAGCGGACCGGCAAAGCCGGCTCCGCGGCACCCCGAGGGGGCGCGCCTGTTTCATGCGATGCGCGTAGCGCTATGGATAACTGATCCGATATGTCCGACTCGACTTCCCCAGCATTTAGCCTGGAATTCTTCCCGCCGCGCGATCTCGCCGGCCAGGAACGGCTGGTCCGCGCGGCCAAGCAGATGCTGGCGATCCAGCCCAAGTACGTCAGCGTGACCTTCGGCGCGGGCGGCTCCACCCGCGCCGGCACGGCCGATGCCGTGCGCACGCTGCGCAACCTGGGCTGCGATGCCGCGCCGCACCTGTCGTGCGTCGGCGCCTCGCGCCAGGACCTGCGCGATATCCTGCAGACGTACAAGAACGAAGGCGTGCGGCGCGTGGTCGCCCTGCGCGGCGACCTGCCCTCGGGCATGGGCGGCGACGCCGGCGAGCTGCGCTACGCCAACGAACTGGTCTCCTTCATCCGCGAGGAAACGGGCGACTGGTTCCACATCGAAGTGGCGGCCTACCCCGAAATGCACCCGCAGGCGGCCAGCGTGTCGGCCGACATGGATCATTTCGTGGCCAAGGTGAAAGCCGGCGCCGATGCCGCCATCACCCAGTACTTCTTCAACGCCGATGCCTACTTCGACTTCGTCGACCGGGCCCAGGCCAAGGGCGTGCGGGTGCCGATCGTGCCGGGCATCATGCCGATCACGAACCACTCCCAGCTGCTGCGCTTCTCGGAAATGTGCGGCGCCGAAGTGCCGCGCTGGATCCGCCTGCGCCTGGCGGAACTGGGCGACGACAAGGCCTCGATCCGCGCCTTCGGCGTGGACGTGATCACCGAGCTGTGCCAGAACCTGCTGGACAACGGCGCGCCGGGCCTGCATTTCTACACGCTCAACCACGCGGAAGCGCCGTTGGCGGTGTGGAAGGAACTGAGCGTGTGATGCTCGCGCCGCGCACCGTGCGGCAACGGAAAGGCCGGCATGCATGCCGGCCTTTTTTTATGTCGTCACGGTCATCTCACGGCGCTGCCGTCAGGCGCGTCTTGCCGGCCCGGCGGGTCGGCGAGATGGCGCCGTCATCCGTCGATGGCGCGAGTCCGGCGGGTCAGTCCGCGTACACCCCGGCCTTGCGGATGATCGGCCCCCACTTGTCCACCTCCGATTGCAGCCAGCTTTGCAGGCCGGCCGGCGTCTGCTTGGACTCGGGCACGATCTCGGCGCCCAGCTCGGCCATCTTCTGGCTGAAGGCGGGGTCCTTGAGCGCCGCGCGCAGGGCCTCGTTGAACTTCGCCACCACCTCCGGCGGCGTGCCCTTGGGCGCGTACACGCCGTGCCAGACTTTGACCTCGAAGCCCTTCAGTCCGCTTTCCTGCAGCGTCGGCGCATCGGGCAGCGTCTTGATGCGGTCCAGCGTGGTGACGCCATAGAGCTTCACGCGCTGCGCCTTGATATGCGGAATGGTCTGGGTGGTCTGGTCGCACAGCACATCCACCTGGCCGCCCAGCAGCGCGGTCAGCGCGGGCGCGGTGCCGGCGTACGGAATGGTCGTGAATTGCGTGCCCAGCGCCTCCTGCAGCAGCATGCCGCACAGTTGCGACACCGCGCCCAGCCCGGCGTTGGCCAGGTTGATCTTGTTGCCGTTGGCGCGCGCGTACTTGATGAACTCGACCATATCGCCCGGCGGCAGGTCCTTGCGGCCCAGCAGCGTCATGGGCACGTCGGCCACCTGGCCGACATAGGCGAAATCGGTCAGCGGATTGAACGGCAGCTTGCGGTACAGCGCCGGCGCCGTGGCCATGCCGTTGTGGTGGATCAGGAAGGTATAGCCGTCGGGCGCGGCGCGCGCCACGTGCGTGGCCGCCAGCGTGCCGCCCGCGCCGGGACGGTTCTCGACCACGATGCTCTGGCCCAGGGTCTTCGACATGGCGGCGCCCAGGCTGCGGGCCACGACGTCGGTGGGGCCGCCCGCCGCGAACGGCACGACCAGCGAAATAGGGTGGTTGGGATAGTTGCTCTGGGCCATGGCGGAACCGCCGGCCAGGCAGCCCAGGGCCAGCAGCGGCCCGGCCAGGCGCCTCCAGGCGCGCGGGGAAATAGGGGTCATGTCTCGTCCTTATGGGTGTTATCGCAACCCGCAAGGCAAGGCATGGCGGGCTGGCGCCAGTGTGGCGCGCCAGCCGGGAGATGAGAATTTGCGGTTTTACAAGCCGGGTTTAGGGAAGCGGAAAGCCGGGTTTATACGGTGGGACGGGTCCTGGCCCTGCCGTGTCATCGGTCGAGGCGGATCAGATCGCAGGCAGGAAGCGTCGCTTCGCGCATCCGCGCATCGAAGTACCGATGAAAGATCGCCCAGTCTTCATACTGGTCCGGGGCCGTTTCGTAGGCATGCAACCTGCCCATCAAGCCGCAGATCCAGTCGGCGCATTGCAGCGTCTGGAACAAATGGCTTTCACCCTGGATCGGAGGCTCGATCATGGCTCTGCATTTCTCGTTCTCGTCTTCGAACATGGCGTGGGTGCAGGCCTCCATATTGCGTTCACGCCAGAGATTGCCGGCCTGCTGTTCATCCAACATCACCAGGAACGTGGCGTTTCGCGCCCTGCAGAAGTGGTCTGCTATGCGTATCAGGCGGAGCAATTGGCGCTTGAAGAGATCGGCGGCACGGTGGGCGTGTACCTCGACCGATTTGCATTCCCCGGCGTAGACGACATAGCCCCCCGACTTGCGTATATGGCTCAGCAATCGCCCCGTCGACACCCGCAATTCTTTGTACCTGCTCACATTCTGGACCGTGTAGAGTTGCGCGCCCTTTTTTTCCCAGCGATGGGCTGGCTGATCCTGCCGGTCCAGTTCGAATCGCAGCAGGCGGCATTTGAGCCTGTAGAAATAGATGGCGAATTCGCGAACCGCGTCGGCCGGCAGCAGGAATCCACCGAAGCCGAACACGGGGCTTGTCTTGTACTGCGCATGGTCGCGGGAAAGAAAAGGGCCGACATGGCCGAATTCATCGAGATAAACAACGTAATGCACGTTCCGAGTCCTTTGGCAGGGTGTCAAAGGCGCTCGCAGAAAACACGAAAGCCCGCAGCAATTGCTTGCATGCGGGCTTCGGAAGGTGGGCATATGAAAATTCACATGCGTTGAAAGAAGTGTAAGCCGGCCCGAGAGCGCCCGCAAGCATCATGGCGGAAAACGTCGATTGCAGGCGGGCATTTTCAAGAATGCAGGACTGGTTCTCGCGGGTCTGGCACGCAGCCGCTATGTCCCCTAGCTGGGCTGATCCTTCCCCGGATCCTCCGCCAGCACCTGTGGCGCGGGATACACCGCCTGCGGCACGTCCACCGGTTCGGCGCGCAGCGGCTGGTGGACGCGGCTGGCGGGGACCAGCGACGCGGGATCCTCGGGGCTGGCCCAGAGCGGGTCCGGGATTTCGGCGAACACCTGGCGCAGGCGTTCGCCCCAGGTGCCGCGGATCATGCGGAAATACTCGTTGTGCTCGTCGATGCTGGCGAAGTGCGTGACGCGCAGCGCGTTGGTGTCGTACACCAGCAGATCCAGCGGCAGGCCGACCGAGATGTTCGAGCGCAGCGTCGAATCCATCGAGATCAGCGCGCACTTGGCGGCCTCGTCCAGCGAGGTGTCGGGGCGCAGCACGCGGTCCAGGATGGGCTTGCCGTACTTGGCCTCGCCGATCTGGAAGTACGGGCATTCGGAGCCAGCCTCAATGAAGTTGCCGGCCGAATACACCTGGAACAGGCGGCAGCGCTCGGCGCCGATCTGGCCGCCGAAGATCAGGCTGACGTTGAAGTCCACGCCCTGTTCGTGCAGGGCCTCGGCCTCGCGGTGGTAGACCGCGCGCACCGCGGCGCCGACCCGGCGGGTGGCCTCGAACATGTCGGGCGCGTTCCAGACGGTTTCGCCGCCCTCGTCGTGCTGGCGCGCCAGCGCGTTCAGCACGGCCTGGCTGACGGCCAGGTTGCCGGACGTCATCAGCACCATCATGCGTTCGCCCGGACGCTCGAAGACGGTCATCTTGCGGAACACGCTGATCTGGTCGACCCCCGCGTTGGTGCGGGAGTCGGACAGGAACACCAGGCCGGAATCGAGGCGGGCTGCAACGCAGTAGGTCATGATCTAAAAAAAGGAGAAACCACGCCGCCATTGTATTGCGGCGTGGCCGGGCGGGGTTTATTGCTGCGAGGCGGTCTGGACCTGCACGCTGATCTCCATGGATTCATCGCCGCCGCCGGTGCGCACGCCGCGTACCGGCGAGGCCGAGTCGTAGTCGCGTCCCACCGCCAGGCGGCAGTGGCAATCCGACGCGAATTGGCGATTGGTGATGTCCACGCTGGTCCAGCCGACGCCGGGCAGCCAGACGTCGGCCCAGGCGTGGCTGGCGGCGTGTTCGGCGGTCGTGTACAGGTAGCCGCTGACATAGCGGGCCGGCACGCCCAGGCCGCGCACGCAGGCCAGGAACAGGTGGGCATGGTCCTGGCAAACGCCATGGCCCAGCGCCAGCACCTGGCCGGCGGCGGTGGTGACGTCGGTGGTGCCGGGTTCGTAGGCCACCCGGTCGCAGATGGCGCTGGCCAGCGTCAGCACGTCGGCGGGGGCGTTCAGGCCGGCCGGCAGCACGTCGCGGGCGAAGGACTGGATGGTGTCGTCGGCCAGCGTCAGCGGCGTCTGCACGCAGTAGGCGTGCACCGGCAGGCGGCTGTCCTCGCCGCCCAGCGCGCCCTGCGCGAGCGAGCCGACCAGCACCTGCCCGACCACGCGCAGCTCGATCTCGGTGTGCGGACGGTTCAGCGTCAGCGTGTGGGTGATGTTGCCGTAGGCGTCCACCTGCTGCTCGAGCGCACCAGGCGCCTCGATGTGCCAGCGCAGCACGCGCTGGTGCTCGTCGTCGCGCGGCGTCAGCCGCAAGGTCTGGATGCTGTAGGTGACGGGTGCCGTGTAGCGGTAGTGCGTGACGTGCGTGATGATCTGTTTCATGCCTGTCTCCTTGTCATGCCGACAGCGGCACCAGGAAGTCCTGGCTGATGCGGTTGCCCAGGTCGTTGATGCGGTCCAGGAAGTGCTCCAGGTACTGGTGCAGTCCGTTATGCAGAATGTCCTCGACGCGGCCGAACTGCAGCTCGGCGCACAGCATGCCGGCGCGCCGTTCGGTCTCGGTCGAGCGCTGGTTCGAGACGCGCGCCAGGTCGTCGGCCACCGCGCGCATCGCCGCCAGCAGCGAACGCGGCATGTCCGGATGCAGGATCAGCAGCTCGGCCACGCGGTCGGGCGTGATCACGTCACGATAGACCTTGCGGTAGATCTCCAGCCCCGACACCGAGCTGAGCAGCGCCGACCAGCGGTAGAACTCGCTCTGCAGCGCGCTCGGCGCTTGACCGTCGGCGCGGCCCTCCTGTTGCTGCTGCGGCGTGCCGTTGCCGTCGTGTTCGTGGAACTTCACGTCCAGCATGCGCGCGGTGTTGTCGGCGCGTTCCAGGTGCATGCCGATGCGCAGGAAGTACAGCGCCTCGTCTTCCAGCATGGTGCCGATGGTGACGCCGCGCGCCAGGTGCGAGCGGAACTTGACCCACTCGAAGAACTCGCCCGGGTTGCGTTCCAGCAGGCCGGTGTGCAGATGCTTGAGCAGCTCCAGCCAGGTGGTGTTGTAGGTCTCCCAGACTTCGGTGGTGAGGCTGCCGCGCACGGCGCGGGCGTTCTCGCGGGCGGCGCGCATGCAGCTGTAGATGGACGAGGGGTTCTCGGCGT
Organism: Achromobacter deleyi; assembly: GCF_016127315.1. Taxonomy (NCBI): domain Bacteria; kingdom Pseudomonadati; phylum Pseudomonadota; class Betaproteobacteria; order Burkholderiales; family Alcaligenaceae; genus Achromobacter; species Achromobacter deleyi. The sequence goes on from NZ_CP065997.1 coordinate 1,922,076, forward strand.
CGCGCACCATGTATTGCAGCACGTCCTGCGGCGAAACCACGGTATGTTTGGCATGGTAAAGCCGTTGCAGTTCGGAGATGCGCAGCACGGCGTTCCACGAGCCTTCGCGGGTCTGCGCGTCCTGCGGCAGCAGCGACATCTGCAGGTTCACGTCCAGCATGCGGGCGGTGTTCTCGGCGCGCTCGGTGTAGCGGCACATCCAGAACAGGTTGTCGGCGGTTCGGCTCAGCATCGTTATTCCTCCAGAACCCAGGTGTCCTTGGTGCCGCCGCCCTGGCTGCTGTTGACCACCAGCGAGCCTTCGGTCAGCGCCACGCGGCACAGGCCGCCCGGCACGGTGCGGATGTCCTTGCCGCACAGCACGTAGGGGCGCAGGTCGACGTGGCGCGGCGCCACGCCCGACTCGACATAGGTCGGCACCGTGGACAGCGCCAGCGTCGGTTGCGCGATGTAGTTGGCGGGGTTGGCGCGAACCCGGTCCTTGAACGACTCGACCTCGGCGCGGGTGGCCGACGGGCCGACCAGCATGCCGTAGCCGCCGGCGCCGTGCACTTCCTTGACCACCAGGTCGTGCATGTTGGCCAGCACGTGGGACAGTTCCTCCGGCCGTCCGCAGCGCCACGTGGGCACGTTCGACAGGATCGGTTCCTCGCCCAGGTAGAAGCGGATCATGTCCGGCACGTAGAGGTAGGTGGACTTGTCGTCGGCAATGCCGGTGCCGATGGCGTTGGCCAGCGTCACGCGGCCGGCGCGGTACACCGACAGCAGGCCCGGCACGCCCAGCGCCGAATCGGCGCGGAACGACAGCGGATCGAGGAAGTCGTCATCCAGCCGGCGGTAGATCACGTCGACCTTGCGCGGTCCCTGCGTGGTGCGCATGTACACCGTGTTCTGCTCGACGAACAGGTCCTGGCCTTCCACCAGTTCCACGCCCATCTGCTGCGCCAGGAACGCATGCTCGAAGTAGGCCGAGTTGTACATGCCAGGCGTCAGCACCACCACGGTGGGATCGTCGCCGCCATGCGGCGCCACTTCGCGCAGGTTGTCCAGCAGCAGGTCGGGGTAGTGCGCCACCGGTTCGACCTTGATGCGGCTGAACGCGGCGGGCATCAGCCGCATCGACATCTTGCGGTTCTCCAGCATGTACGACACGCCGGACGGCACCCGCAGGTTGTCTTCCAGCACGTAGAACTCGCCGGCGCCGGCGCGCACGATGTCGACCCCGGCGATATGGCAGTAGATGTCCTCGGCCACGTCCACGTCCTGCATCTCGGGGCGGTACTGGGCGTTCAGGAACACCTGCTCGGCCGGCACCACGCCGGCGCGGACGATGTCATGGCCGTGGTAGATGTCGTGGATGAACATGTTCAGCGCCCGCACGCGCTGCTTCAGGCCGGCTTCCAGGCGGCGCCACTCGTCGGCGGGGATGATGCGCGGGATCATGTCGAACGGGATCAGGCGTTCGGTGCCGGCGGCGTCGCCGGCCACCGAAAAGGTGATGCCGACCCGCCGGAAACTCAGGTCGGCCTCCAGGCGGCGCACTGCCATGGCTTCCGCCGATTGCTCCTGGTGCCAGCGCTCGAAGGCCTGGTAATGGGAGCGTATGCCGCCGGCGCTGTCGCGCATTTCGTCATAGGCGGCGGGACGGGATGATCTGTCCTTCATGGCTCCTCCGTTGCAGATGCTGACGGCCGGCTTGGGCGCGGCCGTTGTCCGGTCCGTGCAGGACCGGTCTGACTGAATAAGCAACCCGCATGCCAGCTTGGGCAGGGGCGTGCGGGCGCCGCCCTGGAGGTAAATATCCTCTCGTCGGCGGCGGATGGCTACCCTCCGGATGAACGGAGGGCTCGATGGCGCAAGCGGGACGGCAAGCCCCGCCTGGGGGTGAATGGCGGTGATGCCAGGGTGAAACGGGTCGGGATCCTGGCGGCGCGGGGTCGCGGCGACAGGGCGGACGGGCCGCGGCGGGGCCGCGTGGGCGAGGCGGGGGCTACCCGCGGGGGACGCCGCGCAAGGCGGCAATCGGCAATATCAGGGGCAGATCATAGGACTCGCACCGTTTTGGTGCAAGTCCTTGGGCGAGACTGGTGCGTCAGCGCAGGGTGTAGTGGTGCAGCGTGGTGCCACCGGGGCCCGGTTGCTCGTTGGGCACATGCGGCACCCAGCCGTCCGGGGTGATGACGGCGTCCAGGCGGAAGTCATGCGCGGCCGGCTCGTAGTCGGCATCCAGCTCGCCGCAGCTCCAGGCCACGCCGATGGCGGTGAAGGCATGGCCGCGTTCGCGCAGCGCCGCCAGGGTGCGGTCGTAGTAGCCGCCGCCGTAACCCAGGCGGTCGGCGGATTCGGTGTAACCCAGGGTGGGCACCAGCAGCACGTCGGGCAGCACCTCGGCGCCGTGCACCGGTTCCTGGATGCCGTAGGGGCCGGCGCGCAGTTCGGTGTCGGGCGTCCAGGGCAGGAAGGCCAGGGGCGCGTTGCGTTCACGCACCACCGGCAGCGCCACCGTGACACCGTTTTCCGTCCATTGCTCCAGCAGCGGGCGCAGGTCGGGTTCGTCTTCCATGGGCCAGAAGGCGGCCACGGTGCGGGGGGCCGGACGGCCGGCGCGGGCGGCTTCGTCGCGGGCCACGTTGAGCCAGGTGAACAGGCGCGCGCGCATCAGCAAGCCGCCGCGGCTGCGCTGGTCTTCGGGCAGTTCGGCACGCAGTTTCCGCAATCGCGTGCGTAGCTGGCTTGCGGTATCCTCTGGAGTATTTTGCGTAGTCATGCGGTAGCTGTAACAGGGGTGAAAAATGAAGGCGACAATGCGGGTCAGCGATAACACGTACAACGGCGCGAACCTGCGCGCGAGCCACCGCAGCGGCGGCCGCGCCAACAACCGCGCGTATCACCACGCCTGTCTTTGCGCCTATCACTGCGCCGACCCGCAAGCCGCCGGCAAGGTCCGCGCATGAAGGCCGCGCGCAACCCCATGACGGCAGTCCGGGCCCCGCAATCCGGACGGTATCAGAAAACCGGCGGGAAATCCCCGCGCGGCGCCGACGCCCGTGCCGGCCTGCGCCGCTGGCTGCCCTTGCTGGCGCTGTTCACCGCCGCGTGCGCGCCGGTCGACGCCCAGCAGCGCACCGCGGCCGTCAGTCCCCAGCCGCAACCCGCCGCGCAGGCGCCGCAGCCGGCCATCGCCGTGCCGCCGGCCGTGCTGGCCGGCCTGCCGCCCACCGCCGATACGCCGGCGCTGGCCGCCGTGGTGGCCGCGCGCGAAGCCATGAACCGCAAGCAGTGGTCGGTGCTGGGCGCCCTGGTGCCGCAGGCCAAGGGCGACACGCTCGGCATGTACCCCGAATACTGGCTGTTGCGCTACCAGCTGTGGAGCCCGCCCGCGGGCGGCCGCCCCAACACCGACCTGCAGAAGTTCATCAACGGCAACGGCGACGCCTACCTGGCCGATCGCCTGCGCGCCGACTGGCTGCTGGCCGCCGCGCGCAGCGGCGATTTCGACCTGGTGCGCAAGCTCGCGCCGGTCAAGAACAGCAACGCCCAGGTCGAGTGCGCCGTCCTCAACGCCAAGCACATGACCGGTCAGCGCGCCACCGCCGCGCAGGCCGTGGCCGTGTTCGCGCCGGGCGGCGCCTGCTGGACGCTGTACGACCAGCTGGTCGCCGACAACGTCCTGGGCTGGGATCAGCTCGAGCCGCAGCTGCGCGACGCGATCGAGGCCAACAAGACCACCGACGCGCGCAAGTTCGTGCAGTACATGTTCGAGCCGCGCGACCAGAAGACCTACGACGTCCTCATCAAGGACCCGATGCGCTGGCTGACGCGGCAGGATCGCCTGCCGGTGGGCCGCAACGAAAAAGAGCTGGTCACCATCGCCCTGGCGCGCCTGGCCCGCTCCGACATCAACGTCGCCGATTCCTACCTGCGGCGTGAATGGGCCAAGTCCATGGCCAAGTCGAACCTGGCCTGGATCCGCGGCCAGTACGCGCTGGTGGCCGCGCTCAACCTGGACAGCCGCGCCGACGACTGGTACCACGAGGCCGGCCATATCCGCATGACGGAGTACAACGCCGGCTGGAAGGTGCGCGCCGCGCTGCGCCAACCGAAGATCGACTGGAAGTGGGTCATCGAATCCATCGACCAGATGCCGCAGGCGCAGCAGCAGGATCCCTCCTGGATCTACTGGAAGGCGCGCGGCATGGCCGCCACCGGTCGCCGCGACCAGGCCAATGCGGCCTACGCGTCCATCGCCGACCGCTTCGATTTCTACGGCCAGCTGTCCGCCGAGGAATTGGGCCGCCGCATCACCGTGCCGCCGCGCCCGGTGCCCATCAGCGACAGCGAGATCGCCGAAGCGCGCGCCAATCCCGGCCTGCGCCGCGCCGTGCAGCTGTTCCGCCTGGGCTGGCGCCAGGAAGCCGTGCCCGAATGGAACTACGCGCTGCGCGGCATGAGCGATCGCCAGCTGCTCGCCGCCGCCGAACTGGCGCGCGCCGAGAACATCTACGACCGCGTGGTCAACACGTCCGACCGCACCGAGAAGGAATTCGATTTCAGCCAGCGCTTCATCGCGCCGTTCGAAGGCCGCGTCACCGCCAAGGCCAACGCCATCGCGCTGGACCCGGCCTGGGTCTATGGCCTGATCCGCCAGGAATCGCGCTTCATCATGGACGCGCGCTCGCACGTCGGCGCGTCCGGCCTGATGCAGCTGATGCCGGCCACGGCCAAGTGGGTCGCGGGCAAGATCGGCATGAGCAACTTCACGCCCGACAGCGTCAACGATTTCGACACCAACACCGAGCTGGGCACCAACTACCTGAACATGGTGCTGCGCGACCTGAACGGCTCGCAGATGCTGGCCAGCGCCGGCTACAACGCCGGGCCGCGTCGTCCGCACAACTGGCGCTCCACCTTCAACCATCCGGTCGAAGGCGCGATCTTCGCCGAGACCATCCCGTTCAACGAGACGCGCACCTACGTCAAGAACGTGATGTCCAACTCGGTCTACTACGCCGCCATGTTCAGCGGCCAGTCGCAGTCCCTGAAAGAGCGGCTGGGCAACGTGGTGCCGCTGGGCGCGGAAAGCACCACCCTGCCATGACGGGGGATGCGGCAACGCAGGGCCTGCAGGTCTACATCGTGGGCGGAGCGGTGCGCGATGCGCTGCTCGGCCTGACGCCCGGCGACCACGACTGGGTGGTGGTCGGCGCCACGCCCGAGGACATGGCGCGGCGCGGCTTCATTCCGGTGGGCGGTGATTTCCCGGTGTTCCTGCACCCGGTGACCAAAGAGGAATACGCGCTGGCGCGCACCGAGCGCAAATCGGGCCGTGGCTACAAGGGCTTCACCTTCTACACCGGCGCCGACGTCACGCTGGAAGAAGACCTGCGCCGCCGCGACCTGACCGTCAACGCCATCGCGCAGAAGCAGGACGGCGAACTGGTCGACCCGCTTGGCGGCGCCGCCGACGTGCGGGCGCATGTGTTCCGCCACGTGGGCGAGGCCTTCGAGGAAGACCCGGTGCGCATCCTGCGCCTGGCGCGCTTCGCCGCGCGTTTCGCCGACTTCAGCGTCGCGCCCGACACCTTGGCGCTGTGCCGCCGCATGGTCGAGGCCGGCGAGGCCGACGCCCTGGTGGCCGAGCGCGTCTGGAAAGAAGTCTCGCGCGGCCTGATGGCCGCCGCGCCATCGCGCATGCTGGACGTGCTGCGGCAGTCCGGCGCGCTGCAACGCGTCATGCCCGAGCTGCAGGGATCCGAGGAAACGGGTGGCGATGTCGATCGCGCGGCCGCCCGCAAGCTGTCCTTGCCGGGCCGCTACGCGTTGCTGTGCCGCCTGTCGCCCGAACGTGAGGCCCTGGGCCGGCGCCTGCGCGTGCCGACCGAATGCAACGACTACGCGCGTCTCCTGCCCGAGATGTTGGCGGGGTTGGAAGCCACGCAGGCCGCCGGCGCCGACCAGGCCGACGCGCAGCTCGCGCTGATGGAGCGGGTCGATGCGCTGCGCAAGCCCGAACGCTTTTTCGATCTGCTGGAAACGGTGGCGGTGTTGCGGCCGGTGGATATCGACGCCTGGCGCGAACGCGCGCAGGCGGTGCGCGGCGTGGATGCTGGCGCCATTGCCCGGGCCTGCGCGGGCGATCCGGCGCGCATCAAGCAGAGCGTGCGAGATGCGCGCCTGCAGCGGCTGCGCGTCGCCTGACGCCGCGTCCTACAGCTTGCCGAGACGGTCGCCGCGGGCAAAGCCGATCAGCGGTTGCGTGATGCCGCGGCCCACCGCCAGCACCTTGAACAGTTCGCCCATCTCGGCTTCCGACAGCAGCTTCTGCACCGGCGCCACCGCCTGCGCGTAGGCCTGCGCATCGGTCGGATCCAGCTGCGCCAGCAATTCCATCAGCCCGGCGTTCATCAGGAAGCGCGCCTGCGAGGTGTAGCCCAGCACCTGCAGGCCGGCCGCCTGCGCCGCGTCCGCCATGGCGGTGAAGTCGACGTGCGCCGTGATGTCCTGCAGGCCGGGGGCGGTGAACGGGTCGCCGTGCGCGTGGTGGCGCAGATGGCACATCAGCGTGCCGCCGGCGCGTTGCGGGTGGTAGTACTCGCTGCGCGGAAAACCGTAGTCGATCAACAGCGCCGCGCCCTGTTCCAGCCAGCCGCTCATGCTATCGAGCCAGGCCTCGGCCTGCAGGTTGATTTCGGACACATAGCCCGGCAGCGCCGGCATGCGCGCCGTTACCGCTTCGGCCAGGCGCGGCGGTGCCGGCCGGTCTTCCCAGACGAAATCCTGCGCGGCGTCCAGCGCCACGCCGCGTTCCAGCACCGCGCCGTCCTCGCTCCAGCGGAACAGCGATACCGGCATGGCATCCAGCACCTCGTTGGCCAGCACGCAACCGCGAAAGCCCGTGGGCAGCGTGTCCAGCCAGCGCACCCGGTCGCCGAACGGCGCCAGCCGCTCGGCCTGGCGCGCGCGCAGGTCGGCCGAGACTTCGAGAATCAGGTACTGCGTATCCTGCAGCCCCTGCGCATCCAGCTCGCGCAGCACGCCTTCGGCCAGCGCGCCGGTGCCGGCGCCGAACTCCAGCACCGTCTGGGTATCGGTCTGGCGCAGCACCTGGGCCGCCTGGCGCGCCAGGGTGCGCGCGAACAGCGGCGTCAGTTGCGGCGCCGTGACGAAATCCCCGGCGGGCGCGCGCGCATCGGCTTGCGCCAGCTTGACGTTGCCCGCCGCGTAGTAGCCCAATCCCGGCGCATACAGCGCCTCGGCCATCCAGTGATCGAACGGCAGCCAGCCGGAAGCGGCGGCGATCGCGGCGCGCAGGTGCGCGGTGGCAGCGTCGCTGTGGGCCTGGTCGGCGGGGGAGAGCGGGGGCAGGTTGGCAGGGGCGGGGCGTTGCATGGCGAAAGAAGGGCGTCGTGAATAAGGCATTTTCCCAAAAAACAAACCCCGCGACAGGCGCGGGGTTTGTTGGGTGCCGATCAGGGCTTAGCCGCGGCGGGCGCCGGCCGGCTTGCTGAAGCGCTTGGCGGGGCCGCCGGGGCGCTTGTCGAAGCTGGGACGGTCACGGAAGCCGCCTTCCGGGCGGTCACCGCCGCGGAAGCCGCCTTCGCGCTGCGGACGGTCGCCGAAGCTGGGGCGATCGCTGAAGCTCGGACGCGAATCGCGGTCGCCGCCACGGAAGCCGCCTTCACGCGGGGCGCGCTCGTTGAACGGACGCGGATCGCGCTGCGGGCGGTCGCCAAAGCTGGGACGGTCGCCGAAGCTGGCGCGGTCATTGCTGTGGCTCGGACGCGAATCACGGTCGCCGCCACGGAAGCCGCCTTCACGCTGCGGGCGGTCGCCGAAGGGACGATTGCCCTGGTAGCCGCCTTCGCGCTGGGGACGATCGCCGAAGCTCGGACGATCGCCGAACGAACGGGCCGGGCGGTCGCCGAACGGGCGATTGCCTTGGTAGCCACCGGCGGCGCCGCCTTCGCGGGCGCCCTGGTAACCGCCTTCACGCGGCTTGAATTCGCCACGCGGGCCGCCGAACGAACGGCCTTCACGCGAACCGCCTTCACGGTGACCCTGGTAGCCGCCGCCGAAGCCGCCCGGACGCTTGCCGAAAGGCTTGCCGCCGCGCGGCGCGCCGCCGGTCGAGGGACGCGGGGTGCGCTTGGGTTCCAGGCCGGCAATCACTTCGGGCGTGATGGACTGGCCGATGTAGTGCTCGATGCGGCGCACCTTGTGGCGCTCGGAGTGCGTGGCCAGCGTGAATGCCAGGCCGTTGCGGCCGGCGCGGCCGGTACGGCCGATGCGGTGCACGTAGTCTTCGGCCTGCATCGGCAGGTCGAAGTTGACGGCGTGGCTGATGCCTTGCACGTCGATGCCGCGGGCGGCCACGTCGGTGGCCACCAGGATGCGCAGCTGGCCGCGTTGCAGTTGCGACAGCGTGCGAGTGCGTTGGCGCTGGTTCATGTCGCCGTGCAGGGCGGCGGCGGCAAAGCCCTGGTCGGCCAGGCGGTCGGCCAGATCATCGGCGCCGCGCTTGGTCGACGTGAAGACGATGGCCTGGTCCAGCGAGGCGTCGCGCAGGACGTGGTCCAGCAGCTGCATCTTGTGGCTGGCGTCGTCCGCGTACAGCAGGCTCTGCGTGATGTTGGTGTGCTTTTCCTTGGCGCCGGCGATCTCGATGCGCTGCGGGTCGCGCATCATGCGCGCGGCCAGCTTGGCAACGGTGCCGTCCAGGGTGGCCGAGAACAGCAGCGTCTGGCGTTCGGCCGGCAGGCGGCTGATGATGGTTTCGATATCTTCGATGAAGCCCATGTCCAGCATGCGGTCGGCTTCGTCCAGCACCAGCGTGTGCACGGTGTTGAGTTTGACGCGGCCGGCTTGCAGGTGGTCGATCAGGCGGCCCGGCGTGGCGACCAGGACGTCGACGCGGCGCGACAGCGCCTTCAGTTGGGCGCCGTAGGGCATGCCGCCGACAACGGTGGCGGTGCGCAGGTCGGCCAGCTTGCGGCCGTAGGTGGCGGTGGCTTCGGTGACTTGCAGGGCCAGTTCGCGGGTCGGGGCCAGCACCAGCACTTGCACGCCGACGCCCTTGTTGGCGGGCATCTGGGCGATGCGGTGCAGCGCCGGCAGCATGAAGGCGGCGGTCTTGCCGCTACCCGTCTGCGAGGACACCATCAGGTCGTGGCCGGCCAGCGCTTGCGGAATGGCCGAAGCTTGCACGGAGGTGGGGGTGCTGAAGCCCGCTTCTTGCAGGGCCGACAACAGAGCGGGCGCGAGGCCCAGGTTTTCGAAAGACATAACTTTCCCTTGCCGCGATCAAATGCGACGCAGTGCTTGGTCGGGCCAGGGGATTAGGCGGCCGGATCCAGGCGACGGTTGATGGAGCATCGTGCCGACCGAATCAACCGTGCGCGTGGCGCGTTCCCGTAATACTGCTTGGAACGCAGGGCGAAAGGAAAGGAGGTCAGGAATCGATGATGTTCGGCATGGGCCTGGGCTTGGTTGCCCGGCAGACTGCTGAAATTTCCGCTAAATCAAGGCGGTAAATGCCGAACTCGTTTGGTGCAGTGCGGCGATCATAACCCGAATTCGCCTTGCATGGGAATTGTTTTTTTGTCCAGCCCCCAATCAATAGGGTTTTTCCCTTGGTCGGCCAGCCACCGGTTGGTCGCCAGGAAGTGGCCGCAACCCAGGAACGGCACGGGCGGGCGCCGGGCGGACAAGGGCGAGGGATGATTCGACATCAGGACCAGATGGCCGCTGTTGTCGGGAAGCAACGCCTGCTTGGCCTGGGCATGGGCGCCCCACAGCATGAACACCTTGGGCGACGGGTCCTCGGCCACCCGCGCGATCAGTGCGTCCGTCACCGTTTCCCAGCCGCGCTTGGCGTGCGACGCGGGCTGGCCGTCCTCCACCGTCAGCGCGGTGTTCAGCAGCAGCACGCCCTGTTCGGTCCACGCAGTGAGGTCGTTGCCGGCCGGCAGCGGCGTGCCCGGATATTCCTGGGCAATCTCATTGAAGATGTTGCGCAGGCTGGGCGGGCGCTTGCAATCGTCCGGCACGGAGAACGCCAGCCCCTGCGCCTGGCCGGGGCCGTGATACGGATCCTGTCCCAGGATCACCACCCGCACATCCGACGGCGCCAGCCCGTGCAGGGCGCGAAACGGCTCGGCCGGATACACCACTGCGCCTTCGGCCAGGCGCTTTTCCACATGGGCGGTCACGGCCGCCAGCGCCGCGGCGACGCGCGGGGCCCGCAGGGCGGCCTGCCAGGCGGCGGGCAATTGCGCCGTCTGGGCGGCGAGGGCGGAGGGAATCAGGCGGTTGTCGATCGGCATGGGCGCGATTTTGGCACAGCGCGAGCCGCGCGAGCGTTGCCGGCAAGGCGTGGTTCCCGTGCAATTTCAGACGGTTCCCATCGCCAGCGGAGGCTGGGCTCGCTTACTTATCAGCGTAATTGCATGTAACTGTCTGGCAACCGTTCCTGCTCTGCATATTCTCGATTGTCGCCAGAAAATCCGCGAAAAAGCTGGCATAAATTGAAATATGCGCTTAATTAATTCGATTTCACTCCGTTATGGAGAGAAACCGGTAATTTCAATAAGAAACAAGTGCATACCATCGTATCGCGAAGCCGCCTCCGGCAGAGGCTGCTTCCCTGCCTGGCGCTGTGCGTTTCATCCATCGCCTTCCTGACCTTCCTGCCTCCCCTGGCCGCGCAATCCTTGCCCGCGGAGGCCGCCACGCGCGCCAACGACATCCAACGCCGTCAGGAGCAGGAGCTGGACGCCCAGCGCGCTCGCGCCGCCGAGCGGCCGGATGTGCTGTCGGCGCCGCCCGCCGTCGCGGGCGAAGGCCCGCTGGTGTTCCCCCAGGAATCACCGTGCTTCACGATCGGCCAGGTGACCTGGGACGGCGCGGACCCGCCCGTCGCGCTGCGCCGCGACAGCGAGGCGGCGCTGGGCCAATGCATCGGCGGCCAAGGGCTGCGCGTCCTGCAAGAGCACCTGATGGCGCGCCTGATCGACCGTGGCCTGATCACCGCCCGTGTATTGGTGCCGGAGCAATCGCTGGCCGCCGGCACGCTGACCCTGCGTTATGTGCCGGGACGTATCTCTGGCGTCAAGAGCGAGGGCGCGCCCGGCTGGTGGCGCACCGCGCTGCCCACCTGGCCCGGCGGCGACGTCAACCAGCGCGACCTGGATCAGGCGCTGGAGAACATCCGCCGGCTGGCCGGCCAGGCCGACGCCTCCATCGACGTGGCGCCCGGCCCCGAACTGGGCGACTCGGACATCATCATCAAGCCCGGCACTGGCAAGCGCTGGCACGCCTACGTGGGCGGCGACAACGCCGGCATGGAGTCCACCGGCAAGAACCAGGTCAACGCCGGCCTCACGCTCGATTCGCCGCTGTTCCTGTACGACCAGTTGTCGGTCTCCTGGAACAGCAACGCCGACCTGCGCAACGGCGACGCCGGCTCGCGCGCCGCCTCCATCAACTACAGCATCCCGTTCGGCTACTGGACCCTGTTCGCCGGCGCCAGCAAGTCGCGCTACCGCCAGACCGTGGCCGGCTTCGATGAGCCCATCGTCTATGGCGGCACCAGCAAGCAGCTGGAGGCGGGCGTGTCGGTGGTGCCCTACCGCGGCGCCAGCTACAAGGGCACCGCCATGCTGAAGTTCCTGCGCAAGCGCGCCAGCAGCACGCTCAACGACATCGACATCGAGGTGCAGCGGCGCGACGTGGTCGGCTACGAATTCAGCTACGGCCACCGCCACTACATCGACCAGCTCGTGCTGGACATCGGCGGCGGGGTGCGCGGCACGCTGCCGCAGTTCTCCGACCAGCCCGGCTACGTCTACGGCGACCCGGAATGGAATGGCCGCAGCACCATCCTGACGGCCAACGCCGGCCTGTACCTGCCCTTCAAGGTGGCGGGGCAGCAATTGGCCTACCAGGCCAACTGGCAGATCCAGCACGCCCGCACGCCGGTCGTGCCCGCCGACTACTTCACCATCGGCAACCGCTACGCGGTGCGCGGCTTCGACGGCCAGATGACCCTGGCTGCCGAAGACGGATGGACCCTGCGCAATGACCTGTCGCTGAACCTGGGCAACCTGGGCCAGCAGCTGTACGCGGGCCTGGACGCCGGCCGCGTGGGCGGTCCGGCGGCGCAATACCTGGCCAGCCGCACCCTGGTGGGCGCGGTGGCGGGCCTGCGCGGCCGCATCGCCGTGCCGGGTGTCGCCAATGCGATCAACGCCAGCTATGACCTGTCGGCCGGCTGGCCCCTGAAAAAGCCCGACAACCTGAAGACGCAAAGCACGGTCTTCGCCGCCACGCTGATGTTCGAGTTCTAGCCCGGTCGGGGCCCGCCTGCCCCAGCCCGGTAGTCCGCCAGTTGCTTCACGCTTACCGAGAGTCGCCACGTCATGTCCAAGCTTCGCTCCGCAGTTGTCTGGTTGGTGCTGTACACGCAGATCTGGACGCCCGTCCTGGCGCAGACACTGCCCATCTCCGTCGACAAGAACGTGCCGGGCCAGAAGCCCGTGGTGGGCGTGACCGATGGCGTGCCGGTGGTCAACATCGCGCCGCCGTCGGCCGGCGGAGTGTCGAACAACCGCTTCACCCAGTTCAACGTCGGCCCCTCGGGCGTGGTGCTGAACAACAGCGGCGCGGCCAGCCAGACGCAGGTGGCCGGGCAGGTGGCGGGCAATCCGATGCTGGGCAACCAGCGCGCCACCACCATCCTGAACCAGGTGACGGCGCCCAATCCGTCGCAGCTGATGGGCATGCTGGAAGTGGCCGGCAACCGCGCCAACGTCATCGTCGCCAACCCGGCCGGCATCACCTGCAACGGCTGCGGCTTCCTCAACGCCAACCGCGCCACGCTGACCACCGGAAAGCCGGTCATCGGTCCGGATGGCACGCTGGGTTTCGACATCACTGGCGGCCGCCTGGGCATTGAAGGCGCCGGCCTGTACGGCGCCAACCTCAGCCAGCTCGACCTGATGGCGCGCACGCTGGAACTGAATGCCCAGGTCTGGGCCAACAACCTCAACGTGGTGGCGGGCGCGGCGCGGGTGGGCTATGACGGCATCGACGTCTCGGCCCTGACCGGCGCCGGCGCGGGCACCGGCGTGGCGCTGGACGTCGCCGCGCTGGGCGGCATGTATGCCAACAGCATCCGCCTCATCGGCACCGAAGCCGGCGTGGGCGTGAACATCGGCGGCAACCTGGCCGCACTGACCGGCAAGCTCACCGTCAGCGCCAACGGCGATGTCAGGATCATGCCGTCGGGCCGCCTGCAGGCGGCCACCGACCTGTCGGTGCAAAGCGCCCGCGACATCGTCAACGACGGCACGGTCGTCGCGGGCGGCGCGCTCGGCTTGAACGCCGCCGCCAGGGTCCTCAACAACAAGGCCATGTCCTCGGCCGGCAACGCCAGCATCGTGGCGCGCCAGCTGGAGAACCGCGGCGCGCTCACGGCGGGCCTGCAGGCCGATGGCGCCATCAGCCCGCTCGGCGCGCTGAGCGCGCAGGTGGACCAGCTGCTCAATCCCGGCACGCTGGTGGCGGGCGGCGATGCCACCGTCACCGCGAATGTGCTGGGCCTGTCGGGCGGCAAACTCGTCGCCGGCGGCGCGTTGACCCTGGACGCCTCGGGCGCAATCACCAACCGTGGCGGCGCGGTCTATGGCGGTTCGGTGGCGTTGCGCGCCGCCAACCTGGACAACGCCAGCGGCAAGCTCACCAGCGGCGCGGCGCTTGGCGTCCAGGTGACCGGCGCCATCGACAACACCGGCGGCACGTTGGCCGGCGCCGGCGCGGTCGACCTGCGCGGCCGGTCCGTGGTCAACGCGGCGGGCGGCGTGGTCTCGGGCCAGAGCGTGGCGCTGCGCGGCGCCGACGGCATCGACAACCAGGGCGGCTCGGTCCAGGCCAACGACGCCCTGCGCGTCGAGACGGCCGGCGCGATCGACAACCGTGGCGGCAAGCTGCTCGGCGGCAGCGCCGACCTCCAGTCGGCCAGCCTCGACAACCGCGGCGGCATCGCCCAAGCCGACGGCAAGCTCGCCGTCACCAACAGCGGCGTCCTGCAGAACCAGGGCGGCGGCCTGTATGGCGGCACGGCCGACCTCAAGGCGGGCAGCCTCGCCAATGCCGACGGCAAGATCGCCAGCGGCGGCGCGCTGGATGTCACGACCTCCGGCGCGATCGACAACACCGGCGGCACCATCGCCGCCCAAGGCCTGGCCACGCTGGACGCGCAGCGCCTCGTCAACCGCCGCGGCATCGTCGCCGCCAATGGCCTCACGCTCAAGACGCAGCGCCTGCTGGACAACAACGCCGGCCTGATCCAGGCCGACAACGCGCTGGTCCTCAACGCCGGCAGCCTGAGCAATCGCGACACGCTCGCCAACGGCGTCGCGGGCGCGGGCGGCACGGCCGCCGGCGCCCTCGGACTGATGGGCAAGCAGGTCACGCTGAACGCCGGTTCCATCGACAACCAGGCCGGCCGCATCGGCGCCGGCCAGGACCTTGGCCTGACCACCGGCGCGCTCGACAACGCGCGCGGCAACGTGTCGTCCGACGCCAATGCCAAGCTCGCGTTCAGCAGCCTGGCCAACGGCGGCGGCGCCCTGACCGCCGGCGCCTCGCTGGAACTGGTCACCGGCAACCTCGACAACGACGGAAAGATCCATTCGGGCCAGGACCTGAAGATCACCGCCGACACGCTGACCAACCGCGCCGGCGGCGAACTGATCGCGGTGCGCAACAACGAACTGATCATTGGCGGCCTGCTGGCCAACGCCGGCCTGATCGACGGCGGCTACACGCTTATCAACGCCGGCAATCTGCTCAACACCGGCCGCATCTACGGCGATCGCATCGGCATCAAGACGCCGCTGTTGCAGAACGAGCCCAACGCCGTCATCGCCTCGCGCGGCGACATGGACCTGGGCGTGGGCACGCTGACCAACCGCGAGCACGCCCTGATCTATGTCGCGGGCGACCTGCGGGTGGGCGGCACGCTGGACGCCACCGGCAAGGCCGTCGGCCAGGCCACCCTGTTGTCCAACGAGTCCGCCACCATCGAGGTCGAGCGCAACGCCGACATCGCCGCGGCCAGCATCCAGAACCGCAACCTGCACTTCGCCAGCGAAAGCGTCGAGGTCGGCCGCGAAGCCAAATGGTTCTATCGCCTGGACGGCACCACCGACATCGTCGATGGCGAAGGCATGTGGTTCTGCAACACCGTCAAGTCCATCTGCGGCCGCGACCCCAGCTGGATGGGGCAGTACGACGAGCGGCGCCTGCTGATGCCGTCGGCGCGTTATCCGGAAAGCCAGTATGGGCCGCCGTTTGATTACAGCAACATCCAGGAGGACCAGCAGGGGCGTGCGGGTGTCAGCGCGCCGATCGGCCTGGCGTACATTCCGGAGATCTATGACTGCAGTGGCGGTGACGCGGGCAACTGCTACACGAATCCTGCCCAGTTTCTCTACAAGCCGGACGCCAAGATCTGGTCCGTATTCGAAGTGGAGCGCCCCAGCGGTATCAGGCGGCCGCCGTCGCCCGACGACTGCGGCTGGCGCTGCCCCGCGGACCTGGCCCAGCAACAGGCCCAGTACGACCACGACCTGGTGCTGTACGACACGCTGAACGACAAGATCAAGGCCTTCAACGCCGACTTCCGCGGCAGCCGCATGATCAAGGACTTCACCTTCTACCAGGTGACCCAGATCACGCGCGAGACCCGCATCACGCAGAGCGATCCGGGCAAGATCATCGTCGGCGGCAACGCGCGCTTTTCCGGCAACGTCGTCAACGACAAGAGCCGCATTCTCGCCGGCGGCACCCTGAAAACCGAGGGCGGCACGCTGAGCAACGTTGGCGCCGAGGGGCTGCGCACGGTCGACCGTGTCGGCACCATGGCCTACACCTACGAGAAGAACGACTCCCGCAAGTACAACCGTTCCGACTACAACGCCACCGTCCTGGCCGAACGCATCGAGACCGGCCTGGGCGCCGCGCAAGGCGGCGCCGCCGTCGCGCCGTCCGGCCAGACGCCAGGTTCCAGCAACGTCGTCCAGGCGCTGCCGCCGGCTACTCTGACGCGCATCACGCTACCCGGCAACCAGACCATCGCCGTCGTCGTGCTGCCGCCGACCATTCCGACCAGCAAGCTGTACCAGGTCGTCACGGCGCCCAACGCGCCTTACCTGATCGCCACCGACAGTCAGTTCATCGGCTCGCGCACCGTGGTGTCCAGCGACTTCCTGCTGGAGAAACTGAACCAGGACCCCGGCCATATCCTCAAGCGCCTGGGCGACGGCTTCTATGAGCAGAAGCTGGTGGCCGAGCAGGTCATGCTGGCCACCGGCCAGCGCTTTGTCGGCGACTACACCGACAACGAAACCCAGTACAAGGCGCTGCTTACCGCCGGCGCCGACTTCGCCCACCAGTTCGGCCTGGCCGTGGGCACCGCGCTCACCGAAGAGCAGATGCGCCACCTGACCAGCGACATCGTCTGGATGGTGGAGCAGACCGTCACGCTGCCCGACGGCACGCAGCAGAAGGTGCTGGCGCCGCAGGTCTACCTGGCCGTCAAGCCGGGCGACCTGCGCGGTGATGGCACGCTGATCGCCGGTCGCGACACGCAGATCAGCGCGACGGGCGACGTAACCAACAGCGGCACCCTCGGCGCGCGCAACGCGTTGGTGGTCGATGCGCAGAACGTGCGCAACACCGTGGGCACGATCCAGGGCAAGACCGTCAACCTGAATGCGCGCAACGATATCGACAACCTGGCCGGGCTGCTCAAGGGTGACGGCGTCACGCTGACCGCGGGCCGCGACATCAACCTCACGGCCAGCACCCAATCGAACGTGCGTGGCGGAATCAGCAACACCATCGTCGACGGGGTTGCCCGTATCGACGCCGGAACGCTGAATGCGCAGGCGGGCCGCGACGTCAACGCCCAGGCCGCCGCCATCGTCGCCAGCGGTGACGCGAGCATTCGCGCCGGCAACGATATCAACCTGACTGCTGCGGGGACGAGCTACGGAGAATCGTTCAACTTCGGCAAGAAGAACCGGTCGGAGATGCGTACGACGGAAGATATCGGTACGCAGATCGCCGCGGGCGGAAACCTGACGCTGATGGCTGTGCGGGACGTCAATGCCATTGCCGCGCAGGTGGCGTCGGACAAGCAATTGGCGGTGGGCGCGGGGCGCGACATCAATGTGCTGGCGGGCGATGCCAGTGGCTACACGTACAACGAGATCTACTACAAGACGAAAGGCTTCCTTTCCAGCAAGACGACGCACCGCATCCGCGAGACGGAGTGGACCAAGGGCGTGAGTTCGACCTTTGGTGGCGATACGGTCGCGATACTGGCCGGACGCGACATGACTGTCGTCGGCTCGAATATCGTCGGTGATCGCGATGTCGAAATCGCGGTTGGCAGAGATCTGCAGGTCCTGGCCAAGGACGAAACCTACAAGGACTATCAGTACGAGAAGATCAAGAAGTCGGGCTTTGGCGGAGGCGGTGGATTCAGCATCGGCTACAACAAGCAGGAACGCACTGACTGGATGAAAGGGGCCAGCGGTGGCTATTCGGCCAGCACGATCGGCAGTGCCGGCGGCAACCTCACCATCGACGCGGGACGTGATGTTGGCATCATGGCGAGCAACCTGCTGGCCCAGGACGGCAACATCTCCATCGTCGGCAGCAACGTCGCGATCATTGCCGGCGTGGGCGAAGCACGCCAGCATGAGTATCACGAGTTCAAACAGTCCGGCCTGACCATTGGCGTGGCAGGCGGCATGTTGGGCGCTGCCCAGCAGATTCAGGGCACCTTGCAGCAAGCTGGCGACGCCAAGAGCGGTAGGCTGGCCGCGGTCAAGGTAGGGCAGGCGGCCTATCAGGCAGTGCAGGCCAACCGGATGATGGACGCCGCAAAGGCGGACAACGCGTCGGTGGCGCAGAAGGAAGCCGCCAGTGCCCAGATCCAGATCAGCCTTGGCTCCAGCAAGTCTGTCAGCGAAACGAAGCGCACACAGGAAACCGCCTTCGGCTCTTCCGTCATGGCGGGCGGCAATATCTCCATCATCGCTTTGGGCGAAAAGGGCGTTGCCGGCTCGGGGAATCTTTCCATCATCGGCAGCGACCTAGCCGGCAAGAATGTATTGCTGGCGGCCACCAATGACCTGATGCTGCAAAGTCAGGCCCAGACATCGACGGAAGTCTCCACCAATAAGAACAGCGGCTGGAAGGTCGGCGTTGGTATCGGTGTCTCTGATAGCGGTAGCGGCGGCGGCATCAATATCTTTGCCAGCGGTTACGTCGGAAGCGGCAACGCCAAGGGGAACGGCACGACGTATCGCGAGACTCAGGTCAGCGCGCGCGACAACCTGACGCTGATCTCCGGCCGTGACACCGTGCTCGAGGGCGCCCAGGCGCGCGCGGACAGTATCCGCGCCGATATCGGCCGCAACCTGATTCTGGCGAGCCAGCAGGATTCGGATCGCTATGACGCCAAGCAAAAACAGGCCAATGCCGGGGCCAGCTTCAGTTTTGGGTCGATGACGGGCAACGCCTATCTCGGTGCGAGCATCGGCAAGACCAAGTCCAACTATGACAGTGTGATCGAGCAGACGGGCTTATTTGCGGGCTCCGGGGGTTACGACATCTACGTTGGAAAGCACACGCAGTTGGACGGCGCCGTCATCGCCAGTGACGCTGATGCCATGAAAAACTGGTTGTCCACCGAGACGTTGGGGTTCAGCAACCTGCATAACAAGGCGGATTACAAGTCCACCACGGTCGGTATCAACCTGGGCATGTCCGGCGCGTTCGACAAACCGAACAAGGGCGATGCCTTGGGTGGCGGCCCATCGGGTTTGAGCTTCGCGAGTACCAGCGGCAGCGCATCAGGCACTACCCGCGCGGCTGTGTCGGCGGGCACGATCGAGGTGCGTTCGGACAAGGACACGGGGCGGGATAGCACGGCCGGGCTGAGCCGTGACACCGAGGGTGCGAACGGCAGTATTGGGAAGATTTTCGATAAGGATAAGGTTCGCGAGCAACTGGAGTTCCAGCAGGCGTTTGGGCAGTTGGGGATGCAGATTGCGGGGGATGTATTAAAAGATCTGGCGAAGAAGGATCCGGAAATCTGGGGCGAGGGAAAAAAAGGGGCGATAGCGTTGCACGCCGCAGTGGCGGGGGTTGGGGCCGCTTTGGGAGGAGGGAATGTTGCTGGTGCGATAGCAGGAACTATTGCGGGCGATCTTGCGAGTGATCTGGTGAGGGATGAAATTGCACGCGCTGTGGCTGATCTTCCGGTGGAAATGCGCAATCAGGTTGCCAAGGTAATAACAAGCGTGGTCGCCAGCGCAGCCGGGGGTGTTGTTGGGGGATTAAGTGGTGCTGGGGGAGCGGCCGTAGCGGATAGCTTTAATCGTCAACTCCATGTCTCGGAGCTGGAGAGGATAAAAATTGAGGCAAATGGCGATTCGGCCAAAGAGCAGCGTTTAATCAAGGCTGCTTGCTATGAGGTCAAATGTTGGGCCGAATTTCCGGAGGGTAGTCCGCTGTTCAATCAAAACTATGTCAGTGAGACGGAAATTCTTAAGTATTCACAAGAGCATGCATGGGTAAAATCAATGCAGGCGTTGGGAGATTTTAGTTATTCTGGGTATGCGAGCTTTTCTGATTCGGTTAAAGCTCTCTCTGGAATGTCGTCTCCCTATGGCAGATTGGCTTGGCAAGGTGAGTACATTGGAGGCTCTAAGGCGCCGCGATGTGGCAATGGTAATGGTGATTGCCAGGCTGGAATCCCATATGGCCGTCCCGGCAATGAGTACAGCCGTCCTGATTACATGACTGCGCAAATCGCTTTTCTTGGGTTGGCTGCGTCAATTACGATAAATTTCTATGACGGGAGAATTTATCTGGCGGGTAGTGGAGCCGTGCCAGTGTCTGTCGGTGCAAATATGATGTTTGGCTCTATAGCAGAGAACATAAAACGAGTCGCCAGTGAGCGAGCCGATATAGTTAATCGTTATTTGCAGGGTGCCAGTATTCAAGGTTCCTATTGTGCGGGCGTTTGTGTCGGGCTGAACCACTCGATTGGGGGCGCTACATCTGTCGAAATTGGAGCCGGTACCCCTGGATTTGGTGCAGGCGTGGGATACGGAAATGACACGGGCGTTCGGCTGCCTTTCTTTAAATAGGGATTTCATGAAAATAAGAATATCGCGAGGGCTGATTTTTTTCTGGATTGTCTTTTGGTCGGTGTTGATGGTTTACATGGTCTTTAGGGCTCCCAGAGATGTTGCCGGTGTCTCGGAAAAAATGAGTGATCTGGTTGAATCGGTGAAACTAGAAAATGGGACAGTTTTATCGGAAGATAAATTTGTCAAGCCCGGGGCTGTGGTGCAAATCGTTTTGAAGTTTTCGGCATCCGGTTGGTCTGCCGATGTCAGAGCCAGAAATGAGAAAATTTTCGAAAGCGTTGGTGCGGTCGATATGTCCATGCCAGGGAGAAATATATTCTGCCGCGGGCGGGAGCAGTACGAAATTAAGTCGCCAGAAAATAATGGATTTGCAACGTATTCCATATTCATGGAATACCCGGGATCCGTATGTGACTGATGCTCGAACTTGGGTCGGCTATGGATGTGCTTCTCGATTAAAGCGGGTTTTGTTGTCAGCAACCCTGTTGCTGACTTCGGGCTGCTCTTTCATCATGGGTTCGCCTCCCCAACCTCTGGCCACCAATCCTGATCCGAGCGAAGTCATCACCCCTGTGCTGATCTATAGCTCCGATTGCGATTACCAGAGGGAAATCAACGATACGGGCTGGATCGGAGCTGGCATCGCACTACCAGCGTTGTACGCGGCCGAGGCCGTCTGCAATGCGCTGAACGCCGAACTGCCCGGCGCGATGGACGCTGTGGGCATCAAGGCGACGTTCAAGCTGCGCAAGGTGGATCCGAGGTCCGCCCGCCCGGCGACCATGAAAGAAGACGCTGCGGCGATCGGTGCAAAGTATGTGATTGCATTGGGCGAACCCAATGGATTTGGCGGCTATCAACAGTACGGGCCCTCAGTCGGAATCAAGGTGCGGCTGTATGACGCCGTATCAGGCGAATATCGTGGCTGGGCGGACGATTCCTATCCCATTTCCTTGCGCGACTATTCCAACCGCGGGCCGACCAAGGATGGGTTACGCATTGCCGCGCACTTCGCCAGCCGATTGGCCCGCATGATGCGCCAGCGTTGCGTTGAGGCTTACCCGTACCAGTGCGCGAAGTCCGGATTGTTGCGACTGGCCGAGCCTCGAGATACGTACGGGAAATGATGACCCCTCGCAGGCTGCATGGCATGAAGTCCTACCTTCAGTCCGATATCTCCTCCCACCCGCGATTACCTTGCGCCCGCGCAAACCCCCACCCCTTTCCCGCCGTCCACAACCCAGGCTCATGACACCAGACAAGTCGTGCCCGGTCTCGATTCTCTACCCTGTCCACAAGGGGCAAATCGATCGTTGCCGCCCCTGTTGAAGGAGTCAAGCATGAACCTGGATGAATCGATTCAAAAGCACGCCGAATGGAAGTTGAAGTTCCGTTCCGCCATCAGCAGAAAGGAACAGATGGATGCGGAAACCATCGGCAAGGACAATTGTTGCCAGCTCGGGGTCTGGCTATATGGTGAAGGGAAGCTGAAATACAGCGCGAAGCCGGAGTTTGGCGCAATCATCCAGAAGCACAAGGTGTTTCATGCCGAGGCAGGCAAGATCGCTCGGCTGATCAACAATCAGCAATACGATCTGGCGGAAAAGGAAATGGGCACCGGCACGCCGTACTCGCAAGCGTCCAGCGCGGTAGGCGCGGCCATCATCGCTTTCAAGCGGCATTTATAGGCGAATCGGCGCAGGCGCCCGCCGCGTGGTGGGCGCCATCGACGCCATTCGTCAGTCGGGGCTGGCCGTGGCATCTCTTCACACCGGCCATTCCCCCAACCGATACGCCGAATCCCAGAACATCCATTCCAACTGCGCCGCATGCGTATAGGCGCGGTGCATCTCATCCCGCGTCTGTGCCGACGCCTTGTCCGCCGCCTGGTCCACCGATGCGATCACTTCGCGCACCAGGGTGTGGAATTCTTCTCCGGCGTAGGTATCGATCCACGCGCCATAGGGATTGGGACGCGTCGCGCGCGAGTGGATGTCGCGCCCGATCTCGGCATAGATCCAGAAGCACGGCAGCAGCGCCGCCAGGGCCACGGGATAAGGCGCGCTCCACGCCGTGGCGATGAGGAAGCTGGTGTAGTGATGGCTGGCCGGCGATAGCGGCGTGCTGGCGAACCTCTCGGCGTCGATGCCGAACTGCTTCATGAACCCCTCATGCAGGCTGCGCTCGACCACCACGGCGTTCTTGGCGGCGTCGGCGAACTGCACCACGCCGTCGGCATGGTCGGCCTTGGCGGCGGCAACCGCCAGGGCGCGGCCGAAGGCCAGCAGGTAATGCGCGTCCTGGATCATGTAGTGGCGGAACGCCTGTTCGCTGAGCTGGCCGCTGGCCAGTTCCTGGTTGAACGGCATGATGCGCGTTTTTTCGTACAGCGCGGCATTGCGCGCCCAGGCGTCGGTGCTGAAAGACATGGCATTCCTCAAGACAGGGTCGAACGGTGCGCCGGGGCGCGCCGTGGTGGTGGACCCAAGGGTATCAAGACGGGCGCGCGGGGACGCGCGGCGCGGCCTGGCAGCGCCCAGTGTATTCATTAATTGAGAATCATTGTTAATATGGCCGTCCTTTTTGCCTTGACGCGACGTTCGGCCCAATGCCTCGCCCCACCAACCCCCTGAAAGGTTGGCTCGCCTATTACGGCGAGCTGGTGGGCTCGTGGGCCAAGCGCAATTCGCGTCCTTGCGACGCGGAGGATGCGGCGCAGGATGTGATGGCGCATCTGTTGAGCGATGGCAACGTGGCGGCGGTTGCACCCAAGTCCTATCTGTACCGGGCGACGCAGAATCGGCTGATCAGCGAGATCCGGCGGCAGGAACGCCACCCGCAGACTTCGCTGGAGATGCTGGCGGCCGAAGACCATCCGCTGCTGCACGATCCCGAAGCGGGCGTGCGCGCGCGGCAGTTGGCCGAGGCGCTGGAACAGGCATTGGCGAGCCTGCCGCTGAAGAAGCGGCAGGCCTATGTGTGGCACAGGCTGGAAGGCTATTCGCAGCCGGAAATCGCGCAGCGCATGGGCCTGGCGCTCAATACGGTTGAACGCTATATCATGGACGCCACCCGTGAAATGCGCGAACAGCTCGAACGTTTCTGCCCGGATTGACCCGCCGCGCGATGACTGACTCCCCCGACCCCGACACCCTGCGTGACCCGCGCGATGCCGCCGCGTACTGGTTCGCGCGCGTCCGTTCGGGGCGGATGGATGCCGCGCAGCAACAGCGCTTCGAGGCCTGGCGGCAGGCGGACCCGGCGCATGAGCGGGAATACCAACGGGCCTGCGGCCTCTGGAATGGGTTTGCGTTGGTGGATCCGGCCAGGCTGCGGGCGCTGGCGGCCGAACCGGCGCCGCGGTCCGGGCGCGCGTCCCGCTTGCGCAAGCCTTTGGGGGTTGGCCTGGGACTGGCGTGTGCCATGGTCGTTGCCGGCGTGGCGCTGCCGCAGTGGTTCATGGGAACGCCGGCGTTCAGCCAGCAGTACGCAACGCAACCGGGCCAGCGTATGCAGGCAGCGCTGCCGGACGCCTCCGTGGTGGACCTGAACACCGCGACGCGATTGTCGGTGCGCCTGTTCGAAGATCGCCGCGTCGTCGAGCTCCAGGCGGGCGAGGCCACTTTCACGGTGACGCCGGACCCGCAGCGGCCTTTCTACGTGGAGACGGGCGCGACCACCGTCCGCGTCACGGGCACGCGCTTCAATGTGCGCCGCGATGGCGAGCAGGTGCGGGTGGCGGTGGATTCGGGCACCGTGGCCGTGCAGTCCGGCCACTGGTGGCATCGCAGCCAGGTGTTGCTGACCGGCGGCCAGGGCACGCGCACGCTGGCGCAGGGCGGATTGTCGCCGACGGAAAAGGTGGCGGTGTCGGACCTGCTGGCCTGGCATGCGGGCCGGGTGGTGTTCCGCGACCAGGCGTTGGCGGATGCCGTGGCCGAGATGAACCGCTATGGCCGCATGGACATGCGCGTCGCGGACGCGGCCGTCGGGCGCATCCATATTTCCGGGGTCTTCAGCGTGGACAACCCGCAAGCGTTTCTCGATCTCCTGCCCGCGATCGCGCCGGTGCGGGTGCAGGCCGCGGGCAATGGCGTCGCGACGATCCAGGCACGTTGATCTGGCTGGCACGACAGCGTGCGCCGCGGGTCGGTGCGGAAAATGCCGTCCGCGACGCGTTGCATTTGGTTTCAAATGATCGGTGGTTTTTCATCAGGGATTGGGCGCGCCACGGCGTCCTGGGGATAGGCGTGTCGTTCAGCGCCGCTTCATATCGCCACGATCGCGGGCCGTTCAGGCCCGCCGGTGCCGATCCCAGGAAAATCATCAGGAAAGCTCGTTCCGTGAACCGTTCAACCATTGGATTCCATTCATCGCCGCGCAGGCGGGCGTCTGCCCAAGGCCTGGGTGCGCTGGCTTTGTCGCTGTTGCTGGGGGTGGCCTTGTCGCCGGCCGCCGCGCAGGCGCAGGAAGCGGCGCTGCAGCTCAACATGCCGGCGCAATCGCTGGAAAGCGCGCTGGTCGACCTGGCCACGCGGGCCTCGTGGGATCTGGCGTATTCGCCGGATGCCGTGCGCAATCTGCGCGCGCCGGCCGTGTCGGGCCGGCTGACGCCGGACGAGGCGTTGCGCGCCTTGCTGGCGGGCTCCGGCCTGGTGTTCGAAAGAACGGGCAACCGGGTCGCCCTGTCGCGCGATGCCGGCGATGCCAGTGTGGTGATGCAGAGCATCACGGTGGTGGGCAAGGGCAATGAATTCACGGAAGGCACCGGCTCGTACACCACGGGCGCGATGAACACGGCCACCAAGCTGCCGCTGACCATCCAGGAAACGCCGCAGTCCGTCAGCGTGGTGACACGCCAGAAGCTGGACGACTTCGCGATGCAGACCATCGATGACGTGGCCAACAGCACCACCGGCGTGACGGTGAACCATTGGAGCAATGATCGCTCGCGCTATTTTTCCCGCGGCTTCACGATCAATACATTCCTGCTGGACGGGATGCCCGTGACCTACGAGACGGACACGTCCACCTACAGCACCACGGCGATGTACGACCACGTGGAGGTGGTGCGAGGACCGACGGGCCTGATGACGGGCATGGGCGATCCGTCGGGCGCCATCAACTTCGTGCGTAAGCAGCCGACCGACGTGGCGCAGTTCATCGCCACCGCGCGCGCGGGCAACTGGGATAATTTCTCCGGCGAATTCGATGCGAGCGGCCCGTTGAATGACAGCGGCTCGATCCGGGGGCGCTTTGTCACGTCGCAGCAGTCGCGGCAGTATTTCACGGATGGCTACAGCAGCCGCAAGCATCTGTACTACGGCGTCGTCGATATCGACCTGACCTCGCGCACCACGCTGAGCCTGGGCGGCCATTCCAACACCGAGGACAATCCGGGGTCCGAATGGATGGGGGTTCCCACGGCCCCCGACGGTTCGCCGCTGGATATCCGGCGGTCACGGCGGTTCTCGCCATCATGGAGCTATTGGGACAAGAAGGAATCGAGCCTGTTCGCCGAGCTCAAGCACAAGTTCGACAGCGGCTGGGTGGCCAAGGCCGCCGCCCGCTCCGTCAATGCGTCGTCGGCGCTGGACGGCGCCTATTTCGTCAGTGGCAGCTATGACGCGCAGGGCAATATGCTTTACGACGTGATGGGCGGCCGCTATGACTACGACAAGAAGCAGCAGAGCTTCGACGTGTCGGCGCAAGGGCCGGTCAAGTTGTTCGGCCGTTTCCACGACATTGCGCTTGGGGCGAGCTACCGCAAGGATACGTGGCGCGACGACGGCTACAGCTACCTGGATTCGCCGACCGGCTATTACATGCTGGGTGGCGTCAATCCGTACACGTGGGATCCGGATTCGATTCGCCGTTCCGATTTCGTGAAGGACACGCTCTGGAGCCGCGACCAGCGCTCGGCACTGACGTCGGCCTACGCCACCGGCCGTTTCCGCCTGGCGGACCCGCTCAGCATGATCCTGGGCGCGCGCCTGGATTGGTTCGACTTCGACAACAAGCAGTATCAAGGCGCCTGGAGCAGCCATCGCAAGTTCAGCGAAGACAAGCACTTCACGCCGTATGCCGCGCTGACCTATGACCTGAACGACAACCACTCGGTCTACGCCAGCTATTCCAGCATCTTCAAGCCGCAGTACTACCTGGACACGTCGGGCACGGTGCTCAAGCCGGTGGACGGCACCAACTACGAAATCGGCCTGAAGGGCAGCTATCTGGACGAGCGTATCAACGCCGCCATCGCGGTGTTCTCGACGACGCAGTCCAACCTGCCGCAGGCGGTGACCGATATCTCGTCGTGCTTCGTCGCCACCAATTGCTATCGGGCGGTGGGCGAGGTCAAGAGCGAAGGCGTGGAGATCGACATCAATGGCGAGCTGCTGCCGCGGCTGAACGTGGGCATCGGTTACTCCTACACGCGCGCCAAGGTGTCCTCTGGCGGTCTCGATGGCGCCGCGGGCCAGCCCTATGCCAGCTACATTCCGCAGCATCAGCTGAAGGTCGCCGCCATGTATCACCTGCCGGGGGCGTACGAGAAATGGCGGATCGGCGGCGCGGTGCGGGCGCAGAGCAAGACCTCGACGCAATCGTTGACGAGCGCGGAGGGCTACGTGGTCAAGCAGTCGCCGTTCACGGTGGTGGATCTGGTGGCCGGCTACAAGGTGAACCGGCAACTGGATATCCAGTTCAACGTCAACAACCTGTTCGACAAGCGCTATTTCGAATCGATGCAGGGCAACAACGGCGGCAATTACTACGGTACGCCGCGCAGCTTCCTGCTGACGACACGCTATCAGTTCTAGCGGCATGGCTGGCTGCGCATCGCGACGGCGATGGCGCAGTCAGCTGTGGCGGCCTCATCGTCGGCAGGGTGCAGTACGACGGCGTTCGCGCGAGGATCAGACGTCGTCGAAATAGAACGCCTTGTCGATCTTCGCTTCGAACGCCAGCATCAGCAGCGGCCCCGCGCAGACCAATGGCAGCCACCATTGCAGCAGCAACTTCAGCACCATGCCCAGGCAGAAATAACCGACGATCAGCGTCACGATGATGGCAATGACGATCAGGAATTCCATGGCGGCCTTGCTGGCGGCGGGCTGCTGCATGAAGCGGGATTTGCGCGCTTCGATGGCTTCCTGCACGCGGTTGGTGAATCGCATGACGGTTTTCTTCCAGACGTTGCGTATCTGGTAGCTGCCGGCGCTGTCCTGGATGGAGATATTGCCGAACATGATGCCGGTTTCACCGGAAACGGCATTGACCTTGTCCAGGTCGATCGCGGTCTGGCGCGGGCCGTAGACCAGCCCGGGGCCGGGCATGCGGGCACGCGTTGCCGAAAAAAACCTCCAGGCCGACAAGGCGGCGCGGAGGTTGTCCTGGGTGTCGATTGTCGAGACGCGAGCGCTCGTTCTTGCTGCATGTCCCTACTGCATGTACCACCCATGGCTGACCACGAACGACTGTCCCGTGAACGCCGCGCTGGGGAAGGTCGACAGGAACAGCGCCGTCTGCGCCACGTCCTCGACGGTGGTGAAGATGCCGTCGACGGTATCGCCCAGCATCACCTTCTTGACCACGTCTTCCTCGCTGATGCCCAGCTCCTTGGCCTGCTCGGGGATCTGCTTTTCGACCAGCGGCGTGCGCACGAAGCCGGGGCAGATGACGTGCGAGCGCACATTGTGCTTGGCGCCTTCCTTGGCCAGCACGCGCGCCAGGCCCAGCAGCGCATGCTTGGCGGCGACGTAGGCGGACTTGAGCGGCGAGGCTTCGTGCGAATGCACCGAGCCCATGTAGATGACGACGCCGCCGCGATCATCCTTGTACATGTGCTTGAGCGCGGCCTTGGTGGTGAGGAAGGCGCCATCGACGTGGATGGCCTGCATCTTCTTCCAGTCGGCGAAGGCGAAGTTCTCGATGGGGTTGACGATCTGGATGCCGGCGTTCGAGATCAGGATGTCGATGCTGCCGTAGGCGGCGGCGACGCGGTCGA
Source organism: Achromobacter deleyi (assembly GCF_016127315.1). Lineage (NCBI taxonomy): Bacteria > Pseudomonadati > Pseudomonadota > Betaproteobacteria > Burkholderiales > Alcaligenaceae > Achromobacter > Achromobacter deleyi. The sequence goes on from NZ_CP065997.1 coordinate 1,950,315, forward strand.
TGCCCTGGTTGACGGCGTCTTCGTTGGTGACGTCCATGGCCACGCCCATGGCCTTTCCGCCGGCCTGTTCGATCTCGCGGGCGACGGCGTCGGCGCCGGCCTGGTTCAGGTCGGCGATGGCGATGGCCGCGCCGGCGCGCGACAGGGTCAGCGCGATTTCCTTGCCAATGCCGCTGGCGGCGCCGGTGACGACGGCGACTTTTCCGTTCAGATTGCTCATGCTGGGGAACCTCCGGGTAAGGATGCCGCGGGCCGGGGTGCGCCCGCGGATGCGAGGGGCATGGCTTGATGGTAGCGCTCCAGGATGAGCGCAGCCTGAACGCCACGGCCAGGGTAACTTTCTATGTCATTTGCTTCCGCCGCATGTCAGTCCGGTGCGCGGCGGGGCGGCGTGGTCCCCGGGGCAAGCCGCGCGCCTTCGACGCCGCGCCAGCAGCCCTGCCAAGCGGGTTTTGTTACGAAGCCGCTTGATGCGCGGTATTCGGCCATTGCCGGTTGCGCCAGGCTGCGCGAGAATCCGCCGCATTCGGTCCCGCCCTGGATGGCGGGATCCTTGTTTCTTACAAGGCGAAGTCAAGCGTGGCATCAGTCATGAACGGTCGAGCGGGCAAGCAAGGGGCGGCAAGGTGGGCGCGCGGTGTCGCGGCGGCCGTGTTGGGGGTGGCGGCGCTGTCGGCGCAGGCGGCCTACGTGGTGGTGGACACGGGCCACACGCCCAAGCAGCCAGGCGCCACGGGCGCCAGCGGCCGGGTGGAGTACCAATACAACCTGGACCTGAGCGGCGCGGTGGCGACGGATCTGCTGGCGCTGGGCGATCGCGTGACGCGTGTGTCGGCCGATGGCGCCGAGATTGCGCTGGGGCGGCGCGCGCTGACCGCGCCCGATGCGGATTTCTTCATCTCCATCCATCACGATTCGATGCAGCAGAAGTACATCGATGCTGGCCGCCAGCGGGAATTCGCGGGCTTCGCCATCTTTGTCTCGCAGCTCAATCCCCGCTACGAGGACAGCCTGCGCTGCGCCAAGGCGATCGGCGAGGCGTTGGTGGCGGCGGGCGAAAAGCCGTCGCTGTACCACGCCGAGCCCATCGCGGGCGAAAACCGGCCGCTGCTCGACCGCCGCCTGGGCGTGCATCGCTACGACGGATTGGCGGTGCTCAAGACCGCGGCGATGCCGGCGGTGCTGGTGGAGGCGGGCGTGATCGTGAATCCCGACGAAGAGGCGCGCCTGGCGCGGCCCGAGACCATCCAGCGCCTGGCGCGGGCGATCGCGGACGGCACGCACGCCTGCCAGCGGCGCTAGCGCGGCGAGGGGGCCAGCGGGCGGACGTGGGATGAAATCGCAAGGGATGGATAAAATCCGGCATTCGTATGGTGGGCCGCCGCGCCCGGACGACGCGGTTGCGCAGCGCGGGGGCGATCCCGGCCGTGGCGTGCGTTCCGAGAACAAGGACTGATGATGCTGAAAAGAAAACTGACGATGTTGGCCGCGTCCCTGGCGCTATCGATGACCGGGCTGTCCGTCGCGGTGGCGCAGACGCAGGCGCCGGCGCAGCAGCAAGAGGAGCCCGAGCGCTACGGCCCGTTCTTCTTCCTGCCCAGCCAGCCCAATCTGCTGGTCTACGTGGGCGCGGTGGGCGCCAACGACATGCTCAACCTGAAGAAGGCGCTGCGCGAGCATCCGACCATTTCCACGCTGATCCTGCAGAACAATGGCGGCGGCCTGGTGCATATCGGGCTGGTGGTGGCCGAAGAGGTCTACGAGCGCGGCCTGAATACCTATATTCCGAAGGACAGCTACTGTGCGTCGGCCTGCTCGTTCGTGTTCTTCGCGGGGCGCCAGCGCCTGGCCGAGGGCCGGCTGGGCGTGCACCAGATTTCCGCGCCCGAGATGACGGGCGAACAGGCGCAGTTCGGGGTTTCGGACATCGTCGCGACCCTGCCGAAGTACGGCGTGTCGGCGGACGTGCTGGGGATCATGTTCAGCACGCCGCCCAAGGAGATGTACTTCTTCTCGCCGCAGGAGATCATCAAGTACGGCATCAACCGCACCGGCAACGTCCGCACGGCCAGCAATGACGTGCAACCGGGCACAGGCCAGCGCGCGGCCCCGGCGCCCGCCGCGGCGCCCGCGCCGCAGGCGCAGTCGCCCGGGGATGCCAAGCTGCCGCCGCGCAAGCCGGCCTCGCCCGATGCCGCGCCGGCGCCGGCCGGCCCCGTGGCCAACCCGTACATGCCCAAGGAAACCGCGCCCGCGGCGATTACCGACGAGCAGAAGGCGATCAATGCCGCGGCCCTGATGATCCAGGCGGGCAGCGGCACCAATGAGGAAGCGCTGAAGTTCACGCGCGAGTTCTACGCCGATACGGTCGACTACTTCAAGAAGCAGCGGCCGAAATCCGAGATCCTGGCGGACAAGGAGGCGTACTTCGCGCGCTGGCCGGTGCGTCGTTTCGTGGTCGACCAGAATTCGCTGCGGGCCAAGTGCCAGGACCAGATGTGCATGGTCAAGGGCCTCTACGACTACAAGGTATCGAGCCCGGAACGCGGCAAGACCGCGACCGGCACGTCGAATTTCACTTACGTCCTTGACCTGCGCAACCGTTATCGCATCGTCATGGAAGACAGCGAGGTCATCAGCCGCTGACGCAGCGGTCCGATGCCAGGGAGAACTGCAATGAGTTTCAGGAATCGCGCGGCGCAGCTGTTGTGCCTGGTGGGATTGGGCGTGCTGGCGGCGCCGGCGCTGGCGATCAATTGCCAGAAGGCCAGCAGCCCGTCGGAGAAGCTGATCTGCTCGGATCGCAAGGCGGTGGCCGCCGATGCCGAGCTGAACCGCGCCTATGCGGCGGTGCTGAAGCAGGCGCCGGACGAGGAGATCCGCAAGATGCTGGTGGACAGCCAGCGGCGCTGGATCGATGCCCGCGACCGGGCGCTGGAAGGGCTGACCGACGATTCCGACGCGCTGCAGGATGACAAGACGCCTGGCGGCCTGGCGGCCGACATGATCCTGAACCGCGTGGCCGCGCTCAAGGAGATCAGGAAGGGCGACAAGCTGCCCGCCATGATCGCCACGGCGCTGCGCCAGCGCGAGTTCAACAAGCAGTTCACGGGCGGCCCGTTCGCCGGCTTTGACGTGTCGTGCGATGTCCTGCCACGCGACTACAAGTACTACGGTTGCTTCGCGATCCGCCACTACCAGAACAACGATCGCATCTGCAGCGCGGAAGAATACTGGGCCACGGGCTCGGTCTATGCGCAGCGCTACGTGGCCAAGGTGGTCGACAACAAGCCGGTGCCGGTGGCGTCCTGCTCGTTCAACGGCGTCGACGCCAATTGTCCCGGCGGCATTTCCGATGACGCGCACTGGAACACGGGACCCGACGTGCACAAGGTCGACTATTCCTCCACGCCGCTGCCCAAGGTGGACGGCGAGGTGCATGACGACGATGAGTACGGCTGGCTCAAGGCCTGCCTGACCGACCCGTCGTTCCCGCTGTCCAACCCGAAGGACGCCGGCCGCTAGCCGGGCCGGGGTGCGCCGGGCAGGGCCGTATCAGGCGGGGTCGGCGGCGGCGGCCCGGGCCAGGCGCTTGCGGTGGTGCCTGGCGTAGTCCTGCAACGCGTCGCGCAGCACCACCGCCTGGTTGTGCGCGGTATTGCGCGCGCCATACAGCAACGTCAGCGGACGCGCGCCCGCGGCCTCCAGCAGCGCGGCCATGCGGGCTTGCTGCGCCGGGTCGGCCAGCTCGGCCAGGTATTTTTCCCGGAAGGCGTCCCAGCGCTCGTCGAGATGGCTGAACCACTTGCACAATTCGGCGCTGGGGGCGATGTCCTTGGCCCATTCATCCAGCGCCAGGTCGGCGCGGCGCAGGCCGCGCGGCCACATGCGGTCCACCAGCGCCCGATAGCTGCCTTCGGGGCCGAGGCCTTCATAGACGCGTTGCACGGAAATGGCGGACGGTTTCATCGCGGGGGGCTCCTGTGACGGCCCCCCCAGTCTACTACCGCGATGCCCGGCCGCCCGCGGCCGGCCGTGTCAGGCCTTGGCAGTGGCCGGCACCGACGAGCCGCCCGTGCGCAAGAGCAGGAAGCCCGCCACCGCCGAGGCCACGGAGCCGGTCAGGACGCCGATCTTGGTGGCGTCGACGGCCGCCGGATCGGTGAAGGCCAGCGCGCCGATGAACAGGCTCATGGTGAAGCCGATGCCGCACAGCAGGGCCACGCCGTACAGCTGGGTAAAGCTGGCGTGGCGCGGCAGGCTGGCCACGCCGGCGCGGATGGCCAGCCAGGCGAAACCGAACACGCCCAGCTGCTTGCCCAGGAACAGGCCCAGCGCCACGCCCAGCGGCACCGGCTGCGCCAGGCTCGACAGGCCCATGCCGGCGAACGAGACGCCGGCGTTGGCGAAACCGAACAGCGGCACGATCAGCAGGGCCACGGGCTTGTGCAGCGCGTGTTCCAGCGCATGCAGCGGCGAATGCTCGCCCGCGCGGCCCTGGTTCTGCGGACGCAGCGGAATGGTCAGCGCCAGCGCCACGCCGGCGAGCGTGGCGTGCACGCCGGACTTCAGCACGAAGTACCAGAGCACCGCGCCGATCAGCAGGTAGGGCGCCGGGCGCAGCACGCCGGCCCGGTTCAGGCAGAACAGGCAGGCCAGCAGCGCGCCGGCCATGGCCAATGCGAACAGGTTCAGCTCGGCGGTATAGAACAGCGCGATGATGACGATGGCGCCCAGGTCGTCCAGGATCGCCAGCGCGGTCAGGAACACTTTCAGCGAGGTCGGCACGCGGCTGCCCAGCAATGCCAGGATGCCGAGCGCGAAAGCGATGTCGGTGGCGGCGGGGATGGCCCAGCCGCGCAGGGTGTCGGGACTGCCCAGGTTCAGCAGCACGTAGATCAGCGCCGGCATGGCCATGCCGCCCAGAGCCGCGATGCCGGGCAGCACGATGCGGGCCGCGCCGCGCAACTGGCCGTCCAGCACCTCGCGCTTGATTTCCAGGCCGACCAGCAGGAAGAACACGGCCATCAGGCCGTCATTGATCCAGTGCAGCACCGATTCCTTGAGCATCACCGGGCCGACATGAAAGCCCAGCTTGGTGCCGAGGATGTCGAAGTAGCCGGCCGCCAGCGGACTGTTGGCGACGACCAGGGCGACCACCGCCGCCAGCATCAGGACGTAGCCGCCGAGGGCTTCGGAACGCAGGAACGCCTGCAGGAAAGAGACGGGCCGGGACGGGGGCGAGGCCTGCAGGGTCAAGATTCACTCCTTGGGTGCTGCGATACAGCGTAAAACCTGAATTTTACCTGAATTGCGCGGGGCCCGTGGGATGGAAGGCCTTGATTTCTATAGGATTTGGTACCAGCGCCTCAATGCCACAAGAGCGCGTTCATGGCCTCGACCAGCCGGTTGCGATAGCGCGGCAGCAACGCCCGCACGCGGGCCTGGCGCTCGGTCCACTCGGCCGGTTCGGCGCCGGCGGCAATGCGCGGCGGCGCCCAGATCGGATCGGGAAAGTGGCGGTCGCCGCGCCAGCGCGGAATCACGTGCCAGTGCAGGTGCGGCACCATGTTGCCGAGCGAGGCCAGGTTGATCTTGTCGGGCGTCAGGATCGACTGCTGCGCTTCCTCGACCACGTACACCGCGCGCATCAGCAGGTCGCGGCCGTGGGTCGACAGGCTGGTCATCTCGGCCAGGTGGGCGTTCCAGATGACGCGCGTGAAGCCCGGGTAGTCCGGGTCGTCGACCTCGATCAGGCGCAGGTGCGGCCCGCGCCACAGCAACGTGCCGCCGTCGGTCTGGCACAGAGGACAGTCGGGGTCGCGCGCGCTCAAGGCAGCACCTTGCGGTATTGGATGAAGCCGGAACGGTCGGCGATGCGGTCGTACAGCTGCATCGCCGTGGCGTTGGTTTCATGGGTCAGCCAGTAGACACGGGCGCAGTTGGCGGCCGCCGCCTGCGCGTAGACGTGCTCGATCAGCTTGCGGCCGGCGCCGGTGCCGCGGGTCTCCGGGTCCACGTACAGGTCCTGCAGGTAGCAGTAGTCGCCCGCCGTCCAGGTCGAGCGGTGGAAGATCCAGTGGACCATGCCGACCGCGCGGCCGCTGTCGTAGGCCAGCGCGGCGTTCACCGGTTCGGCCGGATCGAGGAAGCGGGCCCAGGTGTTGCGCGTGACGGCATCGGCGATGTCGACGCGGTAGAAGTCCTGGTAGCCCTTCCAGAGCGGCAGCCAGACATCAAAATCGGCGGCGACGACGGGGCGGATTTCAGCCGAGCTCATGGGCAAGGTCTCCTGCGGGTCAGAGTTGGTTTTCCAGGGCTTCGACGATATGCCGCAGCACTTGAAGGCGAGCGTAGCGCTTGTCGTTGGCCGACACCAGGTGCCACGGCGCGTGCTGGACGTCGGTGCGGGTCAGCATCTCGTTGGTGGCGGCGGCGTATTCCTTCCATTTGTCGCGGTTGCGCCAGTCATCGGGCGTGATCTTGAAGTTCTTGAAGGGCGATTTCTCGCGATCCTTGAAGCGCTCGAGCTGCACGTCGGCAGTGATGGCGAGCCAGAACTTCAGCACCAGCGCGCCGCTGCCGGCCAGTTGCGCCTCGAAGTCGTTGATCTCGGCGTAGGCGCGGCGCCAGTGGGCCGGCGGGGTGATTTTCTCGACGCGCTCGACCAGCACCCGGCCATACCAGGAGCGGTCGAAGATGGCGATGCGGCCCTGGCGCGGGACATGGCGCCAGAAGCGCCACAGGTAAGGGCGCGACAGCTCGTAGCTGTTGGGCGCGGCCACCGGGGTGATGTCGAACTGGCGCGCGTCCAGCGCATGCGTGATGCGGCGGATGGCGCCGCCCTTGCCGGCGGCGTCCTGGCCTTCGAACACCAGCACCAGCGAGCGTTCCTGGAATTTCCTGGAGCGGGCGGCGCGCGCCAGGCGTCCCTGCAGCAGGCCCAGTTCGGATTCATAATCCTCGCGGTCGAGCTTGGCGTCGTAGTCGAGCTGGCCGAGGCGGTCGAGGATGCGGGCGGGGCCGGTATGGGCCACGAACGACGCCGGGATGCGCGGCACGCGGTGCTGGCGCATGGCGGCCAGCACGGCCTCGGCGGTGCGCGCGGCGCGCATGTTCTCGTCGGCGCTGGGGATCACCACCCACGGCGCATGGCCGCTGTCGGTATGGTTGATGACGACCTGGCCGCCGTTGCGGATACGGTCGTACTTCTTGTAGACCTTGAGGTCGACCGGGCTGACCTGCCACGAGGTTTCCGGGCTGGCCAGCAGCCGCTTGGCGCGTGCGCGCTGGGCGTCCGACGACAGGTGGAACCAGAGCTTGAGGATCTGTACGCCCTCGGCGGCCAGCATGGCCTCGAAGCGGCGGATGGCCACCGACTGGGCCTCGATGCTGTCCTGGTTGGGATGCTTGCGCGCCGCCTCGAGGATCAGCGGCGTGTACCAGGAGCCGAAGACGATGCCGGTGCTGCCCTTGGGCGGCAGGTCTTTCCAGTAGCGCCACATGGGCGGACGCTCGAGCTCGTCGCCTTCCGGCGGACCATAGGCCAGCGTCTTGATGTGGCGCGGGTCCATCCATTCGTTGAGCAGGTTGACCGTGGCGCCCTTGCCGGCGCCGTCGATGCCGGCCACCACCACCAGCAGGGATTTCTCGGCCTTCTGCAGCCGCTGGTACTGCGCGTTCAGCAGCGCGACGCGCAGCTTGGCTTCCAGCGGTTTGAAGGCTTCCTTGGTCAGGACTGGGTCGGCTTCGGCTTCGGCGAACATAGGGTTCCGTTGGATCGGCGATCTTGTGACCGGCCGATCTTGCGGGATATCCCGGCGGCGCGCAAGTGCGCGGCCGGGGGAACCCTGGCGGGCGCCCGCTACAGGGCGTCGACGGGGATCTTCAGGTAGCGCACGCCGTTGTCTTCCGGCGGCGGGAAGTGGCCGGCGCGGATGTTGACCTGGATGGCCGGCAGGATCAGCGTGGGCATCGACAGGGTGGCGTCGCGCCGCGTGCGCATGGCGACGAAGTCGTCTTCCGTGATGCCGTCGCGCACGTGGATGTTGGCGCGGCGCTGCTCGGCCACGGTGGTCTGCCAGGCGGCGTCGCGGCCGGCGGGCGGATAGTCGTGGCACATGTAGAGGCGGGTGTCGTCCGGCAGGCTCAGCAGCTGGCGGATGGAGCGGAACAGTTGGTGGGCGTCGCCGCCGGGAAAGTCGCAGCGGGCGGTGCCGACGTCGGGCATAAACAGGGTGTCGCCGACGAAGACGGCGTCGCCGATGCGGTAGGCCATGTCGGCGGGGGTGTGGCCGGGCACGTGCATGGCGCTGGCCGTGAGCGCGCCGATCGAGAACGTTTCGCCGTCGGCGAACAGGCGGCCGAACTGCGAGCCGTCGAGCTGGAACTGCGGCTCGAGGTTGAAGATCTTCTTGAATACGCCCTGCACGGTGCGGATGCTCTGGCCGATGGCGATGACGCCGCCCAGCTGGCGTTGCAGGTAGGGGGCGGCCGAGAGGTGGTCGGCGTGCGCGTGGGTTTCCAGCAGCCATTCGGTGCGCAGGCCGTGTTCACGGACGTAGGCGGCCACCCGGTCGGCGCTGGCGGTGCTGGTGCGGCCGGACTTGGGATCGTAGTCCAGCACCGAGTCGATGATGGCACAGGCGCCGCCGGGCGCGGGTTCGTGCACCACGTAGGTGACGGTGGCGGTGGCCGGGTCGAAAAAGGCTTGGATCTGCGGGGTCATGGGCGGTTGCCTCGGGCGTGCGACGGCTGTGCGCACGAAACAATATATGTATTTGAATAATATTGTTGGATAGTTTATCCGTCAATATAATGATCAAGTCCTGTCCGGCCGATTGATTCTCATCAAATGCTTACTGCCCTGAACGAATGCGAAGTCGCCGCCCTGCGCGAATCCGCCTCCCAGGCCTGCGCGCTGCTCAAGGCGCTGGCCAATGAAGACCGGCTGCTGCTGCTGTGCCAACTGGTGCAGGGCGAGCGCAACGTCGGTGAACTGGAATCCCTGACCGGCATCCGCCAGCCGACCCTGTCGCAGCAGCTGGGCGTGCTGCGCGACGAAGGCCTGGTGAGCACGCGGCGCCAGGGCAAGTACGTGTACTACCAACTGGCCAGCTTCGAGGTCAACCAGGTCATGAAAACCCTGTCCAGCCTGTATTGCGGCCGCGCCATGGCGGCGCTCGCATCATGATTGACTGGCCTGCTTTCACGCCCTGGAGCGCGGTTGCCGGCGGCGCGCTGATCGGCGCCGCCGTCGTGCTGCTCATGCTGGGCGCGGGCCGCATCGCCGGCATCAGCGGCATCCTGGGCGGCTTGCTGCCGCCCGATCGCCACAGCGGCTGGCGGCTGGCATTCCTGGCGGGGCTGTGCGTCTCGCCCTGGCTGTACCGCATGGCCGCCGCCTTGCCGCCCATCACGGTGGACGCGGGCACGGGCCGGCTGATCGTCGCGGGCCTGCTGGTGGGCATCGGCACGCGCTTTGCCTCGGGCTGCACCAGCGGTCATGGCGTGTGCGGCCTGGCGCGCGGATCGCGCCGCTCGCTGGTGGCGACCGCGCTGTTCATGGCGGCCGGGTTCGTCACGGTCTACGTCGTGCGCCACGCGATCGGAGGCTGACATGATCGCCGGATTCGCCTTCATCGCGGGACTGGTGTTCGGCCTGGGCCTGATCGTGTCCGGCATGGCCAACCCGGCCAAGGTGCTGGGCTTTCTCGATCTGGCGGGGCCGTGGGATCCGTCGCTGGCGCTGGTCATGGGCGGCGCGCTGGCCGTGACCGCCGTGGGCTTCGCGTGGTTGCGGCGGCGCGGCGCCAGCGTCTCGGGCGCGCCGCTGCAGTGGCCCACGGCCACGCGCATCGATCCGCGCCTGGCGCTGGGCAGCCTGACGTTCGGCGCGGGCTGGGGCCTGGCGGGCTTCTGCCCGGGGCCGGCCCTGGTCGCGGCGGCGGCCGGCGTGCGCGAAGCGCTGATCTTCGTGGCCGCCATGGCGGCGGGCATGGCGCTGTTTTCGATCATTCAACATTTCAATCGCCGGCCCCCGCGGACCGGTTCATAACCGGGAGACAAGCATGCAGACGGCAGCACAGGCGCAGCGCGATTTCGACGTGGTGGTGGTAGGGGGCGGCTCGGCGGGCATCGGCGTGACCGCCAGCCTCTTGCGCCGCCGTCCGGACCTGCGCATCGCGGTCATCGAGCCCAGCGACAAACACTACTACCAGCCGGCCTGGACGCTGGTGGGCGGGGGCGCGTTCGACATCGCCAAGACGGTGCGGCCGACCCGCTCGGTGATGCCGGGCCGCGCCACCTGGCTGCAGGCCGCGGCGGCCGGCTTCGAGCCCGAGGCCAACCAGGTACGGCTGGCCGACGGCAGCGCGGTCAGCTACCAGCAATTGATCGTGTGCCCGGGCCTGCGCCTGGCCTGGGACAAGGTGGACGGCCTGTCGGAAACGCTGGGCCGCAACGGCGTCAGCTCCAACTACCGCTTCGACCTGGCGCCCTACACCTGGGAACTGGTGCGCGGCCTGAAAGGCGGCAAGGCGCTGTTCACGCAACCGGCCATGCCGATCAAGTGCGCTGGCGCGCCGCAGAAGGCCATGTACCTGGCCTGCGACCACTGGCGCCGCGGCGGCGTGCTGGATCGCATTGACGTCGAATTCGACCTGGCCGGCGCGGTGCTGTTCGGCGTGCCGACCTTCGTGCCGCCGTTGATGCGCTACGTCGAAAGCTACGGCATCGGGCTGGCCTTCAATTCGGCGCTGGTGGCGGTCGATGGCCCGGCGCGCAAGGCGTGGTTCGATGTGAAGGATGCCGAGGGCGCGGTCACGCGCGTCGAGAAATCGTTCGACATGCTGCACGCGGTGCCGCCGCAGGTGCCGCACGATCTCCTGCGCCAGAGCGCGCTGGCGGACGCGGCGGGCTGGTGCGAGGTCGACCCGGCCACGCTGCGTCACGTGCGCCACGACAATATCTTCGGGCTGGGCGACGGCATCAGCACCACCAACGCCAAGACCGCGGCGGCGGCGCGCAAGCAGATCGTCACGGTGGCCGAGAACCTGCTGGCGGTGCGCGAGGGCCATGCGCTGCCGGTCACGTACGACGGCTACGGTTCCTGCCCGCTGACGGTCGAGCGCGGCCGCATCGTGCTGGCCGAGTTCGGCTATGGCGGCAAGCTGCTGCCCACCTTCCCGCTGGATCCGACCGTGCCGCGCAAGAGCGCGTGGTTCCTGAAGGCGACGATGCTGCCGTGGATCTACTGGAACGGCATGCTCAAGGGCCGCGAATGGCTGGCCCGCCCGCTGGGCAACTGAGCCCGTCGCGTCAAGAGAGGCGGTGCCGCGCCCGGGCTTTGCCGGTCCCGGGCGCGCGCCTTTCTTCTTCTTATCCTTCTTATTCGTAGGTGCGGATGTCGTCGATGACCTTGCCGTCGTTCGGCAGGGCGCCGGCCTCGGCCCATTCGACGTCGCTGCGCAGCTTGGTCACGTCGCGCACCGATTCGGCGATGCGGGCGCCCAGGTCTTCGCCGCGCACGCGCGACTCCACCCGCAGCACCATCTTGTCCGACCCGGTGGTGCCGCTGATCACCAGCCGCGCCCGCAGGATTTCGGGATGGCGGCGCACCACGTCGGCCACCTGCGAGGGATGCACGAACATGCCGCGCACCTTGGTGGTCTGGTCGGCGCGTCCCATCCAGCCCTTGATGCGGGTGTTGGTGCGGCCGCAGGGCGAGATGCCGGGCATGACCGCCGACAGGTCGCCGGTGCCGAAGCGCACCAGCGGGTAGTCGGGGTTCAACGTGGTGACCACGACTTCGCCGACTTCGCCGTCGGGCACGGGTTCGCCGGTGCCGGGGCGCACGATCTCGACGATGATGTCCTCGCCCAGCACCAGGCCCTGGCGGGCCGGCGTCTCGAACGCGATCATGCCGAGGTCGGCGCTGCCATAGGCCTGGTAGCCCTCGATGCCGCGCGCCGCCAGCCAGTCGCGCAGCGAGGGCGGGAAGGCTTCGCCGGACACCAGGGCGCGGCGCAGCGAATCCAGTTTCACGCCGAGCTCGTCGGCCTTTTCCAGGATGATCTTCAGGAAGCTGGGCGTGCCGGTGTAGCCGCTGGGCCCCAGGTCCTGGATGGCGCGCACCTGCTGTTCGGTCTGGCCGGTGCCGCCGGGGAAGACGGTGCAGCCCACGGCGTGCGCGGCGGTCTCCATCATCGAGCCGGCCGGCGTGAAGTGGTAGGAAAAGCAGTTGTAGGCCAGCTCGCCGGCGCGGAACCCGGCGGCGTATAGCGCGCGGGCAAAGCGCCAGTAGTCGGCGCGCGCGCTTTCGGGTTCATAGATCGGGCCGGGCGAGGCGAACACGCGCATGGCTTGGCCCCAGCCGATGGCCGAGAAGCCGCCGAAGGCCTTCTGCGCGCCGGCGGGTTGCGCGGCCTGCTCGCGGCTGTGCTGCTGGCGTTCCAGCAGTTCGTGCTTGCGCAGCACCGGCAGGCGCGCAAGCGCCGCGCGCGACGTGACCGTGGCGGGGTCGATGCCGCGCAGCTGCTCGGCAATGGCCGGCGCGCCGGCGATGGCGCGGGCGATGGCGCCGGGCAGGGCCGCCATCAGCTCGCGCTCGCGTTGCTCGGGCGCTCGGGTTTCCAGGACATCGAAAAACTCGGACATGGGATCGCACCCTCTCGTGTGCCGTACTGCGGTGTCGTTGCCGGCGGCGAGCCGGACCGCGCCGGCGTCGCCGCTCCAGGGATCAGGCCAGCCAGCGTTTGCGGCGGCGGTAGAACTTGTTGTCGCGGAAACTCTTGCGCTCGCCGCTGGAAATGCCCAGATAGAACTCCTTGACGTCCTCGTTCTGGGCCAGGTCCTTGGCGGCGCCGTCCATCATCACGCGGCCGTTCTCCAGGATGTAGCCGTAGTCGGCGTAGCGCAGCGCGATGTTGGTGTTCTGCTCAGCCAGCAGGAAGCTGACGCGCTCGCGCTGGTTCAGGTCGCGCACGATCTCGAAGATCTCCTCGACGATCTGCGGCGCCAGTCCCATGGACGGCTCGTCCAGCAGGATCATGTTGGGGTTGGCCATCAGCGCGCGGCCGATGGCGGTCATCTGTTGTTCGCCGCCCGAGGTATAGCCGGCCTGGCTGGACCGGCGCTGCTTCAGGCGCGGGAAATACTGGTAGACGCGCTCCAGCGCCGCGCTGGTGTCGCCGCGGCCGAGGTCGCGGGTGTAGGCGCCGGTCAGCAGGTTCTCTTCGATGGTGAGGTGGGCGAAGCAATGGCGGCCCTCCATCACCTGCACCACGCCGCGCTTGACCAGTTCGGCCGGCGACAGCTTCTCGATGCGCTGGTCGCGGTACTGGATGTGGCCCTTGGTGACGTCGCCGCGCTCGCCCTTGAGCAGGTTCGAGATGGCGCGCAACGTGGTGGTCTTGCCGGCGCCGTTGGCGCCCAGCAGGGCCACGATCCTGCCTTCCGGCACCTGCAGGGAAACGCCCTTGAGCACCAGGATGACGTGGTTGTAGATCACCTCGATGCCGTTCACATCGAGCAGCACCTTGGGGGTGTCGGCGGTAGTAGCGGTAGTCGTTGCTGCGGTCATGGCGGTTCCTGCGGCTTGGTGGCGGCCGACGCCATGGGGCGCCGGCCGCCGGTTCACATCAGTTCTCGCAAGTGCGGGGCGTGATGTTCTTTTCCTTGGCGTACTTCGCCGCGGCTTCCTTCACCATCGGGTCCAGCAGGGTCTTGTCGGCCTGGTACCAGTCCGAGGCGACCTTGAACTTGGCGCCGTCCCACTGCACGATGCGGGCCCAGTCGTCACCCTTGTGGTTGCTGCACGAGGTCTTGACCGGGCGCATGATCTGGCCGAAACCCAGCTGGTTCAGGCGTTCCTGCGTCAGGTTCAGGTTCTCGAAGCCCCAGCGCACCTGTTCGGGGGTGAGCGCCTTGCCCTTGCCGAACTTTTCCTGCGCGGTGCGGATCGCTTCGACCTGCAGCATCGAGATCATCATGCCGCGGGTGTGGGCGATGGTGCCGAGCGTGGTCTTGCCGGTCTTGTCCGAGCCCTGGCCCTTGTCGTAGACGTACTTCTTCAGATCGTCATAGACCTTGTCGTGCTCGGCGCCGCTGTTGTGCACGGTGATGGCGTTGTAGCCCTTGGCGACATCGCCCAGGTCCTTCACGTCGCCTTCGGAGCCGGCCCACCAGATCGCGTACATCTTGTCGCGCGGGTAGCCGCTGGCCTGGGCTTCGCGGATGGCGGTGGGCGTCATGATGCCCGCGCTCCACAGCAGCACGTAGGCCGGACGGGCCTGGCGGATCTGCAGCCAGGTGGACTTCTGTTCCACGCCGGGGGCGGTCACCGGATACAGCAGCAGCTCGAAGCCTTCCTTGGCGGCGCGCTTCTGCAGCAGCGGGATCGGTTCCTTGCCGTAGGGCGAGTCGTGGTAGACCAGGGCGATCTTCTTGCCCTTGAGCTTGTCCATGCCGCCTTCTTTCTTGGCGATGTCCTGGATCATCACGTCGGCGGCGGTCCAGTAGGTGCCCAGCAGCGGGAAGTTCCACTCGAACACGCTGCCGTCGACCGATTGCGACAGGCCGTAGCCCATCGTCTCGACCGGCACCTTGTCGACCATGGCCTTGTCGCTGACCGCGAAGGTGATGCCGGTCGATTGCGTGTCGAAGCCGGACGCGCCGGTACCCTTGCCCTTCAGGCGCTCGTAGCACTCCACGCCGCGGTCGGTGGCGTAGGCGGTTTCGCATTCCTCGTAGGTGATCTTGACGCCGTTGACGCCGCCGTCGCGCTCGTTGACCAGCTTCAGGTAGTCGAGCTTGCCGTCGGCCCAGGGAATGCCCAGCGGCGCGAACGACCCGGTCCGGTACACCAGCAACGGAACGAACTGCTCTTCCGCCGCCATTGCCGGCGTGGCCACGGCGCCGATGGCGCCGGCTGCGGCCACCAAGGCTGCCGCCAACTTCAGGTTAAGACGCTTCATCTCCATTTACCTCCTGCGTGGTGTTTGGGTCATAAACCCTCGGACACCGGGGTTGGCCCGGTCTTGAGCCGGGTATTCAGGATGTGGGCCACGGCGCTCGTGCCGCCGGGGCCCGCAGAAATCAATGCGAAATCAATGGGGGAAAGGCCAGATGCGGAGTTTTTCCTTGCCGATGCTCCATAGCCGCGCCAGCCCGTGCGGCTCGGCGATCAGGAAGAACACGATCAGCGCGCCGAACACCATGTGCTCGATGTGCGCGGCCGTGTCCACCGAGAGCGGCAGGCCCAGCATGTGCGGCACGTTGGACAGCGCCACCGGCACCAGCACGATGAACGCCGCGCCGAAGAAGCTGCCGATGATGGAACCGAGGCCGCCGATGATCACCATGAACAGCAGCTGGAACGAGCGGGTCAGGTCGAAGGCCAGCGGCTCCCATGAGCCCAGGTGGATGTAGCCCCACAGCGCGCCGGCCACGCCGACGATGAACGAGCTGACCGCGAACGCGGTGAGCTTGGCGTACATCGGGCGGATGCCGATGACCGAGGCGGCCACGTCCATGTCGCGGATCGCCATCCACTGGCGGCCGATGGCGCCGCGCACCAGGTTCTTGGCCAGCAGGCTGAAGACCACCACCAGGATCAGCACGAACAGGTACTTTTCCAGCGCGCTCTGCACCGGCAGGCCGAAGGCGGTCAGCGGCGGCACCGAGACGTTGCCCGACGACGAGTAGTTGGTGAAGAAGGGAATGCGCAGGAACGCCCAGTCGACGAAGAACTGCGCCGCCAGCGTGGCCACGGCCAGGTACAGGCCGCGGATGCGCAGGCTGGGAATGCCGAAGATGACGCCAACGAGGGTGGCGAAGCAGCCGCCCAGCAGGATCTGGACGATCAGCGGCATGCCGGGAAAGCGCACGCCGAAGTTCCACGCCGCATAGGCGCCCACCGCCATGAAGGCCCCCGTGCCCAGCGAGATCTGGCCGCAGTAGCCCACCAGGATGTTCAGGCCGACCGCGGCCAGCGACAGGATCAGGAACGGAATCAGGATGGCGCGCAGCAGGTAGTCGCTGGACAGCGCCGGGACGGCGATGAACGCCACCGCCAGCAGCAGCCAGATGAAGACGCGGTCCTGGCGGATCGGGAAGATCTGCTGGTCGGCGCGATAGCTGGTCTTGAATTGGCCGTTTTCGCGATAGAACATGTTTTTATCCTAGAAGGCCGGGGTTCAGACGCGGTCGATGATCTTCTCGCCGAACAGCCCTTGCGGACGGAACAGCAGGAACACCAGCGCCAGCACATAGGCGAACCAGATTTCGATGCCGCCACCCACCAGCGACCCCAGGTAGACCTCGGACAGCTTTTCGCCCACGCCGATGATCAGGCCGCCCAGGATGGCGCCCGGCACCGAGGTCAGGCCGCCCAGGATCACCACCGGCAGCGCCCGCAGCGCCGCGGTCGAGAGCGTGAACTGCACGCCGAACTTGGAACCCCAGATGATGCCGGCCACCAACGCCACCAGGCCGGCGACGCTCCAGACGATGACCCAGATGCGGTTCAGCGGGATGCCGATGGACTGCGCCGCCTGGTGGTCGTCCGCCACGGCGCGCAGGGCGCGGCCGGTGGAGGTGAACTGGAAGAACAGTGCCAGCGCCGCCACCAACAATGCGGCGATGACCGCGGCGGTCAGGTCTTCGAGGTTGATGAGCAGCCCGCCTTCGAACACCGAGTCCAGGATCATCAACGGATCTTTCGGCATGCCGACGTTGATGGAATAGACCGAGCTGCCGAACGAGATCTGGCCCAGGCCGTCAAGGAAATAGCTGATGCCCAGCGTGGCCATGAGCAGCGTGGTGGCTTCCTGGTTGACCAGGTGGCGCAGCACGAAGCGCTCGATCGCCACCGCCAGCAGGAACATCACGATGGCGCTGACGATGAACGCCAGCACGTTGGCCAGGATCATGTTTTCGAAGCCGAACCAGCGCGGTATCCACTCCGAGAAGCGCGCCATCGACAACGCCGCCACCAGCACCATGGCGCCCTGGGCGAAGTTGAACACGCCCGATGCCTTGAAGATCAGCACGAAGCCCAGGCCGATCAGGGCATACAGCATGCCGCTCATCAGGCCGCCGAATAAGGTTTCCAGAAAAAATCCCATCATTCGCCCCTTAAGTCCGTGCAGCCAGTGAGTTTTCTCCCTCCCCCTCGGGGGGAGGGTTAGGGGCGGGGGCTGTTGCCTGCGCTTCGGCGTCCTTGGTGACGGCGGCTTCGCCGCCGACGCCAAGGTACGCGCGGATGACATCTTCGTTGGCACGAACCTCGTCCGGCTTGCCGTCGCCGATCTTCTTGCCATAGTCCAGCACCACCACGCGGTCGGAGATGTCCATGACCACGCCCATGTCGTGCTCGATCAGCACGATGGTGGTGCCGAATTCGTCGTTCACATCGAGGATGAAGCGGCTCATGTCCTGCTTTTCCTCGATGTTCATGCCGGCCATCGGCTCGTCCAGCAGCAGCAGGCGCGGCTCCATGGCCAGCGCGCGGCCCAGGTCGACGCGCTTTTGCAGGCCGTAGGGCAGACGCCCCACGGGCGTCTTGCGATACGCCTGGATCTCGAGGAAGTCGATGATGTTCTCGACGAACTGGCGGTGCTCGATCTCTTCGCGTTCGGCGGCGCCCAGGCGGAAGGCCTGCGCCAGCAGCCCGCACTTCATGCGCAGGTTGCGACCGGTCATGATGTTGTCCAGCACGCTCATGCCCTTGAACAGGGCCAGGTTCTGGAAGGTGCGGGCGATGCCCATTTCGGCGGCGCGGCGCGGATTCATGCGCGAGAAACGCTCGCCGCGGAATGCGATGCCGCCCTGCTGCGGGGTGTAGACGCCGTTGATGACGTTCAGCATCGAACTCTTGCCCGCGCCGTTGGGGCCGATGATGGCGCGGATCTCGTGCTCGCGCACATTGAAGGAAATGTCCGTCAGCGCCTTGACGCCGCCGAAGGACAGCGAGATGTTCTGCATGTCCAGCATCACGTCGCCGATGCGCTGGTCGCGGTCGTTGTTGCTCATGGTCTCTACGCGGCTCGGGCGGTGATGGCGGGGAACGTCTTGACCGGGCGGATCCTGAGGTCGGCGGAGATCTTGCCGCTGCGGCCATCCTCGAACTTCACTTCGGTCTCGATGAATTGGGATTGCTTGCCTTCGAACAGGGCGTCGATCAGCACGCCGTACTTCTGCGCGATGAAGGCGCGCCGCACCTTGCGGGTGCGCGTCAGTTCGTCGTCATCGGGATCCAGTTCCTTGTGCAGGATCAGGAAGCGGCTGATCTGCGAGGCCGACAGCTTCGGATCGGTGGCCAGGTCGGCATTGACCTGCTCGACGCAGTCGGCGATGAGCTGGTAGACCTCGTCCTTGCCCGCCAGGTCGGTATAGCCGGCGTAGGGCAGGCCGCGGCGCTCGGCCCAGTTGCCCACGGCTTCCAGGTCGATGTTGATGAAGGCGCACACGTCCTGGCGGCCGGCGCCGAACGCCACCGCTTCCTTGATGTGCGGGAAGAACTTGAGCTTGTTCTCGAGGTACTTGGGCGCGAACAGGCTGCCGTCGGCCAGCTTGCCGACGTCCTTGGCGCGGTCGATGATCTTGAGCTGGCCGTCGGTGTCCAGGTAGCCCGCGTCGCCCGTGTGGAACCAGCCGTCGGCGCTGCGCGCTTCCTGCGTGGCGTCGGGGTTGCGGTAGTACTCCTTGAACAGGCCCGGGCTCTTGACCAGGATCTCGCCGTTGTCGGCCACGCGGATCTCGACGCCGGGCACGGGCGGGCCGACCGTATCGTCGCGCACCTGGCCGTCCGGCTGCACGCAGACGAACACCGAGGTCTCGGTGGAGCCGTAGAGCTGCTTGAGGTTGATGCCGATGGAGCGGTAGAACACGAACAGGTCGGGGCCGATGGCTTCGCCCGCGGTGTAGGCCACGCGCACGCGGCTCATGCCCAGCGCATTGCGTAGCGGCCCGTAGATCATCACGTTGCCCAGCGCGTAGCGCAGGCGGTCCCAGGCGTTGACGGATTCGCCGTCCAGGATGCGGGTGCCGACGCGGCGCGCCAGCTTCATGCAGGCATGGAACAGCTTGCGCTTGAGATAGCCGGCGTCTTCCATGCGGATCATCACATGGGTCAGCAGGCCTTCCAGCACGCGCGGCGGCGCGAAGTAGTAGGTGGGCCCGATGTCGCGCATGTCGATCGAGACCGTGTCGGGCGACTCCGGATGGTTCACGGTGAAGCCCGTGACCAGCAGCTGCGTGTACGAGAACATGTTCTGCCCGATCCAGGCTGGCGGCAGGTAGGCCAGCACGTCCTCGTGGTCGGTCAGTTTCTCCATTTCGGACACGGCGCGGGCGCGGTCGATCAGCGCATGGTGCGTCAGCACCACGCCCTTGGGCTTGCCGGTGGTGCCCGAGGTATAGAACATCGCGGCCGCGTCGTGCGGCTGCACCGCGGCCACGGCGCGGGCAAAGAAGTCGGGATGCTGCGCGGCGTAGTCGCGGCCGATTTCTTCGAGCTGGTCGTACGACAGCAGCATCGCATCGGTGTAGTGCCGCAGGCCGCGCGGGTCGTCGTAGACCACGTGCTTGAGCGCGGGGCATTGCTCGAGCACTTCCAGCATCTTGTCGACCTGTTCCTGGTCCTCGACCACCGCGACGCTGACCTCGGCGTCCTGCAGCACGTAGACCATTTCCTGGGCCACGGCGTCCTGGTAGAGCGGCACGGGGATCGCGCCGAGCGATTGCGCGGCCATCATGGCCATGTACAGGCGCGGGCGGTTCTCGCCGATCACGGCCACGTGCATGCCGGGCAGGATGCCCAATGACGCGAGCCCGTGGGCGACCTGGCGCACGTGCTCCGCCACATCGGCCCAGGTAAGGGTTTGCCAGATACCCAGGTCTTTCTCACGTATCGCGGGCCGCGACCCGCGTACGTCGGCATGCGCGAACAGCAGCGCCGGAAAAGTATCCAGCGCCGCCGGCATCTGTGCGGATGCGGGCGAAGAATGTGCCACGTTGTCTCCTCCGGTTTGGGCGCATCGGACCCGCAGCCGCGAGACGCGGCGCACGAGCGGTTGCGCTTGACCAGTTGGTTTTAGATTTACGGCAGGAGTTAAGGTATAAGGTTGGGTTGCTACCAACTGTCACCATCGCGACATTCAAGGAACTTTTAGGGTATTCCCGATGCAGCTATCCGACTCCCTGCAACTTGCCGCGGCCTGGTTTCGCGTGCTCGACGGCGAGCAGCAAGCGCGCGTCGAACGAGACCTGTCCGTGCAGCAAGCCGCCGCCGGGTCGATCATAGAGCGCAAAGGCGAACTCGCCCAGGCATGGATCGGCGTGCTGGCCGGCCTGGTGAAGGTGTCGGTGGGCAATGCCGAGGGCAAGGTCGCGTCGCTGACGGGCGTGCCCGCCGGCGGCTGGATCGGCGAGGGCTCGCTGCTCAAGCGCGAAGTCCGCAAGTACGACATCGTGGCGCTGCGCGATTCCGTCGTCGCGCGCCTGCCGGCCGCCACCTTCGATTGGCTGCTGGACACCAGCATCCCCTTCAACCGCTACCTGCTGCACCAGCTGAACGAGCGCGTCGCCCAGTTCATCGGCAAGGCCGAGTACGACCGCCTGCTGGATCCGGACGCGCGCGTGGCCCGCTGCCTGGCGGAGCTGTTCAACCCGCTGCTGTACCCCGGCATGGGCATGCGCCTGACCATCACGCAGGAAGAGGTCGGCTACCTGGCGCGGGTTTCGCGCCAGCGCGCCAACCAGGCGCTGCGCAAGCTGGAAGAGGCGGGCCTGCTGAACGTCGAATACGGCGCGGTACGGGTGCTGGATCTGGATGGGCTGAAACTGTACGGCTCCGACCGCGGCGCGCTGGAAGGCGAACACGCCGCCTGAATGGCGGCCGAGGCGCCGGCGTCAGCCTGGGTCGCGACGGTGCGGCGCCCAGATCGAGACCCAGGCCCCGGGTACTTGGCCTGATCCCCCGTACCTTCGATGGCCCCGTCCTTCCTGCGGCGGCGCAGCACGCGCAGGAACGCCAACCGTCCAACAACCAGGGCGGATACAAAAGCCGGAGAAAAAAGTGCTTGACGATAAATAGCGCGCTATTTAATATTGCGCAATGAAATCCAGATCCCAGCCCAAAAGCGCGTTCAACCCGCTGCTGCTAGACAGCCAGCTGTGCTTCGCCCTGTACTCGACCTCGCTGGCGATGAACAAGGTGTACCGCAAGCTGTTGCGCGGCCTGGATCTGACGTACCCGCAGTACCTGGTCATGCTGGTGCTGTGGGAGCGCGACGAAGTCACGGTCACCGACATCGGCGAGCGCCTGTTCCTGGATTCCGCCACCCTCACGCCCCTGCTCAAGCGGCTCGAGGCGGCAGGCCTGGTCACCCGCACCCGGGCCCAGGAGGACGAGCGCCAGGTCATCGTCACCCTGACAAAGCAGGGCCGCAACCTGCGCGAACAGGCCGAGGCCGTGCCGCACGCCATCGCCGCCGCGGCCCAGTGCTCGCTCGACGAAGTGCAGGGCACCATGCGCGCGTTGCACGAATTGCGGGAAAAGCTGGTCAGCAGTCTTTGATTGTTCGTGTTTGAGGTGGATGATGGCAGGATGCTGTCATCCCCGCTTAAAGATAGTGCGCTATGAAATTGTGTGCTATTTAATTAGTAAGGGCCGCAGCGGGAAAGGTCCCGCCAGCCCGGCAGTCCAACCTTCATCCAAAAGGAAAGCACCATGTCGATCGAAAAAGTCCTGTACCGCGCCCAAGCCCACGTCACCGGCGGCCGTGAAGGCACCGGCGTCTCCAGCGACGGCAACCTGAACGTCAAGCTGACCACCCCGAAGGAACTGGGCGGCGCCGGCGCCGCGGGCACCAACCCCGAGCAACTGTTCGCCGTGGGCTACTCGGCCTGCTTCATGGGCGCCATGAAGTTCGTCGCCGGCCGCGACAAGATCGCCATGCCCGCCAACGCCACCATCGACGGCTCGGTCGGCATCGGCCCCATCCCCACCGGTTTCGGCATCGAAGCCGAACTGAAGATCTCGCTGCCCGGCATGGACCGCGCCGAAGCCGAAAAGCTCGTCGCCGCCGCCCACATCGTCTGCCCCTACTCGAACGCCACCCGCGGCAACATCGACGTCACCCTGACCATCACCGTCTAAGCAAAGCGCGCGTTCCGCGCGCAAAAAAGCAAAGGCAGGATTGCGCCACGCGCAATCCTGCCTTTTTTTCATCCGCATCACTCCAAGAGCAGGCGACCCACCAACCCGCTCTCCATCCGCGCGCAGCGTCATCCGCCAACGCCCAAACACCCTGTAAGCCCAAAAAGGCCGCCCGCGCGGCCGCCTTTGGGCTGGCCCCGCAAGATCTTCGATGACGAGTAACCGCGTCAAAAGAAGGCCAAGCACACAGCTCTTCCCAGCAACGCAGGTACCAGAGAAATCGCGAGCACGGCGGGGCGGCGGCCGGTGGCGGGCGGGGCGTGTAGATGCGCCCGACGGAATCTGAAGGGAAGGCCGAAGGCCTGGACGAAGATGAGGACGGGGCAGTCCGGAGCGAACGCTCCGGACCGCAATCGTAGCCCCGCCCGCCACCGGCCGCCGCCCCGCCGTGCGTCTCAAGAACTCAACCCCATGCCAGCAAAAAAACTCAGTGTGCCCCCCCAAGATAAGCCGCCACCACCGCCGGATCATGCTTCAACTTCTCCGCACTCCCATGCACAGAAATCCGCCCATTCTCCAACACATACCCATAATCAGCCACATTCAACGCCGCCGCCGCGAACTGCTCGACCAGCAACATCGTCACCCCTTCATCCTTGAGCCGCGCAATGATCCGGAAAACCTCTTCCACCAGGATCGGCGCCAACCCCATCGACGGCTCATCCAGCAGCACCAGCTCCGGATTCAGCATCACCGCCCGCGCCATCGCCAGCATCTGCTGCTCGCCGCCGGACAGCGTTCCGGCCAGCTGCTCGCGCCGCTCCTTCAGGCGAGGGAACAGATCCATCGCCCGTCCCAGATCCGCCTGCACGTCGCCCTTGGGCCGACTCCCCGTCAAGCGCGGAAACGCGCCCAACAGCAGGTTGTCGGTCACCGACAGCGTCGGAAACACCCGCCGCCCTTCCGGCGAATGCGCCAGCCCCAGCCGCGCGATCCGATGCGATTCCAGCCCGTCGATGCGCTTGCCGCCCAGCGTGACCTCGCCCGCGGTCGGCCGGATCATCCCCGACAGCGCCCGCATCGTCGTCGTCTTGCCGGCCCCATTCGAGCCGATCAACGTCACCACCTTGGCCTTCGGGACCTCCATGCTGATGCCGTGCAGCACCTTCACCTTCCCGTAGCCCGCTTCCAGATTCTTGATCGATAGCATGTTGTCGTCCTTGGCGTCAGGCGGGCGCGCCGCCCAGATACGCCTCGATAACCTTGGCGTTGCTCTGCACTTCGTTGGGCAGCCCCTCGGCGATCTTCTGGCCGAAGTCCAGCACCGACACGGTGTCGCACACTCCCATCACCACATCCATGTGGTGCTCGATCAGGATCAGCGTGATGCCGTGGTCGCGCACCTTGCGGATGATGGCCAGCAGCTCGACGATGTCGGGCGCCGTCAGGCCGGCCGCCGGTTCGTCCAGCAGCAGCAATTGCGGATCCAGCGCCAGCGCGCGGGCGATCTCCAGCAGGCGCTGCTTGCCGTAGGGCAGGTTGCGGGCCTCTTCGTTAGCCATGCTCTCCAGGCCGACAAATTCCAGCAGCGCCAGCGCGCGGGCGCGGGCGCCTTGTTCCTCGCCCTTCCACTTCGGCGTGCGCAGCGCGATGCCGGCCAACCCCGTGGTGAAGGTGTGGTGCAGGCCGACCAGCACGTTCTCCAGCGCCGTCATCTCGCCGAACAGCTGCACGTTCTGGAACGTGCGCGCGATGCCGGTGGCCGCGATGTCGGCCGGCGCCAGGCCCACCAGCGACTTGCCGGAGAACTCCACCGAACCGGCCGTTGGCACGTAGATGCCGGTCAGCACGTTCATCATGGTGCTCTTGCCCGAGCCGTTCGGCCCGATCAGCCCGTGGATGGTGCCGCGCTTGACCGTCAGGTCGACCTGGTTCAGCGCCTTCAGGCCGCCGAACTGCATCAGCACCTGTTTGGCCGCCAGCAGCGTCTCGCCCTGGCCGCGCGCCGCGTCGGGAACGGCCTCCTGTCCCTTGACCAGGTCCTGCTTGACCGACAGCGCCGCGCGGCGGGTCGAGAAGAACAGGTTGCGCACGAAGCCGACGATGCCGTCGGGCAGGTAGTACACGACGAACAGGATCATGGCGCCGAAGATCGTCAGGCGCCAGTCGGTCACCGCGTCCAGCCAGTACGAGAACACCGCCAGCAGGATGGTGCCGATCACCGGCACCGCCACGCGGCGGGCCTCGGTGCGGCCCTTGGAGATGGCGATGGCGCTACCGACCGTCACCAGGATCGCCACGCCCAGCGCGATCAGGCGGAAGGTGCCGATATCGTCCAGCATCTTGGGCAGCAGCACGATGATCGACGCGCCCAGCAGCGCGCCGGTGCGGCTCTTGCGCCCGCCCATGATGATAGCCAGCAGGAACAGGATGGTCAGTTCGAAGTTGTAGGTGTTGGGCGAGATGTACTGCTCGGAATAGGAATACAGCGCGCCCGCCAGGCCGGCGAAACCGGCGCTGATGACGAAGGCGAACACCTTGTGCCGGTAGACCGACACGCCCATGCAGTCCGAGGCGATCGGGCTGTCGCGCAAGGCTTCGAACGAGCGGCCCAGGTGCGATTTCAGGATCCGGTGCACCACGATCAGCGACAGCACCAGCAACGCCGCCACCAGCCAGAAGTACTCGCTCTTGGTCAGGATGTGTCCGCCGATCGACGGCTTGGGGATCTTGATGCCGAGCGGGCCCTCGGTCATGAAGGTCATCTCGTTGATCAGGATCTGGATGATGGTGCCAAAGGCCAGCGTCACCATCGCCAGGTACGGCCCGGTGACCCGCAGCGCCGGCAGCGCCAGCACCGCGCCGAAGGCCGCCGCGATCAGGATGGCGGCTGGCAGGATCACCCAGATCGGCATCTGCAGGTGGAAGAACAGCACGCCGGCCACATACGAGCCGATGCCGAACAGGCCGGCATGGCCCAGCGATACCTGGCCGGTATAGCCCACCACGATATCGAGCCCGAACAGCAGGATCGAATAGATCATGATGGTTTCGATCAGGTGCAGGTAATACGTGTTGGTCACGCCCAGCGGCACGGCGGCCAGGCAGGCCACGGCCACGATGGATAGCAGAAGGTGCAGGGGTTTCATCGCTTACACCTTCTTGATCGCGGTCTTGCCGAACAGGCCGGCGGGCTTGAAGGTCAGTACGAGCAGCAGCAGGACCAGTCCCGGCACGTCTTTGTACCCCGTCGAAAGATAGAAGCCGGTCGTGGTCTCGGCGATCCCCAGGATCAGCCCGCCCACCACCACGCCCATGCCGCTGGACAGGCCGCCGATGATGGCGACGGCGAAGGCCTTCAGGCCGAGCACCGCGCCCATGGTGGCGCCAGTCAGCGTCAGCGGCGCCACCAGCACGCCCGCGAAGGCGGCGGTCAGCGACGACAGGGCATACGAAAACGTGATCACCATGCCGGTGTTGATGCCCATCAGGCCGGCGGCGTCGCGGTCATTGGACGTAGCGACGAAGGCCTTGCCGTAGATGGACTTGCGGTTGAACACTTCCACCAGCAGCATCATGGCCAGCGCGCCGAACACCACCAGCAATTCCATCGGCAGCACGTTGGCGCCCAGCACCTCGATCGGCGCCTCGGGCAGCGGCGAGGGAAAGCGCAGGTCGTCGCGGCCCCAGATGTTCTCGGCCACGTTCTTGAAGATGATGCCCAGCGCGATGGTGGCCATGATCCAGCCGAACTCGGAGCGCGTCTTGATGGCCGGCCGCACGCCGACCCGTTCGACCAGCACGCCTTGCGCGAAGCCGAAGAGGCAGACGATGGGAATCATGACCCAGTAGTTCACGCCCAGGCCGACCAGCGTGAGCCCGACCAGCGCGCCCAGCATCAGGGCTTCGCCCTGGCCGAAGTTCAGGGTGCCGGACGTGGCGAAGGTGAGCTGGTACCCGAACGCGATGACGGCATAGATCATGCCTAGCGCGATACCGCTATAGATAAGCTGTAGAAGAATCATGGTGTGTGTCGTGAGGCGCTGTGTTCCGTCCCAACCCCCTTGGGCAGAACGCTGTTGTCAGGCGACTGCATGCCGGCGCCCCGCGCGCGGGGACGCCGGCGGCGGCGACCGGGCAGCCGCCGCCGCATTGCTTCGGACGAACTTAGTTGGCCTTGACCACGCGGCCGCCCTTGACCTCGCCGATGACCACTTCCTTGACGCCGATGGCGTCGTGGTTGTCGTGGGTGAAGGGTTTGTTGTAGGTCATCACTACGCCTTCGACGGGCGTCTGCAGGTTCTCGAGCGCTTCACGGATCTTCGGGCCTTCCGTGGAGTTGGCCTGCTTGATGGCCGCGGCCAGCAGGAAGATCGAGTCGTAGCCCTGGGCCGCCGACACCGGCGAGTCGATGCGGTTGTTCTTGGGCTTGAACTTGGCCAGGTAGGCGTCGATGAAGGCCTTGCGCTTGGGCGTGTCCGGATCCTGGATGAAGGTCTGCGGCATGCGCGCGCCCTCGCCGTTGGCGCCGGAGTTGTCGATGTAGTTGGCCATCGACAGCGTCCAGCTGCCGATGATCGGCACCTTCCAGCCCAGCTTGGCCATGCCGTTGGCGATCTGCGCCAGCTCGGGGCCGATGCCGTAGGTCAGCACGGCTTCGGCGCCCGCGGCCTTGGCCTTGAGCAGCTGGGCCGTCATGTCGACGTCCTTGATGTTGAACTTCTCGACCGCCACCGGCTTGATGCCCTTGGCGTCCAGGGCCTTTTCCAGGTCCTCGCGGCCGAGCTGGCCGTAGTTGGTGGAGTCGGCCAGGATCGCGACCTTCTTGAAGCCGCGGCGGGTCACGGCCTCCTCGACGATCATCGGCGCCTGGATGCTGTCGTGCGCCGCGTTGCGGAACACGTAGTTGTCCGGGTATTCCGGCGCCTTGAACTGGTGCGTGATGACGCTGCCGGTGGCGACGTTGTTGAACACCGGGATCTTGGCGTCCTGGTAGAAGCGCTGCGAGGCCAGCGCCACGCCGGTGTTGATGTAGCCGACCGTGGCGGTGACCTGCTCCTTGTTGATCAGTTCCTGGGCGATCTGCACGCCGCGCTCGTTCTTGGCTTCGTCGTCACGTTCCACCGCGACCAGTTGCCGGCCGAGCACGCCGCCGCCCTTGTTGATTTCCTCGATGGCCAGGCGCACGCCGTCGCGCATGCTGACGCCCATGGAGGACGAGCCCCCGGTGTAGGGACCGGCCACGCCGATCTTGATGGGGTCGGCGGCGTAGCCCGCGGCCGATACGGCAAAAGCAAGGGTTCCTGCAAGCAGCTTCAAACGAAAATCCATGGATGTCTCCGTTGTAATTAGTAGAACTGCGTGGAAAACCGTGTGCCGGCGCCAGGCGGCGAGGAAAGAAGATGGGTGGCGCACTCCTGTTGCGTGTTGTGACTGTCTGCTTAATCGCTTACGCGAATCTGACCCGGCGGGGTTTTTCCGCGTAAATACCTAGTACGGACGCACGGGTTGTGGGTCAGGCGCGGCCATGTTCGGCGCATCCTAGCCAGCGATGCGTCATGGTGCGCGGAATTTCCTTCCGCCCGGGGCTGGAAATTTATTCCGGCATGGCCGGCAGGCCGCGTGGCCATTGGGATGCGCGTTCGCAGACCTCGGCCAGCCATAGGGAAAACGCTTGGGCCGCGCCGCCGGGCGGACGTGAGATTTCGGTGCACAGGTGGTACTGCGATTCGCCCGGGGTCTCGATGTCGAGCACGCGCAGCAATTTGCCTTCGTCGAGCCATTCGGCGGCGAGCGTGCGGCGGGTCAGGGCGATACCCTGGCCGGCGCGGGCGGCCGCCAGCATCATGCCCAGGTCGACCAGCCAGACGCCGCGGGCGGGCTCGGGCCAGTCCAGTCCCGCCGCGGCCAGCCACGGGCGCCAGGGCTCCATCGGGCAGCGCAGCAGGGCGGCGCGCGACAGGTCCTGGGGGCGGTCGAAGGGGCCATGGGTGTCGCGGTAGGCCGGCGAGCACACGGCGAACACCGGGTCGCTGGTCAGCGGGCGGGCATGCAGGCCGGGGTACTTGCCGCTGCCGAAGCGGATCCAGACGTCGGCGTTGGGCGGCATGATGTCCAGGTAGGGAATGGACAGCATGATCTCCAGTTCGACGTCGGGATGGGCGGCGGTGAAGCCGGGCAGGGCGGGGATCAGCACCTGGCGGGCGAAGGTGGGCGTGGACACGACCCGCAGGGGTTCGAGCTTGGGTTCGCCGCGCTTGTGCAGCGAGGCGTCCGACAGCAGGTCCAGCGCGGTGCGCACCTGTTCCAGGTATTCGCGCCCGGCGGCGCTCAGGGTGGCGCCGCGGCTGCTGCGGATGAACAGGGTGACGTCGAGCTGCGCCTCCAGCGCGGCGATGCGCTTGCCGATGGCGCTGGCGGTGACGAACAGTTCTTCGCTGGCGCGCTCGAACGAGCCGAGCCGGGCGGCCGCCTCGAAGGCCTGGATGGCGGCCAGGGGCGGCAGGCGCACGTCTTTGGAGGGAGAGGGTCCGCGCATGATCGTCTGGCGGGCCGGCCATGCGCCCGACGAAAGAGTGGCAACCCGGTGATTATAAAAGTGCTGGGCCCGGCAGTCCGTCCCCGTATTCCCTTAGCACCTGGGCGATGACGACCCGGTAGCCGTCCAGCCAGCGCGATTGCGCCGCCTTGGCCTGCTGGTGGACGGGGTGGCGGATCAGGGCCTCCAGGGCTTCCAGCGATTCCCAGTAGTAGACGTTGGCGTACAGGCCGTGCGCGGGATCTTCCCAGGCTTCTTCGCCCAGGTAGCCGGGGGTGGCCCGGGCCGCCTCGGCGATGGCCTGGTCGAGCCGGTGAAAGTCGTCGTCGAACTGTTTCTTGGCGAAGATGAAGGTGGCGGTATAGCGCGCCGGCCCCGAGCGGGCGGGGCTGGCGGGACAGGCGGCGGCGTCGGGCACGGCCGTCAGACGCCCTTGACCGCCAGGCTGATCGCCAGGCCGGCCATGACCACGGCGATGACGCCGTCCAGCACGCGCCAGGCCGAGGCGCTGGCGAAAAAGCGCGCGAACAGGCGCGAACCGATGCCCAGCACGGCCAGCCACAGCAGGCTGGCGGTGAAGGCGCCGGCGGCGAACGCCATGCGGGCGTCATCGAAGCCGTGGGCCAGCGAGCCCACCACCACCATGTCGAGCCAGAAGTGCGGGTTCAGCAGCGAAAAGCCCAGCGCGCCCAGCATCGCGGCGCGGCGCGAGGGCACCACGTCGCGCGCGGCGGCCAGCCCGCCGGTGGCGGTCCAGGCGCGGCGCGCCGATTGCAGCGCGTACCAGGTGAGGAACGCCACGCCGAACCACAGCACCGCGGCGGTCAGCCACGGGAACCAGGCGGTCAGGGCCTGCAGGCCCGAGACGCTGGCGAAGATGAAGATCGCGTCGATCAGCGCGCAGATGGCGACCACGGACAGCAGGTGCGCGCGCATCAATCCCTGGCGCAGGATGAACGCGCTTTGCGCGCCGACGACGGCGAACAGGCCCAGCCCGGTGGCCGTGCCGCTGGCCCAGGCGGTGAGGAAGAGGGGGGATGACAACGTGGCGAACATGACTGCGAACCTTTTGACTGCAACGCCTTGTGGTGGCGCTTGGGAAACCGGGCCGGCAGCGTCGCGCATACCGGCAATGCATCATTTTCGCTTGCGGCCAATATGAAATACAGCTAATTTTCCTTCACTATCTTAAGCAAAACTAATTCAATGAAAATCGATCACGGCAACCTGCGCGCCCTGGCCGCGGTGGTGCGCGAAGGCAGTTTCGAGCGCGCCGCGCTGGCGCTGAGCGTGACGCCGTCGGCGGTCTCGCAGCGGATCAAGGCGCTTGAAGACCGCATGGGCCGGCTGCTGGTCCAGCGCACCGTGCCGGCCGCCGCCACTGGCGATGGCCAGGTGCTGGTGCAGCTGGCCGAGCAGACGGCGCTGCTGGAACATGACGCGCTGAACCGGCTGGGCGTGGCGGACGACGACGTGCCGCACGCCAGCATCCCCATCGCGGTCAACCACGACAGCCTGGAAACCTGGTTCGTCGACGCGGCGTTGCAGTTTTCCAGCCGCACCCGCGCCACGCTCGACATGCAGTCCGAGGACCAGGACCACACCGCCGCGCTGCTGCGCAACGGGTCGGTGCTGGGCGCGGTGACGACGCTGGCCGATCCGGTGCAGGGCTGCCGCATCCATGCGCTGGGCAGCATGCGCTACGTGGCGACGTGCACGCCGGCCTTCCACAAGCGCTATTTCGCGCAGGGGGTGAACGCGCAGACGCTGGCGCAGGCGCCGGTGCTGGTGTTCAACCGCAAGGACGCGCTGCAGGCGCGCTTCGCCCACAAGATCTCCGATCCGGCGCCGTGGCAGCCGCCAGTCTGGTGGGTGCCATCCACCCGCGCCTTCGTGCAGGCGACGCTGGGCGGGCTGGGCTGGACCATGAATCCGCTGCCGCTGGTGCAGGAACACCTTGACGCAGGTCATCTGGTGCTGCTGCGGGGGCGCGCCTGGGAGGATGTGCCGCTGTACTGGCAGCATTGGCGGGTAAACTCCGAAGCGATGGAAGCTTTGACGGATTCGGTCCTGTCAGCCGCCCGCAGCCTGGTCCGGCGGCGTTAACCCCATAGGAGAACACCCCATGAACATCCGCAAGTTCGCCGCTGTCGCCATCCTGGGCCTGTGCGCGGCCGGTTCGGCCTGGGCCAAGGACTACAAGGTCGGCGAGGTCGAGGTCGATGATCTCTGGGTGCGCGCGTCTGCCCCGGGCCAGTCCAACGGCGCCGGCTACATGGACATCGACAACGAGGCTAAGACGGCCGACCGCCTGCTGTCGATCTCGTCCGATGCCGCCGAGCGCGTCGAGCTGCATACGGTGGAGACCGCCAACGGCGTGGCCAAGATGCGCCAGGTCGAGGGCGGCATCGCGCTGCCGGCCAACGGCGAGGTCAAGCTGTCCCCGGGCGGCTACCACGTCATGTTCATCAAGCTGAAGGCGCCGTTCGCCGAGGGCGCCACGGTGCCGGCTACGCTCAGGTTCGAGAAGGCGGGCGAGGTGGCGGTGCAGTTCAAGGTCAAGCCGGCTTCGCACAACCCCGGCATGAGCCACGACCACGGCGCGATGAAGCACTGATCCCGCCGGGCGGTCCGGAATGAAGAAAGGCGGCAGGCTGTTCGAGCCTGCCGCCTTTCTTTTGCCGCCAGCCGGCGCCCGGGGGCGCCGGCGTGTCGATCAGTACAGCCCTTGCTGGCGCATCGCGTCCGCGACCTTGACGAAGCCGGCGATGTTGGCGCCGTCCAGGTAGTTCACGTACTCGCGCTCGCTGTGACCGTGGCGCACGCAGTTCTCGTGGATGTCGCGCATGATGGCGTGCAGGCGGGCGTCCACTTCTTCGCGGGTCCACGACAGGCGGGCCGAGTTCTGGGCCATTTCCAGGCCCGACACGGCCACGCCACCGGCGTTGCTGGCCTTGCCCGGGGCGTACAGCACGCGGGCGGCGATGAAGGCCTTGGCGGCGTCCAGGGTGGCGGGCATGTTGGCGCCCTCGGCCACGCACTGCACGCCGTTCTTGATCAGCGTTTCGGCATCGGCCAGTTCCAGTTCGTTCTGGGTGGCGCAGGGCAGGGCGACGTCCACCGGCACGTGCCACGGGCGCTTGCCGGGTTCGTAGGCCAGGCCGAATTGGCGGGCATAGGTGTCCAGGCGGCCGCGCAGGTCGTTCTTGACGTGCATCAGCGCCACCAGCTTCTCGTGGTTGAAGCCGGCTTCGTCGACCACCGTGCCGTTCGAGTCGGACACCGTCACGACCTTGGCGCCCAGCGCCATGGCCTTTTCGATGGCGTACTGGGCTACGTTGCCCGAGCCCGAGACCGACACGCGCAGGCCGTCGAACGACTTGCCGACGCGCTTGAGCATTTCCTCGGCGAAGTAGACGGTGCCGTAGCCGGTGGCTTCGGGGCGGATCAGGCTGCCGCCGAAGGTCAGGCCCTTGCCGGTGAAGACGCTGGCGGTGGAGTTCGACAGTTTCTTCATCATGCCGGCCATGAAGCCGACCTCACGCGCGCCCACGCCGATGTCGCCGGCCGGCACGTCGGTGTCCGGACCCAGGTGGCGGTAAAGCTCGATCATCAGGGCCTGGCAGAAGCGCATGACTTCAGCGTCGGACTTGCCTTTGGGGTCGAAGTCGGAACCGCCCTTGCCGCCGCCCATGGGCAGCGTGGTCAGCGAGTTCTTCAGGGTCTGCTCGAATGCCAGGAACTTCAGGATCGACAGGTTCACCGAGGGGTGGAAGCGCATGCCGCCCTTGAACGGGCCGATGGCCGAGCTGTGCTGGATGCGGAAAGCGCGGTTGACCTGCGCCTGGCCCTTGTCGTCGGTCCAGCACACGCGGAACTGGATCACGCGTTCCGGCTCCACCAGGCGCTCGAGCAGGGCGTGCTCGGCGTAGTGGGGGTGCTTTTCGATGAAAGGCCACAGGCTCAGCATCACCTCCTGGACGGCTTGCATGAATTCCGGTTGCTGCGGATCGCGCACGGCGACGCTACGCAGGAAGTCGTCCAGACGCTGCACTTTCAACATGATCTCCTTGGGGGGGGGTTCGAATGAGTGCGGAGATGCGCTGTTTTGGGGCGTCGAATCTCCGAATTGGTGCAATGCGCACCGGCTTGGTGCGAGATTGTAGGGCTAATTTGTTGCCCCGCGCAAAGCCGAAAAGCGCGCCATCACCTTGATATCAAAGCACTTTTTTCTTATTTTATTGGGGACGCATAAGACTTTGACCAAGGGAGAGGGAACCCCTGCTGCCATAGGGAAGACCGTGAGGCATTGAATTCACAGGGAAAATTAATACGTCCCTAATATTATTCAATTTTTGAAAGCGGTGAGGGATGCCCGTCTCATAGGGGAATCCATCTCCGAAGCAGGGCATGGTCCTATTTCGGCAGGTCCCTTTCCACTTTATATGTCCCTAATTATATTTTGAGTCAGATCATGCGCGGGCGGCGTAATCCCGGTTCCGCCGCCCGGGGCTTCAAAGCGTGGCGTCGTAGTCGATGGTCAACGGCGCGTGGTCGGAAAAGCGCTCGTCCTTGTAGATGGCGACGCTGCGGGCGCGGGCGGCGATGCCCGGCGTGGCGATCTGGTAGTCGATGCGCCACCCGACGTTCTTGGCCCAGGCCTGGCCGCGATTGCTCCACCAGGTGTATTGGTCGGGCCGGTCGTCGATGGTGCGGAACACGTCGACGAAGCCGCGCTTGTCGAACACATCGGTCAGCCAGGCGCGTTCCTCGGGCAGGAAACCGGAGTTCTTCAGGTTGCCCTTCCAGTTCTTCAGGTCGATTTCCTTGTGGGCGATGTTCCAGTCGCCACAGATGATGAATTCGCGGCCGGTCGTCTTGTGCTCGTGCATCAGCGCATCGATCCACGGGCCGAAGCGGTCCAGGAAGCGGTACTTGGCCTGCTGGCGTTCGTCGCCGCTGGAGCCCGACGGCAGGTAGGCGCTGATGACGGACAGGTTCTTCCAGTCGGCGCGGATGATGCGGCCTTCGGGGTCGAATTCTTCGCAGCCCAGGCCGATGTTGACGCGCTCGGCGGCATCGCGCAGGTAGATGCCGACGCCGCTGTAGCCCTTCTTGACGGCGTGGTGGAAGTGGCCGGTGTAGCCGGGCGGGTGGCGCAGGTCTTCGGTCAGATCCTCGTCCGATACCTTGATTTCCTGCAGGCACAGCACGTCGGCGGCGTGCTTCTCCATCCAGGGTTGCAGGCCCTTGCGGAAGGCGGACCGGATGCCATTGAGGTTGATTGACGTGATGCGCAGCAAAGCGGGACTCCTGTAGAGCGGCCGGAAACGGCCGGAACAATGCCAGGAATTTAACCGACTCGACGACGTTGCCCGGGAATAGCCCCGACAACGGATAAAATGCCGGGGTTTGCCACCTCTCGGATCCTCCTCGCATGTCTGCCGCCCACTCCGCTTCCGCCACCTCGCTCGACTTTGTCCGCTTCGCCTTGAACGAAGGCGTGTTGCGCTTCGGCAGCTTCAAGGTCAAGTCCGGCCGCATCAGCCCCTATTTCTTCAATGCGGGCCTGTTCAACAGCGGTGGTTCGGTCGGCAAGCTGGCGGGCTTCTACGCCCAGGCGCTGCTGGATTCGGGCGTGGCCTTCGACATGCTGTTCGGCCCGGCCTACAAGGGCATCCCGCTGGCCACGGCCACCGCCGTCGCGCTGGCCGGCCATCCGGCGATGCAGGGCCGCAGCGATGTGCCGTTCGCCTACAACCGCAAGGAAGCCAAGGATCACGGCGAAGGCGGCACTCTGGTTGGCGCGCCGCTCAAGGGCAAGGTCGTCATCATTGACGACGTGATCACCGCGGGCACCTCGGTGCGCGAGTCGGTGGAGATCATCCGCAACGCCGGCGCCGAGCCGGCCGCGGTGCTGATTGCCATGGACCGCATGGAACGCGCGGGCGCCGACGACGCGCTGTCGGCGCACTCGGCGGTGCAGGACGTGGCCAAGACCTACGGCATCCCGGTGGTGGCGATCGCGTCGCTGGCGGACATCATGGCGCTGCTGCAGGACGACGCCGCGTTTGCCGAGCACCGCGACGCGGTGCAGGCGTACCGGACGAAGTACGGGGTGAAGTAAGCGCGAGTCCGGCAAGGCAGTGCCGGCCGCCGTATCGCAGGACAGGTTCTTCGAGCCTGTGGGCTGGTTCATGCCCGACGACCAACACGCCGCTCGCCTGGGCCGCCTGCGCCAGACTTTTGTCGAACGTGGCCAGCGCGGCGCCGCGCCATAGCGCGAGTTCCAGGTACGAGGCGTCATAGATGGTAAGCCCGTGTTCGCGGGCGAGCCGCTCGCATTGAGGCAGCCAGGCGGTAGAAGGGCGCGATTCGTTGACGACGGGCACGCTGTTCAGCACGGCAGAGAATTTGGCCAGTGTGGCTGCCGTGGCTTGCTGCTGCCGCTCGACGCGCAAGGCGCCTTGAGCCACTTCCATTGGCCAGATCTGCGGGACCAGGACGGCTTCGCCGTTCAGGTCGTCCAGGATGGCAAACGCCTGTTCGCTGCAGGTTTGGCTGGGCAATCGCAGCCAGCTCAACGCGACCGAGGCATCTAGCACGAGCTTCATTCGCGGACCCCTTTGACGGCATACCACCAGGTGGCTTCGTCGGTGTACGGGATGCCCGGGAACCGTTTCAGTTCTTCTATCGCATTGTGACCCGCCTCGGTCATCAGGGGGTTGACCCGCCTGAGCTGCGCTTGCGCCAGACCGTCCTGGGTGATGACAACGAACACGCCATCGTTTGCGGCCTGGATCATTTCGTCGAGCCGGTCCGCAACTTGTTCGCGTGGGATGGATAGGTAGGGGGCGTTCATGGCCAAATCTCCAGTCGGAATCGTCCGGATCATTCTTGGCCAAACAAAAGGCCGCGACAAGATGCCGCGGCCTTAGGATGGGTCTGATCTTGCACGCCGCCCCAAGGTCGGGACGGCGCAGGGAGATCAGCTGTCCAGCTTCTGCTTGAGCAGGTCGTTGACCTGCTGCGGGTTGGCCTTGCCGCGCGCGGCCTTCATGATCTGGCCGACCAGCGAGTTGAACGCCTTCTGCTTGCCGGCGCGGTATTCCTCGACGATGGCGGGATTGGCCGCCAGCACCTCGTCGATCATGGCGCCGATGGCGCCGGTGTCGCTGATCTGCTTGAGGCCGCGGGCGTCGATGATGGCGTCGGGCTGGCCGCCGTTCTCGCCGGCCCACATGGCGCCGAACACTTCACGCGCGATCTTGTTGGAGATGGTGCCGTCGATGATGCGGTTGATCAGCGCGGCCAGGGCCGGCGCCTGCACCGGGGCTTCGGCGATGGCCTTTTCTTCCTTGTTCAGGGTGGCGGCCACTTCGCCCATGATCCAGTTGGCGGCCAGCTTGG
The DNA here is from genome assembly GCF_016127315.1 of Achromobacter deleyi. NCBI lineage: Bacteria > Pseudomonadati > Pseudomonadota > Betaproteobacteria > Burkholderiales > Alcaligenaceae > Achromobacter > Achromobacter deleyi. The sequence goes on from NZ_CP065997.1 coordinate 1,986,425, forward strand.
CCTGGCCGGCCGGCAGCGCGTGCGCCACGGCCTCGAAGTAGGCGGCCAGGTCGCGGCTGACGGTCAGCTGGGCGGCGTCGTAGGCCGGCAGGCCGTACTCGGATTCGAAGCGGGCGCGCTGGGCGGCCGGCAGCTCGGGCATGGCGGCGCGGACCTCGTCCACCCACTCGCGCGCGATCACCAGCGTGGGCAGGTCGGGATCGGGGAAGTAGCGGTAGTCGTGCGCGTCTTCCTTGCTGCGCATGCTGCGGGTTTCGTCGCGGTCGGCGTCGTACAGGCGGGTTTCCTGGACCACGGTGCCGCCGTCCTCGATCAGCTCGATCTGGCGCCGCGCTTCATAGGTGATGGCGCGTTCCAGGAAGCGGAACGAGTTGACGTTCTTGATCTCGGTGCGGGTGCCGAATTCCTTCTGGCCGACCGGGCGCACGGAGACGTTGGCGTCGCAGCGGAACGAGCCTTCCTGCATGTTGCCGTCGCAGATGCCGAGCCACACCACCAGGCTGTGCAGGGCGCGGGCGTAGGACACGGCCTCGGCGGCCGAGCGCATTTCTGGCTCGGTGACGATTTCCAGCAGCGGCGTGCCGGCGCGGTTCAGGTCGATGCCGCTGGCCGGCGAGCCGTTGGCCAGGGCGAAGTCGTCGTGCAGCGACTTGCCGGCGTCTTCTTCCAGGTGGGCGCGCGTCAGGTTGACTGTTTTCTCTTCCTCGCCGACGAAGAACGACAGCGAGCCGCCCACCACCACCGGCAGCTCGTACTGGCTGATCTGGTAGCCCTTGGGCAGGTCGGGGTAGAAGTAGTTCTTGCGCGCGAACACCGAGCGCGGCGCGATCTCGGCGCCGACCGCCAGGCCGAAGCGGATGGCGCGTTCGGCGGCGCCGCGGTTCATGACCGGCAGGCTGCCCGGCAGGGCCAGGTCGACCTCGTTGGCGTGGGTGTTGGGCGCGGCGCCGAATTCGGTGCTGCTGCCCGAAAAGATCTTGGAGTCGGTGGAAAGCTGGGTGTGCGTTTCCAGGCCGATGACGATTTCCCAGTTCATGCTTAGGCGTCCTGCTGGGCCGGCGTGGCCTTGTGCCACGTCGTGACTTGTTGGTAGCGGTCGGCGATGGCCAGGAGGCGGCCTTCGTCGAAGTAGTTGCCGATGATCTGCAGGCCGACGGGGCGGAGATTCTTGCTTCCCCCAAATCCGCACGGAACCGACATGGCGGGCAGGCCGGCCAGGCTGACGCCCAGCGTGTAGACGTCGGCCAGCCAGTCGGCGGTGGGATCGTCGCGGTTGTCGCCGATGTTCTTGGCCACCGTCGGGGTCACCGGGCCCATGATGACGTCGCACTGGCCGGCGAAGGCGCGCTGGAAGTCCTGGGCGATCATGCGGCGCAGGCGCTGGGCCTGCAGGTAGTAGGCGTCGTAGTAGCCGTGCGACAGCACGTAGGTGCCGATCAGGATGCGGCGCTTGACCTCGTCGCCGAAGCCTTCGGCGCGCGAGCGGCTGATCATCTCGTTCAGGTCGCCATACTGCGCGGCGCGGTGGCCGTAGCGCACGCCGTCGTAGCGGGCCAGGTTGCTGGACGCTTCGGCGGGGGCGATGACGTAGTAGGCGGGAATGGCCAGTTCGGTGCGCGGCAGCGACACCGGCACGCGCACCGCGCCCAGGGCCTCGAACTGGGCCAGGGCGGCCTGTACCGCGGCAGCCACGTCCGGCGCCAGGCCGGCGCCGAAGTATTCCTCGGGCACGCCGATGCGCAGGCCCTTCAGGGGCTGGCTGCCGGCGGCGTCGAACTTGCCCTGCGCGGCATCGAAATCGCGCCGCACGCGGCCCGGTTCGTTGGCGGCGGCGTCGCATTTTTCCAGGCTGGTGGCGTCGCGCGGGTCGAAGCCGCTGATGACGTCCAGCAGTTCGAGCAGGTCGCGGCTGCTGGGGGCCAGCGGGCCGGCCTGGTCCAGGCTGGAGCCGAAGGCGACCATGCCGTAGCGCGAGACGGTGCCGTAGGTCGGCTTGATGCCGCTGACGCCGCACAGCGCGGCGGGCTGGCGCACCGAGCCGCCGGTGTCGGTGCCGGTGGTGGCGGCCACCAGGCGCGCGGCGACGGCCGCGGCCGAACCGCCCGACGAGCCGCCGGGCACGGCGGCCGGATCCCAGGGGTTGCGGACCACGCCGTAGGCCGAGTTCTCGTTGCCCGAGCCCATGGCGAATTCGTCGCAGTTGAGCTTGCCCAGCGACACGGCGCCGGCGGCCTGCAGGCGCTCGACCACGGTGGCGTCGAACGGGCTGACGTAGCCGTCCAGCATCTTGCTGCCGGCGGTGGTGCGCCAGCCGCGGGTGACGAAGGCGTCCTTGTGGGCGATGGGCACGCCGGCCAGCGGGCCGGCATTGCCGGCGGCCAGCGCGGCGTCGGCGGCGCGGGCCTGGGCCAGCGTCAATTCGGCATCAATATGTAAGAAGGCGTTCAGGCTGCTGGCCGACTCGGCGGCCGCCAGCGAGCTTTGCGCCAGCTCGACGGCGCTGACCTGGCGTTGGGCGAGGGCCGCGCGCAGGGCGGCGATCCCCTCGAATTGGGTGTGCAGGGCGGGTTGGGTCATGGCTTAGTCGAGAACCTTGGGGACCAGGAAAAGACCGTCCTGGGCGTCGGGGGCGTTGGCCAGCAGCTCAGCGCGGCGGGCCTCCGAGGCGGTTTCGGTCACGGCGTCCTGGCGCAGGCGCAGCACGATGTCCTCGTGGGCCGACAGCGGGTGGGCCAGGGGTTCGACGCCCTGGGTGTCGACGGCCTGGAGCCGTTCGATCAGGTGGAGGATGCCATTGAGCTCGGCCTGCGCGTGGCCGCGCTGGTCCGGGGTCAGTTCGATTCTGGCCAGCTTGGCAATGCGGGCCACATCTGTGTCATTGAGCGCCATGGGGATTGCAATATCGAGAAGCGAAGGCCGAGGGGCGGGACTGGGCAGTATGCACATGCCAAACCCGTTACAAAGCTTGAATAGCCTGCATTTATGCGCTATTTCCGGGGAAATTATAAGTTATGATTCACGGTTTAATCGCCGTGATGACAGGCGCACCCAGGGTTTCCTGGGCCGTACGCCCCGCGGCATGACCCCAATTCCCCCCAGAATTTAGCTGAGCTCCCATGTTCGGATTCCTGCGCAGTTATTTTTCCAGCGATATGGCGATCGACCTCGGTACCGCCAATACGCTGATCTACGTCCGCGGCAAGGGCATCGTGCTCGATGAGCCCTCCGTGGTCGCTATCCGTCATGAAGGCGGGCCTCACGGCAAGAAAATCATCCAGGCCGTCGGCCAGGAGGCCAAGCAGATGCTCGGCCGCGTGCCCGGCAACATCGAGGCCATCCGGCCCATGAAGGATGGCGTCATCGCCGACTTCACGGTCACCGAGCAGATGCTCAAGCAGTTCATCCGCATGGTGCACCCCCGCAACATGCTGGCGCCCAGCCCGCGCATCATCGTGTGCGTGCCCTGCGGCTCCACCCAGGTTGAACGCCGCGCCATCCGCGAATCGGCCCTCGGCGCCGGCGCCTCGCATGTGTTCCTGATCGAAGAACCCATGGCCGCGGCCATCGGCGCCGGCCTGGCCGTCTCCGACGCCAGCGGCTCCATGGTCGTCGACATCGGCGGCGGCACCACCGAAGTGGCGGTCATCTCGCTGGGCGGCATGGTCTACAAGGGTTCCGTGCGCGTCGGCGGCGACAAGTTCGACGAGGCCATCGTCAACTACATCCGCCGCAACTACGGCATGCTGATCGGCGAACCCACCGCCGAACTCATCAAGAAGGAAATCGGCTCGGCGTTCCCGGGTTCCGAAGTCCGCGAGATCGAGGTCAAGGGTCGCAACCTGGCCGAAGGCGTGCCGCGCAGCTTCACGGTCTCGTCCAACGAGATCCTGGAATCGCTGACCGACCCGCTCAACCAGATCGTCTCGGCCGTCAAGATCGCCCTGGAACAGACACCGCCCGAACTCGGCGCCGACATCACCGACAAGGGCATCGCCCTGACCGGTGGTGGCGCGCTGCTGCGCGACCTCGACCGCCTGCTGCAGGAAGAAACCGGCCTGCCGGTGGTGGTCGCCGATGATCCCCTGACCTGCGTCGTGCGCGGTTGCGGCGAGGCGCTGGAACACCTTGAGAAACTGGGCGCGATCTTCATCAACGACTAATTCTGCCCGCCAGCCCGGAGCCCCGCTTTTTCACGGCTCCGGCCGCTGCGGGGGCCGCGGGCGCGGGCGCCCGGGCTGAGATTCATGCAACGACAAGGGACTCCTCCCCTATTCAGGCGCGGCCCTCCGGCGGAGGTGCGGCTGGTCATCCTGGTCGTCCTGGCAGTGGCTTTGATCATCATGGATTCGCAGTGGCGCATGCTGGAACCGGCGCGCCGCGCGATGTCCGTGGCGCTGTATCCCTTCCAGCGCGCCGTCATGGCGCCGCGCGACCTAGTCCAACAGGTCAACGAGTGGGTCAACGCCGCCAACCTCATCCGCACTGAAAACGAAGCCTTGCAGCGCCAGCGCATCGAGCTGGCCCAGGTGGCCACGCATGCGGCGCAGCTGGCCGCCGAAAACGCGCAATTGCGCCGCCTGCTCGGCGTGACCGATACCGTGGCGCAGTCGGCCGTGGTGGTGGAAGTGCTGTACGAGCCCACCAACGCCTTCAACCAGCGGCTGGTGTTCAACAAGGGCAGCAAGGCCGGCCTGGCGCCGGGCATGCCCGTGATCGACGAAGGCGGCGTGGTCGGCCAGATCGTGCGCGTGACGCCCATGACGGCCGAAGCCGCCCTGGTCACCGACGAGCAGGTGTCCATCCCGGTGCAGCTGCTGCGCAATGGTCTGCGGCTGATCGCCTTTGGCGGGAACTCTCCCGGCAAGATGGAGGTCCGTTACCTCGCGGCCAATGCCGACATCAAGGAAGGCGATACTATCGTCACCAGTGGCGTCGGCGGGCTGTTTCCCGCCGGCCTGCCGGTGGCCAAGGTAACCTCGGTCGAGCGCGATACCGCTTCCGGCTTCGCGCGAGCCGTCTGCGAACCGCTGGCCCACCCTGAACGTTATCGCCACTTCCTGGTCCTGCAGGTGGATGTGGAACGTGCCGAGTCCAACCGTCAGGAGGTCGATTCCGGTGGATCGGACTAATCAACAATCATCAGGCCAACCGCGGCGCCGGCTGGGCACGCCCAGCAACGTGCACCCGGAACGCCTGTCGGGCCCCGCGCACGGGGTCTTCGTCTGGGGCACCATCCTGCTGGTCTGGCTGGTGTCGCTGCTGCCTTGGCGCCTGTGGCAGGGCGCGCCCGACGTCCTGATCCTGATCATCGCCTTCTGGTGCGTGCACGAGCCGCGCCGCGTCGGCCTGTTCACCGCCTTCTGCTTCGGCCTGCTGATGGACGTGCACGACGCCGGCCTGCTGGGCGAGCATGCGTTGTCCTACACCCTGGTCGCCTACGGCGCCGTGGTGCTGCACCGCCGCCTGCAGCGTTTCGACCTCTGGAGCCAGGCCATGCACATGCTGCCTGTGTTCCTGATCGCCCGCTTCCTCACCCAGATCATCCACGCCTGGCTGGCCGGCAAGTGGCCGGGCTGGGACTGGGGCATCAGCGTGGCCATCACCGCCGCCCTGTGGCCGCTGGCGGGTTGGGTGCTGCACTTGCCGCAGCGCGGTGCCGATGACGCCGAATCTTCCTCCGCCTGACGGCGGCGCCGCGTCACATGTTCGAATTCAAGAAAACCGGCCAGCAGCAAAAGCAGCGCTTCCGCCTGCGCGCCTGGGTGGGCGGCGTGTTCGCGCTGGCCTGCTTCGGCGTGCTGGTGGGCCGGTTCTGGTACCTGCAGGTCGATCGCTACGAGGGCCTGTCCGAACGCGCCGACCGCAACCGCATCGCCGTGGTGCCGATCCCGCCGCGCCGCGGCGAGATCCTCGACCGCAACGGCGAGGTGCTGGCGCGCAACTACCGCACCTACACGCTTGAAGTGGTGCCGGCCCAGGCCGGCAACATGAACGCGCTGTTCGAGCGGCTGACGCAGGTGGTCTACATCAGCCCGGCCGACCAGCGCCGCTTCAAGCGCCGCGCGGCCGAATCCAGCCGCTACGCCAGCCTGCAGCTGCGCAACAACCTCAACGAGACCGAGGCGGCCTGGTTCGCCGCCCACGCCTTCCAGTTCCCGGGCGTCGAGCTGCGCGCGCGCTGGGTGCGCGAGTATCCGCAAGGCCAGTCCGCCGCCCACGTGGTCGGCTACATCGGCCGCATCGCCGAGGGCGACATCGAGGAACTCGAGCGCGCCGGCCAATTGGGCAACTACCGCGGCACCGACGTCATCGGCAAGAAGGGCATCGAGAAGACCTGGGAAGAGGCGCTGCATGGCCGCACCGGCCTGGAAGAGGTCGAGGTGACCGCGGGCGGCCGTCCCATGCGCACGCTGCGCCGCATCGACCCGGTGCCGGGCTCGGACATCATGCTGTCGATCGACATGGGCCTGCAGAAAGTGGCCGAGGAAGCCTTCGTGGGCCAGCGCGGCGCATTGGTGGCGATCGACCCCGACACCGGCGAGGTGCTGGCGTTCGTGTCGCAGCCCTCGTTCGACCCCAACCTGTTCGTCGACGGCATCGACGTGGACAACTGGCGCATGCTGAACGAGTCGCCGGACCACCCGCTGATCAACCGCCCGCTGTACGGCACCTATCCGATCGGCTCGACCTACAAGCCCTTCGTCGGCCTGGCGGCGCTGGAGCTGGGCAAGCGCCGCGCCACCGACCGCATCTCCGATCCCGGCTACTTCGAGTTCGGCGGCCAGAAATTCCGCAACGCCGGCGGCGCCGCCTACGGCATGACCGACATGCACAAGGCCATCGTGGTGTCGTCGGACACGTATTTCTATTCGCTCGGCCCCGAGATCGGCGTGAACGCGCTGCACGATTTCACCAAGCAGTTCGGCTTCGGCCAGATCACCGGCATCGACCTCGAAGGCGAAAAGCGCGGCGTGCTGCCGTCCACCGACTGGAAGCGCTCGGCCTACAAGGACAAGGAACGCCAGCGCTGGTACGCCGGCGAGACCATTTCCGTCGCCGTGGGCCAGGGCTACAACGCCTTCACCCTGTTGCAGCTGGCGCAGGGCACCTCGACGCTGGCCAACGACGGCCTGTACCGCCGTCCGCACCTGGTGCACGCGGTGCGCGATCCGCGCTCGGGCGTGGCCAAGCCCACCGAGTCCGCGCCCGACTACCGCATCCCGCTCAAGCAGGCCAACGTCGACGTCATCAAGAACGCCATGGCCGACGTGGTGCGCGCCGGCACCGCGCGCCGCGCCTTCGCCAACGCGCCCTACCAGGCCGCGGGCAAGACCGGCACGGCCCAGGTGTTCAGCCTGCGCGGCGGTCACTACCGCGCCAGCGCCATCGACGAACGCCTGCGCGACCACGCGCTGTTCATGGGCTTCGCGCCGCTGGAACACCCGCGCATCGCCGTCGCGCTGATCGTCGAGAACGCCGGCTGGGGCGCCAGCGTCGCCGCGCCGGTGGCTCGCAAGGTGTTCGACTACTGGCTGGCCAAGGACCGCCAGGACAAGATCGTGCGTCCGGATCGCAACCTGCCGACGGCATCGGTTGAAACCATCACCTCCGACCTGGTGCGCCAACAATGAAGCGTCTCGGCCTGATCCTGCTGCGCGTCTTCACGGCCTTCGACTGGCCGCTGCTGGCGATCCTGATGATGTTCGCCGCGCTCGGCCTGACCGTCATGCATTCGGCGGTGGGCGGCACCGACTGGCGCTTCGCCGAGCAGTCGCGCAACTTCATCATCGCTTTCTTCGCCATGTGGATCATGGCGCTCATTCCGCCCAAGTGGCTGATGAAGCTGGCGCTGCCGTTCTACGTGGTCGGCGTGGTGCTGCTGCTGGGCGTGGAATTCTTCGGCGAGACCAGCAAGGGCGCGACGCGCTGGCTCAACCTGGGCGTGACCCGCATCCAGCCGTCCGAGATGATGAAGATCGCCGTGCCCATGATGCTGGCCTGGTACTTCCAGCGCCACGAGGGCGCGGTCCGCATCCGCGACTTCCTGGCCGCCGCCGCGATGCTGGCGGCCCCCTTCGGCCTGATCGTGCTGCAGCCCGACCTGGGCACCGCGCTGCTGGTGTTCGGCGCGGGCTTCTTCGTCATCTACTTCGCGGGCCTGTCGTTCAAGCTGCTGGTCCCGGTCATGCTGGCCGGCATCATCGCTATCGGCACGCTGGTCTATTACGAAGACCAGCTCTGCGAGCCCGACGTCAACTGGGTGGTGCTGCACGACTACCAGAAGCACCGCGTCTGCACGCTGCTCAATCCCAGCTCGGACCCGCTCGGCAAGGGCTTCCACACGATCCAGTCGATGATCGCGGTGGGCTCGGGCGGCGTCTACGGCAAGGGCTACATGAAGGGCACGCAGACGCACCTGGACTTCATCCCCGAACGCACCACCGACTTCATCTTCGCCGTCTACGCCGAGGAGTTCGGCCTGTACGGCGGCATCGCCATCCTGGTGCTGTACGGCCTGATGATGGCCCGCGGCCTGACCATCGCTTCGCGCGCATCATCGCAGTTCGGGCGGTTGCTGTCCGGGGCGTTGACGATGATGTTGTTCATTTACGTGTTCGTGAATGTGGGCATGGTGACGGGGATTCTGCCTGTCGTTGGCGTGCCATTGCCGTTCATGAGCTATGGGGGGACGGCCTTGTTCACCATGGGGATTGCGTTTGGGATCATGATGAGCATTAGTCGGCATCGGTCGGTTAAGAGCTGAGCTTTTTCTTCGTAGGCCGCCCGGGGCGGGCGGCGCACGGGTGGGCGCGCCTGCGATTGCGGTCCGGAGCGTTCGCTCCGGACTGCCCCATACTCAACCTCGTACGCCTTCGGCTCCCTACGGTTTCCGTCGGGCGCATCTGACGGCGCGCCCACCCGTGCGCCGCCCGCCCCGGGCTACCGCTGTCGAGAAATGTGGCGCTGCTGCAGCGTGGGGTCAGGAGAGAGTCTTGCGTTGCTCGCCGATGACGGCCGCGCGGGCGGCCATCATCGGCATACATGGTGTCTGGCGTCGGGGCGGGGTTCGCTGCGCGTGGGTGACGAGTGGGGTGCTGATAATTCCGCATGGTCAGGGGAGGGGCGGTGGTGGTCGGCGCGGCGTAGAACGTATTGCGTGTGACGGACCTCTCGCGCCGACCACGCCGATGAACATCACAGGTCCCCTCACCAGCGGCTCCGCCGCCACCCCCTCGACGTCCCCACATCGCGCGTAAGCCCAAAAAGGCCGCCCGCGCGGCCGCTTTGGGCGGGCCCCGCAAGATCCTCTTCTCCCCCCAGTCGCTGGCAAAAACGCCAAGCACACAATTCGTCCCTGCGATATTGAACCCGAGACGACGTGAGCCCGTTGCGTTGGCGGTCGGGGGGGGGCGGGGCGTGTAGATGCGCCCGAGGGAAACCGTAGGGAGCCGAAGGCGTACGAGGTTGACAACGGGGCAGTCCGGAGCGAAGGCTCCGGACCGCAATCGTAGCCCCGCCACCCCCGACCGCCAACGCAACGGGCGGCTCAAGAACCCCTGAGCCGCCCGCAAAAACACCCGTAAACACAAACCCTCAAGGCAACGCTTCAGGCACCCCAAGGTCCGCGGCCAGCTTCTTCAATCCATCCCAGATTGGGGGCGCGAATTCCAGCGACTCCGCGTTCAGCTCGCGGTTGCGGGCTTCGTACTCGCCCGGATACTGGACGCCGTCCACGCCCGGTTGCGGCGGGCAGGCATGCAGGTAGTCGATGAACGCGCCCACTTCCATCGAGCGCCAGTCCGTATTGAAGTCCACCTGCGGATCCAGCAGCAGCGCGAACATGTTGTTCGTCGCCACGCCGTTGCGCGGATGTTCCGGCTGGATCGTGCCGCCGCCGGACAGCACGCCTGCCAGCAGCTCGGCCACCAGGCCCATCGCGTAACCCTTGTGGCCGCCGAACGGCAGCAGCGCGCCGGGGGGATCGGCGAACAGCGCGCCCGGGTCCGTGGTCGGATTGCCTTGCGCGTCGATCAGCGATCCCGGGGGCGCCTGTTCGCCCTTGGCCGCCAGCACGCGGGCCTTGTTCACCGCGATCGAGCTGGTCGCCATGTCGACGATGAACGGCGGGCGGCCACCCGGCAGCGGGCCGGCGAAGCACAGCGGATTGGTCGTCAGGCAGGCGCGCGCGCCGCCGAACGGCGCCACCGTGGGCGCGCGGTTGATCACGTTGGTGAAGGCCAGCAGGATCAGGCCCTTGGCCGCCACCATCTCGCCATAGTGGCCCATGCGGCCCAGGTGATGGCTGCGGCGCAGCGTCAGGATGCACTGGCCGTGCGCCTGCGTGCGTTCGATGGCCTCCTCGATCACGACTTTGCCGACGTACTGGCCCAGGCCGTTGTGGCCGTCGTAGGCCAGCATGGCGCCGCGGTCGTTGAGCAGCTCGGGACGGCCGTCGGTCTGCGCCAGGCCTTCGCTCAGCACGCGCCGGTAGTTCGTGAGGATCGACAGGCCGTGGCTGGTGTAGCCGACCCGGTCGGACTCCACCAGGTGCTCGGCCACGTCGCGGGCGATGTCCTCGGGCACGCCTTGCGCCATCAGCACGCGGCGGCCGTATTCATTGGCTTGGGCAATGGAGATTTTCATGATGCGATCTCCTTACAGCCAGCCGAGCCAGCGCCAGTAGGTCATGCCCATCAGCATCATCAGCGCGTAGCCGATGATGGTGACCAGGATGCCGACCTTGGCGAACTGCTTGGCGTTGAAGGTTTCGGTGCCCAGGCACACCATGTTCTGCGGCGCGTTGATCGGCAGGATGAAGCCGTAGCTCACCACGAAGCCCAGCAGCATGGTCATGCCCAGGCGGCTGAAGTCGCCCGGCAGCGTGGCCAGCACCGAGATCAGGATCGGCAGCATCGCCGAGGTCAGCGCGGTGGCGCTGGCGAACCCCAGGTGGATGATGATCAGGAAGGCCGACAGGATCGCGAAGATCGCCAGCGGGCCGAGATGGTCGAGACCGGTATGCGCCACCACCTGGTTGCCCAGCCATTGGCCGGCCTGCGTGGTCAGCAGCGCGGTGCCCAGGCTGATGCCGACGCCGAACACGATCACGGTGCCCCATGGGATGCGCGATTGCACGTCTTTCCAGGTCATCACGCCAAAGCGCGGCAGCAGCAGCAGGACCAGGCCGAAGTAGGTGGTCGAGGTGGTGTCGAACTTGTGCAGCTTGCCTTCGGTCGACCAGAACAGCAGCAGCATGACCGACACGGCCATCAGGCGCTTTTGCGCGCCCGTCATGGGGCCCAGTTCAAGCAGCGATTTCTCGACGGCTTCCTTGCCCCCGGCGATGCTGTCGCTTTCCGGCGGCAGCAGCTTGAGCACGATGATGATCAGCACGGCCGACATGATCAGCGACCACGGGGCGCCGGCGATCAGCCAGTCCGACCAGGCCACGCGCTGGCCCAGCATCTTTTCCATGAAGCCGACCGTCAGCAGGTTCTGCGCGGCGGCGGTCTGGATGCCGACGTTCCAGATGCTGGTGGCCTGCGCCACGATGATCATGATGCCGGCGGCGATGTTCGAGCGCTTGTCCACGCCGAAGGCCGCGATCACGCCCATCATGATGGGCACCACGGCGGCGCTGCGGGCGGTGGCGCTGGGCACCACCAGGCTCAGCACGATGGTCACTGCGATACATCCGATCAGGATGCGGCGCGTGCTGGTGCCGACCTTGGACAGCGTCACCAGCGCGATGCGCCGGTCCAGTCCGGTGAAGGTCATGGCCGCGGCGATGAACAGCGCGCCGGTGACCAGCGCCAGCGCCGAGTTGGCGAAGCCGGTCAGCGCCATGCTGATGGCGGCGGAGGTGCCGTACAGCACCTGCGGATCCTTCACGGTGGGCGCGGTGCCCAGCAGGAAGGCCATCAGCGTCGTGATCATGATCGCGCTGGCTTCGTAGGACACGGCTTCCGTGATCCACACCACCACCGCGAATGCGAGGATCGCCAACATGCGATGGCCGGCGACGGGCAGGTCGGCCGGCAGGGGCATCATCAGCACGCCGATCATGACGAGGAAACCGGCGACCAGGCCGATCGGAATTTTGGCTTTCTTGGGGGCTTGCGAGGCAGGGACAGCGGTTTCCGCAGTCATATCCATCTCCGGTTGAGGTCAAACTGACGGCACCTCGTCACAGCCCTGGGCTGGATCAAAACGAAGTGCCGACGCTACAGAATGATCGTGACGGCATTAAGGAAAACCCGTATTGATGCATATCAACTCGAGGGACAATCGTGCTTGTCGGAAAACCGATCCGGAGATTATGCTCGTCCGCCCGCGAAAATCGCAACCCTGCGAATGTTGCATAAAAACAAACAAATAACGGAACAACAGTCGTGCAGGACAGTTAATTCGTTCGTGTTATGGCGCGAATGGGTCAGCCCAGCGCCAGGCGCAATTGTTCGTCCAGGTGCAGCGTGGGCGCCACGCGCCAGCCGCTCTGGGCATAGCGCAGCCACCGTCCCAGCACCAGGTGCGTCAGCAGGCTGGCGTGCGCGGCCACGTTGGCCTCGGGCGGCAGGCCGCCATCGGTGACGGCGATGCGCAGCGATTGCTTCAACGACGCCTCGATGCGGTCGTTGATGTGGTTGATCCGTTCTTGCAGGCGGTTGTCCTCGGTGACCAGGGCGTCGCCGGTCAGCACCCGCGTCATGCCCTTGTTGCGTTCCGAGAACGTCAGCAGCATCGACACCGTCTGGTGCGCCTGCGACAGGCCATAGGGTTCGGCGATCGCGATCTGGTTCACCAGCGTGAAGATGCTGGTCTCGATGAACTCGATCAGCCCCTCGAACATCTGCGCCTTGCTGGCGAAATGTCGGTAGAGCGCGGCTTCCGAGACCGCCAGGCGGGCGGCCAGCGCCGCCGTGGTGATGCGCGAGGCGTGCGGCTGCTCCAGCATCTCGGCCAGGGTCTGCAGAATCTGGGTCTTGCGCTCGCCGGGTTTGCTCGCCATGGACGGGTCTGGTGGTACGCAGGCAGGGGTGGGGGAGGGAGCGCTAGCCCCGCAGGGGGCGCCGGCGCAGCAGCAGATCACTGACGCAGTTTACCCGCAAGTCGACATACGACGGCCGCTGCGCGCGACCGCGCGAAAAGGGCGTGCCGGGATGGAATACGTGCACCGTGCGCAGTCCGGCGCGACGGGCGCCGCGCAAGTTGGCGAGCGTGTCTTCGACCAGCACCGCCTGGCGCGCCGGCACGCCTTCGCGCGCCAGCACGTAGCGCAGCAGGGCAGGCGAAGGCTTGGGACGGAACTCGCCGTGCAGCCGCATGTGCTCGATGGCCCACAGGCTGTCGAACTGGCGCAGGATGCCCAACCGCCGCAGCACGGCGCGCGCGTAATGCAGCGGCGCGTTGGTCAGCAGCACCTTGCGGCCGGGCAGCTGCCGCAGCTTGTAGGCCAGCGCCTTCTCGGCGCGCACCAGCGGGTCGACGTCGAAGTCGTGGCTGCGGTGCAGGAAGGCGTGCGGGTCGACGCCATGGTTGCGGACCATGCCGATCATCGTCGCGCCGTAGCGCTGCCAGTACTGCTTGCGCACCGCGTTGGCGGTATCGACGTCGACGTCCAGCGCCTCGGCCACGGCCATGGTCATGCCGTGGTCGATCCGCGGAAAGATGGCGTGGGAGGTGTCGTGGAGCGTGTTGTCCAGATCAAACAACCACAGGCGCCCGGGGGCGCCTGTGGCGGTGCGGCGCGAGCGGCGCTGGCGCACCGCCGGCCGCAGCAGGGTGCGCAGCGCTCGCATCAGTGCGAGCTGATCATCGTGCCAACGCCTTGGTCGGTCAGGATTTCCAGCAGCAGGCAGTGCGGCACGCGGCCGTCGACGATGTGCACCGAGTTGACGCCGTTCTTGGCGGCATCCAGCGCGGACGAGATCTTGGGCAGCATGCCGCCCGAGATGGTGCCGTCGGCGAACAGCTCGTCGATGGTCTGGGCCGACAGGCTGCGCAGCAGCTTGCCCGCCTTGTCCAGCACGCCCGGGGTGTTGGTCAGCATCAGCAGCTTTTCGGCGCCCAGCACTTCGGCCATCTTGCCGGCGACGACGTCGGCGTTGATGTTGTAGGCGGTGCCGTCTTCACCGTAGCCAATGGGCGAGATGACCGGAATGAACTGGTCGTCCTGCAAGGCCTTGACCACCGCCGGCTCGACCAGCGTGATGTCGCCGACGAAGCCGATGTCGATCGGTTCGGCGGGATTTTCCTTGTTGGCCATCAGCTTCTTCTGGGCCTGGATCAGTCCGCCGTCCTTGCCGGTCAGGCCCACGGCCTTGCCGCCGACCTCGTTGATCATCATGACGATGTCCTGCTGGACCTGGCCGCCCAGCACCCATTCGACCACTTCCATGGTCTCGGCGTCGGTGACGCGCATGCCCTGGATGAAGGTGCCCTGCTTGCCGATGCGGCGCAGCGCGTCGTCGATCTGCGGACCGCCGCCGTGCACCACCACCGGATTCAGGCCGACCAGCTTGAGCAACACCACGTCATGCGCGAAGCTGCGTTGCAATCGCTCTTCCGTCATGGCGTTGCCGCCGTACTTGACCACGATGGTTTTGCCGTGGAATCGTCGAATATAAGGCAGCGCTTCGGAGAGCACCGCGGCTTTGACAGCAGGAGACGAGACGGCAGCAGGGTCGGGGGTGTCGGTCATGGCAGCTAAGTCGGCAATAAGTAGGGTATGAGAGTTAGAGGTTGAAAGCCTGCGCCGCTGATGGCGCGATGGCATTGCCCCCCGTGGGGGCGTGGGGTCCGGCAGTAAAAAATGCCTGCACAGGAACGCGTTGGCAACGCGGTAGCGCAAGCATACGACGGATTGTAGTCCCCGCAGGTTTCTTATGCTTTAAACCCATGTTCATATGCCCGACAAATAACCGGCATTGGGGTAAATTGGGGGCGTTTTCGCAACGGAGCGCCCCTCACGAGGGGGATTCTCCACACCGGCTGGGCATTTGCCCCCAATTTCTACCTATAAAAGAGGCAACTCATGCGTTTGAATTTCGTCCGTTCCGCCCTGGTGGCGTCGGCTCTGCTGGTGGCGGCCACCGCCGCCCATGCCGAAAAGATCGTGGTGGGCGCCACCCAGGTCCCGCACGCCGAGATCCTGGAAGTGGTCAAGCCGCAGCTGGCCAAGGAAGGCGTGGAACTCGACATCAAGGTCTTCAACGACTACGTGCAGCCGAACCTGCAGCTGGCCGACAAGCAGCTGGACGCCAACTTCTTCCAGCACAAGCCCTACCTGGACACCTTCAACAAGGACCGCAAGGCCACGCTGGTGCCGGTCGCCCTGGTGCACGTCGAACCCTTCGGCGGCTACTCCAAGAAGATCAAGACCCTGGCAGAGTTGAAGGACGGCGCCATCGTCGCCATCCCGAACGACCCGTCCAACGGCGGCCGCGCGCTGGTGCTGCTGCAGAAGCAGGGCATCATCAAGCTGAAGGATCCGTCCAACATCCTGGCGACCGCCGCCGATGTGGTCGAGAACCCCAAGAAGCTGAAGTTCCGCGAACTCGAGGCCGCCATGCTGCCGCGCTCGCTGGATGACGTCGACCTGGCCCTGATCAACACCAACTACGCGCTCGAAGCCGGCCTGGTGCCGACCAAGGACGCGCTGTTCATCGAAGGCGCCGATTCGCCGTACGCCAACATCCTGGTGACCCGCGCCGACAACAAGGACGCGCCGGGGATCAAGAAGCTGGTCAACGCGCTGCACTCGCCCGAGGTGAAGAAGTTCATCCTCGACAAGTACAAGGGCGCCGTGGTGCCGGCGTTCTGATCGCGACGCAGACCGCCCGCTTCGCCAGAACCGCCCGCGCATGCGGGCGGTTTTCTTTTTGGGGCGGGTGGCTCCCGGCCCGGGTCCGGCGCTGGCTGCCGGCGACGTCCGGACGCGGTCAAATGAAAACCGCCCGGCAAGCGGGCGGTTCAAGGGGCGGTGGCGGACGGGGCGGGATCAGCCGGCGGCCAGCGCCTTTTCGACGGTGGCGTGGAACTCGGCCACGTCGTATTCGCCCAGGTAGCGCTTGATAATGTGTCCCTGCTTGTCGATCAGGAACGCGGTGGGCGTCAGGCGGATGTCGCCGAAGGCGCGGGCGATGTCGCCCTTGGTGTCCAGCGCCACCGGGAACGGCAGCTTGCGGCTTTCGGTGAAGTTCAGCACGAAGTTGGGCGGATCGTAGTCCATGGCGACCGCGATGGCCTCGTAGCCCTTGCCCGCGTATTCGTTATAGGCGGAGATGGTTTCGGGCATCTGCTTGACGCAGGTGACACAGCTGGTGGCCCAGAATTTCACCAGCACCACCTTGCCGCGCAGATCCTGCATCGAGAAGGTCTTGCCTTCCAGCGTGGTGAAGGTGACGTTGGGCGCGGTCTGGGCCGGGCGCATGACGAACCAGGCGCCGATACCGACCGCCACCAGGACGGCCAGGGCTACGATGGCTTTTTTCATTTGATGGGCATGGCCTCTACGGCGCTGCCACCGCTGGGCGCGCTGCCGCCGCTGCTGCTGGCGGCATTCGGGTCGCTCTCGATGGGGGCCTTGGTTTCAGTGTTGGTCGACTTGCTGCCGCTGTTCGACAGGCGAATCGCTTCCTCGCGGCTGATGGTCTCGAACAGTTTAACCACCTTCGCGACGCCGCCCAGGTCGGCGACCGCGTTGGCGGCGTAGTCGCCCTCGGCCTGGGTCACCTTGCCCATCAGGTAGACCACGCTGTGGTCCGTGGTGACGGCGATGGTGCCGGACGGCACGTACTTGGTGTTGACCAGGGCGGTCTTGGCCTTGGAGGTGAGCCAGGTGTCGTTCGAACGCACGCCGAAGGACGCGATCGGGCCCACGGTCAGCTGGTTGATCACCTGCTTGACGTTCTCGACGCCCTGGGCGATGGCGGTGGCCTGGGACTTGGCCTCTTCGGTGGGCACGTCGCCGGTCAGCAGCAGGCGGCCGCCATAGGCCATGGCATTGACGCGCGCCGTTTCGCCCAGCTTCTGGGAGATCTGGCTCTGGGCCTTGAAGGCCATGTTCTGGTCTTCGAGCTGGATGCCCGAGGTGCGACGGTCGGTCACCACCAGCGCCGTGGTGGCGGCGGCGCCGCCCACGATCAGGGGGGCGCAGGCCGACAGCGACAGGGCCGCGCCGGACAGGGCCGCGGCGAGCAGCAGGGGGCGGGCGGCGGTTCTGACGTCTGAAATCATTCGGTGTCTCCAAGCAGAAGAGCGTCAATGCCGTCGCAAAGCGCATGCAACAGCAGTATATGGACTTCCTGGATGCGCATGGTGCGATCGCTGGGAACACATAGATGGACGTCCATCGGCGTAATGAGTTCCCCCATGACGCCGCCGCCCTTGCCGGTCAGGGCCAGGACGTGCATTTCACGGCTGGCGGCGGCCTCCATGGCGCGCACCACATTGGGCGAGTTGCCGCTGGTGGAAATGGCCACCAGCACGTCGCCGGCCTGGCCGAAGGCGTTCACCTGGCGTTCGAAGACTTCGTCGAAGCCATAGTCGTTGCCGACGGCGGTCAGGATCGAGGTGTCGGTGTTCAGGGCGATGCCGGCCAGGGGCAGGCGTTCGCGTTCGAAGCGGCCCACCAGCTCGGCGATGAAATGTTGCGCGTCGGCGGCCGAGCCGCCGTTGCCGCAAGCCAGAATCTTGCCGTTGTTGGCCAGGGAGCCAAACAGCACGTCCACCGCGATCGCCAGCGGCTCGGCCAGCACGCTCATGCTTTGTTCGTACGTGGCCATGGCGTCGCGAAAGTGCGACGTCATTCGAGAGGTCATATCCATGGCCGCGATTATCTCACGGGCGGACCCAAATCAAGCCAGCTCGAACGCCGCGCGCAGCCACCGGACCTGGCCGCCGTCGAACAGCACGGCGTCGAAACGGGCCGCGGGCGTGGCGCCATGCCAGTGGCGCATGGCCAGGGTCGGCAGCCAATGCGCCGCGGCGCGCGCCAGGCGCGCCTGCTTGTCGCGGCCGATGCTGGCGGCCGCGCCGCCGTAGGCGTCGCCCTGGCGCGAGCGCACCTCGACGAACACGAGCACGTCGCCGTCGCGCATGACCAGGTCGATCTCGCCCGCGCGGCAGCCCAGGTTGCGGGCCAGCAGCACCAGGCCGGCGGCCCGCAGCAGGCGCAGGGCGGCGTCTTCGTGGCCATCGCCGATACGCTGGCGCGGCGAGCGCCGCGGCGCCGGGCGGTGGGGGGCGACGGTGGCGCGCGTCGAGGCGCGCCGGCGCCGTTTTTGCGCGCGGCGGCGCGCCGCCAGGGCCAGCTCGAAAGCGAATGTGTCATCCGGCATGCCAGTTCCGAAACAGGGGACGATGGCGGCTACACTGGCATGGTTTTCCGCGTAAGTAGGCAGCAATGAATCAAAATGTCTCATCCCCGGTGGCCGGCGATGCCTGGGCCCGCGTCGCTGAACGCGTGGCCGGGCAGCATTGGCCCGCCTCGACGCTGTATGTGGTGGCCACACCGATCGGCAATCTGGGCGACCTGGGGCTGCGCGCCTGGCATGCGCTGCAACGCGCCGACGTGATCGCGGCCGAAGACACCCGCGCCAGCCGCACGCTGCTGGACGCCTGGGGCGTCAGCACGCCGCTGATGGCGGCGCATCGGCACAACGAAGCCGCCGCGGCGCAGGCCATCTGCGAGCGCCTGGCCCAGGGCCAGCGCGTGGCGCTGGTGTCGGACGCCGGCGCGCCGGCGGTCAGCGATCCCGGCGCGCGCGTGGTGCGCGCGGTGCGCGAGGCCGGCTTCGCGGTGGTGCCGGTGCCCGGGCCCAGCGCCGTGATCGCCGCGCTGATGGGCAGCGGCGTCACCACCGACGAGAATCCCGCCTACGCCTTCGCCGGCTTTCCGCCGTCCAAGACCGTGGCGCGCCAGCGCTGGCTGCGCACCTGGTGCGCGCTGCCGGCGCCGGTGGTGATGTTCGAATCGCCGCACCGGCTGGCCGCGACGCTGGCCGACCTGCTGGAGGTCTGCGGCCCCGCCCGCCTGTTGACCGTGGCGCGCGAGCTGACCAAGCGGTTCGAGGAGATCGCCACGTTCCCGCTGGGCGAGGCCGCCGCCTGGCTGGCGGCCGACGCGCACCGTGAGCAGGGCGAGTTCGTGCTGATCGCGCATGCCCAGGCCGGCCAGGAGGCCGACGAAGACGCCGACCCGCGCGCCGATGCCTTGCTGGATGCGCTGCTGGAAACCCTGTCGGTTCGCGACGCCTCGAAGATCGCCGCCAAGGTCACCGGTCTGTCGCGCGACGCCCTGTACACCCGGGCCCTGGCCCGCAAGAATTCGTAAGCCATGATCTACACCGCAGAGACCCGCAAGCGTCCTGGCGAAGCCGCGGAGCCGATCGTCTACCGTGACATCCCCACGCCGCTGGGCGAAATGCGACTGGTCGCCAGCGCCAAGGGGCTGCGCGGCGCCTGGTTCACCGACCAGACCCTGCTGCCGTCCGCCGAGGGCTGGACCCGCAGCGCATCCGATCCCCTCCTGGAACAGGCGCGGCGCGAACTGGACGAGTGGTTCGGCGGCCGGCGCCGCGAGTTCGAGGTGGCGCTGGATCCGGTCGGCACGCCGTTCCAGCATGAAGTCTGGCGCGCCTTGTGCAAGCTGGATTTCGGCCAGCTCGCCAGCTACGGCGAACTGGCGCGCCTCGTCGGCCGGCCCAAGGGCGCCCAGGCCATCGGCGGGGCGGTGGGCCGCAATCCCGTCATCATCATCATTCCGTGCCATCGCATCATTGGCGCCGACACCTCGCTGACCGGCTTCGGCGGCGGCCTGCCGCGCAAGCAGGCGCTGCTCAAGCACGAAGGCAGCGAGTACCTGAGCCGCAATGCGCGCGCGCGGCGGGTCTGTGATGGCCAGGCGCAACTGCCGTTCGAGCAGCCGTCGTTCGACTGGCCGCCGGCGTAGCGGGCGGACGCCGCGTTATTGCGCGGCGATGCTGGGCGTGATGCCGATGCGGTCCGACACCAGCTGCACCGCGTTCAGGGCGCTCTGGCGATCCGGATAGGGGCCGATCTTGACCCGATAGAGGTTGTTGGCCTGCTCGACCGCGGCGGGCGGCGTCCCGGCCGCGCCCAACTGGGTATTGATGCGGCTGACCAGCGACTGCGCATTGGCCGGCTGGCTGAACGCGCCCACCTGCAGATAGACGTTGCCGATCCCGCCGGCCGCCGGTTGGCGTACCGGCGCGCTGCCCGGCGCGGGCGCCGGTTGCTGCGCCAGCGGCTGCGGCTCCAGCGCCACCGGCGCGGCGGCGACGGGCGTGGCCACCGGCGTCGAGCCGGTCGCGGACGCGGGCTCGGGCGCCGGGCCCTGCGAGGCCCAGCGGCGGATTTCGTCCTGCTGGATACTTTCGACCACCACCTGGCCGCTGCCCGGCCCGATGATGCCGAGCTTGTAGGCCGCCACGTATGACAGGTCCATGATGCGGTCGCTGTGGAACGGTCCGCGGTCGTTGACCCGCACGATGATGGTCTTGCCGTTGACCAGGCTGGTGACCCGCGCGTAGCTGGGAATTGGCAGCGTGGTGTGGGCGGCCGTCATGGCGTACATGTCGTACGGCTCGCCGATCGAGGTCGAGTTGCCGTGGAATTTCTTGCCGTACCACGAGGCGATGCCCTGGCGCTTGTAGGGCTGGCCGGTGGTGTCCGGCACATAGCGCTGGCCGAACACCACGTAAGGGCGGTTGGCGCCGCTGGCGTAGGGTTCGATGCGCGGCACCGCGTCCGGCACCTGGTCCAGGTTCGACGGCGGGTTGGCGTCCGGGCCGTCGTCCTTGTAGTACCCGCCGCCCTTTTTACGTCCCCCGGTGGAAGAGCAGCCGGCCACGGCAATGGCCAGCAACAGCATCATGAGGATATGGAGCGGACGGGACAGGATCATGCGGATTCGTCGGGCAGTTGGGTGCGATGGCGCACCAGCAGCGGGTCGTGGTCGGCAAAGCGCTTGGCCAGCTGTTCGACCACATAGACCGAACGGTGCTGGCCACCGGTGCAGCCGATGGCGACGGTGAGGTAGTTGCGGGTGTCTTGCGTGTACTGCGGCAGCCAGCGGTTCAGGAAGCTGGTGATGTCGTCGATCATCAGCCCCACCTGTTCATAACCCGCCAGCCAGGCGGCGACGGGTTCGTCGCGGCCGGTCAGCGGACGCAGGTTGCGGTCGTAATAGGGGTTGGGCAGGCAGCGCACGTCGAACACCAGGTCGGCGTCGCGCGGCACGCCGCGTTTGTACGCGAACGATTCGAAGGTCAGCACCAGCGGCGCGCGGTCGGCCTGGATCAGGTCGCGGATCCAGGCGCGCAATTGGCCCGGCGTCAGCTCCGAGGTGTCGATGACGTGTTCCTGCTCGCGCAGCGGCGCCAGCAGTTCGCGTTCGAGCGCGATGCAGTCGGTCAGCGACGGCGCGGTGCCGCCGCGTTGCAGGCGGTCGGTCAGCGGATGGCGGCGGCGGGATTCGGAATAGCGCTGCACCAGGGTGTCGGTGCTGGCGTCCAGGAACACCACGCGCAGGCTGGTGCCCATGGCGCGCAGCGCGGTGACCACGTCGGGCAGTTCGGCCAGTTCGCCGGGCGATCGCACGTCGATGGCGACGGCGACGCGTTCCAGGCCGTCATCGCGGGCATTGGCGACGAACTCGGTCAGGAACCGCACGGGCAGGTTGTCGACGCAGGTGTAGCTGGCGTCCTCGAGCATGCGCAGGGCAACGGACTTGCCTGAGCCTGAGATGCCGGTAACGAGGACGACTTTCAACATGGACATGATTGTGGCACGCTTTTCCAGGAGGATGCCGGCGGGTTGGCATCTGATATGGCCGTAAACTGCGAATCTGCGCCTGTACTGCCTTGCGGGGCCTGGCGTAAGCTTGGGCACCCGCACGCGACCGCTTCATCTACGCGCCCCGCCGGCATGCGCCTTCGGGGTTGGAATTCGACTTAGTGTTAACTGATCCTAGATGTTAGCCTTCATTTCCTTTCGTAGTGTTTCACTGCCACGGTTCTGGGCAAAATCCCGCCTCCTGGCCGCCGCCGTTGTTGTCTTTTCGGCAGCGCCCGCGCTGGCCCAGGACACGCCCCAGGTGCTGCAGCCCGGCACCATGGCGGCCCGGGTGGCGGCCTGTACGGCCTGTCATGGCGAGCAGGGCCGCGCCGGCGCCGACGGCTATTACCCGCGCCTGGCGGGCAAGCCGCAGGAATACCTCTATCACCAGTTGCTGAACTTCCGCGACGACCGGCGCCAGTACCGGCCCATGGCGCACCTGCTGGCGGGCCTGCCGGATGCCTATCTGCACGAGATGGCCGCCTATTTCTCGTCGCAGCACGTGCCGTATCCGCCGCCGGTGCGCGCCGACGTTTCGGCCGCCACGCTCGAAGCCGGCCGCAAGCTGGCGCTGTCGGGCGACGCCGCCCGCGGCCTGCCGGCCTGTGCCGCCTGTCATGGCGCCTCGCTGGGCGGGGCGCTGCCGGCCATTCCCGGCCTGCTGGGCTTGCCGCGCGATTATGTCGGCTCGCAGATCGGCAGCTGGAAGAACGGCCTGCGCCGCGCCGCCGCGCCGGACTGCATGGCGGACATCGCCCACAAGCTCACGCCCGAAGACATCGGCGCGCTGGCGGCCTGGCTGTCGTCGCAACCGGTGGCCGACACCTATGCGCCCGAGCCCGCCGGCGCCCTGCGCCTGCCCGCCGAGTGCGGCAGCCAGGCGCAACGGTGAGGGGCCGACGGATGAAACTGATGAAGCGAATCCTGGGCACCTTGCTGGCGCTGGCCGTGATCGCGGTGGGCGCCCTCTACTGGCTGGGCACGCGCGACGACGCCAGCACCGGCGCGGCCGCGGCGCCGGCCGATCCGCAGCAGCGCATCGAGCGCGGACGCTATCTGGCGCTGGCCGGCAATTGCATGGCCTGCCACACGGCGCGCGGCGGCCAGGCCTATGCCGGCGGCACGCCCATCCCGACGCCGTTCGGCACGATCTACGGCCCCAACATCACGCCCGACGAGAAGACCGGCATCGGCGCCTGGAGCGCGGACGACTTCTGGCAGGCGCTGCACAACGGCAAGTCGCGTGACGGCACGCTGCTGTATCCGGCCTTCCCGTACACCGAGTACACCCGCGTGACGCGGGCGGATGCCGATGCGCTGTTCGCCTATCTGCGCACGATCACGCCGGTGAACCAGCCCAGCCGCGCGCCCGATCTCGATTTCCCGTATGACCAGCGCCTGCTGCTGGCCGCCTGGCGCGCGCTGTATTTCCGGCCGGGCGTGCAGGAAGCCGATCCGGGCCAGTCGACGCAGTGGAACCGCGGCCGCTACCTGGTCGAAGGCCTGGGCCATTGCGCCGCCTGCCACGCGCCGCGCAACAGCCTGGGCGCGACGCGCGCGGCCGATGGCCTGGCCGGCGGCATCATCCCGATGCTGGACTGGTACGCGCCGCCACTGACCAATGATCCGCAGACGGGGCTGGGGCGCTGGTCGGCCGAAGACATCGCGGCGTTGCTGCGCACCGGCATGGCGGCGCACTCCAGCGCCAGCGGTCCGATGGCCGAGGTGGTGCTGGGCAGCACCCAGCATCTGACCGAGGCAGATGCGCTGGCGATGGGCGTGTATCTCAAGTCGTTGCCGGCCACGCCCGCGGCGTCATCGCGGCCCGCCACGCCGGCGTCCCCGGCGGCCATGGAACTGGGCGGCAAGATCTACCGCCAGCAGTGCGCGCAATGCCACCAGCCGCAAGGCGAGGGCAGCGCGGGTGCCTGGCCCGCGCTGGCCGGCAATCCGACGGTGACCGCGCCGTCGCCGGTCAATGCCATCCGCATGGTGCTGGACGGCGGCTTCGCGCCCGCCACCGCGGCCAATCCGCGGCCGCACGGCATGCCGCCGTTCGGCCAATTGCTGAATGACAACGATATCGCGATGCTGGTGTCCTACATCCGCAACAGCTGGGGCAACGAGGCCGGCGGCGTGACGCCGCTCGAGGTCAAGCGCGCCCGCGCCGCCTCGACCCGCAACTGATCAGGACGATCGCGCGGCCGGCTGGCAGGCCGCGCGCGCCATCTCGCCCAGCGCGCGGATGGCATCGGCCTTGGCATCGTCCCAGGGATGGCCGTAGTTCAGTCGCAGCGCATTGCCGAACTGGCCGCTGGCCGAGAAGATCGGGCCGGGCGCCACGCTGATGCCGCGCGCCAGCGCCTGCCGGTGCAGGGCCAGCGCATCGACCGCCGCCGGCATTTCGATCCACAGGAAAAAGCCGCCCTGCGGCCGGGTCACGCGGGTGCCCGCGGGAAATTCGCGCGCGATCGCATTGGCCATCAGGTCCTGCTGCGCCTGCAGCGTTTCGCGCAGGCGGCGCAGGTGGCGGTCGTAGCCGCCCTGTTCCAGGTATTCGGCGATGGCGCCCTGCGCCGGACTCGACGCCGACAGCGTGGACGACAACTTCAGGCGCTGCACGCGCTGCGCGTAGCGGCCCGCGCTGGCCCAGCCGATGCGGTAGCCCGGCGCCAGGCATTTGGAGAACGACGAGCAGTGCAGCACCAGGCCCTGCTTGTCGAAGGCCTTGGCGGGCACCGGCCGCGTCGCGCCGAAATACAGCTCGCCGTAGACATCGTCCTCGATCAGCGGAATCTGGTGGCGCGCCAGCAGTTCGACCAATTGCCGTTTCTTGTCCTCGGGCATCAGGCTGCCCAGCGGATTCTGGAACTGCGTCATCAGCCAGCAGGCCTTGGGCGCGTGGCGCTGGATCGCGGTTTCCATCGCGCCCAGGTCGACGCCGGTGCGCGGATGCGTGGGCACTTCCAGCGCCTTCAGGCCGTGGCGTTCCAGCGCTTGCAACGCGCCGTAGAAGGTGGGGGCCTCGACGATGACCGTGTCGCCCGGCTGCGTCACCGCCTGCAGGCACAGGTTGAGCGCTTCCAGCGCGCCGTTGGTGACGACGATGTCGTTGGCCGGCACGTTGATGCCGGCGATCAGGTAGCGCAGCGCGATCTGCCGGCGCAGGCCGGGATTGCCGGGCGACAGGTCTTCCATCGTGTCCAGCGGGTCCTGGCGCTTGAGATGCGCCGCCATGGCCTGGGCCAGCCGCGGCAGCGGGAACAGCAGGGGGGAAGGAAAGGCCGAGCCCAGCGGCGTGACGTCGCGGTTGCGCACCGAATCGAGGATGTCGAAGATGCGCTCGCTGATCGCCAGTTCGGTCGATTCGCCGTCGGGACAGGAGGTGTCGGGTTCCGGCGGCAGGCTGTCGCCGCGCGCGTTGACGTAGTAGCCGGAGCGGGGGCGGGCGCGGATCAAGCCGCGCGCCTCCAGCAGGTAGTAGGCCTGGAACACCGTCGACGGGCTGACGCCGCGGCTGGCGCAGGCGTCGCGCACCGACGGCAGCTTGTCGCCCACGCGCAGCACGCCGTCGCGGATCGACTTGGCGATCTCGTTGGCGAGTTTCTCGTAAAGGCTCACGGTGCCGCGCGGCGACGCGCGTTCACTTGCTGCTTTGCAGGATCGCCATCGCCTGGCGTTCCATGAATTCGCCCAGGGTGTCGATGCCGCGCAGCTTGAGGATGGTGTTGCGCACCGCGGCTTCGACCAGCACCGCCAGGTTGCGGCCGGCGGCCACCTGCAGCATGACCTTGCGCACCGGCAGGCCCAGCATGTCCTGGGTGATGTCCTGCAGCGGCAGGCGTTCGAACTTGTCCTGCGCCGTGGCGCGCACCAGGTGCACGATCAGCTTCAGGCGCATCTTGCGGCGCACCGAGGTCTCGCCGAAGATGGTGCGGATGTCGAGCAGGCCCAGGCCGCGCACTTCCAGCAGGTTCTGCAGCAGCTGCGGGCAGTGGCCTTCGATCATGTTGGGCGCGGTGCGCGAGAACTCGACCGCGTCGTCGGCCACCAGGCCGTGGCCGCGCGAGATCAGTTCCAGCGCCAGTTCGCTCTTGCCCAGGCCCGATTCGCCGGTGATCAGCACGCCCAGGCCCAGCACGTCGAGGAACACGCCGTGCACGGTGGTGGTGGGGGCGAGTTTCTTGCCCAGGTAGATGCGCAGCAGGTCGATCAGTTGCGCGGCGGCCACCGGCGTGGACAGCAGCGGCACCTGGTGCTGGTCGCACTGGTCCACCAGGTCCTGCGGCGGCGTCAGGCCGTCGGCCAGCAGGATGGCGGGCACGCCGCCGATCAGCAGCTCGTCCATGTGGTGCATGCGGCGGCGCAGGTCGAAGCGGGTGTAGTACGCCAGTTCTTCCTGGCCGAACACCTGGATGCGCGACGGGTGGATCAGGTTCAGGTGGCCCACCAGGTCGGCGGCCGCCATGCCGTCATCGGGAATCGCGCGGTCCGCGGCCCCTTGGCCGGAAATCCAGTTGAAGGGGATTTTGTCGGCGTTGTCGTCGACGAGTTCCTGCACCGTGAGCATGGCAGCGTTTCCGCGAGGGGTCAGAGTTGGCCGGTGGTGAGCATCTTGTGGACGACGGCCGGGTCGGTCTCGGTGGCCAGCGCTTCGCGCAGCGCCTTGTTCGACATGAGCTGGGCCAGTTCCGCCAGGATATCCAGGTGCTGCTGGGTGGCGGTTTCGGGCACCAGCAGACAGAGCAGCATCGATACGGGCTGGCCGTCGGGGGCGTCGAACGTGATGGGCTGCGCCAGGCGGATGAAGGCGGCAAGCGCCTGCTCCAGGCCCTTCACGCGGCCGTGCGGCACGGCCACGCCCTGGCCGAGCGCGGTCGAGCCCAGGCGCTCCCGCGCAAACAGGCTGTCGAACACGAGTGCGCGTGCCAAGCCGTGGTTGTTTTCAAAGAGGAGGCCAGCCTGTTCGAACGCGCGCTTCTTGCTCGTGGCGAGCATATCGAGGACGACGTTGCCGGCGGGAAGGATGCGCGACAAATGATTCATCGGGTCATTATAGGGTTATATGACGCACTGCAAAAAACTCCGGTTGGAGGCACCCGCGTGGCGGTCCGCACCCTCCTGGATCAGGCCGCCGGTCCCGGGACGAGAGCGACAGCATAGACCGATAGCGCCGGGTTGTGGGCATTCTTCGTGCGCAGGCGGGTATACCAGCATGGTATGGCGTGGCTGCCTTGAGCAGGTATTCAGGGGGAGCAAATGCGATCCGCGGGCGTGCGCCGGGGAATGGGGGACAAAGAAGGCGGGGGAGGGAGTTTGCCGATGCCCCGGCTGGACGAGACGTCTAGCGGGACACCGGGACTTAGGCAGGATTCAAGAATCGCTGTTTAGCTTGGCTCGCACGGCGAGCGGGTCATGAAGCGCGGTGTTACTGGGTTGGCGAAAGGTTCGCCGCTTGCCGCTTCACGGACTCTGCCGTGTGACTTCGTACCTTGTCCTTGTGCTTGATGACCTGACGGTCGACTTTGTCAGCGAGAAGGTCGATCGCGGCGTAGAGATTTTCATCGGTTGCTTCACAATGAATGTCCTTGCCACTAAGACGCATGGTGATTTCGGCTCTGTGCCGCAGGGGCTCTACTGAGAGCATGACCTGGGTATCGATGACGTGATCGAAATGCCGCAGCACTCGCGCCAGTTTGTTCATGACATATTCCCGGATGGCCGGGGTGACGTCGAGGTGACGACCGCAGATGCTCAGGTTCATAGTGTGCTCTCCTTCTAAAAGAGGAAAAAATGGTGCGCGGAAGGCGCGGTGGGGTCGTTAGGCGTTCTCCTTGTTCGAGGGGTTCGTTTGATACTAGTGTATAGACTCGGGCCGATAAAACAAGCTGACCTAGCGCAAGTTCATGGCATTTTCATGGCGACCGCCCAGGGGCGTGCCCGGGCCCGCGTGGGGGCCCTGGGATTTTCCCCTATCCGGGGGTGTTACATGCGGAAGTGTTCGCCCAGGTAGACGCGGCGCACGGCCGGATCGCCGACGATTTCGTCGGGATGACCGTCGGTCAGTACCTTGCCTTCGCTGATGATGTAGGCGCGGTCGCAGATGCCCAGCGTTTCGCGCACGTTGTGGTCGGTGATCAGCACGCCGATGCCGCGGCCCTTCAGGAAGCGCACGATGCGCTGGATCTCGATCACGGCGATGGGGTCCACGCCGGCGAACGGTTCGTCCAGCAGGATGAAGCGCGGGCTGGTGGCCAGCGCGCGCGCGATTTCGACGCGGCGGCGTTCACCGCCCGACAGCGAGATGGCGGCGTTGCTGCGGATATGGCCGATCTGCAGTTCTTCGAGCAGCAGTTCCATCTGCTCGTTGATCTTGGGGGTGGACAGCGTGCGGCCGTCCGGCCCGATCTGCAGTTCCAGCACCGCGCGGATGTTCTGTTCGACCGTCAGGCGACGGAACACCGAGGCGTCCTGGGGCAAGTACGACAGCCCCATGCGGGCGCGCTTGTGGATCGGCATCGCGGTGATGATCGAGCCGTCGATCTCGATGCGGCCGGCGTCGGCCGGCACCAGGCCCACGATCATGTAGAAGCTGGTGGTCTTGCCGGCGCCGTTGGGGCCGAGCAGGCCGACCACTTCACCGCTGGAGACGGACAGGGACACGTCCTGCACGACGGTGCGGCCGTTGTAGGTCTTGCGCAAGCCGGTTGCGCGCAGGCTGCCCTGCTTGACGCCCAAAGGGGCGGAGGTCACGGGAGTCTGCACTGAAGGTTGGTTCATCGTGGCTGCGTATGGGTGACGTGGGAGGCGCTTCAGCGCCCCTTCTTCGATTCCTGCTGCTTGCGGCACTCGGCCACCGCGGCGTCCGACTTGGCGCGCGGCTCGGCCACGGAACGGACCCGGCCGCCGGCGGCCGAGGAGTTCGGGCCGCCCTGGGCTTCGTAGGTGCCGCTCTTCTCGTTGTAGCGCACCCGGTCGCCACGGATCGTGTCGAACGGCTTGCCACAGACATAGCGCACCACCACGGCCTGGCCGATCAGGTCGAAGGTGCTCTTGGTGCCGTCGTATTCGGCGCGCAGGCCCTTGCCCTCGATCAGTTCGAAGGTCTCGGGACGTTCCTGGCGGATGGTGACGACCTTGCCCTTGTTCGCGGTGGCGGTGCCGTACTGGTTGCCGGCGGCGTCCTCGCGCATTTCCAGATTGTCGGAGGTGAGCGTCATCAGGCCGCGCACCATGTTGACGTTGCCGGTGAACACGCTCTGCTTCTTCACGTCGTCGTAGTGCAGCGTGTCCGACAGGATCGTGGTGGTGGGCTCTTCGGCGGGGGCGGCCTTGCTCGAGCCGGTGGCGGCCGGCTTGGGGTCGGCCGCGAGCGCCGGCGCTACCGCCGCTGCCATCAGCAGCATCGCGCCCAGCAGGCGCGTGGTGGGGGCAATGCGAATCCGGAAGTCGGTCATGGTTTCTTCTGGTCAGTGGTGTTGGCAGGCGTCTCGGCCGGGCGGCGCGATTTGTTTTCCGAGCCGGCGATTTGCACGTCAGTGGAAGCCGATACCTGCAATTGGCGTGTCTTGTTGTTGTAGTGCATGCCCTTGCCGTTCATGCGCGAGCGTCCCTTGATGACCTCGGCCGGCAGGTCGGTGTAGACCACGTCGTCGTCGGGCAGCAGGATCAGTTGCTGGCTGCGCACGTCCAGGACATCGTTGTTGGCGTCCGGCTGGCGGTGCACGTGCGCGTCGCCGTTCATGACGATGCGCTTGCCGCCCTGTTCCATGACGGCCGTCTTGGACACGCCCACGGTGATCGGGTTGGCTTCGCGCTGGCCGATGGCCCGCGGCTGGGTGATGTGATACGAATCGTCGTCCGGGAAATGCTCGGCGTAATCGCCCTCCAGCCGATTGATGGGGCGGCCGGTGGGGTCGGTGCGCAGCATCACGAAATTACGCGACCAGGCGTCCATTTCGTGCGTGACGCGGCGCGGCGGGTCCGTCTGGATGGCCCGCTGCGCGTAGTCGGCGGCCCAATACGTGCTGGCGACGAGCACGAGCAGCAGGAACAGCGCGATCAGGGAAGGGAAACGATCTTTCATCAGGTCTGAAGGGCGTGATTGGGGGCGCGTTTACTGGATGGCGCCAGGACCGAGCAGCCCCGGCGCCGCCAGGAAGCCGCCCAGCCGGCCCTGGGAGGCCAGCAGCAGGTCGCAGCATTCGCGCACCGCGCCGTTGCCGCCCGGTTGCGTGGCGATCCAGTGGGCCGCCTGGCTGACGTAGCCCGGCGCATTCGGCACGCTGGCGGCGAAACCGGCGCGTTGCATGGCCGGCAGGTCGATGATGTCATCGCCCATGTAGCCGGTCTGGTTCAGTTGGACCGCGCTGCGCTGCGCAAGTTCGGCCAGCGCGGCGCCCTTGTCGCGCACGCCCTGCATGATCTCGGAAATGCCCAGCTCGGCGGCACGGCGCGCCACGATCGGGCCGGAGCGGCCGGTCATCAGCGCCACCTTCAGCCCGCCTTCCATGAGCAGGCGCAGGCCATGGCCATCCAGGGCGTTGAAGCGCTTCTGGACTTCACCGGTCTCGCCGTAATACAGGCCGCCGTCGGTCAGCACGCCATCCACGTCGAAGACCATCAGGCGCACGGCGGCGGCGCGTTCACGCACGGCCGGCGCGATACGGGCCAGGACCAGGGCTTCTGCGGGGTGGGTGATCGAGGGAGGGAGGGTCATAGTCATACCACTTTGGCGGCCATCAGGTCGTGCATGTGCAAGGCGCCGAGCAGGGCGCCATCGGCGTCCAGCACCAGCATGTGATTGAGCCGCAGTTCGTCCATCTGGCGTGCGGCCTCGACGGCCAGCGCGTCCGGGTTGATGCTGCGCGGCGAGTGCGTCATGCCGGCCTCGACCGTCAGGCTGCGGATGTCGCCGTGGCGCGCGATCAGGCGGCGCAGGTCGCCGTCGGTGAAGATGCCCACCGGGCGGTGCTGCGCGTCGCTCACCACGGTCATGCCCATGCCCTTGGCGGACATGACCTCGAGCGCCTGCGAGACCGGCGTGCCCTGCGCCACGACGGGCAGGGCGTCGCCCTGGCGCATGACGTTGCGCACGTGGGTCAGCAGGCGGCGCCCGAGCGCGCCGCCCGGATGCGAGCGGGCGAAATCCTGCGGCCCGAACCCGCGCGCCTCCAGACAGGCCACGGCCAGCGCATCGCCCAGGGCCAGGGCCGTGGTGGTGCTGGCGGTGGGCGCCAGGTTCAGCGGGCAGGCTTCCTGGGATACGCTGGCGTCCAGGTGGACGTCGGCCAGCCGGGCCAGTTCGGATTGCGGGTTGCCGGTGATGGCGACCAGGCCGGCGCCCATGCGGCGGGCCACCGGCAGGATGGTCAGCAGTTCCTGGCCGGTGCCGGAGTACGAAATGGCGATCAGGACGTCGTCGCGGGTGATCATGCCCAGGTCGCCGTGCACGGCCTCGGCGGCGTGCACGAAGAAGGCGGGCGTGCCGGTCGAGGCCAGCGTCGCGGCGATCTTGCGGGCGATGTGGCCGGTCTTGCCGATGCCGCTGACGACCACGCGCCCACGGCAGGCCAGCAGCATGGCGACGACCCGCGCGAAGCTGTCGTCCAGCCGCGCGGACAGGTCCAGGATGCCCTGGCTTTCGATTTGCAGCGTCCTGCGCGCAGATGCCAGCGCGGTCTCGGACGTTGTGGTGGGATGGTCGGTCATCAAGGGATTTTAATATCAGGTTGCGGGTTTGCCCCTGGGAGGGGGGTATGGCATCCTGGCGACTCGTTTATCCGGCTATCAATCTTTCCTTTCCAGGCCCGCTCATGTCCAGCATTCCCAGCCCCGTCCTTGGCACGCCCCTGTCCCCCCTGGCCACCCGAGTCATGCTGCTCGGCTCGGGCGAATTGGGCAAAGAGGTCATCATCGCCCTGCAGCGGCTGGGCGTGGAAGTCATTGCGGTGGACCGGTATGCCGACGCGCCGGGCCACCAGGTGGCGCATCGCGCCCACGTGGTGTCGATGACGGACCCGCAAGCCCTGGAAAAAATCATCCGGCAAGAGCAACCGCACGTTATTGTCCCCGAAATCGAGGCCATTGCCACCAATTTGCTGGTGGACCTGGAAGCGGCCGGCGTGGCGCGGGTCACCCCGACCGCCCGGGCGGCGCAGCTGACCATGAACCGCGAGGGCATCCGCCGCCTGGCGGCCGAGACCCTGGGCCTGCCCACCTCGCCCTATGCCTTCGTCGATACCGAAGACGAACTGCGCCAGGCCATCGACGGCGGCATTGGCTATCCCTGCGTCATCAAGCCGGTGATGTCTTCGTCGGGCAAGGGCCAGTCCGTCATCAAGGGCGCCGACGACCTGGGCTCCGCCTGGCGCTACGCCCAGGAGGGCGGCCGGGTGGGGGGCGGGCGCGCCATCGTCGAGGGTTTCATCCGCTTCGACTACGAAATCACGCTGTTGACCGTGCGTGCCCGCGGCGCCGACGGCCAGGTCGAGACCCGTTACTGCGAGCCGATCGGCCACAAGCAGGTCGACGGCGACTACGTCGAGAGCTGGCAGCCCCATCCCATGTCGCCCGCCGCCCTGGAACGCGCCCGCGAGATTGCCCTGGCCGTGACGGCCGAGCTGGGCGGCCTGGGCATTTTCGGCGTCGAGCTGTTCGTGGCCGGCGATCAGGTCTGGTTCTCCGAGGTCAGCCCGCGCCCGCACGACACCGGCATGGTCACCATGATCACCCAGGCCCAGAACGAATTCGAGCTGCACGCCCGCGCCCTGCTGGGCCTGCCGGTGGACACCTCGCTGCGCCAGCCCGGCGCCAGCAGCGTCATCTATGGCGGCGTGGAGGCCAAGGCCGTGTCGTTCCACAACGTCGCCCAGGCGCTGGCCGAGCCGGGCACCGACATCCGCCTGTTCGGCAAGCCCGAATCCTTCGTCAAGCGCCGCATGGGCGTGGGCCTGGCGGTCGCCGAGGACGTGGCCGCCGCGCGCGCCAAGGCCAAGCGCGTGTCCGCCGCCGTGACCGTCAAGGCCGCCTGACCCCCTGGTTCGCCCCGGGCCCAGGCCCGGATTTGCGTCATTCCCAAGCCACCCGCCGACCGGCGGGTGGCTTTTTTTCGTCGTGCGGCCACAACAGATTGCGACTGATTTCGGGGGCGGAGCGACAGAATTGTCATCCCTTGCGGCTATACCCCTGTCATCGGTGTGGTTTGTGTTTTCGCACAGTTTGTTCGATAATTTCAGGAATTTCTGAAAACGGCGTAACTATTTATGTTTGCCGTCGTTGCATTCGCCAGGCTGGATGGATCATGGTGCTTACCCCTCAAAACGAACGTTTCGTCCTGCACTTCGGCGAAATGGGCAGCCGTTGGGGCGTGAATCGCACCGTCGGCCAGATCTACGCCTTGCTGTTCCTGTCGCCCCAGCCCCTGCACGCCGACGACATCGCCGAAACGCTGGGCTTTTCCCGTTCGAACGTCAGCCTGGGCCTGAAGGAGTTGCAGTCCTGGCGCCTGGTGAAGCTGGTGCACCAGGTCGGCGACCGCCGCGACTACTTCGAGACGCCCAAGGACGTCTGGGAGATCTTCCGCATCCTGATGGAAGAGAAGCGCAAACGCGAAATCGATCCCACCCTGACTCTGTTGCGCGACACCCTGCTCGAGCCCCCGGTCGGGCCCGATGGCGCGTACGCGCAGCAACGCATGACCGAAATGCTGGAGCTCATCGAACTGTCCACCGGATGGTTCGATGAGGTTCAACGTCTGCCGCCGGAGACACTGCAGAACCTGATGAAGCTGGGTTCCAAAGTGCAGAAAGTACTGGGCTTCGCCGGCAAGTTGCGGGGTAAAGGCTGATCGCCGATCCGCCCCGATTTTTTCAGGAAACCTCTATGAAGCTGTATACAACGCCCTTATCATGGCGCGAGAGACGGCCTGGGAACCATGCCGGTTGCTGTGGCTACTCACCTGCATGGGAGCGCCCCAATGATTGATCTCGACGTCGTCAACCTGTCGCGATTCCAGTTTGCCGCGACCGCGCTGTACCACTTCCTGTTCGTCCCTCTCACGCTCGGCCTGTCGTTCATCCTGGCCATCATGGAAAGCGTGTACGTCATGACTGGCCGCCCCATCTGGAAGCGGATGACGATGTTCTGGGGCACCCTGTTCGGCATCAACTTCGCGCTGGGCGTGGCCACGGGTGTGGTCATGGAATTCCAGTTCGGCATGAACTGGTCGTACTACAGCCACTATGTGGGCGACATCTTCGGCGCGCCGCTGGCGCTCGAAGGGCTGATGGCCTTCTTCCTGGAAGCCACCTTCGTCGGCCTGTTCTTCTTCGGTTGGAACCGCATGTCCAAGGTCAGCCACCTGGTGGTGACCTGGCTGGTGGCGTTCGGCACCAACTTCTCGGCACTCTGGATCCTGATCGCCAACGGCTGGATGCAGAACCCGGTGGGCGCGGTGTTCAACCCCGACACCATGCGCATGGAAATGACCGACTTCGCCGCGGTCATCTTCAACCCGGTGGCGCAGGCCAAGTTCGTGCACACGGTCAGCGCGGGCTACGTGGCCGGCGCCATGTTCGTCATGTCGATCAGCGCCTGGTACCTGCTCAAGGGCCGCCATACCGACCTGGCCAAGCGCTCGATGGCGGTCGCCGCCAGCTTCGGCCTGGCCTCGGCGCTGTCGGTGGTGGTGCTGGGCGACGAAAGCGGTTACCTCACCACCGAACACCAGAAGATGAAGATCGCGGCCATGGAATCCATGTGGCACACCGAGCCGGCGCCCGCGTCCTTCAACCTGATCGCGCTGCCCAACCAGGCCGAGCGCAAGAACGACTTCGCCATCGAGATTCCCTACGTCATGGGCATCATCGGCACGCGTTCGCTGACGACGCCGCTGCTGGGCATCAACGACTTGATCCTGCGCGCCGAGAATCGCATCCGCGACGGCATGGTGGCGTACGACGCCCTGCAGAAGATCCGCGCCAATCCCAAGGACGTCGACGCCCGCATGGTGTTCGACCGGACCTGGCCCGATCTGGGCTACGCGCTGCTGGTCAAGCGCTACCAGACCGACATGAGCAAGGTCACCGAAGAGGACATCAAGAAAGCCGCAGTGGATACCGTGCCGAACGTGGCGCCGCTGTTCTGGGCGTTCCGCGTCATGGTGGCCGTGGGCATGTACCTGATCCTGTTCTTCGGCGTGGCGTTCTGGCTGGCCTCGCGCGGCCGTCTCGACAGCCGCCGCGGCTTGCTGAAGGTGGCGCTGTGGAGCTTGCCGCTGCCCTGGGTCGCCATCGAGAGCGGTTGGTTCGTGGCCGAGTATGGCCGCCAGCCATGGGTGATCGAAGGCGTGCTGCCGACGTACTACGCGGCGTCCGGCCTGACCATCGCCGACCTGGCGATCAGCCTGACGATCTTCCTGGTGCTGTACACCGCGCTGCTGATCATCGGCGTCAAGGTCATGCTGCACGCCGTGCGCAAGGGCCCGAAGTCCGACGCGCCGGCGCCGGCCAGCGCCGCCGCCGACCCCGTCCACGCCGCCGTGCGCGCTTAAGGGAGAGAAGCAATGGATACCCTTATTCCTTTCGACTACGCCACCTTGCGGGTGGTCTGGTGGGTGCTGCTGGGCGCGCTGCTGATCGGCTTTGCCGTGATGGACGGCTTCGACCTGGGCGTGGCCGCGCTGCTGCCGGTGGTGGCCAAGACCGACGCCGAACGCCGCGTGGTGATCAACGTGGTCGGCCCCGTGTGGGAAGGCAACCAGGTGTGGCTGATCACCGCGGGCGGAGCCATCTTCGCCGCCTGGCCGCTGTTGTATGCCGCCTCGTTCTCGGGCTTCTACCTGGCGATGATGCTGGCGCTGATCGCGCTGATCCTGCGCCCGGTCGGGTTCAAGTACCGCAGCAAGATGGAAGGCACGCGCTGGCGCAACAGCTGGGACGGCGTGCTGTGCTTCTCGGGCGTGGTGGCCTCGCTGGTGTTCGGCGTGGCCGTGGGCAACATCATCCTCGGCGTGCCGTTCACGTTCGACGATAACGCGCTGCGCATGGTGTACCAGGGCCACTTCTACCAGCTGTTCACGCCGTTCGCGCTGCTGTGCGGCGTGCTGAGCGTGGTGATGCTGGCGATGCACGGCGCCGTGCTGCTGGCGTGGCGCACCGAGGATCCGATCTCGTCGCGGGCCCGCAACTGGGGGCGTCTGTTGGCGCTGCTGACACTGGTGCTGTTCGTCGCGGGCGGGTTCTGGGTGCAGGCGCTTGGCGGTCACGCCATCACCAGCGCCGTCGACATGCAGGGGCCGTCGGATCCCATGCTCAAGACGGTCGCGGTGCAGGCTGGCGCCTGGATGGCCAACTACGCCAAGTGGCCGCTGATGTGGATCGCGCCCGCGCTGGGCGTGGCGGGCGCCGTGCTGGTGCTGCTGTTGTTGACGCTGCGCGCCAACGTGCTGTCGTTCCTGGCGTCGGCGGTGTCGATCGCCGGCGTCATCCTGACGGTCGGCTTCTCGCTGTTCCCGTTCCTGATGCCGTCGTCGACCAACCCCAAGGCCGGCCTGACGGTCTGGGACGCCTCGTCCAGCCACATGACCCTGTGGATCATGGTGATCGCCGTGGTCATCTTCCTGCCGATCGTGACGCTCTACACCGCCTGGGTGTACCGCGTCATGCGCGGCAAGGTGACGCACGAATCCGTGGGCGACACGCCCAACTCGTACTGATCTAAGGAGCCTTCACCATGTGGTATTTCTCATGGGTACTCGGTCTGGGATTGGCGTGTGCGTTCGCCATCCTCAATGCAATGTGGTTCGAGCTGCGCGAAGGTCACTCGCATGACCCGCGCGCCAGCCGTAACGACGAGTGAGCAGCCGCGCCAGCAGCCTCGAGCATGACCCCTCGGCCACCCTGCGCAAGCCGCCGCGCGAGCAATCGCGCTGGCTGATGGCGCTGGCCGGGGCGGCCCGGCTGCCTCTCATCCTGGCGGGCGCGGCGCCGCTGGTGTCGGGCGCGTTGCTGGTGGTCCAGGCCTGGCTGCTGGCCAGCGTGCTGGACGCCGCCATCGTGCGGCAGGCGCCGCGCCTGGAACTGCTTGGCCAGATCCTGGCCATCGCCGCGTTGATGCTGGCGCGCGCCTGCATCACGTGGGCGGGCGAGCGCGCCGGGGCCGATGCCGCCGAGCGCATCAAGCGCCACGTGCGCCAGGCGCTGTTCGCGCGCCTGCTGCGCAAGGGGCCCGACTGGAGCCGCCGCCAGGCCTCGGGCGAAATCGCCAGTGCGCTGGTGGACCAGGTCGAGGCGCTCGACGGCTTCTTCTCCAAATACCTGCCGGCCATGGCCGCGGCGGCGCTGCTGCCGGTGGCGTTTGCCGTGCTGCTGTTGCCGGTGGATGTGATCGCGGGGCTGGTGCTGTTGATCACTGCGCCGCTGATTCCGCTGTTCATGGCGCTGGTCGGCTGGGGCGCGCAAGGCGCCAGCCGGCGTCACCTGCGGGCCTTCGCGCGGCTGTCGGGTTTTTTCGCCGACCGCCTGCGCGGCCTGTCCACCCTGAAGCTGTATGGCCGCGCCGAAGCCGAGGCCGCTTCCGTCGCCGCGGCCAGCGACGCGCTGCGCCAGCGCACCTTGTCCGTGCTGCGGATCGCTTTCCTGTCGTCGGCGGTGCTGGAGTTCTTCGCCGCGCTGGGCGTGGCGGGCGTGGCCGTCTACATCGGCCTGAGCTACCTGGGGTTCCTGGACCTGCGCTGGTCGCCGTTCACGCTGCAGGCCGGCCTGTTCTGTCTGCTGATGGCGCCCGAGGTCTACGCGCCGCTGCGCCAGTTCGCCGCGCACTACCACGACCGCGCCACGGCGCTGGCCGCGGTGTCGCAGATCGCCACGCTGTTCGACGGCCTGCCGCAGGCGGAAATCGTCGAGCCACGCCAGGATGCGCCGTTGGCGCCGGTCTCGGGCGCCGCCGGCCTGGCCGTGACGGGGCTGACCATGACGGCGTCCGGCCGGCCCTTGCCGGTGCTGTCCGCGGCGGCATTGACACTGGCGCCGGGCGAGCATGCGGCCTTGATGGGGCCGAGCGGCATCGGCAAGTCCACCCTGATCGAGGCCATCGCGCGCCTGCGCCCGGGCGATGGCGACATCCGCATCGACGGCGTGCCGCTGGACCAGTGGGGCGAGGCGGACCTGCGCGCGCGGGTGGCGCTGATCGGGCAGAAGCCGCAACTGCTGGCCGGGTCGATCGCGGACAACATCCGCCTGGGACGTCCCGATGCCTCCGATGCGATGGTGCGCGACGCGGCCCGCCGCGCCTGTGTGCTCGAATTCGCCGCCGGGCTGCCGCAAGGGCTGGATACGCCGCTGGGCAGCCGCGGCCATGGCCTGTCGGGCGGCCAGGCGCAACGCGTCGCGCTGGCGCGGCTGTTCCTGCGCGATCCCGGGCTGATCCTGCTGGACGAGCCCACGGCGCACCTGGACGAGGCCACGCAGGCACGGGTGCTGAACGAGATCCTGGCATTCGCCGCCGGCCGCACGCTGCTGCTCGCCACGCACTCGGCCGTGGTCGCGGCGCGTTTTGCGCGGGTGCTGCGCGTCGCCGATGCAAAAGTGAAAGACGCATGAAGAACCTGTTGTTGCTCCTGCCCCTGTACGCGCGCCGCAAGGCCGGATTGTTGCTTGCGCTGTTCTGCGCGCTGGCGACGGTGGCCGCGGGCGTCGGCCTGCTGGGCGTGTCGGGCTGGTTCCTGACCGGCGCGGCATTGGCCGGCGCCGGCGGCGCCTTCAATCTGTTCGCGCCGTCCGCGCTGGTGCGTGGCCTGTCGTTCCTGCGCATCGTGTCGCGCTATGCCGACCGGGTGGTCGGGCATGCCGCCACGTTGCGGCTGCTGGCCGATTTACGCGCGGCGGTCTTCTCGGCGCTGATCCGCCTGACGCCGCGCCAGCTGGCACGCTACCGCAGCGGCGACCTGGTG
Organism: Achromobacter deleyi; assembly: GCF_016127315.1. Classification (NCBI taxonomy): domain Bacteria; kingdom Pseudomonadati; phylum Pseudomonadota; class Betaproteobacteria; order Burkholderiales; family Alcaligenaceae; genus Achromobacter; species Achromobacter deleyi. The sequence goes on from NZ_CP065997.1 coordinate 2,025,237, forward strand.
GCGCGCATGACGGGCGACGTCGATGCGCTCGACACCGTATTCCTGTTCGTGCTGGCGCCACTGGCGACGGCCATCCTGGCCGGCGCGGCGTTGACCGCGGTGCTGGGATATTGGGTGCCGGCGGCGGCCCTGGTGTTCGCGCTGGCGCTGCTGGTGGTCTGTGCCGTGGTGCCGTTGTGGCTGCTGCGCGCGGCGCGCAAGCCTGGCGAGGCCGCGCAGGAAAGCGCGGCCGGACTGCGCGCCGCCGTGCTCGACGCGGTCGATGGCCACGCCGACATGGTCGCGCTGCATGCGCAGTCGCAGACCCAGGCGCATTTCGAACAGTTGTGCGAGGCCAGCGCACGGGCGCGCGGCAGCCAGGCCCGGGTCGCGGCGCGGGGGCAATGGTTCCTGCAGGCGGCGGCCGGGCTGTCGGTGCTGGCGCTGCTGTGGTTCGGCCTGGCGCGTTACGAAGCGGGCGCGTTGCGGGGGCCATTGCTGGTGGGCCTGCTGCTGGCCGTGATCGGCATCTTCGAGGTGGCCGGTCCGATCATGCGCGGCGCCTCGCGCATGGGGTCGGCGCTGTCGGCCGCCGCGCGCATCCGCGACGTGGCGCAGCGCGAGCCCGACATGCGCGATCCCGCCGTGCCCAGTCCGTTGCCGACGCGCGGCGCGCTGGAACTGGTCGATGTGTCCTTCGCCTATCCGGCGCGGGCCGGCGAGACCCCGGCGCCGCTGCTGCGCAACGTGCAACTGCGGGTCGAGCCGGGTGAACGGGTCGCCATCCTGGGAGAGAGCGGCGCGGGCAAGTCCACGCTGCTGCATCTGCTGTTGCGCCTGGAAGATCCGCTGGGCGGCCAGGTGCGCTACGCCGGTGTCGACGCCCGCGCCTGCGCGCAGGCGGACTGGCATCGGCGCATCGCGCTGCTGTCGCAGGACGCGCCGGTGTTCCTGGGCACCTTGCGCACCAATTTGCTGATCGGCGATCCGCAGGCCGGCGACGCCGAGTTGTGGCGCGCGCTGGACGCCGCCCGCCTGGGGGAGTTCGTGCGCGGCCTGCCCGATGGGCTGGATACCTGGGCCGGTGAAACCGGCTCGCTGCTGTCCGCCGGGCAGGCGCGGCGCCTGTGCCTGGCGCGGGCGTTGTTGTCGCCGGCCGATGTCATCGTGCTGGACGAACCGACGGCCGGACTGGACGCGGCGGCCGAGACGGCGTTCTTCGCCGACCTGGGCCAGGCGGTGCAGGGACGCACCGTCGTGCTGGCCACGCATGCCGCTTTGCCGCCCGGGGCCGTCGACCGCTGTTGCACATTGCGCGGCGGACAGTTGCATGACATGTCAACACCGGTGGCGGTCCTGGCTTAAGCGCGGTTGCGCGGTTATAGTTCGCCTTGCTTCAATTCTCCAGGGCCAGCTTCCATGCAGACCGACAACGCCGAGTACATCCGGCGCACCATCCGCAGCGTGCCTGACTGGCCCCAACCCGGTGTCATCTTTCGAGACATCACGCCGGTGCTGCAGGACCCGCGTGCGTTCCGGGTGCTGATCGACCTTTTCGTCTACCGCTACATGCGCCAGCGCCTGGACCTGGTGGCCGGCGTGGACGCGCGCGGCTTCATCATCGGCAGCGTGCTGGCCTATGAACTCAACCTGGGTTTCGTGCCGGTGCGCAAGAAGGGCAAGCTGCCGTACCGCACCGTGGCCGAGGAATACTCGCTCGAATACGGCAACGCGGCCGTCGAGATGCACACCGATTCCGTGCGTACCGGCCAGCGCGTGCTGCTGGTGGATGACCTGATCGCCACGGGCGGCACGATGCTGGCGGCCATCAAGCTGCTGCAGCGCCTGGGCGCGAACGTGGTCGAGGCCGCCGCCATCATCGACCTGCCCGAACTCGGCGGGTCCGCCAAGATCGCGGCCACCGGCACGCCGCTCTATACCGTCTGTCAATACGATAGCGCGTCGGTCTGAGGCCGGCGCGGGCGCACGCCTCAGGCGGCTGTTTCAGACGTGCGCCTCAGGCGTTCGTCTCAGGCGTCCGAAAGCCGCGGCTGGATAAAGTCCAGGAAGGCCTTGGTCTTGGCCGGCAGCATGCGCGACGGCAGCAGGGCGAACAGGGGCAGGGGCGTCAGGCTCCAGTCGGGCAGCACGCGCACCAGGCCGGCCTGCTTGATGGCGCGCTCCATCGCATCGAACACCAGCAACGGCGTGATGCCCAGGCCCTGTCCGGCCAGGCGGCCCAGCATGCCGACATTGTTGGCCGACAGCCGGCCCGACACCTGCACGCGCTCCACCTTGTCACCCGAATGCAGCATCCAGAAGGATGACTCGTCGCGCATCGTCGGGCGCAGGCATTCGTGGTGGCTCAGGTCCGCCGGCACGCGCGGCTCGCCATGGCGCGCCAAGTAGTCGGGCGAGGCATACAGCTGGTGCGCCATCAGCACGATCTTGCGCGAAATGAGGCTGGAATCGGGCTGTTGCCCGAAGCGCAGGATCAGGTCGAACGGATTGCTGATCGGGTCGATCGGCCGCATGCTCAGGTCGAAATCACATTCGATGTCGGGGTGCTGTTCGCGGAACTCGCGGATCACGGCGGGAAGGAACAGCTGCGCCAGGCTGGTGGGCAGCGAGATGCGCAGGCGGCCCTTGGGCTGCACCGCCATGTCGAGCAACTGGTCGTGGGCGATGCGGGCTTCTTCGACAATGTGCCGGCAGCGCTCGAAATAGATGGCGCCCGCCTCGGTCAGGTCGATCTTGCGCGTGCTGCGGTTCAGCAGTCGCATGCCGACGCTGCGCTCCAGTTCACTGACGCGGCGCGAGAGCGTGGACGTTGGAATATTCAAGGCTTCGGCGGCGTGGCTGAAGTTCTTGCGCTTGGCGACCTCGACGAAAAGCGCGATGTCGTTAAGCTGGATATCCATGGGGGCCCTCAAACTCAAAATTCCATTTCTGGCAGGTTCATATGATAAGTGGAAATATTGTCCCGCCAGTGGAAATGTCTATTTAGCCACCATGAACGACTATCCCGCCAGGCGGAAAACACACGTCCCACTTCCAGGCTGGCGCGCTGCTGAATGCCTGTCTGGCCTTGCGACAGAGGGCGCGGCCGGTTGTTGCACGGCGCGGGGCCCGTTCTGACGGGATACGCTTTGCAATTGTCCCGTTCATGCAAATATGTTCACCAAAATAAGGGTTTTTACTAGGGCCCGATCGCCAGATACTGCATCCCAGCAATCGAATTGTCACATTGCCGCCGCCGCCCTGGTGGCGGACGGTGTGCCAGGTTTAGGATGGAGTCATCACAATGAAAGCCCTAGTTACCGCACTCATGGTTACCGCAACCCTGGCGGGCATGTCCGCCGCCCACGCCGATGGCAAGACGCGTGAACAGGTCCAGCAGGAACTGCAGGCCGCAAAGGCCGCCGGCCAGGTCACCTTCGGCGAACTGGATTACCCGCCCGCCATCGTCCAGCAGACGGGCATGACGCGCGAACAGGTGCAGCAGGAACTGCAAAGCGCCAAGGCCGCCGGCCAGGTCACCAGCGGCGAGCTGGATTACCCGCCGCGCGCCGCCGCCACGCAGACGGTCGGCAAGACCCGCGAACAGGTGCGCGAGGAACTGGCCCAGGCCAAGGCCCGCGGCGAATACACCTTCGGTGAACTGGACTACCCGCCCAAGGGTCGTTGATCCGAGGCTGTCCGCCGCGACGCCGAACCGGAAAGCCCCTTGCCCGCCAAGGGGTTTTTTATCTCTCGGTCCGGGGCTCGCCATCGCCGCCGTTGTCGTGTTTATGCCGCATCGACTGTGCCACCCACGCAACATGTGATGTCGATTTCCCTCGGGCACGGCGACTCGCGGCAGTCCTGAAAACACGAATTGTGAGCAAGAATTCACATTTGATATCAAGGCCTTAATACGCATCTTCCGGAGCCGTGGCGCGGCATGCGGCGGGCATTATCCCGCCCATGGAAAGTAGTTCTTCGAAATCCGGGTTACTTCAAATTGTTCCAAGGCAGACACTAGATTCAGTGCAGACGCCGCTCGTTTTTTTCGTAGCGGCACGCAGGCCGCGGCGATGCCGCCGCGCGGTTGCGGGATGCCTTTATCTCTCGCCATTTTGGGGACTTTTATGAAGAAGACGCTATTGGCAGTCGCGTTGCTGGCCGGTTTCGCCGGTGCCGCGCATGCCGCTGATTCCGTGACGCTGTACGGCTTGATCGACGCCGGTGTCGGCTACGAGCAGGTGAAGTTCAAGGGCCAGTCGCAAAGCCGCATCGGCGCCGTGCAAGGCGTGAGCAGCGGCTCGCGCTTCGGCCTGCGCGGTTCGGAAGACCTGGGTGACGGCCTGCGCGCCGTGTTCAACCTGGAAGGCGGTTTCGGCCCGATGAACGGCCAGTCGTTGCAGAACGGCCGCCTGTGGGGCCGCCAGGCCACCGTGGGCCTGGACAGTGATTCGTGGGGCCGCCTGGAATTCGGCCGCCAGACCAACCTGGCGTCGAAGTACTTCGGCTCGATCGACCCGTTCTCGATCAGCTACAACACCGCCAACCTGGGCACCACGTTCAGCAGCGCCAACACCATGCGCCTGGACAACATGGTCCTGTACCAGACCCCCAGCATGGATGGCTTCAAGCTGGGCGTGGGTTATTCGTTCAGCGCCGATGACACGGTCGAGGACGGCGTCAAGGATAAGCACCAGACCGGCTTTGCCACTGGCAATAACAATCGCGTCCTGACCGCTGGCGTGCAGTACTTGAATGGGCCGCTTAATCTGGCGGCTGCCTACGACCGCTTCAACCCTTCCAACGACGCCATCGGCGGCAAGTCCAGCGCGCGCGTCCAGGAATACATCATCGGCGGCACCTACGACTTCGAAGTGGTGAAGCTGGCGGCGGCGTTCAGCCAGACCCGCGATGGCTGGTTCATCGGCCAGAACATGGGCACGACGCCGGACGGCATGCAGAAGCTGGGCTCGTTCAAGCTGGCTGACGGCTTCCGCGCCAACTCCTACATGATCGGCGCCACCGTGCCGCTGGGCCGCCACGCCATCTTCGGCTCCTGGCAGCGCGCCACGCCGAACAACGACAAGCTGACCGGCGACGACGCGACGTTCAACGTCTACAGCCTGGGTTACACGTACGACTTCACCAAGCGCACCAACCTGTACGCGTACGCCTCCTACGGCGACAACTACGCGTTCCAGCACGATGCGCGCGACACCGCGTTCGCGGTGGGTCTGCGTCACCGTTTCTAAGCGAGGGCATCGGCCCGACCGCACCTTGCTGAATGCGCGGCACATCTCCGTGAGCCGCCGAGTGACAGCGAACCCCCCCTTCAGGTTGCGGCCGGGCCAGTCCTGAGCAGAGAAGGGAAGGGCCTCCATGCGGAGGCCCTCTCGTTTTCCGGGCTTACAGGAACAGCTTGTAGGCCGGGTTGTCGGTCTCGTTCCAGTGCGGGTAGCCCAGCTCCGCCACAAAGCCGCGGAATTGTTTCTTGTCCGCCGCCGGCACCTGGATGCCGATCAGGATGCGGCCGTAGTCGGCGCCCTGGTTGCGGTAGTGGAACAGGCTGATGTTCCAGTCCGGGTTCATCGCGTTCAGGAAACGCATCAGCGCGCCCGGGCGTTCCGGGAATTCAAAGCGGTACAGCAATTCGTCGCGCGCCTGCGCGGACCGGCCGCCGACCATGTGGCGCAAGTGGGTCTTGGCCATTTCATCGTGCGTCAGGTCGAGCGTGTCGAAACCATGGCGGCGGAAGTGGTTGGCGATCTTGTCGGGTTCGGCGGGCGATGACACCTGCAGGCCGACGAATACGTGGGCGCGGTCCGAATCGGAAATGCGGTAGTTGAACTCGGTGACGCTGCGCTCGCCGACCAGTTCACAGAAGCGGCGGAAGCTGCCGCGCTGTTCCGGCATGGTGACGGCGAAGACGGCTTCGCGCATTTCACCGACCTCGGCGCGTTCGGCCACGAAGCGCAGGCGGTCGAAGTTCATGTTGGCGCCGCAGGCGATGGCGACCAGCGTCTTGTCCTTGAGCTTGTGCTCGGCGGCGTACTGCTTGGCGCCGGCCACGGCCATGGCGCCGGCCGGTTCCAGCACGCTGCGGGTGTCCTGGAACACGTCCTTGATGGCGGCGCAGATCGAGTCGGTGTCCACCACCACGAAATCATCGACGTACTTGCGGGTGAGCTTGAAGGTCTCGGCGCCCACCAGCTTGACGGCGGTGCCGTCCGAGAACAGCCCCACGTCGTTCAATTGCACCCGGCGGCCGGCGCGCACGCTGCGCAGCATGGCGTCCGAGTCCTCGGTCTGCACGCCGATGATCTTGATCTCGGGGCGCAGTTGCTTGATGTAGGCGGCCACGCCGGCGATCAAGCCGCCGCCGCCGATGGCCACGAAGATGGCGTCGATCGGACCGGGGTGCTGGCGCAGGATCTCCATGCCCACCGTGCCCTGGCCGGCGATCACGTCGGGATCGTCGAAAGGGTGCACGAAAGTCAGTTTCTGTTTCTTTTCCAGCGTCTGCGCGTGGGCGTAGGCGTCCGAGAAGCTCTCGCCGGCCAGCACCACTTCGCCGCCCAGCCGGCGCACCGCGTCGATCTTGACCTGCGGGCTGGTGGTGGGCATGACGATGACCGCGCGGCAGCCGAGCCGGGACGCGGCCAGCGCCACGCCCTGGGCGTGGTTGCCGGCCGAGGCCGCGATCACGCCGCGGTTGCGCGCCGCCGGCGTGAGGTTGGCCATCTTGTTGTACGCCCCGCGCAGCTTGAAGCTGAATACCGCCTGGGTGTCCTCGCGCTTGAGCAGGATCGTGTTCGCCATGCGCTGCGACAGCAGGGGCGCGGCTTCGAGCGGCGATTCGACCGCGACGTCGTAGACCTTGGAGGTCAGGATGCGTTTCAGATAATCGGTGGACATGGACTGCGCTTGGGGTAGGGGCGGAAAAATGGAGCGCCAGGCTCGCGGGCCCGATGGCGTGAGCGGGATTATTGCAGGGAAAGCCGTGCCGCCCGACGGTTTTCCGCCGGTTTCGTCATGGACCGGACGGGACGGCCCCGCACGCGGCTACACTCGTCGGCATCATGGAAGAAAGCCTGCTATCCGCCATCCATTGGCTGCTCAACCTGTTGGCCCTGCCCTCGGTGGGCCTGCCCGCCATCTTCATCGTTTCGCTGATTTCGGCCACCTTGCTGCCGCTTGGCTCGGAGCCGGCGGTGTTCGGCTACATCAAACTGTCGCCCGACATGTTCTGGCCCGCCATCCTGGTGGCGACCGCCGGCAACACCATCGGCGGCGCCATCAGCTACGCCATGGGCCTGGGCGCGGAAAAGGCCTTCCAGCGCTGGAAGGAGCGCCATCCCCATGCGGCGGACGAACATCGCATGCGGGGCCGCTGGAACGAACGGGCGCATGCCTGGATCCATCGCCTGGGGCCGCCGGCCCTGCTGCTGTCCTGGCTGCCGGGGGTGGGCGATCCGCTGTGCGCCGTGGCCGGCTGGTTGCGGCTGCCGTTCTGGCCTTGCGTGGCCTATATGGCCATCGGCAAGTTCCTGCGCTACCTGGCCATGACGGCCAGCCTGTTGTGGCTGTTCCCGGGGCAGGTCTAGCGCTGACGCCTCGCTTAATAAGGGACGTATTGCGGCGATATTTTGCGGGTTTTGAGCATTTCCCTGGGGGTATTCGGGGGCAGTTCCGGCCAATGGCATAAAATAATTTTTTAAGGGCCCCCTCTTGCCGCCATGAACGCCCCACTCGCCAGCCACATCTTGAACGGGGCGACGCCGCCCGCAACACCCGCGCGACTGCGCGAAATCCCCTACAACTACACGTCGTTCTCCGATCGCGAGATCGTCGGCCGGCTGCTGGGCGATGACGCCTGGAGCCTGCTGACCGACCTGCGCGGCGAACGCCGCACCGGGCGCTCCGCCCGCATGCTGTACGAGGTGCTGGGCGACATCTGGGTGGTGCGCCGCAACCCGTACCTGCAGGACGACCTGCTGGACAACCCCAAGCGCCGCAAGCAACTGATCGATGCGCTGCACCATCGGCTGGGCGAGATCGACCGCCGCCGCGAACCCGGCGCGCCGGCCGAGGTCGGCCACGATCCGCATCGCGACGAGAAAGTGCTGGGCCTGCTGGGCCGGGCGCGTTCGGCCATTGCCGCCTTTGAGGGCGAGTTCGACCAGACCGCCATGCTGCGCAAGCAGGCGCAGAAGGTGCTGGGCCGCATCACCGCGCGCGACAACATCAAGTTCGACGGCCTGTCGCGCGTCTCGCACGTGACCGACGCCACCGACTGGCGCGTGGAGTACCCGTTCGTGGTGCTGACGCCGGACACGGAAGACGAGATCGCCGCGCTGGTCACCGCCTGTATCGAGCTGGGCCTGACTATCGTGCCGCGCGGCGGCGGCACCGGCTATACCGGCGGCGCGATTCCGCTGACCTGGAAGTCGGCCGTCATCAACACCGAGAAATTCGACAAGCTGGGCAAGGTCGAGTCCTGTATCCTGCCCGGGCTCACCGAGCCCGTGGCCGTCATCCATGCCGGCGCCGGCGTGGTGACCAAGCGGGTGTCGGAAGCGGCCGAGGCGGCCGGTTTCGTGTTCGCCGTGGACCCGACCTCGGCCGAGGCCTCGTGCGTGGGCGGCAACATCGCCATGAACGCCGGCGGCAAGAAGGCCGTGCTGTGGGGCACCGCGCTCGACAACCTGGCCTGGTGGCGCATGGTCGACCCGGACGGCAACTGGCTCGAAGTGACGCGCCTGGCGCACAACATGGGCAAGATCCACGACGTGGATGTGGCCCGCTTCGAACTCAAGTGGTTCGATGGCCGCGGCAAGCCGGGCGAGCGCCTGCTCAAGACCGAGACCCTGGAAATCGCCGGCCGCGTGTTCCGCAAGGAAGGCCTGGGCAAGGACGTCACCGACAAGTTCCTGGCCGGCCTGCCGGGCATCCAGAAGGAAGGCTGCGACGGCCTGATCACGTCGGCGCGCTGGGTGCTGCACCGCATGCCCAAGCACACCCGCACGGTCTGCATGGAATTCTTCGGCCAGGCGCGCGACGCGATTCCGTCGATCGTCGAGGTCAAGGGCTACCTGGACGGCGAGGGCCGCGCCCGCGGCGCCATCCTGGCCGGCCTGGAGCACCTGGACGAACGCTACCTGCGCGCGGTCGGCTACGCCACCAAGAGCAAGCGCGGTTCGCTGCCCAAGATGGTGCTGATCGGCGACATCGTCGGTGACGACGAGGACGCGGTGGCCGCGGCCGCCAGCGAAGTGGTGCGCCTGGCCAACACCCGCCACGGCGAAGGCTTCGTCGCGGTGAGCGCCGAGGCCCGCAAGAAATTCTGGCTCGACCGCTCGCGCACCGCCGCGATCGCGCGCCACACCAACGCCTTCAAGATCAACGAAGACGTGGTGATCCCGCTGCCGCGCATGGGCGAATACACCGACCATATCGAGCGCATCAACATCGAGCTGTCGACCCGCAACAAGCTGCGTCTGCTGGGCGCGCTGGACGGCTACCTCTGTACGCCGCTGCCGGTCGGCAAGGCGGAAGACGCCGCCGACGACGAGACCCGCGCCGAGGTGCTGGCCGAGCGCACGCGCCAGGCCATCGAGCTGCTGGCCGCGGCGCGCCAGCGCTGGCAATGGCTGCTGGACAACCTGGACCTGCCGCTGGCCGAAGCCATGCCGCAGCTGGACGGGCTGGGCCTGTCGCACGTCAGCGCGGCGCTGGCCGAGCGCCTGGCGGCGCATCCGCAGGCGCGCGTGTTCGACGTGGTGCAGGACCGCACCATCCGCGTGTCGTGGAAGACCGAAGTGCTGGCCGGCCTGCAGGCCGCGTTCTCGGGCGCGGCGCGCAAGCCGATCCTGGACGAGCTGGTCGCGATCCATGGCCGCGTGCTCAAGAGCCGCGTGTTCGTGGCGCTGCACATGCACGCCGGCGACGGCAACGTGCACACCAACATCCCCGTCAACTCGGACGACTACGGCATGCTGCAGGAGGCCCACCAGGCCGTCGAGCGCATCATGCAGATCGCCCGCGACCTGGACGGCGTGATCTCGGGCGAGCATGGCATCGGCCTGACCAAGTACGAGTTCCTGACGGAAGCCGAGCTGGCGCCGTTCCAGGACTACAAGCGCCGCGTCGACCCCAATGGCCACTTCAACGCCGGCAAGCTGATGCCCGGCGCCGACCTGCGCCATGCCTGGACGCCCAGCTTCAACCTGATGGGCCACGAGTCGCTCATCATGCAGCAGAGCGACATCGGCGCCATCTCGGATTCGATCAAGGACTGCCTGCGCTGCGGCAAGTGCAAGCCGGTGTGCGCCACCCACGTGCCGCGCGCCAACCTGCTGTATTCGCCGCGCAACAAGATCCTGGCAACCTCGCTGCTGGTCGAGGCCTTCCTGTACGAAGAGCAGACCCGCCGCGGCGTCAGCCTCAAGCACTGGGAAGAATTCGAGGACGTGGCCGACCACTGCACCGTCTGCCACAAGTGCTACAACCCCTGTCCGGTCGACATCGACTTCGGCGACGTGTCGATGAACATGCGCGCCGTGCTGCGGCGCATGGGCCGCAAGTCGTTCAATCCGGGCACGGCCAGCGCCATGTTCTTCCTGAACGCCAAGGATCCGGCCACCATCAACGCCACCCGCAAGGCGATGGTGGGCGTGGGCTACAAGGTGCAGCGCGCCGCGCATGACCTGCTGTCGGGCCTGGTGAAGAAGCAGACCTCGGCGCCGCCGGCCACGGTCGGCAAGCCGCCGCTGCGCGAGCAGGTGGTGCACTTCGTCAACAAGAAGATGCCTGGCGGGCTGCCCAAGCAGGCCGCGCGCAAGCTGCTGGACATCGAGGACGCGAACTACGTGCCGATCATCCGCGACCCGAAGGCCACCACGGCCGACACGGAAGCGGTGTTCTACTTCCCGGGCTGCGGTTCGGAACGCCTGTTCTCGCAGGTCGGCCTGGCCACCCAGGCGATGCTGTGGCATGCCGGCGTGCAGACCGTGCTGCCGCCGGGCTACCTGTGCTGTGGCTATCCGCAGCGCGGCAACGGCATGACCGACAAGGCCGAGCAGATCATCACCGACAACCGGGTGCTGTTCCACCGCGTCGCCAACACGCTCAACTACCTGGACATCAAGACCGTGGTGGTCAGCTGCGGCACCTGCTACGACCAGCTGGCCGGCTACGAGTTCGAGAAGATCTTCCCGGGCTGCCGCCTGATCGACATCCACGAATACCTGCTGGAAAAGGGCATCAAGCTTGAGGGCGCCAAGGGCGTGCGCTACATGTACCACGACCCCTGCCACACGCCGATGAAGCTGCAGGATCCGATGAAGACGGTGCGGTCGCTGGTGGGCGACGGCGCCGTCAAGAGCGACCGCTGCTGCGGCGAGTCGGGCACGTTGGCGGTCAGCCGGCCGGACATCTCGACCCAGGTGCGTTTCCGCAAGCAGGAAGAGCTGCTCAAGGGCGACGCCGCGCTGCGCACGGATGGCTTCACGGGCGACGTCAAGGTGCTGACCTCGTGCCCGTCGTGCCTGCAGGGCCTGTCGCGCTACCAGGGTGATACGGGCATGGACGCCGACTACATCGTGGTCGAGATGGCGCGCCACATCCTGGGCGAAGGCTGGATGGAAGATTACGTGCGCCGCGCCAACGCGGGCGGCATCGAGCGCGTGCTGGTGTAGCGCGCCGCCGGCCGATGGCCGGATTGCCGCGTCTCGCAACGCCCGGCGGATTCGCCGGGCGTTTTGTTTTGCGCGCGGCGGCGCGGGCGCGCCGTAGCCGCGGCGACTTGTGCTGCTATTTCATTGCAAATAACATTGCGTCTCAATTGTAATGTGAGGTGTCAGCAGTTTCCATGCCCGTTTTCCCCCGAACCCCGCTCCTCGCCGCCGTCCTCGCGACCATGGCCAGCCTGCCCGCCCAGGGCGCCCTGCAACCTGTCGCCGAAGCGCCGCTGTCCGGCGACACCGAATTCCACTGCCGCTTCGGCCAGGACAACAGTACCGAGTGCGTCAGCACGTACCGCTACACCATCCTGACGCTGGCCGGACGCGAGCTGGTCTCGCGCATCGACCGCAGTTATGCCGAGAACGACAGCGTCGAGGTCGAGCGCGCCGAGCTGATCCAGCCCGGCGAAAAGCCGGTGCCGCTGACCGCCGACCAGATCGACACCCGCATGGCGCCGAATCCGGACCAGGGCTTCCTGCGCAACAAGCAGACCTCGCTGGCCTTTCCCAACCTGCGGGTGGGCAGCACCATCGTCTACACGCTGCGCGAGCGTTATGCCGGCATCCCGTCGGCGACGCAATTCCACTATGTGCTGGGCTTGCAGCCGCGGGCCGTACGCCAGGAGCGCTTCCGCGCCGAGTTCAGCGCCGACCGCCCCATGGTCTGGCGCACCGAGGCGATGGACGCCTACCGCGTCGAGGCCACGCCCGACGCGCGGCGCATCACGGTGGAACTGAAGGCCACGCCGTACTACTACGCCTACGTCAACGAGTCGGACAAGGGCTATCTGCGCCAGTCGCCGCGCCTGGAGATCGGCAGTTCGGCCGCGCTGCAGGACCACTTCGGTCCGTTCGCGGCGCGCTACAACGCCATCCTGGCGGCCGCGCTGCCCGATGGCGCGGCCAAGGCCGTCGCGGCGCAGCAGGGCAAGACGCCGGCGCAGGCCGTGGCCAGCCTGATGCGCCACATCCACGAACGCTATCGCTACCTGGGCGACTGGCGCAGCAGCGAGCGCGGGCAGATCCCGTTCGCGCTGGACGAGATCGAACGGCGCGGCTACGGCGACTGCAAGGACCTGTCGGTGCTGCTGACCGCCATGCTGCGCGCGGCCGGCATCGCCGCCGAACCCGCGCTGGTGACGCGCGGCACCGTGGCGCCGTCGGTGTTGCTGCCGGGGCTGTCGGCGCCCAACCACGCCATCGTGCGCGCCCAGGTGCAGGGCGAGACCTGGTGGCTGGATCCCACCAATCCGGTGTTCGTGCCGGGTTTCACCATGCCCGACATCCAGCAGCGCTGGGCCTTCGTCATGGACGGCCAGGGTAATGTGCGGCGCGAGGACATCCCGCTGGAACGCCCCGCGTCCAGCGTCGCGGTGACGCGCCATGCGCAATTCGGCGACGACGGACAGGCCGAGGTGCGCGCCTCGGTCGAGGTCGCGCGCATGGTGGCCGCGGAAATCAGCGCGGGCGACCAGCAGAACGGCGCGACGGCCATGGACCAGGCGCTGTGCCGCGGCTTCGCCGCCGAGAACCGCGACTGCCAGCTGCGCCGCGCCGCCAGCGATTTCGTGGTGCCGGCGGCCTACCGCATCGACGCCGCGCTGGTGGACCTGCGGGCGCTGGCACGGGTCGGCCGCCAGCAGGTCTACACGCACACCGAACTGAGCGATGACTGGGAGTTCTTCGCGCGCTACCGCCAGGCGGGCCAGTTGGCCGACATCTACCTTGGCACGCCGGAAACCACGTCCTATGACGTGACGCTGGCCGGCGGCAAGGTCGACGCGGCGCCGCTGCATTGCCAGGTGCGTTCGCCATGGATCGACGTGGATCTGGACGGCAAGCCGTCCAAGTCGGGCTACCAGTACCGCTACCGCAGCGCCAGGAAGGTCAGCTGGTTCAGCCATGACGAGATCGGCTCGGAGGCCTTCGGGCAGGCGATCGCGCAGGGCCGGCAATGCGTCGAGGCATTGCGCATGGTGGTGACGTTGCCGCGCAAGTGAGCGCCGGAGCGAACCTCGCCACCCAAGAAAAAACGCGGCCGCAAGGCCGCGTTTTTCATATCAGGCAGGTCGCGCTCATTCGAGCTTGATGTTGGCCTTCTTGATGACTTCCGCCCAGGCGGTGCGTTCCTTGTCGGCATAGGCCTTGAATTCCTGCGCCGACAGCGGCATGGGGATGACGCCCATGTCCAGCATCTTCTGCGATACGGCGGGCGACTTCAGCGCGGCGTCGAGTTCGGCGGACAGTTTCTTGACCACCGGCTCGGGCAGGCCGCCGGGCGCGACCAGGCCTTGCCAGGCGTAGGCGGTGAAGTCCGACACCCCCTGCTCGGCCATGGTGGGCGTGTCCGGCAGCACGGCGACGCGCTCGGGCGTGGCCGCGGCCAGCACGCGCAGCTTGCCGGCCTTGACGTTGGGCAGGCCCGCGGCCAGGTCGATGAACATCACGTCCACCTGTCCGCCCAGCAGATCCTGGATGGCGGGCGCCGCGCCCTTGTAGGGCACGTGCAGCAGGTTGGCGCCGGTGCGCTGCTTGAACAGCTCCAGCGCCAGGTGGTGCGGCGAGCCGGCGCCGGCCGAGGCGGCGGTCAGCTTGCCGGGTTCCTTCTTGGCGGCCTGGATCACGTCGTCGACCGTCTTGTAGGGCGAGTTGACGTTCACCGCCAGCAGCAGCGGGAACTTGGCGATGCCGCCGATGTAGGTGAACTTGGACGGGTCGTAGGCCAGCTTGGCGTACAGCGTGGGGTTGTACGCCAGCGTGCCGGAATCGGCGGTGCCGACGACGTAGCCGCTGGGTTCGGCCTGCGAGATCGCGGTGGCGCCGATGATGGTGGCGGCGCCGGGGCGGTTCTCGACCACGATGGTCTGGCCGAGCGGCTTCTCGATGCCGCTGGCGACGGTGCGCGCGACCACGTCGGCGCCGCCGCCGGCCGGGTAGGGCACGATCCAGCGGACGGGTTGGGTGGGCCAGGATTGGGCCGTGGCCGCGGTGGCGGCCAGCGACAGGGCGGCAAGCGCCAAGAGGCGCCGGGCGTGTTTGTGCATGGGGTGTCTCCTCGTTTTTTTGCGAGGGTATTATGCCCCGGCCGCCCGGCAATGTGCGCTCGTTTACGACCCCGGAAACAGCGGCTTATTGCGGATCGGGGTAGCTGCGGGCGCCGAAGAGGGCGGTGCCGATACGCACTTCGGTCGAGCCTTCCTCGATCGCCAGCTCGAAATCGCCGCTCATGCCCATGGACAGGCGCTCCAGCGACACCCCGGCGATGCCTTCCTGGCGCAGGCGGTCGCGCAGCTCGCGCAGGCCGCGGAAGCAGGCGCGCACTTCGAGCGGGTCGGGCGAATTGGCCGCCATCGTCATCAGGCCCTGCACCCGCAGGGTGGGGAAGTCCGCCGTGACGCGGCGCAGGAACGCCGCCACGTCGTCGGGGGCCATGCCGTACTTGCTGGGTTCGCTGGAGGTCTTGACCTGCACCAGCACGTCCAGGGTCCGGCCCTCATTGACCAGGCGGCGGTGCAGGGCCTCGGCCAGGTCGAGCCGGTCGAGCGATTGCAGCTCGGTGGCGTCGCGCGCCGCGTCCTTGGCCTTGTTGGTCTGCAAGTGGCCGATCAGGACCCATTGCAGGCCCTGGCCCGCCAGCGCGGCCGCCTTCTGGCGCAGTTCCTGGGTCTTGTTCTCGCCGAAACGGGTCAGGCCCAGGGCCATGGCCTCGCGCACGGCATCCACCTCGAACGTCTTGCTGACGGGCAGCAGCGTCACGCTGTCCGGCGTCCGGCCGGCGCGTTCGCAGGCCTGGGCGATGCGTTGCCGGATCCGGGCCAGGCGGCTGGCCATGGTGTCTACATCGGTCATGCGGGTCTCTTGGGAACGGAATGTCCCATAGTGTAGGACGCGCGTGCACCGTTTCGCCACACCGGGCCGCGCGCGGGCGCGTCTTCGTTGACCCTGTCTGAGCGGCAGGCTTAGAATTTGTCGATATTTGTTTAGATTTCAATGTTCTAAACCCGCCGGCGCCGTCCCTGCACGGCGCGGGTCCTTCCTTTCTCCTCGTCGTCCCTTCCGCCATGTCCAGCGCCGCGCCCGAGTACGCTTTTGCCACGCCTTTCCTGAATCCCCCCGCTTCCCCGATCCGCTCGCTGATGCCCTACGCGATGCGCCCCGGCACCATTTCGCTGGCGGGCGGCTATCCCGCGCAGGAGCTGTTCGACGTGGACGGCCTGACGATCGCGTCGACCCAGGTGCTGGCGCGCCTGGGCGCCTGCCTGCAGTACTCCAACATCGATGGCCAGGCCAGCCTGCGCAACGAACTGGCGCGCCTGTCGGCGGCGCGCGGCCTGCCCTGCAATCCGGACACCGAACTGGCCGTCACCGGCGGTTCGCAGCAGGCCATGGCCTTGCTGAGCCGCGTGATGCTGCAGCCCGGCGACCACGCCATCATCGAATCGCCCGCGTTTCCCAATTCCGTGCAGGCGCTGCGCTACACCGGCGCCACCGTGCACACCGTGCCGTCCGGCCCGGACGGCGTCGATATCGACGCGCTGGACGAACTGGCCGCGCGCATCAAGCCCAAGATCGTCTGCGTGGTGGCCTCGTTCTCCAATCCCTGTGGCGCCACCATCTCGCGCCAGCGCCGCCTGCGGCTGCTGGAACTGGCGGTCAAGCACCGCTTCCTGATCGTCGAGGACGATCCCTACAGCGAACTGCGCTTTGCCGGCGAAGCCGTGCCGCCGATCATGGCGCTGGCCGAGGGCGAAGCCCGCAACTGGGCCGTGTACCTGGCCAGCATGTCCAAGACCATGGCGCCCGCGCTGCGCATCGGCTGGCTGGTGGCCCCGCCCGAGATCCGCCGCCGCTGCGTCGGCGCCAAGGCCGCCGACGACATGGCCTCGTCCGCCTGGATCCAGGAAGTGGTGGCGCAATACCTGGCCAACGGCCGCTACGAAGAACACGTGCCGCGCATCCGCGCCGCCTATGGCCTGCGTTGCGACGCCATGGCCGAAGGCCTGACGCGCGAGCTCGACGGCCGCATCACGTTCCGCAAGCCCGAGGGCGGCATGTTTTTCTGGGCGCGCCTGACCGGCGAGGTCGATGCCACCCGCCTGCTGCCATACGCCATCGAGCACGAAGTGGTCTATGTGCCGGGCAAGGCGTTCTACGCGGACGCGGGCAAGGCCGACCTGCACGCCATGCGCATGTCGTTCGCCACCATGAACGAAAGCCAGATCGCGCAGGGCATGCAGCGGCTCAGCCGCGCGCTGGACGCCTGCGAGGCCAACCAGCCGGTGTCGATTTCGCTGGCGGCGTGATATACCCAAATAAGCGCTTGTTATTTGGCGCGGGCGCTTCATGCCGATAAGCTTCTCGCCTCGGCGCGCTTGCGCGCCCCGCTACAACAGGGCGCCTGCGCGTCCCGGTACAACAGGAAAACAAGTCATGAACATTGCAAAAGGGTTGGCGGGCGCGGCGTTGTTGTTTGCCGCGGCACAAGGGGCACAAGCCGCGACGCTGGACGTCGTGCGCCAGCGCGGGGCGGTCACCTGCGGCACCACCACGGGCTTCGCGGGCTTCTCCGCGCCCGACGCGCAGGGCAAGTGGCAGGGGCTGGACGTGGACCTGTGCCGCGCCATCGCCGCGGCCGTGTTCGGCGACGCCGACAAGATCAAGGTCGTTCCGCTGAACTCGCAGCAGCGCTTCACCGCGCTGCAGTCGGGCGAAGTCGACGTGCTGACCCGCAACACCACCGTGACCCAGCAGCGCGACACCGCGCTGGGCATCATCCACGCGGGCATCAACTTCTACGACGGCCAGGGCTTCCTGGTGCCCAAGTCGCTGGGCGTCAAGAGCGCCAAGGAAATCAACGGCGCGACCATCTGCCTGCAGACTGGCACCTCGAACGAGAACACGCTGGCCGACTGGGCGCGCGCCAACAAGGTCACCTACAAGCCGGTGGTGATCGAGACCTTCAACGAAGTGGTCAACGCCTTTGCCGCGGGCCGCTGCGACGTGTTTTCGACCGACGCCTCGGGCCTGGCCTCGATCCGCATCTCCAAGCTGCAGAAGCCCGACGACTACGTGGTGTTGCCCGAGATCATCTCGAAGGAACCGCTGGGTCCGTTCGTGCGCCAGGGCGACGACGCCTGGCTGAACATCGTGCGCTGGTCGCTGTCGGCCATGATCGAGGCCGAGGAATACGGCGTGACCTCCAAGAACGTCGACGAGCAGGCCAAGAGCGACAACCCCAACATCAAGCGCATCCTGGGCGTGACGCCCGGCGGCGGCGCCAACCTGGGGCTGGACGAGAAGTGGGCCTACAACATCGTCAAGCAGGTGGGCAACTACGGCGAGAGCTTCGAGCGCAACGTCGGCGAGGGCAGCCCGCTGAAGATCAAGCGCGGCCTGAATGCGCAATGGACGCAGGGCGGCCTGATGTACGCGCTGCCGATCCGCTGAGCGCGTCTTGGTCCGGCGCGCCGGTCGGATGCGCCAATGAAAAACCGATGCCGCGGCATCGGTTTTTTTATTGGGCGCGCATGGTGTGGCGGGCCTTCTGCCCGGACCGTCAGCGGCGCCGGTACACCTGCGCGATCTGGGTGAAGGCAGCGCGCAGCTCGCGCGTGCCGCCCTGGAAGATCACGGGCCGGCCGCGGTGCGTGAACACCACCAGCCGCTTGGAGAAGATCATCGGCACGAAGCGCGCTTCGCGCACGTCTTCCCAGGCCACCTCGCGGCGCGAGAACCAGGTCTGGCGCAAGCCGCGCTCGTCGATGGTGGTGATGGACGTCTGCATGTGCCAGGACACGAACAGCAGGCCGATGAAGCACAGCCCCACCACCAGCGCCATCGAGCTTTCGAGCGGCTGGCCCGGCGCGCGGATGGCGGTGGTGACCACCTGCACGCCCAGCACCGCCAGGATCACCCAGGTCAGGATGCGCACCCAATCGGGCCACGCCTGTCCCGACAGGGGCAGCGGGCCGAGGGCGCGGAGCAGGGCGGCGTGTTCCTCGGGCGAGGGGGACGGGACGGGGGACGTCATGCGGCTGCGGAGTTCCGGTAGCGTTGCGGAAAGACTTGCGCCGGTCGACCCGGGCGCTCACGCGAAACGCGCGCAGCCATTCTACGGCGTTTCGCGTCAGGCGGCCCGCTTGGCGGCAATGGCGTTGCCGGCCCGGCTGGAGCCCTTGCGATTGAGGTTGGCCGACATCCATTGGCCGATATCCACCACCGCGTCGAAGTCGACGCCGGTGTCGATGTCCAGGCCGCGCAACATGTACAGCACGTCTTCGGTCGCGACGTTGCCGGTCGCGCCCTTGGCGTAGGGGCAGCCGCCCAGGCCGGCCACCGAGGCGTGGAAGATCGAGATGCCGGTCTCCAGCGACGCCAGGATGTTGGCCAGCGCCTGGCCGTAGGTGTCGTGGAAGTGGCCGGAGACGCGCGCCGGGTCCACCACGCGGGTGACCGCGGCCATCACGTCGCGCACGCGCTGCGGCGTGCCCACGCCGATGGTGTCGGCCACGTCGATCTCGTCGACCTGCATGGCCAGGTAGCGCTGGGCCACGTCGACCACGGATTCGATCGGCACTTCGCCCTGGTAGGGACAGCCCAGCGCGCAGCTGATGCTGCCGCGCACGCGGATGCCGGCTTCGCGGGCGGCCTGCACCACGGGTTCGAAGCGCGCGATGGATTCGGCGATCGAGCAGTTGATGTTCTTTTGCGAGAAGGCCTCGCTGGCCGCGCCGAAGATGACGATCTCGTCCGCGCCGGCCGCCAGCGCGCCCTCGAAGCCCTTCATGTTGGGCGTGAGCACCGAATAGATCGTGCCCGGGCGGCGCTGGATGCGCGCCATGACGTCGGCGCCGTCGGCCATCTGCGGCACCCACTTGGGCGACACGAACGAGGCCGCCTCGACGTTGGGAAAACCGGCGGCCGCGAGGCGGTCGATCAGTTCCACCTTGATGTCGGTGGGGACGAATTCCTTTTCATTCTGCAGACCGTCGCGGGGCGAAACCTCGACGATCTTGACGCGTGTGGGCAATGCCATGTCTCTTCCTGTATCGGTATCGGGGGCGGCCGCGGCGGCGGCTCGGCGCCAACGCCAATATTAGCGCCATCGCATCCGGCCCCGCTCGCGGCCGGGCCAAGGGTTGTCCGGGCGCTGGCCGGCCCCGGCCTTGCCCGTGGCGCGGTCCCTTATTTCAGGCGTTGGAAGCGGCCGTCGTCCAGGCGCGCCACGCGCGCGGCCAGCTCCAGCTCCAGCAATTGCGCCTGCAGGTCGGCGGTATCCAGGCCGCAGCGGGCCTGGATCGCGTCCGGGTGCAGCGGGTCGAAGCCCAGCGCCTCCAGCACCGGATGGGGGGCGGCTTCCTCGGCCGGCGCGGCGGGGCGGGCGCCGGGCCGCGGGCCGCCGCCCAATTCGTCGGTGATGTCGGCCGCGGTTTCCACCAGCTTGGCGCCCTGGCGGATCAGCGCATGGCAACCGCGCGACAGCGGCGAGTGGATCGAGCCGGGAATGGCGAACACCTCGCGCCCGCTTTCGCCCGCCAGCCGCGCGGTGATGAGCGAGCCGCTCTGTTTCGCGGCCTCGACCACCAGCACGCCGCGCGCCAGGCCGGCCACGATGCGGTTGCGCTTGGGAAAGTGCTGCGGCAGGGCGCCGGTCCCCATCGGCAATTCGGACACCAGCGCGCCGTGCGCGGCGATGCGATGCGCCAGGTCGCGATGCCGCGCCGGGTAGATGCGGTCGATGCCGGTGCCCATCACCGCGACCGTGCCGGCGCCGCCGGTGCCGGCTTCCAGCGCGCCCTCATGGGCCGCCGCGTCGATGCCCAGCGCCAGCCCGCTGACCACGCGCCAGCCATTGCCGGCCAGGTAGCGGGAGAAGGCGCGGGCGTTTTCCTGGCCGCCGGGGGTCGCGTTGCGGGCGCCCACGACCGCCAGCGCCGGCCCCTGCAGATAGGCCGGGTCGCCGTTGACGTAGAGCAGGATGGGCGGGTCGGCGATGGTGAGCAGGCTTTGCGGATAGGTGGGATCGGCCAGCGTCAGGATGTGATGGCCGGGCGCCTCGACCCACTGCAGCGCGCTGTCGACCTGCGCGGCCATCTCGGCCGGCATGGGCGCGGCCAGCTGACGGGCCAGCGCGTCCGGCAGCTGGCGCGCCAGGGCCGAGGCGCGCTGCGCGTAGATCTGTTCCGGCAGGCCCAGCGCGCCCAGCAGGGTGCAGGCCGTGGCCGAGCCGATACCGGGCTCCAGGGACAGGCGCAACCAGGCGGACAATTCAGCGGCGGTATGGGTGAGCGGCATGGCAAGGGCGCCGGCGGGCCGGCGCGAAGGAAACGGGAGGGTGGGCGCCCTTGGGGCGCCGATCGTTCGAGAGTGTCGCATGGCGGCCACGGCGGTCCCGGCAAGGGGGATCGAATGGTCCCGGCCGGAAGGGGCCGTAAATCGGGGGCGGGTGGGGCCGGATAATCCCCGGGTTAGCCGAAAACTATTAGAAATCAAGAATCTAATGAATTAAACTGTTGGTCAGGCACTATTACCGACGATTCCTTTTCAATGGCATTACTCCCTATTCTTCGCTACCCGGATCCGCGCTTGCACAAGAAGGCCAAGCCGGTCGCCGAGGTCGATGACCGCATCCGCCAACTGGTGCGCGACATGGCCGACACCATGTACGACGCGCCGGGCGTGGGCCTGGCCGCGACGCAGGTCGACGTGCACGAGCGCGTGGTCGTCATCGACGTCTCCGAAGAAAGCAATCAGCTGCTGGTGCTGATCAATCCCGAGATCACCTGGCACAGCGACGATTACAAGATCTACGAGGAAGGCTGTCTGTCGGTCCCCGGCATCTACGACGAAGTCGAGCGCGCCTCGCGCATCCGCTGCAAGGCGCTGGACATCGACGGCAAGCCGTTCGAGTTCGAGGCCGACGGCCTCCTGGCCGTGTGCGTGCAGCACGAGCTCGACCACCTGGAAGGCAAGGTGTTCGTCGAATACCTGTCCAACCTGAAGCAGAACCGCATCAAGACCAAGCTGAAAAAGGCCGAGCGCGAAGCGCTGCGCGCCTGACGCCCGTTTCCTTCTTTCCGGTCCGACCCCCCATGCGCCTAGTTTTCGCCGGCACGCCGGAATTCGCCCGTATCGCCTTCGACGCCCTGCGGGCCGCCGGCCACGACATTCCCCTGGTCATGACCCAGCCCGACCGTCCGGCCGGACGCGGGCTCAAGCTGACCCCGAGCCCGGTCAAGCAGGCCGCGCTCGACGCCGGCATCGAGGTCGCCCAGCCGCGCAGCCTGCGGCTGGATGGCCGCTATCCCGAGGAAGCCGCCGAGGCCCGCGCCCTGCTCGAGCGCATCGCGCCCGACGTGATGGTGGTCGCGGCCTATGGCCTGATCCTGCCGCAATGGGTGCTGGACCTGCCGCGCCTGGGTTGCCTGAACATCCATGCCAGCCTGCTGCCGCGCTGGCGCGGCGCGGCGCCGATCCAGCGCGCCAT
Source organism: Achromobacter deleyi (assembly GCF_016127315.1). Lineage (NCBI taxonomy): Bacteria > Pseudomonadati > Pseudomonadota > Betaproteobacteria > Burkholderiales > Alcaligenaceae > Achromobacter > Achromobacter deleyi. The sequence continues at coordinate 2,047,446 of NZ_CP065997.1, forward strand.
CGAGGCAGGCGACGCGCGCACCGGCGTGACCATCATGCAGATGGACGCGGGCCTGGATACCGGCGACATGCTGCTGGAGCGGGTCGTGCCGATCGGCGCCGAGACCAATGCCGCGCAATTGCACGACGCGCTGGCGCTGGCCGGTGGCGAGGCGATCGTGGCGGCCCTGGCCGCGCTGGCCCAGGGCGGCTTGACGCCGACCCCGCAGCCCGAGGACGGCGTGACCTACGCCGCCAAGCTGGACAAGGCCGAGGCCGCGCTCGATTGCAGCCAGCCGGCGGAACTGCTGGCGCGCCGCGTGCGCGCCTTCAATCCGGTGCCGGGCGCCAGCATCCGCTTGCCCGGCCTGGCCGATCCCGTGAAGGTGTGGCGCGCCCAGGCCTTGCCGCAGCCCGCCGCGGCCGCGCCCGGCAGCGTGCTGCGCGCGGATGCCGAAGGCATCGACATCGCGACCGGCGAGGGCGTGCTGCGCCTGCTGGAGTTGCAGAAGGCCGGCGGCAAGCGCCAGCCGGTGGATGTGTTCGTGCGGGGTTGGCAGCCGGCCTGAGGCCGGTCTTCGCCATTGCCGCCAGGGGCCGGCCGCCGCGGGGCGGGCGGCCCGTTCTCAGGGGCGCTGGGCCAGCAGGTCCAGGTAGGCGCCGGACAACAGCTGGTCCGGCGCGATCCGCAGGCTGGCCAGCAGCTCATGGGCCTCGGCCATGCCGGCCTCGACGCTTTCGCCGTCGCGCAGCACCACTTCCAGCTCCAGGAAATCCCCCAGTCCCTCGACCCGATCCAGGTGGATGCGGGTGCGGCCGGCCATGAACAGCAGGCGCTGCTTGCGCACGCGGCCGATCACGCCATAGGCCAGCCCCAGCGCGTCGCGCAGGGTGTCGGGCGAGGCGGTCGGCGAAATGACGTAGAAGCTCTCCCTGGGACCGGTGTCGTCGGCGCGGCGGTAGAAGATCAGTTCGCCCTTGCCATCGGCGAATACGCGCAGCTTGAGCCGGCCGTCGGGGCAGGCGAAGAAGGTGTCGTCCTGCGCGATGGCGACGGGCGCCTTGCCGGACAGCGCCGCGGCCAGCGATTCGAGGGCCGCCAGGCTGGCGACCCTTGCCTTGATTTCGACGTTGCGGGCCATGGGCGTGTCCTTGTCGGGGCGCCGCGTCAGGCCAGCGCGGCGGGCAGTTCTGCGACCTGCATGAACAGTTCATCGGGGCCGCGGTCGCGCAGCGCGTCGACGTGGTTGTAGCCCCAGGCCACCGATCCCACGCGCACGCCGGCCTTGCGGGCCGCGTCGATGTCGCGCATCTCGTCGCCCACCAGCAGGAAGCGTTCCGGCGGGGTGCCGTGGCGCTGTAGCAGGCGGTCGATCTTGGCGGCCTTGCCGAACAGGTCGGTGCCGCATTCATAGTCGTCGAACAGCGCGGCGGTGTCCGGTCCGAGCACGCGCTGCACGTTCTCCAGCGAATTCGAGCTGACCACCGCCAGCCGCAGCCCGCCCGCCTTCAGGCGGGCCAGCGCGTCGGGGATGCCGTCGAACAGGTGCACGCCGGGATCGATCTCCTGCATCAAGGTGCGCACGTGCGCCATGATGGCGGGCAGTTTCCACAGCGGGATGCCCAGGAACTTCAGGATCTCGGAGGCGTCGCGATGGCGCAGTTGATCGCGCTCGGCGGCGTCGATCTTGCGAAAGCCGTACTTGTCGGCCACCGTGTTGAGGATGGAATTGAACCAGGGCATGGTGTCCGCCAGGGTTCCGTCGAAATCAAAAGCTGCGATGTCGTATTTCAAGAAAAAATCCGATGCCGATCTACATGGGGTGAAGCAGATACTGCACCACTGGCGCCAGGCCTTCAAGCGGCGGCGCGCCCGCGACGACGCGCTGGGCGTTGGTCCAGGGATAGTCCAGCGCCAGCAGCCAGCCGAATACCGCTTCGGCGTCGGCGGGCGGCAGCGTCACCATGGTCTCGATCGTAATGGTCAGGTGGGTGGCGCGGTACGGCTCCGGCTGGAAGGTCCAGGCATAGCGGCCGCAGCCCACGCGCACATTGCCCGTGGCCTTTTCGGTCATGCCGACGATCCAGTCACAGGAATAATCAGACAGACGCGCATCGGCCTCGGGCCGCGCCAGGTAGAAGGTGTAGACGTTGTCGTAGGTCTGGCCGAACTTGCGTACCAAGGTGTCGGTGATCGCGGCCAGGCCGTGGGACTCGGGCGGAAACGCGATGGCCTGCGTGCGCAGGGCCATCTTCAGCACCGCTTGCGGCGCGAAGGCGCGCGCCATGTAGTGCGGGCGGTTTTCGTCCTTGGCGTGGAAGTAATCGCGCAATACGGACTCGGTGCTGGCGGGAGACGACGAACCGGTGGTCATTGCGGGGCTTTCCTTGGGGGCGGGTTAGGGGGCGCGATGCTCGGGCTTGACCGGCTCGAACCACTTGGAAACGTTGGGCGGCTCGTAGATGGCGTAGCGGTCCAGCAGCGTCGCCGGGTCGCTTTCCACCACCAGCATGTCGCGGTGCTGGGGGCGCATGAAGGCTTCGTCGACGGCGTGGTCGACGAACTGCATCAGCGCGTCGTAGTAGCCGGCGATGTTCAGCAGGCCGCAGGGCTTCTGGTGCATGCTGAGCTGGGCCCAGGTCCAGACCTCGAAGAACTCCTCCAGCGTGCCGGCGCCGCCGGGCAGCGCGATGAAGCCGTCGGCCTTTTCCATCATCATGGCCTTGCGCTCGTGCATGTTCTGCACCAGGTGCAGCTCGGTCAGGCCGCGATGGGCCTGTTCCTTCTTCTGCAGCAGTTCCGGGATCACGCCGATCACGCGGCCGCCGCCGGCCAGCACCTCGTTGGCGATCACGCCCATGATGCCGACGACCGAGCCGCCGTAGACCAGGGCGAGGTCGCGCTTGACCAGCTCACGGGCCAGCACGCGGGCCTGTTCCAGGTATTCGGGGCGCGCGCCGGGATTGGAGCCGCAATACACGCAGATGTTCTTCAGGGTCATATGAAGCTACTTATTGCCGGGCCCGTTACAGATTGCGTCACGGGCCGTCCGGGAAGCCGATAGTTTACGAGAAGCGCCGGACGGGTTTTTTCGGGGAGCGTGAAGGCCGGATTCGGGGCCATGGGCAATGTTTGGACACAGCATCTTTTCGCATGGCCGGTAGACTGGGTTGTTCGGAACGACTGGAAGTCCAGCGTCGTATTGCCAACCCCACAAGGAGCTAACGATATGGAAAACACGACCCGTAACCACGACAAGGCGAGCCGCCCCTTCGACATGGATGTGAAGGCGATCCGCGCCAAGGCGCGCCAGGACATCGAGTCCGGCGCCGTCACCGACACCTACCGCGCCGACCGCAAGACCGTGCTCAAGCTGCTGAACGAAGCGCTGGCCACCGAGATCGTCTGTGTGCTGCGCTACAAGCGCCACTTCTTCATGGCCCGCGGCCTGAACGCCGAGCCGGTGGCGGCGGAATTCGCCGAGCACGCCACCCAGGAACAGGACCACGCCGACAAGCTGGCCGAACGCATCGTGCAGCTGGGCGGCGAGCCCAACCTGTCGCCCACGGGCCTGCTCGAGCGCAGCCACTCCGAGTACATCGAGGGCGCCACGCTCGAGGAAATGATCAAGGAAAACCTGATCGCCGAGCGCATCGCCATCGACAGCTACCGGCAGATGATCGACTACATCGGCGAGCAGGATTCGACCACGCGCCGCCTGCTGGAAGAAATCCTGGCGGTCGAGGAAGAGCACGCGGACGACATGTCGGATTTCCTGGCCAAGCACTGAGGGGTTGCCGGCTTCAGGCCCGGCGCGCGGCGGCCGCGTCGTGGCGGCGCGCCGCCGCGTCCAGCTGCGCGTGGTGCCTTTCGGCCCAGCGATCCAGCGCCACCAGCGCCACGTTCAGCGATTTCCCCAGGTCGGTCAGGTGATAGCGCACGTGCGGCGGCACGGTGCGCATGTCCTCGCGCCGCACCAGCCCGTGGCGCTCCAGGTCGCGCAGCGTCTGCGTCATCATCTTCTGTGAAATGCCGTCGAGCTTGCGCAGCAGTTCGTTGTTGCGCAGCGGGCCGCGCGCCAGCGCCGGCAGGACCAGCGGCACCCACTTGCCGGAGATCAGCTCGAGCGCGCGGCGCGACGGGCAGGCGGCGTCGAAGACGTCGCCGGAGGAAGCGGGAGAGACAGCCATGTCGGGCCCTTCATGGTTACCAAAAGGTGCGTACTTGTGCCTGGGTAACTATAGGCCCTAAGCTGGCCGCATTCCAATCTCGAAGGGAGGCCGCGATGGCCTGGTGGATCCTGTTGGCCGCGAGCGCGGTGGAAATCGTGATGGCGCTGGCGTTGAAGTACGCCGACGGCTGGACGCGCTTCTGGCCCAGCGCCATCGGCATCGCCGCGGCCCTGGGCAGCATCTTCCTGCTGACGCTGGCGATGCGGCATCTGCCTGCCGGCACCGCCTACGCGGTGTGGACCGGCATCGGTTCCGTGGGCATCACGGTGCTGGGGATCGCGCTGTTCGGGGATTCGCCGTCCGTCGCGCGGCTGGCGTGCATCGCGCTGATCGTGGGCGGCGTGGCGGGACTGAAACTGCTGGAAGCCTGAAGGCAGCCGGCGGCGGATGCCGCCGGCGTGCATGACGCTCAGACCGTCTCGGCCCAGAGGTCGTATTCGTCGGAATCGGTGACGCGCACGCGCACCATGTCACCGGCCTTGAGCGTGCGGTCCGAGCTGACGTAGACGCAACCGTCGATTTCCGGCGCGTCGCCGGCGCTGCGGCCCACGGCGCCGTCTTCGTCCACTTCGTCGATCAGCACGTCGATCTCGCGGCCGACCTTGCGCGCCAGGCGCGCGGTGGAAATCGACTGCTGCAGTTCCATGAAGCGTTCCCAGCGTTCCTGCTTGACCTCGTCCGGCACCGGGTTGTCGAGCAGGTTGGCGGGCGCGCCTTCCACCGGCGAATACTGGAAACAGCCGACGCGGTCGAGCTGGGCTTCCTGCATCCAGTCCAGCAGGTACTGGAAGTCTTCCTCGGTCTCGCCGGGGAAGCCGACGATGAAGGTCGAGCGGATGGTCAGGTCGGGGCAGATCTCGCGCCACTTCTTGATGCGCGCCAGCGTCTTGTCCTCGAACGCCGGACGCTTCATGGCCTTGAGGATGCGCGGGCTGGCGTGCTGGAACGGGATGTCCAGGTAGGGCAGGATCTTGCCCTCGGCCATCAGCGGAATCACTTCGTCCACGTGCGGGTACGGGTAGACGTAGTGCAGGCGCGTCCAGACGCCCATTTCGGACAAGGCCGTACAGAGCTCGGTCATGCGGGTGCGCACCGGGCGGCCGTTCCAGAAGCCGCTGCGGTACTTGACGTCGACGCCGTAGGCGCTGGTGTCCTGCGAGATCACCAGCAGTTCCTTGACGCCGGCCTTGACCAGGCGCTCGGCCTCGCTGAGCACGTCGCCCACCGGGCGGCTGACCAGGTCGCCGCGCATCGACGGGATGATGCAGAAGCTGCAACGGTGATTACAGCCTTCCGAGATCTTCAGGTAGGCGTAGTGGCGCGGGGTCAGCTTGACGCCCTGCGGCGGCACCAGGTCCAGGTAGGGGTTGTGGTCCTTCTTGGGCGGCGCGGCCTCGTGCACGGCGCGCACCACTTCCTCGTACTGCTGCGGGCCGGTCACGGCCAGCACGCTGGGGTGCACGTTGCGGATCACCGATTCCTCGACGCCCATGCAGCCGGTGACGATGACCTTGCCGTTCTCGGCCAGCGCCTCGCCGATGGCTTCCAGCGACTCGGCCTTGGCGCTGTCGATGAAACCACAGGTGTTGACCACCACGACGTCGGCGTCGTTGTACTCGGGCGTGACTTGGTAGCCTTCGGTGCGCAGTTGGGTCAGGATGCGTTCGGAGTCGACCAGGGCTTTGGGACAGCCCAGGCTGACAAAGCCGACTTTGGGGGAAGACATGGAATACCTCGGTGGGCGCGAGCCGGCGCCAATGATCAAATACTGCGCAATTTTAGCGCGGCAGGGCGGGGGGCCGTTATTTTAGCGGGTTGCCGGGGCGGCGACCCATTGATGTGTGTCCCCAATATCCGGGCGGACGGTGACGACCGTCAGGCGCCGCTGCGGCGGTACAGCGCCAGGGTGCCGGCCAGCCCGATCATGAGCGAGCCGCAGACCCGGTTCAGCCAGCGCAGGCCCGAGCCGCGGAAGGCGCGCACCAGCTGCGCGCCCAGGGTGGCGTAGGCCAGCATGGTCAGGATGTTCATCAGCGCCAGCACGGCGGCCACGGTGGCGTACTGAGGCAGCAGGGGCGCCTGGGTATTGATGAACTGCGGCAGGAAGGCCGACATGAACAGCAGCGCCTTCGGGTTGGTCAGCGCCACCACGAAGCTGCGCAGGCCCAGCTTGAGGCCCGCCGGCCGCGCGGCGCCGGGTTCGGCGGCCGGCAGCACCAGCGCGGCGTCCGAGCGCAGCATTTTCCAGCCCAGGTAGGCCAGATAGGCCGCGCCCGCCCACTTGATGACATGGAAGGCGACCTCGGAAGCGGCCAGCACCACGCCCAGGCCGAAGGCCACCGCGCCCACCAGGATGAAGTCGGCCAGCACCGCGCCGCCCATGCCCCAGCAGGCGGTGCGCACGCCGTGGCGCGAACCGTTGCTCATGGCGAGCAGCACGGTCGGGCCGGGCGTCACGATGGCGACGGCCGAGGCCAGGATGAACAGCAGCAGCGTGGCGGTGGACATGGCGGGCTCCGAGGCAAGCGGCCAGTGTGACGCGCCCGGCGCGGTTCGTCCAGCGCCCGCCGTGGGGCCGTCGGCGGGGGCGGCGGCCCGCGCCGGGCTACCATAGCGGTCTTGTCCTTTGATTTGCTGCCATGTCCACGCGTTCCGATACCCCCCATCTGGCTCCCCCGCTTTCCGCCGTCATGCTTTCCAGCGCACGCGTGGTGGAGGACGTCCTGGAAGGCCGTTCGTTGACCGACGCCCTGGCCGACGTCGACGGCGCCCTGCGTCCCGCGGCCCAGGCGGTGTCGTTCCACGCGATGCGCTACCTGGGCTGGGCCGACGCGGTCGGCCGCGAGCTGGTACAGCGCTATCCCAATGTGCTGTTCGAGTCGCTGCTGCTGGTGTCGCTGACGCTGCTCAAGGCCGAGGGCGAGGCCGCGGCCGCGCTGCCGGGCATGCCGGTCTACGCGCCCCACACCGTGGTGGACCAAGCCGTTACGGCCGCGTCCTCGAACCGCTCCCTGGCCTCGTTCAAGGGCCTGCTCAATGCCTGCCTGCGCCGTTTCCTGCGTGAGCGGGCGGCGCTGGAGACCGCCGTGGCAGACAGCCCCGAGGCCGAATGGAACCATCCGGGCTGGTGGGTCAAGCAATTGCGCGTGGCCTATCCGCAGCAATGGCAGGAGATCCTGCGGGCGGCCAACGTGCCGGCGCCGCTGACCCTGCGCGTCAACCGCCGCTGCGCCAGCCGCGAGCAGGTGTTGGCCGCGTTCCAGGACGCGGGCCTGGCCGCCGAGCCGGTGGGCCAGGCCGGCCTGGTGCTGGCCACGCCGCGCCCGGTGACCCAGCTTCCCGGTTTCGCCGAGGGCTGGTGGTCGGTGCAGGACGCCGGCGCCCAGCTGGCCGCCGAGTTGCTGGCGCCCAAGGACGGCATGCGGGTGCTGGATGCCTGCGCCGCGCCGGGCGGCAAGACCGCCCACCTGCTGGAGCTGGCCGACATCGACCTGCTGGCCCTGGACGCCGACGCCGACCGCCTGGTGCGGGTCGGCCAGAACCTGGACCGCCTGGGCCTGGCGGGCGAGCACGTGCGGCTGCAGGCCGCCGACGCCGCCGACCTGGACGCCTGGTGGGACGGCAAGCCCTTCGACGCCGTGCTGGCGGACGTGCCGTGCACCGCCTCGGGCATCGTGCGGCGCCATCCCGACATCCGCTGGCTGCGGCGCGAGAACGACGTGCGCCGTACCGCCACGCTGCAGGCGCGGATCCTGGACGCGCTCTGGCGCACCGTGGCGCCCGGCGGCCGCCTGCTGTATGTGACCTGCTCGATCTTCCCGATCGAGGGCACGCGCCAGGCGCTCGAGTTCCTGCAGCGCCACCCCGAGGCCCAGCGCCTGGACGCGCCGGGCCAATTGCTGCCAGTTGCGGTCGATGCAACACCCGCGGCGCAACGCGATGGATTTTTCTACGCCTTGTTTGCCAAGCAGTCCTGAATCGCCAAGAATAGGGGGCATGACGGGGTTTCGGTGTCGTATGTCCATCATTTCACGCTTATTTCTGGGGTTGTTGTTCGTAACTGCCGCGCTGTCGTTGGCGCCGGCCGGTCAGGCACACGGGTCCGAACCGAAGGTGGTGCGCGTCGAACCGGTGGTGCGGGGCGACAAGCTTGAAATCGACGCCGACATCGAGTTCGAACTGAACCAGCAACTGCGTGACGCCGCCCAGCGCGGCGTGCCCCTGTACTTCACCGCCGACCTGACCATCACGCGCGAGCGCTGGTGGTGGTTCGACAAATCCCTGGTGGACACCTCCCGCACCTGGCGCGTGATCTACAACGCGCTGACGCGCCAGTGGCGCGCCGGGGTCGGCGAGCTGTCCTTCCCGGTGGCGTCGCTGGACGACGCCATGAGCGTCATCCGCCACGTGCGCAACTGGCAGGTGGCCGATGCCGACGATTTCGACGAAGGCGTGGTCTATGGCGGCCAGTTGCGGCTGCGGCTGGACACGTCGCTGCTGCCCCGGCCGTTCCAGGTCAATGCCCTGAACAGCAGCTCCTGGGTCCAGGGCACGCCGTGGACCGATTTCTCGTTCTCGCTGGGTGACAAGGAGAAAGACCCCTCATGAGGCTGTTGCTTCGGCTGGCCCTGATGGTCGGCGCGGTAAGCGGCCTGGCGTTGCTGGGCCTGCTGGCATGGTCCACGGGCAATGCCTCGCGCTTTGCTCGTTATTACGACATCCTGCTGATTCTTAACGGCATCTTCGCCCTGGCGCTGTTCGTCTGGGTGGTGGCGCTGACCGTGCGGCTGGCGCGGCAGATCCGGCGGCGGCAGTTCGGCGCCCGGCTGACGGCTCGCTTCTCGCTGGCCTTCGCCCTGATCGGCGTGGTGCCCGGCGCCCTGATCTACACGGTCTCGGTGCAGTTCATGTCGCGCTCGATCGAGTCCTGGTTCAACGTGCGGGTCGACACCGCGCTGGAGGCCGGCCTGAACCTGGGCCGCGCCGCGCTCGACTCGCTGCTGGCCGATCTGGACGCGCGGGCCCGCTCGATGGCGGCCGAGCTGAACCGCAACTCCGATACCGGCGTGACGCTGGCCCTGACCCGGCTGCGCGAAGCCAACGGCGTGCAGGAAGCCATGGTCTTCACCGGCAGCGGCCGCATGGTGGCGTTTTCCACCAGCCAGTACGGCCAGCTGCTGCCGGCGATGCCGCCGTCCACGGTGATGAACCAGCTGCGGCTGTCGCGCGGCTATTCGGCGGCCGAGGCCGACGATCCGGTCAAGCCCGGCATCGACGGCGGGCTGCACCTGCGCGTGGTGATCCCGCTGACCGGGCCTGACCGCTACGACAACCTGCTGGGCGCCGCCTCCGAGCCGCGCTGGCTGCAATTGCTGCAGCCGGTGCCCGAGCAGATCGCGCACAACGCCAACCTGGTGCAGCAGGGCTTTCGCGACTACCAGGAGCTGGCCCTGTCGCGGCTGGGCCTGCGCAAGCTCTATGGCATCACGCTGACCCTGGCGCTGCTGCTGGCCGCCTTCGGCGCCATCGCCGTGGCGCTGTCGCTGTCCAAGCGGCTGGTGCGGCCGCTGCTCAGCCTGGCGGGCGGCACCCAGGCCGTGGGCGTGGGCGACTACCGGCCGCTGCCCGAGCCGCCCGAACGCGACGAGGTCGGTCAGCTCACCCGTTCCTTCAATGCCATGACGCGCCAGCTCGACGAGGCCCGCCGCATGGTCGAGAGCAACCGCCAGCAGCTCGAGCGGTCCAACGTCTACCTGGAAAGCGTGCTGTCGAACCTGTCCTCGGGCGTGCTGGTGTTCGACGAAGCCTTCCGCGTCACCACCGTCAACCAGGGCGCCCAGACCATCCTGCAGGCCGACCTGCGCTCGGTGATCGGGCGGCCGCTGGAAACCGTGGACGGCATGCTCGAATTCGCGAATGTCGTGCGGCAGGCGTTTTCCACCCACGCCGCGGTGGGGTCCGAGCGCCAGCACTGGCAGCAGCAGTTCGAGATCGCGCCCAAGCAGGGCGACACCCCCAACGGGCCGCAGGCGCTGACGCTGCTGGCGCGCGGCACCCACCTGCGGGTGGACGGCCGCGGCAACGGTTACCTGGTGGTGTTCGACGATATTACCGAGGTGATATCGGCCAACCGCACCGTTGCCTGGGGCGAAGTGGCGCGCCGCCTGGCCCACGAAATCAAGAATCCGCTGACGCCGATCCAGCTGTCCGCCGAGCGCCTGGCGATGAAGCTGGAAGGCAAGCTGCCGCCGGCCGAGGCCCAGATCGTCGAGCGTTCCACCAACACCATCGTCAACCAGGTGGCCTCGCTCAAGCAGATGGTGGATGATTTCCGCGAATACGCCCGCACGCCGCCGGCGGTGATGCAGCGCATCGACTTCAACGCGCTGGTGGCGGACGTGCTGTCCCTGTACGGCTGGGAGCCGGACGGCGCCACTTCGGTGCGTTCGACCTCCGGCAAGGCGCTGAACCTGGACGTCAGCCTGGGCGCGGACCTGCCGGCCATCGAGGGCGATCCGACCCAGCTGCGCCAGGTGATCCACAACCTGCTGTCCAACGCCCGCGACGCCATCGCCGAGAAGGGCGGAGAAGGCCGGGTCAGCGTCACCACCCAGCTGATGCGCAGCGAGCAGCCCGACCGCGCCGACCAGCAGGCCCTGCGCTTCACGGTGGCCGACACCGGGCCGGGCTTCCCGCCGCAGGTCATGCAGCGCGCCTTCGAGCCCTACGTAACCACCAAGTCCCACGGGACTGGGTTAGGATTGGCAATCGTACGCAAGATCGTTGAAGAGCATGGCGGGCGGATCGACCTTGCGAATCGCAAGGAAGGAGGCGCGCGGATCTCCATCTTGTTGACCCGGCTTGCTCCCGGGGCCGATACTATGGACGCGACCGCGCAAGAAAAGGATAATGCGGCTACGCAATAGGTGGATGCTTTATGGCCAGAATTCTGGTGGTTGACGACGAAGTCGGTATTCGCGAGCTTTTGTCGGAAATCCTTTACGACGAAGGGCACACGGTCGAATTGGCCGAAAACGCGGCGCAAGCGCGCGCCGCGCGCCTTCGCATGCGTCCCGATCTGGTGCTGCTGGACATCTGGATGCCGGACACCGATGGCGTCAGCCTGCTCAAGGAATGGGGCTCGCAGGGCCTGCTGGACATGCCGGTCATCATGATGAGCGGCCATGCCACCATCGACACGGCGGTCGAGGCCACCCGCATCGGCGCCATGGATTTCCTCGAAAAGCCGATCACGCTGCAACGCCTGCTCAAGACCGTGGCGGCCGGGCTGGCCCGCGGCCGCGTGCCGCATCCGGCGCCCGTGGCGGCGCCCGCGACGGCCAGCGCCACCGTGGCCCTCGAAGACGAGCTCGATCCGCCGACCCTGTCGACGGCTCCCGCCAACGAAGTCCCGGTCACCGCCAATGGCCAGCTGGGCAGCATTTCGCTGGACCAGCCGCTGCGCGAGGCGCGCGACGAGTTCGAGCGTATCTACTTCGAATATCACCTGGTCCGCGAAAGCCACAGCATGACCCGCGTCTCCGAGCGCACCGGCCTCGAGCGCACCCACCTCTACCGCAAGCTCAAGCAATTGGGCATCGAGTCGGCGCGCAAACGGGGCGCATGAAGATCCTGATCATCGGCGCTGGGCGCGTAGGCACCAGCGTGGCTGAAAACCTGGTGTCCGAGCAGAACGACATCACGGTGATCGATTCGGATCCCGCGCAGCTGCAATACCTGCAAGAACACTTCGACCTGCGCGTCGTCCATGGCGATGGCTCGCAGGTGTCGGTGCTGGAAGGCGCCGGCGCCGCCGATACCGACCTGCTGATCGCCTGCGCCGCCTCCGACGCGGCCAACATGGTGGCCTGCAAGATCGCCCGCCAGCTGTTCAACATCCCCCGCCGCATCGCCCGCATCCGCTCGGGCGAATTCTCCGAACATCCCGAGCTGATGAGCGAAGAGGGCTTCTGCATCGACGCCATCATCAGCCCCGAGCGCAGCGTCACCACCTACCTGCACAGCCTGATCGAGTTCCCCGAGGCGCTGCAGGTGGTGGAGTTCGCCGAGGGCCGCGTCAGCGTCGTGACCGTCCGCGTCAGCCATGGCAGCCCGATGGCGCACCATCCCGTCGACAAGCTGCGCGAGGTCTGGCCCGACGTCACGGCGCGGGTGATCGACGTGTTGCGCGGCGGCCGCCCGCTGCGGGCCGGCTCGGGCACCGTGATCGCCCCGGGCGACGAGGTGGTGCTGGTGGTCGACACGCGCCATGCCCGCCGCGCCGTGCGGCAGCTGCGCGAAGCCGAAAAGGCCGTGCGCCGCGTGATGATCGCCGGCGGCGGCAATATCGGCCTGCGGCTGGCGCGCGCGCTGGCCGAGGAAAACTACAGCGTGCGCATCATCGAGCGCGACCTCAAGCGCTGCGAGTACCTGGCCACGCAGCTGCCCGACAGCGTGCTGGTGCTGCACGGCAGCGGCACCGACGAGGCCCTGCTGGAACGCGAGAACATCGAGGACATGGACACCTGGCTGGCCCTGACCAGCGACGACGAGGACAACATCATGTCGTCGCTGCTGGCCAAGCGGCTGGGGGCGCGCAAGGTGATCGCGCTGATCAACCGCCAGGCCTATGGCGAGCTGATGCAGGGCAGCCATATCGACATCGCCGTGTCGCCGTCGCAGGCCACCATGAGCGAGCTGCTGCGCCACGTGCGCCGCGGCGACGTGGCGGCGGTGCACCGGCTGCGCCAGGGCGTGGCCGAGGCGCTGGAGGCCATCGCCCACGGCGACCGCTCCAATTCCAAGGTGGTGGGCCGCAAGGTCGGCGAGATCAGCCTGCCCAAGGGCGCCAGCATCGGCGCTCTGGTGCGCGAGGACGAGATCATCCTGCCCGACGCCGATACCGTGATCGAGACCGACGACCACGTCATCGTCTTCGTGCCCTCGCGCAAGCAGATGCCGCGCGTGGAAAAGCTGTTCCAAGTCTCGGCGTCGTTCTTCTGATGAGCCCGCGCGTCCCGTTTCCCGACGGACCGGCGGCGGCCGGGGAGGGCGCATGAAGCGCGTCCTGGCGACCCTGCACATCCTTGGCCTGACCATGGTGATGTTCGCCCTGACCATGCTGATCCCGCTGGGGGTGGCCTACATCGGCGGCGACGCGGCGCGCGACGCCTTCCTGCATGGCTTCCTGATCTCCGTCGGCATCGGCGTCGCGCTGGCGGCGCTGACCCGGCGGGCCCGCAGCGAACTGCGCGCCCGCGACGGCTTCGTGCTGGTGTCGGCGGTGTGGGCCGGCCTGCCGCTGCTGGCGGCGATCCCGCTGCTGATCTACTTCCACCGCGCCGGCCTGCCGCTGTCGTTCACCGGGGCCTATTTCGAGGCCATGTCGGGGCTGACGACCACCGGCGCCACCGTGCTGACCAACCTGGACGCGCTGCCGCCGTCGATCAACCTGTGGCGCGCCACCCTGGTGTGGATCGGCGGCATGGGGATCCTGGTGCTGGCGGTGGCGATCCTGCCGCTGCTGGGCGTGGGCGGACACCAGGTGGTGCGGGCCGAGACGCCCGGCCCGATGAAGGACGAGCGCCTGACGCCGCGCATCGCCAGCACCGCCAAGGCGCTGTACGCGGTGTACTTCGCCTTCTCCATCCTGTGCTTTTTGGCCTACCGCGCGGTCGGCCTGTCCTGGTTCGAGGCCTGGTGCCACATGGCCACGACCATGGGGCTGGGCGGCTTCTCGACCTGGGACGACGGCTTCGCCCACTTCGATTCGGTGGCGGTCGAGATGGTGGCCATGGTCTTCATGCTGATCGCCGGTATCAACTTCGCCACCCACTTCAATGCCTTCCGCCAGCGCAGCGGGCGCGCCTACCTGCGCTGCCCGGAGGCGATTCCGTACCTGGTGGTGGTGCTGGGCGTGGGGCTGGTGATCTCGGTGTTCCTGTACGTCAAGGGCGTCTACCAGGAGCCGCTGGAAGCGTTGCGCTACGGCATGTTCAACACCATCTCGATGGCCACCACCACCGGCTACGCCAATACCGACTTCGCCCAGTGGCCGCTGTTCGCGCCCCTGACCATGCTGCTGTTGTCCGGGTTCGCCACCTCGGCCGGGTCCACCGGGGGCGGGATCAAGATGATCCGGGCCATCCTGCTGGTCAAGCAGGCGCGCAACGAGCTTGTCACAATGTTGCATCCGCATGCGGTCAGCCCGGTGCGGGTCAATGGCCGCGCGGTCGAGGCTCGCACCATGTCGTCGGTGCTGGCGTTCATGCTGTTCTACGGGCTCTCCATCGCCGTCTTCACCAGCCTGCTGCTGCTGTCGGGGCTGGACCCGATCACGGCCTTCTCGGCCGTGTTCGCCAGCGTCAACAACACCGGTCCCGGCCTGGGACCGGTCGGGCCCATGGGGAATTTCGCGGTGCTGTCGGACTTCCAGATCTGGGTCTGCACCTTCGCCATGCTGATCGGCCGCCTGGAGCTGCTGACCGTGCTGGTGCTGTTCACGCCGATCTTCTGGCGCAAATAGGGCGGCATGACCGCCCGCGGGGCCGGCGGAATTTCCGGTCCTCGGCCGCCGTGCCGAGCCCCTCTCGGGGATGGATCTTTTTCTAAGGGATAACCCTTATTCGGGTTATCCCGCCCTCACTGAAAAGCCGCGCCCGGACTGCGCTTGCGGGCCTTCCGGTCCGGCGAGCCGCGCCGCCATTACGTTGTGAGTGCTCGCTCACTTTGTTCTAGAGGGCAAAACTGAATGCATCGTGATGTTGCACACAAATGTCACGATTTTCAATCGTTTTGCCACAAACATGCGGCTATTATGCGTTCACAAGCCGCCGTCTAGCGCCCCCCGGGAAGTTGCCGGGCTTCAAGGTCGAACGGCGCACCCCCTCATCACATATCCGAAGGAGTCCGAGATGGAACAGATCCCGTTCATTTCGTCGGCCCCCAACACCCTGGGCATCGAACTCGAGCTGCAACTGATCGACCCCCGCAGTTTCGACCTGACCGCAGCCTCTGACGAGCTGCTGGCCCAAATGGCCAACCACCCCATCGCCGATCGCGTGAAACCGGAAATCACGCGTTCCATGATCGAACTGAATTCCTCGGTGCACGAGCACCCCATGGGCCTGCTGGCCGAAATGCGCGAAATGCGCGATGCCCTGGTCGAAGCGGCCGACGCCGTGGGCGTTTCGGTGGCCGGTGGCGGCGCCCACCCGTTCATGCGCTGGCAGGAACGCTCCATCTCGGATACCCCGCGCTTCCAGTACCTGGCCGAAATGTATGGTTACCTGGCGCGTCAATTCACGGTGTTCGGCCAGCACATCCACCTGGGCGTGAAAAGCGGCGACGAAGCCATCAAATTGTTGCGCCGGCTGTCACCCTATGTGCCGCACTTTATCGCCCTGTCGGCCTCGTCGCCGTACTGCGAGGGCGTCGATACCCTGTTCTCGTGCTCGCGCCTGAACGCGGTCAACAGCTTCCCGCTGGCCGGCCACATGCCGGCCGAGGTCAAGGACTGGTACCAGTTCGAGGCCCACATTGCGCAACTGCGCGCCTATGGCCTGGCCGAGAGCATCAAGGACCTGTACTGGGACATCCGTCCCAAGCCCGAATTCGGCACGGTGGAAATCCGCGTCTGCGATACGCCGCTGACCGTGGAGCGCGCCTGCCAGATGGCGGCCTTCGCCCAGGCGCTGGCGGTGCTGCTGATGCGCGAGGACGATCCCAGCGACAAGGCCTGGCTGTCCTACCGCAGCAACCACTTCCAGGCCTGCCGTTTCGGCCTGCAGGGCAGCTACGTGACGCCGGACGGCCAGCGCCTGCGCCTGATGGATCACCTGCGCGCGCTGTTCCAGCGGCTGATGCCGGTGGCCGAAGAGCTGGGGACCGGCGACATGATCGCGGCGCTGCGCGACGAAGCCATGCGCAGCGGCAACGATTCGCGCTGGCTGCGCAGCCAGTTCCATCGCCTGCGCGACCTGCCGCTGGTGGTGGAATCGATGTCGCAGGCCTGGCGCGGCGAGGCTGCCCAGGCCGCGCCGGCCGAGCCGACCGCGGTGTTGCGGCGGCGGATCCGCGCCACGTCCGAACCAATGCAGCCCCTCTCGCCGGCGGAGCCGGGAGTGACCGCGCCGCTGCCCGAACGCCTGCACTAAGCCTTTCCGGGCCCATCCGCCCCGGCCGGCCGTCCCGCTTCGGTGGACGGTACGCCGGGGCGTCTTGTTTCAGGGCGTGCCGCGCTGGCGGCCGCCGATGGCGCTGACCGACAGCCGGGTCTCGCCGGCGGTGCCGCGGTGGGTGGCGGCGCGCCAGGCGTGGCCGTAGGCCACCTCGATGCTCAGGGCGATGACGCCGTCCGGACGGCGCTGGGCTTCCAGCGCGGCGCACAGGCGCGCTTGCCAGTCGCGTCCGACCAGGCCGCCGCGGCGGCCGGCGGCGGGGTTGCCGCCCAGGGCGCGCACGTCCTGCAGCAGCTTTTCCGGCGTGCGGTAGGTCAGCGTCAGGATTTCCTGGTCCATGACCGGGTCGGCGAAGCCGTTTTCCACCAGCAGGTCGCCGAAATCATGCATGTCGACGAAGGCCGGGGTAGCGGTGCGCAGGCCAGCATCGTCCAGCGCCTGGCGCAGTTCGCGCAGCGTGGCCGGCCCCAGACAGGAGAACATCGCCAGCCCGCCGACCTTGAGGATGCGGCGCCATTCGGCCAGCACGGCATGCGGTTCGCGGTGCCAGTGCAGGGCCAGGTTGGACCACACCAGTTCCAGCGACTCCGGCGTCAGGCCGGTGGCGGCCAGGTCGGCGTTGACGAAGGCATTGGCCGGACCGCGCCGCGCCAGCTTGCCGATCCAGGCCGACAGGCCGGCCGGGGCGTGGCGCTTGCGGGCGATCTCCAGCAGCGGTTCGCAGTTGTCCAGGCCGGTGTAGGCGGCCTCGGCATAGCGTTCGCGCAGCAGCGCCAGGTTGTCGCCGGCGCCGCAGCCGGCGTCGAGCATGGCCTGGGGCTGCACGCGGATGTACTGCAGCCGGCCCAGCATGCGGCGGGCGACTTCGCCGTACAGGAACTGGGCGTCCGACAGGTCGCCGCGGCGGGCGAATTGGCGCGGCACGTCGGCGGCGACGAGCGGGAGCGAGGGCGGGGTGGCGGGTGCGGGCAGGGACATTTCGGTCGCGCCCGGGGCGGCGCCGCGGGCGGATCATGATTTCATGGGGGATGGCTCACATTATTGCCCATCCCGGCCGCGGCGGCCGATTGTCCCTACAGGCCATGGGGCGGCGGCTGCTGGCCCGGGTGCCCTGCGACTGCCCGCTGTGCGGGGCGCGGGTCGGCGGCGCCCGCCTGTGCGAGGGCTGCGAAACCGACCTGGCCGAAGCGTCGCTGGCGCCGCGCTGCCCGCGTTGCGCCCAGCGGCTGGCGCCGGATGCGCTGCACTGCGCCGACTGCCTGGCGCGGCCGCCGGCCTTCATCGGCACGATCGCCGCCTTCGACTACGAGCCGCCCGCCGAGGTGTTGATCCGCCAGCTCAAGACCCAGCTGCGGCTCAGCGCGGCGCCGGTCCTGGCGCGGCTGCTGGCGCATGCGGTGTGGTCCGAGCCGCCGCCAGGGTCCTTGCTGCTGGTGCCGGTGCCGTCCAGCCGCGCATCGCTGCGCCGGCGCGGCATGAACCCGGCGGCCGAGATCGCCCGCGGCCTGGCGGCGCGACTGGGTTGGCCGCTGCTGCGCGGGGCATTGCGGCGGCGGCGCGAAACGCCCAGGCAGACGGCTCTGGGACGCCGCGCCAGGCTGAGCGGCGCCCGCGGCGTGTTCCATTGCGTGCGTGACCTGTCCGGCCGCCATGTCGGGCTGGTGGATGACGTCATGACCACGGGCAGCACCGCGGATGCGGCCGCGCGCGCGTTGCTGGCCGCGGGGGCGATCAGCGTGACGGTGCTGGTGGCGGCGCGCACGCCGCGTGCGCCCTGATGTCCGGAGCGGGTCGGCCCGCCATGCGGCCACGCGCGCCGGGGCAGCCGGCCAAATCGGCGACAATCGCTGCTGCGCGGCCGCGGCCGGCCGCCCGTCATTCAACGTCTTTCCGTCCCTTCATCATGTTCCACGTCATCCTCGTCTGCCCCGAGATTCCGCCCAACACGGGCAATGCCATCCGCCTGTGCGCCAATACCGGCGCGCAATTGCACCTGGTGCGCCCGCTCGGTTTCGAACTGGACGATGCCCGCATGCGGCGGGCGGGGCTGGACTATCACGAGTGGCAGCCGGTGCGCGTGCACGACACGCTGCAGGAGGCGCTGGCGGATACGGGGGCGGCGGCTTCCCACATCTATGCGTTGACCACGCATGCGCAGCGCAGCGTGGGCGATGTGCGGTTCGAGGCGGGGGATGTGTTCGTGTTCGGGCGGGAGAGCGCCGGATTGTCGGAGGAGCATCACGCGATGTTCGCGCCGCAGCAGCGGTTGCGGTTGCCGATGCGGGCGGGGCAGCGGAGCTTGAATTTGTCCAATGCCGTGGCGGTGACGGTGTTTGAGGCTTGGCGGCAGTTGGGGTATGAGGGGGGGGGTTGAGTTTTTTTTGGGGCGTTGCCGTTGGGGTCTTTAGGCGCGGGTGACGGGGCAGGCGGGGGATGGCGGGGCTACGATTGCGGTCCGGAGCGTTCGCTCCGGACTGCCCCTGCGTCAACCTCGTCCGCCTGCGGCTCCCTTCGGTTTCCCTTGGGCGCATCTACACGCCCCGCCATCCCCCGTCTGCCCCGTCACCCGCTCGCGATGAGGCTTGGCGGCGGGCTGGTTGCTTGGCGTTTTTGCCAATACTCAGGTGGGGGGAGGGTTAGTCCAGTGACAGGTTCAGCTTTTGGATGACCTGGTCCCAGCGGGCTTTTTCGTCCTGGATGCGGACGGTCAGGGCCTCGGGGGTGGAGGCGGCGGGGGTGAAGTATTGCAGGGCCATCTGCTTGCGGACCGTGTCGCTGTTGATGATGCGGTTCAGTTCGCTGTTCAGGCGCTCGATGATGGGCATCGGCGTTTCGGCGGGGGCCAGGATGGCGTTCCAGGAGATGGCTTCGAAGTCGGGGTAGCCCTGCGAGGCCATGGTGGGCACGCCGGGCAGGGTGTCGCTGGGCTGCAGGCTGGTGACGGCGAGGATCTTGACCTTGCCGTCGCGGGTCTGGGGCACGGCGATGGCGGGGACCATGAAGCCGGCCTGGATGTCGCCGCCGATGATGGCGCTGATGACCTGCGGGAAACCGGCGTAGGGGATGTGCGCCATGTCGATGCCGGCGCGTTCCTTGAACATTTCCATGGCCAGGTGGGCCGAGCTGCCGGGGCCGACGGAGCCGTAGTTCAGCGAGCTGCCGTGTTCCTTCACCATGCGGACGAAGTCCTGCACGGAATTGACGTTCTTCAGGTTGCCGGGCACGGTCAGCACGTTGGGGCTGGTGCCGACCAGCGTCACGGGCGCCAGGTCTTGCAGCGGGTCGTAGCCCAGCGTCTTCTTGTAGAGCGTGGGGGCGGTGACCAGCGGGCCGTTGATCGTGTAGAGCAGGGTGTAGCCGTCGGGCTTGGCCTGCGCGACGATGCGGGTGCCGATGTTGCCGCCGGCGCCGGTCTTGTTATCGATGACGATGGGCTGTCCCAGCGCCTGTCCCAGCGGTTCGGCGATGGTGCGCGCCAGGATGTCGGGCGACGAGCCGGGCGGGAACGGCACCACCATGTGGATGGGGCGGTCCGGCCAATCGGCGTGGGCGGCGGCGGGCAGGATGGCCGCCAGGCTCAGGCAGAGGCCGCGCAGCAGGGGGCCGACCCGGAACGTGCGGGTTTGCGTCATGAAGGATGTCTCCTGGGTGTCGTTCGTCGTGTTGTTATGAGGACGGGGATGGGGTCCGGGCGCGCGGGCGGTGTCAGCCCGCGTTGCCGTGTTCGTCGCGGGCGTCGCGCGCCAGCAGGGTGGATACGGCCGTCATGGGCGCAACGCCGTCGAACAGCACGGCGCACACGGCTTCGGTGATGGGCAGTTCGACGCCGATGGCGCGGGCGCGTTCCAGCGCGGCGCGCGCGCAGCGCACGCCTTCGGCGGTGATGCCGCTGGCCAGGATGTCGGCCAGCTTGCGGCCGGCGCCGATTTCCAGGCCGACGCGGCGGTTGCGCGACAGTTCGCCGGTGGCGGTCAGGACCAGGTCGCCCAGGCCGGTCAGGCCGGCGAAGGTCTCGGCCTGCGCGCCCAGCGCGACGCCGAAGCGCGTCATCTCGGCCAGGCCGCGGGTGATCAGCGCGGCGCGGGCATTGGTGCCCAGCGCCAGGCCGTCGCCGATGCCGCAGGCCACGGCGATGACGTTCTTGAGGGCGCCGCCCATTTCCACGCCGACCAGGTCGCTACTGGCGTAGACGCGCAGCGCGGCGCCGTGCAGGGCCTGGGTGGTGGCGGCGCGCAGGGCGGCGTTGTCGCTGGCGACGGTCAGCGCCACGGGCAGGCCCTGGGCGACCTCGCGGGCAAACGACGGGCCCGACAGGACGCCGCCGACGGCGCCGGGCAGGGCCTCGCGCACGATTTCGTGGGGCAGCCTGGCCGTGTCGGCTTCAAAGCCCTTGCAGGTCCAGACGATGGGCGTGTCTTGCAGGCCCAGTGCGGGCAGGCGGCGCGCGAGTTCCGCGCAGGTGGCGGCCAGGCCGGCCACCGGGACGCCGAGGATGATCAGCCCCGCCGCGCTGTCCTGTTGCAGGCTGCGCAGCGTGGCGTCGAGATCAGGGGTAATCGTCAGTGCCTGGGGCAGGGCGATGCCAGGCAGGTAGCGCGCGTTTTCGTGGCGGGCGGCCATGTCGGCGGCCTGCGCCGGATCGCGCGCCCAGAGTACGGTGGGGTGGCGGCGGCTCGCGGCCGCCGCCAGCGCGGTGCCCCAGCTGCCCGCGCCCAGGACGGCGACGCGCAGGCTGGGCGGAGTGGGCTGGTTCATGGGGCGCCGCGGTCTGCCTTATTGGCGGGTGGCGCTGGCGGGCAGGATGATGCCCGAGTCGCTGCCATTGCCGTTGGCGTTGCTTTGCTGCTGTTGCAGTTCCGCCAGGCGCTGTTCGTACAGGGCCTGGAAGTTGACTTCGGTCAGGTGCAGCGGCGGCATCGAGGTGCGGGTGATCGCGTCGGCGATGTTGGCGCGCAGGTACGGGTACAGCATCGTCGGGCAGACAATGCCCAGCAGCGGATCGAGCTGCTCTTCGGGGATGTTGGCGGCTTCGAAGATGCCGGCCTGGGTGCCCTCGACCAGGTACACGACCTTGTCGTTGATGCGGGTGGTGACGGTGACGGTGACCGTGGTCTCGAACACGGTTTCGGCCAGGCGCTGGCCGCCCACGGTGATGCTCACTTCAACCTGGGGCGCTTCTTGCTCCAGGAAGACGTGGGGCGCGTTCGGCATTTCCAGCGAAAGGTCTTTCAGGTAGACGCGTTGCAGATTGAACGAGGGCGCGTCGTTGCCGCCTTCTTGCTGGGTGTTTTGGTCTTGATCAGCCATGAGTGTTTCCGTTGGTGGGAGGGGCAAAAAGGGGCGTTAGCCGTTGAGCAATGGGGTCAGGCCGCCCGAGCGGTCCAGCGCCATCAGGTCGTCGCAACCGCCGACGTGGGTATCGCCGATGAAGATCTGCGGTACGGTGCGCCGGCCGGTGCGTTCGATCATGCGATCGCGCTGGCCGGGCTCGCGGTCGATCTGGATGATCTCCAGGTCGGTCACGCCGCGCTGCTCCAGCAGCGCCTTGGCGCGGGCGCAATAGGGACAATAGTCCTTGCTGTACATGACAACTTTATTCATAGGCGCTCCAGGCGGATTCTGTCGATAAGATGGGGGCGCGTCGCCCGCGTTCAACCCTTCTGGGTGACCGGCAGGCTGGCGGCCAGCCAGGCGCGCATGCCGCCATCGAGCGGCACGACGTCGGCGAAGCCCTGCGCGCGCAGCTTGGCGGCGGCGCGGGCGGAATCACGGCCATTGTCGCAAACCACGACCAGCGGCTTGTTCTTGGGCAGCGAGGCGGCCTTCTGCTCCAGGTCGGCGGCCGGAACGCTGCGGGCCTGGGCGATGTGGCCGGCCTGGAACTGTTCGGCGGGGCGCACGTCGACCCACACGGCCTGGCGCTGGTTGACCATCTGGATGGCTTCCGTGGTGCTGACGGCCGAGCCGGTGCGGCCCTTGCGCAGGGCGGGAATGGCCAGCATGACGCCGGAAACGACGGTTACGGCGACAATGAAGATGTTGTTTTTATCGAGCAAGAATTGCAGAAGGTCCACGGGGCATCCTGAAGTGCGGCGTCTAGCCTGGTAAGGGCGAACCCTGAAGCGCCGCGCCGCGAAATTCACGGGTGCGCCGGGGCAAAATCAAGGGCAAAATCGCTCAATTATAAAATGAGCGCATTCCGCAACTTTAACCCGCGTTACAAGCGTGCCAAACCATGCATAAACTCGTTCTGATGCGCCACGGCGAAAGCCAGTGGAATCTGGAAAACCGCTTCACCGGCTGGACTGACGTCGACCTGACTGAAACCGGCCGTGAACAGGCCCGCAAGGCGGGCGAATTGCTCAAGAAAGAAGGCTACACCTTCGATCTGGCCTACTCGTCGGTGCTCAAGCGCGCCATCCGCACCCTGTGGATCGCCCTGGACGCCATGGACGCCATGTACACCCCGGTGGGCGTGAACTGGCGCCTGAACGAGCGCCACTACGGCGCCCTGCAAGGCCTGAACAAGGCCGAGACCGCCGCCAAGTACGGCGACGAGCAGGTGCTGGTCTGGCGCCGCGCCTACGCCATCGCCCCGGAACCCCTGGCGCTGGACGACGAGCGCCACCCGCGCTTCGACAGCCGCTACGCCAAGATCCCGGCCGACCAGCTGCCGGCCACCGAGTGCCTGAAGGACACCGTGGCGCGCGTGCTGCCGTTCTGGAACGAATCCATCGCCCCGGCCATCCGCGCCGGCCGCAAGGTGCTGATCGCCGCCCACGGCAACAGCCTGCGCGCCCTCATCAAGCACCTGGACAACGTCTCGGACGACGACATCGTCAACCTGAACATCCCCACCGGCCAGCCGCTGGTGTATGAATTGGATGATGACCTGCGTCCGATCCGCCACTATTATCTCGGCGATGCCGCCGAGATCGAGGCGGCCATGGCCGCGGTCGCGGCTCAAGGCAAGGCTAAGAAGGACTGATATCCATGGTGCGCATGGCGGGGTGGTTGTTGGCGGTCATGCTGGCCGGCGGGGTGCTGCCGGCGGGCGCCGCGCCCAACGATCTCGCCGGCCGCCAGTCCGAAGCCGAGAAACAGCAGGCGCAGCTGCGCGACCGTATCGAGAACCTGCAAAAGGACATCGATACGCGCGAAGCCGCCCGCAAGGAAGCCGCCGATGCCCTGAAGCAATCGGAATCGGCGATTTCCCGCATCAATCTGCGCCTGAAGGAACTGGCCGAGTCCAGCCGCCAGGCGAGCACCGACCTGTCCGGCCTGGAAAAGCAGATCACGGCCCAGCAGGCCGTGCTGGCCAAGCGCCGGGTCGAACTGGCCGACCAGCTGCGCACGCAATACACCAGCGGCCTGTCGCCCTGGACCGCGCTGCTGTCCGGCGACGATCCCCAGGTGCTGGGCCGCAACCTGGGCTACCTCGATTACGTGTCCCAGGCCCGCGCCCGCGCCGTCGAGGCGCTGCGCGCCGACATCGACCGCCTGGCGGCCCTGCAGGGCCGCGCCGACGCCCGCCGCGCCGAAATCGAGAAGCTGGTGGCCGAAACCTCCGAACAGAAGACCGCCCTGGTCGCCCAGCAGAAAGAACGCGGCACCCTGCTGGCGCAGCTGGAAGGCCAGATCGCCGCCCAGCGCGCCGAAGCCAACAAGCTGGGGCGCGACGACCAGCGCCTGTCGCGCCTGATCACCGATCTGGACGCGGCCATCGTCAAGCAGGCCGAAGAGGCCCGCAAGGCCGAAGAGGCGCGACGCCGCGCCGAGGAAGCGCGCAAGGCCGAGGAGGCCCGGCGTGCCGAAGAGGCGCGCAAGAAGGCCGAAGCCGATCGCCGCGCCGAGGAAGCCCGCAAGAAAGCCGAGGCCGACCGCAAGGCGGCCGCCGACAAGGCCACGGCCGACAACGCCCGCCGTGACCGCAACGCGCGCGAGGCCCGCGAGGCCGCCGAGGCGCGCGAACAGGTCGAGGCCGCCTCACGACCGGGCCGCGGCCCGGTCGTCGTGGCCGACCCGGACGCCGCCGGCCTGCGCCCGGCCGACACGCGCCATCCGCGCCTGACCGGCCCGGCCGAGACGCCGCCCGCGACAAAACCCGCCGATCCCCCAAAAAGGCGGAACCTGTCGAGGAGGAAGCCGCTCCAACCCGTAGTGCGTCGACCCAGCAGACCCCGCGCGCCGCCCCGGTGGGCGGCGGCAACGGCCTGCGCCATGGCCTGGCCGCGCCGGTGCGGGGCCAGGTGCAGGGACGCTTCGGGGTCGACCGCCCGGATGGCGGCGTCTGGCGCGGCGTGGTGCTGCGCGCGGCCGAAGGCACGCCCGTCAAGGTGGTGGCCCCCGGCACCGTGGTCTATGCCGATTGGCTGAGGGGTTTTGGCAATCTCATCATTGTGGATCATGGCCAGCAATATTTGACCGTCTATGCTTACAACCAAAGTCTGCTCAAACGGGTGGGCGATTCCGTCGCGGCGGGAGATACTATTGCTACGGTAGGCGCAACCGGCGGCCAAGTGGAATCCGGCCTATACTTTGAAATTCGCCATCGCGGCGCTCCTGTGGATCCAGCCCAGTGGCTGGCCCAGTAAAGCCAAAAACCCTCAAGGGCGAAAACCATTCGGGAAGTGTGCATGAGCACTCGCAAGTTTCGCGGTTTCGGTCTGATTGCCATCGGTGCGGTGGCAGGTGTCTTGCTCAGCGTGGGCGTGACGGCTGTCGCCCAGCGCGGCAGCCCCTTGCCGCTGGATGAACTCAGGCAACTGAGCAACGTCTTCGCCGCCATCAAGAACAACTACGTCGAGTCGGTGGACGACAAGACGCTGATCGACAATGCCATCTCCGGCATGGTGTCGAACCTGGACCCGCACTCCGCCTACCTGGATGCCGACGCGTTCCGCGAAATGCAGACGGCCACGCAGGGTGAGTTCGGCGGCCTGGGCATCGAAGTCGGCGCCGAAGACGGCTTCGTCAAGGTCATCTCGCCCATCGAAGACACCCCCGCCGCGCGCGCGGGCGTCATGGCCGGCGACCTCATCATCAAGATCGACGACACGCCCACCAAGGGCATGTCGCTGAACGACGCCGTCAAGCTCATGCGCGGCGCGCCCAAGTCGCCCATCACGCTGACCATCATGCGCGCCGACCGGCCGCAGCCGATCGTGCTCAAGATCGTGCGCGACATCATCAAGGTGCGCAGCGTGCGCAGCAAGATGCTGGACAACGGCGTGGCCTACGTGCGCATCGCCCAGTTCCAGGAAAAGACCGGCGTCGACCTGGCCAAGCAGCTCAAGGACCTGGGCGCCAAGGAAGCCCCCAAGGGCCTGGTGCTCGACCTGCGCAACGACCCGGGCGGCCTGCTGACCAGTGCCATCGGCGTGTCCGGCGCGTTCCTGCCGGCCGACGCCCTGGTGGTGTCGACCGACGGCCGTACCCCGGACGCCCGCCACAAATACCTGGCGACCCCGTCGGAATACGCCCGCGGCGAAAGCAACTACCTGTCGGGCCTGCCGGCCTGGACCAAGACCGTGCCGATGGTGGTGCTGGTCAACGTCGGTTCGGCCTCGGCCTCGGAAATCGTGGCCGGCGCGCTGCAGGACCACAAGCGCGCCAAGGTGCTGGGCAACCGCACCTTCGGCAAGGGCTCGGTGCAGGTGATCCTGCCGCTGTCGGAAACCACCGCGGTCAAGCTCACCACCTCGCGCTACTTCACGCCCAGCGGCCGTTCGATCCAGGCCACCGGCATCGAGCCCGACTACGTCGTGGCCGACACCGCCGACGGCGACCTGTTCCGCCTGCCGCGCGAAGCCGACCTGCAACGCCACCTGTCCAACCCGGGCACGGCCAACGAAGTGAAGTCCAACTCGGACCAGGACAACGTCGACGTGCCGACCAAGGTGTTCGAGTTCGGCGGCAAGGATGACTTCCAGCTGCAGCAGGCGGTCAACCTGCTGGCCGGCAAGCCGGTGCAGAAGGGCTCGGCCCGCGCCCAGGCCAAGGCTGACGCCAAGCCCGGCACCGGCACCGCCCAGCGCATGAAGATCACGCCGACCGGAGTCGAGCCCAGCAAGGACAAATGAACGACGAGCAACTACTGCGCTACGCCCGCCACATCCTGCTCGACGAGCTGGGTATCGAAGGGCAGGAAAGACTGCTGGCGGCGCGTGTGCTTATCGTAGGGGGGGGTGGACTGGGTTCGCCCGCCGCGCTCTACCTGGCCACCGCCGGCGTCGGCGAGATCACGCTGGCCGATGACGACGTCGTCGAGCTCAGCAACCTGCAGCGCCAGATCCTCCACACCACCGCGAGCGTGGGCCGGCCCAAGGCCGAGTCCGGCCGCGACATGCTGGCCGCCTTCAATCCCCAGACCCGCGTGCATGCCCGCGTCGAGCGGCTGCAGGGCCAGGCCCTGTCCGACGCCGTGGCGCAAGCCGACCTGGTGCTGGACTGCACCGACAACTTCACCACCCGCCACGCCATCAACCGCGCCTGCGTGCAGCATCGCAAGCCGCTGGTGTCGGGCGCGGCCATCCGCTTCGACGGCCAGGTCAGCGTCTACGACCTGCGCGACCCCGAGGCGCCTTGCTACCACTGCCTGTTTCCCGAGGCCGACGACGTCGAAGAGGCCAATTGCGCCACCATGGGCGTGTTCGCGCCGGTGGTCGGCATCATCGGCAGCATGCAGGCGGCCGAGGCGCTCAAGCTGCTTTCGGGCGTGGGCGAGAGCCTGTCGGGACGCCTGCTGTGGCTCGACGTGCGCACCATGCAATGGCGCAGCGTCAACGTGCAGCGCGATCCCGAGTGCGCGGTTTGCGGGGTCCGCGGGCACTGATCCGTCCGCCCCGTGGATATTCTGTCCCCGTAAAATCCGCATGTCATGATCCGTGCGAACAATATTAAAGGTTTGAAATACCTGCTATAACGCCAGCCAGCCTTCCTTTCAGGGCAGGCAGCTTTGGACGTATCGGAGTGGAAACAGGATTGAGCTTCAGCCTGCCCAAGTGGCGGCTGACCCGATGGTTGACGGATTCCGGGCAGGACACGCCAGCGGACATCCGCACCGCGTTGATTGCCAGTCTGTTCGGCACGCTGCCCATCTTCGCGGGCGGCGTCATCAATACCCTGATGATCTCGGGCGTGGTCGCCTGGCGCCGGCCCGAGCCGCTCTATATCTCCTGGCTGGTGCTGGAGATCGTGCTGGCGGTGGTGCGGGTCACCATTCTGCGCTCGGCCCTGCGCAACGCCGCCCGGGGCGGCAACACCCATACCGACATCTACATCGTGCTGGCGCTGCTGTGGGCGTTCAGCGTCGGCTACGGCGTCTTCGTCACCTTCCTCAACCATGACTGGCTGGCCGCCACGCTGGCCGGCGTGTCCTGCGGCGCCATGGCGGGCGGCATCTGCTTTCGCAACTACGGCGCGCCGCGGCTGGTGGCCGCGATGATCTTCCTGAGCCTGGGGCCGATGTGCCTGGGCGCGCTGTTCGCCGGCGAATACGTCACCGCCATCGTCTTCATCCAGATCCCGTTCTACCTGGTCAGCATGAGCATCGCCTCGCAGCGGCTGCGGCGCATCCTGGTGTCCACCATGCTGGCCGAGCGCGAGAACGAACGCCGCGCCAGCCAGGACGCGCTGACCGGCCTGGCCAACCGCGCCGGGCTGGAAGCGGCGCTCGAGCGCATCTGCGCCAGCGCCCGCGGGCAGGACAGCGCCGCCGCGCTGTTCTACATGGACATGGATGACTTCAAGATCATCAATGACACCCACGGCCATGCCGCCGGCGACCACGTGCTCAAGACCATCGCCCAGCGCATGCGCGCCATGCTGCGGGTGGACGACGTCGCGGCCCGCATCGGCGGCGACGAATTCATCGTGCTGGCCACCGGCATCGACGCCACCGCCGCGCTGCGCCTGGGCAACCACCTGCTGCGCGACGCGATCCAGCCGATCACGCTGGCCGATGGCACGCGGGTCAGCGTGGGATTGTCGATCGGCATCTCGATCATTTCCGGCACCGACCGCAAGGCCCAGTCGGTGCTGGACTCGGCCGACGCGGCGCTGTACCGCGCCAAGGCGCAGGGCGGCCGCCGCTGCGCGGTCGCCGGGGCGCCAGACCTGGAAGCGGTCCGGGAGACCGGCGACGCCGCCGCGACGGCCTGAAGCCTCAAGCCAGCGCTCGAGGGCGCTGCGTCACGAATTTCCTCTCGTTCGCTCAAAGTTATCAGATAACCTGAAAAGTTTGAGCTATACTCCGCGGCTATGCTGACCAAGAGCCTCACCCTGACCGAACAGGTTGCCCGCCAGATCGCGGGCGACATTGCCCATGGCGTCTACCCCGTGGGCGCCAAGCTGCCGTCCGGCCGTATCCTGGCCGAGCAGTACGGCGTCAGCGCCGCGGTCATCCGCGAGGTCACCGAGCGCCTGCGCGCGCAGGGCCTGGTGCAGAGCCGCCAGGGATCGGGCAGCGTGGTGCTGGCGCGCACCGGCGCGCAGGGCTTCCAGGTGCCCGCCGACATCGCCGTCAGCCGCGAGCAGTTGGCCAGCGTCTACGAATTGCGCATGGAACTGGAAGGCGGCGCCGCCGCCCTGGCGGCCGAGCGCCGCAACGCCGCCGACCTGGAGGCCATGGCCCGCGCCCTGGCCGACCTGGAACGTCATCAGCACCATCCCGAACACGGGGTCGAGCACGACATCGCCTTCCACCTGGCGATCGCGGCCGCGACCCACAACCCGTTCTACCAGGACCTGCTGCAGTACCTGAACCTGCAATTGCGCCTGGCCGTCAGCACCGCGCGCGCCAACAGCCGCCAGCTGGCGGGCATGACGGACGCCGTGCACCACGAACACGTCGCCGTGTTCGAGGCCATCCGCGACCGCGATGCGCCGCGCGCGCGCCTGATGGCCGAACGCCACCTGCGGCAGGCGGCCAGCCGCCTGCGCCTCGATTCCCTCTTTCCCGCCTCCAGGCAGACATCATGAGCACAACCGACATCGCCCAGCGCCTGGTCCAGGTCCTCGGCCCCGACACCGTCTTCACCGCCAGCGAGGACATCGCGCCCTGGCTGTCCGACTGGCGCGGTCTTTACAACGGCCACGCGCAGGCGGTGGTCCGTCCGCGCACCACCGCCGAGGTCGCCACCTGCCTGGCGCTCTGCAACGAGGCCGGCGTGCCGGTGGTGCCGCGCGGCGGCAACACCGGCCTGTGCGGCGGCGCCACGCCCGATGCCGCGCCCGTCAACGTCGTCCTGAGCCTGGACCGCATGAACGCGGTGCGCGCCATCGACACCGTCGCCAACACCATGGTCGCCGAAGCCGGCTGCATCCTCGGCAACCTGCGCCGCGCCGCGCAGGACGCCGGCCGCCTGCTGCCCCTGAGCCTGGCCGCCGAAGATTCCAGCCAGATCGGCGGCAACGTCGCGACCAACGCCGGCGGCGTCAACGTGGTGCGCTACGGCATGGCGCGCGAGCTGGTGCTGGGCCTGGAAGCGGTGCTGCCCAACGGCGAGATCTTCAACGGCCTGCGCACCCTGCGCAAGGACAACACCGGCTACGACCTCAAACAGTTGCTGATCGGCTCCGAAGGCACGCTTGGCGTGATCACCGCCGTGGCCTTGCGCCTGTACCCGCGCACCGACGTGCGCTCGGTGGTGCTGGCCGCGGTCGAATCGCCCGCCCAGGCGCTGCAATTGTTCGAGATCCTGTTCGAGCAATGCGGCGCCCGCCTGCAGGCCTTCGAATATTTCTCGGGCGACTGCCTCGACCTGGTCCTGACGCACGCCGCCGGCGTGCAGGAGCCGTTCGATCAACGCTACCCCGCCTATGTGCTGGTCGAGCTGGCCGACACGACCGACGAAGCGGCCCTGACCGCGCTGCTGGAAAGCGTGATCGGCACGGCGCTCGAACGCGGCCTGTGCCTGGACGCCGCGGTCTCCGCGTCGCTGGCGCAGCTGCAGGCGCTGTGGAAGCTGCGCGAGGAAATCTCCGAAGCCCAGCGCGCCGACGGCCCGCACCTCAAGCACGATGTGTCGCTGCCGATCGAGAGCATTCCCGATTTCATGGTGTCGGCCGAGGCGCGCGTGCGCGCGCTGTACCCGGACATCCGCCCCTTCATCTTCGGCCACTTCGGCGACGGCAACCTGCACTACAACCTGTCGCGCCCGGCGGGCGCGGACCGCGGCTGGGTCGCCGAACACGGCGCCGCGATCACCGACGCGGTCCTGGACGAGGTCAACCGCTACGGCGGCAGCATCAGCGCGGAGCATGGGATCGGGCAGCTCAAGCGGGAGCATTTCCTGCATAGCAAGGATGCGGTTGAGTTGCGGTTGATGCGAGAGATCAAGCGGGTTTTGGATCCTAAGGGGATTATGAATCCTGGGAAGCTGCTTTAAGAAGGGCTTGTTGGCGGGGGAGAGGCGCTTCGTAGCCCCGCCTCGCCCACACCGACACCGCTCCGGGCGCCTCAAGAATCCAACCCTCGCAACCAAAGATCAGACCAACTCCGCAAAAAAACACCGCAGATACCAAAAAAGGCCTGGAGCAACGCATCCAGGCCTTTCATGCCGCCCCAAGTCCACCAAACCGCCGCCATCAGCGACCAGCCCGGCAAAGGCGAAATCCGTTCAGAAGATCACTGCCGGTGATAAACCTCGGCGCCCTTCTTCACGAACTCGATCGACTTCTCCTGCATGCCTTTTTGGAGGGCGTCTTTTTCGCTCACGCCTTGCGAGGCCGCGTAATCACGCACGTCCTGCGTGATCTTCATGCTGCAGAAATGCGGGCCGCACATCGAGCAGAAGTGCGCCACCTTCATCGAGTCCTTCGGCAGTGTCTCGTCGTGGAACTCCTTCGCCGTGTCCGGATCCAGGCCCAGATTGAACTGGTCGTCCCAGCGGAACTCGAAACGCGCCTTCGACAGCGCGTTGTCGCGGATCGCCGCGCCCGGATGGCCCTTGGCCAGGTCCGCCGCGTGCGCCGCGATCTTGTACGTGATGATGCCGTCCTTCACGTCCTTCTTGTTCGGCAGCCCCAGGTGTTCCTTGGGCGTCACGTAACAGAGCATCGCCGTGCCGTACCAGCCGATCAGCGCCGCGCCGATGCCCGAGGTGATGTGGTCGTAGCCCGGCGCGATGTCGGTCGTCAGGGGGCCCAGCGTGTAGAACGGCGCCTCGTGGCAGTGTTCCAGCTGCAGCTCCATGTTTTCCTTGATCATCTGCATCGGCACGTGGCCGGGGCCTTCGATCATCACCTGCACATCGTGCTTCCAGGCCACCTGCGTCAGCTCGCCCAGCGTCTTCAGCTCGGCGAACTGGGCTTCGTCGTTGGCATCGTAGCCCGAGCCCGGGCGCAGGCCGTCGCCCAGCGAGAAGCTGACGTCGTAGGCCTTCATGATTTCGCAGATTTCCTCGAAGCGCTCGTACAGGAAGCTCTCCTTGTGGTGCGCCAGACACCACTTGGCCATGATCGAGCCGCCGCGCGAGACGATACCCGTCATGCGGTCCGCCGTCATCGGAATGAACGGCAGGCGCACGCCGGCGTGGATCGTGAAGTAGTCCACGCCCTGTTCGGCCTGCTCGATCAGCGTGTCGCGGAAGATCTCCCAGGTCAGTTCCTCGGCCTTGCCGTCGACCTTCTCCAGCGCCTGGTAGATCGGCACCGTGCCGATCGGCACCGGCGAATTGCGGATGATCCATTCACGCGTTTCGTGGATGTGCTTGCCCGTCGACAGGTCCATGACCGTGTCGCCGCCCCAGCGGATCGCCCAGGTCATCTTCTCGACTTCCTCGCCGATGCCCGAACTGACGGCCGAGTTGCCGATGTTGGCGTTGATCTTGACCAGGAAATTGCGGCCGATCGCCATCGGCTCGACTTCCGGGTGGTTGATGTTGGCGGGGATGATGGCGCGGCCGCGGGCGATCTCGTCGCGCACGAATTCCGGCGTGATGGCGGCCGGGATGGCGGCGCCGAACGACTGGCCCGGGTGCTGGCGCAGCAGGCGCTTGACCATCTTCTCGCCGTCCGGACCGCTGTCGCGCAGCGTCTGCAGGTAGTGCTCGCGGCGCAGGCTTTCGCGGATCGCCACGTATTCCATTTCGGGCGTGATGATGCCGCGGCGCGCGTAGTGCATCTGCGAGACGTTGGCGCCGGCCACGGCGCGGCGCGGCGGGCGCTGCAGGTCGAAGCGCATGGCCGTCAGCTTGGGATCGGTCAGGCGTTCCTTGCCGTAGTCGCTGGTCGGGCCGGACAGCACTTCCGTGTCGCCGCGCTCGTCGATCCAGGCGCGGCGCACTTCCGGCAGGCCGCGGCGGATGTCGATCCTGGCATCGGGGTCGGTGTAGGGGCCGCTGCAATCGTAGACGGTGAGCGGCGGGTTCTTTTCGCCACCGAACATGGTGGGCGTGTCGTCCTGTTCGATCTCGCGGAACGGGACGCGGATGTCGGGACGGGAACCGACCTCGTAGACCCGGCGGGATTTGGGCAACGGGGCGACCGCGGCCGCGTCGACTTCGGCGGTGGCGGCCAGGAATTTGGGATTGGCGTTCATGGAAAGCTCCAAGCGAATGGTTTGGAGCCGATCGGGAATGGACTCCCGCCATGCGGGCATGGCGGGAATACGGCTCCCAGCATCGGCATTATCCGTACTGGTACGAAGGGACTCTCTCAACACGTCGGGCCGATTCGGCGCGACGAGTACCCCTGCGCGAAAGCGAAGTATAGAGCCTGCCCGGCCCCGGCGCGAATGGCCGCCGATGCTGCGCTGCGGCAGCGTGATCCCCGATCGATTGCCGATGCTGGTAGTACCGCTTTACATTTGGAATCAGTCTGCGGAGACAGTGCCATATAGGTTCTGTACACTTTTTCGGTCAGCCGGGGGGCAGCCCGCCGGCCTCAGTCCACTCAAGAAGGAAACGAGCATGCAACTTACCCTACGCAAACTGGCACCCGCCCTGGTGGTCATGACCCTTGCGCTTGCGGGTTGCAAGACCGCCCCGACCAAATCCGGCGCCGCCGCCACGCCCGATACGGCCGGCCAACAGCAACCGTCCGGGCAGCAGCAGCCCGCCACCGCCTCGGTGGTCGAGTTCTATGTG
The DNA here is from genome assembly GCF_016127315.1 of Achromobacter deleyi. NCBI lineage: Bacteria > Pseudomonadati > Pseudomonadota > Betaproteobacteria > Burkholderiales > Alcaligenaceae > Achromobacter > Achromobacter deleyi. Next base: position 2,080,926 of record NZ_CP065997.1, read on the forward strand.
GCCCAGACCCAGTCCGCCCCTGGTCTGGTCGAAGTCGCCCTGCCCGACGGCAAGCTCTACATGCAGCAGCAGCCCGTGCTGACGCGCGCCGACCTGACCGAAGCCGCCGCCCTGGTCGATCGCCAAGGCGCCAATTTCGTCGGTCTGCGTTTCTCGGAAGCCGGCACCCGCAAGCTGACCGAGATCAGCACCCAGAACGTCGGCAACATGCTGGCGCTGGTGATCGATCGTGAACTGATCGCCGCGCCGCGCATCGGCGAACCGCTGAACCGTGGCGTGCTGGCCTTCGGCGTGCCGTCGGCGCAAGCCGCTTCCGACATCGCCGCCAAGATCCGTGGCGAGAGCGCGCCCGCTCCTGGCGCCGCGCCGGCCCCGGCTCCCGCCAAGCCCTGATTTTTCCAGGCACAAAAAACCCGGCACTGCCGGGTTTTTTTTGTCCTGCTTCGGGCGTTTTCTCAGCCCTTTCGGCCGCGTGGCTTGACGCCGCGACGCGCCGTCATGGCTTCAATGAAGGCCAGCGTCACCGCCTCCAGCGCCACCCGATCCTCGGCCGTGAGCGTGTCGAGCATCGCGGGCGAGATCGTGGCGTAGGGCCACGGCGCCAACGGCCGCCCGCGGCGCGCGATGGCGCGGGGCAGGGGTTCCGAGACGCCGGTCGCCGGCAGCGTATCGCTCAGGTCGTAGCTCTCCATGGGCAGTTCCATGGGACCCTTGCCGGTCTCCAGCCACTCGAGTTCCACCTTCAACACCTGCGCCAGCTTGCGCAGGGAGCGGCTCGAATGCCGCAGCCCGCTCTCGTAGCTGCCGATCGCGCTCTGCGACAGGCGGGTCAGGCGCGCCAAGGTTTTCTGCGTGTGGCCACGCAAAAGACGGGCGTGCTTCAGTCGGTCTGAAAAAGTCTTCACGCGTCGATTGAAGCTTGCGCCGTAGGCACTTTGGTGGATATAAATATTACTTAAGTGATAAGTTCGAAGAGGCGCTCACATGCAGGAAAGAGGTTACGTCCTCGTCGTGCAACTTGGTGGAATGGCATGCAACAAGTTCGTGCATACCCTACGTCAATTTCAGTGGGAGGTCGGCCTGTGCCGCTCGCCCGAAGGGCTGTTGGCGCGTCTGCGCAATGAGCCCGCCGATGCCGTCGTGCTACGCGGCACCATCGACGACCTGCCGCAGCTGATTGCCGCGCTGCGTCGCACCGCGCCGGGCTGCGCCGTGGTCTGGCAGTCGCCCGAAGACTCCGCGCCGGCCCGTATCGCCGCGCTCGATGCGGGCGCCCATGTGTGCGTGCCGCTGCAGGCAAACATCCCCGAATGGGACGCCGTCCTGCGCAACCTGATGCGTTGCCAGCATCCCGCGGCCGACGCCATGCCGCGCTGGCGGGTCGATGGCCGTGGCCGCATGCTGGCCGGGCCCGCCGGTGAGCGGCTGCCCCTGACCAACACGGAGCGCGCTTTTTTCGTCAGCCTGTTGAATGCGCCGCACCAGTGCCTGCCGCGCGAGGGCTTCTTCCCCGATGCCGCGCGTGATCCCATGGACGGCGCGCGGCGCGTCGATGTGCTGGTATCGCGCCTGCGTTCCAAGGCGCGCCGGCTCAATATCGACCTGCCGGTGCTGGCGGTGCGAGGGTGGGGCTACATGCTGTTGCCGCAGGGCGTGCCGGCGGAACATCCGTAGCCTGGCCTGCCGCCAGCGTGGCGCGGCTGGCGAGGGCCGTGGTGCGAACGGCCCTCGCGATCGCGTTGTTCCGGTCGCGGGAAAGCGCCGTCCCAGCCAAAAAAAGGCGCTCCTGCGGGCGCCTTTTTCATCGTCAACCGGCGCTGCCCGTCAGAGCACGACCAGGTTGTCGCGATGCATCAGTTCGGGGTCGGTCATGCTGCCGAGGATACGGGCGATCTGCGCCGACGGCTGGCGCAGGATGCGGCGCGTATCCACCGACGAATAATTGATCAGCCCGCGCGCGCATTCGCGGCCCTGGCCGTCGACGCAGGCGACCACGTCGCCGCGGCCGAATTCGCCTTCCACATCGACCACGCCGATCGGCAGCAGGCTCTTGCCTTCGCGCAGCAGCGCCTGTACGGCGCCGTCGTCCAGCACCACGCGGCCGCGCAGGCGCAGGTGGTCGGCCAGCCATTGCTTGCGCGCTGACCAGACCGGCAGCACGGCGCGCAATTCGCTGCCGATGCATTCGCCTTGCGCCAGGCGCGTCAGCACGTTGCGTTCGCGGCCCGAGGCGATTACGGTGTGCGCGCCGCTGTGCGCGGCGCGCTTGGCCGCCAGCACCTTGGTCAGCATGCCGCCGGTGCCGATGCCGCTGCCGGCGCCGCCAGCCATGGCTTCCAGCGCCGGATCGCCGGCCTGGGCGTGCGCCATGAACTTGGCGTCGGGATTCTTGCGGGGATCGGAGTCGTACAGGCCGCGCTGGTCGGTCAGGATGATCAGCGTGTCGGCTTCGATCAGGTTGGTGACCAGCGCGCCGAGCGTGTCGTTGTCGCCCAGCCGGATCTCGTCGGTGACCACCGTGTCGTTTTCGTTCACGATCGGCACCACGCCCAGTCGCAGCAGCGCGAACAGCGTGCTGCGCGCGTTCAGGTAGCGGTGGCGGTCGGCCAGGTCTTCGTGGGTCAGCAGGATCTGCGCGGTGCGCAGGCCGTATTCGGCGAAGGCCGCTTCGTAGGCTTGGCACAGGCCCATCTGGCCCACGGCCGCGGCGGCCTGCAGTTCGTGCATCACCGACGGGCGCTTGCGCCAGCCCAGGCGGGCCATGCCTTCGGCGATGGCGCCGCTGGAGACCAGCACGACCTGCTTGCCCTGCTTGTGCAGCGCGGCGATCTGGGCGGCCCAGTGCGCCACGGCGGCGCGATCCAGGCCGCGGCCTTCATTGGTGACCAGCGACGAGCCCACCTTGGCGACAAGGCGCTGGGCGTTGGTGACGACGGAAACGGCGGGTGATTCGGCAGACATGATGGCGGCGGGCTGCGGCGCGAAAAAGGCGTAATCGAACGAGATTGCGATTATGGCTTATTCGTCGCCACGCGGCGCGGCCGGCTTCTTGTCGGCGTCGGTGCGGGTGTCGTCGAAGCGCGGGTCTTCGGCGACGTAGGTGCCGTCGGCCTGGTCCTGCGCCAGTTGTTCCTTTTCGCGTTCGGCGTCGAGGTAGTCCTGCAGCGCGTAGATCAGGTCCTGGGTGCCGTCGCCCGACAGGCCGGAGATACCGAACACCGGGCCCTTCCAGTCGTACAGCTCGATGAAGCGGCGCTTGGTGTCCTCGGGATCGGTCACCATGTCCAGCTTGTTCAGCACCAGCCAGCGCGGCTTGGCGGCCAGCTCGGGGTCGTAGCGGCGCAGTTCCTCGACGATGGCGCGGGCATCGACCACGGCCTGTTCCACGGGATCCGCGTCGGGATCGGGGGTGGACACGTCCACCAGGTGCAGCAGCACGCGGGTGCGCGCCAGGTGGCGCAGGAACAGGTGGCCCAGGCCGGCGCCTTCGGAGGCGCCTTCGATCAGGCCGGGGATGTCGGCCACGACGAAGCTGCGCGACGGCGAGGTGCGCACCACGCCCAGGTTCGGGTGCAGCGTCGTGAACGGGTAGTCGGCGATCTTCGGCTTGGCGTTGGAGATGCGGGTGATCAGCGTGGACTTGCCGGCGTTGGGCAGGCCCAGCAGGCCGACGTCGGCCAACACCTTCAGTTCCATGCGCAGGTAGCGGTGTTCGCCTTCCTTGCCGGGCGTCCACTGGCGCGGGGCGCGGTTGACGCTGGACTTGAAGTGCATGTTGCCCATGCCGCCCTGGCCGCCGGCGGCCAGCACGACCTTCTGCTCGTGGCGGTTCAGGTCGAACAGGACTTCACCGGTGTCGGCGTCATGGATGACGGTGCCGACGGGCACGCGCAGCGTGATGTCCGGGGCGGCGGCGCCGTACTGGTCCGAGCCACGGCCGTTTTCGCCGTTCTTGGCGCGGTGCAGGCGCGCGTAGCGGAAGTCGATCAGCGTGTTGATGTTGCGATCGGCCACCGCGAAGATGGTGCCGCCGCGTCCGCCATCGCCGCCGTCCGGGCCGCCCTTGGGGATGAATTTTTCGCGGCGAAAGCTCGCCACGCCATTGCCGCCTTTGCCGGCGACGACTTCAATGGTGGCTTCGTCTACGAATTTCATGGTGTCTGCGCGTGTATGAGGTAGAGGGCTTCGCCGCGACGCGGCGAGGGTCACCGCGCATTTGCGGTGGCCGGAAGGAAAAAAAGCCCTGCCGCGTGCGACAGGGCTTTGCCGTTCTGGCCGGCGGCGGATCGCTGAGGCGACCGCGCCGCTGGCCGGATCGTGCTGCGTCGAGGATTACTCGGCGGCGACGATCGAAACGGTTTGCTTGTTCAACGCGCCCTTGAAGCCGAATTGAACCTTGCCGTCGATCAGCGCGAACAGGGTGTGGTCCTTGCCCATGCCGACGTTCACGCCAGCGTGGAAACGGGTACCGCGCTGACGCACGATGATCGAACCAGCGGGAATCAGTTCACCGCCGAAAGCCTTGACGCCCAGACGCTTCGATTCTGAGTCGCGTCCGTTTCGCGTAGAGCCGCCGCCCTTTTTCTGTGCCATGTTTAGCTCCTGCTAATGTGGTGCCGAGTCGCGTCTTAAGCCGTGATGGCTTCGATGCGGATTTCGGTGTAGTTCTGACGGTGGCCCTGACGCTTCTGATAGTGCTTGCGACGGCGCATCTTGAAGATCTTGACCTTGTCGTGGCGGCCTTGCGCAAGAACCGTTGCCTTGATCACGGCGCCGGCGACGAGGGGCGTACCAACTTTCAGTTGGTCGCCTTCGCCCACGGACAGCACTTGATCCAGGGTGATTTCTTGCCCAATGTCAGCCGGTATCTGTTCTACCTTGAGTTTTTCGCCAATGGCAACACGGTACTGCTTGCCACCGGTTTTTACGACCGCGTACATGGGGTATTCCTTAAATAGGTAAATGGGCTTATTCGCTTGCCGGCCCTGCTGGGCTGGCGGTACTTGCCTGGCGGTTGGACGACGGCCCTGGATGTTCGGGGCCGTGTTGCATGGGGATGGGCTGCGTATCAAGCGGGCGAGAAAGAAGATCCTGCCGCCATTCTCCGCTGCTTCCCTGCGGTTCACCAGGCGCGTAGTGCGTAATTCACCGACGTAATTCGGCCATCACTGACCGAATCCGGGATATTAGCGTGGGGCTGGGGAAAAGTCAAAAAGCGCTTGCAGGGTAAGGGCTTAGGTGTCGCCTGGACGCCGCGATGGCCGTTCCGGATGATGAAAAAATGGGGGCCGATCGATACGGATGGCGGCCGTCGAGGGCGGGCGCGCCCCGGGGCGCGGGCCGCCGCCGGGTCCGGCTTCGGTTCCTGACAGCCCGTATAATCGCTGGTCGAATCCCCCGCCATCCCGGCGGCCCAGCGGTAAGAGCTGTTACATACGGCTCGTTTCACTCTCCGGATACGTCTTGAATCTCCCCGCGCTCATTGCTCCCATAGTTGACGATATGAAAGCCGTCGATGCGGTTATCCGCGAGCGGCTGAATTCCGATGTGGTGCTGATCCGTACGATCGGCGACTACATCATTGGCGCCGGCGGCAAGCGCATGCGTCCGGCGATGGTGCTGATGGTGGCGCGCGCGCTGGGCTACGAAGGGACGCATCACCAGTTGCTGGCCGCCGTCGTGGAATTCATCCATACGGCGACGCTGCTGCATGACGACGTGGTCGACGAGTCCGACCTGCGCCGTGGCCGCGAGACCGCCAACGCGGTGTTCGGCAACGCCGCCAGCGTGCTGGTGGGCGACTACCTCTATTCGCGTTCGTTCGAGATGATGGTCGAGGCCGACTCGATGCGCATCATGAGCATCCTGTCCGAGGCCACCACGGTGATCGCCGAAGGCGAGGTGCTGCAGCTGCTGAACGTGCACGATCCGGACGTCTCGCAGGAGCGCTACCTGCAAGTCGTGCGCTACAAGACCGCCAAGCTGTTCGAGGCCGCGGCCCAGGTGGGCGCGGTGCTGGCCGGCGCCACGCCCGAACAGGAAGCCGCCGCCGCCGCGTACGGCCGCCACGTGGGCACCGCCTTCCAATTGGTCGATGACGTGCTGGACTATAGCGGCGACGCCGCCGCGCTGGGCAAGAACGTGGGCGACGACCTGCGCGAGGGCAAGCCGACGCTGCCGCTGATCCGCGTGATGGAAGTGGGCACGCCTGAACAGCAGCAATTGATCCGCGACGCCATCAAGACGGGCGACGCCGACTTCGCCGCCGTGGCCGCCGCCATCCAGGCGACGGACGCGCTGGAACACGCCCGCCAGGCCGCCGTGGTCGAGGCGAATCGGGCCCGCGAAGCACTTTCTTCGTATCCCGTTTCCCCTTTTCTAAATTCTCTGTTAGAATTCTGCGCTTTCGCGGTGAATAGAGATCGCTAGCTGAAAAACAGCGCTGCAGCAGTTTTCAAAGCAGTGTCTTAGCTAGGCTTTAGCAAGGTCGAAAAGCAAGGTCGAAGTTCACAAGGCGGGAAGGCGAAAGCCTTCAAGCCGAAGCGGGAAGTTGATTTGGTTGCACTGAGCGCAACGAAGTCAGTAGCTGTAGGGTGTGGGGTCGCGCAAGCCATAAACCCCCCATATCCAGACTCGGGGCGTAGCTCAGCCTGGTAGAGTACTGCGTTCGGGACGCAGGAGTCGGAGGTTCGAATCCTCTCGCCCCGACCACTCATGTGGTCGAATTCTTGGTGGTGTTCCCGACACCGTCAGCAATAGCCGGATCCGCGAAAGCGGCGCCGGCTTTTTTGCGTCTGGGGCCCGGGCCGGCCTTTACGCGCCGCCGGGTCAGCGGATCGCCGCGTAGCCCGCGTCCTCTGCGGCCTGCGCCATTTCATCCAGCACCGTGTACGCGGCGGGGTCGGGTCGGGTGAAACGCGCCACGTGGGCGGCGCGCAGCAGCGGCCCGTGCGCCGGATCCTCGTGCATGGCCAGCAGCGCGTCCGAGAGGGCCTGCGCGGCGGCCGGATCCACGTCGGGGCCCGCCACCAGCAACGGGTTCGGGGTCCAGGGCGTGTAGGCCAGCGTGCGCAGACCGGCCAGCACGGCCGGATCATGCTCGCGCAGCAGATCCAGATACCAGGCGTCCGCGGCGGTCAGGTCGATCTCGCCGTCGGCCAGGGCGCGCAGCAGGCCGCGCGGGTTGCCGTAAGGCCCCTTGGAGGCCGCGAACAGAGCGCCGCCGGGCGGGACAACCTTGGCGAGCGCCGCGCGCGGCGCGTTCCAGCCGGATTGCGAGTCCTGCACCATCCAGCCATAGCGGCTGCCGGCCACGTCGGCCAGCGACGACCAGGTGCAGTCGGCGCGGACCAGGAATTCGCTGCGGTAGCGCGGCAGGCCCTCGTAGGCCGGCCAGTCGGGCACCACCGCGGCCATGGCGCCGAAGGCCCTGCCGGCCTCCAGTGCCCTCACGTAGGGCCAGCCGCACATGAAGACGCCGCACAGGCCGGGCCGTTCCCAGAGCTCGCCGATCGGCGCCGGCCAGCCATGTTCGACGAATTGCACGCGCAGGCCGGCGCGGGCATGGGCGGCCCGCAGCAGCGCATGCCAGGCGGCCTGCGCCGCGGGCGCAACGTCGTACATGCGCGTCGAGGTAATGAAATCCATGGCCGGCTTCCTACGCGAACTTGAGGGTCTGGCCCAGGCCCATCTTGCGGGCTTTCTCCAGCATGGCGTGGCCCAGCGCGATGTCGGTGGTGGACAGGCCGCGGTGCCAGAACAGGATGGTCTCGTCATCGCGCTCGCGGCCCGGTTTCAGGCCGGCGACGATCTGGCCCAGTTCGGCGTGCAGGTTTTCCTGGGTAACGCGGTCGCTGTCGACGTGGGCGCGCAGTGCGCCGTAGGGCAGGCCCTTGCGGCATTGGCCCCAGTCATCGACCACCACTTTGCTCATGATGTCGGTCAGGCTCAGCTCGACCGCGCTCATGGTGCCGTAGGGCATGACCAGGGCGCCGGGCTTGATCCATTCGGTCTTGAGCAGCGGCGTGGGCTGGGGCAGGCGCGAGGCCTCCACCACGATGTCGGCGCCGCGCACGCAGGATTCCCAGTCGTTGACGACCTTCACGGGCTTGCCCAGGTCGCGCGACAGGCGTTCGCCGAAGGCCTGCTGGCTTTCGGGGCGGCGTGAATGGACGCGGATCTCGTCGAAGTCGTAGAGGCTGTCGAGCAGGCGCACGTTCCAGTAGGACGTGCCGCGCGCGCCGATATGGCCCAGCACCTTGCTGTCCTTGCGCGCCAGGTACTTGGCGCCCAGCGCGGTGACCGCGCCGGTGCGCATGTCGGTGATGGCGGTCGCGTCCACCACTGCCAGCGGCTTGCCGTTGACCGGATCGAACAGGTTGAGCAAGGCCATTTCGGAAGGCAGGTCGACCTTGTAGTTGTCGACGAAGTCGCTGACGACCTTCACGCCCGCCACATGCAGCGGCGCGATGTAGCCGCGCAGCACGTTGAAGTGTCCCTTGTCGGAGGATTCCGGCACCAGGTGCATGCGCGGCTCGATGACGGTCTGGCCGCGGCCCTGGGCGTCCAGCGCGCTTTGCACGGCGGCCAGGATCTCGGCGTCGGTCAGGCCCAGCGCGCGCACGTCGGGGCCGTTCAGGTAGGTGATGTCGATGGATTGCATGGTGTCTCTCTTGGTTATTGAATTGGCTGGATGCCGGCCTGCTTGACGATGGCCGCCCATTTGTCGGTTTCTTCCTTGATCGCGCGGCCGAAGTCGGCGCGGTTGGATCCGGCCGGATCCACGCCCAGGCCGGCGAACTTCTGGCGCACGGATTCCTTCTGCAGCACGGCGGCGATATCGGCCTGCAACTGGTCGAGGATCTCGGGCGGCACCTTGGCCGGCGCGACGATGCCGTACCAGGAGGTCACGTCAAAGCCCGGGTAGCCGCTTTCGGCCACGGTGGGCACGTCCTTCAGTTGCGGCAGGCGCTGCGGGCCGGCCACGGCCAGCGCGCGCAGCTTGCCGGACTGGATGTGCGGCAACACGGTGGACACGCCGGCGAACATTATGTCGACGTTGCCCGCCACCACGTCGTTGACCGCCGCGGCCATGGCGTTGTACGGGATATGGCGCGTGACGATGCCGGCCGACTGGTTGAGCAATTCACCCGCCAGGTGGGCGCCGCTGCCGGGCCCCGGGGAGGAGTAGTTGAGCTTGTCCGGATGCTGGCGGGCGTAGGCCACCAGTTCGGTGAAGGTCTGGGCGGGCACCCGCGCGTTGACCACCAGCACGTTGGGCGAGGTGGCCAGCATGGTCACCGGCGCGAAGTCCCTGGCCGTATTGAAAGGCAGCTTGGTGTAGAGCAGCGGGTTGACCGTCAGGTTGCCCGCCGGCGCCAGGGCCAGCGTGTAGCCGTCCGGATTGGCGCGCGCGACATAGTCCATGCCGATATTGCCGGACGCGCCGACCTTGTTCTCGATGATGACTGGCACGCCCCATTTACTGTTGAGTTCCTGGCCGACGATGCGCGGCAACGCGTCGGCGATGCCGCCGGCGCCGAACGGGACGACGATGGTGACGGGGCGGGCGGGATACTTGCCGTCGGCCGCGCCGGCGGGCGCGGACAAGGCAGTGGCTAGCAGGGTACTACTCAGGCACAGCGCGACATACTTGTTCATGGTCATTCCCCTTGTTGCAGATCTGGCTGCGGCGCGGCGCCTACGGTGTGACGACGCGCTCTTCATCAAGAAACCGTTCGGCGCGCGCAATGTCGTCGGCCAGTCTCCTGTCTTGTGAAAGAAACGGCACTTGCTGGCGGAACGCGGCCAGCACGGCGCCGGTTCCCTTGCCCACCGGGCGCTGCGCGTCGGCGCGCGTGCGCAGGTCCACCGCCTGCGCGGCGTGGATCAGTTCGATGCCCAGCAACGTGCGCAGGCGCACGGCCTGTTGGCCCAGGCGCTGCGCGGCCAGCGGGCCGTTGGTGGCCACGTCCTCGATGTTGCCGGCGACCGCCAGCGCATCGGACGAGACGGGATGCGACAGCGCGCGGATCTCGGTGGCCAGCAGCGACACGGGCTTCTGGATGGTGGTGTAGGCCAGCGTGGCGTCGTTGGGCGACAGGAAGCGCGGCAGTTTGGTAAAGGTGGGATCGCCCATGCGCAGCACGCGTTGCGCCGAGGACTGCGCCACCTGTGACAGCGCGATCCCGACCGATTGCAGGGGCACCACCCAGGCCGTGGGATCGAACCCGGCGCTGGGCACCACGGCGCCGCGCTGTGGGCCCTGGGTCACGTAGTAACGGGCTTCCTGGGCAGAAACGCCGGGCGGCGGCGCCGCGTCCAGGATCACGGTCGGGTTGTCGTCGGAGCTGTTGATCTGCACCCGCAGCTGGACATCCAGCTGCCGCAGGGCTTCGCGCGCCGCGCCGTGCACCTGGCTCACGGTGCGAAAGCTCAGCGGGTCCTGCAGCGAGCGCTGCTCGTCCGCCTGCCACAGCGCGCTGCCGTCGAGCAGGGACAGGATGCGTCGGGCCACCTGTTGCTGGGCCGGATAAGGACGCTGCGCCTGGGTGATGGCCAGCAGGGGGGCGACGTTGCCGTTCAGGCCCTCGAGCGACAGGGCCGCCACTTCGTCGGCGCGGTCGAGCATGCGCCGGGCATCGTCCGCGGCCAGGATGGCCAGCGCGGCGCCGTAGGCATTGGAGCTGAGCAGGGACAGCGAGTCCTTGGCGTAGGGCTTGACCGGCGCCAGGCCGGCCTGGCGCATCGCGTTGGCCGCGGGCATGGCCTTGCCATCCACCTCGATCATGCCTTCGCCCATCATGGCCAGGCCGATCTGCGGCAGGATGGTGATGTCGGCCTGGCCGACCGACCCCTGCCCGAGCACCACGGGCGTCAGGCCCTTGTTGAGGAAGTCGACGTATTGGCGCACCAGGGGCGGGCTCATGCCGGTGCCGCCGAACAGCGCGGTATTCAGCCGGATCAACATGGCGGCGCGCACGGTTTCGGGCTTCGCCGGCTCGCCGTAGGCGACGGTGTGCGACAGCAGCATGCGGTGATTGAAGGCGGCCGACGCCGCCCGGGCCTCGTCGGACAGCGTGTCGCCCGAGAAAATCGTCTGGTCCTTGTTCTGGCCGACGCCGCGGTTCAGGCCGTAGACGGGCTGCCCCAGGCGGCCATAGGCCAACAGCAGGTCATGCGAGCGGGCCACGCGCTGCCAGGCGGCATCGGTGGGCGCCACGGCCTGGCCGCCCCGGGCTACCGCGATCACGTCCGACGGGGTGAGCGACCCGCCGTCCAGCGCCAGGGAGCGTTGGCTATCGGCGGCGCGCGCTTGCGCCTCGGGCGGCGCGGCGGCCGCGGGCGTGGCGGGCAAGGTTGCCGCCAGGGCCAGCAGCAGCGGTCCCGCCAGCCTGCGCGAGACCGCGCTCAGCTTTCGTCGGAAGCTCCTGATGGAACGCGGCCCGGCAAGGGCTCGGGAAAACGATGGCGTAGCGCACTGCGTTGCATTCATGGACTCGTTCCAGAAAGTGCAATGTCGGAGGGAGTCTTTTGTACTTGCCTATACAAGTACAGTCAACCGTGTTTTCCCGACATGGCACCCGACGGCGCGTGTCCCGGCGGCGCGAAGGTCAGCCCGTCATGGCGCTGCCATCATAGAGATCGGTGCGGCGATGTTCCCAGGCTGGCAGTCCGGCGCGCAGCGTGGCCACCCGTTCCGGGTCGAGGTCGGCCAGGAGGTAGCCGGTGCGGTCCGGCATGCAGGCCAGCACCGTGCCCCAGGGGTCGATGATCATGCTGCGCCCCAGGCAGGGCAGGCCGGGCCCGTCGCCGCCGATCTGTGCGGCGGCGATCACGTAGCACTGGTTTTCGATGGCGCGGGCGCGCAGCAGGGTTTCCCAATGGTCGCGCCCGGTGTGCAGGTTGAAGGCCGCGGGCACCACCAGCACGTTGGCCCCGCGCCCGCGCAGCGTGCGGTAGAGCTCGGCGAAGCGCAGGTCGTAGCAGATGCTCAGGCCCAGCGTCAGGCCGGCGGCCTCGACCGCCTGCAGGTGCGCGCCCGGCGCGAAGTCGGCGGATTCCCGATAGGGCGTGCCGTCGACCACCGCGTCGTACAGGTGCACCTTGCGGTAGGTGGCGGCGATGCTGCCGTTTGGGGCGAAGGTGACGCCGGTGTTGCCGAGCCGGTCCTGGTCCGCCAGCCGCTCATGCATCGAGCCCAGGTGGATCCAGCACGCATGGCGCTGCGCCAGCGCGGCCAGGCGTGCGGTGACCTCGCCGGGGATCGGGCTGGCGGCGGCGCGCAGCGCCGCCGGTTCGCCGCGCACGTCGCTGTACTCGGGCGTGACGATCAGTTTCGCGCCGTCGTCGGCCGCGGCGGTGATCCAGTGTTCCAGCGCGGCCAGGTTGGCGTCGCGGTCCCGGCGGCTGTCGAGCTGGATGGCTGCCACTCTGATGGACATGCGGATTCCTTGTCAGTGTTCCCGTGCCTGGGCCTTCAGGCCCAGCGCGACCGCGCGGGCGATCTGGCCCAGCAGCGCGGCGCCTTCGCCGCCCTGGAGCGTCTGCGCGGTCTGCCAGTCGGTGAAACCGTCGGCCAGCACCGCCAGCACCACGCTGCGGTCGGCCACGGTGAGGATGCCGGCATCATGGCGCAGGCCCGGCAACTGGCCGGCCTTGCTGGCCAGGTGGGACGGCGCCGGCAGCGCCGCGCCGAAGTGGGCGCGCTCGCGCTGGTCGGCCAGCAGGTCGAGCGCGAAGGTCCGCAGGGGTGCGGGCAGCGCGCCGTCGCGCAGCAGCCAGCAGAGCGCGGCCGTGGCGTCGTCGGCGCTGGTGAAGTTGTCGCGGCCGGCCTCGCGCGCGGCGGCGTCCATCATGCGGCGTTGCAGGCGGCTCGCCGTCAGTCCGGCGCGCTGGCTCCATTGGTTGATCTCGTCGAAGCCCAGCAGCTCGATCAGCGCGTTGGTGGCGACGTTGTCGCTGAGGACGATCATCAGCTGCGCCAGTTCGGCCAGCGACAGAGTGGTGACGCTGGGCAGCTGGGCCAGGATGCCGGTGCCGCCGGCGCGGTCGCCGCACGCAGGCAGCACCAGCGGCTGGCCGAGCGCGTAACGGCCGCCGGCAACCGCTTCAAGCAGCGCCAGCAGGATGGGGATCTTGATGATGCTGGCCGACGGTTGCTGCCGGTCGGCCTGGCGCGCCAGCACGATGCCGCCATCCAGGTCGCGCAGGCTCAGCGAGACCCGCGCGGGCGTGGCCGCCAGCAAGGGCGCCAGCGCCGTGTCGACGTACTGGCGCAAGGCGTTGCGGTCCAGCGGCTGCGATCCCAAGGGGAACATGGTCGATCTCCTCAAACCAGGAAGAAGAACAGGGACGAGAACAGGCAAAGATTCACGGTGATCACCGCCCATCCGTTGTAGAGCATGTATTTGAGCTCACCCGAGCGCGCCAGGCCCATCTGGCCGAACATGTCCGAGGTGGGGAACGGGCCGAACCAGTCGATCTGCGAGCTGCCGAGGATGACCGCGGTGGTGGCCGCGGGGCCGACGCCGGCGGCCGCCAGCAGCGGGCCGAAGATCTTGGCGGTGAAGGTCATCTGCGCGACCGCGGCGCCGGGGATGTGGCCGATCACGTTGAACCACAGCACGATGACGCACAGCATGGCGCCGCTGATCCCGGCGAGGTAAGGCGTCGCGAGGTCCAGCACGGCGTGGTAGGCGTTGAGCTGGTCCACCAGGACCAGCACCGGATTGAACAGCCAGAACAGGAAGAAGATCCAGATCAGCTTGCCGGCGCCCGCGTACATTGCTTGCAGGATCGCGCGCGGCCCCATGCCGCCGGCCAGTCCGGTGGTAGTGGCCAGCGCCACCATGACGATGATGGCGAAGGCATAACCCGCCTTGGCGAGCACGCCGACGATCGCCAGGAGGATGATGGTCAGGCAGAACGCCCACGCCGCCCGCATGGCGCTGCGCGAGGGCGCGGCATCGAGGTCGAAGGCGGCCGTGCCGGCGCCGGCTTTCTCGTATTGGTGGCTGGCCTCGGTCTTTTTCTGGATGCGGCCCGACATGAACCAGCCGGCCAGCAGCGTCGCCACGGCCATCGGGATGCCCGCCACCATCAGGTACTGCGGATAGCTAAGTCCGGTCAGGCCGGTCACCGTGACCACGTTGGGCGTGAAGGGCCCCAGCACCAGTCCGGCCGAGCCGGCGGTCTGGAACAGGGCGGCCACCGTGGGCGGCGACAGGCGCACGGCGGCGGCGATCGGGATCACCACCGCGGCGATGATGGCGTTGCCGCCGGCCAGGGTGCCCAGGGCGCCGCAGATCAGGGTCGAGGTCACCATGATGCCCAGGCGCACGCGCACCTGGTTCGACAGGCCGATGCGGCGCACGATGGCGCGCACCATTTGTTCCGCGGCGCCGGTGCGCGAGGCGACTTCGCCGACGCCGGCGCCCAGCACGATGATCAGGCCGACCACCGCGATGAACGAACCGAGCGAGTCGGCCAGCAGCTTGCCCATGGCGATGGGGGTGGTGCCGGTCATGATGGCGCCGAGCACGATGGCGGCGATGGTGGACAGCACGATGTCCACGCCCAGCAACGCGATGATGGCGAACACCAGCACCGGCGTCAGGCCCCACAGGCTGGTCTGGCCGGGCAGCGTGAAATGGGTGTACAGCGCGATGGCCAGGCCCACCAGGAACACCGCGATGGCGGCATTGCGCCGGCGCGGATGCAGCGAGCCGCCAGCGGGCGGGCGTGGCGCCGCCGCCGTTTGTGCCAATGAGGTCATGTCTTCTCCGTCCCTATCGATCTGTGGCCAGGCCGTGACGCGCTGCGCGTCCGGCGGTGTCGGCCTATTGTTGTGATCCCGCCTGGCATTGCTGCAGGCGTGGATTCCCAGCGGTTCCATGTCCAGGGCGCCAGGCCGCATCGGGCAGCCTGGCGCTGGACGGTGAGAGTGTGGGCGCGACGGGCGACAGGTTCAAATGAGTGGTGCGGGTGCGGCCATAACCAAAGGTTATGCGTGTGGCGCGCCGCCGATGCGCAGCACCGACTTGCCGATCTGCTCGCGGGCTTCCAGCCGCGCGTGGATCCGCTGCACGTCTTCCATCTCGTAGCGGCCTTCGATGGCGATATCCAGCGAGCCTTCGAGCAGGGCGCCGAACACCGCGTCGGCGCGGCGCTGCACCGTGGCCCCGTCCTGCATGTGGTCGGCCAGGCGCGGCCGCGTCAGGAACAGCGAGCCGGCCTCGCCCAGTTCGATCGGGTCCAGGTCGGTGACCGAGCCCGAGACGTTGCCGTAGTTGATGACGAGGCCGCGCGTGCGGCAGGCGCGGAAACTGTCGCGCAGGGTGGTCTTGCCGACCGCGTCGAACACCACGTCCACGCCCGCGCCGCCGGTGGCCTCGCGGATGCGGTCGGCGAAACGGCCGCCGTCGTAGGGCAGGGCGTGGTGGGCGCCGCGCGCGATGGCGACGGCGCTTTTCCGCACGCTGCTGGCGGTGGCGAAGACGGTGGCGCCGCGCCGCGCGGCCATCTGCACCAGCAACTGGCCGATGCTGCCGGAGGCCGCGTGGATCAGGCAGGTGCTGCCGGGGCCGAGCCGGGCGATGTCTTCGACCAGGTAGTGCGCGGTGGCACCCTGGAAGATCGCGGCGGCGGCCAGGTCGAACGGGATGGCGTCGGGGATTTTCGCGACCTTGGCCGCCGGCACGCTGGCGTATTCGGCGTAGCTGCCCCAGGCGATGCACCAGGCGACGCGGTCGCCCGGCGCCAGGTGGGTGACGTCGGCGCCGACCGCGACGATCTCGCCGGCGCCCTCCATGCCGAGGGTGCAGGGCAGGCGGACGGGGTAGGTGGTGGAGGCCGCGTACTTGCCCTGGCGGGTGTGCACGTCCATGAAGTTGATGCCGGCGTAGGCGAGCCGCACCACCACGTGGCCGGGGGCGGCGTCGGGCATGGGATGGTCCGCGCGCAGTTGCAGGACCTCGGGGCCGCCGTAGCGTTCGATCAGGATGGCTTTCACTGCGAAGGATTCCTTGTGGGGGAGTGGCGGATGCGCCGTGGCATCGACCGGCGCCAGCCATCGTAGAAGGCGTGAATCGGTCTGGGAATTCCCCAGGAATTCACGGGGTCCGTGCGGAAATGATCGGAAGGGGGGCGGAGCGAGGTCCGCCGTGCCGGGCGCGCCAGATCGGAGCGCCTTGGTTCAGAACCGGATCAAGTCGCATTCCCGTCTGGGCTATCCTGCGACAGGCGTTGCCGTGCTGGCGCGCCGCGTTGTTTCCTCTTTTGCCGCCGGGCCCGCGCCCGCCGGCACGCATGATTCCGAGAAGCCGATGTCCTCCCGCACCCTGTCCCGCCTTTGCCAAGCCGCGTTGTTGAGCGGCGTTTTCTGGAGCGTTGCGGCGCAGGCGCAGACGCCGCCCGTTGCCGGCGCGCCGGTCGCGCGCGGGGAGCAGCTTGTCGGCGAAACCGTGGCCGACCGGCCGTCGGCGGTCTATCGCTTTGAAACGCACCGGCTCGATTCGGCCGATGGCAAGCGCCATTACCGCATCCAGATCGCCGTGCCGCGCCAGCTGGCTCCGGCCGGTGGCCGCGCGGTGCTGTACCTGCTGGACGGCAACGCCGCGCTGGCCACGCTGACCGATGCCGACCTGGCGCGGCTGGGCGGGGGCGAGGCGCCGGTGCTGGTGGCCGTGGGTTATGACGTGCCGACGCGCAACGACGTGGTGGCGCGCGCCTATGACTACACGCCGCCCGTGTTCGAGCAGGGCGTGCGGCAGCCGAATCCGGTGGTGCTGGGCCGCGAGGGCGGCGGCGCCGACGTGTTCCTGGCGTTCCTGCGCGAACAGGTCAAGCCGCTGGTGCGCGGGCGCGCCGCGGTCGACGTGCGGCGCGAATACCTGTGGGGCCATTCCTATGGCGGCCTGTTCGCGCTGCATGTGCTGTTCACGCAGCCGGACACGTTCGCGCGCTACATCACCGGGGACCCCTCGGCCTGGTGGGCGGACGGGGCGTTGCTGCAGGAGTGGCGGCGCTTCGATGCGCGGCGCGCGGCCGGCAAGCGCGTGGAGGTGCTGGCGGGCACCCGGCCGCGAGACCCGGCGCGCCAGCGGCCCGATGCGCCGTCGACGCGGCCGGACGGCACGCCAATCGACCTGCAGCCCGCCGTGCGCGCCATGGTGACCGGCCTGCGCGAAGGCGGCGCCGACGCCCGCTACGAGGCCTTCCCGCAATTCGGCCATGGCGAGATGCTGCGGGCGTCGCTGGCGCGCGCGTTGCAAGTCGCCGTCGAGCCGTAGGCGCCCCAGACGCGCGGGGGCGCATGGTAAAAGCGATATCAGGATCCGGGAATTTTCTCCCGCATGGTCTTTCTCTTCGTGAGCAGGTAATCCGATGTTCGACTGGCAGGACCTGTATTACTTCACCGTATTGGCCCGCACCCAATCGTTGTCGGCCGCCGCTCGCGAGTTGCAGGTCGAGCATGCCACCGTGGGGCGTCGCATCGACGCGCTGGAGAAATCGCTGGGCCTGCGGCTGGTGGACCGGTTGCCGCGCAGCCGGCCGCTGACCGAGGATGGCCGCGCGCTGGCGCGGCTGGCCGGCGCCATGACCGAGATCGCCACGGGCGTCGAGCAGCTGTCGCGCATTGCCTCGATCGAGGTGGCCGGCACGGTGCGGGTCAGCGCGCCGCCGTCGCTGGCCAGCCATTGCATCGCGCCGCGCATGGCGGCGTTGCGCGAGCGGCATCCGAAACTCAATGTGGTGTTGCTGCCGTCGTTGTCGCTGGTGGCGCTGGATCGGGGCGAGGCCGACATCGCGCTGCGCACCGTGCGTCCGGAAGAAGACGCGCTGGTGCGCAGGAAGATCGGCGTGGTGCGCTTCGCGCTGTACGGCAGCCCCGGGCTCGGCGAGCAGCCCGCCGACCAGTGGCGTTTCATCGCGTATGACGAAAGCGGCGATACGCTGCCGCAGCAGGCCTGGTTGCACCAGGTCCGCCGCCACCGGCCGGTGGTGTTCGCGGCCAGCGACCTGGCGGCGCAGCAGATGGCGGCGCGTTCGGGCCTGGGCGCGGTCGTGCTGCCCACGATCGTTGGCGATGGCGACGTCATGCTGCAACGGCTGGCGGTGGAGGGCGAAGCGCCGTCGCGCGATCTCTGGCTGGCGGTGTTTCCGGACCTGCGCCGGTCGCCGTCGGTCAAGGCGGTGATGGATTTCCTGGTGGAGTGCGTGCAGCAGGAACCGCGCTTGCGCGCTTGACCGCCGTGAACGGCGTGGCCGCGGGCGGCTATTTTGCGGGGGCCGTGGCGCCCTCGGCCAGCATCTGCCGCAGTCGGGCGCGGCGGCGTTCCAGGTCGGCGATCTGCCGTTCGACCGAGGCCAGCCGCTCGCGCTGCACGGCGGAGGTTTCCGGGCAGGCCGCCGCGCCTTCGATCATGCGCATGCAATCGGGAAAGCCCTGGATCTCGGCGAGGCTGAAGCCGGTCGCGATCAGGCGCTGGATCTGCCGTACCTGGCTGACCGCCGCGGGCGCAAAGCTGCGGTAGCCGTTGGCGGCGCGCGAGGAGGCCAGCAGGCCGTGCGCGTCGTAATGGCGGATCGAGCGCAGGCTGGCGCCGGTGGCGCGGGCAAGGACGCCGATCGACATCGGCTTGGCGGCGGGCGGGGGTGTCATGGCAAATCTTCACGAAACGACCGCTTGACTCTAACACCGGTGTGATGGTTGAGACTGTGATTCCCCTTTTGTCATCCAGGAGTCAGTCCCATGCCGGGCCCCTTGCTTTTCCGTTGTTTGCGCCACCTGCTGGTGGCGGTCGCGCTGCTGTCGGCGAACGCCGCGGCGCTGGCCGAAAGCCGCCAGTACACCGCCGTCGCGCCGGACGGCGTGACCCTTGTCATCCAGGAGTCCGGCGATCCGGCCGGCCCCGCCGTCGTGTTCGTGCACGGCCTGCTGGGCAGCCGCCTCAGCTGGGAGGCGCAACTGTCCAGCCCGCTGTTGCAGCGCTACCGCCTGATCACCTATGACCTGCGCGGCCACGGCCAGTCGGGCCAGCCGAGCGCGCCGCTGGCGTACACCGACGGGCGCCGCTGGGCCGACGACCTGGCGGCCGTGATCGCGGCGTCGGGCGCGCGCCGGCCGGTGCTGGTGGGCTGGTCGCTGGGCGCGGCCGTGACGACCAATTACCTGGCCGCGCATGGCGACGCGGACATCGCCGGCGCGGTCTACGTGGGCGGCGTGATCGAGCTGGAGGCCGGCCAGATCGCGCCGCATGCCGAGGTGTACCGCGGCATGGCCTCGAGCGACCTGAAGACGCATCTGGACGCCGAGCGCGCGTTCCTGGCGCTGTGCTTCGAGACGCAGCCCGACACGGCGACATTCGAGCGGCTGCTGGCCAATGCCGCGCTGGCGTCGCCCGCGATGCAGGCCGCGGTGCCGCGGATGACGATCGCGGCTCGTGAAGGCCTGGGCGCCATGCACAAGCCGCTGTGGCTGATCTACGGGGCGCGCGATGCGCTGGTGCGCGTCGAGCCGTCGCTGGAGCGCGCCAGGCGCCTGAATCCGCGCTTGCGCGCCACGGTGTACGCGGCGTCGGGACACGCGCCATTCCTAGAGGAGGCCGAGCGCTTCAACCGCGATCTAGCGGGATTCATCGACGCCGCCAACGGGCGCTGAGGCCAGCAGCGCGCGGATGCGATCGGCGGCCTGCGGCGAGGCGGGGTGATAGACCACCATGGACAGGTCCGGCCGGCCATCGACCGAGAACCCGGAGTACTCCAGTTCGAGCAGGCCGGCGCGGGCGTGGCGCAGGCGCTTGGTGCCCTCGCCATGGACGCGCACATCGTTGTCGCGCCACAGGGCCGCGAATTCCGCGCTGTCGCGGCTCAATTCCTCGACCAGCCGGGCGACTTCGGACGCGGCGCCGGCCCGGGTGACGTCGGCGCGGAAGGCGCCCACCACGAAACGGGCGATGCCCTCCCAATCGTCCTGCGCCTGGCGCACGCGGGGATTGCAGAAGACCAGCCGCAGGATGTTGCGCTGCTCGGGCGGCAGGGCGCCGTAGTCGGTCAGGACGACCGAGGCCGCGCGGTTCCAGGCGACCACGTCCCAGGTGGCGGTGCGGATGATGGCGGGGCTGACTTCAAGCGCGTCCAGCAGGCGTTGCAGGCGCGGCGTCACGCCCTGGGCGGACTGGTATTTGACGTCGGGCGGATGGCCGCGGCCCAGCAGGAACAGATGGTGCCGCTCGGCCTCGGTGAGCATGAGGCCGGCGGCGATGCGGTTGAGCACGTCGGCCGAGGGCGCGCCGCCGCGGCCCTGTTCGAGCCAGGTGTACCAGGTGGCGCTGATGTTCGACAGCTGCGCCACCTCTTCGCGCCGCAGGCCCGGCGTGCGGCGGCGGCTGGCGGAAAAGCCGAACGCCGCCGGGTCGAGCCGGCCGCGGCGGTCCTTCAGGTAGGCGCCGAGCGGGTTGTCGGTGGGTAGTGTCATGGCCAGCCAGTTGAGATGTATACCCCTATAAGCTCACTACTTTAACAGGATAGATTGGCGTCGCATGATGGCTGCCTGACAAACCAGGAGAGCGATCTTGCGCATCTTTCTGACCGGCGCGACCGGCTTCATCGGCTCGAAAATCGTGCCCGAACTCATCAAGGCGGGGCACCAGGTGCTTGGCCTGACCCGTTCCGACCACGGCGCGCGAGCGCTGCGACTGGCGGGCGCCGACGCGCACGCCGGCGACATCGAGGACCTGGACAGCCTGCGGCGCGGGGCGTCGGCCTGCGACGCGGTGATCCATACGGCCTTCGACCATGATTTTTCCCATTTCGTCGCCAACTGCGAAAAGGACCGGCGCGTCATCCTGGCGCTGGGCGAGGCGCTGGCGGGATCGGCGCGGCCGCTGCTGATCACGTCGGGCACGCCGATGGGGATCGCGGCGCCCGGCCAGCCCGCCATCGAAGACCACTTCAATGCGGCCCATCCGAACCCGCGCAAGGCGTCGGAGCTGGCGGGCGAGGAATTGCTGGCGCGCGGCGTCCGCGTGTCGGTGGTGCGCCTGTCGCAGATCCATGACGCCGAGAAACAGGGGCTGGTGACCGAAATGGTGGCGCTGGCGCGGGCCAAGGGCATGTCGGCCTATGTCGGCGACGGCAGCAATGGCTGGTCGGCGGCCCATGTGTCCGACACCGTGCGCCTGTACCGCGCCGCGCTGGAGCACGGCGAAGCCGGCGGGCGCTATCACGCGACGGCCGAATCGCACATTCCGTTCCGCGATATCGCGCAGGCCATCGGCGACCGGCTGGGCGTGCCGGTGATCCGCCTGGACGAGGCCGCCGCGGCCGCGCATTTCGGCTGGCTGTCGCACTTTGTCGGCCATGACATGTCGGCCTCGAGCGTGGCCACGCGCGAACGGCTGGGCTGGCAGCCGACGGGGCCGCGGCTGCGCGACAGCCTGGCGCAATTGCGGGTCTGAGGCGCGGGGCGGCAAGCGCCGGTCGGTGGCCGGTTGGCCGCGCGTGCCGCTGGGCGGTGTCAGCCGCCGGATTCCGACCCGGGCGCGCGCCGGGTGGGGCGGGTGCCGGCATCGCTCGGCGCGCCGCTCTCGTCGTCCACGGTGAGGCCGCCGCCGGACATGATGCCCTTGGCGATGTCTTCGGCCGACTTGCCGGCAAAGCCGTGCTCGCCGGCGACGATGCGGAAGCTGTCGCCTTCGAGCGGGCTTTGCAGCGTGGCCGAGGACAGCAGCACGCCGTTCGCGCGCAATTGCACGCGCTTGCCGACGCGGTCGCGCGTGAAGTCGGCCAGCACCTGGCGGCTCTCGGGTTGTAGCACCACGTCGACGAAGCGCATCTTGGTCTGCGGTTCGATGCCGGCCGTGGCGCTCTGCGCGCGCAGGGCCACGGTCTCGGCGTGGGAAGCCGCGGCGGCCAGCAGCAGGGTGGCGCAGGCGAGGGATCGGAAGGCGCGCATGGGAACTCCGGGAAACGGACGGATCGATGCCGGCATCCTAGCCCGATCGGCGTCGGCGCATATTACGACTTGTATGCGAACGCTGGCATTGCCTGCCGCGCGCCGGCCGTTGGCCGCTAATATGTCGGCTCGATGATCGTCCCTGGCCGCGGATCCCCCCCGGCCGCCGCGAGGAAGCCCGACCCATGAAGCTGCATGCCCCCTGGTTCCTGTCCTGCCTGCTGCTGGCGGGCGCCGCGCACGCGGGCTCCGCGCCCGCCGAACTGTCCTGCGTGTCGGAGAGCGGCAAGGTGGCGCTGCGCGGCGTCATTCCGTCGCCGTCGTCCGAAGAGCTCAAGCTGACGCTGACGTATGTCGGCGCCACGTTGGGATTCGACGCG
The DNA here is from genome assembly GCF_016127315.1 of Achromobacter deleyi. NCBI lineage: Bacteria > Pseudomonadati > Pseudomonadota > Betaproteobacteria > Burkholderiales > Alcaligenaceae > Achromobacter > Achromobacter deleyi. The sequence continues at coordinate 2,103,264 of NZ_CP065997.1, forward strand.
GACCGGGATCCCGCCTATGTCGTGTCGGATTTCCCGCTGGGCGTCTTCACCCTGGTGGCGCCGGACGAGGTCTGGCCGTTGACGCTGTATGCCTTGCCGGCCAGCGTGGCGGTCAAGAAGGATGGCACCGGCGCCGTGGTGGGCACCTTCCAGGCCAAGCTCACCGGACCGCGTCCGGGCGGACCGGGCGCGAATCAGCCGCTCAAGGCCACCGTCAACTGCGACTACCGCTACACGGTCTGAATCCGGCGGGTCATTCCGGGTAATCCCGCTACCGGGATTTTCGGCAAAATTTGTATGATGACCATATGAATCTGCCCATGGAGTCCCGCATGCCGCATCCGCTTCGCGTCGTCCACGCATCCGCCCGGAAGGGCGCGCGATGACTCCGGAAACCCGCGTCCGCGAGGAAATCTGCACGGTCGGCGCCAGCCTCTACCAGCGGGGCTATACCGTCGGCGCGGCCGGCAACATCAGCGCCCGCCTGGACGACGGCTGGCTGATCACGCCCACCGATGCCTGCCTGGGCCGCCTGGACCCGGCCGAGCTGGCCAAGGTCGACCTGGCCGGCAACTGGGTCTCGGGCGCCAAGCCGTCCAAGACCCTGGCGCTGCACCAGGGCATCTATCAGGCCGACCCCGCCGCGCGCGGCGTGGTGCATACCCATTCGACCCATCTGGTCGCCCTGACGCTGGCGGGCGTGTGGCGCCAGGACGAGGTGCTGCCGCCGATCACGCCGTACCAGGTGATGAAGGTGGGCCGCGTTCCGCTGATTCCCTATCGCCGGCCCGGCGATCCGGTGGCGGCGGCGCAGGTGGCGGCGCTGGCCGCGCAGGTGCGCGGGGCGCTGTTCGAGCGCCTCGGGCCGGTGGTGTGGGAACGCTCGGTGTCGCACGCTTCCCATGCGCTGGAGGAACTGGAAGAGACCGCGCGGCTGTGGCTGATGTCCGATCCGCGCCCCGCGCCGCTGTCCGAGGACGCCATCGAGGAACTGCGCGCGACTTTCGGCGCGCGCTACTGATACGGATGGCGCCCTGCGCGCCGGCGGTCCGCGTCGGCGCGGGCCGCGAATACATGGAGACGACGAGATGCCGCGCCTGGCCGCGAACCTGAGCATGATGTATGCGGAGCACGCTTTCCTGGACCGGTTCGGCGCTGCGGCGCGCGATGGCTTCCAGGGGGTGGAGTTCCTGTTTCCCTACGAATTCGCCGCCGCCGAGATCAAGGCGCGGCTGCAGGCGCATGGCCTGTCGCAGGCCCTGTTCAATGCGCCGCCCGGTGATTGGGCGGCGGGCGAGCGCGGCATCGCCGCGCTGCCCGGACGCGAGGACGAGTTTCGCCGCGGGCTGGATCTGGCGCTGGAGTATGCGGCGGCGCTGGGCAACCGTTCGCTTCACGTGATGGCGGGCCTGGTAGCGCCGGGGAGCGACCGCGCCGTCCACCGCGAGGTCTATCTGCGCAACCTGGAAGCCGCGGCGCGCACCGCGGCCTCGGCCGGCGTGACCATCGTGATCGAGCCGATCAACCCGCGCGACATGCCCGGCTTCTTCCTGACCCGCCAGGACGAGGCGCAGGCCATCCGCGCCGAGGTCGGCGCCGACAACCTGCGCGTGCAATTCGATTGCTACCACTGTCAGATCGTCGAGGGCGACCTGGCGGTGAAGTTGCGCCGCGACATGGCGGGCATCGGCCACATCCAGATCGCCGGCGTGCCGGACCGGCACGAGCCGGACCTGGGCGAACTGAATTACCCCTACCTGCTGGCGCTGATCGACACCCTGGACTACACGGGCTGGGTCGGCTGCGAATACCGGCCCAAGGGCGCAACGTCGGCGGGCCTAGCGTGGGCCCGCTCCTATCTCGCGGGAGGCGAGCGATGAAGATACTGATCACCGGCGGCGCGGGTTTCCTCGGCCAGCGCCTGGCGCGCAAACTGCTGGAGCAGGGGCGGCTGACGCTGGGCGGCGCGCGCGAACCCATCACGCAGATCGACCTGCTCGACGTCACCCGCACCGACGCCATCAACGACACCCGCGTGCGCTCGATCCAGGGCGACATCGCGGACCCGGCGGTCCTGGAGGCGTTGATCGGCGCCGATACGGCGGCGGTGTTCCACCTGGCCGCGATCGTCAGCGGCCAGGCCGAGGCCGATTTCGACCTGGGCATGCGCATCAACCTGGATGCGTCGCGGGCGTTGCTGGAGGCCTGCCGCCAGCGCGGCCACCGGCCGCGCGTGGTGTTCACCAGTTCGGTCGCGGTCTATGGCGGCGCGTTGCCGGAGACGGTGCGCGACGACACCGCGCTCAATCCGCAGTCTTCCTACGGCACGCAGAAGGCGATCGCCGAGCTGCTGCTGGCCGACTACACGCGGCGCGGCTTCGTCGATGGCCGCGCGCTGCGGCTGCCGACCATCAGCGTGAGGCCGGGCCGGCCCAACGCGGCGGCCTCGTCGTTCGCCAGCGGCATCATCCGCGAGCCGCTCAATGGCGAGCCGGCGGCCTGCCCGGTGGGGCCGGACACGCGCCTGTGGCTGCTGTCGCCGCGGCGCGCGGTGCAGGCACTGATCGCGGGCTGCGAGCTGGACGCGGCCGCGGTGGCCGATCGCCGGCCGATCAATCTGCCGGGCGTGTCGGTGACGGCCGCCGACATGGCGCAGGCATTGCGCGAGATCGCGGGCGATGCGGTCGCCGACCGCATCAGCTGGCAGGCCGATTCGCGGGTGCAGGCCATTGTCGGCAGCTGGCCGGGGCGCTGGGACACGGCGCGGGCCACGCAACTGGGCCTGGAAGGCGACCGCGATTTCGCCGAGATCATCCGCGCCTACATCGGCGACGACTTGCGGGGAACGGTATGAACCATCAGGAGCAAACCGCGCGCGATGTCGGCGTGATCGGCCTGGGCGCCATGGGCGCGGGCATCGCGCAGAGCCTGCGGCGCGCCGGCCATCGGGTGCATGCCTACGATATCCGGCCGGGCGTGGCGGCGGCGTTCGCCGAACAGGGGGGCGTGGCCTGCGACACACTGGCGGCGCTGGCCGCGGCCTGCGACGTGGTGGTCAGCGTGGTGGTGAACGCGCCGCAGACCGAGAGCGTGCTGTTCGGCGACGGCGATCTGGCGGCGGCCCTGCGGCCCGGCAGCGTCTTCGTGATGTGTTCGACGGTGGACCCGTCCTGGTCGAGCGCGCTGGAGGCGCGCCTGGCGGCCCTGGGCGTGCTGTACCTGGATGCGCCGATCTCGGGCGGCGCGGCCAAGGCCGCGGCGGGCGAGATGACCATGATGACCGCCGGCGCGCCGGCCGCCTACGCGGCGTGCGGCCCGCTGCTGGATGCGATGGCGGGCAAGGTCTACCGCCTGGGCGATCGCGCCGGCGCGGGCAGCAAGGTCAAGATCATCAACCAGCTGCTGGCCGGCGTACACATCGCCGCCGCCGCCGAGGCCATGGCGCTGGGGCTGCGCGAAGGGGTCGATGCCGACGCGCTGTACGAGGTCATCACCCATAGCGCGGGCAACAGCTGGATGTTCGAGAACCGCATGGCGCACGTGCTGGCGGGCGACTACACGCCGTTGTCGGCGGTGGACATCTTCGTCAAGGACCTGGGGTTGGTGCTGGACACCGCGCGCCACAGCAAGTTTCCGCTGCCGCTGGCGTCCACCGCGCACCAGATGTTCATGCAGGCCTCGGCCGCCGGGCACGGGCGCGAGGACGACAGCGCGGTCATCAAGATCTTTCCCGGAATCACCTTGCCGGAGTCCGCATGACGATCAAGTTGGGCTGCATCGCCGACGATTTCACCGGCGCCACCGATCTGGCCAACAACCTGGTGCGCGCCGGCATGCGCACGGTGCAGGCTATCGGCGTGCCGGCCGGCGCGCTGGAGACGCCGGCCGACGCGGTCGTGGTGGCGCTGAAGACCCGCACCCTGCCGGCCGCCGACGCGGTGGCGCAGTCGCTGGCCGCGCTCGAATGGCTGCGGGCGCAGGGCGCCGAGCAGATCTATTTCAAGTATTGCTCGACCTTCGACAGCACGCCCGCCGGCAATATCGGCCCGGTCGCCGATGCGCTGATGACGGCGCTGGGCAGCGACTTCACCATTGCCACGCCGGCCTTTCCCGACAACAAGCGCACGGTGTTCAAGGGCTACCTGTTCGCCGGCGACGTGCTGTTGAACGAGTCGGGCATGCAGCAGCATCCGTTGACGCCGATGACCGACGCCAACCTGGTGCGGGTGCTGTCGGCGCAGACCCGCCGCAAGGTGGGCCTGATCGACTACGCGGTGGTGGCGCGTGGCGCCGAGGCGATTCGCGGCCGCATCGATGCCTTGCGGCGGGAGGGCGTGGAGATCGCCATCGTCGACGCCATTTCCAACGACGACCTGGTGGCGCTGGGGCCGGCGCTCAAGGGCATGCCGCTGGTGACGGCGGGCTCGGGCGTGGCCATCGGCCTGCCCGGCAACTGGGGGCTGGCGCCGGGCGCGGCCGCCGGCCTGCCGCGCGAGCCGGGGGCGCAGGCGGTGGTGGCGGGCAGTTGCTCGATCGCGACCCAGGGCCAGGTCGCCGCGTTCATCGCGGCGGGCGGACCGGCGCTGGCGCTCGATCCGCTGCGCATCGCCGCGGGTGACGACGTGGCGGCGGATGCGCTGGCCTGGGCCGCGCCGCGCCTGCCCGACGGCCCGGTGCTGATCTATTCGACGGCTCGCCCCGACGCCGTGCAGGCGGCGCAGGCCAGCCTGGGCGCGGCGCGCGCCGGCGCGCTGGTCGAGGACACGATCGCGCGGATCGCGGCGGGGCTGGCGCGGCTCGGCGTGCGGCAGTTGATCGTGGCTGGCGGCGAGACCTCGGGCGCGGTGGTGCAGGCGCTGGGCCTGACGCAACTGGCCATCGGCGAGCAGATCGATCCCGGCGTGCCGTGGTGCGCCGGCCAGGCGCAGGCAGTGGGGGCGCGCCTGAGCATCGCCTTGAAGTCCGGCAATTTCGGTGGCGTGGATTTCTTCACGCGGGCCTTCGGCCAGGACGCCTGACGGCGCGCATTGACGCCGCGTTTCAACCCGGCGGATTGACGTTTCGCTTCAGCGATGCACCCGGCGCAGGCGGCCGGCGGCGTTGACCATGTGGATGCGGGCCGCTTCGCGCGCCGCGTCCACGTCCTGGCGGCGGATGGCGTCGGCGATGGCACCGTGTTCCTGCAGCACCGCGCGCCTCTGGTCGGCGTGGCGCGCTTCGTTGCCGCGCGTGACGCGGGTGGCGGCTTCCAGGTATTGGCTGACGAACGCCAGGGTGGCGAGGAAGTAGGGATTGCCGGTGGCCTGCGCGATGCAGCGGTGGAACGCCACGTCTTCCTTGACGCCGTCGCCGCCGCGCTCGACCGCGACGGCAATGGCCGCCAGCGCGTCGTCGATGGCCGCCATGTCGCGCTTGCTGCGCCGGGCCGCGGCCTGCGCCGCGATTTCGGTTTCCAGCGCGCGCCGCAGGTCGACGATGTGCAGCACCGCGTCCAGCGACGACAGCTCCGCCGCGTCGATGCGCAGCGCGCGCTGGCCGCCGTGGCTGGTGACGAACACGCCGCTGCCCTGGCGCGCCTCGACGATGCCGTCCTGGCGCAGCCGCGACACCGCTTCGCGGATGACGGTGCGGCTGACGCCGAACTGCTCGGCCAGGCGGGTTTCGGTGGGCAGTTTTTCGCCGGGCAGCACGCGTCCCGCGTCGATCTCGGCGAGCAGCTGCTTGGCCACCGTATCGGTCAGCGTGGGGGGCGAGTGGAGTCGGGGAAACGCCATGGCATGGGACCGCGCAAGGCGGGCGGGACGTGGCTCTGGGACGGGGGGCCCATGATAACCCGCCCGCTCACGCCGCCGCGCGGGCGCGGTTCAGGCAATCGATGAAAAATTGCGCGGCCGGCGTCGGCGGCGAATCGGCCCGCGTCAGGATCGACACGCGCGCCGCCGGCAGCGGGTGCGCCAGCGGCAGCATGCACAGGGACGACGGCGCCAGCATGCGGTGAAAGCCGTTGCGCACGAAGAACCCCACCGCGTCGCTCTCGGCCAGGATCGCCAGGGCGATGGCGATGGATTGGCACGGAATCACGTCGGTGGGCGGTTGCAGGCCGCGTTCGGCATAGGCCAGGCGCAGCAGGTTGGTGGGCGTCTGCGTGTTGCCCGGCATCAGCCACAGCAGGTCGCGCAGCTCGGCCAGGTCAGTGGCGTGGCGCAAGGGGTGATCGGCGCGGGCGCCGACCGCCAGCGGCAGGGTGAACAGCGTGGTGCGCGCGAAGCCGTCGTAGATGTCGCCGTCGTATTCGGTCTGCACCACCAGGTCGTAGCGGCCGGTCTCGAGCTGCTCGTGGCTGTAGGGCGGCGCGACTTCATGGAAAGCCACCGCCACGCGCGGCATGCGGGCGCGGAAGGCGGCCAGCGCGGCCGGCAGCACCGGCAGCGCCGACGAGCTGACGGCCAGGTTGAGCGTGCCGCCTTCGCCATCGCGCATCTGGTCGATGTCTTCCTGCGCCCGCCGCGCTTCCTGCAGGATCAGCACCGCGCGCTTGTGTAGCGCCTGGCCGTAGGGCGTCAGTTCGACGCCCTTGGCGCTGCGCCGCACCAATTCCGCGCCCAGGCTCTGTTCCAGTTCGCGCAGGCTGCGCGTGGCCGCCGGCTGGGTCACGCACAGGGCGCGGGCGGCGGCGCGGATGCTGCCGTGTTCGGCGATCAGCACGAAGGCGCGCAACTGGCGCAGGTTCATCGGAGCGGGCACGGCGGGATATAAGCAAAAGTCATCGCTGCAGCAAAAATACTGTCTTTTGCGTTTCGCCTGCCATCCGTATATTCACTAGCACCGCACGGATACCGGCACACGGACCGGCGGAGACGGATCGGACATCAAAGGGGAAAACATGTCTATCGCCATCGCGGCCGGCGCCGGCGCGCGCAGCCTGCATACGCCATCCATGCGCCGGCGGGTCATCGCCGGCACCACCATCGGCAACGCGCTCGAGTTCTTCGACTTCACCGTATTCACCTTCCTGATGCTGGTCATCGGGCCGCTGTTCTTTCCGGCGGCCTCCGGCTACGGGCAACTGCTGCTGACCACGGCCACCTTCGGCGTCGGCTTCCTGATGCGGCCGGTGGGCGGCATGCTGATCGGCTCCTACGCCGATCGCCACGGCCGCCGCGCCGCCATGACGCTGACGCTGTGGCTGATGGGCCTGGGCTGTGCGTTGATCGCCGCCGCGCCCACGCATGCGCAGATGGGGCTGCTGGGGCCGGTGATGATGGTGCTGGCGCGGCTGATCCAGGGCTTCGCCGCCGGCGGCGAGGTGGGCGCGTCGACCACGCTGCTGGTCGAGCATGCGCCGCCGTCGCGGCGCGGTTTCTATTCCAGCTGGCAATTCGGCAGCCAGTCGCTCGGGGTGGCGCTGGGCGCCGTGGTGGTGGGCACGCTGACCGCCGCGCTGACCGCCGAGCAGATGCAGGCCTGGGGCTGGCGCGTGCCGTTCGTGATCGGCATCCTGACGGTGCCGGTGGGCGCCTACATCCGCCGCAATCTCGAAGAGACGCTGCATGTCGACGAGCCGGCTGGCGGCCGGCCGCGCGCCGCGGCCCACCAGCCGCTGCGCCGCGTCTTCGCCGAACACAAGACCGAGATCGCCAAGGGCATCCTGCTGATGATCGGCGGCATGGTGTGCGCGCAGATCATCGGCTTCTACATGCCGTCGTATGCGCACCGCGAACTCGGCCTGCCGGCGACCTCGACGCTATCGGCCAGCGTGGTGGTGGGCGCGGTCGGCTTCCTGTTCGCGCCGCTGGTCGGCATGCTGGCCGACCGGGTGGGGCGCAAGCGCGTGATCTTCTGGTCGCGGGTGACGACGGTGGCGGTGCTGCTGCCGTGCTTCCAGTGGCTGGTGGCCGCGCCCAGCAGCGCGCGGCTGATGCTGGTGGTGGGGCTGCTGTCGATCCTGCTGGCGCTGCAATCCGCGCCCGGCATCACCATGCTGCCCGAACTCTTTCCGAAAGCCGTGCGTACCACGGGCATGTCGGTGGTGTACGGTCTGGGGATTTCCGTCTTCGGCGGCTTCGCCCAGTTCTTCGTGACCTGGCTGCTGCACGTGACCGGAAATCCCATGGCGCCCGCCTGGTACCTGATGGTGGCGGTGGCGCTTTCCACGGTGGTGCTGTTCTGGATACGCGACCGCACCGGCGACGATATCGACAACCAGGAGGCCTGATGCAATCCGCTAGCCCTTACTTTTCCCGCAGCTATGCCCTGGCGCGCGAGCGCTTCACCGCCGCCGCCCGGCCGCTGGCGGCACGCTTCGCGTCCTATGCCATCACGCCCAAGGGGCGCGAGGGCGAGGACCTGGCCACCGACGTCGCCCTGATCGGCGATGCCGGCGCCACGCGGCTGCTGATCATGACGTCCGCCACCCACGGCGTGGAAGGCTTCTGTGGCTCGGGCTGCCAGCTGGCGTTGCTGGATGACGCCGAGATGCTGGAACGCGCGCGCCAGGCCGGCGTGGCGTTGCTGCTGGTGCATGCGGTGAACCCGCATGGGTTCTCGTGGATCGCGCGCACCGACGAAGGCAACGTCGACCTGAACCGCAACGCGCAGCCGTTCGACGGCCAGCCGCTGCCGGCCAACCCCGGCTACGGGCAGATCCATGGGTTGCTGCTGCCGGCGCAATGGCCGCCGTCGGACGCCAACCGGGAGCAGATCGCCGCCTATATCGGCGAGCATGGCCTGCCGGCCTTCAAGCAGGCCGTGACGCGCGGCCAGTACACGCACGCGGACGGCCTGTTCTATGGCGGCGACCGCCCGGCCGCGTCGCTGCTGAACCTGCGCCGCATTCTCCAGGAACATGCCGCCGGCTTTGCCCGCATCGGCTGGATCGACGTGCACACCGGCCTGGGGCCGCGCGGTCATGGCGAGAAGATCTACGCCGGCCGCCGCGACGATGCCGAAGTGGCGCGCGCCCGCCGCTGGTGGGGCGCCGACATCGCCGTGCCTTACCAGGGCACCTCGGCGTCGGTGGACATCACCGGCCATCTGGCCGGGCTGGCCTACCAGGCCTGCCCCGATTCGGTGCCGACGCTGATGGCGCTGGAGTACGGCACGCAGCCGACGGAACGGGTGGTGGACGCGCTGCGCGGCCGCAATTGGCTGCGCGCGCATCCCGATGCGCCGGCGAAATTGCGCGACCAGATCCTGCAGGCCACGCTGGACGCGTTCTATTGCGACGCGCCGGACTGGCATGGCGCGGTGCTGGGGCAAAGCCGCGTGGCGGTGCTGCAAGCCTTGCTGGGGCTGGGGGCCGCGGCGGACTGAGGCATCAAGGCCGATCCCCAGGGATCGGCTTGCTTTGTCATCGAAATGTTATATCATCCTTCAGCTATTTGTAATGATATAACATTTGTGAGGGCAAAAATGAAAGGCAAGACGCAGGGAATCCAGGGCCGGCGCGGGGACGCGCCGCGGCGATCGGGCCGGGCGCGGGCGCTCAAGCCGCTGGTCTGCTCGCTGATGTTGGCCGCGCCGGTGGCGCAGGCCGAGACCGAGGCCGACACGTCGCGGTCGCGCACGCTGGCGCCGATCACCGTGTCCGCCAATCCGCTGGGCCTGGACCTGAACAGCACCATGCTGCCGGCTTCCGTGCTGGAAGGCGATGAACTGGTCGAGCGGCGCGCCGGCACGCTGGGCGAAACCCTGAAGAGCCTGCCGGGCGTGAACAGCGATACGTTCGGCGGCGGCGCCAGTCGGCCGGTGATCCGCGGCCAGACCGCGCCCCGCGTCAAAGTGCTGTCCGACGGTTCCGACGTGATGGACGCCTCCGGCATTTCGCCGGACCACGCGGTGACGGTCGAGCCCCTGCTGGCCGAACGCATCGAAGTGCTGCGTGGCCCCGCCACGCTGCTGTATGGCGGTGGCGCCATCGGCGGCGTGGTGAACGTGGTGGACAAGAAGATTCCCACCGCCGTGCCGGAGAAGGGCGTCGAGATGGAAGGCGAATTGCGCGGCGCCACCGGCACCAAGGAACGCGCCGGCGCGATCGGCATCACCGCCGGCGAAGGCCAGTTCGCGGTGCGGGTCGAGGGCATGAAGCGGCGCACCAGCGACTACGACGTGCCGGACTGGCCCGGCGGCAAGCTGGCCGGCTCCTATAGTGAATCGACGCAGGGCTCGGTCGGCCTGTCGTGGATCACGCCGCGCGGCTACGTGGGCCTGGCGTTCACGCACCTGGAAAGCAAGTACGGCCTGCCCGGCCACAATCACGAATACGAGGGTTGCCATCCGCATGGCACCCACCTGCACTGCGGCGGCCACGACCACGACCATGACGAGGAGGGGCACGATCACGACCATGACCACGCACATGGCGGCGTGCCCTACGTGAAGCTGCGCAGCGACCGCCTGGACCTGCGCGCCGAGTACCAGGACCCGTTCGCCGGTTTCGAGAAGATCCGCGTGCGCGGCGGCCTGACCGACTACCAGCACGAGGAGATCGAGGGCGGCCAGGTCGGCACCCGCTTCAAGAACAAGGGCTACGACCTGCGGGTCGAGCTGCAGCACAAGCCGATTGCAGGCTGGCGCGGCGTGATCGGCCTGCAGAACGCCTACAGCGACTTCCGCGCCGACGGCGAGGAAGCCTTCCTGCCGCGCAGCCGCACCCGTTCCAACGGCCTGTTCGTGCTGGAGGAATACCAGCTGAACGACTGGCGCTTCGAGCTCGGCGCGCGCCAGGACTGGCAGCGCATCGCGCCCGTCGGCGGCGCGCCGCGCAGCAGCCTGTCGGGCACCTCGCTGTCGGCCGCGGCCATCTGGGACTTCGCGCCGCAGTACTCCGTGGCCCTGTCGCTGTCGCGCTCGCAACGCCTGCCGACCGCGCAGGAGCTGTACGCCGACGGCGTGCACCTGGCCACCAACACCTATGAACTGGGCAATACCGGCCTGGGCCGCGAGACCTCGCGCAACATCGACCTGACCCTGCGCAAGCATGCGGGCGACACGACGTTCTCGGCCAGCGTGTTCCACAACAAGGTCAAGAACTACATCTATGCCGACACGCTGGACCGCTACGAGGACTTCCGCCTGATCGAGTACACGCAGCGCGACGCCGAATTCACGGGCGTGGAAGGCGAGCTGCGCCACCAGTTCACGCCGGTGTTCTCGGCGGCGGTGTTCGGCGACTACGTGCGCGGCAAGCTGACCGGCGGCGATGGCAACCTGCCGCGCATTCCGGCGGCGCGCGCGGGTTTGCGCGGCAACGTGAAATGGCAGCAGTGGTCGGGCGGCGTCGAGTACGCGCGCGTGTTCTCGCAGAAGGACATCGCCGCGTATGAGAGCAGCACGCCGGGCTACAACCTGGTCAACGCCGTGGTGGCGTATCGCGGCCGCTACGGCGCGACGGGCTACGAGGTCTACCTGCGTGGCACCAACCTGCTGAACAAGCTGGCCTACAACCACGCTTCGTTCATCTCGTCGGTGGCGCCGCTGCCGGGCCGCAGCGTGATGCTGGGTGTGCGCATGACGTATTGAGGGATCGCGGCGCGGCGGGCGTGACGGGCGGATATGCTAATTTCCAGGCATGCCGCCCGCCCCGGAGTCCGCCATGCTGAAGTTCGCCGCCAATCTCTCGATGATGTACACGGAACACGCGTTCCTGGACCGCTACGCGGCCGCCGCGGCCGACGGCTTCGCGGGCGTGGAATGCATGTTTCCCTACGAGGCGCCGGCCGCGTTCGTGCGTGAGCGCATGGATGCCGCCGGGGTGTCGCAAGTCCTGTTCAACGCGCCGCCGGGCGTGGCCTCGCGCGGCGAGCGCGGGCTGGCCGCGCTGCCGGATCGCCAGGACGAATTCCGCGCCGGCATCGAGCAGGCGCTGGGCTACGCCACGGTGCTGGCCTGCGCGCAGGTCCACGTGATGGCGGGCCTGATCCCTGAAGGCGTCACGCGCGCCGAGATGCTGGACTGTTATCGCGAGAACCTCGACTGGGCCGCGCGCCAGGCGCGTTCCGCCGGCGTGACGCTGCTGATCGAGCCCATCAACACCCGCGACATCCCCGGCTATTTCCTCAATCGCCAGGACGAGGCGCACCAGGTGGTGCAGGCGGTCAATGCGCCCAACCTGAAAGTGCAGATGGACCTGTACCACTGCCAGATCGTCGAAGGCGATGTCACCGCCAAGCTGCGCCAGTACCTGCCCACCGGGCGGGTCGGACACCTGCAGATCGCCGGCGTGCCGCTGCGGCAGGAGCCCGACCGGGGCGAGCTGGATTACGGCTGGGTCTTTTCGGTGCTGCGCGAGCTGGACTACGGCGGCTGGATCGGCTGCGAGTACCGCCCGGCCGCCGGCACCTCGGCCGGCCTGCGCTGGCTGGCCGCGGCCCGCGGCTGATGCCGCGCCGCCCAGATGCCGCGTCCATGATCGTCTCCGTCCGCCCCGCTCGCCGGGTGCCGAAAATATAGTTAATATGTTAATTAAATTCAAAATACCAGGAGACAACCCCATGTCCAGAAGAGGCTTCATCCGCCGCGCGCTGGGAACCGTGGCCGTGGCGGCGTTCGCCGCGCAGGCCGCGCCCGCGCTGGCCGGCGAATTCCCCGACCATCCCATCCGCTGGCTGGTGCCGTTCAGCGCCGGCGGCGGCAGCGACCTGGCCACCCGCATCGTGGCCAAGCACGTGAGCCAGACGCTGGGCCAGCCCGTGGTGGTGGAGAACCGCCCCGGCGCGGCCACCATCGTCGCCGCGCAGGAAACCGCGCGCGCCGCGCCCGATGGCTACACGCTGATGACCGCCGGCATGAGCACGCTGTCGCTCAATCCGTGGCTCTACAAGCAGCTGCCGTACGACCCGTGGAAGGACCTGAAGACGGTCTCGACGCTGGTGGCGCTGCCGATCGTGCTGGTGGCCTCGCCGGCCTCCGACCTGAAGAACATGCCGGAAGTGATGGCGTACCTGTCCGACGACAAGAAGGCCAGCTACGCCTCGCTGGGCGTGGGCAGCCCGCACCATCTGGCGATGGAATTGTTCCTGTCCCAGTTCGGCGGCAAGGCCACCGCGATCCCCTACAAGGGCACGCCGCCGGCATTGCAGGACGTGGCGGCGGGCGTGGTGCCGCTGATGATGGCCGACCTGGCCGCGGCGCGACCTTTGATCCAGGCGGGCAAGCTGCGCGCCATCGCGGTGCCCGCGCTAGAGCGTTCGGAACAGTTGCCGGATGTGCCGACCTTCGGCGAGGCCGGCGGCCCGCCGCTGGAGGCGACCGCCTGGCAAGGCGTGGTGGCTCCGGCGCGCACGCCCAGGGCGGTGGTCGACAAGCTCAGCGGCGCGATCCAGGCGGCGTTGAAGTCACCCGACGTGGTCAAGCAGCTCAAGTTGCAGGGCATGGAGCCGATGGGCAGTTCGTCGAACGACTTCTTCGACTACGCGCACCGCGAGTACGAGAACTGGGGCGTGGTGATCCGCCAGAAGAACATCTCGGTGGATTGAACGGGCGGCGACGGCCGCGCCGTTCGTGTGCCGCGGGTGGCGGCGAACCGCCTAGTTCGCCGCCGCGCGCTTTTGCCGCCGAGCGGTGGCGGCGCAGCCGGCCGAGGCGATGATGATGCCGCAGATCGCCAGCCACTGCGTGCCGGACAGGTGCTCGTTCAGCACGATGACGCCGGCCAGCGCGCCCATCGCGGGCTCCATGCTCAGTAGCACGCCGAAGGTCTTTTGCGGCAGGCGCCGCAGCGCCACCATTTCAAGCGAATAAGGCAGGGCGCTGGAGAGGATGCCGACCGCCACGCCGGCCAGGATCAGCTTGGGGTCCAGCAGCGCCATGCCGGCGTGGGCCGCGCCTACCGGAAGCGCCACCATGGTGGCCGCCAGCAGGCCCAGTGACGTTGCCTGTCCGCCGTGCACGTTGCCGGCCATCTTGCCGAAGATGATGTAAAGCGCCCAGCACACCGCCGCGCCCAGCGCGTAGCCGATGCCGGCGGGATCGAGGTCGTGCATCGACTGGCCGGTCGGGATCAGCAGCAACAGCCCGGCCAGCGCGCAGGCGATCCAGACGAAGTCGATGGCGCGCCGCGACAGCACCACGGCCAGCGTCAGCGGGCCGGTGAATTCGATGGCGATGGCCACGCCCAGTGGCAAGGTGCGCAGCGCCATGTAGAACAGCAGGTTCATGCAGGCCAGCGTCACGCCGTACAGCGCGATCTTGGCGGCGTTGCGCGCGGTCAGCGGAAATCGCCACGGACGCCAGAACGCGATCAGGATGATGGCGCCGATGACGATGCGGTAGGCCGTGGTGCCTTGCGCGCCCACCTCGGGAAACAGCGACTTGGCGAACGACGTGCCGATGCACAGCGAGGCCATGGCGCCGATCAGCGACAGCGTCGGCATCAGGGTGGAGGCGGAGGTATCGCGTCCGGAGGGAAGGGTGGCGGCGGTCATGATGCGGCGTCTGCGGAAAAAAATCAGGGGTTCAAGGTCGAGGCGGTGGAGTGGAGCACGTAGAGGGCCAGGCCGAGCATGATCGCGCCCAGCAGGCCCTGCTGCGTGCGCAGGAACCACGGGTTGCGTCCGACCCAGCCGCGGATGCGCGACGCGCCGTAGGCGAAGCAGCTGCCATAGGGCAGGCTCAGCGCCTTCATGGTCACGCCCAGCACCAGCATCTGGACCCACACCGGACCGTTGTCCGGGGTGGTGAACTGCGGCAGGAAGGCGATCATGAACAGCAGCACCTTCGGATTCAGCAGATTGGTCATGAAACCCTGCCAGAACGCGTCGCGCGCCTCGCCGGGCCGCGCGGCCAGGGACACGTCGGCGTCGCGGGCGCAGCGCAGGATGGCCTTGATGCCCAGGTAGCCCAGGTACAGGCCGCCCGCCGCCTTGATCGCCAGGAACAGCGTCGGAAATGCCTGCAGCACCGAGGCCAGTCCCAGCACCACCGCCGGCACCTGGATGAAACCCGCCGCCACATTGCCCAGCACGCTGTGGAACGCCGGCCGGAAGCCCTGCGTCATGCCTCGCGACAGCGTCAGCGCCATGTCCGGGCCGGGGGTGAGTTTCAACGCCGCGTCGGCGGCCAGGAAGAGCAGGAAAAGCTGGAGTGACGGCATGGGAATCGGGCTGCGCCTGGTCGCGAGGGCGGCCAGAGGGTTCCCAGTGTAAGCAAGGCGGCTGATTAATTCCTGCAGCCAGCGGTACGCAAATGAAGTTTCCCGTCGAATTTGGGGGCGGGTCGTGCGGCGCGCCCGTTTAGAATCGGTCTACAGGCCCGCACGGCCTGGACCGCCGCGGCGCCGAGACCTCATGGAACTAGACGATTTCGACCTTCAGATCCTGCAAAGCCTGCAGGAAGACAACCAGCGCACCAGCCAGGAGGTGGCCGAGCGCGTGAACCTGTCGCCGGTATCGTGCCTGCGCCGCATGAAGCGGCTGCGCGAATCCGGGGTGGTGCTGGGGGATGTGTCGGTGGTGGAGCCGGCGGCGGTGGGGCGCGACATCATGATGGTGGTGCTGGTGTCGCTCGAAAGCGAACGCGCCGACAAGCTCGACACCTTCAAGCGCGCGATGCGCGGCGCGCCGGAAATCATGCAGTGCCTGGCGGTGACGGGCGAAGTGGATTTCGTCGTCACCATGACCGTGCGCGACATGGCCGAGTACGACGACTTCGCGCAGCGCCATTTCTGGGGCGATCCCAACGTCAAGCGCTTTTCGACGCTGGTGGTGATGAACCGCGTCAAATACGGACTGGCGGTGCCGACGACGCAGCCCGGCGAGGCGTAGCGGGCTCGCCGCCGATTGCGTGCGCCGAGCCGGCGGCGCTAGACTGGTCGCCTCCTCCTCTTTCCGTGTCGCATCGCCATGGCATTGCATAGCTGGCTCATCTACCTGGTTGCCGTGATCGGCCTGTCGATCACGCCCGGCCCCAACACCTTGCTGGCGCTGACCCATGGCGCGCTGCATGGGCATCGCAAGGCGCTGTGCACCATCGCTGGCGGCGCGGTCGGCTTCGTCGCCCTGATCGCGCTGTCGATGCTGGGCATCAGCGCGCTGCTCAAGGCCTGGGGGCCGGCACTGACGGTGCTGAAGTGGGCCGGCGGCGCCTACCTGATCTGGCTCGGCATCCAGCTGTGGCGCTCGCCCGGCGTGCAGCTGCGCCCGGCGCCCGACATGCCGCGCCTGCGCGGCACCCGCATGTTCAGCCAGGGTTTCCTGTCGGCGATCGCCAATCCCAAGGCGCTGCTGTTCTACGGCGCCTTCCTGCCGCAGTTCATCGATCCGGCCCGCAGCCTGTTCATGCAATTCCTCATCATGGCCGGGACCTTCGTCGCCATCGAGTTCGTGGTGGAGTACGTGCTGGCGCGCCTGGCGCACCGCGTGCGGCCGTGGCTCGAGCGTGCGGGCCGGCGCTTCAACAAGGTGTGCGGGGGATTGTTCGCGGCGATGGGGGTGGCGCTGCCGGGGTCGTGACGCCGTGGCGTCGATTCCGGCGCCGTGACATGCTGGCGCCACAGATCGTGGCGCCAGAAATTCCAGCGCCACAATGCAAAAGCCCGACTCCAAGGAGCCGGGCTTTTTAATTCTGGTGGCCTGGGGCGGAATCGAACCACCGACACAAGGATTTTCAATCCTCTGCTCTACCGACTGAGCTACCAGGCCAACGAAGTCCGCAACTATACACAATTTTTTGGACTTGTGCCAGCCGGGGCGAAAAAACTTCAAAGAATTTTCAGACCGGGACGAGACCGGCACCAGCCCGGGATGAAAGCGAGGCGGGCTTCAGCGTCTGCCCGCGATGGCCCCGCGTCGTTGCCGGGGTGCGACGCAGGGTCGCGCCCAGGGCGCCAAATGGCATGGGGATAACCCGCGGGAGTATAATCATGGCCGGTCCGCTGTTACATGCACGCTGCACCGCATGGGCTTTGCGGGGACCACAGCTCTAATACTCACGGCCTTGTCCTTTACATGTCGGTAGCTGTCCTAGCCTTCGGTCTGAATCACACGTCCGCGCCGGTGTCGGTTCGCGAACGCGTGTCCATGCCCGTCGATCTGGTCAAGCCGGCGCTGGAAGGCCTGCGTTCCGCGTTCGGCGGGTCGGTGCGCGAAGCCGCCATCCTGTCGACCTGCAACCGCACCGAAATCTATTGCGCCGCCGACGGCCACGTGGCCGACCAGCTGCCCGCGTGGCTGGCCGAGCACAACCGCCTGGACGCCGGCACGCTGCGCCCGCATCTGTACCGCCACCAGCAGGACGACGCCGTGCGCCACGCCTTCCGCGTGGCCAGCGGACTCGATTCCATGGTGCTGGGCGAAACCCAGATCGTCGGCCAGATGAAGGACGCGGTGCGCGCCGCCGGCGAGGCCGGGTCGCTCGGCACCTTGCTGCATCAGATGTTCCAGCGCACCTTCTCGGTCGCCAAGGAAGTCCGCTCGCAGACCGCCATCGGCGCGCAGTCGGTGTCCATGGCCGCCGCTGCGGTGCGCCTGGCCGAACGCGTGTTCGGCAACCTGGACCAGGCCCGCACGCTGTTCATCGGCGCGGGCGAAATGATCGAGCTGTGCGCCACCCACTTCGCCGCGCAGCGTCCGCGCAGCATGGTGGTGGCCAATCGCACGGCCGAACGCGCCGAGCTGCTGGCCAACCGCTTCTCGGCCAGCACCATGAAGCTGTCGGACCTGACCGACCGCTTGTCCGAATTCGACGTGGTCGTTTCCTGTACGGCCAGCTCCCTGCCCATCCTCGGGCTGGGGATGGTGGAACGGGCCACGCGCCTGCGCCGCCACCGCCCCATGGTCATGATCGACCTGGCCGTGCCGCGCGACATCGAACCCGAGGTCGGCCGCCTGGACGACGTCTACCTGTATTCCGTCGATGACCTGGGCCGCCTGGTCCAGACCGGCACCGACGCGCGCCGCGCCGCCGTGGTGCAGGCCGAGGCCATCATCGAAACCCGCGTCCAGGGCTTCATGCACTGGATGCAATCGCGCGAAGTGGTGCCGGTCATCCGCGACCTGCACCAGGCCGCCGAAGACGTCAGCGCCGCCGAACTCGAACGCGCCCGCCGCCTGCTGGCGCGCGGCGAATCGCCTGAGGCCGTGCTCGAGCAGCTGGCCCACGGCCTGACCCAGAAATACCTGCATGGCCCGCTGGCGGCGCTGAACCGCAGCGAGGGCGAGGACCGCAAGCAGCTGCTTGCCTGGATGCCGCGCCTGTTCCCCGGCCGCGACTCGCGCCGTTAGCGGCGCTGCCTCTGCCCCGCCTTGCGGCGGGCGCTCGTCACGGGCGCCCGCCATTCCTGTTTTCCTTTGCTGAATCCCCATCATGAAATCTTCCATGCGCAGCCGGCTGGAGCATCTGTGTCACCGCCTGATCGAGGTGGACGCGCTGCTCGCCGAACCGGAAACCGCGTCCGACATGGACCGCTTTCGCAAGCTGTCGCGCGAGCGTTCCGAGCTGGAGCCGGTGGTCGAGGCGTTCACCGCCTTCGTGCGCGGCGAGGAAGACCTGGCGACCGCGCAGGAAATGCTGTCCGATCCCGAACTGAAGGCGATGGCCGAGGACGAGATCAAGAGCGGCCGCGTCAAGCTGGAATCGCTGGAGGCGGCGCTGCAATTGCTGCTGCTGCCGCGCGACCCCAATGACGGCCGCAGCGTGTTCCTGGAAATCCGCGCCGGCACCGGCGGCGACGAAAGCGCGCTGTTCTCGGGCGACCTGCTGCGCATGTACACGCGCTACGCCGAACAGCGCGGCTGGCGCGTCGAGCTGATGTCGGAAAGCGCGTCGGAACTGGGCGGCTACAAGGAAGTGATCGCGCGCATCGAGGGCGACGGCGCCTATGGCCGCCTGAAGTTCGAATCCGGCGCGCACCGCGTGCAGCGCGTGCCCGCCACCGAGGCGCAGGGCCGTATCCATACCTCGGCCTGCACGGTGGCCATCATGGCCGAAGCCGACGCCATGTCGGAGATCGTCATCAACCCGAGCGACCTGCGCATCGACACGTTCCGCGCCAGCGGCGCCGGCGGCCAGCACATCAACAAGACCGACTCGGCCGTGCGCATCACGCACTTGCCGACCGGGCTGGTGGTGGAATGCCAGGACGACCGCTCGCAGCACCGCAACAAGGACAAGGCCATGCAGGTGCTGGCCGCGCGCCTGAAGGACAAGGAAGTGCGCGAGCGCCAAAGCAAGGAAGCGGCCGAGCGCAAGAGCCTGATCGGCTCCGGCGACCGTTCCGAGCGCATCCGCACCTACAACTTCCCGCAGGGCCGTGTCACCGACCATCGCATCAACCTGACGCTGTACAAGCTGCAGCAGATCATGGAAGGCGACCTGGAAGAACTGACCGGCGCCCTGATCGCCGAGCACCAGGCCGAGCAGCTGGCGGCGCTGGGCGACGATATCTGATCCGCGCCCGCCGATGACCGCCCAGATCAAGAGCCTGCTGCTGGACGCGCGCCTGCCGCGGCTCGAGGTGCGCATGCTGCTCGAGCACGTGCTGGCCAAGCCGCGCGCCTGGCTGCTGGCGCACGACACCGATCCGCTGGCGCCGGAAGTGGCCGCGGCCTACGAGGCCCTGGCGCAGCGCCGCCTGGCCGGCGAGCCGATGGCCTATTTGCTGGGGCAGCGCGAGTTCATGGGCCACGCCTTCCGCGTGACGCCCGACGTGCTGATCCCGCGTCCGGACACCGAGGTGCTGGTGGAAACGGCGCTGGAATGCGTGGCGGCCATGCCGGCGCCGGCGGTGCTGGACCTGGGCACCGGCAGCGGCGCCATCGCCATCTCTATCGCGCTGGCGCGCCGCGATGCGCGGGTGATGGCCAGCGACGTGAGCGCCGCGGCGCTGGCGGTGGCTGCGGGCAATGCCTGGGAGCTGACCGCTTCGGTGCGCTTCGTCGAGGGCAGCTGGTACGGCGCGGTGCCGGCCGGCGAGGGCTTCGACCTGATCGTGTCCAACCCGCCGTACGTCGCCAGCGACGACCCGCACCTGGGGCAGGGCGACGTGCGCTTCGAGCCGCGCGGCGCGCTGACCGATGGCGCCGACGGCCTGGAAGACCTGCGCCGCATCGTGGCCGGCGCCCATCGCCACCTGAAGCCGGGCGCGGCATTGTGGATGGAGCACGGCTGGGACCAGGCCGAGGCGGTGCGTGGCCTGCTGGCCGCGGCGGGCTTCGCCGACGTCCACAGCCGGCGCGACCTGGCCGGCATCGAACGCATTTCCGGCGGACGCTGGCCGGGGCGCGGCTGACGCCGGGCCGGCGATTTGTAACCGGCCGCGCCGCCGCGACCGGCAGATTCCCCGGGGCGGCCCCGGGGAATCCGGGACGAAATCCCGCCTGTACCTATAATTGGCGTATTCCGTTATGCCTCCTGTCCAAGAGACCACCATGAGCGACGTTCAAGAATTCATCCGCGAAACCGTGACCCAGCACCCCGTCGTGCTGTTCATGAAGGGCACCGCCCAATTCCCGCAGTGCGGCTTTTCCGGCAAGGCCATCCAGATCCTCAAGGGCTGTGGCGTCAAGAAGCTGGTCACCGTGAATGTGCTGGAGGACGACGAAGTCCGCCAGGGCATCAAGGAATTCTCGAACTGGCCGACGATTCCGCAGCTGTACGTGGCCGGCGAGTTCATCGGCGGTTCGGACATCATGAACGAGATGAACGAGTCGGGCGAACTGAAGACCCTGCTGGAGCAATCCGGCGCCACGGCCTGATCCCGTGCGGCGACTGGTCATCGGCATCACGGGCGCCACCGGCGCCCTCTACGCGGTGCGCATGCTGCAGGCGCTGCGCGGCGTGGACGATGTCGAGACGCACCTGGTGGTGTCGGCCTCGGGCGTGCTGAACATCAAGCACGAACTCGATGTCGGCCGCCATGATGTCTACGCGCTGGCCGACCACGTGCACAGCGTGCGCGATGTTGGCGCCACGCTGGCCAGCGGCGCGTTCCAGACGGCCGGCATGGTCATCGTGCCGTGCTCGATGCGCACGCTGGCGGCGGTGGCCCATGGCCTGTCCGACAACCTCATCACGCGCGCGGCCGACGTCACGCTCAAGGAGCGTCGCCGACTGGTGATGATGGTGCGCGAAACGCCCTTCAACCTGGCGCACCTGCGCAACATGACCGCCGTCACCGAGATGGGCGGCATCGTGTTCCCGCCGTTGCCGGCGTTCTATCACCGGCCGGCCAGCATCGAGGAAATGGTGGATCACACCGTGGCCCGCGTGCTGGAGCTGTTCGACATCCATGTGCCCGGTCCGCACTGGGAAGGCATGAAATAAGCGCCGTCGCGGCCCACGGGCCGTGAAGGTCAAACGCCCCGGGGATTCCTCGGGGCGTTTTCGTTTTGTCTTGCGCGTGGTTGCCGTGGTTCAGCGCGCCGCGATCACTCCACCAGCCCCAGGCCGTTCAGGGCCGCCAGGTTTTCCGGCCAGCGGCGCGCGCGGGCGTTCTGCAGTTCGATGCGGGCCCAGGCCATCCAGCCGGCCCATTCGATGCGCTTGTCCCAGGCGGTGCCCCAGGCCTGCAGTGCGGCCAGGCCGGCGGCGGCGTGGCCTTCGGCGGCCTCGAAGTCGCCCGCCGTCAGCGCCAGTTGCGCCAGCAGCAGGCGCGGCTCGGCGACCCACGGGTTGTGCGCCACCGCGGCTTCCAGCATGTGGCGCGCCGTGTCCATTTCGGTCTGCGGATGCATGCGGGTGACGACCTGCCAGTACAGCGCGCTGGCGGCGGCCTCGTCGCGCGGGCTGAGCGTGGCGCGGCAATGGTCGAAGGCGGGCGGCAGCGGGATGCCGGTATCGGCCGGCAGCGCCGACAGCGGCGCCAGCAGGTGCGACAGCATCGACAGGATGTTCGACGGCGGCTTCAGCGGGCCGGGCCACAGCGAGGCGGCCCAGTGCGATTTGAGGTCGCGGCGCTGCTGCTGCGGATAGCCGGCGAAGATCTCGTCCTGCCAGCTGTGCCATTGTTCGCCGATGTCGGCGGCCGATACCACGATGAAGGCGGCGACCTGGCGCGGCGTGAAGGTGAAGACCTGGCCGTCGGCGCCTTCCAGCGTCAGGCCCTCGGGGCCCTGGCCCTGGCCTTGCAGGATGGCCTGCACGAAGCGGGTGCGCGGCATGGCGCAGAACAGACTGACCCATTCCTCGGCCTCGGCGCCCAGCACCTCGCGCAGCGTGTTGCGTTCGCGCTCGCGGTCGAACAGCGTCAGGTCGACGTACTCATTGCCATACACGCTGTGGAACAGGCCGAGCAGCCGCACCTCGCGCGGCTGGTTCCACAGCGTCAGAGTGCGGTAGACGCCCAGCAGGTGATGCTTGAAGGTGCCGGCCTTGTGCCAGTCTTCGCCGGCGCTGCGGGCAAACAGCAGGTCGAGCAGGACGGGCAGGTCGGCATCGACGGCGGCATAGTGGTCGGCCAGCAGGGCGCGCGCGTGCGGATGCAGTTCGTTGGGGGTGGACATGGCAATGACGGCAAGGGGTTGGGAATCCAGCCGCTATTGTGTCGCGCGCGGCCGCGCTTGTCATGGCGGCGGGCCTTATACGGAAATGCGCATATCAATATGAAAATTCATCGCTTCCGGTTTTGAAGGGCGCTCACTAGAATCCGGGGCTTCCCTTCCCTGTTCGATTGCCGAGATTCCCATGCGTCTACGCCACACCCTGGCCGCCGTTGCCACCCTCATCGGATTTGCCGCCGCCGCGCCGGCGATGGCGCAGGACGCCGAACTGAAAGTCGGCGTGACCGTCGGCCCGCACGCCCAGATCGGCGAAGTGGTGCAGCAGGTCGCGGCCAGGCAGGGCCTGAAGGTCAAGCTGGTCGAGTTCAGCGATTTCATCCAGCCCAACGCCGCGCTCGATGCCAAGGAACTGGACCTGAACATCTACCAGCACAAGCCCTTCCTGGAATCGCAGAACAAGGCGCGCGGCTACAAGCTGGTGCCGGTGGCCACGGCCGTGGTGCAGCAGATGGGCATCTATTCCAAGCGCGTGAAGTCGCTGGACGACCTGCAGCCGGGCGCCAAGGTGGCGATTCCCAACGACCCGACCAATGGCGCCCGCGCGCTGCTGGTGCTGCAGGCCGCCAAGCTCATCAAGCTCAAGGACGGCGTGACCGTGACGGCCTCGCTGTTCGACGTGGTCGACAACCCGAAGAAGCTCAAGTTCGTCGAGATCGAGGCCGCGCAGCTGCCGCACTCGCTGGCCGACGTCGATGCCGCCGCCGTGAATTCGGCCTACGCCATCCCGGCCGGCCTGTCGCCCGCCAAGGACGCGCTGGCGCTGGAAAGCAAGGATGCCCCGTTCGCCGCCGTAGTCATCGCCGCGCGCGAGGACAACAAGAACGATCCGCGCATCGCGCGCTTCATCAAGGCCTACCAGTCCGATGAGGTGAAGGCCTTCGTGGCGCAGAAATTCCCCGGCGCGTACTCCACCTCCTGGTAAGCCATGTCGACGCTGACGATCTATCCGCAGGACGACCCGGCCGCCGGCCGGCGGCTGGATGACGCCGGCGAGATCCGGCGCGAGCTGGCCGCCATCGGCGTGACCTTCGAGCGCTGGCAGGCACGGGCGCCGGTGGCGCCCGGCGCGCCGCAGGACGAGGTGCTGGCGGCGTATCGTCCCGAGATCGATCGGCTGGTGGCCGAGCGCGGCTATCGCAGCGTCGACGTGGTCAGCCTGGATCCGGCGCATCCGGACCGCGAGGCCTTGCGCCGCAAGTTCCTGGCCGAGCACACGCATGCCGATGACGAGGTGCGCTTCTTCGTCGCCGGCAGCGGCTTGTTCACGCTGCATGCCGCCGGCCGCGTCTACGCGGTGCTGTGCGAGCAGGACGACCTGATTTCGGTGCCGGCCGGCGTGCCGCACTGGTTCGACATGGGCTCGGCGCCCGCGTTCACCTGTATCCGGCTGTTCAATGATCCGGCCGGCTGGGTGGCGCAGTTCACGGGCGATGACATCGCCGCGCGCTTTCCGGTATTGCCCTGAAGGCGAGGGTGGAGCGCGGCATGAGGACGCGGCCTGATCGCGGCCGCCGCGTCACGCGATCCGGACACGCTGCTGGACCGCGCCGCCGCTTTCTTCCCCGCGTTTCGCCTCACGCGTATTTGCCCGTCAGGCCCCCGTCCACCAGCAATTCCGTGCCGGTGATGTACGACGCTTCATCCGACGCCAGGAACGCCACCGCGTTCGCCACTTCCCACGGCGTGCCCATGCGGCCCATCGGCACCTGCCGGTCGCGCGCCGCGCGCGCCGCCTCCAGGTCGTCCTTGGCGAACATGCCCGCCACGTTCTTCGCGACGCGCGGCGTATCGATCAGGCCCGGAATCACCGTATTGACGCGGATGCCGTCGGCCGCGTACTGCTGCGCCGCCATGCGCGCGAAATGGATCACCGCGGCCTTGCTGACGCTGTACGCCAGGTGGGGATAACCGGTGTAGCGGATGCCGGCGATCGACGACACGGTGACGATGGCGCCGCCGCCCTGCGCGCGCATCACGGGGGCCAGCAGGCGCGTGGCGATCAGCAGGCTGGTGACGTTGACGCGCTGGATGCGGTCCCAGTCGGCCAGGTCGATGTCTTCCGGGCCGCCGACCTTGCCGATGCCGGCGTTGGCCTGCAGCACGTCGATGCGGCCGTAGTGGCCGAGCGCCGCGTCCAGCGCGGCCCGCATGGCGTCCTCGTCGGCCACGTCGGCCTGCACGGCCAGCGCCCGGCCGCCGGCCCGTTCGACTTCATGCGCCGCGTCCTCGGCCGCCGCCCGATCGGCGTCGAGCGCGACGATGGCCGCGCCCTGGCGCGCCAGCGTCACGCAACTGGCCTTGCCGATGCTCCAGCCGGCGGCCGACGAACCGGCGCCGGCCACCAGCGCGATCTTGCCCGCCAGCCGTGCGCCGGGCGCCGCCGGGATCACGACGATTCTCCGCCGCGCTGGTGCGACTTGCCCTTGCCGACGTAGGGAATGGCGTGGTCGATGGTTTCCCAGATGTAGCGGCCGGACGGACTCTGCTGTTCTTCGGCCACGTGCGACACCAGGCCCGCGGCGCGCGAGATGACCGCAAAGCCGCGCATCAGCGCGGTGGGTACGCCGATCTCGCTGAGCAGCGCGGCGACCGCGCCGGTGGCGTTGATGGTGATGTGCTTGCCGTAGGTCTCGTCGATCGCCGCCGCCAGCAGCCGCAGCGCCTTGAGCGAATCGCCGGGCAGGTCCGGCTCGGCCTCGGCCAGCGCCAGCAGCTTGATCGAACGCGGGTCGTCGGGCTTGTGCAGATGGTGGCCGAAGCCCGGCAGCGGCTGGCGGCTGGCGCGGAACTCGCGCGCGATCGCCAGCGCCTCGGCGCGGCCGTCGGCGGCCTGGCGGATGCGGTCCAGCAGGCGCGAGCAGTTTTCCATGGTGCCGACGAACTGGCTGCCGACCGCCATCAGGCCGGATGCCACCGCGCCCTGCAGGTTCTCGGGCGCGCTCATGTAGATCAGGCGGGTGGCGATGGCGCTGGGCGTGAGGCCGTGCTCCATCAGGGTCACCAGCACCGCGTCGACGATGCGCATGTCCACCGGACGCGCCTCGCGGCCCAGGATCTGCATGATCATGACTTCGGTGAAGGTCTTCTTGCCGATCAGGTCTTCCACCAGGTCGACGTCGCGGTACGACATGCCGGTGAGGTGATGGGCGCAGAGGCGGGTTTCGGGCGTGTTCATGGGGACTCCTTCAGGGCCGCGTCGCGCACGGCGTTCTTGAGCACCTTGCCGACGGGCGAGCGCGGCAGGCTGTCATGGATGTGGATCTGCTTGGGCGTGGCGACCGGGCCGAGCAGGCCGCGCACGTGCGCCTTGAGCGCATCGGCATCGGCGGGCGCGCCGGGATGCAGCTGCACCGCGGCGTGGACGGCTTCGCCCCACTTGTCGTCGGGCAGGCCGAACACCGAGCATTCGTAGACGGCGGGGTGGGCCGACAGCGCGTTCTCGACGTCGACGGGATAGATGTTGAAGCCGCCGGTGATGATGACGTCGCGCAGCCGGTCCTTCAGGAACAGGTAACCGCGCGCGTCGATCAGGCCGGTGTCGCCGGTGTGCAGCCAGCCATCGACGAGGGTCTCGGCGGTCTTCTCGGGCAGGCGCCAATAGCCCGACATCACCAGGTCGCCGCGCACCACCACTTCGCCGATCTTGCCGCGCGGCAGCAGCGCGCCGGCCGGGTCCATGATGGCGACGTCCGACAGCCAGGTGACGCGGCCTACCGAGGCGCGGTTGTCGGGCGATTCGAGGTCGACGGGGCGCAGCACCGTGACGATCTGCGGCGCCTCGGTCTGGCCGTAGGTGGTGCCGAGCACCGGGCCGAAGAAGTCGCGGGCGCGCTCGATCTTCTCGGGCGGCATCGGCGCGCCGCCGTAGATCAGGTTGCGCAGTGCCGGGAAGTCGGCGCGCGACACGCCCGGCTGCGCCATGATCATGTAGATCAGCGTCGGCGGCATGAAGCTCAGCGTGCCGCCACGTTCGCGGAAGGCGGCGGTGATAGAGGCCGGGGTGGCGCTGTCGAGCAGCACGTGGGCGCCGCCGCGCGCCAGCACCGGCAGGAGATAGGTGCCGGTGCCGTGCGTGACCGGGGCGGCGACCACGTAGCGGTCCTCGTGCGTCAGGCCCCAGCTGTGGATCTGGTTGATGATGGCGGCGTTCCAGGCGTGGTACGGCTGCATCACGCCCTTGGGCAGGCCGGTGGTGCCGCCGGTGAATTTGATCGCCTGGGTGGCGTCGCGCGGCAGCGCGTGGCGCAGCGGTTCGCGCCCGGCGCCGCGTTGCAGCAGGGTGTCGAAATCCAGGCCGGCGGCGTCCGCCGACAGGCTCACGCGGTGCGGCGCGCCCGCCGCCACCAGCGCATCGCCGGCGCCGTCGACCATGACGATGGACGGTTCGGTGGCATCCAGGATGCGCCCGATCTCGCGCGCCGTGCTGCGGGTGTTGAGCGGCACCCAGACCTTGCCGCTGGCCAGCACCGCCAGCAGCGCCAGGATGTGGCGGCCGGTGTTGCCGGCGCAGAGCGCGACGCGGGTCTGCGGCGCCGGGTCCAGGTCCTGCAAGGCGGCCGCCAGCGCGCGCACGTCCGCGGCCAGCCGCGCGTACGTCACCTGGCCCTCGGGCGCGTCCAGCGCCACGCGGTCCGGGTATTGCTCGGCGGCGCGGAAAAAGAAATCTATCGGGTACACCCTGGTGCTCCTCAGTTGGCCTTGATGTCGGCGCGCTTGACCACGGCGCTCCATTTGTCGATTTCGCTGGCAATCTTCTTGCCGAAGGTCTCGGGCGTGTTGGGCTGCTGCGGCGCGTAGAAGCCCGATTGCTGGAACGAGGCCAGCAGCGCGGGGTTGGCCAGCGCCTTGTTCATGGCCTGGTTCAGGCGGTCGATGACCGGTTGCGGCGTGCCGGCGGGCGCCATCAGGCCGAACCACGATTCGACGTCGAAGCCGGGCAGGCCGGACTCGGCCAGCGTCGGCACGTCAGGCACCGCCGGCAGGCGCTGCGGCGAGGTGACGCCGATGGCGCGCAGCTTGCCGGCCTGCACGTGCGGCAGCGACGAGGGAAGGTTGTCGAACATCGAATCGACCTGGCCGCCCAGCAGGTCGGCCACCGCCGGACCGCTGCCGCGATAGGGCACGTGCAGGATGTCGGTGCCGGTCTGCATCTTGAACAGTTCGCACGACAGGTGGATCGACGAGCCGCTGCCCGACGAGGCGCAGGTCAGCTTGCCTGGGTGGGCCTTGGCGTAGGCCAGGTACTCGGGCACGGTCTTGACCGGCAGCTTGGGGTTGACCACCAGGATGTTGGGGATGGTCGCCAGCAGGCCGATCGGCTTGAAGTCCTTGATGAAGTCGTAGTTGAGCTTGCTGTAGAGCGTGCGGTTGATGGTGTTGGCGATCGAGCCGACATACAGCGTGTAGCCGTCGGGCGCGGCGCGCGAGACGATTTCGGCGCCGATGTTGCTGTTGGCGCCGGTCTTGTTCTCCACCACGATGGTCTGGCCCAGTTCCTCGTTCAGGGCCTTGGCCACCAGGCGCGCGACGATGTCGGTGGCGCCGCCGGCGGCATAGCCGACCACCAGCGTCACCGGGCGTTCGGGATAGGGCTTGGCGGCCTGGCTGGCGGTCGCGAATGCCAGGACGCCCGCCAGGGCCGCGGCGCTGGCGGCCAGCCGCCTGCTGAATGTCTGCATGGTTGTCTCCGTCTCGTTTGTCTAATATCTGGACAGATCTTTGCCTGCCCGATTTCATATTGGGCTTTGATAAGCGCCTCAGCAACGCAAGGTGTCCAGAAAATGAACAAGACGGAAAGCGATGACGGCGGGCCGCGGGTGCTGCGGCGCGGGTTGCGGGTGCTGGGGGTGCTGCGGCAGGCGGGCGCGGCCGGCATGCACGTGACCGACATCGCGCGCGCCGCCGGCATGCAGCGCTCCACCGTGTACCGCTACCTGGACGTGCTGGCGCAGGAGGGCTACGCGCTGCGCGAGCCGGACGCGCCGCACTGGCGCATGGCGGAGCTGGGCGTGATGATGGCGGGCGATCCGCACGCCGACGCGGTGCGCGGCCTGCGGCCGGTGTTGCGGCAGATCAGCGATGTCAGCGGCGATTCGGCGTTCCTGATCTGCCGCGCCGGCGGCGATTCGCTATGCCTGCATCGCGAGGTGGGCAACTACCCGGTGCAGGTGCTGGCGGTGACGATCGGCCATCGCCAGCCGCTGGGCGTGGGCGCGGCCGGCCTGGCGCTGCTGGGCGCGCTGCCGCCGGCCGAGGCCGACGAGGTGATCGCGCAGAACGAACAGGCCCTGCGCGCCTATGGCGGCATGACGGTGGCGCAGATGCGGCGGCTGGCCGAGAACGCCCGCGACCGCGGTTGGGCGGTGGTGGGCAATGCCGCCGTGCCGGGCGTGTTGGGGGTAGGGGTGGCGCTGTGCGACGCGGGCGGCTATCCGCGGCTGGCGGTCAGCGTGTCGAGCCTGATCGACCGCATGCAGGCGCCGCGCCAGCGCGCCATTGCGGAATTGATCCGCGCCCAGCTGGGGCGTCAGGCCTGGGCCGGCGTGGGCGCGCGGTAGGTCTTCTGGTAGTGCACCGTGAAGGTCTTGAACGCGTCCAGCGCCTTGCGCGGGTCGTGCCCGGGCTTGACCAGGAAGCTGTCGAAGCCGACGCGCGCCTGGTAGTGGATGGTGTCGATCATCACGTCGCCGACGGCGCGCAGCTCGCCGGTCCACTGGTAGCGGGTGCGCAGCAGTTGCGCCAGCGAATAGCCGCGGCCATCGGTGTAGACCGGGAAGTCCACCGCGATGAAGGCGATGCCGGCGGGGTCGAGCGTGCCGTCGGCTTCCAGCAGGTCGCGCAGGTCGGCGTCGGGGTCCAGCCGCACCGCGACCGGATGGCGATGGCGGCGCAGCGTGGCGCGCGAGGCTTTCCAGGTCGATAGCGGCACGATCCAGCCGGGTTCGTCGCTGGGCACCTGGCCGTCGGCGGCCACTTCGGGTTCCGGCACGAACGGGCGGGCGCTGTCGGTCTCGAGCTGGCCGTTGCGGATCAAGTGCGGGCCGGGAGCGTCGTGGGCGTAGGGCTCAGACATGGGCGGCCTCCTGGGCTTGGGGTTTGGCGAAGGCCGGATCGGCGTACACGTCCTGCTTGAAGGGATCGATGCCGACGCGGTCCACCACGTCGATGAAGCGTTCCTCCTCGCTGTCGCGCAAGCCCAGGTAGGTGCGGATCAGGCGGTCGACCACGCCCGGCACCTGGTCGCGCGCGAACGAGGGGCCGATGATGCGGCCGATGGCGGCGCCGCCGCCCTTTGTGGATTCGATGTCGGGGAGGGGCTTGGCGGCGCCGTTCTGGCGGCCGCCGATGGTGACCTGGTACCACTCTTCGCCGGCCTTATCGACACCCAGGATGCCGATGTGGCCGACGTGGTGGTGGCCGCAGGAGTTGATGCAGCCGGAGATGTTCAGGTCCAGTTCGCCGATCTCGAACAGGTAGTCGAGGTTGTCGAACTGGCGCTGGATGGCCTCGGCCACGGGGATCGACACGGCATTGGCGAGCGCGCAGAAATCCCCGCCCGGACAGGCGATGATGTTGGTCAGCAGCCCGACGTTGGGCGTGGCCAGGTTCAGCGCTTCGAGCTTGCCCCACAGTTCGTGCAGGCGTGCGCGGCGCACGTCGGCCAGGATCAGGTTCTGCTCGTGCGACACGCGCAATTCGCCGAAGCCGTACTCGTCGGCCAGCGCGGCGACCGCGTCCATCTGGTCGGCGGTGATGTCGCCCGGCGGCACGCCGGTGGCCTTGAGCGAGACGGTCACGGCGGCGTAGCCCGGCGTCTTGTGCGCATGCACGTTGGTGCGGACCCAGCGCGCGAAGCGCGGATCGGCCGCGGCCAGCGCCGCGGTGTTGTCGGTGTCGTCGGCCGCGGCGGCATCGTATCGCGGCCAGATGAAGCGCGCGGCGATGGTGTCGACGAATTCCTGCGTGATGGTGTCCGGGCCGCCCTTGATCAGCTGCCACTGTTCATCGACCTGCTGCGCGTAGACTTCCGGCGTCAGGTCCTTCACCAGGATCTTGATGCGCGCCTTGTACTTGTTGTCGCGGCGGCCATGCAGGTTGTAGACGCGCAGCGCGGCCTGCATGTAGGTCAGCAGGTCCTGCCATTCGACGAACGGGTTGATCAGCTTGCCGACGATCGGCGTGCGGCCCATGCCGCCGCCGATCCAGACGCGAAAGCCCAGCTTGCCGTCGCGCTCGACCGCCTGCAGGCCGATGTCGTGCACGCCGACCGCGGCGCGGTCCTGCACGGCGCCGCTGACGGCGATCTTGAACTTGCGCGGCAGGAACGCGAATTCGGGATGCAGCGTCGACCACTGGCGGATGATCTCGCACCACACCAGCGGGTCGATCAGCTCGTCGGGCGCGACGCCGGCGAAGTGGTCGGTGGTGGTGTTGCGGATACAGTTGCCGCTGGTCTGGATGGCGTGCATCTGCACCGTGGCCAGTTCGGCCAGGATGTCCGGCACGTCTTCCAGCTTGGGCCAGTTGAACTGGATGTTCTGGCGCGTGCTGAAGTGGCCGTAGCCGCGGTCCCACTTGCGCGCGATGTGCGCCAGGGTGCGCAGTTGGCGCGAGGCCAGGATGCCATAGGGGATGGCTACCCGCAGCATCGGCGCGTGGCGCTGGATGTAGAGGCCGTTCTGCAGGCGCAGGACGCGGAATTCATCTTCGGTGAGCTGGCCGTCGAGGAAGCGGCGCGTCTGGTCGGCGAACTGCGCCACACGCTGCTCGACGAGCTGCTGGTCGACGGGGTCATACACGTACATGTCTACTGCCCTTGAGGTCTTCTCGGTCTGGTCCCAGGAAGCGTGGCCCGCCGTGGGCGGGGACTGGGGGATTCATAACCGTAACAGGCAGCCGCTTCGAGCGTCTAAGTCATTCTGGTAATAAGCGTATGCCCTGGGGCGAGCGCCCGTGCCGCGCGTGTCAGTCGCCGGATCCGGGGGCGATCCGGTGACGCGGATGGGCGCCGCGAAAAGCCGCCAGGCTGGCCAGCGCCAGCAGGCCGACGGCCGCCGCGCCGTACAGCATCACATCGCCGAAGCCCTGCGCCAGCGCGAGCCGGGCCACGTCCGGCGGCAGCGTGGCGGCGCCATCGCCGAGGTTGCCCGCCGACAGCGCTTCGGCCAATGGGCGCAACGCGGCATCGGCGGGCGCGTCGGTCCAATGGCGGCGCAATGACGCCAGGACGCTTTCGACCAGCAGGAATCCCATCAGCGCGATATTGATGGACAGGCTGATCATGCGCACGCTGATGTCGATGCCCGAGGCCATGCCGGCGCGGTCGGCGGGCACCGCGCCCGTGGTGGTGTTGGTCACGGGCGTATTGATCAGGCCCAGGCCGGTGCCGGCCAGCAGGCAGCCGGGCAGCATCGTCAGCCAGCTGGCCTGCGCGACGCCGCTGCCCCATTTCATCAGCGCGAAGCCCAGGCAGATGGCGAACAGGCCGGCGGGGATCACCGTGTCGGGGCGGTAGCGCAGCGCCAGCCTTTCGCCCAGCGGCGGCGCCACCAGGGTCGGCAGGGTGTAGGCCAGCAGCGACAGGCCGGTGCCCAGGCCGCCATAGCCCAGGCCGTTCTGGAAATACAGCGGCAGGTAGATCATGAAAGGCCAGAAGCTGAAGTTCATGGCGGCCGACGCCAGCAGCGCGCCCGAGAAGCGGCGGATGCGAAAGACCGCGAAGTCGAACATCGGGTCGGCGCAGCGGCGTTCGGCGATCACGAAGACGATCAGCGCCACGACGGCCGCGCTCAGGCTGGCGAGCGCCGCCGGGCTGGCAAAGCCCGCCGCCGGACCCTGGGTGATGAACCAGGCCAGGCCGAACACCGCCAGCGACAGCGAGACGATGCCGGCCAGGTCCAGCTTGCGCTGGCGCGGATCGCGCGATTCGTCCACGCCCTTCCAGGTCAGCCCCAGCGCCACCAGCGCCAGCGGGCCATGCGCCAGGAACACCCATTGCCAGCTCGATACCGCGACGATGGCCGAGCCGATGACCGGGCCGAATCCCAGGCCGACGCCAAAGGCGATGCCCCACGCGCCGAAGGCCCGGCCGCGCGCGGCGCCGTCCTGGAAGCGGTGCGACAGCACCGCCACCTGGCAGATCAGCATGGCGCCGCCGGACAGGCCCTGCAGGGCGCGGCCCGCGATCAGCACGCCGGTGTCCTGCGCCCAGCCGCACACCAGCGAGGTCAGGCCGAACACCGCCAGGCTGGCCAGCAGCAGGCGCTTGCGGCCGTAGCGGTCGGCCAGCGTGCCCGCGGCCATCAGCACCGTGGTGCAGGCGATGGTGTAGGCGTTCATGATCCATTGCAGTTCCTGGAAGCCGCTGCGCAGCGCCTGTTCCAGCGTGGGCAGGATCACCGGCACGCTGGAAATCTCCAGGCCGAACATCAGGGCGGCCAGGCAGACAGCGGCCAGCGTGAAAGTGTTTTTTTGCGCTATCGAAAGCGACATCGGGATTCTCGCGAGGGATCGGGGTGATGAGAGGCCGTCCGTGGCCAAGGCGCTTGGGGCGATATGGGCGGCATGCCGGCGGATGGCGTCCACCGCTGATCGCCATTCTGGGAGTCTGTTAAAAATGATGGAAATGATTTAATTTCGCTGAATTCATTAATTTTCATCATGAGTTGACGCCATGGACTTCGATACCGCCTTGTTGCGCACTTACGTCGCGGTCAAGGAGGCCGGCGGCTTCACCCGCGCCGCCGAACGGCTGCACCTGAGCCAGTCGGCCGTCAGCCACCAGATCCGGCGCCTGGAAGCGCAGGCCGGCACCGCGCTGCTGGCGCGCACCACCCGCAGCCTGGCGCTGACCGAGGACGGCGAGGACTTCCTGCGCTACGCCGAGCAGGTGCTGCGGGCGCAGGACGCGCTGGCGCGGCGTTTCCAGCGGTCAGCGGTGGCGGGGGCGGTGCGCCTGGGCGTGCCCGAGAATTTCATGGGCGAACGCCTGCCGCTGCTGCTGGCGCGGTTCGCGCGCGCGTTTCCGGCCGTGCGCCTGGATGTGGTGGTCGGCAGCTACCTGGACCTGCGCACCCAGGTCGAGGCGGATGCGCTGGACCTGGCGGTGGTGATGTCGCTGCCCAGCGAGCCCGAGCGCGGCGCGATGCTGCGGCGCACGCGCTTCGTGTGGGCGGCCGCGCATTCATTCGATTTTCCTGGTGACGAACCCATACCGCTGGCCTTCGCGCCGTCGCCTTGCGTGCATCGCCTGGTGGGCGTGGACGCGCTGCAGGCGGCCGGCCTGGAATGGCGCGTGGCATTCACCTCGCCCAGCCAGGAGGGCCTGCGTGCGGCGGTGCTGGCGGGGTTGGCGGTGACGGCGCTGCCGCAGGAAGACGTGCGGCCAGGCATGGATGTGATCGACGGCCGCTACGGCCTGCCGCCATTGACGCATGCCGACTTCAGGTTGATTTCCCGCCAGACGGAACAGCAGGCGCCGGCGGTGCGGGCGTTCGGGCAGCTGCTGACGGAAATGTCGGCGCTGGCGCTGCCCTAGCGTGCCGTCCCGCGGCGACGCCCGCATGCGATCCGCCCATTGACGCCATGGCGTCGCCGCGGATCGCGAGGCGGCCTACAGCGCGGCGTTGACCGCCCAGCGCGCCACCAGCACCAGGATCACGACCAGGCAGGCGGCCATCAACAGGCCGGTGAGGATCAGCGGGGCGGGTTTGTTGTGGGCGATGTCGGCGTCGTAGCCACGGCCGCGGCGCACGCCGAAAAAGCCCCACAGGACGGATTTGACCGTGCGCAGGAAGCTGAGCATCGGGAAGGTCTCCTGACAGGGGATGGGGCCACTGTAGCCGCCCCGGCGCGGGCGGGGCAGATGCAGATTCGCGCCAGGCGACCGTATCAGATGGCATCGGCGGGCGTGCCGATGCCGCGCACGATGTGGTCCAGCAGTTCGCGCGCGGCCGGCGAGATGTGGCGGCCGGCGCGGCTGAGCACGTGCAGGCTGCCCTGGTTGAGGATCGGGTTGGCCAGCGGCAGGCTGGCCAGGCGCATCGCGGCCATGTCGGCGGTGACGGCGATGGGCGGCGTCAGGGCGTAGCCGATGCCGGTGGCGGCGAACTGCCACAGCGCCTTGAACGACGAGGTGGTCAGCACGTTGCGCAGCCGCACCTGTTCGCTGATCTCGGCGGCCTGGATGTGCTGGCGCACGCCGAAGCCTTCCTGCATCGAGGCGCCGGGATACTCGACCAGGTCGGTCAGCAGCAGCGGGCGTTGCAGGCGCGTCAGTGGATGTTCCTGGCGCACGATGGCGCGGATCGGCTCGGGCCGCGAGTAGTGCGTGCGCAGCCGGGCGTCGTTGGGCGGCTGGAACACCAGCCCGATGTAGGCCAGGTCGTCGACGATGCGCTGCACGATCTCTGAGGTGCGGGCCACGTCGATGTCCAGCGTCACCTCGGGATGGTTGCGCCAGTAGCCGGGCAGCACCCGGTCGAACATCAGCTCGACGAAGCCTTCGCCCAGCACCAGGTCGATGTGGCCGCGCTCCGCCTTGCGCAGGCTGTCGATTTCCGAGAAGAAGCTCTCCTGGATGTTCTGCTGGCGCTTCACGTAGCGCGCCAGGATGTGGCCGGCGTCGGTCGGCACCACGCCGCGGCCGCGCCGCTCGAACAGGGCCATGCCGCAGTCGCGCTCCAGCGCCGCGATGGCGCGGCTGACGGCGGACGGGTCCATGTTCAGCACTTCGGCGGCGCCGCGCACCGAGCCCCGGCTCATGACCTGCATGAAGTAATGGGTGCGGCGGGCGTCGAGTTTTTCGTCCATGGGGGTCACTCCGTGGCGCAAAGGCGTCGGTTTGGTCTGCAACAAATAAAGGGTTTACCCTGATATATTGCTGGTTCTTGCAAAAAATTCCCTGTCTAGGGGCATCCGTTGCATTTTACGCAACACAATAGCCCCGGCGGTGTCATGGTTGGCGCGCCGGCCCCCGGGCGAAAATCGCCGCTGCCGCCCGCTCGCGCCGCGAGCCGCCCCGTACTGGTCCTCCAGCCGGGGGCGACCGCCGTGGATGTGCCGATCGGGCCGCTCCAATACCTATTCACGTAAATCAGGGGAATCCGATGTCTCATGCCGGCGCCAGCCTGGCCATGCCCGCCATGCCGCTATCGAGCCGCATCCGCATGCTTGTCGCCATCTTGCTGGTGGTGCTCGTGTCCGAAGCGATCGGCAGCGCCACCTTCGCGGTGGGTCCGGGCAAGATCGTTCTGCAGCCCATGCTCTGGGCCATCTTCATCGGCGCGGTCGTGGCCGCCGTCGGCCAGCGCATGCCGGCCGGCGCCGGCATCGACACCGCCATGCAGACCCGCATCAGCGGCTATCTGCAATACGCGCTGCTGCCGTTCCTGGCCAAGCTGGGCCTGATGGTCGGCGGTTCGCTGCCGCAGGTGCGCGAGGCCGGCTGGGCCCTGGTGTTCCAGGAGTTCGGCCACTTCTTCGGCACCATGGCCATCGGCCTGCCGCTGGCGCTGCTGCTGGGCATCAAGCGCGAAGCCATCGGCGCGACGTTCTCGGTGGGCCGCGAGCCCAGCCTGGCGATCATCGGCGAGCGCTACGGCATGAATTCGCCCGAAGGCCGCGGCGTGATGGCCGAGTACATTACCGGCACCGTGATCGGCGCGCTGTTCGTGGCGCTGATGGCCGGCTTCATCACCAGCCTGAACATCTTCGATCCGCGTTCGCTCGCCATGGGCGCCGGCGTGGGCTCGGGCAGCATGATGGCCGCGGGCGTGGGCGCCATCGCCTCGCAGCAGACGCCGGAAGTGGCGCACCAGGTGGCCGCGCTGGCCGCCGCCGCCAACCTGCTGACCACGGTGGTGGGCGTGTACTTCACGCTGTTCATCTCGCTGCCGACGACCATCTTCCTGTACGGCAAGCTGGAACCGGTGCTGGGCCGCTTCTCGCGCGCCAAGGCCGAAACCGCCGCCGACACTACGGCCGCCGCCGAGGCGCCGTCGCATGCCGTGAAGATGGGCTTCGGCGATCGCCTGACGGCCTATGCCGTGTGCGGCCTGTTCGCGCTGGTCGGCAACCAGTTCGGCTACAAGGTGCCGATCCTGGACGCGCTGCCCGGCATGCTCATCATCATCCTGCTGGTCGTGATCGCCGACCTGCTGCTGCGCGTGGTGCCCAAGCTGCCCGCCGTGGCGGTGCTGTCGCTGATCGCCATGACCGTGGGCTGCCCCGGCGTGGTGCCGTATTCGGACCAGATCATCGCCGCGGTCAACAAGGTCAACTTCCTGCCGTTCACCACGGTGATCCTGGCGATGGCCGGCCTGTCGATCCTGAAGGACCTGCCGGCCTTCCGCAAGTTGGGCTGGAAGATCGTGGTGGTGTCGCTGGCGGCTAACGCCGGCACCTTCCTGGGCGCGACGATGATCGCCGAGTTCTTCCACTGATCGGATGTCGGTGTCCGGCAAGTGCTAAGCCGCCCGTGTGGGCGGCTTTTTTTTGCCTGGATCGGCGCAGCGGCGCACGTGAGGCGTTTCTACACGAGCCCTTCGTGTCGCGCGCGGGGGGGCCTAGCGCGGGTTGCGCCTGCGCGGTTCAATCAAGTGCGCGCATTGGGCCGGTAGCGGGCTTGGTCGGTCAGGTTCTCGGTGGCGCCGATGTTCTCCACCTTGGGGATCCCAAGGCCGGCAGCCTTCGTGGCCACGGCGGTCTGCAATTCCTGCACTTGCGGATTGCCCATGGCCACGCGGTAGGGTTGCAGCGGCGTCAGACCCTCGATGGTGCCGAGGTCGTTGGCGCTGTCGGCGCGCAGCGCCACCCGATCCGGACGCGCCGAGAATTCGTCGATGGCGCGGCGCAGGCGTGCGTCGGCGTACAGGTCGCGCAACTGGTCGACATTGATGGCGGCGGGCGCGGCGGCCGCGAGGGCAACCGCTTGGGATGGCGTGTTGGTGACGACGCGGCTGGTAGCCGCGTCGTCGGCCTGCGCCGGGGCAATGCGGGCGATGCGCTGGGCCTGCCAGACGGTCTGTGCCTGCGCGCTGCGTTGCGCCTGGCGCGTGGCGGCGTTGCGGGCGGCCCATTCGGTTTCCCAGGCGGGGCGGGTATCGTCCAGCAGCGGAATCCGCGCGGCATACGGCGCGGCGACGCGGGCGATGGGGGAGACGGCGGTCACGTTCATGCGTGGGCTCCCGGTGCAATGAGGTTACAGGTTGGTCCGGCCAGTATCTCGAAAGTTCAATATAGACGGTGCCACCGCCGCCGGCATTTCAATCTGTAAGGAAAGGCACGTGATTCGAATCCGCCTGTGCAGTCAAGCTGACTCAACGCATACCGAAGGACTTTTCTGGCTCACCAAAAAGAGATTTCGGTTGAATAATGTCGGACGTGAAAGGTTGGTTCGGAACTGCGCTTTTTTTTCCGCCCAGAGGATGGGGTTATTTCGCAACCTTCCTCGTGCTCTCCACATGGATTTGAGATTGAGCACAACAATGATGGGAAGCAAAAATGGAATCAGCAGCAGGGAAGAGGTGCTCTTGTGTGTCGGCAGTTCGCGAATGTCAGTGAAGCCGGCCAAGCGATGTAGCGTGCGCAGGCGTTGGACGCCTGCCAGGAATATGTGGCCGTAGTATGTCCGCGCTTGGGAGGCCCCGCCGGGCCCGGTATGTTCCATGCGCCAGGCGGATTCTTCGGCGGCATACGGTGTATCACGCAGCAGTTGGGACTCAAACACCAAGTTGGCCAATCTGCCGACCAAATTGGAAATATTGGGCGTCGTGATTACCAGCGTGCCGCCGGGCTTCAGCACACGGTGGAATTCCTGCAAGGCAAGCAATTGATTCGGCAGATGCTCGATGCCTTCCTGGCATACAACGATATCGATCGAGTCGTCAGGAAGAGGCAGGCGTTCGGCCAAATCCGCGAATTGGGCTTGGCCATCCAGTAGAAAACTCTCTGGAAATAGATCGTAGGCAAGTACGTCGGCCCCGGACTCGCGCAAAACGGCGGTTGCACGACCATCGCCGCACGGGATATCAAGAGCAACTTTGCCATGCAGTGTCGGCAGTGATTGGATGTATTGCTTGACCCAGGGATAGATGCCGCTGGTGGGAAATTTTGGAACAGGCTTGCTCATGAATCGACGGTGCAACGCTTACAGCAAAACGATTGATCTGATCCAGCGGCAATGAGCGCATTGGTCCGCCGCTGCTTGATCAACATGGTTACCGATCGGGCATCGTGAAATCAATATGTATGACAGTGGTGAGTGCCATATTCGCCCTTCACTCAGTCTGAAACTGATGGGTCATGCTGTAAGTTGGAAAGAACGCAGCAATAAGTTTCAATGAATCGAGTGTTGATCGCCCCGATATCTTTCTGAAAAACCCGGATGATCGGATGAGGCTATTTCGCGATCAATAAAAAAGCCCCTGGCCAAGGCCAGGGGCGAGCGGCGAGCCCAAGGGGGGCGCCGTACAAGGCCGGTGCCCGGCCAGGAGCCCGGCGGGATCTCCCGGCGTGGCGCCGGCCCAAAACCGAGCCGAGTCAGGCGTGCGGCAGCGTGGCCTGCATTGACGGACGCTGGTTGAACGCCTTGAACCAGGCAGCGACGGCGGGGTGGCCGGCGCGCCAGTCGAAATCGGGATAGCGGAAATCCAGGTAGCCCAGGGCGCAGCCGACGGTGATGGTGCCGATGTCGAGGCGGCCTTCCAGGCTGGCGGCGGTCTTTTCGAGCAGCGCGAGGCCGTCGCGCACCTTGCCCATCTGGCCTTCGTACCAGCCGTCCCAGCGCAGCGGCTCGGGGCGCAGCACGGTTTCGTAGCGCGCCAGCAGCGCGGCGCCCAGCATGCCGTCGCCCAGCGACTGCTCGGCCAGCGCGCCCCAGCGCGCGGCGCCGGCGGGGAACAGCGCGCCCTTGCCCAGGTCGTTGAGGTATTCGCAGATGACGCGGCTGTCGAACAGGCGCTGGCCGTCGTCGGTGATCAGCGTCGGCACCTGGCCCAGCGGGTTGTCGGGAATGATGGTCTGGTCGCGGGCCACGGGGCCGGCGGCGCTGGGCAGCTTTTCGATGCGGTCGGCCAGTCCCAGCTCGTGGGCGATGACCATGCATTTGCGCACGAAAGGCGAGGCGGGCGAGAAATAGATCTTCATGGGAGTCCTAGTCGGGGTGGTGCGTCAGTGTTGGCCACGGGCGAGGTGTTGTCCAGCGACCCAGCCGAAAGTCAGCGCGGGTCCGAGCGTGATGCCGGGCGCGGGGTAGGCGCCGCCCATGACCGAATGCATGTCGTTGCCGGCCACGTAGAGGCCGGGGATGGCCTGGCCGTTCGCGTCCACGGCCTGTGCGTTGCCATTGGCGGCGATGCCGCAGGCCGTGCCGATGTCGCCGGCATAGACCTTGACCGCGTAGTAGGGGCCGGCGCCGAGCGGAGCCAGGCAGGGGTTGGGTTGGTGCTCCGGGTCGCCGAGATAGCGGTTGTAGGCGGTGCCGCCCTTGCCGAAGTCGGGGTCCAGGCCCTGCGCCGCGTGCTCGTTGTAGCGCGCCACGGTGGCGTGCAGCGCGTCCGCCGGCACGCCCAGCTTTTGCGCCAGCGCTTCCAGCGTCGGCGCCTGCAGCAGGTAGCCGGCGTCGATCAGGTGCTGGCGCGGGCGGCCGCCGGGCAGCGCCAGGCCCAGGCCCCAGGTGTCGATGAAGCGCTGGTCGCACAGCAGGAAGGCGGGCATCGTCGGCGCCTGTTCGTGGCTGCGGTACATGGCCTGCACGAAGGCGTGATACGAGGTCGATTCGTTGACGAAGCGGCGGCCCGCGCCGTTGACGGCGATGAGGCCGGGCTTGGCGCGGTCCCACACCAGGTGCGGATAGTGCAGGCGCTTGCCGCCGGCTTGCTCCAGGATCGAGACCGGCGCCCAGAAAGCGGGGCTGGAATGGCCCTGGCCCAGCGCCGCGCCGGCGTCCTCGGCCAGGCGGATGCCGTCGCCGGTATTGTCGCGCGGCGACATCGACCAGTCGTCGGTGGGGTGGGGATAGGTCTGGCGGCGGCGCGTCGAGTCCCACGGAAAGCCGCCGGTGGCCATCACCACGCCGCGGCGGGCGCGGATGTTCATGCGCCGGCCTTCATGTTCGACGGCGGCGCCCAGCACCGCGCCGTCGGCGTCGCGCAGCAGCGCCAGCGCCGGCGTGTCGAGCCAGTAAGGCACCTTGCGCGCAAGCATGGCGTGGAACAGCTGCGCGGCCAGCGCGTTGCCCAGCAGCAGGCGGGTGCCGCGATGGTAGCCGCGCAGGCGGTCCGCGCCATAGCGCAGAACCAGCTTCATGGCGTGGCGCCAGGAGGCGAACGCGCGGGTGGCGCGCAGCAGGTGGCGCACGTCGGTGATGGTGACCATCATGCCGCCCAGCACCGTGAATTCCTTGAGCGGATCGCGCAGCGTCTTGAAATGGCGGCCCAGCTTGCGGCCGTCGAATTCCACCGGGTCGAGCGAACGGCCGCCCATGGCGGCGCCGGGCAGGTCGGGGTAATAGTCGGGCGACGCGGTGCGCGCGGCCACCTGCAGGAAGCCGCGCTGCACCAGGTCATCCATCATGCGCGGGCCGGCCTCGAGATAGGCGCGCTTCATCTCGTCGGAGGCCGCGGCGCCGACGGTTTCCTGCAGATAGGTCCAGACCTTGTCGAAGCTGTCCGGATGGCCGGCGGCCTCGGTCTGGGCGTTCAACGGAATCCACAGCGCACCGCCGGAAATGGCGGTCGAGCCGCCGACACGGTCGGTCTTCTCGATGAGCAATACGTCCAGGCCCGCCACGCTGGCGGTCAGCGCGGCGCTCATGCCGCCCGCGCCCGAGCCGACCACGAGCGCGTCGACTTCCTTGTCCCACTTGATGCTGTCCATGCTGCCTATGCTCCCGACCCGCCCAGCGATTTGCCGCCGTCCACGAAAATCACCTGGCCGGTAATGAAGTCCATTTGCGGCGAGGCCAGGAACGACACCGCGTTGGCCACGTCTTGCGGCTGGCCGGCGCGGCCCGTGGGCTGCAGCGCCAGCTGGGCCGCCAGGCGCTCGGCGCTCAGGTTGCGCAGCAGCGGCGTGTCGATCAGCCCGGGGGCGATGGCGTTGACCAGGATGCCGCGCGGCGCCAGCTCCATGGCCGAGGCGCGGGTGTAGCCCACCAGCGCGGCCTTCGAGGCCACGTAATGCGGATGGTTGCGGGCGCCCAGGTAGGCGCGCGACGCGATGTTGACGATCTTGCCGCCGGCCGCCATGTCGCGCGCGGCTTCCTGTGTCAGGGTGGCGACGGCCAGCAGGTTGACGTCGTACATGCGGCGGTAGTCGTCGCTGGTGACGTCGAAGAACTTGCGCTCGTCGAACAGGCCGGCATTGTTGACCAGCGCCGCCAGCGGCGCCAGCTCGCGCACCAGGGCGCGGGTGGCGTGTTCGTCGGCCAGGTCGACCACGTGGTAGTCGACGTCCAGCCCTTGCGCGCGCAACGCCTGGGTTTCCTTATCGGCCAGGGCCGCGTTGCGGTCGGCCATGACGACGCGAAAGCCGTCGCGCGCCAGCCGTTCGACGATCGCCAGGCCCATGCCGCTGGCGCCGCCGGTCACCAGCGCGGTGCCAAGAGAATTGAGGGGTTCCATATCGATTCCTATACGGCCAGGTAGCCGCCGTCCACCGGCAGCACCACGCCATTGACGTAGCTGGCCATGTCCGAGGCCAGGAACAGCACGGGGCCGACGATCTCGTCGGCGCGTCCGGCCCGCGCCATCGGCGCGCGCCGCAGGTACCAGTCGGTGCCGTTGGCCTGGGCGCGCTGGCCGGCGGTCATCTCGGTTTCCATCAGGCCGGGAGCGACGGCGTTGACGCGCACGCCATGCGGCGCCAGGTCGCGCGCCAGCACTTCGGTGAACGAGCGCACGCCGCCCTTGGACACCACGTAGCCGGCGGTCGAGATGCCGCAGCCGTACGCCACGATCGAGCACAGGTTGACGATGGCGCCGCGGCTGGCCTTGAGCTGTTCGACGAAGGCGTGGGTGACGTTGAAGGTGCCTTGCAGGTTCACGTTCATCACGCGCTCCCAGATCTGCGGCGTCTGCGGATCGTCGAACGGCGCCCGCGCCGAGATGCCGGCGTTGTTGACCAGCACGTCGATGGCGCCGTGGCGTGCTTCGCATTCGACGGCGAAGGCGCGCACCGCCTGCGCATCGGTCACGTCCAGCGCCGCGTCGATGGCGCGGCCGCCCGCGGCCGCGATGGCCTGGGCGCTGGCGCGGGCCAGCGCGGGGTCGAGATCGGCCACGATCACGGTGGCGCCTTCGCGGGCGAAGCCCTGCGCGATGGTGGCGCCCAGGCCGCGCCCGGCGCCGGTGACGAGGACTCGCTTGTCTTGCATCATGCCCATGGTTTTCTCCCTTTAGCGTGAACAGGCCCTAGCCGCCCAGGTAGGCGCGCTGCACGCCTTCGTCGCTGGCCAGCGCGGCCGATTCGCCTTCCAGCGCGATCTCGCCGTTTTCCAGGATGTAGGCATAGCTGGACACCGACAGCGCCAGCTTCACGTTCTGTTCCACCAGCAGGATGGTGATGCCCTGTTCGCGGTTCAGGCGCAGCACGATGTCGAAGATCTGTTCCACCACCAGCGGCGACAGGCCCATGGACGGCTCGTCCAGCAGGATCATGCGCGGGCGCGCCATCATGGCGCGGCCGGTGGCCAGCATCTGCTGTTCGCCGCCCGACAGCGTGGCGGCCTTCTGCTCGAAGCGCTCGCGCAGCCGCGGGAAGGTGTCGCAGACCATGTCCAGGTCGGCCTTGACCGCCTGGCGGTCCTGGCGCAGGTAGGCGCCCATTTCCAGGTTCTCGCGCACACTCATCTCGCGGAAGATCTCGCGGCCTTCCGGCACCTGCACGATGCCGCGGCTGACGATGGCGTCGGCCGGCTGGCGATGGATGGCCTCGCCGGCAAAGCGCACGCTGCCCGCGGTGGGCGTCACCAGCCGCGAGATCACGTTGAGCGTGGTGGACTTGCCGGCGCCGTTGGCGCCCAGCAGCGCGACGATGGCGCCTTGCGGCACTTTCAGCGACACGTCCTGCAGGGCGCGGATGTTGCCGTAGGCGGCGCTGACCGATTCGACTTCAAGCAGGTTCTCAGCCACCGGCGGCTCCCTTGCCCAGATAGGCTTCGATGACGCGGGGGTTGCTGCGCACCTCCGCGGGCGTGCCTTCGGCGATCTTCTCGCCGAACGACATGACGGTGATGCGATCGGAGATCGACATCACCAGCTGCATCACGTGCTCGACCAGCAGCACCGTGATGCCGTCGCGTTCGCACAGTTCGGTGAGGATGTGGTCGAGCGTCTCGATCTCGCGGTTGCGCAGGCCGGCGGCGGGCTCGTCCAGCAACAGCAGCTTGGGCGAGATGGCCAGCGCGCGCGCCAGCTCCAGCATCTTCTGGCGGCCG
The DNA here is from genome assembly GCF_016127315.1 of Achromobacter deleyi. Classification (NCBI taxonomy): domain Bacteria; kingdom Pseudomonadati; phylum Pseudomonadota; class Betaproteobacteria; order Burkholderiales; family Alcaligenaceae; genus Achromobacter; species Achromobacter deleyi. Next base: position 2,147,193 of record NZ_CP065997.1, read on the forward strand.
AAGTCCAGGCTGCACGCGGGCGTGTCGAGGAAGTCGGCCAGGCCGACGCGTTCAAGCAGATGCTCGACGCGTTCACGCGCCTCGGCGTTGGCCGGACGCAGCAGGCGCGAGGCCGTGTTGGCGCCGTGCGCATAGGTGCCCAACAGCGCGTTCTCGCGCACGCTCAGGGCGCTGAACAGCTCCAGGTTCTGGAAGGTGCGGGCCACGCCCAGCGCGGCCATCTCGTGCGGCTTTTTCTTCGTGATGTCGACGCCGTCGAAGACGATGCGGCCCTGCGTCGGCCGGTAGTAGCGCGAGACGCAGTTGAAGGTGGTGGACTTGCCGGCGCCGTTGGGACCGATCAGCGCATGGATGCGGCCGCGCTCGACCTGCATCGACAGGCCGTTGATGGCGGTCAGGCCGCCGAACTTCACCGTCAGTCCCTGGACGTCGAGGTAGGGTTGGGCGCTCATGCCGCGCTCCTTTGCGAGGGTTTGGCGGCGGCGCCCTGGGCGTCGCGGCGCGCGGGCAGCGGGGCGGCCGGCGGCGGCGCGCGGCGGCGGGCCTCGCGGCTGGCGAAAAGGCCCTTGGGCGCGAACATCATGAAGCCCATCAGGATCACGCCGTAGATGATTTCCTGGAACGACAGCGCCTGGCGCAGCAGCTCCGAGATCAGGCCGAAGCCGATCGCGCCGGCGATGGCGCCGCGCACCGAGCCGATGCCGCCCACCACCACCATGGTCAGGATCAGGATGGTGGTCTGGAAGCCCAGGCTTTCCGGGTGGATGAACGAGGCGAAGGTGGTGTACATGCCGCCGGCGATGCCGGCGTAGGCGGCCGACAGCGTGAAGGCAGTGCGCTTGATGGCGTTGACGTTCACGCCCATGGCCTGCGCCGCCACGTCGCTTTCGCGCACGGCGCGCAGGGCCGAGCCCAGCTGCGAGCGCGACAGCGCCACGGTGGCCCACAGCAGCAGCGCGGCGATTGCGACCACGAAGGGATAGGCCTTGATGTCGGACACCAGTTCATAGCCGAACAGCGTGGCCGGCGAAATGCGGAAGCCGTTCGAGCCATTGGTCACCGACTGCCAGTTCAGGAACACCCACTGCATGGCCTCGCCGAAGGCGAAGGTCGACAGCGCCAGGTAGATGTCGCGCATGCGCAGCGCCAGGGCGCCGATGACGTAGCCCAGCAGCGCGGCCAGCAGCCCGCCGGCCACGATCGACACGAAGAAGGGCGGATGCCAGAGGTTGTTGATCAGCCCCGCCGTATAGATGCCGACGCCGTAGAACGCGGCGTGCGACAGCGCGAACTGTCCGGTCTCGCCGATGACGATGTGCAGGCCCAGGGCCAGCACCACGAACACCATCAGCAGGTTGACGACGTAGATCACATAGCCGCTGGCCACGAACGGCAGGGCCGCCAGCACCACGGCCATCAGCGCCAGCAGGGCGCGGTCGGTCTTGGATTTCATACTTTTTTCACCTGCAGTTTGCCGCCCAGCAGGCCTTGCGGACGCAGCAGCAGCACCACCATGATGGCGACGAAGGGCGCCACCACGATGGCGTTGGTCGAAATGAACAGGCCCACCAGGTTCTCGGCCACGCCGATCACGAAGCCGCCGACCACCGCGCCGGGCAGGCTGGTGATGCCGCCGACGATGGCGGCCGCGTAGGCCAGGATCGCGATATGGCCGATGTCCGGCGTGATCAGGATCTTGGGCGTGATGAGCAGCGCGGCCACGGCCGAGATCAGCCCGGACAACGCCCACACCATCATGCGGATGCGCGTCAGGTTCACGCCCACCAGGCGCGCGGCCTTGGGGTTCATGCCGACGGCGCGCATGGCCTTGCCCACGCGGGTATAGGTGAACATCACGTACAGCAGCAGCATCACGCCCACGGCCACGGCGAAGATCACCAGGTCCAGCTGCGTCAGCACGGCGTCGCCGATGATGATGGCGTCGGTGGGCGCCAGCGGCGGCAGCGAGCGCGGCGTGTCGCCCAGGCCGGTCTGGCGCACCAGCCCCTTCAGGGCGTAGGCCAGGCCCAGCGTGGCGATCACCATCTGCACGCCCACGCCCTTGGAGGCGATGACGCGCTCCATCACGACGCGCTGGAACAGACCGGAGACCGCCGCCACCACCAGCAGCGTGACCGGAATCACGACCAGGTAGGGCCAGCCCATCACCAGGGTCAGGAACAGGGCAATGTAGCCCCCGACCATGAAGATCTCGCCCTGGGCGAAATTGGGCACGTCGGTGGTCTTGAAGATAATGACGACGGCGACCGCCAGCAGCGCGTACACGCTGCCCGTCACCAGTCCCGACAGCACCCCCTGCTGCAGGAACAACCAGATATCGGCAAAGCTCATGATGGTCTCCGGCGGTCCGCGCGGCGCTGCGCCGCGGCGCGGACCTGGCCTGTGGCGGCGGTTACGGCTGGTACTGCCAGACGCTCTTGAAGGCGCCCGGCACGAGCGACATGTTGGTGCCGTCGAACTTGATATAAATGGCCGACTCCTGCGCGGCGCGGTCGTTCGGGCCGAATTCGATCGGGCCGGCCATGACGCCGGAATCGAACTTCATGGTCTCCAGCGCGGCCAGCACCTTCTCGCGGGTGGGCTGCGGGCCGGCGGCTTTGAGCGCGTTGACCACCGCCATGGCGGGCGGCAGGCCGTAGGGCATGTAGGTCTGCGGATGGCCGGGCTTGGCGGCCAGGTCCGGATAGGCCTGCTTGTACATGTCGTAGACCCAGGTCAGCTTCGAGCCGCCGGGCACGTCGGCCAGCACTTCCTGGATGTAGACGTTCTTGAAGGCATCCTTGTTGCCGACGTTCTCGACCAGCTGCTTCAGGTCGGCGGTGCCGTTGACGGCCAGCACGATGGGCTTGTTCCAGCCCAGTTCCTGCGCCTTCTTGATGATCAGCGCAGCCGGGCGGGCGTACGTCGTCAGCAACAGCACGTCGGGATTGCCGGCGCGGATCTTCAGCATCGGCGCGGTGACGTCGGTGATGTTGGGATTGACCGATTGCACTTGCAGGTTCACGCCGCCCAGCTGCTTGGCCTGGGCCTGCGCCGCTTCCAGGTTCCAGCCGCCGTAGGCGTCGTCGTGGTTGATGTAGCCGATCTTGGCGGCCTTCAGGTGCTCGTTGGCGAACTGCACCATCGAGCCGCCCACGGCGTGCTGCGAGATCGAGAACGCGCCGTAGATGTACTTGGACGGCGGATACAGCGCGCCGTCGCCGGAGGCGTTGAGCATGACCAGCGGCACCTTCTCGCGCTCGACGTATTCGCGCGCGGCCACCACGGCGGCCGAGCACGAGCCGCCGTTGAGCAGGAACACCTTGTCCTGCTCGGTCAGCTTCTTGACCGCCGCCACCAGGTCGTTGGCGTTGCAGCGGTCGTCCTCGATCACCAGTTCGATCTGGCGGCCGTTGATGCCGCCTTCCCTGTTGACCTTGGCGTACCACATCTTGGCGGCGTTCAGCACGTCGAAGCCATAGGCCATGCCGCTGCCCGAGAGCGGCGCGAACAGGCCGATCCTGATGGTCTTGTCGGTGATGCCGGGTTCCTGCTGGGCCTGGGCGGAGGCGCCCAGGGCAAGGGCGCATAGCGCGGCGGCCGCGTGGCGGCGAAGGTGCTTCATGGTTTGTCTCCCGTTTTTTGAGTGCGCGCCTTTATCCATGGCGCGTTGCTGCGTGGCGGCGATGCCGCCGGATTGGGTTCACTGCATGCGGTAGCCACCGTTCACGTCGATGACGCTGCCGGTGATGTAGCCCGCTTCTTCCGAGGCCAGGAAACGCACGGCCGCGGCGACGTCGTCCACCGTGCCGATGCGGCCCAGCGGAATCGCCTGTGCGGCGGCCGCGAGGGCGCCGCTGCTGGTGACGGTGCTGCGCAGCATGTCGGTGTCGATCAGCCCCGGCGCGATGCCGTTGACGGTGACGCCCAGGTGCGCGGATTCGCGCGCCATGGCCTTGGTCAGGCCCAGCACGGCCGACTTGGCGGCGATGTACGAGGCGCTGGAGCGATAGCCGCCTAGCTGCGCGGCGACCGAGGTGAAGGTGACGATGCGGCCGTGCTGGAGCGGCGCGGCTTCGCGCCGACGCAGGTAGGCGCGGCCGCACAGGAACACGCCGCGCGCGTTGACGGCGAAGCTGCGTTCCCAGATGTCGAGCGTGGTGTCCTTGATCAGCGGGCGTTCGCCGTTGGCCTGGAACAGCAGCAGGCCGGCGGCGCTGACCAGCACGGCGATGGGGCCGTGGGCCTGTTCGATCTGGTCGAACGCCATTTCGACGGCGCTTTCGTCGCTGACGTCGAAGGCGTGGGCGCTGTGCGGCGCGCCAAGCTCATCGGCCACGCGACGCGCGCGCTGGGCATCCACGTCCGACACCACCACGCGGTAGCCGGCGCGGGCCAGTTCCTGGCAGATGGTGGCGCCGATGCCGCCGCCACCGCCGGTGACGAGCGCGAGTCGCGGGGCCGGGCCTGCGGCCGGCGTGGATACATTGGACATGCTGTCTCCTGTTGCGCGGATTCGCCTGCCTTGGGAGGGGCGTCCGCCGATCTGAATTTTTGGCGATTATGTATACATGAAGGAATGGCAGGTATAGGGGGTTTCCCGTAGTCGCATAGGAACTTTGATCGTTCTCATTGGGGAAAGCCCTAGCGAGGTGGTAAGGGAAGCTGTCGCATGTATTCTTCATGTATACAATGCGGGCATGGATACGCTATCTCAACACGTGACCGATACGCTGCGGGACTGGGTGCTGCATGGCAAGTTCAGCCCCGGGGCCCGTCTGGAGGAAATCCCGCTGGCCGAGAAGCTGGGGGTGTCGCGCACGCCGGTGCGGGCGGCCCTGGCGACGCTGGGCAACGAGGGGCTGCTGGAGCATCTGCCCAAGCGCGGCTATACGGTGCGGGCCTATGACATCGCCGAGATCGTGGCGGCCTATGAGGTGCGGGCGGCGCTCGAGGGCCTGGCCTGTCGGCAGGCGGCGCTGCGCGGCCTGTCGAATGACGCGGTGGCGGTGCTGAAGAACTGCCTGGACGAAGGCGACCGCATTCTCGGCAAGGGGGTGCTGCTGGCGGAGGATCACCTGCCGTATCAGCAGGTCAACATCACCTTGCACAACGGGATCCTGGAGGCGGCGGGCAATCCGTGGGTGAAGCGGTTCGCGGCGCAGGCGCAGGCGATTCCGTATGCGTCGGATCGGATCATCCTGTGGGAGGACCATGGGATCATTCTGCGGTCGCATGATGATCATCATCGGATCGTGAATGCCATTATTGCGCGGGATGGGGCGCGGGCTGAGGATCTGATGCGGGAGCATGTCTATTATGCGGGGATTATTCTTAAGAATAATTATGAGAGGTTGGCGCAGGCTTATCGGGTTTGAGGGGGGGTGGGTTTTGCTGAGTGGCGCTTGGTTCTTTAGGCGCGGGTGACGGGGCAGGCGGGGGATGGCGGGGCTACGATTGCGGTCCGGAGCGTTCGCTCCGGACTGCCCCTGCGTCAACCTCGTCCGCCTGCGGCTCCCTTCGGTTTCCCTTGGGCGCATCTACACGCCCCGCCATCCCCCGCCTGCCCCGTCACCCGCTCGCGATGAGGCTTGGCGGCGGGCTTTGGGGCGAGCTGGTTGCTTGGCGTTTTTGCCAGCAATCGTGAGGGTGGGGAGGGGGTTTGCGGGGTCGCCAAAGGCGGCCGCGCGGGCGGCCTTCTTTGGCGTTTGGGTGTCTTGCGTCGGAGGGGTGACGCTGCGCGCCGGGGACGGCGGGCAATGGCGCTGCGTGGATTGCGATGCCACGCCTGTGGTTGTTTGGCGCGCCGATTGGGGTGGGTAACGGGCGGCGCTTGCCGCGTTTGCATGGAGCGGAAATGGCTGCGCTACTAGCCCGTGGCGGGCTGTGGCAGCGCGGCAAGCGCGCGGCGGGCAAGCCGCCGCGTTCGCCGGGGGGATTAGCTGGGCAGGCCGGTTTCCACGCAGGGGCTGAATTCGCCGGTGGCGGCGTCGCGCAGGAACAGGACGCCGGTGGCGACGCCGAAGTAGGTGCCGTGCAGTTCCAGGTCGCCCTTTTCGACGCGGCGGCGGATGGACGGGAAGGTCATCAGGTTCTTGAGGCTGTGGCCGATGACGGCGAGTTCGAGGCGCTTGAGGTTGGCGGCGCGGTCGTCGCCGCCGGGGCCGAGTTCGTCGGCGACGGGGGCGATCTGGGACATCCACTTGCCGATGAAGTCGCCCTTGGTCAGGGGCTTGGCGTCGTCGAAGAAGGCGCGGATGCCGCCGCAGGAGGCGTGGCCGAGGACGACGATGTGCTTGACGTTCAGGCCGTTGACGGCGAACTCGATGGCGGCGCTGGTGCCGTGGTACGAGGATTCGGAGTCGGGGTCACAGGGCGGGACCAGGTTGGCGACGTTGCGCACGACGAACATTTCGCCAGGGCCGGCGTCGAAGATGGCCTCGGGCGAGACGCGCGAGTCGCAGCAGCCGATGATCAGGATTTCCGGGCTTTGCCCAGTTTCGGCCAGTTTTTCGTAGCGGCTGCGTTCGGAGTGGAAGCGGCCGGCGAGAAAGGACTGATAGCCTTCGGTGAGTCTTTTGGGAAACATGATCTTTTCACTTCCTTGGTAACGATGCCAGGCGTGCTGGCGTGCCGGCAGACGCAACAAGGGGCTTCGTGTGGAAGCCCCTTTTGTCGAGTCGGCTGCCGAATTTTCCCACAATTGGACTTACGCCGGCTTGACTAAACCCTATCCAGATAAGGGTTTTTGGCCTATCGGGCGCGTATGTCCAGCGCGGTGACCTTGGCGAATCGCAGCGGCGTGATGGCGCGGATCATCTTGATCTGCCCCGGCGCCAGCGGGCCGATGTCGTCGTCGCGCACGCGGCCGATTTCGCGGCCCTGGTCGTCGTAGAGGACGAAGGTGAGCATGACGTAGTTGACGGCGCGGGCCGACTGGTTGGCGAGCGAGCCGGTGATGGTGGAGACGTTTTCGTTGGTGTCGCGGATGGCCTGGACGTTGCCCAGCGTGACGCCGTACAGGCTTTGCGCCTGGGCGCCACCGGTCAGGCCGGCCAGCAATGCAAGGAAGGCAAGGGCGGTTTTCATGACGGTCTCCTGTGGGGCCCGGCTACCGGGTTGCCCTCGCCGCGGTCTCTGGCGTCGCGTGTCGGGGGCATGCGTCTATCTCACTCCTTTCCCGGGCGGGGCACAACGGCCCAAAGGGATGAATGGGTAACAGGTTGCTGGGGATAGCCGCAGATTCATTCGTGGATGCCACAAGTGCATCGGAATGTCTCCGACTTGCGGCTATTTGCCGTCCTTTCGGGGTGAATTCCGTGCTGTTCGGGATGTCGGCGGCGCCCTCGGCGTGACCGTTCATCCGAAGGGCGGGACGGCGCTGCGGGGCGCTCCGGACCTCGCCTTTCCGCAAGCTGAACGATCGCGGCGGCGTTAGCATTTGTTGTCCTTTCGGCGCTTGCGAAGCGTGCCGCTTTGTCCGATGATGACCTCGCCGGCAACTTGGCCGGCGGATCTTGCGGCCCGGGCGTGCGCCAGATGGCGCCGGCGGGCGATCAAGGGAGGAACTCATGCTTTCCCGTACTAGCCAATTGGCTTCGGCCATCGTGTTGTCCGCCTGCTGCTTCGGCGCCGTCTACGCCCAGACGCCCGCCGCCACGCCCGCACCCGCCAAGACCTCCGCGCCCGCCGCCACGCCTGCCGCCAAGACGCCCACCCCGCAGCAGCAGCGCATGGCCGACTGCAACAAGTCGGCCGAAGGCAAGAAGGGCGATGACCGCAAGACGTACATGAGCGCGTGCCTGAAGGGCGAGGCGCCGGCGCCCGCCAAGCAATTGACGCCGCAACAGCAGAAGATGAAGGATTGCAACGCCAAGGCCGGCGAGCAGAAGCTGACCGGCGACAAGCGCAAGACCTTCATGAGCACCTGCCTGAAGGGCTGAACGCGGCATTGAATCCGCGCACAAAAAAAGCGCCGGCCGTTGAACGGACCGGCGCTTTTTTCGTGCGCGTCCCCAGCGGGGCGCGCCTACACCGTGGCGATCGGCGTGACCGGCGAACCGATCGCGTGCGGCAGGCGCAGCGGCGGGGCGGTCAGCATGAAGCGGTGGCGGCCGTTGGCGCGCAGCCAGTCGGCCAGGTCCTTCAGGTACCACAGCTCGGCCAGCGGCAGGCCCAGCTTGAACAGGCAGTGGTGGTGCAGCGGCAGCATCGCGCGCGGGCCGGTCTTTTCTCGCGCGGGATAGGCTTCCACGGCGTAGTTGTCGGCGCAGATGGCGGCGATGCCGCTGTCGGTGATCCACTGCAGCAGCGCGGCATCGGTGCCGTCGAGCGCGGCGCCGTAGGTGTGCAGCACCTCGGCGTCGGGCTTGCCGGCCATGGCGACCACGGCCTCGGCGTAGCCGGTGCGCAGCACCAGCATGTCGCCGGACTCGATCTCAATGCCGTCGGTCTTGAGCACGTGCATGATCTCGGCGTGGCCGATCAGGGTGCGGCCGGGGCCATAGTGGCGCGCCAGGTCCAGCAGCACGCCGCGGCCCTGCATGCCTTTCTGCGCCAGGTTCTCGACACCCAGTTTCAACGCGGCCGAGGGGCCGCCGCTGTTGCAGCCGCAGCCGGTGTGGTCGCCGTCGGCCGGGCCGACGACGTCGACGCCGGCCTGGAAGCCGTTGTAGTAGCGCAGCTCGGGCTTGCCGTCGCCATCGGCGTCGAACAGCGCGCCGACGTGCGCCAGCGCGTCCCATTGCGTCGAGTACTGCATCGACAGCAGCACCTGGTCGTCGCTCAGCACGTCGACCGCGTCCGGGTTGACGTTGCGCAGCGGGAAGTTCAGGTAGGGCGTGTCGGCCAGCCGGGTCGGGCTCAGTTGCGGCGGATGGCGCCGCGGGTTGAGCACGTTGCCGCCGGGCAGGTCCAGCGGCAGCGACAGGCAGAAGGTCTTGCCGGCGCGGATTTCACGCGCGCCTTTCAGGACCTGTTCTTCGGTGATGAGATTGAGGCGGCCGAGTTGGTCGTCGGGTCCGAAGTCGCCCCAGTTGGAGCCTTCGGGCCGATGGGTCCAGCGCTGCATGGCTTACTCCGTGAGGAAGTCGACCACCGCGCGGGTGAAGGCTTCCGGTTGTTCCCAGTTGGAGATGTGGGAGGTGTTCAGTTCGAGATAGCGCGCGCCGTTGATGGCGCCTGCCAGTTCCTTGCCCTGCGCGGGCGTGGCGGCCAGGTCGTGGGTGCCGGCGATGACCAGCGTCGGCGCCTGGATGGCCGACACCTGTTCGCGGAAATCGGCGTCGCGCAGCGCGGCGCAGTTGCCCGAGTAGCCGGCGTCGGACGTGCGGCGCAGCATGTCGACCAGCACTTGCGACAGGCCCGGCTCGGCGGCGCGGTAGCCGTCGGTGAGCCAGCGCTCGACCAGCGTGGGCGCCATCTTTTCCAGCGTCTGTTCGGCCACGGCGGCGATGCGGGCGCTCCAGCCTTCGGCCGAGCCGATGCGCGCGGCGGTGTTGCACAGGATCAGCTTGCCGATCAGCTCGGGGCGGTTCAGCGCCAGCCACAGGCCGGTGGGACCGCCCATCGACAGGCCGCAGAAGTGGGCGCGTTCGATGTTCAGGTGCGCCAGCAGTTCGGCGACGTCGTTGCCCAGCTGCGCGAAGCTGTATTCGCCGTCGGGGATCGAGGATTTGCCATGGCCGCGGGTGTCGTAGCGCAGCACGCGGAAGTGCTTGCTCAGCTCGGGAATCTGGCGCGCCCACATGTCGGCGCAGGTGCCCAGCGAATTGGAGAGCACCAGCACCGGCGCGTCGGCGGGGCCATCGATGATGTAGTACAGCCGTGCCTGGCTGAGATCGGCGTAAGACATGCGGGAAATCCTCGGGGAATGAAAGCGCGGCCACCCGGAGGCGGCCGCGTGGCGATTACAGGTGGCAGGTGCCGTCGATGTAGGCCTTGCGCCAGCGCGTGATGGTCACGCGCTGGAACAGCTGCGCCTGGGCGAAGGGATCGGCGTCGATGAACTGCTGCGCGGCCTCGCGCGTGTCCAGGTCGACGATGTACAGGCCGCCGCCCAGGTCCTTGCCGTCATCCTGCAGCTTGGCGCCGCAGGCCAGCAGCAGGTGCTTGTTGGCGTCCAGGTATTCCAGGTGCGCGGCGCGATGCTGCTGGCGCATGGCCTGGTGGTCCGGCTTGTCGAAGGTTTCGATGATGTAGGGCATGGGCGGCTCCGTTCAGATCGCCGAGGGATGGCGCGCCAGCGCCGTCACCTGGATGTCCATGTAGGGGAACAGCGGCAGCGACGACAGCAGCGTGTGCAGTTCGTCGTTGTCCTGCACGTCGAAGATGCTGACGTTGGCGTAGCGGCCGACGACGCGCCACAGGCTCTTCCACTTGCCGTCGCGTTGCAGCTGCTGCGCCAGGGCCTTTTCGTCGGCCTTGAGCTTGTCGGCTTGGGCCGCCGGCATGTCGACGGGCAGATTGACCTGCATTTGAACCATGAACAACATGATGGGTGTCTCCAGGAAATCGGCCCCGGCGTTGCCGGGGCGCGGGGGAAGGATCAGTTGGAAAACTTCAGCGGCAGGCCGGTCAGGCGCAGCAGCTCGTCGGCGGTGGTTTCGCCGAACATGTCGATCACCGTGACGCCATCGGCGCGGATGTCGAACACGGCCACGTCGGTGTACACGCGCGACACGCAGCGCACGCCGGTCAGCGGATAGGTGCAGACGTCGACCAGCTTGCTCTGGCCTTCGCGGGTCTGCAGTTCCATCATGACGAAGACGTCCTTGGCGCCGATGGCCAGGTCCATCGCGCCGCCCACGGCGGGGATGGCGTCGGGCGCGCCGGTGTGCCAGTTGGCCAGGTCGCCGTGCTGCGACACCTGGAAGGCGCCCAGCACGCAGATGTCCAGGTGGCCGCCGCGCATCATCGCGAACGAGTCGGCGTGATGGAAGAACGAGCAGCCGGGCAGTTCGGTGACGGGCTGCTTGCCGGCGTTGATGAGGTCGTAGTCTTCCTCGCCCTTGGCCGGCGCCGGGCCCATGCCCAGCATGCCGTTCTCGGTGTGCAGGATGACTTCGCGGTCGGCCGGCAGGTGGTTGGCCACCAGCGTCGGCAGGCCGATGCCGAGGTTGACGTAGGCGCCCTCAGGAATGTCCTGGGCGACGCGGGCGGCGATCTGGTCGCGGGTCAGTTTGGTGCTCATTGCTGCTCCTTGGCGGCCTGGGCGGCGTCGATCTGCACGACGCGCTGCACGAAGATGCCGGGGGTGACGACGGTTTCCGGATCGAGGGCGCCCAGTTCGACGACTTCACGCACCTGCGCCACGGCCACGCGCGCGGCGCTGGCCATGATGGGGCCGAAGTTGCGCGCGGTCTTGCGGTACACCAGGTTGCCCCAGCGGTCGCCGCGCTCGGCCTTGATGAGCGCGTAGTCGGCGTGCAGCGGATATTCCAGCACGTACTGGCGGCCGTTGATCTCGCGCGTTTCCTTGCCGTCGGCCAGCGGGGTGCCGTAGCCGGTGGGCGAGAAGAACGCGCCGATGCCGGCGCCGGCGGCGCGGATGCGCTCGGCCAGGTTGCCCTGGGGCACCAGTTCGAGTTCGATCTTGCCGCTGCGGTACAGGCCGTCGAAGATCTGCGAGTCCACCTGGCGCGGGAACGAGCAGATGATCTTGCGCACGCGGTTGGCGCCGAGCAGGGCGGCCAGGCCGGTGGTGCCGTTGCCGGCGTTGTTGTTGATGATGACCAGATCCTTGGCGCCTTGCTCGAGCAGGGCGTCGATCAGTTCCATGGGCTGGCCGGCGGTGCCGAAGCCGCCGATCATGACGGTGGCGCCGTCCGGGACGTCGGCGAGGGCGGCCGCCGCGCTTGCAACAAGCTTAGAAATCATGGTGTTCGCTCATAGGTGGCGTGTCATAATTTGTTCTTAATTAGAACTTTCGTTCTTCTGAAGAACATCGTTTCATGGGGATAGTCGACCGTCAAGGCAAGCCGGCGCGGTGCGATCCTCCCCGTTTCAGGGTTGCCGGCAGCGGCAACGTTTTTTCTCGCGGTAGACGGATGGCCGAGCAAGCAACCCAGCAACCCAGCGACAGCTACGTTCAATCTTTTGCGCGCGGCCTGTCCGTGATCCGGGCGTTCGGCCCGGATCGTTCCCAGATGACGCTGTCCGAGGTCGCGGCCGTCACCGGCCTGACCCGCGCCGGCGCGCGCCGCATCCTGCTGACGCTGGAGCACCTGGGCTACGTCACGGTCGAGGACCGCAAGTTCGCGCTGACCCCGCGCATCCTCGAGCTGGGCTACGCCTACCTGTCGGGCACGCCGCTGTGGAACCTGGCGCTGCCCTACATGGAAGAAGTGGCCGAGCTGACGCGCGAGTCGTGCTCGGTGTCGGTGCTGGAAGGCGCCGACATCGTCTACATCCTGCGGCTGTCGACGCACAAGGTCATGACCATCAACCTGGCGGTGGGCAGCCGCCTGCCAGCGTGGGTGACGTCGATGGGCCGCGTGCTGCTGGCGGGCCTGCCCGCGGCCGAACTGGACCGGGCGCTGGCGCTGAGCCAGATCCAGGCGTACACCAAGGACACCGTCACCGACATCGCCGCGCTCAAGGCCATCCTGGCCGGCGTGCGCGCCGACGGCTACGCCTGCGTGGCGCAGGAACTTGAGCCGGGCCTGCAATCCGTGGCGGTGCCGATCGTCGACCGCAGCGGCCGCGTGATCGCCGCGATGAACGTCAGCGGCCATGCCAACCGCTTCTCGCGCGAGGAAATGCTGGCGACGTTCCTGCCGCCGCTGCGCCACGCCGCCGACCAGATCAACCACGCGCTGCTGCGCCGCTAGGCGGCGCCGAAGGGCGGGGGTGGAAAGATGGTCGGCCATCGCGGCGGGCCTCAGATGGGGGCGACGCCCAGCGTCGTGCCGCCGCAGACATACAGCATCTGGCCGGTGACGAAGCCGTTGTCGGGCGACAGGAAGAACATGGCGGCGCGCGCCACGTCCTCGGGCGTGCCCAGGCGCTTGACCACGATGCTGTTGATGATGCGCTCGGTCTGCGGCGCGCCGGCCGGATTGCTCTTGGTGAACAGGTCGGTGGCGATGGGGCCCGGGCCGATGGCGTTGACGGTGATGCCGTCGCCGCCCAGTTCCATGGCCAGCGTGCGCGTCAGCCCGACCAGGCCGGCCTTGGTGGCCGAATAGACCACGCGGTCCGGCTTGCCCAGCGCGGCGCGCGACGACATGTTGACGATGCGGCCGAAGCCGGCCGCGCGCATCGCCGGCAGCGCGGCCTGCACCAGGATCAGCGCGGTGCGCAGATGCAGGTTGACCACGTAGTCCAGGTCGGCCAGCGTGGCCGTGTCGGCGGTGCCGGGACGCGTGGCGCCGGCGTTGTTGACCAGGCCGACGATGTCGTAGGCCGCGGTCACTTCGGCGGCCACTGCCTTGGTGCGCGCCTCGTCGGTCAGGTCGGCCTGGTACGACACCAGCCCCGCCGGCGGATGCTCGGGCAGGCGGTAGTCGATATTGACCACTTGGTGCCCGGCATCCAGCAGCATGCGGATGATGGCGGCGCCGATCCCGGCGCTGCCGCCGGTCACCAGATACGCGGTAGGTTTGCTCATCTCAGCTCCCAATTCAGTTCTCAATCGCGACATTCTCAAGAACACCGCCTCTCAATATTGCCTCTCCCCCAGCGAGGACACCGCCAGATCCGGCTCTGCCGGTCTGCAGGTGTCGCCCCCTGGGGGGCCGTACGGGGGGGCTTAATGCGTCAAATAGCCCCAGGCCAGCACGGCGGTGATGTGGATCACGCCGACCCACAGCATCATGATGACCGTGTAGCCCATCACGTCGCGCAGCTTCAGCTTGGACAGCGCCAGCGCCGGCAGGATCCAGAAGGGCTGCACCAGGTCGTTCCAGGCGTTGCCCAGCATCACGGCCATGGTGGTCTGGTTGAGCGCGCTGCCGATCTCGCGGGCGGCGTCGATCATGAACGGACCCTGGATGACCCAGTGGCCGCCGGCCGAGGGCGCGAAGAAGTTGATGACGAACGAGCTGATCAGGCCCCAGAACGGCAGCGTGGCCGGCGTGGCGACGTCGACGAACACCTTGGAGATGGTGGTCACCAGGCCCGAGGCGGCCATGATGGCCATGATGCCGGCGTAGAACGGGTACTGCAGGATGATGCCGGAGATCGTCTTGATGCCTTCGGTCAGCTTGGCCACGTAGGCGGCCGGCGTGCCCAGCAGGATGATGCCCAGGAACAGGATGATGAAGTTGATCAGGTTCAGGTCGAGCGAGCCGCCGTCGATGAAGTGGAAGACGACGTAGGCCACGCCCAGCGCGCCGATCAGCAGGCTGAGGATGCGGCTGTTGTTCAGCTTGGAGGCCAGCGTGCCCTTTTCCAGCATGTCCTCGGCCGCGCTGGACGCGTTGGCGTCGCGGTCGATGGCCGGGTCCACTTCGACGATCTTCTCGCCCTTCTTCGGATGCAGCCAGGCGTTCAGCAGCGGCAGCGTCACGATGATCACCAGGCTGGTGATCAGCATCGGCGCCGAGAAGATGGTTTCCGTCAGCGGGATGGTGCCCATCTGCTTGGCGGTGGGGTGGCCGGGGGTGGCCACCAGCACCGGGATGCTGGCCGACAGGCCCAGGCCGTACATGGTGAAGCCGCTGTAGGCCGCGGCGATGATCAGCGGGTAGTGCACGCCCTTGACCTTGAGCGCCAGCTTCTTGGCGACGATGCCGCCGATGACCAGGCCGAAGCCCCAGTTCAGGTAGCTGCCGATGCCGCCGACCAGCGTGGCGACGATGATGGCGGTGTGCGGCTTGTGCACGTGGCTGACGATGCGGTTGAGCAGGCGGTCGGTCAGCGGCGCGGTGGCCAGCACGTAGCCCATCGCCAGGATCACGGCCATCTGGGTGGTGAAGGCCAGCAGGCTCCAGAAGCCCTTGCCCCAGGCGCGGGTCACGTCGCCGATGCCCTGGCCTTCGATGCCCATGGCCAGCAGCACGGTGAGCAGGGTCAGCGCGATCGCGAAGACAAAGGGATCGGGCAGATACTTGCGCATCAGCTCAGTGAAAAAAGATGCCAATTTATTCATGGTGCCTCCTACGAACTCCGGTAAGGCCTATTGCTCTTGTGTCTTGCGCCGTGGCGCGCCGGGTGGGGGCGCGCAGCGGGTGGGACGGTCGGTTTCTTTGCGTGGTTGGGCTCGTGGCCCGCTGGCGCGTCGGGCGGATCGCCGCGCGCCTTATGGTGTAGGGTTTCGGTGTTGCGGTCGCGGCGTCAGGAATCGCCGGCCTTGGCGTTGAGCCACGCGGCCAGCTCGCCCAGCGCCGCGCTTTTTTCGCGCAGCACCTGTTCGCGGCGCTCGGGGCTCCAGGTGTAGAAGCCCTGGCCGCTCTTGGCGCCGAGCTGGCCGTTCTCGACCTTGCTCTTGAGCAGGTCGGACGGCTCGGTGCGGTTTTCCAGGTCTTTATAGAGATAGCTGGCGATGGCGTAGTGGACGTCGATGCCGTTCATGTCGCGCTGCTCCAGCGGACCCGACAGCGCCAGGCGGATGCCCAGGCTCCACTTGACCACTTCGTCGATGTCCTCGGCGCTGGCCACGCCCTTTTCCAGCAGCGAGATGGCCTCGCGCGCCAGGGCGTGCTGGATGCGGTTGGCGATGAAGCCGGGGATGTCCTGGCGCACCAGCACGGGCCGCTTGCCGCCCAGCCGCAGCGTGGCCATGACGCGCGCCACGGTCTCTTCCGAGGTGGCGTCGTTGCGCACCACTTCGACCAGCGGGATGACGTCGGCGGGGGTGAAGAAGTGGGTGCCGACGAAGCGGTCGCGGCGCGCCACGGCGCTGGCGATGGCGTTGATCGACAGGCCCGAGGTGTTGGTGGCGAAGATCGCCTCGGGCTTGCACAGCGCGTCGAGCTGGGCGAACAGGCCGCGCTTGAGCTCCAGGTTCTCGGGCACCGCCTCGATCACCAGGTCACAGGCGGCGGCCGCGTCCAGCGCGGGCGCCATGCGGATGCGTCGCAGGGCCGCGTCGACCTCGCCGGGCGCGTAGACGTTCAACTGGCGTTCGATGACGGCGCGGGCGCGATCCAGGGCGCCGTCCATCGGATCGACCAGGACCACGTCCAATCCCTTCGAGGCGAAGAGCGCGGCGATGCCGCTGCCCATGGCGCCGGCGCCGATGACGGCCAGATTCTGCAGGGGAGTATCCATGAGGGTTCGCTTGCCTTACGGGGCGCGCGCGGCGGGCGGCACAGGCGGAACCAGGGAACTGCGATCTGTCTCTTCCGTCGGTGTCTTCCTGTGCGCGGGCCAGAAAAATCGTTTTGTTCTATATACGAACATTTGTGCGTATATAGAATTTCTGACGAAGATAGTACTAAAAGTTGCCGGGGGTGGACAAATGGCCTTTTTTTGGTGTTCGTCTGGTGGACGCTCTGAGAGAGCGGCCGGCGGCCGAGAGGCCGCGGCCGGCGCGCCGGGCGCTGGCGTGACGCTCTCGGCGGGGCGCGATGCGCCCCGCCGGCCAGGCATCACCAGCGGTAGGTGGCCGTGCCGATCACGCGTCGCGGCTCGCCATAGAAGCAGCCCGTGGTGCAACTGCCGACATACGTCTTGTCGAACAGGTTGGTGACGTTCAACGCCAGGCTCCAGGGGCCGGTCGTGTAGCTGGCCATGGCGTCGAACAGGGTGAACGACGGCACGCTGAAGTCACCGGTGTTGGGCTTGGTGGAACTCTGGTAGCGCATGCCGGCGCCGATCTTCAGGCCCGGCATGCCGAAGCTGCCGAAGTTGTAGTCGCCCCAGAGCGACAACTGGTGGAAGGGGATACCCGGCGATCGCAGGCCGGCCTGGGACGGCTGCAATGGGCTGGCCTTGGTGGTGCGCGCGTCGGTATAGGCGTAGGCGGCGATCACGTTGGCGTTGCGGCCGACGCGGGTGCGCGCTTCCAGCTCGAAGCCGCGCGAGCGCACTTCGCCGATCTGGGCCGAGAACGCCGGATCGACCGGGTCCGTGACCGAGACGTTCTGCCGCGTGAGCTGGTAGACGGCGGCCGAGATCAGGGTGTTCGAGCCCGGCGGCTGGTAGCGCAGGCCGATCTCGTACTGGTCGCCGGTGGTCGGTTCGAAACGCGCGCCCTGGCGGTCGCTGCCCTCCGTGGGCTCGAACGACTGGCTGAAGCTGAGGTAGGGCGCCAGGCCGTTGTCGGCAAGATAGACCAGGCCGGCGCGGCCGGTGAAAGCCTTGCTTCTCTCGTTGTCGATGGATTTCTCGCCGGTGTACAGGTTGCTTTGGTTCTGGCGGACGTGGTCATAGCGTCCACCCAGCAGCACGACCCACTTGTCGGCGATCTTCATCTGATCCTGCAGGTAGAGGCCCAACTGCGGGCTGTCGAAGTTATAGGACCACCATTCGTCCCGGGTCGGCTGGCCCAGCGGCGCGCCATAGACCGGGTTGTAGTAATCGATATTGCTGGCCGTGCGGTCATAGCGCTCGGACTGGTTCTTGGGCCGGGTGTAGTCGAAGCCGGCCAGGATCGTGTGTTCGATGCCGCCATGCGTGCCCCGGTACTGCAGCGAGGTGTCCGCCACCACCGACGAGGAGCGTTCCCAGCGCAGGAATCCGCCGCGAAACGCCGAGGTGCGCTGGTCGGCCGCCAGCCCAGATACCCAGACTCCGGGGAACTCGCTGTTCGAATGGAAGTAGCGCAGGCTGTTGCGCAGCGTGACGCGCTCGTTGAAGGCGTGCTCGAACAGATAGCCGATCGAGTAACGCTCCGAATCGAACTTGCTGTAGCCCGGTTCGCCAGTGAAGCGGTTGCGCGGGATCTTGCCGTGGACGGTCGGGAAGATGGTGCCCTGCGCGGGCAACCAGTAGACGTAGTTGGTCCTGTCCTTCTGGTAGTCGGCCAGCAGCGTCAGCGAGGTCGCCGCGCTCGGCTGCCATTTGAGCGCCGGGGCGATGAAGGTGCGGTCGTCCTTCACATAGTCGACGAACGTGTCGCTGTCGCGCCCCAGCGCCGTCAGCCGGTATGACCACACGCCGTCCTGGTCCAGCGGGCCGCTGAAGTCGCCGGAGATCTGCCTGCGGTTGAAGCTGCCCAGCTCGACATTCAATTCGTGCTGCGGCGTCGCCGTGGGCCGCTTGCTGACCATGTTGATGATGCCGCCGGGCCCGGCCGTGCCGTATAGCACCGAAGACGCGCCCTTGAGCACTTCGATGCGTTCCAGGCCATAGATTTCCTGTTTGCCGTTGAAGGGGTTGACGGTGTATTTGGTGCCGTCGCGATACAGGCTGCCGGTGCCCGCCTGCGCCTGGAAACCGCGGATGTAGATCGTGTCCTGCACCCGCGAGATGCCCTCGAAGCGGCTTACGCCCGCCACGTAGCCCAGCGCGTCCTGCACATTCTGCGCCTTCAGCGTCTCGATTTCCTCGGCGCCGACCACCGAGATCGATTGCGGCGTTTCGATGATGGGCGTGTCGGTCTTGGTGCCGGTGGCGCTGAGGCGGGCGGCGTAGCCATGCAGCGGGCCGGTGGCGGTTTCCGGCCGGGCGGTGACGGTTACGGCGTCCAGCGTGGTGGCGTCCGGCGACGAGGCGGGGGCCGGCTGCAGCGTGTAGCTGCCGTTGCGCTCGCGCGCCGCTTGCAGGCCGTGGCCGCGCAGCAGTGCGGCGAAGCCCTCGCCCACGCTGTAGCTGCCGTGGATGCCATCGCTGCGCTTGCCCTGCAGCAGGCTGTCGTTCATCGTCAGTTCGACGCCCGCCGCGCTGGCGTAGGCGTTGAGGGTCTGGCTGAGCGGGCCGGGGGCGATGGCGTAGGCGCGGCGGACTTCGGCGCTCTGGGCCTGCGCGGGCGGCGCGCTGCCCGCGCAGGCCAGCCCGGCGCTCATCAGCAGCGCCAGCCGGATCGCGGCGGCGCGGTGTGACAGGGGGCGGCGATGAACGGGAAGAAGGGGAGAGGCGGCCGCAGGACGGCCGCGCGACGGTGGATGGACGGACATGACTTGAGCCTTGCTGATCGGGTCGAGGGTGGAGGGAGTCACCCTGTATCCCGGATGAGCAGGCGCGAGGGACAATCGTCCGCGCGGAAAAGTTGTAACGGCGGCGCCGCACTTCAGTCGGCGGCCCGCAGCGTGACCCAGTAGCGCGTGCGATAGGTCACGGTCACCGGCAGCCCGCGCGTGAGGTTGTCCAGCGCCCTGTCGGTGTCGCGCAGCGAGAACACGCCGCTGACGCGCAGGCCGGCCACCTCCGGGTCGCAGCGCACGATGCCAGAACGGTAGCGCGCCAGCTCGGCGGCGAAGTCGTCCAGCCGCATGCCGTCTGCCACCAGCACGCCGCGGCTCCAGGCGGCCGCGTCTTGCGCGACGGCGACGGGCGAGTCGACCCGGTCGCGGGTAAAGCGCGAGCCCTGGCCCGCGTCGAGCCGGACCCCGGCGCCCGGCGCATCCGCCGGGCGGATTTCGACCGCGCCCTCGAACACCTCCACGCGCGACGTGTCGTCATCGTCGCGCACGCTGTAGCGCGTGCCCAGCGCCCGCACCGTGCCATGGCGCGTGCGGACCAGGAACGGGCGCGGCGCGGCGGCGCTGTCGGGCGCGGTGGCGACCAGGATTTCGCCGGCCCGCAGCACCACCAGCCGTTCGGTGTCGGAAAAACGCAGGTCGATGGCCGAGGCGGTGGACAGCGTGACGCGCGTGCCGTCCGGCAAGGTCAGGTCGCGGATTTCGCCGGTGGCGCTGCGGTAGTCGGCCGTGGCGCGCTGCCAGGTCTCGGTGCCGCGCGCGGCATAGCCGGCGCCCGCCAGGATCGCGCCGAAGCCCAGCGCGCGCAGCGCGCGGCGGCGGCCGGCATTGCGCGCGGGCGTGCGCAGGGCGTGGCGCGCGGCGTCGCGCGGCAGGCCGAGCAGCTTGTCCTCGAACGCCGTGAGGCGCTGCCAGGCCTGCTCGTGGTCGGGGTGCCCGGCGCGCCAGCGGGCACAGTCGGCCCGGTCCTGGTCGCTGGCGTCGTCCGACCACAGCTGGGCGATCCATTCGGCCGCCTGCCGCAGGATGGCGGGGTCCAGCGGGGCTTGCGTGCGCGCGGCGTCCGTCATGCGCCGGCCGCCGTCAGTTGCGCCTGATAGCAGGCCAGCAGCGCGGCGGCGATGTATTTCTTGACCGAGGACACCGACACGCCGAGCCGGGTCGCGATATCGCTGTAGGGCAGGCCGTCGAGCTTGCACAGCAGCAGCGCCTCGCGCGCCTTGGCGGGCAGCTGGTTGAGGATGGCGTCGATCTCGACCAGGGCCTCGATCACCAGCGCGCGCGCCTCTTCGGACGGCGCCTGGGGGCGCGGCAGATGGACGATGGTTTCCAGGTAGGCGGCCTCGATCTGGCGGCGGCGGTGCAGGTCGATGACCAGGCAGCGGGCGATCTGCGCCAGGTGTTGGCGCGACTGGTGCGGCTCAGGCAGGCGGCCGGTGTGCAGGATGCGCAGATAGGTGTCGTGCGCCAGGTCGGCCGCGTCCCAGGCGTCGCCGAGGCGGCGGCGCAACCAGCTGCGCAACCAGCCGTGGTGTTCGGCATACAGGCTCTCGATGCCCTGTCGCGGCACGGCGGATTCGGGGGGGGACATGGCAAGGCCTCCGGCGCAAAGGCATGCGGAGGGCCCGGCGCAATGGGATGAGAATAATACTCATTTTATATCGCATGCCTGCGCCCCCGCAATGCGCGGCCGGGCGCGGGGCCCGGCCGTGGTCCCGCGCCCCCTGGCCTCAACCCGAATTGCGCAACCCGGCGGCGATGCCGTTGATGGTCAGGTGGATCGCGCGTTGCACGCGTTCGTCGGCCTCGGCGGCGGGCGACTTCTGCGCCGCGCGGTGGCGGCGGATCAGGTCGACCTGCAGGTAGTTGAGCGGGTCGATGTAGGCGAAGCGCTCGCGCAGCGAGGCCTGCAGCGCGGGGTTGTCGGCCAGCAGCTCGCGCCGCGTCAGCAGCTTGAGCATGGCCAGGGTGCGGCCGTGCTCGGCGCTGATCATGCCGAAGATCTTCTCGCGCAGCGCGCGCTGCGGCACCAGCTGCGCATAGCGCGCGGCGATGGCCAGGTCGGACTTGGCCAGCACCATCTCCATGTTGGACAGCAGGGTGCGGAAGGCCGGCCAGTCGCGCGCCATTTCGCGCAACTGGGCCAGGCGGCCGCGCTGCGAGCGTGGCGCCCCCGGCGCGCCGGTTTCCAGATAGGCCTCGATGGCCGAGCCCATGCCGTACCAGCCGGTCAGCATCAGGCGGCACTGGGCCCAGGAAAAGCCCCACGGAATGGCGCGCAGGTCTTCGATGCGCTGGCCCTTCTTGCGCGAGGCTGGGCGCGAGCCGATGTTCAGGCCGGCGATCTCGGCGATGGGGGTGGCGGCGAAGAAATACTCGGCGAAGCGCGGCGTGTCGTAGACCAGGCCGCGGTAGCTGCGCTGCGCGCTCTCCGACATGAACGACATGGCCGGGCCGTGCTGCGCCATGTGCGCGTCTTCGGCGCTGGTGGCCTCGGCGCGCGGCGCCAGGCTGGATTCGAGCGTGGCCGCCACCAGCAGTTCCAGGTGCCAGCGGCCGACCTCGGCGTCCTTGTACTTGCTCTGGATGACCTCGCCCTGCTCGGTCAGGCGGATCTGGCCGGCCACGGTGCCGGGCGGCTGCGCCAGGATGGCGTCGAAGCTGGAGCCGCCGCCGCGGCCCACCGAGCCGCCGCGGCCGTGGAACAGGCGCAGGCGCACGTGGCGGCTGGAGAACACGTCGACCAGCGCGCGTTCGGCCTGGTACAGCGACCAGTTGGAGGTCAGGAAGCCGCCGTCCTTGTTGCTGTCGGAATAGCCCAGCATGACTTCCTGGGCGCCGTTCTGGGCCCGCTTCACGCGCTCGCGGATCTCGGGCAGGTCGAGCCAGGCGGCCATGATGTCGGCGCCGCGCTGCAGGTCGGGGATGGTCTCGAACAGCGGCACCACCATCAGGCCGTCTTCCGGCGCGATCTCCTGGCCGGCGGGCGCGATCAGGCCCGCTTCCTTTTGCAGCACCATCACTTCCAGCAGGTCGCTGAGCGTTTCGGTGTGCGAGACGATGGTCTGGCGCACGGCCTGCTTGCCGTAGCGCTGGCGGCCGGCGGCGGCGGCGCGCAGCACCGCCAGTTCGCGCGTGGTGTCTTCGCTGTAGGCGATCCAGGGTGAGGCCAGCGGCCGCGCCTGCGCCAGTTCGGCGCGCAACAGCGCCACGCGCGCGTCTTCGTCCAGCGCCAGGTAGTCCAGCGGCTGGCCGTCGTGGGTGGCGCCGGCGCGGCTGAACAGCTCGGCCAGGGCGCGTTCGTGCACGTCGGAACTCTGGCGCAGGTCGACCGTGGCGAGATGGAAGCCGAACACTTCGACGGCCTGCTGCAGGCCGGCCAGGCGCAGCTTGCCGATCGGGGCGCCATGGTGCGCGGCCAGCGACGCGGCGATGACGGCCAGGTCGGCGGACAGCTCTTGCGGCGTGTCGTAGGGTTGCGCCGCGACGGTGCTGCGGCGGGCCAGGTTCTGGCCGGTCAGGCGCAGCGCGGTGGCGGCCAGGCGCGCATAGACGCCGACCAGCGCGCGCCGGTAGGGCTCGTCGCTGCGATGCGGCGAGTCGTCGCCGCTATGCTCGGCCAGCGCCACCAGTGCCGGATCGACCGCGATCAGCAGCGTGGTGATGGACAGTTCGGCGCCAAGCGCGTGGACTTCCTGCAGGTAGTGCTCGAACAGCACGGTGGCCTGGCGCAGCAGCGCGCGTTCCAGCGTGTCGGCGTCGACGTTGGGATTGCCGTCGCGGTCGCCGCCGATCCAGCTGCCCATGCGCAGGAACGGCTCCAGCGGCGGGGGCGGGGCGCCGAACGGCTTGGCGTCGCGGTTGAGCAGCTTGGACAGGTCGCCGTAGACGCGCGGGATGACCTGCAGGAAGGTGCTGCGGTAGTACGACAGCGCGTTCTCGATCTCGTCGGCCACCGTCAGGCGGGTGTAGCGCAGCATGCGCGTCTGCCACAGCGTGGCCACGCGGCCGAGCAGGGCGGCGTCGAGTTCGGCCAGTTCTTCCGGCGTCAGCGGGTTGTCGCGCTGGACCAGCGCGGCGGCGATCTCGCGATGCACGTCCAGCGTGCTCTTGCGCTGCACTTCGGTGGGGTGGGCGGTCAGCACCGGCATGACGCAGGCGTCGGCCAGCAGCCGGCGGATGCGCGCGGGCGTCACGCCGTGGCGGCCCAGGGCCTGCACCGCGTCGCGCAGGCTGCCGCGCGCGGGCGCGTCGCCGGCCAGGGCGCGGGCGCGCTGGCTGCGGTTCTGGTCGCGGTCCTCGGCGATGTTGGACAGGTGCAGGAAATAGCTGAAGGCGCGCGCCACCGAGTTGGGGTCGCTGCCTTGCAGGTGCTTGACGCGCTGCTCCAGCAGCTTGCCGTCGGCGGCGTTGCCTTCGCGGCGGAACTTGACGGCGGTGCGGCGCAGCGTCTCGATGGTGTCGAAGACGCGTTTGCCTTCGCATTCGGCGATGACTTCGCCCAGCAATCGGCCTAACAGCCGGATATCGTGACGCAAGGGTTCTGCTGAATCGGACTGCGGGCGGCTGGCATTCATCGGGCGGGAGATCCGTCGGGCTGCTGGGAAAGGGAGGGTGGGGTGATGCGCGCTGCTGGTAAACCGTGAACGAGAACGTCACCGATTTTACGCAGGCTTCCTTACGGGCAAGGCCGCCGGCTGCGGTAAAGTCTGGCTCTATCCCTTTGTCTTTGCAGAAACCCCCTTTTATGCTGAATCACCAACGTCGCGCGCTCGTGCTGTTTTCGGGCGGCCAGGATTCCACCACCTGCCTGGCCTGGGCGCTGGACCGCTATGCCCATGTGGAAACCGTGGCGTTCGATTACGGCCAGCGCCATCGCATCGAACTGGATGCGCGCCTGAACGTGCTGCGCGACGTCCGCGCGCGCTTTCCGCACTGGGCGCCGCGCCTGGGCGAAGACCATCTGCTGGACCTGAAGGTGCTGGGCCAGGTGGGCGACACCGCCATGACCAGCGACCGCGCCATCGAGATGCAGGCCAACGGCCTGCCCAACACCTTCGTGCCGGGGCGCAACCTGCTGTTCCTGACGCTGGCGGCGGCGCTGGGCTATCGGCGCCAGCTGGACGTGCTGGTGGGCGGCATGTGCGAAACCGATTTCTCGGGCTATCCCGATTGCCGCGACGACACCATCAAGGCGCAGCAGGTGGCGCTGGGCCTGGGCCTGGGCAGCCGCGTCACCATCGAGACGCCGCTGATGTGGATCGACAAGTCCGAAACCTGGGCGCTGGCCAAGCACCTGGGCGGCGACGCGCTGGTCGACACCATCGTCGAGGAAAGCCATACCTGCTACCTGGGCGAGCGCGGCGCGCGCCATGCCTGGGGCTATGGTTGCGGCGAATGCCCGGCCTGCAAGCTGCGCCGCGCCGGCTGGGACAAATGGCAGGCACAGGGCGCGGCTTGAGCCTTCCGCCCGCGGCAACCCGACAACGATCCCCCTTCTGAAAGCACCCGGCGGCCCGCCGCGGCGCATTGCCGACTTGCGCCGCAATGGCGTCAGAAACCGCGCGGACAGTAGCCGCGCGCGTGTCGCTACGTTTCACCCACCGGTGATTTTTATTTCGATATATTGAATTCCATTCATTTAAAAATGAATGGAATTCAATGATTTTCGACTTTACGCGGCAACATGAGAGATTGAGCGCTCTTTTTTTGCGACCCTGTTCCAGGTATGGAGATGCAAAAAAACATTTCAATACCGTTCGATGGAAAGCGTTTTTACCCAGGGCTCAATCATCATGCATCGGTCGCGCATTATCCTTATTTTCGATAACGAATTCGCCAAGCAAGGCATCTCCGATTCGCTCGAGCAGATCGGTTTCGTCCTGAATCCCGTATCGCTCCAGGAACCGGCGCCGGCGCGCCATGCCGGCGACATCCAGGTGCACCTGTGCCTGCCGCGGGATCTGGACATCACGATCGGCCAGTTGCGCGCGCGCTTCGCCCAATCGACCATCATCGCCATCCGCCATATCGAGAGCCCTGCGGTGCGGATCAACGCGCTGCTGGCCGGCGCCGACAGTTGCTACGGCGCCAACATCAGCTACAGCGAGGTGGCGGCGGCGATCCAGTCGGCACAGCGCAAGCTGAACTTGTGCCAGCCCGCCGCGGCATCCGCGCCGCGTCGGTCGGACGTGGTGGCGGCGGCCGTGGCGGAGCAGAGCTGGCGCCTGTGCGACAACGAATGGACGCTGATGTCGCCGGGCGGTCCGGGCGTCAACCTCACGCCCATGGAACGCGCGGTGCTCAAGGGCATGTACGGCCATCCCGAGCGGATCATCCGTCGCGCGGATTTCGCCGTTGCCAGCCTGGACATCGCCGGCAATGGCCGTGCGCTGGACCTGGTCATCAGCCGCCTCAAGCGCAAGGGCGCAGCGGCCGGCATGGCCATTCCGATCCGCAGCCTGCGCGGCAAGGGGTATGCGTTCTCGGCCGCGCTGGCCCAGGACGGCGGCGGCGAAGGCCACGAATCCACGGTGATCCGGAAAGAGGGCGCCGCGTCGCCGCTGCTGGCCGCGCTCCAGGGCGACCGCCTGCAATTCCATTACCAACCCATCGTCACCGCCACGGATCTGGAGATTGTCGGCGCCGAAGCCCTGTTGCGATGGCGCGCGGCGGGCGGCGAAACGATGGGCATCGATGGCCTGTTGCGCGAAGTGGGCGTCCCAGAGGCGGCGCAGGCCTTGATCAGTTGGGGCCTGCACACCATCGCCCATGACCAGGCGCGCTGGCGGCAGGCAGCGCACGGTTCAGGGTTTGCGGTGAACATCAATATCTCGCCGCAGAGCTTCGCCCGCCGCGATGTCGTCGGCGCGATCCTGCGCGATATCGCCGCGTGCGGCCTGGCGCCCGGCGATATCCGCATCGAGCTCACCGAAGAAGCGGCCCTGCATGCCGGATCCGCCGACATCCGTTCCATGCTGGAGGCGTTCACCAGCCGCGGCATCCAGGTCTGGCTGGACGATTTCGGCAAGGGCTACAACAACCTCGAATGGTTGTCGACGCTGCCACTGGCGGGGTTGAAGCTGGACAAGTCGATTGTCTGGAGCGCCGCGCGACAGGCGGACGCGCAGAAGGTGCTGACGTCGATCTGTCAGTTGGCGCGCGACCTGGATATCGCCACCGTGGCCGAGGGCATCGAGACCGAGGCGCATTGCCGCGCCGCGCGCGAGGCGGGTTGCGACCTGCTGCAGGGCTTTCTGTTCTTCCGGCCCGGCACCGGTGATGAACTGGCCGCCGCGCTGGCCGAGCAGCGCTGGCGCCGCGCCGGCATGGCGCGTGCCCGCGAGCGCCTGGCCCCGGCCGTGACGTTGCGTGATGGCGGCGCGCCGCTCAGCTCCGCGTCCGGGCAATGAAGCGCCACCGCAACGCCAGCGCCGCGGCCAGGATGGCGCCGGCCAGCCCCGCCGACAGGCCCATGGCGGCGGGCGCGCCGTGCCGTTCCACCACATAGGCGTAGGTCACCGGCGCGGCCGCGGTCAGCAGGAAGCTCGGCATCAGCAGGCCGCCGACCACCGCGCCGTAGCGACGGAAGTCGAACAGCGCCAGCGGCAGGGTGCCGCGGGTGATGGTCAGCAGGCCGTTGCAGGCGCCATACAACAGCGCGTAGGCGGCCAGGGTGGCGGGATGGCCGCCCGAAAACAGCGCCAGCGTGAAACTCAGCGGCAGCAGGGCGGCCACCGCCAGGGTCAGGGTCAGCGGATGCAGGCGCGACCCCAGCGCGACGTCGGCCAGCCGCGAGGCGAACTGGCCGATCCCCCACAAGGCGGCGACGTTGACCGCCAGCGCCTTGGCCAGGCCCAGTCCGGACAGCAGCGGGATCAGATGGGCGGCATTGCCGGCCGCCAGGAAGTTGGTGAGCATGGCGATGACCGCGTACAGTGTGCCGGCCAGGCGCCGTTCGGACACCGTGCGCGTCAGGCCGGTGGCGCCTTCCTGCCCCGCCGCTTGCGCCGGCGCGGCGTAGCGCGTGCGCGGCAGCGCCAGGTACAGCGGCAGGGTCGCCAGCGCCAGCGCGCCATAGGCCAGCACCGCGCCGCGCCAGCCGAGCCAGCCCGACAGCGCATGGCCCACGGGCCACATGACTGTCGAGGCGAGGCCGCCGAACAGCGTGATCTGCGACATCGGCCGCCGCGCGGTCGGGCCGGCGGCGCGCGCCAGCGAGGCGAACGCCGCGTCGTACAGGCACAGCCGCATGCCGACGCCCAGCACCGTCCAGGCGGCGAAGTACGCCGCCACGCCCTGCGCGGCCGCCAGCACGGCGCAGCCGGCCGCGGCCACCAGGGCGCCCGCCGGCATCACGCGGTGGCCGCCCCAGCGGTCGACCGCCCGACCGGCCAGTGGCGACACCAGGGCCATGACCACGATGGCGCAGGAGAAGCCGCCGTAGATCGTGGCCGGGTTCCAGCCCAGGTCGGCCGCCATGTCCGGCCCCAGCGCGCCGACCAGGTAGAACGTCACGCCCCAGCCGACCAGTTGCGTCAGCCCCAGGCAGACCACCGCGCGGGTGGCGATCATGGGCGCTGCGGCGGCGTGCTGTCGCCTTCGCCCAGCGCGCGCTGCATCAGCACGGTGTCGCGCCATTCGCCATGCTTGTGGCCCACCGAGCGCAGCGTGCCGACCGGATGGAAGCCCTGGCGCGCGTGCACCGCCAGCGAGGCGGCGTTGCGGCTGTCGCCCACCACCGCCAGCATCTGCCGCCAGCCGGCCGCGGCGCAGCGCTCGACCAGGGCGCCCAGCAGCCTGCCGCCGATGCCCTGGCCGGCGCGGCCGTCCTTGACGTAGACCGAGTCCTCGACCGTGTGGCGGTAGGCCGGGCGCGGGCGGTAGGGCGTGACGTAGGCGTAGCCCACCACTTCGCCGTCGATCTCGGCCACCAGGTAGGGCATGTCCTTTTCCAGCACGCCGGCGCGGCGCTGGCGCATTTCCTGGATCGACGGCGGTTCCAGTTCGAACGAGGCGGTGCCGTGCTGCACGTGGTGCGCGTAGATGGACTTGATGGCGGGCAGGTCGGCGTCGACGCTGTCGCGGATCAGGAGGGAGGCGGCGGATTGCGGCATGGCGGGGGGGCGGCGAGGAAGGAGATCGAGGGGTGAAAAACCAGCCGCCAGTGTGGCGCAAGGCAATGCATAAATAAAGCTTTGGTCTATTATGATTTTCATAAGTAAAACTTTGAACAAGCGTTTTGAATAAGCGGGGAAGCGAGCCATGCGCGGACTCAATCTGGACGCCCTGCGCACCTTTGCGCAGGTGATCGAACTGGGCAGTTTCTCGGCCGCCGCCGAACGGGGCGGCATCACCCAGCCGGCGGTCAGCCTGCAGGTGCGCCAGCTGGAGCGCCGCTTCGGCCTGAAGCTGGTGGAACGCGTCGGCCGCCGCGCGGGGCCGACCGCCGCCGGCCTGGAGCTGCTGACCCACATCCGCGCGATCGACACGGCGCTGGCGCAGGCCGAGCAGGCCATGACGGCGCACGCCTCGCAGGTGACCGGGCGGGTGCGCCTGGGCACCGGCGCCACCGCCTGCACCTATCTGCTGCCGCCGCTGCTGGCCGGCCTGCGGCGCCGCTTCCCGGCGCTGGACGTGGTGGCCAGCACCGGCAACACCGCCGACATGCTGCGCGGGCTGGAGAACAACACGCTGGACATCGGCCTGGTGACGCTGCCGGCGCCGGGCCGCATGTTCGAGGTCACGCCGGTGCTGGAAGACGAGTTCGTCGCCATCTTTCCGGCGCGCGGCCCCCTCGCGATTCCCGCTACCGTTACGCCGCAGGCGCTGGCGGCGTTGCCGCTGGTGCTGTTCGAGCCGGGCGCGCGCACCCGCCGGCTGGTGGACGACTGGTTCGAGGAAGCCGGCATGGCGGCCAAGCCGGTCATGGAACTGGGCAGCACCGAGGCCATGAAGGAAATCGTGGCCGCCGGCCTGGCCTGCGCGGTGCTGCCCAAGCTGGCGGTGAGCGGCGCCGGCCACCGCGACAGCCTGGCCGTGCGCTCGCTGGCGCCGCGCCTGGCGCGCACCCTGGCCATCGTGGTGCGCCGGGACAAGCCGCTCAGCCGAGGATTGCGGCACCTGCAGGAGGCGTTGCTGGCGCTGCGGGCGTGAACGCATAGGGGTGGAATACGTCCACCGGCAGCTGGTTGCAGGCCTCGACGCAGTCGCGCACGGCGGCCATGTCGGTAAAGTCCAGGCCGCTCGGGATGCCCTGCCGGTCCAGGTTGAGCGCCAGCGTCACCAGGTCGACGTTGCCGGTGCGTTCGCCATTGCCGAACAGGCAGCCTTCGACCCGGTCGGCGCCGGCCAGCACCGCCAGTTCGGCCGAGGCCACGGCGGTGCCGCGGTCGTTGTGCGGATGCACGCTCAGCACGATGCTGTCGCGCCGCGCCAGGCGGCGGTGCATCCATTCGATCTGGTCGGCGTAGACGTTGGCGCTGGTGCATTCCACCGTCGACGGCAGGTTGATGATCATCTTGCGCGCCGGCGTCGGGCGCCAGATGGCGCTGACCGCGTCGCAGACCTCCAGCGCGAAATCCAGTTCGGCCAGGCTGAAGGTCTCGGGCGAGTACTGGTAGATCCACGTCGTTTCCGGGTGCGTGTCGGCCAGGGCGCGGATCTGGCGCGTGCCGGCCAGCGCGATCTCCTTGATCTCGGCGCGGCTCATGCCGAACACGATGCGGCGCCATTGCGGCGCGATCGGGTTGTACAGGTGCACGATGGCGCGCGGCGCGCCGCGCAGCGATTCGAAGGTGCGCGCGATCAGGTCGGGCCGCGACTGGGTCAGCACTTCGATGGTGACGTCGGCGGGAATGCGGCGCTCCTCGATCAGCTTGCGCACGAAATTGAAGTCGGTGTCGGACGCCGACGGGAACGCGACTTCGATCTCCTTCAATCCCACCGCCACCAGCTGTTCGAAAAAGCGCAGCTTGCGGGCCGCGTCCATCGGGTCGATCAGCGCCTGGTTGCCGTCGCGCATGTCGGTGCTCATCCAGATGGGCGGCGCGCTCGGGCGGCGGGCCGGCCACTGGCGTTCGGCGTAGTCGCGTGCAAAGGGCTGGACGGGGCGGTACTTGTGTTGGGGATGGTCGAGCATGGAAACCTCCGGCCGCGCGGCGCGCGGCGTCTGGGGCCGCCGGTCTGCGGCGGCGGTCGGGCAAGGGAGGTGGCGGACGGACCCGTCAGAGGGCCCGGGGCTGCCGGGCGGCCACGGGGCGCAAGGCCCGGCAACCGCGCGCTAGTCGTAGCGTCGGCAGGACGGCGGGCGCGATCGGGCAAAGGGGGCGCGCGTCCGGAATGGCGCGCGGAACCATGATGGCGTCCGATTTCCCGACCACGCGCGCGCGCCGGCCGCGGAAAGCGGCGCAGGGGGCGGAGCAGCGGGGGAAAAGACGCATGATCGGAACGCGGACAACGGGGAAAATCGGCGGGAATGCAGGCAGGATAGGTACACTGGAACAGACCGTCTACCGCCAGCCAGACATCGATCGTCGAGAAATGGACAAACCCAAACCCCCGCCTCGCCCGTCCGGATCGCGCAAGCCCGCGGATCTGGACCTGTTTCCGTACGAGTCCTCGCAGCGGCCGGTGGCCGCGCTGGCGGTGGATTACGAGGACGGGCACCGCGTGCGGCGCCATCGCCACCGCCGTTCGCAGTTGGTGTACGCCATCTCGGGCGTGATGGTGGTGGATACCGACGCGGGCATCTGGGTGGTGCCGCCCACGCGCGGCGTCTGGGTGCCGGCCTGGGTCTCGCACGCCATCCGCATGAGTGGCGAGCCGCGCATGCGCACCGTGTTCGTCGAGCCGGGCGCGGCCTCGCATTTGCCCAACGAATGCTGCGTGCTGTCGATCTCGCCGCTGCTGCGCGAGCTGATGGTGGCGGCGGCCGCGGTGCCGCTGGACTGGCAGCCCGGCACCCGCGACGGCCGCCTGATGATGCTGCTGCTGGATGAACTGAAGCAGGAGCCGGTGCTGCCGCTGCACCTGCCGCAGCCGTCCGAGCCGCGCCTGGCGCGCATCTGCCGCGCCATCGTGCGCCACCCCGAGCGCCAGGCGGGCGCGGCCGACTGGGCGCGGGAACTGGGGGTGGATCCCAAGACGGTGCATCGCCTGTTCCTGCGCCACACCGGCATGACCTTCGGCCGCTGGCGCCAGCAGGCGCGGCTGCTGGCGGCGATGGAGCGGCTGGCGCGCGGCGAACGGGTGCTGGATGTGGCCCTGGATCTGGGCTACGAGAGCCCCAGCGCCTTCGCGGCCATGTTCCGCAAGGCCCTGGGCGAGCCGCCCAGCGCCTTCGCGGCGCGCGGCGCGGCGTCCGCCTGATGGCCGCCAGGCGGCCTCGGGGCGGCCTGCGGCCGCTGCCGGCCGGAACCAGCGTATTATTTACCGTTTTGCCGCCCACGCTAATAGCCTGAGACAAGATCATGCCGCACTACCGTTCCCGCACCTCGACCCACGGCCGCAACATGGCCGGCGCCCGCGCCCTGTGGCGCGCCACCGGCATGAAGGACGGAGACTTCGGCAAGCCGATCATCGCGGTGGTCAACTCGTTCACGCAGTTCGTGCCGGGCCACGTGCACCTGCGCGACCTGGGCGCGCTGGTCGCCAAGGAAATCGAGGCCGCCGGCGGCGTCGCCAAGGAATTCAACACGATCGCCGTCGATGACGGCATCGCCATGGGCCACGGCGGCATGCTGTATTCGCTGCCCTCGCGCGAACTGATCGCCGACTCGGTCGAATACATGGTCAACGCGCACTGCGCCGACGCCATGGTCTGCATCTCGAACTGTGACAAGATCACCCCGGGGATGCTGATGGCCGCGATGCGCCTGAACATCCCGGTGGTGTTCGTGTCCGGCGGCCCGATGGAAGCCGGCAAGGTCAAGTCGCCGACCGACGGCAAGGTGATCGCCAAGATCGACCTGATCGACGCCATGATCAAGGCCGCCGACCCGAAGGTGTCGGACGCCGAAGTGGCCGAAGTCGAACGCAGCGCGTGTCCGACCTGCGGCTCCTGTTCCGGCATGTTCACCGCCAACTCGATGAACTGCCTGACCGAGGCCATCGGCCTGGCGCTGCCGGGCAACGGCACCATCGTCGCCACGCACGCCTGGCGCAAGGGGTTGTTCGAGCAGGCCGGCCGCCTGGTGGTGGACCTGTGCCGCCGCTACTACGTCGAGGAAGACGAGTCGGTCCTGCCGCGCAACATCGCCACCAAGAGCGCGTTCCAGAACGCCATGGCGCTGGACGTGGCCATGGGCGGCTCGACCAACACCGTGCTGCACCTGCTGGCCGCGGCGCAGGAAGCCGGCGTCGACTTCACCATGGCCGACATCGACCGCATCTCGCGCAAGGTGCCGTGCCTGTGCAAGGCCGCGCCCGCCACCGACAAGTACCACATCGAAGACGTGCACCGTGCCGGCGGCATCCTGGGCATCCTGGGTGAACTGGCGCGCGCCGACCTGCTCGACCTGTCCTGCGGCAACGTGCACAGCGGCACGCTGGGCAACGCCATCGCGCAATGGGACGTGGCCGGCGGCGCCGGCGAAGCGGCGCAGAAGTTCTACCGCGCGGCCCCTGGCGGCATCCCCACCACCGTGGCCTTCAGCCAGGACGCCACCTTCCTGACGCTGGACACCGACCGCCAGACCGGTTGCATCCGCAGCAAGGAAAGCGCCTATTCCAAGGACGGCGGCCTGGCCGTGCTGTACGGCAACCTCGCCGAGAAGGGCTGCATCGTCAAGACCGCGGGCGTGGATGAATCGCAGTGGGTCTTCACCGGCCGCGCGCGCGTGTTCGAAAGCCAGGACGACGCCGTCGAGGGCATCCTGGGCGACAAGGTCGTGGCGGGCGACGTGGTGGTGATCCGCTACGAAGGCCCCAAGGGCGGCCCCGGCATGCAGGAAATGCTGTATCCCACGTCGTACCTGAAGTCCAAGGGCCTGGGCAAGACCTGCGCGCTGTTCACCGATGGCCGTTTCTCGGGCGGCTCGTCGGGCCTGGTGATCGGCCACGCGTCGCCTGAGGCGGCCGAGGGCGGCACCATCGGCCTGGTGGAAGAGGGCGACACCATCGAGATCGACATCCCCAACCGCAAGATGCACCTGGCCGTGTCCGACGAGGAACTGGCCCGCCGCCGCGCCGCGATGAACGCGCGCGAGGATGGCGGCTGGCTGCCGGTGGGCCGCGAGCGCGTGGTGTCGCAGGCCCTGCAGGCCTACGCGGCGCTGGCCACCTCGGCCGACCGCGGCGCGGTGCGCGACCTGTCGCAGCTCAAGCAGAAGCGTTGATCGGCCGCGGGTCGATGCAGTGAAAAAAGCGGCGCCGCGTGCGCCGCTTTTCTTTTGCGTCCGCGCTGCCGGATAACCCCGCCGTCGGCCAGGGCACCGCGCAATTGCGGCGGCGGCGCGCGATAAAATCCGGATACTTGTGATCCGGAGTCAAAAATGGCGCTCAATTCCGAGGCCCTGCGGCTGTTCCTGGGCGTGGTCGACGCCGGCTCGATGAGCGCCGCCGCCGAAATGCTGGGCCAGACCGCGTCCGGCGTCAGCCGCGGCCTGTCGCGCCTGGAGGAAGACCTGGGCGTGACGCTGCTGACCCGCACCACGCGGCGCATGGAACTCACGGCCGAAGGCGCGCACTTCCTGCACAAGGCGCGCCAGATCGTGCAGTCGCTGGAAGAGGCCGAGGAATGCATGCGCATCGTCAACCAGCAGCCGGCCGGCCGCCTGCGCGTCGACGCTTCGGTGCCCGTGATGCTGCATTGCGTGGTGCCGCACGTGGCGGACTTTCGCCGCGAGTACCCGGCGATCTCGCTGGAGCTGACCAGCAACGACCGCATCGTCGACCTGATCGAGCATCGCACCGACGTGGCCTTGCGTATGGGGCCGCTGAACGATTCCACGCTGCATGCGCGGCCCATGCGGCCGCGGCCGCGCTGGTTGATGGCCAGCCCGGACTACCTGGCGCGGCGCGGCGTGCCCCGCACCGTCGAGGACCTGGCCGGCCACGAACTGCTGGGCTTCACCCAGCCCGAGAGCCTGAACGTCTGGCCGCTGCGCCACGCGGGCGGCTCCACCTATCTGGCCACGCCCACGCTGGCCACCTCCAGCGGCGAGACCCAGCGGCACCTGGCGCTGCGCGGCGTGGGCATCGCCTGCCTGTCGGACTTCGTGTCGCGCGACGATCTGATCGAAGGGCGCCTGGTGCGGATCATGGAAGACCTGCACACCGACTACCTGCAGCCGATGCACGCGGTGTACTACCGCAACACGCAGCTGTCGCGGCGCATCGCCTGCTTCCTGGATTTCTTCGCCAGCCGGTTGTGAAGACGGGCGTCTGGCGCGGCCGATAAGGGTCCGCGCCAGACGCCTTGCGCGTTGCCGCCTGCCTTAGCCGTGCAGCGCCCGGCCAAAGGCCGCCAGCACCGATTCGTGCAGCGTTTCCGACAGGGTCGGATGCGCGAACACGGTGTGCATCAGGTCTTCCTCGGTGGCCTCTAGCGCCGCCGCCACGCCGTAGCCGGCGATCAGCTCGGACGCCTCCGGGTGGATGATGTGCGCGCCCAGCAGCTCGCCGGTCCTGGCGTCGAACACCGTCTTCACCAGCCCCTGGTCCTCGCCCATGGCGATGGCCTTGCCGTTGCCGGCGAAGGTGAACTTGCCGACGCGGATCTCGCCGCCCGTCGCCTTGGCGTGCTCGCGCGCGCGGGCCTCGGTCATGCCGATGCTGGCGACCTGCGGGTGCGAATAGGTGCAGGCGGGGATGCGCAGCGGGTCGAGCGCATGCGCCGGCAGGCCGGCGATGGCTTCGACGCACAGCACGGCCTCGTGGCTGGCCTTGTGCGCCAGCCACGGCGCGCCGGCCACGTCGCCGATGGCGTAGACGCCCGGCTCGGCGGTGCGGCACAGGCCGTCGGTGACGATGTGGGTCTTCTCCACTTTGACGCGGGTGTGTTCCAGGCCCAGGTCCTCGACGTTGCCGACGATGCCGGCGGCCACGATGACGCGCTCGACTTCCAGTTCGGACTGCTTGCCCTGTTGCTCCAGCACGGCCTTCACGCCCGTGGCCGTCAGGCTGGACGACTTGACCGCGCACTGCGTCAGCACGCGGATGCCTTGCTTCTCGAAGGCCTTGCGCGCCAGCGCGGAGATCTCGGCGTCTTCTTGCGGCAGGATATCGGCGGTCATGTCGATCAGCGTCACTTCCGCCCCGACCGCGCGGTAGAAGCTGGCGAACTCGGCGCCGATCGCGCCCGCGCCCACCACCAGCAGGGACTTGGGAATCGCCGGCGGCGTCAGCGCCTGGCGGTAGGCCCAGATGCGCTCGCCCACCGGCAGCGCCGGCAGCTCGCGGGCGCGCGCGCCGGTGGCCAGGATGATGTGGCGGGCCGACAGCGTGGGGCCGTTGTCGAGCGCGACACGGCCGCCGCCGGCCAGCTTGGCGCTGGCGGCAAAGACCGTGACGCCGTTCTTTTTCATCAGGTGCGCCACGCCCTGGCCCAGGCGGCCGGCGACCTTGCGCGAGCGCGCCACCATCGCGGCCAGGTCGGGCCGGGCCGCGCCCGCGCCGGTCACGCCGTAGTGATCGGCCTCGCGGCAGGCGCGCAGCACGGTGGCGCTGTGCAGCAGCGCCTTGGTCGGGATGCAGCCCCAGTTCAGGCAGATGCCGCCCAGCTCGGCGCGCTCCACCAGCGCGGTGGACAGGCCCAGCTGCGCCGCGCGGATGGCGGCCACGTAGCCGCCGGGGCCGCCGCCGACCACCACCAGGTCAAACGAAGTCTTGGTCATGGCGAGGCTCACAGCAGGATGCGCACGGGGTTTTCGATCAGCATGCGGAAGGCGGCCAGCCAGCGCGCGCCGACGGCGCCGTCCACCACGCGGTGGTCGGCCGACAGCGTCACGGTCATGACGGTGGCGGCCTGCAGGTCGCCGTTGTCGTCCACCACGGGTCGGCGTTCGGCCGCGCCCACCGCCAGGATCGCCGCCTGCGGCGGGTTGATGATGGCGGCGAACTGCTTGATGCCGTACATGCCCAGGTTGCTGACCGTCAGCGAGCCGCCGGTGAATTCCTCGGGCTTGAGGCGATTGACCTTGGAGCGCCCGGCCAGCTCGACGATCTCGCCGGCGATGGCGGACAGCGGCTTGACGTCGGCGTCGCGCACGATGGGCGTGACCAGGCCGCCGTCGGTGGCCACGGCGACGCTGATGTCGGCGCCGGCGTGGAATTCGATGGCGTCATCGTGCCAGCTGGCGTTGACCTCGGGCACCTCGCGCAGCGCCAGGGCGGCGGCGCGCACGATGAAGTCATTGACCGACAGCTTGACCGCGCCCCCCTGGTTGGCCTGCGCGCGCAGGGCCAGCAAGGCGTCCATGCGGCAATCCACCGTCAGGTAGAAGTGCGGCACCTGCTGCTTGCTTTCGGTCAGGCGGCGGGCGATGGCGCGGCGCATGCCGGAATGCGGCACGCGGCGGCCGGCGGCGCGGCTGGCCTGGGGCGCGGCGGCAACGGGGGCGCGGTCACGCGCGGCTTCGACGTCGCGGCGCACGATGCGGCCGCGCGGGCCGGTGCCTTGCACTTCGAGCAGGTTGACGTGCCATTGCGCGGCCAGGCGGCGCGCCAGCGGGCTGGCGAAGCGGCGGGTGCCGGGGGCAATGGCGGCGTCGGGCGAGGCCGGTGCGGCGGCGCCGGCCGTCGCGGACGGAGCGAGAGCGCTTGCGGGGGCCGTTGCCGAGGCAGCCGATGTTGCGGCAGCCGTTGCTGCGGCGGCCGATGCCCCGGCCGGCGCGGCGCCCGCGCCGTGTTCCGCCAGCGCCTTGTCGATCGCGCTGGCGTCTTCGCCAGGCGCCAGCAGCACGCCGATCACGGTGTTGATCGGCACCGACGCCGGGCCGGCCTGCACCACGATGCGGCCGAGCACGCCCGCGTGTTCGGTGTTGATCTCGACGATCGCTTTCTCGGTTTCGATTTCCGCCAGCGCCTCGCCCACGGCGACCGTGTCGCCTTCCTGCTTGAGCCACTGGTGCAGCGTGCCGACGTCGGCATCGGCCGCGACGGAGGGGAGCTTGATAAGGTGTGCCACGTGTAGTTCGTCCTATTCTGCGCGCACGGCCAGGTCAGGCCGGTAGGCCGCCGGGTCGTCGTATTCGACCAGTTCCAGCACATTGCCTTCGGGGTCGCGGAAGAAGGCCAGCCAGGTGCCGGGCCGCACTTCCATCGGCGCCGGGTCGCTGTCGAAGGCCACGCCGCGCGCCCGCAGGCGCTCGACGGTGCCGGCCAGGTCGTGCACGATGAAGGTCAGGTAGGCGTTGCCCTGGCGGTCCAGGATGGCGGCGCCGCGCACCGCCGGCTCCGGCGCCACGGCCGGTTGCAACAGCTTGATGCGCTCGCCATACGAGGTCTGCAGGCGCGCCACGTCATAGCCATGCTGCGTCAGGCCGGTGGCGCGGGCCTTGTCAGCCGGCACGCTGACGCGGTTCACCAGGGCCAGGCCGACCACCTCGGTGTAGAACGCCAGCTGCGCGTCCAGGTCGGCGCAGCAAATGCCGACTTCCATCGGCACGCTCATGCGCAGGGCGGCGCTCATGCGCGCTCTCCCAGGTCGGCCAGCACGTCGTTCAGGCCGGCGGTGACTTCCTCGGTGTCGGCGAAGGCCGCGCGTTCCAGCACCTTGGAGATGCTGGGCGAGGCCTCGCCGCCGGTGACGCGCTTGACCGGCTGGTCGAGCCAGTCGAAGTAGCGGCGCTGGATCTCGTCGGCCAGCATGGCGCCGTACGAGGTGCCGCGCGCGCCCTGTTCGACGATCAGCACGTTGTTGGTCTTCTGGATGCTGGCGCCGATGGTGTCCCAGTCCAGGCTGGCGCGGTCCAGCGTGCGCAGGTCGATGACTTCGGCGTCGACGCCGGTCTCTTCGGCGGCCTTGAGCGCGCGGCTGACCATCGACAGGTAGGTCAGCACCGTGACCTTGGAACCGCCGCGGCGCACGCGCGCCTTGCCAAACGGAATGGCGTAGTCCAGGTCGCCGTCGGGGACCTCGCCCGACGAGGCGTACAGGTCGACGTGCTCGATCACCAGCACCGGGTCCTTGGAGGCCAGCGCGGTGTTCATCAGGCCGATGTACTCATACGGCGTGGACGGCGCGACGATGCGCCAGCCCGGGGCCGTGGCGAAGACGCCGGCCGGGTCCATCGAGTGCTGCGAGCCGTAGCCCGTGCCCATCGCGACCTTGGTGCGCAGCACGAACGGCACGTCGATGTCGCCGCCGAACATGTGGCGGGCCTTGCCGATCTGGTTGAAGATCTGGTCGGCCGCGACCCACATGAAGTCGGGGTACATGAATTCCACCACCGGCTTGTAGCGGCCGTCCATGGCCAGGCCGCCGCCCAGGCCGGCAAAGGCGTTCTCGGAGATCGGCGTGCCCAGCACGCGGTCGGGGTACTTGTCCTTCAGGCCGCGGGTGGCGCCGTTGGTGCCGCCCTTCAGGCGGTGTACGTCCTCGCCCAGCACCACCACGCCGGGGTCGGTTTCCATGCGGCGGTCGAGCACGTCGGCCACCGCGTCCACGAACTTGCGCTCGGCGCGGGCGCCGGCGTAGTCGGCGGCGTCCTGGTAGCGCAGATCGGCCAGTTCCGAGCCGTCGCTGCGCAGGCCCACGTCGCGGAAGTCGGGGCGCGGCCACAGGTCGGCGCGCACGCGGCGTTTGCCGCCGTCGGCGGCCTCGGTCAGGCGGCCCGACACGTCCTTCATCACGTCCTTGCAGCGCTGGCGCAGGGCGTCGACTTCGGCCTGGGTGATGAGCTGGCGGCCGATCATCTCGGCGGCGATCTTGTCGAGCGGATCGCGGCGGCGCCACTGCGCCTCTTCGTCCTTGCTGCGGTAGCCGAAGGCGCTGCCGGGGAAGGGGCCGTTCTGGTGGAAGAAGCGGTAGACGTCCACCTCGATGATGGTGGGGCCGTTGCCGGCGCGCATGTGCGCCACGGCTTCCGACATGGCCAGGTGCACGGCCAGCGGATCCATGCCGTCGACCTGCCAGGCCGGGATGTTGAAGGCCTGGCCGCGGGCCGACAGGCGCGGCTCGGCGGTTGATTCCTCGACCGTGGTGGACACGGCGTAGCGGTTGTTCTCGATGAAGAAGCACAGCGGCGTCTTCCACGCGGCGGTCAGGTTCATCGTCTCGAGCACCGAGCCGATGTTGACGGCGCCGTCGCCGAAGTACGTCACCGCCACGCGGTCGGTGCCGGCGTGGTGATGGGCCCAGGCCGCGCCGGCCGCCAGCGGCACGCCGCCGCCGACGATGGCGTTGGTGCCGAGCGCGCCGGCTTCCAGCCAGCGCAGGTGCATGCTGCCGCCACGGCCGCGGCAGTAGCCTTGCGCCAGGCCCATGATCTCGGCCAGGGTCTTGTGCAGCACTTCGTCGATGGCGGGCGTGAGCGGGTTGCGCGGGTCCAGGCCCAGCGGCGCGACGTGTTGCAGCGCCTTGGCCAGGAACTGGTGGTGGCCGCGGTGCGAGCCGTTGATCTGGTCGCCGGCGCCCAGCGCCAGCACCGAGCCGACGGCGCCGCCTTCCTGGCCGACCGACGAGTGGGCGGGGCCGTGCACCAGGCCTTCGGCGGCCAAGTCCAGCACCGCTTCCTCGAAGGCGCGGATCCAGTGCAGCTGCGTCAGCATGGTGGCCAGCAGCGCGGGGTCGGCCTGTTGCCAGTCCGAGGCCTCGACCGTCAGTTGCCGCCAGGGCGCCTGGGAGCCAAGCGGTTGGTAGGTGGCCATGAATGAATCTCCAGAATGTAGGTAAGCGTCGATGCGTTAGGGCCTGTTCACACTAAAAGGAGCCTCGCACAGGCCGGTAATCGGCCGCCAGGCTAGGCGCGGTCTCCGCCGCGTGGCCGTGCCACGCAAGGGGAGCGCAACGACGCCTGGCGGCCGATTACCGGCCTGCCCGAAGGGTGAGCGCCCAAATGAGCGCCTCTCTGCGTTGCAAATGCTCGCCGTGGTCCCGCCACGACGGCGCTTTGCGCCTTGATAGGCGCTCATTTGGGTGCTCATGCGAGGCTCCTTTTAGTGTGAACAGGCCCTAAAGGTAGCTGTAGCGGCTCCAGCCGCCATCGGCCACCAGGGTGTGTCCGGTGATGTAGGCGGCCTGGCTGGAGGCCAGGAACACCGCCAGGTCGGCCATTTCGGCCGGTTGCGCCAGGCGCCGCAGCGGCGTGCGCTGCTTGAGGCGCTCGGGGTCGAGGCGGCCGCGCGCGGCCAGGTCGCGCACCAGGTCGGTCTCGACGTAGCCGGGCGCCAGCGCGTTCACGCGCACGCCCGCCGGGCCCCATTCCACCGCCAGGGTCTCGGTCAGCAGCACCACCGCGCCCTTGGTGGCGCAGTAGGCGGCGCGGTCGGGCGCGGCCACCACGCCATACATGGAGGCCAGGTTGATGATGCAGCCCTCGCCCTTGGGCACCATGCGGCGGCCCGCGGCCTGGGCGCACAGGAATACGCCGGTCAGGTTGATGTCGACCGCGCGGCGCCATTCCTCGGGCGTGACCTCCAGCGATGGCTTGTTGGCCGAGATGCCGGCGTTGTTGACCAGCACGTCGATGCCGCCCCAGGCCTGCTCGACCTGGGCGAAGGCGCGTTCGACGGCGTCGGCGTCGGTGACCGAGGCCTGCGCGGCCAGGGCCTCGCCGCCGGCCGCGCGCAGCCCGGCCACGGCCGCGTCCAGCGCTACCGGATCCATGTCCAGCAGCGCCACCCGCGCGCCCTGGCGCACGAACGCCTCGGCCGTGGCGTAG
The DNA here is from genome assembly GCF_016127315.1 of Achromobacter deleyi. Taxonomy (NCBI): domain Bacteria; kingdom Pseudomonadati; phylum Pseudomonadota; class Betaproteobacteria; order Burkholderiales; family Alcaligenaceae; genus Achromobacter; species Achromobacter deleyi. Next base: position 2,188,042 of record NZ_CP065997.1, read on the forward strand.
CCGATGCCTTTGGCGCCGCCGGTGATCACCACGTTCTTGCCGCGCAGATCGGCGTGGCGTACTTCAGGGGTATTGTCCAAGTGCTTGCCTCTACAGATAGGGCCGCGGTCAGACCGCCAGCCATTCCTGGACCACGTCCTGGCGCTCATGCAGTTGCGCGGGCGGTCCTTCGAAAACGATGCGGCCATGGCCCATCACGCTGACGCGCGTGGACACTTTCAATGCGATGGTCAGCTTCTGCTCGACCAGCACCACCGACACGCCGCGCTGGTGGATGTCGCGGATCACGTCGGCGATCACTTCGACGATCTTGGGCGCCAGGCCCTCGGTGGGTTCGTCGATCAGCATGACCTTGGGGTTGCCCAGCAGCGAGCGGCACATGGTCAGCATCTGCTGCTCGCCGCCGGAGAGGTTGCCGGCGCGGGTATTGCGGCGTTCCTTCAGGCGCGGGAAATAGCCGAACATCTGTTCGATGGTCCAGGCCGGGGCGTCGGGCCGGGCGGGCTGTTCGCCCATGCGCAGGTTCTCGTCCACCGTCAGGTTGGCGAACACCTCGCGCTCTTCCGGCACGAAGCCCAGCCCGGCGCGGGCGATCTCGAACGGGCGCTTGTTGGTGATGTCGCGGCCTTCGATGGCGATGTGGCCGGCGGTCACGTCCACCAGGCCCATGATGCTTTTCATGGTGGTGGAGCGGCCGGCGCCGTTGCGGCCCAGCAGGCTGACCACCTCGCCGCGGCCCACCGTCAGGTCGATGCCGTGCAGGATGTGGCTCTTGCCGTAGTGCGCGTGCACGCCTTGCAGGGCCAGCAGGGGGGATTGCATGCTCATACCGTTTCCTCTCCCAGATAGGCTTCGCGCACGCGGGCGTCGCCGCGGATGTCGGCGGGCGTGCCGGTGGCCAGGATCTCGCCGTACACCAGCACGCTGATGCGGTCGGCCAGCGAGAACACCACCTGCATGTCGTGCTCGACGATCAGCAGGGTGCAGTCGCGCGTCACGTCCTTGATGAGTTCGACGGTGTAGTCGACCTCGTGCTGCGACATGCCGGCCATCGGCTCGTCCAGCAGGATCACCTTGGGCCGCGAGGCCAGCGTCATGCCGATTTCCAGCGAGCGCTGCTCGGAGTAGTTCAGGTCGCCCGCGGCGGTGTGCTGCTTGGCGGCCAGGCGCACTTTCTCCAGCAGCTGGTCGACGTTCTCGTTGACGGCGCGGTGGCGCGCGATGGGGCGCCAGAAGTTGTAGACCAGGCCGTGCATGCGCAGCACCGCCAGCCGCAGGTTCTCGCGCACCGACAGGCGCGGGAACACGTTGGTGATCTGGAACGAACGCGCCAGGCCAAGGCGGTTGATGCGCTCGGGCGGCAAGCCGCCGATCGGGCGCGAGCGCAGGCTGATGTCGCCCGAGGTCGGCGCGAACGAGCCCGACATCAGGTGGAACAGCGTGGACTTGCCGGCGCCGTTGGGGCCGATGACCGCGTGGCGTTCGCCGGCCTGGACCTTCAGGTTGACGCCGCGGATGATCTGCGCGTCGCCGAAGGACTTGCGCACGTCGGTCAGGGTCAGGATCTCGTGGCTCATTTTGCGGTCTCCAGCACGGGCGCGGCGTCGGCCTCGCTGCGCCACAGGGCCAGCGCCCAGCGGCAGGCCAGGAGGCCGCCCACGAACAGCGCCAGCGGCAGCAGCCAGGTCGACAGCGCCAGCGGCGCCCAGTCGTGGCCGAACAGGGAAATGGCGGGCCAGCCGGCATCGGGGTTCATCGCCAGCAGCGAGCGGTAGTCGCGCGCGAACATGCGTTGCAGCAGTTCCACCGTGAACACCGTGGCGGCGGTCAGCAGCAGGCCGCCGATAACGGATACCGCGGCGCGCGGCAGCCAGTCGGCCAGGCCGCGCTGGCGCAGCGACTTGGCGGCGCGCTGTACCAGGCCGACCAGGCCGTCCGGCACGAACAGCATCACCAGCACGAACAGAATGCCCTGGTACAGCAGCCACGACCGGGTGATGTCGGCCAGCGTCTGCGACAGGAAGGTCAGGATCGAGGCGCCCAGCACCGGGCCGAGGAAGGCGTTGACGCCGCCGATGTAGGCGAACAGCACCGCGTCGGTCGACAGCTTGACCTCGAACAGCACGTAGTTGCCCGCCTCGATGTTCAACGCCTGCAGGCCCCCGGCGATGCCGGCGAACATGGCCGACAGCGCGAACACCATGGTCTTGAGCGTATGCGGCCGGTAACCCAGGTAGCGCAGGCGGTTGGCGTTTTCGCGCAGGCCCAGCGTCAGGCGGCCCAGCGGCGTGCGGGTCAGGCCATACAGCGCGGCCAGCGAGACCAGCACCCAGGCCAGCACCAGGAAGTACACCTCGATGTCCGAGCCGAAGGTGAAGCCCCAGGCCGGCATGCGCATGGCCGACAGCCCGGCCTCGCCGCCGAACACGCCCTTCAGGTGCGGCGCCAGCGCGTGCAGCAGTTCGGCCAGCGCCAGCGTGATCATCGAGAAGTAGACGCCGGCGCGCATGGTGGCGAACCAGCCCGCGACCAGGCCGAACAGCAGGCCGGCCACGCCGCCGGCCAGCGGCATCAGCGGCGTCGGCAACAGGCCCGCGCCGCCCAGCGCGTTCATGGCGTGGATGGTGGCGAAGGTGCCGACGCCGAAGTAGGCCGCGTGGCCGAACGACAGCATGCCGCCCTGGCCGGCCAGCAGGTTGAAGGCGCAGGCGAACAACGCCGCGATCAGCATCTGCACCGCCGCGACCAGCTGGCCCGGCGGCAGCAGCCACGGCAGCGCGCACAGCGCCGCCACGCAGGCGAGCAGCAGCAGGGCCGCCGGCGCGCGGCGCGAGGAAACGGGAGTCGGGCTCATGCCTGCTCTCCCTTCAGGCCCGAGGGCTTGACCAGCAGCACCACCAGCATCAGCAGGAAGGGCAGCGTCGCGGCCAGGCTGGAGATCTTCACGGTCATCAGGCCGCCCACGCTTTCGGCCCACTCGCCGGCGCCGAACAGGCTGAACAGGGTCGCCAGGCTGGCGTCGATGCCCACCGAGAATGAGCTGATCAGGCCGATCAGCAGCGAGGCGATCATGGCGCCTTCGAGCGAACCCAGGCCGCCCACCACGACCACCACGAACACCAGCACGCCCAGTTCCAGCGCCATGTTCGGGTTGGTGGTGTAGAACGCGCCCGCGACCGCGCCGGCCAGGCCGGCCATCGCCGCGCCCACGCCGAACACGCTCATGAACACCAGCGGCACGTTGTGGCCCAGGGCCTCGGCCATGCGCGGCCGGTAGATGGCCGAGCGCACCACGATGCCGACGCGGGTGCGCGACAGCAGCAGGTAGATCACCGCGAACATCGCCAGCGACACGCCGCCCATCAGCAGGCGGTAGAAGGGATAGTCGGCGTCGAACACGCGGAAGGCCGCGAAGTTCAGGAATGGCGGCACGCGGTAGTCGACCGGGAAGTCGCCGTAGAACAGCTTGATGAGCTCGGCGACGATGAACGCCAGGCCGAAGGTCACCAGCAGTTCCTGCGCGTGGCCGAACTTGTGCACGCGGCGCAGGAAGAAGCGCTCCACGCCCATACCGAGCACGCCGGCGATGAGGGTGGCCAGCACCAGCGCGGTCCAGAACCCGGTGACGGGCGTCAGGGTGTAGGCGGCATACGCGCCTATCATGTAGAACGAGGCGTGCGCGAAGTTGAGCACGCCCATCATTCCGAAGATCAGTGTCAGGCCTGCCGACACCATGAATAGCAGCAGGCCGTAAATCACGCCGTTCAACAGCGAGACGGTAAAGTATTCCATGTCCGCTCCAATATCCTTGCGCGCAGGCGCCGGGCGCCTGGCGATCGATCACGCCCTGTTTTTTCCGGCCCCGCGCCGGTGAGCGTTTTATTGGCGAGCGGCCGCGGACGACGTGTCGTCCGCGGCCATCGCGTCATCAGTCCGGGCGAACCATCTTGCAGGTGGCCTGCACCGGCGCGGACACGTCGGCGGAGGACAGCACCTTGACCGGCTCGAAGCCCATGTCGGTGCCGTCGGCCTTGTACTTGGCGTTCTTGCCGACCTTGGACACCACCATCGGCAGCTGCACCTGGTGGTCCTCGGCGCGCATGGTGTAGGTGCCCAGCGGCGAGGTGTAGGTGACCTTCTCCAGCGCGCGCGCCAGGTCCGGCACGGACAGCTTGCCGTCCTTGGGCTTGACCTGCTTGAGCGCTTCGCCCAGGAAGGTGATGCCGATCACGGTCTGCGGCTCGGTGTAGCTCGGGTAGTGGCCGGTCTTGGCCTTGTAGTCCTCGGCGAACTTGGCGCCTTCCTCGCCCGCGGCCTCGATGTTGTACGGATGGGCGATGTAGTGGCCCAGCGCCACGTCGCCGGCGTTGGCGAGGTTGCCGACCTGGTCCAGGAACACGGTGGCGAAACGCACCTTCAGGCCGGCCGATTGCGTCGCCTTCATCAGCAACAGCAGGTCGTTGGACCAGTTGCCGGTGACGACGGTGTCGGGGTTGGCCGAGCGGATGCGGGCCACGTAGGGCGCGAAGTCCTGGATCTTGTTGACTTCGTGCAGCGTCTTGCCGACCACTTCATAGCCGTACTGCTTGGCGAAGCGCTCGGTGGCGCCTTCCATGTCCTGGCCCCAGGAGTAGTTCTGGTTGATGGCGTAGACGCGCTTGCCCAGCGTGCCGTCGGCCGACATCACCGAGGCCAGCGCCTTGACGCGCAGGTCGGCGTTGGTGGTGAAGCGGAAATGGTAGAAGTGGCACTTCTGGCCGGTCAGTTCCAACGCTTCGCCGCCCACGTTCAGGAACACGACTTCCTTGCCGGGGTTGCGCAGGTTGTGCTTGCGCACGTCCTCGGTGAGCTGGCCGGAGATGGCCGACGACGAGCCCTGCACCAGGATCTGCACGCCTTCGGCGGCCGCGGCGCGGAAGCGGTCGGAGGCGCCGACCGGGCCGCCCTGGTTGTCGAACTCGACCAGTTCCAGCGGCTGGCCGTTCCAGCCGCCGGCGGCGTTGATGCGGTCCAGTTCGTACTTGACCGCGGCGCGGAACATCAGGCCGGTCGAGGCCTGCGGGCCGGACAGCGTCTCGATCAGGCCGATCTTGACGGGCGCGGCCTGGGCCGATGCGGCAATGCCGGCCAGGCACAACAGGCCGGTGGTGAAAGCCAATTTCATGCGTGTCTCCTCCGTGGAACGGGAGTGGTAGGTCCGTGAATCAAGCAAGCGCGCTTTGCTGCGGCTCTTCTATGCCCAGGAAGCGGGCAATTTCGGTGAGTTGTCCTTCCAGCATGTAGAGGCCGGGATGGGTGCGGCAGCCGCGCGCGGCGGCGGCGCGCAGCAGCGGCGTGTCGACGCGGCTCATGACGGCGTCGGCCACCACGGCGCCGGGCGCCAGGGCGTCCAGCGGGAAGGGCAGGGGATCGTTGTCGTCCAGGCCCAGCGTGGTCGCGTTGATGGCGATGTCACAGGACTCGGGACGGGGGCCGGCCACGTGGATGGCCAGGCCGGGATAGTGGCGCGCCAGGCGCTCGGCGAAGGCCTCGGCCTTGCCGGGCGAGCGGTTGTACAGGCGCAGGCTGGCCGGGCCGGTGTCGGCGATGGCGCAGGCGATGGCCTTGCCGGCGCCGCCCAGGCCCGCCAGGTAGACATGGCGGCCGGCGGGGTCGTGCCCCTGGCTGCGCAGGCCGGCGACGAAGCCCAGGCCGTCGAAGTTGCCGCCGGTGAGGTGGCCGTCGCGCACCCGCACCGCATTGACGGCGCCGATCAGTTCGGCGGCGGGCGTCAGCGCGTCGCATAGCGCGGCGGCGCTTTCCTTGTGGGGCACGGTGACGACGAGGCCGCCCAGGTTGGCCAGGCCGCGCAGGCCCGCGAACAGGCCGGGCAGGCCGGCGGCGGCCACGTGGAACGGCACCATGACGGCGTCGATGCCGCGCTCGCGCAGCAGGGCGTTGAGCCGCTGGGGCGTCTTGACGTGCGCGATCGGGTCGGCCGCGATCGCGAATACGGTTGTGCTGCCGGTGATTTCCACCTGGTTGTCCCCTGCCTGTCATGCGGCCGTTGGCCGTGTTTTCTTGACGCCCTTGCCTGAAATCGCCAGTTGCTTTACGCTTTCAACACAAGTTGTCAGGCAACTTTATTAAGTTGTCAGATAAATCATAGGGCAAGCGTTTTTCCCGTGTCAAGCGATCCATTTGGCGGTTCAATCGAATCGCCGGCGACGCTTCGCGACGGGACGCGGGCCGTTGAAAAAGCGCTTTGGAGACAGCATGATTTCGTTCGAAGGACAGGTAGTGGCCATCACCGGCGCGGGCAATGGCATCGGTTTGGCGACCGCGCGGCTGATGGCCGCCCATGGCGCCCGGCTGGTGCTCACCGATATCGACAAGGCGCGCCTGGACGAGGTCGCCGCCGAGCTGGACGCCAGCGGCCAGCGGGTGTTCGTGCACGCGCTGGACGTGGCCGCCTCGCACGATTGCGACCGGGTGCTGGAACGCGCCGCGCACCATTTCGGCGGCCTCGACCACCTGGTGCATTGCGCCGGCATCTACCCCGAGCAACTGGTCAAGGACACCAGCGACGAGGCCTGGAAAAAGCTGATGGGCGTGAACCTGGACGGCACCTTCTACGTGTGCCGCGCGGCCCAGCGCCACCTGCGCCAGAACGGCTCGATCGTGCTGCTGACCTCGCTGGCGGCGCAGCGCGGCAGCTACGCGCACGCGGCGTATTCGGCCTCCAAGGGGGCGGTGCAGAGCTTCACCCGCAGCCTGGCGCTGGAGCTGGCGCCGCAGATCCGCGTGAACGCGGTGGCGCCGGGCATCATCGCCACCTCGATGACGCACGACCTGATCGGCCAGAAGGGCGCGCAATTGCTGGAAAGCACCCCGCTGCGGCGCTTCGGCACCGCCGAGGAAATCGCCGGCGCGATCGCCTTCCTGTGCTCGCCGCTGGCCGGTTTCGTGACCGGCGAGGTGATGCAGGTGAACGGCGGCATCTATATCGCGTAAAGTCTGAAACGGCCGCGCCCTCGCATCCGGCAAAATCCTATAATTTTCAAGGGCGCCGCCGCAGTGAAACGTCGAAAATTCCTATAACCACGGCGGCCGCCCCGCGAGCCGCCTCCTCGTTTTAACGATTCCACATGCAGCCTAACCAAGCACAGGACAGGCGGGACTCCGACCCGCAACGCGCCGCGCCCAAGCACTCGCTCTCGGCGGGCGTGGCCGACGCGCTGGCCGAGCAGATCCGCCAGGGCGCCCTGGCGCCCGGCGACCGCCTGCCCACCGAGAAACAGCTGACCGAGATCTATTCGGTCAGCCGCGCCGTGGTGCGCGAGGCGCTGGCCCGCCTGAAATCCGAGGGCCTGATCACCTCGCAGCAGGGCAGCGGGGTGTTCGTCGACCCGAACTTCCAGCGCAACGCCTTCCGCATCGCCGCGCCCTCGCCGGGCGACAGCCAGGACCTGGAACACATCCTGGAACTGATGCTGTCGATCGAGGTCACCGCCGCGCGCTATGCGGCGCAGCGCCGCACCGACCCCGACCTGAAGAAGATGCGGCAGGCGCTGGTCGGCATGGAGTACGCGCTCATCAACGACAAGCTGGGCGACGAAGAGGACTACCAGTTCCACCAGGCCATCGTGCAGGCCACGCACAACCCGCACCTGGTGGCGCTGAACGACTACCTGGAAGCGAATGTGCGGCGCGTCATCCGCAGCGCCCGCAACAATACGGCGCGCATGTATGCCGAGCGCATGGCGGCGGTGCAGAGCGAACACCAGGCGATCTTCGCCGCCATCGAAGGCGGCGATTCCGATGCCGCCGGCCGTGCGGCCGAGCAGCACCTGCGCAACGCCGCCGACCGGCTGCGCCTGTTCCAGGCAGAGCGCTCGCCGCCGGTCTGAGCGCGGCGGGCAAGGATCGGCGCGGCTGCCCACGCGGCCAGCCCGCGCCGCGCCCCGTCACTCGTACGCGGGCGTGTTGGCGGTGACGCCGCGCCGGCTCAGGCGAAGGTCTGTTCCATTTCGCGGCGGAACTGCACGGCGGCCGAGCGTTCGTCGTATTCCACGTCGCGCCAGCGGATCGCCTGCGACTGCCGCACCGGGTGCTTGAGCTTGACCTGGTGCGACAGGCCCAGCGGCAGGTAGCCTTCATCGACCGAATCGCGCGCCGGCATCAGCCGGCCGTACACCGTGTAGCCGCCTTCGCCGTCCAGCAGCTGCCCGGCCTGCAGGTCGCGCTTGGCGGTCGCCACCACGTCGCCGTGCCAGCCGGCGGGCGCGCCGGTCGGCTCGCGCCGCAGCCCGACGCTGGCCACGCTGATGCCCAGTTCCAGGCCGATCAGGTGATACGGCTTGTACATGGCGGTGTAGTTGCCGCTGGGATCGGTGACCAGGCCATATTCCTTGAAGCAGCGGCGCACATAGTCGCTGTCGGCCGCCAGCGTCACGTACACGCCCCAGCGCAGGTCGCGGAATACCGGCCGGCCGTCGCGTTCGAGCGAGGAAATCACCTCCACCTGGCCGCGATGGTGCAGGATGCCGCCGTCTTCACGCGGCCGCAGCACGCGGGCCAGGTCGTCCACGCCGCAGGGCGGGAAATGCAGGCCGGACGGCGAGGGCAGCAGGCCGGTGGCGTTGGACACCGCGGCCATCTCGATGGCGCTCTTGGTGCCGTCCAGGAAGCTGTTGAACATCTGCGCGTTGAAGTCGCCGGCGGCCACCATCTCGGCGGTGAAGCCGTAGTACGGCCACACCGTGTCGGGCGTGGAGGTGTGGAACTCGGGCAGGTATTTGGTGCCCTTGCCGGCCGCCATCACCTCGAAGCCCGCCGCGCGCGCCCAGTCCACCATTTCGCAGATCAGCGCCGGCTGGTCGCCGTAGGCCAGCGAATAGACGATGCCGGCTTCGCGCGCCCGCCGCGCCAGCAACGGCCCGGCCAGCGCGTCGGCCTCGACGTTGACCATGATGATGTGCTTGCCGTATTCGCAGCAGGTCAGCACGTGGCCGATGCCCGCGGCCGCCTGGCCGGTGGCGTCGATGACGATGTCGACCTCGGGGCTGGCGATGACGGCGTGCGGATCGTCGGTGAAATAGACCTTGCCGTTCTTGAGGGCGTCGCCCGGGCTGGCGGCATTGAGCGCCGTGGCCGGCCAGCCGACCCGGGTGAGCGCTGCGCGGGCCCGGTCGGGCGCCAGGTCGGCCACCGCCACCAGCCGCATGCCGGGCGTGCGCGGAGCCTGGCTCATGAACATCGCGCCGAACTTTCCGGCGCCCAGCAGCGCTACGCGCAAGGGCTTGTGGTCGGCTTCTCGCTGCTTGAGCAGACGGTGCAGATTCATGGTGCGGGCTCCTCCAGGATGTGGGGATACAGCACCACAGGATAGTCCCAACCCCGGCCGCTGAACAGGGCCGGGCATCCCCCTTCAGGGTGTCATCCGGCCGTCATTCGTCCGCCGTATACAGCTCGCCCGCCAGGACGTTGCGCCAGTCGGCCCAGGTGATGCGGGGGCGGTCGGTGACCTGGCGGTTGTAGGGCGCGTCGAACAGGATGTGCTTCCAGCCCGGCTTGACCGCGCCCTGGATCAGCGGCTTGTCGTCGATCAGCAGGTTGCCGTGCACCAGGGTCTTGTCCTTGGTCAGGATCAGCCGGTTGGTGGCGTCGCGGCCAAGGTGCTTCTCGACCCACAGGTATTTCTCGGCGACGCAGTTCTCGAACTGGGACAGCGGCGAGGTGCAGATGCGCACGTCCATGCCCAGCGCCAGCAGTTCCTTCACGGCGTCCAGCGCCCCCGGCACCGGCGGCAGGTCGCGGATGAAGCCGGGCGCGGTGTAGATGGCCTCGGCCATGCCGCGCAGCTCGGGCGCGTAGTCTTCGCGGATGTAGAAGGATTTGCGGTCCTCGAACGCCACCGGCGCGATGTCGGGGTGGCGCGCGCGCCAGGCGTCGATGAAGGCATGTTCGAAATCGGCCAGCACGCCGTCTTGGTCGAGCAGGATGATCATGGAGATCCTAAGTCGTTGCGACGCGCTCGATTGTGCCAGAGCGCCGCCACGGCAGCGTCAGACGGGCTGCGGCCGTGACTGGGCGACGACCCGGTAGCGGCTGCCGCCGTCGGTGGCTTCGGACGCGACCAGCGCCATGCGGTCGTAGTGCCAGGTGATGGGCGGCGGGGCGTCGGCGGGCGGGTCGTTGCGCTCGATGTTGCGCAGCAGCGTGACGTGGGGGCGGAATGGCTGGGCCGGCGGGACGAAGCCAAAGGCCGACAGCCACAACCACAGCCCGTCGTGGCTGGCCTGCAGGGAATCCGGCGTGCGCTCGGGACCGGCCCACAGGATGCCGGGGCGGCTGAAGACGCCGTAGCGGTCCAGGGTGACGTTGCCGGGCTGCAGGCGATGGTAGGGGGTGGCGTCGATGAGCTCGTCGGCGATGTCCTTTTCTACGGACCCGAGGAAGGCCAGCGTCATGTGCAGGGTTTCGGGGCGCATGGGGCGGCCGTGGCTGTGGAGGCGGGCCTGGGCGGTCCAATCGGATAGCGTTTGAGCCAGGGTGGCGTCGGGCCAGAGGGCGTAGAAGAGTCGGAGGGGCGGCATGTTGGAGATTGTAGGGCGTTGTTGTTGTGACGGGTTGGGTCCTTGAGGCGCGCGTGGCGGGGGCGGTGGGGGATGGCGGGGCTACGATTTCGGTCCGGAGCGTTCGCTCCGGACTGCCCCTTCCTCATCCTCGTCCGCCTTCGGCTCCCTACGGATTCCGTCGGGCGCATCTACACGCCCCGCCATCCCCCACCGACCCCACCACGCGCTCGCGATGAGACTTAGCGTCGAGCGTCGGGGCGGGCTGTGTGCTTGGCGTGTTGGCGCACAGCGGAGCGGGAGAGGAGGGTCTTGCGGGGCCCGCCGCAAGCCGGCCGCGCGGGCGGCCTTTTGCGGCTTACGCGACGTCTTGCATCGGGATGATGGCGCTCTCGCGTGTAGGAACGGCGGAATCGTTTGCTATTGAAAGCCTGTTGGCACCCCGACGGTTTGTGGTCGGCGCGAGAGCTCGTCCCGCGCAACATGTCGTATGCCGCGCCGACCACCACCGCCCCTCCCCCTGAGGTGCGGAATCATTAGAAAACCGCTCGCCGCCAGCGCGCAGCGCACCCGCAACACTTTCAAATGCGCAGACGCCCATCGTGGCCGTCTGCGCGGCCGCGATGGGCAGCCCTGTAGATTCCATTCCCCGCACACGGGTCCAGCAGCGAGACAAGCCTAGACGCTCGTAGCCCCTCGGGCGGGCGGACCCGCTGGCGGGCAACCTCGATGCGCCCGACGGAATCCGAAGGCAGCCGCCGGCAGGCGGCAACGAGGATGAGGATGGGGCAGTCCGGAGCGAACGCTCCGGACCGCAATCGTGGGCGCCCGCCAGCGGGTCCGCCCGACCGAGGGGCGACCCACGAAGAACGACTCATCATCGCCAGCCAACGATCGAGCGATGAACAACTAACGATTGGCCGCCACAGTCTCCGCACCAGGAATCGGATTCCCCCATCCGCCCCCAATCGCCCGAATCAGATCCACAGCCGACCGCGCCTGCTCACCGCTCAACTGCACCGCCACCCGTTGCTGCAGCAGCACGCTGCGATCGGCTTCGATCACGTCCAGATAGCTGATCGAGCCTTCGCGGTATTGCGTGTGCGACAGTTTCGCGGCGCGGGCCGAGGCTTCCACCGCGGCGTCCTGCGCGCGCGTCTGATCGGACAGGATGCGCAGATTGGCCAGGTTGTCCTCGACCTCGCGGAACGCATTCAGCACCGTCTGGCGGTAGACCGCCACGTCTTCCTCGTAGACCGCGCGGGCGCGGTCCAGGCCGGCCTGGCGGCGGCCGCCGTCGAAGATCGGCATCGACAGCGCGGCGCCGACCAGCGGGCCCAGCAGGAACGTGCGGCTCGACCATTGGAACAGGTTGCCCAGCTCCGACGACTCGTAGCCAAACGCGCCGGTGATGTCCAGGCGCGGGAAGAACGCCGACTTGGCCGCGCCCACGCGGGCGTTGGCGGCGGCCATGGCGCGTTCGGCCGCGGCGATGTCGGGGCGGCGTTCCAGCAGCGTCGACGGCAGGCCGGCCGGGATCGACAGGGCCACCTTCTCGATCGGCTTGGGCGGCATCGCGAATTCCGACGGGGCGCGGCCCAGCAGCACGGCCAGCGCGTGTTCGCCGGCAGCGCGGCGGCGGTCGATGCCCAGCGCCTCGGATTGCGCCGAAGCCAGCTCGGCCTTGGCGCGCGCCAGGTCCAGCTCGCTGATGTCGCCCGCGTCGTAGCGGCGCTGGATCAGCTGCAGCGTCTCGGTGCGCAGTTGCACCGTCTGGCGGTACAGCGCGGCCTCGGCGTCCTGCTCACGCACCAGGAAATAGGTGGTGGCGACGTCGGCCTGCAACGCCAGCAGCACCGAGCGGTACAGCGCCTCGCTCTGTTGCGCGTCGGCGGTGGCGGCGTCGGCCGTGGAGGCGACTCGGCCGAACAGGTCGGCCTCGTACGACACCGTGCCTTGCGCGCGCCAGGTGGTCGACGGGCGCGTCGCCGTGCCGTCGGGCAGGCCCTGCGACACCGCCGAGGGGCGCTGGCGGCTGGGACCGAAGGCGGCGTCCAGGCTGGGGAAGAAACCGGCGCGGGCTTCGCGCTGCAACGCGCGGGCCTGCGTCAGGCGGGCGGCGGCGGCCTGCAGGTTCTGGTTGGCCTTGTGGGCCTCATCCTGCAGCTGGTTCAGGCCTTCGTCGCCGAACACCTTCCACCATTCGCCGCGCAGCGCCTCTTCAGACGGTTGCGCCTGCGTCCAGGTGCCGGCTTCGGCGGCGGGCAGGGCGGCTTCCTTGTAGGCCGCCGGCGCGGCGGCGGCGGGTCGTTCGTAGGTCGGACCCACCGCGCAGCCGGCCAGCACGAGCAGGACGGCAAGCAGGGCGGAACTGCGGATCAGTCTTTTGGTCTTCATGACGATTCTCTTGGGCGCGCGCCCCGCCGTTCGGGACGGGACGCGCTGGCTATTTTTTCCAGGCCGGATCAGGCGTTGTGCTGCGTGGCGGGCGGCGCGTTCGGATCGATGTGCGGCACGCACACCGGCGCTTCATGCGGCGCGGCCGAGTGCAGCGTCTTGCCACCCAGCGAACGCAGCAGCACGTAGAACACCGGCGTCAGGAACAGGCCGAACAGGGTCACGCCGAGCATCCCGAAGAACACCGCGACACCCATGGCATGGCGCATTTCCGAACCGGCGCCCGACGACAGCACCAGCGGCACCACGCCCATGATGAAGGCGATCGACGTCATCAGGATCGGGCGCAGACGCAGGCGGCTGGCCTCGATCGCGGCTTCGAGCGGGGTGCGGCCGTTCATCTCCAGCTCGCGGGCGAATTCCACGATCAGGATCGCGTTCTTCGCCGATAGCCCCACCAGCACCATCAAGCCGATCTGGGTGAAGATGTTGTTGTCGTTGCCCGTCAGGTAGACGCCGGTCAGCGCCGCCAGGATGCTCATCGGCACGATCAGGATCACGGCCAGCGGCAGGGTCAGGCTTTCGTACAGCGCGGCCAGCACCAGGAACACCAGCAGCACGCTGATCGGGAACACCCACAGGCCGGCGTTGCCCGCCAGGATCTGCTGGTACGTCAGGTCGGTCCACTCGAACTTCACGCCGCGCGGCAGGGTTTCCGCCGCCACGCGCTCGGCCGCGGCCTGCGCCTGGTTGGTCGAGTAGCCCGGGGCCGGGCCGCCGTTGATGTCGGCGGCGGTGTAGCCGTTGTAGCGCACCACCATTTCCGGACCGAAGGTCTGCTTGACCGTCACCAGCGACGACAGCGGCACCATGTCACCCGCGGAATTGCGGGTCTTCAGTTGCAGGATGTCGTCGGCGTGGGCGCGGTACGGTGCATCGGCCTGGGCCCGCACCTGGAACACGCGGCCGAAGCGGTTGAAGTCGTTGACGTACATCGAGCCCAGGTAGATCTGCATGGTGTCGAACACTTCCGTCACCGGCACGCCCAGCTGCTTGGCCTTGACCCGGTCCAGGTCGACGTCCAGTTGCGGCACGTTGATCTCATAGCTCGAGAACGCCGGGCCCAGTTCGGGCGTCTGGCGCGCCTTGGCCAGGAAGGCCTGCTTGGCCTTGTCCAGCTCGGCATAGCCGAGCGCCGCGCGGTCTTCCAGTTGCAGCTTGAAGCCGCCCAGCGTGCCCAGGCCCAGCACCGGCGGGGGCGGGAACACGGCGATGAACGCCTGCTGGATGGCGCCGAACTTCTGGTTCAGCGAAGCCGCGATGGCGTTGCCCGACAGCGCCGCGCCCTTGCGTTCGTCGAACGGCTTGAGGGTCACGAACACGATGCCGGCGCTGGAGCTGTTGGTGAAGCCGTTGATCGACAGGCCCGGGAAGGCGATGGCGCTCTGCACGCCGGGTTCCTTCAGGGCGATGGCGCTCATCTGGCGGATCACGTCTTCCGTGCGGTCGAGCGAGGCGCCGTTGGGCAACTGCGTGAAGCCGATCAGGTACTGCTTGTCCTGCGCCGGCACGAAGCCACCGGGCACCAGGTACGACACGCCGATGGTGGCGGCCACCAGCACGGCGTAGACGCCCATGGCGCCGGCCTTGCGGCGGATCACGCCGGACACGCCCACGCCGTAGTTCTCCGAGGCGCGGCCGAACATGTTGTTGAACCAGTTGAAGAAGCGGCCGAACACGCGGTTCATGCCACGGGTCAGCCAGTCCGGCTTGTCGTGGTGGCTCTTGAGCAGCAGGGCCGACAGGGCCGGCGACAGCGTCAGCGAGTTGAAGGCCGAGATCACCGTCGAGATGGCGATGGTCATGGCGAACTGCTTGTAGAACTGGCCGGTCAGGCCGGTCATGAACGCCAGCGGCACGAACACCGCGCACAGCGTCAGCGCGATGGCGATGATGGGGCCGCTCACTTCACGCATGGCGCGATAGGTCGCGTCGCGTGGACTCAAGCCCGCCGCGATGTTGCGCTCGACGTTTTCCACCACCACGATCGCGTCGTCGACCACGATCCCGATGGCCAGCACCATCCCGAACAACGACAGCGCGTTGATGGAATAGCCGAACATCAGCAGCAGGCCGAAGGTACCGACGATCGACACCGGCACCGCCAGCAGCGGGATGATGGACGCGCGCCAGGTCTGCAGGAACAGGATCACCACCAGCACCACCAGCGCGATGGCTTCCAGCAGCGTGTGCACCACGGCCTCGATACTGGAACGCACGAACTGGGTCGGGTCGTATTCGATGCGGTATTCCACGCCCGGCGGGAAGTCCTGGGCCAGCTCGACCATGGCGGCGCGCACTTGCGACGACACGTCCAGCGCGTTGGCGCCCGGCGATTGCATGATGCCCATGCCGACCGCCTGCTTGTTGTCCAGCAGCGAACGCAGGCCGTATTCCTGGGCATCCAGTTCCACGCGGGCCACGTCCGACAGGTGCGTCACGGCGCCGTCGGCCGAGGTCTTGAGGATGATGTCGCGGAATTCCTCTTCGGTCTGCAGGCGGCCGCGCGCATTCACGTTCAGCTGCAGCGGCACGTCGCCCTGGGTCGGGGACGCGCCGATCACGCCGGCGGCGACCTGCACGTTCTGCTCGCGGATGGCCGCGACCACTTCGCTGGCCGTCATGCCGCGCTGCGCGACCTTCTGCGGGTCGAGCCACACGCGCATCGAGTAGTTGCCCGCGCCCCACACCGTCACTTCACCCACGCCGGTAATGCGCGCCAGGCGGTCCTTGATGTTCAGGATCGCGTAGTTGCGCAGGTAGGTGATGTCGTAGCGGTCGTTGGGCGAGATCAGGTGCACCACCAGCGTCAGGGTGGGCGAGCTCTTGGTGGTCGTGACGCCCAGCCGCTGCACGTCCGGCGGCAGGCGCGGCAGCGCCTGCGACACGCGGTTCTGCACCAGCTGCTGGGCCTTGTCCGGGTCCACGCCCAGCTTGAAGTTGACCGTCAGCGTCAGGTTGCCGTCGCTGTTGGCCTGCGACTGCATGTACAGCATGTTTTCCACGCCGTTGATGGATTCCTCCAGCGGCGAGGCGACGGTTTCGGCGATGACCTTGGGGTTGGCGCCCGGATACTGCGCGCGCACCACCACCGAGGGCGGCACCACTTCCGGGTATTCCGAGATGGGCAGCTGGAACATGGCCAGCAGGCCTCCCAGCAGCACCAGCACGGACAACACCCCGGCGAAGATCGGCCGGTCAATGAAGAATTTCGAGATATTCATGAACGTTCTCGTTCTGCTTTGCGGTTCACCGGCGGCTTAGTTGGCGGCCGCGGTCTTGACCGGGTTGCGTTGCGCCGTGACCATGGGCACCACGGTCGGGTTCACGGCGTCGCCGGGCCGCACGCGCTGCAGTCCGTTGACCACGATGCGTTCGCCGGCGGCCAGGCCGGAGTCCACGACCCGCAGGCCTTCCTGGTTGGCGCCCAGCTTGACCAGGCGGTAGTTGGCGTGGTTCTTGTCGTCCAGCACCAGCACGTAGCGCTTGTCCTGGTCGGTGCCGATGGCCTTTTCGTCGATCAGCACGGCGCTGCGCGGCTCGCTGCCGCCCAGACGGATGCGGGCGTACAGGCCGGGCAGCAGGGTGCCGTCGGCGTTGTCGAACTCGGCGCGCACGCGGATGGTGCCGGACGTGGCGTCCAGGCGGTTGTCCACCGATTGCACGAAGCCGGTGCGCGAGTAGCCGTCCTCGTTGGCCAGGCCCAGCTCGACCGGCACCGAGCCGGCCTTGCCGTTGCGGGCGGGGTTCACGTACTTCAGGAAGGTCTGCTCGTCGACGTCGAACGAGGCGTACATCTTCGAGACCGACACCAGCGTGGTCAGCGGCACCGAGGTGGCGCCGGCGGCGACCACGTTGCCGACCGTGACTTCCGCGCGCGACACGCGGCCCGCGACCGGCGCTTCGATGCGGGTGTAGCCCAGGTTGAGCTTGGCGTAGTCCAGCGCGGCCTGCGCGCCCTGCAGGTTGGCCGCGGCTTCACGCGCGGCGTTCTGCTTTTCCTCGAAATCGCGGCGGGCGATGGCGTTGTCGGTCAGCAGGCGCTGGCCGCGGGCCAGTTCGGTGGCCGTGTACGAGGCGCGGGCCTTGGCGGCGGTCAGGGCGGCGGCGGCGCGGTCGACCTCGGCCGCGTAGGGGCGCGGGTCGATGGTGAACAGCACGTCGCCCTTCTTGACGATGCTGCCGTCCTGGAAGTGCACGGCGGTCAGGGTGCCGGAGACCAGCGGACGGATGTCCACGCGATCGATGGCTTCCAGCCGGCCGGAATAGCGCTGCCAGTCGACGATGGTCTTGTTGACCACTTCCGCCACTTCGACAGGGGGCGCGGCGGGCGCGCCTTGCGCCTGGGCCGCATTGGCGCCGGCGGGGGCGCGAAACAGGGCGTAGCTACCGCCGGCCGCGATGACGGCCGCGAAAACGACGAGCACAGCAATACGATTACGCGAAACCATGATGTTCCTTGAGGGTGGTGTCGGGGTGAAGCGCGCTTGCCGGGGACCGCGAGGGGGGCGGGTGGCGGCGGGGCCGGGCATCGCGGCGGGTCTGGCAGTCCTGAAACACCGATGTCATATTGCAGTGCAACATTCAACGCGGTTACGTTTCCCTGGTGAAATCCGTCTATGTGGGGACGGGCTCTACCGGGATCGGAATCTGAGGATTGACAGGCCCTGGGATGGCGCCGGGCGGCACGGGCACTTCAAGATGGTTTGCATTCTGAGTGTTTTGCCCGCGCGGATAAACACTGCTATCTCGGCAACACTGTTCGGTGGATTTGTCTAATCCCGGACGGATTCGGGTTATGCTCCGTACACCCCGACCAAATTGCCCTTAAAGGACACCGTCGCCATGGACCGTTTTCAGGCTATGCAGGTGTTTGTGCGCGTCGTGGACGCCAATAGCTTCACCCGGGCGGCCGACAGCCTCTCGCTTCCGCGCACCACCGTCACCACCATCATCCAGAATCTCGAACGCCTGCTGGGCGTGCGCCTGCTCAATCGAACCACCCGCCGCATCGGCCTGACGCCCGACGGCGCCGGCTACTACCAGCATTGCGTGCGCATCCTGGCCGATGTCGAGGAAACCGAGGCCTGCTTCCAGGAAGCGGCCCTGCGCCTGAAGGGGCGGCTGCGCATCGACGTGCCGACCTGTATCGGCCGGCTGATCCTGATTCCCTCATTGTGTGATTTCCACGACAAGTACCCCGACGTCGAGCTGGTGCTCGGCCTGGGCGACCGTCCGGTGGACATGGTGCAGGAGGCCGTCGACTGCGTCATCCGCGCCGGCGACCTGGAAGACTCCAGCCTGGTGGCGCGCCGCATCGGCACGCTGCAGACCGTGACCTGCGCCTCGCCGACCTACGTCGCGCGCTACGGCATGCCGCAGACCATCGAGGAACTGCGCAGCCACCACGCGGTGCATTATTTCTCCAGCCGCACCGGCCGCAACTGCGCCTGGGACTTCAAGATCGACGGCAAGCACCAGGAAGTGGACATGCGCGGCACCGTCGCGGTGAACGAAGCCGGCGCCTACCTGGATTGCGGCCTGAAGGGCTTCGGCCTGATCCAGACGCCGCGCTACATGGCGCTGCCGTACCTGCAGTCGGGCGAGCTGATCGAAGTGCTGCCGCAGTGGAAGCCCAGCGCCACCCCGATCTCGGTGCTGTATCCGCAAAGCCGCCAGCTGTCGCCCAAGGTGCGCGCGTTCGCCGACTGGGTCGCGGAACTGTTCGCCAGCTGCCCGCTGCTCAGCGGCCGCGACGAGACCGACCCGGCCGCCGCCAGCTGTGGCGTGTTCCAGCAACGCCAGGTCAGCCAGGCCAAGCAGATGGCCGTGGCCGGCGTGGCCGCCGCCAACGAACCGCTGCCGCGCCGCCGCACCGCGCGCGAAGAGGCCGCGGAATACGCCCTGTAGGCGGGCGCATGGCGGGCCGCCTGGCCCGCCATGCCGGCAATTCGCCGGCAAAATCCTGGAAAACCCGGGAAACCCCGTAGTAAATACAGGCCTTGCGTCCCTCGTATTTTAAGAAACGTCTGTATAGTCCGACAGTCAAAGCCTCAACGCATTCACTGTCGATCCGCTCTATGCAGCCTGTACTTCCCGCTTACCTGATCGCCCGTTGGCTTTTGCTGCTCGTCCTGTTGGCGGGGGTGTATTTCCTCAGCGGCTTCCTGGTGCCCGCGCTGGCCGCGCTGATCATCGGCCTGGCCAGCTGGCCGCTGTACCAGCGGCTGGTGGCGCGCTGCGGCGGCCGCACCGCGCTGGCGGCATCGCTGGCGCTGCTGGTGGTGATCGTGGTGCTGATCGTGCCGATGTCGCTGGCGTTGTCGTACGCCATCAAGGAAGCCAGCACCTTCTTCGCCTGGGCCATCGCCGCCAACCGCCACGGCGTCGACGTGCCGAACTGGATCACCTCGATGCCGGTGGTGGGCGACCGGCTTGGCGAATACTGGGAGGCCTACATCGGCCAGCCGCATGCGCTGGGCGCGCTGGTCGAGGCCGTCAGCGGCGAACACCTGGGCAATATCTATCGCATGGTGCTGGCCGCCACCGGCAATGTGTTCCAGCTGCTCTTGACCGTGCTGTTCATGCTGATCACGCTGTTCTTCGTCTACAAGGACGGCGTGCGCATGGTGGCGCAACTGGACGTGCTGGGCGAACGCATCCTGCCGGCGCGCTGGCAGCGCTTCTCGCGCGTGGTGCCGGCCACCATCAATTCCACCGTCACCGGCATGGGCCTGATCGCGTTGGGCGAGGGCGTGGTGCTGGGCATCGCCTACTGGGTCGCGGGCGTGCCGTCGCCGGTGCTGCTGGGCGTGGTCACCGGCTTCATGGCGCTGATCCCCGGGGGCGCGCCGCTGTCCTTCACGCTGGTGTCGCTGTATCTGGTCGGTTCCGGCCACATGGTGGCGGGCATCGCGCTGATGGTGTGGGGCAGCGTCGAACTGTTCATCGTCGACAAGACGCTGCGCCCGCGCCTGGTGGGCGGCCCGGTCAAGCTGCCGTTCCTGCCGACCTTCTTCGGCCTGGTGGGCGGCGTGAAGACCATGGGCATCGTCGGGCTGTTCGTCGGTCCGGTGCTGATGGCGCTGCTGGTGGCCGTGTGGCGCGAGTGGGTCAACCACGAGGAAGTCGAGCGCGATACCGCCCGGCTCAGGGCCGGAGCGCCGCCCGACAATACGCCGACCGGCGGCCAGGCCTAGCCGGGCCGGGGCTTCGGGTTTGGGTGTAATCTAGCTCTCCCGCGCTCGCCGGCGCCTCGTCCGGCACGCGCCTGCCGTGTGCGCAGACGCTTGCAGCTCATGCCGCGGGGTCTGAGGGTTTGGCAGGTTCATCATGTCCGGGTCATTGCAAGAAGATGAGTTAGCGGTCCTGCGCGAGCAGGGTTTCGTGGTCGCGCGCCAGTTCGCGGACCCGGCCGAGGTGGCGGCGCTGCGCGCGCTGGCCGAGCGCCATTTGCGCGAGCATGTGGCGCCCATCGAATACGAGGCGGATCTGCGCTATCCCGGCGCCCCCGAGTCGCGCAACGCCGAGGGCGGCCTGACGGTGCGGCGCCTGCTCGGCGCCTACGGGCGCGATCCGCTGTTCGCGCAATGGGCCACCGACCCGCGCATCGGCCAATCGCTGGCGCGCTATTTCGGCGAGACGCCGGTGCTGTCCACCGTGCACCACAACTGCGTGATGACCAAGCATCCGGCCTACGGCAGCCTGACCGGCTGGCACCAGGACATTCGCTACTGGTCGTTTTCCGACACCGATCTGGTGTCCTGTTGGCTCGCGCTCGGCGACGAGAACCGGGACAACGGCGGCCTCTCGTTCCTTCCCGGTTCGCACGCGGCCGCGTTCCCGCCGGCGCGGTTCGACGAGAAAAAGTTCTTCCGCAACGATGCGCCCGAAAACGCCGAATGGATCGCGCGCGCCGTCTGTCCCGAACTGCGGGCCGGCGACCTGGTGTTCTTCCATTGCCGCACGCTGCACGCGGCGCAGGGCAACCGCAGCGACCGCGTCAAGCTGTCGCTGGTGCACACCTATCATCCGCGGTCCTGCCATCCGCTGCCGGGCACGCGTTCGGCCAGCCAGCCGGGCGTGCCGTTGGCGGAATAAACCCGCGTGCTTTCGGCGGCGCCTTCAACGGCGCCGTCCCAGCCACGCCAGCAACAACACCGATGCGCCGATGGCCGCCAGGTTGAAGCGCATCGCGCTGGCGAAGGCCTGCGCGTAGCGGTCGCCGGCGGCCGCGTCCGCCATGGCGTCGAGCGTGCCGCTGAACAGCATGCCGGCGGCCGACACGCCCAGCGCCGCGCCCACCTGCTGCAAGGTGGCGACCACGCCCGCCGCCATGCCGGCCTGGCGGTCCTGCACCAATCCCAATGCCAGGTTCACCAGCGGCGTGTTGACGGCGCCTTGCGCCGCGCCGAGCCAGACCAGCGCGGGCACCAGCGACCACGGCGCGAGCGTCGCGCCGGCCGCGCCCACCTGCAGCATCAGCGCGGCGGTGGCGCCGCCATACAGCAGCGCGGCCACGGTGACCGCGTGCGTGCCGAAGCGCGCCACCAGCCGCGGCGCCGCCATCGAGCCGGCCACGAAGCCGACGCTGGCCGGCGCGAACACCGTGCCCGCCGTCAACGCGTCCACGCCCAGCCCGGTCTGTAGCAGCAGCGCGTAGCAGAGGAACATGGCGCTGGCGGTGGAGAACACCAGCGTCACCAGCAGGCAGCCCGCGGCGAACCGCGGCTGCGCCAGCAGCGCCATGTCGACCAGCGGCACGCGGCCGGCGGCGCCGGCGCGCCGCTGCAGCCATACGAACAGCGCCAGCAATAGGATCGCCGCCGCGCCGCAGCCCAGCGTCCACGCGGGCCAATGGCGCGCGGGTCCTTCCACCAGCGCCAGCAGCAGCAGGCCCAGTCCCGCCCCGACCAGCGCCGAGCCGCCCCAGTCCATCGGCGCGCCGGCGGCGTCGCGCGATTCCGGGATGTGGCGGGCCAGCCGCCAGGCCAGCATGCCGACCGGCACATTCACCAGGAAGATCGTGCGCCACGCCAACCCGAACAGATCGGCATGCACGATCCAGCCGCCCAGCACCTGGCCGGCGATGGCCGCCAGCCCCAGCGTCATGCCGAGCAGGCCGAAGGCGTGGCGCCGCGCGTGGCCGTCGTAGCTGACGCGGATCAGCGCGTAGACCTGCGGGAACAGCATGGCCGCGGCCACGCCCTGCAGCACGCGCGCACCGATCAGCGTGTTGGCGTCAGGCGCCAGCCCGCACAGCGCCGAGGCCAGCGCGAAGCCGGCCATGCCCAGCATGAACAGGCGCCGGCGGCCATGGCGGTCGCCCAGCCGGCTGCCGGCGATCAACAGCACGCCATAAGCCAGCTCGTAGGCGACGATGATGAAATTGATCTGCGCGAAGCTGGCCGACAGCGTGGCCTGCATGCTGGGAATCGCGACGTTGACGACGAACAGGTCGAAGATCGTGATGAAGCCGCCGGACAGCAGCACGGCCAGGCCGAGCGGGCCCGGCGTGGCGGGCTTGGCGGGCGTATCGGGGCAGGGCGAGGGCAGGGTGGCGGAGGACATGGACAGGCCGCGGGAGTGGGGATCGGCGCTATTCTGTGGGCTGTTCTAGCCTCATACAATTTAGCTGTTTATGCTATTACTGAAGGCAATAGCCTATGCCCCGTTCCCCTTCGCATGACGCGGCGCCGGCCGCCGCGCCCGCGCCGCGAGCCGGCGCGCTCGACACGGGCGCGCAGCGGCTGGACCGCACCCGCGCCGACCTCGCCGAATTCCTGCGGCTGCGCCGCGAGCGCCTGAGTCCGGCCGCGCTGGGCCTGCCCGCCGGCGGCCGTCGTCGTACCCCCGGCCTGCGGCGCGAGGAAGTGGCGGCGCTGGCCGGCGTCGGCCTGGCCTGGTACACCTGGTTCGAGCAGGGCCGCAACATCAGCGTGTCGGCCACCTTCCTGGAAAACCTGGCGCGCGTGCTGCGGCTGGACGCGGCGGAACGGCGCCACCTGTACCTGCTGGCGCACCAGCGTCCGCCAGCCGAGCCGGGTCGCACCTGGTGCACCGTGCCGCCGCAGGTGCGACGCCTGATGGACGACCTGCCCGCGCGTCCCGCCTACATCCTCAACCTGCGCTGGGACGTGGTGGTGTGGAACGCCGCGGCCGAACGCGTGTTCGGCTTCGGCGCGCAACCGGCGGGGCGGCGCAACCTGCTGTGGATGCTGTTCGTGGATCCGGCGATGCGCGAGCTGTTCGTCGATTGGCCGGCGCAGGCGCCGGCGATGCTGTCCACCTTCCGGCGTGATTTCGCGTCGGCCTCGGGCGCGCCGGACATCACCGAACTGGTCGATGAGCTGGAACGCGTCGCGCCCGAGTTCAAGGCATGGTGGCGCGAGCACGACGTGCACGGCGCCTGCATGGGCGTGCGCAGCCTGCGCCTGCCGGCGCTGGGCGAGGTGGCGTTCGAGCATTCCACCTTGTCGGTCGATGAAAGCCGCCACCTGCGCCTGGTGGTCTACGCGCCCGCGCCGGACGAACCGCAGGCCGCGGCCTGCGCGCGCTGGCTGGCGCGCAAGCCGCGCGCGGCCGCGCGTGGCTCCAGAGATTAGGCGTCGCGTGGCGCTACGGCGGGGGCGCGGCGCGCTTCTATAGTCGGGGCGATTCGCCACTTCCGCCCGCGCCATGTCCACTCAAATCCTGTCCCGCCGCCAGGCCCTGTCGCTGCTCGTCGTGGTGGTGCTGGCCTGGGGCTTCACCTGGGTCGTCAGCAAGCTGCTGCTGCAATACATGACCCCGATCTGGGCGGTGGCCGCGCGCAGCGTCGCCGGCGCCGCCGCGCTGCTGGCGCTGGGCCTGGCGCTGCGGCGGGTGGCGTGGCCGGTCAAGGCCGACATTCCCGTGATCCTGAGCGTGGGCCTGCTGCACATGGGCGCGTTCGCCGCGCTGGTCAGTCTTGGCCTGCAATACGTGCCGGCCGGCCGCTCGGTGGTGCTGGCCTACACCACGCCGCTGTGGGTCATTCCGGCAGCCCGCGTGTTCCTCGGCGAACCGATCGGGCGCGGCCGTCAGCTGGGGCTGGCGCTGGGCCTGCTGGGGCTGGCCGTCATCTTCAATCCGCTGGCGTTCGACTGGGGCAATCACGAGGCGGTGTTCGGCAACGGCCTGGTGCTGCTGGCGGCGCTGTGCTGGGCCGCCAACATCGTCTACGTGCGCGCCCATCGCTGGGTCACGCCGCCGTTCGAGCTGGCGTTCTGGCAGGCGCTGCTGGCCTCTGGCGTGCTGGCCGCGGTCGCCTGGGCGGCCGAGGGCGCGCCGCGCGTGACGTGGAGCCCGGACCTGGGCTGGCTGCTGGGTTATGGCGGCGTGTTCGGCATCGCCGTGGCGTACTGGGCGGCGGTGAACGTGAACCGGTCCCTGCCTGCGGGCGTCACGTCGATCGGCCTGCTGGGCGTGCCGGTGGTCGGCCTGCTGTGTTCGGCGGTGGTGCTGCACGAGCCCCTGAGCGCGCCGCTGTTGCTGGGGATGGCGTTGATCGTGGCCGGCATCGCCGCCGGCGTGCTCGACAAGACGCCCCGGTAGCGGCGTCACAAAAAAAAGGCGCTTGACGGCCGGAATCGTGTCTGTGTATCGTAAGACATATATCTTAAGATATGTTTTAAGTAACACGTCAGACTCCCAGCGAGGCCCCCATGCGCCATTTCCACTTCCTGACCGCCTTTGCCCGCGGCTCGCGCCATGAATCGCGCGAGCGCCACTACGGCCACCGTGGCCATCACGACCACCACGGCCATCACGACCACCACGGCCACCACGATCATCACCACGGCCATCACGGCCATTCCGAATTCCACGATCATCGCGGTCGCCACGAATCCCTCGATCATCACGACCCCTACGAACGTCATGGCCACGCCGGCCACGGCGCGGATGGTCGCCACGAAGGCGGCCGCGGCCGTCATGGCCGCCACGCCGGCGGCGGTCGCGGCTGGTTCGGCGGCCCGTGGGGCGGCCACGGCCGGGGCGGCGATGCCGACGACAGCTTCGGCGGCGATGGCCGTCATTGGGCGCGCGGCCGCAAAGTCTCGGCCGACGACCTGCAACTGATGCTGCTCGGCCTGCTGGAACAGAACCCCAGCCACGGCTACGAGCTGATCAAGGCGCTGGGCGCGATGTCCAACGGCTTCTACACGCCCAGCCCGGGCATGGTGTATCCGGCGTTGACCTATCTCGAAGAGCTGGGCTACGCCACCGTCGAGCAGGAAGGCAGCAAGAAGCGCTACCACCTGGCGGACCCGGGCCGCGAGCACCTGGAAGCCAACCGCGAGCGCCTGTCGGTGATGTTCAACAAGCTCAAGCACGTGGCCCGCAAGATGGACTGGATGCGCCAGGCCTGGAGCGGCGAGCCGCGTCCGGCCGCCGACGAGGAAGATGCCAGCGGCTGGATCGATGAATTCGTGCACGCCCGCCAGGAGATCCGCCACGCGCTGCTGCAGCGCACCGAGGCGTCGCCCGCCGAACAACGTCGCATCGCCGCCATCCTGCGCCGCGCGACCGCGGAAATCACCGGCAAGAGCTGTGACTGATTCCGCCTATCCCATTGGAGACCCCATGACCCGTAGCGACCTGACTGTCGAACGCGTGCGCCATCCCCTGAAGATGCGCATCCTGACCGTGGCCCGCGTCGAGCGCATCGCCGGCCTGCTGGCCCGCGTGACCTTTACCGGCGAAGACCTGCGCGACTTCGTGTCCGCGTCCTTCGACGACCACGTGAAACTGTTTTTCCCCGCCGATCCGTCGCAACCGCTGCTGTTGCCCGAGGTCGGCCCCGATGGCATCAAGTTCCCCGACGGCGCGCCGCGCCCGGCCGCGCGCGACTACACCCCACGCCGCTATGACGCCGCGCGCGAAGAGCTGGATATCGACTTCGTGCTGCACGGCGACGGCCCGGCCTCGACCTGGGCGGAGCAGGCCGAGGCCGGCCAGCGCCTGGGCATCGGCGGCCCGCGCGGTTCGTTCGTGGTGCCCAAGGGGTTTGACTGGCACGTGCTGATCGGCGACGAGACCGCGCTGCCCGCCATCGCCCGCCGCCTGGAAGAATTGCCCGCGACCGCGCAGGCGCTGGTGCTGGTAGAAGTGCCGGGCGCCGCCAACGAGATCCCGCTGCCGACCCAGGCGCGGGCCACGGTGCGCTGGCTGCATCGCGACGGCACCGCGGCCGGCTACAGCACGCGGTTGCTGGAAGCCGCGCGCGAACTGGCGCTGCCTCCCGGCGAGGGCTACACCTGGATCGCGGCCGAATCGGCCGTGGCCAAGGCGGTGCGCGAAATCATGGTGGCGCAGCACGGCGTCGACAAGAGCCGCATCCGCGCCGCCAGCTACTGGAAGCGTGGCGCCATCGCCGTGCACGAGTCGCACGACGATTGACGTTGCGGGGTTGAGGCCGCGGGTTGAAGCCGCGGGTTGCAGCCGCGAGCGCGCCTACCCCTGCGCCAGCGCCAGCAGGTTGGCCACGCGTCCGCCGGGGGCATCGTCGCGCACCACCAGGCCCAGCACCGCGCGCGGCCAGTCCAGCGCGAAGGGGCGGTAGACCACGCCGTCCGGGCGCAGGTGGCGCAGCGACGCGGGCACGATCGCCACGCCCATGCCCGCCGCCACCAGGTTCACCGCCGATGACAGCTGCGGCGCGCGCTGGCCGGGCAGCGGGTTCAGGCCATGCTGGCGGCACGCCGCCATGATGTCGGCGCTCAGGCCATAGCCGGACTTGCGCGAATACTGGATAAAGCGCTCCTGCGCCAGGTCGGCCGGCGCCAGCCGCTTGCGCCGCGCCAGCGCGTGGCCCAGCGGCAGCGCCACCACCAGCGGCTCTTCCGTCAACTGCGTGAAACGCAGGCCGCCGTCCATCGCGAACGGCGGCCGCACGAAGGCCGCGTCGATCTGGCCATCGCGCAGGCGCGCCACCAGCGTTTCGCTGTCGTCCTGCGACAGCGTCATTTCCACATCGGGGTATTGCTGCCGGTAGAGCCGGATCAATTCGGTCACGACCGGATGGAACGACGCCGATTCGGTGAAGCCCAACGACAGTTCGCCGACCTCGCCGCGCGCGGCCCGGCGCGCCGTCTGCACCGCGTCCTGGGCGCGCTGCAGGATGTCCTGCGCGCAGGCCAGGAAGGCGCGGCCGGCGTCATTCAGACTGACGCCGCGGCCACGGCGGTCGAACAGCGGCGTGCCGACTTCCTCTTCCAGCTGGCGGATCTGCTGCGACAGCGGCGGCTGCGCCATGCCCAGCTGTTCGGCCGCGCGGGTGAAGTGCTGGGCCTCGGCCGTGGCCACGAAATAGCGCAGGTGGCGCAGTTCCATATTGGTATCCAGAAAGTACCGATTATCAATTTTCCATATATTGGACATTCTAGTGTGGCGCAACGATGATGCGGACATCCCCTCTTCGTTTCCAAAGGAATGCGCATGGCTTCGACTCCCACTCCCGGCGCGCTGCTGCGCCGCCATCTGGCCCAGGACATCGTGGTGGCGCCCGGCGCCTACGACGGCATGTCGGCCCGGCTGGTGGCCGCGGCCGGCTTCAACGCCGTCTACGCCAGCGGCGGCGCCATCGCGCGCGCGGCCGGCTACCCCGACATCGGGCTGCTCAGCTTCACCGAGGTCATGGACCGGGTCGAGAAGATCGTCGACGCCAGCGGCCTGCCGGTCGTGGCCGACGCCGACACCGGTTTCGGCGGCTCGGCCAACGTCGAGCGCACGGTGCGCATCATGGAACGGGCCGGCGTCGCGGCCTTCCACATCGAGGACCAGTCGTTTCCCAAGCGCTGCGGCCACCTGGACGACAAGAGCCTGGTGGATGCCGAGGAAATGTGCCGCAAGGTCCACATCGCGCGCCAGACGCTGGCCGATGCCGACACGCTGGTGATCGCGCGCACCGACGCCATCGCGGTGGAGGGCTTCGACGCCGCCATCGCGCGCGCCGAGCGCTATGTGAAGGCCGGCGCCGACATGGTGTTCGTCGAGGCGCCGGAAACGCTGGAGCAGATCCGCGCCATCGCCGACCGGCTGCCGGGCCTGAAGCTGATCAACATGTTCTATGGCGGCAAGACGCCGCTGGTGCCGCTGCCCGACCTGGTCGCCATGGGCTATCGCCTGGCGATCATTCCGTCGGATCTGCAGCGCGCCGCCATCCACGCCATGCAGGCCACGCTGGCGGCGATCCGCGAAACCGGCGACAGCAGCGCGCTGGCCGACCGCCTGACCAGCTTCAAGGAACGCGAAGAGATCGTGCAGACCCGCCGCTATCTGGCGCTGGACGCGCAGTAGCAAGGGTTGCCGCGAACGGACCCAACGCAGGCGGGACGCGCGCCGGCTCGAGCCGGCGCGCGCGGCCTTACTGGCGGCAGCGCTGCGGCATCGACAGCGGCCACAGGCGCTGGTTGTAGCTGCCGTAGAGCGTGCGGATGCCGCATTCCAGGGTGACGCGCGCCACCATCGTGCCGCGTTCGTCCAGGATCATCGAGAACTCCCGCGTCGACACCACGGCGCGCTGGTTGGCGTAGGCCGAGGCCCACAGGTAGACCGGCGCGACCGCCAGCCGGCCCTGGCCGTCGGCATAGCCGTAGCCATCGCCGACCAGCGCCGGCGCCAGGCCATCGTGGCGCGGGCCGAGGTAGTCGAAGGTCGGTCCGCCCGCGACGCCCTTTTCATTGACCGCGCGCATGCTGCCGTTGGGCAGCACGATGGCCGCCTGGCCTTCCGAGAACGAGGTCGCGGTGCCCGGCAGCGTCAGGCGGGTCTTGCCGGTGGCGTCGGCGTAGAGGGTGATCGGCTTGCCCTGGGCGTCCGCGCCGGAACGCAGCAGCCAGGCCGATCCTGTCGGCCAGTACCAGTCTCCGGCCGGCAGGCTGGCCACGGTCTTGCCCTGTTCGTCGATCAGGCGGGCGCCGTCGTCGCCGCTCAGCAGCGCGCGCGCCGGCTTGCCCTGGAACGAGGTGCCGGCCACCGCGCCCGGCGCGATCTGCCAGCGGCCCTGGCCGTCCACGTAGCCGTGGCGGTCGGCGCGGCGGATGGCGAGCCAGGTGCCCATGGGGGTGTAGCTGGCGTCCTGCAGGTCGAGCGCGTCGGAGGCATCGGGCGCGACGATCCAGCGGTTCTTCTCGCTGTAGGCCAGGTAGGCGCCGCTGCCATCGCGCGAGACGTCCAGCGCCGGCTGGAAGCTGGTCAGGATGCGCCCGTCGCGATTGAACAGCGCCGCGGGGCGGCGGTAGTCGTCTTCCTGCGAGCCCGCCTGGTACATCAGCCACAGCTTGTCGCTGACGTAGCGGGCGTCGTTGTGGCGCGGCGGCACGATCCATTTGCCCTGCGCGTCGATCACGCCGACCTTGTCCTTGCCCAGCGAGGCGGCCGCGCGGCCGTCGTGGAACGCGCCGATGTACTGGAAGGCCGGGGCTGACACTTCCTTGCCGGCGACGAAGTCGTACAGGCCCCACGGATCGCCCTCGGCCGCGGTCTTCAGGTAGCGCACCAGTCCCGGCGCGACGACCTCGGCCTCGAAGTAGTCGGGCAGCGCGTAGGTCTTGCCGGCGCGGTCGATGAGGCGCGTCTCGCCCTTGGCGTAGATCAGCGCGTAGCCGTGTCGGAAGGCGCCGATGTGTTGTTGCGCCGGCAGGTCCATGGGCTTGCCGCGGCCGTCGAGCAACTGCATGCCCGCTTCGGTCTGCGCGGCGAAGCGCAACTGGTCGGCGGTGAGGGATTCGGCGGCGGAGACGTCGTCCTGCGTGTCGCTGTCGCGCGGGCCGTCCAGCGCCACGACCTCGTCCCAGTCCTTTTGCGTGGCGACGCTGCCATCGGCCAGCAGCAGGCCGGCGCCGCCTTCCGTGCAGTGGCAATAGCCTTGCCCGAGCAGGCCGAGCGGGCCATCGACCACGTCCAGCGGCATGTCGCGCAGTTGCGAGCCTTGCGCCGCCTCGACCGCCTCGGGTTGCAGCACCGCGCGGCCGTCGGCGTCGATGGCGTTGAGCAGCTGGCCGTCCTGGCTGGACAGCCACAGCTTGCCCTGGCGCACCGCCAGCCGGCCGGCCTGCGCCAGCCACGGCGGCGCGCTGTCGCCCTGCAGCCAGGCGCCCTTGGGCGTCAGCAGGCCGGCGACATTGCCGGCCTTGTCGCGGAACAGCAGATAGCCGCCTTCGTTCTGGTCGGGCTTGATGTCGCGGCTGCCCAGCGTCAGCGCGTCGGGGCGTCCGGGCACATAGGCCTTGAGCGTGTCGCCCGAGGCGTAGACCAGCGTGTTGTCGTAGATGTCCGAGGCGTTCGCTTCCTCGTTGGTGAGCGTGGCGATCTGCTGGCCGTTCGCGTCCAGCAATGCATAGCCCCTGGTCGGCAGCTGCGCGCTCCAGAACGCCTTGCCCACGCGGCCCAGGCGCTGGTAGCGCTTGCCTTCGCCGATCAGCGCGCCCTTGTCGTCGATCAAAACCACTTCATCGTCGCCGATGCCGAGCGCCAGCGGGTCGTCCTTCTGCCGCGTGATATCGCTGAACTTGGGCTCCACCCGCCAGTTCCAGTCGGCGTCGAGCAGGCCGTACATGCCATGGCTGTCGATGCCGACGAACAGGTCCTTGCCGTAGCCCGACACCACCCGCAGGCCGTCCTTGGCGTAGCGGCGTTCGCCGTCGGCCGAGCGGTATTCCTCGCGGTAGGTGACGGACAATTGCGCCGGCCGGCCTTCGCGCAGGCTGACGTGCTCGACGCTGGCGTCGAGCGCGTCGCCCACGGCCTTGCCGGCGCGGTCGATCAGCTGGTGCTGGCCGTCCAGCGTCACCACCGCCAGCCCGGCCTCGACGAAGTCGCCCGCGCTGTCGTAGCGCGGCGGCACCGCCATCTTGCCCTTGCCGTCGATATAGCCCCACTTGCCTTTCCAGCGCACCGCGGCCAGGCCATGGTGGAAGTTGCCGACGCGCTCGAACTGCGGATTGACCACGAGCTTGCCGTTGCCGTCGATGAATCCCCAGGCGTGCCGCCGCAGCGACTTGTCGGTCGGCACGCGGTCGATTTCCTCGAGCGAGGACGGTAGCAGCACCGCGGCGCGGTTGTCCGACAGCGGGCCGATGCAACCGACGGGGCCGTCGTAGGCCTGCAGGTCGCGGCTGGTCGTGGCCGGATCCATCAGGCCATCGACGCAGGGGATGCCGTCCTGGCGATACTGCGCATGGACGGACAGGGACAGGCCGAGCGCGGCGACGGCGCAGGCGATACGGGTGGCGTGAAACGCGCGTGTGCTCATGATTGTTCTGCTTTGGCGGATTCGGGGACGGGCGCGTCTTCGGCCTCGGTGGCCTCGGGGCAGGTCAGCTTTTCGCGTGGCCAGGTCACGCGTTCCTGCGCGTCCAGCACGATGACCTGGCCGCACAGCAGGCCGAACATCGCGGTGGTCTTGCCGCGGGTGTCGATGAATTCCAGCAGGCGATCGCGGCGCACCAGCGCGCGGCCCTCCTTGAAGTCGCTGGCCCAGCCGAACTCGGGCGGGATCACGTAGCGGCCGGTCAGGTCGATGTAGCCGAGCAGCTTGCCGCTGCGCTGGTCGCGCCGCGCCAGCGCCAGGCCGTCGCGCAGCGGACCGAGCCGGTTGAAGTAGGGCCCGACGACGCGCTTGCCGGCGGCATTGACGAAGCCGTAGCGGTCGCCGCTGCCGCGGTAGGCCACGACGCCCTCGCCGGCGGTGCGCTCCTCGACGCTGAATTCGCCCTTGAATCGGGTGATCTCGCGGCCCTGCAGGTCGGTCATGACGCTTTCCGCCGAGTCGCGGTCGCGGAAGATCACCCGCTGCATCGACGCCAGCGGCGTGCCGTCGCCGCGCTTCTCGAGCAGGGCCTTGCCGTTCTGGTCCATCAGGCGGTAGCGCTGGCCGTCGTAGACGCGCGCCAGGCCCTCGGGCTGCACGAAGAACGGATTGAACTCGCCATAGCCGGCGGAGACCTTCAGATTGCCGCGCGCGTCGATGGCGCCGTTGCGCGAGCGGTATTGCACGTAGATCCAGTCGCCGAACTGCTCCTTGCGGTCGGGCACGCCGTCGAACAGGCGGGTCATGCCGCCGTCGGCGTCGAACAGCAGCGTGGCGCCGTCCTTGCCCTGGCCCAGATAGCGGCCCTGCTTCAGGTCCTGCGGCTTTTCGTGCAGCACCACGCTGCGCTTGCCGGTGCGCAGGTTGATCAGGCGGTAGTCGTCGCTGTAGCCCGAGTCATCCTTGCTTTTCGGCTCGCGCACCAGCAGGTAGCCGTTGCCCAGGTAATCGAGCGCGTAGCTGCCGGCATAAGTCGCGGGCACGATCCACTTGCCGTGGCGGTCGATGACGCCCCAGCGCTCGCCGTCCTGCGCCTTGGCCCAGTCGTCCTGGAAGTCGTCGATGCGCTCGAGCGTGGGCGCCACGGCGGCGCTGGCGCTGCGGATGTTCCACAGGCCCCAGCGGCGGTTGCGGCGCTCGTCCAGCTTGTAGAAGTAGAGCAGGTCGCCGTCGATCTTCTCGCCGTTGACCTCGACATACGCAGGCAGCTTTTGCGGGTTGCCGTGGGTGTCGATCAGCACCGCCTCGTCGCGGCTCATGGCCGGCGTGCGGGCCCAGCTGTAGGCGCCCTTGAAGCCGCCGATGCCGGCGTAGGTGGGCGGCAGGATCCAGTTGCCCTCGGCGTCGATGGCGCCCACCGTGCCCTTGCGCGTCTTCACCAGCAACGGCGCGGCGGCGCCGTAGTTATTCATGTCGTCCCAATCGGGATTGATGACGATCTTGCCCGAGCGCGTCAGGATGCCGGTGGGCTGCTGGTAGTCGTTGGGCCGCAGCAGGGCCAGCGGCAACTGCTCGGCGCCGGGCGCCGCGTCGCGCGATCGGCC
Source organism: Achromobacter deleyi (assembly GCF_016127315.1). Lineage (NCBI taxonomy): Bacteria > Pseudomonadati > Pseudomonadota > Betaproteobacteria > Burkholderiales > Alcaligenaceae > Achromobacter > Achromobacter deleyi. The sequence goes on from NZ_CP065997.1 coordinate 2,220,930, forward strand.
GCCGGCGTTTCGCGGGGAGAAAGGCAGCACGCGGTACTGGCCCAGGCGTTCGACGGTGTCGCTGTCCAGCAGCGGCGTGCCGTCGGCGCGGTAGATCTGCCTGAGCGTGGCTTCGCTGTCGGTGCCCGGCACCTGGACGGCGGTGCCGGTTTCCGTGGCGGCGGCCGTGGCGCTATCGGCCGCGGCATCGGCGGCGGCCGGCGCCGCATTGTCGGCGGTCTCCGCGACCGCGGCGGCCTCGACGGCCGGCCCGGCGGCGTCGGCGGTCATCGGCACCGGCGCGGCGTCCGTGAGGGCGGGCGACATCGGCGGCGGCGGATCCGCCGGTCCGGCCTGTGCCTCGGCCTGCGCCTCGGCCTGCGCCTCGGCCTGCGCCTCGGCCTGCGCCTCGGCCTGCGCCTCGGCCTGCGCCTCGGCCTGCGCCTCGGCCTGCGCCTCGGCCTGCGCCTCGGCCTGCGCCTCGGCCTGCGCCTCGGCCTGCGCCTCGGCCTGCGCCTCGGCCTGCGCCTCGGCCTGCGCCTCGGCCTGCGCCTCGGCCTGCGCCTCGGCCTGCGCCTCGGCCTGCGCCTCGGCCTGCGCCTCGGCCTGCGCCTCGGCCTGCGCCTCGGCCTGCGCCTCGGCCTGCGCCTCGGCCTGCGCCTCGGCCTGCGCCTCGGCCTGCGCCGCGGCGTCGGCAGGGTCCGTCTCGTCGGCCGGCTTGGCCGCGTCGCTGGCGAAGGCGTCGTTCGGACCGTGCCCATACAGCCAGGCCAGGCCGTCGCTGACGGTGACACGGCCAAAGGCGGCCGGCGTCACCAGCACGTTGCCGCCGGGGGCGACCATCACGACGGCGTCGACGTCGGACAGCACCTTCCAGTCGCCGCTTTCCTCCACGCCCACGTAGGGGTTGGTGAACGTGCGCATCGGCCGCAAGTCCGCGTCCAGCAGCACGTACTGCGCCTTGTCACGCGGCTTGGCCAGCCACAGGCCGGCGGCGGGTTGCGCCACGCTTTCATAGCGCTCCCTGGACAAGGGCGAGCCGTCGGGGCGCACGAATGCCCAGGCGTTCTGGCGGTACACGGCCAGTGTGTCGCCGTCGCGCAGCGGCGGCTGCTCCGAGCGCAGCACGTCGGGCGCGATGGCCCATTTGCCGTTGGCGTCGAGCAGGCCCCACAGGCCGCCATAACGCGAACTGCGCCGCTGCGCCGGCAGGTAGCCGGCGACGGGCCGGTTCAGCATCATCACGTCGCCGGGCAGCGTCATGGCGCGGCCGGTCGCGGTATTGAACAGCCGCGGCGCCTGCGGCACCTCCATCGCCGCCAGCTTCTGGCCCGGCTCGAAGCCCCACGAGCGGGTGCCCAGCTCGAAGGTCTTGACGATCTGGCCCTGGCGATTGACGAGCACGTCGCGCTCGTCCTCCTCGACCAGCGCGGTGCCTTCCGCGTTGAAGCCCGAGGCGCGCGTGAAGCGCGGCTTGATGACCCATTCGCCGCGCTTGTCGATGAAACCCCACAGCCCGTTTTGCTGCACCGCGGCCAGGCCGTTCTGGAACGACTCCGCTTCCTGGAAGGCGGGCGTGATGACCATCCGGGCCTGCTTGTCGATGTAGCCCCAGGTGCCGGCCGTGTCGTCCGCCTTGCCGGTCAGCACGGCGGCCAGGCCCTCGGCGTAGTCGCGGTTGCAGGACACGTCCGGGGTGATCGCATAGGTGCGGCCGACGCAGTCGCGTTGCCAGTCGGCGAATTCGTCTTCGGCGTGGACGGGGCTGGCCCACAGGCCGGCCAGCGCCACGGCCAGCGCCAGCGGCCGCAGCATGACGGCGCGCCTCATGACGCGGCCCGCGCGGTGACGGACGAAGGGGCAATCAAGGGGATCGAGCGAAGCCGGACGTGCCGCATGGTGGTGATGCCTGCCAAAGGGGAACGAAGGCAGCACTGTAACCAGCAGTAGCAAGCAAAGAAGCGATAAATGTAACGATAGAAAACGAACCGTTAACAGCGCGCCGGCAGGCGTCTCAATCGTCGAGCCACGCGCCCTGCTGGCGCATGCGCGAACGCAGCAGCGACCGCGCCCGCGACAGGCGGCTGCGCACCGTGCCGATCGGCAGATCCAGCCGCGCCGCGGCTTCCTCGTACGACATGCCGTCGGCGCAGATCATCACCAGCACGTCGCCCAGGTCGGGCGGCAGGGCGGCCAGCGACCGGTCCAGGATGCGCAGCGTCTGCATCAGCTCGGTGCGGGCGGCCGGGTCCGAGCGGCGGTCATGTTCCTCGACCAGGGCGTCCTCGCTCACGAACGCATAGCGTCGTTCGGGAGCGCGCGACAGGTGGTTGCGGATGAGGTTGCGGGCGATGCCGAACAGCCAGGTCGACGGCTTGCTCTCGCCGCGGAAGCGCTCGTAGCACGACGACATCTCGACGAAGGCCTGCTGCGTGATCTCGTCCGCGTCGGAGCTGTTGCCCACCTGGCGCAGCACGAAGCGGCGCAGGCGTTCGGATTCGTCCCGCACCAGCTGGCTGACCGGATCGGCCAGCGGGGAGGACGGGAGGGCGGCGGACGGACAGGAAGCAGGGGGCATGGTGGCGGTGCAGCGGGTCGTGGACGGGGACGCCCGCAGCGCCGGGGCAGGCGCCTGGCGCGGGCGCGCACGTGCCAGGCGCGATCCGGAGCGGGCCGCGCGGGGAGGTGGCGTGGGGAGTGCGGTGCAGCCCCGCGATCTCCCATGGCCCTGTCGGAAAGAGAAAGCGGATGCTGCGAAACCAGTCTACGTTTGGAAGATTCGGTAGCAAATACGGCGCGTGCCGTATTTTGGCCAGCGCCGTGGGGCGGCGCTCAGGCAGGCGCCGCCTGGATCAGGCGCCGGGCAGGCGTCGCCCGGATCAGGCGCTGGGCAGGCCCAGCCGCACCGCGTAGGCCACCAGTTCGGCGGTGCTGTGCAGCGCGAGCTTGCGCATCAGGTTCTCGCGATGCTTGCGCGCCGTCAGCGGGCTGATGTGCAGGGCCGCGCCGATCTGCGCGGCGGTGGCGCCCTGCGCGGCCAGCGCCAGCACCTGCTGCTCGCGCCGCGTCAGGGTCTCGGCCGGCGCCGGCGCATGGGTGGGCCGCGGCTGGGCCGGGCGGCCGGCCTGGCCGTCGTGCAATCGCTGGATCGCGGCCATCAGCTCGCGCGAGTTGCCGGTCTTGGCCAGGTATTCGTCGGCGCCGGCGTCGAGGATCGCCTGGCGGCTGCGGGCGTCGGTATTGGCGGTCAGCACCATGATGTGCAGGGCGGGATGGCGTTCGCGCAGCGCGCGCACCCAGCCCGAACCCGCCACGCCGGGCATGCCCAGGTCCAGCACCAGTACGTCGGCGCCGTGCGCGGCCAGCAGCGCTTGCACCTGTTCGCCGGTGGCCGCTTCGTCGATCGAGCCGATCATCGCGCCCGCCTGGCTCAGCACCATCTTCAGGCCCTCGCGCACGATGCCATGGTCATCGGCCAGCAGGACGCGCAGCAGGGGGGGCGGGGAGGTCGGGGTCATGAAGGCGGTAAGGGCGCCGCGGCTTGTGTCAGAATGAGGCACCATTATAGGGACCGATCCAGGCGCATGACCGCCCCTGCCGCGCTATCCCCGCCCCATCCGCCGGGCACCGCCGTCACGCACGCGGGCCCCGTCGCCGACGCCGTCGCGACCGAGCTGGCCACGCTGCTCTACAAGCAATCCTATGGCGTCCTGTTCGCCAATTTCGCCGTCGCGTTGCCGGTGCTGTACGTCATGCGCGAGGCCGCGCCCGCCGGGGTGCTGGCGGCGTGGATCGGCGCCGTGTATCTACTGACGCTGGCGCGCGTGATCGTCTGCCGCCGGTTCCTGCGGCGTGCGGCCGGACCGGTGCGGCCCTGGGTGCGCGGCTTCTGCCTGCTGTCCTGGACCTCGGGTCTGCTATGGGGGCTGGCGGGGCTGCTGGCGGTGGTGTCGGGGCAGGACCTGCTGCTGGCGTTCGGTTGCGTGATGCTGGCCGGCATGTGCAGCGGCGCGGTGCCGTCGCTGTCGGCCTATCCGCCCGCCTACGTGGGATCGGCGTTGGGCATGGTGGCGCCGTTCATCGCCGCCTGCCTGGTGGCGGCCGACGGGCTGCACCTGGTGTACGCGGCCTTCGGCGTCTGCCTGCTGGCGGTGAACCTGTACTTCAGCGCGGTCACCTATCGCAGCCTCAAGACCACCGTGGCGCTGCGCTTCGAGAACAGCGCCCTGATACGCAGCCTGGAACACGAACGCGACCGCGTGGCCGCGGCCGACCGCGCCAAGACCCGCTTCCTGGCGGCGGCCGGGCACGACCTGCGCCAGCCGGTGCACGCGCTCGGCATGTTCACCGACATCCTGGCCAGCCGCGCCGAGCAGGGCAGCGTCACGCCGCAGGACGCCCTGCATGTCGCACGGCGCCAGCAGGGCGTGCTCGACGGGCTGAACCGTCTGCTGGACGGCCTGCTGGACGTGTCGCGCCTGGACGCGCACCTGGTGCGCCTGGAGCGCCGCGCCGTCGCGCTCGACGCCCTGTTCGACGACATCCGGCTGGACTATGAGCCGCAGGCGCGGGCGCGGGGCCTGCGCCTCGTGGTGGCGCCGACCTCGCTGGCGCTGCAGACCGATCCGGCATTGCTGCGCCGCATCCTCGACAACCTGCTGGGCAATGCCCTGTCGTACACGCCCGCCGGCTGGGTGCTGCTGTCGGCGCGCGGGCGGCGCGGCGGCGTGCTGATCCAGGTCTGGGACACCGGCGTGGGCATCGCGCCCGAACTGCGGGAAACCGTTTTCACCGAGTTCACGCGCGGCGCCGGCGGCCCGGCCGCGTCGCCGGGCAACGAGGGGCTGGGCCTGGGGCTGGCCATCGTGCGCCGCTTGACGGACCTGCTGCATGGCGACATCTCGCTGCGCTCGGTGACCGGCAAGGGTTCGGTGTTCTCGCTGTGGCTGCCGGTTGGCATTCCCGGCGCGCATGCAGCCGGCGAAAAATAATCAGTTGAAGCGCGGCCCAGGCGCCCCTGTAATAGCGTCATCCATCCATCCGCACGGGATCGACGTCCCACGCCCGAGGTTCGCCATGTCCGTCGCCGCATCGTCCGTCGCTTCTTCGCCCGGCCCCGCCGCCCCGTCACGCAACCTGTGGCTCATGGTGCTGGCGGGCGGCATCGTCATGGGCCTGGCGCTGGGCGTGCGCCACGTGCAGGGCCTGTTCCTGCTGCCGGTCACCATGGACCGGGGCTGGTCGCGCGAAACCTTCGCCATGGCGCTGGCGGTGCAGAACCTGACCTGGGGCGTGGCGCAGCCGTTCACGGGCATGATCGCCGACCGCTTCGGCTCGGCCAAGGTCATCCTGGGCGGGCTGGTGTTCTACGCCTTGGGCCTGGCCGGCATGGCGCACGCCGCCACGCCCGCGGCCTTCATGTGGAGCGCCGGCATCTGCATCGGCATCGCGCTTTCCGGCACGGCATTCGCCGTCATCTACGGCGCGCTCAGCCGCCTGGTGCCGCCCGCGCGGCGCGGCTGGGCGCTGGGCGTGGCCGGCGCGGTCGGCGGGCTGGGACAGTTCACCATGGTGCCCGCGGCGCAGTGGCTGATCGGCGGTTCCGGCTGGGTCGGCGCGCTGCTGATCTTCGCGGCGGTGCTGGCGGTGGCCATGCCGCTGGCGTTGCCGCTGAAGGAAACCTCGCGGCGCGCGGCGGGCGCCGCTTCCGCGCCCGACCAGCCGCTGGGCGCGGCGATCCGCGAAGCCTTCGCGCAGCCCGGCTTCTGGCTGCTGAACCTGGGCTTCCTGGCCTGTGGCTTCCAGCTGGCCTTCATCGGCACGCACCTGCCGGCCTACCTGATGGACAAGGGCCTGCGGGCGGCGGACGCGGTTGCGGCGCTGGCCATCATCGCGCTCGCCAATGTCGCCGGCACCTATGTCTGCGGCATCCTGGGCGCGCACCATCGCCGCAAGTATCTGCTGGCCGGCATCTACCTGCTGCGCACCGCCGCGATGGCGCTGTTCTTCCTGCTGCCGCTGTCGCCCGCGTCGGTGTACGTGTTCGCGGCGGTCATGGGCTTCGTCTGGCTGGGCACGGTGCCGCTGACCAATGGGCTGATCTCGCAGGTGTTCGGCGTGCGCTACATCACCACGCTGTTCGGCTTCATCTTCTTCGGCCACCAGGTGGGGTCGTTCCTCGGCGTCTGGCTGGGCGGCGTGGTGTACGAGGCGACCCATTCGTACGACCTGATCTGGATCGGCGCGATGGCGCTGGGCGTGCTGGCGGCGGTGCTGCATTGGCCCATCGACGACCGCGAGCTGCCGCGCATCCGCGCCGCCGTCGCGGCGGGCTGACCGGCGCGGGACGCCACCAGGCGCCGCGGCGCGGCCTTGCGATCCTCAGACCGGCCGGTGCTGCGTGCCCGCGCCCATGGTGATGTGCAGGATGCGACAGGACTCCACCACCTTGAGCGTGTGCCACGCGCCGCGCGGCACCACGTAGGCGTCGCCCGCCCGCAGCCGGGCCACCTGCGTGCCGGCGGGGCCCTCCTGGTGCAGCTCGGCCGCGCCGGACATCAGGCGCACGATCTCGTCGGCCTGCGGATGCATCTCCCATTGCGGCCAGTCGCGGGCGCAGGTGTATTCCGACACCAGCCAGCCGCGGCCGTAGCGTTCCAGGTCCTCGTGTGATTGCGACCAGAAGGCGTCGCCGCCCGCGAGCGGGGTGGCGTCGCCGGTGGCGTCCAGGAAGACGTACTGCGATGACAGGTCGGTGGGCATGGCGGTCTCCAGAGCAGGGGCAATAGGCGTTATAACAGCGTCCAGGGCCGCATCGACGGCGCGTCATCGTGGCCAGGAGTCCGCATGCAGATCGAATCCCGTTGGTTGTTCCCGTGCGAGCCACAGCACATCTGGCCGCACTTCCTGCATGCGCGCATGGACGACAGCCGGCCCTTGCTGTTCCGCCTGGGCGTGCCCAAGCCGATCAGCTGCAAGGTGCTCGAAGGCGCGCCGGCCGTGGGCCATACGCGTCAATGCACCACCGATCGCGGCACCATCGACCAGCGCATCCTGATCCTGCAGCCCGACGAGCGCCTGCGCTACCAGATGCAGCGCAGCACGGTCTGGTGCGCCCACTGGGTCGGGACGCTGGTCGATACCTTCGAACTGACGCCGATGCCCGGCCAGGGCACCGAGGTGCGCCGGACCACGCAATTCGAGGCCGCCGGCCGCTGGCGCTGGGCCAAGCGACTCGGCCTGTGGGCGGGGCTGCGCCAGGCCCATGCCTACGCCAGCCGCAATTGGCGCAGGCTGGCGCTGGCCAGCCAGGCGGCGCAGGAAAAGGGCGGCGAAGCGGCTGGAATACTCGAAAAACTGCGATAATCCGGGTCTTTCCAGGGGGCGCCGGCTCGCATCCGGCGTAGGTGTCGGCATGAGCAAGGGATTCGACGGCGTCCGTCCGGCATCCGAATCGTCCATCGAGATCGGTTTCTTCTACCAGGGCCGCCATTGCGTGGAGCGCATCCGCGTCAAGCCGACCGCCGCCAACCTCAAGCGCGCCGCCGAACGGCGCACCGCCATCCTGGCGGCGATCGCGCGCGGCGACTTCGACTACGCCGCCGAATTTCCCAAGCGCACCGCTGCCACCCCATCCGCCAAGGACGAGACATGACCAGCGTTGCCGCATTGCCCGTATACGACCTGACCGCCGATGCCTTCGCGTCCTATGGCTGGATGCTCGGCAAGCCGATCCCGCAGGGCAACGGCGTGCCGCTGTTCAGCAACGCCGCCACCGACTTCTGGCAGGAACACGTCTTCAACACCGGGGCCGGCGGTGACGCGGAGGTACTGTGGGTCAACTACCGCAGCGCCTCGCCCGAGGTCGCCAGCCTGGAAAAGCACCTGCTGACGCAGCAGGCGATCGTGCCGCTGACCGGCGCCATCATCCAGGTAGTGGCCCGCAGCGCGGCCGATGGCAGCCCCGACCTGGCCACGCTGGCGGCGTTTCGCGTCGATCCCGGGCAGGGCGTCTGCATGCGCCCCGGCTGTTGGCACGCCACGCGCGTGGCCGACGCGGAAGTCACCTGCCTGATGCTGACCCGGCGCTCGACCACGCTCGACCTGATCCAGCACCTGACCACCGACGCCTGCGCCAGCGAAAGCGCGATCACGCCGATTGCGCCGCGCCAGCTGCAAGCCCTGCATTTGCCGGACTGATTCACCGAATTCGCATGGCACGCCAGGCGCCATGCGCCTGCGCGGCTTGCGCAACGTCGTCTCGTCATCCGCGCGCGCTATCCCGAGCGTGGTGAAATGTGCCAGAATTTGTGCGACTGTTTTTGTCGCGACGCTGCCGCCATCCGGGCGTTGCCAACCGCTTCCCGTGTTGGAGCATGGAATGCGCATACGCCCCGCTGGCGCTCGATCGACCCGCTATGTTCGCGGCCTGCTTGTCCTGACGTTGTGCACCGGCGCGGCCGGCTGCAGTTTCACCTCGTCCGACGCGGCGACGGGGGCGCAGTACGTCGGCATCGATGGCGTGTCAGCGCCCGAGGCGCGCCGCATCGCCAAGGAAGCCTATGTCTACGGCTATCCCATGGTGGCCAGCTACCAGGCCATGTACGCCGCCAGCATCGACCGGGGCAATCCCCACTACCAGGGGCCGTTCAACACCCTCGGCCGCGCCGAGCCCGCGCCGGACGACGCACCGCAGTTCTCCGCCGTGCTGGACCTGCGCGCCGAGCCCGTCGTCATCAGCGTGCCGCCGATGGAGGCCAGGCGCTACCACGCCTTGCGGCTGACCGACCTGTATAGCTACAACTTTGCCTATATCGGCAGCCGCGCCACGGGCAATGGCGGCGGCAGGTATCTGGTGACGGGGCCGCGCTGGAACGGCGCCGCGCCCAAGGGCATGGCCACGGTGATCCGCGCCGAGACCGAGCTGGTGAGCCTGGCGGGGCGCATCCAGCGCTTCTCGGCCTCGGACCAGGCCAACGTCAAGCGCATCGAGGCCGGCTACCGCATCCAGACGCTCTCGGCCTACCTGAAGAAGGCGCCGCCCACGCCGGCCACGGTGGAGTGGCTGGCGCCCGAATCGCCCGCGCAGATGCGCACCTCGCTCGAGTACTACAACCAGCTGGGCTTCCTGCTGCAGTTCGCGCCGGTGGCGCACAGCGAGAAGACGCTGCGCAAGCGTCTCGACAGCATGCGCATCCGGCCCGACGCGCCGGCGGTCACCGACCGCAGCAATCCGCGCCTGCGCCAGGTCATGCAGGAAGGCATGCACGATGGCCAGAACGAGATCGACAAGCGCCGCCTGGCGCTGGACGGCAAGGCCGATACGCTGTTCGGCGACCGCCGCACGCTTGGCAACGACTATCTGGCGCGCGCCACCGGCGCGCAGGTCGGCCTGGGCACGGACAGCCGCGAGGAATCGATCACGGCGGTGCTGGCCACCGACGCCGCGGGCCAGCCGCTGGATGGCGCCCAGCCGTATACGCTGCGGTTCGCGCCGCGCGCCTTGCCGCCGGTCAATGCGTTCTGGTCGGTGACGCTGCAGCGCCCGGCCGGGGCCACGCAGGCGCCTCACGCGGCCCGGCGCACGCTGGTCGATTCGTCGATGCTGCCCGCGCTCAAGCGCGATCGCGATGGCGGGCTGACGCTGCACATCCAGCCCCAGACGCCCGGCAAGGGCGGCGAGGCCAACTGGCTGCCGGCGCCGGCGGGGCCGTTCACGATCACGCTGCGCTATTACTGGCCCAAGCCGGCCTTGCTGGACGGCAGCTGGCAATCGCCGCAACCGCAGCGCGTCGGGCTGTAGCATCCGCTCGGGCGGCGCCGGGCAAGGCCGTTGTGATCTTGCCGGCGCGCGCCCGCAGGCGGCTTGACGCCGCCGCGCGGCGTCACAGATCCTCGCTGCGCCACACCTTCAGCACGCGCCCGAAAATCTGCAGGTCCATGTCTTCGGTGATGTCCCAGGCATCGTATTTGGTGTTCTCGGACTTGGCGCGGATCAGCAGGCCCTGGGCGCTGGGAATGCGTTGCAGGCGCTTGATGAAGCCCTCGTTGCCGACGCGAAAGAAGAACACGCCGTCGACCTCCGCCTTGACCACGCCCAGGTCCACCAGCAGTGGATCGCCCGGGTTGTACATGGGCCGCATGCTGTCGCCGAAACCGGTCACCACGCACAGGTTGGCGGCCGTGGTGTAGTGGCGCAGGTTCTTGTGCAGCCATTCCTGGCTGACGCGCAGGCTCTGGATCACGCCGGGCTGGTCGCGCAGTTCGACGCCCGCGCCCATGGCGCCGCCGGTATCGAAGCGGGGGATGCGCAGATCGTCGTCCGCGCCGTGGTCCCTGCGCGCGGTGTCGCTACCGCCGGCATCGGCCAGCACGATGTCCGGCGGATACTGCGCCGACTCGTCCAGCAATTGCTCGAGTGACAGCCCCAATCCGGCCGCCAGGCGGGCCGCGTACTTGGAGCGTTCGCTGTCGCGCCCCTCGAGCGCGGCGATGGTGCCCACGCCGACGCCCGTGCGCGCTTCCAGCTGTTCCAGGGTAAGACCGAGAGCGGCGCGGTAGCGCCTGATTTGTTTTCCGAGAGCCATGGTGTCAACGCTAAACAGTTGTGGAAAATTGTGCAACAACAAGTGTTGAAAACAGGATTATACATTTGTAGAATCTTACCCATGGATTACCCAAAACGTGTGCTGTTATCAGACGGAAGCGTGGGTAGCGTATCGCTACCAAAGGGCTTCTCCCCCTCATCCATCCGGACCGCCGCAACGGCGCTCCGCAACACCGGCGCCCGGGCGGCGCCACCCCGGCAGCGTCCACCAGCGACGGACACCGGCATCGAACTCAACGGCAAGGAGCGGCAAATGAATCAGGCAGGAAACATGGCATTGCAGGCACCGCAGGGCTGGGTCGCGGCGGCATCGCAGGCGGGCGCCGCCGTCGCGCGCTCCTTCGCGTCGCGGCCGGCGGAACGCGCCGGCCGGCCGCAGGCGGCGCAGGGCCAGAACCAGAAGGGGCAGAGCATGACGCGGGAAGAATCGGATCAGGTCGAAGCGCTGATCATGGAGTGGTACCACTGGAGCCGCGGCTACCGGCCCGCGCTGGGCGTTGGCCGGGTCTCGGCGTTCGCGCGCGGCATGACGGCCAACGAGGCCTATGACGATGAAGACGTCGACACCCGCCTGGCCGCGGCGCGCGGCGAGCAGACCGAGTTGTGTATCGACGAGCTGCCGTGGCAGCAGCGTTCGGCGATCGGCGTGCACGCCGGCAACCGCGCGGCCGGCGCCCGCGTCTTCAGCAACCCGCGCCTGACGCCCGAGCAGCAGCACGCCGCGTATCAGGAAGCCAAGGTCGCACTGCTGCCGGCATTGCGCCGGCGCGGGCTGGTGACGGCGCCGCAACTGCGACACGCCGATCGCGCAAAAGCTTGCGGCGCGCGGGCCACGTCCGCATAATTGAGTCGTCGGGCCAAGTTGCGCCCGAAGAGAATCTGAACGTACCGACCAAGCCCCTCGGCAATTGCCGCGGGGCTTTTTCATGGCCGCTCCGGATTCCCGGAAACGCCGATGTTGCCCGCCCCTGGCGGGCTTTTTTTTTGGAGTCTGCAATGGCAGGTACTACCGTTTCGCAATTCGTTCAAACCCAGGGCACCCAGTTGGAAGTGTCGACCACGGCCACCGAAGACCTGGGCGCCGCCGGCCTGAGCTACGCCGATCTGGCCATCACCATCAAGGACCCGAACTTCCAGGGCGGCCAGACCACCGAGATCGACGTCACCGTGCTCAAGTCCACCGCCAAGGAATACGCCCTGGGCCTGGACGACAGCGGCACCTTCAGCATGGCCGGCAACTGGAAGGCCGGCGATCCCGCCCAGAAGGCGCTGGTGGCCGCGCGCAGCGACAAGAAGACCCGCGCCTTCCGCGTGACCTTCGCCGACGGCGCCAAGTTCGAGTTCCTCGGCCTGGTGACGCAATACCAGTGGCAAGGCCAGCTGGACAACGTCGTGTCCGCCACGTTCAACGTGCGCGTCACCGGCGCCGTCAAGCTGACCGACGCGCCCGCCAACGGGGGCTGAACGCCATGACGGACACGTCGATCAATTCCTCTGCCCGCGCCGCGGGCCTGCGCGGCCTGGCGGTCGATCCGCTGGCCGGCTTCGCCCATGAAACCGTGACCGTGCCGCAATGGCAGGACGCGCGCGTCATCGTGCGCGCGCCCAGCGCCGGCGACCACCTGTTCCACATCCGCGCGATCTGGGCGGCCGCGGGCGTGGTGCCGGGCGAGGACAACGAGGTGGTGCGCGCCAAGCTGGACGCGCCGGGCGTGGACTACACCCACGCCTCGGCCAGCCTGCTGGTGCGCACGCTGTTCGAGCAGACCGAGCAGGGGCCGCGGCGCGTCTTCGGCGACGAGGACGTCGCCGTGGTGGCCGCGGCCTACGGGCTGGCGCACGCCACGCTGGTGGCCAAGGCGATCGAGCTGGGCAACCTCGGGGAGGGCGCGCCGGAGCGCGCAAAAAAGCCCTCCAGGAAACGCCAGACCTCCGTTTCCTGATGGTCCTGGCGCTTCGACTGGGGCGCACGCTGGGCGAGTTGATGGACACCATCGACACCCGTGAAGTGTCGCTGTGGCGCGAGTGGGACCGCACGTCTCCGTTGGGAGACGAACGGGCCGACGTGCTCACGGCCAGCCTGGCCGCCACGGTGGCGCAGGCGGCGGGCGCCAAGTTGCGCGCCACCGACATGCTGGTGCGCTGGGGCGCGCAAGACGAGGAACCTCCCGCCGAGGCGGGGGCGGACGTGTTGAAGGCGTTCCTGATGTCGAAGGTCAAGAAGGGGTCTTGACGACGTGTCCGGCCCGCGCAAGCGGGCCGGAAGCGGATCTATGAGAGGTATAGGACCATGGCAAACAACAACAACGCCGCGAACATCGAGGCGGAAAACAGGGCGCTCAGACAGAACACCGTCGAGCTCAATCGCAATGCGTCGGCCCGGCGGGCGTGGGAAAGCGCCGTTGCGAGGGCCGCGACCACGTGCCAGAAAAGCAACGACACCACTGATAAGGGCACCGACGGCAAGAAAAAGTCGACGGACGCGCTGAACAAGCATGCCCAGGCGATCCGGTCGGAAGCGGTCGAGCAGGCGCTGGCGGAAATGAAAAGGACCGGCGGGATGCTGGGCCGGACATCCGAAACCGCGAAGATGGAGTACGAAACCGAAACCGGCCGGTTCGCGAACGAGAGTCCCAACGACAAATACCGCCTGACGACCGCCGCGTGGGATCTCGACAGGCTGCGCGACCAGACGAAGATGCGCGCCTACATCGAGAATCTCGAGGATCCCGATGCCGAATCCAGGCGGGAAAAGGCCCAGAAGCAATGGGCGCTCGATGACGCGTTGCGGGACGGCACGCTGAGCCAGGACAAGTACGACAAGGGGCGGCGCGATCTCGGGCTCGTCGAGAAGGACGGCGACTTCATGGCGAAGGTGAACGACAAGCTGCTCGAGTCCGCGCGCAACGGGGCGGGCAAGATCCAGGACATCCTGGGCACCAAGATGTATGACTTCGTCTCCGAGAAATTCGACAAGATGGGGCTGTCGTTCCTGGACAACGTGGCCAAGATGGTGACATCCGCGGCCTCCGCCCAGCTCATGGAGACGTTGCTGGGCAAGGAATTCATGTCGGGTTCGGGCGGCCTGGGCGGCTGGATCGGCAAGGCGGGGGGCCTCATTGCCGGCCTGTTCGGCTCGGGGGGCGCCAGCAGCGCCGGCAGCGCCATCGTGCCGTCGGTGGCCGAGGCGTTTCCCGTGTTCGCCAAAGGCGGCGCCTTCACCAACGGCATGGTCTCCAGCCCCGTCGCGTTCCCCATGGGCGTCATGGGCGAAGCCGGTCCCGAGGCCATCATGCCGCTGCATCGCGGCGCCGACGGTTCGCTCGGCATCCGCGCGGCCTTCCCGAACGTGGGCGGCGACGGCGGCCAGACGGCCGGCGGGGTGTCCGTCAACGTCTACGTGCAGGACGGCAACGTCAGTTCCTCGACCGAGTCGGGCGAGGGTGGCTGGAAGCAGTTCGGCCAGCAGATCGGCGAATACGTCACGCAACTGGTCGACCGCCGCATGACGCAATCGTATCGTCAGGGCGGTCTGGCCTGGCAAGCCAACAACAACCGTTTAGCGGGGGCATGACCATGGCAGTCGAGATCTTCAACTGGTCGCCGCGCATCAATCCGCAGGGGCGAACCAAGTTCCGCGTGTTGAGCGCGCAATTCGGCGACGGCTACGGCCAGACCGCGGCCGATGGCATCAACAACAAAGTGGCCACCTGGCCCCTGCAGTTCTCGGGCTCGGCGGGGCAGATCGGGCCGATCGTGGCATTCCTGGACCGGCACCAGGGCTATCGCGGATTCCAATGGCAGCCGCCGTTGGGCGAGCCCGGGTACTACACCGCGGCCGATTACGACCTGACCGCAATGGGCGGCGAGATGTACTCGCTGGCCGTGACCTTCCAACAAGTCTTCAGGCCCTGACATCCATGGCGACGATACAACCTATCAACGTCGGCAAGACCGACAACGACAAGACGGGCGACCCGCTGCGCCTGGCGATGCAGAAGGTCAACGAGAACTTCACCGAGGTGCGGTCGGATCTGGCGGGCAGGTGGGACGCATCGTCTCTGGGCTCGGCCGTGGATCTGAACACCCTCACGGCCCCGGGGCGGTACCACCAGAACACCAACGCCAATGCCCAGACGGGCAGCAATTACCCGATTGCCCTGGCTGGCCTGCTGGAAGTGGCCGCCTCCGCGGACGGCCTGTTCGTCTATCAGGAGTACACGCAGTATCGATCCGGCGCATATTCGCGCCGCTTCTGGCGGTCATTCTATGGCGGCGTCTGGGCGAGCTGGCAGGAGCTGCCCGCGCTGTCGCAGAAGGGCGCGGCCAACGGCCTTGCCACCCTGGATGCGAACGGCAAAGTGCCCGCCGCGCAACTGCCGGCGGCGTTCTCGACCGTGCTGCCAACCGCGGCGCACGACCTGAACGATTACGTCACGCCGGGATCGTTCTACCAAGCGGCCATTGCCGGCGCCACGGCGGGGACCAACTATCCGGCTGCCAACGTCGGCTTCCTGGAAGTCACGGCCACCGGCACGCCGGTGGTGCAGGTCTACACCACGCGCACCAACGTGGCGGCCGCCATGCAGCGCTTCTGGCGCGTGCGGGTGGCGTCCGCAACCTGGTCGGCCTGGAAAGAGCTTGCCGACGTCTCCAGCGTGGTGTCTTACGCGGGCTCGATGCCCGCCGGCCAGGACCTGAACGGGTATACGCAGCGCGGGCTGTGGGCGGTGGCGACTTCCGCGATCGCGGCGGGAGGAACGAATTTTCCCATCGGGCAGTCGGGCTACCTGCTGGTCATGTCGGCGGCGCAGCTGGGCGGCATCACCGTCACCTCCGGCGTATGCCAGGTCTACTACGCTGGCAACGGCAACAAGGTCTACAACCGCTCGTTGATCACGGGGACATGGTCGCCCTGGGTGGCCAGTGTCGATTCCGCGCAACTGGCGGCGCCGGGCGGCATCGCGACCTTGGACAATGCGGGCAAAGTGCCGCAGGGCCAGATCCCCGGCGTGAATGCGCGGCCGCTGGGCGCCGCCGACGACCTGAACGCCTATGCGACGCCTGGCGACTATAGCCAGAACACGAATGCGGCCGCCGCCGCGGGGACGAACTATCCCGCGCCGCTGGCGGGACTGCTGTCGGTCAGGTTCGGCACCGGCAGCAATAACGCGGTGTACCAGGAATACACGACCTATACGCTGGCGAATCCACGCAAGTTCATTCGCAACCGTTTCCAGAGCGCCGGCGTCGCGACCTGGGGCGCCTGGTTCGAACAGGCCCGCGTGGACCAGGCGATGACCCACGTCTACCTGGCCGCGGGGACGGACGCCAACACCCTGGTGGCCGACAACACGTTCTACACCTGGAGCGCGGGCACGCCCATGTCGGCCGGTTCGAACTGGCCGCCCAGTGGCGCCTTCAATGCCGGTTACATGAACGTCTACTGGCTGTCGGCCGGCATCGTCTGCCAGGAATTGTCCGTGCTCTTTACCGGGCAGAAGCCGCGCACCTACGTCCGGCATGGCAATGCCGCCACCGACACCTGGCAGGCGTGGCGCGCCGTGGGCAGCTGGAGCAATGCGTTGCAGATGCCCACCGCGGATTGTGGCGACATCTATGTCGATGGCGCGGGGTGGCATCGCTGGAATGGCGCGGCCTACGCCAGGTTCGACCCCGCCATCGCGCAGGACCTGGCATTCGATTCGGCGAGCTGGAAAGTCCGCGGGGCGACCGGATTCGGGCCCAATGCGGGGGGTGTCATCCAGAGCACCTCCGGCACCGGCAACCTGAATGTGGCGCCGGGCACGGCGGCGGCGGGCAGCCGCGTGAACGTGTGGCAGGACGCGGGCGCCAACGCCAGCGTGCTGTCGCTCCAATGTTTTCCCTCGGGTGCCTACATCACCAGCGGGAGAACGGGCACCGGCGCCTACCAGCCGTTGATCTTCGAGGTCATCGGCTACGACTGCGGCCGCATCAACACCGCGGCCACCTGGGTGTTGGGGGCGGAGTACAACCGCAACTATCTGGTGCGCCAGGCCATCAATTTCGAAGGCGGCGGCAGCCGCTTCGGCACGCTGTACAGCCCGCAGGCGGACCACACCTCGGCCATCGTATTCACAAACGCCGCGGGCGGCCTGGTGGGCACGATCCAGACTTCGCCATCGGCGACGTCCTACAACACCACGTCGGACTACCGGGTGAAGTACGACATCGAGGACATGGACGGGGCCTGGGCCTTGCGATCGGTGCTGAAGATGCGGCCGCGCACGTTCAGGATGGTGATGGACGACAGCGCGCAGGACGGCTTCATCGCGCACGAATTGCAGGAGGTGGCGCCATTGGCCGTGTCCGGTGAAAAGGACGCCGTCATGGCCGACAGCCACGGCGGCGCGCCGCGCATGAAGCTGCAGGGGGTCGACAGTTCCAAGCTGGTTGCGCGCCTGGTGGGCGCCCTGCAGGAAATGAACCGGCGCATCGAAGACCTGGCAGGCCAGGTCGAACGCCTGCGCGGCGGGGACGGCTCGGCCGGCTCGACGTCGCGTTCGGCTACGGAGCAATGACAATGGGAATCTACTCAGACGTACAAAAACTGGAAGTGGGGGCGCTGGTCGAGCTGTTCGAACTGGATGCAACGGAAATCGGCGGACAGGTCCTGCGCTTTCACGGCTACACCCAGGTCGGTCCGATCTGGTGGCAAGGGCAGCAGTACGACCCCTGGGCCATCCGGGCCGAAGGCTTCGAGCAGGTGGGCGAAGGGCAACAACCCTCGCCCACGCTGTCGGTGGGCAATATCGGGCAGGACGAAAAAAGCCAGCCCGTCGTCGGCGTGATCTCCGCCCTGTGCATCCATCTGGACGATCTGGTGGGTGCGCGCGTGGCCGTGCGCCGCACGCTTGGCAAATACCTGGATGCCGTCAACTTCGCCGGGGGCAACCCCACCGCGGATCCGCAGGAAGAGCTGCCGCCCGAGATCTGGATCGTGCAGCAGAAGACCGCGGAAACCGCCGAAGTGGTGCAGTTCTCGCTGTCCAGCGCGCTGGATTTCAACGGCCAGAAGCTGCCCGACCGGCCGATCATCGCAGGCGTCTGCTCCTGGCTGCGCAAGGGCGGCTATCGCGGCCCCTATTGCGGCTACACCGGCAGCCGCATGTTCGACCTGGATGGCAAGCCGGTCAGCGATCCGACGCTGGACCGCTGTTCGGGCCTGATGTCCGACTGCAAGAAGCGCTTTGGCGAATACGAAGTCATCAACTTCGGCGGCTTCCCGTCCGCCGACCTGGTCAGGGGATAGGCATGCTCAAACGCACGATGCAGGCCATCCGCGACCATGGCGTGGCGACGTATCCGCAGGAATGCTGCGGGCTGGTGGTCAAGGCGGGCCGACGCGAATGGTATGTGCCGTGCCGCAACACCGCGGCCAGCGAAGAGCATTTCGTCATGTCCGCGCAGGATTACGCGGCGGCCGAGGAAAGCGGCCGGATCACGGCCGTGGTGCACTCGCACCCGGACGCGACGGCGCTGCCCAGCGAAGCCGACCGGGTGGCCTGCGAGGCGTCCGGCCTGCCCTGGTACATCGTCGCCGTGGCCAAGGATCCCGATGGCAAGATCAAGGCCGGCGAGATCCGCGGCTTCACGCCGGAAGGATTCCAGGCGCCGTTGCTGGGGCGGCAGTTCGCGCACGGCGTGCTCGATTGCTATTCGCTGGTGCGTGACTGGTATGCGCGCGAACGCGGCATCCCGCTGCCGGACTTCCCGCGCGAGGACGGCTGGTGGGAGCCCGGCCGCGCTGGCGACCTGTACATGGATCACTACGCCGAGGCGGGCTTTCGCCCCTTGCATTCGCATGAAGCGTTGGCGCCGGGCGACGTGGTGGTGATGCAGGTGCGTTCGGACCGCGCCAACCATGCGGGCGTCTTCCTCGGCGCCCAGCCGCTGCGCGAGGCGCCGGACCTGTTTCCGCTGCCGGACGCGATGCTGCATCACCTGTATGGGCGCGACTCCGAGCGGGTCGTGTACGGCGGGTTCTGGCGGGAGGCCACGCGGGTGGTGCTGCGCCATGGAGAAAAGACATGAATGACAGGACACGAGTGGTCCGGCTATACGGCTGGCTGGGCACGCGCTTTGGCCGGGAGCACCGTCTGGCCGTGGCCAGTCCCGCCGAGGCGGTGCGGGCGCTGTGCGCGCTGCTGCCGGGCTTCGAGCGCGCGGTCGCGGACAGCGAGCGGCGGGGCGTGCGCTTTGCCTGCTTCGCCGGCCGCCGCAATCTGTCGGAAGACGAGCTGCGGTATCCGGTGGGCGCGGACGCCATCCGCATCGCGCCGGTCCTGGCGGGCGCCAAGAATGGCGGCTTGTTCCAGACGGTGCTGGGAGCGGCGTTGATCGCCGCGGCGGCGATCTACAGCGGGGGCCTGGCGGCCGCATTCACGGCGGGCGGCCTGACCCAGGCCACGGCGACGCTGGGCCTGTCGATGATGCTGGGCGGCGTCGCGCAGATGCTGTCGCCGCAGCAACGGCTGCTCAGCGCCAAGGACGGCCCGGAAAACGGCGCCTCCTACAACTTCAACGGGCCCGTCAACACCATGGCACAAGGCAATCCCGTGCCGTTGCTGTACGGGGAAATGTTCGTCGGCAGCGCCACGATCTCCGCGGGTATCTATTCGGAAGACCAGGTATGAAACAACGACATCGCATCAGGAACAGGGCGCCCGCGGGCGCCTTTTCTTTTGGCGGCAAGCCGGTGGCCGAGGGCCAGGGGCTTGTCGGCCACAAGGGCAAGGGCGGCGGCGGCGGCCGCACGCCGGTGGAATCGCCCGACAGCCTGCACAGCACCGCCTACGCGCGCGTCATCGACCTGCTGGGCGAAGGCGAGATCTACGGTCCCGTGCACGGCATGGACAACGCGCTGCGCGACGTCTACCTGAACGGCACGCCCGTGGCCAACGAGGACGGCTCGCTGAACTTCACCGGCGCGTCGATCGACTTTCGCACCGGCACGCAGTTGCAGGAGCCGCTGCCCGGTTTCCCCGCGTCGGAAAGCACCATCGGCATCAGCGCCGAGCTCAAGTCGAGCCAGCCGTGGACGCGCCTGTTCACCAACCTGCAGGCCTCGGCCGTGCGGGTCACGCTGGCGGCCGAAGGCCTGAGCCGCGCGGATACCAAGAACGGCGACATCAACGGTTACCGCGTCGAGTACGTGATCGAGCTGAACACCGACGGCGCCGGCTACCAGACGGTGCTGTCGACCGCTTTCGACGGCAAGACCACCCAGCGCTACACGCGCTCGCACCGCATCGAGCTGCCGCGCGCGCGCCAGGGCTGGACCGTGCGCGTGCGCCGCGTCACGCCCAACGCCAACAGCAACACCATCTCGGATCGCACCGTGGTGGACACGGTCACCGAGATCGTCGACGCCAAGTTGCGCTATCCGATGTCGGCGCTGGTGGGCATCAAGATCGACGCGTCGCAGTTCCAGAGCATTCCCACCCGCGCGTACCACGTGCGCGGCCGCATCATCCGGGTGCCGTCCAACTATCATCCGGACCTGCGCCGCTATGACGGCGTGTGGGACGGCACGTTCAAGCTGGCCTGGACCAACAACCCGGCCTGGGTGTTCCACGACCTCATCAGCAACGACCGCTATGGCCTGGGCACGCGCGTGCCGGCGGGCTGGCTGGACAAGTGGGGCCTGTACCAGATCGGCCGCTATTGCGACGAGATGGTCGACGACGGCTTCGGCGGCAAGGAACCGCGCTTCACCTGCAACGTCTACCTGCAACAGGCGGCCGACGCCTACCGGGTGGTGCAGGACTTCGCCTCCATCTTCCGTGGCATGGCCTATTGGGCCAACGCCGCCGTGTTCGCCTCGGCCGACATGCCGGGCGACCCGGTCTACACCTTCTCGTCGGCCAACGTGGTCGACGGCCGCTTCAACTATGTCGGCTCGGCGCTGACCACGCGCTACACCGTGGCGCTGGTGTCCTGGAACGACATGTCGGAAATGGGCCGCCAGAAGGTCGAGTACGTCGAGAACCGCGAGGGCATCGCGCGCTACGGCATCCAGCAGGTCGAAGTGACCGGCTTCGGTTGCACCTCGCGCGGCCAGGCGCACCGGATCGGCAAGTGGATGCTGCTGACCTCCAATATGGAAACGCGCTCGGTGACGTTCGCGGTGGGCCTGGATGCCTGCCGCGTGCGGCCGGGCAGCGTGATCCGCGTGGCGGACCAGCACCTGGCGGGCCGCCGCATCGGCGGCCGCATCCGCGAAGGCTCGGCGACGCAGATCACGGTGGATGCCGAACTGGGCGTGCGGCCGGGCGACCGCCTGACCGTCAACCTGCCCAACGGCCTGTCGGAAACGCGGCTGGTGGCGACCGCGGTGGGCACCGGCCTGACCGTGGACAACACCGTCTTCACCGTGGACTCGACCGAGCTGACCGCCGACCTGGTCGGCCTGCCCGGCACGGTACTGCACATCACGGTCACCACGCCTTTCTCGCAGGCGCCGGAAGCCGAGTGCGTGTGGACGCTGGAATCCGAGGCCCTGTCGGCGCAGACGTTCCGCGTGTTGAGCGTCAAGCGCAAGGAAGGCCTGGTGGCCGAGATCGCCGCCGTGCAGCACGAGCCCGGCAAGTTCGACAACGTCGACTTCGGCACGCGTCTCGATCCCAAGCCGATCACGGTCGTGCCGCCGTCGGTGCAGCCGGCGCCGGTGAACATCCGCCTGGCTTCGCGTTCGGTGATCGACCAGGGCATGGCGCGGCACGTCGGCGTCATCAGCTGGGACGCGGCGCCGTCGGCCGTGGCCTATCAGGTGCAATGGCGCCGTGACAACTCCGACTGGGTCGAAGCGGGCCGCACCGGCGCGCAGACCCTGGAGCTGCCGGACATCCGCGCCGGCGCCTATGTGGCGCGGGTGCGCGCGATCAACGTGTCGGACATCTCGTCGGTGTGGGTCAACTCCACCGAGACGATGCTCGAAGGGGACATCGCGCCACCGCCCGCGCTGGCGCTGCTGGCCACCCAATCCCTGGTGTTCGGCATCGACCTGCGCTGGGCCTTTCCGGAAGGGCGTTTCACGGCGCAGCGCACCGAGATCTGGTACAGCGCGTCCAATGACCGTGCCAGCGCCATCAAGCTGGGCGACTTCGCCTTCCCGCAGAGCGCACATACCCTGATGGGCCTGTCGGCCGGCAAGCGCTTCTACTTCTGGGGCCGCATCGTCGCCCTGAACGGCGAGATCGGCGCGTGGTATCCGGCCGACCAGGGCGTGATGGGCGAGTCCAGCTGGGAAGCCAGCGAGATCCTGGAATACCTGAACGGCAAGATCAGCCGCGACGAGCTGGCCAAGGAACTCACGGGCACCATCGACGGCCTGACGACCGGCCTGGACGAAACCCGCGCCGCGATCACGGCCGAGGAGACCAGGCGGGCCGATGCGGACGGGGCGCTGTCTTCGCGCGTCGATACGGTGCTGGCGACCGCCAACGGCGCTGCCGCCGGTGTCGAGGAGGCGCGAACGGCGTTGGTCGGCCTGGATGGCAAGCTCAAGGCGACCTGGAGCGTCAAGGCGCAGGTCACGCAGGACAACAAGGTCTATGCGGCCGGCATGTCGCTGGGCGCGTACACCCAGCCGGACGGTCAGGTGCAGACCTCGGTTTACTTCCTGGCGGATCGGCTGGCCCTGCTGAACCTGGCGAACGGCGCGACCACCACGCCGTTCGTGATCGAGAACGGGCAGACGTTCATCAATGATGCGGTCATCGGTACGGGGCGGATCACCAATGCGATGATCCGCAGCCTGGATGCCGGGAAGATTGACGCGGGCTTCATCAACGTGGATCGGCTCGAGGCCAACGCGTTGACCGCCAAGCTGGCGAACCTCGGGACGGCGTATATCTCACGGGCGCACATCCGCGACGCGCAGGTGGATACGCTGTCGATCGCGGGCAATGCAGTGACGATTCCGACCTCGTGGGCAGGAACGGGGGGCGGTACCGTGGTCATCAACAGCAACGTCGCAGGGCCTGTCGTGGTGATCGCGTATCGCTCCGGCTACTCGGGTCAGGCCTCGAATTTGCGCATTTACGTCAATGGCGCGTTGATGGAAAACGCTGCGGGTTCGCACACCGTGTGGCAAAGCGGCAGTGGCGAGGGGCCCCAGCCGTATGAGTACACGAGTCTGCCGCTGACGGCGGTGACCGTCGGCAACGCGGGCGTGGGCAACACGACGATTACCGTCAATTCTTCCCGTTCGAGCAGCAACGCCGCGAGCATTCGCATCGTCGCGCTCATGGTGAAAAGGTGAGGAAAATGGATATGTATACCGCATCGTTCTACGACCCGAGCGGTCGGATCATCGGTGTCATGCGTGGCCCACGCGAGAGCGTGGAGGCCACCGCGGAAGCGACGGGACACGCCTTCGTCGAAGGCGAAGGGAATCCGGATCTGCAATACGTGCTCCAGAATGCGATCGTCGCTCGCCCCGAGTCGCCCGTCGTCCTGGCGGGGAAAACGCTTTCCGGGTTGCCTGTCCCCAGCCTCATCAGGATCGGCAATGTCGCGTACCCCTGCGCCGAGACCGTGGCAGAGCTGGAGTTCGGCCACGCAGGGACCTTTGCCGTCGCCATCGAAGCCTGGCCCTATCTCAACAAGGAGTTCACCGTTGAAAATCCGCCACTATGAACCGTACGCGCCGCTGCGCGCCCGCGCCTATCCCGCCATCGGCGACCAGCTCGACGCGATCATGAAGTTCGCCGCGCACCTGCAGGCCTCGGGCCAGGCGCTGCCCGACGAGGTGACGAGCTGGGTGGCGCAATGCCGTAGCGTCAAGCAGCGCTACCCGAAGCCGACTGACGCCAGAGAGGCCCAGGCATGACCCAACCCCTGACCACCATCCGCCTCTACGGCCGGCTGGGCGCCGAGTTCGGCCGGCTGCACCGGCTGGCCGTCTCCAGCACCGCCGAGGCGATACGCGCGCTGTGCGTATTGCTGCCCGGCTTTGAAACCCGCCTGCTCGACAGCGAATCCAGGGGCGTGCGCTATGCCTGCTTCATCGGCCGGCGCAACCTGGACGAAAGCGAACTGTCGCGGCCGGCGGGCCATGAAGATATCCGTATCGCGCCCATGCCCACCGGCGCCAAGCGCGGCGGCCTGATGCAGGTGGTGGTCGGCGTGGCGATGATCGTCGCGTCGTTCATCCCTGGCATCAACGTCATGTTGTGGGCGGGCGCCAGCACCTCGCTGATGACGATGGGCGTGGCCATGACGCTGGGCGGCGTCGTGCAGCTGCTGACACCGCAGCAGCGGGCCCTGAGCGTCAAGGACGGGCCGAACAACGGCGCTTCCTACAACTTCAACGGCCCCATCAACACCACCGCCCAGGGCAATCCCGTGCCGGTGCTGTACGGCGAGCTGATCGTGGGCAGCGCCACCATTTCGGCGGGCATCTACGCCGAAGACCAGGTGTAGGGCGTGCGGATGCCGGACGGGTTACCCATCCGGCCCGCCAGCCTTTCGGCCGCGACTCGACCTAGAATCAGGCATCGGGCGGAGCGAGCCTCCGCGCCAACAGGGGAGCCCCGATACCGCATGAAGCGCAACTTCAACATCCACGACCTGCGGATCTTCTATACCGTGGTCATGACCGGGTCCACCCGGCAGGCCGCGCAGGCCATGCACCTGACCCAGCCGGCCGTCAGCCACGCCATCTCGCGGCTCGAACACGCGACCGGCGTGCAGTTGTTCGACCGGTCCCACAAGACGTTGCGGCCGACCGAGGCGGGGCAGTATCTGTACGGCGAGGCCAAGTTCGTGCTGGACGAATTAGTCCGCATCGACGAGGCGCTGCACAGCATCGAACAGTTCGGCGGCCGTGGCCTGCGCATCGCCAGCTCGCCCGCGCTGGCATTGTCCTATGCGCCGGACGCGGTGCGCCGCTATCTCGACGCCCACGGCACGCGGCCGTTCTCGATCGACCTGGAATCATCGGTGCAGGCGATCAGCGCCGTCGATACCATGCGCGCGGATTTCGGGCTGGGGGCGGTGTCGCAGGAAAATACCCGGCTGATGTTCCGCCCCTTCCTGCGCACCGAGGTCATGGCGATCGTGCATCGCGAGCACCCCCTGGCGCGCGGCGAGGCCGTGGCGGTGGGCGACATCCGCCCCGACAGCTACGTGCAGCCCTTGTGGTCCGACTATGTCATGCCACAGGGCGACATCGCCGAGGCGATGCAGCTGCGTTCCGGCATGCGGGCGCATATGTCGCTGCTGGCGGGCACCGTGTGCGCGGTGCGCGGCGTCAGCATGGTGAACGCGCTGTCGGCTTCCGACATCACGGCGGCCTATCCCGACCTGGTGGCGCTGCCGTTGGCCTCGCGCCAATGGTTCGATTTCGTGCTGATCGCGCGCAACGAGGCCGCCAGCCGGGAGTCGGCCGAGCACCTGCTCCAGGCCTTGCATGCCGCCGCCCGGCAGCGGCAGCAGGGCGTGTATGCGCGGACGATCCAGCTGCTGGCGTAGGGGACTAGTCCGCTGGCGGTTGCCAGGGCAGTGATTGCAGGTCGCCGTCGATGCTGATCGCCTGGCCGCTGACCATCGCCCCGAACGGGCTGGCCAGGAACAGCGCCATGTTGGCGATGTCCGCCGCGCGCACGAATTGCCCCAGGCTGACGCCGGCCAGTTCCAGCCGGGTCTCCTCGGCCACCGTGACGCCCATGTTGCGGGCGCGGGCCTCGATGACCCGATCGATGCGCGGGCCGGCCACCAGGCCGGGCAGCAGCGCGTTGACGCGGATGCCGTAGCCGCCCAGTTCGACCGCCAGCGAACGCGTCAGGCCGACCACGCCCCACTTGGTGGCGGCGTAGGGTGTGCGCATGGGCACGCCCATGCGGCCGGCGACCGAGCTGATGTTGATGATGCTGCCGCCGCCCGCTTCGCGCAGGGCCGGCAGCGCGTGCCGCACCGTGTGGAACTGCGCGGCCAGGTTGATGTCCAGCGTTGCGTCCAGGTCCTGCGGGGCAATGTCGCCGATGCCGGCGGTGGGGCCGGCGATGCCGGCATTGTTCACCAGGACGTCGAGTCCGCCCAGGTGCGACAGCGCCTCGCCCATGTAGCGGTCGATCTCGTCGCGCCGGCTCACGTCGGCGCGCGACGAGGGGTGCGGGCAGGCCGCCAGCGCGCCTTCGTCCACGTCGCATACATGGACCCGCGCGCCCCGCGTCGCGAAAGCGCCGGCGATGGCCGCGCCGATACCGGCCGCGCCCGCGGTGACGATGACGCGCTTGCCGGACAGGTCCACGGGTAGGGCGCCGATGTCGGCCGGGATGGGGTTTTTCACAGTCATATGGGTTCCTTGCGCATGGCGATCCGGGCAGGATCAGGGCTTCATCAGGCGGCAGGTCGATTCGGCCGGCGCGGTATAGATCTGGTCGCCCGGCGCGCGCGCCACGAGCTTGTAGTAGTCCCAGGGGCCTTTCGATTCCGCCGGCGTCTTCACCTGCATCAGGAACATGTCGTGCACCATCAGGCCGTCGGCGCGGATCTTGCCGTCCTTCACGAAGAAGTCGTTCACCGGATTGGCCTTGAGCCACTTCATCACCGTGTCGCCATCGGTGCTGCCGGTGGCGGCCACGGCCTTCAGGTAGGTGGTGGTGGCCGAGTAGTCGCCGGCCTGCAGCATCGACGGCTTCTTCTTCATCCTTTCCTCGAAGCGCGCCGCCCATTGGCGCGATGCGTCATCCTGGTCCCAGTACCAGGCCGTGGTCAGGTACATGCCCTGCGCCGCCGGCAGGCCGAGCGCGTGGATGTCGGTGATCAGCACCAGCAGGCCGGCGATCTTCATCTTCGGCGTCAGCCCGAACTCGGCCGCCGCCTTGACGGCATTGCTGGTGTCGCTGGCGGAATTGGCCAGCCCCAGCACCGACGCGCCCGAGGCTTGCGCCTGCAGGATGAAGGACGAGAAGTCGGCCGTGTTCAGCGGGTGGCGCACGCGTCCCTTGACCGTGCCGCCTTCCGCCTGCACGACTGTCGACGCATCCCGTTCGAGCGCCTGTCCGAAGGCGTGATCCACCGTCAGGAAGAACCAGTCCTTGTTGCCTTCCTTGAGCATCGCCCGCGCCGTGCCGCGGGCCAGCGAGACCGTGTCGTAGACGTAGTGGACGGTATAGGGCGTGCATTGCGAGTTGGTCAGCTCCGAGGCGCCCGCGCTCACCACGAAGAACGGCGTCTTCTTCTCTTCGGCCACCTTGGCCATGGCCAGCGCCGCCGCCGAGTTGGCGCCGGCGATCAGCATGTTCACGCCTTTCTGGTCGAGCCACTCGCGTGCCCTTGACGAGGCGATGTCGGCGCGGTTCTGGTGGTCGGCCACCAGCACCTCGACCTTCTTGCCCGCCACCACGCCGCCCAGGTCGGCCACCGCCATCTTGATGGCCTCGGCGCCGCCGGGACCGTCGGCGTCCGCCGACAGGCCCGACATGTCGGTGATGAAGCCGATCCGGATCACGCCGTCATCGGCCTGGGCCACGCCCATCCCGCCCATCCCGCCCAGCACGGCGGCCAGCGCGGCCGCGCACAGTGTCTTTTTCATGGTTGTCTCCTCGATCCCGCGGATCTTGTTGTCATGGATGGCCCCGCCGCCGCTCAGAACGCGACGTCGTGGCCGCCCTTCAGTTGCAGCGTCGCGCGCGCCTCGTCGGGCGTGGCGATCTGCAGCGACAGGTCTTCCAGGATGCGGCGGATACGCCGCACCTGGTCGGCGTTGGAGCGCGCCAGTTCACCCGGCCCGTCCCACAACGAATCCTCCAGCCCCACGCGCACATTGCCGCCCATCGTGGCCGCCATCGTCGCCAGCGGCGTCTGCTTGCGCCCGGCCGCGAGCACCGACCAGATGTAGTCGGCGCCGAACAGGCGGTCGGCGGTGCGCTTCATCATCATCACGTCTTCGGGGTGCGTGCCGATGCCGCCGCGGATGCCGAATACGGACTGGATCAGGAAAGGCGGCTTGAGCAGCTTGCGGTCGACGAAATGGGCCGCGGTGTACAGATGGCCGATGTCGTAGCACTCGATCTCGAAGCGCGTGCCGTTGTCGCCGCAGGTCGTCAGGATGTGTTCGATGTCCTTGAACGTGTTCTTGAAGATCAGGTCGTTGCTGCCTTCCAGGTAGGGGCGTTCCCAGGTGTGCAAGAACGTCTTGAAGCGCTCCAGCAGTTCGTACATGCCGAAGTTCATCGAACCCATGTTCAGTGACGCGACTTCCGGCTTGAAGCGCAGCGCCGGCGCCATGCGGTCGGCCAGCGGCAGCACCGGCGAGCCGCCGGTGGTGATGTTGATCACCACATCGGACGCGGCTTTGATGCGTGGCAGGAACTGCGCATACAGCGCCGGATCCTGTGTCGGCTGGCCCGTGTCCGGCTGGCGCGCATGCAAGTGAACGATGGCCGCGCCGGCCTCGGCCGCCTCGATGGCGGAGCGGGCGATCTCGTCGGGCGTGACGGGCAGGTGCGGCGACATCGACGGCGTATGGACCGAGCCGGTGATGGCGCAGGTGATGATGACCTTGTTCCTGGATGGCTTCATGGGCCTGGACCTCTTGGATGTGGAGGCCCGGCTGTCTCCCGCCGGGCGCAGGCCATTCTGTCGCACGGCGCCGGCCGCTGTCACCTGAACATAAATTATCAATTGATAGGGAATCCGGTGCTGCGGCGCAGCGTGGGGACGGTCGGCCATGGATGCGCCGGAAAGGGCGTTTTCGTAATATGCCGGTTCCGGCGTACCCGTCCCCTAGCCCCTTTCGATAGATGTCATGAATGCTCCTGTGAACTACGTCCTCGCGATGGACCTGGGCGGCACGCGTTTTCGCGCGGCGCTGGTCGACGGGGAGGGCGGCATCGCCCATTCCTGCTCCATCGACAGCCCGGCGGGTATCGCCGTCCGGCCCGGTTGGGATGAGATCGACGCCGATGCCTGGTGGCGCGGCCTGCAGGCGCTGGCGGACACCCTGGCGGCGCAGGCCGGCGCGGCGGCTTTCGATGCGGTCGAGGCCATGGCCATCTGCGGCGTCACGCGCACGCAGGTGTTCGTGGACGCGCAGGGTGCGGCCATCCGGCCGGCCATCACCTGGCGCGATGCGCGGGCGGCGGCGGATTTGCCTGAGTGGTTGTCGTCCCTGCCGGCCGGTCATCCGGAAAGCGGACAGATCAACACCTTCCATCCCTGGGCCCGCATCGCCTGGTTGTTGCGCACGGAACCGGCGCACGCGGCTCGCGTGCAGGCGGTGCTGGATCCCAAGGATTACCTCAACCTGTGCCTGACGGGCCGGGTTGCCAGCGACACGGTGTCGCTGGCACGCCTGGCGGCCGCGGCGGCGCCCGTGGCGGATGTGTCGGGGTCGGCGCCCGGCGACCTGCTGACCGCCATCGGCGCCAGCCCCGCCTGGGTGCCTGACCTGCTCGATCCCCTGGACACCGTCGGCCCGGTGCTGCCCGGCCTGCCGGGCGCATTGGCCCGCCTGGCCGGCCGTCCCGTGATCGCCTGCGCCAACGATACCTGGGCCGCCGTCGCCGGCCTGGGTGCGTTACGCCCGGGGTACGCCTACAACATCTCGGGCACCACCGAAGTGTTCGGCGCGGTGGGCGCCGAGCCGGTGCATGCCGAGGGCCTGATGACCGTGGATTGGGGCGGCGGCCATCACCAGGTCGGCGGGCCGGGCCAGAATGGCGCCGACACCATTGCCTGGCTGTTGCCCTTGCTGGGCCGCCTGGGCGATGAAGGCATGGCCGGCGTCGGCCCGGCGATGGATGCCCTGCTTGGCGCGCCGCGCGATCCGCAGCCGGCCCTGTTCCTGCCATACCTGCAGGGCGAGCGCGTGCCTTACTGGGATCCGCACCTGCGCGGCGCCTTTGTCGGCCTGAACCGCCGCCATGGTCCGGGCGACCTGGCCTGGGCCGTGCTGGAAGGCGTGGCGTTCCTGAACCGCATCGTGCTGGAGCGCGCCGAGGCCGCGCTGGGGCAGCCCGTGGCCGAAATCCGTTTCGGCGGCGGCGCCGCGTCCAATCCACGGTGGTGCCAGGCCAAGGCCGATATCTGCGAGCGTCCCGTCATCGTCGGCCAGGCCGACCAGCCCGGCATTCTTGGCGCGGCGGCCGCGGCCTGGACCGGGGTGGGGCGTTACGCCAGTTTCGCGGCGGCGCAGGACGCGCTGGCGCGCGTCGCCCGGCGCTACGAGCCTCGGCCAGAGCGCGTCGCCGATTATCGGCGGCTGTACGCCCAATTCCGCGCCGCCGAGGCCGCGCTGGCGCCCGTGTCGCACGCGTTGGCGGCCCTGCGGCTGGGGTAAAACCCTAGGCGCGATCCGGCGCGCCCCGGTGCCGGCGCGCGTGTGCCGGGTATACACTACGACGCCACAGGCCCGGACGACGATCCGGCCGGCTGGCGCGGCGCAGCAGGGCGCGTCCGCCATCAATCACATGCAGCAAGGGCGAGGCGATGCGCGGCATCCTGGAAAAGTACGGCACGGCAATCGCGGGATTGGTCCTGGTGGGCTTTTTCGCGATAGCCGCCCCGAATTTCGCCGCGCCCGGCAATCTTCTGAACATCGCCAAGGAAACCAGCTTCCTGGCCATCATCGCCATCGGCTTCACGCTGGCGCTGGTGACCGCGGAACTGGACCTGTCCGTGGCCGACGTGGCCAGCCTGGCCGCCGTGGTCACGGGCGCCCTGGTGCATACCGGCCAGCCCGTGCTGCTGGCGATCGCCGCCGGCCTTGGCGTGGGCCTGTTCTGCGGCCTGTTCAATGGTTTTGCCGTCACCCGCCTGCGGGTTCCCTCCCTGATCGCCACGCTGGGCATGGCCGCCATGGCGCGCGGCTTCGCCTTCATGCTGACGGACGGTGTCTCGTACGTGGGCCGTTGGCCCAGCGCCTTCACCGACCTGGCGCGCGGCAAGCCTTTCGGCATTCCCGCGCTGGTGCTGTGGATGGTGGGCGCGGTGCTGTTCGCCTTCTTCCTGGTCAAGTGGACCCGCACCGGCGCCCGCATGACCGCCACCGGCGAGGCCGGCGAGTCCGCCCGCCTCGCGGGCATCAACATCCGCGCCATGAAGAGTATCGGCCTGGCGCTGTCCGGCCTGTGCGCCGGCCTGGCCGCGGTGCTGCTGACCTCCAGCCTGTCGTCCGCCGCGCCCAACATGGCCGGCGACTATTTCCTGTACGCCATCGCCGCCGTGCTGCTGGGCATGACCATGTTCAATCCCGGCCATGCCAACATTCCCGGCACGCTGGTGGCCGCGCTGATCCTCAAGGTCCTGGGCAACGGCCTGGTGCTGATGGGGGCGGCCTATTACGTGCAGGACATCGTCCTGGGCTTCATCATCGTCGCGTCCGTCGCGGTGTCATCGGCCGTGCTCAAGAAAGCGGCCTTCAAATTCGGATAGGAAGGGGAAACATCATGAACCGATTCTTCAAGCGCACGCTGCTGCTGGGCGCATTGGCCGCGCAGGCGCTGGCCGCCAGCGCCGCGCACGCGTTCGACGTCGGCGTGGTGGCCTTCCAGATGTCCTCGGAAACCCATGCCCGCGCCGCTAACGCGGCCGCGCAGGCCGCCCGCGCCAAGGGCTGGACCGTGACCCAGCTGAACGCCGAGGGTTCGCTGCCCAAGCTGGCCGAGCAGCTCGACACGCTGGTCAACAAGAAGGTCGACGCCATCGTCATCGCCATGGGCAAGCCGGTCGAGACCGATGCCCAGCTGCAGGCCGCCAAGGAAAAGGGCATCGCCGTCGTCGGCGTCATGTCCGGCGCCAGCCCGCACATGCTGTTCGACGTCGAGGTCAATGAATACGCCACCGGCGCGCAATCGGTGCTGTACCTGCTGGGCAAGATGGGCTACCAGGGCAACATCCTGTCGGCGCGTTTCGACGGCAATTCCGGCACCCGCATCCGCGGCAAGATGCTCGACGCGGTGCTGTCGGAAAACACCGCCGTCAAGGACCTGGCCAAGTTCAGCATGGCGCGCACGCAAAGCTGGCGCGACGACGTGCGCAACGGCATGCAGGCGCTGTTCCTGCGCAACCAGGGGCAGTTCAAGGGCGTCTGGGCCTCGTTCGACGGCCAGGCCTATGTGATTGACGACCTGCTGCAGGCGCAGGGCATGAAGAAGGGCGACATCACCCTGGTGTCGGTCGACGGCGGTCCGGAAACCTATCGCCGCATCGCCGATCCCGACAGCCTCATCACCGCCACCATGATGATTCCGTTCGAGCAACTGGGCGTGACGGCCGTCGACGCCATCGACCGCATCGTGGTCAAGAAGGAGCCCAAGGACAAGATCGCGTCCGGCCCCTACCTGTTCATGGATTCGGTGCTGGTCGACGCCAGCAACGTGCAGCAATTCCTGACGCCCGCCAAATAGGCGCCAGGGCGCGCCATCCGCCACCGCACCCTTCATGTCCGTCGCCGCTTCCGCCACCATGACCGCCGCCCCGTCCGCCGCGCTATCGCTTCGCCAAGTCCGCAAGTCCTACGGCGCCGTCGAGGCCCTGAAGGGCGTCGACCTGGAGGTGCCGGCGGGCCGCGTGATGGCCATCTGCGGCGACAACGGCGCCGGCAAATCCACGCTGATCCGCATCATCTCCGGCGCGCAGGCGCCCACGGGCGGCGAGTTGAGCCTGGATGGCAAGCCGGTGGTGTTCGGCTCGCCGCATGACGCGCTGGCGCAGGGCATCGCCACCATCTACCAGGACCTGGCGCTGGCGCCGCGCCTGTCGATCTGGGAAAACGTCTTCATGGGCGCCGAGCTGGTGCGCCGCATCGGCCCGCTGCGCGTGCTCGACAAGCGCCGCATGGCGCAGGAGGCGCGCGGCTACCTGCAACGCCTGTCGGTGCCGATCGACGACATGGACCGCCCGGTCGAACGCATGTCGGGCGGCCAGCGCCAGGCCGTCGCCATCGCGCGGGCGCTGCGCTGGGATGCGCGCGTCGTCATCATGGATGAGCCCACCGCCGCGCTGGGCGTCAAGGAAACCGCGCTGGTGCTGAACCTGGTGCGCAAGCTGCGCGAGGAAGGGCGCACCGTCATCCTGATCAGCCACAACATGGCCGACGTGGTCGCGCTGGC
The DNA here is from genome assembly GCF_016127315.1 of Achromobacter deleyi. Taxonomy (NCBI): domain Bacteria; kingdom Pseudomonadati; phylum Pseudomonadota; class Betaproteobacteria; order Burkholderiales; family Alcaligenaceae; genus Achromobacter; species Achromobacter deleyi. The sequence continues at coordinate 2,253,621 of NZ_CP065997.1, forward strand.
CGACCGCGTCGCGATCCTCAAGAGCGGCGTCAAGGTCGTCGAGCGCGAAGTGGCGGGCCTGGACGCCGACGCGCTGGCGCACATGGTGATGACGGGCAAGGCCTGACCGTCCGTCCACCCAAGCGCCCGCCGGCGGCGCGGACAAAGTCAGGTGCAAACTTCACAGACCTTCACACGGATCCTGCGTAGCATTGGCGTGTCTTGTTCCCCAATGCCGCATCGATGACTCTCTACGCCGTCTCTCGCGTCGGCCGCCCGCCTCGACGCCCGCTGCGCTCACGTGCCGCGGGCGTCTTGCTGCTGACCTGCGCCCTGGCGCTGCCGGGCGCCGCCGCCGCGGTGGCCGCGGGAACCCCCGACGTCTCCGTCGCCGCCGTCTCTCCGGCCCGTTGCATGCGTATCATGCTGCAACAGCAGGACGACCGCCTGACGCTGCAGTCGGACTACGACGCGGCCACGCAGACCGTCATTCCCGAACGATCGGCCGGCGTCCTGTCCAAGGAATTCCGCCGCGTCTACGACATGCTGGAAGAGAACCGGCGGCTCGACGGCCGGTTTGACGCCCGCATGGCGATCCTGTCGCATGAACTGCTGGGGCCGCTGCTGCCCTCGCTGCGCAAGGCGCCGTGCGTCATCTTCGAGATCCAGCCGACCTCCATGCATTTCGCGCTGGACTTGTTGCCGGTCGACGGCACGCCGTTGTTCGTGCAGAAGCCGGTCGCGTTCCGCTTCGCCGCCCCGGCCGGGACGCCCGCCGGGAATGCCGGGTCCGATTCCCGTCAGCCGTTCACCGCGACCACGGATGCGGGTGCGCAGTCCCGTGCCGCTTCGATCGGTCCGCAGGCCCGCGGCCTGATCCTGAGGGACCCGGAGACCGACCCCGACGACGGCACCGGTGATGTCCGCCGGCTCTATCCCGGCTCGACCTTCCAGCTTACGACCACCGCCACGCCCGACATGTTCGCGCGCGGCCGCTACGATTTCCTGCTGATCAGCGGCGAAGGCGTCGTCAGCCCCACCTGGGGCCGCCCGGAAAAAGACGAGAACGACGCCATCGGCCTGGGCGAGGACGACATGTATCCCAAGGACCTGCAGGGCGCCGCCTTCGACCTGGTCTATTTCGACGCTAGCCAGCTCGGCATGAGCAAGGCCTTCGTCGACGCCGCGCGCCGCTGCGGCGCGCATCACTATCTGGCTCCCATCATCAGCAACGAGGCCGGCCATTCCTCGACCCTGATGCTGCGCTATTTCTTTGGCGGCACCCGCCAGGGCGAAGCGCCGATGGACGCGCTGTACCGCGCCCGAAAGCGCATCTACCAGGAGTTCGAGGGCAAGGTGAATCGCACCGAGCAGATCTACTACGCGTATCCGTTTCGGTTGTATCTGCTGTAGGGGGCGGGCTCCCGCCCGTGCCGCAGGCCGTCTTACGGCTTCCAAAAAAAAACCGCCGCCGGCGTTGCGCCGGCGACGGTCTCCTGACCTGCCGAGGCGAGGACTCAGTCCTTGCGGCTGGTCACTTCGACCAGGTGATAACCGAACTGGGTCTTCACCGGGCCCTGGACTTCGCCGACGGGGGCGCTGAACACCACGGTGTCGAATTCCTTGACCATCTGGCCCGGGCCGAACGTGCCCAGGTTGCCGCCGTCGCGGCTGGACGGGCAGCTCGAGTTTTCCTTGGCCAGCTGGGCGAAGTCGGCGCCGTTTTCGATGGCGGTCTTCAGTTCGTTGGCCTTGGCTTCGGTCGAAACCAGGATGTGGCGGGCGGAGGCTTGTGCCATGTTGGGCTCCTTGCGGGGGAATGATTGGGGTGGGGAGAGTAACGCATTTGGGCGGACTCGCTACCGTGCCATCATAAACGCGCAGCGGGAACGCCATGAAAGGGACGGATCACGGCTCCGCCAGCCAATTCTTGAACGCCTCCAGATCCAGGTGGCCCGGGACATACCATACCTTTCTCGTGCGATCCCATTGGGCTCCCAGGGCCTTCACCACATCCCTGTTGGCATAAGCAACTTTCAGGTCTCGTTGGCTGACAGACGGCGTAGGCAGGGCCAGATTGCGGCGAACGGCGTTGTTGGCACGGTTTTGCGTGTGAGCCAGCTGCATCTGCGAAATGAAGGGGCTGCGTTGCGCGGGATTTTCTGCCGGGATCAGGGTGAGTCGCGATTTCGCTCGAGTTGCCGCGACGTAGAAGAGGTTTTCTTCTTCGGGTCGTGCACGTAACGGGTTGGGAAATTCGCCCTTGTCGAGAAAGGGCAGAATCACGTGCTCGAATTCCTTGCCCTTGACGTTCGCCACGCAGTCCAGCAACACCATGTTCTTGCTCGGCCGTGCTCCAACAAACATCTCTGCGGCGCCAAGCCAGGCCGAGAAATCCGGCAGGTTCAGTTTCAGGTCATGTGCCGCCGCGATGAATCCGTTCACGGACTTGGTCACGACAGCGGCTTCGTAGGGGTGAACGTAGAGCCGCCGCGCCAGTTTTTCCATGTCGACGAGTTCGCAGACTGCTTCGAATGCGGTATGCGCGAAGGCGTCAGGCTCGAGGCTGCGCAGATGCATCACCGCGCTCTCGATACGCGTGCGAGCGGCGGGGCTTCCAACACGCTGGATCTGGCCTTTGAAGAAATACTCGAGTGTCGCCGGATCCCTGGAGATTGTCGCTTTTGCCTCATCGAGTGCGTCCGGCGTCAGAGGCACTTCGGCGAACGTGGCCAGTGCTTCGACAATGGCCGAGCGCGTGTCGGCCGACGCTACGTTATGAAAGTCGCCCAGCGCGATAGCAAGCATGCCGCGCAGGAAGAGAATTTCATCGCGCTGCAGATAACTTTTCATCGTCAACGTGCGATATTGCACTTGCGCCTGCATCAGCGCGTTTTCAATCTCAATGGATTGGTGATGGTCGCGCAACAGGATGCAGCAATTATCCAGCGCCTTGCCGTCGTTTTTCCACTGAAGGATGGCCTGGACGACGTGTTGTCCGCAAGCGCCCGGCTGGGCGCCATAGGGCACTTCGTGAATCTCGGTGCGCAACGGCAGATTCGAATCGACGATCTTGCCCTTGAATGCTTCCATGGCATATGCCAGATGCGGTCCATGGCGGTATGTCATCGATAACGGAAAGGCGACGCAACCCGGGAAGCTGGCCGCGAGTCGATACTGCAGGAAAGAGCAGTCGGCTCCCAGGTGCGAGTAAATGACCTGATCTTTGTCGCCTACCCCGACAAAATACGGCTTATGCACGTTGAGCAGCGATTCAATGATGCAGAACGAGGCTTCATTGACGTCGTGCAGTTCGTCGCAGACCACCAGCTTGAAGGCGGGAAGGGCCTCATGCATTTCTGGCGTTGCGCGCAGGTTGCACGCCAAGTCATAGGTGGCGTCGAAAAAGCCTCGAGCTTCTACATAGCCGAAGGGATCCATGCGCTGCCTTTCATACTCCACGGCCCACAGATAGTCGCCCAGTGGAATGTTTAGGCTTTCCGCCGCGGATTCGGCATCCATGCCGCCCTCGTCCCGGGTCAGCGTCATGGTCGCCTTCAGCCTGAGCAGATTTTCCAGGAACTGACTGATCGCCGTGTTGTGGGTGCCGATATCGAGTGCGTCGGCTTTGTCCGGATTATTCGGTGCTACATGCTCCAGCGCCGAAAGAGCGAAGACCCGCTGCTCACGGGCGGAGTGAAGGCTGACGGGTACATTGTCTTCGAGCCCGGACAGCACTCCCTGGGAAAATTCCTCGACCGTCTGCACACGAACGCGCCTGGCGGTGTTGTACGCAATGCCGATGGCGATCAGGCGACTCTGCATCACCTGCTTCGCCTCTTCGGTGAAGGTCAGCGCAAGGATGTCTTCAGGCGCCATTCCCCTGCTGATGGCCTCGCCGATGCGGAGCGCGAGCGTGGTGGTCTTGGCCGCGCCAGCATTGGCGATGACAAGACTGGTCCGATGGCGGGAACCCTGGATATTTCTCTGTTCGTCGGTCGGGGTAATGCCTGCGGGGATGAATTGAACAGAGAGCGATGAAGTGGTCATGTACGTGGACGACGGGGGAAAGGCAAACCTGGCCATGGCCATCAACGATACTACTTAGTTCAAACGGAGGCGTCTTGCGGCTTGCCTCCCATGTGTTGTCGGCTTAGCCCAAAAAAAACGAGCGCAATGTGCGCTCGCTTTCTTACGTGGATGCGGCTCTTACCGCACCGGCCACCCATACATCAACCCGCCATTCCGATACGACGCGTTCAACCCCCGCGCCAGCTTCATCGGGCTGGTTTCGCCAAGATTCTTCTCGAAGCTTTCGCCATAGTTGCCGATCTGCTTGATGACGTTGTAGGCCCACTTGTCATCCACGCCCAGGTTCTTGCCCATGCCCGGCGTCACGCCCAGCAGGCGCTGCACGTTGGGGTTGGTGCTCTTGAGCATCTCGTCCACGTTCTTCGAGGTGACGCCGTATTCCTCGGCCTCCAGCATCGCGAACATGGTCCAGCGCACAACGTTGAACCACTGCTCGTCGCCCTGGCGCACCATGGGGCCCAGCGGCTCCTTGGAGAAGTTCTCCGGCAGGATGTCGTATTTCTCGGGATTCTCGAGGTTGGTGCGGGCCGCGGCCAGTTGCGACTTGTCGCCGGTGAAGGCGTCGCAGCGGCCCACCGCGAAGGCACGGACGATTTCATCCATGCGCTCGACCACCACCGGCTTGAAGGCGATGTTCTGCGAGCGGAACCAGTCGGACAGGTTCAGTTCGGTGGTGGTGCCGGGCTGCACGCAGACGGTGGCGCCGTCCAGCTCCTTGGCGCTTTTCACGTTCAGGGACTTGTTCACCATGATGCCCTGGCTGTCGTAGTAGTTCACGCCCACGCCGATCAGGCCCAGGGTGGTGTCGCGCGTCATGACCAGGGTGGTGTTGCGCGGCAGCACGTCGACTTCGCCGGACTGCAGGGCGGTGAAGCGCTGCACCGCGCTGACGGCCATGATCTTGGACTTGGAGGCATCGCCGAACATGGTCACGGCCAGCGCGCGGCACAGGTCCACGTCCAGGCCCATCCAGCCGCCTTTGCTGTCGTTGACCGAGAAGCCGGCCACGCCCGTGGACACGCCGCACTGCACGAAGCCCTTGTTCTTGACGCTCTCGAACGTCACGCCCGCGCTGGCGCCCCACGACGAGAGAAGGAGCGCGGCGCCTGCCGCGACGGTAGTCAGTGCTTTCATGGTGTCTCCGCGCGGGCGCGCAACCTATTGGTCTATGTCCGCCGGTCGGCGGAAATGCGGCGAATGGTATCGGCCGGGCCTGGGTCGGAGAATCGGGGAATTCCCCTTAAATCCACTGGGCGGAATTTACCGGGGCCGGATGGACGGGCCACAGGCCCTGTGGCGGGCGCCAGCGCGCGAAATCCACTGAAACCATCTGCCCCCGACGCGTAACCATTTCGATAATTCCTTCCGCGCACACTGGCCTCACCGCGTCCGCATCGGCGGACGCGACTGCGAGGGAGATGCATCATGAGGAATCTTGTCAGAGCCGCGATGACCGCGGGCGCCGCGGTGGTCCTGTCCCTGGGGGCGCTCGCCGTGCCCGGCGTGGCGCAGGCCGGCGTGGCCATCAGCATCGACGTGGCGCCGCCGCCGCCTCGCGTGGAAGTGTTGCCGCCGCCGCGCGTGGGCTACGTCTGGGCGCCGGGCCATTGGGAATGGGTGGGCGGCCGCCATGCCTGGATCGAGGGCGTATGGCTGCCGGCGCGGCCGGGCTATGTGTACCACGGGCCGGAGTGGCGCCAGCGGCATGGGCATTGGGTGTATTACGAGGGGCGCTGGGGGCGCCGTTGAGATTGCGCCTGGGGTGAGGGAATGGTCACGCTCAGGCGGAGCGGGGCTCCGCGCGGATCGTGAGCTCTCGCGCCGGCGCGCCGGCCGCCCAGCCTTCGGCGAAGATCAGTCTGCCCTGGAAGCGGGCGTGGGGATATTCAAGCAGGACACGGGGGCGGTCCTCGAAACACAGGCCGGCCTGGATCAGCCGCTCCAGGACCGATTGCACACGTTGCAGCATCTCCGCATCGGAAATGCCCCGGGCGTGTGAGTCATGGTCCGCCGGCCACGGCATGCCGACGTGTTCGCGCACGCCATAGCCGAACGACACGATCTGGATGTTGAAGTCATTCTGGTTGGGAAGAAAGGTCCTGGCGATCTCGCCATACATGACCTTGCCATCCACATCGACCGCATAGGTGTCGTGTCCGCGTTCGTCCCAGCCGCGGATGCCCCCGGCGAATCGGGCCCGCCCTTCGGTCGCGGACACCCAGTCGAAAGTGCGCTCGTAAATGTCCATGTCGAGGTCTCCGTGCTTGTCGGGGAGCTTACTCTGCTGTTGATTGCTGGCGGGGCATGCAGTGGCCTGGCGTGGGTGGTGCATCTTTGCGCCTTGCGCAGTTTGGTTGATGTTCCTTTTGAGCGACAATTGTCGGAGACAAGTGTCGCCGATGTTGCTGTGCGGTGGCGACAAGACGTCCCAGGCGCGCGACATTGCGACCGCGAAGCGGCTGTGGGCCGAACTCAAAGGGAAGGCATTCAAATGACCCAGTTGCGTGATTTCGATCCGGCGAATTATCTGGCCGATGACGAGACCATTGCGCACTACCTGGCGGACGCGGCGGCCGATCCCGATCCGGACGCCTTTCTCCAGGCGCTGGGCGATGTTGCCCGCGCGCGCGGTATCGGGGTCATTGCGAAGGAGACCGGCCTGGCGCGCACGAACCTGTACCGCGTGCTCGCGCCGGGCGCCAATCCAAGCTACCTGACGCTGCGTCGGGTCATGGACGCATTGGGCGTCTCGCTCACGGCCGTCGCCAAGGGCAAGGACAGGGCGCACGCATAGCGCCGCGCAAACAAAAAAGCCGCTCTGCGTTGCAGGAGCGGCTTTTTCAATCTGGTGCCCGGGGCCGGAATCGAACCGGCACGCCTTGCGGCGGGGGATTTTGAGTCCCCTGCGTCTACCAATTTCACCACCCGGGCAGGCTGGTCGCGGGGCCGTCCAGGTGACGGTCGCGGGTAAAGCGAAGACCGCGATTATATGCGGTCTGGGGAAAATTGTCAGGCAAGGGGCCGGCGCGCGGGGCGCCGGCCCGCGTGCTTACTTCTTTTCCGGCAGGAACCAGTTCATGACCAGCGCGCAGATGCCGCCGGTGGCGACGCCGGATTCCAGCACGCTTTTCACCGAGTGCGGCAGGTGCGACAGGATCTCGGGCACTTGCGACACGCCCAGGCCCAGGGCCAGCGAGACGGCGATGATCAGCAGGGCGCGGCGGTCCAGGTGGATGCCGGCCAGGATGTTGATGCCGGACGCGGCCACGGCGCCGAACATGACCATGGCGGCGCCGCCCAGCACGGGTTCGGGCACGGCCTGCAGCACGCCGGCGACGGCGGGGAACAGGCCCAGCAGGATCAGCATGCCGGCGATCCAGACGCCGACGTGGCGGCTGGCGATGCCGGTCAGCTGGATGACGCCGTTGTTCTGGGCGAAGACCGAGCTGGGGAAGGTGTTGAAGACGCCTGCCAGCAGCGAGTTGGCGCCGTTGACCAGCACGCCGCCCTTGATGCGCTGCATCCACAGCGGGCCTTCGACCGGCTGCTTGGAGACCTTGCTGGTGGCGGTGACGTCGCCGATGGCTTCCAGCGAGGTGACCAGATAGATGATCAGCATCGGCACGAACAGCGCCCACGAGAAGCCCAGGCCGAAGTGCAGCGGCATCGGCACCTGGAACAGGGCGGCTTCGCGCGCGCCGGTGAAGTCCAGGCGGCCCATGTAGGCGGCGGCGATGTAGCCGACGGCCAGCGCCAGCACCAGCGCGGTGCTGCGGATCCACACGACCGGCACGCGGTTCAGCAGGATGATGGTGCCCAGCACCAGGCCCGACAGCGTCAGGTTCTCGGCGCTGGCGAAGGTGCCGCTGGCCATGGCGCCGAAGCCGCCGCCCATGCTGATGAGGCCGACCTTGATCAGCGTCAGACCGATCAGCAGCACGACGATGCCGGTGACCAGCGGGGTGATCAGGCGCTTGACGAAGGGCAGGATGCGGCTGATGCCCATTTCGACGAAGGAGCCGGCGATGACGACGCCGAAGATCGCGGCCATCACGGCCTCGACCGGCGTGCCCTGCTTGACCATGACCGAGCCGCCGGCGATCAGCGGGCCGACGAAGTTGAAGCTGGTGCCCTGCACGATCAGGAGGCCCGCGCCGAGCGGGCCGAAGCGCTTGCACTGCACGTAGGTGGCGATGCCGGAGATGACCAGCGACATGGACACGATCAGGGTGGTGTCGCGGCTGCTCACGCCCAGGGCCTGGCAGATCAGCAGGCCGGGGGTGACGATGGGCACCAGGATGGCCAGCAAATGCTGCAGGGCGGCGACGAAGGCGACGGGGGCCGCGGGGCGGTCGTCGGGGCCGTAGACCAGGTCGTGGCGGGGTTCGGCGTCGTCGGACGCGCCGTGGGAGGGAGATTGGGTCAGGGAGGCGGGTTGCATGGCAGGGAGCCGGCCGGGGGGGGGGATGGGAGGAAAGTGCGGGATTTTAGCGGGGAAGGCCCCCGGGCGCAGCGCGCGCCTCGAACCGTCGCCTGGGGGCTTGATAGAATTTTGGTCCGCCTACCCTGGACCGACGAATCGGGAATCGATGCAGACGCGCACCAAAGGGATCGTGATCGCCCTGGTCTTGCTGACCGCCATCCTGCCGCTGATGCTGCTGATCTGGCTGGTCGACGGGGGCGACGATTTCGCCGCCATCGACCATGGCGAGTCCTACGGCAGCAGCATCTACAAGCGCTACCAGGGCGAGGTCTACGCGGCCGTGCCCAGCAACGGCTACTACCGCGTGAACGAGGCGGACCCCGCGGGTCTCGAGGCCTTCGACACGGGCCGCTACGACGGCCGGCAGGCGGCGCGCGACGGTCTCCATGTGTATTGCGGCAACCTGGTGCTGCCGGGGATGCGGCCCGCATCGACGCGCTACCTGGGCAACAGTTACTTCAGCGACGGCGCGGCCACGTACTTCTGTGGGTTTGCGTCCGAGCGCAATCTCGAATTGGGACGGTTGGACGAGCTCTGGCAGAAGCTCCTGTACCGGGCCGGCAGGGGCGACAAGCCGCAGACCTACCGGTATCCGTTCCTGGCCCTGCCGGCCAGCGCGCAACCCTATCGGCCGTTGCTCGATCGGCAATTGGCCACCGATGGCGCCCGCGTGTTCTACGAAGGCCGCGAAATGCGCCAGGCGGATCCGGCGCATTTGCGCCGTATTGCCTCGATCCAGCGCGGCGAGACGCGGCCGGGCGACAATTTCTTCGCCGATGGCCGCCGGGTCTATTACCGGGAGACGCTGCTGCCGCTGTCGGACGATCCGGCGCTCTACACCTTCACGGTCGGCAACCTCTACCGCCAACCTTATCTCCATGATCCGCGCGACGGCATGGTGTACCTGGGCGCGATGGCGTTCGACCCGGCCCATGCGCCGTACCGGCTGCTGAACGAGGCAGGCGCCCATGTGCTGCATGCGCTGTTCGCCAGCAAGGACGGCATCTATTTCTACAACAGCGAGAAGCAGGTGGTCGAGCGGGCCGGCGACGATCCGTTCGCGGCGGGCGGCTTCACGGCGCTGTCGCCATATGTGTTCCGGGACGGCCGCCAGGTGCTGTTCTTCAGGAGCAAGGAAGTCTGGAGCCGTTCCCGTGGGGGCGGCGGCTTGCTGTCCCGGTCCACGCTGATCCTGCGGTTCAAGGACGCGCCGACGGGGCAATGGACCAAACTGGGCGAGGTCTATCACGGCTTCGGGTCGGTCTGGCGCAACGGCGACGCGCTCTATTACCTCGACGAGCTGGGCGCGACCCAACTGATCTACAGCCCGATCTATCGCATCCTGGATCCGATGGCGGCGGATTTCCTGCTGCGCTCGCAGCAGACTCGCCAGATCAAGGCGGACGACATCCGCAAGCTGGTGCATAGCGGGAAGCTGGCGGTGCCCGAGTCCGACGAGCTGCTGGAGGCCAAGACGCGTTATCGCAGTGGCGTCCTGTCCATCTTTGATTGAGGCTCGGGGCTTGAAATATTTCAGATGGCCCCCACCACAATAGGGTTTCCCGGAGACCGCCCGGGCCATGCGCCCCGCTATCCGGCTTCCTTTTGTCCCTAATTTTCCGACTTTTCATACAACGATGAGCCAGAACGCCACGTCCGAAACCCTGGGATTCCAGGCCGAGGTGAAGCAACTGCTGCACCTGATGATCCATTCGCTGTACAGCAACAAGGAAATCTTCCTGCGCGAGCTGGTGTCGAACGCCTCGGACGCCTGCGACAAGCTGCGCTTCGAAGCCATCGACAACCCGGCGCTGCTGGAAGGCGATGGCGAGCTGGCCATCACCGTCAGCTACGACAAGGACGCCCGCACGGTCACCATCTCCGACAACGGCATCGGCCTGTCGCGTGAAGAAGCCGTGGCCAACCTGGGCACCATCGCCCGTTCCGGCACGCGCGAGTTCTTCTCGCAGCTGACCGGCGACAAGCAGAAGGACGCGCAGCTGATCGGCCAGTTCGGCGTGGGCTTCTACTCCTCGTTCATCGTCGCCGACAAGGTCACGGTGATCAGCCGCCGCGCCGGCGCCACCGACGCCATCCGCTGGGAGTCCGACGGCCAGGGTGAGTTCACCATCGCCGCCGCCGACAAGGCCACGCGCGGCACCGACGTCACGCTGCACCTGCGCGCCGACGAAGACGAGCTGCTCAACGGCTGGAAGCTGCGCGAGATCCTGCGCCGCTACTCCGACCACATCTCGCTGCCGATCCGCATGGCCAAGGAAGAATGGGACGCGGAGAAGGGCGAACAGGTCAAGCAGGACGAGCTGGAAACGGTCAACCAGGCCAACGCCCTGTGGGCCCGCAACAAGGCCGACGTCACCGAGGAACAGTACCGCGAGTTCTACAAGACGGTGTCGCACGACTATGACGACCCGCTCGCCTGGACCCACAACCGCGTCGAAGGCCGCAGCGAATACACCCAGCTGCTGTACGTGCCCAAGCACGCGCCGATGGACCTGTGGGACCGCGACGGCCGCCGCGGCGTCAAGCTGTACGTCAAGCGCGTCTTCATCATGGACGACGCCGACCAGCTGCTGCCGTCGTACCTGCGCTTCGTGCGCGGCGTGATCGACTCGGCCGACCTGCCGCTGAACGTGTCGCGCGAGATCCTGCAGGAAAGCCGCGACGTGCGTGCCATCCGCGAAGGCTCGGCCAAGCGCATCCTGTCGCTGCTGGAAGACCTGGCCGAGAACAAGCCGGAAGAGTACGCCACGTTCTGGTCGGAATTCGGCCAGGTGCTCAAGGAAGGCGCGGGCGAAGACCACGCCAACCTGGAACGCATCGCCAAGCTGATGCGCTTTGCCTCGACCCAGACCGGCGACCAGGCCCAGACCGTGTCGTTCGCCGACTACGTGGCGCGCATGAAGGAAGGCCAGGACAAGATCTACTACGTCACGGCCGACACCTTCGCCGCCGCCAGCAACAGCCCGCACCTGGAGATCTTCCGCAAGAAGGGCATCGAGGTGCTGCTGCTGTCCGACCGCGTCGACGAATGGATGCTGTCGTACCTGCGCGAATTCGACGGCAAGTTGCTGGTGTCGGTGGCCAAGGGCGGCCTCGACCTGGCCGAGCTGGCCGACGAGGAAGAAAAGAAGCACCAGGCCGAAGTGGCCGAGGACTTCAAGCCGCTGGTCGAGCGCCTGCAGAAGACCCTGGAAGACCAGGTCAAGGAAGTGCGCGTCACGCTGCGCCTGGTGGATTCGCCGGCGTGCGTGGTGGTGGGCCAGAACGAACTCAGCCCGCACCTGCTGCGCATGCTGAAGGCCGCCGGCCAGGAAGCGCCCAACGTTAAGCCGGTGTTGGAGATCAACCCGGAACACCCGCTGCTGGCCCGCATCCGCGCCGCCGACGACGGCGAGTTCGACCAGTGGGCCCGCCTGCTGCTCGACCAGGCCCTGCTGGCCGAAGGCGCGCAGATCGCCGATCCGGCGGCGTTCGTCAAGCGCCTGAACGCGCTGCTGCTGAAGTAAGCGGTTGGTGTGACAGGTGAAAAAGGCGCTCGCGAGGGCGCCTTTTTCATTGGCGGGGGGGCGGAAGACCGAGGATTCGCCATGCGCGGACCAGGCTTCCGCGTAGGGAGAAGCGGCCGCGGTATTCCCGATCGGTAATTTCTAGACAGAAATGCGGCGATTCGAGCATAAAAATTACCGATCGGTAATTAAACCTGCATTTCGTGGGAATATCCGCGTAAAATTACCGTACGGTAATTCTGAGAGTTTCCCATGCCCTCGCCATCTTCCACTGATGGAGCCTCCATCGCCATCCACACCTCCGCCGAACTCGGTGAATTGGTGAAGGACGTACGCCGCGCGCAAGGGCTGCTGCAAACAGACCTGGCCGGCCTGTCCGGCACCGGCAATCGTTTCGTGGTGGACCTGGAGCGGGGCAAGCCAACGCTGCAGTTGCAGAAGGTGCTCGACATGCTGGACCTGCTGGGCCTGGAAGTGCGGGTCGGTCCCAAGCGCGTGGGCCGGCCATGAGCGTCGACGCGCTCGATCTTTACCAGGCGGATCGCAAGGTCGGCCGCCTGTTCGACGAACGGCCCCTGCGTTTCGTCTATGACGATGCCTGGCTGGGATGGCCTGCGGCGCATGCCATCGCGCCGGACATCCCGCTGCGCGACGGCGACCATGCCGGCGAGGCGGTGCATGCCTTCTTCGAAAACCTGCTGCCCGAAGGGCGCCTGCGCCGATTCCTGCAAGTCAGCCGCCACGCCACGACCGTCTTCGGCCTGCTGCGCAGCGTCGGGGGCGACACGGCCAGCGGCCTGACGATATGGCCGCAAGGCGAACGGCCGGCGCCGCCGCGCTATCGCGCCACGACCTGGGGCGAGATCGCCGCGCGTCTGCAGGATCCGGCACAGCCAGCCCTGGTTGCCGAGAACGCCGACGGTGCGCGCATTTCACTGGCGGGCGCGCAGGACAAGCTGCTGCTGATGGTCATGCCGGACGGCGCGCCGGCCTGGCCCGAGGGCGCCGCGCCCTCCATGCATATCCTCAAGCCGGACATCCGCGGGTTTGATGGCGTCTGGTCATCGGCGCTCAATGAAACCCTGGTGATGCAATTGGCGGCGCGCCTGGGGCTGGGCGTGGCCGAGGCGGGCCTGCAACCGGATACCCGGGCGTGCCTGGTCACCCGCTACGATCGCGCGCCGGACGGCGCGGCAGGCCTGCGGCGCCTGCATCAGCTCGATCTGTGCCAGTTGGCAGGCAAGCCCTCGGATGTGAAATACGAAGCCGATGGCGGGCCGTCGCTGGCGCAGTGCCGCGAACTGCTCAGGGGCATGGGCGTCAACGCGGCGGACCTCAAGCGCTTCCTGCAGTGGGTGCTTTTCAACCTTTGCGTCGGCAATAACGACAGCCATGCCAAGAACCTGTCCGTGCTGCAAACGCCGGATGGCCAGTACCGCCTGGCGCCGTTCTATGACCTGATGTGTACCGCGCTGTACCCCGGCCTGGCCTGCAATTTCGCGTTCGCCGTGGGCGGCGAGTCCAGGCCGGGCCACATTGGCCGCGGGCACCTGGATGCCATGGCGCGGGAACTGGGCTTCAGCCCCCGCTACGTGGCTGGCGTGGCGCAGGCGCTGGTGACGGAACTGCCGTCTGCGCTGGAAACGGTGCAGGCCGACCTGGCGCGGCAGGCTACGGCGGGCACGGAAAGCACGCTGCTCGAGCGTCTGGGCCAATGGATCCGGGCCAACACTCGCAAGCTCGCCAAACGCTGGGAATTGCCGGGCTGACCTCGCCCGCGCCCTGGAAACCCTCGCGTCATTCATGACTCCAGGTCAAAAGTCTTTCCCCGTTTAGTTGCTTTTTCTGTAAGGGTATACCCGTCATACTGGCCGCCTGTCTTCCGATCAGACTCGTCCCACGCCCCGGCCTTCGCCGCGACGCCCCTGGATTCCCTGGTCGGCGCATCCATACCAAGGAACCCGTATGTCCACCCATGAAACCCCGCCGGTGAAAGCCGGCCTGCCATTGCTGGCGCTGGCCGTCGGCGCCTTCGGCATCGGCGTCACCGAATTCTCTCCCATGGGCCTGCTGCCCGTGATCGCCGACGGCGTGGGGGTGTCCATCCCCAGCGCCGGCATGCTGATCAGCGCCTACGCGATCGGCGTGATGCTCGGCGCGCCGCTGATGACGCTGGCGCTGTCGCGCTGGTCGCGCCGCAAGGCGCTGATGGTGCTGATGGCGATCTTCACGCTGGGCAACCTGCTGTCGGCGCTGTCGCCCAACTACACCACGCTGCTATTGGCGCGCCTGGTGACGAGCCTGAACCACGGCGCCTTCTTCGGCCTGGGTTCGCTGGTGGCCGCCAGCGTGGTGCCGCGCCACAAGCAGGCCAGCGCGGTGGCGACGATGTTCCTGGGGCTGACCATCGCCAACGTCGGCGGCGTGCCGGCGGCGACCTGGCTGGGCCAGGTGATCGGCTGGCGCATGTCGTTCGCCGCGACCTCGGTGCTGGGGCTGGTGGCGATGCTGTCGCTGTGGTTCGCGCTGCCGGCGGGTGAAGCCGGGCGGCGTCCGGACATCCGCCACGAACTGGCGGTGCTCAAGACCCCGGTGGTGCTGGTGGCCCTGTTGACCACGGTGCTGGGCGCGGGCGCGATGTTCACGCTGTACACCTACGTGGCGCCGACGCTGGCCGAGTTGACCGGCGCCTCGCCCAACTTCGTGACCGCCATGCTGGTGCTGATCGGCATCGGCTTCACCATCGGTAATACCGCGGGCGGCCGTTTCGCCGACCGGTCGCTGGATGGCAGCCTGATCGCCTTCCTGGTGCTGGTGATCGTCGACCTGCTGGCCTTCCCGTGGCTGGCACAGACCCAGGTGGGCGCCGCGATCGGCCTGCTGGTCTTCGGCTTCGGCACCTTCGCCGTGGTGCCGCCGCTGCAGATGCGGGTGATGCGCGCCGCGACCGACGCGCCGGGCCTGGCCTCGTCGGTCAACGTGGGCGCCTTCAACCTGGGCAATGCGGTGGGCGCGGCGGCCGGCGGCGGCGTGATCTCGGCCGGCATGGGCTATGCCGCGGTGCCGATTGCCGGCGCGATCATCGCCGCGGCGGGCCTGGCGCTGGTGCTGTGGCAGCGCGCCGCCAACCAGCGCCAGCGCAAGCTGGCGGTGCAGGGCTGCTGATCCTCAGAACTCGAAGGTCGCGCCCAGCTCGTAGGTGCGGCCCGGCGCCAGCAGCACCTGGCTGGTGGCGCGGCCGCCATAGTAGGCGTAGAGCTTGTCGGTCAGGTTGCGTACCCGGAAGGTGATCAGCGCCGGCCGCAGGCGGTAGCTGACCGCCGCGTCCACGGTGGTGTGGCCGTTGATGCGGATCTGGTTGGCGTTGTCGGTGTAGATCTTGCCGGTGTGGTTCAGGCCGACGAAGAAATTCATCGGCAGTTCCTTGAGCCGGTAGTTGGCGTACAGGTTGGCGACGCGCTCGGGCACGTTGGGCGGCGTGTTGCCCACGCGCGAAGTGCCGTCGGCCTCGGTCAGCGAGTCGAAGCGCGCGTTCAGCGCCGCGATGTTGCCGGACAGGGTCAATTGCGGCGTGACGCGCCAGTCGGCCGACAGCTCCACCCCGCGCGATGACTGGCGGCCGTTGTTGACGGTCACGCGCGGGTCATTGGCGTCGCGCGTCAGCACGTTCTCGAGCTTGATGTGATAGACCGCCGCAGTCCATTCGACGTCGCCAAGGGTCTGCTTGAAGCCGGCCTCCCATTGCTCGCCCTTGGCCAGCGGGAACGAGGCGTTGGACTGCGACAAGAGGAACAGCGAGCCCACCGGGATGGTGGCGTTGGTGTACTGCGCGTACACCGATGACGACGGCGTCACGTCATACACCGTGCCCAGCCGCGCGGAATTGGCGCTGTAGCGGGTGCCGAAGGCGCTGCGGGTGCCGGCGTTCAGGTCGGTGACGCTGCGGTCGACGCGGATGCGGTCGTAGCGGTAGCCGCCCACCACGGTCCAGCGCTCGGTCAGCTTGAGCGAGTCTTCCAGGAACAGCGCGGCGCCACGCACGTCGGTGGTGAAGTCGGTGCGGTTGCCGGGGCCGCTCATCAGCGCGGGGTCGTCGTTGAAATAGCCCACGTCCGGATTCCACAGCGATACGCGCAGGGTGTCGCTAGTGCTGGCCGAACGGTTCGAGAAGCGCCGTTCGCTGTCCAGGGTGGTCTTGCTGAGCTCGCCGCCGATCACGAACTTGTTCGACAGGCCGCCGATCGTGCCGTTGTGGGTCGCGTCGAAACGGTCGATCAGGTAGCGCTGGTGGTGCGTGATGATGGTCTGGTCGCGGTCGATCGAGCCGGGGGCGCTGAAGGTGGCCGACTCCGAGTTCTTCCACAGCCGGTCGACCTTGTTCATGGCCAGCTCGTTGCGCAGCGTCCACGACGAAGTCAGCTGGTGCGTGACGCGGGCCCGCAGCCAATAGGCCTCGGCCTCGTTGCGGTCGTCCAGCACGTTGTAGTTCTTGCCGGCCAGCGCGCGGTCCAGCACGCGGCCATCGGGCGTGCTGACCACGCCGGTGGGGTCCTTGGCCAGGCTGCGCGGGATCAGCGGCGTGCCCCAGTAGGCGTGGCCGGTGTCGCGCGAGTAGTCGAACGACAGGTCCAGGCGGGTGGCGGGCGCGACGTCGAAGGCGATGCCGGTGGTCAGGTGATCCAGCTTGTTGCTGTTGCGGTCGATGGTGCCGACGCGGCTGTCGTTGTGGCTGTAGTCGATGCGGTAGGCGCCGGTCTCGCCGAAGTTGTCGCCCAGGCCGATGCCGGTGCGGATGCTGCCATAGCTGCCATACGAGAACATCGCTTCGCGCGAGGGGTTGTCGCGGTCGGGGCGCTTGGTCTGGAAGTTGACGATGCCGCCGATGGCGCTGTCGCCTTGCAGCACCGAGGCCGGGCCTTTCAGGACCTCGATGCGCTCGTAGTTCCAGGTGTCTTCGACCCGGTTGGTCGAGCCGGCGCCGGACATGCGCAGGCCGTCGTACAGATACAGGATGTCGGTGAAGCCGCGTGACGACAAGGTGGTGGGCGAGGACGGCGGGCCGCCGCCGGCCAGGCCGGTGGCGCCGCGCAGCGCCTCGCTGAGGGTGGTGGCGCCGCGCTCGCGCATGGCTTGTTGCGACACTATCTCGACCGAGGCCGGCGTCTCGCGCAGGGTCAGGCCGAGCCGCGAGGCGCTGCTGCTGCGGCTGTCCAGGTGCAGGCTGTCGGCGTCGCTGGCGGCTTCCACCCGGATGGCGGGCAGTTCGGCCTCCTGGGCCTGGACGTTGGGCACTGCGGTGCAGGCCGCGAGGGCGGCGGTGGATACGACTCTTCTCATGACGCTTTCCCGAAACTCGATGGGGGTGAAAAACCTGTCTCTAGACCACGCGGTAGCGGCGCAGGCGCCAACTGGCCAGGGCCAGCAGCAGCGCGGCGGGCACCAGCAGTTGCAGCAGCGCGCGCACGGCCCGGGCGCGCACGGCGGCGGGATCTTCCTCCTGCCACTGGAATACCGGCATGGCGGCGAAGTCCGCGGTCGTGATGGCGCGGCTGGCTTCGATGCGGGGCAGGAAGAAATCCTTCCAGGCGCGGTGATAGGCATCGATCTGCCGCATGAAATGCGCGTGGCGGCGCTGGCCGGTGCCGGCCAGCGCGGTGATGCCTTCGTACGCTACCGCCGCCGGCGACAGCACGCTGTAGCGCGCCACCAGCGCCTGCTGGCGCGCCATCTGCGCGTCGAAGCGATCCAGTTCGGGCTGCATCGCCGCGTCCACCTGCCGTTCGACGCGGGCATGGCCTAGCGGGCGGCCGGTGATCTCCAGGTGGCCGTCGTGGGGAATTAGGGCGTCGGGCTTGTCCATGTGGCCGTAGTCGGTCGACAGCAGCGCGGCGTGGTCGCGCATCGCCAGCGCCGTGGCCACGCGGGTGCGCGTGGCCAGCTCGGCGCGCGACGGCGCGGGGCTGGCGTACGCCGCCACCAGGTTGAGCAGCACCGGCACCACCAGTACCAGCAGCACCCAGCCGACCATCAGGATCATGGCGTTGGCGGCCGACGACTTGCCAAAGGCGTTGACTGCCACCACCGCGGCGAACCAGAACAGCGCGTAAGCGCCGACCAGCAATGCCCACCAAAGGGTGGCGCTGGCGGCCTGCAGTGCCTGGGGGCGGGCCAGCAGCAACGCGGCCACCGGGAGTAGCACCGCCGCGCCCAGCAGCACGGCCGCGCGCAGCGCGATCTTGCCGCTGATCAGCGTCAGCAGCGCCAGCGGCTGCGACAGCAGCAGCCGCAAGGTGCCGTCTTCCTTTTCGCCGGACAGCAGGTTGTGGCCAAGCGCGAAGATCAGCAGCGGCAGCAGATAGACCACCACGAACGCCAGGTCGAAATGGCCGCTGAGCAGGTGCCAGGGATTCTCGATGTCGTTGTTGTGAATGAAGTTGACCTTGCTGTCGTAGGTCACCTTGAACTGCGACGGGAACAGATCGGTCTGGCCCAGCGCCACCGGGGCCAGCGGCTCGCTGGGCATGATGGCGTAGTGCGCGCCCAGTCCGCCGCCCATGTTGGCGGGGCTGGCGGGGTTGCCGAACGGCGTCGGGGTTTCGCTGCCGTCCATGATGCGTTGCAGCTGCGCCAGCTGGCCGGCGCGGTTCTGCGCGTCGGCGCGCGCCAGCGCGGCCTGGGCCTCGTCGCGCAGCGACGTCTGCAGCAGTCCGTTGAAGACCGCGTAGCCCACCAGCAGCAGGAACAGCAGGCCGCACAGCCACAGCGCGCGTTCGCGCGTCAGCAGGCGGAGTTCGTGCCGCAGGACCATCCCGAAGCGGCTCAATTGCGAATCGTGCACCTGGGATCTCCTACAGGGCGGTCTGGCGGGCCACGGCGCGCCAGGCGAAGGCCAGGCTCAGCAGCAGCGCGGCGCCCAGCATCAACAGGCTCAGGCGCGCTTGCCGCAAGGCCCAGCCGGCCTCGGGCGGCTGGTAGCGGAACGGCGGCACGCGGGCCCACAGCGACGGGCTGGCCTGATACGAGAAATGCAGGTGTTCCTGCGTGTCGGCGTGCGCCACCAGGTCGGCGCTGACGATGTCCTGGATCACGCGGCGCTGCTGTTCGGCGGCGGTGGTGAAGTCGCGGTGGTGGGCGAAGTCGGTGCCGGCCATGGCGGCGGACAGCGCACGCACCGCCAGCAACGGCATCAGCCAGCCGGCCGATTCCTGCACCGTCTGCTGCCGCTCCCAGGTGTCCCACAGGCGGCCGAAGTGGCGGTCGTAGACGGCATAGCTGGACTGGTCGTCGAGCTTGAGCGCCAGGCCCCACTTGTTCAGCGGCACGTCGCGGCTCCAGCGTTCGGTGGTGCCGAAGGCCTGCATCCAGACGCGGTCGGACGTGGCCTTGAGGTCGTCCTGCAGCGCCTGGTTGAATTCCAGCCGTGTCGGGCTGGGATAGAGGCCGCGCGACAGTTCGGCCATGACGCGCGGCGCGATCACCGTGTTGGCGATCCACAGCGCCAGCAGCACGGTGATTGCCACGCGCGACGAGCGCGCGGCCGCCGACACGCCCAGCGTGAGGAAGATGAAGACCGCCAGGTAGATCGCATAGCCGCCCGCCAGCACGGCGAACCGCCACAGCGCATCGGCGCGTCCGCCCGCCAGCCACACCGCCCCGATGGCGGCCAGCGCGGCCGGCGCCAGCAGCAGGCCCAGGCTCATGGCCAGCGCCGTGGCCTTGCCCCACAGCAGGCGCCAGGGCGCCACGCCCAGGCTCAGCGTCTGGCGCAGGATGCCCTGTTCGCGTTCACCGGAGAAGGCGTTGAAGCCCAGCACGATCACCAGCAACGGCCCCAACGCCTGCAGGATCCAGGCGGCGGACAGATCGCCGAAGCGTTGCAGGCCGGTGGCGTCCTGAGCGGGGCGGAACTTGACCTCGCTCTGGCGGTGCGCCTGCAGCCAGACGGTGCTGCCGATGTAAGGATTGATGCCGGGGTCCAGCAGCGCCAGCGTGGTGTCGGGTTTGAAGACGTGCATGCCCTGGTGGGCGGCGTCGTGCGGATGGCGCACGCCTTGCTTGAGCCAGTCGGCGTAGTCGGTGTTCTGGGCCGCGGCCTGCTCGGCGCGCGCTTCCTGCTGGTGCAGGTAGCCGACCGCCAGCGCGGTCAGCAGCAGCACCGCGACGATGCCGCCGGCCCAGTACAAGCGGCCGTCGCGCAGGCGTTCGCGCAGGTCCTTGAGGGCGATCAGCAGGATCATGCGCCGGTCCTCATGTGCGCCAGGTACAGGGCCTGCAGGTCGGTGTCGTCGATCTGCTTGCTGTCCAGGCTCTCGACCAGCCGGCCGCGCTTCATGATGCCGACGCGAGTGGCGGTCTGGCGGGCGTGGAACAGATCGTGGGTGGTGGCCAGGATGGCCACGCCGCGTTCGCTGGCGCGTTGCAGCAGGCGGGTGAATTCGGCCGCGGCGGACGGGTCCAGGCCGGAGGTGGGTTCGTCCAGCAGCAGCGCGCGCGCATCCTTGGCCAGCGCCACGGCGATCCAGACTTTCTGCCGCATGCCCTTGGAATAGGCGGAAACGCGCTTGTCCGCCGCCGACGGGTCGAGGCCGACCTCGGCTAGCAGTTCCAGCAGGCGCGCACGCGGCGGCGCCTCGCCCAGCGCCAGCGCGGCGAAGTAGCGCAGGTTCTCCAGCCCGCTGAGCGTGCCGTACAGGTTGACCTGCTCGGGGATGTAGGCCACGTGGCGCTTGCTGGCCAGCGGTTCGCGCGCCACGTCCAGGCCGTGGATCAGGGCCTGGCCGCCGTCGGCGTCGATGAAGTTCAGGAACAGGTTGATGGTGGTGGTCTTGCCGGCGCCGTTGGCGCCCAGCAGGCAATAGATTTCGCCCGGCTCGATGCGCAGGTCCAGCGGGTGGAGCGCGATCTGGTCGCCGTAGCGTTTGGTCAGGCCGATGGCTTCGAGCACTGCGAGTCCTTCTTCGTCCGAAGATGCGGGGGGAATCAATGGGAGGGGGAAACGGGCAATTCCGGCGTGTTCCGCGGCGGATTGGGAATGCCTATCATTAGTGATGATATAACATAACGTGATTATACCGCCACACCTCGCGCGGAACTCTTCCGAAATCGGCGATACAAAGCAGAAGGGCGCCCACACGTGGGCGCCCTTCAGGGACTGCGACAGCGGCGATGCGCGATCAGGCCTCGATGCGCTCCACCTTGCCCACCAGCAGGATGTACGACAGCGCGCCCAGCAGCGCCAGCGACGACACATACACGATGGCCGGCGCGAAACTATCCTTGGACACCAGGAAGCCGATCACGATCGGCGTGCAGATCGACGACAGGTTGCCGACGAAGTTGAACACCCCGCCGGTCAGCCCCAGCAGCCGCACCGGCGCCAGCGCCGACACCAGCGACCACGTGATCGACGCCAGGCCGTTGCCGAAGAACGCCACCGCCAGGAAGAAGATCACCCACGGCGTGGAATCGGTGAAGTTGGCGCCGATCATCGACGTCGAGATCAGCAGGCCCAGGATGATGGGCAGCTTGCGCGCCAGGCCCACCGTGGCGCCGCGGCGGATCAGAAAGTCCGACAGCACGCCCGAGCACAGCACGCCGATGAAGGCGGCCAGGAACGGCACCGACGCCAGGAAGCCCGACTTGATGAAATCCATGCCGCGGTACTTCACCAGGTAGGTGGGGAACCACGTCAGGAAGAACCACAACGTCGAGGTCAGGCAGAACTGGCCCAGGTACACGCCCCACAGCTTGCGCTGGCTCATCACCAGGCCCAGGTCGTTCCAGTTGAACGGGGCTTTCTTCTCGGTGACACGCTGGTCCAGGTCGACCACGCCGCCGCCCTTCTGGATCAGCGCGATCTCGGCCGCGTTGGCGCCCTTGAACTGGCGCGGTTCACGGTAGATCATGTACCACAGCACGCCCCAGACGATGCCCAGCAGGCCGGTGCTGACGAACACCATGTGCCAGCCGTAGTGGTGCTGCAGCCAGGCCAGCACCGGCGTCAGGAACGCCAGGCCGACGAACTGGCCCGAGGTGTAGAAGCCGATGGCGGTGGCGCGTTCCTTTTCCGGGAACCAGGTCGTGACGACGCGGTTGTTGATCGGATAGGCGGGCGCTTCCAGGGCGCCCACGGCCAGGCGCAGCACGAACAGGATCACGAAGCTGCCGGCAAAGCCCATGAAGAACGTCGCCGCCGACCACAGGATCAGCGCGGCCGCGTACAGCACGCGCGGCGACACGCGGTCCACCAGCCAGCCGCCGGGGATCTGCATGGCGGCATAGGTCCAGCCGAAGGCCGACAGGATCAGGCCTTCGTGCACCGTGTCCAGGCCGAACTCGTCCTTCAGGGCGGGCGCGGCGATCGACAGGTTGCTGCGGTCCAGGTAGTTGATGACGACGGTGATGAACAGCATCACCATGATGAGATAGCGGCTGCGTGTCGGCCGCTGGGCGCTTTGCAGGCCCGGATGGGTGGCGGTGGTCAAGGGGGTCTCCTCTTTCGCTTTTTTCTACCGGCTTACCACTCGGCGAAGCTGCCGTCGGCGTGGCGCCAGATGGGGTTGCGCCAGCGGTGGCCCACCGCCGCGCGTTCTTTCACGTATTCCTCGTTGACCTCGATGCCCAGGCCGGGGCCCTGCGGAATCGCGACCATGCCGTTCTCGTAGGCGAACACTTCGCGGTTGCTGACGTAGTCCAGCAGGTCGTTGGCCGCGTTGTAGTGGATGCCCAGGCTCTGTTCCTGGATGAAGGCGTTGTAGCAACCGGCGTCGATCTGCAGGCAGGTGGCCAGCGCGATCGGGCCCAGCGGGCAGTGCAGCGCCAGCGCCACGTCGTAGGCCTCGGCCATGGCGGCGATCTTGCGCGTCTCGGTGATGCCGCCGGCGTGCGACGGATCGGGCTGGATGATGTCGACGTAGCCGTCGGCCAGCACGCGCTTGAAGTCCCAGCGCGAGAACAGGCGCTCGCCCAGCGCGATCGGCGTGGACGTCAGCGGCGCCAGTTCCTTCAGCGCCTCGTAGTGCTCGCTCAGCACCGGCTCTTCGATGAACATCAGCTTGAACGGGTCCAGCTCCTTCATCAGCACCTTGGCCATGGGCTTGTGTACGCGGCCGTGGAAGTCCACGCCGATGCCGACGTTGGGGCCGACCGCATCGCGCACGGCGGCCACGTTCTCCAGGCACTTCTCGACCTTGTCGAACGAGTCGATGTACTGCAGTTCCTCGGTGCCGTTCATCTTGACGGCGGTGAAGCCGCGCTCGACCGCGCCCTTGGCGGCGGCGGCCGTATCGGCCGGGCGGTCGCCACCGATCCACGAATACACGCGGATGCGGTCGCGCACGTTGCCGCCCAGCAGTTGCGACACGGGCACGCCCAGGTCCTTGCCCTTGATGTCCCACAGCGCCTGGTCGATGCCGGCCAGCGCGCTCATGTGGATGGCGCCGCCTCGATAGAAGCCGCCGCGGTACAGCACGGTCCAGTGGTCTTCGATGTTGCGCGGGTCTTTGCCGATCAGGTAGTCCGACAGTTCCTCGACGGCGGCGGCCACCGAGTGGGCGCGGCCCTCGACGACCGGTTCACCCCAGCCGACGAGGCCGGCGTCGGTCTCGATCTTCAGGAAGCACCACCGCGGCGGCACGATGTAGGTAGTGAGCTTGGTGATCTTCATGCTTGGGTCTCCTGGGCGGGATAGGCGCGTTGCCAGGCGGCGATGAAAGCGCGCGCGTTCTGGCCGACTTCGGCGGCCGACAGGCCGGGTTTGTACAAGGCGGAGCCCAGGCCGAAGCCGCTGGCGCCCGCCTGGGCGTAGGTGGAAAGGTTGTCGGGCGTGATGCCGCCGACCGGCACCAGCGCGATCGGCGGGCGCATCACCGCGCGCCAGGCCTTGAGCACGGCCGGGCCGAGCTGCTCGGCGGGGAACATCTTGAGCACGTCGGCGCCGGCGGCCAGCGCCGCGAAGGCCTCGGTCGGCGTGGCCACGCCGGGGCACGACGCCAGGCCCGCGGCCTTGGCCGCGCGCACCACGGTCAGGTCGCTGTGCGGCATGACGATCAGCTCGCCGCCGGCGTCCTTGATGCGCGCCACGTCATCGGGGTTCAGCACCGTGCCGGCGCCCACCAGGCAGTCGGCCGGCAGCGCGTCGCGCATGGCGCGGATGCTGGCCAGCGGATCCGGCGAATTCAGCGGCACTTCGATCAGGCGAAAGCCGGCGTCGTACAGCGCGCGTCCGACGGGCACGGCCTCGGCGGGCGTGATGCCGCGCAGGATGGCGATCAGGCCGCAATGGGCCATGGCGGTTTGCAGTCCGGTATGGGTCATGGTGTGGTCTCGGAAGAAGGGGCGGCGGGCACCAGGCCGGCGCTGACCGCCAGGTGCCACAGGCCGCGCTCGGTGGCGTGTTGCGCCAGTTGCGGCGTGCCCAGGCCGTAGTGCCGCAGCGCCAGGATGTAGCGTTGGCACAGCGCGTCGTCGCCGCACAGCACGATGCGCGGCAGTTCGCCCTGCAGCCGCAGCATGTCGGCCAGCGCGCAGATTTCATGGCCGATCAGCAGGCCCGACAGGTAATCGGCCTGCGACACGCCGGCCAGTTCGCCGGTCAGCCCCAGCGCGCGGGTGCTGAAGATCGTCGACAGCACGCCGGCGCGTCCGGCCGGCACTCCGGCCACTTTCACGCCGCGCTCGAACGCCGCCATGTCGGAGGTCGGCGCCTCGACCATGGTGCGGCCCAGGATGGTGTGGCCGCGCAGCGCGGCATAGACCTCGCCGGTCATGAAGGTATCGAAATGCGTGACCTGGCCGCGGCGCGCGTTGACCCACTTGGAGTGCGTGCCCGGCAGGCCGATCAGCACGCTGTCGGCGGGATCGTTGCCCTGGTCGAACAGCACGCCGAAGACCTGGGTCTCTTCGCCGCGCATCACATTGGGCAGGCCGTGGCGCTGGATCAGGCCGGGCACGATGTGCACCGGCGTGGCGCCGTTGCGCTCGACGCGCGTCAGCAGCGTGCCGATGCGCTGCAGGTCGACCGGCACATCCAGGTAGGCGGCTTCCTGCCAGCCCTGGGCGCTGCCGACCATGCCGCAGGCGATCACCGGCAGGTGGGGCTCGGCCCGCAGCCAGTCGCCGCAGGCTTGCTCGAAGGCCAGTTCGAAGCCCGATTGGCCGCTGGGCGTGGCGGCGCCGTCCTGCAAGGGCTGCGGCAGGCGCATGATGCCCCACGGCAGATGGCGGGTATCCAGCGTGCGCCCGGCGCCATCGAGGCGGTAGGCGCGCAGCGAAGAGGTGCCCCAATCCAGCGCTATCAGGGCCGCGCGGGCAGGCAATCCGGTTGTCATCAGAATCTGTCTCGTCTCGGGCCGGCGGCGCGCTGCGGGCGAGGGCGCGGGGAGGCGTTCGCGCGCGGCAGGAGCTGGCCGACCTTGTTGTCGTCAGGCCCGCGACGGCGCCAGGACGGCGCGGGGGCGGGTTGGGAAAAATTCTAGATCAGCGCTTGAAAAATCTCAAAATATAGAATTAAATCCCATATACAGGGATTAGTTTCTCGCTTCCCGTTTCCCGTTTCCCGTTCCCGATTTCCAGCACCTGGCCCTCTATGTCCGATTCTTCCCCCGCCTACGATCCCGACGCCGCGGCCCCCGCCGGCACGCAGACCCTGATGCGCGGATTGGGCGTGATCCAGGCCGTCGCCGCGGGCGCGCGCGATCTCAAGGACATCTGCGCCCATATCGGCGTGGCGCGCAGCACCACGCACCGGCTCGCCAGCTGCCTGGTGCAGGAGCGTTACCTGCGCTCGCTGCCCGGCGTCGGCTACGTGCTCGGCCCGAAACTGATCGAACTCGGCTTCCAGGCGCGCGAAGCCTTCCCCATGGCGACCTTGGCGCGGCCCTATCTGGACAGCCTCGCCGCCGAGACCGGCGACACCATCCACCTGGCCGTGCGCGACAACGACGAAGTGCTGTACCTGGAAAAGATTCCCGGCAAGAAGGGATTGGAGATGCGCTCGCGCGTCGGCCATCGCATGCCCTTGGCCGCCACCGGCGTCGGCAAGGCGCTGCTGCTCGATGCCGACGAACCGCAATGGAAGGCGCTGCATCGCGTCGGCGCGCCGGTGTCCTCGCGCGCGCCTGGCGGCCGCCAGACCTGGGAGGCCTTCCGCGACCGCATGCGCGACTACGCCGCCCACGGCTACGCCTTCGACCTGGAAGACAACGAACCGTCGATCCGCTGCGTGGCCGCGCCGGTGCGCGACGCCTCCAGCGGCATCGTCGCCGCCATCAGCGTGTCCAGCACGGTGCCGTACATGTCGCTGGAGCGCATGCAGGACATGGTCGCCGTGGTGCGCGACGCGGCGGCGCGCATCTCGGCCGAACTGGGCTGGAAGGTGCAGGGCGGTCCCGCCAAGCCGCGCGACGCCGACCAGTAGGGCAACACATCGGTAAATACCGCGAGCGATCCGCGCATGGCGCGCGACCCCGGGGCCCTGACGCGGGGCGCCGGACGGCTACGCCGGTCCAGGTCAAATCTCCGACCAATCCATATGCCGCCGCTACCGGCAGGGCGCCCTATCGGTGCTAGTCTCTTGCTCAACCATCCCTGACGCTCATCACGATTGAGTAGATTTCCGGCGACGAGCACGTGGCGCCCCAACCTGATGTCGAGCGCCTGTATGCGGCCTATGCCGAGCGGCTGCGTCGCTACCTGTTCCTGAAGACCGGCGAAGCCGAACTCAGCGCCGACCTGGTGCAGGACTGCTTCGCCCGCCTCCTTGCCCACCAGGAAGACGTCCCGCTGGACGACACCGCGCTGGCCTATCTCTACGCCATCGCCAATCGCCTGCTCATCGACCATCGCCGCAATCATCATCAATCCCGCACCGACATGGCGTCGGATGACGTACTGGAAGGCGTGCGCGATCCGCGCACCGCGCCCGACGTGCACGTGCACGTCCGCCGGCAACTGGCGCGGTTGACCGCGACCCTGGCTGAACTGCCGCCACGCACGCGCCAGATCTTCAAGCTCTGCCGCGTCGAGGGCCTGAGCCATGCGCAGGCCGCGCGCTATCTGGACATCTCTCCCAGCTCGGTGCAGAAGCACCTGGCCATGGCGCTTGAACTGATGCGCGAACGCCTGGGGAACGATCCATGAGCCCGCGCAATGAATACGCGCTTTGGGCGCTTTTTTTACTGTCTTTCGCGTCCGGGCCGTTTATTCCTTTCATGAAGATCCCATCATGTATCCGCTGAACCGCTTCGGCCGCCAACGGCGCCTGCGCCGCCACGCCAGCCAGTGGGCCGTGCGCCTGGAGGCGGGCGCGCTCGCGCCGGCCGAACAGCGCCGCCTCGATCGTTGGTTGGCGCGCGACGCGCGCCATGGCCCGGCCCTGGCCGATGCCGAAATGGTCTGGGCCCTGGCAGGCGCCTGCCGCGACGCGGCGGTCTGCGCGCAGCCGGCGTCTCGGTCTCGGCGCGACCCCTGGCGCGCCTGTGTCGCGTCGTGGCGGCGGGCCGGCCGTCTGCTGCCATCGCGACGCACGCCGGCGTTGGCGGCCTTGGCGCTGGCGGCGGCCGGCGCGGTCAATGGTCCGGACATCGTCGCGCCCTGGTTGGCCGACTACCGCAGCGGCGTCGGCGAAGTCCGATCTTTCGTGTTGCCCGACGGCAGCCTCGTGCTGCTGGGCAGCAACAGCGCGCTGGATGTGGAATACGACGCCATGACCCGCCGGGTGCGCCTGCTGCGCGGCGAAGCGGTGTTTTCGCCAGCGCCCACCGGAGCGGCCGAGCCGCGCCGTTTCGTGGTGGCGAGCGCGGGCGCCAGCATGACCGCGCTGGGCACGCGCTACGCCGTGCGGCGCCAGGATGCCGGCCATGGCTGGGTCGGTGTGTTGCAGCATCGCGTAGACCTCGCGCTGGACCGGCCGCCCTCGTCAGGCAAGGCGAGCCTGACACTGGGCTCGGGCGACAGCGCCACTTTCAGCCATGCCGGTGGCGTTGCGCGCAGCGCCGTCGCGCCCGCGCGCGGGGCCGCCTGGGCCGACGGCTATCTCATCTTCGAAGGCGAACCGCTGGAGCAGGTCCTGCAACGCATCGGCGATTTCCGGCCGGGCCGGCTGATCCTCGCGAATCGCGCCGCGGCGCGCAGGCCGGTGCACGCGCTGTTCCATCTGGATAACCTCGACGGCGCACTGGCCACGCTCTGTGGCGAGATGCAGCTTGCGCAGCTGCGGTTGCCGGGGGTGACGGTGCTGTACTGAAAAGCGTCGAGTCCTTGCGCGCCGGGTGCGGTTTTACAAAGCCTGGTTTGTAAAACGGAAAAACAAACGCTGGTCTGTATTCGGCACTTTTCCGCTTGCCGACGGCGCTCTGGATGGTGGGCGACAGCCGTGGCCCAAAAGCGTCGGCGATGCGATCCATCGCGAGGCGCGTGCAGCGCCATCGCCAGGCCCTGAGTAAGACGAAGTCAGGACGCCTCCGCGCCGCTCTCCCCCTGGCAACTGTCTTTTCCGAACTTTTTTTACTGTAGTTCGATTCTCAACCGTTAATGGTAATGATGCGCGTTTGCATCGGCAGCAACCAGAGACGGCAATGAAGAGAAGATTGATGAAGGCCAGGCTGGCCAGGCGGATGATGGGAGCGGGGATGCTCGCGATGCCATGCGCTGCCTCGGTGTGGGCCCAACCGCAACCGGTGGCATCGGGACAGCCCGACCGCCAGGAGGAAGCCGTCCGTCAGACCCGCGCCTTCGACATCTCGGCCCAGCCAATGATGCAAGCGGTGCTGGCGTTCGCCCGGCAGGCCGGCGTCGATCTCTACGTGGGCGATGTCGATCTTTCCTCGTACACCAGCGTCGCTACCCAGGGCACCTACAGCCTGACCGCCGGGCTCAAGCATCTTCTCGGCAACAGCCCCGTCGGTTATCGGATTTCCGAAGGCAACGGACGCCTGAGCTTTCAATTGGTCGATAACGGCCCGGGCGGTCGTTCCAAGGTGTACTCGCTCAAGCCGGTGGTGGTTCAGGGCAACACCGTCAACGAGCGCGTCTATCAAGCCCCCCGCGCCGTCAGCATCATCACGCGTGAAGAAATGGACCGCGTGCCGGTTCGCCACGCCGCCGAACTCATCCAGGACACCCCCGGCGTCGCCAGCGCCGTCAACCGCCAGAACCCCGGCCTGTCGATCAACATCCGCGGCATGCAGGACTTCGGCCGCGTCAACATGATGATCGACGGCATGCGCCAGGATTTCGTGCAGAACGGGCACATGCAACGCAATGGAGAAATGTATGTCGATTCGGAACTCCTGTCCGAGGCCGTGGTGGAGCGAGGCGTGGTGCATGGGGTGCATGGCACCGGCGCGATGGCGGGGAGCGTTGACTTTCGGACGTTGGATTTTGGGGATGTGCTGCGCGAAGGCAGGGATATCGGCTTGAAGCTGCGTGGCACGTCCGGGATGGGATACCAGGGAAACGGCGTCAACTTCATCGGTAGCGCGGCGGGCGCGGCGCGCGCGGGTGAGAACCTGGAAGTGATGGCGGCGGTATCGCGGCGATCTATTGGGGACTATCGGATAGGCGCCTATGGCGGCGCTTCAGGCCAGAACTCGGTCTGGGTGACTGACAGCAACGGCAGGGGCATCGGCAAGGTCGAATACAACGATGTGAAATTCGCCGCCCAGGATCAGGATTCCAGCCTGTTCAAGGCACGCTGGAAATTGAATGATGCCTCGTCCCTGCAATTCAGCTATGTCGGCACGCGGGTGGGCTATTCCTACACCATGGACGCCGACCTCTCGGTGCAGGAGAGCGGCACCGCCTGGCGCAAGCTTGGCGCTTCCAATGCGCAATCCAACAGCTTCGCGCTGGACTACAAGCTCAAGCCGGCCGACAGCCCGTGGCTGGACTTGAACGTGAAGCTCTATGCCGTCGATACCAGCATCAAAAACCACACGACACCGAATTATCCAAAATCCCTCTCTTGGGGAACGGTCACCGATCCGGCGCTGATCCGGGAGAACATCAATACCGAGTACTGGAACAGCGCCGGCACCGGCACGTGCGATAGCGCCAAGACCAAGTTCTCTCCTTACGCCAAGGACATTTGTTCACAGTACGGATTCGATCGGGATAGCCGCCTGCGCACTCAAACCAGTGGATTGCAGCTGGACAATACGTCGCGCTTCATGGTGGGCGAGAAAACGCTGCTCAGCGCCAACTACGGCATCGAGTACTTCACGGATCGCACCACCTCTAACCAGCGCTGGCACGTCGAGGGGCGCGAGGTCAAACCCTTCGGCCTGGACGGTAAGGACGCGCTCAATCCGCGAGGCCGCCGCAGCATGGGCAGCATTTTCGCCGAGCTGAAGCTGGAAGACGATTTCTATACGATATCCGCGAGCCTGCGCTATGAGCGCTACCAGGCCAAGGGCAAGACTCAGACGCCGGGTACGACGCGGATCTACCAAAGCACCGTGGATATGGTTGAGAAGTCAGCGTGTGCACAGGCTGGCAATATGAGTTTGGTACGCGACGAGAACTACAGAGCGATTTATAGAGAAGGCTGCCTCATTGCGCGGACCGGCGACCTGGCGGCCTTGAAAGCGTGGTGGGACGCCGATCCGACCTACCTTTGGCACTCCACTAAGAAAGTGCATGACCCGAGCGGTAAGTCGACGTATGTACGTACAGGCGAGACCTCGGTGGATCATCTCAACAGCATCGGCGGTCACAAGCGCGAACTAGAAACTGCCTATCCATCCCGATGGTTGGAGGACCAGCCCGCCCTATACGATTACGACGTCGACCGTAGCGCCGGCAAGCTGCTGCCGGCGCTGTCCGCGGCCATCCGCCCCGCACGCTGGCTGGAGTTGTACGGCAGTTGGGGAAAATCCTGGCGTCCCCCGGCCATCAATGAATTGCTGATGGTCGGCAGCCATCCCGCGCAGGGATTCGCCACGATTTTGCCCAATCCCCTGTTGGATGCCGAGACTTCGCAAACCTGGGAAGTGGGCGTCAACACCATATTCAAGGATGTCGCGCTGGATGACGACAATTTGTCGCTCAAGGTCGGGTATTTCGACACGCGGGCCGACAACTATATGTTCTCCTCAATGGATGTGATGACGCCCGGCGCGGGGCTGGAGAAGTTGCCGTTTCCCGGAACGACCGCCTTCGTCAACAACCGCACCCGCACCCAGTTCCGCGGGCTGGAGCTGGAAGGGCGCTATGACGCCGGCTGGCTCTACGGTGGCGTGAGCTACACGCATTACCTGGGCGGCGCCAACAAGTTCTGCGAAGACCTGTATTTCCTGGGATCAGGGCCCAACAAATACGACCAGCCCAATGCGGACGGCAGCTATCCGTCGCAGCACAACGACGCCGTCGCAAAGGGGTATGACTCCTGGCGGGCGTGGGCTGACGACCAGGTCGAGTGCGGCAATTTCGTCTTCAACAGCGCCATCGCCAAGCCAGTGGACAAGGGCATGGTCCAGGTCGGCGTTCGGTTGCTGGAGCGCAAGCTGGATACGGGCGTGCGTTTCAACTACAGCGGCGAGGGTTGGTACAACCGCGACGCCGGCGGCTCCCAAGTCTGGTTCAAGTACACCACTTGGGACTGGTACGCCAGCTATCAGGCCAACGCCAACGTCAAGCTGATGGCCTCCGTCGAGAACCTGACCAACCGCATGTACGTGGAAGGGTATTCCGACGCCCTGGCTCGTACCTTCGCGCCAGGCCGCGCGGTGACGCTGGGGATGGAGGTGCGCTTCTAACACAGGAATCGTTGCGGGTCCGCTCATCGCGACCCGTGCAAGGAACATGCGTTGTCGCATGTACGGCGTTCGCAGGCTGCGGCGTCGACCTCGCCGGGGAGGCTGTTCCCGGTGCAATCTTTATCTGTAGGAAATTTCAACCATGACTGCTTTCATCAGCTATATCGATGACCATCTCAGCGCCGCAACGATGGAGGGCTCGCTCAAGGACATGCTGCTCGCATTCCAAAGTGAGGGTGCGGAAGGTGAACACACCAGCATGCCGAATTCGGGCGGCTTCTTCGGCGGCAACATGTTCAACGGCACCGAATATGCCTACACCAGCAAAGCGATTCCCAGCTATGCCTTCGTGGCCGAGGGCGACATCCACTATTTCTTCCCTCCCTTCAGCGGCCACGCGGGTGACGGCCCGACCGCGCATACGGTATGGGGCGAATTGGACTCGATCACGCTGGGTGCGGGAGTGGACAAGGCCGGTCACGTGGTGGACCCGCTGATCACCTTCACTTTCGACACGCCGATCTTCGGCGACGTAGCCGAAGGAAGAAGCAATGACGTGCACGACATCGTTTGGGGTCTGATGAACGGGCATGTCGACAATGGCGCCGTGGATAAATTGGGTACTGTTTCCCAGGGCGGTCTGCTAGCGGCTCTGGAGCACAACGGTCTGCATACGGACTACTCCATCGCCGACCTAGTCGCCCACAACTTCGCCACCGAAACCGACCTCGCCCTGGCGGCGTAATCCGGTTGCTGCTGCCTTGCGCCTCGTGGGGGCAAGGCAGCAGATCAGAGTGGCCGATCATTCCGAGCCTAGACCGTATTGCGCAGTCCTCCCCGGTAAGCGGTGAGACGAGTCGCTTTGAGACGCCTCCTGCGGAAATCGTGCGATTCATTCGCATGGGCGACGTATGAACAGGTCTTCGCCGTTCAGGCCGGACCATGGTCCGGCGCAAGTTCACGACTGGAAATCCAGGAGTATCGATATGACCGTAAGCATCAGTAATTTCGACGAACATCACCTTCCAGATGCCTCGACGGCGGAAAGCTCGCTGCGCGAGGTGCTTCATGCTTTCGAAACGAACGGCGTAGAAGGGGAACACGTCACCGCGTCGAACTCGGGCACGTTCTACGGTGGAGGATGGTTCAGCTTTTTCAGTGGCACGAGCTATGCGTATAGCAGCAACGACCCTGCGCACTATGCGTTCGTGGCTACGGGCGATCTGCACTACTACTTCCCGCCATTCAGCGGTTCCATGAGCGACGGTCCGACTTCGCATACGCTGTGGGGATCGATCGAATCCATTACGTTGGGAGGCGGCGTGACGAAAGGCCAGGTCGTGGACCCCCTCATTACGTTCACGTTCGATCAACCCGTTGTCGGTGCCGTCTCCGAGGGGCGAGCCAACGACACCCATGACGTCATCTGGGGCCTGATGAACGGTTCGGTTGACGGTGCGGATGACAGGCTTGGCAGCGGCACGCATGGCGGGTTGATCACCGCCCTGGAGACCAACGGCTTGGACGTCGACATGTCCATCGCCGATCTCGTCGGCCACAACTTCGCCACCGAAGCCGACCTCGCCCTGGCGGCATAACCCTTCCGTGAGTTTCCCCGCGGCTTCTCGGCCTCGCGGGGCCACGGTCGCGGCGGGCCTGTCCCGCCGCGACCGTCTTTTTGTTTATTCATTCCGCAACTCCCGGCCCTCCAGCCGGACAAGGACACACCACCATGCAGCAAGACCAGAAGCGCGCGGGCGCGGCACCGGAAGGGGGCGCGCTGGAGATCAAATCTCTGCTGGCGCGCTTTCGCACGGGCTGGGTCAGCGTGGCGGCGTTCAGCGTCGCCGCCAACCTGCTGATGCTGGCGCCGTCGCTCTACATGCTGCAGGTCTATGACCGCGTGCTGGCGTCCGGCAACGTCTTCACGCTGGTCATGCTGAGCCTGATGATCGTCGGCCTGCTGGCGTTGATGGGAGCGCTGGACTACGCGCGCAGCGCCGTCATCATCCAGATCGGCGCGCGCTTTGATGCGGCGCTGGCGGGGCGCGTGCACGAGGCGGCGTTCGAGCGCGGACTGGCGGGCGTGCCGGCCAACGCGGGGCAGGCGGTCAGCGACCTGAACACGGTGCGCCAGTTCCTGACCGGCAGCGCCGTGTTCGCGTTCTTCGATGCGCCCTGGTTTCCGTTGTTCCTGTTGGTGATGTTCCTGTTCCATCCGTGGGTGGGGACGCTGGCGTTGGCGGGCGCGGTGGCGCTGGTGGCATTGGCGTGGCTCAACGAGCAGGTGTCGCGCAAGCTGCTGGCGGAAGCGGGTGGGTTGTCGGTGCGGGCCGGGGTGGAGGCCGACGGCCAGTTGCGCAATGCCGAGGCGATCCAGGCCATGGGCATGCTGGCGCGGCTGCGGGCGCGCTGGCAGCGGCTGCACGTGGGTTATGTGCGGCGCCAGGGGCTGGCCAGCCGCCGCTCGGCGATGATCGCCAGCATGTCGAAGACGGTGCGCCTGGCGCTGCAATCGCTGGTGCTGGGCCTGGGCGCATGGCTGGTGCTGCAAAGCCATGTCAGCGCCGGCATGATGATCGCCGGATCGATCTTGATGGGGCGGGTGCTCAGCCCCATCGACCAGGTGATCGGCGCGTGGCGGCAATGGACCAGCACGCGGCTGGCGTGGCGGCGCTTGCAGACGTTGCTGGAGACGTATCCCGGGCAGCCCGCCGGCCTGACGCTGCCCGAGCCGACGGGCGCCTTGCGCTTGGAGGGCGCGACGGTCACGCCGCCCGGCGCGGCGCAGCCGACGCTGGTGAACGTGTCGCTGGCGTTGGAGCCGGGGCAGGTGCTGGGCGTCATCGGGCCGTCTGGCGCGGGCAAGTCGACGCTGGCGCGTCTGGTGGCTGGCGTGTGGCCGGCGCGGCTGGGCGCGGTGCGGCTGGATGGCGCCGACCTGCGGCAGTGGGAGCGCACGCGGCTGGGAGAATGGCTGGGCTATGTGCCGCAGGACGTCGAGCTGTTCTCGGGGACGGTGGCCGAGAACATCGCCCGCTTTCCCGATCCGGACAGCGACGGCGAGGAACTGGCGCGGCGTGTCATCGAGGCCGCCCGGCTGGCCGGGGCGCACGACATGATCCTGGCCTTGCCGCGTGGCTACGACACGCTGCTCGGCGCCGGCGGCCAGGGTTTGTCGGGCGGCCAGCGCCAGCGCATCGCGTTGGCGCGCGCGCTGTATGGCACGCCGCGCCTGGTAGTGCTGGACGAGCCCAATGCGAGCCTGGATGATGCCGGCGAACAAGCCTTGCTGGATGCCCTGGGTCGGTTGCGCGAGATCGGCGCGACGGTGGTGTTGGTGACGCACCGCCCCAAGGTGCTGGCGGCCACGACCCATCTGCTGTTGCTGCGTGACGGGCGCGCGCAACGCTTTGGCGCGACCAGTGAGGTGCTGCGGCCGCCGCCGGCGGGGGCGACCGGGGCGGAGGGCGCGGCGGCATCACCGCCGGCCGCGTTCGACGCGACGGTGGCTTCGGGCCAACCAGCGCAGGCGCCCGGCATGGCGGGCGCGACAGGGGCCGGCGGCGCGGTGCCCGCGTCGTCGGTGCGGACGCCGGCATCCGTGGCGCAGGTGTATCCGCTGGCGGGCGGGGCGTTTCCTGGGCAGTTTTCCGGAGGCAAGGCATGACGGGGCGCGCCGAAGGCAATCGCGTGGTCGTGTTGCGGCCCGAGCGCGACACCGGTGAATCCAACGCGGTCGATCCGATCGAAATCGGCGGGTGGTCGGCGCGGTTCGGCTGGTGGGTGCTGGTCCTGGGCTTTGGCGGCTTTCTGGCCTGGGCCGCGTGGGCGCCGCTGGACAATGGCGTGGCCATGCCGGGCATCGTGGTGGTGACTGGCGAACGGCAGGCGGTGGACAGTATCGAAGGCGGCGTGGTCAGCGCCTTGCTGGTGGCCGAGGGCGATGCGGTGCAAGCCGGCCAGGCCTTGGTGCGGCTGGACGACACGCGGGTGCGCGGCGAGGCGCGGAGCCTGCACGCACAGTTGGCGGCCGTGAGCGCCCGCGAGGCCCGCTTGCTGGCCGAGCGCGATGGCCGTGAGGCGCTGGCGTCTCCTGGCGCGGACTCGGATGCTGAGGCCATGACCGCCCTTGAAATGGAACGCCAACTGTTCGCCAGCCGCCGCGCGGCGCTGGCGGGCGAACTGGCCGGCATCCAGGCCACGTTGTCGGGCAGCCGCGCCCTGGCCAGCGGCCTCGATGCGACGCTGGCGCACAAGCGCGCCCAGCGCGCCTTGCTGCGCGAGCAGTTGGGCAGCCTGCGCGACCTAGCGCGCGAAGGCTACGTGCCGCGCAACCGGGTGCTGGAACTGGAACGGGCGCTGGCGCAGCTGGACGGCGATATGGCGACGGAAACGGGCACGCTTGGCCAGACCCGGCAGCAGATCGCCGAGCTGGCCGTGCGCGCGCAGCAGCGGCGCGATGCTTTCCAGCGTGAAGTGCGCACCGATCTGGCGGAGACCCGGGTACAGCGCGAACAGTTGACGCAGAAGCTGGCCGCGGCGCAGTTCGACCTGGCGCACAGCGAGATCCGCGCACCGGCCAGCGGTACCGTGGTGGCCCTGGCCATCCATACGGTGGGCGGCGTGGTGCAGCCGGGTTCGCGGCTGATGGAGATCGTGCCGCGGGACCAGCCGCTGGTGGTGGAAGGGCGTCTGCCGGTGGAATCCATCGACAAGGTGCATGCCGGCTTGCCGGTGGAGCTGATGTTCACGGCGTTCGACGCCAGCCGCACGCCGCGCCTGGAGGGGGCGGTGACGCTGGTGTCCGCCGACCGTTTCGAGGATGAGCGCAGCGGCCGGCCTTACTACCGCCTGCGGGCAAATGTGGCGCCGGGGCAGTTGCGCCGTATCGGCGACGCGCCGCTGCAGGCGGGCATGCCGGTGGAGGTGTTCGTGCGTACGGGCGAGCGTTCGCTGTTGAACTATCTGTTCAAGCCGCTGCTCGATCGCGCGCGGCTGGCGTGGGGGGATGCATGAGGCGGTTGTCGGGGTTGGCCGCGGCATGGGCGCTGGCGTGGGGGATGTTGCTGCCGGCGGGCGCGGGCGCGCAGGTGCTGGATTTTCGGCAGGCGTATGCGATGGCGTTGTCGTCCGATCCCACCTGGCAGGCGGCGCGGGCGCGCGAGCGCGCCGACGCCGAGGAACTGGCGCTGGGCCGCAGCGGCCTGTTGCCGAACCTGAGCTATCACTACAACCGTGCCCACAATGACACCACGTCCCGCCAGCAGAGCCGCTGGGGCACGTTCGAGCAACGGTCGCGCTATGCCAGCCATGCCTCGGGCTTTACGCTCAGCCAGCCGTTGTTCGACGCGGCGGCGTTCGCGCAGTACCGGGCCGGCCGCGAACGCGCGGAGGCCGCGGGGCTGACCTTGGCGCGCGCCCGGCAGGCGCTGGCGGTGCGCGTGTTGCAGGCCTACACGGCCGTGCTTGCCGCGCAGCGGGCATTGGCCCTGACGCAGGCGCAGGGCCGTTCGCTACAAGAGGATGCGCGCCGCAGCGCGCGCTTCGTGGCCGCGGGGCAGGGTACGCGTACCGACCAGCTTGAGATCGAGGCGCGCGCCGGCGTGGTCCAGGCACAGGAGATCGAGGCGCAGGACCAGTTGCGCGATGCGCGCAACGCCTTGGGCGCCATGGTCGGGCCGGCGCTGGCGGATCGGCCGCTGGCGCAGGTGGACCTGACCGGGTTGGGCAGGCTGGCGGTGGACGAGCATGATCTGGCGGGATGGCGCACGCTGGCGCTGGATGGCAATCCGGAAATCCAGGCGCAGCGCCATTTGGTGCAGGCCAGCCGCCAGCGCTACGAAGCGGCCCGGGCCGGCCACCTGCCGACCGCGCGGCTGTATGCCCGCAAGCAGTTGACTAACTCTAATGGCGAGAACCAGATCGGCCAACACTACGACACCGGTTCCATCGGTATCGAGGTCAGCATTCCGTTGTATTCGGGCGGAAGGACCTCGGCGGCCAGCGGGCAGGCCCTGGCCGAGCAGGAGGAAGCGCAGCACAAATTGCAGGCCGCCACTTGGGCGCTGCTCGATGACCTGGAGCGGCAGTTCCGCACGTTCGCCAGCAGCGGCCAGCGTATCGCTGCCTACCAACAGGCGGCCGATGCCGCCGGCTTGCGTGTGCGGGCCACACGGCGCAGCGTGGAGGGCGGCGAGCGTACCAATCTGGATGTGCTGGATGCGCAGCGGCAGCGCTTCGAGGCGCTGCGCGACCTGGACCGCGCCCGCTATGACCATCTGCTGGCATGGTTGGCGCTGCGTTGGCAGGCGGGCGTGCTGGACGATGCGGATGTGGCGCGCGTTGGGGCGTTGTTCGTGGCGGGATGAGGCGGGCTCGCCGCGGATCACTTCAATGGCGGCAATGGCAGCAGCCGCTGCGAGATCGCCTGCATGGCGGTCGCCAACTGCACCGCCAGCGCCTGCGCGGCCGGCGACAGCGAGCGGTCGCGCCGGTGCAGCAGGCCGATGGCGCGGCGAGCCGAGGCATCGCACAGTGCCGCCGCGCGCAGCCCCGCCAGGTTCAATTCCGGCAGCGCCAGGCGCGGCAGCACGCTCACGCCCAGGCCCTGGCGCACCATGCCGGCGGCGGTGCCCATGTTGGTCACGTCGTAGCGCAGCGCGGTGGCTGGCGCGCCGGTCTCTTCGCGCACCGCGCGGTCGAACTGCTGGCGCGCGTTCGAGCCCTGCGACAGCAGGATCAGGTCATAGCGCAGTACGTCGCGCCAATGCAGCGGCCCGCGCTTTTTTTCCAGGGCGTGGCCTTCGGGGTAAATGGCGCAGAAGCAATCCTCGGCCAGCGGCGTGAAAGACAGGTCCGGCGCCGGCTCGGCCAGCGCGCCGACGGCGAACTCGATCTGGTTGGTGCGCAGCATGGCCACCAGTTCGTCGTTGTGCGCCTCGACCACGCGCACCTTCAAGGCCGGATGGCGCTGGCGTAGCGCGCCGACCGCCACGGGCAGCAGCGCCAGCGCGGTCGAGGGCAGGGCGCCCAGGGTGACGTTGCCGCGCCGCACCGCCGCCAGGTCGGCCAGGCCGCGATAGGCTTCCTCCAGGTCGGCGATGGGCCGCTGCACGCGGGCATGGAAATCCTGTCCGGCCGAGGTCAGGCTGATGCTGCGGGTGGTGCGTTCGAACAGGCGCAGGCCCAGCACGTCCTCCAGGTCCTGGATCAGCGCGGTGAACGAGGGCTGCGTCACGCCCAGCTGGTTGGCGGCGTGCGTGAACGAACCGGTGTCGACCGCCAGCAGGAAGGCCTTGAGCGGCCGGTACTTGATATTCATAGCCATGGGCTAAGAATATAAGAAAAATATCGAATTGTTCCTAATAGTCGGCCGGCCGATGATGCGTCTACCGCAGTCCCCGGATTCCACGACGTTATGAATGCATCGAGCCACAAACCCTTCCGGCTGGGCGCCGACTGGCGCCACAGCCAAGACGGCGACGCCGTCATCACCTCCATCAATCCCGCCGACGGCAGCGTTGCCGGCATCGTCACGCGCGCCTTGCCGCGCGACGTGGATGCCGCCGTCGCCATCGCCTGGGACGCGTTCCAGCGCCAGCCGTGGCGCAAGCTGCGTCCGGACCAGCGCGCCGCCACGCTGTACGAGATCGGCCGGCGCCTGGCCGCCGAGCGCGAGCCGCTGGCGCGGCTGCAGATGATCGACAGCGGCAAGCCGTGGAAGGAATGCCTGAACATGGTCGACAGCGCAGCCGGGCATTTCCGCTATTACGCCGCGGTGTGCGAGACCTGGCAGAACGAGATGACCTCGCCGCGCGGCGAGTATTTCTCGATGGCGCTGGCCGAGCCGTTCGGCGTGATCGCGGCCATCACGCCGTGGAACTCGCCCATCATGAACGAGGCGCAGAAGGCCGCGCCGGCGCTGGCGGCCGGCAACGCGGTGCTGCTCAAGCCGTCCGAGGAGACGCCGCAGCTGGCGCTGGAACTGGCCCGCATCTGCGCCGAGGCCGGCCTGTCCGAAGGGCTGCTGACGGTGTTGCCGGGTCACGGCGAAGACGTCGGCGCCGCGCTGGTCAGGCATCCCGGCGTGCGCATGGTGTCATTCACCGGCGGCACCGAGACCGGCCGCGCCATCGGCGGCATTGCCGGCCAGCGCCTGATTCCCGTCGGCCTGGAACTGGGCGGCAAGTCGCCGCACATCGTGTTCGACGACGCCGACCTGGACCGCGCCGTGGCCGGCGTGGTGTCGGGCATCTTTGGCTCGGCCGGGCAGAGCTGCGTGGCGGGTTCGCGCCTGTTCGTACAGAAATCGATTTATGGGCGTTTCATGGAAGCGCTGGTGGCGCGCACGCGCCAGGTGCGCGTGGGGCTGCCCGACGACCCGGCCACGCAGATGGGGCCGCTGGTGTCGCGCGCGCATCGCGACAAGGTCGCCGGCTATGTCGACATCGGCCGCGCCGAGGGTGGCCGCGTGCTGGTCGGCGGCGCCGCGCCGGACCGCGCCGAGCTGGCCAACGGCTGGTTCTACCTGCCCACCGTGATCGACGGCCTGGGCAACGGCGCGCGCGTGTGCCAGGAAGAGATCTTCGGGCCGGTGCTGGTGGCGTTGCCGTTCGACGACGAGGACGACGTGATCCGGCAGGCCAACGACACGCCCTTTGGCCTGGCCGCGGGCATGTGGACCGGCGACTACGCCCGCGCCTGGCGCGTGGCGCGCGAGATCGAGGCGGGCTCGGTCTGGATCAACACCTACAAGCAATCGCACATCGCCACGCCGTTCGGCGGCTTCAAGGCCAGCGGCATCGGCCGCGAGAAGGGCCTGCATGGCCTGCGCCTGTACAGCCAGGTCAAGAGCCTGTACTGGGGCATGCACAATCAACCGATGGGACTGTGAATCACATGACGACCGACAAGAAAAGCGCGGCGCTGCCGCTGGCCGATGCCCGCATCCTGATCGCCGGCGCCGCCAGCCTGGTGGGCTCGCACACCGCCGACGCGCTGCTGGCCGCCGGCGTGCGCGAAGTGATCCTGCTGGACAACTTCGCGTTTGGCACGCCCGAGGCCATCGCCCACCTGCAGGGCAATCCGCGCGTGAAAGTGGTGCGCGGCGACCTGATGCGCCTGCCGGACCTGCTGGCCGCGACCGAAGGCGTGGACGGCGTGCTGCACCTGGCGGCCTACATGACGCTGGGTTTCGCGCAGACGCCGTGGCAGGCGGTGGACGTGAACATTCGCGGCGCGCAGAACATGCTGGAAGCCTGCCGCGCCAACAAGGTGAAGAAGTTCGTGTTCGCCTCGTCCAACGCCGTCTATGGCTATGGCAGCGGCATTGCCGGCGCGCTGGCCGAGAACGGCCCGTTCCATTCCGTTGGCGCGCCGCCCGCCGCGATCCTGTACGGCGCTTCCAAGATCATGGGCGAACAGCTGTGCCGCCAGTACCACCAGAAGGCCGGGCTGGACTACGTGGTGCTGCGCTATTCCACCGTGTACGGCGAACGCCAGCACTACCGCGCCGCCAATTCGCTGTACATCATGGAGACCTACGACCGCGTGCGCCAGGGCGAGCGTCCCGTGCTGCCCGGCGACGGCAGCGATACCAAGCACTTCGTGCATGTGTCGGACGTGGCGCGCGCCAACGTCGCCGCGTTCCAGAGTGACGCCACCGACGTGGCCGTGAACGTGTCCGGCCCCGCGCCCATCACCACCGGCGAACTGGTGCGGCTGGTGCTGGACTACTGCAACAGCGACCTGGAACCGGAGATCCGGCCGGATCCCCCTGGCACCGTGCGCCTGACCTCGGGCGGCGCCTTCCATATTCCGCACGACCTGGCCGGACGGCAGATTGGCTGGCAGCCGCAGGTAGGCATGGCCGAAGGCGTGACGCGCCTGCTGGCCTGGCGCGAGGCGCAGGAAGGAGGCAAGGGCGGCTAGGGAATAGTTTGACCCGGGGCGGCCGTCGCAGCCTTCCCGCATGATGGGCCGGCATGTCCGGCCCATCACAACGCATAACAACAGCAGTACCCCAACAGGAGACAACCATGTTCTTTACACGCAAGGCGGCCTCTCGCGCCGCGCTGTCCGTGGCCGCGCTGTGCGCCGCGTGGCCGGCCTGGGCCTGGCCCGACCATCCCATCGAGCTGGTGGTGGGCTTCGCGCCCGGGGGTGGCACCGACCTGACGGCCCGTTCGCTGGCGGTGTTCCTGGAAAAGGAGCTGGGCACCACCATCGTGGTGCAGAACAAGCCGGGCGCATCCAGCGCCATCGCGCTGTCGTACGTGGCGCGCGCCAAGCCTGACGGCTATACGCTGGCGATGACCAACATGCCCGGGCTGGTGTCGCTGCCGATCGAACGCAAGGCCGGCTTCACCACCGGCGACTTTACCTATCTCGCCAACCTGGTGCGCGACCCGAGCGCTTTCAGCGTCGCGGCCGACAGTCCGTACCAGACGCTGGATGCCCTGATCAAGGCGGCGCGCGAGAAACCGGGCGCGATCAGCTACGGCTCGACCGGGGTGGGCACCGACGACCATCTGGCGCTGGTGCTGTTCCAGAACCTGACCGGCACCAAGCTCAACCACGTGCCCTACAACGGCGCGGGGCCGTTACGCAGTTCGGTGCTGGGCGGGCATACCGTGATCGGCGGCCTGAACCTGGGCGAAGTCATGCCCTATCACGGCAAGAACATGCGCGTGCTGGCGCAGGCCAGCGAGACGCGTTCGCCGCTGGGACCGGATGTGCCGACCTTCAAGGAGCTGGGCGTAAACCTGGTGTTCGCCTCCGAGCGCGGCATTGTCGCGCCCAAGGGTTTGCCGGCGGATGTCGCCGAGAAACTGCGCCAGGCCTTGGGCAAGGTCGCCGCCAATCCGGAATTCCAGGCGCAGATGAAGCAGCAGTTCACCGAGATGGATTATCTCGATGGGCCGCAATGGCAGGAACGCCTGAAGCAGGATGATGGGCGGCTGCGGCAGATCTGGGCGAGCACGCCCTGGGTGGAGTAGGGCGTCAGAGGGGGGCCCCGCGATTGCGGCGACATGCTCCGGATCGCGGGACGCGGGCCAGTGTCTGAGAACTGGTCTGAATTGCGGCTTTTTTTTACTGTAAATCGCCGCTCAACCGTTTATGTCTATAGACGGTCGCCTGCGTGGTGGTGGGTGGCTATTGATTGATCTGCGATCAGGAGCCGCATCATGGCTGTACCCACACTTGGCACTATCACCGTTGTTGGAAGCTGGCCCCCTACGCCGCCGTATTGGGGGCCATCCATGTGGGATATGTGGGAGTGGAGTTGGTTTGGTGCGTGGGATGAAGGAGGGTACCTGTTCGACGACCCCGAGGCGCCAGAAAAAGTCCCGGATCCCCCCGCGCCTGTTGCTACCCCTGTACCGCCTGCGCCGGTTGTCGCTCCCGTTCCGACGCCGTCCAACTGGGGCGGGCCAGCGTTGGGATCCGGACTGTGGAACCTGGAGAACAACGAGTACCACTACGAGCGTCCTCCCGAACTTCCCATTCCTGGCATAGATAGATTCCTCGCTGATCTGCTTCCTGGAATAAGGGACTATTACGTTTCCCACTACGCCGATGAATCCAGGCATTACCGCGATCCGGCTTCCACTGGCGG
The DNA here is from genome assembly GCF_016127315.1 of Achromobacter deleyi. Classification (NCBI taxonomy): domain Bacteria; kingdom Pseudomonadati; phylum Pseudomonadota; class Betaproteobacteria; order Burkholderiales; family Alcaligenaceae; genus Achromobacter; species Achromobacter deleyi. Next base: position 2,297,076 of record NZ_CP065997.1, read on the forward strand.
CATGGCGGCGTCGGCGGTCAGCGCGGTCGTGCCGGAAACGGGGCATTTGCTGAAGCACATCGGCACGTTGCTGGAGCACGAACTGGATGAGAAGACCTTCAAGCTTTTGAAGCGGATCGACTTCAAGAACTACGCGTTCATTCAATTCTTGTTCAGTTGGAATTCGATTCAGAAGGATATCGCTGCTGGCACGCCGCCTAAGGTTGCAGTCGGTTCCGAGGCCTTGCTTTTGACTGCCAGCTCCCTGGCGTCAGCGGGGCTAGTCTACGTAATTGGATCGCTGGGCGTAGCTGCGGCGGCTCCTGCTGTTGTTGCATCTTTCGTCATAGGCGCAAGCGTGTCGTTCGCGTTAGATCAATGGGGGTTTAAGGGCTGGGCGGCCAAACTCATTAACGACGCGCTTTTGAACTTGGACACCATGTCGGTCGAGCATCCTTCGAGTGTGGATGACGCATCTTCCGATCATCACGCACCGCCGGCCGGTACCGAGTCGGGCGTGGCTTCCCAGCCTACAGTGGATGTACCCGCGCAGCCAAGCGCGCCTTCCACCGACGATGGTTTGACACAGTTTTCCGACTATCAGGTCTACCTGGCAATGCGCGAAATCATCGAGCATCCGGAGCTGTATCCGAACGCGGCGGCCATCCTGCCGGATATCCTCTCAGGCATTGCAGACGCCATTTCGCCCCAAGATCTGGCAGGCGTCGATCCGGTGGACGGCGATGCGAGTTCGAGGCCTCCGCCTGAAACGGTTCGATATGCCGATCTTGAACCGGACAGCGGCGTCAAGGCATGCGTGGTTGATGACGACCGCTCCTATCTGTTTATCGGCGACGACACGCCAAACAAGATGGTCGGCGGCAAGGCCATCAACTGGTTCATGCCGAAGACCGATCATGGCGGGATCAATACGGTCATTGGCAATCCGGACGGCTACAACGTGCTGGATTTTTCGTTGAACGAAAAAGGCGTCGATATCTTCATACAAGGCAATGATCGCGTGGATGATCGGATCAAGGCCCTGGCCCAACTCCACGGGGTTAGCGCTGGCTGGTTCGAAGAGCGCTTTCTTACGCGCGACAACGCCCTGAAATTACTGCGGGGATGGTTTGCATCCGAAGAGTTGTATGTCGATTCTTCCGCGCGGTTCTCCGAAGACAGTTATCGAAACATCGACTACATCATCGGCAGTCGTCATGATGACATCATCATCGGCGATGCGCTCGGTGGCATGACGATAACCGGCGGCGCGGGCAACGATACCTTCGTGCTGCATGGCGGCAGCAATCGCCTGGTGTTCAACGATGGAGATTTCGCCGCGCCGGGAAGCGGGGAAATCACCACCAAGTTCATTCACGGGCTGACGACAGGCTCGGAAGCCGATCACTTCAACGTGCAGAGGTATTTACCCAATTATCCGGAGCTGCGCGACTATTTTGGGTTCCACCTGGATCCCGACGTGCTGGACTTTTCCAATCTGGATGGCGACGTCAACACCGATGGCCATCAGGCGATGCGGTTCATCGGAGAACTCGCATTTACAGGGCATGCTGGCGAGCTCAGGTACGTGACGATGGATTCCCATGGGACGAACGTTCCGATCCAGGAGCCTGACGATGTCTACTACTTGAGCACCACCGTGCGTCTGGAAGGTGACAGAACTGGCAGCGGCAAAGCGGACTTCTTCATCGAATACACCAACTACCTCAACCCCTCCAACTACAACGAACTGCATATGGCGAAGGTAATCGGAAATATCTATCCGTTCCTTGACGACGCCAATTTCTTCTTCGAATAACCCGGTGCTCGGACTTTTTTTATCGAGGTGGAACATGGCATTGGGACCGAGAGGGCTGTTCGAAACCCTGGAAGACGGCACCATCATCTACTACGGCAAGATGGGCTGGAACGCGCCCGGCTACATCGTTGACGAGGCGACCATGAAGGCGATCCAGAGGCAGCGCGCAGCGTCGGCAGTTATGACGCTGCTGACAATTCCCGCCATGATTCGCGCGGGTCTGCTATGGCTGCCGCTAGCGCTTGGGTTGATCCTGGTCGCCGTTGTTCACGTTCAACACAAGAAGATCGTCAAGGACCTGCCAGTCTCTTCTTGTCACTTCAGTCCCGGCTTTAGAAAACGCTGGGTCCTGCTCAGCCAGGACGCGTCATATTGGACGTTGATCCTGGGCTCTTTTATCGTTTTTCCTTTTTCCCTCGTAGTGCTTCGGAGCGGGCTTGATGACCCCAACAAAGATCCCGCCTTTACATGGACCATCATTGGTGTATTCGCGATATGCCAGTTGACGTCTGCCGCCCTTTTGTTGATCAAGCTCAAGATATCGCTCGGCCATGCCATGACCTGGCTCAAAGCCCGCCGGAAGTGAGACAAACCGATGGTTCCCGCGCCTATGCGAGATCCGCATCGCATAGCGCGGGCTCTTGAAAAAAACTATTGGAAGCGTGAGCTGCAACATGGCATTGGGACCGAGAGGGCTGTTCGAAACCCTGGAGGACGGCACCATCATCTACTACGGCAAGATGGGCTGGAATGCACCCGGCTACATCGTTGACGAAGCGACCATGAAGGCGATCCAGAGGCTGCATGGTGCGTCGGCAGGTATGACGCTATTGACGATTCCGGCTCTGGTTCGCGCCGGTCTGTTATGGCTGGCGCTAGCGCTTGGGATCATTCTCTTCGCCATTGTTCACGTTCAACACAAAAAGCTCGTCAAAGATCTGCCGGTCTCTACGCGCTACTTCACGCCGGGGTTCAGACGGCGTCTTGTTTTGATGAGCGCGGACACGTCCTATTTAATGCCCATGTTGGGCCTGATCTTCGTTTGCCCATTGCTTGCGTGGATAGGTTGGAGCAGTCTGGGTGACCCCGATATCAAGCCGGTATTGTCGTGGGCAGCATTGGCTGGCGCTGCTTTGGGATCGTTGTTCAGCGCCGCCATGCTGTCCGTCAAGGTCACGATGTCGGTGCGCCGCTTCAGGACCTGGCTTAAAGCCCGCCGGAAGTGAGGCCCTTATTCCAACGGCAACGTCAACACCCCCTGCGGCGCCGGCCGCATCATCACCCGGCGGTACCACGCCGACAGAGCCGGCGTGTCCGGCCGCTCGATCGGCAGCGCCAGCCAGCGGTGCGCCGAGCACACCAGGGCGATGTCGCCCATGGTCAGGTGGCGGCCGGCGATGAATTCGCGGCCTTGCAGCGCCTGGTCCAGGATCCGCGCGCGGTCGTTGCTGCGCTTGACCGAAAGTTCGATGGCGGCGTGGTCGCGTTTGGCCTCGGGCGTGCGGATCAGGCCCAGGAAGGCCGGGCCCATGGCGCCTTGCCATTCGGTGGTCTGCCAGTCCATCCAGCGGTCGGCGTCGGCGCGCAGGCAGACGTCCTCGGGCCAGAGCGTGCCGGCGCCGTAGCGCGCGGCCAGGTAGCGCACGATGGCGTTGGATTCCCACAGCACGAAGCCGCCATCGTCGATGGCGGGCACGGTGCGGTTGGGGTTGATTTTGGCGTACTCGGGCGTGTCGACCACGCCGAACGGCCCGCCGGCCTCGATGAAGGTGTGCGGCAGCGCCAGTTCGCGCACCGCCAGCATCACTTTCTGCACGTTGACGGACGTCAGGCGTCCCCAGATCTTCAACATAACCGGTCCTTGTAAGGGTCAGGCGGGCGGCAACTGCCGCCGCGCAAAGCCGCTGTCGCGCCCGAAGCGCGTCCAGTTGAAAGCGGGCCCCGGGTCGGTCTTGCGGCCGGGGGCGATGTGTTCGTGGCCCCAGGCGGCCGCCAGGGGGTAGCGCGCGCGCAGCACCGGCGTCAGCCGGCGCAGCGCCAGGTACTGTTCGTCAGTGTAGGGCAGGGTGTCGGTGCCTTCCAGCTCGATGCCGATGGAAAAGTCGTTGCAGCGCTCGCGGCCGGCGAAGCGCGAGACGCCGGCATGCCAGGCGCGGGCATCAGTGGAGACGAACTGCACGATGCGGCCATCGCGGCGGATGAAGAAGTGGGCCGACACGCGCAGGCCGCGCAGGCGTTTCAGCCAGGGGTGCGAGGCGTAGTCCAGCGTGTTCAGGAACAGGCCGGCCACCTCGGGGCCGCCGAACTGGCCCGGGGGCAGGCTGATGTTGTGCAGCACCAGCAGCGAGACCTGCGCGTCATGAGGACGCGCGTCGCTGTTGGGGGAGGGCAGTCGGGCAACGCCCGGGGCCGGCGCCAGCCAGCCATGTCGATCCAGAAGCAGGGGCATGGGAGGAAAGCAGGTTGGTATCCAACGTGCATTATGCCGTGCGTGTAAAAAGGGGGCGAATGAGAGGCGGGGTTCTCCGGGGGCGGCGCTGTCGTGCGTCCTGTGATGGGCGAGCCTCTCCTGGCTGACTAGCGGGCTGGGCTGGCTGGCGGAATGGCGGAATTGCGGGCGGGCCGGCAATTCCGGGCTGGCCAGTCGCCCAGGCCAGCCTTTTACTTTGCTGCCGGCCCCAGCCGGGCGTGTTCCTGGCTGCACCAGGTCTGGCCGCCCTGCAGCAGGGCTTCCGAGCGCGGCAGGTGGATGCCGCAGTGGGCGCAGCGGACCATGGCTTCCGGGGCGTGGGCAGTGGGCTGGCCGGCCTTGCCCTGGGGGCGGGCGCCCGCGGGGCCTTCCTGGCGGGCGGCGGCCATGCGGCCGGCGATGCGCGCCACGAACAGCACGCCGATGATGATGACGATCCAGAACAGCAGCTTGCCCACGTCAGCCTCGATGCAGAATGACTTCCAGCACGAACCGGCTGCCGGTGTAGGCCAGGATCAGGAAACCGAACCCGGTCAGGGTCCAGCGCAGGGCGACGCGGCCGCGCCAGCCCCAGATGTGGCGCCCGGCCAGCAGGACGCCGAACGTCAGCCAGGACAGCAGGGTGAAGACGGTCTTGTGGTCGAACGGCAGGATCTGGCCGGTGAGCTTCATGGAGGCGATCGAGCCCGAGCCGACGGCCAGGGTCAGCACCACGAAGCCGATCCAGATGATGCGGAACAGCAGCTGTTCCTGGACTAGCAGCGGCGGCTGCGAGTCCAGCACGCGGCCGACGATGCTGCGCTCGGCGGGGGCGTCCAGCGGACGGTGCAGGTGGCGGTCGAGCAGGGCCATCATCATCGCGTGCAGGGCGGCGATGGTGATCAGGCCGTAGGCGGCCAGGGCGATCAGCAGGTGGACGCGCAGCCAGGCGTTGTCGGCGTGGGGCACGAACTGGCCCTGGGGGAACAGGGCGGCCAGGCCGCTGGCCAGGGTGGCGGCCGGCAGCAGCAGCAATTGCAGGCCGTCGATGCGCACCAGCAGGCTTTCGAGCCAGAAGACGACCATGCCGAGCCAGATGGCGGCCGACAGGGCCAGCGCCCACCCGATGAACAGGTGCGTGGCCCCCAGCATGGATTGCTGCAGCCCGATTCCATGGAGAACCAGGGCTCCCAGCAGGCACAGACGGGCGATCTTGCCCGTTTGCTCGACTTCCCCGGCGCCGGCCAGGCGGATCCAGAGGGACCCTCCGAGCACGGCGTACGCCAAGGCGGCCGCTGTGTGAAATACAATGCCTAGTGACATAGAAACCGTTGTCTGGATGGGGCCTGGGGGCGCATGCCGCCCGACAGTGCGGAATCCGCGCCTGCGGCCACCGTTCAATCAACTAGTTTAAGCGGAAACGCCTCTCATGCTCGATAACCTAACTCAACGCCTGTCGCGCGTCGTCAAGACGCTGCGCGGCGAAGCCCGCCTGACCGAGGCCAACACCCAGGAAATGCTGCGCGAAGTGCGCATGGCCCTGCTGGAAGCCGACGTGGCGCTGCCCGTGGTGCGCGATTTCGTCGCCCGGGTCAAGGAAAAGGCGCTGGGCGAAGAAGTCTCCAGCAGCCTCAGCCCCGGCCAGGCCCTGGTGGGCGTGGTCCACAAGGAACTGACCGCCCTCATGGGCGGCGACCTGGGCGCCGATTCTGGCGAACTGTCGCTGGCGGTGCAGCCGCCCGCCGTGATCCTGATGGCCGGCCTGCAGGGCGCCGGTAAAACCACCACCACCGGCAAGCTGGCCCGCTGGCTGAGCGAAGGCCAGCACACCCAGCACGGCCGCAAGACCGGCAAGAAAAAGGTGCTGGTGGTGTCCGCCGACGTCTACCGTCCGGCCGCCATCGACCAGCTGAAGAGCGTGGCGGCGCAGGTCGGCGTCGATTTCCTGCCGTCCGATCCCAGCCAGAAGCCCGAGGACATCGCCCGCAACGCGGTCGACCACGCCCGCCGCCACCACTACGACGTGCTGATCCTGGACACGGCCGGCCGCCTGGGCATCGACGAGGCCATGATGCGCGAGATCCGCGCGCTGCATGACCTGGTCAAGCCGATCGAAACGCTGTTCGTGGTCGACGCCATGCAGGGCCAGGACGCGGTCAACACCGCCCGCGCCTTCGCCGAGGCGCTGCCGCTGACCGGCGTGGTGCTGACCAAGCTGGACGGCGACGCCCGCGGCGGCGCGGCCCTGTCGGTGCGCCACGTCACCGGCAAGCCGCTGAAGTTCGTCGGCGTCTCGGAAAAGCTGGATGGCCTGGAGCCGTTCTACCCCGAGCGCATGGCGCAGCGCGTGCTGGGCATGGGCGACATCGTCTCGCTGGTCGAGCAGGCCCAGAAGAACATCGACATCGCCGAGGCCCAGAAGCTGGCGGCCAAGATCAAGTCGGGCAACAAGTTCGACCTGAATGACTTCCGCGACCAGCTCGGCCAGGTCAAGAAGCTGGGCGACATGGGCTCGCTGCTGGAAAAGCTGCCGGCCCAGTTCCAGCAGGCCGCCGGCCAGCTGCAAGGCGGCCAGGCGGAAAAGCAGCTGCGCCGCACCGAGGGCATCCTCAACTCCATGACGGCCGCCGAGCGCGCCAAGCCGGAGCTCATCAAGGCCTCGCGCAAGCGCCGCATCGCGGCAGGCTCGGGCGTGCCGGTGCAGGAGGTCAACCGCCTGCTGGCCCAGTTCGAGCAGATGCAGGGCATGATGAAGCAGATGAAGAAGGGCGGCATGGCCAAGATGATGCGCGCCATGGGCGGCATGAAGGGCATGGGCCGTTTCATGAAGGGCTGACCGGCGCGCGGGCGCCCGGCGGCAGGGCCCGTCCCTCGGGCCTGCCGATGAGCGCCGGCTCTTGCTCCGGAATCGGCATCAAAAAAATGGCCAGGCATTGCGCCTGGCCAAATCATCGCGGCAGGCAGGGGGTTCTGCGCCGCGATACGGGCCCGTGAGGGCCCATTCTGTTCGGTTGCCTACGACAGCGGCGGGATGCGCAGCACCTGGCCGGGGTAGATCTTGTCGGGGCTGGTCAGCATGGGCTTGTTGGCCTCGAAGATCAGCGTGTTCTTGGCGCCCTGGCCCTTGCCGTATTGCGCCTCGGCGATCTTCCACAGGTTGTCGCCCTTCTGCACCGTGTACATCTTGGCCTCGGGCGCGGCCTGCTTGACCTTCAACTGATTGTCCACCGCGGCCACGCCGACGGTGTTGCCCAGCGCCAGGGAAATCTTCTCGGCGGCTTCGGTGCTGGCGGCTTCGCCCGCGACCGTGACCTTGTCGCCGTCCACCGTGATCTGCAAGCCATCGGCGTTCAGGCCGTGCTTGTCCAGTTCCTTCTTCAGCTCATCCGCCGTCGCCGCCTTGGCTTCGCTGGCACCGAAGAGTTTTTCTCCAACGTCCTTGATGAAATTGAGCAGACCCATCGTATTTCCTTTATCTATGTTGCGGTGAGAGAAAGAGCGATGCATGTCAGGGCGCGGGGCCCCTGGACTTCTGCGCACGATGCCGGCGATGGCGCGGCCCCGCTGCGGGCGGGGCGGTAGCGTTCAAGCCTGCCTGCCTGCCGGGCCAGGCCCGGGCGCGCCGGCACCAACGATTATGACTCGCCGCGTCGTCGCCAGAGAGGGGTAATCGTGTAACAGGTTGCTAGCCATCCGTCAGGATGATGAAAAAAGGGCTGCATTGCTGCAGCCCTTTTTATGGGTGGCGATCGTGGCGTCCTGGCGGCGCCGCTCAGCCGCCGCCCACCGCGACCACGATCTCGACCTGGTCGCCATCGGTCAGCGCAGTCTGCGCGTGCTGGCTCTTGGGCACGATCTCGCCGTTGCGCTCGACCGCCACGCGCTTGCCGGCATAGCCCAGCGTTTCGAGCAGTTCGTTCACCGTGGTGTCCAGCGGGAACTCACGGGCGTCGCCGTTCAGGGTGATGTGCATGTCGGTCTCCTCAGCGTTTGGCGTAGGCGTCGGTGGCGGCGATCAGGCGCGCCAGCGTGCCGGGTTCGTCGAAGGCGTGGCCCGCGTCGGGCACGATGTGGAATTCGGCCTCGGGCCAGGCGCGATGCAGGTCCCAGGCGGTGCGCGCCGGGGTGCAGGCGTCGTAGCGGCCCTGCACGATGGTGCCGGGGATGTCGCGCAGCTTGTGGGCGTCGCGGATCAGCTGGCCTTCTTCCATGAAGCCGGCGTTGACGAAGTAGTGGTTCTCGATGCGGGCGAAGGCCAGCGCGGCGCGGTCGGCGGCGTGGCTCTGCTGGTGGCGCGGGCTGGGCAGCAGCGTGATGGTGCTGTCTTCCCACTTGCTCCAGGCCTTGGCGGCGCGCAGCTGCTCGGCGGGATCATTGCCCGTCAGGCGCTTGTGGTACGCCGCCACCAGGTCGCCGCGCTCGGCTTCGGGGATGGGGGCCAGGTACTCTTCCCAGCGATCGGGGAACAGCCACGACGCGCCTTCCTGGTAGAACCATTGCACTTCGGCGTGACGCAGCGTGAAGATGCCGCGCACCACCAGTTCGCTGACGTGCTGCGGATGCGTTTCGGCGTAGGCCAGCGCCAGCGTCGAACCCCACGAGCCGCCGAACACCAGCCATTGGTCGGCGCCCATTATTTCGGTGCGCAGGCGTTCGATGTCGGCCACCAGGTGCCAGGTGGTGTTGTTGTCCAGGCTGGCGTGCGGCGTCGAGCGGCCGCAGCCGCGCTGGTCGAACAGCAGCACGTTGTAGCGCTGCGGATCGAACAGCTGGCGATGCACCGGCGAGCAGCCGCTGCCGGGGCCGCCGTGCAGGAACACCGCCGGCTTGCCCTGCGGATTGCCGCACATTTCCCAATAGACCTGGTGACCGTCGCCGGTCTCCAGCATGCCGTGGCGGTAGGGTTCGATCGCGGGGTAGAGCATCAGGCGACTCGCTTGAAGATCAGGTCCCAGACGCCGTGGCCCAGCCGCAGGCCGCGCGTCTCGAATTTGGTCAGGGGGCGGTAGTCGGGGCGCGGCGCGTAGCCGTCCGACGTGTTCTTCAGTTGCGGCTCGTTGCCCAGCACGTCGAGCATCTGCACCGCGTAGTCTTCCCAGTCGGTGGCGCAATGGATATAGCCGCCCGGCGCGATGCGGCTGGCCAGCAGCGCGATGAACGGCGGCTGCACCAGGCGGCGCTTGTGGTGGCGCTTCTTGGGCCACGGGTCGGGGAAGTAGATGTGCACGCCGGCCAGCGAATCCGGCGCGATCATGTCGCGCACGACCTCGACCGCGTCATGCTGGATGATGCGCAGGTTGGGGATGCTGGAGTCTTCGATGCGGCGCAGCAGCGAGCCGACGCCGGCGTTGAACACTTCCACGCCCAGGAAGTTGTCGCCCGGACGCGCCAGCGCGATCTTCTCGGTGGTCTCGCCCATGCCGAAGCCGATTTCCAGCACCGTCGGCGCTTCGCGGCCGAAGGCGGCGGCCGGATCCAGGCGGCGGGCGGCATAGGGGATGGACCACTTGCCCAGCAGCTGTTCCAGCGCGGCCAGTTGGCCCTGGGTGATGTGGCCGCGGCGGTGGACGAAGCTGCGGATGTGCGTGGCGCCCGGACTGTTGGGGGCGTGCGCGGCGCTGGCCAGCGCGGCCTCGGTCTGGGGGGAAACCGGCGCGGGCGCGTCGGGGTTGCCGGGTGTTGCGGGGGTGTTCACGGGCGGATTCGCAGAGCGGTTCGTTGTCATAGGCGGGATTGTAGTGGCAGCCCCGCCGGGCTGCAGTCCGTACTGGGCATTAAATGGGGACTTATCGCTGGCGCGCTGCCCGGCCGTGGCCCGGGGGGCCCACGCGCTATAGTGCAGCCGCGGCGTCCGCCTGGCGCCGCCCGCCCGCCATGAATATCGCCCGCATCGACCTCGTCACGCTCTCGCTTTTCGTCTCGGTGGCCCGCCAGGGCAGCATCTCGGCCGGCGCGCGCGCGTCCCACCTGGCGGTGGGGGCGGCCAGCAAGCGGATCTCGGACCTGGAGGCCGCGCTGGACACCCAGCTGCTGTACCGCAACGCGGCGGGCGTCGAACTGACCGAGGCGGGCCAGGCCTGCCTGGTCCATGCCCTGCGGGTGCTGCAGGAAGTCGAGCAGATGGCGGGCACGCTGTCCGACTATGCGCGGGGCGTGCGCGGGCAGGTGCGCATCGCCGCCAATACCTCGTCGCTGACCCAGTTCCTGCCGGAGGACCTGGCGTCCTTCATGGAAGCGCATCCGGCCGTGCGCATCGACCTTGAAGAGCAGAACAGCAGCGACATCGTCACCGCCGTGCTGGAGAACCGCGCCGACATCGGCGTGTTCGCCGACCGCACCCCGGCGGCGGGGCTGGCCACCGTGCCGTACCGGCTCGACGAACTGGTGCTGATCGTGCCGCAGCGCCATCCGCTGGCGCGCCAGGCGCGGGTGGCGTTCGCCGATACGCTGGCCTACGACTACGTCGGCCTGCCGCCGGCCACATCCCTGGCCACCCGCCTGGCCGACGAGAGCGGCCGGCTGGGGCGCGACATGCGGCTGCGCATCCAGGTGCGCAGCTTCGACGCCATCTGCCGCATGGTGGCGGCCACGCGCGGGGTCGGCATCCTGCCGCGCCTGGCGGCCGAACCGCATGCGCGCTCCATGCCGATCCGGCTGATCGCGCTGTCCGACGACTGGGCGCGCCGCTGGCTGTTGCTGGGGGTGCGCGACGCCGACGCGCTGCCGGTGGCGGCGCGGCTGCTGCTGGCGCATCTGCGCGGCGGCCAGGAGCCGCCCGCGGCCTGAGGCGGCGCGACGGCCCGCCGCGGTTTCAGCCGCGGCGTGGCGCATCAAGGGGCTTTCTCGATCCGGGAATGCCCCTTTCCCGAATCGTCCATTCCGTCGCCACGGGCGATGGCGCACACTGCCCGCCATGATTGGTTGGATGCGCCCGGGAGGCGACATGGCAGGGCAGATACTCGCCGGCATACGCGTGCTGGAACTCGGACAACTCATCGCGGGACCGTTCGCCGCCAAGACGCTGGCGGACTTCGGCGCGCAGGTCGTCAAAATCGAACCGCCGGGGCAAGGCGACCCGCTGCGCAAATGGCGCCTGCTGCACGAGGGCACCTCGGTGTGGTGGGAGGCCCAGTCGCGCAACAAGCAATCCGTGTGCGTGGACCTGCGCCAGCCCGAGGGCCAGGACATCGTGCGCCAGCTGGCGGCCGAGGCCGACGTGCTGATCGAGAATTTCCGCCCCGGCACGCTGGAGAAGTGGGGCCTGTCGTGGGAGACCCTGCACGCGCTGAACCCGCGCCTGATCATGCTGCGCATTTCCGGCTACGGTCAGACCGGGCCGAAGGCGCGCGAGCCGGGCTTTGCCGCCATTGGCGAAGCCATGGCCGGCCTGCGCTACCTGAATGGCGAGCCCGGCCGTGCGCCGGTGCGCGCCGGCCTGTCGCTGGGCGACACCATCGCCGGCCTGCACGGCGCGCTGGGCGTGCTGCTGGCCCTGTACCAGCGCGATGCCCGGGGCGGCCAGGGGCAGGTGATCGACGCCGCCCTGTACGAAAGCCTGTTCAACCTCAGCGAAAGCCTGCTGCCGGAGTATTCGGTGTTCGGCGCCGTGCGCGAGCCAGCGGGTGCGTCGCTGCCGGGCATCGCGCCGTCCAATGCCTATCCGTGCCGCGACGGCTATGTGCTGATCGCGGGCAATGGCGACGCCATCTACACCCGCCTGATGGCCCGCATCGGCCGCGACGACCTGGGCCGCGATCCCGACCTGGCGCACAACGACGGCCGCGCCCGCCGCGTCGCCGAGATCGACCAGGCCATCGGCGCCTGGACCGGCGAGCGTGCCATCGACGCGGTGCTGCAGGCCATGCGCGAGGCCGACGTGCCGTCGGGCCGCATCTATTCGGTGGCCGACATCGCCCATGACCCGCACTATCAGGCGCGCGGCGCCATCACCCGCCTGGAGGCCGTCAGCGGCATCGCGGTGGACATGCCGGCGGTGTTTCCGTGCTTGTCGGCCAACCCCGGCGCGGTGCGCGAGCGCGCGCCGACGCTGGGCGAGCATACGGATGCGGTACTGGAGGCGGCGGGCCTGAGCGCGGCGCAACGCGAGGCGCTGCGGGCGCGCGGCGTGATCGCATGAGCTATTTCAATTTCCACTGCCCGGCAGCGAGGATGCATCCATGAATACCGGCTCCCCCGTCCTGGAAATCAACGAGGTCGGCCCGCGCGATGGCTTGCAGATCGAAGCGCGCATGGTACCCACCGAGGACAAGATCGCCTTCGTCGATGCCTTGTCCGACTGCGGCTTTGCCCGTATCGAGGTCACCAGCTTCACCTCGCCCAAGGCCATCCCGGCGCTGGCCGATGCGGGCGCCGTGATGCAGGGCATCCGCCGCCGGCCCGGCGTGATCTACACCGCGCTGGTGCCGAACATCCGCGGCCTGGAGCGGGCGCTGGAAGCCGGCGTGGATGAGATGAACCTGGTCATGTCGTGCAGCGAGACGCACAACCGCGCCAACCTGCGCATGACCCGCCAGCAATCGTTCGACGAACTCAGCCAGGTGCTGGCCGCCGCCGAACGCGCCGGGGCGCCCTGCAATGTCTCGCTGTCGACCGCGTTCGGCTGTCCCTTCGATGGCGACGTGCCCGCGGCGCAGGTGCTGGACCTGGCCGCCCGGCTGGTCGACGCCGGCGCCCGCGGCATTACGCTGTGCGACACCACCGGCATGGCCTATCCCAGCCAGGTGGGCGAGCTGTGCACGCAGGCCGCGCAACGCTTGCCGGGCAGCGCGCTGACCGTCCATCTGCACAATACGCGCGGCATGGCGCTGGCCAACGCCGTCACCGCCTGGCAGGCCGGCATCACCCGCTTCGACGCCGCTGCGGGCGGCCTGGGCGGCTGCCCGTACGCGCCGGGCGCCAGCGGCAACGTCAACACCGAGGAACTGGTCCACATGTTCGACTGCATGGGCGTGCGGACGGGCGTGTCGCTCGACGCGCTGCTGGCCATCCTGCGCGGACTGCCAGGGCTGGTCGGCCGCGAACTGCCCATGGCTTTGCTGCGCGCCGGCCCCCGACTGGCCGCGCATGCGCCGCCCGCCTGGCTGGCGGAGCGGTTCGGACCGGCCATCGACGCCGCCTAGATTTTTGCCTTACCCCACGCGCCCGTCATCGGGGGCTTTATACAAAAACAGCAAGGAGACAACCGCATGACCGCATTCCGTCCCGTTCCCGTCCTGCGCGCCTGCGCCGTCGCGCTGGGCCTGGCCGCCGCCGGCGCCGCCCACGCGCAGGCGGATTTTCCCAATCGCCCCGTCACGCTGATCGTGTCCGCCGCGCCCGGCGGCACCACCGATATCGCCGCTCGGCTCATCGCCCAGCCCTTGGGCGTCGCGCTGGGGCAGAGCGTCGTCGTCGAAAACAAGCCGGGCGCTTCTGGCGGCATCGCCGCCCAGGCGGTCGCCCGCGCCAAGCCCGACGGCTACACGCTGCTGCTGCAATATTCGGGCTTCCAGGTCATCACCCCGCACGTCACGCCGACATCGGGCTGGGATCCGATCAAGGACTTTGCCCCCGTCGCCAACGTGCTGTCGGCGCCCCAGGTGGTGGTGGTGCGGCCGGACCTGCCGATCAAGTCGCTCAAGGACCTGGTCGCCTACGCCAAGGCCAATCCCGGCAAGCTCAACTACGCCTCGTCCGGCAACGGCTCGTTGCAGCAGGTCGCGACCGAGCTGCTCAACCAGATGGCCGGCACGCAGATCACGCACATCCCGTACAAGGGCACCGGCCCCGCGCTGAACGACCTGCTGGGCGGCGCCGTCGACATGACCATCACCACGCCGCCGCCGCTGCTCGGCCAGATCGCCGCCGGCAAGCTGCGCGCGTTGGCCGTCACCGGCAACACGCGCCTGACGTCGCTGCCGGACGTGCCCACCGCCGCCGAGGCCGGCTATCCCGACCTGATCGTCTCGTCCTGGTTCGCCATGTACGCGCCCAAGGACACGCCGGCGCCGGTGGTGGACAAGATCGCCGGCGAGATCCAGAAGATCATGCAGACCGACGCCTTCCGCCAGAAGGCGGCCGAGCAGGGCGCCGAGGCCGAATTCATGGGGCCGAAGGCGCTGGGCGACTACACCCGGGCCGAGCTGGGCCGCTGGGGCAAGGTGGTGAAAGCGGCGGGCATCACGGCGAACTGAGGGGGGCGGCCTGGGGGGTAAAACCCAGGCTATAATCTTCGCCTCTGCCCGGGTCTTGCGCCAGGGCACGACACCCGAGCGGGTGTAGTTCAATGGTAGAACGGCAGCTTCCCAAGCTTCATACGAGGGTTCGATTCCCTTCACCCGCTCCAAGTGAGACTCACACCCGCTGTGTGACTCTGAGAAGTTTCCTAGGTTGTTGAAATAACAGGAAATTTTCCGTCTTGGCTTCGCTGGCAATCAGTGAAATCTGTCCACAGCTTACCCAGTCAAGTACATTTTTCGGGCCAACAATGCGATATCCGGCTCACCGCATTGATGCGACCTGAAGGTCGGCGCTGAAGTCGCGGCTCCTGTCCCATCTAATCTGGGAGTTTGGAGTTGGAGCATGGCGCTCACCGATCTGCAGGTCCGCAACGCGAAGGCAACGGGCAAGAACTACACCCTGGGCGACTACGATGGCCTGTCGCTCTTCGTCTCGCCAAAGGGCAGCAAGGCGTGGCACTTCCGCTACCACTGGCTGGGAAAGCAGTCGCGGATGTCTCTGGGCATGTACCCCGAACTGAGCTTGCGCGATGCCCGGGCCATGCGGGACGAAGCGCGAACGCTGATTGCCAAGGGCATCAACCCGAGAATCGCGCGCAAGCAGAAGCAGCAGGCCGCTCGGCTGGCAGGTGAGCACACCTTCATCGCGGTGTAGAAAGGTGGCTTGCCTACCGAGCGCTGGCCCTGGAGGAAGGACGACAGAGCACGCTGGCGCAGATCCGGCGGGTGTTCAAGAAGGACGTCATCCCACCCCTGCGGCGAATGGCCATCCACGAAATCACGCGGCATCACCTGCTGGAAGTGGTCGAGCGGATCGAAAAGCGCGGGTCGTTGTCGGTGGCCGAGAAGGTCCGCACCTGGTTCCGGCAGTTGTTCGGATATGCCATGGTGATCGTGCCGGACATGGAGAACAACCCTGCGCGAGATCTGCATGTGGTCGCGGTCCCCTTGCCACCGGTTCAACACAACCCGTTCTTGCGAATGCAGGAAATACCTTCGTTTTTGCGGATATTGCGTACCTACCAAGGAAGAGAGGTGACACAGTTGGCCGTCCGCCTACTGCTGCTCACTGGAGTACGCACAGGCGAACTGCGGCTGGCCACACCCGCCCAGTTCGATCTGAAGCGAGGGCTATGGGTGATCCCTGCAGCGTCACTCAAACAGCACATGATGCTGACCCGTAAACAGCGCAAGCGTGTGAATGACATACCGCCTTACATTGTGCCCTTGTCGAGCCACGCGCAGGAGATCGTCAAGCAGTTGTTGAACGACTTCAAGCCTGCTCAAAAATATCTGTTCCCAGGCGCGCTGCGGCTGACGGATCGGATGAGCGAGAACACCGTCAACTTCGCCCTGAAACGCATGGGCTTCGACGGTCGGCTGACCGGCCATGGGTTGCGAGCAACGATGTCGACCGCCTTGAACGAGATCGGCTATCCCAGGGCATGGGTGGATGCTCAACTGTCACATGCAGATCCGAATCGCATCAGGGCTACCTACAACCATGCGCAATATGTAGAACAGCGACGCGTGATGATGCAGGACTGGGCGAACCGGCTGGATTTGCTGGAACTTGGCGAGGTGGAGGTTGCAAGCCGGCATCTGATCGTGCATTTGCAAGGGTTGCCAGGGGGCTCGCTACCACGCAATCCAGCCTCACACAGTTCAAGAGCACATACCCTTTTTTGAAGTAACTTGTGCTCAGCCAGCCATATCGCTCCCGAACGAGGACGGGGCGATCCAGCACCCACAGGGAGATCGAAGCGAGAGAGAAGAACGCCGGGGAACGGCTGAGCTTGTGCTTAAATTATGAGCGAGGCGACGATCTCGTATGGCTGCAACAGTCAGTTCCTGCGCAGGAGCAGCACCGATTTGGCATTTGGTGTCATGGATGACAGCTAGGCAGCGGTTGCCAGCCCTTCGCTGGCGCGGGCCGAACTCACACTAACCGTCATCAAGCAGTCTATGGCTCTAACATCCGGAAGGTAAGGTGTCAGGAGCACTGAGCATCGCATGGATTGCTCTGCATGCAGAGTGACGGCATGGTCAGTTCTTGGTCGAGGCAGAGGCCGATCGAGATCGGCTCGGGTGAGGTTCCGAGGCAGCAGATGGGGTCCTCGGGGTACGGGTGGCAGGTTGCAAGTAAGCGGTGCAAAATTACTGGACAAAGAATTGCGGGAGGCGCATGGCGAAGAAGAATGGTTTCAAGGGAAGTGCCGCCATCGGCAATTCTGGCATCAAGAAGCACTTTGGGAACGACGAGCTTTGGGCTCCCCTCTTCGAGTTGGCCTGGAATGGATTCGATGCCGGTGCGAGCTTCGTTGCCGTCACTGTGGTCGAGAACGAGATCCACGGTGTGGAGCGGGTCGTCGTTCTGGACGACGGCGAAGGTATCGAGTTTGCCACTCTGGACCACACGTTTGGCAACTTCAACGACTCCTCGAAGAAGGCGAACCTATCGCTCAAGGGGCAGCATGGTCGCGGGCGTCTTGCGTTCCATAAGCTATGCGCCAACGCCTCCTGGTTTACCAGGTTCAAGAGTGTCGATGCAGTAATCGAGATCGCCGAGCCGACCATCAAAGACTTCGAGGCCTGGCTCATAGAAGAAGCTGACCAGAAGCAAGAGGTCCTGACGCATGGCCATGGCACCCTGGTGGAGCTCACTCAATTCACAGATGTCCTGCCGACACAGGATGAGCTCCGGGAGAAATTCGCCGTTGAGTTCGGCTGGTACCTCGCCGTGCACAAGGAGAAGCGGCTGTATCTGAACGGCAGCGCCGTAGATGTGCCTAGACACGAGGCCTTCGTTCAGGCCATTTCTGCGGACGACGAAGCCTTCGAGGCTCAGGTCATCCGCTGGGAGCAACGCCCAACATCAGAAAAGTCATATCTCTACCTGCTGAATTCCAGCGGCGAGTTGGTCTACAAGGTGCTGAGCTCGCTCAACCAGAAGCCAAACTTCTTCACTAGCGTCTGCGTGAAGTCATCATGGGCTGACACCTTCTCGCAGGAACAGGATCTGTTCAATCCTGAAGCGCATACGCCAACGTCCCCTGTCTGGAGAAAGTTCAAGGCTCAGCTGGACCGGCTTGGCCAGTCCGTCTACGACGAGTTCCTTCGCTTCCAGGCGGAGGAAGTTGTGCAGGGCTACGAGGACGAAGGCTACTTCCCGACCTACGCAGGGCTGGATGAGGCGGAGAAAGCATGGCGGCACCAGCATACCCGTGACCTGGTGCGGAACATCTACATCGCCGAGCCGCGCGTCTTTCAAACCGCCAGCAAGAAGCAGGCGAAGCTCATCATCCGGCTGCTGGACCGACTTGCCGTTTCAAATGAGAACGAAGCTCTGTGCGACGTGCTTGAAGGTGCGCTTGACCTCGATGCGAACTCGGTGCAAGACCTCGCAAACCAGCTCAAGAATGCGACTTTCGAGAACATCGTTGCGAGCATCGAAATACTGCAGCGACGGGCTACGGCTGTGGAGCAGTTACGACACGTAATGAACGTGCACTACCGGAAAGTCCTCGAGACGCCCGACCTGCAGAAGGTAATCGAAAGCAACACTTGGTTATTCGGGCCGCGCTACGAGACTCTCGGTGCGGAGGAGGACACCTTTACCGAGATTGCCCGGAAGATGCGCGACGAGGTCATGGCGCGGAACCCTGTCGACATGGACGATGTTGACGACGAAGAGGACCTGCCCGGTGCCAAGCGACAAACCGACCTTTTCCTGGCGCGCAAATTTCCGTCCCTCGATTCAATGGGAAATAGGGTCTTCAAGTGCATCGTCGTGGAGATAAAGCGGCCGGCGATTTCGCTCAACAAAAAGCACCTTCGACAACTCGAGGACTATGCGGAAATCATCAAGCGCCAGCCCCAGTTCAAGTCGGAAAAGATGCACTTTGAGCTCATCCTCCTCGGGCGCCAGATTTCCTCTTCGGACACCATCATTACCAGTCGGCTGAACGCCCATGTCTTGCGCAACGACCCCGGCCTCGTGACAGAGGATCCGCGTATGAAGCTGTACGTCATGAACTGGTACACACTGCTTGATGGGTTCGAGCTGATGCATGGGTTCATGCTCGAAAAGCTGAAGCTCAAGAGGGACGACTACAGCGCGGCGACCAGAGAGGAACTGGTGGCAGAGCTACAGACCGAGCACTGAGCCTTTTAGCTATGGCTGTACAGCTTCCTCAACGACCTCGAGCGCACGAACTTGAAGTTCAGTCGGAAAACTTTTTTTGGCAGAACCTTCCTGCTGGATGGATCTGCGACAAGCCTCAACACGACTATGGAGTTGACCTCCGACTTGGGCTGACAACCGATGGCCAGATAACAGGTCAGCAACTGGTCGTTCAACTGAAAGCGTCGGAGATTGCCAATGCCGCCGACTACGTCGTGGTGAGGCTCGAAGTGACAACTCTTGCACTGCTTCGACAAATGCTTGAAGTTGCAATTTTGGTGAAGTACATCGCGGCGGAGCGAGAGGCCTACTGGCTGCTGTTAAAGGACTTCACTGCTGAGCCAATGGGTGGCCAAAGGACAGTCTCGGTGCGCATCCCGAAAGTCAACCGGCTTTCAGCAAATCCTTGGCCGTTCATCGGTCAGCACGTTCAAGCTGTTCACTTCCGAAAGCTCAATGCAAATCGTCCTGGGCATCCGCAGCAGTGATGCCTGCGGAGCGAAAACTGCCTTTCGACTGCTAAACATTGACGGACTTCACTAACTTCACACTGGTACGGCTCGCGGGGGGCAGGTCAGCAGGTCAGAGGTTGCCTTCCATGCAATCGCATAGCCGATGGCTTGTTACTCATAACTCAAAAAATCACCGCCTTAAAATCATGCGGCACGAATGGTGGCTCTAGGTAGTCGTCACTTGTTTGTTCACCGTCGCTGCCGCACTCGCGCCACCAGTCTGGTGTCAATTAGCGCTAAGTATCTGCGACAGGATCTTGCTCTTCCTGTGGACCAAACTTGAAATCGGCAAACTGAAGCATCATGTTTGCTTGCAGACGCGCCGTCTCGTCAACGCTGAGAAAGTCCAGCCGACCGTTAGGCAGATGTCTGAGTCTCAGCAGGCTCTCTCCCATGCTCGGCGGAATGCGGATCTTGTCGCTTCGAAACGCTTCACGCAAAAGGTGAAATCGAAGCTCGAACTCTTCCCGCGTCTTGGGGGTATCCATTGTTTGAAGGCCGGGGGTCATGGGCAAACCTACGTTGATCGAGACACAGTTCCAAGGGGCATTCCATCGATCTCGTACTCCCAGGCGATCCCAATACCTTGGGGCAAGCGCAAGGCTCCTCGTTTGATGGCCAAGTAGCAGCCTTCGTGTTCCGGGCCTGCACCACTGCTTCCGGATACCCTTCCAATTCGCCAATTCGCACGTGACAAATCGCTGCCCGTCGCACCAGTCATTTGCATGAGGGCAGCCGAAGGAACCGCAGGTGTGAAGCTGCCGAAGAATGCAGGTCGGCCTTCCACTCTGGCGCAGGCCTCCATCTCCGACGCAGACCTCGCGGCAGGCAGCTCCGTCGACAGGAACTCCGTGGCCGACGAGGGCGGAACAGGCCTCACGTTCGACCGATGGAGGAACGCGGTCATCCGAAACAATCGGTGTCGCCTTCCGTCCCAAATGCGCTCGAAGAAATCCAAGTAAATTTCATCGCCACGCATGGGCGCGAACCCACCTCCGGGTTGCGTCAATTTGGCCATCCAAGCCTTGGCAGGGGACGAAAACCCGACGATTCGAGATCGCCCAAGCTGGCCAGGGTTGTAAGCTCGAAATGTTTGCTCAACACGCGGCAGAAGAGCTTCTGAAATGGCCGGCAGCACCGCTACCTGCAATGCAAAACGAACCTTCGCCTTCCATCTGCCCAGAGGATGATCCGACCGATCCCTGAAACCCTCGGCCAGAAGTTTCTCAAGCTCAATGCTTGTCTCAACCGATAGAGGGGCGCAGGCTTTTCGAATTTCATTCTCGGCACGCTCGGCGAGGGCTGGCGTTGCAAGACCCATTGCAGCCAGTTCGGCCCACTCGTCTTCTGCCACGCGTGCCCATGCCGGACATGGCACAGCGGAGGCATTGGCGTCGCCAGCCCCTTCGACTGCTTGAAGAACTGTCGCTCGGAGACTCTTCAAAGCTTCGGCCGCACCTGTCGAGCCCTTTCGAGCGGCGCGATCCACTATCCGCATCAATACTGCAAGACGTCCGACGTGTTTGCATTCGCGCTGAACATCAGCGACAACGATGGCCGGCGCCAACCGATCCCAAAGCAGAGTGGCGTCCGACGCGGACAGTTGATCGAGCACGCCACAAAGAACATCGGGCAGATTGCCGGTATCCATTTTGAAAGCAGTGGCCCCAAACATAGGGATGTATTCAGGAAAGCCTTCAAGAAGCCACTGAAGAAGCTCGGCCGCCTTGTCACGCCGTAGCCACTGCGGATGGTCCACGGCAGCAAGCAGAAGTTTTATCAGACCGGTTGACGAGTCCGATACTACGGCTTCATCCAAGAAGCCGTATTCGCGTGCCTTCGCCGCCGTGTCGCCAACCATCATCTCGACGTGCTCAACGACCTGCTGAACTAAGGCTGCGCGCTCGCTGGGAGTCGCAATTGATGCGAGTCGCTCGATCAGATGGTCGGCGCGACGCCACTTCTCCGCATATCGCTCGTTGAGGATAAGCGGCGCGTAAAGCTTCACTACAGCGTCTGCCGATTGGGCCTGATGTCGCAGGATGCTTTCCGCTCTGGCCGCACCTGACGAAAGATTTCCCCAGATTGACCAACCACCTCGCTGCAGATGCTCCAGCGCCGCAAGCGCTTCCGTGCGAGCTGCTGACACGTTCCCTCGCGCGAGCTGCCTTTCGGCGCGTGCCAGTGCATCGTCTGACTCTCGGGTCGACCCTGACGTTCCAAACATGCCAGGCATGACAAGCGCGTCCCGCGTCGACTCGTCATCCGCCTGATTTGCTTCCTCCTTTTCGCTGGGTGTGTCGCGAGCAACCGCGATGCGCTTCACCTCGGGAGGCGCTGCCGCAGGTTCACTGTCGCCAAGAAGCTCTGCAAACGCCTTCGCTACGTCTGGATGCAGGTTGTCCCGCAACGAAGAAAAGAATTCCTGCCGTTGCGTGGCGTCGAACTCAGATTCGCTGATGAGCTTCAAGCGATGAAGCATTAGCCTCTGAATGTCGCTCTGACTGTTCGCCTGCGCCGCCAAGCGCGCGTACGCTTCTGCGGACGTTCCCAGGTGTCGATGATCTCCAAACTGATAGATCTCCAGAAGCGCCCAGCACAATGGCCAATGTGCACTGGGCGTTGCCGATTCAAGTATTCGATACAAGGCGGCCTGCTCATCCAGCGCGCAACCGGGGAAGCGATTGCCCCTGAGGGTAGAAACCCGATCGATGCTTCCTTCCGTCGCTTCTGCAAGCAGCTCCTCTGCCGTCCCGCATGTCTGACGTTGGAAGTAGCGCACCGCACCTAGAAAGTCTCCTCGCTGACAGAGGACACCAATGAGCGATGCCTTGTCATATCTGACGAATCGCTGGAAAGTCATCTCGCCGCCCGCAGCCTCCAGGTTCCCAGCGATACGAGGCAGGAGACCTTTCTGTAAGACCTCATCTCGAGGAACTCGGTCCAGTGCTCCGGTCATCAAGGTCAGTTGATCCTCTTTGTACCAGCTCGGCCCCATCGATACAGCCAAGACAGCTTGGTAGGTTCGGCGGGCTTCCTCCAGGGCATCGAATCGCGCAAATATGGGAATGAGGGTCAGCAGTTCGGGGACAAGTTCATGTCGGTTCTTCACGTTTGCCTGCACATAGGCCCGCCAGCGTTGAAGCAATCCAAACGCTTGGTCCCCAACTGACGTCTCCAATGTCATCCGGCTCACCTCTGACAGGAGGTTGGCCAAGACGGTCCGGAATCCTTCGGAGTAAAGGCCACACTGACCCTCGAAACGCTGCTCCATGAAGGACAACATGTAGCCGATACGCTCGGGAAATACGTCAAAAAGCAACCCCACCAATCTTTCGTAGATCTGAGGGAAGACTGCCTCAGGAAGGCCGTAGCTGTCTTTCCATTTGACTCGACGCCCTAACGAGAATCGAAGGTGTTTGAAGACGCGCTGATCAAGATGAGACCACGCCTCTTGCAATCCGACGTCATCGTCACAGTCCTTTGCGCGCCTTCCGGAACCGTCGCACCACGCCAGAGCTCGGCAAAGCGCATCCACCCCATCGATCCAGCCGTCCGCTTGAATCTCTGCTGTCTCTGGGCAAGGAAGATTCTTCTCGAGAAATGATGCCAGTCGCCAATGCGCCATCCGAGTGGCGAACAGGCGAAAATCCATCTTGACGTTGCCTTTCGCAATGAACTGCACAGGGCCAGGCTGCCCAAAGCGCCCGTTGGCAAGGGCACGCACAAGCGCCCCTGGGGCGCCCAGCGCCACCAAAGCATCGATTTCACCGAGGCTGGGCTTGGTCTCTTGCGCCTTGTGCTCTTTCCGGAGCAATTGCACATCGGAAAATATGCTTTGCAGCAAACTCTGATCCAAAGCTACGCCGAAATACTTGCAGTACCCTTGATAGTTCGCGAGGAGTCGAATGAGGACCGGCTCCAGCAAGGCCGTTGAGCCTGAAAAGTGCTTCCGCAGAACAGACACGGGTGTGTACCGCGTCGCGAGGCACGCGGAGCTTGCGCCAAAGTACCCGGTGACTTCAGACAAGCATTGTTCACAGGCGGCCTTGTCCGAGATGCTGCCCCTGATAGCCTCCACCGACGATCCGTAGAACATCGCCAGCGCTTGCATCGCGTCATCGTCACCGGCCTGGTTTTTGAGAAGAAGCAGTTGGATCCGAAACTCAAAGAGAACCACGAAGTTCGAGACTGTCAGCCCCTGCATGGCCAGTTGCCGCTCAATCACCGCTTCGGCTTTGTCGAGAAGATCCAAAGCAGTCGCATTCTCGTTTGCCGCAGTGAGCTGCAGCGACAAGCGCAAAGCGTCTTGCAGCGGCACAATCAAGTGACCATAGCGAACGGCATGCTGCACCGCTTCCTGCGCCTTGCCCAAAGACAACAAGGCATCTGCAGCCAAGTCCGCCGACTGTGCGAACAGAGCGTCGTAGCGAAATTGGAGGCGCTGGGCAAGCAAGAGGATGCGGACAACCTCGGTCAGGCTTCCTTGGCGCGTCGCAGCTGCCAAGGCCTCGTTCACGTCACCGAGCAGTGCGTCCGGCTCAGCTCCCAACGTGACACATCGGTCGGCCCAACCCTGTGCGCACATCGCCACCGTACGCGCTTCCTCCGCCGGCCCGCTTCTGAGCCCGTGGTAAATGATGTTGAGCGTGCCATAGTCGGTATCCGGACGCGACGCACAATACTCCAGCAACCGACGTTGGACGTCCAACTCTCGCAATGCAGTCTTCTCAACAAGGAAGTCGGCAAACGATGAGTGATAGATGGTCGTCTCGTCGTGCCGTAGCAGCAGGTGCTGGATCCGAGCAAGTGTGCTCACGAGTACCAACGTCTCTGCCTCTTGCAGGATTTCAACGAGCTGCTGTGTTGGAATTCCCCATCTCAGGCGAGCAATGATCGCCAGCAAGTTAACGGCCTCTGGATCCACTAAGAGTTGGGGCCACAGTGTCTCGTAGTACGTGCGAATGCTGCCGTTAATCAACGGCAACGCAGCAAGATGTTCGTCATCTGTGCCGCCATTCGCCAGATCGATGAGATAGCGAAGATAAAGAGGATGACCTTGTGCTCGCTCGCAAATGATGCGGACCGTCGCAGCGGTCACTCGTTCCGGGACAAGGGCACCCAGGCAAAAGACACGCGCAGATCCGGGCTCCAGCGAGGGCATTGCAATGCAAGAACGGCTTTCAAACCTTGCTCCCAATGCCGTAGAGAGATTCACGTAGCTGGGAGCCGAGGCCACAAGGGTCACGCCAGCGGGCATCCTGGATGGCAACAGCCCTATAAACTGTTCAAGTGTTCCCTGCCCGAGCTTTGCAACTTCGTCGACGCCATCTACGAAGATCACCGCGGTCTTTCTCCGGGACGCATACGACTGCCCAAGAATCTCCAGAAGTTGCGCTACTTCGACGATTAGTTGAGGGTAGCTCTTCGCGGAAACGCGTCCTGCTCTTCCCGTCAGGTGCGACGAGACCAAAGTGTTAAGCCAGTTGAAGAACACTTCTGGTTGTGCCAAATGCATCGGACTGACCGCGCCCTTGTGTAAGGTAAAGCTGTAGGTTCCAAAATGCTCAAGGCTCGGGTTGAGCGGGCTATACCGATCGCAAAATGTTGATTTGCCAATCCCATGGGCACCTTCGATGAAGGCATACCCGCCGTTCGAGGTGCTGACAAGGGACTCAAATGCCTCGGTGAACGCTTGGCGCGCTGCGAGAACTTCGCCATCAGCCTCTTGACCTTGAGGCTCATCAAGAGGGATGGAATGCTCTCGAAGAAAGGCCGACATTCTGGCGATGGACATGGCGCCCAAGGACTTGTCAATCGCAACTCGCAACACGCCTCGAGCTCGGCCGTCGCAGATGAGCGGAGCGCCGGAGATACCGTCATAGTTGGTCAGCGCGGACGGCGCATCTATATGAAGGTCGAGATCAACGCTCAATCTCGGCGTATCGAGAACTTGCGATATCGAACCTTCCAGCCTGTGCCCGACGGAGAGCTTCGCTGCTGGAAAACCAAAGGCTGTGAATTGGCTTCCTTCTATTGGAAGCCTCTCGTCAAGGAGGATCGGATCGATGTCGACCTCTCGTGCGAGCGCAAGGATGCACACATCAAGGCTCTCGTCCTCTGCAACCACGCTCGCAATGACTTCGTCGGAGGCCGATCCAAGATCGAAACGCACACTGATCTGCACTTGAGCAGAGATCGCGTCATATACACAGTGACGCGCCGTGATCACTCGGGAAGTTGTGACCACCCATCCGGTCCCAGAGTCGGCGCCACATTTGACCTCGCAAGTGGCAAGCTTTATCTGCGCGTCAATCATCAGTTTGCCCTTCAATTTCGATCCAATCCGTCGCTTTGTCATGCACGGTAAACGAGGCCCCGCTCTTTGAGACGTGATTGCGAAGGAAGGCTGAAGCTGGTGTCGGGTAGTTGAAATAAAGTGTGCGGGAGAACGATGCGGGCCGATCTACGATGGCCGCAAGAACTTCGATGTCAGGATGGCCATGCGCATTGCCGTTCGACGAAACGATATACCTGGGAGCATCGACGAGTCGGAGCAATTCCGGGCTCGTGTTGCGCAGGCTTCCATGGTGAGAAATCTTGATCGCATCGAAGAGCATTGAGTGGCCGTGTGACTCCAGGGCACGGAGCGCTGGAACAACGTCCTCCGCCCAGGCATCTGCAAGCATCAGGACACGAGCCCCACCAAGTTCAATGATCGTCGCGATTGAACTGCCGTTCGTGATGGAGACGTCGGGATCGTAGACGGCTTCGAGGTCTTTTCGTTCTCGAGCTGACACAGGGACAGGGCGTGATGCCGCACTTTCGCCTGCGTGCTCGCACACCAACTCGAAGGCGTCGTCTATCTCGCCGCCCGTTCCTGTTGGGCCGTTGTAACCCATTTGACGCAGCCGCCCTTTCCACCACTTCAGAAGTCCATCGAGGCGTTGTTGCGTTGGGCCGATGACGCGGATATTGCCCCCTGCGAGTTGGAACACGGGCGCGCGTTCGACAGCAATACTCGTCGCACCATCATGGTCGTTCCATCGATACCCGCCACGGCGTATCAGCGCGGCGAGCGAGCTCCCTTGCCGCGCGCTGATGTCCTTGGGTCCGTTCGGCAAGATACCAATCTGCACCGGATGTCCGCGTCGATTGATTGCATCAAGTATCAACCGATCCGTAGGCCGAATAGCGGCGTCATTTATCGCGGTCAGGCTGCGCAAACTGTTGTGCCACACCTGCCCAACACTGACTACTTTGGGTGCAGCAGATTTCTCGTTGATTGTCAGAAATCTTATGAGGCCGGAAATGTGGTCTGCGTCAATGTGACTTGCGATGACCAGATCCAGATGCTCGCCCCTAGATGCGATCTCCAAGAGATCCGACTGAATATGATCGTCAAATGTTTTGGCGTAACCACCATCAACAAGCACATTCGATCCTGCGGCACTAAGAAGAAACGCGTCTCCATTTTCAGCAGGGTACATTCTTATTCGCAACATGTTGGCTCCCTCTTGGAGTATGGTTATTACGCGGCCCCTGGGAGTGATCGAACTCCATCATCGGAAATGCATGAGTCCATAGTGCTGATCTAGATGAGAAAATTAACGGTGATGTTGAGCTCTGACGTGAAAAGTTTCAGCCCCGACCTGCGAATGCACGAAACTCTGCATGGGCTGAGAAAGCCCCCACCGTCAGAACAATGTCGGCGCCTGAGATGCCGGTCCTGCGCGCAGCGTCCTGCCAGCCATCGACCGCTGCCACCACTTCCTCCACCACCTGCCGAGCAGGGCCATCGCCAAGCCCGTAGAACGCCGCCGTGCCGAGAACCGTCTCCAGGCTCGGCCGGTTGTCGACATCGTCGATGTTCAGGACATGCTCCGCCTTGTCGATGTTCGGGTTGACATCAAACGCCGGCGCAAAGCGCCACCCGGTCTTGCCAAGCACGAAGCCATGGTTGCGCAGGTGATCGTCCCGGTTGCCGACCGCGACGTTGAATACCACGCGACGGAACAGTTGTGCCAGATCCGCGTCTGCATGCTCTGCATCGCCCTGGGCGCGGATGAACTGGGCTAATTCCAGGTAGCTCGTTCCCTCGCTCTGCGTCTTGCGCAGCAACGTCATCGCCGAGGCATAGAAGCGCCGGGCGCCATGTGCACGATCGAACCTCTGCACGCAAAAGGTGTGGAAGTCGTTGCCTAGCCTGATTAACCTTGCGGGCGGTACATCCACGCCTGCCTTCCGGGCCAGTTGGTGAACCACGTACTCCCAGGCCCCGACATCCCGGTCATCGTCACGCGCGGGGAACTTGGCGATCCAGAGCGAACCGTCGGCTTCGGTGAAGTTGGCCTTCGGCCTGGCACCACCCAACGAGGCGCCCGGCGCGACGAGCACCGCCAGCCACCTGCGCAGGGCATCGAGGTCGTCGATGCGCCGATTGCTGAGCTGATAGGCCACCACCTCCAGTTCGCGCAAGGTCGTCACCGGAGGCGCCGCCATCTTCTCGTCACCAAGGAAGGTTTCCGTGCCCAGCCGGCGAAAGCGCAATGCGCCCTGACGGGTCTGGTCCTGTACGCCGATGAGGAAGTCCCAGGCGTAGAGCGTGCGGGGTGGCCGCTTCTCGTCCTTGGCCTGCAGTGCCTCGCGGCGCTTCATGAGCGTTTGGCCCCAGCGGTCCGGCGATGAGTCCAGGAAGATCCCGAAGTTGCCCAGTTCCGGCTTCGGAAAGAAAGGGTGTTCGTCCAAGGAGAGATCGGGGTCCAGCGCGAAGGCGCGCGGATCCTTGAGCCAGTCTCGTTCATAGTGGAAGCGAATCTGGCCACGGTCATGGGCCAGCGTGCCGACCAGGCATGGAGGGCCGAGGTCATCGTCCAGCCAGACTTCCAGGGCATTGTCCTGCTTGCTCATGCCGACCCCTTGCGATTCTGGGCCGACGAAGGGGGGACCTTTTGGCGGCTGGCGTCTGATGGCGACTCCAGCGCTAGATCCTGCAGCTTGCGCCCGATCCGGTCGTCGGCAGCCAGCAGATTGAGATCGCCTTCAAGGCCCAGCACGGCCAGCACCCGGATATAGGCCCCCAGGGTTGCACCAGGATCGCCTGCCTCGACCTTGTACACGGTGGTTCTGGAAACCCCTGCACGTTGTGCCACCACCGTGTTGCTCAGCTTGCGCCTCTTGCGGGCAAGGCGTAGCCGTTCGCCCAACTCGGAGAGCAGGCGCTGCTCTTGAGGAAAGACAACGGGAGGTTTGCGCGGCATGTTCGCTATAAAAGACAAAAATTGCTATATTTGTCCATGATAGCGAAATATAAGGCCTATGGCTAGAACTTGCCAACAGGCATCAAACTGGTACTATTCCTGGTCCAAACTAGATATCTAGACTGGGAAAACTCTTTATTAATCAATGGGTTGAATGCTGGGTTTTGTTCCCTTCACCCGCTCCATTCACCGACGATCGACCGTACCCTGCCGCGCGATGACGGCCTCGACGATCCGCCGCAACTGTCGGTCGGCGTCGCGGACTGACTGGTTATGCGCGGACACCTGCGCACCCTCGAACAGGAACGTGAGTTCGCTCGCCGTGTCTTCCGGCGACGCCAGGCCCGCCCGCTCGCACAGGCTGGCCAGCCGCCGCCATTGCCGCAGCTTGTGTTCCTCGATCAGTTTGCGGCCGGGATGTTCCGGATCGGGCAGTTCCGCGATCGAGTTGATGAACGCGCAGCCGCGGTGCGACCAGGCGCGCGCCTCGTCCGAAAAATAGGTGACCCATCCGAGGATCTGCGCGCGGGGATCGTCCGGATGCGCGGCTTCGATGGCATCGAGCGCGCGCCAATAGTCGTCGATCACCTGGCGCAGCCATTCGGTCACCAGCACATCCTTTGATTGGAAATGGCGATAGATCGCCATCTTCGTCGTGTTGCCGCGGGCGGCGATGGCGTCGACGCCGGTCGCCCGGATGCCATCGTTGTAGAACAGCTCGCCGGCCGCCGCGAGCACGCGTTCGCGCGGCGCGGGAGTGGGGGCGGGCACGGCCTCGTTCTGGTTGTCGCTCTGTTTTCTTGTCATGGGTTCTTGACGGAGATACCGATCGGTATCATCATTCGGATTCCGTTGATACTGATCAGTATCACTCAGTGGCGATTCTATGCCACCCCTGGTCGATAGGAAACAGTAATGAAGCTCTCAGAGTACGTGCAATACGACGCGGTCGGGCTTGGCGGCCTCATCGCGCAAGGCGAGGTGAGTCCGCGGGAACTCGCCGACACGGCGCTTCGAGCCTGCGCGCGGGTCAATCCGCGGATCAACGCGGTGATCGAAAGCTGGTCGCCGGACCTGGCCGACGTTGACGCCGCGCGGGACAGACATTCGCCTTTGGCGGGCGTCCCCTTCCTGATCAAGGATGTGGGGGTCGCGATGGCCGGCAGGAAAAACGAGTTCGGCAGCCGGCTGGCGCAAGGCTTCACGGCCGCGGCCGATTCGCTGCTGATGCGGCGCTTTCGCGAGGCCGGGCTGGTGACCCTGGGGCGAACCGCCACGCCCGAGTTCGCCTGGAGTGGCACGACCGAATCCACGCTGTGCGGCCCGACGCGCAATCCCTGGAACGTGGCCCACGGCGCGGGCGGATCGAGCGGCGGCGCCGCGGCGGCGGTGGCCGCCGGCATCGTGCCGTTGGCCCATGCCACCGACGCGGCCGGCTCGATCCGCATTCCCTCGGCGGCTTGCGGCGTGTTCGGGCTCAAGCCGACGCGAGGCCGCGTGTCCAATGGGCTCGCGCTGGAAGAGGCCATCAACGGCCTGGCGGCCCAGCTTGGCGTCAGCCGTTCGGTGCGTGACAGCGCCGCGCTGCTGGACGCGGTGCACGGCGCGGCCGATGGCGAGCCGTATGCGATTGCGCCGCCGGTTGGCCGTTACCTGGCGCAAGTCGGCATCGAGCCCGGCAAGCTGCGTATCGGCGTCATGCCGCAGGCCTGGGGAGGCCAGCGCACCCAGGCGCCCATCCTGGAGCGCCTCGCCGATGCGGTGCGGCTGTGTGCCTCGCTCGGCCACGAGGTCGAAGAGGCCGAGGCGCCGCTGGGCGTCAGCTGGGAGGCGTTCGTGCATGCCAGCTCGGTGCTGTGGTCCGCCAATATCGCCGCATGGATCGACGGTATCGCGGGCGCGATGGGGCGTCAGCCCGACCTGGCAACCCTGGAGCCGCAGACGCTCGCGGTCTATCGAACGGGGCGCGGGATCGGCGCCATCGAGATGCTCCATGCCCTCGATCTGCGCAATGCCGTGACCCGCGGCGTGGCGGCGTTCTTCTCGCGCTACGACCTGCTGTTGACCCCCACGCTGCCCGACCTGGCTCCGGCCTTGGGGACCTATGCCGCCGGCGCCGACACGATGGACGGCCACCAATGGACCGACCGCGTCTTCGGCAGTTCGCCGTTCACCCCGGTTTTCAATGCCGCCGGACTGCCGGCCATGTCGGTGCCGTTGTTCCAGGACGCCGCGACCGGCCTGCCGATTGGCATGCAGTTCGTTGCGCCGGCCGGCCGCGAGGATGTGCTATTCCGGGTGGCCGGCCAGCTGGAGCGCAGCCTGCCGTGGGCGGCGCGGCAGCCAGGCGAGTGGGCGTCGACGGGGAACGATTGAGCCGGCGCGATTCAAGTACCCTATAGCCCATCCCCATGCCAGAACCCCCCGTATGCAAGACGATCTTTTCGGCGATGCGCTACCCGTGCCGCCGGCCAACACGCCCGATCATGCCGCGTCTCGTGCCACTCCCGACCTTTCCGCCCTTCGCGGCATGGCCAGGGTGCTGCCCGCTTCCGCGGGAGAGGAATGGCGCGCGCTCGCCCAGCAGTTGCCGGCCCAATTGCGCTTTGGCGTCTCCACCTGGTCATACCCGGGTTGGGAAGGGCTGGTCTGGGACGGTGAATACGATTCGAGCACGCTGTCCCGACACGGTCTGGGCGCCTACCATCGGCATCCGCTGTTGCGCACGGTTTGCGTGGACCGCACTTTCTGGCAGCCGTTGACGGCGAGCCAGTACGCCGCCTACGCGGGGCAGGTCGATGACGATTTCCGTTTCGTCGTCAAATGTCCCGCCAGCGTTACCGACGCCCAGGTGCGTGGCGAAGCAGGCAGGACACGCGAGGCCAACCCGCTTTTCCTCGATCCGTCGGTGGCTGTCCAGGAATTCGTGCGCCCGGCGCTCGAAGGCCTGGGCGCCAAGCTCGGCGTCCTGGTGTTCCAGCTGAGCCCGCTGCCGCTGGGCATGCTGAGCCGCTCGGCATCGCTGTTCGAGAAACTGGATCGCCTGCTGGCGGCTGTCCGGGAGGCCTTGTCCGGGCATGACGCCGTGATCGTCGCCGTGGAAGTGCGGGACCCGGAACTGCTGGGTCAGGCGCTGGTTGACACGCTCAGGGCGCATGGGGCCACGTTCTGCCTGGGCCTGCATGGCAAGATGCCGCCGATCGACGCGCAACTGCCGGTGCTGCGCGCGCTATGGCCGGGGCCGCTGGTCTGCCGGTGGAACCTGAACCGCGTCTTCGGCGCCTATGGCTATGCCGACGCGCAGAAGAAGCACGATCCGTTCAATGCCATTGTCAGCGAGGATCTCGCCACGCGCACGGTGCTGGCGCGCACGATCCGCGGCATCACGGGCGCGGGCCAGCCGGCCTACGTGACGATCAGCAACGATGCCGAGGGCTGCGCGCCGCTGTCCATCCTGCAACTGGCCCAGGCCATCGCGGCGTAGGGCCGAGCCCGGCGCGGCATGCCGGGCGCCGGTGCCGGGCGCGGTAAAATCCGCTCCCCATGCGCTACTCCGATTTCCAACAACGTCTCGCCTCCCTGGGCGCCCAGCCGACTCATCGCGGCCGGGTCATGCGCGCCTGGCTGACCGGGCAGGCGTTCGACAGCGACACCTGGCGGCGGCGTTTCGACAACTTCCTGCCGCTGGCGGTGCGCGAGGCCCTGCCGGCCCTGGCGGCGGAACTGGACGGGTTGGCGCGGGTGCGCTCCGAACACGCCGGACATGACGGCTCGCGCCTGCTGGTCGACCTGGCCGACGGGCAGATGGTGGAAAGCGTGCTGCTGCCGCGCGACGGGCTCTGTGTGTCGACCCAGGTCGGCTGCGCCGTGGGCTGTCGTTTCTGCATGACCGGCAAGAGCGGCCTGATCCGTCAGGTCGCCAGCATGGAGATCCTGGCCCAGGTGGTGCTGGCGCGGCGCTTGCGTGCGGTGAAGAAAGTCGTTTTCATGGGCATGGGCGAACCGGCGCACAACCTCGACAACGTGCTCGAGGCCATCAATCTGCTCGGCACCGACGGCAATATCGGCCACAAGAACCTGGTGTTCTCCACCGTGGGCGATCCGCGCGTGTTCGACGCGTTGCCGCGGCAATCCGTCAAGCCCGCGCTGGCGCTGTCGCTGCATACGACGCGGGCCGAGCTGCGCGAGCACCTGCTGCCGCGCGCGCCGAAGATCGCGCCGGAGGCCTTGGTGGAACTGGGTGAAAAGTACGCCCGCGACACGGGCTACCCGATCCAGTACCAGTGGACCTTGCTCAAGGGCATCAACGACGGCGACGATGAGCTGGACGCGATTCCGCGCCTGCTCAAGGGCAAGTTCGGCGTGCTCAACGTGATTCCCTTCAACAGCCTCGAGGGTGATGACTACCAGCGTCCCGAGACCGAACGCATCCGCGAGATCGTGCGCATCCTGCACCGCCGCGGGGTGCTGACCAAGATCCGGAACAGCGCCGGGCAGGACGTGGACGGCGGCTGTGGCCAGTTGCGGGCCCGCGCGGTGGGGGCGGAGCAGGTGGTGGAACTGCGCCGCATACACAGTGGAAGGCTGAAGGCCGCGGTTCGGTGATGAGGCGGTATTGCGTCTGACATTTGAAAAACAGGAGCGTGCGCTCAAGGCGCTTTGCCGCCCGCGTGGGCAGAATAGCCAGCTTTCGGTATCCAGACCGGTGGTGCACTGGGTGAAGCATGTTTCAAGTTCCCGACGGCGTTGCCTTTCAGCTATTCATCGACCATCGCAGGGCAGACCTTCAGCGAATCGCACGTCATACTCGAGGCGAATGTCAATTCGACGATGTCGTCAGTGAAGCCTGGATCTTGGCATCACGCCTGCAGACGAGCAGCAGTGAGTGCTTGGATATGTTGGACGAGGCTTGTCAAGAAAGACTGTTGAGCCATCTCTACCAACAGTTGGTTCGCTACACCGAGCAAACTGTCCGACACGCTGTGCGGCTCGACCATTCACCCGTCGGGGGCGACCACAGCGGAGATCTCCATCCTGTGGCCTATCTGCTTGTCAGCAATGAAGGACGCGATCCGTTGCGTGAATTGCTCGAGCAAGAGACCGACACGGAAGTAGAGTGCGACCTGCAGGGGCACGGCTCACTGGCGGCCGCCTACGTGTACCTTCTGCGTCAGCTCGACAACCAGATGTCCCGTGTTGCTGATCACCTGCGGATATCTCGCTCCTATGCCTATCGCTGTTGTGCGAATGCCAGAGAGCTGGCAGCCCGTCTCAGGCATATTCCGGTTCCCATCCCTGAAGACTTCGCGCCAGGCCCTTGGAGATCGTTTCGGTTACGTCGCGCTCACCTACAGCTTGCGTTTAACTTCGATGACCAATTGTCAGTCTGACGAAGGATGCTGCGCTTATGTTTGCTGGATGGGCTAGGGCACGCGACGGCAGAGGACGGAAGCACCCCTTCAAGAGGCGTGGGATGGTGGTGAGTGGTTATATTGGTTATGATGATTTTCATATCTATCATAACCATGAGGTTGCCATGACCCCGATCCGCACACAGGCAGATCTGCTTGATGTGATGACGGGCTCTCCCGAGGAAGTTGGCCAGCGGCTGAAGCGCGTTCAGGCCGACCAGGTCGTCGCCATCGGGTTGGAGCACGCATCCGCGAAAGAGGCTGGCATGATTGCCGAAACGTTGGCCCGCTTTGTTCAACTGGTCAATCTGAATGTCATTCGGCACGAACGCGAAACCCTCGAATCGCTGGTTGAAGTTTTGGTGCCCAAGGCGCCACCCACACCCGTTCAACTCAAAGAGGCGGCGATGTTGGCGAAAGCCCGCATCGCCGTGCTTCGAGAGGGCAATTGGCTGACGGCTGCGGAGATCGCCGATCTGGCAGGCTTCAGTTCCAGCAATCCCAGCGCTCAGCCCAACAAGTGGAAGCGTGACGGCCTGATTTTCGCGATCCGGCATCTGGGCGTTGATTACTTTCCTGACTACGGGTTGGACCCCGACACAGGCTATCGGCCACTCAAGGCCATGGCTGCTGTGATCAAGGTTCTTGGTGGTTCGAAAGACAGCTGGGGCCTGGCTTATTGGTTTGCCTCGGCCAACAGCTTTCTCGGCGGCGCGCGTCCACAGGATGTGCTTGCAAAGCAACCGGACCGCGTTATCGCCGCGGCCGCGGACGAACAGGAAGGGATTGTGCATGGCTGAACAAGCTGGAAAATCGTCACCGATTCCGCCTGCTGACATTACGCCGTCGCCCGTGCCAGCACTGCATGTCTCAAGGATGACATGGCCGCAGGGCATGACGTTGCATCGGATCCATCAGGCCAAGTACGCGGGCGCCGAGTTCAACCCCGGTGTCAAAGGCAATGCGCGATTCAGCCCGATCATGGATGCTCAAGGCAGGCGGATCCCGACGCTTTACGGCGGAAGTTCGTTCGACTGCGCGGCGATGGAAACCGTGTTCCACGACGTTTCGTTCGCACCAGGGTTCAAGAGCTATGACAAAACGAAGCTTGAGGGGCACGTGCATTCCCAGGTCCAGCCGGGCGTTGATCTCGTGTTGGCCGATTTGCGTGGGAAAGCGTTGCGAAAATTGGGAATTTCGCGCAGGCAACTGATCGATACCGAGAAGGATCGATACCCTGCCACGCGAAAATGGGCCCAGGCCATTCATGCAAGGTGCCCTGATGTGCAGGGCCTGTGTTGGACTTCAAGGCAGGATGACAGCGCACAGGCCGCGATGTTGTTCGGAGATCGTATCGCTGCCGACGTGCTGAGTCAGACCGGGCCCTCTCGCAGCTTGCTGAAGGATGAAAATGCCTATGACGATGTGTTGAACCTTGCTGAAAAAATAGGTGTGAACCTCGTGTCGGGGAAAAACTGAAGGATCCCGGTCCTACGCCGGCATGTCCGCCGGATGATCCGCCGGTTCCCGGTTCAGCTTCGCATGGCGGTACAAGCCTTCCCGGTCCAGGATCGTCATGCCGCCATAATGCGTCTGCAATACGCCCTCCCGCGCCAGCCGCGTCAGCGCGGCGTTGCAGCGCTGGCGCGAGACGCCGCACAGGCTGGCGATCTCCTCCTGCGAGATCTTGAGCCGGCCGTTGGTGCCGGAATGCTGCTCGGCGTTCAACTGCGCGGCGACGGCCCGGGCCACGGTGGTGTCGACGTCGAGCAGCACGTTGCCGGTGTAGCAGGCCATCAGCCAGTTCACGCGTTGCGCCAGGTGCATCATCAGCGCCTTGGTGAATTCGATGTTGTGGTTCCACAGGCGTTCGCAGGTGTCGCGCGGCAGGATCGCGACCTGGCTC
Organism: Achromobacter deleyi; assembly: GCF_016127315.1. Taxonomy (NCBI): domain Bacteria; kingdom Pseudomonadati; phylum Pseudomonadota; class Betaproteobacteria; order Burkholderiales; family Alcaligenaceae; genus Achromobacter; species Achromobacter deleyi. The sequence goes on from NZ_CP065997.1 coordinate 2,332,833, forward strand.
GGGCGCAGCGCCACCACTTCGTATTCGAACGGCTCGCGGCGGATCATGGTGGCCTCGCCGAACCAGCTGCCGGTGCTGAAGCCGGCCAGCGACAGCGACCGGCCGTCCGACCCGCGCGACGACCATTTCACCAGACCGTCCACCACGCCATACCAGCCCAGCGATTTCGAGCCTTCGCGGAACAGGCGTTCGCCCGCCTGCAACGTGACCACGCGCAGTTCGGCGCGCACCACCTCGCGCTCCAGGCGCGGCAGGCCGTTGTACCAGGGCACGACGCCCAGCATCCGGTCCACCGGATCCTGCTTGGGCCGCCGCCTGGGGCTGGCTGATTCGTGGCCAACGCCGCCCGCCGGTGCTCGCATGGTTTTCCCCGTTTCGCCGTGGTGATCGCGCCCAGGTAAACCCTAGGGCGCTTTGTCAACATGATGACTGTTCGCTTTGGGGGGCAGTCCGAGAATGTTCGGGGCCCCAGAGCCAAAAAACCATAAGAGGAGACAGGTATGTTGTCAATGCCACGCAGGTTTTCGCGCGCTGTCCTGGCCGGCGCCATCGCCGGCGCGCTGCTGCACGCGGGCGCGGCCCGGGCGCAGATTTCCGACGATGTGATCCGGATCGGCTTCATTACCGACATGTCGGGGGTCTATTCGGGGCCGGACGGCCCAGGCGGCGCCGAGGCCATCAAGATGGCCATCGAGGAGATGGGCGGCGAGATCAACGGCAAGAAGATCGAGCTGTTGACGGCGGACCATCAGAACAAGGCGGACATCGCCTCGGCCAAGGCGCGCGAGTGGTTCGACCAGCGCGGCCTGGACATGCTGATCGGCGGCACCAATTCCAGCACGGCGCTGGCGATGTCGAAGGTGGCCGCCGACAAGAAGAAGCCGATCATCGTGGTGGGCGCCGGCGCGCCGGCCCTGACCAACGAACAATGCACGCCGTACACGCTGAACTACGCCTACGACACCGTGGCGCAGGCGCGCGGCACCGGCGCGGCGGTGGTGAAGGCGGGCGGCAAGAGCTGGTACATCCTGACGGCCGACTACGCCTTCGGCCACGCGCTGCAGGCCGACACCACCAAGGTAGTCGAGGCGGGCGGCGGCAAGGTGGTCGGGTCGGTCAAGCATCCGCTGTCGACCAGCGATTTCTCGTCGTTCCTGCTGCAGGCGCAGGCCAGCAAGGCCGAGATCCTGGCCCTGGCCAATGCCGGCGCGGACGCGACCAACGCGATCAAGGCGGCCAACGAGTTCGGCCTGACCAAGACGATGCGGCTGGCCGGCATGATTATGTTCATCAACGATATCCACGCCATGGGCCTGGACACGGCGAAGGGCATGTACCTGACCGACAGCTGGTACTGGAATGCATCGGACGAGACGCGGGCCTGGGCGCAGAAGTTCTACGAACGCCGCAATGCCATGCCGTCGTCGCTGCAGGCGGCGGATTACTCGGCGGCCATCCAGTACCTGCGCGCGGTCAAGGCCACCGGCACGGACGATGCCGACAAGGTGCTGGCCTACCTGCGCGAGAACAAGCTCAACGACGTCTATATCAAGAACGGCGTGGTGCGTCCGGACGGGCGCGTGGTGCACGACATGTACCTGCTGCAGGTCAAGACGCCCGAGGAATCGAAGGCGCCCTGGGACTACTTCAAGGTGGTGCAGACCATCGACGGCAACGAGGCCTTCACCACCAAGGCCGAGACCCGCTGCGCCCTTTGGAAATAAGAGAACCGCCATGGCAAAACGCAAAGTGATCGTGACCATTGCCCCCACCGGGGGCATGGCGTTCAAGAGCCAGAATCCGCACCTGCCGACCCAGCCGGCCGAGATCGCCGAGGACGTCTACCGCTGCTACAACGCCGGGGCCAGCGTGGTCGCGCTGCACGCGCGCCGCCCCGACGACCAGGCCACCTGCGACGCGGCCATCTACCGCGACATGAACCAGCGCATCCGCGAACGTTGCGACATCGTGCTGAACAACTCCACGGGCGGCGGCGTTCATGGCGACATGGTCAAGGAGACCACGCCGGGCACCTGGGAGATCCTGTGGGAAGAGCGGCTCAAGGGCATGGAGGCGGGCGCCGAGATGTGCACGCTGGACGCCACCACGCTCAACCTGGCCTTCGGCGACCGCGAGTACCTGATGAACACGCCGCTGAGCCGCGCGCGCGAGATGGCGGCCGGCATGAAGGCGCGCGGCATCAAGCCGGAGTGGGAGGTGTTCAGCCCGACGCACATCCTGCAGGACGCCACCACGCTGATCGGCGAGGGACTGGACGAGGAACCGCATTTCATCAACCTGGTGATGAACGTGCACCGCAACTTCCAGAACGCCATGCCGTTCTCGCCGCGCCACCTGCAGATGATGGTGGACCTGCTGCCGAAGAACAGCATCTTCTGCGTCAGCGGTATCGGGCCGTCGCAGCTGGAGGCCAACATCAGCGCGCTGCTGCTGGGCGGCCACGCGCGGGTGGGGCTGGAAGACAACCTGTATTACCGTCACGGCGAGCTGGCGACCAACGTGCAGCTGACCGAACGCATCGTGCGCATCATTCGCGAGATGGACATGGAGCCGGCCACGCCCGCCGAGGCGCGCGAGATCCTGGGGCTGCCGCTGCGCGGCGGCGTGCGGCCGGCATTCGCGCTGTGAGACCGATGCGGCATTTTCCAAGGGGTGAAGCCTGATGATCGAATCGTTGAAAGGCAAGCGGGTCCTGATCACCGCCGGCGCGGGCGGCATCGGCCTGGCGATCGCGCGCAAGTTCCTGGCGTCGGGCGCGCAGGTGCATATCTGCGATGTGGCCGCGGAGGCGGTGCAGGCGGCCGTGCAGGCGCATCCGGGCTTGAGCGGCAGCGTCACGGACGTGTCCGATGAGGCCCAGGTGCTGGCCATGTTCGCGGACCTGGCCACGCGCTGGGGCCGGCTCGATGCGCTGGTGAACAACGCCGGCGTCTCGGGCCCCACCAGCCGGCTCGAGGACACGGACCTGGCGGCGTGGCGGGCCACGCTCGACGTCAACCTGACGGGCACGTTCCTGTGCGCGCGCAGCGCGGTGCCGCTGCTGCGCGAGGCCGGCGGCGGCGCCATCGTCAATATCTCGTCGGTCGCGGGCCGCCTGGGCTTCTCGCTGCGCAGCCCCTACAGCGCCAGCAAGTTCGGGCTGGCCGGGCTGACGCAGACCTGGGCGATGGAGCTGGGGCCGTCCGGCATCCGCGTCAACTCGGTGCTGCCGGGCGTGGTGGCGGGCGACCGGGTCGAACGCATCATCGCCGCGCGCGCGGCGGCGGGCGGCGTCAGCAACGACGCCATGCGCGCGCAGCTGGTGGAAAAGGTGTCGCTGCGCAAGATGACCCAGCCCGAGGACATCGCCAATCAGGTGGCGTTCCTGTGCTCGGACGAGGGCGCGATGGTTAGCGGCCAGAGCATCTCGGTGTGCGGCAACGTCGAATACCTGGGGTGAGGGCGTGCCCGAACCCTACGCCATCTTCGCGTAGCTCGCGATCAGGGCCTCGAAGGACGGAGCCACCGGCATGAACCAGCCGTCCTCGATGAAGCCGTCGACCAGCGCGTCCACCGGCTGATCCGTGATCTCGAGATCGGCATACCCCGGGTACAGCTCGCCGTCGGTGTAAATGATGCGGCCCGCATGTCGGCCCTGGTTGATCTCGACGTAGGTACAGAAATCGCCGCCCAGGCCCAGCACCGGCGCGAACGGCAGGAAGGCCGGGTTGTGGAAGCCCATGTGCGGCGTCAGCAACGCCAGGTCGAAATCCGGGTCGCCGTTGCCGATGCCGAAGAAGGTGTTCATGTCCGCCAGCGCGGGCGAGACGCCGGCGCGGTGGGCCTCGGCGAATTCGAAGCCGAACAACAGGCCGTTGCTGCGCTTGAGGAAAGCGCGGTAGGCGGCCGAGAACCGGGTGTGCCAGGCGTCTTCGTAGGCCTGGATCGCGCCTTCCGAGGCGCCATCGAACGTCTTCAGGATCTTGCCGGAACGCAGCAGCTTGTCTAGCGGGTCCATGGGGATTCCAGTCCTTTCGAGAGGGCGGGGACGCCGCGCGGGCGGCGGACAACGCAACGCCTGGTCAGCATACCCTGCCGCGCCCGTCCTGCCTGTTTCACTTTTTTTCACAAATCCCACACAAAAGGCGGCGGAACGCGGGCGGGCTTGTTCCCTATCATCCCGGGGGCGCGCCCGCCAATAGACGCGGGCCCGGCCGTGCGGCCGCCGCGCCACCTTGCCCCCCGCTGTTTCCCGCTACCCCGCCTGCACCGCCACGCGGGCGCGCCCGCCGCGTCGAACCGTCGGCGCGCGGCCCGAAGGCCATCGATGCTCAAATTTCTCGTTCGCGTTTTCGTCGTGGTTCTGATCAGTCTCGGGGTGGCCTACCAGCTCGTGGACAAAGGCCTGGGCACGCTGTTCCGGCCGGTGGTGGAGAACGTCGCCTTCCAGTCGCTGCGCGGCCAGGTCCATGAACTACGCCAGCGGCTCGACGACGTCGCGCCGGCGCAGCGCGAAGCGGTGCTGCGCGAGCAGATCCGGCCCTACTACGGCCTGCGGCTGCAATTGCTGGGCCCGGACGAGGTGCGGCTGAACCAGGAAGAGCGCGAGCAGCTGGAAATCCTGGGGTTCGTGATGCGGGACGAGTACAGCACCCACCTGGTGCCGCTGCCCGGCAAGCCGGCCCAATGGCTGGAAGTGCGCCTGCCGGGCGAAGGCCTGGTCGATACGCTGCTGACCTGGGGCGTGTGGGGGTTCCTGGGGGTCATGGTGGCGATAAGCCTGCTGGCCCTGTGGGCGCTGCCCATGTGGCGCGACATGGACGCGCTGCGCAACGCCGCGCTGCGGATGGGCCAGGGCGAGCTGAGCATGCGCGTGCACCTGTCGCGCATTTCCGGCATCCGTCACGTCGGCGAGAGCTTCAACACCATGGCCGAGCGGATCGCCGCGCTGGTCGAGAACCAGCGCAGCCTGACCAACGCCGTGTCGCACGAACTGCGCACGCCGCTGGCGCGGCTGTCGTTCGAGGTCGATCTGCTGGACCGCGGCGGCCTGCCGGCCCGCCACGGCCGCGTCCTGCGCGACATGCGCGCCGATATCTCGGAGCTGGAAAGCATGGTGGCCGAACTGCTGGTGTACGCACGCCTGGAGCGGCCCACCGAGGAAACCGTGCAGCTCGAAACGGTGGATACGCGTGACTGGCTGGGCGAAGCACTGGCGCAGGTGGCGCACCTGGCCGAGGCGCGCAACGTGCGCTGCGTGGTGGCGCCGAACCATCCGCCGCACGTGCGCCTGAACCCGCGCTACATGAGCCGGGCCTTGCTCAATCTGGTGCAGAACGCGGTGCGCTATGCGCGCGGCCGCATCGACATCGCGCTGACGCAGTGCGCCGAGGGCGGTTTCGAGCTGGTGGTGGACGATGACGGGCCGGGGATCGCCGCGGCCGACCGCGAGCGCATCTTCGAACCCTTCATCCGCCTGGATGAAAGCCGCGACCGCGGCACCGGCGGCGCGGGCCTCGGGCTGGCGATCGTGCAGCGGGTGGCGCTGAGCCACCGCGGCAGCATCAGCGTGACCGACAGTCCGGAGGGCGGGGCGCGCTTCGTGCTGCGCTGGGCCGCCGACCAGGGGCTGCCCGAATAGCGTCGGGCGTCAGCGGCATTCGCCGCGCGCGGTGGCGTCGACCACGGTGCCCGAGGCGTCGGCATAGAACTCATAGATGCAGGTGTAGTACCCGCTCTGGTTGCCCGTGCCGGTCTTGGCGGTCAGGACGGTGCTGTTGGGCGTCATGCCCTGGCCCTGCTCGTAGTAGGTGTAGTTGTAGTCGTTGCTGTAGTTCTCGTATTCCTTCCACACGTACTTCGTCTTGCCGGCATCGCCCGACGAGACGGCGTCGGGCTGGCCGAAGCGCTTGGCGACCTTCTGGATCGGCTCGCCGATCCACGATTTGGCATCGCTGCGTGCCTGGCTGTCGTAGGCTTCCATGATGCAGCCCGAGAGGCTCATCGAGAGGATCGCTGCCGCGGTGAGTTTGAGGGCCTGTCCTGGCATTTCCGTTTTCTGTTCTCTGTTGGCGCGCCGCGGGAAGGGACGCCCGAAAATGATAAGTGGCGCGCGGGGGCGGGATCAATCATCCGCGGGCCCTCGCGGTGTACTAGTACACCGCGGCGCGGCGGGCGGAATGCGCGCCGGCGGGCCAAAAAGACGGACAATGCCGCTGGGAAACGGCGCGCGCGGCGCGCAACGGAAAAGCCGGGGACGTATGGCGGAGAAGGTCAGGGACACCGAGCGGGCGCAGGCGGGCGTGCGGCTGCTGAGCGCATTGCTGGTGACGGTCTACGCGCCGATCCTGGCCTGGGCCGGGCAGCTGCCCGCCGAGCTGGCCACCATCATGGCGATCCATGGCGTGGCGTTCCTGGGCGTGGCGCTGCTGCTGCGCTGGGCCGTCATCCGTTGGCCCGGGCACTATCCGGCACGGCGCCTGCTGGCCATGCTGAACGATTACGCGGCGCTGGGCTTTCACCTGATCCTGGGCGGACGGGCGCTGTTGCCGGTCTACGCGGTGGTGCTGTGGATGACCATCGGCTACGGCGTGCGCTACGGATCGCGCTATCTGGTGGCGGCGACTGCCGCGGCGCTGCTGGACCTGGTGGTGGTCGCCAGCCTGACGCCGTACTGGCGCGAGCAGCCCTACGTCACGGTGATGCTGTTCCTGACGACGCTCATCGTGCCGGCCTACACGCACTTCCTGCTGCGCAGCAACGAAAGGTCGCATGCCCGCGAGCGCGAGGCGACGCAGGCCAAGACCCGGCTGCTGGCGCAGGCCAGCCACGACCTGCGCCAGCCCATCCATTCGATCGCGCTGTTCGCGGACTGCCTGCGCGATGAAAACCTGAACGGCCACCAGCGCCACCTGGTCGACAGCATCGACCGTTCGCTGCACAGCGTCTCGCACCTGTTCCGCTCGATCCTGGACAGCTACACGCTGGACAGCGGCAAGCTCGAGCCCAGGATCGAGGCGGTGCGCGTGGGCGATGTGCTGGACGCGGTGGTGCGCGACAGCCGCGACGGCCTGGGCCTGGGGGCCGATGCGCCGATCCGCGTGCGCGCCGGCGCCCACCTGGTCCGGACCGATCCGCACCTGCTCGGCACCATCGTGCAGAACCTGGTGTCCAACGCCGTCAAGTACGGCGAGGGGCGCGGCATCCTGGTGGCGGCGCGCCGCCGCGGGCGCACGCTGGCCCTGCAGGTGCATGACCGTGGCCGCGGCATCCCGGAGGCGAACCAGGGCATGGTGTTCGACGAGTTCTACCGGGTGCGGCGGCCGCGCGACAGGGATATCGAAGGGCTGGGGCTGGGCCTGTCGATCGTCAAGCGGCTGTGCGGCCTGCTGGGACTGCGCGTGAGCCTGCGTTCGCGGCTCGGGCGCGGCACCACGGTCACGGTCGAGGGATTCGAACTGCTGGAGCGCGCGCCGCCCGAAGGGGCGCGGCGCACGGCGGCGCAGGCGAGCGTGCTGAACGGATTGCGGGTGCTGCTGATCGAGGACGACGCCAACGTGCTGATGGCGACGGCCATGCTGCTGGAGCGCTGGGGTTGCGTGGTCGCCAGGGAAGTCTCGTTGCCGGCGGCGCCGGCCGACTGCAATGTGATCATCAGCGACTACGATCTGAATGCCGAGGTGACGGGCGCGGAGTGCATCGCGCGGGTCCGGCAGCGGCTGGGGCGGCCGGTGCCGGCGCTGTTGCTGACCGGGCACGACACCAAGGCGATCCGCGAAGCGGTGGCCGATCCGGCGCTGCCGGTGCTGGCCAAGCCGATCCGCGCGGCGGAACTGCGGTCGTTGCTGACGACGCTGGCGCTGGGCGCGGGAACGCCCGCAGCCGGGACGCCCGATGCCGGGACGCCCGATGCCGGGATGCCCGCCGCGGGGACGCCCGCCGCGGGGTCGCCCGCCGCCACGATGACACTACGGTCCTGAGGGGGCGCGTCAGGCCGGCCCGCCGCGCGTGACGGCCGCCTGGGCGCCCAACGCCGCCGCCGCCGCGCGCGACGGCACGTTCAGCGCGCGCAGCACGGCCGACACATGGATGCGGACCGTGAACGGCGAGATATGCAGGATCCGCGCGATCTCCTTGTTGGTCAGGCCTTCGACCAGCATCGCCAGCACGTCGTGCTGCCGCTGCGTGAGGCTAGCGATGGCGTCGGCCAGGTCGGTGTCGCCGGACAGGTTCGGCCGGTTGTACTTGACCACCAGATCGCCCGCCCGCACCGCCAGGATGGCCTCGCCGATCTCCGCGGGCGATACCGATTTGCCGATGAAGCCGTCCGCGCCGGCGGCCATGACCGCGTCGATCTTCTGCGTGTCGTTGATGACCGAGACCACGATCAGCGAACTGCGCGGGCACAGCCGCCGCAGATCCGAGATCCAGTCGAGGTTGCTGCTTTCCGGGAACAGCAGGTCCAGTATCAGCGTGTCCGGCGGGCCGTCGCGCTGGATCAGCGCGAAGACTTCGTCGAGGCGACCGGCCTCGCCCACCGCGGCGGCCGGGGCGATGCGCCGGATGATCTCGCACATGCCCATGCGGAACGTGGGGTGGTCGTCGGACACCAGGAATCGTTCGGGTGAAACGGTTGCATCTGTCATGGCGCTGGGCCCCTCCTGCCTGTGCCCGCTGGAATTTTTTCCGCATGTTATGCGCAGCGCCGGGGTTTCGGCGCATCCCAAGGACCCCTGGTCGATAACTGTTACGTTTTCGTAAATTGCATTTTCATGCGCAAGACGAGCAAAAATGGTGTTTCATACGGGGGTTTCCTTTCCCCCTCATAACGAGAACGCCATGAGACATTTCCTGCCCGCCCTGGGCGCAGCCCTAGTCCTTTCCCTCGGCGCCCACGCCGCGTCGGCGCAGCAGGCGCCCGCCGCCAGCGCCGCCGCCAAGCCGGTGCGCGATCCGTTTTTCTGGCTCGGGGAGATCAACAAGGCGACGGCGGTGATCAACACCGACGAAGGGCTGCTGGACAAGTCCATGGCGCCCCGGCTGGCCGCGGGCGTGGCGAAGGTGATCAACGACGGCAACCAGCCCGGCGCCAAGCGTCCGGCCAGCGTCATCACCTTCGAGCCGCTGCTGATCAAGGCCGCGGGCGAGGACGTGACGCTGCTGCACGCCGGCCGTTCCAGCCAGGACATGCACGCCACCTACCGCAGCGCCATCCTGCGCGACAAGCTGCTGGATCTGGCGGACCAGTTGAACGCCACGTCGCGGACGCTGGTGGAGCTGGCGGCCAAGCACGCCGGCACCATCGTGCCCAACTACACCAACGGCGTGGCGGCCCAGCCCAACAGCTATGGCCACTATCTGCTGGGCCAGGCGGCCGGCCTGGAACGCGATGCCCAGCGCATCCGCGAAGCCTACGCGCGCATCGACCGTTCGCCCATGGGCACGACGGTGTTGAACGGCACCAGCTGGCCGCTGGACCGCAAGCGCATGGCGCAGTACCTGGGATTCACCGCGCTGGTGGACAACGCCTATGACGCCTCGCAGATCTCGTCGATGGACCAGCCGGTGGAAGTGGCGTCGATCGTCACCAGCATCGCGCTGCGCACCGGCAGCTTCGTCGAAGATGTGATGACGCAGTACGCGCAATCGCGGCCCTGGATCCTGCTGGAAGAGGGCGGCGGCAACACCTACGTGTCCAGCGCCATGCCGCAGAAGCGCAATCCGGGCCTGCTCAACGACACGCGCAGCGACGCCTCGACCGCGGTGACGCTGGCCATGGGGCCGGTGATCCAGACGCACAATATCACCCCGGGCATGAGCGACCCGAAGGACGTCAAGCAGAACTCGGCGATGGTCGATGCCGGCATCTCCGCGCTCAAGCGCTGGGACCGCGTGCTCAAGGCCATGGTGATCAGCCCGGACCGCGCGCTGGAGGAACTGAACAGCGACTGGACCGCGTCCCAGGAACTGGCCGACGTGCTGATGCGCAAGTACAAGCTGCCGTTCCGCGACGGCCACCACTTCGCCTCCGAGGTCGTGAGCTACGCCAAGACCAACAACATCAAGCCGCTGGACTTCCCGTATGACCAGGCGCGCCGCATCTACGCCGAGGCCATGAAGGGCTCGAAGTACCCGAACGAGCTGCCGATGAGCGAGGCCGAGTTCCGCTCGACGCTGGACCCGGTGGCGATCGTCAAGAACCGCGCCACCAGCGGCGGTCCGCAGCCGGCGGAAATGGAGCGCATGATCAAGCAAGCGCGCGAGCAGCTGGCCGCGCAGGACAAGTGGATCAAGGATCGCCGCGCCCACATCGCCGATTCGCTGGCCAGCCTGGACAAGGCGTTCGACGCGCTGGTGGCCAGCGCGCCGAAGGACAAGGGCCAGTAAGCGAGTTCAGCCAGCGTGGCGCGGGACATCAAGCGATGGCCGCGCCGCGCTGGCTCACTTCAGCGGCAGGCCATCGAGTAGCCGCAACGGATCTGGTCGGGCAGGTCGCGTCCCTGCGCGGGGTCGACCGCATCGTCCGGGGCATCCCACGCGATCAGCTGCGCCACGTCGTTGTTGCCGACCGGCCGGGCGTAGATCCACAGCCGGTCGCCCGCCCACGAGAATGCCAGCGCGCTGACGCTGTATTCCTTGGGCGCGCGCAGGTTGGCCAGCAACCGGCCTTGCGCCATGTCCACCACCACCACCGTGTTGTCGGCGCCGCTCAGGGCCAGCAGGCGGCCATGGGCGCTGCGCGCGGCGGCCGAGGTGTAGTAGACGGCCGGGGTCTCCAGGTCGAAGCGGGCATTGCCCGTGCGCAGGTCGATGGCGCGCAGGCGCCGGCCCTCGGGCGTTTCCGCGATGGCCACGGCCCAGTCGCCGCGCCGGCTGCCGAAGACCAGCTTGGGCGTCGCGGTCCGGATGCTGGCGGCCACCCGCGCGGTGGCGGGGTCGATGCCGTAGCCGTCGCGGTCGGCGGCCCAGAACAGGCCGTCGCCGAAAGCGATGGCATCGCTCGGCACCCACGGCAGCGCCTGTTCCAGCGTGTCGCTGGCGTCGCGCCGCAGCGAGGCATCCCAGTGTTGTTCGCGCCAGCGTCCCTGCGGCGTCATGGCGTACAGCATGTCGCCCAGGCGCAGCGCCACGCCGCCGGCGGCAGGCAGGGTCCAGTCGTCGATCTGCCGCTCGGGCAGCCGCGGGCTCAGGGCGTGGGACACGGCGCCGCGCTGGCCCGGGCGCCAGGCCAGCAGGGTGCGGCTGCCGTCGTCGCGAAAACCCAGTGCCCAGACCTGGCCGTCGGCGCCGATCTTGAGGGCATGCGCCAGGCCGAAGCCCGCGGTGGCTTCGCGCTCGATGGCGGTCACCGCCTTGTCGCCGGGCCGCGCGGCGGCGTCCGCGGCGGCCATGCGCGGCACGAAACGCTGGGTGGCCGTGCCGGAAGCCAGCAGGCTGCCGTCGGGCAGCGCCAGCAGGCGCCAGCCATCGTTGTCGTAGCGCCGCAGGTCGGATTCGTCGGCCGGCAGGCGGATGCCGGACACGGCCGTTTCGGGCAGCGAGGCCGCGGCGGGGGCGGGCGCGTTCGGGGCCGTCGCGCGGCCGCGCGCGTAGGCGTCGAAATAGGCCTGCATCAGGTGGTCGGCGTCGTTTTCCGGCAGGGCCCGCAGGCGTTGCGCCAGGCCGTCCAGGTAGCGGGCGAGGGCGGCGTCGGCGTGCTCGACGCTGTCGCTGTTGTATTCGATGTGCGGGTCGGGAAAGCAGGTCACGCCGACCATGCAACGGGTCAGGCGGAAACGGCGCGTGACGGTGGTGGCGGTGCCGCCGTACCAGACCAGTGTCAGCGCGTCGCGGCCGGTCAGGCCAGAGAGATCCATGACGGTGCCATAGTCGGCCTGGGTGCGACTGGATTTGCCGCGTTCGCGCTGGAACGACCAGCGCGCCACCGGCGCCGAGAAGAACGGCAACGCCTTGATGTTTTCGGGGGAATGGTCGGGCTGGCGGGCGATGGCGGCGCGGAACGCGTCCTGCTCGTCGCGGGTGATGACGCCGCCCGCCAGCGCCTTGGCCAGGACCGGGTCGGCGGCATCGCTGGCCTGCTGGTCCAGCGCCTGTTTCAGCGCGGGCAGATGGCGGGCGCCGATCTCGGGCCAGTAGAACTCCATGGACGACAGCGGTCCGCTGTCGTCACGGCCCTGGAAGCCGCCCAGGTCCTTGCCGGCCAGGCCTTGTTCCAGGTCGGCCTTGACCGTCGCGTACGGTTGCGGAATCAGGTAGTAGCGGCCCTGCGTGTAGGTGGTGCCGGGCAGGGGCTGCATCAGGATCGGGGCCGCGCCCGCGCTGGCGCAAAGCAGCAGCGCCGCGCTGGCCAGGACGCGCTTGAATCGGCGTAGCGCGCGCGAGGCGCCAGGTTGTGCCATGGACGGTTCCGTCGGCGGGCGCGGGCTGCGGCAGAGGATACCGCAGCCCGCGCCCGCCGATGGCCGGGGCGTCAGAACCCGGTGGGCGGAATGTGCACGCAGCCTTCCATCAGCACGCGCGCGCTGCGGCTCATGATGGCTTTGGTGACCGTCCATTCGCCGTCGACCAACTGGGCCTGCGCGCCGACGCGCAGCGTGCCCGACGGATGGCCGAAGTTGACCTGGTCGCGCTGTCCGCCGCCGGCGGCCAGGTTGACCAGCGTGCCGGGCACGGCCGCGGCGGTGGCGATGGCGACCGAGGCGGTGCCCATCATGGCGTGGTGCAGCTTGCCCATGGACAGGGCGCGCACCAGCACGTCGATGTCGCCGGCGCCGATCTGCTTGCCGCTGGACGAGGTGTAGGCCTTGGGGCTGGCCACGAAGGCGACCTTGGGCGTGTGCTGGCGCGCGGCCGCGTCTTCCAGTTTCTGGATCAGGCCCATGCGCAGCGCGCCGTGGGCGCGGATGGTCTCGAAGCGGGCCAGCGCGGCGGCGTCGCCGTTGATGTCGTCCTGCAGTTCGGTGCCGCTGTAGCCCAGGGCTTGCGCGTCCAGGAAGATGGTGGGGATGCCGGAGTTGATCATGGTGGCCTTGAAGGTGCCTATGCCGGGCACTTCCAGGTCGTCCACCAGGTTGCCGGTGGGGAACATCGAGCCGCCGTCGCCTTCCTCGGCCGGGTTCATGAATTCCAGCTGCAGTTCGGCGGCCGGGAAGGTTACGCCGTCCAGCTCGAAGTCGCCGGTCTCCTGCACCGCGCCGTCGGTGATGGGCACGTGGGCGATGATGGTCTTCTGGATGTTGGCCTGCCAGATGCGCACCACGGCGATGCCGTTGCGCGGCACGCGGGCCGGGTCGACCAGGCCGTTGCTGATGGCGAAGGGACCGACGGCGGCCGACAGGTTGCCGCAGTTGCCGCTCCAGTCGACGAAGGCCTGGTCGATCGAGACCTGGCCGAACAGGTAGTCGACGTCATGTTCCGGCCGGCTGCTCTTGCCGATGATGACGGTCTTGCTGGTGCTGGAGGTGGCCGCGCCCATGCCGTCGATCTGTTTGCCGTAGGGATCCGGGCTGCCGATGACGCGCATCAGCAGCGCATCGCGCGCCGGGCCCGGCGCGCGGGCGGATTCGGGCAGGTCGTCGAGCTTGAAGAACACGCCTTTGCTGGTGCCGCCGCGCATGTAGGTGGCGGGAATCTTGATCTGGGGGGCATGGGCCATGGGGCAGTCCTGATGTCTTGGGGAGAGAGGGCGGGCGCCGCGGCGCCCGCCATGCGGTGGATGTCAGCCGGCCTTCTTGGCCGAACCGGCGGCCGATTCGGCTTCCAGGAAGTCCTGCGCGAAGCGTTGCAGCACGCCGCCGGCCTCGTAGATCGACACTTCTTCGGCGGTGTCGAGGCGACAGGTCATCGGCACTTGCAGCGTCTCGCCGTCGCGGCGGTGGACCACCAGCGTCAGGTCGGCGCGCGGCTTGCGCTCGCCCGCCACGTCGTAGCTCTCGGTGCCGTCCAGGCCCAGCGTCTTGCGGTTCACGCCCGGCTTGAATTCCAGCGGCAGCACGCCCATGCCGATCAGGTTGGTGCGGTGGATGCGTTCGAAGCCTTCGGCGGCGATGGCCTCGACGCCGGCCAGGCGCACGCCCTTGGCGGCCCAGTCGCGCGACGAGCCCTGGCCGTAGTCGGCGCCGGCCACGATGATCAGCGGCTGCTTGCGGTCCATGTAGGTCTCGATGGCTTCCCACATGCGCATTTCGCGGCCTTCCGGTTCCACGCGGGCCAGCGAGCCCTGCTTCACGTTGCCGTCGGCGTCCTTGACCATCTCGTTGAACAGCTTGGGATTGGCGAAGGTGGCGCGTTGCGCGGTCAGGTGGTCGCCGCGGTGGGTGGCGTAGGAGTTGAAGTCCTCTTCCGGCAGGCCCATCTTGTGCAGGTATTCACCGGCGGCGCTGTCCATCAGGATGGCGTTGGACGGCGACAGGTGGTCGGTGGTGATGTTGTCGCCCAGCACGGCCAGCGGCAGCATGCCGCGCAGCGTGCGCGCGCCGGCCAGGGCGCCTTCCCAGTACGGCGGGCGGCGGATGTAGGTGCTCTGCGGGCGCCAGGCGTACAGCGGGTCGACCGTGGCGTCGCGCTCGTTGCGCAGGCCGAACATGGGCGCATAGACCTTGCGGAACTGTTCCGGCTTGACGGCCGCCTTGACCATGGCGTCGATCTCTTCGTCGCTGGGCCAGATGTCCTTCAGGCGGATCTCGCGACCATCGGCACCCGTGCCCAGCACGTCGCGCTCGATGTCGAAGCGGATGGTGCCGGCGATGGCGTAGGCCACCACCAGCGGCGGCGAGGCCAGGAAGGCCTGCTTGGCGTAGGGATGGATGCGGCCGTCGAAGTTGCGGTTGCCCGACAGCACGGCGGTGGCGTACAGGTCGCGGTCGATGATCTCCTGCTGGATCACCGGGTCGAGCGCGCCCGACATGCCGTTGCACGTGGTACAGGCGAAGGCGACGACGCCGAAGCCGAGCTTTTCCAGGTCTTCGGTCAGGCCGGCCTCGTCCAGGTACAAGGCCACGGCCTTGGAGCCGGGCGCCAGCGAGCTCTTGACCCACGGCTTGCGCGCCAGGCCGGCGCGGTTGGCGTTGCGCGCCAGCAGGCCGGCGGCGATGACGTTGCGCGGGTTGCTGGTGTTGGTGCAGCTGGTGATGGCGGCGATGATGACGGCGCCGTCGGGCATCAGGCCCGGCTGGTTCTCGACCGTGCCGGCGATGCCGCGTTCGGCCAGGTCGGCCACCGGCAGGCGGCGGTGCGGGTTGGACGGACCGGCCAGGGTGCGCACCACGGTCGACAGGTCAAAGCGCAGCACGCGCTCGTATTCGGCGGTCTTGAGGCTGTCCGACCACAGGCCGGCGGTCTTGGCGTAGGTTTCCACCAGCGCGATCTGCTCGTCCTCGCGGCCGGTCAGGCGCAGGTAGTCGATGGTCTGCTGGTCGATCGAGAACATCGCGGCGGTGGCGCCGTACTCCGGCGCCATGTTCGAGATGGTGGCGCGGTCGCCCAGCGTCAGGCTGGCGGCGCCTTCGCCGTAGAACTCCAGGTAGGCGCCGACCACTTTTTCCTTGCGCAGGAATTCGGTCAGCGTCAGCACCACGTCGGTGGCGGTGATGCCGGGGCCGGCGCGGCCGGTCAGTTCGACGCCGACGATGTCGGGCAGGCGCATCCACGAGGCGCGGCCCAGCATCACGTTCTCGGCTTCCAGGCCACCCACGCCGATGGCGATCACGCCCAGCGCGTCGACGTGCGGGGTGTGGCTGTCGGTGCCCACCAGCGTGTCGGGGAAGGCCACGCCGTCCTGCGTGTAGATCACCGGCGACATCCGCTCCAGGTTGATCTGGTGCATGATGCCGTTGCCCGGGGGCACCACTTCGATATTGCGGAAGGCCTGCTTGGTCCAGTCGATGAAGTGGAAGCGGTCTTCGTTGCGGCGGTCTTCCACCGCGCGGTTCTTGGCGAAGGCGTCGGGGTCGTTGCCGCCGTATTCCACGGCCAGCGAGTGGTCGACGATCAGCTGCACCGGCACCACCGGGTTGACCTTGGCGGGGTCGCCGCCCTTCTCGGCGATGGCGTCGCGCAGGCCCGCCAGGTCGACCAGCGCGGTCTGGCCGAGGATGTCATGACAGACCACGCGGGCCGGATACCACGGGAAGTCCA
This sequence comes from Achromobacter deleyi, assembly GCF_016127315.1. Taxonomy (NCBI): domain Bacteria; kingdom Pseudomonadati; phylum Pseudomonadota; class Betaproteobacteria; order Burkholderiales; family Alcaligenaceae; genus Achromobacter; species Achromobacter deleyi. The sequence continues at coordinate 2,348,967 of NZ_CP065997.1, forward strand.
GGTCGCGGCGGCGTTCGATCAGCTGCTTGAGCGCGTCGGCCAGCATCGCCGGATCGCAACGGCGCACCAGGTTCTCGGCGTGCACGCGCGAGGTATAGGGCAGGCGGTCGTAGGCGCCGGGGGCGATGGCGTCCACGGCGGCGCGCGCGTCGAAATAGTCCAGGCGGGTGCCTTGCAGGGGCTTGCGATAGGATTTGTTCATGCCTCGGTGCGCTTCAGGTTGCCCTGAGCGATCTGTTTTTCAATGTTGAGACGGGATGCGCGGATGTGGCGGCGCATCAGGAGTTCAGCCAGCTCGCCATCGCGGTCGGCGATGGCGTCGAGAATGCGGTGATGCTCGGCATACGACTGCCGCGGGCGGTTGGGAGTGGTCGAGTACTGGATACGGTACATCCGCGCCAGCTGGTAGAGCTCGTCGCACAGCATGCGGAACAGCATCTGGTTGCCGCTGCCCTTGACGATGCGGTAGTGGAAATCGTAGTCGCCCTCCTGCTGGTAATAGCCGGTGCCGGCCTGGAAGGCCTCGTCCTTTTCGTGGGCGTGCAGCACCTGGCGCACCTGCTCGACTTCGGCCGGCGCCATGCGCTCGGCCGCCAGGCGGCAGGCCATGCCTTCGAGCGATTCGCGGATTTCGTAGAGTTCGGCCAGTTCCTGCGGGCTGAGCGAGACCACGCGGGCGCCGGCGTGCGGCACGCGCACCAGCAGCTTCTGGCCTTCGAGCCGGTGCAGGGCCTCGCGCAGCGGGCCGCGGCTGACGCCGTGGATGCGCGCCAGTTCGGGTTCGGAAATCTTGCTGCCGGGGGCGATCTCGCCTTTGACGATGGCGGACTGGATCTTGCGGAAGATGTGTTCCGCCAGGGTCTCGCTATCGCCCGACGCGGCGCCGGGAAGCGTCAGCACTTTGCTCATTGTGTCAACAATCAAGGGATTTTCAGGGTGAAAACCCGTTCTAAATCGCCATGAGGCGATTGATTGTCAACAATTTACCTTCCGTCTGATCTTGGTGCAAGCACTGTTGGCGGGCTTCGCGTGACAAATGTAATGTTATTACATATCATTTACGTCGGCCCGCGCCGCGCGGGTCGGTTTTTCTTTCGATCCTTGCCGGAGTCCCGCATGAAAGTCCTTTCCTCCCTTAAAGACGCCAAGACCCGCCACCGGGACTGCCAGGTGGTCAAGCGCCGCGGGCGCATCTATGTGATCTGCAAATCCAATCCGCGCTTCAAGGCGCGCCAGGGCGGGGCCAAGAACAAATAGGCGCGCGCCGTGGAACCGAAAGTGCTTGAAGTCGCCGTGGTCGGCGCCGGGCCGGCCGGCATCGGCATGGCCGTGGCGCTGCGCCGCCATGGCGTGAACCGGCTGGCGGTGATCGACCGGCATCAGGTGGGGGCCTCGTTCCTGTCCTGGCCGCAGGAGACGCGTTTCATCACGCCGTCGTTCTACAGCAATCCGTTCGGCCTGGCCGACCTGAACGCCGTGACCGAGACCAGCTCGCCGGCGCTGACGGCCGGCATGGAGCACCTGGACGGCCCGCGTTACGCGCAATACCTGGCGCGGGTGGCGCAGGCGCATGACCTGCCGCTGGCGCTGGACTGCGAGGTCTCGGCGCTGACGCGCGGCGCGCGCGGCGAATTCCAGCTGCAGACCTCCAGGGGCGCCGCGCTGGCGCGGGCGGTGATCTGGGCCACGGGCGAATACCAGTACCCCGATCTGCGGCCGTTCGTCGGCGCGGCCGACTGCCTGCATTACGCGCAGGTCGATAGCTGGTCGGCCTTCGAGGCGGGTGAATACCTGGTGATCGGCGGCTATGAGAGCGGCGTGGACGCGGCGGTGAACCTGGTGGCGCGCGGCGCGCGGGTGCAGCTGCTGGCGCGCAAATCGACCTGGGACCCCGCCAGTGCGCACGACCCCAGCCTGTCGCTGTCGCCCTACAGCCGCCAGCGGCTCTACCAGGCGCTGGACAGCGGCCGGCTGGAGATCGCCTTCGGCGTCAATGTGCTGGAAGTGCGCCGGCTGGCGGCGGGGTTCAGCGTGCACGCAGAAGACGGGCGGGTCTTCGCCACCGCGAACGCGCCGATCCTGGGCACCGGCTTCCTGCGCGGCGGCGGCGCGCAATTGATCCGCCCGTGCTTCGACTGGACGCCCGACGGCAGGCCGGTGCTGAGCGCGCACGATGAATCGACCCTGATGCCGGGCCTGTTCCTGGCCGGGCCGCAGGTGCGTCAGGACCGACGCATCTATTGCTTCATCTACAAATTCCGCCAACGCTTCGACAGCGTGGCGCGCATGGTCGCGCAGCACCTGGGCCTGCCGCCGCTGGAGGCCGAGCGGGCCGCCGGCGCCTGGGGCCCATTCGGCAACGCCGATTGCTGCGACGAGGCCTGCGAATGCTGACGGCGGCGGGTGGACGCGATGCGGCCGGACGCCATTGAATCGGCCGAGGCCGTGGTGGTGCTGGCGGGCCTGGAGAATGCGGGCAAGTCGGCGTTGTTCCGCGGCCTGACGGGCCAGGCGGTCGGCGACGAGAGCAACGTGGCCGGGTCCACCGTGGCCTGCCGCGAAGCCGCGCTCGATGGCGCCGCGATGCGCGTGGTGGATACGCCCGGCGTGCGCCTGCGCGGCGACAGCGCCGCCACCCGGCTGGCCCTGGCGCGGATGGCGCCGGCCGCCGTGGTGGCGGTGGTGATGCGCGCCACCGATGCGCCCGACCTGATGCGCGAGGTGCTGGCCGCGCTGCATGGCGCGCACCGGATCTGCGTGGTGTTGACCTTCGCGGACAAGTGCGATGACGCGCCGGCGCTGGCGGCGCGCTGCGGCGCGGCGCTGGGCGTGCCGGTGGCCATCATCAATGCGCGCGCGCCGGCGCCGCGGGAATTGGCGGCGGTGCGCCATGCCCTGGCCGGCGCGGTGGCCTTGCCCGCGCTACCGGCCAAGCCCGTGCTGTGGCACGCGTCGCTCGCGCGTCGGCCGCAGCGCACGCCGTTCGAGCACGCCGGATTGGGCCCCTGGTGGGCGCTGCTGGCGTTGCTGTCGAGTTTCGCGCTGCCGGTGTACCTGGCCTACGGCCTGTCGGGCTGGTTGCAACCGCTGGCGGACGCGGCGCTCGTCGAACCCTTGACGCGCGCCCTGGCCGGCGCGCCGCTCGCATTGCAGACCCTGCTGGTGGGCGGCTACGGCCTCGTCAGCCTGGGGCTGTATTCGTTCATCTGGGCCTTTCCGGTGGTGGCGCTGATCGGCCTGGCGATGGCGCTGACCGAGGAAAGCGGCCTGAAGGACCGCATGACCGCGGCGCTCGATCCCGCGCTCAGGCACATCGGCCTGAGCGGGCGCGACCTGGTGCCGGTGCTGTCGGGCTTCGGCTGCAACGTGGTGGCGACGTTCCAGAGCCGGGCGTGCTCGGCCTGCACGCGGCGCGCCTGCGTCAGCCTGATCGCGTTCGGCTCGGCCTGCAGCTACCAGATCGGCGCGACGCTGTCGGTGTTCGGCGCGGCCGGGCGGATGGGGCTGTTCGCGCCCTATCTGTTGCTGCTGTTCCTGGTGGGGGCGGCGCACACGCGCCTGTGGCATGGCGCGTTGCCGGCCGAGACCGCCGCGCCGCTGCCGGGCCGGGCCTATTTGCAATGGCCGTCGTGGCGCGGCGTGGCATGGCGCCTGCGCGCGGTGGTGGCGCAGTTCCTGAAGCAGGCGATGCCGGTGTTCCTGTTGATCTGCGCGGTCGCGTCGCTGCTGGACGGGCTGGGCGCGTTGCAGGCGCTGGCGTCGCTGTTGCGCGCGCCGATGGCCGCGCTGGGCCTGCCGGCGGACGCCGCGGCGGGCGTGGTGTTCTCGATCCTGCGCAAGGACGGCCTGCTGGCGTTGAACCAGGGCCAGGGCACGCTGCTGGCCCGCCTGGATGCGGCGCAGATGTTCGTGCTGGTGTGGCTGGCGTCGACCTGTTCGGCCTGCCTGGTGACGCTATGGACGGTCGGGCGCGAATTGGGCGCGCGCCACGCCTGGGGCCTGGCCGGGCGCCAGGCCGTGACCTCGCTGGTCTCGGCCTGGTTGCTCGCGCAGGCATTGACCTGATTGCCCGGAGAAACGGAAATGATCCCTGAAACGTACGCGCAGTGGCATCGCTGCATCACGGTCGACTGCGGCCTCGCATTGACCCCGGCCTTCATCGCCCAGCGCCTCGCGGCGATGGCGGACCCGCAATCGGAGGAGACGTTGCGCTTTCGCCGGCTCTACGGCGACGCGCATTGGCAGCGCGTGCAGCGCTGGTTCAAGCTGGCGAACGATCCGGCGGCCGCGTCGGCCGCCGGCCAGGGCGTTCAGGGGCCGGTGTCCGGATAGTTCGGGCCGGCGTCGCGGAAGCCGCCGCTGCTGTAGGGGTTGACCGCGCCCGGATGCGGCGGGCCGCCCGGACCCAGTGAGGAACAGCCGCCCAGTATCAGCAGGGCGGCCAGCAGGGCGAGTGTGCGAGTGGTGGTGGCTTGCATGGTGATCTCCGGCGACTGCCCCTCGGCGGTCGCATACAGCATATTCGACATGATCCAGTTTACGCCTGGCGCGGTACTTCGGCATCGGCGCGATGCGTGGGCCGTCCGGGCGGTGCGGCGGCGTCAGGAGCGGGGCAGGATGCCGTGGGTCGCCATCAGCGTCAGGTCGCCGCCCAGGCGCGGTTCGTTGAACGGCCCGGCGGCCTGGATGTCGTCGATGCCCTTGCGGTAGATCGCCTGCGCGGTGCGCAGCAGGCCGGCGTCGCGGGTGGCGAGGGCGGTCGCCATGATGCCGACGCCGGTCCAGTAATAGTGATTGTTGCGTTTGTGCCTGGGGTCGTCCCAGTAGGCGAGGTTGGCGCGCGACAGTTGTTCGAGCCAGGGAGCGATGAGGCCGCGCTGCGCCGGCGTGGCCAGCGGCAGGATCTTGAGATACGCCATGGCCGCCGCGCCGTGGGTCCATTCGCGCAGGTAGTCGGCCTGGTCGTTGTTGCCGTGGATCATGCGGCCGAGCATGGCGCCGTCCTTGGCCCAGGCGGCCAGCCACGTCAGCGCGCATTGGCCGGCGGCGGCGTCGCCATGCGCCAGGTAGGCATCGGACAGGTCGGCGACGCGGCGGGCGTAGTCGTTCAGCGGCCGGGTCTGGGCCTGGTTGCGGGCCTGCAGCGCTGGGTCGATCTTCGAGTGGGCGGCGTCGGTGTAGTAGCCGGTGCCTTCGAGGTCGCGCGGACCGGGCGGCGCACGCGCGCCTGCTCGACACACCACGCCAGCCGGGGATCGCCGGCGGCCATGATGTCGGCCTGCACGTCCAGGCGCAGGCGCGGCAGCAGCCGGCCCAGCAGTTGTTCGCAGTCGCGCCGCAGGTAGCTGGGTTCGCCGGTGAGGCGGCCGATGAGGCGCAGCAGGGCGGCGTCGCGCGCCAGCACCAGCAGCTGATAGCGGCCGCCGGCGGCGGGGCGCAGCAACCAGGCGCCGGTGGCGATGCGCAGCAACGGGTCGAGCGTGTCGGCCAGCTTGCCGAGCTCGGCGGGCGACAGATCGTGCGGATCGTAGCCGTCCGCCGCGTCCGCGCGCGCGGGGGATTGCTGCAGGGCGTCGGCCTGGCGGCGGTAGTCCTCGGCCAGTGCTTGGTCGCCCGCGCACAGCGCCGCGCCGGCGGCCAGCAGCGCGCCGTCGCCCAGGGCCAGCCAGGCGCCGATGCGCAGTCGTTGCAGGGTGAAGCGGGTCATGGCGTGACGGGTCTTCCTAGTCGCCGGCCCGGCGCCGCAACTGCGCGTCGATGAAGCCGAGGATGGCCCGGGTTTCGTCATTGTCGCCGCCGACCTCGGCGTTGATCTGGCCGTGGTTGCGCGCGACCGGCAGCACCTGCGCCTGGCCGCCGTGTTCGATCAACCGCTGCGCATAGTCGCGCGAACGCTGGCACGACTGCGGCCGCAACGATGAACAGACCAGCAGCGTGGGCGGATTGGCGCCGCTCAGTTGCGCGGCGGGCGAGGCGGCGCGCCATTGCGCCGGATCGCTGCCGAACGCCTTGTCGTAGAAGCCGGCGTGTTCCGCGGCCATGATGCGCGGCAGGTCGAAGGGCGTGCCGTCCAGGATGATGCTGGCCAGCCACGGCGTCACGCCGGCGCGCTGGCGCATGGCGGCGTCGGCGGCCAGCAGGGCGAGCAGGTGGCCGCCGGAGGAATGCCCCATCAGCAGGATGCGGCCGGGATCGGCGCGCCAGCCGGCGGCCTGGCGCTGGACCCAGGCCACGGCCAGCCCCAGGTCTTCGGCCTGGGCCCGCGGCGGCGCCTCGGGCAGCAGGCGGGTATTGACCGAGACGACCACGAAGCCCAGCGGCAGCCAGCGCGCCGCCTTGTCCTGGATGAACACGGGCTCGGCCTTGTCGCCATGGAGCCAGGAACCGCCGTGCACCAGCACCAGGATGGGGGCAAGCGGCGCGGCGGGCGTGGCGGGCAGGTAGACGTCGGCCAGTTGCGCGGCGTCCGCCCCATAACGCTGATCCGTGAGCGTGGCGGCCGACGCCAGGCCAGGCGGCAGGCAGAGCAGCGCAAGCAGGCAGAACAGGCGGAGGGCGGACATGGCGGCGGCGTGGTGGTCGGGATGCCGGGTAATGTAGCCCGGCGGCCGCGCCCGTGCGATTTCCTGTTGTTCTTCGCCACGGCGTCGCTGTTCGGCGCCTGCCTGACCGCCAAGCTGCGCACGGGCAGCTATGGGCTGGAAATTCCCGATGCGCCCTATCTGTACGAACGCGCCGATTTCTTCCTGGACGCGGTGGTCGCCGGGTTGGTCGCGACGGCGGCCCTGGCGCTGGCGGAGCGATTGTCACGCGGCCGGCTTCCGGCGCTTGGGCGCGCCGGGCTCGTCGCCGTGGCCGCATTGCTCGCGATCTACCTCGGGCCGCCGGACCCCCAGGTGTTCGGCAACACCTGGGCGCGCTGGGAGGCGACCTTCGAACTGTTCCTGGGCCAGTGGGATATCGCGTTGCCGCTGGCGCTGGCTGCCGCGGCGGTGCGCGGCGCCTTGCGCGGGGTGGCCGGATCGCGGCGCTAGCCGCGCAGCCTGCGATCCAGTTCCAGCACGGTCTGGTACAGCACGCGGGTGCCGTCCAGCAGCTGCGCCGGCTCGATCCATTCCTCGGGGCAGTGGCTGCGCCCGTTCAGGCAGGGGATGAAGATCATGCCGATGGGGCCGGTGGGCGCCATGTAGACGGCGTCGTGGCCGGCGCCGCTGGGCAGGCGCATGTTGGCGTAGCCGAGCTGGTCGGCGGCGGCTTGCACCGCGTCCATTACCAGCGGCGTGCAGTCCGTGGGCTGGGCCCGGCTCAGTGGCACGAAGCCGGCGCTCAGGCGCAGCGCCTTCAGGTCGGCGGCCACGCCGGCCATCAGCGTCTCGGGGAAGGCGTCCAGCACCGCGTTGCTGTCGCTGCGCATTTCCAGCGTCAGCTCGACGCGGCCGGGCACGGCGTTGGCGGCGTTGGGCGTCATGGCGAGCTTGCCGACGGTGGCGACCACGTAGTGCGGATTGCCGCTGGCGGCGCTGGCCTGGCGGCTGGCGGCGTCGATGATGCGGGCCGCGCCGACCAGGGCGTCGCGGCGGATGTCCATGGGCGTGGTGCCGGCGTGGTCGGGCTGGCCTTCGACCGTGATCAGCACGCGGCGGATGCCGACGATGTTGGTGACCACGCCGATGGGCAGCTGGCGGCTCTCCAGCACCGGACCTTGCTCGATGTGCAGTTCGACGAAGGCGGCGGTGCCGTCCGGTCCGCGCAAGGGCCGGGCCAGCGCGGCGGGGTCGCCGCCGATGCGGGCGATGCCTTGCGCCAGCGTCTCGCCGTCGGCGTTGCGGGCGGCCAGCATGTCGGCGCTGAGTTGGCCGCTCAAGGCCCGGCTGCCGACGCAGGAGATGCCGTAGTCGCTGGGCTCTTCCGACAGGAAGTCGATGACCTCGAACGGGTGTTCCAGTTCGATGCCGTGTTCCCGCATCGTGTGGGCGACCTCGATGCCGGCCAGCACGCCGATGATGCCGTCGAAACGGCCGCCGCTCATGACGGTGTCGCAATGCGAGCCGGTGGCGATGGGTTTGCGTTGCGCGTTGCGGCCGGCGCGGGCGCCGACCAGGTTGCCGCCGGCGTCCAGGCGCGTGGTCAAACCCGCGGCCTCGAATTCACCGCGCAGCCACTCGCGCGCCTCCAGGAACAGCGGCGAGAACGCGCGCCGAGTCCAGGGCTGGTCGGGCAGGGTGTAGCGCGACAGGGTCTCGACGCGGGCCCAGAGGCGTTCGGCGTTCAACGGAGGAAAGGACATGGCCATGCCGTTCATGCCTTGCGCGGACGCAGGAAGCGGCCGTCGCCCTTGTTGTTGACGATGCGGCGGCCATCATAGACCTGCTGGCCGCGGCACCAGGTGCCGGCCACGCGCACCGTGAACTCGCGGCCCTCGAACGAACTCCATTGCACCGCCGACAGGCTGGTGGACGGATCGTAGGCATGGCGTTCCGGCGTCAGGATGACGATGTCGGCGTCCTTGCCGACTTCCAGCGTGCCCTTGCGGTCGTCCAGCAGGAAGTGGCGCGCGGGGTTGTCGCACAGCTGGCGCACCACCATCGACGGCGAGATGCCGTGTTCCTCGCAACCGGTCCAGAAGGCCGGCAGCAGCGTTTCCAGGCCCGGGCCGCCGGACGAGTTCTTGAAGACGTTGGGGTTCTGTTTGCGCTCCAGGCCCCAGCTGACGTGATCCGACGACACGAAGGTGCACTCGTCGTTGGCGATGTGGGTCCACAGCAGGTCGACCTCGGCCTTGGGGCGGATCGGCGGATAGTGCTTGGTCTTGGCGCCGAAGCGGCGGGTGTGTTCCTCGTGGTTCAGCATCAGGTACTGCACGCAGGTCTCGATGCTGGCGCGGTGGCCGTTGCGGCGGAACATGTTGCAGATCTCGAAGCCGCGCGACGTGGACACGTGCACCGCGTGGGCGCGGGCGCCGGTCTCGGCGCCGATCTCATAGATCAGCGCGGTGGCCAGGTTCTCGATCAGCGGCGTGTGGGCGCGCATGAAGGCGTCCCAGCCGGTGTCGTCGGCCTCGATCAGGCGCGCGATGTTCTTGCGCGTCATTTCCTGCATCTGGTTGTGCACGCCGCACACCAGGCCGGACGGCGCGATCAGGCGGAAGGCATCGTACAGATCGTCTTCCTCGATGCGGGGGAAGCGGCCGGGCGTGGCTTCGAAGGTGGAGAACTTGAAGGCACAGACGCCGCCTTCGATCAGGCCGGCGGCGGCGGCCAGGCCGTGTTCCTTGTTCAGGGTGCCGAACAGCGCCACGTCGACGTGGCAGTCGCGCTCGACCTCGGCGATCTTGGCGTCCAGGTGCGGACGCGAGGCGACCGGCTCGGGATCGTCGTAGGGCATGTCGACCATGACCGTGACGCCGCCGGCGGCGGCGGCGCGCGAGGCCCAGCCCAGGCCTTCCTGGTTGGCCTGGCTGCCGGAGTGCACCTGGCCGTCGACCACGCCGGGGATGATCCACTGCCCGCTGGCGTCGACGCTGTCGCGTGCCGCGGGGGCGGCGCCGGTGCCGCGCGCGGCGATCCTGCCGTCCTGCACGGCCAGCCAGCCGTTTTCCACGATGCCGTGCGGATCGACGATATTGCCGCGCACCACCCAATCGAAATCGCTCATGACCACTTCCATCCAATGAAGAACTGAAGGGCAGTGTAGTAAGCACGATTCAAAACGTCTTATGCTTATATGTGCATGGGAATTAACATCAGGTTAAGCATATGAAATTGAATCTGCGCCAGATCGAGGTCTTCCGCGCCATCATGTTGAGCGGTTCGATCAGCGGCGCCTCCAAGCTGCTGTTCGTGTCGCAACCCGCCGTCAGCCGGCTGATCGCCTACACCGAGCAGCGCCTGGGCCTGATGCTGTTCGAGCGCATCAAGGGGCGGCTGTACCCCACGCCCGAGGCGCGGCGGCTGTTCGTCGAAGTGACCGCGCTCTACCAGAACGTGCAGCGCGTCAACGAGGTGGCCGACAACCTGGCGGAGAACCGCGAGGGCCAGTTGCGCCTGTCCTGTAGCCCGAGCCTGGGCCAGTCGCTGCTGCCGCGCGCCATCGCCCGCTTTCGCCAGCTGCATCCGGAGATCCGCATCGTGCTGCAGACGCTGATCCCGGCGGTGATGGAGCAGTCGCTGCTGACCCAGCAGGTCGAGCTGGGCGTCGCCTATATGCCGGTGAACCATCCCAGCCTGGCGACCCGGCCGCTCTATGAGAACCGCATCGTGGCGGTGCTGCCCGCCGGCCATCCGCTGGCCGGACGCCGCCAGGTCACCGCCGCCGAGCTGGCGCGCGAGCCGCTGATCGGCTACAGCGCCGACATTCCCTTCGGCATGCTGGTGCACAAGCTGTTCGGCGCCGAGGACGCGCAGCCCGAGCCGCGCATCGAGGTGCAGCAGGCGCACGTGGCCTGCGCCCTGGTGCAGGCCGGCGCCGGCGTGGCGCTGGTGGACGAGATCACCGTGGCCGGCCCGATCTGGTCGGACGTGGTGACGGTGCCGATCGCCGATACGGTCAACGCGCCGGTCAATGTGTTCCACCTGCAATTGCAGCCGCTGTCGCGCCTGGCGCAGGCCTTCATCGACGTGCTGGTGAGGCTGGACCAGCCCGCCGGCGCCTGATCTTTTCCCCTGCCGGCGCCTGGGGATATCCCTAGGTCCGTTCTGCCCCCGGATTGCCCTTCTCTCGGGGCGCACCCCGCTATTAACTCAATGTTATGAACAAGGCATAAAAGGTAATACGACATTAACGGGATTGGTTCCTATGATGCCCTCGTCTATCCAGCGCGAACGCCGCTGGAGCCGCTAAACGCAATCGGGAAAGGAAGGGCGCAGCAATGGGAAGAATCTTGACGATGCAGGATGTCGAAGCCGCGGTCAGGGGCGGTTCGGTGTTTGCCTGTGGCGGGGGCGGCTGGGCCGAGCATGGCCGCGAACTGGGATCGCTGGCCGTGACCATCGGCCGGCCCGAACTGGTGTCGATGGACGAAGTGCCCGATGACGCCTGGATCGCCACCGCCGCCGCCATCGGCGCGCCCGGCGGCCTGACCGACTGGCAGATGCTGGGCATCGACTACGTCAAGGCGGCCGAGCGCCTGCAGGATGCGCTGGGCGAGCGCCTGTATGGCCTGATCATCGGCCAGAACGGCATGTCCAGCACGCTCAACGGCTGGCTGCCGTCGGCGGTGCTGGGCACCAAGGTGGTGGACGCGGTGGGCGACATCCGCGCCCATCCCACCGGCGACATGGGCTCGCTGGGCCTGGCCGGCAGCCCCGAGCCGATGATCCAGTGCGCCGTGGGCGGCAACCGCGCCAACAACGCCTATATGGAACTGACCGTGCACGGCGCCACCGGCAAGGTGTCGCCCGTGCTGCGCAAGGCCGCCGACATGGCCGGCGGCTTCATCGCCAGCTGCCGCAACCCGATCCGCGCGTCGTACGTGCGGCGCCACGCCGCGCTGGGCGGCATCAGCCGCGCGCTGGCGCTGGGCGAAGCGATCCTGGCGGCTCAGCCCAAGGGCGGCAGCGCCGTGATCGACGCCATCTGCAAGGCCACGCAGGGCGAGATCATCGGTTCCGGCAAGGTGGTGCGCAACACCCTCAAGTACACCGAGGAAGCCTTCGACATCGGCACGGTCGAGATCGGCGAGGGCGCGGGCAAGCGCGTCATCCACGTCATGAACGAACACATGGCGGTGACCGACGGGCAGGGCGAGCGCATCGCCTGCTATCCGGACGTGATCACCACGCTGGACGCCGATGGCAACCCGGTCAGCGCCGGCAAGCTGCGCGAGGGCCTGCAGGTGTCCATCCTGCACGTGTCCAAGCAGCACATCCCGCTGTCCTCCAGCGTCACCGACGCGTCGGTCTACCCCATCGTCGAGAAGGCGCTGGGCATGGACTTCACCGGCTACGCGCTGGGCCACTGAGGGGTATCGCGATGAAACGTGAATTCAAGGTGCCGGGCGGCGCCACGCTGCGTTGCAAGGGCTGGCGCCAGGAAGCGCTGCTGCGCCTGCTGGAGAACGTGCTGGCGGTGGGCGAGGACCCCGCCAACCTGGTGGTCTACGCGGCGCTGGGCCGCGCCGCGCGCGACTGGCCGTCGCACGACGCCATCGTGCGCGCGCTGATGACGCTGGAAGAAGACCAGACCCTGATCGTGCAATCCGGCAAGCCCATCGGCGTGCTGCGCACCCATCCGCAGGCGCCGATCGTGATCATGGCCAACTGCAACATGATCGGCCAGTGGGCGCATGCGGAGAACTTCTACCGCCTGCAGGACGACAACCTGATCTGCTGGGGCGGCCTGACCGCCGGCGATTGGCAGTACATCGGCTCGCAGGGCGTGATCCAGGGCACCTACGAGATTTTCTCGCGCATCGCCGAGCGCCATTTCGACAACGACCTGCGCGGCCGCTTCATCCTGACCGCGGGCATGGGCGGCATGGGCGGCGCCCAGCCGCTGGCGGGCCGTATGGCCAACGCCGCCATCCTGACGGTCGAGATCGATCCGGAACGCATCGAGAAACGCATCAAGGCCGGCTTCCTGGAACGCCGCGCCGACACGCTGGACGAGGCGCTGGCGCTGATCCGCGACGCGCAGGCGGCGCGCCGCCCGCTGTCGGTGGGCCTGCTGGGCAATGCCGCCGACGTGTTTCCCGAGATCCTGGCGCGCGGCATCGTGCCCGACATCGTCACCGACCAGACCTCGGCGCATGACCTGGTCTACGGCTACGTGCCGGCCGGCCACACGCTGGAGCAGGTGGCGCGCATGCGCCGCGACGACATGACGGGGCTGATGAATGCCAGCCGCGCGTCGATCGTGCGCCACGTCACCGCGATGCTGGGCTTCAAGGACCGTGGCGCGGTGGTGTTCGACAACGGCAACCTGATCCGCACGCACGCGAAGCAGGGCGGCGTCGAGCGCGCCTTCGAGATCCCGGTGTTCACCGAGGCCTTCCTGCGCCCGCTGTTCGCGCGCGCCATCGGCCCGTTCCGCTGGATCGCGCTGTCCAACGACCCCGACGACATCCGCAAGATCGACGACTTCCTGCTGCGGCGCTTCCCCGACAACCTGATCGTGTCCAACTGGATCCGGCTGGCGCGCGAGTCCGTGCCGTTCGAGGGCCTGCCGGCGCGCATCGCCTGGCTCGGCCACGGCGAGCGCACCGAACTGGCGCTGGAAGTGAACCGCATGGTGCGCGGGGGCATCCTGGCCGCGCCGGTAGCGTTCACCCGCGACCACCTGGACGCCGGCGCGATGGCGCATCCGAACATCATGACCGAGAACATGCGCGACGGCTCCGACGCCATCGCCGACTGGCCGCTGCTGAACGCGATGATCAACTGCTCGTCCAGTGCCGACCTGGTGGCGATCCACTCGGGCGGCGGCGGCTACAGCGGCTACATGACCAGCGCCGGCGTGACGGTGGTGGCCGACGGCACCGACGCGGCGGCGCAGCGCCTGTCGCTGTCGCTGACCAATGACACTGCCAGCGGCGTGCTGCGCTATGCCGACGCCGGCTATGAAGAGGCGCTGGACGAAGTGGACAAAAAGGGTATCGACCGCATCGACACGATGGCGGCGCGGGTCTGAACGGCAGTACATAACAGCCCCGGATACGGGGCGAATCAACGGGAACGTCAATGAAAAACATCGCAATCAACCCGGGCGCGGGGATGGTGGGGGGCAATGCCGCCCACGCGGGCGCCGATGAGCACAAGGGCGCCAAGAAGGCGGTCATCGCCGCCTCGATCGGCAACGCCCTGGAGTGGTACGACTTTTCGGTCTACGCGCTGTTCGCGGTGTATATCGGCCAGAACTTCTTCCACAACGAAGACCCGACGGTGCAGCTGATGGCCTCGTTCCTGGCTTTCGGGCTGGGCTTCGTGGTGCGGCCGCTGGGCGCGCTGGTGCTGGGAGCCTACGGCGACCGCGCCGGCCGCAAGGCCGCGCTGACGCTGACCATCATGCTGATGGCGCTGGGTACGCTGCTGATCGCCATCGCGCCGCCGTACGCCGCCATCGGCGTAGGCGCGCCGCTGCTGATCGTGTGCGGCCGCATGCTGCAGGGCTTCTCGGCCGGCGGCGAAGTCGGCGGCGCCACCGCCTTCCTGGTCGAGCACGCGCCGGCCGGCAAGCGCGGCCAGTACGCCTCGTGGCTGCAGGCCAGCATGGGTATCTCCAACCTGCTGGGCGCGCTGGTCGCCACGCTGGTGACGACGCTGCTGACCGAAGACCAGGTGGGCGAGTGGGGCTGGCGCATTCCGTTCATCGTCGGCCTGGCGATCGCGCCGGTGGGGCTGTGGATGCGCCGCGCACTCGACGAGACGCCGCATTTCCGCGAGGAACAGCAGCGCCAGGCCGCCAGCGGCAAGCCCGCCAAGGCGCCGCTCTTGAGCGTGCTGCGCGATTATCCGCGCGAACTGTTCACCGGCCTGTGCATGTCGGTGCTGTGGGCCATCGGTCCGTACGCGCTGATCATCTTCATGCCGATCTACGTGCAGAAGAGCATGGGCTTCACCAGCTCGCAGGCCTTTCTGGGCGCGCTGGTGGGCAACCTGTTCCTGATCGGCGGCTGCTTCTTCTCGGGCACGCTGTCCGACCGCTACGGCCGCCGCACCGTGCTGCGCGCCTCGGCCCTGCTGCTGCTGATCGCGGTGTATCCGTTGATGATGTGGCTGCAGGCCAACCACACGCAGTTCGCGCTGATCGTGGTGCAGTCGTCGTTCTGCCTGCTGGTGGCGCTGTACGTCGGCACCGCGCCGTCGGCGCTGTCGGAAGTGTTCCCGACGGCGGTGCGCTCGTCCGGCATGTCCCTGGCCTACAACACCGCCGTGACGGTGCTGGGCGGCTTCGCGCCGGCCATCCTGACCTGGATCACCTACACCACCGGCGTGGCCTTCGCGCCGGCGCTGTATGTGATGGGCGCCTGCGTGGTCGCGCTGGTGGCGTTGACCGTGCTGCCGCAGAAGAATCATGTCTGAGGCCGGCAAGCGGTTTACGAACGTGGCGCTTGCAAGCTTGCCGGCGCGCCGGCCGGCCGCGAGCGGCCTGCGCCGCTGGCTCGGCCGCGCCGCCGCCGCGCTGGGCGTGGCGGCCATGCTGGCCGCGCCTGCCGCGCAAGCGGCTGAAGGCGCCGAACTGGTGCTGCTGGGCGTGGCCGGCGGCCCGACCTGGTACGGCAATGACGCGCCCCACGGCATCTCGTCGGCGCTGGTGGTGGACGGCAAGGCCTACATCGTCGACCTGGGCTCGGGCGCCTACCGGCAACTGCGCCGCGCCGGCATCAAGCCGGGCGCCGAGCAGGCCGTGTTCCTCACGCACCTGCACACCGACCACATCATCGACCTGGCCAGCCTGCTGATGTACGACCCCAGCGCGCGCCGCCGCGCCAAGGCGTCGCTGCAGATCTACGGGCCGGGCCGCCGCGGCGCCTTGCCGCCGCTGGCGCCGGGCCTGGCGGGCGATCCGGTGATCCATGCCGAGAATCCGGGCGCGGGCACCGTGGACCTGGTGGACTCGGTGGTCGCCGGCATGGCCGCCGACCTCAACATCCGCGTGCGCAGCGAAGGCGTGCCGGACGTGCGCGGTTTCTTCCAGGCGCATGACATCGTCGTGCCGGCCGGCGTGGTGAAGGATCCGAACGTCGATCCGGCGCCGCCGATGGAGCCGTTCGAGGTCTGGCGCGACGAGCGCGTGACGGTCAGCGCGATCCTGGTGCCGCACGGGCTGGTGTATCCCAACTTCGCCTACCGTCTCGACACCGCGTCGGGCTCGGTGGTGTTCTCGGGCGACACCGCGCTCAGCCCCAACCTGGTCAAGCTGGCGCGCGGCGCCGACATCCTGGTGCACGAGGCGATCGATCCCGCCTGGGTCGACCATATCGTCGGCCCCAAGCCATGGGACGCGCGCCAGCAGGCGCTGGCCCGGCAGCTGCTGGAGGCGCACACCACGCCGCAGCAGGCGGGCGAGGCGGCCACCCAGGCCGGCGTGCGCAAGCTGGTGCTGTCGCACCTGGTGCCCGGCGATGCGCCGGCCGACCATTGGCTGCACGCCCGCGAGACCTTCAAGGGGCCGGTGGTACTGGGCCAGGATTTGATGCGTATTCCCCTGAAGCAACCCTAGGGCCTGTTCACACTAAAAGGAGCCTCGCACAGGCTCTAAGCGTCATCGGAGGCGGAATGAAGTCTTTGCGTGTGGAAACCCATCGACGCGCGGCGTGCGCGTGGAGCCGGATGGCGCTGCTGGCGGCGTTGATGCTCGGCACGGCCGCGCAGGCGGCAGACGATTGCAGCGTAACGCTGGACGGTAAATCGTTGACCGCCGCGCAGGTGCTGGCGGTGGCGCGGCAGGATTGCGCCGTCGCCATCGCGCCGGCCGCGGCGCGGCGCGCGGCGCGCGCCTACGACCTGCTGCTGGCCTACGCGCGCCTGGACAAGCCGGTCTACGGCCTGAATCGGGGCGTGGGACTGAACAAGGACCAGACCATCTTCCAGGGCGGCGAGATCTCGCCCGAGGTGCGGCGCCTGTCCGAACAGTTCAACCGCAACCTGCTGCATTCGCACAGTGCCGCCTACGGCGCCGAGGCGCCGCGCGACGTGACCCGCGCCGCCATGCTGATCCGCCTGAACACCGCGCTGTTCGGCGGCGCCGGCATGCAGCCGGCGGTGCTGGAGCAATACGCCGCGTTTCTCAACCGCGACGTGACGCCGGTGATGCTGGGCGAAGGCTCGGTCGGCCAGGCCGACATCACCATCCTGCCGCAGATCGGCCTGGTGATGATGGGCGAGGGCGAAGCCTGGCACGGCGGCCGTCGCATGGGCGCCGAGCAGGCCCTGCGCGAGGCCGGACTGGCGGCGGTGCGTCCGTTCGGCAAGGACGCGCTCTCGATGGTCAGCTCGAACGCCTACGGCGCCGCGCTGGCGGTGCTGGCCGCGCACGATGCGCGCGCGTTGCTGGCGCAGGCCGACGCGGTGGCGGCGCTGTCGCTGGAAGGCCTGGACGGCAACCTGGCGCCGCTGCTGGCGCCGGCGCAGGCGCAGCGGCCCTACGCCGGCCAGCGCCAGACCGCCGAGCGCATGCTGGGCCTGCTGCGCGGCAGCGCGCTGTGGAAGCGCGACCCGCAGCGGCCATTGCAGGACCCGCTGAGTTTTCGCACGGTGAGCCAGGTGCATGGCGCGGCGCGCGACCTGCTGGCGCTGCTGGACCGGCAGTTGCAGGTGCAGATCAACAGTTCCGACGATAACCCGACGGTGGTGCTGGATGCGGCGCCCGCGGCCGATGCGCCCGAGTACGAGACGCAGTATTACGTGACCTCGGGCCCGGTGCGTGGCGCGGTGATCCCCAGCGCGGGGTTCGATCCCAGCGCCTGGGTCCTGCCGTTGCAAGGTACCGCGGTGGCGCTGTCGCAGGTGGCGCAATTGTCGGCGCAGCGCACCTTGCGCCTGACGGATCCGGCGTTCACGCGGCTGCCGCGTTTTCTCAGTCCGGGCAATGGCGCCATCGGCTATGGCCCGATCCAGAAGACGGTGTCGTCGCTGGCGGCGGACGTGCGCGCCCTGTCGGGGCCGGTCGTGACCGACGTGCAGCCCCAGGCCGGCAACATCGAGGACGTCGGCACCAACGCGCCGCTGACCGGGCTGCGCGTGACCGGCCAGGTCGCGTCCCTGACCCGGCTGCTGGCGGTGGAACTGATGCACGGCGCCCAGGCGGTCGACCTGCGCTATCCGCAGGGGCCGGCGGCGGCCCTGGGCCAGGGCACCGCCAGCCTGTGGCGGGACTTCCGCGCGCAGGTGCCTGCCATGGTCGAGGACCGGCGCAACGACGCCGACGTCATCACCGCCACCGCCTTCCTGCGCCAGGCCCGGGCGCAACCGCCGGCCTGGGGCCGGGCCGACGCGGAGCGCTGAACGGCAGGGCGGGAAAGCCCGCCCGCGCCCGTCCGCAAACCCCTGCCGGTGATACGGTTTTTTCCTGGAACGGACCGTTGCGTCGCCAGTGCCCGCGCCGCGGCCACAAGGCGCTTGCCGACGGGCGATTTGCGCTACATTTGCCCGACGCGCCGCGGGGCGTCGGCCAGTGGCCGCGCCCGCCACGATCGCCACCCCTCATCGCCACCCGGATCTCCAGGAGCTCCCCCGCATGTCTTCCCTCGACTCGTTCGCCATCACCCGGAAATGGCCCGCCCGGCATCCCGACCGCATCCAGCTCTATTCGCTGCCCACGCCCAATGGCGTCAAGGTGTCGATCCTGCTGGAAGAGCTGGGCCTGCCCTATGAGCCGCACCGGGTCAGTTTCGATTCGCAAGACCAGTTCTCGCCGGAATTCCTGTCGCTCAGCCCGAACAACAAGATCCCGGCCATCCTCGATCCCAACGGTCCGGACGGCAAGCCGCTGGCGCTGTTCGAGTCCGGCGCCATCCTGGTCTACCTGGCCAGCAAGACCGGCCAGTTCATCCCCGCCGACACCGCCGGGCGCTACGAGACCCTGCAATGGGTGATGTTCCAGATGGGCGGCATCGGCCCGATGTTCGGCCAGCTGGGCTTTTTCCATAAGTTCGCCGGCAAGGACTACGAGGACAAGCGTCCGCGCGACCGCTACGTGGCCGAATCCAAGCGCCTGCTGGGCGTGCTGGACAAGCGCCTGGAAGGCCGCGACTGGGTCATGGGCGACCAATACACCATCGCCGACATCGCCATCCTGCCGTGGGTGCGCAACCTGGTTGGTTTCTACGGCGCGGGCGAGCTGGTCGAGTTCTCGCAGTTCAAGAACGTCGCGCGGGTGCTGGAGGCCTTCGTGGCGCGTCCGGCGGTGGCCAAGGGTCTGACAATTCCGGCCTGACGGGCGGTTTGCACCGGGGTCGGCCGGGGCCTGACGCCCCGCCGGTCCCGGGGAAATGGGTCCAACATCGGACTGTTCTCGTGTTAACGAGTCTCCAAGATTCGGCCTGCTTGCGCCGCGTCAAACAACCCCGATACTTTCATGCTTTTCGGTAATATGTTTATTACTGAAAAGCGTAAGCTGCCTCCATAAGCTGGACGACGCAGTACGAACACCCGACGTGCGCGCTGCCCGGCACGCAACGGAGGGTCAAATGAAGCATTTCGGGATCAAGGCGGTGGCGCTGGTGGCGCTGCTGGGGATAGGCGGCGGGATTGGCGGCGCCCACCTGTTGACCGCCATCCGCAAGACGGACAGCACCACCACCGTGGATCCGCAGGACCGCCGGCTGGCCGAAGCCGGCGCCTATATCGCGCGCACCGCCGACTGTGTCGCCTGTCATAGCGTGCCGGGCGACAAGCCCTTCGCGGGCGGCCTGGCGATGCAGACGCCGGTCGGCACGATCTACTCGTCCAACATCACGCCCGACAAGACCGCGGGCATCGGCGCCTACAGCTACGCCGACTTCAAGAACGCGGTGCAGTACGGCATCCGCAAGGACGGCGCCGCGCTCTATCCGGCCATGCCGTATCCGTCGTACGCCATCATGCCCGACCGCGACATCCAGGCGCTCTACGCCTACTTCATGGCCGACGTCGCGCCGGTCGACAAGCCCAGCGCCGATTCGACCATTCCCTGGCCCCTGAACATGCGCTGGCCCATGGCCTGGTGGCAGCTGCTGTTCGCCGGCAAGCGCGACTTCGCCGCGCCCGCCGGCGCCAACGAGAAGGTGACGCGCGGCGCCTACCTGGTGGAAGGCCCCGGGCATTGCGGCGCCTGCCATACGCCGCGCGGCCTGGCCTACCAGGAAAAGGCGCTGTCGATGGCCGATGGCGACGCGTTCCTGTCTGGCGCCGTGATCGACGGCTGGCGCGCCAAGAGCCTGCGCGGCGAGGCCCGCGGCCTGGCTTCCTGGAGCGCGGCCGACATCGCCCTGTTCCTCAAGACCGGCCGCACCGACCGGGTCGCGGTGTTCGGCGCCATGGCCGACGTGGTCGAGCACAGCACGCGCTATTTCACCGATGACGACCTGGCCAGCATCGCCGCGTATCTGAAGCAGCTGCCGCCCGTGAAGGGCAAGGTGCCGGTGTTCCCGGCCAAGGCGGACGCCACCACCGCGTCGCTGCTGGCCGGCCGCTACGACTCGCGCGGCGCGGTGATCTACATGGAGCATTGCGTCATCTGCCACCGGGCAGACGGCCAGGGCATGCCGCGCATCTTCCCGGCGCTGGCGGGCAACTCCGCGATCTTCGCGCAGAACCCGCAGTCGATCATCCAGATCACCCTGGAAGGCGGCAAGATGCCCGCCAACGACCATGACACCATGGCCTTCGCGATGCCGCGCTTCAACCACCTGAGCGACCAGGACATCACCGACGTCATCAACTTCATCCGCACGGCCTGGACCAACCAGGCGCCGCCGATCGCCAGCGACGAGGTCGCGCACATCCGCGACTTCCTGGCCAGCAAGAAGCCGAACATCGTGTCGGGAGGCAAGCATGAATAACCTGTACAAGATCGCCGCCACGGTGGCGCTGGCGGCCGCGGCCGGCGGCGGCATGACCGCGCTGGCGGCCCCGCCGGCGCCGGCCGAGACCAAGACCTTCGCCGTGCTCGACAAGGACGGCAAGCGGTTGGCCGACTACACCATTCCGTCCGACACCCTGATCGACAAGGAACCCAACGCCGAACAGATCCGCCACGGCCAGCGCCTGCTCAACGAAACCCGCCGGCTGCTACCGAACAACACCGGCGCCAGCCTCAACTGCAGCAGCTGCCACGTGCAGCAGGGCAAGAAGCCGCTGGGCGCGCCGTACATCAATTCGGTCAATTCGTTCCCGCAGTTCAACCCGCGCGCGGGCCGCGAAGTGACGCTGGCGGATCGCATCAACGGCTGTTTCCAACGCTCCATGAACGGCAAGCCGCTGGACAAGGAATCGCCGGAAATGCTGGCGATGCTGGCCTACATGAAGTGGCTGGCGCAGGACGTGCCGCATGGCGCCCAGGTGCAGATCAAGAACGCCTGGCCCATCGATACCAAGCTGGTTCCCGATTCGGCGCGCGGCAAGACCCTGTACGGGGCGCAGTGCGCGGCCTGCCACGGCGCCAACGGCGAGGGCAAGCGCGACGGCGCCGGCAACATCGTGTTCCCGCCGCTGTGGGGCGACGAATCGTTCAACATCGGCGCGGGCCTGGCGCGCACCTACAAGGCGGCGGCGTTCATTCGCAACAGCATGCCGATGGGGGTGAACACCCATGGCAACTGGGGCGAGGGCGCGGTGCTGTCCGACCAGGACGCGGTGGACGTGGCCGAGTACTTCACCCACATGCCGCGGCCGGACTTCCCGCCCAAGGACAAGGACTGGCCGGACGGCAAGAAGCCCAAGGACGCGCGCTACTGACGCGTGGCGGGGCGGGCCGCCGGCTTGCCCCGCGTCCTACAATCGGCGGGTCATCCTTTGTCCGGGCCCGCCATGGAACTGCGCCAGCTTCGTTATTTCGTTCGCGTCGTCGAAGCCGGCAGCATCGGCCGCGCGGCCATGTCGCTCGGCATGGTGACGTCCGCGCTCAGCCAGCAGATCAGCCGGCTCGAAGGCGAACTGGCCACGCGGCTGCTGCAACGCAGCGCCAGCGGCGTGGTGCCGACCGACGCCGGCCTGGCGTTCTTCCGCCAGGCCCAGCTCGCGCTGCGCCATGCCGACGACGCCGTCCACGCCGCGCAGCAGGCGCGCCTGGCCGGCCATGTCAGCGTCGGCCTGTCGTCCACCACCGCGTCCATCCTGGGGGCGCCGTTCGTGCAGGCCATGAACCAGCGCTATCCCGACATCCGCCTGCATCTGGTCGAGGCGCTGTCGGGCCACCTGGCCGACATGCTCAACGGCCGCCAGCTCGACCTGGCCGTCGTATTTCACGCCGAAGCGGCGCGCCGCTGGAGCGTGATGCCGCTGCTGGACGAGCCGTT
Source organism: Achromobacter deleyi (assembly GCF_016127315.1). Lineage (NCBI taxonomy): Bacteria > Pseudomonadati > Pseudomonadota > Betaproteobacteria > Burkholderiales > Alcaligenaceae > Achromobacter > Achromobacter deleyi. The sequence continues at coordinate 2,370,901 of NZ_CP065997.1, forward strand.
GTTCCTGTGCGCCGGGCGCGGCATGCCCGGCCTGCCCGCCGGCCCGACCACCCGCCTGGAAGCGATCGCCGGCCTGCCGCTGGTGCTGCCCAGCGGCCGCCACGGGCTGCGCGCCCTGGTCAGCCAGGCGTTCCAGCAGCGCGGGCTGACGCCGCGCGTGGTGGCCGAGGTCGATGGCCTGGCGCTGCTGATGGACGTGGTGCAGCTGGGCTATGCCGCCACCATTCAGCCCAGTTCCGCCACCGCGCGCATCGCGCCGGGGCCGCTCGCCATGGCGCGGATCGACGACGCCGACCTGTTCCGGCCCAACCTGCTGGCCAGCCTGTCGGACGACGAGCTGTCGCCCGCCGCGCTGGCCGCGCGCCTGGTGCTGGCCGACGTGTCGCGCGGCCTGGCGCGCGACGGCAAGTGGGCGGTGACGACGTTGCACGCGGCCTGAGCGGATGCCGCACCCTTCACGAATCATGAAGACCCGTTGACGCCGCGCTGATATCGCGGCGCGCGGCGCCGGCCTACAGTCCGTTCCTTGATCCGGGAACGAACACATGGTCGACGTATTGGTGGTGGGCGGGGGCAACGCGGCGCTATGCGCGGCCCTGATGGCGCGCGAGGCGGGCGCCAGCGTGTTGCTGCTGGAGGCAGCGCCGCGCGAATGGCGCGGCGGCAATTCGCAGCACACGCGCAACCTGCGTTGCATGCACGACGCGCCGCAGGACGTGCTGGTGGACGCCTATCCGGAAGAGGAATACTGGCAGGACCTGCTCAAGGTCACCGGCGGCCAGACCGACGAAAAGCTGGCGCGGCTGGTGATCCGCGAGTCCGCCACCTGTCGCGACTGGATGCGGCGCCACGGCGTCAATTTCCAGCCGCCGCTGTCGGGCGCGCTGCACGTGGCCCGCACCAATGCCTTCTTCATGGGCGGCGGCAAGGCGCTGGTGAACGCCTATTACCGCAGCGCCGAGGCCCTGGGCGTGCGCATCCGCTACGACGCGCCGGTGGACGCGCTGGAACTGGAGAACGGCCGCTTCAAGGCCGCCCGCATCGGCGCCGAGCGCATCGAGGCGCGCGCCTGTGTGCTGGCGGCCGGCGGTTTCGAGTCCAACCGCGACTGGCTGCGTGAGGCGTGGGGCCAGAACGAGCGCGGCGAATGGCCGGCCGACAACTTCCTCATCCGCGGCACCCGCTACAACCAGGGCGTGCTGCTCAAGTTCATGCTGGACGCGGGCGCCGACCGCATCGGCGATCCGTCGCAGTCGCACTGCGTGGCGATCGACGCGCGCGCGCCGCTGTACGACGGCGGCATCTGCACCCGCATCGACTGCGTCTCGCTGGGCGTGGTGGTCAACCGCGACGCGCAACGCTTCTACGACGAGGGCGAGGACTTCTGGCCCAAGCGCTACGCCATCTGGGGCCGCCTGACCGCCATGCAGCCGGGGCAGATCGCCTATTCCATCATCGACGCCAAGGCCGTCGGCCGCTTCATGCCACCGGTGTTTCCGGGCGTCACCGCCGATTCCGTGCCGGAACTGGGGCGGCGGCTGGGGCTGGACCCAGTGGCGTTCGAGCGCACCCTCCGCGAATACAACCAGGCCTGTAGAACCGGCACCTTCGACCACACGACGCTGGACGACTGCCGCACCGAGGGCCTGGCGCCCGCCAAGACGCACTGGGCCCGGCCCATCGACACCGCGCCGTTCTACGGCTACGCGCTGCGGCCCGGCATCACGTTCACCTATCTGGGCCTGAAGGTGGATGAGACCGCCGCGGTCCGTTTCAACGGCGTGCCCAGCGACAACCTGTTCGTGGCGGGCGAGATGATGGCAGGCAACGTGCTGGGCAAGGGCTACACGGCGGGGGTGGGCATGTCCATCGGCACCGCCTTCGGCCGCATCGCCGGCACCCGCGCCGCGGCCGCCGCGCGCCAATCGCATCAAGCAGGAGCACAGCATGCGGCAGCTTGAGACCCTGGCCCGCGAGGCCCAATCGTTCGCGCAGCCGGCCCCGGCGATGATCGAACAGCCGGTGCGCTGGCATGGCCGTGGCGCCGCCGTGCTCAGCCCGGACGAAACCGAGGTGGCGCGCGTCATGCAGATCTGCAACGCCTGTCGCTACTGCGAAGGCTTCTGCGCCGTGTTTCCGGCCATGACCCGGCGGCTGGAGTTCGGCAAGGCCGATCTGAACTACCTGGCCAACCTGTGCCACAACTGCGGCGCCTGTCTGCACGCCTGCCAGTACGCGCCGCCGCACGAGTTCGCGGTGAACGTGCCGCAAGCCATGGCCAAGGTGCGATTGCAGACCTATACCGAATACGCGTTTCCGGCCGCGCTGGGCAAGCTGTACCAGCGCAACGGACTGGCGCTGTCGCTGGCCACGGCGGCGGGGCTGGCGTTGTTTCTGGCGTTGATGGTGATGCTGACGGGCGGGCTGTTCCATGCGCCGCTGGCGGGCAATTTCTACGCGGTGTTCCCGCACAACACGCTGGCGCTGATGTTCGGCGCGGTGTTCGGCTGCGCCATGCTGGCGCTGGGCATCGGCGCGGCGCGCTTCTGGCGCGACGTCAGCCCCGGCGCGGCCAGCGGCGCGGCGGTGGCCGAGGCCGCGCACGACGCGCTGCGCCTGCGCTACCTGGACGGCGGCCACGGCAAGGGTTGCAACAACGCCGACGATGCCTTCACGTTGTGGCGCCGCCGGTTCCATCACTTCACGTTCTACGGCTTCATGCTGTGCTTTGCCGCCACCTGCGTGGCCACGCTCTATCACTACCTGCTGGGGCAGCAGGCGCCGTATCCGTTCTGGAGCGCGCCGGTGCTGCTGGGCACGGCGGGCGGCATCGGCCTGCTGATCGGGCCGGCGGGGCTGCTGTGGCTGAACCTGAAACGCCATCCGCTGCAGGGCGACGCGGCGCAGAAGCCGATGGACCGTGGCTTCATCGCGCTGCTGCTGCTGACCAGCGCCACCGGCCTGGCGCTGCTGGCCGGCCGCGACACCGGCGCCATGGCCCTGCTGCTGGCGGTGCACCTGGGCGTGGTGATGGCGCTGTTCCTGACCCTGCCTTACGGCAAGTTCGCCCATGGCATCTATCGCTCGGCCGCGCTGTTGAAGTGGGCGATCGAAAAGCGGCAGCCCGACAAGTTGCGGTTGGGCGCCGATTGAGCCGCGCGGCGGCCGCCCGCCGGCGGCCGGCCCGTGCATGACGGCGTCCTCGAAGGCGCCGCGATTCCAATATCCTCAGGAGACTTGCATGTTCCCTCATCGCCTTGCCCATGCGGCATTCGCCGCCTGTCTGCTGCCGGCCGCGCACGCGCAGACCTTTCCCGCCAAGCCCATCACGCTGGTCGTGCCGCATTCGGCCGGCGGCACCTCGGACATCCTGGCCCGCACCGTGGCGGCCGAGGCGGCCAAGACGCTGGGGCAGACCATCGTGATCGACAACAAGGGCGGCGCCAACGGCACCATCGCCGCCAAGCAGGTGGCATCGGCCGCGCCCGATGGCTACACGCTGCTGCTGGCGACCGCCAGCACGCATGGCATCAACCCGTCGCTGTACTCGCGCATCTCGTACGACGCGGTCAAGGATTTCACGCCGGTCACGCTGCTGGCCACCGTGCCCAACGTGCTGGTGGTTGGCCCCAACGTCAAAGCCGCGACCGTGTCCGAGCTGATCGCCTACGTCAAGGCGCGGGGCGATCGCAGCAACATGGGATCGGCCGGCGCCGGCACGCCCGGCCACCTGGCCGGCGAGATGTTCAAGCGCGCCGCGGGCCTGCAGTTCACGCACGTGCCGTACAAGGGCGGCAGCCCGGCCATCACCGACCTGATCGGCGGCCAGATCGACTTCCTGTTCACGACGATTCCGGGCGTGCTGCCGCACGTCAAGGCGGGCACGCTGCGTGCGCTGGCGGTGACCTCGCCGCAGCGCTCGCCGGCCTTGCCCGAGGTTCCGACCATGGCGGAATCGGGCCTGGCGGGCTTCCAGGCGCTGTCGTGGCATGGTGTGGTGGCGCCGGCGGGAACGCCGGACGCGGTGGTGGCGCGCTTGAACGACGCCCTGGGCGGCGCGCTGGCGGCGCCGGCGGTCAGGCAGCGCCTGATGGAAGAAGGGGCCCAGGCGTCGAGCCTGCATACCGCCGACTTCGGCGCGTTCATCCGCCAGGAGATCGCGGCCTGGGCGCAGGCGGTGAAGGATTCCGGCGCCACCGCCAACTGAGGCGTGGCGCATGCCGGGCCGGCATTGGGGGCCGGCCCTGTCCCGCCGAGGGGAAGATGCCGGTCGGGTCAGCGCGCCTGGTAGGCGTCGCACAAGGCCAGGTATTCGTCGGCGCTGATCTCCAGCGCCATGGCCTGGATCAGCACGCGCTTGCGGTTCGGCAGCGAGGTCTTCAACTGGATCTGCCTGGCGGTGGGGATGCCGACGTAGGTCTGGTTGACGTAGGTGTTCTCGTTGATCGCGTCCCACGGAATGACCGTGCCGTCCGTCACCTGCAGGCCCGCGCGGGTGAAGGTGATCACCGGCCTGGCGGTGCCGAAGGCGCGCGTCAGGCAGCGGATCACCAGCCAGACGCCGATGGCCGCGATGGCGGCGAAGAACGCCATGCCGCCGAGATTGCCGCGGGTGCGCGCGGCCAGGGCGCCGAACACCACCGCGGCCACCGTCCAGATGACGGCGCCGACGATGAGGCGGTTGCGCGAGTAGTACACCGGACGGTCGGCCAGTGTTTGGGCTTGGTGCGAGGCGGAGCTGTAGATTTCCATGTCGAGGCTGCGTGATGGGGATGGGAGGCCGCCACGATGGGCGGATGTCGGGGTCAGGCGTTGGGAAGGTAGCGCTGCAGACAGGCCAGCATCACAGGCTCGTTGTCGATGCGGGAGCGGTCGATCTTGTGGGTCTTGCCCTGCGCGACGATGATGAGCGTCTCGTCGGTCTCCATGCCTTCGCTGTCGGACTGCGTGCGGATCGTGTCGATCGCCGTCCACGGAATCTGCCGGCCCTTGTGCACCAGCCCGGCCGCGTTCATGCCGAGGGTGCCGAAGGCGACGGTGGCGCCGGCGTCGATGCGGCGCTGGGCGTCGGCTTCGAGATTGCCGCCGACGCGCGCGTCCAGCTGTTCCAGCAGTTCATCGGCGCCTGCCCAGATTCCCAGCCGCAAGCGCACGCGCTCGCCGTTGGCCAGCGTGAGCAGCAGATGGTCGCGATTGTGCCGATGGCGCATCGACGCGATGTCGCTGAACGCCACCGTGCGTGCGCCCAGGCGCAGCGCGCGGTCATCCAGCGTCAACGCGGCGGGCGCGCGCCACCAGGCGACCAGGTCGGAACCGCGCCACAGCAGATAGCCCACGGCGGGCAGCGTCAGGAAGAACACCAGCCACATGGCGCGATAGCGCAGCATCTCGACCAGCAGGCTGCGCGGCAGCAGCCAGATGTCAATGATGGCCAGCAGTTGCGCGCTGAACAGGTACAGCAGCGCGGCTGCGCCGAGGTAGCAACCCAGCGCATGGCGCGGTAGAACACGGGGAAAGGAAGCCGTCATGAGCAACGCGCCGCGACGCGGCACCGTCCTGATGTTGAAGGCTTCGCACTCTAAGGGATGCGCGTCGGGGCGGGGTTTCCATCTGTATCAATATGGCGGATTTCATGTCGCCATGAGCTTGCCGAGCGTCGCCATGCCTTGCTCCATCTCCGCGTTCCAGGGGTGTCCGCAGTTCAGCCGCAGGAAGTTGCCGAACGCGCCGGACGAGGAAAACAGCGGGCCCGGCGCGATGCTGATGCCGTGGTCGAGCGCCGCGCGATGCAGGCGCAAGGTGTCGATGTGCGCGGGCAGTTCGACCCAGGTGAAGTAGCCGCCCAGCGGCCGCGTGGCGCGCGTGCCCTTGGGAAAGTAGCGCGCCACCGCTTGCAGCATCTCGCCTTGCTGCAAGGCCAGCGTCTGGCGGAACTGGCGCAGGTGGCGGTCGTAGCCGCCCTGCGCCAGGTAGGCGGCAATCGCGGCCTGCGTCGGCGCGGCGGTGGCCAGGCTGGTGGTGAGCTTGTTGCGCATGATGGCGCGGGTGTAGCGCCCGGCCGCGACCCAGCCCACGCGGTAGCCCGGCGCCAGCGTTTTCGAGAACGACGAGCAATGCATCACCATGCCATCGGCGTCAAAGGCCTTGGCGGGCCGCGGCCGCGTGGCGCCGAAGTACAGCTCGCCATAGACGTCGTCCTCGATCAGCGCCACGCCGTGGCGCGCCAGCAGCTTGACCAGCGCCTCCTTCTTGGCCTCGGGCATCAGGCTGCCGAGCGGATTCTGGAAGGTCGTCATCAGCCAGCAGGCGCGCGGCTGGTGCTGCACGATGGCCCGCTCCAGCGCCTGCAGGTCGATGCCTTCGCGCGGATGCGTCGCCACCTCGATGGCGTGCAGCTGGTTGCGTTCGAGCGATTGCAAGGCGGCATAGAACGTGGGCGATTCCACGATGACCGCGTCGCCGGGCCGCGTGACCGCGCTCAGGCACAGGTTGAGCGCGTCGAGCGCGCCGTTGGTGATGATGATGTCGTCCACCGGCACCGTCAGGCCGTCGGCCAGGTAGCGCAAGGCGATGGCGCGGCGCAGCGCGGCATCGCCGGGGCTGAGGTCGTCGATCGAGCCCCACGGGTCCAGTTGCTGCACCGTGGTGGCCATGTAGCGCGCCAGCCGGCTGTAGGGCAGCAGCGACGGGCTGGGAAACGCGGAGCCGAACGGCAGCATGTCGCGCCGCAAGGTGGCGTTGAGCACCTGCAGCACGTTGTCGCTGACGTCCACCGGGTGGCGGCCGGCGGCGGCGCTGGACAGGTCGTCCGGCTCGGGCAGCGCGGCCTGCGAGGCGCGCAGCACGTAGTAGCCGGAGCGGTCGCGCGCGCGGATCAGGCCGCGCGCTTCCAGCAGGTAGTAGGCCTTGAACACCGTCGACGGGCTGACGCCGCGGCTGGCGCTGGTCTGGCGCACCGAGGGCAGCCGGTCGCCCGCCTGCAGCAGGCCCGACAGGATCGAGGCGGTGATTTCTTCGGTCAGCCGTTCATAGCGCTTCATGGGAGGATCCGGGGAAGACGGCGGTTCAGGTCGACATGCCGATGGCGCGCATCACCAGCCGCAGCGCGCCGGCGGCCAGGCCCAGCGCCGCCACGCCGCCGGCCCAGATCAACAGCAGCCACAGCAGCCGGCTGCGCCAGGAGGGCAGGGAGGTCGGCGCGGCCATCAGTGAAACGCCTCGCCGGTGCGCACCTTGCCGCGGAACACGTAGTAGGACCAGGCGGTGTACATCAGGATAATCGGAATGATGGCGAGCGCGCCGACCAGCGCGAAGCCCAGGCTCTGCGGCGGCGCGGCGGCGGTCCAGATCGACACGTCGGGCGGAATCACCGCGGGCCAGATGCTGATGCCCAGGCCGCTGTAGCCCAGGAACACCAGGCACAGCGCCAGCACGAACGGCCCCGCGTCGGGCGCGCCGCGCACGCGCCGCATCAGGTCGATGCCGGCCGCCGCCACCAGCAGCGGCACCGGCAGGAACCAGAACATGTTGGGCAGGCTGAACCAGCGCTGCGCGATCTGCGGCTGCGCCAGCGGCGTCCACAGGCTGAGCACGGCGATCACCGCCAGCAGCGCCAGCGTCAACGGCCGCGCCAGCGCGCACATGTGGCGGTGCAGGCGGCCCTCGGTCTTCATGATGAGCCAGGTGCAGCCCAGCAGCGCGTAGGCCGCCACCAGGCCCGCGCCGGTGAATAGCGAGAACGGACTGATCCAGTCCCACGGCCCGCCCTGGTAGGCGCGGTCGACCACCGGAATGCCCTCGATGTAGGCGCCCAGCGTCACGCCCTGGAAGAAGGTGGCGCAGAGCGAGCCGAGCACGAAGGCGCGGTCCCACAGCGCGCGATGGCGCGGGTCGGCCTTGAAGCGGAACTCGAACGCCACGCCGCGGAAGATCAACCCCAGCAGCATGAACACCAGCGGCAGGTACAGCGCGCTCAGGATCACCGAGTAGGCCAGCGGAAACGCGGCCAGCAGCCCCGCGCCGCCCAGCACCAGCCAGGTCTCGTTGCCGTCCCAGACGGGCGCGACGGTGTTGACCATGGCGTCGCGTTCCTCGGCGTCGGCGATCAGCGGAAAGAGGATGCCGATGCCCAGGTCGAAGCCGTCCATCACCACGTACATCATCACGCCGAACAGGATGATGCCGGCCCATATCAATGCAAGGTCGATGCCCATGGCGTCAGGCTCCTTTGAATCCAGGTTGCGCGGACTTGGCGTCCGCCGAGGTGGACGCGGCCGATAGCGGCCGCGACGGCTGGCGCGGTTCGCCGGGGCCGCCGGACAGTGGCGCATGGCCGGGCGCCGGGGTCGGGCCCATGCGGATCAGGCGCAGCATGTACGACACGCCGGCGCCGAACACGAACAGGTACACCACCACGAACAACACCAGCGTCAGCGTCAGTTCGCCCAGGCCATGGCGGGTGGCGGCGTCGGCCGTGCGCATCACGCCGTAGACGATCCACGGCTGGCGGCCGATCTCGGTGACATACCAGCCGGCCAGGATCGCCACCAGGCCGGACGGCCCCATCCACAGCGCGAAGCGTTGCAGCGCGCGCGACTGGTACAGACGGCCGCGCCAGCGCGCCCACAGCGCCCAGGCCGCCAGCAGGATCATCAGCATGCCCAGTCCGGCCATGACGCGGAACGACCAGAACACCACGGTGGCGTTGGGCCGGTCCTTGGGCGGATACGACTTCAGGCCGGGGAATTGGCCGTCCCAGCTGTGCGTGAGGATCAGGCTGCCCAGGCGCGGCACGTTGAGCGCGTAGCGGGTTTCTTCGCGCTCCATGTCGGGGATGCCGAACAGCGTCAGCGGCACGCCGGCGCCGGGCTCGTTGTCCCAGTGGCCTTCGATCGCCGCGATCTTGGCGGGCTGGTGCTTGAGCGTGTTCAGGCCGTGGAAGTCGCCCACCACCGCCTGCAGTGGCGCCGAGATCGCCAGCATGGCCATCGCCATCGCGAACATCTTTTTCACCGCCGGGCTGCGGTCGCCGCGCAGCAGGTGCCAGGCGCCGGACGCGCCCACCATCAGCGCGGTGGCCAGGAACGCGGCGATGCCCATGTGCGCCAGGCGGTAGGGGAACGAGGGATTGAAGATCACCGCCAGCCAATCGGTCGGCACCACGCGGCCGTCCAGGATCTCGTAGCCCGCGGGCGTCTGCATCCAGCTGTTGGACGCCAGGATCCAGGTGGCCGACACCAGCGTGCCCAGCGCCACCATGATGGTCGAGAAGAAGTGCAGGCCCGGGCCCACGCGCGACCAGCCGAACAGCATCACGCCGAGAAAGCCGGCCTCCAGGAAGAACGCGGTCAGCACTTCGTAGGCCAGCAGGGGCCCGGTGACGCTGCCGGCGAAATCGGAAAAGAAGCTCCAGTTGGTGCCGAACTGGTACGCCATCACCAGGCCGGACACCACCCCCATGCCGAAGTTGACGGCGAAGATCTTGGTCCAGAAGTGGTAGAGGTCGCGGTAGACGGTGTTGCGGGTGCGCAGCCAGCAGCCTTCGAGCACGGCCAGATAGCTGGCCAGGCCGATGGTGATGGCGGGGAAAATGATGTGGAAGGAAATGGTGAATCCGAACTGTATTCGGGCAAGCAGTAGCGCGTCGCTATCCATGGCGGGTGATTCCTGACTTCAAGGCCCGCGCGATCCTGCCGCCACCGGGCGGCGCGCGCGGACAGGCCGATGCCTGTAGCGCCAAGATAGGCCGGAGCCGCTGTGCAGTACAGATTCAGACGACGACGAAAAAAGCGGATCAATTTGGCGATGCGGTCATGCCGCGGCCCGGATTCCCATAGGGAAAACGAAGCGGGTGCGATGAAAGGGCCAGATGGCGGTGTTACAAAAAAAACGGCGCAGCGGTGAGGCTGCGCCGTCTGCTCCGGCCGCCGCGCAGGGGCACCTGGCGGCGGGCCGGACCCGTCAGGTCGCCTGCGCGGCGCGCTGCCGCTGGCGCAGCGCCGTGACGGTTTCGCCGGCCACGCCCCAGCTGTCGGTGTCGACTTCCTCGATGACCACGAACGTGGCCTGCGGGTCCTTGCCGAGCACGCGCACCACCAGGTCGGTGGCGCCCTTGATCAGCTCGGCCTTCTGTTCGCGCGTGGCGCCTTCGCGGGTGATCTGGATGTTGATGTAAGGCATGGTTGTCTCCTAGGCGAGTTTCGATGATACGCGGCGCTGCACGCGCTGGCTCAGCCACACGCTGGCCACCACGATCGCCATGCCGGCCATCTGCGCCGCGCTCAGGCGCTGGTCCAGCAGCGCCCAGCCCAGCAGCACCGCCGACACCGGGCTCAGGAAGCCCAGCGACGACACCACCGCGGGCTCCAGCCGGGCCAGGCCGCGGAACCAGATGACGTAGGTCAGCGCGGCGCCGATCAGTCCCAGGTAGGCGATGCCCAGCACGTTCAGCAGGGTCGGCGCGGGCAGCGCCGGTTCGGCCAGCAAGGCGAGAGGCACGAGCAGCACGCCGCCCGCCGTCAATTGCCAGGAGGTGAACGCCAGCGCCGACACCGGCGGCTGCCAGCGGCGGCTCAGCACCGTGCCCAGCGCCATCGACGCGGCGCTGGCCAGCCCGGCCGCCACGCCCACCGGATCCAGCGCCGCCTTCGGCCCCAGCACCAGCAGCGCCACGCCGCCGATGCCGGCCAGGGCCGCCAGCACCGCCAGGCCGCGCACCGGCGTGCCCAGCAAGGCGCGCGCCAGCAGGATCACGACCAGCGGCTGGATCGCGCCCAGGGTCGCGGCCACGCCGCCCGGCAGGCGGTAGGCGGCCACGAACAGCAGCGCCCAGAAAATGGAAAAGTTCAGCGCGCCCAGGATCGCGGTGCGCAGCCACCAGATGCCGTGCGGCAGCTTGCGCACCGCCAGCAGCAGCAACAGCCCGGCGGGCAGCGCGCGCAGCATCGCCACCGTCAGCGGATAGCCCTGCGGCAGCATCAGGGTGGTGACGACATAGGTGCTGCCCCAGATGGCGGGGGCGGTGGCGGTCAGGAGCAGGTCGGTGCTGCGCGGCATGGCGGGATTCCTTCAGGCCGGCCACGCCAAAGGGCGCGGGCCGGCGGCTTCGATACCGACAGGCTAATTGAATCGCGCCCGGACGATAATATCGATTCCGGTCGCGACATCATTCACTGCCAGTAAATAAAAAAGGGCCGTCCCATGGATCATCTCACCGCGCTCAAGGTCTTTCGCCAGGTGGTCGAGCAGGGCGGCTTCGCCGCGGCCTCGCGCCAGTTGCGCCTGTCGCCCGCGGCCGTCAGCAAGAACATCGCCGAACTCGAGGCGCACGTCGCCGCGCGGCTGCTGAACCGCACCACGCGCCGCATGAGCCTGACCGAGGCGGGGCGGCAGTACTACGAGCAGGTGGCCCGCATTCTCGACGACCTGAACGAGGCCGAGCTGGCGCTGGGCCCCTTGCAGCAGGAGCCCAGCGGCACGTTGCGCGTCAGCGCGCCGCTGTCGCTGAGCCTGACCCTGCTGTCGGCCGCGATGCCGCGCTTCCTGGCGCGCCATCCGCGCCTGTCGCTCGACCTGCACCTGGAGGATCGCCGCATCGACCTGGTCAAGGAGGGGTTCGACGTGGCCATCCGCGGCAGCGACCGGCTCGAGGATTCGAGCCTGGTGGCGCGCAAGCTGATGGCGCTGGAGCATGTGCTGTGCGGCGCGCCGGCCTACTTCGAGCAGCATGGCGAACCGACGCAGCCGGCCGACCTGCGGCGTCTGGAGTGCGTGCGCTTCACGCTGTCGGGGCATGCGGATGAATGGACCTTCCGGCGCGGCGCGCAGGTCGAGCGGGTGCCGGCGCGCGGCCGCTACAAGGTCAGCTCGAGCCTGGCGGTGTGCGACGCGTTGCGGGCCGGATTCGGCGTCAGCCTGGTGCCGCGGGTATATGTGCGGGACGACCTGGAACGCGGCACGCTGCGCGCCGTGCTGCCGGACTGGACGCCGGTGGAGACCGACGTCTACGCGGTGTACCCGTCGCGCCGTCACATGGTGGCCAAGGTGCGCGCGCTGGTGGACTTCCTGGTCGAGGAACTGGCGCCGCCGCCGGCGTGAGGCCGGCGCGGCGACAGGCAGGGCGCGGGAAACGGCCGGACGCCGCCGCCCGACGCCCGGCGCGCATCAATACATGTGCTGCCCGCCGTTCATGGCCACATTGCTGCCGGTCATGAACGCGGCCGCGTCGCTGCAGATGAACGCCACCAGCGCGGCGATCTCGTCGGGCTCGCCCAGCCGGCCCAGCGGAATCTGCGGCAGGATCTTCTCCTTGAGCACTTCCTCCGGCACGGCCTTGACCATGCGCGTGGCCAGGTAGCCCGGCGACACGGTGTTGACCGTGACGTTCTTTCGGGCCAGTTCCAGCGCCAGCGCCTTGGTGAAACCGTGGATGCCGGCCTTGGACGCGGCATAGTTGGTCTGCCCGAAGGCGCCCTTGGAGCCGTTCACCGACGAGATGTTGACGATGCGTCCCCAGCCGCGGTCGGCCATCGGCCCGCAAAGGGGTTGCGTCATGTTGAACATCGAGTCGAGGTTGCTGCGCAGGACCTCGTTCCAGTTCTCGTAGCTCATCTTGCGCAGGCTGGCGTCGCGTGTGATGCCGGCGTTGTTGATCAGGATGTCGATCTGGCGGCCGTCGTCGGCCAGGCGCCGCGCCAGCGCCTGGCACGAGTCGTAGTCGGCCACGTCGACCTTGACCATGTCGTAGCGGCGTCCGGCGGCGGCCTCTTCGTCGAGCCATTCGCGCGTGGCGGCCTCGCTGGAGTGGCAGGTGACGATGACGTCGTGGCCGGCGTCGTGCAGGGCCCGGGCGATGGCGCGGCCCAGGCAGCCCGCGCCGCCGGTGATGAGCGCGGTGCGTTTAGTCGCCATGGCGCGCTCCGAACTGGCTGGCCTCGCGCATGGCCGAGCAGGCCGAGGTCATCTGGTCGCAATACGACGACCACATGCGCGTCAGCGGCGAATCGGCCAGGCCGCCGCTGGCCGCGGCCGAGGCGTTGCGCAGCCAGCCGCTCACGGCTTCGCTGACGCCGGCGGCCAGCGCCGCCTGGTCTTCCAGCGCGGCGTGGGTGATGGCCTGGCTGGCCTCGAGCTGGCACTGCCATTGCTTGCGCGTGACCTCGCCCAGCGCGGGGGCGATGTTCTGCCAGTTGCCGTCGAGCTTGAGCGGCGCCAGGGTCGACAGGTACTGGCCGGTGCCGTCGCTGGCCAGGCGCTGGCCCAGCTGCAGCCAGCGCTGCTGGCTTTCGCGCGCCAGTTCGCCCAGTCGTTGGCAATAGGCGGCGTTGGCGCCGGCGAGGTCCTGGGGCGTGGGGGCGGTTGTCTTCTTCATCATGCGTCCTTTTAAGAGAGTGGTAAGGGGCAACGAATGCACAGGCCTCACGCCATCTGGCTGAGGGTCTTGCGGAATCGGGTCAACGAGAAGGCGAACAGGACGCTGCCGATCAGCGCCAGCGCCAGGAAGGGCTGCCACACGACGCTCAAGCCCGCGCCGCGGAAAAGAATGGCCTGGCCGAGTTCCACGAAATGGGTGGTGGGGGCGGCCAGCATGATGTTCTGCACGAAGTCCGGCATGCTTTCGCGCGGCGTGGTGCCACCCGACAGCATCTGCAGCGGCAGCAGCACCAGCACCAGCAGCATGCCGAATTGCGGCATGCTGCGTGCGAGGGTGGCCATGAAGATGCCCATGGAAGTGGTCGCGAACAAGTGCAGCGCCACCCCGGCCAGGAACAGCGCCACCGATCCCTCGACCGGCACCTGCAGCAGGCCACGCACGACGAATGTCAACGATAGCCCAGCCGACACCAATACGACCAGCCCCATGGACCAGACTTTCGCCAGCATGATCTCGGTGGGTGTTACAGGCATGACAAGCAGGTGCTCGATGGTGCCGTGCTCGCGTTCGCGGATCAGCGCGGCGCCGGTCAGGATGATCGACAGCATCGTGACGTTGTTGATGATCTCCATCAGGCTGCCGAACCAGGCCTGCGTCAGGTTGGGGTTGAACCGCATGCGCACCGCCAGGTCCACCGGCAGCTCGGTCGGCTTGCGGTAGCGCTTGACGAATTCGTTGATCTCGTCGGTGATGATCTGCTGGATGTAGCTGCTGCCGGTGAACGCCTGGCTCATGCGGGTGGCGTCCACGTTCAGCTGGATCTCGGCCGGCTTGCCGGCCAGCACGTCGCGCTGGAAGTTCGGTGGGATGTTGACCGCGAAGGTATAGCGCCCGGCGTCCATGCCGGCGTCGGCCTCGGCCGAGGTGACCATCTCGGGCCGGGTGAAGTGCGGCGGGTAGAACGCCGAGGTGATGCGCGCCGACAGCGGCGAGGCGTCCTCGTCCACCACCGCGATTGCGGCGTTGTGCAGCGACTCGGGCACGGCGGTGGCGGCCGTGTAGATCATCAGCGTGAACGACACGCAGATCAGGACCAGCATCATCGGGTCGCGCGCCAGGCTCCACAGTTCCTTCACGCCCAGCCGGAAGATATTGGCGGTATGTCGCGGCATGGCTCAGGTCTCCTGCTTTTTCAAAAGGAGCACCGACGCGCCCAGGATCACGGGAATCGCGACGATCAGGGGCCAGAACGATCCCTGCAGGTTGGAGAAATCCAGCGCCTTGCTGAACACGCCGCGGCTGATCGTGAGCATGTGGGTGGCCGGGTAGACCTGGCCGATCAGCTTGCCGGCGCCTTCCAGCGACGACACCGGGTTGAGCAGGCCGGCGAACTGCACCGCCGGCACCAGCGTGCCGATCATGGTGAAGAACAGCGCCGCGATCTGGCTGCGGGTGAAGGTCGAGGCCAGCAGGCCGATGGCGGTGGCCACCACGTTGTAGATCAGCGCGGCCGCCAGCAGCGTGGCGAAGCTGCCGGTGATCGGCACGCCGAACAGCGTCACCGCCAGCAGCGCCATCAACAGGAAGTTGAGCATCGCCAGCGCCACGTAGGGCGCCTGCTTGCCCAGCAGGAATTCCAGCCGCGTGACCGGCGTGACGTACAGGTTGATGATCGAGCCCAGTTCCTTCTCGCGCACCACCGCCAGCGCCGTCAGCATGGCCGGCATCATCAGCAGCAACAGCGGGATCACGGCCGGCACCATGGCCGGCAGGCTGCGCACGTCGGGGTTGTAGCGAAAGCGCGTCTCGATGCCGACCTGCTGCGTGGCGGCGGCGCCCAGCCGTTCACGCGCCTGCTGCTGCTGCCAGCCCTGGTGCATGCCGAGCACGTAGCCGCGGATGGTCTCGGCGCGCTGCGGCATGGCGCCGTCGATCCAGACGCCGACCTGCGCGTTGCGGCCGCGCTCGGCGTCGCGCGCGAACCCCTGCGGGATTTCGATCGCCAGGGACAATTCGCCGCTGCGCATGCGCGCGTCCATGTCCTGGTAGCTGCTGATCGGCGGCTGCTCGATGAAATAGCGCGAGCCGGCCAGGTTCAGGCTGTAGTTCTGGCTCAGCGTGGTCTGGTCGCGGTCCATGACCGCGTAGCGCAGGTCTTCCACGTCCAGGCTGATGCCAAAGCCCATCACGAACATCAGCAGCAGCGAGCCGGCCAGCGCCAGCGTGGCGCGCACCGGGTCGCGGCGCAGTTCCAGCGCCTCGCGCCACATGTAGCTGAAGGTGCGCTGCAGGCTGAAGCCGCGGGCCTCGTGCGCCGCCGGTTCCGGGGCGGCAGCGGGGGCAGGCGCCGGCGCTTGCGCCTGGCCCGGCTGGGTGCCCGCGCCGGCGTCGATCAGGTAGGCGATGAAGGCTTCTTCCAGCGTCCTGGCGCCGCGCATCCGCGTGATCTCGTCGGGCGCGGCGCTGACCAGCACCTTGCCGGCGTGCATCAGCGACATGCGGTCGCAACGCTGCGCCTCGTTCATGAAGTGGGTCGAGATGAAGATGGTGACCTGGTCGCGCCGCGCCAGCGCGATCAGCAGGCGCCAGAAGTTGTCGCGCGCCACCGGGTCCACGCCCGAGGTCGGCTCGTCCAGGATCAGCAGCTCGGGCTTGTGCACCATGGCCACCGCCAGCGACAGGCGCTGGCGCACGCCCATCGGCAGCTTCTCGGGCAGTTCATCCAGCGACTCGCCCAGGTCGAAGCGCGCCGCCATCTCGTCGACCCGGCCCGCGATCTCGGCCTCGGGCACGTGGAACAGACGCGCATGCAGCACCAGGTTCTGCCGCACCGTCAGCTCGCCATACAGCGAGAAGGCCTGCGACATGTAGCCGACGCGGCGCCGCGTGTCGATGTTGCGCGGGTCGACCTCGGCGCCGAACAGCCAGGCCTTGCCCTCGCTGGCCGGCAGCAGGCCGGTCAGCATCTTCATGGTGGTGGACTTGCCGCAGCCGTTGGAACCCAGGAAGCCGAAGATCTCGCCCTTGCGGATGCGGAAGTTGACGTGGTCGACCGCGACGAAATCGCCAAACCGCATGGTCAGGTCGCGCGCCTCGATGGCGATGACGGCGTCGTCGTCCAGCGTCAGCGGCGGGATCTCGACGGGCTTGTGGCCGCGCCGCTTTTCCTCGGGCAACAGCGCGATGAAGGCGGCTTCCAGCGTGTCGGTGCCGGTGCGCTGGCGCAGCTCGTCGGGCGTGCCGGTGGCCAGCACGCGGCCCGCGTCCATGGCGATCAGCCAGTCGAAGCGCTGGGCCTCGTCCATGTAGGCGGTGGCCACGATCACGCTCATGCCCGGGCGCTCGCGGCGGATGTCGTTGATCAGGTCCCAGAACTGCGCGCGCGCCAGCGGGTCGACGCCGGTGGTGGGTTCGTCCAGGATGAGCAGGTCGGGGTCGTGGATCAGCGCGCAGCACAGGCCCAGCTTCTGCTTCATGCCGCCGGACAGCTTGCCGGCCGGACGCGACAGGAACGACGCCATGCCGGTGCTCTGCGTCAGGCTGTCGATGCGGCGGCGACGCTCGGCCTCGCCGTGGCCGAACAGGCGGCCGAAGAATTGCAGGTTCTCTTCCACCGACAGGGTCGGGTAGAGGTTCTTGCCCAGGCCCTGCGGCATGTAGGCGATGCGCGGGCAGACCGCGTCGCGATGCGCCTTGCTGGCCATGTCGCCATCCAGCACCTCGACCGTGCCGGCCTGCACCGCGCGCGACCCCGCGGCCAGCGCCAGCAGGCTCGACTTGCCCACGCCGTCGGGGCCGATCAGGCCCACCATGTGGCCGGCGGGGATGTCCAGGGAGATATCGTCCAGCGCCAGCGTCTTGCCATAGCGCAGCGTCACCCCCGACAGCTTGACCACCGGGGCGGAGGAGGCTGTCGTGGTCGCGTTCATCACGGCACCTTGACTTCAAGGTTGGCGGGCCATTGCGCGTCGCCGTCCAGCTTCAGCCAGGCCACGCCGGGCAGCCCGGTCTTGACCTGCCGCAGGTGTTGCCGCAGCAGTTCGGGATCGATCTGCGCCTTGACGCGGAACATCAGTTTCTGGCGCTCGGTGGCGGTCTCGACGGTCTTGGGCGTGAACTGCGCGGTGCTGGCCACGAACGACACCTTGGCCGGGATCACGTACTGCGGCGCGGCGTCCAGCACGATGCGCACGTCCTGTCCCAGCGCCACGCGGCCCGCGGCCTGCTCCGGCAGGAAGAAGGTCATGTAGACGTCGGCCAGGTCCACCATGTTCAGCACCTTGCCGCCGGCGCCCAGCACTTCGCCGGCCTGCGCCACGCGGTACTGCACCCGGCCGTCGCGCGGCGCGCGCAGCTCGCTGTCGGTGATGTCGGCCTCGATGCGGGCGATGGTGGCCAGCGCCGCGTTGACCGCGGACTGGGCGCCCACCTGGGCCGCCTTGGCCGCGTCGATGGCCGCCTGCGCCGCCTTGACCTGGGCGCGCGCGGCGTTGACGGCGGCCTGCGCGCTGCGCATGCGGGCGCGGTCGTCATCCAGTTCCTGGATCGACGAGGCGCCTTCCCTGGACAGCGTCTCGGAGCGCGCCAGGCGCCGGCGCGCGGCGTCCAGCTCGCTTTCGCGCTGCACCACCACGGCCTCGGCGGCCAGCTTGTCGCTCTCGCGTTGCGCGATCTGGGCGCTGGCGCTGGCGGCGTTGTTGATGGCCTGCTGGTGCTGGGCGCGCGCTTCCTCGCGCTGCGCCTGCAGCGTGTCGATCTGCATGCGCGCCAGCGGCTGGCCGGCGGCGACGAAGTCGCCCTCGCTCACCAGCACGTCCTGCACGCGGCCGGCCAGCTTGGTGGCGACGTCGACCTCGGTGGCCTCGATGCGGCCGTTGCCGCTGACGAAGCCGGCGCCGGGGCCGGTGTCGGACAGCATGCGCCAGCCGTAGTAGCCGGCGGCGGCCACGGCCAGGATCACGAGGACGGGAATCAGTTTTCGGGTGGGCAGCTTCATGATGCGGATCCTGTGTCGGTCGGCGCGGGGACGGTCGGAGTGGCGGGTGTGCCGGGCGCGGGCGTGGCGGGCGCCTCGGTGCCGCCGCCGAGCGCGGCATACAGGCCGACGCGGGCCGACAGCAGCGCGCGCCGCGTCTGCACCAGCGTCTGCTGCGCGGCCAGCAGGTCGCGCTGGGCGTCGAGCACTTCGAGGTAGGGCGAGGCGCCGTGGTCGTAGCGCAGCTTGGCCAGGCGCGCGCGTTCGCCTTGCGCGGCGACGGTGGCGCGCAGCACCGCGACCTGCTCGGCCAGCCAGCGGCGCGCCGACAGCGCGTCGGCGACATCCTTGAAGGCGCTCTGGATGGCGCGTTCGTAGCCGGCCACGGCCTGGTCGCGGCGCACCTCGGCCAGGTCCAGGTTGGCGCCGCGGCGGCCGGCGTCGAAGATCGGCAGGTTGATGCTGGGCGCGAAGTTCCAGGCGCGGCTGCCGCTGCCGAACAGGCCGTCGAGTTCGGCGCTGGCGGTGCCGAAGGCGCCGGTCAGCGTGATGCGGGGGAAGAACGCGGCGCGGGCCGCGCCGATGTTGGCATTGGCGGCGCGCAGCTGGTGTTCGGCGGCGACGATGTCGGGGCGGTTCGTCAGCAGGTCGGAGGGCAGGCCGGCGGGCAGGTCGCGCATCACGCTGGCGTCGTCCAGGCCCGCCTGTGGCAGGGGCAGCGCCAGCGGCTTGCCGGTCAACAGCTCCAGCGCGTGGGCCTGGGTGGCGCGTTGGCGTTCGAGATCGGCGCCCAGCGCGCGGGCCTGCTGCCACAGGGTTTCGACCTGGGTCAGGTCGAGCTTGGAGATCGAGCCGACCTCGTAGCGGCGGCGGAAGATGCGCAGCGATTCCTCGCGCGAGGCGATGGTTTCGCGCGTCAGCGCCAGGCGTTCATCCAGTTCGCGCAGCGACAGGTAGCTGTCGGCCACCTGCGCGATCAGGCTCAGCGTGGCCGCCTCGGCGGCGGCATCGGAAGCCAGGTAGTTCTCGAGCGCGGCGTCCTTCAGGCTGCGCACGCGGCCCCAGAAATCCAGCTCCCAGGCCGCCATGCCCAGGCCGACCTGGTACTGGCTGGCCACTTGCGGCTGGCCGGTCAGGTTCAGGTCGCCCGGCGTGCGGCCGCGGGCGCCATCGGCCTGCACGCCGAGCGTGGGGAACTGGTCGGCGCGCTGGATGCCATAGAGCGCGCGCGCCTCTTCCACGCGCAGCAGGGCGGTGCGCAGGTCGCGGTTGTAGGCCAGGGCGTCGGTGATGAGGCCCTGCAGCACGGGATCGGCGAAGTAGTCGCGCCAGCCCACGCGGGCCGCGTCGGGAGCCGCCGACGCCGCGCCGGCCGGTTCGGGATAGGCCGCGGCCACCGGGAGGTCGGGGCGCACGTATTGCGGCGCCATCGACACGCAGCCTTGCGCCAGCAGCAGGGCCAGCGCAACGGGCGCGAGGCGGGCGGCGCGCCATGCCGGAGGGGAACGCCGAGTCATGCCTTATCTCTCCATCACGTAAGTGCCGGGCGCATCGCCCAGCGGGGGGTAGCCCTTGCGCGTGGCGCCCAGGGCTGGCGGTTTGGCGGGATTGCCCGACAGGGCATCGAGCCAGGCGCGCCAGTGCGGCCACCAGGAACCGTCGTGCGGCGTGGCGGCCGCCAGCCAGTCGTCCGGGGCCAGCGCCGGCGCGGCGGCCGGCCGCAGCAGGCTGCGAAAGCGCCGCCGCGGATGGCCGGGTTCGCTGACGATGCCGGCGTTGTGGCCGCCGCTGGTCAGCACGAAGGTCAGCGGCGCGGGCGACAGGTGGTGCAGCTTGTAGACCGAGCGCCATGGCGCCACGTGGTCGGTTTCGGTGCCGACGCAGAACGTCGGCAGGGTCAGGTCGGCCAGTCGCAGCGGACGGCCGTCGATGCCGTAGCGGCCGGCGGCCAGGTCGTTGTCCAGGAACAGGCGGCGCAGATATTCGCCGTGCATGCGCGCGGGCATGCGGGTGGCGTCGGCATTCCAGGCCTGCAGGTCGGTCATGGGGCGGCGCTGGCCCAGCAGGTATTCCGACACCATGCGCGACCACACCAGCTGCTGCGAGCGCAGCAGCTGGAACGCGCCGCTCATCTGCTGCGCCGGGAAGTAGCCCAGGGCCGCCATCTGCGTTTCGAGCAGCGCGACCTGGACATCGTCGATGAACAGGCCCAGTTCGCCGGGTTCGCTGAAATCGGTCTGCGCGGCCAGCAGGCTGAGGCTGGCCAGGCGCCGGTCGCCGTCGCGCGCCATGGCGCTGGCGGCCATCGCCAGCAGCGTGCCGCCCAGGCAATAGCCCGCCGCGTGGATCGCGGCGCCGGGGACGATCGCCTCGATCGCCGCCAGCGGCTCATGCACGCCCAGGCGCAGGTAGTCGTCCATGCCCAGGTCGCGGTCCGCGGCGGTGGGGTTCTTCCACGACACGCAGAACACCGTGTAGCCCTGGCCGACCAGATAGGCGATCAGCGAGTTGCGCGGCGACAGGTCCAGGATGTAGTACTTCATGATCCAGGCGGGCACGATGAAGATCGGCTCGGGCCGGGTGCGGGCGGTCGTGGGGCGGTACTGGATCAGTTCGGCCAGGCGATTGCGCAGCACCACCTTGCCGGGCGTGGCCGCCACTTCATGGCCGGGACGGAATTGGTCCGCGCCGGCCGGCGGCAGTCCGCTCCATTGGCGCAACCCGTCTTCCCAGGCCGCCCGCGCGCCGCGCAGCAGGTTGGCGCCGCCCTCGCGGACGGTCTGGCGCAGCACCACGGGGTTGGTGAACGGATTGTTGTCGGGCGCCAGCGGCTCCAGCCACTGGCGCGCCGCGAAGGCGGCCAGCTCGCGCTGGTGGCGGTCGGCCAGGGGCAGGGCGCGGACACAGGCGTCGCCGTTGCGCCGGGCCTGCTCGAAGCCCAGGCGCCACAGCGCGTAGGGCCATTGGCGCCAGGCGTCGTCATCGAACCGGCCTGCGGGCGCCGCGGTCTGCTTGGGGGCTGGCGGGGGCGTTTTCGGCATGATGGCTCCGTGGCGCGGGCGGCGGGAGTGCCGCTCGCGTGGGGCCGGACCGTCACGAAACCGGGCTTGTGGCCTGGCGTCGGACCAATCCGACTCAACCGTCTTGCGCCCATTGTGCCGCCGCGGGGGTGGGCAATCCTTGATCAGGATCAAGCTAACGACTGACTGGTCGGTTTTTAATGGGTGTGTTGGCCGGCCATGACGTCGCGCCAACTCGCACAGGAGCCAGGGTGATGAGTACGCCACGCCAGCGTCTCCCGCCAACCGTGCGCGTCGGGCAAATCCTTGACGCCGCGCTGCAGGAGTTTTCGGCCGCCGGCTATGCCGGCGCCCGGATGGACGACATCGCCGCGCGCGCCGGCCTGTCCAAGGGCGGCCTGTACGCGCATTTCGCCAGCAAGGAAGAGGTGTTCGAGGCGCTGCTGGCGCGCTACCTGAGCCCGCCGCGGCTGGACGCCCGCGCCCTGGTCGAGGGCTCGGCCACGCCGCGCCATCTGGCCGAGCGCATCGTCAACCATCTCCATGCCAGCCTGGCCAACCCGGCCATGATCACCGCCATGCGCCTGCTGCTGGCCGAGAGCGGCCGCGTGCCGCACCTGGCGCGGCGCTGGCGCCAGGACACCGCCGACGCGCACCAGGCCGACATCGCACGCCTGCTGGAACTGGCGCGCGAACGCGGCCTGTGCGGCGACGGCGCCGCGCTGCGGCATCCCTGGCTGCTGCTGTCGCCGGTGGTCCATGCCATCTTCATGGCGATCCTGCTGGGGCCGGACGAGCGCCTGAACCTGCCTGAACGGCGCGAGGCGCACGTGGCATTGATCTGCGGGCTGCTGTAACGCGCTCGCCGACGCGCTACCAGCGATAGCTGGCGGTCGCGACCACCGTGCGCGGGTCGCCGTAGTAGCAGCTGCCGTAGCCGCAGTTGGCGATATAGGTCTTGTTGCTCAGGTTGCGCGCGTTCAGCGCCAGGTTCCAGCGACCGGTCTCGTAGCCGATCATCGCGTCGAACAGCACGAACGACGGCACCGGCACCGGCGCTTCGCCGCCGTCGCCACGGTTGGAGCCCGTGAAGCGCGCGCCCAGGCCGACCTTGATTCGCGATTCGAAGCGGTAATCCACCCACAACGAGGCGCGGTTCAGCGGCACGGCGGTGGCCTGCCTGCCGATCTCGGCGGGATTGCTGCTGGCGGTCACCACCGCCTTGGGCGTCCACGAGTACGAGGCGATCACGTTCAGGCGCGGAATCGGTTGCAGCGTGGCTTCGAACTCGACGCCGCGCACGGTGACTTCGCCGGTCTGCCTGGGCATGGCGTCGGCGTCGTAGCTGATGTAGTTCTGGCGCCGCAGGTCGAACACCGCCGCGCTGTAGCTGTCCTTGGTGCCGGGAGGCTGGTAGCGGATCCCGGCCTCGTACTGGCGGCTGGTTTCGGGCTTGAACGGCTGCTTCTGGGTCGGGTCCAGCGTGGCCGTGGGAATGAACGATTCGGAATAGCTGACGTACGGCGCCCAGCCGGTCGGGTCGACGTACACGAGGCCGGCGCGGCCGCTGAATTTGTTGTTGCGCAACTTGGTGGTGCTGTCATCCAGGCGGCTGCGGACCTTGATGTCGGCCATGTCGTAGCGGCCGCCCAGCGTGGCGACCCAGCGTTCGTTCCACTTGATCTGGTCCTGCAGGTACAGGCCGGTCTGTGCCAGGGTCAGGTCCGCGTCCATCCAGGGCGCGCCGCGCATGACCGGGCCCTGGTGATACTTCGGGTCATAGACGCTCAGCGGGGGCGCGCTGCCGCCGCTGAAGCTGACCTGGTCGATGCCGGTGCGTTGGTAGTCCACGCCGACCAGGATGCGGTGGCGCCAGTCGCCCAGCGTCAGGTCCGTCTGCGCCTGGTTGTCCATGGTGAAGCTGCTGATGCGTTCGCGGCTGCCGGACACCGAGCGCCGCAGCGTCTGGTAGTTGGCCGGGTCGGCGGCATCGTCATTCACGGTAAGGTAGCCGTTGGCCTGGACCGCCGAGTAGTCGAGATCCAGGCGGCCGTAGCGCAGGTTCTGGCGCAGCGTCAGCGCGTCACTGACGCGATGCTCCAGCTCGTAGCCCGCCAGCCATTGCTTCTGGTCGAAGTAATCGTAGCCGGGTTCTCCGACGAACAGCGACGCCGGGATGTGCGTGCCCGCGGCGGTCGGCGCCAGCGATCCCTCGGCGGGGCGCGCCCGCGTGTAGGTGCCGCCGCGCTTGCTCGCGTACTGCGCCAGCAGGGTCAGCGTGGTGTCGGCCGACGGCCGCCATGTCAGCGACGGCGCCAGGTACAGGCGGTCGTTGTCGATGCCGTGCGTGGGCAGCTCGGAATCCAGTCCCATGCCGACGAAGCGGTAGAGCCACTTGCCCTCCTCATCCAGGGGGCCGGTGAAATCGGCCGCGATGCGGCGCCGCTGGTGATCGCCCACCTGCGCCTGCAATTCATGCAGCGGTTCGTCCTGCGGCCGCTTGCTGACCACGTTGACCAGCCCGCCGGGCCCGCTCTGGCCATACAGCACGGAGGCCGGGCCACGCAGCAGTTCGATGCGCTCGGCGCCGTAGTTCTCGGTCTGCCAGATGCCCCAGTTGCCGTTGTTGCGCAGTGGCAGGCCATCCAGGAAGAAGCCCGGGCTGTACGCGTCGAAGCCGCGCAGCGAGACCCAGTCGTAGCGCGAGTCGGCGCCGTAGGTGGTGATGGCCACGCCGGGCGTGTAGGCCAGGGCATCCTTGATGTTGGTGGCGCCCAGCGCGTTGTAGCGGTCCGCCGTGATCACCGAGATCGACTGCGGCGTTTCGATGATGGGCGTGTCCGTCTTGGTGCCGGTGGCGCTGCGGCGTGCCACATAGCCCTGTACCGGCCCCCAGGCGCTTTCCGGCGCGCCGGTGACGCCGATCGGCGCCAGCGTGGGGACCGGTTGCGTGCTGCGCCGGAGCGTGAGCGCGCCGCCGGGCAGCGCCACCGCCTCGAGGCCGGAGCCGGCCGTCACGTGCCGCAGCGCCTCGTCCAGCGTGTAGGCGCCGCGCAGCGCGGGCGCTTCGAGCCCGCGCACCACGGCGGGGTCCAGCGACAACACGCGGTTGTTCTGTATCGCGATGCGGTTCAGCGTGACGGCCAGCGACGCGGCCGGCAGGTCGTAGTCGAGGCGGGCGGATTGCGCGGTGGCGGCGGGGGCGATCAGCGCGGCCAGGAAGAGCAGGCTGGCGCGGGACAGGCGGGGCATGGCGGGGGTCTCCGGGAGCAGAAAGGGGGTGGATCTACCCGGAGGTGTATGGGCGCCGGAAAACCGGACAGGCAATGTGTAACAACGGTGCGTCGCGGCCGGCGGCGGGTCAGGCCACGTCGACCCAGGTCAGCCAGCCGCCATAGCGGGTGACCCTGAGCGGCAGCGTGGCGGCGAGCGCGGCCCAGGCCTGGTCGGGATGGTCGAGCGAAAAGACGCCCTGCACCCGCAGAGCGGCGGCGCGTCCGGACAGGTGCAGGGCGCCGCGCATGTAGGGTCGCAGCGCATCCGCCACGGTGGCCAGCGGCGCGTCCAGCACGTCCAGGCGGCCTTCGCGCCAGGCCGCCATGGCGGCCGCCGATGCCGCGTCCAGCGTCTCGATGCCGGCGGCGCCGTAGCGTGCCGCCTGTCCCTGGCCCAGGTCCAGTTGCTGACCCGAGCGGCTGTCGATGCGCACCTCGTGGACCAGCACCGCCGCCAGGCTGTGGTCGGTTTCCTTGCGCACCATGTACTCGGTGCCGCGGGCCCAGGCCGTGCCGTCCTCGGTGGTGACGCCGAATGGCCGCCGGGGGTCGGGCGCGACCGCCGCGACCAGCGCGCCGCGCAGCAGGCGGACCCGCCGCACGTCGGCGTCGAATTCCAGCCGGACCTGGGTGCGTGCATCCAGGTCCAGCCTGCTGCCGTCGTCCAGGGCGATCGACAGGCGTTGCGCGATGCCGGTGCCGAGATCGCCGCGCGCCTGCCACAGGCGGCTGCCGAGCCAGGCGCTGCCGACGCCCACGCCCGCCAGGGCCAGCGTCTTGCCCAGGAATTGACGTCGCGAGGGGCCGCGCGCCAGCAGGTCGCGCAGCGGCGAACCGTCGGCGCAAGGCTGGCCCGTGGCCCGCAACGCCTGCAACGGCGCGCCGATGCTGGTTTGCAGCGCCTGCCAGGCCAGCGCATGGGCGGGGGCCGCCTCGCACCACTGCCTGAAACGGGATTGGTCCTCGGCGCTGGCGGCGCCGGAACAGAGCCGCACCATCCATTGCACGGCCTGGCGGTCGATCTCGGGCGTCATGCGCGGTCCTCGCGTTGCGCCCGCAGGCAGCGTTCCAGCGCCTGGGCGAAATGGCGCTGCACCGTGCGCACCGACAACCCCATGCGCTGGCCGATTTCGGCATAGCCCAGGCCATCGAGCTGGCTGTACAGGAACACGGCGCGCACGGCGGGCGGCAGGCCGGCGAGCAGGGTGTCCACGCGCAGCAGCATTTCCATGGTCAAGGCCTGCGATTCGGGCGAGGGCGCGCAGTCGCCGGCGTGCAGCGCCAGCCATTGCAGATAGGCCTGTTCGAGCTCGCGCCGCCGCCAGAAATGGAACAGCAGCCGCCGCGCGATGGTGGACAGGTATGCCTTGGGTTCGGCGATCTGGCAGGGCGAGCGCGCCGCCGCCACTTGCAGGAACGTCTCGGAGGCGAGGTCTTCGGCGTCGGCGTGGTTGCGCAGCCGGAAGCGCAGCCGGTCCACCAGCCAGGGCCGGTAGTCCACGTACAGGGAAGCAAGGGCGGAGAAGGCGGGGAGCTTTCCCATCGGACATACCAGGCATCAGGAATAAGTATCATTCAGTATATTGGAAAAGCGCGTTGTCGAGCGCTTGTGTTCGCTCCGCGCGCGGGATCGCCTCGCCCTGTATCCTTGCGTCACTCCCATGACTGCAGCAGCGAGGACGATGTGCCTACCTCTGGAATGACGGTCCGCGCGCCGTCCTGGCGCTATTTTCCCGTGGCCCTGGCCCTGGTGCTGCCCGTGCTCGCGTGCGTGGCCTGGACCTGGCTGCATGCCCAGCGCAGCGAACGCGCCGATGCCGCCGTCGCGGCCCAGATCGTGCGGGTCCAGACCGAGCAGATCCTGGCCCGCGCCCTGGATATCCTGCCGCGCGTCACCGACCTGTCGGCCAGGTCCTGTGAAGAGGCGCGTTCCGACCTGTACCGCTGGGGCACGCTCAATCCCTATTTCCGTTCGCTGCTGCTGGTCAATCACACGCACATCTATTGCTCGTCCGCGTTGGGCGAAGTGGACTACGACTCGGGCGTGTTCCAGCGCTGGCCAGTCGGCATCTCGCCGACGCAATGGTTCCTCAGCGTGTCCGGCACGCCGCTGGCGCCGGACCGGCCCGCGCTGCTGCTGGGCATGGCCGGCGAAAACGGCCATGGCGGCGCGGTGGTGGTGGATGGCCGCTACATCCAGGATGTCTTGAACGCGGTCTCGTCGCTCGGGACCTACCAGTTGGAGGTGACGCTGGGCAACGGCGCGCCGATCCACAACGACGGCTGGTCGGCGGCCGGGCTGGAGCAGATGGGCGGATCGGCGATGTCGATCGCCGGCCGCGGCGAGCTGGCCATCAAGGTCATGGCGCCGCCCGAAGCGGTGGTGCGCGCCTGGCAGCAGCTGCTGATGGCGTATCTGCCGGTGGCCCTGCTGTGCGGCGCGCTGCTGGCGCTGGGCGCGTATCGGTTGCAGGCCAACCGGCAGTCGTTCAAGGAGCAGCTGCGGCGGGCGATGGCGGCCGACGAGTTCCACGTCGAGTACCAGCCGGTGTACGGCAACCGCACCGGCCGCTGCGAGGGCGCCGAGGCCCTGATGCGCTGGACCCGCCCGGGCGTGGGCCCGGTGCGGCCCGACATCTTCATCGCGGCGGCCGAAGCCGAGAACATGATCGTGCCGCTGACGCAGCACCTGCTCAAGCTGATCCAGCGCGACATGCAGGGCTGGGCCACGCCGCCGGATTTCCACATCGCCGTGAAC
Organism: Achromobacter deleyi; assembly: GCF_016127315.1. Lineage (NCBI taxonomy): Bacteria > Pseudomonadati > Pseudomonadota > Betaproteobacteria > Burkholderiales > Alcaligenaceae > Achromobacter > Achromobacter deleyi. Next base: position 2,398,301 of record NZ_CP065997.1, read on the forward strand.
GTGGCGCCGGAACACCTTTCCTGCCCCGCGCTGGTGGAGGACGTGCAGGCCTTCCGCGGCGCCATCCGGCCGTCGCTGATGGTGCTGGAGATCACCGAGCGCAGCCTGATCTCGGACAGCGGCCAGGCCCGCAGGAACATCGAGACGCTGCGCGAACAGGGCGTGTTCGTGGCCATCGATGACTTCGGCACGGGGCATTGCTCGCTGTCGTACCTGCAGAAATTCCCGGTCGACTATCTCAAGATCGACAAGGGGTTCGTGCAGGCCATTGAGCCCGGTGGCGAGGAAACGCCGGTGCTCGACGTGATCATCACGCTGTCGCATCGGCTGGGCTTGGCGGTGGTGGCCGAAGGCGTCGAGATGCCGGAGCAGTTCACCTACCTGACTGCGCGCGGCGTGGCCTATATCCAGGGCTATCTGTTCGCGCGGCCGATGCGCTCGGCCGACTTCGTCCGCTGGTATGCCGAGAACGCGGCGCGGCCGCCCGTGGCGCAAGCGACCGCCGGCTGAGGCCGCGCCAGCGAGAAAAGCAGCAGCGCGACCAGCAGCGAGGCCAGCGCGAGGGCAAGCCGCATGATTTACCTCGTGGGATAAAAAATTATTGTTCTACGATAATTTGTTGCTACACTACAGCAACTTTCTGACCCTCGCAACGTGTTCTGGAGACCCCCGTGGCCGCCGCGCTGACCCCCCCTACCGCCCAGCAGAAGCCCGCCGCCAGGCCGGCGCGCAACCGGCTTGAACGCATCCGCGGCCTGTCCCGCTGGATGCGCGGCCTGCTCATCGCCGCGGCGGTGCTGCTGGTCGCCGCGATGATCGGCATGTGGTTCTTCACTTCCGAGGCGGTGCTGGCCCGCGCCATCTATTCGTTCCTGGGCGTCACGCCGTCGCCGCAGGCCGCCGAGAGCGACGCGCTGCGCATCGGCCTGGCGCCGACGCTGAACGCGCCGCGCCTGCAACTGGGCTTTGGCTATCGGGTGCTGGGCTTCGCGTTGTTCGGCGTGCTCGCCGGCCTGGCGCTGCGCGGCATCGCGCACGCTTATGCCATGTTCACGGACTTCGGCCGCGGCGACGTGCTCACGGTCGCCACCGCGCGCCGGCTGCGCGGCATCGCCGCGCTGGTCACGGCCTTCAGCCTGGCGGTGCCGGTGCTGAAGACGGTGCTGGTGTTGGCCCTGACCCTGGCCAACGGGCCGGGCGGGCGCCACATGCTGATCGATATCGACGTCAGCGACATCCTGCTGGCCCTGCTCGGCGGGCTGCTGTTCTCGCTGGCCTGGGCCATGGAAGAGGCGGCCCAGGTTGCCGAGGAAAACCGAGGGTTCATCTGATGGCGATCGTCGTGCGGCTGGATGTGATGCTGGCGCAGCGCAAGATGAAGGCGCGCCAGCTGGCCCAGGAAATCGGCATCACCGAGCCGAACCTGTCGTTACTCAAGTCGGGCAAGGTGAAGGGCATGCGCTTCGACACGCTGGAACGCATCTGCGAAGTGCTGCAATGCCAGCCCGGCGACCTGCTCGAGTACCAGCCGGGCGGGCCGTCGGACGACGCCGACCCGGACTGACCTGCTCTCCCATTTTCCTGTCACCCGACGCGCGGGTTCCACCCGCGCGCCGGCTTCCCACGTCCCTTTGATGGATGCCTGTCGTCATGCCCGTCCTCTTCGCGATTCCCCGCGCCGCGCGGCGCGCCGTGTTCCT